>JAPWJY010000005.1 GCA_028283765.1 Parvibaculaceae bacterium | reverse complement strand
CCTTGCCGCGCGCAAGGTCAACAGGCTGCCGGACGCCATTGTCTCGGTTGTGGCGCTGCTCGCCTACGCCACGCCCGTCTTCTGGGTCGGGCTGATGCTGATCCTGATCTTCTCGGTCAAGCTGCGCCTGCTGCCGAGCGGCGGCATGGAAACCCTGTTTTCGGGCTACACCGGCCTTGCCCGGGTAGAGGACATCGCGCTTCATCTCATCCTTCCCTGCATCACCATGTCGCTTTTCCATCTGGCGCTTTACACGAGGCTGCTCCGCGCATCGCTGCTTGAAGTGCTGCGCAACGATTTCGTCCGCACGGCGCGCGCCAAGGGCCTCGGCGAAACGCGGGTGATCGGCATCCATGCGCTGGGCAACGCCATGCTGCCGCTCGTCACGATGCTGGGCATGCAGATCGGCGCATCGCTTGGCGGCTCCGTTGTGATCGAATCCGTTTTCGCCTGGCCGGGACTTGGGCGTCTCGCCTATGAGGCCATCAATTCGCGCGACACGAATCTGCTCATCGGCATTGTCCTCTTCAGCAGCTTCCTCGTGATCCTCCTCAACCTGATCGTCGACCTTCTCTACAGCTGGCTCGACCCGCGCATCGAGGCGAACTGACATGGCCCGGTCATTCGCTTTCGCCAGACGCTACAAACGCAACATTCCCGCGGTGATCGGCCTCGGGATCGTCATTCTTGTTCTCCTGCTGGCGGTCCTTGCCCCCGTTCTGAGGCCGGGCGATCCGTGGGCGATAACCGGCCAGCCCTATCTCTGGCCGGGCCAGGATGCACGCTTTCCCCTCGGCACCGATGTGCTTGGCCGCGATATTCTGAGCGGCATCCTGCACGGGGCCAGCGTATCCCTGTTCATCGGCGTCGCCTCCGCCGTGGTGGCCGGCCTTCTCGGCACCGCCCTTGGCGCGATTTCGGGCTATTACGGGGGCTGGATCGACGATGTGCTGATGCGTATCGCCGAGGCTTTCCAGACGGTCCCGTCGTTTTTGCAGGCGCTCATCATCGTCGCGCTGTTCACGCCCTCGTCCATCACCATCGTCGCCGCCATTTCCGCCATTTCGTGGCCCGGCGTCGCCCGCCTCGTCCGGGCGGAAACCAAGCGCGTGCGCAGCGCGGATTTCGTGTCCGCCTGCTACACGTTCGGCATGGGCAACCTGCGGATCATTGCCTCGCAGATCCTGCCCAACTGCCTCGCGCCGCTGATCGTCACGGTTTCCGTCATCGTCGCCAGCGCCATCCTGATCGAGGCGGGCCTGTCGTTTCTCGGCTTCGGCGATCCGACCCAACTGTCATGGGGCACCATGATTTCCATCGGCCGGGGAACGCTGCGCAGCGCCTGGTACATGAGCGCCATCCCCGGCCTCGCCATTCTCGTCACCGTGCTCGGCATCAATCTGGCGAGCGAAGGTCTCAACGACGCGCTCAATCCTCATCTGAGGGAGAGGCTATCATGAACATTCATACCTCCTTGTTCGATGAACAGATTCTTGAGGTCGAGAACCTGCAGCTCGGCAGGTCGGGATCGCGCGCGTTTTCGCTCGTCAACGGCGTCAGCTTCTCGCTCAAGGCGGGCAAGACGCTGGCGCTGGTTGGCGAGTCCGGCAGCGGCAAATCGCTGACGGCGCTTTCCGTCCTGCGCCTTTTACCCGAGCCTTCGGTGCGCGTGCTGGGCGGCAGCATCCGCTTCGAAGGCCGCGACCTGCTGAGCCTGAACGGTCCCGATCTGCGCGATGTGCGCGGCGGCGGCATCGCGATGATTTTTCAGGAGCCGCTGAGTGCGCTCAACCCCGTCATGAGCATCGGCAACCAGCTCCGCGAGGCAGTGCGCGCCCATGAAAAACTCGACCGCAAGGCCACGGACAAGCGCGTGATCGAATTGCTCGAACTCGTGCGGATGCCCGATCCCGAGCGGGTCGCCCGTGAATTTCCTCACCGGCTGTCCGGCGGGATGCGCCAGCGGGTGCTGATCGCCATGGCCATGGCGGGCCGCCCGCGCGTGCTCATCGCCGACGAGCCGACCACCGCGCTCGACGTCACCGTTCAGGCCGAGGTGCTCGATACGCTGCGCGGGCTTCAGGACAAGTTCGGCCTCGCGATTTTGCTCATCACCCATGATCTCGGCCTCGTCGCCGACTATGCCAGCGACGTCGCCGTCATGTATGCGGGCCGGATTGTCGAACATGGCCCGGTGCATGAGGTTCTTGGCTCGCCCTTCCATCCCTATACGCGCGGACTTCTGAACGCCCGGCCCCACGCCGGCCAGATAGCCTGCGGCGGGGTGCGGCCGCGCCTGACGGAAATAACAGGGAGCGTGCCAAACCCTCTGGATATGCCTTCGGGCTGCCCGTTCTGGCCCCGCTGCCCCGTGGCCACGGGCGCCTGCCAGTTGCGCCGCCCCTCCCTGTCGCCAGTCGGCATCAACCATGCGGCAGCCTGCTTCAAGGCGGAGGCGCTGACATGAACATGATCGCCCCTGCGACGCCGCTTCTCGACGTGAGGAATCTCGTTGTTCCGCATCGCAAGGACGGGCATGCCTTCAATGCTGTCGATGACGTATCGTTCAGCCTTCAGCCGGGCGAGACGCTGGGCCTTGTCGGCGAGTCGGGCTGCGGAAAATCGACGCTCGCCCGCGCCATCATGGGGCTTTACCCCTCGTCTTCGGGCAATATCTCGTTCAAGGGCGCCGACATCACGACGAAGGGTTCATCGCTCTTTCGCCCGCGCCGGTCGCGCGACATCACGCGCGGCTTGCAGATGGTGTTTCAGGATCCGCTCCTCTCGCTCAATCCGCGCGCAACCATCGGACGGATCGTGGAGGAGCCGCTCATCGTCAATGGCGTGCGCAACCGCGCCGCGCGCCGGGCGAAAGTCGGCGAGATGCTGACCAGGGTCGGGCTTGGCCCCGATGTGATGGACCGGCTGCCGCATGAATTCTCCGGCGGCCAGCGCCAGCGCATCGGCATCGCGCGCGCATTGTCACTGACGCCGGAACTGATCATCTGCGACGAACCGGTTTCGGCGCTGGATCTTTCGGTGCAGGCGCAGGTCCTGAATCTGCTCAACGACCTGCAGGTCGATCTCAAGCTTTCATATCTGTTCATTTCCCATGATATCGCCGTTCTGCGCTACATGGCGAGCCGCGTCATCGTCATGTATCTCGGCAAGATCGTGGAGGCTGGCCCCGCCGATGTTCTGTGGAACGCGGCCCGCCATCCCTACACCAAGGCCCTTATCGCCGCCGCACCGGGTGACCCGACGGCAGGCCCGCGCGCGCGGCCCAACAAGGTCACGCTCGGGGATATTCCCTCGCCGGTCGACAGGCCGCACGGCTGCTCCTTTCACACCAGATGCGCCCTGCGGCAAAGCCGGTGCGTTGAAACCGAACCGGCCCTGAGACGTGTCGGCCCCGGACACTTTGTTGCTTGCCATTTCGCCTAGAACAGGAGAACCAGAATGTCCAACGTCACCCAGCTAAAGCCCTCAGCCCAGCCAGAGGAAATCTGGTACACGCGCTGCCCGGTTCCGACGACGTCAGGCATCGCACAGCATTTCCGCTGGCTGCATGATGAATTCGGCAACCGGAACATCCGCCTCGAATCCATTCGCGGCTCCGACGATCCCGCCGTGCGCGTTTCGCATTTCGACCATACGCATCCCAACATGTTCCGCGAAGGCGGCAACGTGCCGCCCATCTGGGCCCGCGCAAACGGCCGCGACACCGCCGTCGTCGGCATTACCTGGATCGACGAGGAACAGGTCATTCTGGTACGTGCCGACAGCGACATTGAAACGCTGGCCGACCTGCGCGGACGCAGGCTCGGCCTGCCCAAGCACGATTCCAACATCGTTGACGTCGGCAGGGGCCAGGACCTTCGCGGCCTTCTGACAGCGGTCCAGCTTGCCGGATTGAAGCGCGACGAGGTGACTTTCGTCGATCTCTTCATCGAAGGCGGCTATGATCTGCGCGAACAGAACGACCGCGTTTCGGAACGCCACCACCTTACCAGCGAAGCGCTTCTCGCCGGAGAAGTCGATGCGATCTACGCCAAGGGCTCCACCAGCGCGACGCTGATCGAGCAGCATGGCTTCCGCCCGCTCGCGGACATCAACGCGAACCCCGATCCGTTCGTGCGGGTAAACGCGGGCACGCCGCGCCCCATCACGGTCAACCGCAAGCTGGCGGTCGAGAATCCGGAAATCGTCGCCCGCTATCTCGCCGTACTGCTGCGCACGGCAAACTGGGCCGAACAGCACCCGGAAGAAGTAATCAAGGCGGTCGCGGCCGAGACCGGCAGCACGGAAGAAGCCGTGCGGCGCGGCTATGGACCGGAGTTGCATCTGCATTTCCAGCCCAAGCTTTCCGATCAGTATGTGCGCGGGCTCGAGTTGCAGAAGAACTATCTTTTCGAGGAAGGCTTCATCAGGAACGATTTCGATTACCAGTCCTGGATCGTGCGCGAGCCGCTCGAACTGGCGCAGGAACTCGTTCTCGATCTCAGACTTCCATTGGCGTCCGATTGAGCAAACGCGCCCGGCCGCACAACCCGGCCGGGCGCGTTCTTTCGGGAGATAACGGCGGTGATTCAAATGACGCACATTCCGAACTATCATCCTCTGGCGGCAAGGCGGCGGCTCTTCGCCATTCCCGGCGCGGACGGCAGACTGGATCCGGCTGCCGCCAGCGTCATCGCCCAATTGTCCGTGGCTGAGCATAACCCCGGCCTGACGGCGATGGAGGCGCGCAAGCGCTACACGGAGAGCCGCCGCCGCTTTCTCGCGCCGGCCGAGCATGTCGCACAAATCTCGAAGATCCGGCCGGCGGCGGCCGGGACGCCCCCGCTCACCCTTTTCAGGCCTGCCGGGAGTGAAGCAGACACCCTGTTGCCGGGGCTGGTCTTTCTTCATGGCGGCGGATGGACTCTGGGCGACCTCGACATCTACGAACCGCTTGTGCGCGCGCTCGCCAACGCGACCGGTTCAGCCGTCATCTGGGTGGACTATCATCTGGCCCCGGAATACCCGTTTCCCACCGGCCTTGAAGAGGTCTGGCGCGCCGCATGCTGGGTGCAGGAAAATGCGCCTTCACTGGGCATCGATCCCCGCCGGATCGGCATAGGCGGAGACAGTTCAGGCGGCAATTTCGCGGCCGTCACCGCCCTCGCCGCCCGTGACGGGCGCATCGCTTTCGATCCGGCCTATCAGCTTCTGCTTTATCCCTGCCTCGACCTGACGGCGGGCCTGCCCTCCCACGAACTCTATGCCGAGGGTTATCTCCTGACGGCAAAACTCTATGCCTGGTACCGGAGCAATTATCTACAGGATACCGACCCCACGGATTGGCGCGCCTCGCCGCTCTTCGCCTCCTCGTTCCTCGATCTTGCTCCCGCGATCATTCTGGCCGCGGGCTTCGATCCGCTGCGCGACGAGGCGCTCACCTATGCAAAGAGGCTCAAGGGCTTTGACGTGCCTGTCGAGGTCCTGTCATTTCCCGGCCAGATTCATGGGTTTCTGAATATGGGCGGCACCGTGCCCGCAGCGCGAACCGCCATTTCCCGGATCGGGCAGGCCGTGCGCGCCACCCTGCATTCGCGTTTTCCTGTCTGATCCGCCGCCGCGATACGCCCGGCCGCCATCTTCAGGCAGTATTTTATGAGAGGATAAAAAATGTCCGGTTTACATGATGTGCTCGAACGCGACATCGCCCGTTCGCCCGCCTCCTTTCCCGATAGCCCCGCGTCGATTGCTTTCCGCCAGCCGATGATGCTGGGCCTCTTCCTCAATCTTCAGGACATGCAGCAATTTTCCATTGCGGGCAAATCCACATGGACGTTCGATTACAATGTAAAGGTGGTGCAGCGCGCCGAGGAGCTGGGCTTCGATCTCGCTTTCAGCCGCACCCAGTGGCTGCCCAAGGGTGGCTATGACGGCGAGGCGTCGCTTGATTCCTTTATTGCTCTGGGCGCCATGGCGGCGGCCACCAAAAGGATATTGCTGATCTCGACGCTCCACGTGCTCTATGGACCGCTCCACCCGCTCCATATCGCGAAGTTCGGCGCGACGTTCGACCATATATCCAAGGGCCGCTGGGGCATCAATATCGTCACCGGCCATCGCGCGATCGAACATGAGATGTTCGGCTCGCCCCAGATCGAGCATGACAGGCGCTATGAGCTTACGGGCGAACTGTTCGATGTGCTCCAGCATCTGTGGACCGATGACGAGAACTATTCATTCTCGGGCAAGTCACCCTGGAAAGTTCATGAGGGCTTCATCACGCCCAAGCCGCTCTATGGCCGTCCCATCCTGGTGAATGCCACCGGCTCGGACGCGGGCATCGACTTCGCCGCGCGCTATTCCGACATTGTTTTCATCACCAGCCCGACCGGCGCCCACAT
>JAPWJY010000004.1 GCA_028283765.1 Parvibaculaceae bacterium | reverse complement strand
CGAAAGTGCGCTCGAGTCGCTACCCGCCCACACCGCGAAAATCAAGAAGGCGGCCCGCGACATCGGGCGCGAGGTACGAACCCTGATCAACCCGATCATTGTCAGCCGTGAAACGGAGCGGGAAACGGAGGAATATGCGTCCCATATCGCCTCTCTCGCCGCCGCCGGCCGGGGCAATTTCAATTACGCCAGCGATGCCCATGCCTGGAAAGGCCGTCTCGATCCCAATGCCCGCAAGGCCCGCGGCCTTGGCGGCAATATCGAAATCATCGGCACACCGGAACAGGTCATCGACCAGTTGCTGGGCCTGAAGGCCGCGGGCATCGACGGCGTCCAGATCGGCTTCCATGATTTCGTCGGCGACCTTGAATTCTTCGGCGAGCGGATCCTCCCGCTTATGAAGGAAGCCGGTCTGCGCAACTGACCAGTCAGGGCAACGAACATGCTTCAGGAGAGGCCGGGCTTCTCCTGAAGCGGAAACCCGAGAAGCCGCAAAAACTGCGCCCGAACCAGCGCCGCGAGAATTTCCCGCAGAATGTCCCACGGAAAGCGCGGGAATTGCCGGGACAATTCCTCCGCCGAAAAGGCAGCATCCCGTTTTGCCAGCCAGCCGAAAACCGGCTCGTAGTCCGCCGCGATGACGGTGCTCCACGTTTCCTGTTCAATCCAGTCCGGTGACCAGGCACGAACGGACAGGACTCTCCGACCAGCTTCAGTCGTAACGGACAGAGAGGAAACCGGAATTCTCTGGAACCTCGTCGCCGGTGTAATCGACGCGATCCGCTGCTTTTCCGTTTGCGGCACCAGAGTGTCCGGTTGCAGCGCTGCGATAACGCGCGGCAGATCCCCCAGCAGAGTCCGGGCGTGGGCCAGAGCCGCATCGCGTTGTGCCGCATCGCCCCATGCGCCATGCAGGGGCCGGCGCCAGTTCTCATCCTGAAGCAGCAGCAGTTGAAGCTGCTGCAAAAGCCCGTCGAGTGCGGACGGCGGCCGCAGGATGACGCTGACGGAGAGCGAGTTGCTGGAGGCGACCGTGCGGTGCCACAGGCCGCGCGGCATGAACAGAACGGAACCCGGCTTCATCTCGATGGTTTCGAAGACAGCCTCATCCTCACGCGGAAATCCATCGGGAACCTGCGGATAGAGCCTGTCGAACGGCAGCATGTTCGCGCCATATTGCTCGCCCCACGGCCAGGCGAGCTCCTCCACTTTCGCCACCTCGATCGTCTTGGTGCCTTGAAGCTGTATCGAAAAAACCTCCTCCGCATCGAAGTGGGATGAAACGCCGTCTCCTTCCGGCGAAGCGAAGGCGGCCATGCGGGCACAGCCTTCGATAAGGCCAAGCTCCCTTTCCAGACCACGCAGAAAATCGTGCGCGCCGGGAACGAAAGGCTCGATGTTGTGCAGGTATACCGTCAGCCCGAGCCTGTAGAGGCTCAAGGGGTGGGCGTCGATGTCGAGGGTCCGCGCATCGCGCGTGCCGCGCCCGAACGAAAGGCTCCCCTTGTAGCGCGCCGACAATGCCTCGACCCCTGAAAGCTCATGCGTCTGGAACAGGGCGGGAAGCCGCGACAACGGCCCATGCGCCGCTAAATGCCGGCCGGGCCAATGCCGGTTGAAAACGGCAATGCTGCCGGGTGCAAATAACGCACCCAGCAGCGATGTCTGGTGGACATTGCCATCTGACGTCACAGATTTTCCCGTCACCACTCCAGCGAGGCCCTGAGATAATAGAAACCGCCATTCGTACCATAGGGCGAATAGAAGCTGGGTGCGGGATCGACAGCCGGAAAGCCATAGGTCGAAAGCAGGGAGTCCGGGAGATTCCTCGGCTTCTTGTTGAAGAGATTGTTCGCACCAAGCGACGCCGTCAGACTGTCGGTGATGGCATAGCTGATCGAGGCGTCGGTGATAAAGGCCGGGTCGACGACCTGATCTCTCACGGGCGTGACGTCGTTCAGGCCACGCGCCTTCGCATAATAGGTTTCCTTCAGATCGACAATGAACGGATAGAGCTTCCAGTTCGCCTCTACGCTCGTGATGTTCCGTGGATAGGCCACCTCGATATTGCCGATCGTGGAGCGGCCGAAGGCCGAGTAGTTGAGCGCCGACAATTGCGGTGAACTGAAGGTCGCCTTGCGCACCTTCTGCCAGTTGAAGGCACTTTGCAGATTCCAGCGCACCACGCCCCAGTCCGCATAGTCCGTCGTATAGGTCGACGTGATATCGATACCTCTCGTCCGGGTGTTCGCAGCGTTCGCATAAAACTGGTACGAGTAATCCTGGTTCAACCCGAGCGGCGTCAGGATAGGCGTGGCATAGGCGACATTGACGCCAATGGGCAGAATACGGTCCTTGATGTCGATCTGATAGGCATCGACGGTCGTATTCCAGTTTTTCAGCAGATCGAACACGAAGCCGAAGCTCACGTTCTTGGATTTTTCAGGCTTCAGGGCCTTGCCGCCAAGCGCGACAGCCGCAGGCGCCGTCGATTGGATATAACGGGTGATCTGAATGCCGCTCACGCCCGTATAGGCGTTGACGCCATAAGCCGGCAATGTGGATGAATAAAACTGCTGCTGAAGGGACGGCGCATGGAAACCGTTGCTGACCGTGCCACGCACCGCCACCTGATCGATGAGCTGATAGCGCGATGAAAGCTTGCCGGTGAAGGTGTGCCCGGAGTCCGAATAGTTCTCATAGCGTCCGGCGAGAGAAGCGTTCCACTTCTTGGTCAGATCCTGGTCGAATTCGAGATAGGCGCCAATATTGTGGCGGCTGTAGCTGCCTGCGTCCTGGGGCGCAAATCCCGCCATGCCGGCAGAGCCGGGTGGCGCCTTCTGCCCCGCATTGGGACCGGTCTGGATGATATATCCGCCATCCGCCCAGGAGAAATATTCACCCGCCTGTTCCTTGAAGCTGTTGTAGCGGAACTCAAGCCCGCCCGCGACGTTCAGCGGCGCATCGAACAGCCCCGTATCGACCGGACGGGAGAGATCGAGATCGGAGACCCATTCCAGCGCCTTCAGATTGCCATTGTCGAGATTTCGGGGACTGAGCGAGCCGAATGAAGGATTGGTTGAATCCTCGTTGCGGACATTGGCGTTGTCATGACCGACGCTGGTGCTCAGGTCCCAGTTGATGCCGCCCCATGCATTACCGGTCTTGCCCTTGACGCCGACCACGACCTGATAGTCATAGTCGACGACGACGAATTGCGGCGCAAACCCTTCAGGAAAGATTTCATAGGGGTTCTGCTGCGAAACCGGCGTCCGGTAAGTGCCCCAGCCGCTCGAACGGCGATGAGCCGCTGTCGCGAACGAATAAAGTTTGGTTTCCTGATCCGCAAACGGAATTTCGGCGTTGTAGCCGAGCGTGACGTTCTGTACCCGCGGATTGCCCATGATCTGGCGATACCGGTTCGAAGTCGCCTCGCGCGGATCGGGCTTGCCATTGATCAGCGGATACATGTTGCCTGGCACATAGCCGGCCACATTGGTATAGCCCTGCAACGTGTAGTTCGAGCTGAGGCTCAGGAATCCGCCATCACCGATCTTGACGCCCTGGTTGACGCCAGCCTGAAGAGATGGCCCATAGCCGTTTTTCTTGTGGCCGTCATCCCAGTAGCGGCCGACCGTCACATCGGCGCTGCCGCCATGGTCATTATTCTTGAGAATAATATTGATAACGCCAGCAATGGCGTCCGATCCATATTGCGCGGCGGCGCCATCACGCAGAATTTCCACACGCTCGACACCGCTCGTCGGTATGAGATCAAGGTCTGCGGATGTCGAGCCCACGGATGCCACGCCCGCCGTGTTGATGTTGGCGGAGCCGTGGCGGCGCTTGCCGTTGACGAGGATAAGCGTGTGGTCGGCGGAAAGCCCTCTCAGGGCCGCGCGCCTCACGGCAATGCCGGTCTGTCCGGTAAAGCCGGTCGCCGCCTTGAAGGACGGATCGACATTGGCCAGCGCCTCACGCAGGTTGCTCTTGCCGGTCGACAGAAGCTCGTCCGCCGAAATGACCGAAATCGGCGATGTACTGTCTTCCGCGGTCGTGTTCTTGACGCGCGTGCCGGTAACGATCATTTCTTCCACAGGATCGGTGCTGCTGGCCGCCGAAAGCTCATCGGCGAAAACCGGTTGCGCGGAGCCAAGCGCAAGAACAAGCGCCGCCGCCGTGCCGATCAGAAACTCATTCTTTTTCCGATGAAGCGCCTTGTGAAGTTCCAACGAACTGGCACTCGCCCTACTGGTCATTTTACTCTGCCCCGCTTGCATTCTTTAACGATGTAATTGTTATGTTTCGTGGCCGGACAGCCCGCTGTCGCATATGGGCTGGCGCTCTGGCCGGATGTGATTTGCGCCGCCCCGGGCGCTTCAGCGAACCGCTGAGAGCCGTCAGGAACGGCTGGCGCGCGTTCTCTCTCTACATCGATGAAACCCACGCCATGACGGCATGGCCGGCGCACGATCGCCGCTTGCGCTCTCTTTCGGGAGCGCGGCAAAAGGCTGGCCGCCATCTGGATTTTGTGAGTGCCCCATTTCTCGCTCTTACGGTCTCAATATTTGATCCGTGACCGGACGGCCCCTGATCCCGGAAGGATAAGGAGACGGGTGAATATCCATTTTAAACTATACTACGTCAATAGAGATGATATAAAAATTTTCCACATATCCACCTCCAGGAGCCTGTCATGGCCGAAACCTCCCCATCGATCTGGTACAGCCGGTCGCCCGTTGTTTCTCCTCTCGCCGTCGCGGTGCGCACAGGGAAACTCCAGCAAGCGTTTTCTCAACAGGGCATCGAGCTTTCCTCCACCACTGAAAATGCGGACGAAAATATCCGCCGGGCCTATTTCAACCATCATCTGGCATGGTCGTTCCGGCAGGGGGGCAATGTCCCTGCCCTCTGGGCGCGCTCCACCGGCGCAGCTTCACGGCTGATCGGCCTGAGCTGGAATGAAGAGTTTCAGGGAATCATCACGCTTCCCTCGACGAAGATTACCAATGCGAAGGAACTGACGGGCCGCCGCTTCGGTGTGCCGCACTTCTCTCCGCCCGGCATCGACGTCGATCTGACGGCCCCTTTCGCGCTCAAGGGCCTCGTCTCGGCCCGCGCCGCCGAAGGGCTCGACATTGATGGCGTCGAGCTTGTCGATCTCCCTCTCGTTCCCGCCAACCCGGTGTTCAACAAGGGCGCTTCGGATGGGCTCGGCCGGTTCAGCCTTGGAGGCTTCGGCGCAGGCCCTCAGGTTGCGGCTCTGTTCCGGGGTGAAATCGACGCCTTCTATGTCAAGGGCGTGGAAGGCGTCGCGCTGGCGAATGCCATTGGCGCAAGTCTGGTCACGGAGTTCGGCTCCCATCCCGATCTGTGGATTCGTCTGGGCGCCGGCAATCCGCGGCCATTGACGATTGGCGAAGAGTTCCTGCACAAGCGGCCCGATCTCGCGCAGCTTCTCGTCCGCACGCTTACGGACATCGGCCCATGGGCAACCCGCCACAAGGACGAAGCGGTGCGGGCTCTTGCGCTGGATCACAAGGCGAGCGAACAGGCCGTCCTTGCCGCGCTCGGCGATGACATTGGCGCTCACCTCACCCTGCGGCTCGACGAGGCAGAACTTGCAGCGTTCGATCGCTACAAGAAACTCCTCGTCGAATGGAAGATCATCAAGAATGACTTCCCGCTAGCCGGCTGGGTCGCACACGGCCCGCTCGAGTCGCTGGTCGGGAAGGCCGTGGCCGAATAACGGATTGGGCCGTCCGGCTGGTTAGCTTGCTTTCCAGCCGGATATGCCCTCACCGCCCAACCTGCCAGCAGAAAGACTTGACACAGTCCTACTAGTTGGTAGATTTCTGATATGGATAACAAGCTTTCCCCCAAAGCCGCCGAGATTGTCGCTTGCGCCCGTTCGCTTCTGGTTGCCGGCGGCTACAACAGCTTCAGCTATGCCGACATCTCCGGGACAGTGCGCATCAGCAAGGCCAGTATTCACCACCACTTCCCCAGCAAGGCTGAGCTGGTACGAACAGTCGTCGCGCGGTATCGCGAGGAAGCGCGGGCGGGCATGGTGGCGATGGAACAGCAGATTCTCGACCCGGTGGCACAGCTTCACGCCTACACAGGGTACTGGGCGGCGTGTATCCGGGGCGGCAGTTCGCCCTTCTGTATCTGCGCCATGCTGGCCGCAGAACTGCCGGCAATCCCTGGCCCGGTGGCGGATGAGGTCCGTGGCCATTTTCTGGATCTGGCCGCATGGCTCACATCCGTGCTGGCCGGGGGAGCCTCGCAGGGCGTCTTTTTTCTACAAGCCAGCCCTGAGGCAGAGGCGATGGCCTTCATGGCGACGGTGCACGGGGCGATGCTATCGGCCCGCGCCTATGGCGACCCGGAGGTTTTCGCGACGGTCGTTCAGCCGCTCATGCACCGGCTGACGTCCCGATAGCCGACAGGTAGATAATCATCGGCCCGCGCCTTCTTCGTTCTTTATTTGACCAATCATCCTACCAATTAATAGATAGGCAACATCCATGGCTCATCCTCTCTCGCTTCTGGGCATCGCCCACACCGCCATCAGTCTGGTACCTGTCGCCGCCGGCCTTTACGGCTTCGCCCGCTACCGCACGATCGAGCCCGCGACTGGTTCCGGCAAGGTCTACCTTGCCGGACTGGCGCTATCGGTGTTCACGTCATTCGGATTATCCAGTACCGGCGGCTTCAACCCCGGACACGCTCTGGGCATCCTGGCTCTTCTTGCCGCCTTTGGCAGCCTGCTCGCACCCCGCTTGTCCTTTCTGGGGCGGCTGCGGCCATACCTCGCGACGTTCGGGCGTTCTTTCAGCTTCTTCCTGCTGCTGGTGCCCGCCATCAACGAAACCCTGACGCGGCTGCCGCCAGCGCATCCATTGGCCGACGGACCGCAGTCTCCATTGGTGCGCTCCACGCTACTCGCGTGGGTCGTCATCTTCATTGTGGGCTTCGCCCTTCAGGTCTGGACGATCCGCTCGTGTCACCAGGACACGGCTTACAAGTAGGGAGGCGCGGTTACCGCGCCCCCGCGACCTTCCCGGCAAGCGGTGCCGCCGCACGTTCCTTGCGTTCGGCGATACCCGCCTTGACCAGAGGCACCACGTCGCGGCCATAGGTGACGGTATCTTCCGTCGGATAGAATCCGCGCACGAGGAAGTTGGAAATGCCGATGTCGTAATAATCGAGGATAGCGTCGGCGACCTGCTCCGGCGTCCCCACGAGGGCCGTCGAGTTGCCGCCAGCGCCGCTCGCGGCCGCAACCTCGGTCCAGAGCCGCTTGTCGAGAACCTTGCCGCGGGCGGCAGCCTCGCGCAGGCGCACCGAGCCGATATTGGAAGGCAGCTTGCCGGCAGGGGCGCTGAAACCCGCCGAACGGCTCTTCACGATTTCGAGAATCCGCGCGGCGTTCTCCCAGGCCTTTTCCTCCGTATCCGCGACAATGGTGCGAAACGCGAGCGTGAAACGGATGTCGTCGGCCCGGCCATATTTCGCGCCCTCGGCGCGCACCTTGTCGATGGTCTCCTTCGCCTTGTCGAGCGGTTCGCCCCAGAGCGCATAGACATCGGCATGCTTGCCTGCAACGGCGATGGCGGCATCGGAAGACCCGCCGAAAGAGATGGGAATGCGCGGCTTCTGGAGCGGCTTGACCTGCGAGAAAGCGCCCTTGAACTTGTAGAAACGCCCCTCATGATCGAAGGGCGCATCGCTCTCCCATACCTTTTTGAGAACGGTCAGATATTCATCGGTGCGCTCATAGCGCTCGTCATGGGTGAGGAAGTCGCCATCGCGCGCCTGATCCTCTTCACTGCCCCCGGTAATGATATGAACCCAGAGCCGCCCCTTGCCGAAATGGTCGAGTGTGGCGAGCTGGCGCGCGGCAACGGTCGGCGCGACAAAACCGGTCCGGTGCGCCAGAAGCGAGCCTATGCGGCTGGTGTTGGCAAGAACATAGGCGGCAAGCTGGTTGTTGTCCGGCCACGTTGAAAAAGCGCCCATCAGCAGACGGTCGATGCCCGCCGCTTCAAGCGCACGCACATGGTTCAGAACATAGTCCGTGTCGATCGCGGGACCAGACGGCGGACTGATATCCGAACCAGCCTGCGTGCCTGTATGACCGATGAATTCCGACATGGTGATGACTCCAGATCCTGCCCGTGGGACATCTTGTCCCCGGGCCGCGCCTCGAAAGAACTTGCCTCGGGTTTAATAATGAACCAAATTGATAGACATAGTCAATTAATGCCGGAGCGGTCATGTCCAGTCCCAGTTCTGCCCATCTCGATACCGCCCTCCAGACACGGACAAGCCGGGAAACCATTCTGGGGCGCGTGCCGGAAATCGCCGCCAAAATCGCCGAAGGTGCCTCCCAGCGCGATCTCGATCGCGTATTGCCGTTCGAAGCTTTCAGGCTCATCCGCCAGTCCGGGCTGACGACCCTTCGCATCCCGGAAAATCTGGGCGGACCGGGCGGCACTGTCGCCGACCTCGTTGAAGCGCTATGCACACTGGCTGCCGCGGATTCCAACGTCGCCCATGCGCTGCGCACACATTTCAACTTCACCGAGGCGCTGGTTCTTTCGCCGGGCACGGAAAAAGCGGGCACCTATCTGCCGAAGATATTGAGCGGCGCCATTTTCGGCGGCGCCTCCGCCGAGCTTGGCACGGCACGCCCCGGCGACATCACGGCGACGCTCCTGCGCCACGGCGACAGCTACCGCCTGAACGGCAAGAAATATTACGCCACGGGCACCGCCTTCGCCGACTATGCGGGCTTCGGCGCCGTGGACGAGGAAGGCAACCTCCGCTCGGTCCTCCTGCCCGTCACCCGCGAGGGCATCCACATCCTCGACGACTGGGACGGGATGGGGCAGAGGCTGACCGCAAGCGGCGGCGTCGATCTCGTCGACGTCGAAGTGTTCGAGCATGAAATCAACAAGCAGGTGCTCGATGGCCTCGTCGGCCGCCACACCTCGACGCTGAGGCAATTGCATCTCGCCGCCTGCTGCGCCGGCGTCGTGCGCAATGTCCTGTCGGATGCGCAGGAATATGTGCGCAGGCAGGCCCGCACCACGCGCCACAGCCACGCGGAAAAGGCCACCGACGATCATTTCGTCCAGCAGATCACCGGTGAAATCGCCGCCAGCGCCTTCGCCATCGATGCGCTGATCGCCGAAAGCGCCCGCGCGCTGGATCGCTCGGCCGAGGCGCTGACCTCAAAGGCCACGAACGCCGAGGAGCTTGTGCTGGAAAGCGCGCTCACCACCGCCAAGACGCAGGTCGTCATCAGCAAGCTGGCGCTCAAGGCCGCGGAAAACCTGTTCGAGGTCGGCGGCGGCTCGACAACGTCGCGCAAATATAATTTCGATCGTCACTGGAGAAATATCCGCACCGTCCTCACCCACAACCCGCTTCTGCACAAGGCGAGGGTGATCGGCGACTATTATCTCAATGAGACGACCACCCATCTGAAGGAAGGGCGCGTTTTCTGATCTCTGTTGCGTCTGGCGGAGCCGATGCCTTCAGGCGGGAATCGTCTCAGGCGCCATGATGATCCGGTTGCGCCCAGTTTGTTTCGCGGCATAAAGGGCCTTGTCGGCCCGTGCGAAAGTGTGGTCAGGCGTCTCGGCATGCCGCGATATGGCGATGCCCGCACTGATTGTCACGTCAAGTGCCTGCTGGCCTGTGTCCCGCGCAAGCTGCCTGAATGTGCGACGGATACGCTCCGCTGCGGCAAACGCCTCGTCAAAGCTTGTATCGGGGAGAACGCAGACGAATTCATCGCCACCAAAGCGATAGAGCTTGTCGTTCTTGCGCAATACGGACTGCGCCGCCTCAGCGGCACGAATGATGATCATATCCCCGGTTTCATGTCCGAACCGGTCATTGATCGATTTGAACTGATCTATGTCGAACACCAGCAGCGCATGGCCGGTTTGAGCACCGTCCTGCACCTGGCCTAATCTGTCCATATGGTCGAAATAGGCGCGGCGGTTGTATACGCCCGTCATGGCGTCGCGCAAGGCCAACTGATAGTTGGCCTTGGATACACGTTCCCGCGAGAGCGCGATCATGAAAACTGTCACGCTCAATGCCAGTGTCATGGCCATCAGATTGAACATGACGATAGCCCAGGTCTCGGCCGGCAAAGCGCCAAGCGGCAATGGAATGATCGAAACCAGAAATGTCCGCACCGTGTCAAAGGCGCAATAGACCGCGAATATCCAGAAGAGGATTTTCTGGGACGGGAGTTGCTCATCGCGGTTTCGCCAGAACTCGAACGCCGACAAACCATTGAATGCGGTAACCAGAACGCCCCTGATCACCGCACTGAGGACAAAGAGACGCCATTCGTCAATGACGGTCATGGCCAGCACCAGCCACAGCAATGTGGAGCCGATGACATAGACAGGCAAAGGCTTGCGCCCGTAGAAAACCCGCACCGCCTGCCAGCCAAAGCCATAGGCCATGAGAACAAACCAGGCGCCAATCTTCAGATTCGGACTAGAGGGCCCGGCATGGGTGTCGATGAGACAGGCGGCTCCCACCGCCCCCATCAGGAAGGGTAATCCGAACCACAGGGCCGCCCTCGTTCGCGTCTCGCGCCACCAGAAGAGAACGAACAGCCCACCGGTTACCACCATAAGCACGGTGCTATATGTAATCAGCGTGGACGTATCGATCTGCATCAGGAAAACCCGGCTTCTGTCCGATACGTTCTGGTCCGGTCAGACGTGCTGGCCGCCATTGATGTGAATTTCAGCGCCGTTGACGTAGCCGGATTGGTCAGTGCAGAGGAAATAGATGGTCTTGGCGACTTCCTCGGGCGTACCGAGCCGGCGCATGGGAATTTCAGCGACGATCTTGTCGGTGCCGGGCGAAAGGATCGCGGTATCGATCTCACCCGGCGCGATCGCGTTCACGCGAATGCCGAGGCGTCCGAAATCCGCCGCCATTTCCCGGGTCAGGCCCGCAAGCGCCGATTTGGACGTGCCGTAGGCCGAGCCCGCGAAGGGGTGCACGCGCATCCCCGCGATCGAGGTCACATTGACGATGGAGCCTTCGGCCAGCTTCAGCTCATTGACGAGCCCGCGGGCCAGCATGACGGGCGCAAAGAAATTCACCTGAAAGACCCGCCGCCAGATGTCCATGTCGGTATCGAACACGCCAAGACGCGCGCCGCCCGCGCCCTTGGGTGAAATGGCCGCATTGTTGACCAGCGCATTGAGCCGCCCGCCCTGCGCCTGCAGACGCACACGCATTTCGGCGATGGCTTCCTCAAGGTTTTCGGGGTTCGCGAGATCGACCTGAATATGGTCTTCCGGCCCGGCTTCCCAGGGGCAGTTCTCGGGAAAGGGTTGGCGTGAGCAGGTGATCACGCGCCAGCCCGCGCTGGAGAAGCGCTTGACGGTCGCATGTCCGATTCCCCGGCTCGCGCCCGTCAGGATCAGGGTTTTCCGGTCTTCATTGGCAGGTCTTGTCATGGCCGCGACTGTAAAGGATGGGGCTCTGCCGCGCCAGATGCGACGCAACATCACAACGGATATAGATTGGGTCAGCCATCCAGCCGTTCCTGCCCCGGCTCCAGCGGTGTCCGCTCGGGCGCGGCCGGCACCGCGATGCCGGCCCTGCGCAGCGTGCGCGCCAGCAGCAGCTCATAGACCGGCTCGCCCCTCAGCCACTGGGCGATCAGGTTGGCGGTGGCGCAGGTCAGCAGCACAGGCAGCATCAGCCCGTAGGAACCGGTGAGTTCGAGCGCCAGCACCGTCGCCACGATGGGCGCGCGCACCGACGCGGCGAAGAGGCCCCCCATGGCGGCGATGGCGAAGGCGGCGGGCGCGGTTTCAGCCCCCGGCAGCACCGCATTGATGGCGACGCCGAAGACGAGGCCGACGCAGGTGGCAAGCGTCAGGATCGGCGCGAAGATGCCGCCGGGCACGCCGGTCGAATAGCTGAACAGGGTGGCGACGAGCCTCAGGCCCACAAGCCCGATGAGAGCGCTGACCGGCAACCCGCCATGGACGAGAGCGAGGATAAGTTTTTCATTGCCTCCGGTCATTTCCGGCAGATGGACCAGACACCATCCCGCCGCCGCCGCGACGATGGCGGGCAGGAGATAGGGGATACGGTCCGAAACCCACGCCGCGCCATCGAGCGAGCGCAGCAGCAGGAAATTGAAGACCACGCCGAAACCGCCAAGGGTCATGCCCAGCAGCAGGAAGCCCGGCAGCATCCACAGCGGTGTTTCGGCCGCCGGGATGACCAGCACCGCGCCAAGCCCCGCGATATTCTGCGTGACGATGGTGGAGGCGCAGGTGGCGATGATGACCGCCATGTAGGTGCGCAGCGTATAGGGGAAATGCTGGCGGGTTTCCTCGATGATGAACAGGATCGCGGCCAGCGGCGCGTTGAAGGCCGCCGCCAGCCCCGCCGCCGCCCCGGCCGCGAGCAGCCCGCGCCGCTCCAGTGCGTCGAGCTTCGTATATTGGGCGACGCCGCCTGCGATCGCCGCGCCGATATGGATCGTCGGCCCCTCGCGCCCGAGCACGAGGCCGGAGGAAAGCGCCAGAATGCCCGCGACGAACTTGACCGCGAGCACCCGCGCCCAGCGCAGCGGCCTTAGCCCGGCCAGCGCGCCCTCTATTTCCTGCACGCCGCTGCCGCCCGCCTCCGGCGCATGGCGGCGCACGAGATAAAGGGAATAGACGACCATGAAGATCGCCACAGTCACCGTCAGGACGAGCCGGGGCGCGCCGCTGAACAGGGACGCAACCCATTCCGGCCAGTGCTGGAGCCCATCCACCCCGAGATGGAAAAGCGTGCCTGCAAGCCCCGTCAACGCGCCCATGATGGCTGAAATCAGGTAATAGCGCGCCTCGGGCAGGCGCGAGGCCGGTTTCTCATTGTCAGCCAAGATTCCGGTCCCCTTTCTGCTTTCCGCCCGGACTCCCGGTTTAAAGGATCATCGGTAATTGCCAATGAAAATCCGGCAGGAGACAGGCAACCTGCCGCCGAAAGCCATCAATCCGGCATCCCGGCCTACATTTGTTCTCATAAGCCGTGCTAGGATGCGCCGGAATCAGCCAAGCCTGAGAGCCCATGACACCACATGCCGACGATCCCTTCGACCTTGGGGCGGTTCCCGAGACCGAAACCGTACGTTCCACCAGCGACGCCGCCCGCGACGCCATGGTGGCCGCGCGCGGCGAACCCTATCTCGAAGGGCTGAACGATGAGCAGCGCGCCGCCGTGCTCGCGCTCGACGGCCCCGTGCTGGTGCTCGCGGGCGCAGGCACCGGCAAGACCCGGGTGCTGACGACGCGCCTCGCCCACCTGCTCGCCACGCGCCGGGCCTGGCCGAGCCAGATCCTCTCCGTCACCTTCACCAACAAGGCCGCGCGCGAGATGCAGCACCGCATCGGGCGGCTGATCGGCGGCACGGTCGAGGGGATGCCATGGCTCGGCACCTTCCATTCCATCGGCGCGAAAATCCTGCGCCGCCATGCCGAACTGGTGGGCCTGCGCTCCGATTTCACCATCCTCGACACCGACGACCAGATCCGCCTGCTCAAGCAACTGATCGTGGCCGAGGACATTGACGAAAAGCGCTGGCCCGCCCGCCAGCTCGCCCATCTGATAGACGGCTGGAAAAACCGGGGATTGTTGCCGGACAAGGTGCCCGCCGGTGAGGCCGACGCTTTCGCACATGGACGCGGCGGCGAACTTTATGCGGCCTATCAGGCGCGCCTCAAGGTGCTGAACGCGGCCGACTTCGGCGATCTGCTGCTCGAATGTCTGCGCCTGTTTCAGGAAAATCCTGAAATCCTCGCCGATTATCAGGACCGCTTCCGCTACATGCTGGTGGACGAATATCAGGACACCAATGTCGCCCAGTATCTCTGGCTCAGGCTGCTGGCGCAGAAGCACCGCAATATCTGTTGCGTCGGCGACGACGATCAGTCGATCTATGGCTGGCGCGGGGCCGAGGTCGACAACATCCTGCGCTTCGAGAAGGATTTTCCCGGCGCGACCGTCATCCGGCTGGAGCGGAACTACCGCTCGACGCCGCATATTCTCGGCGCCGCCTCGGGATTGATCGCCGCCAACGAGCAAAGGCTGGGCAAGACGCTCTGGACCGACCTCAACGACGACGGCGACAAGGTGTCCGTCGCCAGCTACTGGGATGGCGAGGAGGAAGCCCGCGCGGTCGCCGAGGAAATCGAGAGCCTGCACCGCAAGGGCCATCTGCTCAGCGAAATCGCCATTCTGGTGCGCGCGAGCTTCCAGATGCGCGAGTTCGAGGACCGTTTCATCAATCTGGGCATTCCCTACCGTGTCGTCGGCGGCCCGCGCTTTTATGAGCGCGCCGAAATCCGCGACGCCAATGCCTATCTGCGCCTTGTCGCCCAGCCGGATGACGATCTGGCCTTCGAGCGCATCATCAACCGGCCACGCCGCGGCATCGGCGATGTCGCGATCCAGACCCTGCGCCAGCTTGCCCGCGCCGAAGGCGTCTCGCTGATGCGGGCGGCACGAGCGCTGACCGATACCGAGGAACTCAAGGCTGCCGCGCGCCGTTCGGTCCGCGAATTCGTGGAGAACATAGACCGCTGGCGCGCGCTTATCCCCGGTCTGCCGCATACGGAGCTTGCCGAAATCATCCTGGATGAAAGCGGCTATACCGAAATGTGGCAGCTCGACAAATCCGCCGACGCGCCGGGCAAACTCGAAAACCTGCGGGAACTCGTCCGCTCCATGGAGCATTTCGAAAACCTCGCAGGCTATCTGGAGCATATTTCTCTGGTCATGGACGTGGAGCAGGCTGAAACCGAGGACAAGGTCAACCTGATGACGCTGCACAGCTCCAAGGGACTCGAATTCAACACCGTGTTCCTGCCCGGCTGGGAGGAAGGCCTGTTCCCCCACCAGCGCTCACTGGACGAGAACGGCCTCGCGGGCCTTGAGGAAGAGCGGCGCCTGGCCTATGTCGGCCTCACCCGGGCGAAGGAGCGGGCGCATATTTCCTTTGCCGCCAACCGGCGCATCCATGCGCTCTGGCAGACGGCGCTGCCCTCGCGTTTCATCGATGAGCTGCCTGTCGGCCATGTGGAAGTGATCCCGAGCAGCTATACCGGCTCCACCCCCGGCAGCTTCGGGCCGAGCCGGTTCGCGCAGGATTTCAGCGGCGGCAGCAACTATTCAAGCCCCGGCTGGCGGCGCGCCCAGAGCAACGCCAAAACCGGCCAGCGTTCGGGCCGCCCGCCCGATCTGGAAGGCCATGCCGATCTCGTCGCCACCAGCGATCCCTCGGCCGAGAGCTATCGCATCGGCGAACGGGTATTTCACCAGAAGTTCGGATACGGACATGTGGTGATGCTCGATGGCAACAAGCTCTCCATCGATTTCGACAAGGCGGGCCGCAAAAAAGTTATCGACAGTTTCGTGGAGCGGGTCTGAACCATGCCTATCTGGAAAGCCTCTTTTCTTGCGCCCATCGCCGAGGCTGAAAAATACGCCGAAGCCCTGAGCGAGGCCTTCGCGCCGGAAGCGTCGGCCGTCTCGACGAGCGAGGTCGAGGAGCATGTGACATGGCGCATCGACGCGCTCTATGAAGAGGAACCGGAAGCGGACGCAATCCTCGCCCTCCTCGCCAATGCCGGTGCCACGCCGGAAGCGGGGATAAGTGAATTCACCCTCGCGCCGCTGCCCGATGAAGACTGGGTGAAGAAATCGCTGGAAGGCCTCGCCCCCGTGCAGGCCGGGCGGTTTTTCGTCTATGGCAGCCATGACGCCCACAAGGTGCCGGCCGGCGTCATCCCGCTGCTGATCGAGGCCGGGCAAGCATTCGGCACCGGGCATCATGGCACCACGGAAGGATGCCTCGCCTACATCTCGGAAATCTGCGCCGCGCGGACGCCAAGCAATCCGCTCGATCTGGGCACCGGCACCGGCGTGCTCGCCATCGGCATCGCAAAACTGACCCATCATCCGGTGCTGGCCAGCGACATCGATCCGGTCGCCACCCGGGTGGCGCGCGAGAACGCCGCCGGCAATGGCGTCAAGAACCTCGTCCGCATCGTGACGGCGACCGGCTTCGGCCATCCGCTGCTGACCGCGAGAGCGCCCTACGACCTTATCGTCGCCAATATCCTCGCCCGCCCGCTGGTGGCGATGGCCCCCGCCTTCGCAGTGGCGCTGGCCCCCGGCGGCGATCTGGTGCTCTCGGGCATCCTGCGCAAACAGGGCGCGATGGTGACGGCGGCCTGCGTGGCTCAGGGCCTGAAACTCGTCTCGCGCAAGCCCATCGACGACTGGGTGACGCTGAGGTTCACACGGTAGTTTTATCCATAAAAAAACCCTCTGCCGGAGAAGGCAGAGGGTTTTTCAGTGTGGAAACTTATCCCCGCTTACGGCTTCAGCACCACACGGCCCATCACCGTGCCCGCGCGCAGATCATCAAGCGACTTCGAGGCTTCCGCCAGCGGACGCTCGGTCACCGGGATCGGGTCGACCTTGCCTTCCTTGACCAGCGCCATCATCTCGATGGTTTCCTGAAGATTGCCGACGTAGGAACCGCCGATGGAAATGGCGCGCATCGGGAACATCGGGATCGGCATCGAGAAGCCGCCGCCGAAGAGGCCGACAACAACAACCTGCCCACCCTTGCGGACCGAGCCCAGCGCGAACTTGAGCGAGGCTTCCGAACCCACGAAATCGACGGCAGCCGGAACGCCGCCGCCGGTATCGGCCAGCAGCTTTTTCAGCGCAGCCGGATCCCTGGGGTTATAGACTTCGTGCGCCCCCGAGCCCTTGGCGGCCTGAAGCTTGCCCTCGTCCACATCGGCGGCAAGCGGGGCGGCCTCGAACAGCGCCTTGGCGAACTGCAGGCCCATCATGCCGACGCCGCCGAGGCCGACGACCAGCACCCGCTCCTCGGGGCTGACATCGAGCTTCTTCATCGCGCTGAAGGCGGTGAGGCCTGAGCACATGTAGGTGGCGGCGAGGCCATCCTTGATGCCGGTATAATCGAGCAGATAGCGCGGGTGGGGCACGATCACATGGGTGGCGTAACCGCCTGCGACCTGAATGCCCAGATTGCGCGGGCGGTTGCACAGATGCTCGTCGCCCCGCTTGCAGGTCGGACACTCGCCACAGCCGATCCACGGGAAGGCAACGCGGAGATCACCGACCGAAACGCCTTCGGCGTCCGGGCCGGCGGCAATGACCTCACCCTCGATTTCATGGCCAAGCGTGAAGGGCAGCTTGCGTCCGCCGCTCACGTCGAGCTGGTTGCCGCCACCCATGTCGAAATGACCGTCCTGCAAATGGACGTCGGAATGGCAGACCCCGCAGTGGCGCATCTTGAGCAGCACTTCGGTTCCCGTCGGGACGGGGGTGTCGCTGGTTACTTCCTTGAGGGGCTGGCCATATTCAACGAGCGCTTGAGCTTTCATGGGTCGCGGTGCCTTCCTGAATGCCTGAACCGGCTAGGTTTCTTGAGTTGACCGCACTTTCGCACGGCCCCCTCAACTCGCCAAGCGGAAGGCTTCCGCCAGACGGCAGAATTCCTCTACGGAAAGCTGTTCCGCGCGCCGCGTCGGCTCTATCCCCGCCGCCGCCAGCAACGCCTCGGCATCGGGCGTCAGCGCCCGCAGCGCCGAGCGCAGCATCTTGCGGCGCTGGCCGAAGGCGGCCGCCACGACTTTCTCCAGAATGCGCGGGTCGGCCTCGGCCAGCGGCACGGGACGGGGGATAAGTTCAACCAGCGTCGAGGTAACCGCAGGCGGCGGCGTGAAGGCGCGCCGGTCGATGTCGAACAGCATCCGCGCCTGCGTGCGCCATTGCGCCAGCACAGCCAGCCGCCCGTAGGCGCTGCTCGAGGGCTTCGCGACGATGCGCTCTCCCACCTCTTTCTGGAACATCAGGGTAAGGCTGGAGAAATAGGGTGGCCAGGGCTCGCTCTGCAACCATCTGACCAGCAGAACAGTCGCGATATTGTAGGGCAGGTTCGCGACGATCTTGGGTTTGCGGCCGCCCGCGAGCGCGCGCATGTCGACCTCCAGCACATCGTCCTCGATGATCTGGAGGCGGCCCGGGTAGGCGGCTGAAATTTCCTCAAGCGCGGGGATGGCGCGGCGGTCTCGCTCGATGGCGATGACCTTCGCCGCCCCTTCCGCCAGCAAGGCCCGGGTGAGCCCGCCCGGCCCCGGTCCGACCTCGATGATTTCGGCGCCCGCGACAAGGCCCGCCGCCCGGGCGATGCGGCCTGTGAGATTGAGATCGAGCAGGAAATTCTGGCCAAGCGACTTTTTCGCATCGAGCCCATATCGCTCGATCACGCTGCGTAGCGGCGGCAGATCGTCCGGTCCGCTCATGGCCGGGCCGATCTGTGCCGCGCGATGAGTGCCGCTTCCCGCAATGCTGCGATCAGGCTGCCGGGATGGGCGATGCCTTTCGCCGCGATGTCGAGCGCGGTGCCATGGTCCGGCGAGGTGCGCACGATGGGAAGCCCGAGCGTGGTGTTGACCCCATGCTCGAAATCGATGGTCTTCAACGGGATCAGAGCCTGATCATGATACATGCACAGTACCGCGTCATAGCGCGCGCGAGCCTCGGCGTGAAACAGCGTGTCGGCAGGCCAGGGGCCGTCGATCCGGATGCCCTCAGCCTGCAATTGCCGGATCGCGGGGGTGATGATCGTGCTCTCCTCGGTGCCGAGTTTCCCTTCCTCGCCCGCGTGGGGATTGAGGGCAGCGACGGCAATGCGCGGCACGGCGATGCCGAAATCGTGGATAAGTCCATGCGCCAGAATGCGCCCCTGCCCGATGATCGCCTCCGTGGTGAGAGCGCCCGCCACCCGCGCCAGCGGCAGGTGAACCGTCACCGGCACCACCCGCAGGCCCGGACAGGACAGCATCATGACAGGCTGGTGAGCGCCTGTGAGGGCCGCCAGATATTCGGTATGGCCGGGGGCGGAAAAGCCCGCATCGTAAAGGGCGCGCTTGTGGATGGGGTTGGTGACGATGCCCGCCACCTCCCCGGCCAGAGCCAGCGCGCAAGCCTGATCGATGGCTCCGATCACGGCTTTCGCATTGGCGGGGTCGAGGTCGCCGGGCCGGCTCGGCCGGGCCAGAGCCAGATTCATGACCGGCAAGGCATCGGAAAAAGCATCCATGGCCTGCCGGGGCGTTTCGACCAATGCGAACAGCGCCTCAAGCCCGGCAAGCTCTGCCCGCTCCTGAAGAAGCCCCGCGTCCCCCAGAAAGAGGAACGGCGGCACGCCTTCCGCCTCGTTGCGCGCGCGCCACGCCTTGATCGTGATTTCAGCGCCGATGCCCGCAGGTTCCCCCATCGTCACCACGAGGGGACGATCGGCGGAACCGGAAGAATGGCTCGAAGGCATGGGGCTTGCCCTCGCGGTTAGCGGACGTCGATGACGGCGTCCCGGCGCAGATCCCGCAGATGACGGCGCGCCATGAGGGAA
Source organism: Parvibaculaceae bacterium (assembly GCA_028283765.1). GTDB lineage: Bacteria > Pseudomonadota > Alphaproteobacteria > Parvibaculales > Parvibaculaceae > JAATFR01. The sequence continues at coordinate 49,285 of JAPWJY010000004.1, read as the reverse complement.
AGCTGCTGGGAATAGAGGTTATCTTCGATGGATTCGCGGCTCGGCGCGCCGCCTGTATCATTCACGCGGTCGCAGACGGCGAGAATTTCCATGCCGCGGGCACTGCGGATCGGCGGCGCGACCTGACCGGACTGGAGGTCGGCCACGGCCTTTCGCAGGTTGGGTTCCATCCCGCCCACGGAAATGGTCTTGGGCTTGGAAATATCCGCGCCTTCATATTTGGCGGCCTGTACCGCAAAATCCTTGCAGTTGGTGAAGGACGCTGCCAGTTCCTTCGTTTCGGCGGCGCGCTTGTCGACCTGCGCCGGAGACGCCGTCGCCGAAAGCGGCAGCACGACATGCATGAGGGTGAACTGGTTCTTCATCTCATCCGCGCCAAAACCGGTCTGTCTTGAGCGCAACTGGACGATGTAATAGCCATTCACCGTCTGGATCGGGTCCGACACCTGCCCCGGCTGCATATTCGGGACGATATCGACAAGAGCGGAAGGCAACTGGCTGGCATGGACCCAGCCTATGTCGCCCCCGGAGGCAGCGGACGGAGACTGGCTGAACTGGCTGGCGACGGCCTGGAAGGGCGCGCCCGCCCTGATCTGCTGGACAAGCTGGGCTGCGCCGGCCGACACCTCGGCCTCCTGCTGGGGATTTTCATAGGTCAGCAGAATCTCGCCGACGAGATATTGCGTTTCGCCCGATTCATCCTTGAGCTTGCGCAGGACCTCATCGACCTGGTCGTCTCCCACTGAAATCAGCGACCCGAACTGCTGGCCGACAACCTGGTTCCAGGCGATCTCCGCCTTGATCTGGTTAACCATCGACGATTTGGAAATACCGTTCTGCTCAAGATAATGGTCGATCTGGTCGGGCGTCATCTCGGCGCGCGCCGCGATGCTGGCATAGGCCTGGTTTATCTGGTCCTCAGGCACGGTGACCTTCTGGCGATCGGCCTCCTGCATCTCCAGCTTTTCGTCGATCAGGCTGCGCAGAACCTGCGAGCGCACCCGCTGGGTGTTTTCAGGCGTCTGGGGGATGCCCGACGTCACCAGCACAAGCCGGGTCCGCTGATCGAGGTCATATTGCGAAATGACCTCGTCATTGACGATGGCCGCAATGCCGATCATCGAATTGTCGTCATCCGCGGCCCGCGCCTCAAGGCTCGCGGCTGAAACCGACAAAACCAGGATCGCAAACAGCGCAAAAACGAACCGGCCAAGCATATCTGAAACAGGCTCTGACACGCAGCTAAGCTTCCTTAACGTCATAAGCATCCCTTGGGCTTCCGCCCGCTTCCCTAGTGCGCCGCCCTCAGAACCGGGGCCGCCAGCATAACCTTTTTACCTACCCGATCAACCGGAGGAGCGCCGACATCCCGTCCGCCTATGTGCCAAAGCCGAAGGCACCCAGATATTTGAAATTGAACCGCAAAAACACCCCGTTCGAGGGCTCGATATCACGATCCTGGGTAAAGCTCTGGACGAAGGTCAGCGTGAAGCCGAAGCATTCGTCCGAATAGACCAGACCGGCCTGATTGTAGATGGCGCTGTCCGTTTTGAAATTCCGCTGCGTGGTGCCAAAAATGCTCCAGTAGTCCGAAAGCTTCAGATTAAGGCCGAACACTCCCTGATCGCGGCTGTCCAGTCCCAGTTCCGGGTCAGAACTGTAATAGCCCCACCCCACCTGCGCCGTCACGGGATCGAGATGGGCGTAAAGATCAACCTCATTCTGGCGCAGATCGTAGGTATTCTGGTCCACGCGGACGCGACTAACGAAGGTGTAATCCTTGCTCGGCGATACCATAAGACCTGCGACATAATCCGACTGCCTGTCCCGCAGGCCGCTGCGCTCAGTGAAGGAACTGTCCGGCTTCAAGCGATAGACCTGTCCGACCATGGCCGTCGCCTTGGCTTCTCCCGGTGAAAAGACGGAATATTCCATACCGACATTGGCGCGAGGACCGCTTTCCCATTCGTCGAGGCCGGGAAAACGGTCCGTCGAAAACAGGTTGGTTTCGTCGAATGTGTAGCCCTGCGAATCCTCATTGGGAATGAGGGGATCATTGCTCGCATACGGGGCGTAAATGAGCTGAACGACCGGCGAGACGACCTGCCGGTACTTGCCTTGCGAACTGACCAGAGGGTAGCGCAGATCAACCCCCAGTGTGGGAAGAGCGCGTGCCAGACTGCCATCCTGGCTCCCCCCCTTCACATACTCATCTTCCACATTCTCGACCTGATAGACGTCACCGCGCAAATTCGCGAAAAGATCGTAGACAACGCCTCCGGCCGTCGTACCCGCCCGATCCCAGCTCAGGGTCGTCGACAAGCGCCGCGATTGCGGGCTCAGTTCGTCATTGGTCTCACGGTATCCCAGCACCGTCGCATTCGCCGACAATGTCAGCTTTCCGCCCGCATAGTCACCGGGGATGCGGTGATCATACTGGATGATGGGAGCGACCCAGGGACTGCGGGACTTGGACCCGTCAGGATTCAGGAGAAGATTGCTGAAATAATAGGCATTGGCCGTGAAGGCGTCGGGACCGTCATATCTGTTGACGTAAATATTGTTCGTCAGGTTGGTCAGCGAGTTGATGTCATATTGACGCATATAGGTGTCGTCGGTCGTCATCTGGGCCTGAAAGCCATAGTCCCAGTTGTCCGGCAGCTTGAATTCGCCCTGACCAAACAGGCTGCCACGGAAACTCCGGTCCCCAGGCAGGCCATCCGAGCTGGGGGACTGCGGAAAATTGGCGGTGCCGTCAAAACTGTAGGCCCCGGTTTCCGTACGTTGACGGAACTCACCCTGATAGACCAGCCCCTGCTTGGATGTGAACCATGGCGTCACCGTGGCGTCCATACTGGGACCAAGATCGATGAAATAGGGCGTCTTCACCGTCGTCCCGAGCTCGGTCGACCCCCCGAAACTCGGGGACAGGAAGCCGGAACGGCGCTTCACCGTGGGATCGGGCTGCGAGAAGAACGGGAAATAGAGAACAGGCACCCCGAGGAACTCCATATAGGCATCCTCATAGATGATCTGCTGTTCCGCCTTGTTATGGATAACCCGGAAGGCCTTGATCTGCCAGAGCGGCTGCTTGTCATCAACTACATTACAGATCTTGCAGGGGCTGAAGACGCCCTTGTTGATAACCGTGATGTTGCCATCGAGGCGGGTCGCCCGATTGCCCGCCATCTTGGAATCATCGGTCATGAGGACAGAAAGCGTATCGATAACGCCTTCCTTCAACTCATCGCGCAGCACCATGTGATTGCCGAAGGCGACATCCCCCGTGTCATCGAGCAGCGCGACATGGCCATCGGCGGTAACCACGCCTGTGTTCTGATCATAGGTCATGTGGTCGGCCGTCAGCACCCGAAGGCCATAGGCGACCTCGACATGCCCGGTCGCCGTCACGATCTTCGTGTCACGGTCATATTTAAGATCGTCAGCCTGCATCAGCACCTGACCTGAATCCTCGAAAGGCTTTTTGTCGGGATCGGCGGCATTCCTGGCCACCGACGGTGCGGATGGCGCGGGCGCTGTTGTGGATGCGGGAGTTTCGGCCGCAGACCTGGCGAAGGGAGCAGAGGTGGAAACTGTGTTCACTGGCCTTGCAGCCAAAGCCGCGCCAGACTGGCCCGCCAGAAGAAAGCCCGAAAGCAGCATGAGGCGAATCACCACCGGTCCGGCGCGCCCGGCCAGGCCTTTTTCAAGCAGCACTCCAAGCAGCCTCATTGCCAGTCAATTCCCCTAAAACGCGCCGCCGCCGAGAACCGCCGGCGCCCCGGAATATCCCGGCCCATCGGCAAAAGAAAAAGTCTTCCCAAGCCTTACCCTAACCGTCTTCCATGTGGAAGAGAGCCGCTAGTCCAAGCAGCATCGCCACCAGAGCCGGCGCCCACGCCGCGAGGAAGGGCGGCACCACACCGGTCAGTCCCAGAGCCAGCGAAAGGTCGGTCGCAAAGTACAGCAGAAAGCCCGTGCTCACAGCCCCGAGCACCAGTTGCGTCAGCCCGCCAAGCCGCGAAATGCGCAGTGAAAAGGTGGCCGCTACCATCACCATGGTACAAAGCAGGAACGGGAGCGACATCAGCGAATGCCAGTGCAGCCTGTATTGCCGGGCGGTAAAACCCGCCGCTTCCGCCATCTGGATGAAGCGCGGCAAATCCCAGAATGAGATCGTATCCGGGCTGGCGAAACTTTCCTGCACCTGCTCCGCCGTGAGCAGGGTCGGCTGCTGGAACGTGTCAAAATGGCGCGAAGGCTTGTTGACCATGGAGTACCAGAGGTCGGTCAGCGCCCAGTAGCCATTCTCAAGATCGGCGGTTTTGGCATCGATCCGGCCCAGAAACTGGTCGTTTGGGCCGTACAGGAAAAAAATGACGTCCTCAAGCTTGATACCATGGTCATTGACCTTCAGCGCATGAACCACGGACTGGCCGTCCGGGTCCGCCTGCCGAAGCCACAGGCCATTGTCAGACACAGCGAGCAGGCTCGAACGGCCTTTCAGAAATCGCGATTCAAGCTGCTCATAACGGGATTCCAGCGTTGCCGCGATAGGATTGATGATCATGACCGAGATCATCCCGATGACGAGCGCAACCATGATGGCCGGCGCAAGGAACTGCCAGACGGAAACGCCCGAAGCGCGCGCCACGACAAGTTCGCTGGAGCGCGTCAGGCGCATGAAGGCGGCCATGCTGCCGAACAGCATGGAAAAGGGCAATGTTGAGGTCACAATGGTCGGCAGGCGCAGAAGGGTCATCTGCGCCGTCAGACCGAATGATATGTCGCTGTGTCCCGCCGCCCGGCGCATCATTTCAACGAGATCGATCATGTAGATGAGCGAGATGAACACGCAAAGCGTGATGATCATCGCCACGATGAACTGGCGGGCAAGATAGCGCGACAGGGTCCAGGAAAGATGCATGACTAGTCCTGCCCGCCTTCCCGCGTCGCCGCGCCGCCGCCGAAATAACGGACAAGCCACGGGCCGCCAAATCCACCGATATGCATGGCGCTTCCCACACATATCAGGAGCGGGATCAGATAGATGAGTGGAATGACCCACGGACTCTCGACCGCAGCATTGATGAGTCCGAAGCCGATGATCCGCGCCACCACCGCAATGCTCACGCCGATCGCGATTCGCGAGGTGTAGCCGCGGCGGCTGAACGGAGCGGGCAACAGAATGGCCAGAGCGACCATCGCGAACATCACCGGGTAGAGAGCGGCGACCAGCCTGTCGTGCCCTTCCGCGCGCAACCTGCTCCGGAACATGTTCGCGTAGGCGTCCTTCGGGTCCGGATTGAACATCTCGCCGAGAAAGCGTTCCCGGGATTCATAATATTCCTCGCCATCGCCCTGCGCATATTGGGAAAGGTCATAGGTGTATGAATCGAAATGCAGGAAGGTGAAGGATTGCTCCCCGCCCTCCTTTGTCGCCCGCTGGATATTGCCATTATACATAATCAGCCGCGGCCCTTCGGGGGTGCGCACCAGATTGCCGTTGGTCGCCATATAGGTGACGGCCTCGTTCGCGTCACGGTTATCCTGCACCAGAATGCCGCGCACCTCGCCGCTCGGGGTGCGGTCCCGCACATACACCGTCACCCCGGCAGTCGGGTTGGAAAAAGACCCTTCCCGGATGGTGGAGGCCAGCACATCGCCCCTGATCTGGAACAGCTTGTCCTTGAGAACCCGCATCCCGGCGGGCATCAGATAGAGATTGAGCGCCAGCACCAGCAGAACGATGAGCCCGGTCAGCAGCAGGACAGGCTGGGCAATGCGCCAGCGGCTCAGGCCGGCCGCAAACATGACCACCATCTCGCTGTCCGTGATCATCTGGTTGAGGGAGTAAATGAGCGCGCAGAACAGCGAAATCGGCAGGACAATATTGAGGACGCTCGGCATCGCAAGCATCGAAAGCTCGCCGAATGTGACGACGCTCTGGCCCTGGATCACGATCAGATCGAGCAGTTTCAGTGTCTGTGTGAGCCAGATGATGCCAGTCAGCACGAGGGTCACAATGATGAAGGGCCCGGTCGTCTGCGAAAAGATGTAACGGGGTAGTGCTTTGAACATCGGGTCGTCCGGCTGGGCGGTTTCGGCTTGGGCATTTGTTCGCCCTTCGCCCTATATGGAGCAGGATCGGCCCGCAGGGCCTTTTACTGTCAGAGAGTTCCGGTAGGATCAAGCAAGCCCGGATCATATGGGTATCCTATTTTTCCGGCATGAAAAAGCTCGGCCGGAGCTGAGAAGCGGCCGGACCGCCATAACCGCCTACTTGCTGGACAAGAAAGACCAAACCATGAACATCAGTTTTGCCGAGTTTTCTGTGCCCAAAACGGGCTCCCTCATCCTCCTCGTCACCGAAGGCAGGACGCTGACGGGGCGGGCCGCCGAGGTGGACAAGGCCACGGCTGGCGCAGTTTCCCGGGCGGCGAAGGCTTCAGCTTTTACCGGCAAGGCAGGCAGTTCGGTTGAAGTCCTCGGCGCGGCAGGCGTCGCCGTTTCCCGCGTCTGTCTGGTCGGCCTCGGCAAGGCCGGCGACCTTGACGCCCTCGCCTTTGAAAAAGCGGGCGGCGAAATCGTTGGAAGGCTCGAATCAGCCAGGGAAACCGCCGCCAGCATCGCAATCGATGAAGTAAAGGGATGCAGCCTCCCCGCTGGTGACATTGCCGCCCGGGTCGCCTTCGGGGCTACGCTGCGCGCCTACAGATTCGACAAATACAAGACCGGCAAGTCCAAAGAGGACGCTGTCCGGCTGGGCAGGCTCACCATTCTCACGCCGGGCGCCGCCGCCGCACGCCGCGCCTTCACCGTGCATGAAAAAATCGCGGAAGGCATCAATATCGCCCGCGATCTGGTGAACGAACCCGCCAATATCCTTTATCCGGCCGAATTCGCACGCCGCGCCAGGACGCTCACCAAGGTCGGCGTGAAAGTGGAGGTGCTGTCCGAAGCCCAGATGCTGAAGCTTGGCATGGGCTCGCTGCTGGGCGTGGGCCAGGGCAGCGTGCGCGACAGCCAGCTCGTCGTCATGACATGGTCCGGCGGCAAGCCCGGCGACGCCCCGGTCGCCTTCGTCGGCAAGGGCGTGACCTTCGACACCGGCGGCATCTCGATCAAGCCCGCCGGCGGCATGGAAGACATGAAGGGCGATATGGGCGGCGCCGCCTGCGTCACCGGCCTGCTTTATGCGCTCGGCGCGCGCAAGGCCAAGGTCAACGCCGTCGGCGTCATCGGACTTGTCGAGAACATGCCCGACGCCAACGCCCAGCGCCCCGGCGACATCGTCACCTCCATGTCGGGGCAGACCATCGAGGTCATCAACACCGACGCCGAAGGCCGCCTCGTGCTTGCCGACGCGCTCTGGTACACGCAGAACCGCTTCAAGCCGAAATTCATGGTCGATCTGGCCACGCTGACCGGCGCGATCATGGTGGCGCTCGGCAAGGAATATGCGGGCCTTTTCTCCAACAGCGACAAGCTCTCGGCCGAACTCTACGATCTCGGCCTCGCAGAGGGCGAGAAAGTCTGGCGCATGCCGATGGGCCCCGCCTACACCAAGATGATCGAGTCGAAGTTCGCCGACATGAAGAATGTGGGCGGGCGCGACGGCGGGTCGATCACTGCGGCGCAGTTCCTGGAAAAATTCGTGAACAATGTGCCGTGGGCCCATCTCGACATCGCGGGCACGGCCATGGCCTCGCCTTCGACCGCAACCAACACGAGCTGGGGTTCGGGCTGGGGCATCCGCCTGCTCAATCGCCTGGTGGCGGAACATTACGAAAAGTAATCCCCGCATGACCGAGGTGCTTTTCTATCACCTGCAACAGTCGACGCTCGAGAAGGTTCTGCCGGACCTGCTCGAGCGTTCGCTGGCGCGCGGCTGGAAGGCCGTGGTGCAGGCCGGCAATCCTGAACGGGTGGAGGCCCTCGACACCAGCCTGTGGACCTACAGCGAGGGCAGCTTCCTGCCTCATGGCACCCGCGCGGACGGCCCTCCCGAACAGCAGCCGGTTTTCCTGACCGCCGGGGAGGAAAACCCCAACAATGCCGACGTGCTTTTCCTCGTCGACGGGGCAGAGGCAGGCGACATCGCCGGATATACGCGCTGCGTCCTCATGTTCGACGGCCGCGACGACGAGGCGCTGGCGCACGCCCGCGAACAGTGGAAACGCCTCAAGGCGGAAGGCCACGACACCACCTACTGGCAGCAGAACGACACCGGACGCTGGGAAAAGCGGGCGTGACGCCCGTGCTGAGTCAGGCTAAGTTTCCCCAAATCCCAGTTTTTCGGAGAGTCCCCCATGAAAGTCCGTGCCGCAGTCGCCTTTGAGGCAGGTCGTCCGCTTGAAATCGAGATGGTCGATCTCGAAGGCCCCCGCGAGGGCGAAGTGCTGGTCGAGATCAAGGCCACGGGCATCTGCCACACCGATAAATACACGCTCTCGGGCGCGGACCCGGAAGGCATCTTCCCCTCCATCCTTGGCCATGAGGGCGCGGGCATCGTGGTCGAGGTCGGTCCCGGCGTCAAAAGCCTCAAGCCGGGCGACCATGTCATCCCCCTCTACACGCCCGAATGCCGCGAGTGCGATTACTGCACCAGCCACAAGACCAACCTGTGCCAGAAAATCCGCGTGACCCAGGGCCAGGGCCTGATGCCCGACGGCACCAGCCGCTTCTCGCTCAAGGGCAAGCCGCTGTTCCATTACATGGGCACCTCGACCTTCGCGAACTATACGGTCGCCCCTGAAATCGCGCTGGCGAAAATCCGCCCCGACGCGCCGTTCGACAAGGTCTGCTACATCGGCTGCGGCGTCACCACCGGCATCGGCGCGGTGATCTACACCGCCAAGGTGGAGCCGGGCGCCAATGTCGTCGTTTTCGGCCTCGGCGGCATCGGCCTCAATGTCGTGCAGGGCGCGAAGATGGCGGGTGCCGACATGATCGTCGGCGTCGACATCAACCCGGCGCGCGAGGCGCTTGCCCGCAAGTTCGGCATGACCCATTTCGTCAATCCGGGCGAGATCAAGGGCGACATCGTCGGCCACCTTGTCGAACTGACCAGGGGAGGCGCGGACTATTCCTTTGAATGTATCGGCAATCCGGTACTGATGCGCCAGGCGCTGGAATGCGCCCACAAGGGCTGGGGCCAGAGCATCATCATCGGCGTTGCCGCAGCGGGCCAGGAAATCTCCACCCGTCCGTTCCAGCTCGTCACCGGCCGCGTCTGGAAGGGTTCGGCCTTCGGCGGCGCACGGGGCCGCACCGATGTGCCGCGCATCGTCGACTGGTACATGGAGGGCAAGATCAATATCGATGATCTGATCACCCATACCCTGCCGCTTGAACGCATCAACGAGGGCTTCGACCTGATGACCCGCGGCGAGTCGATCCGCTCGGTCGTGATCTACTGATCAAGCCTCACAAGCATGTCACCACCCCGTTCAGAGCGGGCGGTGACATGCTTGTGATTTCTACAAATCAGGCGGAAAACCTGTCCCCGGATCTGACCTTGCCGAAATGACGCGAGAGATACGTGCCGAGCGCCAGCGCGCCCGCAGCCAGCGCGAGGCAATCCAGATTGAGACCAGTCAGCACCGGATGCCTTGAGAGGATAAAGAGTCCGACTCCGAAATTGAATGCGCCCCAGATAAAGTTGACGAAGGGCGACGAATTTCCGATACCGCGCGGCTTTGCGAACGGTGTCGGAAACGGCATGCCCTGCAATCCGGCACAGAGATGCGGAATGCAGTTGCAGAAAAAGGCGCCCGCAAAAAACAGCGCTATATAATTCATGTCGGATTACCTCGGTGGGGTGTCAGCGAAATACAGGCTCGACCGGTTCGGCGAGCAATCCGGTCAGTTCCTTCAGGTCTCCCAGTCTTTCGATGTTGAGGACGCAATCCTCAATCCGCCCGATGCGACGGGAGTCGACGATGTCCCTTGTGAGGGTGCGGAACTTGGCGAGCACCTCGTCCCCGGGAATGGGCGACAGGATGCCCCGCGACACGGCGGTGAAGCACTCTTCCGTCGTTCCGTCAGTGAAACGAATCCTGACGCGCGTGGCACCCCGGCTGGTTGCGCCCGCCTTGTCGAATCCGGCATCATGATGCGCCTCGATTTTGGGAATAAGCGCCCATACATCATCCTCGGCAATGCGCTGCGGTGAGAACTGCGCCACCATCGCAGCGCCGTCGAGAATGGCGACGGCAAGCGCGTAGGCCACATTCATCTGCGCGCCGATGGGTTCAAGAGGCCGCTCGACCTTCCACCAGCCATGATGATAAGCCGCATGAGACATATCGACATCGACCTTGACGATCTCGTCCGCGCGCAAAGGCCGCCGCGCGGCGATCTCGAAGAGCGCATCGAGAGGTGCATGGAGCGCGCCCATCGCGGCGTATGGCTTGACGACGATGCGCTGCGTCTCCCAGCTCTCCCCAAGCTCCCGGGTGATCTGGCTTGAGTCCGGGGCGTGCCCCTCGCCGAAGACCGACAGAAAGCCGCCATATTCACGCTCGAAGACCCGCTTGATGCCGGTATAGCCCGCCGCTGCCAGATGCGCCGCATAAAGACCATTCCGGGACGCCATGCCATGGTGCATGCGCTTGCACATGGCCTCATATTGCGCCGCCATCAATCCCGCGGACTGGGTGCCCGCAAGACCCAGCGCATCTTCATATCCGGCAGGGTCAAGCCCCAGCAGCGACCCCGCGGCGACGGCGCTCGCGTGCGTGCCGAAGACGGCGCCCGAATGCCAGCCGCGCGACAGCATCTCCGCACCATGCAGCGCCATGCCCACGCGGGGGCCCACCTCGAAGGCCTTGATGGCACCCAGCAGGAAGGCGCTGCCCGATACATTCTCCAGTTCCTCGGCACAGGCCAGAAGCGAGGGAATAATCAATGAAGCGCTGTGAAGCGGCCCAAGCGGATGAAAATCATCAAGCTCGAAACCCTGAATGAACGTGCCGTTGAGAAGGGCGGCGGCAGGCCCGGCCGTCGTGCGGCCCCAGCCGATAATGGTCTTTTCGCCCCGGCCCTCAAATCGCGTCACCGCCTCGACCGCAAGCGCCGACCATGGCAGCTTCGCTCCGACGAAAGCGCAGCCAATGCCATCCAGCAGCAGATATTTGGCGCGTTCACGCACGGCCTCCGGCACATCATCCAGAGAAAGCTGCGCAAGCCAGGCGGAGAGAGTCCCGGTGACTCCTTCAGGGTCGGTCGTGGGACGGTTTGCAGTTGCCATCATATCGGCCCTTATCTTTCTGTTTGCCAGACCCACGGGCGATGCACGCGGTCAGCCATTTGCCAGGCATGGATGTCGGCGCTGCTTTTCAAGGTGAGGCCAATATCGTCCAGCCCTTCCAGCAATCCGTCGCGCTGAAGCTTGTCGACTGAAAACGCCACCTGTTCGCCGGACGGCGCTTCGACAGTCTGGCTTTGCAGATCGACCGTGAAATTTCCGTCACGGGATTGCGCCGCCAGCCGCTCCACAATTTCTTCCGCCAGCACCACGGGCAGAAGGCCATTGCGGAAGCTGTTGGCGAAGAAGATGTCGCCGAAGCCCGGCGCGATGACGCAGCGCACCCCCATGCCCATCAGAGCGGTGACAGCGCCTTCACGCGAAGAGCCGCAGCCGAAATTCCGCCCTGCAAGCAGGATCGGCGCGCCGGAAAAGCGCGGCTCGTTGAGCACGCATTCCGGATCGGGTGTCCCGTCAGGCAGATAGCGCAGAGCCTCGAAAGCAAAATGCCCGAGGTCTGCTCCACTCGTCAGCCGTTCGATACGGATGATGACATCGGTATCGACATTGGACAGCATCAGCGGGGCAGCGGCTCCGCTTACCGATGTGAATGCCTGCATGGTCATATCCTTCTCACGTCGGTGAGTTCGCCCATGATGGCGGCGGCGGCGGCCATGGCCGGGCTTGCCAGATGCGTGCGCGCGCCGGACCCCTGCCTTCCGACGAAATTGCGGTTCGAGGTCGAGACGGCACGCGCGCCGGAAGGCACGCTTTCGCCATTCGCCGCGACGCAAAGGCTGCACCCCGGCTCCCGCCACTCGAAACCGGCAGAGCGGAAAATATGGTCAAGCCCCTCCGCCTCCGCCTGGCGCTTGACGGTTTCAGAGCCCGGCACCACCCAGGCCGTAACGCCACGGGCGACATGATGACCCCGCGCCAGCGCCGCCGCCTCGCGCAGATCGGTGATCCGCGAATTCGTGCAGGAGCCGATGAAAACCCAGTCGATTTTGGTGCCTGCGATGGGACGACCCGCTTCGAGCCCCATATAATCGAGCGCCGCCTGGCGGGTCTTTCTCTCCTCCGGATCGGACGCCGCCGCCGGGTCGGGCACCACCCCGTCGATGGGGATCACCTGTTCGGGACTGGTGCCCCAGGTGACCGTGGGTGAAATCGAGCCGACATCAATCACCTCCTCGCGGTCGAAGCGGGCATCGTCATCGCTGAAAAGCTCCCGCCAACTGGCGACGGCTTCATTGAAGCTGGCGCCCTGTGGCGTAAAACGCCTGCCTTCGAGAAAGGCGAAGGTCTTTTCGTCGGGCGCGACGAGCCCATATTTCGCGCCGAGTTCCACCGAGAGATTGCAGATGGTGAGGCGGCCCTCGACCGGCATGGCGCGTATGGCCGAGCCCGCATACTCGATCGCATAGCCGGAGCCCGCCGCCGCACCAAGACTGCCGATGAGATGAAGGATCAGATCCTTCGGCGTCACCCCTTGCCCTATCGCACCTTCAAACCGCACACGCATCAGCTTCGGTTTTTTCTGGCGCAGCGTCTGCGTCGCAAGCGCATGAGCGCTTTCCGACTGGCCAACGCCGAAGGCCAGCGCCCCAAGGCCGCCATTGGTGCATGTGTGGCTGTCGCCGCAAATGAGCGTGACGCCCGGCAGCACCAGGCCAAGCTCAGGCCCCATGACATGAACGATGCCCTGCCCTTCCTGGCCGAGATCGAAAAAGCGGATATGTGCCGCCTGCGACCGGCTTTTCAGCATGTCATAGAGATAGCCCCCGAGCTCAAAGCTTTTGGCATCGCGCCCCGGCCTGCTTGAGACGGCATGATCGGGGGTCGCGAAAACAAGCCCGGGATTGCACACTGCGAGGCCACGCCGGGCAATCTCGTCGAGCGCCGGAGGGCCTGAAAGATCATGAAGCAGATGCCGGTCGATATGGAGGAGCGCCCAGCCATCGCCGAGATCACGGATTACATGCGCGTCCCAGATCTTTTCAAAGAGCGTTCTGGCCATGCTGCTGCTCCTCATCTGCGAACTGGCGGCGCAGCGCATTCCATTCATCCGCGCCGAAGCGGCGGAATGTATCCATGACGGTCGCGCCCTGTGGAATGTTCGGCGGCTCTCCTGTTGCCCTGAGTTTCTGGAGCGCCTGATCGGCGGCCACGATCACCGCGCCCAGCAGAACGCCGGGGTGGATGGCAAGCCGGTAGCCAAGCGCCTGCGCCTCTTCCATCGTGATGCGCGGCGTCTTGCCGCCCGGCACCACATTGAGCAGGCACGGGCCCTTCACCAGCCGGGGCACCGATGACAACTCCTCCGCCGTCTGAACCGCTTCCACGAAGGCCATGTCCGCCCCCATCCCCAGCGCAGCATTGGCGCGCCCGATCGCATCCTCGAAGCTGGTGACGGCGCGCGCATCCGTGCGGGCGATAATCAGGAAATCGGGATCGCGCCGCGCTGCAACGGCGGCCCTGATCTTCGAGATGAACTCTTCATGAGAGACGACAACCTTGCCGTCAAGATGACCGCAGCGCTTGGGCGACACCTGATCCTCGATGTGGATGCCCGCGACACCCCGCGTCTCGAATTCGCGCACGGCGCGCGTCACATTGAGTTCATTGCCATAGCCCGTGTCGGCATCGGAGATGAGAGGCACGCTGATGGAACGCGCCATCACGCCCGCGTTCTCGACCATTTCACTCATGCTCAGCAGACCGAAATCCGGGAACCCACGCGCCATCGACGTGCCCGCACCCGTCATATAGACCACTGGAAACCCTGCCTGCTCGGCAAGCCGCGCGGTGATGCCGTCATAGGCGCCCGGCGCGACGATAATATCAGGCTTGCTCAACAGTTCCCGAAGGCGCGTTGTGGTTTTCATGCGCGTGTTCTCCCTGTTTGTTTTGCCCGCAACGGAGCAGCCATTTTTTCGAGTGCAGCGAGAAAGGACTCCACCAGCCAGTCAAAACTCTCATCGCGATCGACGGGATGCTTGAGCGCACCGGAGGCCTCCAGCGACACAAACCCATGCACAAGGCTCCGCAGGCCCCGGAGCGCATGAATGATTTCGGCTCCCTGCAACCCATAAGCCTGAAGGGAAGCATGAAGCGTATCCATGAGGCGATCCACGGCACTGCTCCATTCACGGTCCGATCTTGGCGGCGTCGGTATCGTCGCGGCATAGATGCCCGGATTCTTCCGGGCAAACCCGCGATAGGCATTGAGAAGCGCCCTGACTGCATCAGGACCGGACTTGCCGATCGTCACCCTCGACATCATGGCGTCGAGTTCCGCCAGACCATGAAGGGCCAGAAGACGTTTCACCGCCTCGATGCCCGCAACATGGGAATAAAGAGAGGGCGTACGGATGTTCAATGCCTGGGCGAGATCGTTCATCGACAAGCCGTCCAGTCCCCGGCGGTTTGCCAGTCCCCCGGCCTCTTCCAGAATGCGCTCGAGATTGACTCTCATGAAACCATCCATCTAATTATCTTAGTATATTTCCTAATCATATTAGTTTTGTCAAGGTGAACGATATCCCGGCCATACCCCTCTGAGATATCTCCCGTGCGCAGAAGTCTTTCCAGAACGCCACGCACAGACCGATGGCGGCGGCATCTCAGCTTTCCGGCAATCAATCACATATGTGATATAATGCGCGAAAGCTCCAACTAGCTATTGCGCCTGGACGTGCATGGCGTGACCCTGTGTGCACAAGAAGCAGGGAGAGAAAATGCCTGAGGACTTCCGCGCCAGAGCTGTGCTCTGGCCCAAGGGACATCTTTACGAAGATTTCAGCGTTGGCCAGGTGATGAACCATCACTGGGGACGGACGATTGCGGAAAGCGATACGCTGCTTTTCACCACGCTCACCCTCAGCTTCAACCCTCTCTATTCCAACAGAGAGTTCGCAAGGGCGCACGGCCATCGCGATATCGTCGTCAATCCGCTGCTTGTCTTCAATACCGTGCTCGGTTTGAGCGTTGAAGATTGCAGCGAAATCGGCGGTCCGTTCGTTGGCGTCGGAAAACTCACCTATCACGAGCCCGTCTATCCCGGCGACACGCTGATCTCCCGCAGCACGACAATTGCCTGCCGGGTATCCGAGAGCAATCCAGTCAACGGAATCGTGACCTGGCATACGGAAGGCTTCAATCAGGACGATGTGCGCGTGATTGATTACGAACGCTCCAATCTGGTTCGCCGTCGCAACCCGGGTGGAAAGGCGGTATGAACATGAAACTCTCCTCTCTCACCGGCCGGGACAATTATTTCGAGGACTTCAAGGCTGGTCAGGTCTTTCGCCATGCGCGCGGCAAAACCGTCGAGCCGCTCGAAAATGTCCTGATCACCAATCTCGTGATGAACACGGCGCAAGGCCATTTCAACGAACATGCCATGCAGGCCTCGCCCTTCAAGCAGCGTATTTCTTATGGCGGAGTCAATTTCTCGATCATCATGGGATTGGCGAGCCAGGATACAGGCGAGAATGCCATTGCCGAACTTGGCCTCGACAATATCAGGCTTCTGACACCCGTGGTTCACGGGGACACGCTCTATGCTTATTCCGAAGTTCTCGAGGTGAAGGACTCGGACCGGGCTGACGCGGGCGAAGTCATTTTCCGCCATTACGGCGTCAACCAGCGCGACCAGCAGGTTTTCCAGGGCGACCGCCGCGTTCTCCTCAAGCGGCGCAGCCATTGGGGCGGCAAATGACGGACGCCATTCCTTTCGGCACGCTGGCCGGCCTGCGCGTCCTCGATCTGACGCAAGCCCTCGCAGGTCCCTTCTGCACGCAGATACTGGCCGACCATGGCGCAGACGTTATCAAGATCGAGCCGCCGGAAAGTGGCGACATGGCCCGGTTCTCGGGGCCTTTCCACGCAGCAGATGCGGAGCACAAGCAATCCGGCTACTTTCACAGCATCAACCGCAACAAGAAAAGCATCGTCGTCGATCTCAAGAATCCGGCCGGCCGGGAAATTATTCTGTCGTTGCTGCCCGGCTTCGACGTCGTCGTTGAAAATTTCCGCACCGGCGTCATGGACAAGCTCGGCCTTTCCTACGAAACGCTGCGCGAGGTAAACCCGCGCCTCGTCTATGCCACGGTCCGCGGTTTCGGTGACCCCCGCAGCGGCGCAAGCCCTTATGTGGACTGGCCGGCTTTCGATGTCGTGGCTCAGGCCATGGGCGGCATGATGGGCGTCACCGGCGAGGATGCGTCGCACCCGGTGAAAGTCGGTCCCGGTGTCGGCGACACCATTCCGGCGCTCTACCTTGCCATCGGCATTCTGGCCGCGGTGCTGCGCGCCAGGGCAACCGGACAGGGGCAGTTCGTCGACGTTTCGATGCTTGATGCCGTCCTTGCCGTGAGCGAACGCATCGTGCATCAGCGCTCCTTCGGCAAGATCATCGCCAAACCGGAAGGCAATCATCATCCCTTCATCGCTCCGTTCGGCATTTTTCCTGCCCGTGATGGCCATGTCGCCATTGCCTGTCCGAATGACCGGTTTTTCCGGGATATGTGCGCCGCGCTTGATTCAGAAGACCTCCTCGACGATGCCTCGCTTGCCACCATGGAGGGCCGCCGCGCCGGGCGGCAGCATGTCATCGATGCGGTCGGCGAGCGCACCGCCCGCTTTTCGAAAACCGAACTGACGGAGCGGCTTGGCGGCCGCGTCCCCTTCGGTCCCGTTTACAACATGGAAGAGATCGCGGGCGATGCGCATTTCGCGGCGCGGAACATGCTGGCCGAAATCGAATTCCCGGATATTCCTGAAAAGCTGCAGATCGCCGGGGTTCCGGTGAAATTTTCCGAAACGCCGGGCCGCGTCGTCCGCCGTGGCCCCGGCCATGGCGAACATACGAACGAAGTGTTGCTGGCCGCGGGGTTCTCCCGGAGCGACATCGAACAATGGCGTAACGACGGCATCGTCAAGTGAATGAAGACAGGACATCAGATGACTGAAAAACAACCCATGCGCCTTCGCCGTTCGCAGCTCGCCGTTCCCGGCAGCAGCGAAAAGATGCTGACCAAGGCGGCGCAGTCGGCGGCGGATCACGTCTTTTGCGATCTTGAAGACGCCGTGGCGCCATCAGCCAAACCAGCCGCCCGCCACACCATCGTCGAGGCCCTGAATTCGCTCGACTGGGGCAAAAAAGTCCGCTGCGTCCGCATCAACGATGTCAGCACGGAATGGTGCCATGAAGACATCATCACGGTCGTCGAAGGGGCGCATGCCAATCTCGATACGATCATGCTCCCGAAACCGATGAGCCCGTCGGATGTGCGCTTCGTCGATCTTCTGCTCTCGCAGCTTGAAGCCAAACTCAAAATCAAAAAACGTATCGGCATTGAAATCCTGATCGAGGAAGTCCAGGCGCTGGCGTGCGTCGAAGATATCGCCAAGGCCTCGCCGCGCATCGAATCCATCATCTTCGGCATGGGCGACTATTCGGCGTCCCAGCAGATCGACGTCCGCGAGATCGGCGGCGAGAGCGGCTATCCGGGCGATATTTTCCACTATCCCCGCTTCAGGATCGCCATGGCGGCACGGGCTGCCGGCGTCGATCCCGTCGATGGTCCGTTCGGCAATTTCAAGGACGATGAAGGCTACCGGCGCGAGTGCAAGCGCGGGCTCGCTCTCGGCTTCGTCGGCAAATGGGCCATTCACCCGGCGCAAATCGATGCGGCCCTCGATGTTTATTCTCCCCGCCCGCAGGATGTGGCGCGCGCGCGGGAGATGGCGGAAGCCTATGCCAAGGCAACCGCGGAGGGAATCGGATCGGTCAATGTCGGCGGCGTCATGGTCGATGCCGCCTCCATCCGCCTCTTGTCGAACACCATCAGGAGGGCCGATCTGATCGGTATGTAGTCCGTGCCAAAAGCCAACGGAGAAACGCAGGGAAGCATCGTCAAGTCGGCCGGGCGCACGCTGGAAGTCTTTGAGTATTTCCGCATCTACCAGCAACCGGCGACGGTGGGCGAAATCGCGGCCGCCCTCGGCCTGCCTCAATCGAGCACGTCCATGCTTCTCAAGTCTCTCGTTGCGCTCAACTACCTCGACTACAAGCCGACCACCCGGCGCTTCCTGCCAACCTACCGGGTAAGTCTGCTGGGCAACTGGATACAGGCGTCGCGCTATGAGAGCGAGGCGATCACGGAAATCATGGAAGCCTTGCGCCGGGAAACAGGCGAAACCGTCATGCTCGGCCTGCAAAGTGGGCCGCACATGCAATATGTCCACATACTGGCGGCAAGCTACGCCGTGCAGTTGACCGTCACGGCCGGCACCGTGAGACCCATGACGCTTTCCGCCGCGGGTCAAATTCTGCTCAGCCAGAAAACGAATACGCAGGTCCGCGCCATCGTGCGCCGCAACAATGCCGATGCGGACAGCGCAGGCCAGCGCGTCAAGGAAAGTGAATTTCTGAAAGAGATCGAGCTTGTCCGTGAGCGCGGATACGCCGAAAGCCGGGGCCGCATGGCGCCGGGCGCGAACGTCATCGCGATGCTGGCTCCGAATGACGGCGACAGCCCGCTTCTGGCCATCGGCATCGGCGGGCCGATGCCTCGCATCGACCAGAGGCGCAAGACAATCATTGAAGCGATGCGAGAGCATCTCGGCCAGAAGTAAAACGAAAATCAGGGCGGACTACATGAGTGAAAAAACAGCGGCGTCAGCAGCCTCCAATCTGAGCTATCTGACCGAAGAGCGCCTGATGATGCGCGATCTCGCGCGCAACTTCACGCGCGATGAAGTCACGCCGGTCGCCAACAGGCTCGACCCGGAGAAGGGCGACATCCCGCGCGAGCTCATAGAGAAAATGGGCGACCTCGGCTTTTTCGGCATCCTCATTCCCGAGGAGCTTGGCGGTCTTGGCCTTGGTGCCTTTGAATATTGTCTCGTGGCGGAGGAACTGGCGCGAGGCTGGATGAGCGTCGCCAGCATCATCGCCCGGGGCAACGGATTCTATCGCGCGATTTCGGGAACTGAAGCGGAGCGGCGTGAAAAGATCGCCGCCATGGCGCGTGGGCGTTATCTGGGAGCTGCCGCCCTCTCGGAACCGCAGACAGGTTCCGATCTCTCCAGCGTCTCCTGCCGCGCGCGCCGGGATGGCGATGAATGGGTTGTTACCGGCAACAAATACTGGTGCACCTTTGCCGATGGCGCGGACTTCATCAGCGTCCTCTGCCGGATTGATGAACCATTGCCTGAATCCGGCAGGCCGCGCACGGTCAGCGTCATCGTCGAGAAACCGAAGGGTGAGCTTCCAAAAGGCGTGACGGGATCGCCTATCCCAAAGATCGGTTATTTCGGCTGGAAAACATGGGAATTGCATTTCGACGAAGTGCGCGCCCCCGCCCGCAAGGAAACCGGAGGCGCGGAAGGCCGTGGCTTTCAGGCGGCGGCAGCCGGGCTTGAAATAGCACGCGCGCATACGGCGGCGCGCTCGATCGGCCTTGCACAGGCGGCTCTCGATCACGCCATCGATTACGCCAAAGAGCGCGTTCAGTTCGGCGAACCGATTTCGAACTTTCAGGCCATCCGCTTCAAGATCGCCACCATGGCGACCGAGATCGAGGCTGCACGCCAGCTCATGTACTACACCTGCAACGAGATCGACGCCGGCAACCCGGTATCGATGCAGACCTCGATGGTGAAATATTTCGCTTCGGAAATGTCGGAGCGGGTGACGAGCGAGGCGCTGCAAATTCTGGGCGGCGCTGGCTACACGACCCTGCATCCTGTGGAGCGCTACTGGCGCGACGCGCGGCTCACCAAAATCTTTGAAGGCACCTCGGAAATCCAGCAGCGGATCATCTCGGACCGCCTGCTCGGGAAGCCTGTGCGTAACAAATAAGTACCAGCGCAACATGATGCGCGGGACAGCATGAGGATGAAATGATGACGGATGGACGTTTGGCAGGCCGGACAGCGCTTGTCACCGGCTCCGGCCAGAATATCGGCCGCGCGATTGCTCTTCTTTTTGCCAGCGAAGGTGCTTCTGTCATCGTCAATGGCCATTCGAGCAAGGCGAATGTCGATGCTGTGGTCGGCGAGATTATCGCCGCTGGCGGCAGGGCGGCGGGCATCATGGCCGATGTCTCGGATCCCGATCAGGTAAAGCGCCTCGTCGACGAAGCGGAGGCGGCCTTCGGCACTGTCGACATCGCCGTCAGCAATGTCGGCCGCCGCCTTCGCCAGAATTTCGAGGAGATCACGATCGATGACTGGCGCGACACCATCAACCACAATCTGGGTTCCGTCTTTTATCTCGCTCATTACGTTCTGCCCAAGATGCGCGAACGCGGATGGGGACGGATCATCAATATCTCAGGCTATGACGGCTTTACCGGCCACATGGACCAGAGGGCGCACAATGTCACCGCCAAGGCCGGGATGCACGGCCTGACCAAGGCCATCGCGCGCGAATATGGCGTTCATGGCGTCACCAGCAACACCGTCGCGCCGGGCGCCATCAACACGGCGCGGGACACGAAACAATATGCCCATGTCAATGTCGAGCATGTCATGGCGCGCCTTGCCATCAAGCACGCGGGCGAGGCGAACGACATAGCTGAGGCATGTCTCTATCTCGCGGGCGACAGCGGGAAATATGTCACCGGCCAGGTCATCCACGTCAACGGCGGAGAGTTCATGTTCTGAACACGCATCAACCAGATCGAACAAACGCCCAGTAAAACGGGGGGATGAGAGGGAGGACCGAACGGATGGCGGAAGACATCGAACATAGCGAGCCGGTCACAATGGAACTGGCTCGCCGCATCGTTGCGGGCAGAGATGCGGCGCCCGACGCCGCCGCCGTCACGGTCGCCAAACAATGCATTCTCGACTGGTTCGGGGTGACGCTTGCGGGCCTTGAAGAGCCCGTGGCGCGCCTGTTGCGCGAAGAAATCGCGGGCCACTCCACAGGCGAGGCAACAATCGTCGGATCGACCGGCAAATGCGCGCCCGCAGACGCGGCGCTCATCAATGGCGCGGCATCCCACGCGCTTGATTATGACGATGTCCACCCCCTCGTCGGTCATCCGACGGTCGCGATACTCCCGGCGGTGCTCGCCATCGCCGAAGCGGAACAGGCGTCCGGCGAAAAAGTCCTTCGCGCTTTTATCGCGGGCTATGAAGCAGCGGCCTTCATCGGTTCCCTTGCCATGCCTTCCCATTATGATCGCGGGTTTCACTCAACCGCGACCCTGGGCTCTTTCGGCGCAGCGGCGGCAGCCGGTCTTCTGCTCGATCTCGATGAAGGAGAGATGGCGATGGCGCTGGGCCTTGCAGGCACGCAGGCCGCCGGGCTGAAGTCGATGTTCGGCACCATGGCCAAGCCGTTTCATGCAGGCAAGGCGGCATCGAACGGCGTTCTCGCCGCGCGCCTCGCCAGACGCGGCTTCACCGCTCACCCCGATGTGCTCGGCGTCCCGCAAGGGTTTATCGCCACGCAAAGCGATCGCAGGACAATGCCGGAAACGCCGCCTGAATTTCCGGGCAACAGGGTCGCCGACACGCTCTTCAAGTTTCACGCCGCCTGCTACCTCACCCATTCGAGCATCGAGGCCGTTGGCGGCCTCTGCCGGGATGGCGCGCTCCTTCCCGATGACATCGCCTCCATCGATATTCACGTCGCGCCGGGTCACCTCAAGGTCTGCAACATCCCGGCTCCACACACCGGACTTGAAGTGAAGTTCAGCCTTGCCCATGTCGCCGCCCTGGCCGCAAGCGGCATCGATACGGCGGCTCCCGAAAGCTACTCGGACAAAATCGCCCTCGACCCGGCTCTCGTGGCTATCCGTAACCGGACAACCATTCACGGCGACCGCAGGGCTGGAACGGGTGCCGATATTCTGATCAAAACCAGATCCGGCGGCAGCTTTACCGCGGAAACGGATGTCGGCATTCCGGACCGCAATCTCGAGCGTCAGGGCGAGCGTCTGCTTCGCAAGTTCCGCAGCCTGACCGGACCCGTCATTGGCCCCGAACGGGCGGAAAGACTGCGGCAACGGATCGAAAGCCTTGAGAGCGCCGACAACATTCACTCAATGATGAAGCTTGAATAGACGTCGCTGCGCCATCCGCCTCTACTTATACAAGCCCAAGTTCCCTCAAGACCGCCCCCTGATCGAAATAGGGACGTTCACAGATGATCCTGTCTCCGCCATCGGGAAACTCGAACGTCGCCGTCATTCTGACACGAAACGATTTACCGGTCGGCTCGACCACTCCGCCCGGAAGTCTCAGCGGCCCCAGATGCGTGCCGGTCAGCCAGAACTCGACGAGCACCGTATTCCCGCCATGCGCGATGGCGATGATCTCGTTCGCCTGATCGGGAAAGGGCGTGCGTGAGGCCGCAAAATAGCCGCGAACCGCCGTCTCGCCATCGAACACTGTCCCCGGGCCATACATCTCGTAGCGGGGATGCTCGAAAGTGGCGATGACGGCATCCCAGTCGCAGGCGCATTCCAGCGCCATATGATCCCGCACCGTCTTGAGGCGGCGTTCTTCAAGGTCATTCATGTTCATATCCTGTCAGTGAAAATGCGCCCGGATGCCGGACTGCGCCGCACATTATCCAACGGTGCGGACCGGTTCGGAACCATCCCAGCCGCTCGCGGCCTGCCGGACATGTTCGAAGAACCGTCCCTTGTTGCCGCTGATATCTGAAAGCTCGACCACCGTGCCGGGATGAAGCGCAGTGTCGAAATAGGAAAAGCGGCCCTGCTCGCCGCCGATCCGGCCTTCGTGCCCCACCTTGTAGCCAAGGGAGAGCGCCCGGTCGTAAAGCGCCTGATAGTCGTTCGTCCAGTAAGCCATGTGCTGAAGGCCCTCGTGACCCGCGTCGAGGAACTCCTTGTACATGGAAGGCGCATCGTTCCTTTGCTGGATCAACTCGATCTGGAGATCGCCGGAATTCGCCAGCGCAATGCTCATCTCGACCGGCGAATCCACGCCACGGTGCCGGAAATAGTCCGTCTTGACCCGGTCGGCATAGAACCATGGCCCGACGCCGAGCACATTGACCCAATGGTCCATGGCCGCACGAATGTCGCGCACCACATATCCGTTCTGACGGACCGCACCAAAAATCCGGCTCATGCGACCTTCCTCCCCCGCTGGCTTCCACACCGGGCTTACCCGGTGACGCCCGCAATGTTTTATATTATTACATTCCATGCCCCGTTCTCTTCCGTCAAGACGAATGTTATAGGGTATTACATGACTGGATCCTCCCCTGCCCGAAAGGCGCCGAACGCCTATCATCATGGCGGCCTCCGCGAGGCGCTGATCGAAACCGCCATGGGCGAGGTCGAGCGCGGCGGGCCGGAAGCCGTGGGCTTCAGCGCGCTGGCGAAAAGTCTCGGCGTCTCCCAGGCCGCCCCTTACCGGCACTTCGCGGATCGAGAGGAATTACTGGCGGCGGTGGCGGCCAAGGCGTTCCGGACGTTCGGCGCGGCCTTCCGCGAGATGATCGACCCTACCGCGGAGACATCGAAACTCGGACAGATCGCGCACGCCTATCTGGATTTCGGTCTGCGCCATGTCGAACTCTACCGGCTGATGTATGCCTCGCGTCTTTTGCAGCGCGCACCCGTCGGCAGCGAGCTTTATACGGCCGCCGACGCGAGCTTCGACCTGATACTGGAATCGGTGAATCCCGCGCTCGACGACCTGACGCGCAGGCGCTTCGCCCTCAAGTTCTGGACGTCGATGCATGGCATCGTGATGCTGGCCGAGCAGGGATTGCTCCCGCCCAAGATTCGCAGGATCAGCGTCGCGGAGATCATCGACGAACTGGTCCGGGATACGGAACTGGCCATAGCGACGGCCGCCGCGGACCGGGAATAAATTATCCCCGGCCGTAGCCATTCATAAGCCCTCAGCGCCCGTCGAACTCAAGGATGGGACGTTCGACACCACGGCGAAGGGCGTCCTGCGCGGAGGCGATCCCTTTGTGCGCATCTTCTGTCTGCCAGAGCTGTTCGGCCAGTTCCGGAATCAGGGCGTCAGCCGCAGCAATGCCGCCGTTGGACCAGGCGTTCATCATCTTCTTGTGGGCGGCATGAGCGAGTGTCGCTCCCTTGCCCAGACGCCGGGCCCAGTTGTAGGCCGCCTCCACCAGCTGGCCGTTCGGGACGATCTCGGTAATCACGCCCGCCTCCAGCATTTCCCGCGCCGGCACGCGCTCGGCGGTCATGGCCCAGCGAAGGGCCCGCGCCCGGCCTGCGCGCTCGGCGACGCGCTGGACGCCGCCCATGAGCGTGATGAGCCCCAGAGTCTGTTCGGAGTGCCCGAACCGCGCATCCTCCGCGGCGACGATGATGTCGGTGCGCAGCACGATCTCGAACGCGCCGCCGAGGCAGATGCCCTGAACCGCCGAAATCACCGGCACCCGAAGCTCTTCGAATGCGCGCAACTGCTGGAGCCCCTCGCCGATGCCCGCGCCGATCGCTGCCGGGTCCACATCCAGCCAGTTGCTGATATCGCCGCCAAAGCTGAAGTTATCGCCCTCGGCGCGGATGACGAGGGCGCGGATGGTATGGTCGGCCTGCACGGTCTCCACCGCCGCGCGGAAGTCCGCCGAGGTTGCGCTGTTGAGCCGGTTCTGCGGCGGATTCGAGAGAAGCAGCGTCGCGATGCCCTCCTCGACCGAGAAAGTGAATCTGGCCAATATGAAATTCCTCCATTGGATTCATGGGATGGACGGCATGCGCCTAGCGGCCGGGGTTCAGGATCACCCTGCCGAAGGGCCGCTCCTCGATGAGGAAGCGGACAGCCTCGGATGCCTGCGACATCGGGAACGCCTTGCTGATCGTGGGCTTCAATGCCCCTTCCTTCAGGAAACCGGCAAGCGTGGCGCTGGCCGCGGCGATCGTCTGCGGCGTGAAGAGCCTGAAGGTGAACCCGCGGACCGTCGCGGCCTTCCAGATGATGTCCGTGACATTGACCTGCGCATCGCGCCCGCCCGCATATCCCGCGATGACGAGGGTGCCGCCCGGGGCGAGGGACGCCAGTTCCTGACCCGTCAATTGCCCGCTGATCCCGTCGACGATGACATCGACGCCCTTGCCTTCGGTGATGCGCATCACCCCGTCCTTCAGGCTCTCCCTGGAAAGATCGATGACATGCTCATATCCGGCGGCCCGGGCCTGCTCGGCCTTTTCGGTGCTGCCCGCCGTCGAGATCGCCAGAGAAGCGCCAAGACGCAGGGCGACCTGCGTGGTCTCCATGCCGACGGCCCCGCCGATCCCGGGCGCGAGCACGGACTGTCCGGGCGCGAACTTCGCAAGTTCGGTCAGCGACAGATAGCCCGTCAGATAGCCCGCCCCGGCGAGATAGGCCGCGGCATGGTCGTCATCGATGCCCTCGGGAATTGGCGACAGGCTTGCCGCCGGCGCAGCCACGAATTCGCGCCAGGTGCCGTCGATCATGAGACCGAGGCCCGGTGCCGCGACGAAGACGCGATCACCGGCCTTGAACGCATCGCTCCTGCTTTCCGCGACCACGCCCGCCCCGGACTGACCGCCGACGCGCGGCAGGTTCTGGGGCTGCGCGAAAAATATGTGGCCCGAGCGGAAAGTATTATCCAGCGGGTTGATACCGGCGGCGCGCATTTCAACGAGCACTTCGCCGTCCCGGAGTTCCGGACGCGGCAGATCGACCAGACGATTTTCGCTGTAGTCGCCATAAGACTGATATTGGACGGCCTTCATTATTTTGACTTTCCGTTTGCTGGGTGGCTATGCCTCACATCTGACGGAAACGTAGTGTCTTCCAGATTACGCCAGTAGTATTGAATGATGAGATGCGACATTCCATATCTGGAAGGATGATCCAGACACCCGTGGTGTATTGGACGGCACCATAGAAGCTGCTCAACCTATCGGGACGAGGATCGCATCGCCCACCGCCAGCAGCTTTTCAGGCGCACCTCGCGCAAAGATTTCGCCGCAAGCGAACACTTGCTGACGGCCGGGCTTGATCACCCTGCCCCTGACGATGAAGACCTCGGCGACAGCCGGCCTCAGAAAGCGGACAGACAGTTGTGACGCCAGCACCCGGCCAGACAAGGTCGAGGCGGCAAAGCCACAGGCCGTGTCGATCAGTCCCGAGACGATGCTGGCGTGGAGATAGCCATTGTACTGCCCGAATTCCCTTCGCCACGGGAGACTGAGTTCAACCTCTCCTTCGCGCGCCTCGTCAACCTCCAGACCCAGCCAGTTGTTGAAGGCCGCCCCGCTGGAGACCTCCCTCAGTTTCGACCGGAAATCGCCTTCAAACGTACCCATGGCAATTGCTCCTGTGATTGAGTGTCCCCGCAATATGGCATGGGCGGGAGCCCAGACGGGATAAGGGGTTACATTCCCGCACAGTAGCGCCTATTTTCAGGAACAACCCTCTCAGATATGGAAGGCTGATGGACCGACTTGAAGCCATGACCATCCTGGTGGCGGCAGCCGACACGGGAAGCCTCTCGGCGGCGAGCCGCCAGTTGAGGATTCCCCTTGCAACGGCCAGCCGGCGCGTATCCGAGCTGGAGGCGCACCTGAACGTCCGGCTGTTCCATCGCGGTCAACGCAGGATCGTCCTGACCGAGGCCGGGCGCAGCTATGTCGCCTCGTGCCGCCAGATCCTTGAAGAGATCACGGAAGCGGAGCGCACGGCGTCGGGCGAATACCGCACACCGCAGGGCGAACTCATCATCACCGCGCCTGCCGTGATGGGCCGCAGCCACGTCCTGCCCATCGTCGAGGAGTTTCTGGAGGCCTATCCGGACATCAATATCAGCCTGCAACTGACAGACCGGCATGTGAACTTCGTGGAGGAGCATGTCGACCTCGCCGTCCGCATCGGCGAGCTGGCGGACAGCAGCAACCTGATCGCCGTGCGCGTGGGGTTGATCCGCGCCATCCTGTGCGCCAGCCCCGCCTATCTGGAGCGGCGGGGCACGCCGAAGAAACCGGCTGACCTTGAGAAGCATGACTGCGTGATCCATGAAGGCTACCCGGGCGCGCGTCACTGGCAGTTCTTCGGCGGCAACGCGACGCAGACAATTGCCGTCAGATCCCGCCTTTCAGTAAACCTGGCGGAGGCCGCCGTCGCCGCCGCCCTTGATGGTGCCGGCATTGCCCGCGTGCTTTCCTACCTGATCGACGACCATGTACGCGCCCACGCGCTGACGCCGGTGCTGGAAGACTATGAGCCCGCCCCGCTTCCGGCGAGCATCACCTATCCAAGCCAGCGCCAGACGCCGCTGAAGCTCCGCGTGTTTCTGGACTTCGCCATCCCAAGACTGAGGGAGCGTCTGGGTTACAGGAATGCCCAAGACACCCGCGACAGACGTCGAACAAGTTGATCCCTTCGGGCAATTCGACGCCCGCACGATTCCGTCCCTTCCATATTTGAGAAGATAGCTCTCAAATCAACGCACTATTACCTCAAGTTGGAATCCACTAGCTTGGCAGGAATCGTGCGCCCCGGGGCCACTTCCCTCGATGAATCTGGCGCGCCGCTGTTCCGGCCCGAACCAGCCTCGCGAGGCAGAAAAATTCGGAGGGACAGAATGACGGCTTGCATCGAGCAGGAAGCGACCGGCAGGAGCAGAGGTGGAATCTCCCGGCAGGAAGAAAAGCGCATCGCCCTGTCCCTCTCGCCCGATGTCGCATGGCCGACGCTTGCTCTGGCGGTCATTCTGCCTGCCACGTTGCTCACGGTCATTTATCTGGGCCTGTCCGGCCAATGGCCCCTCTGGGCATGCACACCCGTCCTTGCCGTCGTCTCCTATGCCCACTACACGCTGGTGCACGAGGCAATCCACTGCAACGTCGTCAGCAAGCCCAAGCGCCTCTACTGGGTCAACACGGTGGTCGGCTGGATCGGCGCGCTGGGCCTGGGTACCGGCTGGCCGGTGCTCCAGCGCACACACGTGCTCCACCACGCGCACACGAACACGGAGCGCGACCCGGACATTTTCGTGAAGGGCACATTCTTGCAACTGATCGGCAAGTGGGTGATCGCCGTGTCCATGAACCTTGTACCGCTGGCCCTGCTGAAACCTTTCGCACCGGCGCGCTACAAGCGGCTCCGCAAAATCCTCACGCCCTCCGAGGTCGCCCAGGTCTCCGCCGTCACAGTCTTCACTCTGGCGTTGCTGGCCCTGTCCCTCTTCACGGGGCACTTCCTCGCCTGGCTGCTCCTGTGGTTCGTGCCATTGCGGATCGCGTCACTCATGCTCAACATCCTGTTCCAGTGGCTGCCGCACTACCCGTTCGACCGGACCGACCGCTACGGCAATACCCGCATCAGCCTGTGGTTCGGCGGCACTCTTGTGACGCTCCAGCAAAACCTGCACCTGATGCACCATCTCTGGCCGAGCGTGCCCTTTTACAACTATCGTCGGCTGTTCGTGGCTTTGCAGCCGGTGCTGATCGCCGAGGGCTCGCCCATCCAGGGCTTCGGCGTCGCCAGATGGGCGCGATCGAAAGCGGGCGATATCGCCACCGCGGTACCCATGCCTGATCGCTGGGAGGCGGAGCGGCTGTGAACGGATGAACGGACCAGGGGCAGCCGCCTTATGGCCTCCGACTGGGCAAGATTGTCAGGGGCGCATACGGGATTTCCGTATTTCCACCTTACATTCACTGCGGAAATTCCGTGTATTCCTCTCATGGAAGACGGGTTCGACCTTGAGAAAGATGCCGCCAACCAGCGCAAGCACGATCTGTCACTGGTCTTTGGCGACAGCCTCTTCAAGGACGACAACCATCTGTGATCATCCCCTTCCATCCGTCCCATAGACGGCGAAGAGCGGTTCAAGGTGGTGGGTCTTGTGGGCGAGAAGCTGTTTACCGGCGGTTCGTCTGGCGGGATGATCTGCCCCGCTTCATTTCAGTGGGAAGGAACAACAAAGGTGAAGAAAGAGCATATCGCTCTTCCTGTTGATCCAGCGGACCCGGAAGATTTCGACGCAGCCCCCGAGGCAACGGATCAGAGCCAGCGCGCACGCCTGATCCGCAAGACCCGCACGGGGCTGGGGCTGTCTCAGACCGAGTTCGCCACGCGATTTCACGTGCCGGTCGGCACCCTGCGGGACTGGGAACAGGCGCGGACGATGGCGTCCGGCTTTGCTGTCGCCTATGTCCGCGTGATCGGCCAGCACCCCGACATCGTGGCCAAGGCAGTGGCGTAGAGACCAAAAGAATCAATAACGACGGAATGAGGTGGTGCCCAGGGGCGGAATCGAACCACCGACACTGCGATTTTCAGTCGCATGCTCTACCAACTGAGCTACCTGGGCGTGCGCCGCGAAGCGGGGCGGGCGGTCTTTGAAAGGGGCCGCGTGAGGCGGGTTTATAGGGGATCGGCGCTGGCCTGTCCATAGCCGTGCCCGCTAATAGTCGGCCTCATCATCCTCATCGGAAAGCTGAGTGGATTCAGCCTCTTCGGGCTCCGCTGCCGCGGGAATGACATAGCTTCCGTTCAGCCAGCGGCTCAGGTCGAGGTCGGCGCAGCGCTGCGAGCAGAAAGGGTGGAAAGCGCGGATCGAAGGCCGCCCGCAGATGGCGCAGGGCCGCGTGCGGCGCAGCGGAATGATCTCGGCGCCCGAGGACGCGCCAGCCGCATCCTTTTCCCGGTCATCGTCATCCGCGTTCAATTCACGGCTCCCACATCCAGTTGTTCCCGGCCAAAGCCGCTGCCCGCAACCAGCGTGACGGGGCCCGCGACCCGGCGGCGCAGCCGCTCCAGCAGATTGGGGTTACCCCGTTCCAGCCAGTCCACCACCTCGGTGGCGGCGCGCGCCGTGATCGGGCGGCCGGGGGAAAGCTGCGCCTCGCGCACCACGCGCCGCAGCAGATCGTTGGCGACGGTCGCGCAGGTCTTGCGCCGGGGCCGCCCGCGCGGATAGGCCGCCTCGGTGAGCAGCTTGTCGAGCGGCTCGCGCACGCGTTTGCGCGTCATCTGGACGATGCCGAACTCCGACATGCCCGAAATCTGGGTCGGCACCCGGTCGCGCTCGAAGCCCCGGTTCAGCGCCTCGATCACTTTTTCATTGTTGGCCGGATCGTTCATATGGATGAAGTCAATGACGATAAGCCCGCCGGTGCCCCGCAGACGGACCTGATGGATGATCTCCTCGACCGCTTCGAGATTGATCCGCACGCTCGTGTCCTCAAGCCCGGTCGAAGCGGTGTATTTGCCCGAATTGACGTCGATGGCGGTCAGCGCCTCGGTCGCCTCGATCGTGATCCAGCCACCCGAGTCGAGTTCGACCCGCGCCTCCAGCGCATTCTCGATCTGGCCCTCGACGTCATAGAGGGAAAAGAGTTCGCCCGGCCCGTTGAACAGGTGCAGCCGCTCGATCAGCTGGGGCATGGTCTGGCGGCAATAGCGCTGCGCCTCGGCAAAGGCTTCGGCATCGTCGATCAGCACGCGCGCCGTTTCCATCCCCACATGGTCGCGCAGGGTGCGGGCCACCGGATCGAGATCGTGAAACACCAGCGAAGGCGGACGCGAGCGGCGCTCCACCTCGCGCACATGCGCCCATTCGGCGGCAAGCGCCCTCGCATCCGCGGCAAGCTCCTCGTACGTCGCGCCGATGGCCGCCGTGCGCACGATATAGCCCGCCGGTTCCCCGGTAACGCCCATCGCGGCCAGCTTCTCGGCCATTTCCCCGACGACGCCCAACAGCCGCTCGCGCTCGGCCTCATCCTCGATCCGGCGCGAGAGCACCACGCCGGACTGATTCGGCACCAGCACCAGCAGGCGGCCCGCGAGCGTCACGTTGGCGGAAAGGCGCGCGCCCTTGTCGCTGATCGGATCCTTGACGACCTGCGCCAGAATGGCCTCGCCCTCGCGCACGCAGGCGCTGATCGGCGGCAGCACGCCTTCATCGAGCCCGGTCAACTCGCACAGGCACCGGGCTTCCCTTGCGCCCAGAAAGCCCGCCCGCTCAAGACCGACATCGACGAAAGCCGCCTGCATCCCCGGCAATACGCGCTGCACGCGGCCAAGAAAGATATTCCCGATAATGGAGTGCCCGGCACGGCCGGATTTCTGCTGAAATTCATCCTCCATCGTCCGCTCAAGGACCACCTCGACCGGGCGGCCATCCTGAACGACCGCAACCCGGGTTTCCCCCGGACCGACATTGATAAGGACCTCTTCCGTCATGCTACCCGCTATCCGAGGCTGGCTCCTCCCTGAAGAAGCCGCCATCTCATTCGCCAAACCCTTGGAAAGGTTAGACTAACCCGCCACCGATGGATAGAGCGGGAAACCGGTTCCACGCAAAAGGCTGGCCGTCTCGAAAAGGGGCAGGCCGACCACGCCGGAGTAGGAACCCGTCAGCAAGCGGACAAAAGAGCCGGCAAAACCCTGAATGGCGTAACCGCCCGCCTTGCCCCGCCATTCGCCCGACGCGATATAGGCATCCACGTCAGCGCGCTCCAGCCGCCTGAAGACGACCCGGGTTTCAGACAGCCGCTCCATGACGCGGCCCCGGTTCACAAGGCAGACCGCCGTATAGACCCGGTGCGAGCGCCCGCCCAACAGATCAAGGCAGGCTCTGGCCGTTGCCTCATCTTCCGCCTTGGGCAGGATGCGCCGTCCGCAGGCCACCACCGTGTCCGCCGCCAGCACCAGGGCATCGGGGCGAAGGGCAGCTACCGCCTGCGCTTTTTCCCGGGCAAGGCGCACGGCATGGGGCCGGGGCTGTTCGGTCTTGCCGGGGCGTTCATCAAGGCCGGCGGCCAGCACCTCGTCGGGCACAAGCCCGATCTGCCGCAGAAGGTCGAGCCTTCGCGGTGAGGCGCTTGCGAGCACGAACAAGGGTCGGTTTTCGGACATCAATCCCCCGGGCAGCAATGCACAAGGGCCGCCTCCTCCCATTATGGGGCGAACCGGCCTGTTCGGCACCCGCCGAAAGCACCTATTTGAAACGGTAGGTGATACGACCCTTGGTCAGGTCATAGGGGGTCATTTCGACCAGAACCTTGTCGCCTGCGAGCACGCGAATCCGGTTTTTACGCATTTTTCCGGCCGTGTGCGCAACGATCTCGTGACCGCTTTCGAGTTTCACCCGGAAAGTCGCGTTCGGGAGCAGTTCCGAAACGACCGCGGGGAACTCAAGAAGTTCTTCCTTCGCCATCAATTACCTTCCAAAATTTCGCGGAGCATGGCCAGATTGCGCCGCGAAATCAAGGCCTCAGCTTGCAATAGCCAAGGTTGGACGCTCCGTTCATGCCTGTTTTGGCGGCTTTCCGGGGTTGTACACCCCGCAACGCTCTCCGCGTGCCGCAAAAATCGTGACCGATCCAGACAAAAACAAGGGGCATTGGCAGGCGAAGCCGGGCAAAGCCCCTCTATTCAGCCAGAAAATAATCAATCGTGGTCACAACCCGCACGGTCTTGGCGACCTGTTCGCTTTCGCTGACGCCCGGCGCGCTGTCGCGGGCCAGTATCTCGAACAGGCCCTGATTGGCGAAACGGATGCCCGCCAGCCTGCTGTCGGACTCCTCGGCGAATTTCTGGGCCGATTCCCGCGCCCGTCTGGTCGCCTCCTCAATCATGGCGGGCTTCACCTCGGCAATCTTCGTGAACAGATAGGAAGGCCGGGACGGCCCCTGATCGCTTGAGAGCACTACCCCTTGTGTGATCAGCGAAGCCGCCTCGCGATTGGCCCTGGCGACCCCGGCGACGTTGGAGGTGCGCAGCATGACCAGCCCTGAGATGATGAACCGGTTCTCGACCGGGCCGGAACGGTAGGCCTGGGCAAAAAGGTCCGTGACCTGCGGGCTTTCGACCGAAATCTCGCCGTCGCCGAAGCCCTGCCCCTTGAGGAAGGCCGTGATCGCGTCGCTGTTCTGCTTCACCTGCGCCTGCACCGTCGCCAGATCGTTGCCGGTGGCGACGAAGCGGATCGGCCAGAGCGCCAGATCCGCCTCCACATCGCGCTCGGCAAGGCCCTTCACCGTCACATAGCGGTCGCCGAGCCGCGCCCTGGTCACGCCTGCCCCGACGAGCCAGCCCGCCGCCGCAATGCCCAGCGCCATGAAAAGCGCCGCCAACAGCAACCCGAAAGTCGATACCGTCCGCATGATTGCCCCTCCGTCTCTGCCATCCCCGCCTTCACCATAACCCGGAGGGCCAGGCCTGACTATCCGGCCCTCAGTCGCCGAAGCGGGCCAGTATCCGCCGGTCGATCAGGTCGCGGACCTCGCGATAGGCCATCAGCCGCTGCTCGCGGCTGCCGGTGCTCAGGGTCGGGTCCGGCATCGGCCAGTATTCAAGCTCGGTCGCGCTTGAGCTTGCCCACCGGCCCGCCGCGAGATGGGCCTCTTCGGTCAAGGAAACGACAAGATCGAAAGAACTGTCCTCCAGATCCTCGAAGCTCCGGGGGCAATGGCCGGACATGTCAATGCCGATCTCGCCCATGACCGCGACGGCGAAAGGGTCGATTTCCCCCGCCCGCGCCCCGACCGAGGCGACATGGATGCGGCGGGCAAATCGGGCGCGCATCAGATATTCCGCCATCGGCGAGCGCACGCCATTGAGCGTGCAGGCAAACAGAACCGCGCAGGGCAACTTGTCCGTGACCGGGCCCATCAAACTCAACCCTTGATGTGCAGAACGCAGATAAGCGTGAACAGACGCCTGGATGTGTTGAAATCAACCTCGATCTTGCCCGCCAGCCGCTCCTTGAGCAGGCCCGACCCCTCGTTGTGGAGGCCTCGCCGCCCCATGTCGATGGCCTCGATCTGGGCCGGGGCCGCCGTCTTGATCGCGTCGTAATAGCTTTCGCAGATCAGGAAATAATCCTTGATGATCCGGCGGAACGGGGTCAGCGAGATCATGACCTTGCCATGGGGTTCATCCGCCTCGGTATGGATGTCGAAAACGAGGCGGTTTTCCTCGATGGCGAGATGAAGGATATAAGGTCCGCCCTCGCTTCCCACCGGCTGGAAGGAATTATCCTCGAGCAGATCGAAGATCGCGACCTTGCGCTCATGCTCGACGTCGGGGCTGCGCCGCACGACCGTCTTCTCATCGAGCCTGAGATCGATGATGCGGTAGGACGACGGTCCGGAGGGTGCCGCTGGCTGGTCTGACATGACGGTATCTAATCCCAATCACGCGATAAAATCGAGGGACGCCTGTTCGAGTGCGCCTGTTCAGAGGGCATTATTCAAGCGAGGGGCCGCTCAAAGCCGGATGGACACCGAGCGGGCATGGGCTTCAAGCCCCTCCGCCTGCGCCAGCGTGATCGCGGCCGGACCTATGGCCGCAAGGGAGGCCGCGTCGCAGCGCACCCATGAGGTCCGCTTCATGAAATCGAGCACCGACAGGCCGGAGGAAAAGCGCGCGCTGCGGGCCGTGGGCAGGACATGGTTGGTGCCCGCCACATAGTCGCCCACCGCTTCCGGCGTATAGCGCCCGAGGAACATCGCTCCGGCGTTGCGGATGCGCGACGCCAGCACATCAGGCTCGCCGGTCGCGATCTCGACATGTTCGGGCGCGACCCGGTCGACCAGCGGCACGGCGTCCACAAGCTCATCGACAAGGATGATCGCGCCATAATCGCGCCAGCTTGCGCCTGCGATCTCGCTGCGTGGCAGGCTTTGCAGATGCTTCTCGACCGCGCGCTCGACCGCCCCGGCGAAGGCGGCGTCATCCGTGATCAGGATGCTCTGGGACGAGGTGTCATGCTCGGCCTGCGAGAGCAGGTCCGCCGCGATCCAGTCCGGGTTGCTCTCGCCATCCGAGACGACGAGGATTTCGGACGGGCCCGCGATCATGTCGATGCCGACCGTGCCGAAAACCATACGCTTGGCCGACGCCACATAGGCGTTGCCCGGGCCGACGATCTTGTCCACCGGCTTTATCGTATCCGTGCCATAGGCAAGCGCCGCCACGGCCTGCGCACCGCCGATCCTGTAGATTTCCGTCACGCCGGCAAGCTTCGCGGCCGCCAGCACCAGCGGGTTGAGGATGCCATCGGGCGCGGGCACCACCATGACGATGCGCTCAACCCCCGCCACCCGCGCCGGGATGGCGTTCATGAGCACGGACGAGGGATAGGCCGCCGTGCCGCCCGGCACGTAAAGCCCGGCCGCCGCCACGCTCGTCCAGCGATAGC
Organism: Parvibaculaceae bacterium; assembly: GCA_028283765.1. Lineage (GTDB taxonomy): Bacteria > Pseudomonadota > Alphaproteobacteria > Parvibaculales > Parvibaculaceae > JAATFR01. Next base: position 13,874 of record JAPWJY010000004.1, on the reverse strand, counting down.
CCAGTTCCACCCCCGCGCTGTCGGCGAAGCGCACATCGTCCGGCACCTGACGGCGGTGATAAAGTTCGATCCGCTCCGCCGCGACCCTGAGCGCCGCCAGCAGCTCGGGCGCGCACTGCGCCTCGGCGGCGTCGATTTCATCAGCCGTCACAGCCAGTCCGGCGGCGGTGAGCGAAACCCGGTCGAACCGGTTGGTATATTCGACCAGCGCCGCATCGCCCCTCAGGCGCACATCCTCGACAATCGCCGCCACCCGGGCGTCCACATCGATGGAAGCCTCGCGCTTGGCGCCCAGCAGTTCGGTGAACCGGGCCTCGAAATCGGGGGTACGGGCGTCAAGTTTGTAAACCATGGCAATCAACGGACCTTACTCGGGGGGGTGGGCCGGGACATTCGGGGTTTCCCAGCTCTGGCCAATATCGCTCAGATGGACATCCAGCGCCTCGACCTCAAGCAGAATTTCGGCGCCGCCCGCAAAGACGAGGATGACCCGCCCCGAAGGCGCATCCGTTTCCTCGAAACGGACGGCGAGCAGGCTCAGCACCCGGTTGGGCTGGTCATGGTCGATGTTTCGCGAACGGACCCTGAGCACATTGTCGAAATGGAGCCCGGTGCGCACCCGCTGGTGGCCATGGCGGCGTCCGCCTTTTTCGATTTCCCAGCGAAACCGGTTCACGATCAGGGCAAACCGGCGCCTCGACGGCAGATAGGCGAGATCGCCGGTCCGCCCCACCGCATCCTGAAGATGGGCCGAGATGATCTCCAGATCCTGCATGTCTTCCGCAAGGAGGCGTAGTCCGGTCATACCCGCTTCATTCCTGAACTGTTCACGCCTTTTCGCGCCAGATGTCGGCGCCGCACGCGCTGAGCTTCACTTCCATCCGCTCGAAGCCGCGATCGAGATGGTAGACCCGGTTGACCACGGTTTCGCCCGAGGACGCAAGGCCCGCGATGATCAGCGCCGCGGAGGCCCGCAGGTCGCTCGCCATGACGGGGGCTCCCGTCAGCCGCTCCACCCCATGCACCATGGCCTTGTCGCCGTGGAGCGAAATATCCGCGCCGAACCGGGCCAGTTCCTGCACATGCATGAAACGGTTCTCGAAAATCGTCTCGGTGATCTCGGAATCGCCGTCCGCCAGCGTCATCAGCGACATGAACTGCGCCTGAAGATCGGTCGGAAAGCCGGGATAGACTTCCGTGGCCACGCTGGTCGCCTTGAGCCGGTGGCCATTGCGGGTGATGCGGACGCCTTCATTGACGACCTCGACTCCCACGCCCGCCTCTTCCAGCAGATCGAGCGCCGAGGCGAAGGTGTCGGCCTCCGCGCCCGACAACAGGACATTGCCGCCGGTCATGGCGGCGGCCATCGCATAGGTGCCAGCCTCGATGCGGTCCGAAATGACGCGATGGGTCGCGCCATGGAGCTTCTTCACGCCGGTGATGGTCAGCGTCGAGCTGCCGATACCCTCGATTTTCGCACCCATGGCAACGAGGCAGCGCGCGACATCGCCGATTTCAGGCTCGCGCGCCGCGTTTTCGAGCACTGTCACGCCGTCGGCCAGCGTGGCGGCCATCAGCAGCACATGGGTCGCCCCGACCGAGACCATGGGCGAACGGATGACCGTTCCCTTGAGCCCGTTGGGGGCCGACGCGATGACATAGCCTTCGGAAAGCTCGATTTCGGCGCCCATCGCCTCAAGACCCTTGAGGTAGAGGTCGACCGGGCGCGCGCCGATGGCGCAGCCGCCGGGCAGCGAAACCTTGGCGTGGCCGACACGCGCGAGCAGCGGCCCCAGCACCCAGAAGGTCGCCCGGATCTGGGAGACGATCTCATAAGGAGCCAGCGTGGAGGTGATTTCTGGTGTGGTCAGCGCCAGAACCTCGCCATCCGGCCCCTGTTCACGCTCGATCCGGACACCCAGTTCAGCCAGCAACCGCCCCATGGTGCGCACATCGGTCAGGTTGGGCACATTCGAGAGCCGCAGCGTTCCTTCCGTCAGAAGCGCCGCCGTCAGAAGCGGCAGAGCCGCATTCTTCGCGCCGCTGATCTCGATCGTGCCGTTGAGCGGGCGACCGCCGCGAATGTGAATCGTGTCCATTTGAAATCCAGATTGAGGGGCTCATGCCTTATAAGGTCCGGCCGGGGATAAGTCACGTTTTCGGCGCATTACGTGCCCTTTTCACAGGCTCAGCCCTCCGTATCCTCGCGGCGGCTGCGGGCCTGGGCCTTGCGGCGGCGCAGATTGAGACGGAGCGCCTGGGCCAGCCGCTCCTTCTGCTCCTGCTCCTTGCGGGCGCGGCGCCGCTCGGCCTCGCTCTCCCCGGTGTTGCGATTCCCGTCATTTTCGGGGGGCTGGTCTGTCATCATGGGACTACCGAACAGGCGAAATGGGCTGAATCAGGCGGCATTCCCCAGCATATCCGGCGTTGGGGTCCTCCGGTCAATGTTTCCTGCTTCCAATCCGCCGCACCGTCCACATCACGCCTTGCGCCGGACCGGCCCCTGTGGCAGTTTCCGCCCGCCCGGTGAGGCCCCCCTCGCCCTCCGGCCCAACGCTGCCGTAGCTCAGTGGTAGAGCACTCCATTGGTAATGGAGAGGTCGACAGTTCAATCCTGTCCGGCAGCACCATCAAAAACCCGGCCACCTCATGCCAGACATCATCCCCGCGAAACCCGGAGATTAATCCACGCAACAGCGTGGCCGTAGCTCTATGATCCGGGGGAGCATGAGAGTGTGGAGATGGCGTGATGAGTCTTGAATCGGTGCAGGCTTTTCTGGATGAAAAGGCACCCGATATTGCGATCATCGTGACGCGAGAAAGCACGGCCACGGTGGCCGAGGCTGCGGCGGCCCATGGCGTCGAGCCCGGCCAGATCGCCAAGACCCTGTCGATACGTATTGGCGATCGTGTCGTTCTGCTTGTGACGGCCGGGACGGCCCGGCTCGACAATCGCAAGGCCCGGGCCGTGTTCGGCGGCAAGGTGAAGATGCTTCCCGTCGAGGACGTGCTGGCCGTGACGGGGCATCCGGTCGGGGGCGTCTGTCCGTTCGGCCTGCCGACACCCCTGCCCGTCTTCTGCGATGAAAGCCTCAGAGCCTTTGCCGAGGTCATACCGGCGGCCGGCGCGACCAACGCCGCTCTCAGGATCAGTCCGTTGCGCATGGCCGAGATCACGGGCGCACAATGGGTGGACGTCTGCCAGTAGGGCCGGAACCGCCACACCCGCGGCTTGCCCTTGCCGACGGACGGCGGCTTGATACAAATGGGGCATAAAAAACAAGAAAAGGGCCAAGGATGCTCACCCTCTATCACTGCGCCGGCGCGCGCTCCATGCGGTCGCTCTGGCTTCTCCATGAAATGGACCTGCCCTTCGAGCTGAAAGAACTGTCTTTCAGCATGGCCGCACTCAGGACGCCGGAATATCTGTCGATCTCGCCGCTGGGCCGGGTGCCCTGCCTTGTGGACGGGGACGTGAAAGTGTTCGAGTCGGGCGCGATCACCCAATATTTGTGCGAAACCTACCCGGCGTCCGGGCTGGGGCGCGGCCCCGGCGATCCCGAGCGGATCGACTGGCTCAAATGGCTGCATTACGCCGAGACCATGGCGGTCCATGGGGCAAGCCTCGTCCAGCAGAAAGTCTTCATCGCCCGGGAAGAGCGTTCCCCTGCGGTCCAGAATCTCGAATCGCGCCGCCTCGCCAAGGCCATCGAGGTCGTGGACCGGCATCTGGCGGCGACAGGCCGGGATTATCTGCTCGAAACCGGCTTTTCCGCCATCGACACCAATGTCGGCTACAGCATCCATCTGGGTCAGGGATTTATCCCGCTCGATCCCTGGCCCCATGCCGTCGCCTATTACGGCAGGCTGAAAGCCCGTCCTGCCTTCCAGCTTGCCGCGAGGCCTGTGCCCGTGGACAGTCAGGCCTCACGCTGACGTCGGTTGCTTATTTTTCCGGCTCTTCCGGCAGTAGCGGAATCTTGCTGACGACCAGCTTGGGCCAGCGCTCCGCATCATAGAGGCCCCAGTGGGCCTCTTCGGGGTGATAGCCCGGCACCGGGCCGGAATCCTCCGCCCGCCATGGCGCATCGAAGGCGGAGAAATAGGCAAAAGCGCGCATCCGCTCCGGCTTGAAACGCTGGGCCAGCGCGACATAGAAGCTCGCCTGACGCAGCGGCACATAGCCTTCGCCGGCGGGGGCCGTCGGCACGCCCGTCTCCTTCACCAGAACCGGGCCGCAATAAACCCCGGCAAGCTTGTCGACGACATTGGTGACGAATTCGGCCGCGTTGGCGTCCGGCGCGGTCCGGAACCAGGATTCGAAAACCGGATGGACGTTCGCCAGCAGGAAATCCATCTGCGGGAACATGAGATCGGCGCCCGGTTGCAGGAACATGTGAAAGGGCTCCGTCGTCGAGACGGCAAGGCCGGGCGCCGCTGCCCGGAAGGACGCCATGGCGTCCGCGATATCCTTGTAGGAGGCCCTGTTCCCGAACACGACCTCATTGCCCATGGAGACGCCATCGACAATCTGCGGCTGACGCCGCGCCGCCTCGATCACATTTTTGCGTTCCTGCGCATTCGTGACGTCCCAGACGCCCATGATCACCGAGCGATAGCCCAGCTTCGCGGCGACATCGGGAATCCTCTCCGCGCCGTTGAGCGAGCCATAGGTGATGATGCCGTCAAACCGGGGACGCAGAACCTTGAGGTCCGCCTCGATGCTCTTTTCATCCGCCTGGGTAGGCTGTCCCTTGATGACCTGAAGGGAGGTCGGCTGATAGGAAATATACCGCCCCGCCGCCATCACCGTTTCAATCCGCTCCAGCGCGGGCCGGGCGCTCGCGGTGTCCGCGCAGTTCCCCGCCGCAACTGCCGAAGACGCAGGCAGCAAGACGGTTGCCAGAAAAAACGTCAAAAGCGATATAAAAATGCGCATCAAAGGCTCCATTTTAGGCAGTACTATAAAATGTAGGACTCGACTTAAAAAAGTTATCCCTCACCCTGATGCTGCATTGCTCACTTTTGGGCGGATCGAAGCATCCGTTTCATTTCGCCGCATATTTGCGCATGGCATGTTCGCCAGAAGAGAGCATAACCGGGGGCGAAACACGATAACGATATGATCTCAATCGACAGCTCTACCATTCTGGCCACGCTGGTATGTTTCCAGCTTTCGCTTGGCATTATCTGCTATGGCCTGTCCAGACAGGCCAGCGACATTCAGGGCGTCAAGCTCATCGCCGTTGCGCTTCTGGCAGGCTCCATCGGACTGTCCCTGATCGGCGCCCGCCAATATCTCAGCGCGAATATCTGGATTATCGCCGGGAACGGCTTCTACCTTCTGGCGCTCTACCTGACCTGGGGCGGTATCCGGCGTCTCCATGGGCGCCCGGTGCTCTGGCCGCTGACCTGGCTCATTCTCTTTGCAGCGGAAAGCGCGCTGACATGGCTGCTCCTGGCGGAGTCCACGTTGCAGCCAAGAATAATCCTTATGTCCCTCGCCGCCGCACTCGGGTGTTTCCTCTGCGGCCTTGAACTCTACCGATGGAGCAAACGGCCCCTTTCGGCCATGATATTGCTGACGATCAGCGGCTTTACCGCCGATTTCCTGGCCCAAATCTCCCGCACCCTGCTCGCCTATTTCCATGGCGCGCAGGACAGGACGCTGTTTGAAGTCTCTCCTTTGGGCGCCGCCGCCCTGATCGCTACAAGCGTTGCCCATCTCGTCTGGAATTTCTCGCTGATCGGGCTGATCTCGGAGCTTTCGCACCTCACGATGCAGGAGCTTGCCAACACCGACCCCCTGACAGGCACCGCCAATCGCCGCCATCTGATGGACCGGCTCAACCATGCCTTCCACCCTCTTGATGCGAAGGAGCCGTTCACCCTGCTGCTGATCGACCTCGATCATCTCAAGCAGATCAACGACGAGTATGGACATGACGCGGGGGATCACATCCTTCAGCTCGTGGCGACGGAAATCAGCTGCAACCTGCGCAAGGATGACGTTCTGGGGCGTCTGGGCGGAGACGAATTCTGCGTCCTCCTGCAGGGCAGGACCGAGGATGAAGCCCTCATCGTCGCGGAACGTATCCGCCAGCAGATCTCGGCCTCCCGGTGGCAGGTCGGGGACACACTGATTTCCCCGACCGTCAGCATCGGCGTACTGCCCATCGCGCCCGATGCCAACATGACGCAAGTACTCAACGAGGTGGACGCCCGGCTTTATACAGCCAAGCAGACAGGCCGCAACAGGGTCGCCTCCATTCCCCGGGCGGGAACGACAGGCGACACCCCGGACTGAGGTTCACCGCTCCACGAACGCCTTTTCGATCGCGAAATGACCCTGGGTGGTGTGGCTGGCTTCCGACATGTGAAGCTCGGCCAGAATGACCCGGAAATCCTCCAGCATGTCCGGGCTGCCGCAGAGCATGACCCGGTCATTTTCCGGGTCGAGCGCGGGCAGGCCGAGATCGTCGAACAGCTTGCCGCTCCGCGTCAGATCGGTAATGCGCCCCTGATGGTGGAACGCCTCGCGGGTGACGGTTGGGTAATAGAGGAGCTTTTCAGCGGCCTGCTCCCCGAAGAACGGGTTCTTCGGCAACTCCTTCGTGATCCAGTCCATATAGGCCAGTTCCTTGACGGTGCGGCAGCCATGGACCAGCACGACCTTTTCATAAAGATCGTAAACCTCGGGATCCTTGATGATGCTGAGGAACGGCGCGAGGCCGGTGCCCGTAGCCAGCAGATAAAGGCGCTTGCCGGGCAGAAGATCGCCCGTGATCAGCGTGCCCGTGGCCTTGCGGCCGACCAGCAGTTCATCGCCCACCTTCATATGCTGAAGGCGCGAGGTGAGCGGGCCGTTGGGTACCTTGATGCTGAAAAATTCCAGCGTTTCCTCATAATTGGCGCTGGCCAGGCTGTAGGCGCGCAGCAACGGCCGCCCGTCGACCTGAAGCCCGATCATGGCGAACTGTCCATTGAGAAACCGGAAGCCCGGATCACGGGTCGCGGTAAAGCTGAAAAGCGTGTCGGTCCAGTGATGAACGGACAGGATCGTCTGGTGATAGAAATTGCTCATCGGAGATGCTTGTACCCTGGCTATGGCACCCTGGTTATGGACCAACGCCCGGCAAAGCACACGGGCACTATTCAACAGCAAGCAAATGTTGTTTCGTGAAAAGAACGCCTGCCATGTGGAGAAATAGCAACGCCTTTGCAAAAAAACAAGGAATGTCTGGCAGAACCTTGCGGGGCGTGACAAACCGTCATCACGCAAGCAGGTATTCCATATGAACCATCGTCAAACAAGCCGCCGCCCTACCCTGCCCTTGTCTCCATCGAACCTCTTTCAGAGCTGACGAGTCGGATGAACGCTCCGCCTTCCATCCCCAGCTGGTCCCAGCCCCCGGGAATCCGGATTGAAAACCTGACTCTGCGCTTCGGCGATGAAACCGTTTTCGAGAACCTTTCGTTCGAAATCGAAGGCGGCAGCTTCGTCGCCCTGCTCGGTCCAAGCGGTATAGGCAAGACCAGTCTGCTCAAAACCATCGCCGGGCTGACGCCGCCCGTGGCTGGATGCATAAGCGCGAGCGACGGCGCTCCTCTTGCCCATCGCATCGCCTATATGGGCCAGCAGGATCTCCTCTTTCCCTGGCTCAGCGTACTGAACAATGTGATGCTGGGGTCGCGCCTGCGTGGCGAAAAGCCGGACCGCGCCCGCGCCCGCGCCCTGCTCGCCGAGGTCGGTCTTGCAGAACGCGCCGACGCCCTGCCCGCCACCCTGTCCGGCGGCATGCGCCAGCGGGCGGCGCTGGCCCGCACATTGTACGAGCACCGTCCGGTTCTGCTGCTCGACGAACCGTTTTCCGCGCTTGATGCCATCACCCGCGCCCGCCTCCAGGAGCGCGCCGCAGAGTTGCTGCGAAATCATACCGTCCTGCTCATCACCCACGACCCGATGGAAGCCTGCCGCCTCAGCCACCAGTTGCGGGTCATGACCGGCTATCCGGCCACGCTGGGCGAGCCCATCGAGGTGCCGGGCGCCACGCCGCGCGCGCCGGACGATCCGGCGCTGCTGAACCTTCAGGCGGAATTGCTGAAACGCCTGCTGGCCGGGAGCGAGACATGAAAAACGCTGTTCTCATCGCCGCCCGTTCCCTTGCGATCTTCGCCGGGTTTCTCATGCTCTGGCAGGCCGCCATCTCCCTTTTCGCGATCCCGCCCTATCTGCTGCCCGGCCCGGCAGACGTCGCCGCCGCGCTGTGGACAGGGCGGGCCAGCCTCTGGTCGAACATGCTCGTCACGCTGGCCGAAATCCTGCTCGGCCTCGGCTTCGGCGTGTTGGTCGGCGCCGCCACCGCGCTCGCCATGACGGCGGTGAAACCCCTGCGCCGCTGGCTGATGCCGGTGCTCATCGTCTCGCAGGCCATTCCCATTTTCGCCCTCGCGCCGTTGCTCGTGCTCTGGTTCGGCTTCGGCATGGCCTCGAAAGTGATCGCGGCCATGCTCGTCATCTACTTCCCGGTAACGGCGACTTTTTTCGACGGGCTGCGCCGCACCGGCGCCGGCCTGCTCGATCTGGCGGACACCATGAACGCCTCGCCCACCCGCATTCTCTGGCATGTGCGCCTGCCCGCAGCGCTTCCCGCCTTCGGCTCCGGGCTCCGGGTCGCCGCCGCCGTCGCCCCCATCGGCGCGATCATCGGCGAATGGGTCGGCTCCGCCGGCGGGCTGGGCTTCGTGATGCTGAACGCCAATGCCCGGCTTCAGACCGACATGGTATTCGCCGCCCTTTTCGTGCTGGCGCTCCTCGCCGTCGCGCTCTGGGCCATCGTCGACAGACTCGTGAAATGGCTGATCTTCTGGCCGCCGGAAACCGGCCAGGGTTGACCGCATCCCGCTCTTTCATCTTTAACCATCGCAACCATCCTCGGGAGAACCCCACCATGATCCGCCGCCTCGCCGCCATGCTTCTCGGGACCCTGCTGCTCAGCCTCGCCATGGCCGCGCCCGCCCGGGCGGCGGAGAAGCTGACGGTGCTGCTCGACTGGTTCGTCAACCCCGATCACGCGCCCCTGTTCGTCGCGGACTATATCGGCGCCTACAAGGCCGAGGGGCTGGAGGTAGACCTCATCCCCCCCGCCAACCCGGACCTGCCGCCGCGCCTGCTGGCGGCGAAACAGGCAGACCTTGCCATCAGCTATCAGCCGCAGCTCTATCTGCTGGCCGACCAGGGCCTGCCGCTCGTGCGCGTCGGCACGCTCATCGACACGCCGCTGAACACGGTGATGGCGCTTGATGGCACAGGCATCGCGAAACTCTCGGATTTCAAGGGCAAGAAGATCGGCTACTCCATCAGCGGCGTGGAGGAAGCGACGATCGCCTCCATGCTCGCATCCGCTGGTCTCTCCCTTTCCGACGTCACTCTGGTCAACGTCAATTTCCAGCTTGTCAGCGCCCTGCTGTCGAAACAGGTCGATGGCGTGGTTGGCGCTTACCGCACCTTCGAGGCGAACGAACTGAAAGAACATGGCCACAAGGCCGTGATGTTCTTCCCCGAGGAGCATGGCATTCCGGACTACGACGAACTCGTCATCCTCGCCAACCGGGACAATGTGCATGACCCGCGCATTCCCCGTTTCCTCGTCGCCCTGCGCAAGGCCACGACCTATCTGATCAACCATCCCGAGGAATGCTGGCAGATGTTCGTCAAGGCCCATCCGGACCTCGACAACAACGTCAACAGGATCTCCTGGTTCGAGACGATCTCGCGCTTCGCCAAGAACCCCGCCTATCTGGATGGGCCGCGCTACGAGGCCTACGCGAAATTCATGTACGACGAAAAGCTGATCAAAAAAATCCCCGCTCTCGACAGCTACGCCATCGACGGCAGCGGAGCAGTCAAATGACGGACAGCATTCTGGATGACGTGAAGAAGGGATTTTTCGGACGCCTGCGGGAAGCGGCAGGACATGACTGGACAAATTATGTCAGCCATCCCTTCGTGCAAGGGCTCGCGCGTGGCGATCTGCCGGGAGCGGCCTTCCGGCATTATCTGGAGCAGGATTATCTGTTCCTGATCCAGTTCGCCCGCGCCTATGCGCTGGCGGCCTATAAAAGCGAAGCGCTCGACGACATGCGCCAGGCGGGCTCCAGCATGATGTCGATCATCGACCATGAAATGCAGCTTCACGTCGATTACTGCAAGGACTGGGGCCTGACGGAAGCCGGCATGGCAGCCCTGCCCGAGGCGATGGAAACGGTAGCCTACACCCGCTATGTGATCGACGTCGGCATGCGCGGCGACCGGCTCGATCTGGAGGTGGCCCTCGCTCCCTGCATCGTTGGCTATGCGGAAATCGCCGCCCGGCTCATGGCGAAGCCATCCACCCGGCTCGACGGCAATCCCTACAGGGCATGGCTCGATAATTATGCCTGCGCCAGCTACGAGGCCCTTGCCCGCACCACCATCGACAAGATCAACATCATGGCGGCAAGGCGGGGCGGCGAGGCGCGCTTCGAGTCCCTCGCGCACACGTTCGCGGCCGCCACGCGCCTCGAAGGCGCTTTCTGGCAGATGGGGCTTGACGCTACGCGCCGGTAAGGCCCTTCAGCGCTTCTTCGGCGTTTTCGCAGCCGATGGGTGCTTCTCGCCCGGCGCGCCTGCCGTCGTTTCGCTGGAAACAAAGGAAATAGGATCGCTGGCAGGGAAGGAATCCCCGATCGCCTGATCCAGTTCCGCTTCCTGTTTCTTGCGCCCGGCGGGGGTCTGGACCGCCTTCCTGGCCTTGGTCATGATCTTTCCTCCCGTGACACGCTGATAACAACGTCCCAAAAGGATAACACGCCACGTCCGATCCGGTTGCAAGACCCCGTCAGCTTCTCAGACTGCGCCCGGAACATGATGATGGAAAACGCAGGCCAGCTTGTTGCCATCGGGATCGCGGACATAGGCGGCGTAAAAATCCGGCCCGTATCTCTCGCGGACGCCGGGAGCCCCTTCGCTGGCGCCGCCATGGGCAAGAGCCTCGGCATGGAAGGCATCCACCTGCGCTTCACTGGCGGCCCTGAGCGCGATCATGGTGCCGTTGCCCGACGTAACCGGCCTGCCATTGAACGGCGGGCAGATCCAGAAGCTGACCCCGCCATCATAATCCGGTCCCCAACCTGCCCAGCCCTCGCCATCGGAGGTTTCCGGCGACCGGGGATAACCGAGCGTGGCGAAAACCGCATCGTAGAAAGCGACCGACCGGGCGAAATCGGAAACGCCCACCGTGGTGTAGAGGAGCAGTGAACTGGACGACATGGAAAACCTCCGGATGATGCGCCCGCTTTTATCACGAACCGCACCGGCCTCCATAGCATCCGTTCACTTAAACATGGTATCCCGGCCGGCAACTTATAGAGGTTTTGCCGAGGCTGTCTGTTTCAGACGGTTTCTCTCCTCGTCCGTCAGGGCCCTGGTCTGCTCCCGGGTCAGATTGCCATTGCCCAGCACGCGGAACATGCTGCTGGAGTCATAGGTACCCTCATTCTGGCTCTGACGGTTCCGTTTCTGCGGCTGCGCATCGTCTCCACCGCCATATCCGATGACCTCGACGGTGATGATGGAGGGGAGGTCCTGTCCGGTGTTGGCCTGACGCCCGGCATTGCCCGCCGTCGCCGCCGCGGCACCGGCCGCGTTCGACGCCGTGGTCAGCGCCCCGATGTTGGGAACCGCCGCCGTCGGAATGCCCGCCGACGTCCCCTGCACCTTGATGTTGGCCGCATTGACGACATGGAGCGCGGCAATGTTGATGTTGCCGCTGACCCGGATGCCCGCCTCGCCCGCATCCACCGTGCCAAGCGGCGCGATCAGGTCGATGTCTCCCGGGGGCACGTCCGGGATCGGGTTGAGGGTCGCGATGCCCGCACCCGTCGAGGGCACCTGCGGCGCGAGCGCAACATTGCCGTAGATGTCATAGGTGCGTTTGGGCGGGGTATAGATCACCGTCGTCTTGCTGCCCCGACCGGCATTGATATCGCCTTCCGCCGACCAGGCGAGGATATCGCCCCCGAACGTCGTCATGATGCGCGACAGGCCAAGCAGCAGGCTGTCCTGCGAATAGATCTGGATATTGCCCTCGCCCTGGGTGATGAGACCGGCATCGGCTCCCGGCGCCAGCCCTTCGGTGCCGACGGTGACGCCGCCGCCCGGGGCAAGGAACTGGATATCCCCGCCGAAGTCGGTGTGGACATAGCCGCTGTTGATCGTGGCATTGGCTCCGCTTCCGGACGAGGCCGAGAACATGGTGATGTCGCCCTGATAGGCGTCTTGGTTCGGGAACAGCGCCGCTATGGCGTTGCGGCCACGCAGGTAGGAGCCATAGCGGGAGCTCGACGGATCATTGTATTCGCGCCCGCCCGCCGTCAGTTCGGCATAATAGACCTGCCGCAGAAAGACCCGCTGCTGCTCGGCTGGTAGCGCAAGGAAGTAGGCCAGAGCCCCGGCCCGATCGCCTGCATAGTCGAAGCGATCCCTGAGCCACTGGTAGAGTTCATCATTATAGGTTCTGGCGACCTTGCCGGGCTGATCGGCTAGGGGACCGTCACCTGCAAGATTGGCCGGATCGAGATAGAGCTTGGCGAAATCCGTCCAGTCCACCTGTCCTTCACCCGGCGCACCTGCGCCGACACCGGCCTGCATCACCACGCTGGCCCCCGGACGGGTATCGCCCGACACCAGAGCACCGATGCTCTCCACACTCGCCGTCGAGCCCTGATAGATGTTCTTGCCTGCCGTCAGTTCCAGCGTGCCCGGGCCTGCGACATCGACATTGGCGTAGATGATGCTGCCGCCTGCCGAGACCGTCGACACGTCAGCCGGATCGTCCTGCAGGATCAGCCCGGACAGGCCAACGATATCTCCGCCAGCCATCACCTGCACAGGCTTCGCCGCGCGGTAATAGTCCGTGGAGACGTAATGTCCATCGACATATACGTTGTGGGAGAATGTCTCGCCGTAGACCAGATTGACGATGTCGCCATCACGCGCGTAAACACGCGAGATGATACCATTTTCTGCCGCGGCACTGTTGTCCGTAACGCTAAGCGGTCCGAAAACAAACGGATTGCCACCGCTGCCGGAATGGCCATAGCTCGGATCATAAATATAGTCGTATGCCTTCCAGCTAATGCTATCGGCGGGGCTATCGGGATTTCCCCAATAATTGGAGTCGAGCACATCCGACGATGTTGCCGAGATATGAAGCAACTCCCAGCCGGGATTGAACGGGGTCGCAAGGCTCGACATGGATGCCGAAAGAGGTCCGAAGGCGAGGGAGATCTGCTCGATGATTGTATCGCCAGCGAGCAACTCAAGCTCACCATCCGGCGATGGCAGCATCAGGCTGGCGCCATATTGGCCAGCCGTGAGATAGAGGCTGCCATCTGCCGCCGTCGCCCGGAGGATGGGCGGCAGGATGACGGTTCCAGCCACCCCGCCGGACATCGAACCCTGGTTGGCGGAAAGGGGTGAGAGATTGCCTCCGGCGGCAAACAGATCGAGTGCCGTGGTGCCGGTCCAGAGCGTAAACCAGGATGCCCCCTGCCCGGCATTCGCAGCCGAGCTGGCGTCCGTCATTTGCTCGAGCCCGACGCGGCCCGGATCGAGCACGACGCCCATGGCGAGATCGCCACGTGTTCGCACGTCAACCACGCCGTCGCCTGGCGCGAAAGACCCGCCAGCAACCGTTGTCATTCCATAAGGCACAAGCGTATCGAGCGGCCTGGGGTCGTAGCTCTGATAGCCGAAACTGGTCGAAACGAGGCTGCCGAAGTTGCCGGTGGCCACATCCGTATCGCCGCGCAGGTTGACGAACTGGTTGCCG
>JAPWJY010000003.1 GCA_028283765.1 Parvibaculaceae bacterium | reverse complement strand
AGGGCGCCATACCTGAAAGGCCAGTGGAGACGTCCCCCAAGGCTGCCTGCCTTGACCAAAGCTTTTTCATACCCCGGCTCAGATCGCTTCTTCGGCTGCATCTTTGGCGACATCGGTACTGGCTCCTGTACATGACGGGAATGTGACAATGGTCTGGCGGAAGTCGAAGAAGGCGGACGTAAACGTCCCCCGTACTTCTTCGACGAACAGGGCCAGGGCCATCAGAACCGCACCGGGAAAAAATTTGCAGCCGGGCATGCCGGTTATCTGTGTCCGGCAGATCAGCCGACGAGAATGACGCCGCCGGGTAATGCCGTAATCCGGGCGTCGAATGCCTGCCGGAGATAGACGATGACATTTTCAAGCCGGTCGAGATGGAAGCTTGCATCGATCAGACGGCGGCCAAGGCTGCTGTCCAGCAACACGATCCGGCCGGGCCGGTAGCGGTTCACCTCGTCGATGACCTGCGAGAGCGGTTGCCTGCGGAAGATCAGCCGGCCCTGCTGCCATGCGGCGACCACAGACGGGTCGGCAGTCCCGGCTCCCTGAAAACCACCGCCGTCATAGACAACCTGTTCGCGCGCAGCCAGGGTGACGGCTTGCGCCTGATGCTCGACACGCACTTGACCATCAAGGCAGACGACGCGGATCCGGGCGCCATCATGGCGCACGTCGACACGGGCATCATGGGCGAAAATCCGCCCCTCACCGGCCATGACAATACATGCCTCTGCCGCTTTCGGCCCCGCCGTGATGATTGCCTCGCCGCTGATAAGCTCGATGTGACGGCTGCCATCGGAGGCCGCGGGGAGCGCAAGGCTGCTGCGCGTGTTGAGGTCCACCTCGACATCCTGCGCGACGTCGATACGGCGCCGTTCGCCGGTGGCGGTGCGGACATCGGCCCCCAGTTCGGCCAGCGACGGCCAGATATCCAATGGCGGGTGAATGACGACATAGGCGGCACAAGCGGCCGATGCCGCGATCGCACCGCCAAGAAAAGCGCGGCGGCCCATCTGGCGCGGCATAACCGTCGCCGTAGCCATATCGGGCCCGGGTGCCTGCGCCGCCACCGGCGCCAGCATCTCCCACATGCGGGCGGCTTTTGCATAGGCCTCGGCGTGGGACGGATCTTCGCGGCACCAGCGCTTCAGAGCCTCTCCATCCGCCGTCGTCGCCGTGCCGGACGACAGCAGGGAAAGCCAGGCCATGGCTTCCCGCTGCAGCCTCTCGGCATGCGCCTGGTCTGGACGTCCCAGATGTCCTGTTTTCCGAAAGCTGCCCAATCTGACCACCGCGTCCCTGACTTCTTCGCTCATTCTGTAGACGATTTGAACGGGTGGGAACTGAACCGCGTATTCAACGTGCGTTCGAGCTGATTGGCGCAATGTTCGAGCGCCCGGCGTAAATCCTTGTCGATCATGCGTTCAGATATGCCAAAGCGCCTGGCGAGTTCTGCGTGAGGCGTTCCCTCGACACGCACGGCGATCAGAATCGCCTGCTGACGCTGCGTCAATCCTTCAAAGGCGCGGCCGAGCGCGGCAACTTCCGAGCGCGCCTCGATTTCCCGGTCGGCATGGAGAACTGTGTCAGCGAAATGATACAGGCTCTCCACTTCCGAATAGCTCAGGCGGCGATTGTCGGTCCGGCGTCGATCGCTGGCGATGTTGAGCGCGACGCGGAAAATATAATCATTGGGCCGCAGCAGAAGGGCCGCATCCCGCGCGTCGTCGAGGCGCAGCCAGGCCTCATGCAGAACCTCGCTGGCAAGCTCCACCGAGCCGAGCCGCCGGGTCAGCCGCCGTCTCATGTCATAATATCCCTCGACCAGAATCTGGCGCAGGGAAAGACGATTGGAATTTGCCATACCGAACGCGCTACTGCTTCAGAAAGCCGGGTTGCCGGAAAATGCTGCCTGTAATCTCATATGATGCCGCCTTATCCATGTGCGCTCTTTTGCGGCCAGCAGTCTCCGGTCTGGTCCGGCGGCCTCGGCAGGATGACAAAGGTCACGGGCTGTTCCAGGCCTTGCGGCGGCGGCTGGCCCACTGACATGCCCTGAATGCCGTCAAGGAGCCCCCGGGCTGTTTGCTCGGCCCCATTCAGGCTCAGGACGCGAACATCGCTCACCCGGCCAACGGAATCGATCCAGATTGCAAATGCCGCCCGATATTGCCCCGGGACCGTCCCCGGCCTCATGCACAGGGTCTGTTTCACCGCAGCCTGGAGCGCTGCGAAAAACTGGCTTTGTTCCTGATCCGCCGACCAGCCCGGCATCCGGCCCGATGGCGGCTCCTGAACGGGCGCCGCGACCAGCGTATAGGCATGGTCTGCGGCATGGCGGAGTTCCAGTCCGGTTCCCGCCAGCAACCCTTGCAGGCCCGCCTCCGGGCTGTAGGTACCCAGCACGGGAGCCGAGCGCTGGCCAATCGTCAGCGCGTGATCGACGAACACCTCGACCCCCGTCGCGGCGGCATAGGCCATCAGGGCATCCTCAAGCGGCTGTGCCGGAATATTGAAGCGGGTGAGCCCGTCTGACGCCGCCACCGCCTGCCGTCCAGGTTCCGATGAGGCCGCAGCAGGAAAGGCCATCAGGCCCGCCGGAACGAGGGACATCACGACAAGGCAGAACCGGGGGGTACGGGCGATGCCCATGTTCAGGCGCGAACTGAGGCCGCCCCTGGCCCATTGCGGATTGATCACCACCGACCCCTTCAAACTCAGGACGGCGGCTCCTGCGGCAAACGATGCCGGATAACCTGCCTCCTGACGGCGCAGGCTAGTAGCCCAGGATTACGGTTTCATGACATCTGGCCCGACAGCGCCATCGAAGGCCCATCGGCATGCGCGATGCCGCAGCGCGCTATCTGACGTCAAAGCCAGCTTCAGGGAGCCCGGCCGAAGCGCACCGTGAAGTCATGATGGAAGCGTGCGTAATGTCCAAAGCCGCACTGACGGGCCACGATAGCAGCCGAAAGATTATTGTTCTCATCCAGCCGGCGGCGGGCCTCATCCAGCCGGAGGGAATAGAGCGCCGTGTAGAGCGTGGTGCCATATTGGTCGAGGAAGGCCCGGCGCAAGATGCGCAGGCTGACGCCGAGGAGTTCCGCCAGATGGTCTTCGCCGAGCCTGCGCGGCAAGGCGGCAAGCACATGCTCTTCCGTCTTTGCGACCATTATGGCCGCGGGCAAGGTCTGGCTTGCGATCCGTATCCCCCGCTTGATGGTCTCAAGACGAGACGCGAGCAGCGTCGCCCGTTTCTCCTGTACCACCATGACCATGGGCGTATCGCTGATTCCGTGGCTGTCATCCCTCATGACTATCCCTCAAGCCAGAGGCATGTGGCTCCGCTCGTGCAAAGGCCGGGGCCAGAACGTGTGGCTCAACCCGCCTGCCTCTACAAGTAAGACGATCCGGGAAGGCCATTCAGGCAATATAATGCTCAAAAATCTTTGGAGACCGCACCGGAACTGGCGGAATTTCGTCAGCTTGAGGTCATCAGTTTCACGTGTGCCGGGAACGCTGGGGTCTTCAATCGGAAGGCCCCGGCCGGTCCACACATCACGCGATCAGATATCGTGAAAGCCCCATCTGTGACGCATTTTTATGTTCCGTTTGGTGAAATCGAATTGGGAAAACCGCTCCGGCGAATATAGATTTGTCACAAATCATCCGCCCTGAAACGGCAAAGCCCTGCAAAAGAGTCAGCCACCAGCATTATGACCAGAACAACGACGCCTCATGAAGTCCGGGATGCGCTTCTTGGAAAACGGGAAATTGCCCTTCTCGACGTGCGGGAGGAAGACCCGTTCGCGCAGGAGCATCCCTTGTTCGCGGCCCATCTTTCGCTGAGCCGGATTGAACTCGACATATTCAATCGCATTCCCCGGCGCGATACGCAGATCGTTATCTATGACGACGGCGAAGGACTTGCGGCGCGGGCGGCGCAAAAAATCGAAGAGCTTGGATATTCAGATGTCAGCCTTCTCGATCAGGGCCTGCAGGGCTGGAAAGACGCCGGCTACGAAATTTTCCGTGACGTGAACGTGCCGAGCAAGGCGTTCGGCGAACTTGTCGAAGCCCGGCGCCACACGCCTTCGCTGTCAGCCGGGGAGGTGCAGGCATTGCTCGACAAGAAGACGAAGCTCGTCGTTCTCGATGCCCGTCCTTTCGAGGAATATCACACGATGAGCATTCCCACTGGCATCAACGTGCCCGGCGGGGAACTGGTCTACCGGGTCGGCGACATGGCACCGGAGCCGGAGACGATCGTCATCATCAACTGCGCCGGACGCACGCGCAGCCTCATCGGCGCGCAGTCGCTGGTGAATGCCGGTGTGAGCAACCCGGTCTATGCCCTGCGCAACGGCACGATCGGATGGACGCTGGCCAGGCAGCAGCTTGAACATGGACAGGAACGCAAATTTGGCGATGTGAATCCTGAAAAAGCGAGAGACGCCGCGCTCGCCGCCCGCTCGCTGGCTGAACGCGCCGGTGTGCGGCACATCTCACATGCCGAGTTCGGGGCCCTGTCGGCGGTCCCGTCTCGCACAACCTACCGGTTCGATGTCCGTACGAAGGAAGAATATGAGGCCGCGCATCTGGATGGCTTCCGCCATGCCCCGGGCGGGCAGCTCGTGCAGGAAACGGATGTCTATGCGCCTGTCCAGGGGTCGCTCATCGTGCTGGTGGACGATGACGGGGTCCGCGCCAATATGACCGCGTCCTGGCTTGCCCAGATGAACCGGGAGGTTTGCGTGCTTGTCAGCGGTCTCTCCGAAGGGGCGATTGCGCACGGACCTGAAAAGCCGAACGGAGCGCCTGCACCTGCTGTCGTGGAGATTTCACCTCAGGCTCTCCACACACTTCTTCAGGACAATCTTCAGGCACAGCAGATAGCGGTTATAGATGTGGCCCCCAATGCAGCCTATGCAAAGGGTCACATTCCCGGGGCCTGGTTCGCGATACGAAGCGATCTTCCCGAAGCCATCAAGAAACTTCCTGCAAATATCCACTCCTATGTCGCGGTCTGCCGGACCAGCGCCCTCTCGCGGTTTGTCGCGCCAGAACTGGCCGCGCTGACGGGCAAGCCGGTTTCCGTTCTGACGGGCGGAACATTCGGTTGGGCTGAGGCGGGATTCGATGTCGAGCAAGGCAACATGCGGCTCGCCTCGCCGCTCATCGACCGCTACCGGCGTCCCTATGAAGGCACGGACAATCCGGAAAGCGCGATGCAGGCCTATCTCGACTGGGAGTTCGGGCTTGTGGAGCAACTGGAGCGTGACGGCACGCACGGCTTCTTCGTCATCTGATCGCCTGCCTCACGACAGGGTCGATTTATCCCAGAGATTCGGCAGAACCTCGTTCGCATAGCCGGAAATGAACGCCTTGCGCGCGCCGTCCGCGCCATAGGTCGAGCGGTGAACCGCTCCGATATTGGCGCCATAGACGTGAATGCTGATCGAGGTGCGGTCCGGAAATGCGTTTGAGACGCGATGTATGTCTCCGACAGCGGGAGATACGGCATCGACATCGCCCGACGTCAGAAGCTCCGGCTCTCCGGTACTGGCCAGTTCCCCATTGGGCTGCCATGCGAAACGCTGGGCCTTTTCCGCGCCGCGCAGGACACCGACAAGGCCCCAGACCGTATGATCGTGAACCGGCGTGGACTGGCCCGGGCCCCAGACGAAACTGACGATCGAGAAAAGCTCCTCGGAATCGCAATGGAGCAGATATTGCTGGTATCTCTCGGGGCCCGGCGCTGCGAATGCGTCGGGAAGCCAATCGTCAGTGCTGATGAGATCGCGTAAAATCTCCGCACCATCCTGCAAGAGAACCTGTTCGTTTGAAGTCAGCCGCACCAGCCGTGAAAACCGGCCCACCGCTTCACGCAATCTCCCAAGTCCACCCATGGTTCAAGCCCGTTCATTGTCTGGAGACCGAGAGTGCCAAAGAACAGCCGGAGTGGGAACGGCAAATTCTTATCTGGAAATCTTTGGGCATATCTCGCCTTGCCCATGTGGAACGCGGGAACCTATCCCGCCTTCGCCTGCTGTGCCGCCAGACGTTTCGCGACAAGCGCCCGGGTCGCCGGAATAAGCTCGCGCCCATAGTCGGTTGCATCTTCGAGCGGGTCGAAGCCACGGATCAGGAATGTAGTGACACCGAGATCGTAATAATCGAGTAGCGCTTCGGCCACCTGATCGGGCGTGCCGACGAGCGCCGTCGAATTCTGCCGGCCTCCATTGAGCTTCGCGATCGCCGTCCACAGACGCTTGTCCACCCGGTCGCCCTGCGCCGCCGCGTCGAGAAGGCGCTGGGCGCCGACGCTTTGCTTTGGATCGCCATCCACGAGGCCTGCCGCTTGCCGCAATTGCCTGGCCTCCTCGAGAATCCGCTCTGCGCGCGCCCACGCTTCATCTTCCGTCGCTGCCAGAACGGGTCTGAAGGAAACGCTGAAGCGGAGCCTGCGCCCATATCGCGCCGCAGAGGCCTGCGCCCGGGCCAGCGTCTCGCGCACCTGCGCGTGCGTCTCACCCCACAGCGCATAAACATCGGCGTGGCGTCCCGCGACATCGAGCGCCGCATCCGAGGAGCCGCCGAAATAGACGGGCAGGTGCGGCTTTTGCACCTGTTTCACTTCGGAATAAGCGCGTTCGAACCGGTAATATTTTCCTTCATGGGTGACCGACCTGTCGCTCGTCCAGATCTTGCGCATGACGTCGAGATATTCGTCCGTCCGCGCATAACGCTCATCATGATTGAGAAAGTCGCCGTCGCGGCGCTGTTCCTCGTCATCGCCGCCTGAAATGATGTGGACGGCAAGACGGCCGCCAATCAGTTGATCGAGCGTCGCGAGTTTGCGCGCCGCGAGCGTCGGCTCCATGAAGCCGGGCCGATGCGCCAGCATGAAGCCGATACGCTCAGTCACGGACGCGATATAGGACGTCACCATGAAAGCGTCGGGTCCGGTCGAATGATGGGCAACCAGAATCCGGTCGAAGCCCGCATTCTCGTGGGCTTGCGCAAAAGCGCGAAGATAGTCGCGATCGATCGCGGGACCCTTCGGTGGATGGATTTCCGACATGGCCCGTGTCGAGATCATCCCGATAAATTCAACGCTCATGATCCGCCCCTCTCGCAGATAGAATTATAATTATTAAAGGCCAAGCGCCGCGCGCCCGGCAAACCGCAGGATACTGTCGTTTTGCGGCGAGTGAACGCGGCTGCACTGCACATCCCGGAAATAGCGCTCAAGCGGCCGCGCATGGCTCAGGCCCGGATTGCCGGTGAGTTGCAAGGCGCGCTCAACGATCCTGATCGCGTTCGAAGTCACCGTGAACTTGACCAGACCGGCCGCCTCGGCCGTCACGCTTGCCGGATCCCGATCGAGCTTCGCCGCCGTTTCATCGACAAGGAGCCGGTTCACGGAACTCATGGCGTCTATTTCCCCGACTGCTTCCTGAAAATGCGGAAGCGTCGCCAAAGAAGCACCGAGATTGCTGGGCTTGCGCGTTTTCAGATAGCCGACAAGCCAGTCCCGCGCGGCAACCGCAACACCTTCGTAAAGCGCCGCCAGCGCCACCGGATGAAACGCGGCCTGAAACGGATCGAGTTCAGCCCACTCCTTCGGCAGACGAATGTCAACGGCATGATCCTCGGGCACGAATACATTGTCGAACAGCGTATCGTGGCTTCCCGAGGCGCGCAGACCGAGATGATCCCAGGTTTCCACCATGCTGACGCCCGGCGCCTTCATGGGCACGAGCCAGAAGCCAATCCGGGGCGTTTCGTCTTCCGTCCGCGCCCAGACAAGACCCCAGCCCAGAAGCGGTGCACCGGTCGAATAAATCTTGTGGCCGCTGATCCGCCAGCCCCCCTCCGTCCGGCGCGCAACGGTCTCGGCCAACCCGCCGCGCGCCGGCGTCCCGAGTTCGGGTTCCGTGCGCAGCGCATTGACGAGAGAAACGCCTTCGAGCGCGTCATGCGCCAGACGCCTGCGGATCGCTTCGGGCCAGCGCCTTGAGCGCAGACCCGAGCCAAGCTGAAGGTAGTGCATGACGAGAACCAGCGCCGTCGACGCATCTGCCGCGCCGACGATGCGCACGACCTCGATCATCTCGGCCAGAGATGTTGCCGGTCCGCCAAACGCAACCGGCACGGCGAGCTGAAGAAGGCCCGCGCGATGAAGGTCTGCAAAATTCTCAAAAGGAAAAGATGCAGCCCGGTCATGCGCGGACGCCCTCGCTTCAATGTCACGCGCAACGACAAGCGCCCTCTGAACCGGCGTTGTCGTCTGGAGCACGGGATCGCCGCCCATCGGATGCCTCTCGTTTGCTATTCGGCGGCTTGCAGCGCACCGGCGCCCGGCTTGCGCGCAATGCTGCGCCGCCCGTCGACGCTCACGGGCACCTCGCCGCGCAGTGTCACGCGGCGCATCACACGATGCTGATCGCCGTAATCGTTGATCGCATAGTGCTGCGTGGCGCGATTGTCCCAGATCGCTACGTCGCCGACCATCCAGCGCCAGCGCACCGTGTTTTCAAGCCGCGTCACATGGTCCTGAAAAAACCCGAACAACCGGGCGCTGTCGGCCGTGGAAAGACCGACGATCTTTTTCAGGAAATGCCCGAGGAGCAGATTGCGTTCTCCCGTCTCGGGATGCACATGGACGAGCGGATGCTCGGTTTCGTAAACAGTCGATGCGAAAACGTCCTTGTGGCGCTTCACCGCCTCCTCGGTGACGTCCTTGCGCGCCGACGCATAATCGTAATCGTTGCTGTGGACCGCCCAGAGTCTCTCGGCAAGTTCCTTCAGTTCCGGCGCAAGATCGTCATAGGCCGTCGCCGTATTCGCCCATACCGTGTCGCCGCCGCTGGCCGGCAGAACGACGGCGCGCAGGATCGAGGCCCAGGGATAGGTATCGATGAAGGTGATGTCGGTGTGCCATGAATTCGCCCTGCCGCCATATTGCGAGTCCAGTTCCAGCAGCCAGGAACTGCCGGACTTGACCGGCACGGTCGGATGAGCGAGCGGTTTACCAAGCGCCGCTGCAAAAGCCTCCTGCCCCGCATCGTCGAGATGCGTCTGCCCGCGGAAGAACAGAACCTTGTACCGGTTGAGCGTACTGCGCAACGCGCCGAGCGCGGCCGCACCGAGATCGGCTGAAAGCTCGATCCCTCTCACTTCCGCGCCAATGCGCCCCGCGACGGGCACGACTTCAAAACCGAGGTCGGAAAGAATCTGATTATCGTTCGTCGGCACGCTGGCCTCCTTCAGTGTGGCGTAACAAGGCGCCTTCTAATCCTGCTTGATCCTATCGTATTAGTAGATTTATATATTTCCCACCGCCGCACAACGGCTTTATTTTATTCACATTATATCAATGTGATTTATCCGCATGTTGTCGACGCCATGCAGTGAAATGGAAAGGCGCTCCACCTTGTCTCGTATTTTTTTCGGTCTCGCGCTGCTCGTGAGCCTTCTTGCCGGTGTGTTGCCCTCCCATGCCGAAGAGCGGCCGGACGTCATCCGTATTGGCGTCGCCATGGCGGGCGTGGGCGGACGTCCCTTTTCCGCCGGTACTTATATTTCAGCCGTGCATGTGAAGGGCCTGCTGGAAAAGGAATTCAGTGCCGACGGCACCAAGGTGGAATGGCAATTCTTCAGCGGCGCGGGACCGGCGGTGAATGAAGCCCTCGCGAGCGGCCAGCTCGATTTCGCGTGGCAGGGCGACCTGCCTGAAATCGTCGCGCGTTCGCTCGGGCTCAAGACCCGGCTCCTGCTCGCAACAGGCACGCGCTTCAATACTTACATCGCGGTGCCTGCGGATTCGACCCTCAAGACGCTCGCCGACCTCAAGGGACAAACCGTTTCGAACTTCAATGGCACGCTTTACCAGCTCACCGCCGCCAGCATCCTTTCGACCGTGGGGCTCAGCTACCGCGATCTCAAGGTCGTCAATCTCGACAATGCGACAAGCCTTTCAGCGCTGGCCGCGCATCAGGTCGATGCGGCCTTCACCTCCTATTATTCCTTCGGCGCGCGCGACAAGGGACTGATCAAATATCTCTATACGACAAAGGGACAGGACCCGAAGCTCTCCTCCCAGGCCGCCTTCCTCGTCACCGACGACTTCGCAAAAGCGCATCCCACGACCGTCAATCGCGTCGTCAAGGTGCTTGTCGGCGAGGCGCGCTGGGCCTCGGAGCCTGCCAACCAGCCGGCGCTTTACGACATCTGGGCGAAGGTCGGCGTCCCCGCCGCCTTCTTCAAGGAAGCACAATCCGGCGAAGACCCGAAGGTGCTGAACAGCCCCCTCTTCGACGATTTCATCACCGCGCAATACAAGCGTTCGGCGGAGAAGTCGCTCCGCTTCGGTCTCATCCGTTCGCCTGTCGAGGTTGACGGCTGGATCGACCCCGAACCGCTGGCCCTCGCCCTCAAATCGCTCGGCCTTGAACATTACTGGCCAACCTTCGATGCGGACGGCAAGCCAGCGACCCCGAAATGAATGCACCAAACGTAAAACATGCGCCGCTGCGAAGGCCGCCGGAGGTGGCAGGCACCGCCGCGCCGATAGACCTTGCCGGCCTTGACGGCGGCGACGGCACCCCAAAGGTGCAAAGCAGGGGCGAGCCTCAGACGCGCGGCCGCCGCGTTCTGCTCGGCGCGCTGACGCCCGCGCTGCTCCTTGTACTGTGGGAGATTTCCTCCCGCGCCAATCTCGTGACGCCGCTGATCCTTCCGTCGCCGGAGACGGTCTACAGCGCCTTCCTGTCGCTTGTGAATTCGGGCGATCTCGCAGCCAATCTATCGATCAGCATTCGGCGCGTCGTCTCCGGTTTTGCCGCGGGCGCACTTCTCGGCCTCGCGCTTGGCGCCTCCATGGGACTGTCACCCCGCTTCGAGCGTTTCCTGCGGCCTTCGTTCCTCGCCGTGGCGCAGATACCCACGCTTGCATGGATTCCTTTCCTGATGATCCTCTTCGGCATCGGCGAAACGCTGAAGATCGTCATCATCGCAGAAGCGGCGCTTGTCCCCACGACGCTCAACACGCTCGACGGTTTCCGCAATATTCCCAAGGCCTATCTCGAGGTCGCCCGTATCTACAAGTTCAACCGGCGGCAGATCCTGCGCAAGATCATGCTGCCGGGCGCGCTGCTGCCGGTCTTCACCGGCCTGCGCTACGGGCTCACCCATGCATGGCAATCGCTGGTCGTCGTGGAGTTGCTCGCCTCGACCGAAGGTATCGGCTACCAGATGGTCATGGCGCGCCAGCTCTTCCAGCTCGATGTCATGATCGCGACGATGGCCGTCATCGGCATTATCGGCTTCATTCTCGACAAGCTGCTGGCTCTTGGCGAAATGCGGCTTTCGCGCCGCTATGGAGCCGCCGCATGAGCCGCACCGAAAAATATCTGGGCTCGGGCGTCGTCTTCCCGCTGCTTCTGCTCCTTGCCTGGGACCTCTCGGTCAGGTTCGGCCTGCTCGATGCGCGGCTCTGGGCGTCCCCCGAAGCCGTTGCCGCAACGGCCCGTGAACAACTCGGCGACGGCTCGCTGCTCACAGCGCTTGGGGCAAGCCTCAGGCGCGATGCGCTGGGGCTTCTCGGCGGCAGCCTGATCGGACTCATCCTCGGCGGAGCGCTCGGCACCGTCAGGCTCATCGACGAACTTTTGAGTCCGCTCCTGAACGGGCTCAAACACATCGCGCTCTTCACCTGGATTCCCCTGATGTCGATCTGGCTCGGCAATGGCGAAACCGCCAAGGTGACCTTCATCGCGCTCGCCGTTTTCCTGCCGGTGATGCTCAACACTTATGAAGGCGTCAGAAGCGTCGATCCGCGCTTCCTCGAAGTCGCGCGCATCCTGAAGCTCTCGCGCCTGCAGACGCTGCGCAAGGTGGTCCTGCCCGCCGCCGCGCCATCGATCGCGACGGGCCTTCATCTCGCCCTGATCTATGGCTGGCTAGCGACGATCGGGGCCGAATATCTCTTCGCCGTCGCGCCAGGCATCGGCAGCAGCATCATGGAGGGACGCGAGCAGTTCCGCATGGATCTCGTTCTTCTCGGCATGGCGATCATCGGCGGCGTCGGCTTTTTGCTCAACACCGCCGCGAGGCGTCTGCAAGCCCACGTGCTGCGCTGGCAGGACCCGAACTGATTTTGGAAAACGACATGACAGAACTCGGCACCCTCGACATCCGCAATGTCAAAAAGCGCTTCAAGGTCGCCGGCGAGGCTTTCGCCGCCATCGATGATCTCAGCCTCACGGTCGAACCCGGCGAATTTCTGTCGCTGGTCGGCCCGAGCGGTTGCGGCAAGTCGACCCTGCTGCGTCTCGTCTCCGGCCTAGACGGCGATTACGGCGGCGAAATCCTGCTCGGCGGCAAGCGCGTCTCCGGCACCAGCCTGAGACGCGGCCTGATCTTCCAGGAACCCCGGCTGTTTCCCTGGCTCAATGTCGAGGGCAACATCGCATTGGCGCTCGAGAACGCGACGTTGAGCGCGGAACAAAAACGCGCCAGTATCGCGGAACATGTTTCCCTCGTGGGACTGCGCGGATTCGAGAAGGCCTATCCGCGACAACTTTCAGGCGGCATGGCGCAACGCGCGGCCATCGCCCGCGGCCTCGTCAACCGCCCCGCTCTCCTGCTGCTCGACGAGCCTTTCGGTGCGCTCGACGCGCTGACGCGCACCCACATGCAACGGGAACTGGAGCACATCTGGAAAACGGAAGGCATCACCATGGTGCTGGTCACTCATGACGTGGACGAGGCGATCTATCTCGGCGACAGGGTCGTCGTGATGGCGCCCCGGCCCGGCCGCATCAGCAAGATCGTCGATGTCGGCATCGGCCGCCCCCGCGACCGCGCCTCCCCGGCATTCACATGGCTGAAAGCGGAGGTACTGGAAGCACTGGGAGAAACCCATGCTTCCTGATGTCATTGCACGCCATCGATGGCAACCCCTGAGTTCGCTAATGGAGCAAGCTCCCTATTCCCCGTCCAGTTGCTCCTCGATCTGTCTGGCCGCCTTTTTGACGAGTGCGCCGTACCGGCGGACATGATCGTCAGGTAATCGCGTCGCCGGACATGAGATTGAAAGCGCCGCCACCGGCGCACCGCCGCGCGGACAAATGGCCGAGGCGACAGCCCGCACGTTGACGTCCAGCTCGCCATCACTAAAGGCGTATCCTTGCGCGCAAATATCCAGAAGCTGTTTCGCGAGTTGCTGTGGATCCGTCAGCGTATGGGGCGTCCAGACTTTCAGTGACTGGGCGAGATAGCGCTCGCGCTCCGCATCAGACACGCGGGCCAGAACAGCCTTGCCGTTTGCTGTCGCATGAAGCGGCGCCCGCGAACCAAGCGCCCGGAATGTGCGCAACGCCTGTGGAGAATCCAGACGCTCGATCAGAACCACCTGCCCTCCCTCTCTAAGCGTCAGGTGAATCGTCTCCTGCGTCTGATGCCGCAATGCCTCCATGACCGGCAGCGCCACCTCGCGCAAATGGGGAAAGGCCTCGACTCGCGCGGCAAGCACCACAAGCTTTGCGCTTAAAGTCCATTTCCGGCGCGCGCCTTCATCTACCGATCGAATCCAGCCGGCCTCATGCAGGGTCAACAAATTGCGCTGGATTGTGGTTTTGGGTTCGCCCGCACGCCGCGCAAGTTCGCTCACGCCGATCTCGCCTGCCTCCGCGACAAGCTCCAGTACCCGAAGGGCGGTTTTTACGCTCTCCATCGATTTCCTTTACAGCAATAAAGGTGATTGCTATGTTCCTTATATAGGAACGAAGTGTTCCATATAATGGAACGATAAAGAGGAAAAGTCAAATGGCCGGTTCGCTTGAAGGCGTCAAGATTCTGGACTGCACTCACCTGATCGCAGGCGCATATTGCTCGATGCTGCTTGCCGATCTGGGGGCGGACGTCATCAAGATCGAACCCCTGAATGGCGAGGTGACGCGCGGCAGGGCAGAAGTTCCCTTCAAACCCTTTGACTTCGTCAATCGCAACAAGCGCGCGATTGCCGTCGACATATCTTCCCCTGAAGGTGCGGATGTGATCCGCACGCTTGCCGTGGACGCAGATGTCTTTGTTGAAAATTTCCGGCCGGGCGCGCTCGACAAATTCGGCCTTGGCTTTGAAACGCTCTCCGGGATCAATCCGCGTCTTGTCTATGCGTCAATTTCGGGATTTGGCCAGACGGGCCCTTATCGCGATCGCGGCGGCCTCGATCTGGTCGCCCAGGCCATGAGCGGCATCATGAGCTTTACCGGCGAAATCGGGTCCGACAAACCAACGTCCGCAGGTGTCCCTCTGTCCGATCTCAACTCGGGCGTGTTTGCCGCGCTGGGCGTGGTGTCTGCGCTCCATCACCGCAACAGGACCGGCGAAGGACAATATCTCGAAACCTCCCTGCTCGAGTCTGCGCTTGCCTACACAATGTGGGAAACAGGCATGGCCCTCACGATGAATGTTCTGCCGGAGCGGGCAGGCACCCGCCATCGCCTCGCCGCACCTTACGAGGCTCTGAAAACGGCCGACGGGCATCTGGTCGTCGGCGTCAACAATCAGAAGCTATGGAAGCGCTTCTGCGAGGCATTGGGTCATCCTGAACTTGCGGATGAAGCTGATTTTTCCATACCCCATATGCGCATCAGCAATCGCGATGCCCTGCAAGAGCGCCTTGAATCCATACTCGCCGCAGACAAGACAGAAAACTGGGTCAACCGGATTACCGCCCGGGGCGTTCCCTGCGGCCCCATCAACACGATCAGGGAGGCGCTGGAAGACCCGCATGTAAAAGCGCGGGGCTTCCTTGCCGAAGTGGACGGACGCCAGTTCCCGCGCGCGCCGATCAACATGTCGCGCACGCCGGTCGAGCTCACGCGCGGTTCCGCCCGCGTTGGCGAGCACACCCGCGAGGTCCTGCTCGCCGCAGGCTATTCCGGCGAAGAGATTTCCTCACTCTGTGAAAAAAAGGTACTTGGCGCATGAGCAAGCTGCATATTTCCACACCTCGCCCCAACGTGACTCTGATCGAGATTGATGCGCCGCCAGCCAATGCTCTCGGCCACAGCCTTCGCGCGGAACTCATCGATACGCTTGACGCCATCGAAAATAATTTCGACATGCGGGCTCTTATCCTGACCGGCCGGGGCAAAAGCTTTTGCGCCGGCGACAATCTGCGCGAAGCCATGGAGCGTGGCGGAGAGACGCTGGAAAGCCTCAGCCAGTTCGGCCAGTTGCTCGACAAGATCGAGCAACTCCGCATACCCGTCATTGCCGCCATCAATGGCGCCGCTGTCGGCGGCGGCCTCGAACTTGCTCTGTGCTGCGATATTCGGATCGGAACATCGGCGAGCAAATTCATTGCCGCGGGCGTAAATGTCGGCCTTATGGCGTCTGTGTTCCGCCTGCCGCGCTTGATCGGCATCGCGCGCGCAAAATCGATGCTCCTGTCGGGTCTGCCTGTGTCGGGCCAGACCGCTCTGGATTTCGGCCTGATAACGGCATTGTACGAAGGCGATCAGCTTATGGCGGAAGCGCTCAAACTGGCCGAGCGCATTGCCTCGCGCGCACCTCTCTCTGTCGAGGCATCAAAGCGGCAGAGCAGCCGGGCATTTGATCTGACGCCTGAGGAAGCGGCCAGGGCCGCGCTCAAGGAGCTATCGGTCCTGTCGAAATCAAAAGATCACCAATTGGGTGTCGAGGCCTTCATCGGCAGAACAGCGCCTGCCTTCACAAGGGGCTAGGTCGAGGCCACGGAACGCCGGTTCGCCTTGCCTACATCCTCCACCGGCAAAACCGGGGCCGCCATACTGGGGAAATGGTGGGCCCGGCAGGACTCGAACCTGCGACCAAACCGTTATGAGCGGTCCGCTCTAACCAACTGAGCTACAGGCCCCTGCCGCCCTATTACCAGATGGTTTGAAACTAAAGAAGACGGCACAGGCGATTTGGCCGTAATTTTGTCCCATTCCCGTCGAACTCTGCCTGTCCGTTCACTTTGCCGGGGAAACACATGGTTGCGCATAAAAGATTGGCAGCGCTGGCGCAGAGCCTCGTCGTCGGTGCCTCCCTCATGATGCTGGCCCCCTCCGCCCGGGCCGACAGCAGCACATCCCCCGGCTCCCTCACCGTGACCGGGACCGGGCAGGCCAGCGCCACGCCGGACCGCGCCTCGGTGCAGACCGGCGTCGTGACCCAGGGGGCGACCGCCGCCGAGGCCCTGTCCGCCAACACCACGGCGATGAACGCCATCGTCAAGGGCCTGTCTGATCTCAAGATCGCGCCGGAGGACATGCAGACCTCCCAGTTCAGCGTCTCGCCCGTCTATAACCAGACGCCCAACAGCACCGAGCCGCCCCGCATCACCGGCTATGAGGTCACCAATGCGCTCACGGTGACGGTGAAGAAGATCGGGGATATCGGATCGATCCTCGACCGGCTGGTGTCGCTCGGCTCGAACCGGATCGAGGGGATAAATTTCTCGGTGTCGGAGCCCGACGCCCTGCTCGACAAGGCCCGCGGGGACGCGGTCAATGACGCCCTGCGCAAGGCCAAGGTCTATGCGGAAGCCGCAGGCGTCGCCCTGGGCCGGATCGACTCGATCACGGAATCAGGCAGCGGCCAGCCGCCCCAGCCACGGATGATGCGGATGATGGCCGCCGATTCGGCCGTGCCGGTCTCGCCCGGCCAGCAGACGCTGGAAGCCGGCGTCACGCTGGTCATCGACATCCAGTAAGGCGGCTCTGAAAGCCCGCTTTCCGGCCCCCCCCCCCGGAAAGACAAGGTCTGCCACCGATGACGGCGCTCAGCCGCCGAGCAGGCCCTTGACCACGGGTCCCGCCTTGCCGAAATCCATCTGCCCGGCATGGCGGCTTTTCAGTTCCGCCATGACCTTGCCCATGTCCTTGAGGCTGGTCGCGCCCAATGCCGCCACGGCGTCGGCCACGGCCTTTTTCACCTCATCGTCGGAAAGCTGGCGCGGCAGGAACTCCTGAATGATCCCGATTTCCTCCCGCTCGGCCTCGGCAAGCTCGGCGCGGCCGCCTTCCTCATACATGCGGGCCGAATCCTGGCGCTGCTTGATCATCTTGGCCAGCACGTCGAGGATTTCGGAATCGGGAATGCCCGCGTCGCGCCCGTCGGTCCGCGCCGCGATGTCCCGGTCCTTGATGGCCGCCTGAACCAGCCGCAGCGTCGAAAGACGGCGCTTGCTCTGGCTTTTCATGGCCGCCTTCATGGCCGCATTGATTTCGTCACGCATGATCTGTCCTGTTTTCCTGTCCCCGCCGTCCATGGCATGGCCTCACGGTGAAGACTTCAGGGTAACGTGATAAGCCGCGAAGCGCAAATTGCCACCATACAGCTAACCCTTTGAAGCTATTATCATTTCCACAAAATCCCTTTCCTTGACGGAACGGGAGGTTTACCGTAGTGTCCGCCCAATTTGCGGGACTTCGGGGTCTTTCGCACGGGTTCGTGTGGCCTGATGTTCCCTGCATCGGTGCCGAAGACCAAATCCTCCCCGGGAGAGTCATCATGAGTGTGTCGCTTCATCTCGCCACGGAATGGCGCGCGCCTGAGGGTACGCAGCGTTCCGAGGAGGAATCCGCATGACCACGCCCCTGAAGACTTCCCTGAAACCCACCGCCCTGCTGGTGCTGAAGGATGGCACCGTGCTCGAAGGCCATGGCATCGGCGCGACTGGCGCCGCCACCGGCGAGGTCTGCTTCAACACCGCCATCACCGGCTATCAGGAAATCCTGACCGACCCCTCCTATGCGGGCCAGATCGTCACTTTCACCTTCCCCCATATCGGCAATGTAGGCACGAACGACGACGATATCGAGACCACCAACCTCGCCAGCCTCTCGGGCGTGCGCGGCTGCGTCATCCGCGCCGACATCACCCAGCCCGCCAATTACCGCGCGCGCGAACATCTCGACCGCTGGCTCAAGGCCCGCAACATCATCGGCCTCAGCGGCCTCGACACCCGCGCGCTGACCCGGCTGATCCGCGAGAAGGGCATGCCGGACGGCATTATCGCCCACGATCCGGACGGCAATTTCGACATTCCCGCCCTGCTGGAACAGGCCCGCGCCTGGCCCGGGCTGCTGGGTCTCGATCTCGCGAAGGACGTGACCTGCGGCCAGAGCTATCGCTGGGATGAAACCGCCTGGGTCTGGAACGAGGGCTACGGCCGCCTCGATGCGCCGAAATATCATGTCGTCGCCATCGATTATGGCATCAAGCGCAATATCCTGCGCTGTCTGGCGAGCGTCGGCGTGCGCGTCACCGTGGTGCCCGCCACCGCCACGGCGGAAGACGTGCTGGCCATGAACCCGGACGGGGTGTTCCTCTCCAATGGCCCCGGCGATCCGGCGGCGACCGGCGCCTATGCCGTGCCTGAAATCCGGAAGATCGTCGACAGCGGCAAGCCCGTCTTCGGCATCTGCCTCGGCCACCAGATGCTGGCGCTGGCGCTGGGCGCCACCACCGAAAAGATGCATCAGGGCCACCATGGCGCGAACCACCCGGTGAAGGACTACACCACCGGCAAGGTCGAGATCACCTCCATGAACCACGGCTTCACGGTCGCCCGCGAAAGCCTGCCCGCGACGGTCGAGGAAACCCACGTTTCGCTGTTCGACGGCACCAATTGCGGCCTGCGCCTGAAGGACCGCCCGGTCTTCTCCGTCCAGTACCACCCGGAAGCCTCCCCCGGCCCGCAGGACAGCCACTATCTGTTCGAGCGCTTCGTGGGGATGATGGGGGAGAAGTGATAGAGATGAATGAGAGCGCTACGCTCAATCGCCTTGCCTGCACGAAACGCCCACGGCCTTTTGCCTCGCCGCTCCCTTAATTCCGGTTTCCCCGAGATAAGTTGACCCCATGCCCAAACGTACAGACATCAAGAGCATCCTCATCATCGGCGCGGGGCCTATCATCATCGGGCAGGCGTGCGAGTTCGATTATTCGGGCACGCAGGCCTGCAAGGCGCTGAAGGCGGAGGGCTACCGGATCATTCTGGTCAACTCCAACCCGGCGACGATCATGACCGATCCCGATCTCGCCGACGCCACCTACATCGAGCCGATCACGCCGGACATCGTGGCGAAGATCATCGAGAAGGAGCGGCCCGACGCGCTGCTGCCGACCATGGGCGGACAGACCGCGCTGAATACGGCGCTGGCGCTCGCCGACATGGGCGTGCTGGAGAAGTTCGGCGTCGAAATGATCGGCGCGAACCGCGAGGCGATCAACAAGGCGGAAGACCGGCTGCTGTTTCGCGAGGCGATGGACAAGATCGGCCTTGAAAGCCCCCGCTCGACCATGGCCAGCACCATGGAGGAAGCGCAGGCGGGGCTTGAATTCGTCGGCCTGCCCGCGATCATCCGCCCGTCCTTCACCATGGGCGGCACCGGCGGCGGCATCGCCTACAACAGGCAGGAATTCATCGAGATCGTCGAGCGCGGTCTCGACGCCAGCCCGACCACGCAGGTGCTGATCGAGGAATCGGTGCTCGGCTGGAAGGAATATGAGATGGAGGTCGTCCGCGACAAGGCGGACAACTGCATCATCATCTGCTCCATCGAGAACGTCGATCCGATGGGCGTGCACACCGGCGACTCGATCACCGTCGCCCCGGCGCTCACGCTCACCGACAAGGAATACCAGATCATGCGCAACGCCTCGATCGCGGTGCTGCGCGAGATCGGGGTGGAAACCGGCGGCTCCAACGTGCAGTTCGCCGTCAACCCGAAGGACGGCCGCCTCGTCGTCATCGAGATGAACCCGCGCGTGTCGCGCTCCTCGGCGCTGGCCTCCAAGGCCACCGGCTTTCCGATCGCCAAGGTCGCGGCCCGCCTTGCCGTGGGCTACACGCTCGATGAGCTGATGAACGACATCACCGAAGTGACCCCGGCTTCGTTCGAGCCCTCCATCGATTATGTCGTCACCAAGATTCCCCGTTTCGCCTTCGAGAAGTTCGCGGGCGCGGAGCCCCTGCTCGGCACCGCCATGAAATCGGTCGGCGAAGCCATGGCCATCGGCCGCACTTTCGCGGAATCGCTGCAAAAGGCGCTGCGCTCGCTTGAAACCGGCCTGACCGGTCTCAATACCCCCAAAATCACCGGGCTCGGCGAGGGTGACGACAAGAATGCGCTGAGGGCTGCGCTCGGCCGCCCGACGCCGGACCGGCTGCTGGTCATCGCCGAGGCCCTGCGCCACGGTCTGGGCGAACAGGAAATCCATGACGTCTGCGCCTATGAGCCCTGGTTCATCGAACAGCTCAAGGCCATCGTGGACACCGAAGCCGGCGTGACGGCGAACGGTCTGCCCACGACCCGCGAGGCATTCCGCCGCCTCAAGGCCATGGGCTTTTCCGATGCCCGGCTGGCTGAACTGACCGGCCAGGAAGAACATGCCGTGCGGGCGGCGCGCCGGGGGCTCAACGTCCGCCCGGTGTTCAAGCGCATCGACACCTGCGCCGCCGAGTTCGAGAGCCGTACGCCCTACATGTATTCGACCTATGAGGCCGATTTCGCCGGGCGCGCCGAATGCGAGTCCGAGCCGAGCAACCGCAAGAAGGCGATCATTCTGGGCGGCGGGCCGAACCGGATCGGCCAGGGCATCGAATTCGACTATTGCTGCTGCCATGCCGCCTTCGCGCTCGGCGAGGCGGGCATCGAAAGCATCATGGTCAACTGCAACCCGGAAACGGTATCCACCGACTATGACACCTCCGACCGGCTCTATTTCGAACCGCTGACGGCGGAAGACGTGCTTGAGCTGATCGACGTCGAAACCTCGAACGGCACCCTTGCGGGCGTCATCGTGCAGTTCGGCGGACAGACCCCGCTCAAGCTCGCCGATGAGCTGGAACGCGCGGGCGTGCCGATCCTCGGCACCTCGCCCGACGCCATCGACCTTGCCGAGGACCGCGACCGCTTCAAGGCGCTGATCGAGGAACTCGATCTTCTCCAGCCCCCCAACGGCATTGCGCGTTCCGCCGAACAGGCCGTGGAGATCGCCGAGCGGATCGGCTATCCGGTCGTCATCCGCCCCTCCTATGTGCTGGGCGGGCGGGCGATGGAGATCGTCCGCGACAAGGGCCACCTGCAACGCTACATCACCGAGGCCGTGGTCGTGTCCGGCAAGAGCCCGGTGCTGATCGACCTCTATCTGCGCGACGCCATCGAGGTGGACGTGGATGCGCTCTCCGACGGCAAGGATGTCTTCATCTGCGGCATCATGGAGCATATCGAGGAGGCGGGCGTCCATTCGGGCGACAGCGCCTGCACGCTGCCTCCCTATTCGCTCTCGAAGGAGACGCTCGCCCAGATCGAGGTCCAGACCCGCAAGCTGGCGCTGGCGCTCAATGTGGTCGGCCTGATGAACGTGCAATATGCCGTACAGGAAGGCGTCATCTACATTCTGGAAGTGAATCCGCGCGCCTCGCGCACCGTGCCCTTCGTCGCCAAGGTGGTGGACAAGCCCATCGCCAAGATCGCGGCCCGGGTCATGGCCGGGGAAACGCTTGCCTCGTTCCGGCTGGAAAACGCTCCCTTCGACCATATCGCGGTCAAGGAGGCGGTGTTCCCCTTCGCCCGCTTCCCCGGCGTCGATACGGTGCTGGGGCCGGAAATGCGCTCGACCGGCGAGGTCATGGGCCTCGACAAGAGCTTCGGCGTCGCCTTCGCCAAGAGCCAGCTCGGCGGCGGCACCAAGGTGCCGGAGGAAGGCACGGTCTTCATTTCGGTGAAGGAAGCCGACAAGGCCAGGATGCTCGCCCCGGCGGCCAAACTGGTTTCCATGGGCTTCCGCCTGATCGCCACCAGCGGCACAGCCCGGTTTCTGCGGGAAAACGGGCTGGAAGTCACCCGCATCAACAAGGTGCTGGAAGGCCGCCCCCATATCGTGGACGCGATCAAGAACGGGGAGGTCCAGCTCGTCTTCAACACCACGGAAGGCGCGCAGGCCCTCGTCGATTCGATGTCGCTGCGCCGTTCCGCGCTGATGATGAAGGTTCCTTACTATACCACGGTCTCGGGCGCGCGCGCCTCGGTCGAGGGCATAGAGGCGGTCCGCAAGGGCCAGCTGGAGGTCGCTTCCCTGCAATGGTACCGCAGCGAAGCGGGACAGCTCAAAACCGCCAAATAGGCCCGGATACCCATGGCGGCGGGGATTGGAATTGACCTGACCCACCCCTATGTCCAACAATCACGGTCTGCGGGCTCCAAACGAGCCTTTTGGGGGTCCGGCCTTGCCAAAAAGGGCGGGCCCCGCGTTTGTTAGAAAGATCTGGTTAAAATGGCGGAGAAAATTCCGATGACTCCTGCGGGCTTCAGGCAGCTCGAGGACGAACACAAACGGCGCATCTCCGTGGAACGCCCGCGGATCATCCGCGCGATTGCGGAAGCCCGCGCCCATGGCGATCTGTCGGAAAATGCCGAATATCATGCGGCGAAGGAACAGCAGGGACTGAACGAGAGCCGGATCGTGGAGATCGAGGCTTCGCTGTCCCATGCGGAGGTCATCGACGTTTCCAGGCTCTCAGGCGATACCGTCACCTTCGGCGCCACCGTAAAACTGGTCGATGAAGACACCGATGTGGAAGTTTCCTACCAGATCGTGGGCGAAAACGAGGCCGACGTGAAACTGTCGATGATCTCGGTCAAATCCCCGATCGCGCGCGCGCTCATCGGCAAGAAGGTCGGCGATTCCGTGGAGGTCATGACCCCCGGCGGCGGCAAATCCTATGAAATTCTGGAGGTTCAGTTCCGGTAAGGCCCGGACGCGGGAACCTCTCTTTCCGGGGAGATTGCCTCCCCGGAACCTCGAAGCCCAAAATTCAGACCGGCTTCCCGCCCGCCACCGTGGTGCGGTGCATGACGCGCAGATGCCCGTCATAGCCGCCGTCCGCGTAATGGAGCGTACAGCGGTTGTCCCACATGATCAGCATGTCCTTGCGCCATTTATGGCGATAGACGAACTCTTCCCGCACCATATGGGCGAAGAGGAAGCCCAGAAGGGCGCGCGATTCCTCCGCCGTCATGCCGACAATGCCGCCGACCGTATAGGTGGGTGAGACGTAGAGAGCTTTTCGTCCAGTCACGGGATGGGTGCGGACGAGCGGATGCGCGCAGGTTTTCTCCGCTTCCTCGCTGACGATGATCTGCATCGTGCGGCTCTCGGCCTCCTTCGCGAAGAACCCCCTGGTGCCATAGGCGAACGAGGCGGAATGAATGGCTTCCAGCCCGTCGAGCAGGCGCTTCATGACCGGGGACAGGGCCTCATAGGCCCGGACGCCATCGGCATAGAGCGTATCGCCACCCACCGGCGGCACGACGCTGGCGTGAAGCAGGGTGGCGGCGGGCGGCGTTTCCTGAAAGCTCCAGTCGGAGTGCCAGCTTGCCCCGAAATTGGCCGCCTTTTCGTCCGGCTCGCGGCGCAGTTCCAGAACATGCTGCCGCCCCTCCATGGACTTGATGAAGGGATCGACGCCGAAAGGGCCGATGCTCTGCGTGAACGCTTCCAGCGCATCGAGCGAAAGCGGCTGGCCGGGGAACCAGATAACCGCGTGGGCCGCCCAGGCCCGCATGATCTCGTCGCGGACATCGGCGCTCATGGGGGCGGAAAGATCGATGCCCGTGATCTCCGCCCCGAACCCCGTTTCCTGCGGCTCGACATGGATGTGCCTGTAACGGCGCTGCGTCATGACATTCATAGTCGCTCTCCCGGCTTTTATATTTTCCGCATTCTGCCCCCGTCAGGTGCCGGAAGCCAAGGCCCGATGCCGGGAGAGGGGGCAACCTCAGCCCAGTTCAACGCCCCCGATGGTGATCCGGTGCATCAGCCGCCGGTGGCCGTGATAATCGTTCACGGCGCTGTGCCATGTGGCGCGGTTGTCCCAGAAAGCGATGGAGCCGTCGCGCCACTGGAACCGGCAGGTGAATTCCGGCTGGACGGCGTGGCGATAGAGATATTCAAGCAGAGGCCTCGATTCCGCCTCCGTCCAGCCCTGAAAACCGATGGTGAAGCCGGGGTTGACATAGAGCGCCTTGCGCCCGCTTTCAGGGTGGGTGATGACGACCGGGTGCGTGACCTCGATCATCTCCTCTTGCCCCTTGAAGCCGCCCGCCTGATCGCCCTGCTTGTAGAAGCCCGCCGCCCCGAACACATGGGCGGTGGAATGGACGGCGCGCATCCCCTCCAGCGTCTTTTTCAGGCCGTCCGACAGCGCTTCATAAGCCGCATACATATTGGCGAACAGCGTGTCGCCACCTTCCTCAGGCAGTTCGCGCGCGACCAGAATGGAGCCCATGGCGGGCGCGACATCGTAGGAATGATCCGTGTGCCAGTTGCCACCGACATTGTTCCGCTGGCTCTTTTCCTTCCTGACTTCCGCGATCTCGG
Source organism: Parvibaculaceae bacterium (assembly GCA_028283765.1). Taxonomy (GTDB): domain Bacteria; phylum Pseudomonadota; class Alphaproteobacteria; order Parvibaculales; family Parvibaculaceae; genus JAATFR01. The sequence goes on along the minus strand of JAPWJY010000003.1, from coordinate 261,772 downwards.
GATATTCGGCGTTCGCCGGGAAATACCGGTTGATGTCGATCTGGCCCCAGCGCCGGGCGAAGGCGATATGCTCAAGCGGCGTGATGGTCTGGTCGCGAAAGAAAATCACGCCATGGTCGATATAGGCCTGCCGGATCTCATCCATCTGATGGTTTGAAATGTCACGCAGATCGACGCCCAGCACCTCCGCGCCGCAACCGCCGGACAGCTTGCGCACATTGATTGTCTGAAATCCCATCTTCGCGCTCCGTTTCTTCATTCATCGGGCAGTCCGCCACTCCGGGCTTGAAACTAGCCCGGCCGAAGAGAATGATTGTTACTCTGGTTACAATTATTCATTTTTTCAGGTCAGCGTCATGGTGGAGAGATCACGCGACCGCATTGCCCGGGTCTTCGAGCATAACAGATGGCTGGCCCGGCAGAACCCGGCGATGCGCGAGCGCCTGTTCGATCTCGCCCAGATTTCAAGCGTGGAAGCGGGCCACTGGCTCTATGACGCGGGCGACGAGGCCCGGGGCCTCTATGGCCTGCTCGAAGGCTCGGTGCGCCTGCTCGCCTGGCTCGAGCGCGGCGAATACCGGCTGGTCAATATTGCCGGGAAGGGCGAGATATTCGGCTATGCCGGATCGAGCGTCGGCGGGCGAAGGCAACTGACCGCCGTCGCCCGCGAACCCTCGCAACTGCTCTATCTGCCGGAGCACGGGCTCGCCACCCTTGCCCGGGAGTTTCCGCAATTCTGGCAGGCCTTCGCCGAATTCGCCGCGGGCCAGCTTCAGGGCGCCGTACACGCGCTGGTCGAGGCGCTCAATCTGCCGCCCACGGCCCTCATCGCCTCGCGCCTCGTCCATTTCGCCGGGCTGCCCCATGCCGTCGCCAGCCGGGAGGGTATCGGCATCGGCCTGAGCCAGCAGGAACTCGGCGAAATCACCGGGCTTTCCCGCAAGACCGTCAATCAGGTGCTAAAGGCGATGGAGCAAGACGGCTATGTGAAAACGAGCTACCGCCGGATTCTTGTCTGCAATGCGGCGGCCTTGCAGGCCATCGTGACCGGGGACGCTGAAAATGAATAAGGCCCGCACACATGGCGCGGGCCTTCAAGCTGAAAAACCGGATGCTGTCCTTATTCGGCGGCTTTCGCCGTCTTGCCGTTGAGGAAGCCTTCAAGGCGGCCCCGGATCAGCGCCTCGGCCTCGGAAACGATCCGCTCAACCAGATCCTTGCAGGTCGGAATATCGTGGATAAGGCCCTGCACCATGCCCGCCGACCAGATGCCGTAATCCGGGTCGCCCGCCTCATAAACGACCTTGCCGCGCTGGCCGGAAACGAGGTGCATGATGTCCTCGATCTTCGCCCCGCCCTTCTTCTCGATAGCGACGACTTCCTCGCTGACGAGGTTCTTCGCCACGCGCGCCGTGTTGTGCAGCGTGCGGAAAATCAGGTTGGTGGCGCGCTCGTCATTGGCGACGATCTGCTCCTTCACCTTCTGGTGAATGGGGCTCTCGACCGTGCACATGAAGCGGGTGCCCATGTTGACGCCTTCCGCGCCGAGCGCGAGGGCGGCGACAAGCCCGCGGGCGTCGCCGAAGCCGCCCGAGGCCAGCATCGGAATCTTGATCTTGTCGGCGGCCGCCGCGATCAGGATCAGGCCCGGAATGTCATCCTCGCCGGGATGGCCCGCGCACTCGAAGCCGTCGATGGAGATGGCGTCCACGCCCATCCGCTCGGCTGAAAGGCCGTGACGGACGGCGGTGCATTTGTGAATGATCTTGATGCCATGCTTCTTGAAATCGTCGACATGCTCCTGCGGCTTGTAGCCCGCCGTCTCGACGATCTTGATGCCGGATTCGATGATGGCCTGGCGATATTCCGCATACGGCGGCGGCTTCAGCGCGGGCAGGATGGTGAGGTTGACGCCGAAGGGGCGGTCCGTCATCTCCCGGCAGGCCTTGATCTCCTTGACGAGATCCTCCGGCGTCGGCTGGGTCAGCGCCGTGATGAAGCCGAGCGCGCCGGCGTTCGCCACCGCCGACACGAGCGAGGCGCGGCCGACCCACTGCATGCCGCCCTGCGCAATCGGATGTTCGACCCCGAACAGTTCCGTAAATCTTGTTTTCAAAGCCTGAGCCTCCCTCGCCTCGTCTGGTCCCGTTCACCGGGCCTTGACGTTATTTCCAGAGTTTCCAATGACGCCGTTCTAGCAGAAGAGTCCGGCTCTGTGGAGTATTCATCAGTCCGGCATGTTCATGGACGAACGGCTTTTGCTTGATATTGCGCGGGTTTGGAGCCAGTTTCTGGCTCAACCTTGTGCAACGGGTGTTCAATGATGAACGGCTTTGGAGATTGGGACGCCTACCGCCTGTTTCTTGCCGTAGCGGAAACGGGGAGCCTGTCGGCGGCCGGGCGCAAGCTCGGCATGAGCCACGCGACCGTGGGGCGGCATATCGCGGCGCTGGAAAAGCGGCTGGGGGCACGGCTCTTCATGCGGCAGGCGGACGGTTATACCCCCACCCCCGCCGCCGAGCGGCTGAAAGGCGAGGTCGAGCGCATGGCCGACGCCGTGTCGCGGGCGGAGCTTTCGGCCCGCGAGGCGCAGGGCGAACCGCGCGGCGAGGTCAGGCTCGCGACCGTGCACAGTCTCTGCGCCTACTGGCTGATGCCCTATCTGCCGGAATTCTATGAACGCCATCAGGGCATCACGCTGGAGCTGATGACCGAACAGACGCCGGTGAGCGTGAAGCGGCGCGAGGCCGACGTGGTGCTGCGGCTCTATGGGCCGGGGCGTGAGAATATCGTCGGGCGCAAGGTCGGTCGCTGCGGCGTCGGCTTTTACGCCTCCCGGGGCTATGCGGAAAAGCGGGGATTGCCCTCGGCCCGGGACGAGTGGAACGCGCACAGCGTGGTTGAGTTCGCGGGCGAGGCGGCAAGCTTTGAACTCAATGAATGGCTGCGCCATGTCACGCAGGGCGCGCGGGTCGCCGTGCGCACCGCCTCGGTCGCCGACCAGATTCAGGCGATCCGCGCCGGGCTCGGCATCTCCACGCTCATGTGCCTCGTGGCCGACGCCTATCCCGATCTGGTGCAGGTGAGCCCGCAGAAGCTCGTCAATGGCACGGACATCTGGCTTCTGGCCCATCCGGACCTGAAGGATTCAGGCCCGGTGCGCGCCGTGCTGGATTTCATCAGCGAAAAGGCGAAACAGGACCGGCAATTGCTGGCCGGACGCTAGATCTGGGGCTGCTGGATCAGCAGGGTTGGCACGCCATGGGTTTCGGGCCTGATGGTGCTGACCTGCGTACCCTTCTTGCGGCCCGTGCGAACCTCCGAGACATTGGCCCCGGCTGCCCGCAACCGCTCGCCCGCGCCCGATATATCCCCGGTTTTCCAAGCAAGGCCCCAGTAATGATCCGTCTTCGGCTGCTTTTCGGGATCGAGCGGCGCGACCACCTCGATAGTGACGCCGCCGGTACGGAAAAAGAGCTGGCGCACCCCCCATTCGGGCTTTGAATGATCGAGCGCAAGCCGGATGCCGAGCACATCGCCGAAGAGCTTCCTGCAGCCATCGGGATCGGGGGTCATCACCACCACATGGTCAAGCCCCTCGACGGCCGATGCAGCCGCCACGCCCTCGGTGAGAGCGGCGGCGGGCAGGGCGCCGGCCGGGCTCACATGCTCGATCAGGAACATGAAGAGACCTCGCGTTTCATCCGGCGCGAGATAGACGTTGCGCCATTCGCGCCGCGCGCCGGTGCGTCCGTCCACGCCGGAGCCCGGCTGCGGACCAGTGGGATGGAGACCCGCCGCCCGCAGGCCCGCCGCCGCCGCATCGGCGTTCTCGATCCCGAGCACGATGCCGAATATCCCCTCGCCCGACGTCTCCAGATGCTGGCGGACGCCCGTGGCGAAGAATCCCTCGCCCACCGGCGAGAGCAGTTCCAGATACATGTTGGCGAGGCGGTAAAGCACGTTGGCCGTGCCGCCCTCGGGGTGCGAGCCCCGCCAGGACGGCGCGCGGCCCAATATCCGCGTATAGGTCGCCTCCGCGGCATCGAGGTCGCGGACGGCGATGATGAGATGGTCGAAGCTTTTAAGTCCAATGCCGGTCATGAACCGAGCATAGAGGTTTGCCGGTCGTGATGGAATCCCGGCAAAGCGGGCAAATGCGCATGGTCACTTTGGGGAGACATTCTCCGCCAGGGCCAGATAAGATGCCCTTCCGTCCTTTCCGGGCGCATCGACTCCGCCATGAGTATATCCGAATGACCGACGTGATCGCCCGCCTGCGCCCTCTGCTCGACCGGAACGGGATCATCGAGGATGACGCCCTGATGGCGCGCTATCTGGTCGAGCGGCGCGAGCTTTACCATGGCCGGACAAGGGCCGTCCTGCGCCCGGCCTCGACGGCCGAGGTCGCCGCCATCATGAAGATCGCCCATGAGACCGGCACCCCGATCGTGCCGCAAGGCGGCAATACGGGGCTCGTCGGCGGCCAGATACCTTTTGAAGATGGCGCGGAACTGGTTTTGTCGCTGGAGCGCCTCAACGCCATCCGCACGCTCGATGCCACCAACAACACCATGACCGTGGAGGCGGGCGTGACGCTCGCCACGATCCAGCAGAAGGCCGAGGACGCCGGCCGGCTGTTCCCGCTCAGCCTCGCCTCGGAAGGCACCTGCCAGATCGGCGGCAATCTTTCGACCAATGCGGGCGGCACCGCCGTGCTGCGCTATGGCAATGCCCGCGATCTGGTGCTGGGCCTTGAGGTGGTGCTGGCCGATGGCCGGATCTGGCACGGGCTGAAGGGGCTGCGCAAGGACAATACGGGCTATGACCTCAAGCACCTGTTCATGGGCGCGGAGGGCACGCTCGGCATCATCACCGCCGCCGTGCTGAAACTTTATCCCCGCCCCCGCGCCGTCGCGACCGCTTTTGTCGCGGTGCCTGATGTCGAGGCCGCCGTCGCCCTGCTCCGGCTCGCCGAGGACATGTCGGGCGGGCTCGTTTCCACTTTCGAGCTGATGCCCCGCCTCGGGCTCGACCTCTGCCTCAGGCACATGCCCGGCGCGGTTGATCCGCTGACCGCGCCCTCGCCCTGGTATGTGCTGGTCGAGCTGACCTCCGGCGACAATGGCGACCTCGACGCAACCCTGCAAAGCCTGCTGGAGCGCGCCATAAACCTTGCCCTTGTCAGCGATGGCGCGATTGCCCGGTCGGGCCGTCAGCGGGCGGATTTCTGGCGTCTGCGCGAGGATATGTCCGACGCCCAGCGCCCGGAAGGCGGCAGCATCAAGCATGACGTCTCGGTGCCGGTGTCGTCAGTCGCCGCCTTCATCGCCGAGGCGAGCGCGGCGGTCGAAAAACGGCTGCCGGGCATCCGCCCCGTGCCGTTCGGCCATATTGGCGACGGCAATATCCATTTCAACCTGACCCAGCCCATCGGCATGGACAAGACGGCCTATCTGGCGCTCTGGGACGAGATGAACCGGATCGTCCACGACATCGTGCGCCGTTATGACGGCTCGATCAGCGCGGAACATGGCGTCGGCCGGATGAAGCGCGACGAGATCGCAGCGACCAAGGACCCGGTGGAAATGGAGCTGATGCGGACGCTCAAGCGCGCGCTCGACCCGAAGAATATCCTCAACCCCGGGAAGCTGGTCCTGCCCGGGAAGGAAGCCTTGCCGGATTGAGCGCGAGGCGCAGGGCCAGCGCCAGGATCACCAGCGAAAGCGCGATGAGAGCAACGAGAGGTCCGGGCCTGAGCCCTGCCACCGCCGAGAGGTTGACGCCCAGCACCCGGGCCATCGCCACGCCGGTCTTGAGGTTGAAATAGAGCGCCTCGCCCAGCGCCGTCGCGAGTCCTGCCAGCAGCGCCAGTCCCGCCGACGCGCCAGCAAGCCCCCATCCCCTGACGGCGAAGAACGGGCGCAGAAGGCGATAGCCCATGAGCCAGGCCAGCAGCCCGAACATGATGGTCGGTTCCTTGACCTCAAGCTTGGCCTGCAAGAAGAAGTGAACGGTCGCGATCAGCCCGATCAGATAGGCGAGCTTGTGGAGCTGCCGCCAGCGCTTCGCGCCCAGCCGCTTCACCATGGCGTCGGTGGAGGTGGCGGTGAGCACGCCGAGCCCGAGCAGGGCGGCAAAACCGATGGTGAGATAGATCCGGTGGACGATTTCACTCACCACCCTGGCAAGGTCGAACGATTGCTGGGCCGCATAAAGCCCCAGATGGCCGAACGCATAGGCGCAGGCGGCGACGCCCACCATGCGCCGCACCTCGATGAAGCGGGGCGTGGCCGACAATTGCGTGAGCGGGGTGAGCGTGAGGGAAATGAACAGGAAGCGGATCGCCCAGAGCCCGCTCAGATGGATCGCGCTTTCCAGCGGGTTCGCCCCCAGCAGACCGGCATAGAGCCGCCAGCCGATATCGAGCCCCGGCACGAACAGGCCGGCGAAGGTGAGGGTTCTCAAGGGGGAAAGCCGCCCCCGCCGGTCGAGCCAGGGACAGAAGCGAATGAGGGAAGGGATCACATGGCCGTCCTGTCTTGCCGCCTGCGGCGGGAAATGCCCCGCGGTAAATCTATCCTGACAGATAGCCCTGCGTCATCGCCGATCAATCGCACCCGCCACAGGAAAGGAGACGCGAAAGCGCTTGGCCTTGAAGCCCGACTCGTCGATGGTGTCGGGAAAGCCGGGGGAACAAGATCATGCCTGCCACTATTCTGGCCATTGCGGCGGCCATCAGCGCCGTCACGGCCATTTCGCTCGATTGCATGGGCAACAAGCGCCTCTATGCGCCGTTCAAGGCGCTGACGACGATTCTCTTCATCGCTCTGGCCTTCGCGGCCCCGGCCAGCGAATACCGGCTCTGGCTCATCGCCACGCTGGTGCTCTGGCTTGCGGGCGATGTGGCGCTGACCCGTCCCAACGGCTTTGTCGCGGGCCTTGTCAGCTTCCTTGTGGGCCATGCCGTCCTTATCGCGGGCATGGTGAGCATCGCAAACCTTGAGTGGCAGCGCGGGCCGGTTTCCCTCTGGGCCATCGTCGCAGTCGCCGGTCTCATCATGCTCGGGCGAAGCGTGCCGGAGAAAATGCGCGCGCCGGTCGCGATCTATGTCTTCGTGCTGGTGACCACGGCGATGGTGGCGACCATGCTGATGAAGGACATGCCGCAGGCCATATGGCTGACGGCGGGGGGCACACTCTTCGTCATCAGCGATTTCGTGCTGGCCTTCAACAAGTTCCGCAGACGGGTTCCCTTGTCCCCGGTGTTCATTCTGGGCACCTACTGGGGCGCCATCGCCTGCTTCGTGACCTTCGCCTGCAAAACGGCGGAAACGGCTTTGGGCTAGGCTAGAGCAGTTCGACCGGCACGCCGGGGGAATGCTTGGACTGGCGGATGGACAGCGAGGTGCGCACGCTCGCCACATTGGGGGCTGGCGTCAGCTTGCGGGTCAGGAAATCCTGAAAGCTGGCAAGGTCCGGCGCGATGCAGCGCAGGATGAAATCGATTTCCCCGTTCAGCATGTAGCATTCCCGCACAAGCGGCCATGAGCCGACCAATGCCTCGAAAGCCTGAAGGTCGCTCTCGGCCTGGCTGTGAAGCCCGACCATGGCGAAGACCGTCACCCCGAAGCCGAGCGCCGTGGCGTCGAGATCGGCATGGAAGCCCCGGATGTAGCCCGCCTCCTCCAGCGCGCGGACCCGGCGCAGGCAGGGCGGCGCGGAAAGCTCTACCCGGGCGGCGAGTTCAACATTGGTGATCCTGCCGTTCGCCTGCAGTTCCTTGAGGATAAGAATGTCCGTCGCGTCGAGTTTGTGCCGCTTCATGGGCTTCCCGGATCAGATGAAGGAATATACTCGTTTGTAGGATGCCGGATTGCAGGTTTCAGCAATATAATTTCTTCAATTGGTACAAAATGACTCTCATCGATCCCGAACAGCCGCTTGAGCCGGGCACCCGGGCCTGGATTTTGACCGCCGGCGTCACCGGCTGCGAGGTCCAGTGCCTTGGCGTGGCGGGCGCGCTGGGTCTTGAGCCGGAAATGAAAAGGGTCCGGCCCCGGCCGCCGGGAAGCTGGCTCGCGCCCTGGGGACCGGCAACGCCGACCCCCGGCGTCGAGGCTCCCTGGCCGGACATCGTTTTCGCCTGCGGCCGCCAGACAATCCCCTATGCCCGCATGATCCGCCGTCAATCCCGCGGGAAAACCTTTGTCGCCGTGCTGCAAAACCCCAAGGTCCGGCCTTCCGCCTTCGATTTTGTCTGGGTGCCCGCCCATGACCGGCTGGAAGGCCCCAATGTGCTCTCCACCCTCATTTCTCCGCATACATTGACACGAAAGAAGCTCGCGGAGGCCGCCGCCGCGTTCGCCCCGTCGATTGCCTCCCTGCCCCATCCAAGGGTTGCGGTGCTGCTGGGCGGCACCAATGCCGTTTATACGTTCGATGAGGCCGCCGCCGCCCGCCTTGGCGGCCAGTTGGCCCGGCTTTGCGACGAGGAGGGCGTGAGCCTGCTCGTCACCCCCTCGCGCCGCACAGGCGCAGCCCAGACCCGCATCATCACGGAAAAACTGCACAGCAAACCGGCGCAGGTCTGGCCGGGCGAGGGGCCGAACCCCTATTTCGCCTATCTCGGCAGCGCCGACGCCGTCATCGTCACCTGCGACTCGGTCAACATGATCGGCGAGGCCGCCTTCACCGGTAAACCGGTCCATGTCATCGAAATGGAAGGGGGCGGCGGCAAATTCCGGCGTTTTCTCGATGCCGTCTATGCCGCTGGCTATGCCCGGCCTTTCAGGGGCGCGCTGGAACAATGGAGCTATGCCCCGCCCGACACGGCGGGTGAGATCGCCCGGGCCATCGCCAAGGCTTATCGCTTCAGAAAGACCACATAGAAAGTGCGGCTATTTGCCGGGTAGTCTGCAGCTACCTTGAGAGACGCAAGATGAGCTATTAGATAGGGGCGACGGGATATTTGAACCCGAGATGACAAGAGAGCCCGGATCGATGAGCCTTCTCGACTATGACGCGCTCGCGGCAACGCCGCTGAAGACGGAGCCCTACGACTATTTCGTGGTGCCGCACTTCGTGAAGCGCGAGGCTCTGCCGCAGGTGCTGGCCGATTATCCCGACGTGCGCACGACCGGCTCGATCCCGCCGAGCGAGCTTGCCATCAAGGGCGCGTTCCGCGACCTGCTGGCCGAACTCGACGGACCGGAATTCCGCGCCCTGATCGAGGACAAGTTCGGCATCGACCTTGCCCGCCGCCCGACCATGTTCACGGTGCGCGGCTTCTGTGCCAAATCGAACGGCAAGATCCATACGGACACCGCCTCCAAGATCATCACCGTGCTGCTCTACATGAACGACGAGTGGGACGCGGACGGCGGTCGCCTGCGCATCCTGCGCAACGGCACCGACCTTGACGATTATGCCGAGGAAGTGTCGCCCAACGGCGGCACCCTGCTGGTGTTCAGGCGATCCGGGACGAGCTGGCACGGGCACGAACCCTTCGAGGGCAAGCGCCGAGCGATCCAGATGAACTGGGTCACGGATGAAGCCGTGGTCGAGCATGAACAGCGCCGCCACCGGCTCAGCGCCTTCCTGAAGAAGATCAACCCTTTCGGCAACCGCGCCGCATCGGACGCCTACTAGAACGGGACGCCTGTTCCCGCGCGTTGAATGGACAATCTATGGCCCTGCAAATCGAGACGTTCAAGAATGCCGACCTGTCGCACGGCTGGCGGCCCGGCAACAATGCGGGCGGCTCGACCCTGTTCAAGGCGCTTGGCCACCCCCTCGCGGCCCGCAAGGGCCATGAACTGATCGCCTCGCTTGCGGTCGCCGGACCCGTCGCAATCTTCGATCCAAGCGGGGTCATCGCCAATTTTCATGCCTATTATGATCTCTCGCGGCTCGATCTGGCGGGCTATTTCGTGCAGCGGGTCGAGGATCTGGGGGCTATCTTCCTCGGCCACGAGGCAAAAACCCTGAACGCGCTGGCGCAGTCCGGCGCCGCCGCCGTGCTGGTGCTCACTTTCGACTTCGCCAAGCTCATGCCCTCGATCGCTCACCTGTTCCCCAAGGGCGCACACATCGCCACGCTGGACGACATGCGCATCCCCGGCGAGATGCTGACCAACCCGGCGAACTATCTGGACCCGATGAATTTCGCCACCAACTTCGCGCTGATGCGCGAGGTTGAGTGCGTCAACGGGGCGGAGGGCATCCATACCCGCGTCGCCAGCGCCAATTACTGGGGCCAGCACGGCGCGGCAAACCCTGAACTCTGGCTCTGCCTGTTCGACGAGGCGGGCAAGGAACTGGCCCAGTGGCGCGAGCCCCTGCCGGCAGCCGGCGCACCCTTCGCGCTCGACAGCGCGGAAATCCGCGAACGCTTCGGCCTTGGTGATTTTTCCGGCTCGCTGTTCATCCATGCGGTCCAGATCAAGGGCCATGACATCATCAAATATGCGCTCGACATGAATGGCGAGAATGGCCTCGCTCTTTCATGCAGCCACGACGCCAACGCCTGGCCCGCCGACTTCTATGCCGGGATGCCCGCGCCGGAGGCCGACGAGCGGCTGACGCTCTATATCCAGAACTCGCACCCCATGCCGATCCCGGCGGGCTCCATCGGCCTCAATATCATGGGTGCGCAGGATGTGAGCTATTACCCCGACGAAATTCCCCCTTTCGGCACCCGCGCGCTCGATGTCGGCGAGATGCTGCCCCATGCCCGCTGGCCCGACCAGATCGAGATCGTCGCCGGACGCTACTTCGTCCGCCCCCGTTATGAAGTCACCCGCAAGGGTGGCCAGCGCCGCCTTGCGCACGCCAATGTCGAGCGCACGGATCTCAAGGCTGATCCGTTTATCCCGCAACTCGAAAAGCTGATGGCCAAGAGCTACATCATGCCCCTGCCGGTGCTGCCTCTGGGCGAATTCGCCACCACGGTGCTGCCGACGCCGATGGCGACCAGCGAACATGAAATGCCGTTGCGGGCCGAACTGATCGACGCCGACGGCAGCCTGATCGCATCGCGCTATCTGGGCCGCGTCCAGCGCCGCGACAGCGTGGCGATCCCGGTCGAGGAATGGCTGGCGGAGGAAAGGCTGACCCTTCCCTCCGGCTATGGCCATGTCGAGTTTCTCTATGATTTCCGCGAGGGCGGAGAGGCCAACGGCTGGCTCCATGCGCTGGGCCGCTTCGAGCAGAAGGCCTCGGGCCACCGGGCCGAGACCATTTTCGGCGCGCACATCTACAACACCGCGACCATCTACAAGGACGAGCCGCAGTCCTACACCAACAAGCCGCCGGGATTGACCACGCGCCTGTTCCTGCGCATCGGCGCGACCCTGCCCGAACAGGGCGGGCTCGACACGCTCTGCCATCTCATCTATCCGGCCTCCTCGGAATGGCACCCCCAAAGCGCGACGAAACTGATCCTGCACGACCGGGACGGCAAGCCCGTCGCCGAGCGCGAGATACGGATCGCGCGGGGCGGCTCATACCATTTCCGGCTGAGCGAAACCTTCAGCAAGGCGGAGCGCGCAGCCATGAACGGCGCGGGCTATGTCATCATCCGCGACACAAGCTGCCGCCTGTTCGGATTCCATGGCCTCGTCAACGGTTCGGCAAGCTTCTGCCTCGACCATATGTTCGGGTTCTGAGGAGTGACGGCCGATTTGGCCGCGCCAACCGGGATGCTTTGCGCTATAATAATATGAGTGATGCGATAAATCTGCGTCAAAGCGTCCCTCCGCCCGTGAAGCGTGAGCGTGGCCGCGAAAGTATCTTGACACTTTCTGGAACGCCTCTAAATTGCAAATTCAGGAACTAGATTAATTCCAAATTGCAAGGAGCTGCACATATGAGCCTCGTACAGAAACAGGCCCCGGACTTCACCGCCGCCGCCGTGCTCGCCAATGGCGAGATCGTTGAGGACTTCAACCTCAAGACCTATCTCAAGGGCAGCTACGGACTGGTGTTCTTCTATCCCCTCGATTTCACCTTCGTCTGCCCCTCGGAAATCCTGGCCTATTCCAACCGCGTGCCGCAGTTCGAAGAGCGCAACGTGAAGGTCATCGCGGTTTCCGTGGACAGCCAGTTCACCCACTCCGCCTGGCGCAACACCTCGCCGAACAATGGTGGCCTCGGCGCCGTCAAGTTCCCGATGGTCGCCGACATCACCAAGTCGATCGCCCGCGACTATGACGTGCTGATCGAGAGCGATGGCGTGGCGCTCCGCGGCACATTCCTGATCGACAAGGAAGGCGTCGTCCGCCACGCGGGCATCAACGACCTCCCGCTCGGCCGCAACGCCGACGAGGCGATCCGTCTGGTCGATGCGCTCCAGTTCCACGAAGAGCATGGCGAAGTCTGCCCCGCCGGCTGGCAGAAGGGTGACGAAGGCATGGTTGCCGACGCCGCCGGTGTCGCCAAGTACCTCGGCGCCCACGCCGAAGCGCTCTAGGCCAATCTCCGGGAAACCGGAACATGGAGGCGCTTCTCTGAAACGGGGGAGCGCCTCCACAGATGAAACGGCAAGGCCTGCGGCCCCCGTATCCGCCCCAGCTAATGGTGAATTTCATGTCCGAAACAAAGCATTCCAAGGTTCTGATCATCGGCGGCGGCGCGGCCGGCTATACAGCCGCCATTTATGCGGCCCGCGCCATGTTGCAGCCCACGCTTATCCAGGGCATCCAGCCCGGCGGCCAGCTCACCATCACCACGGAAGTTGAAAACTATCCGGGCTTCGCCGAAGCCATTCAGGGCCCCTGGCTGATGGAGCAGATGGAGGCGCAGGCGCGCCACGTCGGCACCAATATCGTCAGCGACACCATCATTCACGCCGATCTGGCGTTGCGCCCGTTCAGCTTCGAGGGTGACAGCGGCACCACCTATACGGCGGACGCCGTGATCATCGCGACCGGCGCGCAAGCCAAATGGCTGGGCCTTCCCTCCGAGCAGAAGTTTCAGGGCTCCGGCGTGTCGGCCTGCGCCACCTGCGACGGCTTCTTCTATCGCGGCAAGGAAGTGCTGGTCGTCGGCGGCGGCAACTCGGCCGTCGAGGAAGCGCTGTTCCTGACCAATTTCGCCACCAAGGTGACCGTGATCCACCGGCGCGATCATTTCCGCGCGGAAAAGATCATGCAGGACCGGCTGTTCGCCCACCCCAAGATCGAGGTGATCTGGGATACGGTCGTCGACGAGATCGTCGGCACCCAGAACCCGCCCGGCGTGACCGGCGCGCGGATCACCAACCGCAACACCGGCGAAACCCGTGAAATCAGCGCCGACGGCGTGTTCGTCGCCATCGGCCACGCGCCTGCGACCGAACTCTTCGCCGGGCAGCTCGACTTCAAGGACGGCGGCTACCTCAAGACCGTGCCCGGCGGCACCGCGACCAATATCCCCGGCGTTTTCGCCGCTGGCGACGTGACCGACGATGTCTATCGTCAGGCGGTCACGGCGGCGGGTATGGGCTGCATGGCCGCGCTCGAAAGCGAGCGCTACCTCGCCGCCCGGGAATCGCACCTGCAGGCGGCTGAATAGGCCTCAAAGCCCATTCCCGGAACGATAGGAAACCCCCGGGGCTTGCTCCCGGGGGTTTTTCTGACTAACGATCCGGCAAACAACCAGATAGATGGCCCCCAGCCCATGAATGCGCGCCCATGACCGCTTCGACGCCCCTTTCCCTTGAAACCGCCGCCGCCGGCGTGGTGGAAATGGCGCGCCATGCGGGCAACCGGGGCTGGGTGCCCGCGACCAGCGGCAACTTCTCGGTGCGCATGGACGGGCGCTTCGCCGCCGTGACCGCGACCGGGGCCGACAAGGCCAACCTCACCCCCGATCAGGTGATCGCCGCCGAAATCTCAGGCCCCCGGCACCCCCGCGCCTCCGCCGAAGCGCCGCTCCATCTGGTCCGCTATGCCGCCGACCCCCGCATCGGCGCGATCTCGCATATTCATTCCATGGCCGCGACCGTTCTCTCGCGGCGCCATGAGGCCGACGGCCATCTGACGCTGAAGGGCTGGGAACTGCTCAAGGCCTTTGCCGGGGTGACAACCCACGAGGCGAGCCTCCATGTGCCCATCGTGCCGAACGACCAGGACACGGACCGGCTGGCGGCGCTGTTCGAGGCGCGCCACGATCGCGCCAATCCCTGCCCCGGCTATCTGATCGCGGGCCACGGGCTTTATGTCTGGGGCGCGAGCGTGAAGGAAACCCTGCGCCACATGGACGCCTTCGATTTTCTGTTATCGGCTCAACTGCATGAGGAGAGCGCACGATGACCCAATTGACCGTTTATCCCGACAATGATCCGTCCAACCTGCTGATCGACACCCGCGACGGAGACGCCATCGCCACGGCGCTGGCGGACATCAATGTCGATTTCGAGCGCTGGGAAGCGGCCATCGAGCTTCCCGCAGACGCAGATCAGGCCAGCGTGCTCGCCGCCTATGAAGCCGACGTCGCCCGCCTCACCGCCGAGGGCGGCTATGTGTCGGTCGATGTGGTGCGGGTGAAGCCCGATCATCCCGACCGCGTCGCCATGCGCCAGAAATTCCTGTCCGAACATACCCATGACGAGGACGAGGTGCGCTTCTTCGTCGAGGGGGCCGGCGCTTTCTATCTGCATACGCATGGCAAGGTTTTCCGCGTGCTGTGCGAGCGCAACGATCTGCTGAGCGTGCCTGCCGGGATTACCCACTGGTTCGACACCGGTCCCAACCCGCATTTCTGCGCCATCCGCATGTTCCGCACGCCGGACGGCTGGGTCGGCCATTTCACCGGCTCGGACATCGCCACCCGTTTTCCTCTTTATGAAAACTGACCGGAAACCGGGATGACCATCCGCGCGATCCTGACCGACATCGAAGGCACTACGACGCCGATTTCATTCGTGCACGAGGTGCTGTTCCCCTATGCCCGCGCCCGGCTCGACGGCTGGTGCGCGGCACACGCAGACGAACCCGAAGTGGCCGGGGCGCTGGCCGAGGCCCGCAGGCTGGAGGGACAGGCTGACCTCGATCTCCCCGCCACGCTTGCGCTGCTCCATCGCTGGATGGACGAGGACAGGAAGGCCGGGCCGCTGAAACTTCTTCAGGGGCTGATCTGGCGTGAAGGCTATGAGGCAGGCGTGCTCAAGGGGCAGGTCTATGCCGATGCGGCCGAATATCTGGCCCGATGGCACAAGGCCGGACTGAAACTCCATGTCTATTCATCGGGCTCGGTCGCGGCGCAGAAGCTGATCTTCGGCCATTCCGACCGGGGCGACCTGACGCCGCTTTTTTCCGGCTATTTCGACACGGAGACTGGCGGCAAGCTCGAACCCGCCTCCTACCGGCGGATCGCCGAAAAGACCGGCTTCGCCCCATCGGAAATCCTGTTTCTCTCGGACCATGCGGGCGAGATCGCCGCAGCCCGGGACGCAGGGCTTGCCGTCGTCCAGATCGACCGGGCACTCGCGTCCGATGCCGTGCTGGAAGACCCGGAAGGCACCATGGTCGCAGGCTCCTTCACGGTCGTGCCGCTCGACTGAAGCCTCACATATAAAGCTTCTCGCCCTGCAAGTCCTTGTAGAGCGCCGCCACTTCCTCACCATAGCCGTTGAACAGCAGCGTCGGCACACGATTGCCGGTGCCAAGCACTTCCTCGCTTGCCTGCGACCAGCGCGGATGCGGCACATCCGGGTTCACATTGGCCCAGAAGCCATATTCATCAGGACCAAGCGCCTCCCAGAACGTCGTGGGACGATCATTGGTGAAGGTGAAGCGGGTAACGGATTTTACCGATTTGAAACCATATTTCCACGGCACGGCAAGCCGGAGCGGCGCGCCGAACTGTTTGAGCAGCGGCTTGCCATAAACACCCGTCGCCATGAAGGCAAGCTCGTTGGTGGCCTCCGCCATGGTCAGACCTTCCGTATACGGCCAGGGATACCAGAACTGGTTCTGGCCCGGGGCCATGGAGGCATCCTGAAAGGTCTGCATCTGGAGATATTTCGTGCCGGATTTCGGCTGCGCCAGATCGACCAGCGCCTTCAGCGGAAAGCCGGTCCACGGCACCGCCATCGACCAGGCCTCAACGCAGCGATGGCGATAGAGCCGCTCTTCCAGCGGCATCTTTGCGACGAGATCGTCGATGCCTATCGTGATGGTCTTGTCGACCTCGCCATCGATGGTGATTTCCCACGGCCTCGTCTTGAGGTTCTGGGCCTCGTCATAGATGCTCTTGGAGGAACCGAATTCGTAGAAATTGTTGTATTTGGAGGTCAGGGCTTCAGGGGTGACGGCCCGGTCCAGCGCGAAAGCTGGATTACGGCGTGCGGGATAGAGGCCAAGAGTCTTGTCGGCGGGATCGATGCCTTCCATCGCCCCATCCGCAAAGGCGGACCCGGCCGCGCCAAACGACAGGGCGGAAGCGCCCGCGGCCACCAGACCTGCGCTTTTCAGCAGGCCACGCCGGTTCAGGAAGAGATGCTCGGGCGTAGCCTCGCGTTCGGGAATTTCCCAGCGGCGTTTCGAGCGGACCAGCATGACGTACCTATCTCTTTCGCCTCCCAGATAACTCAATCATGCGCCGGGATCCGGATCAGTCAAAGTGACATTCCTTTCATTTTCTTCCGACGAAACATGAACGGGTTTCAATTTCGCACATAAGCCATCCGGTCAGTACAGGGCAAAGAAAACGCCGGGCAAGAGCCCGGCGTTCCATATGATGCAGCAAAAATGCAGGGGAAAGAGCGATTCTCTCAATCCCGCAGGCTGGCGCAGAAACGCTGGATGCGCTCGCAGGCCTTGACCAGATTCTCGGTCGAGGTCGCGTAGGAAATGCGGAAGAACGGCGCAAGACCGAACGCCTCGCCATGGACAACGGCCACGCCTTCGGCTTCCAGCAGTTCCTCCACAAAATCCTGGTCATTGCGGATGACCTTGCCCGAAGGCGCGGTCTTGCCGATGGTGCCCGCGCAGGACGGATAGACATAGAACGCCCCTTCCGGCGTCGGGCACTTGATGCCCTTGGCCTGATTGAGCATGGAAACGACGAGATCCCGGCGCTCCTTGAAGCTTTCGGCCCGCGTCGCGATGAAATCCTGCGGCCCGTTCAGCGCCTCGACGGCAGCCCACTGGCTGATCGAGGTCGGGTTCGAGGTCGATTGCCCCTGAATCGTCGCCATCGCCTTGATAAGCTCGATCGGGCCCGCGCAATAGCCGATGCGCCAGCCGGTCATGGCATAGGCCTTGGAGACGCCGTTCATCGTCAGCGTGCGGTCATAAAGACGCGGCTCGACCTCTACGGGCGTGGCGAACCTGAACCCGTCA
Source organism: Parvibaculaceae bacterium (assembly GCA_028283765.1). GTDB lineage: Bacteria > Pseudomonadota > Alphaproteobacteria > Parvibaculales > Parvibaculaceae > JAATFR01. The sequence continues at coordinate 244,445 of JAPWJY010000003.1, read as the reverse complement.
TAGGTCAGGTGTTCGTACATGTCGTCGCTCAGGATCCAGACATGGGGATGGCGCACCAGCACGTCTGTAAGCTTTTTCAGCTCCTCGTGGGTGTAGGCGGCCCCCGTCGGGTTCGACGGCGAGTTGAAGATGAACCATTTGGTCTTCGGCGTGATCGCGGCTTCGAGCGCTTCGGGCTGCAGCTTGAAGCCATGCTCCATCGTCGCCTCGACGATCACCGGCACGCCGCCGCCCAGCAGCACGATGTCGGGATAGGAGACCCAGTAGGGCGCGGGGATGATCACCTCGTCGCCCGGGTTCAGCGTCGCCATCATGGCGTTGTAGATGATGGGCTTGCCGCCGGGCGCGACGAAGCACTGGGCCGGGCTGTAGTCGAGGTTGTTCTCGCGCTTGAACTTGGCGGCAATGGCCTTCTTCAGCTCGGGAATGCCGTCGACGGCCGTGTACTTCGTCTCGCCGCGATTGATCGCGTCGATGGCGGCCTGCTTGATGTTGTCCGGCGTGTCGAAATCGGGCTCGCCCGCGCCAAGACCGATCACATCCACGCCCGCGGCTTTCAGATCGCGCGCTTTCTGGGTCGCCGCCATGGTTGCTGACGGCTTGATGCGCTTGAGCGAATCCGAAATGAAGGCCATTTTCTCTCTCCGTGAGGCATGTTCCAAGGGAACTGAAAACGGGCGAAACCTAGTCTTCTGCCGCACGCGACGCAACCGGCGAAAGGACCCCCGGTGTCGCATTCGCCGCAAAGCGTCCGTGTCTCAGATGTTGCCGGCCAGCTCAACCCGGTCCTCGATGGGCTCTCCGCGCACCATGGCCAGCGGAATGACCCCAGCCCACACCGGGAGCGCCATGTCCGCCGCATCGTCATTCGGCCCGCCGCTGCGCGTCTTGGCCACGACATGGACCAGAGGCAGCGCGAAAACGCCGGTGGCCCTGGCCTCCTGCCCGTTTGCCGGACGGGCTTCCTTCGAGCGCCCGGGCACCGCCTTGTCGATGAAAAGATCGAACAGGCGCAGTTTTTCCTCACCCGTCACCTCCCTTGGCACCCCGTGAACGATGACCGAGCGGTAATTCATCGAATGGTGGAAAGCCGAGCGGGCGAGCACCAGTCCGTCCAGATGGGTGACACAGAAGGCAAACGGCGTTCCCGCCTGAAGCGCCGACGCCAGCCCGGCCCGGCGCGACAAATGGACCAGCACCTCTTCGCCATGGCGGACATAGAAGGCGGGGATGATTTCCGGGCCATGGCCGCCCTGATAGCTGACATGGGCGACCATGCCCTCGTCGAGAATGGCGTGGACAAGGGCCCGGTCATAGCTTTCCCGTCCGGGAGAGCGCCTCGGCCGGTAGACATCGGCAGGCTCATAGGGGACAGGCTCATAGGGCTCGGCGCTCATGATCGGCTCCTGTGAAGGTCGGTGAATGGCCCCGGAAGATTGCCCCTAACCGGGTCTATCAAAAGGTCCGATCTGGAGATAAACATAGAACCACTCAAAGACTCTCGCCCTGGAGGCGCCATGCCCCGGCCTACGCTCATTCTCGGCACCCTGTCGCTCGACGCGTCAGCGGAGACGCCGCTCTACAAGCAGCTCTATGACGGCCTGCGCGCCTCGATCCTCGATGGCCGCATCGCGCCGGGCTCGCAGCTCCCCTCCACGCGCGCCCTCGCCAGCGAGCTTCAGATCGGCCGCAACACCATCATCGCCGCCTATGAGCAACTGACCGCCGAGGGCTATCTTGCGCCCCATGTTGGCTCGGGCACGCGGGTCGCGGATATTCCACCCGACACGCTGCTGGAGGTCGACGCCTCATCGAAGCGAAAGCGTCAGGCTCCGGCTCCCTCCTCGCCGCTGCTCTCGAAGCGGGGACAGGTGCTGGCCGGGATAGAGCGCAACGCCGCCCGCTATCACGGGCTCAAGGCGCTGGCCTTCCAGCATGGCCTGCCTGCCGTGGAGGAATTTCCCCGCGCCATCTGGAGCCGGCTGATCGGCGAGCGGGCCAAAAGCCTGAGGGCAAGCTTCTACGACTATGAGCTGAGCGCCGGCCTGCCGGAACTTCAGGCCGCCATCGCCGCCTATGTGGGCGCGGCCCGGGGCGTCATCGCCGCCCCGGAGCAGGTGATCGTGATCACCGGCGCGCAATCGGCGCTGGATCTCGCCGCGCGCATGCTGATCGATCCCGGCGACAGGGTCTGGCACGAGGAGCCGGGCTATCTGGGCGCACGGGGCGCCTTTCTGGGCAGCGGCGCGGACATCGTGCCCATCCCGGTGGATGAAAACGGCATGAAGGTCGAGGACGCCGTCGCGACGGCGCCGGTGCCCCGGCTGATCTATGTAACGCCGTCGCACCAGTATCCGCTCGGCCACACGCTGACCCTGCCGCGGCGCCTCGCCCTGATCGAGTACGCCCGGCGCGAAAACGCCTGGATCATCGAGGACGACTATGACTCCGAGTACCGTTACACGGGCCGCCCCATCGCCGCGATGCAGGGGCTGGACCGGGGCGGCTCGGTCATCTACATGGGCACCTTCGCCAAGACGCTGTTTCCGGCGCTGCGGATCGGCTATCTGATCGTGCCGCAGACGCTGGCCAAATCCTTCGGCACGGCCCTGCGCCTGACGGGCCAGACCCCCGCCACCCTCCATCAGGCGGCGCTCGCCGATTTCATCACGCAGGGCCATTTCGGCGCGCATGTCCGGCGCATGAGGGCGCTTTATGCGGAGCGCCGCGCCTGCCTCATCGATTCCATCGAACGATACATGTCGGACTGGCTCCAGCCCGTTTCCGGCGAAGGCGGCCTTCAACTTGCCACAAAGCTCGTCCCTGAACTGAATGACCGGCTTGTGTCGCAGCGGGGCCGCGAGGCGCAGGTCGTGACCACGCCGCTCTCCAACTATTGTCTCGAAAAACCCGTTCATTCAGGGCTTCACATGGGATTCGCGGCGGTTCCACCGGGGGACATCGAGCGTGCCGCCAAACGGCTCGGCGCCGTCATTTCGCGCAATGACGCCAGCCTGAGCGCCAGAAACGCTGCCCGGTAAATGGATCATCTTGCCTTAAACTTGTCGTAAAATAGCCCCTCCATGCGCCAAACTTCACAAAGTTTGAGCCGCATTGCGCCTCGATATTCGTCTCAACACGGGACAAACGGGGGCGACGCATGAAAATTTACTCACGATCAGGACAAGCCGCCGCACCAGAAGGGCGGCGAAGACAGGCCAGAGTGAGGGTCCTGCCGCTCATGATGGGGCTGACGGCGCTGGCCGGCATAGCCGGCCTCGCAGTCCCTTCACACATGGCGGCCTCACAAACGGATATCGGTGGCCCCGCCTTCATTCCCTCCCTGATTGTTGCCTTTATCGGGGCAGCCATCGCCATCAGCCTGACCTCCCGGAAATTATTCGTTCCGGGATGGAACAGACTAAATAGCTAACCCCACCCGATGATTAAGTAAAACTCTCCGCACCGCTTGACCTCGCGAAGAGACGTCATTCAAGGTCCGTCATGGTTAATGCATTATACAATGCGGACCGGATGGCCTGCATCAGAGGCATACAGTCGTGGACTTGCAAACATACCGGCGTTCCATCGCAGAGCTGAAACAAAATTCCATTCTGGCTTCCGCCCGGGAGATTTTTCTTGCCCGCGGCTACAGCAGGTCAGGCATGGCAGACATTGCGCGCCAGGCCGATGTTTCCACAGCCACGCTCTACAAGCATTTTCCGTCCAAGGAGAATCTCTTTCAGGCCGTGGTCAACACCTGCTACGAGACGCCGCCGCAGGCGGATTCGGCCCTGCACGCAGGCATATCAGGCGGCGCAGACCCCCATGGCCTATTGCAGCAGGCGATCGAAGCCTGCATCGGGCATGAAGCCGATCCCGCGCATACGGCGCTTCAGCGCATGGTGATCGCCGAAGTGCAGACGGCCCCTCAACTGGCGTACGATATTTATGCCAACGATTCGCAATACCGGGTCGAGCATCTCAAGAAAACCATCGACGAACTGGTCGCGCATAATCATCTGCGCCCCCACGACACGGAACTGAGTTCACGCCTGCTTCTCGGCATGATCCGTGAAATGATGGTCTGGCCCCAGCTTTTCGGACTCGAGGCCGCTGCCGACCCCGAGGAGGTCGGGGAAATATTATCCGCCTTCACAGCCCGATACGGCACGGCGACGACCCGGGCCATTCCGTCGCTTCCCGACGAAGCCTGAAGCTCCGGAAACCGGTGTTCTCCACCTCCGGGAAACAACGTCGCCGGTTTGAATGCCTACCCCGCCAACACCCTGTCGATCGCCTCCATGACGGCCTCGATGGGAATCTCCTCGATGACCGGCCTGCCGAAGGCCCGGGCATCCAGAACCATGCCACGGGGGCTGCGCGGCGCGGAACGGGCCGGGTCGCTCGGACCGAAGAGGCTGATCACGGGCGCACCGCCCGCCGCCAGCAGATGGCCGATGCCGCCGTCATTGCTCACCGCCAGATGAAGGCGGCCTGCCAGCGCGATGGTATGGAACGGTGAATACTGATGCCCACCGGCAGCCTTGTTCTGCTGCGGAAAGAGCGCCTGCGGGACAGCGCTGCGCAGGATAGGCTCCCAACTCTCCTCCTGCTGGCCAAGCAGGAACACCGGCACCCGGCCCAGCCGCACCTGACGGCGGGCCAGCTCGACATAACGCCCAAGCGGCCACACAGCTGGCCGCCAGGGACCGCCCGGTGCAAGACCAAGATAAGCTGGCCCCTCCGGGAGCGCACTCGCTGCATGATATTCGACGTCAGACGGCATCGCCAAAGACACACCCTGCTCCGGCAAGGCCTCGCCCGTCGCCAGTTTCATGAGTTCGCTCAGGCGATCCGCCACATGGGCAGGGAACTCCCATTTGCCAGCCGGACGCCTGCCGGAAAGCTGAAAATCGCCGGCACTGGAAATAAACAGATCATGGTTGATGCGGCGCGCGCGGCGGCTGCGCCACACCCTTCTCTGGGTGTCGATCAATATCGAATAATGATCGTTGAACGGAACCCTCTCGAATATCGAAAACCGGCTCGCGCCAATGCCGGTTTCGGCCTTGACTGAATCCAGAAGCCCCTTCGTCAGAGGACGAAGCTGGTCCGAGAAGGCAGATGACCCCGTCGTGATCCAGCTGATGCGTGCATCAGGATAGGCAGCTCTCAACGATTGCAGGAAGGGCAGCTTCGCCAGACCATCCGCGAAGGTTTCAGCCGGACTGAAGATGCCGATACTCTGGGGCGCAGACCCTGCTGAGGCACGGACCGGGGGCGGCGCCTTCGCCACGGCAGGTGCAGGCGATGCGTGCAGCGACGGCTCAACCCGCGAAACTTCAGGCCGCTGGGCTCTGGGCTGAGCGGCATCTGCCGGGCCGGATGAACGGGGACGCGCCTGCTGAAGCGCAGGGCGGGAATCCGGGCGTGTATCGGGTGAAGCGGAAGCGCCAGCTTGAGACGCCCGCATATCCGTGACCGGCATCCGGGTCGGCCCCATCGACAAAATCGAGGCTGGACGAGGCGGCAGGCCCGGCCTGACAGCAGGCCGCGGAACCGGCACCTGATCCGGCAAAGGTGAGGTGAGGTCGAGTGCCTCATTCCTGCGCTGAAAATCAAAAATCGCCATGACACTCCCTCCTTCGATCAACCTGATCGTTTCCAGATATTTTTATATTTATTTACATTAAATATGATCGTGTCCGGCTGGCAAATCTACCCATTTCATCATTAAATTGCTTATATTTAATTCAACTATGTGCGCTCCTTTGTCCCTTGTGCCCCGTTTCCAGGCGATCATTTGCCAGCCGGGCCGAAAAGCCTTATCTCCCGGCGATCATGAATCGCCTCACCGCCAATCTACTTATGCTCCTCGCCGCCTCGATCTGGGGGCTCGCCTTCGTTGCCCAGGCCACGGCCATGGAGACGATCGGGCCGATCTGGTTTCTCGGCATCCGCTTCCTGCTCGCCGCCCTCGTCATTGCGCCCTTCGCGCTCAATGAAAAACGCAAGGCGCCCATGCCCATTCCCCGGCCCATGCTGGGACTGGTCGGCCTGATCACCCTCGCCTTCTTCGCCGCCTCGATGCTGCAACAGATCGCCATGCTCGGCGCCACGGTCACCAATGCGGGCTTTCTGACCGGGCTCTACGTCCCGTTCACGCCGCTGATCGGCCTTCTCATCTTCCGCGAATGGCCGCATCGGCTGGTCTGGCCCTGCGCGGCGCTGGCGCTGGCGGGCACATGGCTGCTGAGCGGCGGGATCGTTTCGCTGGGCTGGGCCGACGGGCTGCTCATCCTCTCCGCCATCGCCTTCGCCATCCAGATGCTGCTGATGGGCCACGCCGTGCCCGCAACCGGACGTCCGGTGACCATCACCTTCCTGCAGATGCTGGCGACCGGCACCCTCGGCTGTCTGGTCGCGCCCTTCTTCGAGCCCATCTCATGGGAGGCCATCCGCAGTGCCGGCGTTGAAATTCTCTATGCAGGCGTCCTGTCCGGCGGGCTGGCCTATACGCTCCAGGCGGTCGGCCAGCGCTATACCCCCGCCGCCGACGCCGCCATCGTGCTGTCCTCGGAAGCGCCCTTCGCCGCCATCTTCGGCGTGCTGCTGCTGGGGGAGCGCATCAATCCCGTCGGCCTGCTCGGCTGCGCCATGATCTTCGCCGCCATCGTGATCGTGCAGGTCGCGCCGATGTGGCGGGCCAGACCGGCGGCGGTGCCCGAGCCACAATAAATTCCCCGGATGGGCCTGCCGCCTCTTTAAGAGCGCGCCCTTCTGTTCCATATTTGTGCTCATGGCACGCAAACCCTTCAAATCCTTTGGACGCTCATCCGAACCTGCTCCCGGCTTCGCCGAAGCAGCGGGCGGGTTCATTCCGGCCAACGCCGCGGAGCTTGCCCGGATCGACAGGGAGAACTGGGCGGGCGCGCTCAAGGGCGACCCCTCGACATGGCCGCTGTTCGAGCCGCACCGGCCCGAACGCCCCCAGAAGTCAGAGGGCGGACAACGCTTCAGGCTCACCTCGGAATATGAACCCAAGGGCGACCAGCCGACCGCCATCGCGGAACTGGTGGAGGGCATCGAGAGCGGCGAACAGGATCAGGTGCTGCTCGGCGTCACCGGATCGGGCAAGACCTACACCATGGCGCAGGTGATCGCGCGCACCGGCCGCCCGGCCATCATTCTCGCGCCGAACAAGACCCTTGCCGCCCAGCTCTATGGCGAGTTCAAGAGCTTCTTTCCCGAAAACGCGGTGGAATATTTCGTATCCTATTACGACTATTACCAGCCGGAAGCCTATGTGCCGCGCACCGACACCTATATCGAGAAGGAAAGCTCCGTCAACGAACAGATAGACCGGATGCGCCACGCCGCGACCCGCGCCCTGCTGGAGCGCGACGATGTGATCATCGTCGCGTCCGTCTCCTGCATCTACGGTATCGGTTCGGTCGAAACCTATTCGGCCATGACCTTCAGCATCAAGCTGGGCGAACGGCTCGACCGCACGCAGCTCATCGCAGATCTGGTCGCGCTCCAGTACAAGCGCAACGACCAGGCCTTCCAGCGTGGCACCTTCCGCGTGCGCGGCGACACCGTTGAAATCTTTCCCGCCCACTATGAGGACCGGGCATGGCGCGTCTCCCTGTTCGGCGACGAGGTTGAGGAAATCGCCGAGTTCGACCCCCTGACCGGTCAGAAGACCGACAAGTTCGAGCAGATCAAGGTCTACGCCAATTCGCATTATGTGACGCCGCGCCCGGCGCTCAGTCAGGCCATCGAGCAGATCAAGGTCGACCTGCAGGTCCGCCTTCAGGAACTGAAGGGCCAGGGCAAGCTGCTGGAAGCTCAGAGGCTCGAGCAGCGCACCCAGTTCGACATCGAGATGATGGAGGCCACGGGCGCCTGCGCGGGCATCGAGAATTATTCCCGCTATCTGACGGGGCGCAAGCCGGGCGAGCCGCCGCCGACCCTGTTTGAATATCTGCCGGACAATGCGCTGGTTTTCGCCGATGAAAGCCATGTCACCGTCTCCCAGATCGGCGGCATGTTCCGGGGCGACTACAAGCGCAAGTCGACGCTGGCCGAATATGGCTTCCGCCTGCCCTCAAGCGTGGACAACCGTCCCCTGCGCTTCGAGGAATGGAACGCGATGCGCCCGCAATCGGTGTTCGTTTCCGCCACCCCCGGGCCATGGGAAATGGAGCAGACCGGCGGCGCTTTCACCGAGCAGGTGATCCGCCCGACCGGCCTCATTGACCCGGTCTGCATCATCCGGCCCGTGGCCACGCAGGTGGACGATCTCATCGCCGAATGCCAGGAAGTGGCGGCGCGCGGCCAGCGGGTGCTGGTGACGACCCTGACCAAGCGCATGTCGGAGGATCTGACCGAATATATGCACGAGCAGGGCATCCGCGTGCGCTATCTGCATTCCGACATCGACACGCTGGAGCGCATCGAGATCATCCGTGATCTGAGGCTCGGCGCGTTCGACGTGCTGATCGGCATCAACCTGCTGCGCGAAGGCCTCGACATTCCCGAATGCGCGCTGGTCGCCATTCTGGACGCGGACAAGGAGGGCTTCCTGCGCTCGGAGACCTCACTGATCCAGACCATCGGCCGGGCCGCGCGCAATGTGGACGGACGCGTCATTCTCTATGCCGACAACATGACAGGTTCGCTGACCCGTGCGCTGGCCGAGACCGAGCGCCGCCGCGAGAAGCAGACCGCCTACAATATTGAGCATGGCATCACGCCGGAGTCGATCAGGAAGCAGATCGGCGACATTCTCGAAAGCGTCTATGAGCGCGACCATGTCCGCGTCGATACCGGCGCCGCCGATCAGGCCTTCGTCGGCCACAATCTGCGCGCCCATATCAACGAGCTTTCCGCCCGCATGAAGGAAGCCGCCGCCGACCTCGAATTCGAGACCGCCGCCCGGCTGCGCGACGAGATCAAGCGCCTCGAGGCCACCGAACTCGCCATCGCCGACGATCCGATGGCGCGCCAGTCCACCGTGGACGAACGTGTTTCGGAAGCCATGCCCAAAGGCCGATCGACGCTCGGAAAACCGGGGACAAGAGGAAAGCCGAGCCGGGCAAAGAAGCGGTAGGTTCCGCGCTTTTTCTGCTGCCCTACTCTCGCCGCATCTCCATGTCAGTGTGATTTTTCATTCCCGATTTCCCCTCTCGACTATTTGAGAGGGCCGATAACCGGTGAAAGGAAGATCAGTGCAGGCATTCATCAGCCATCTCTATGGCATGTGGATTCCAGACTGGATCGTCAGTCTTTCCCTGCTGATCCTTTCCGTCGCTTGCGCCCTTGCGCTGCACCAGTTGATTACAATGGTCCTGCGGCGGGTGGTCGGCCCAGAGCATATTTTCGCCCGCTCTCTGCTGGCGCGGACGGCCGCCCCCACAAGGCTGGCGTTCCTGATCTTCGGCATCTCCGCCGTGCTGCCCACACTCGATCTCACCGAGCGCGGCTTCGGCCTGCTCCAGCAGGGCCTGCTGGTCGCCTTTATCGTGCTGATCGGCTGGGTCGCCGTCACCTCGGCGCGGATCGCCAGCGACATCTATCTGCGGCGCTTCCGCATCGACGTCGAAGATAATCTGCTGGCGCGCAAGCATGTCACGCAGATCGGCATCCTGCGCCGGGCGGTCAACCTGCTGATCATGATGGTGACCATCTCGGCAGCGCTCATGACCTTTGAATCCGTGCGCCAGTATGGCGTCAGCCTGTTCGCCTCGGCGGGCGCAGCGGGGCTGATCGTCGGCTTTGCCGCAAAACCCCTCCTCACCAGCCTGATCGCGGGCATCCAGATCGCCATGACCCAGCCGATCCGCGTGGAGGACGCCGTCGTGGTGGAGGGAGAATGGGGCTGGATCGAGGAAATCAACGCCACCTATGTGGTGATCCGGCTCTGGGACTGGCGCCGCATGATCGTGCCGCTTTCCTATTTCATCGAGCAGCCGTTCCAGAACTGGACCCGCGAGAGCGCTTCCATCATCGGCACCGTCTTCATCTATGCCGACTACAGCGTGCCGGTGGCGAAGGTGCGCGCAAGGCTGGAGGAGATCGCGAAGGAAAGCCCGCTCTGGGATGGCAAGGTGGTCAATCTGCAGGTGAGCGATGCAACGGAGCGGACCATCCAGATCCGCGCGCTGGTGAGCGCGCGCAATTCGCCCCAGGCCTGGGACCTGCGCTGCGAGGTACGTGAAAAGCTTGTGGCATGGCTGAATGAAACCTGCCCCGGCTCCCTGCCCCGCCTCCGCGCCGAGGCCAACATTTCCGCACCGCCGGGGGAACCGCTCCAAAGCTGATACGTTCTTCTTGCGGACTTCCCCTGCTCAAATCCGCCATCAGGACATGACCGCCATGAAACTGTTCGCATGTCAGTCTTGCAATCAGGTCATCTTTTTTGAAAACACCGAGTGCGTGAGCTGCCATCACCGGCTCGGCTACATGCCTCAGGGCATATTGAGCGCGCTGGAGCCCGCCGGTGAGGATGAAGCGGGCCGCCCCCTCTGGTCCGCCTTCGGGGCCCAGGATGCCACCTTGTGGCGTTTCTGCGCCAATGCCGGGCACATGGCCTGCAACTGGCTCATCCCCTCGGGGGAGCCCGGGGATTTCTGCCTGTGCTGCCGCCACAACCGCACCGTGCCCGATCTCGACAATCCCGACAATCTGAGTCGCTGGCAGGCGATGGAACTGGCCAAGCACCGGCTTTTCTATTCACTCCTGCGCTTCGGCCTGCCCCTGCCGATGCGCCCGGAAAACCCGGAAGGGCTGGCCTTCGATTTTCTGGCCGACCAGTCGGAGGCGTCCGGCGGCGCGGCCACCGTTCTTACCGGCCATGACGGCGGCCTGATCACCATCAATCTGAAGGAGGCCGACGACAGCGAGCGCGAGAAGCTGCGCGAGATGATGCATGAGCCCTACCGCACGCTGCTGGGCCACTTCCGCCATGAGATCGGGCATTTCTACTGGGACAAGCTCGTGCGCGACCGGCAGGACATAGACGCCTGCCGCGCCGTTTTCGGCGATGAAAGCCAGGATTATGCCGCCGCCCTGCAACGTCATTATACGCAAGGCGCGCCACCGGACTGGCAGGAGCACTTCATCAGCACCTATGCCACCTCCCACCCGTGGGAGGACTTCGCCGAAACCTGGGCCCATTATCTGCATATCGTCGATACGTTGGAAATGGCCGATGCCGTGTCTTTGCGGGTCGATCCCAAGGTCAGCGACGACGACTCGCTCTCAGCCCGGATTCGCTTCGACTCCTATGCCGCCACATCGCTCGATGAACTGATCGATGCATGGGTGCCGGTCACCTTCGCGATCAACAGCCTCAATCGCGCCATGGGACAGAACGATCTCTATCCGTTCGTTCTTTCGCCCGCCGTGATCAGGAAGCTCGAATATGTGCATGGCATCATTCATGCGCCGGGGGAAAGCGCCTAGTCGCGCGACAGGATCATGTTGCGGACGATGGGATAAATCTGCCCCGCCCAGCGCCTGCCGCTGAACACGCCATAATGGCCGACACCGGCCTGAAGGTGGTGCTTCTTCATATAGGGGCGGATTTTCTTGCAAAGCTCATGGGCTGCGAGCGTCTGGCCGACGGAACAGATGTCGTCGCGCTCGCCCTCGACCGTCAAGAGCGCGGTGCGGGTGATATTGGCCGGATTGACCGTCCGTCCCCGGAACTTCAGCTCACCTTTCGGCAGGCGATATTCCTGGAACACCCACTGCACCGTCTCAAGATAGAATTCCGCGGTCAGGTCGAGAACGGCGAAATATTCTTCATAAAATGTCTTGGTGGCTTCCGCCTTTTCAGCCTCGCCGAGCGTCAGATCCCCATAGAGGCCGACCTGCGCATTGATATGGCGCTGCGGGTTCATGCTCATGAAAGCGGTAAGCTGCATGAAACCCGGATAGACCTTGCGGCCCGCGCCGCGATAGCGCAATGGCACGGTGGCGATCAGCTTTTCCTTGAACCATTCGATGGGGTGGTCCATCGCCAGCCGGTTCACTTCGGTCGGGCTGATCCGGCAATCGATCGGGCCGGCCATCAGCGTCATGGTGCGGGGCTGCGCCGGGTTCTTGTCCTCCGCCATCACCGAAACGGCGACCAGCGCCTGCACACAGGGCTGACAGACGGCAAGTATATGTCCGCCGGGACCGATCACTTCGAGGAACTTGATCAGATGGTCGACATAATCGTCAAAGCCGAACTGGCCGTGGCGCACGCTGATGTCGCGGGCATTGTGCCAGTCGGTGATATAAACATCATGGTCCTGCAGCATCACCTCGACGGTGTTGCGCAGCAAGGTCGCGAAATGGCCCGAAAGCGGCGCCACGATGAGCACGCGCGGCTGGGGCGTCTCGATGTCCTTCTTGAAGTGCAGCAAGGTGCCGAAGGGCGTGGACCAGGCCGCCTCTTCCGTCACGGTCGCGAGCCGGTTGCCGACCTTGACGCTGGTTATGCCGAAGGGCGGCCGCGCATGGGTGAGTTTCGCGCCCGCGATCACCTCGCAGGCCGCCGCCATGGAGCGAACCCACAGATTGTCCGGCATACCGGCGACAGGCCAGTTGAGGACGCGCGCCCCAACCTTTGCAAGTGCCCTTATGGGGAACATCAGATCGGATCGCGCCTGAAAAGCCTGATAGAGCATCTTTGCCCAGCCTGCCGGAGAAACACGCAACGGATGCGGCATTATGCGCCGCTCCCCCAATTTAATTGAACGCTAGTGTATTTTTTGCTGCGTCGCGAGACAAAAGTGAATTAAGTTTTAGAGAACGGTGCAGGGGCTGGGGTTCTGGCGGTTTGCATGTGCGAATGGGAGGATGGAGCCTATGACTTCGGCAGAATCTCGGGCCATACTTACGATCAGCAGCAAGAACTATTCTTCCTGGTCGTTCCGGGGATGGCTTTTGTGCAAAATGGCCGGCGTCGAGTTCGATGAGAGCATTCTTTCGCTGGACGATCCCACTGCCCGCGCCGAGCTGCTTCACCTGTCTCCCTCGTTTCTCGTGCCTCGCCTGACCCATAATGGCATCAAGGTCTGGGACACGCTGGCGATTGCTGAATATCTGCATGAAGTCTATCCGGAAGCCGGACTACTGCCCAAGGAACTGGCTGCGCGCACCCATTGCCGGTCGGTCGCGGGCGAAATGCATTCAGGTTTCGTCAATCTGCGCTCCGCACTCCCGATGAACATCCGGGCCCACTTTCCCGGCTTCAAGATCTGGGCGGGCGCGCAGGCCGATATAGACCGTGTCGTGACGATATGGCACGAATGCCTCTCGACTTACAAAGGGCCTTACCTGTTCGGCAAGAGCCTGACGCTGGCCGACGCCATGTACGCACCGGTCTGCTCGCGCTTTGCGACCTATGATGTCGCGCTGGAAGGCCCCATCGCCGCCTACCGGGACCGCATCCTGTCCCTGCCGGCCGTGCTGAAATGGACCGAAGGCGCCCAGAGCGAACCTGAGGAACTGGAAGAACTCGACGTCGAGTTCTGATCGCACCTTGCAGCCGGGTACATCAGCCCGGCGGTTAACCCTTTTTCAAGACTGAACGACCCATGCTGGAGCCGAGACTTTCGGAACCGGATCATGCGCCCAGTCAAACGCCTTTTCACCGATCATCCCGAGAGCGTGGGCGAAAGCTGGGTGCGCCACTTCGGTGTTGCCTTCCGCTTCGGCCTTGTCTTCACAGGAACCGGGCTCGCCTGCATGGTTCACGCTCTTTTGCCATTTCTGTTCGTGCGGACCGGCAGCGAGACAGTCATCCGCCTCCATCGGGAGATGATGACGCGCCGCGCGCCCGAAATCCTGCCGGATGATTGCTCATCCCGCGATCGGTCCACAGGGACAGCGGGCACCTAGCCGGATCGTTTCCCTTGCGGAAGAGGCGTCCGACCGGCTAAGCCAGTCGCTCCCTTCTCCTGCCGAGAGAGCCAACCATGGCCCCTGCCCGATCTACCGCCATCATCACCTTCCCCGATGCGGCCATACCCCTTGAGGAAGGCGCTCCCGCGCCTGAAACCATCCTCGCCGGCAACCCGGTCAACCGGACCTGGAACCATTACGAGTCCGCCGACGGCAAGTTTTTCTCAGGCATCTGGGAAGCTGACATCGGCAGCTGGACCATCGACTATGTCGAAGATGAGTATTGCGTCATCCTCTCGGGTCACAGCCGCCTGACGGATGAGCAGGGCCATGCGGTCGAGGTCAAGGCGGGCGACGGCTTCGTCATTCCCGCAGGCTTCAAGGGCGTGTGGGAGGTCATCGAGCCAATACGCAAGCATTACGCCATCTATCTCCCGTGAATGGCATCTGGTAAAGGGAGGCGGACTTCTTCCTGTTGCCAGCGGACGATCCATGAGTAGCGACACCATGCCCCCGGCACCAAAAACGGCTCTCGTGACCGGCGCAGCCCGGCGGCTCGGCCGGGCGATCGCCATGACGCTGGCCGAAGATGGCTGGTCGCTAGCCATTCACCATAATCACTCACAGGCTGAGGCCGAAGAAGTGGCGGCCTTCGTCCGCGAGGCTGGCGGCAGGGCTGTCACGCTGCAGGCCGACCTCTCCGACATCGCCGAGGCGGAAGCCCTGTTCGCCGGGGCGGCGCAGGCGCTTGGCCCCCTCACGCTGCTCGTCAACAATGCCTCGATCTTCCAGCAGGATGATGCCGATAATATGACGAGCAAGGGCTGGGATGCCCATATGGACATCAATCTGAAGACCCCGGCCTTCCTCGCCCAGGCGTTCGCCCGGGCGCTGCCCGAGGGCGTGGAAGGCAATATCATCAATATGATCGACCAGCGGGTCTGGCGGCTGACACCGAAGTTTCTGTCCTATACCATCTCCAAAAGCGCGCTGTGGACCCTGACGCAGGTGCTGGCCCAGTCGCTGGCTCCCCATATCAGGGTCAATGGCATCGGCCCCGGCCCCGCCATGATCAATGAGCGCCAGAGCGTGGCGGATTTCGACCGTCAGTGTGACGCAACCATTCTGCGTCGCGGCACCTCCCCGCAAGAGATTTGCGAGGCGGTCCGGTTTATCCTCAAGGCCACGTCGATGACCGGTCAGATGATCGCGCTCGACGGTGGCCAGCATCTCGCATGGGAGACCCCGGATGTGGCCGGTATTCCCGAATGAACCAGAGCAGTCCCTTCCCCGGCCGCTCGCAGGAGACCTGGTATGAGCAAGCCTGACACCGACACACAGCTGAAAATCGCCAGTGCCGCGAAGTCGATCCGGCATGTTTTCGTGCGCGACCTTCTGCTTGAAGCCCAGATCGGCGTCTATGCCCATGAATATGGCCGGACCCAGCCGGTCCGGGTCAACGTGGACCTGACCGTGAGCGAGAGCACCCACGGCGACCAGCTCGCCAATGTCGTGTGCTATGAGACGGTGACCAACCGCATCAAGGCGATCGTCGAGAACGGCCATACCGGCCTTGTCGAGACCATGGCGGAGCGGATTGCAGCCGCCTGCCTTGAGGATAACCGGGTGCTGATGGCCCGGGTGCGGGTGGAAAAACTCGCCGCCATCGCCGAAGCCGCCAGCGTCGGCGTCGAGATCGAACGGGCACAGGAACGAAAGCCTGTCTGAAACCCGCAGATTCCATCGATTTTGGTTATCTTTTCGCCGCCTACAGATTGTTTGTGCACAGGCACTTTTAACCCTCATACCTGAAAGATGATAATCATCATTCGTAATCACCTTCTGGCAGGCACCTCACGCCGGGCTTGAAACTCCCGGAAAATCAATTACTTGGAGTCACTGACCGCTAACTGTCCGCAGAATGTTGCCGCTTTGTAATAAAATCTTGACAATCCCGGCGCGGCCTTTCTCAACACACTTATCCACAGGGGTGAAGAACCGGAGGCCCAGGGACCCAGGGGCTGGAAACCGGGATTCACAAGGCAAATGAGCAAGACCGATTCTTCTCACCCCAGCGATTCCGCCACGCCCGGCGAGACGGACGCCTTGGGTGGCGCCGCCCTCATCGCGGCCAAGGTCAAACTGCTGCCCGACAGCCCCGGCGTTTACCGCATGTATGACGCGGAAGGGAACGTGCTCTATGTCGGCAAGGCCCGCAGCCTGAGAAAGCGGGTGGCGAGCTATACGAAGTTCGGCGGTCATACCAACCGCATCGCCCGCATGATCGCCTCCACAGCCGCCATGGAATTCATCTCGACCGCGACCGAGACGGACGCCCTGCTGCTCGAAGCCAACCTGATCAAGCGGCTGAAGCCCCGTTACAACGTGCTGATGCGCGACGACAAGTCGTTCGCCTATCTGTTGCTGACCGGCGATCACCCCTTTCCACAGGTCGTCAAGCATCGCGGCGCGCGCAACCGGGCTGGCGACTATTTCGGCCCCTTCGCCAATACCGGCGCCGTCAACGGCACGCTCAACGCCCTGCAACGGGCGTTCCTGCTGCGCAGTTGCTCCGACAATGTGTTCGAGAACCGGACCCGCCCTTGCCTCCTGTTCCAGATCAAGCGGTGCAGCGCGCCCTGCACCGGAGAAATCGACCAGGCGGGATATGCCATGCTGGTCGATGAGGCTCGCGACTTCCTCAAAGGCCGCTCCCGGCGGACCCAGCAGGAACTGGTCCGGCAGATGGAGCAGGCCGCCGCCGAACTCGATTTCGAGCGCGCAGTCATCTATCGCGACCGCATCCGGGCGCTGACCCAGATCCAGAGCCACCAAGGCATCAATCCCGTCACCGTGGTCGAAGCCGACGTGTTCGCCGCCTGGCAGGAAGGCGGGCAGACCTGCATTCAGGTGTTCTTCTTCCGCGCCGGACAGAACTGGGGCAACCGGGCCTATTTCCCGCGCCACGACAAGGAGCTTGAGGCCCCGGAGGTGCTCGAAGCCTTTCTCGCCCAGTTCTATGAAGACCGGACGCCGCCCCGCGTCGTCCTGATCAGCCATGACATGCCCGAGCGCCTTTTGCTGGCGGAGGCACTGAGCGTGCGGCTGGGCAGGCGGGTCGTCGTCGGCGTGCCTTACCGGGGCGAGAAAAAGGAACTGCTCGACCATGCCATGCTCAACGCCCGGGAGGCGCTGGGACGCAGGCTGGCCGAATCCGCCTCGCAGATGACCCTGCTCGAAGGCGTGGCCGATGTCTTCGGTCTGGACGCGCCGCCCGAGCGGATCGAGGTTTATGACAACAGTCATATTCAGGGCAGCCATGCGGTCGGCGGCATGATCGTCGCCGGGCCGGAAGGCTTCATGAAAGGCCAGTACCGCAAATTCAACATCAGGAGCGAGGGCCTGCCGCAGGCGGGCGAACAGGGCGGCGACGACCTTGCCATGATGCACGAAATGCTGACGCGCCGGTTTTCCCGCCTGCTGAAGGAGGAAGCCGAGCCCGGCGTACAGGCGCAATGGCCGAACCTGATCCTGATCGATGGCGGCGAAAGCCAGACAAGGGTGGCGCGCGAGGTGCTGACCGAACTCGGCATCACCGAGGTTGCGGTGGTCGGCGTCGCCAAGGGGCCGGAGCGCGACGCGGGGCGCGAGCGCTTCTTCATGGCGGGCAAGGCCCCGTTCATGCTCGAACCGCGCAACCCGGTCCTCTACTACCTCCAGCGCCTGCGCGACGAGGCCCACCGCTTCGCCATCGGCACCCACCGGGCGCGGCGCTCCAAAGCCATCGGCGTCAATCCGCTCGACGATGTGCCGGGCGTGGGGCCGGGACGCAAGCGCGCCCTGCTCCAGCACTTCGGCTCGGCCCGCGCCGTCGCCCGGGCGGGGCTCACCGACCTTCTGGCCGTGGAGGGCATCAGCGAACGGATCGCCCGGACCGTCTACGACCATTTTCACGGAAATCCCTCCTAGAGGGCGGATAGGATTGCGCGCATCCGGTGATATGGTGTCACCCGTGCCCGAGTCACGAGATGAGCCACAAGAGTAGCCAATGCCCTGGAGCCTCCCGAACGTCCTCACCTATTTCCGCATCGCCATGGTGCCCGCTGTCGTCGCGGCCTTCTATATTCACGGGGACGCCGGGCGATGGCTGGCGCTGGTGATTTTCATCGCTGCGGGCGTGACCGACTTTTTCGACGGCTATCTCGCCCGGGCCTGGGCGCAGCAATCCAATCTGGGCCGGATGCTGGACCCCATCGCCGACAAGCTGCTGGTCGCCGCCGTGCTGCTGGCGCTGGTCCATGACGGCACCATATCCGGGGTGTCCTTCTGGGCCGCCCTGATCATCCTCTGCCGCGAGATGCTGGTCTCAGGTCTTCGCGAGTTTCTGGCGGAGGTGCGCGTCAGCGTGCCTGTGTCGCGGCTCGCCAAATGGAAGACGACTCTCCAGATGGTCGCCATCGGCTTCCTGATCGCAGGCACCGCCGGCGACAAGGTGCTGCCCGGCACCAGCATGATCGGTACCGGAATGCTGTGGATCGCCGCGATCCTGACCCTTTATACCGGCTATGATTATCTCAGGGTTGGGCTCAGGCATGTGATCGGGGACGGCAGATGACCACGCTGCTCTATTTCGCCGCCATCCGCGAGAAGGTCGGCCATGGGCAGGAGGAGATGAAGCTGCCGGACCATCTGGCGACGGCGCGCGATCTGGTCGGCTGGCTCAGATCCCGCCACGAGGGCTATGAATACGCCTTCGCCGATCTGAGCGCCGTAAGGGTGGCCATCGATCAGGCATTCGCCGGGTTCGACGATCCCATCCGCTCGGCAACGGAGATCGCCTTTTTCCCGCCGGTGACCGGAGGCTGACATGATCCGGCTTCAAACTGCTCCGTTCGACGTGGGCGCCGAGCTGGAAAAGCTGACCGGGGGCCGCACCAATATCGGCGCGGCCGTCACCTTCACCGGCCTTGTCCGGGACGCCTCCTATGGCAGGGACGTGAAGCGCCTCCACCTTGAGCATTATCCGGGCATGACCGAGCGCGCACTCGCCGCCATCGAGGCGGAAGCCGCGGAACGCTGGCGGCTCGACGCCAGCCTCATCGTCCACCGCTACGGCACGCTTTTGCCGGGCGACCCCATCGTGCTGGTCATCACGGCTTCCGCGCACCGCGACGACGCCTTCTCGGCCGCCTGGTTCCTGATCGACTGGCTCAAGGTGAAAGCCCCTTTCTGGAAGCGGGAGGATGGCGCGGAAGGCTCCCGCTGGGTCGAGCCTCAGGACAGCGACGAGGAGGCCTCCGGGCGCTGGTCGTAAGGCAGGACCGGGACCCGGCCTTGCCTTTGCCGGTCACTCGGCTATCTTGCCGGGAGCGGACAGTGTGCCTCGGCACCGGGTGGGCGAACCCCTTGTCCGGGACAATGCATCGTTTGCGCGCGGACTTCGCCACCGTAGCGCGGACCCTGCATCAAGAGTCCCTTCCAGTGACCAATCATTCACCGTCCGGCCTGCCTCGTCCTTCTTCTTTTACCATGACGCCGCCCTCCCCCCGCACGCTGGCGCTGGGCCTTGGGGCCATTCTCACGGCCATCACCATTCCGCTCACCATGCAGGAAGGGGCGTTGCCGCTGCTGGTCGCCTCAAGGCTGGCCGAAGAAGGCATCGCCCCCGGCCCAACCGGCGTGATCGTGGCGCTCCCCTTCGTCACGGTCGCCTTCGCCGCGCCCTTTGCCGATGCCGCCTATCGCAGGCTCGGCGGCATGTGGTGCCTCGTCGCGGGCGCGCTGCTCTCGATCCTGTGCTGCCTTGTCTTCCCGCTGTTTTTCAGCCCGGTCCTCTGGGGCGTGATCAGCCTCGCCGTCGGGCTGGCGCTGACTTTTCGCTGGGTTTCGGGTGAAACATGGCTGCTCGCCCAGACCCCGCTTCACCTGCGTGGCCGCGTGCTCGGCGTGCAGGAAACCCTGATCGCCTTTTCAGGCACGGTCGGCGCGCTGATCCCGGTCGCAACCGGCATGAGCGGGGCCATGCCCTTCATCATGCTGGGCCTGCTGACCATCCCGGGCGTCATCGCCGCCCTCATCGCCGGACGGCTGCTGCCCCGCACCGGCGGCGAAAGGGCAATTGCCGGCACAAGGGAAAAGACATCCACCAGGGGCATCCGCTTTGCACTCTTCGCCGCGTTCTCGGGGGGCGCGGTGCTGCATGGCACCTTCGTGTTTCTGCCCGCCATCGTGCCTGCGGACATGATGAACGGACACTCCCCCCTGCTGGCCGCAAGCCTGTTCTGCCTTGGCTCGGGTCTGCTGCAGGTGCCTTATGGATTGCTGGTCGACCGCATCGGCCCGGAGCGGCTGCGGACGCTGCTGGGCGTCTCGAATCTCGTCGCGGGCCTGTTTCTCGTTTTCCTGCTCGATACGGTGCTGGGCCCTGCCGCGATCTTCTTTGCGGGCATCGCCATCGGCTGCTTCTACAGCTGGGCGACCATGACCATTTCCCGGGTGGTCGCGCCCCGCGCCCTCTCCGGCGCCATCGCCCGGCTCGCCATCTGCCAGACGCTCGGCGGCGTGATCGGGCCGCCGCTCATCGGCTATGCCATCCAGAGCCTCGGCGCGCCGGGGCTCGGGCTGGTTCTGGCCCTGATCGGCCTCATGGTGACGGTGGCCGCTCTTCTGCACCACCGCCACGACAGGGCCGTCACGGACAAGAGAGCCGGTTCCTAGCCCGCCGCTCCCTGCACTTTCAACCGGTCGGCCGCCTGCTTTTGCAGGATGAGCCCCGCCACGATCACGCCGATCGAGACGAATACGATGATGATCGTCGCCAGCGCGTTGATGTCGGGACTGACGCCCAGACGCACCTTGGAGAAGATCACCATCGGCAGCGTCGTCGCGCTCGGCCCGGTGACGAAGCTCGCAATCACGAGATTGTCGAAAGCAAGGATAAAGGAAAGCAGCCAGCCCGCGATCAGCGAGGGCCGGATGAGCGGCAGGGTGATGGAAAAGAAGGTCTGGCGCGGGCTTGCCCCCAGATCGCGCGCCGCCTCCTCGAACGAGCGGTCCATGCTGGCGAGCCGCGACTGGATGACGACGGCGGCATAGGAGGCGCAGAAGCTGGTGTTGGCGATGATGATGGTGAGCGCGCCGCGCGCCGGCCAGCCGAACAATTGCTGGATCAGAACGAACAGCAGCAGCAGCGACAGGCCCTGAATCACGTCCGGCATCACCAGCGGGGCGGCGATCATGCCTGTAAAGGCCGTCCGCCCCCTGAACTTGCCGAAACGCACCAGCACCACCGCCGCCATGGTCCCCAATATGACGGAAAGCACGGCCGTGATGAAGGCGATCTCGATCGAAAGCCAGGCAGCGGAAAGCACCTGCGTATTGGAGAACAGCGACACGTACCACTTGATCGAGAAACCCGCCCACACGGTCACAAGGCGCGACTCGTTGAACGAGTAGAGGATCATGAGCAGGATGGGCGCATAGAGAAAGATGAAGCCCAGCACCATGCAGGTGGCGACGAAAGGGGAAAGACCTTGCTTGATCATAGTTCCTCCAGGTCCTTCATCTGGTAATGCTGGAAAATCATGATGGGGGCGATGAGGAAGAAGAGAATGGCCATCGCCACCGCCGAAGCCGTCGGCCAGTCCTGATTGAGGAAGAACTCATCCCAGAGGACTCGCCCGATCATCAATGTGCCGGGACCGCCCAGAAGAGACGGGATGACGAATTCGCCGATGGCGGGAATGAACACCAGCATCGCGCCCGCAACCATGCCCGGAATGGAAAGCGGCAATGTGATGGTGAAGAAGGCCCGGGTGCGCGAGGCTCCGAGATCGGCAGCCGCCTCCAGATAGGCGTGGTCGAGACGCTCAAGCGTGGCGTAGAGCGGCAGCAGCATGAACGGCAGATAGGAATAGACGATGCCGACATAGACCGCGAAGGGCGTGTTCATCATCGGTATCGGCGTCTGGATGATGCCAAGCCACTCCAGCAGACTGTTGAGCAGACCTTCATTCTTGAGAATGGCGATCCACGAATAAACGCGCAGCAGCAGCGAGGTCCAGAACGGCAACACGATCAGCATCAGGAGCATGTTGCGCCAGCTCTTGGGCGAGCGCGTCACGCCATAGGCGATCGGATAGGCGACCAGAAGGCACAGGATCGTGGAGATGAACGCGAACTTGATCGAACTGAGATAGGACACGATATAAAGATCGTCTCCGACCAGCGTGGCATAATTGTCCGTATCGATCTGGACCGCCGGCGGCCAGCCGCCCGACCAGTCGAACAGCGGCGTATAGGGCGGGATCGCTGTCGCTTCCGTCGCCAGACTGATCTTCAGCACGATCAGGAACGGCAACACGAAGAACAGCAATAGCCAGATCATGGGAACGCCGATGACAAAGCGCTTCCCTGTGAGTCCGATCCGGGCAAAAAAACTGGCGAAGGCATCGATCATGATCGGAGCTGTCCATTACCGGGCGTGAGAAAACGGTGATTATATAAAACCAGCGGCGCCCGGAAGCGCCGCTGATAAAATATCACTGACCGGTGCGGATCGTCGTCCACGTACGGGTCACGGTCTTCATGAATTTGGGATTGTCCCAGACCGTGACGAACAGCTTCTTCATGATTTCGGGCGTCGGATAGATGTTCGGATTGCCGCTGATCGCGGGATCGACCAGCTTCTTGGAATCCGGCACGCCGTTCGCGTAGGAGATATAGTTGGAGTTGGCGGCCTCGATATCCGGGCGCAGGTTGAAGTTGATCCAGGCGGCAGCCGCATCGGGATGGGGCGCATCCTTGGGGATCGCCAGATTGTCGGCCCAGACGACCGTGCCTTCCTTGGGAATGGTGTATTCGATCTCGACGCCGTTCTTGGCTTCTTCCGCGCGGGATTTCGCCTGAAGCACGTCACCCGACCAGCCGATGGCAATACAGATGTCGCCGTTGGCAAGATCGTTGATGTACTGCGAGGAGTTGAAATACTTGATGTAGGGGCGAACCTTGAGCAGCAGTTCCTTGGCCTTCTCAAGCTGAGCCGGCGTGGCCTTCGTCGGCTCGATCCCCAGATAATTCAGCGCCATCGGCAGAATGTCCGTGGGCGAATCAAGCATGGTGATGCCGCAATCCTTGAAATTCTTGGCGATTTCAGGATCGAACACGAGAGCGAGCGAGTCGACCGGCGCATTGGGCATCCGCGCATCGACGAGCTTCTTGTTGTAACCGATGCCGTCGGTGCCCCACATGTAGATGGCGGCATGCTTGTTACCCGGATCGGCCACGGCGGTCTGTTTCTTCAGGTCGGGATCAAGCAGCTTGAGGTTGGGGATTTTCTCCGGATCGAGTTCCAGATAAACGCCCGCCGCGACCTGACGCTTGAGGAAGGGAAATGCGGTCGGCACGACGACGTCGTAGCCTGAATTACCCGCCAGCAGCTTGGCTTCAAGCGTTTCATTGCCGTCATAGACGTCGTAACGAACCTTGATGCCCGTCTCTTTTTCGAACTTCGCAACCGTGTCGGGGGCGATGTAGTCGGACCAGTTGTAGACATTCACGACTTTCTGTTCATCGGCGCGCGCGCTCGCACCGACGAGTCCGACTGCTGTCACAGCCAGCAGTCCGGTCAGAAGTTTTCGAATCATGGTTAAGCTCCCTGCTATGTCTCCCGCCGGAAGAGAAGGCCCCATCTGCCCGATGGCAGTGCTCTTTCCGTGGGCAAACCATGGAAATTCTGTCGCGTTGCGGTGCCCGACGCAAGGATTTGACGACAGTGAACTGGAAAAATATCGCCCTCAACCGGTTTATCTCAGGTCGGGCGGCGTACGACCAAGGCATATCTTCCCGCCATAAAATCCCATAGCATGGCAGTCCTGTGGCGACGAATTGGGCATCCTTTCCGGTGGCGCTGTCTCCCCGGGTACCGGGCTTACATACGCAGCCCGCGCTCAGGCTGGAATTCCATCCTTCCACGCGGCGTTTTTATCCCGGCCAGGCAGGCGCCACCGCCTTGCCGGATTGATGGGCAGTTGACAATAATCGAGGCAAAGGCTGCGGGCTCCTGTCACACTTGTGGCGTGGCCGCAGAATAACGAGAATTGGGCCGGGATGCGCGACCAGCAAGGTCAGAAGCGCCGTGCAATGGAGAAATAGGATGTCAGTTCGTAAAATCCTGGTGCCGCTGGCCGGCCGCGAAGGCGATGCCACCGTGCTCGGCACGGCGCTCGTGGTCGCGAAACAGTTCGGCGCGCAACTCGTCGCCCTCTATGTGCGGCTCGATCCGGTGGAGGCCCTGCCCTATCTTGGCGATGGCGTTTCTGGTCAGGTGATCGACGACCTGATCAAGACCGCTCGGGAATCCGCCAACAACTCCTCGGCGCGGATAAGGGAAAGCCTTGCCGCCGCAGCGCAGGCCGCAGGCGTCCACATGGTCGACAATCCCTGCGTCGCCGATCTCCCTTCCGTCCGCTTCATCGACATCGTCGGCCACCGGGACGAGGTGATCGCCGAACATTCGCGCCTCAGCGACCTTGTCATCTTCAATGACGCGGGCACCTCGATCGAAGCCGGCGGCACGGCGCTTGAAGCCGCCATGATCAGCGCCGGGCGTCCGGTCCTGATCACGCCGACCAGGGCCGCGCTCAAGGTGGGCGGCACCGTCGCCATCGGCTGGGATGAGAGCAACGAGGCGGCCCATGCCGTGATGGCGGCCATTCCCTTTCTCGAAACGGCGGAGAAAGTCGTCATTTTCGCGGTCGAGGCGGACGTCGAGGATGCAAAACCCGGTTCGGCGCTCGCCGACTATCTGTCGCTTCATGGCGTCACCGCAGAGATCGTCACCTACGAGAAGGGCAACCGCGCCATTGGTGAAATCCTGCTGGAGCAGGCGCAGAACATCAACGCGGACCTGCTGGTCATGGGCGGCTACGGCCACAGCCGCCTGCGCGAACTGCTCATCGGCGGCACCACCCGCCATATCCGCGCCCACACCACCATTCCCGTCCTGATGGCGCACTGATTCCAGGCGGATTCTTCACAAACCGGGACAACCAGAGGCGGCCACACCGATGACCCTTTTCCATGTCCATATGATTCTCGCCCGTACCGATGAATATCCCGAAGGCAGCAATGCCTTCGGCTATGATCTCGTGCTGCCGCTCGACGCCGGCATGAACCTCGATCCCGAAGGCTGGAAGGCCCACAAGGAGGCCTGCACGGTGCGCCGCTTCACCGAAGGCCAGCCTGATGAGCATGGCCTGCTGCGCCACATAGGGCGCGGCTGGATCATCGACTATGACGTCACGGACGATGAGGACAACGAGCCTTTCTTCAAGCTCGACCGGCACAAGATCGACATGGGCGAATATCTCTCCGTCACGGAAGCGGACGGGGAACAGCGCACCTTCCGGGTCGTCACCATAAGCCCGCTCGGCGCCTGACCCGCATCGCATGTGCGGCCGCTATCTCGTCACCATGAGGCCGGAAACGATGGCCGGGCTTTTCGGCTTTGCCGACCGGCCGAATTTCCCGCCCCGCTATAATATCGCGCCGACCCAGCCGGTGCCCGTCGTCCGGCTGGAGGGGGCTGAACGGCGGTTCCAGCTCCTGCGCTGGGGGCTCATCCCCTCCTGGAGCAAGGCTCCCCCGGCGTCCCTCCTCATCAATGCGCGCGCGGAAACCCTGGCGGAGAAACCCTCCTTCCGGGGCGCTTTCCGCCATCATCGCGCCCTGATGCCTGCGGACGGCTTTTACGAATGGCAGACCGCCGGGGCCGGAGGAAAGCAGCCCTATCTCATTCGCCGCCGGGATGGGGCTCCCTTCGCCATGGCCTCGGTCAGCGACATCTGGATGGGGGCAGACGGCAGCGAGGTCGACAGTTGCGCCGTGGTCACCACCGCCGCCAATGCCACGCTCGCTCCCATCCATCACCGGATGCCGGCCATCCTCGCTGAAAGGGACTGGGCGCGCTGGCTTGATCCGGCCACACCGGAACGCGACCTGCTGGCGCTGCTGCGGCCCTCGCCCGAGAGCCTCCTTGAAGCGATCCCGGTTTCAGACCGGGTCAACAAGGTTGCCCATGACGATCCGGACCTGATCCAGCCCGTGGCCATTCCCCGGCGGCAGCCGGAAACACCCGGCCAGATGGATCTGTTCTGATTTACGTTCACAACCTGTTCCCGGATCGGCCGCGCTTCCGCTATAGTCGCGAGTCTGAAAACCGGGGTCCCCATGTTAGCCGACGTTATCATTCTGCTGGTGCTGATTGCGTTGAACGGGTTCTTCTCGCTTGCCGAGATGGCCATCGTCTCGTCGCGCCGCCAGCGGCTTCAGGCGGCCCAGAGCCAGAGGGCTGAAAACGGCAGGCCGACGGCGGGCTATGAGACCGCCATCATGCTCAGCGCCGACCCGGGCCGTTTCCTCTCCGCCCAGCAGATCGGCATCACCCTCATCGGCGTTTTGTCAGGCGCTTTCGGCGGGGCCACGCTGGCGGACCCGCTCCGCAACCTGATCGCGCCCCTGCCCTATATCGGCCCCTATGCCGAACCGATGGCACTGGCGCTCGTCGTCGTCGTCATCACCTATCTCTCCATCGTCATGGGCGAACTGGTGCCCAAGCGCATCGCCCTTTCCAACCCGGAGGGCATCGCCGCGATCATCGCCCGGCCGATGGCGAGCCTGACGCGCATCTTCGGCCCGGCGGTCTCCTTCCTCTCCATTTCACAGGATGCCGTCCTTCGCCTCGCGGGCCTGTCCGGCAGTCACCATCAGCATGTGACGGAGGAGGAAATCCGTCATCTGGTCGAGGAAGGGGCGGCCAGCGGCGTGATCGAAGGGGTCGAGCGCGACATCGTCAACCGGGTTTTCCGGCTCGACGACACGCGCGTCACCGAAATCATGACGCCCCGCATCCAGATGGTCTGGCTCGATCTGGAAGCAAGCTTCGACGACAATATCCGGGTTATCCGGGCGCACGAGAATCTGCGCTATCCGGTCCGCCGGGGCGGCGAGAGCGAGCCCATCGGCATGATCCGGGTCGAGGACCTGTTCTTCGGCGCGGACCAGACGACGAGCGCGGAACTCTTCCGGCGCATGTCGCCGCCCACCTATATTCCGCGTACGGCCTCGGTGCTGCGCGCGCTCAGCATCCTCCAGCACGACAACAAATACATGGGCTTTGTCATCGACGAATATGGCGATGTCGTCGGCACGCTGAGCCAGGCCGAAATCTTCCAGGCAATGGTCGGCGACGTGACGCAGGGCTACGACGATGAAAACAGCGCCATCTCCCTGCGCGACGACGGCTCCTACCTGATCGACGGTCTCGTGCCGGTGGAGGATGTCCGCAAGCTGCTGAAGCTGAACCGGCTGCCCGGCGATGAAAGCGCCGAAGTCAACACGCTCGCGGGCGTCATGTTCGACTGGTTCGGCCGTCTTCCGCGCGAAGGCGATTATTTCGCGTGGAACGGCTACCGCTTCGAAATCGCCGACATGGACGGCCCGCGCATCGACAAGGTTCTGGTCGTGCCTGCCCAGAACCTGCCGATCGGCAAGGCCCTGCTGCGCGCGGGCGAATAGGCCCGCGGCCGCTCACAAGCTCAAAGACGATCAAACGGGGGAGCGACATTTTGCCGGAACGGACCCGTAAATTAATCCTTGATTATCCACATAGACTTTATAGGAATAATAGAAGAATTGCCTGTACATGAGCGACTCCGGGAACCACCGCATTTCCATTTATCCGCCAAATTTCGCGAGCATCGCAATGAGCACAACCCCCACCTCCGTCTGGTACACCCGCTGCCCTGCGCCTACCCCACTTTCACTGGCCGCACAGCTCGGCTGGCTGGATACGGCCTTCGGCGCGCATGGCGTCGCCGTAACGTCCATTCGCGACAGCAAGGATCCCGCGGTTCGCGACAGCCACTTCACGCATGTGCTGGACTGGTCTTTCCGGCAGGGCGGCAATATCCCGCCGATCTGGGCGCGTTCGGGCGGGCGCAAAACCCGCGTCGTCGGCATCACCACCACTGACGAATTCCAGGCCATCATCGCCCTTCCCGACTCCGGCATTCGGACCGCCGCCGGGCTCAAGGGCCGCCGCATCGGCGTGCCGCGCAAGCCCGCCGACGGCATTGTCGACTTTCAGCAGGCTACCGCCTTGAAAGGGATCGTCTCGGCTCTTTCCCTTGCTGACCTGACGGCGAAGGATGTCGAACTGGTCTATATCGACAGCCCACGCCTGGGCCTGCCCCCGAGCCAGCCTGTGGCCGGCGACAGCACGTTCTTCGGCCTCAACCGCCGCCTGCCTTACGGCAGGGAAGTCCTGGCGCTGGCGCGCGGCCAAATCGACGCCTTTTTCGTCAAGGGTGCAGAAGGGCGGGTGCTGGCCAACCAGATCGGGGCCACCGTGGTATCCGAATTCGGCTTCCACCCCGACGCAAGGATTCGCGTCAACAATGGCACGCCCCGTCCACTGACGGTCGATCCGCTGTTCCTTGAGCAGCGGCCGGATCTGGTGGCCGAACTGATCGGGACCGTCAACCGCATCGGAGACTGGGCCGAAGCGCATCCCGACGATGCGGTCCGCTTCATCGCGCGTGAAATCGGCGTGGCCGAGGAAGCGATCTGGGCGGCCAACGGACCCGGCGTGCATCGCCATCTCCGTCTGACGCTTGCCGAGGACGAGATCATGGCCCTTGCCCATTTCAAGGACTTTCTCCTTGAGTGGGGCTTCATCCCCGCTGATTTCGATGTGGCGGGCTGGATTGCCCCCGACCCTTTGAAGGAAGCGTTGCACCGCAAGGCTGCCTGAGCGGGCACGGATTTTCATCCCGCCATCACAGTAAAAGCGTCAACCGCAGGATAAACCGGCATGGCTGTTCCTTTCATCGACGTCGCCATCATCGGGGGCGGCCCCGGCGGGCTGGCATTGGCCCAGGGCCTGCGCAAAAACGGCATAGAGACGGCGGTTTTCGAGCGCGACCATGTGCGGGCGGACTATGTTCAGGGTTTCCGCCTGCGCATCCGCCAACGCGCCATTGATGCGCTCGAAGCCAATCTGCCGCCGCATCTGTTCGAGGCGTTTCTGGCGACGGTTGGCAGGTCGCCGGCCGAAAGCGTCGCTCTGGACGAGAATTTCAACCGCATCGAGCATCCGGGCTGGGGAGGCACTCAGGAAGATGCCCATGGCGGCAAATCCCTGAGCCGCATCACGCTGCGGCAGGTTCTTCTCTCCGGTCTGGGCGACAGCTTCCGGCCCGGCAACACATTCGAGCGGTACGAGCTCCAGCCGGACGGAACCGTCATCGCCTGTTTTGCCGATGGGTCAGCGGTGCGGACCAATGTGCTGGTCGGCGCGGATGGCGCAAACTCCGCAGTGCGCAGGCAACTGCTCCCGGACTTCAGGATATTCGATACCGGCGTGCGCAGGCTGGCGGGCAAGATGACGCTCGAAGACGCCGCCCGCCATGGCATTTCCCCGCTTCTGCTCGACTATAATGCGGGCATCCGGCCCAGCACCGGGCACAGCATCATGATCACCAGCCACCGCGTCGACCCGGAAGCCTATGCGCGCTATGGGCTCATCGGCGCGAACGACGCCAGCCACCGCAACATTGCCGGTTCCCATTTCGACAATACGACCAGCTATGTCTGGTGGAATACCGCCTATGAGGCTGGCGAACTGGGGCCGGACAGCGTGCTCGAAACTCTCGGCGGCGCGCAGCTTCTGGAGGTGCTGCTGGCGCATATCGGCCATTGGGACGAACGCATCGCGAACCTCATCCGCTACACCGATCCCTCCACCGTGGCCTATCTGAAGGTGCGAAGCTCGGAGCCGGGCGCGATCTGGGAAACCGGGCCGGTGACGCTTCTGGGCGATTCCATTCACGCCATGACCTATTTCCGCGCGCTTGGCGGCAATTCGGCGATTTACGACGCGGGCCTTCTCGCGGACGAACTCTCGGCGGCGCGACGGCGCGGCAAACCGCTGCTCGAGGCGCTTCGCGACTATGAAGACGCCATGCGCGCCCATGGTTATGAGGCCGTGCAAACGTCTCTTTCCGCCATGCAGAACAACGTCGCCGCAGGCCGCGCGCTCCATACGCCGCCGCGGAACCAGTCCCCGCTTCCATAAACTGAAAGGTATCGGCATGGCACAGTTCAAGCGCCGGCTTAATCTCAATGTCGGCATCAATCCGGGCGGCTATATGCAGGATGCCTGGAAATACCGGACCGGCAACCATCATGATGTCGCCGACCCTGAATATTATCTCCGGCTGGCCAGACTGGCCCGCAAGGGCGTGTTCGATGCGGTCTTTGTCTCCGACATGCCGCTGCTGCGGCTTGGAGAGAATTCCCGGCCGTTCCAGGTCATCGATCCGCTCATCCTCGCAACCGCGATCACCTCGCAGGTGCCCGATATCGGGTTCTTCGCGACCGTATCCTCGACCTTCAATTCGCCGTTCAATCTGGCGCGCCGGGCGCAGTCGATCGACATCATGTCGGGCGGCAGGCTGGCCATCAACATCGTGTCCAACTTCGTCCCCGAAGTTGCGGCCAATTTCGGCAAGGACCCGCTGCCTCCGCGCGATATCCGCTATCCGCGCGCGATCGAATTTGTCGATGTGCTGAAAGAGCTGTGGGCAAGCTGGGACCCCCGCCGCGAGGGTGTGGTGCCAGAAGATCAGTTCTGGGATTCAACGGTCGCGCACACGATTGACCATGAAGGCGAATATTTCCACGTCAGGGGGCCCCTCAACGTGCCGCGCGGCCCGCAGGGCCATCCGGTGATCGCCCAGGCCGGGACCTCGGAAGGCGGGATCGACCTTGCGGCGCGGCATGGCGAAATCCTCTATACCAACGTTCTCTCCCGTCAGGCGGGACATGCTCTGGGCAAGAAGGTCCGGGATCGCGCCGCTTCTTTCGGCCGCGACCCATCTGGCATCCGCATCGTGCCCGGGCTCGTGCCCATCATCGCGGAAAGCCGCGAGGAGGCGCTGCGCAAGCATGAGCTTTTCAGCGGTTTAGGCTCGGAGGACGGGCTGATCGCCCGCTTCATACAGACCCACGGCATCGATCCGCACGGCTTCGATCCCGACGCGATACTCAAGGCGGAAGACTTCGTGCCGAGTCCGGACCGGATACAGGCCCTCGGCTTCACGCTCGGCCTTGTCGAGCTTCTGACCCACGAAAAGCTGACGGCCCGCGAGGTTGTCCGGCGGGCCGAAGGCAATCACAGGCTCGTGCTGGGAACGCCCGAGGAAATCGCCGACCAGATCATCGACCTGTGGGCGGATGGCTCGGTCGATGGATATACCGTTCAGCCGCCCCGTGCGCCCGACGACATAGCGGAATTCGTCGAGAAAGTAATACCTGTCCTGCAGGATCGCGGCGTCTACCGGCGCGCCTATGAAGAAGGCGAGACGCTCCGCGATCGCCTCGGGCTGCCCTATCCCGGCTGATATCCTAGATCGCCCGGGTGGCGTGCGCGAGCCACGCCCGGAGCGGCAGTTCCAGATGCGGCGCGTGGGTTTCGCGCACGCGGGCATGATAGCCGTTGAGCCATGCCCGCTCATCCGCGTTGAGCAGGGAAGGCTCGACCAGCGCCAGATCGATGGGCGCGAGCGTCAGCGTCTCGAACCCGAGCATTTCGCGTTCGCCGCCTTCGATGGCGGCGGGGCCCGTCACCACCAGCAGGTTCTCGATGCGGATGCCATAGGCCCCCGTCTTGTAGAAGCCGGGCTCGTTGGAGACGATCATGCCGGGGCGGAAAGCCGCCCCCCCGAACTTTGAAATCCGCTGCGGGCCTTCATGCACCGAGAGATAGCTGCCGACGCCATGGCCCGTGCCATGATCGAAATCGAGCCCGGCCTGCCACAGCGCCATGCGGGCCAGCGCATCGATCTGCGCGCCGGTGGTTCCTTCCGGAAACCGCGCCGTCGCAATCGCGATATGGCCCTTGAGCACGCGGGTGAAGCGGTCTTTCTCCTCCGCGCCCGGCTCGCCGATGGCGACTGTCCGGGTCACGTCGGTGGTGCCGTCCACATACTGGGCTCCTGAATCGACCAGGAACAGTTCGCCCGGCCGGAGCAGCCGGTTCGTCGCCGTCGTCACCCGGTAATGGACGATGGCCCCGTTGTCGCCCGCGCCCGAGATCGTGTCGAAGCTCAGGTCCTTGAGCTTGCCGGTTTCGGCTCGGAAAGCTTCCAGCCGCTTCGCCGCGGCAATTTCATCGACCGTGCCCTTCGGCCCTTCGGCGGCGAGCCAGGCCAGAAACCGGGTCAGCGCCAGCCCGTCGCGGATATGGGCGGCGCGGCTGCCGCTTATCTCGGCGTCCGTCTTGCAGGCCTTGGGCAGTTCGCACGGATCGGTGCCCTTGAGGATGCGCGCCCCTGCAGCCGCGAGCCGGTCATGAATGAAGACGGCACAGCTTGCCGGGTCGAGCAGGATCGCGCGGCCCGCAGCGCCCAGCGCATCCAGCGCCGGGGCGAATTCATCGGGTTCGCGCACGGTGACGACATTGCCCAGATGGGCGCGCACTTCCGCATCGAGCTTGCGCCCGTCGATGAAGAGTTCCGCACCGCCGTCGCTGTTCACGATGGCGAAGGAAAGCGGCAGCGGCACATGGGAGACGTCCCCGCCCCGGATATTGAAGAGCCAGGCGATGGAATCCGGCATGGTCAGGACGAAGCCGTCGGCCTCGCCAAGGGACGCCGCAATCCGCGCGAGCTTTGAGGAGGATGCCTCGCCCGCCAGTTCCACCGGATGGGGCACGACAGGCGCGAGCGGCACCTCCGGCTGGTCCTCCCAGACCATATCGACGAGATTGCGCGATACCGGAACCAGTTCGCCCCCGGCTTTCTTCACCGCCGCCTCGTAGCGGGCGCGCTGATCGACGGTATGGAGCCATGGGTCGTAGCCGAGCCGGCCGCCGGCTGGCAGATGATGCTCGATCCAGCCCGTCACCGGCTCATCGACCAGATGCCGGGGCTCGAACACGTTCACATCGACCTGTGCACGGACCTGAAGCGTGTAGCGCCCGTCGACGAAGATCGCCGCCTTGTCGAGCATGACCAGCGCCAGCCCCGCCGAGCCGGAAAAGCCGGTCAGCCAGCGCAGCCGTTCGGCATGGGGCGGCACATATTCGCCCTGATGCTCGTCGGAGCGCGGCACCAGAAAGCCGTCGAGCTTCTGGCGGCTGAGTTCGGCACGGAGCCTCCGGGCGCGTTCGGCGCCAAGGGCGGGATCAGCGATGTCGTCGAATGTCTGGAACATGCGCTGAATATGGGCTGTCAGCCCCCCTTCCCGCAACTCCCCTTTCCCGCCTTTCAAAGCAAAAGCCCTCCCGCAGGGGGAGGGCTTTGTCACGGAGCGGGATGAAGCGGCGCTTCAGCCGACGATTTCGATTTCCGCGAAGAAATAGGCGATTTCGCGGGCGGCCGAGGCCGGGCTGTCGGAGCCGTGAACGGAATTGGCTTCGATCGACTCGGCGAAATCCTTGCGGATCGTGCCCGCGTCGGCGTTGGCCGGGTTGGTCGCGCCCATGATCTCGCGGTTCTTCGCGATGGCGTTTTCGCCCTGCAGAACCTGCAGCACGACGGGGCCTGAGGTCATGAAGGCAACGAGGTCACCGAAGAAGGGACGCTCCTTGTGCTCGGCATAGAAGCCCTCGGCTTCGCCGCGCGACAGCAGCACGCGCTTCTGCGCCACGATGCTGAGGCCCGCGGTTTCAAAACGGTCAATGATCTTGCCGGTGAGATTGCGCCGGGTCGCGTCGGGCTTGATGATCGAGAAAGTGCGCTCGAGAGCCATTTTCCGGTCCTTTAATATGAATTTCCGAGTGGTTTGGCCGGGTTATAGCGAGGCCCGAGAGGAACAGCAAGGCGGGTGGAAAAAGCCCCAGACCCTGCCCCGGCTGGCCCCGTCCGCTCATTCATGGTAGGAGGCCTCAGAAATCCCGTTGAGGCCCGCGTTTCCATGCTGCAAATCAATGAACTGTCCTTCCGTATGGAAGGCCGGCTGCTGTTCGACAAGACATCGGCCACCATTCCCGATGGCCACAAGGTAGGCCTTGTCGGCCGCAACGGCGCGGGCAAATCGACGCTTTTCAAGCTCTTTACCGGGGAATTGCAGAGCGAGGGCGGGTCGGTCTCCATTCCCAGGAACGCGCGCATGGGCATGGTGGCGCAGGAAGCGCCCGCCGGCCCCACCTCGCTGATCGACACGGTGCTGGCCGCCGACAAGGAGCGTGCCGCGCTGCTGGCCGAGGCCGAGACCGCGACCGATCCGCACAGGATCGCCGACATCCAGACCCGCCTTGCCGACATCGGCGCCCATGCCGCCCCCTCGCGGGCGGCCGCGATCCTCTCCGGCCTCGGCTTCGACGAGGAAGCCCAGAACCAGCCCTGCTCGGCCTTTTCCGGTGGCTGGCGGATGCGCGTGGCGCTGGCCGCCGTGCTCTTTTCCCAGCCCGACCTGCTGTTGCTCGACGAGCCGACCAACTATCTCGATCTTGAAGGCACGATCTGGCTTGAGGATTATCTGCGCACCTATCCCTATACCGTGATCCTGATCAGCCATGACCGCGACCTGCTGAACAAGGCGGTCAACGGCATCCTCCATCTCGACCAGCTCAAGCTGACCTATTACACCGGCAATTATGACCGTTTCGAGCGGACCCGGCGCGAAAAGCTGCTGCTGCAGATGTCGGCGAAGAAGAAGCAGGACGATGCCCGCCGCCATATGGAGGATTTCGTCGAGCGTTTCCGCGCCAAGGCCTCCAAGGCCCGTCAGGCCCAGAGCCGCCTGAAGATGCTGGAGCGGATGCAGCCCATTTCCGCCGTGATCGAGGACCGGGTCATCCCGTTCCGCTTTCCCGCCCCCGACACGCCGCTCGCCTCGCCGATCATCCGGCTGGAACATGCCTCCGTCGCCTATGACGAGGGCAAGCCGATCCTCCACGATCTCGACCTGCGCATCGACCATGACGACCGGATCGCCCTGCTGGGCGCCAACGGCAACGGCAAATCGACCTTCGCCAAGCTCATTTCCGACCGTCTGGCCCCGTCCGCCGGGGAAATCTTCCGTTCAAAGAAGCTGCGCATCGCCTATTTCGCCCAGCACCAGCTCGACGAATTGAACAAGGGCGAAAGCCCCTATGATCATTTCCGCGAACTGATGCCGGATGCGACCGTGGCGCAGGTCCGCGCCCGGGCCGGTTCCTACGGTTTCGGGGCCGACAAGGCCGACACCAAGGTGGAAAAGCTTTCGGGCGGCGAGAAAGCGCGCCTGCTGTTCGCGCTCGCGACCTACACCAAGCCCCATGTGATCATTCTCGACGAACCGACCAACCATCTCGACATCGACAGCCGCGAAGCGCTGATGCACGCCATCAATGAATATGAAGGCTGCATCATCCTCATCAGCCATGACCAGCATCTGCTGGAAGCCTGCGCCGACCGGCTTTGGCTGGTCGCCGACGGTACCGTGCAACCCTATGAGGGCGACCTCAACGACTACCGCAAATGGCTGCTCGACCGGGCAAGAGGCGAGCGCGCGGCCGCCTCGGCCGCTGCTGCTCTGGCCCTGTCGGACGAGGATGAGATCCCGGCGGCGAAACCGAAGCCCAATATCGATCGCAAGGAAGCCCGCCGCCTCGCCGCCAGGCGCCGCGAGGAGATTGCGCCCCTGAAGCGCGCGGCCGAAGCCGCCGAAAAGGAAATCGAGCGCCACCGGCAGGCCGTGACCGCGCTCGACGCGAAACTCGCCGACCCCAAACTCTTCGGCAATGCCGATGAAGTGACAAAGTTGCAGAAGCAGCGCGCCGAAGCGCTGAAAATCGTGACCAGGGCGGAAGAAAAATGGCTGGCCGCTTGCGAGGTCTACGAAGCGGCGAAGGTCGAGGAATAGACGAAACCCGCCGTCCGGCTCAGTCGAACAGGCTGGACACGGAGCGCTCCTCGGCGGTGCGGCGCATGGCTTCGCCGATCAGGGGAGCGATGGTGCTGACGCGGATATTGTGGGAGACGCGCACGGCCTCGGTCGCCTGAATCGAGTCCGTGATCACCAGTTCCTTGAGCTTGGAGGCTGTCACGCGGGCGACCGCGCCGCCCGAGAGCACGCCATGGGTGATATAGGCTGAAACCTCGACTGCGCCATGCTCGATCAGGGCGTTGGCGGCGTTGCAGAGCGTGCCCGCGGAATCGACGATATCGTCGATCAGGATGCAGGTCCGGCCCTTCACGTCGCCGATGATGTTCATGACCTCGGACTCGCCCGCGCGCTCGCGCCGCTTGTCGACGATGGCCAGATCGGCATTGAGGCGCTTGGCGATGGCGCGCGCGCGGACCACGCCGCCCACGTCCGGCGACACGATCATGAGATTGGCGCCCGCATACTGCTTCTCGATGTCGCGGGTCAAAACCGGGGCGGCGAACAGGTTATCGGTCGGAATATCGAAGAAGCCCTGAATCTGGCCTGCATGGAGATCGACGGTCAGCACCCGGTCGGCCCCGGCCTTGGTGATGAGATTGGCCACCAGCTTGGCCGAGATCGGCGTGCGGGCGGAGGGTTTGCGGTCCTGCCTCGCATAGCCGAAATAGGGCATGACGGCGGTGATCCGGCGCGCGGACGAGCGGCGCAGCGCATCGATGATGATCAGCAGTTCCATCAGGTGATCGTTGGCCGGAAACGAGGTCGACTGGATGACGAAAACATCCTCGCCGCGCACGTTTTCCTGAATTTCGACGAAGACTTCCATGTCCGCAAAGCGGCGCACCACCGATTTGGTCAATGGCAGGCTCAGATAGGAGCCTATGGCTTCGGCAAGTGCCCGGTTTGAGTTGCCTGCGACCAGTTTCATTTCGGCGTTCCCCGATGTCGGCGAGAGAGAGCCTGATCACGGGCACAAACAAAACCCGGTCGGCGAGCGGGTTTTAACAAGGGGGCCGGAGACTGTAAACGTTTGGCTGTCACGAAATGGTGATGAATTTCTGTTCAGGCGTCGAGCGCAATGACCGAAAGCTGGCGGCCATAATCAGGCTCGCTCCTGTGGGTGGTGCGCCGGTAGCTGAAGAAGCGTTTTTCATCGGCATAGGTGCAAAGACCCGTGGCCGTGGCCGCGACGCCAGCCTCAAGGAGCCGATCGAGACAGAATCCCGGCAGGTCGAACATGTATTTCCCCGCCGCTCCGGCAGGGGTGAAATAGCGGCCGAATTCCTCTCTTTCCGCGGCGAAGCGGGCCTCGAACTCCGCACCGACCTCATAGCTCGCCGATGAAATGCACGGCCCCACCACCGCAACGATCCGATCGCGGCGCCCGCCAAGCTGTTCCATCGCCTCGATCGTCGCCTGAAGAACGCCTCCAATGGCCCCTTTCCATCCGGCATGGGCAGCGGCAACGACACCGGCAGCGCCATCGGCAAAGAGAACCGGGGCGCAATCCGCCGTCAGGATGCCCAGCGCCAGATCGGGCCGGTCCGTCACCATCGCATCGGCCCGGGGCCCCTGCCCAGGCAGCCATGGCTCCGCCACCATGGCAACCTCGGCGCTGTGAATCTGGTGGACGCTCATCAGGGTGGCGACGCCGATTGCCGCGGCAACCCGCGAACGGTTCTCAAGCACTGTCTCAGGAACGTCGCTCGATCCCATGCCGCAATTCAGGGAATCGTACAATCCCGTCGAGACCCCGCCCTCACGGGTGAAAAACCCGTGCAGAACCCCGGGCAGCCTCAGGGTTTCCGCTCGATGCGGACGGATCGCCAGCAAGGCCTCGCGGTCAAAAGCCATCGGGTACCGGTATGTTGCGAGGGGTTATCGCCATGGCCTTGAACAGGTGTCCCATCTGGTCAGCGCCAGTCAAACGGTCCAGCTCGGTATTAATTCTATCACATTGGGCCTGGCTCGCGCCGGCTTTCAGTTTCACGCAGCGGCTTTCGATTCCAAGCGCAAAAAGAAGCGCGCCCTGCTCCACGGGACCATGAACGGTAGCGCCCGCCGCCTGCGCCGCCTGTCCCAATGCCTCGAAATCGACATGGGCGGTGAGATCGGCAAGTCCCGGGTCCGCGAACGGATCGGCATAGGCATGGGCCCGCACCGCCTGAAGCGTGTCGCCCAGACCGCTGCGGGCATGGCCATAATCGATGATGAGCGCCGCCCCGCCATGCGCCGCAACCCGGCTGGCGATCTGGCGGGCAATCGCTTCCGAAGCGGGCGAGATTTCCGCGAGGCTGCCCGCAGGCGCGTCCCGCAGATCCGGCGGCAGGAGATCGGCGGCCCCCTGCGCGACCGGCGCAAGGACCGGCTCAAACCTTTCGCCAGTCACATCGAGGGCGACGCAGCGCTCGCACCAGCCCCGCTCCGTCCGAACGAATTGCCGGACCGGCAGGGCGTCGAAAAACTCATTGGCGATCAGGAACAGCGGTCCTTCCGGAACGCTGTCGAGCGTGTCGTGCCAGCAGGCATGGGGGACGCGGACCGCCTGCGCGGCTCTCAGGACCGGACTTGTTTCGATGAAATGAACCTCCGCCGCCCGGCTGAAGCCGGGCACACGGGCCGTCGCCCGCAATGCGTCGGCCATCAGCGTGCCCCGCCCGGGTCCGGCCTCAGCCAGCACGAAGCTTTCCGGCGCGCCCTGTGCCAGCCATTGGGCGGCGATCCACAGGCCGACGAGTTCACCGAACATCTGGCTCACTTCCGGCGCGGTGATGAAGTCGCCCCCTGCCCCCAGGGGGTCCTGGCGCATGTAATAGCCATGCTGCGGGTGGCCGAGCGCAATCGCCATGTAATCGGCGACCGGGACGGGTCCCTCGATCTCGATCAGGCGGCGCAGATGATCGGCGACAGGATTGTTCATGCCCTGGCGGGATTGCGGGCCGAGGCCCACCAGACGATGGCAAGGCCCACGACGATCATCGGGATCGAAAGCATCATGCCCATGGTGAGCCCCTCCCACAGAAAGCCGAGCTGGGCGTCCGGCTCGCGGAAAAACTCGCAAACCGTCCGCGCCACGCCATAGCCCGCGACGAAGCTGCCCAGCACCACGCCCGGCCGCTTGAGCGCGTCGAAATGATGGGTCAGCAGGCGCAACACGATAAAGAGCACCAGCCCCTCCAGTGCAGCCTCGTAAAGCTGGCTGGGGTGGCGGGCCAGAGGACCGCCAGTCGGAAACACCATCGCCCAGGGCACATCGGTGGGACGCCCCCACAGCTCACCGTTGATGAAGTTGGCGCAGCGCCCCAGAAAGAGACCGATGGGGGCGACGGCGCTCGCCAGATCCGCGAGCGAGAGCGGATTGATGCCCTTGACCCAGGCAAAGAGCGTGACCGCGATGAGCACGCCCGTGGCCCCGCCATGGAAGCTCATACCCCCCTGCCAGACCTCGAAAATGGTCAGCGGATTGCGGATATAGGCAGCGAAATTGTAGACCAGCACATAGCCGATGCGGCCGCCCAGAATGATGCCGAGCGTCACGTAAAGCAGCAGATCGTCGATCTGGAGACGGGTCGCGGGCGCAGGCCCCCGCCAGAGCCGGGGCGTGTCGACCATGCGCACGGCATAGCGCCAGCCCGCGACGATGCCCACGATATAGGCCAGCGC
Organism: Parvibaculaceae bacterium; assembly: GCA_028283765.1. Classification (GTDB taxonomy): domain Bacteria; phylum Pseudomonadota; class Alphaproteobacteria; order Parvibaculales; family Parvibaculaceae; genus JAATFR01. Next base: position 204,944 of record JAPWJY010000003.1, on the reverse strand, counting down.
ATACCAGCGAATCGCAAAGGGCCCGATCTGAAAGAGGACAGGGTCGATATTCGGGAAGGGAATGCCGGTCGAGGCCATGAAGCGCTCCGCTGAGGGGCCGTGCGAAAGGCGGTAGTCTCCCCCTCTGCCCTGCCCTGTCAACCATGCTATGGCGCAAGAACGCCCCTCAATCCAGTGATCGCCACCCGCCGCGATACTGGTTATGCTCGGGCGGCAAGCATTTGGAGCTTTGACATGACCCAGACCCGCAACCGCGTTTTCGACGATATCGCCAGACTTTTCACCGGTGCAGCCGGGGCGGCCGAAGGCTTGCGGCATGAAATCGAAACCATTTTCCACAGCCAGGCGGAGCGTCTGGTTGCGGGACTCGATCTCGTCGCCCGCGAGGAATTCGACGCCGTGCGGGAGATGGCGCAGATCGCGCGCGAGGAAAACGACGCCCTCAAGGCCCGCATCGAGGCGCTGGAAGCCGCGCTCGCCGGGAAGCCGGGCGCGAAAAAAACCCCGGAATAATCCCCAGACTTTCCATGGCTTCCCGGGCCGGCGCTCTTGCGCCGACTCAAAGCTTGCGGCACCCTTCTTTTGTGGTGGGCTGTCATCTCTCCACAACATATAGGTTACAGAGGGGGAGAGCATGAGCGCAGGGATAGCCACAGCGGACTATTTCGAGGGCCATCCCCTTGATCTCATGGAACAGGTCGCCACGCTTCAGGAATGGGGCTTCGAGCGCTCCCATGAAGATGAAATGAACCTGTGCGTGAGCGGCACATGGCATGACTACCAGATTTCCCTGAACTGGCGGCCGGACCTTGCTGGCCTTCATGTCGCCTGTACTCTCGACATCAAGGTGCCAGAGACGCGCCGCACCGAGATTCGCCACCTGATCGCCATCATCAACGAGCATCTCTGGGCCGGTCATTTCGACCTCTGGTCGGATGACGGCATGCTGCTCTACCGCAACAGCCTGCTTCTGTGCGGCGGCGCGAGCGCCACACCCGAACAATGCGAAATCCTGCTGCGCCTTGGCATCGAGGCCTGCGAGCGCTATTTCCCGGCGATCCAGTTCGTGATCTGGGCCGGCAAAACGGCGGAAGAAGCCTTCCAGGCCGCCCTTTTCGAAACACAGGGCAATGCCTGAGCCCCGGCCCCGTTTCCATATCGAGCAAGCTTCATGAGTCTTTCCCTGGATCGCCCCCTCCTTCTCGTCGGCGCCGGCAAGATGGGCAGCGCCCTGCTCAGCGGCTGGCTGGCGGACGGGCTTTCCCCCGGCTCCGTGATGGTCCGGGATCCTTCGCCCTCGCCGGATATGAAGATGCTCGTGGCGGAAGCGGGCATCGCCATCAATTTTCCCATCGAACAGATCGCCGCGCGCAACCCGTCCGTGGTCGTGGTCGCGGTCAAGCCGCAAATGATGGCGAGCGTCCTGCCTGAACTCAAACCGCTGGCCGGACCCGATACGCTGTTCCTGTCGATCGCGGCGGGCACCACCCTCGATGTTTTCTCCGGCCTGCTCGGCCCGGACGCGCGCATCGTCCGCTCCATGCCCAACACGCCCGCCTCGGTCGGCCGCGGCATCACCGTCGCCTGCGCCGGTCCCCGTGTATCCGATGCGCAGAAGGCGCTGGCGGAGCAATTGCTGGGCGCTGTCGGCGAGGTCGGCTGGGTCGAGGATGAAGCGCTGATCGACGCCGTCACCGCCATTTCAGGCAGCGGCCCCGCCTATGTCTTCTATCTGGTCGAATGCCTCGCGGCGGGCGGCGAGGCACTGGGGCTCGCCCCCGCGCTTGCCATGCAACTCGCCCGGGCGACGGTTTCAGGTGCGGGCGAGATGCTGCACCGCTCCGGCGAACCCGCCGCCACCCTGCGCAAGAACGTGACCTCCCCGGGAGGGACCACGGCGGCGGCGCTGGAGGTGCTGATGGGAGAGGAGGCCATGGCGAGCCTTCTGCTCAGGGCAGTGACCGCCGCCCGGGACCGCTCCCGCGACCTTGCCCGGCCCGGAGCCTGAAATCCCTGTCGCCCCGTCCGCTTGAGCGGTAGGAATCCGCCCCGGCCCCGATTATGTTCAGGGACCGGCGCGCAGCCCGGACCGTTCCCCGAGCAGAGGCATGTCATGGCACGCAAGAAACCCGCAGGCGTTGAAGACCGGATCATCGATGCGACCCTTGCCCTCGTTCAGGAACAAAGCTGGCGCGATCTGACGCTGGGGCATATCGCCGAGGCGGCCGGCCTGTCGCTCGCGGAAACCGTCGGCGTCTTTCCCTCGAAGGCCGCCATCCTTGACGGCTTCAGCCGGCGCATCGACAAGGAAACCCTGAAGCTCGCGGCGGAGGAGGATTTCACCGGCGCCTCGCCCCGCGATATTCTCTTCGACATCATCATGCTCGGCTTCGACGCCATGACTCCCTACCGGAGCGCGCTCAAGGCGCTGACGAAGGATGTCGTGCAGGAGCCTCTTTCCGCCCTTTCGCTGCTTTCCCCCACCTTTCGGTCCCTTTCCCTGATGCTGGAGGCCGCTGGCATCGACAGTTCCGGCCTGAAAGGCATGCTCCGGGTGCGCGGTCTCGCGGTCGCATGGGCGTCGGCCTTCCGCGTCTGGCTCACCGATGGCGAGGACCAGGCAAAGACCATGGCCGAACTCGACAAGCGCCTGCGCCAGGGGGAAAATATCATCCGCGCCCTGCGCCAGCGCCGGGAAAACCGGCGCGCCCGCAGGCAGAACCATCAGGAAGACGCCGCCGAATGAGCACGCAGACCCCCGAGCCCACCACCGGCTTCGACACCTTCATGGCGCTCGACATAAGGGTCGGCACCATCATCGAGGCCGAACCTTTTCCCGAAGCGCGCAAGCCCGCCTTCAAGCTCAGGATCGATTTCGGCGAAACGATCGGCATCAGGCGCAGTTCGGCGCAGATCACCGACCATTACGGCCCGGAACTGCTCGTCGGGCGGCAGGTGCTCGGGGTCGTCAATTTTCCGCCGCGCCAGATCGGCCCGTTCATGTCGGAAGTGCTGACGCTTGGCTTTGCCGACGCGGGCGGGGCCATCGTACTTGCGAGACCCGACTGGACCGTGCCGAACGGCGCGCGGCTGTGCTGACCGGCTCAGACCGGCACTGAAATCACCACCCGCAGGCCGCCGCGCGGGCTTGCCGACAGGATGATGTCGCCGCCATGGCCGCGCGCGATGTCCCGTGCGATGGCAAGACCGAGCCCGGAGCCTCCCGCATCGAGATTGCGAGCCGCGTCGAGCCGGTAGAACGGCCTGAAAACCGCCTCAAGCTCATCTGCCGGAATCCCCTCGCCATCGTCATCGACGATGATGTCGACCCCTTCGGGACGGCGCACCGCCTCGATCCAGACATGCTCGGCATATTTGGCCGCATTATCCACGATATTGACGAGCGCGCGCTTGAAGGCGTTGCGCCGGATCGAGACGATCATGTCGCGTTCGTCCTCGGCCTCGACGCAAAGCGAGACCTTGCCGCCGCCGCGGCCGATTTCGTCCTGAACCTGACGCAGCAGATCGCCAAGATCGGTAGGTTCGGAGACTTCGCCCTGATGGCCCCGGGCAAAGTCGAGATAATCCTCCAGCATCCGCTCCATTTCACGCACGTCCGCCCGCAGATCCTCGATCTCCGGACTGTCGGGCATCATGGCGAGCTGCAGCTTGAAGCGGGTGATCGGCGTGCGCAGATCATGGCTGACGCCGTTCAGCATCTGCGTGCGCTGCTCCATCTGCTTCTGGATGCGATCCTTCATATCGAGAAACGCGGCCGCCGCGCGCCGGACTTCGGACGCGCCGGCCGGCTTGAATCGCGCCATTTCCCGGCCCTTGCCGAAGCCTTCCGCCGCCGCCGCCAGCCGTTCTATGGGGCGTATCTGGTTTCTCAGGAACAGGATGGCGACGACGATCAGCACCAGCGAGGCGCCCACCATCCAGACGATGAAGATATGGGTATTGGTGGCATAGACCCGGCTGCGCAGGGCCAGCACCCGCATCACGCCATTGGAAAGCTGGATGCGAATGTCGACATAATCCTCATAATCGACCGTGCTGATCCAGAAGGGGCGGCCGATCTGACGGCGCAATTCGTCCGAAAGCGACCGGTCAAGCAGGGTGCCCCGCGACGACGGGGTTCGGGGCAGGGTTTCGCCCGGCAGGAAGGCCACGGAGAGAGAGAGCTTGTCATTGGCGATAGAGGCGATGTGAGCCCCCGCGTTCTTCATCGGCAGTTGCTCATATTCGGCCAGCAGGAAACTCGTTTCCGAGACCACGCTTTCGCTCAGCTTTTCGGTGACCATCTGCCAGTGGCGTTCGATGAAGACATAGGCGACGATTGCCTGAAGCAGCACCATCGGCGTGACGATGATGATCAGCGAGCGGCCATAAAGCCCCTGTGGCAGATAACGTTTCAGGAGAGCGAAAGGGCTCATGGCGAGGCCTTCAATCCGACTTGAGGATATAGCCCTCGCCCCGGACGGTTTGCAGATAGACGGGATTTCGCGGATCGGGCTCGATCTTGCGCCGGAGCCGGTTTATCTGGACGTCGATGGAACGCTCGGCAAGCTCCGTGTCGCACAAGTCCTCGCGGCTCAGGGGCCGGTTGGCGTTGATGGCGAACTGGCGCATCAACTGCACCTCGCGGGTGGTGAGCCTGACCAGATCATCCCGGCACCACAGCTCGCCCCGCTCCACATTGAACCGGCAGGCGCCGAACGAGATTTCCTCGTCGGCGCGCTCATCGGCGGGCTGCACGCGGCGCAGGATGGTGGTGATCCGCAGCAGCAGTTCGCGCGGCTCGAAGGGCTTGCCCAGATAATCGTCCGCCCCGCTTTCAAGGCCGGAAATCCGGTGGTCTATTTCCGTGCGCGCGGTCAGCATCAGAATGGGCACGGTGGAAATCTTGCGCAGCGAACGGGTGAGATCGACCCCGTTTTCGCCCGGCATCATGACGTCGAGCACCAGCAGGTCGAACATCAGCCCTTCAAGCTGTTCGCGGGCGGCGGCCGCGTTTTCGGCTACCGTGACCCTGTAGCCATTGTCCGTCAGATAGCGCTGCAACAGTTCGCGGATGCGCCGGTCATCGTCCACCACGAGGATATGGGGCGCATCGTCGGCGGGAATCCGGGACGCGGGCTGGGGCGTCATCGGTCCTCCCCGATCACTCTGGGCTTGCTCACGAGCGCCGATACCGCCGCCCGGTCCTCGGGATTGACGATGCCGAGCAGCATCCCGGGCCACAGGTCGCGCGCCTCGGGGCCCGCGGCCTCAAGGGCCCTCCGGACCCGGGCGCGCTGGGGCACGTCCACCTTGCGGACAAGCTCGATACCAGCCTGCGAGAGAAAGAGCAGCCGCTGGCGGCGGTCGCGCGGGCCTTCCTCCTGCCGGACGAACCCGCGCTCGATCAGTTCGCGGAGCACGCGGGCGAGGCTCTGCTTGGTGATGCGCAATATGTTCAGCAGTTCCGCCACGCTGATGCCCGGATTGCGCCCGACAAAATGCATGACCCGGCCATGGGCCCGCCCGAAACCATATGTTTCCAGAATCCCGTCCGGATCGCTGGTGAAATCCCGGTAGGCGAAGAAAAACAGCTCGATCACCTCCGTCAGGCGATGATCCGCATAATCGTCCGGCTCCACTGGCATCTGAGATTCGACGAGAGCTCTTCCCTTGTCCATCTGTTCCCTAATCACCCGCGATGTCCTCGCGCTCCAGCATGACACCAAATTTATGTCAGCTATGTTGACATAAATTTGGGAGAGGTGATACATCTAACCGATAGAACGACAATCGACCGGCCGAGCCATTTCTCTTGCAGCCAATCCGTGTTTGCGCCTGAGATGGGGCTGATCGTATCTCTCTGACCCAGGACTTCCAAGCATCCCCTTACCGGGAAAGCCTCTGGGCCGAATGCTCCCTGCCGCGTGGCGCGGCGACGGGAGCCAACCAGGACCAAACCAATGTCTGATCTTCCCTTCGACCAACGTGATGGCTTCATCTGGTTCAACGGGGCGCTCGTGCCCTGGAAGGACGCGAAGATCCATGTGCTGACGCACGGTCTTCATTACGCAAGCTGCGTGTTCGAGGGAGAGCGGATGTATGGCGGCGAAGTCTTCAAGCTGCGCGAACATTCGCTGCGCCTGATCGCGTCGGGCGAAGCGCTGGGCTTCACCATCCCCTATACCGTGGAGCAGATCGACGAGGCCTGCATCGCCGTCTGCAAGGCGAACGGCCTGACAGAGGCCTATCTGCGGCCGCTGGCATGGCGGGGCAGCGAGATGATGGGCGTTTCAGCCCAGAACAACCGGATCAATGTCGCCGTCGCCTGCTGGGACTGGCCGTCCTATTTCGACCCGGCGCAGCGCATGAAGGGCATCCGCCTCGACATCTCGAAATGGCACCGCCCGGCCCCTGACACCATCCCCTGCAAGGCCAAGGCGGCGGGTCTCTATATGATCTGCACGCTCTCCAAGCATGAGGCCGAGCGCAAGGGCTATGCGGACGCGCTGATGTTCGACTATCGCGGCTATGTCGCGGAAGCCACGGGCGCGAACGTCTTCTTCATCAAGGATGGCGTGATCCACACCCCGCTGCCGGACTGTTTCCTCGATGGCATCACCCGCCAGAGCGTGATCGAGCTTGCCCGGAAGCGCGGCATCGAAGTGATCGAGCGCCACATCAAGCCGGAAGAGATGGCCGGTTTCAGCGAATGCTTCATCACCGGCACGGCGGCCGAAGTGACGCCGGTGGCCGAGATCGGCGAATACCGCTTCAAGCCGGGCGCCCTGACCCAGACGCTGATGGACGACTACACCGCCGCCGTTCATCCCAAGGTGTCGGCCGCCCAATAAGGGCCTCCTTTTGCGCTGGAGGCCCGATGGCCGTCTCCCGGAGACCGGCAAAGGAAGAAAAGCCCCGGGCCTGGCAGCGGATGCTGAGCGGGCGGCGGCTGGATCTGCTCGATCCCTCGCCGCTCGACATCGAAATCGAGGACATCGCCCACGGCCTTGCCCGTGTGGCCCGCTGGAACGGGCAGACCAGCGGGGAGCACGCCTACACCGTGGCCGAGCATTGCGTGCTGGTCGACGACATCTGTGTGCGGTTCAAGCCGGGTTGGCCCAAACGCTGGCGGCTCGCCGCCCTTCTCCACGACGCGCCGGAATATGTGATCGGCGACATGATCAGCCCGTTCAAGGCGGCGCTCGGGATCGACTACAAGGGCTTCGAGGAGCGCCTCGCCCTTGAGATCCGCCGCCGCTTCGGCCTGCCCGACCGCCTGCCCGCCCAGGTCGAAGACCTGATCAAGCGGGCCGACCGCGCCTCGGCCTTTCTGGAGGCGACCCAGATCGCGGGTTTCGGGGATTCCGAGGCCGCCGCCATTTTCAGCCGCCCCCGGGGCCTGGCTCCGATCAGGATCGAACCGCTGCCGACGCCGGCCGCCCAGCAGCAATATCTGGAACGGTTCCGCCTGCTCACAAGCGAGAGCCCCCGCGTGTCCACCGCGCCCTGATTGTGCTAGAATCAGACATCAGGCCGTCGAACACCGGAAATAATCGCGATGATCTATGTGAGTCCGCTCAGCGCGGTGGAAAAAGCCGTCGAAACACTCAAGCCCTCTCACGTCATTTCGCTGCTCGATGCCAATTCCATGATCCCGACGCCGGAGGGCATCGCACCCGACCGGCACCTGCGCCTCGGCATCAACGACATTCACGCTCCCGCCGACGATCTGGTCTGCCCGGAACAGGCGCATGTCGAGGAACTGATCTCCTTCGTCCGGGGCTGGGACCGCTCGGCCCCGATGCTGGTCCATTGCTGGGCCGGGATCAGCCGTTCCACCTCCTCGGCCTATGTGGCGCTCTGCGCGCTCAATGAACCCGGCACCGAGATGGCCTTCGCCCGGCTCCTGCGCCAGCGCGGGCCCCACGCCAACCCCAATCCCCGGATCGTGGCGCTGGGCGACGCGCTGCTGGGCCGCGACGGGCGCATGATCGAGGCCATCGCCGCCATCGGGCCCGCGAGCGCCGCCTGGGAAGGTAACCTCTACGCCTTGCCGGTGACCCTGGCCCCATGACAGAAGCACCGCCCGCCGCCCCCAGAAAAGACCCCGACATTGCCGATGTGGCCGTCGTCATCGGCCTCAATGCGGCCATCGTCACGGTCGCCGACGGCCAGCCCAAGATCCTTGTGGTGCCGCAGGACGGCGACGACGCCAGCAGCCGCTGGGACGCGCTTCCCTTCGGCCCCTTCGATCCCTTCCATCACCGCACGCTGGAAATCGGCCTGCGCTCCTGGGTGCAGGAGCAGACGAAGCTGACGCTCGGCTATGTCGAGCAGCTCTATACCTTCGGCGACCGGGGCCGCCATGCCACCGAACTGAAGGAACAGGCGGGTGAACACGTCGTTTCCGTCGGCTATCTGGCGCTGACCCGCACCGCCGACAGCGCGCCTGCGGGCGCCGTCTGGCGCGACTGGTACGATCATTTCCCATGGGACGACTGGCGAGACGGCAAGCCCGCCATCATCGACCAGCTCATCGTGCCGCTGCTGCGGGAATGGGCGAACGACAAGACCAGCACCAACGCGGAAGAGCTGGTGCGCGGGCGGCGCCTCGACCGGGTGCGGCTCTGCTTCGGCACCGATGGCGTGCAATGGGACGAGGAAAAGGTGCTGGAGCGCTATGAGCTTCTCTACGAAGCGGGCCTGCTGCGCGAGGCGGCCCGCGACGGCCGCCCCAACGCCCTTGCCCGGCGTGGCGCAGCCCGGCCGCCGCTGCTGGGGCGGCCCATGCAATATGACCACCGGCGCATCCTCGCCACCGCCATGAGCCGGCTGCGCTCCAAGATCAAATACCGCCCGGTCGCCTTCGAGATGATGCCGCCGGTGTTTACCCTCTATGAATTGCAGAAAACGGTCGAAGCCCTGCTGGGCCTGCATGTCCACAAGCAGAATTTCCGCCGTCTGGTGGAAAAGGGCGGGCTCGTCGAGCGCACCGGACGCGTGACCACCCAGACCGGCGGCCGCCCCGCCGAACAGTTCCGTTTTCGCCGCGAAGTGCTGGCGGAACGCCCCGCGCCGGGCCTCAAGCTCGCGCCCTCACGCAGCCGCGCAAACTCGTAAAAAGCCTTTGAAACACAGGCTTTTCTGGTGATTCAAGGCGTCTTTTCAGACACTTAATATATTTCCACGGGATGGGAATTGACGGCACTAATGCTCAAGCCTAGCATTACGGCCAATCACAGACCGGTCGAGACCGGCTTTTTTGATACACAAGATATGCTCAAATAGAGCATTAGGAGGACGCAATGGCTTATGGCAGCGAAATCCGGACGGATGAGGCGCGCACCACCAGCCCTGTGAACGCAGGCACCCGCGCCTACAAGCCGCTCGATATGCCCGAGCTTGAATATACGCCCGGCCTCGCCCGGGAGATGGCTCCGCTTTACGAAAAGGTGAAGCATGTCATCCCCTCCATCGAGTGGCCGTTCTTCGCGCCCTATATTCACGCGATCAACCGTCTCAAGAAAGAGCGCAACGCGGTCATCCTTGCGCACAATTATCAGACCCCGGAAATTTTCCACTGCGTCGGCGACATTGTGGGCGACTCGCTCCAGCTCGCCAAGGAAGCGGCCCGGGTGGACGCCGACGTGATCGTCCAGTGCGGCGTACACTTCATGGCGGAAACGTCGAAGCTGCTGAACCCGGAAAAGACCATCCTGATCCCCGACAGCCGCGCGGGCTGTTCGCTCGCCGACTCGATCACGGCCGCCGACATCCGCCTGCTGCGCCAGCAATATCCCGGCGTGCCGGTCGTCACCTATGTGAACACCTCGGCCGCCGTGAAGGCGGAGAGCGACATCTGCTGCACCTCCTCCAATGCCGTGAAAGTGGTCGAGAGCTTCGGCGTCGATCGCGTCATGTGCCTGCCGGACGAATATCTGGCGCAGAACATCGCCCGCCAGACCGATGTGAAGATCATCACATGGAAGGGCCATTGCGAGGTGCATGAGCGCTTCACCCCCGAAGAGCTGATGCAGTATCGCAAGGACGATCCGGGCATCGTCATCATCGCCCATCCGGAATGCCCCCCCGCCGTGGTGGACGTCGCCGACTTCTCCGGCTCCACCGCCGCCATGATCGACTGGGTGAAGACGAAAAAGCCGCGCCGCGTCGTCATGGTCACCGAATGCTCCATGAGCGACAATGTGGCCGTGGAAAACCCGGACGTGGAATTCGTGCGCCCCTGCAACCTGTGCCCGCACATGAAGCGCATCTCGCTCAGGAACATTCTCGAGTCGCTCGTCTACATGCGCGAGGAAGTATATGTCGATCCCGCCATCGCGGGCCGGGCGCGGCAGGCCGTCGAGCGGATGATCAATCTGAAGAACTGACGTTTCCCTGTATCTTTCTCATCGCCCCGCGCGCCCTTCGCGCGCCGGGCGAGGGAGGCTGCGATGCCTTATGACAATATCATCGATGCCGGCGACGTTCTGATCGTCGGCGCGGGTCTGGCGGGCCTCTTCACCGCCCTCAAGCTTTCGCCCCGCCCCGTCACCGTGCTCGCGGGCGCGCCCATCGGCGATGGCGCCTCCAGCGCCTGGGCGCAAGGCGGCGTCGCCGCCGCCGTGGAGGCGGGCGACACGCCGCAATCCCATGCCGCCGACACTGTCGCGGCGGGCGCAGGCATCGTCGATGAAACCGTGGCCCTTTCCATGGCGATGGAAGCGCCGGAGCGGATTGCTGATCTGCTGCGCCTCGGCGTGCCTTTCGACCGCGATCTGGAAGGCAAGCTCTCCGTCGGCCAGGAAGCCGCCCACAGCCATCGCCGCATCGTGCGGGTGAAGGGCGACCGGGCGGGCCACGCCATCATGCAGGCCCTGATCGCCGCCGTGCGCGCCACGCCCTCCATCCGCATCATCGAGGGCTTCTCGGCCTATGAGCTGGCGATGGAAAACGGCCGCGCTGCGGGCGTCTTCGTGCGCCCCGTGCATGCCTCCGCCGCCGCCCTGCCGCTGCTGGTCAGGGCCCGCGCCGTAGTGCTGGCGAGCGGCGGTGTCGGCCAGCTTTTCGCCGTCACCACCAACCCGCTGGAAGCGCGCGGCGAAGGTCTCGCCATGGCCGCGCGCGCGGGCGCGGTGATCGCCGATCCCGAATTCGTGCAGTTCCACCCGACCGCCATCGCCGGGTCGCGTGACCCGGCTCCCCTCGTCACCGAGGCGCTGCGAGGAGAAGGCTCGATCCTCATCGATGCAACCGGCCGCCGCTTCATGCCCGCCATTCATCCGCTGGCGGAACTTGCGCCGCGCGACGTGGTGGCCCGTGCCATCTTCCGCGAAATAGAGGCGGGCCGCAGCGCCTTCCTCGATACGCGCGCCGCCGTGGGCGCGGCCTTCCCGGAGCGCTTCCCCACCGTCTACGAACATTGCCAGTCGATGGGCATTGATCCGGTCAGCGCGCCCATCCCCGTCGCGCCCGCCGCCCACTATCATATGGGCGGCATCGGCGTCGATGCGCGGGGGCGCACCAGCATCGAGGGCCTGTGGGCCTGCGGCGAGGTTTCTTCCACCGGCGCTCATGGTGCGAACAGGCTCGCCAGCAACTCGCTTCTCGAAGCCGTGGTTTATGGCGCGCGCATCGCACAGGATATTTCCGGCACGCTGCCCGCGGGCGAATCCGGCAACCGGACCGAGCCCCCGTCGCTGGGCGTGGGGCTTCCCGTCACCTCGCCCATCGTCATGGACCTGCGCACGCTGATGAGCCGTTGTGTCGGGGTCGAACGGACACAGGCGGGCCTTGTCCATGCGCTGGGCGAGATCGCCCGGCTGGAGCGGGCGGCGGGGCCGCAGAGCCTTTTCCTCAACATGGCCTGCACCGCCAGGCTGATCACCGCGGCGGCGCTGGCGCGCACCGAAAGCCGGGGCGGCCACTTCCGCCGCGACATGCCCGAGGCCAGGGAAAACTGGCGGCATCGCACCTTCATGACATTGGCGGATGCCGAGAACATCGCGCGCGAGAGCGCCCATATCGAACCCGCCGCCCAGGGACATAGCGCATGAGTATCGTCGATCTTGAATCCCTGCCGCTGCTGATCGTGGAGCCCGCCGTGCGCGCCGCGCTGGAGGAGGATCTGGGGCTTGCGGGCGACATCACCACCAGCGCCACGGTGCCTTCCTCCGCCCGCGCGCGGGTGATGATCCGTGCCCGGAAATCCGGCCGGATCGCGGGACTCGACTGCGCCCGCATCGCCTTCCGCCTGATCGATCCCGGCCTCAAGATCGCGGTCGCAAAAAACGACGGCTGGGACGTGGAGCCCGGCGATACGGTGGCTGCCATCGAGGGCAGCGCGCGTTCGATCCTGACCGCCGAGCGCGTCGCCCTCAATTTCATGGGTCACCTCTCCGGCATCGCTACCTCGACCCGCGAAATCGTGCGCGCGGTCGAGGGCACGCAGGCCCGCATCTGCTGCACCCGCAAGACCACGCCCAACCTGCGCGCGCTCGAAAAATATGCCGTGCGCGCGGGCGGCGGCATCAACCACCGTTTCGGCCTCGATGACGGCGTCCTCATCAAGGACAATCACATCGCCATGTCCGGCGGCATCACCGCCGCCGTCGCGCGCGCGCGCAAGCAGACCGGCCATATGGTCAAGATCGAGGTCGAGGTCGACAATCTCGAACAGCTTGAGGAATGCCTGGGCGTCGGTGTCGAAGCCGTGCTGCTCGACAACATGTCGCCGGAAACATTGACCGAAGCTGTGAAGCTGGTCGCTGGCCGCGCCACCACGGAGGCTTCCGGCAATGTGACGGCGGCAACCGCCGCCGCCATCGCCGCGTCGGGCGTCGATCTCATTTCCTGCGGCTGGATCACCCACTCCGCCCCCTGCCTCGATCTCGGTCTTGATTTCGACGAGCTGACGGCGTAGCGCCGCGGCTGCCGCAACGGCAAGCGCGCACAGCCCGAAATTTCAGACCTGACCGGGTGGTAACGCCCATTTACGAAGCCCGCAAATCATCTAGGATCGTCCGCATCAGGAAACATCGATGACCGGAGGAATCCATGGGCACCGCAAAGGGCCGTCAATCAATCTTCATCACCGGCGCCGCATCCGGCATGGGCCGCGAAACCGCCCGCCTGTTCAATGCCAAGGGCTGGTTCGTCGGCGGCTATGACGTGAACGAGGAAGGGCTGAAAAGCCTTGAAGCGGAACTTGGCGCGGAGAACTGCATCACCAGCAAGCTCGATGTGACCAGCAAGGCCGATTATGACAAGACCATCGCCGCCTTCGGCGCGGTTACGGACGGCAAGCTCGACCTCCTTTACAACAACGCCGGCATCGGGCGCGGCGGCCTTTTCGAGCAGATGCCGTTCGAGGATATTCTGGCCGTGGTGCAGGTGAATTTCGTCGGTGTGCTCAATGGCATTTACGCCGCCCTGCCCCTGCTGAAAGCCACGAAGAACTCGTTATGCTTCACGACATCTTCCTCATCGGCCACCTATGGCATGCCGGGCATCGCGGTCTATTCGGCCACCAAGCACGCCGTGAAGGGCCTGACGGAGGCGCTCTCGATCGAATTCAGGCTGATCGGCGTCCGCGCCGCCGACGTGCTGCCCGGCCTTATCGATACGCCCATCCTGCCCCCGGGCGCGGCGGCGAATGCGCCCAAGGAAGGATTGTTCCGCGCGATCCCGCCGGTCGAGGTCGCGAAAGTGGTTTGGGAGGCCTATCACTCCGAGCAGTTGCACTGGTATGTGCCGCCCGAGCTTGCCGAACTCGACAAGGCGGCGGGCAATGCGCCGGAACTGGTGCGCGAGCAGATCGCGACCACGGGGCCCATCGCTCCGATGCTCAAGGCCATTCAGGACACCCGGGCCCCAAGCTGATTGCCAAAACAAAAGGCTGGTGCGACGCACCAGCCTTTTATGTTTCAGCAGCTTCTCCCGATCAGGACCGCTTGGGCTTCTCGTAGAAGACATGGCGGCCGATCCGGGTCACTTCCTGCATTTTCCGCGACCAGGCAGGGTTCACATAATCAGCGTGATAGGACGTCGCACGGCCTACCAGCGGGTCGTTGTCACCATTCTTGAGAGCCTGTTCGGCGATCCGGGTCGCCCGGCTCCACGCATTGGGATTCTTGGGGCGGTCCGCCGCGCCATCGCAGGCGAAGGAGAACTGGCAGTTCTTGCTGCCCGCCCCCTGATAGACCACGCCACACACCGAAGAAGGGTAGAGGCCTGAACTCACGCGGTTGAGAATCACTTCCGCCACCGCAAGCTGGCCTTCACGCGACTCGCCCCGCGCCTCGAAATAGACGCCCTGAGCGAGGCAATTGCGCTCCTGCTCGTAATTGACCGGATCATAGGCAGGGGCGGATTTTTTGCTGTAGTAGGAATCCATGGGCCGGGCCTGCGGCAGAATCCGCGCCATGGCGATGAGAGGCTGATCGCCTGCGCCGGCCACATTGGCGGCATCGCCCGAAGAATCTTTCTGCGCGTCGCCTGCCTGCGCCTTGCCGGCATCCGCTGTCGCAACAGCAATCCGGGCGGCAGATCCAGCCGCGCCGTTGCCGGCACCGGCGGCCATCATCCCGGCCTGCCCGATTTTATGCTGTCCGATTTCCGCAACGGAAAAGGGTGTCCCCAGACGCCCGGCGACGCTCGCCGTGACGACGGACAGGCAGACGGCGGCTATCGCACCGTAAGACAAGCCCTTCAGGGACGGCTCAATTCCGAGCCATTCAATAAGCCTTCGCATCGTTCTCCAATGACCGCTTCGTTTGCACTCTCAGCCCCCGGCTTCATGGTTCCCGTCACCGGGTTTCCCTGAAACAAGCGTTTCTTGCGAAACACTTTGGAGCACTGCGACATTCGCCGCCTGGTACGTTAGAGCCCGACGCCTCCATGGCTCCCGGGCAAGACCCTCCATCAATCAATAGTCAGGAGGTAGCATATAGAATTGTTTCGAACAATGCGCGGATGGCCACATCCATACTGAAAAAGCCTAATCCTCTGTAAGAAAACGATTTTTTATCGGCTAACGAGATTTTCTGATTTTTTATCCGGTAATTTTCGCCACTTTTTTGTGCAAAACGGGAAAGAAAACACACACCACAAACATGTCAGTGCCACGTGGAATCTTCCATGCCTTATGTGAATTGTTTGGGACTATCCACAACGATGCCCGTCAAGCCATGTATATTTGATCAGTCGCCAACGGAGGATAAATTCTGCCGACGCACCATAATCATCGCCCGGCGGAGGGCTGCCTGCACAGCGAACCGCATCCCCCAGAATGAGCCGCACAAAGTGGAAAAAATAAGGCCCTGAAATGGCGAAAGGCGCTTCTCATGATGGAGAAGCGCCTTTGTCATCAGGGATTTCTATCTTTTATCGCGCGGCAAGCGCCGCCTGTGCCGCCGCCAGACGCGCGATCGGCACGCGATAGGGCGAGCAGGAAA
This sequence comes from Parvibaculaceae bacterium, assembly GCA_028283765.1. GTDB lineage: Bacteria > Pseudomonadota > Alphaproteobacteria > Parvibaculales > Parvibaculaceae > JAATFR01. Next base: position 189,486 of record JAPWJY010000003.1, on the reverse strand, counting down.
CATAGGTGAGGCCGAGGCTCTCGCAGAAGCTGATCGAGGCCGGATCACCGCCATGCTCGCCGCAGATGCCAAGCTTGATGTCCGCGCGCGTGACACGTCCGCGTTCAGCAGCGATCTTCACCAGTTCGCCCACGCCGCGCGTATCGAGCGATATGAACGGGTCCTGCTCGATCAGCTTCTGCTGCATGTAATCGCCGAGGAAGCGCGAGCTGTCGTCGCGGCTGATGCCATAAGTCGTCTGTGTAAGGTCGTTCGTGCCGAAAGAGAAGAACTCTGCCGTCTCGGCGATTTCGCCCGCCAGCAGCGCGGCGCGCGGCAATTCGATCATGGTGCCGATGGAATAGGTGAGTTTGGCGCCCTTCTCGGCCTCGACCTCGGCGGCGACCGCCACGATCTTGCCCTTGAGCAGATCGAGTTCCGCCTTCATCGAGACGAGCGGGATCATCACTTCGGGGATCACCGGCTCGCCGGTTTCCTCAGCCGCCAGAAGCGCCGCCTCGAAGATCGCACGGGCCTGCATCTCGTAGATTTCCGGGTAGCTGATGCCGAGCCGGCAGCCGCGATGGCCAAGCATCGGGTTTGATTCCGCCAGCTCGTGAATGCGCTTCGACAATTCGTCGGCGGGCATGTTCAGCGTCTCGGCCACCAGCGCAATTTCCTCGTGCCCCTTGGGCAGAAATTCATGCAGCGGCGGATCGAGCAGGCGGATGGTGACGGGCAGCCCCTTCATGATCAGGAAGAGACGGCGGAAATCGTCGCGCTGCATCGGCAGAATCTGCGCAAGCGGCGCGCGACGGCCCTGCACGTCATGGGCGAGGATCATCTGGCGCACGGCGGCGATGCGCGTCTCGTCGAAGAACATGTGCTCGGTGCGGCAGAGCCCGATGCCTTCCGCGCCGAACTTGCGCGCGGTCTCCGCATCCAGCGGCGTCTCGGCATTGGCGCGCACCTTCATCCGCCGGTAGCGGTCGGCCCAGCCCATCAGCGTGCCGAAGTCGCCGGAAAGCTCCGGTTGCAGCATCGGCACGAGGCCGCGCAGCACCTGCCCCGTGGAGCCATCCACCGTAATCACGTCGCCCCTGGCGAAGACCTCGCCCATGATGGTCATGGTCTCGGCCTTGTAGTCGATGCGGATCGTGCCCGCCCCGGAAACGCAAGGCCGCCCCATGCCGCGCGCCACCACCGCCGCATGGCTGGTCATGCCGCCGCGCGTGGTCAGGATGGCGGCGGCGGAATGCATGCCGTGAATATCTTCCGGGCTCGTCTCGATACGGACGAGAATGACCTGATGCCCCGCCTGGGCAAGCGCCTGCGCCTCGTCGGAATTGAACACGATCTCGCCCGAGGCCGCGCCGGGTGACGCCGGCAGCCCGCTTGCGAGCACATCGCGGGGCGCATTGGGATCGAGCGTCGGATGCAGCAACTGGTCGAGCGACTGCGGCTCGATGCGCGCGATCGCTTCCTCCTCGGTGATCAGCCCTTCCGCCACCATGTCCACGGCCATCTTCAGCGCCGCGCGCGCGGTGCGCTTGCCGGACCGGCACTGGAGCATCCAGAGCTTGCCTTCCTGCACCGTGAACTCGACGTCCTGCATGTCGCGGTAATGCTTTTCAAGCCGGTCGAACACCGCGACCAGCTCAGCGAAAACCTCGGGCAGCGCCTTTTCCATCGAAGGCTTCGTGTCCTTGGCCGCGATGCGCGAAATCTCGGTCAGGGACTGGGGCGTGCGGATGCCCGCGACCACGTCCTCGCCCTGCGCATTGACAAGGAATTCGCCATAAAGCGCGAATTCGCCGGTGGAAGGATTGCGGGTGAAGGCGACGCCGGTCGCGCTGGTGTCGCCCATATTGCCGAACACCATGGCCTGCACGTTGACGGCGGTGCCCCAGCTTTCCGGAATATTGTGGAGCCGCCGGTAGGTTTCGGCCCGCGCATTGCGCCATGAGCCGAACACCGCGCCGATAGCGCCCCACAATTGCGCCGTCACATCCTGCGGGAAGGGCTCCCCCAGCTCTTCCTCCACACGCTTCTTGTAGCGCGCGATCACTTCCTTCCAGTCATTGGCCGAAAGTTCCGTATCAAGAGAAACACCGAGGTCTTCCTTGAAATATTCAAGGATCTCCTCGAAATTGTGATGCTCGACGCCCAGCACCACGTCAGAATACATCTGGATGAAACGGCGATAGCTGTCATAGGCGAAACGGGGATCGTTGGAATTGCGGGCGAGCCCCTCCACCGTCTCGTCATTGAGACCGAGGTTCAGCACCGTATCCATCATGCCCGGCATGGACGCGCGCGCGCCGGAGCGCACCGAAACCAGCAGCGGGCGCGCCGGATCGCCGAAACTTGCGCCGACCGCCCTGCCCACATCGGCAAGCGCCGTCTCGACCTCGCCGCGCAATCCTTCAGGATACTGGCGGTCATTTGCGTAATAGGCGGTGCAAAGCTCGGTCGTGATGGTGAAGCCCGGCGGCACCGGCAGCCCCAGATTGGACATTTCGGCAAGGTTCGCGCCTTTGCCGCCCAGAAGGTTGCGCATGGCGGCGCTTCCTTCCGCCTTGCCGTCACCAAAACTGTAGACCCACTTCGTGCTCTGGCTCATGTCCCGCTTCTCCACTGTTCCCGCCGCTCGCACTCTGAGCAGAAAACGGGATGTACCCGGCCTTGTCTCCGACGCCTGCCAGCGCGCGGATAGTCCTTATAGAAGGTTTCCCGTCAACTTTGATTTTTTACACATGATCCTTGCGGCCTACCCCTCGATCCTTGAAAAATCCGCCACCTCGTTGAGCGCGGCGCGGATGCGCGCCAGCAGCTTCAAGCGGTTGGCGCGCAGGGCGGCGTCATCGGCATTGACGGTCACCTTGTCGAAGAAAGCATCGACCGGCCCGCGCAGGGAAGCCAGCCCCGACATGGCCCCGACGAAATCCTCGGCCGCCACGGCTTTTTTCGCATCATCAACCGCCCTGTCGATGGCGGCGGCAAGAGTGCGCTCCTCGTCCTGCGCGAAGAGAGAAGCATCCGGCGCTTCATCGAAAGAAACCCCGTCCTTCTTTTCCTCGATCCGCAGGATGTTCGATGCGCGCTTGTAGCCCGCGAGCAGGTTCGCGCCATCTTCCGTCGCAAGGAAAGCGCCCAGCGCCTCCACCCGCTTCACGATCAGCACGAGATCGTCCTGACTTTCGAGCGCGAACACTGCATCGACAAGATCATGCCGTGCGCCACGATCACGCAGATAGACTTTCAGACGATCGGCGAAGAACTCAATGAGATTACCGGTGCCACCAAGAATCTCAACTAGCGATAACGGTTTAGCAGATTGCAGTGACACTACGTTTTTCAAGTTAACCCGCAGATCACCTTCCAGAATGATCCTGACGACGCCCAGCGCCGCGCGCCGCAACGCATACGGATCTTTCGATCCGGTCGGCTTCTCGTCTATCGCCCAGAATCCGGTCAGCGTATCGATCTTGTCCGCCAGCGCGACCACCTTGCCGAGCGGGCTTGCGGGCACATCGTCCGATGGCCCGACCGGCGAATAATGCTCGGCAATGGCACCGGCAATCTCGTCGCCGAGACCATCCGCCTTCGCATAATAGCTGCCCATCAGACCCTGCAGTTCGGGAAACTCGCCCACCATGCCGGTGACAAGATCGGCCTTGGCGAGACGGCCTGCGATTTCCGCCTTGTCCGCATCGGCGCCCGGCACAAAGGCCGCAAGCTCGCGCGCCAGCTTCGCGACCCGCTCCGCCTTCTCGCGCACGGTGCCGAGCTTTGCCTGAAACACCACTTTCTCAAGCTGCGGCAGGCGCTCTTCAAGGCGCACCTTCCTGTCCTGCTCCCACAGGAAGCGGGCATCGGAGAAGCGGGCGCGCAGCACGCGCTCATTGCCGTTGACGATAGCCTTGCCGCCATCTTCCGCGATCAGGTTCGCCACCACCACGAAGCGCGGCGCAAGCTTGCCGTTGCCATCGGTCAGCGCGAAATATTTCTGGTTGGCGCGCATGGTCGAGGTCAGCACCTCCTGCGGCACCGCCATGAATTCATCGTCGATCGCGCCCAGCAGCGGCACCGGCCATTCGACAAGCCCGGCCACTTCCGCAATCAGCGCCTCGTCCTCCACAAGCTTCAGCCCGGCCTCTTGCGCAAGCTCTTTCGCGCCAGCGCGAATGATCCGCGCGCGCTCGGCTGAATCGAGGATAACTTCCGCGCTGCAAAGCTTCGCCACATAATCATCGAAATTGGCGACGCTAAAACTTTCCGGCGCCATGAAGCGGTGGCCGCGCGTCACATCGCCCGCCGCGATGCCCTCGATCTCGAAGGGCACGATTTCGCCCGCGAACAGGCACAGGATCGATTGCAGCGGCCTCACCCAGCGCAAGCTCCGCGTGCCCCAGCGCATGGATTTGGGCCATGGAAAGGAACGCATGATCTGCGGCAAGAGCGCGGCGATCACGTCTGCCGTGGCCCGCCCCGGCTTTTCAATCGTGGCGATGTAGAAAGCGCCCTTCTTGTCTTCCTGTATCTGTGCCTCTTCAATCGAGGCGAGGCCCGCCCCGCGCAGAAAGCCCTGAATGGCCTGTTCCGGCGCGCCGACCTTGGGGCCCTTCTTTTCCTCGCGCGTATCGGGCGTGCGCGCGGGCAGGCCTTCGAGCAGCAGGGTCAGGCGGCGCGGCGTCACGAAAGCGCGGGCGGCTGCGGGCTCGACGCCCGCTTCCTTCAACCCTTCGAGCATGAGCCGTTGCAGATCCTCGCTCGCGCGTTTCTGCATCCGGGCGGGGATTTCTTCCGAGAAAAGTTCGAGCAGCAGTTCCGACATGATCATGCTCCCCGCACGGCCTGCGCCTGCGGCGTCTTCAGCCAGGCCTCGGCGCAGCGCCGCGAAAGCGCGCGCACCCGGCCGATATAGGCCTGCCGCTCGGTCACGGAGATCACGCCGCGGGCGTCGAGCAGGTTGAAATTGTGCGAGGCCTTGATGACCTGATCATAGGCGGGCAAAGGCAGCGGCTGGTCGCGGTCCAGCAGCGCGTTGCATTCCTTCTCCGCATCGGCGAAGTGGCGGAACAGCATTTCGGTGTCGGCGGCCTCGAAATTATAGGCGGAGAATTCCTGCTCGTTCTGCAGGAAGACATCGCCATAGGTGAGCCGGTCCGCTCCCTCCGCTCCGTTGAACTCAAGCTCATAGCCATTGTCCACGCCCTGGATATACATGGCGAGGCGCTCCAGCCCATAGGTGAGTTCGCCCGAGACGGGGTCGCATTCAACGCCGCCCACCTGCTGGAAATAGGTGAACTGCGACACCTCCATGCCGTCGCACCAGACCTCCCAGCCAAGGCCCCAGGCGCCCAGCGTCGGGCTTTCCCAGTCGTCCTCGACAAAGCGGATGTCATGGTTCTTCGGATCGATGCCGAGCGCATAGAGGCTCTGGAGGAACAGTTCCTGAAGATTGTCGGGCGAGGGCTTCAGGATCACCTGAAACTGGTAATAGTGCTGGAAGCGGTTGGGATTCTCGCCGTAGCGCCCGTCGGTCGGCCGTCGCGAGGGCTGCACATAGGCGGCTTTCCAATGGCGCGGGCCAAGCGCCCGCAGCGTGGTCGCCGGGTGAAAGGTGCCCGCGCCCACCGACATGTCATAGGGTTGCAGGATCACGCAGCCCTGTTTCGCCCAGAAATGCTGGAGCGTCAGGATCAGGTTCTGGAAAGCGTGCTCTGCGGGAATCGAGCGGGTCACTTCAGCCTCACGCCAGGGCCCCGCCAGCAGGGACGGGGGCAAATAAAAAGCGCCCCGGCGGTTTCCCGCCGAAGGCGCGCGCACGTTAGCGGCGCGGCCCCTGCCCGGTCAAGGCGGGGACGGCCTGAAGCCTTTTGAAATCAGGAACGCGGATCGTGCTCGGGAACGTAAACGCCCCCTTCGATCTGGCGCAGGCGGCCAAGATCGCGTGGCTCGCCGCTGGCCTGACCCTTGCTGCGCCTGTCGAATTCCGCGAATACGGCCCGGCGGCGCTGCTCGGCGGCCTTGGTGAGGGCGCGATAAGCCGTATATGCCACCGCCATCAGAACAGCCGTGAAAACCACATTGCTCATCATCGTTACCCCTCTTCTCATCCTCTATCGCTCCCTGTTCCCCTGCATGACAGGCACCGGGAAAATGAGCAGGCAAAACCTATTAAAGCCCAAACTTGCCCCAATGGAAACGGGCTTCGAGTGCGTCCAACAGTCCCGCCCACAAGGTCTGGCCATTGAGCCCGGCAAATAGGGCCGTTTCATGGCCCATATCCGGGCCTTGCGACCGTCCGAACGGCAATTTCAGCCAGGAACGGCTGCCACCGACCACTTTCAGCTTCACCTCGTCGCCGAAATTCCTGCGCATGATACCGCGCAGATCGCCGATTCCGTCGGCAAGACCCCGCTCCACCGACTGTTTTCCGGCCCAGAAGGCGCCGGTGAAAAGGTCCGGATCGTCCGCGCGCAACTTCGCGCCGCGGCTGGCGCGCACCAGATCCTTGAAATTCTCATGCACATCGGCCTGTAGCGCCTTGAGGCGCTCGATATCCTCGGCCCGCTCGGGCTGGAACGGGTCGAGCACCGACTTGTTTTCACCCGAGGTGTAGACCCGGCGCTCGATGCCGGCCTTCTTCAGCAGTTCCGGGAAGCCGAAGCCCGCCGAAATGACGCCGATGGAGCCCAGAATGGAGCTTTCATCGGCATAGATCTCGTCGGCGGCACAGGCCAGCATATAGCCGCCGGAGGCCGCCACATCCTCGGCAAAGGCATAGACGCGCAGGTTCTTTTCCTCGGCCAGCGCCCGGATGCGCTTGTAGATCAACGCGGACTGGACCGGCGATCCGCCCGGCGAATTGATCGCCAGCGCCACAGCCTTCGCCCCCTTCATGCTGAACGCCTTTTCCAGCAGGCCCGCGACGGAGGCCAGACTGAGCCCGGCCTGCATCGCCCGGCCCGAACCGATAACCCCCTGAAAACGCACCACCGGCACGACCGCCCTGCCCTCCCCTGTGAGGGAGGAAAGGAAATCCACGAAAGACTGATAGAGGGACATTGAGATTAAACCCCTTGCGTGATGTCTCTTACACATAAGCGCCCGGGGGCCCGGCCTCAAGCGCCCCGGCATTTTTACGCCCGGCCCGGATGGATCGCCTGTTGGTTAGGTCTTTATTCAAATCCGGCGTGCAGACTGTGTGGATGGTCGAGAAACCGGACATTCTGTGCCAGACGCTCCATCAACTGCTTGCGGCAAGGTTGCGCAGGCCCTGCCTCACGCTGGCTCTGGGACTTGGCGGCTGGATATTGCTGCCCGCCCTTGTGTTGCTGCTGAACTGATCAGGAGAAGGGGAGCGCCGCACCCGCTCTCAGCACTGCTTCAGCGGCAGGGGTGAAGCTGTTGCCCTCGCCATGGAGCACGAGCCCCCTGTGAAGACGGAACGGCGCGCGGCTGCCCCTGACGCCCCGCGCCAGCACGCGCCCGGCCGGAGCGCCCTCGCGCGGCCAGAGCGGAAAGATCCCGATCCCGCCCAGCAATTTGCCCATTTCGCCCAGTAATTCCGGCAGCGCCTCGCTCCGGTGAACAAAAGTAACGCTGCCCCCGGGCCTCGCCATCACCGAGCAGAAACGGACCCAGCCTTCGAGCCCGCCCGCCGCCATGGCGTGCGCCACGGCCTTGCCCCCGTCCGGCGGCAAGGCATGGCTCTCATGGTCGAAGTAGGGCGGATTGCTGAACACGTGATCGAAAATGCCGGGCAGAAGGCCCTGCGCGGCCCAGTCCTTCATGGGGCCCCGCAGATCCCCCACCATGACCTCAAGCCCGGAAAGGCCGTTCCGCGCCGCATTGGCGCGGGCCGCTTCCGCAAGGTCGGGCTGGATCTCGATCCCCGTCATGCGCAAGCCGGGCACCCTTGAGGCGAGGCAAAGCGAGGCGACGCCCACGCCAAGTCCCGCTTCCAGCACCCTTTCCCCGGCTTTCGCGGGGAGAGAGGCCGCCAGCATCACGGCGTCGACGCCTGCCCGGTAGCCGGCCCGGGGCTGGCGGATCGAGAGCCGCCCGCCCAGAAACCCGTCCTCGGTCCAGCCTGTTCCTGCTGCGGATTCCAGAGTCATGAGCGCAGGCTCTCCGCCTCGGCCAGCACCTTGCAGGCGGCGGAATAGTCATCCTCCAGCACCATCAGCCGGCGCGGAATGGCCCCTGCCGACCCTTCGAGCACGCTGGTGAACTGGTCGAGCACGAGGACGCCAATCCCCTCCTCCCCCAGCCTGTGCTCCAGGAAAGAGATGAAAATCACGTCATTGGTCCGGGTCAGTTCCCGCATATTTTCCACTTTATATGAGCGTATCTTTTTTGCCATATGTGCGCCGGGCGCAACACATGACGCGGGCAACTTGCCGCGACCGCGCCCCACACCTATGCTCATCCCGGAAAACCGGATATAGACCAGCGGACGTGTGGGCCACTATAGCCGCAAGCGCAAAAAATCGGGAGCCGGTCTTGGGAGTTGTCGTTCCGCTCGAGGATGATCGCAATCGCAGCCAGAATGCGATCTCTGACCTGCAAGCCCTCGTCAAACCGGATATGGACGCGGTGAATGAATTCATTCGCGACCGCATGCTGTCCGACGTGCCCATGATCCCCGATCTGGCCAACCATCTGATCAATTCCGGCGGCAAGCGCCTGCGCCCGATGATCACCATCGCGGCGGCGCGCCTGTGCGGCTACAGCGGCCTCGACCACATCAAGCTCGCGGCCGCCGTCGAATTCATGCACACGGCCACGCTGCTCCATGACGATGTAGTGGATGAAAGCAATCTGCGCCGGGGTCAGGAAACTGCGCGCAAGGTCTGGGGCAATCAGGCCAGCGTTCTGGTCGGCGACTTCCTGCTGGGCCGCGCCTTCAAGCTGATGGTGGAAACGCGCTCGCTGCGCGCGCTGGAGATTCTCTCCAATGCCGCCGCCGTCATCGCCGAGGGCGAGGTCATGCAGCTTGCCGCCGCCAAGGACACCAGCACCACCGAGGACGCCTATCTGCGGGTCATTTCGGCCAAGACAGCCGCGCTCTTTTCAGCCGCCGCCGAGGTCGGAGCCGTGGTCGCGGCAAAATCCGGCGAGGAAGAGCTGGCCCTTGAGTCCTATGGCCGCAATCTCGGCATAGCTTTCCAGCTCGTGGACGACGCCCTCGATTATTCGGGCCGGGCGGCCACGCTCGGCAAGAATGTCGGGGACGATTTCCGCGAAGGCAAGATCACCCTGCCCGTGGTTCTCGCCTTCCGCCGCGGCAAGGCCGAGGAACGGGCTTTCTGGCAGCGCACCCTTCAGGCCGGCGACCAGAAGGAAGGCGATCTTGAAACCGCGCTCGACCTGATGAAGCGTCATGCCGCGCTCGACGACACCATCAACCGCGCCCGCCATTATGCCGCCATGGCCAAGGACGCGCTCGTGATCTTCCCGGACAGCGCCTTCCGCACCGCGCTCATCGATCTGGCCGATTTCTGCGTCAGCCGCAGCTATTGAGTTCCGGTCGCGAGGATCCACCAGCCGGGATGGCGCTCGCGCAGCCCCTGTGCGGCGGCCCCGGCTGATCCTTCATCGGCATAAAGCCCGAAACAGGTGGCCCCCGACCCCGACATGCGGGCCAGCAGACAACCCCTCGTCGCCGCCAGTGCCTCGATGACCCCGCCGATTTCCGGGCAAGCTTTGCGCGACGGCGCCTCCAGATCATTCGGACGGGCAGCAAGCCAGTCGAAAAAACCGCCTTCGCGCCACAAGACGTCCACAGGCAACCGATCCGGCAAGGCAGGCGCCGCCAGCAGACGGAACACCTCGCCCGTCGAAACCCCGACGCCCGGATTGACCAGTACCAGATGAAGCGGCGGCAGGGGCGGTACGGGACGCAGACGCTCGCCGATGCCCTCCATCAGCGCCGGAACGCTTTCAAGGCAGACCGGCACATCGGCCCCAAGCCCCAATGCCAGTTCCTCAAGATCGGCTGAAACGCCCCACAGGCGCGAAAGCCCGCGCAGGGCAGCGGCGGCATCGGCCGATCCGCCACCTATGCCGGACGCCACCGGCAGGCGTTTGTCGAGGACGATATGCGCGCCCTTTGCGCATCCGGATGCGGCACGCAGCGCCCGGGCCGCCCGCAGGACCAGATTGTCGGCCTCCTCGTGGAGAGACGCGCCGAACGGTCCCGTCACGTCAAGAGAGAGATGATCGGCAGCCTTGAAGGAAAGACGGTCGCCGACCCCGGCAAAGACCACGAGGCTGCTCAGCTCATGATAGCCGTCGGCCCTGCGGCCCAGAACCCGCAGGGACAGGTTGATCTTCGCCCGCGCGGTTTCGGTCACGCCTGAAATGGCCTCTGGCAAGACGGGCTCCCGGATCAGGGCTCAGGAGCCCGGCACGGCTGGCCGCGCCCCGGAATCGGCGGAGGTCGTCGAGAAATCGAGACCGAAGACAAGCTTGCGCTGCAACGGCTTCACCTTGTCCGCATCCGGCTTCATTTCCAGCGCATGGGCCCACTGGAACCGGGCGTCGATCTTGTCGCCCGCCATCCACAAGGCATCGCCCAGATGCTCGTTGATGGTCGCATCGTTCGGCTCCAGCTCCACCGAGCGGACCAGATAGTCGACCGCCTGGTCATAATGGCCGAGCTTGAAATAGGCCCAGCCGAGGCTGTCGACCACAAAGCCGTCGTCGGACCTCGCATCCACGGCCTTTTTCAGCATGTCGAGCGCCTGATCGAGGTTCTTGTGCTGCTCGATCCATGAATAGCCCAGATAGTTCAGGACCATCGGATTGTCGTCGGAAAGCTCAAGCGCCAGCTTGAGGTCCTTTTCCGCCAGCGGCCACTGGCCCGTGCGCTCATAACAGATGCCGCGCGCATAATAGAGCGTCCAGAAGCGCGGATCCTGCTTGCCGCCGGTCATGGCGATGGCGCGCGCATAAAGAGGCGTGGCTTCCGCGAATTTCTGATTGCCGCGCAATATGTCGGCCTGCGCGATCACGGCATCGACGAGACGCGGGTTTTTGGCCTCGACGTCCCGCAGCAGGGCGAGCGCCTCGGACTCCTTGTCCTGCTGGTCGAGTGCCAGCGCCGCCTGAATCTGCGCATCGGGATAAAGGGGCGAAGCCGGGTTGATCGAACGGTAGAGCTTCGCCGCCATGTCGAAGCGCTTGTCCTGCTCATAGACCTCCGCCAGCAGAATCTGGGCGAGGTCGAAGTCGGGCCTCAGGTAAAGCGCGAGATTGACGTAAAGCTCGGCGAGATCGACGCCCTGATCGCGCACGAGCGCGCTTGAAAGGCCGTAGAGCGCTTCCGCCACGCCTTCCGCCGGGGAGGAGACCAGCGGCGGCAGCACGGCCTTGCTGTCGAGAGAGGCCAGAGCCTGTTCCGTCAGCGGATTGTCCGGCGCCAGCGCCTGATATTGCTGGATCACGGTGCGCGCGCGATCCGCGTGGCCCTGCCGGTCGAGAAAGCTCGCATAGGCGAGCACAATGCGGATGCTGGTCGAGCCGGTCTGGCCCATGGCGTCGAGATAGGCGGCTTCCGCGCCCTTCGCGTCGCCGAGCATGTCGAGGATGAGCGCCTGATGGTAGACGCGGAACAGATCGAAGGCGGCGCGTCCCTTGAACGTATCGAGCGCCTTGATGGCGTCGTCCTTCTTGCCCTGCCCGGCGGACGCCCAGGCCCGCGTCAGCGTCCCGATCAGTTCGGCGAAGGGACCGGGCGCCGCCGCCTTCAGCTCCTCCCTGGCGTCGTCATAGCTTCCATCCTTCACGTCATGAAGGGCAAGCACCAGCCGGGCGAGGCGGTCGGAGGGATCGGACCTGAGCAGCGGGTCCGAAATGGCGAGCGCGCGGTCTATGTCGCCCGCCGCCACCGACATCAGAAAGGCACGCTCCAGCAGCACGCCGCTCGACGGGTCGATGGCAAGGGCGTCGTGATAATAGGATGCGGCGCGTTCAGTCTGGTGCTGGGAGGTTGCGTACCGGGCGGCGAGATAATTGCCGTACAGCGTGCCCGACGGTACCTTCGACACGTCCGTCGTGGCGCACCCGGCAAGGGAAAGGCTCCATCCGGCCAGCACCGCAAGCATCAGCCATTTGCGGGGCCCCTGACAGGCGGGGACGCTCGACAAGCTCAACACCATCATCAACTCGCTTCAGGCGGAGAACGGAACCCGTCACCGCCAGCCAGAGCACGAATGTGCCCGGCCTCCGTCAGGAAACCGGGCGCTTGGGCAAAGCCTAACCCATCGTCGGGGCTGTGAACATGGCGCGGACACGAAGGCCCCCGGGCGATCCGCCTACATATTGGGATAGTTCGGCCCCCCAGCACCTTCGGGCACGGTCCAGACGATATTCTGGGTCGGGTCCTTGATGTCACAGGTTTTGCAATGGACGCAGTTCTGCGCATTGATCTGAAACCGGGGATTATCGCCCGCCGCATCCCGGACCACCTCGTAAACGCCGGCCGGGCAATAGCGCTGGGCCGGTTCGTCGTACATCGGCAGGTTGAAGTCGATCGGGACCGCGGGATCCTTGAGCCTGAGGTGGACCGGCTGGTCCTCCTCATGGTTGGTCGCCGACAGGAAGACCGAGGACAGCTTGTCGAACGAGATCTTGCCGTCGGGCCTGGGATAGGCGATCGGCTTGCAATCCCTGGCCTTGCTGATCGACTCATGGTCGGCCTTGGTGTGCTTCAGGGTGAACGGCAGGCCGATCCCCAGATTGTTCATCCACATGTCGAGGGCGCCGAGCGGCGTGCCGAGGAAGGTGCCGAACTTGGTCAGGAGCGGCTTCACGTTGCGGACGCGCTTCAGGTCCTTGTAGACGGGGCTGTGCTCATAGGCCTGCGCATAGGCAACCAGTTCGTCCGCCGAGCGCCCCGCCTTGACCGCCTCGAAGGCGGCGTTGGCGGCCATGATGCCGGTCAGCATGGCGTTATGGCTGCCCTTGATGCGGGGCACGTTGACGAAGCCCGCCGAACAGCCGATCAGCGCGCCGCCCGGGAAGGTGAGCTTCGGCACCGACTGGAAGCCGCCCTCGGTGATCGCCCTTGCGCCATAGGAGATGCGCTTGCCACCCTCGAACACGCCCCGGATCATCGGATGCTGCTTGAAGCGCTGGAATTCGTCGAACGGCGAAAGATAGGGGTTCTTGTAGTTCAGATGGACGACGAACCCGACCGAAACCAGATTGTCGCCGAAATGATAGAGGAAAGAACCGCCGCCGGTGGCGTTGTCGAGCGGCCAGCCGAGCGTGTGCTGGACCAGACCCTTCTTGAACTTCGCCGGATCGACCTGCCAAAGCTCCTTGAGGCCGATGCCGAACTTCTGCGGCGAGCGGCCATCGGCCAGACCGAATTTGGCGATCAGTTGCTTGGAAAGCGAGCCCCGCACGCCTTCCGCAAAGAAGGTGTATTTGCCGACAAGCTCCATCCCGCGGGTGTAGCTGTCCTTGTGGTGACCATCCCTGGCCACGCCCATGTCGCCGGTCGCGACGCCGCGCACCGAGCCATCCTCATTGTAGAGAACCTCGGCCCCGGCAAAGCCCGGATAGATTTCAACGCCAAGCTCTTCGGCCTGGGCGGCGAGCCAGCGGCAGACATTGCCAAGGCTGACGATGTAGTTGCCGTGATTGTTCATCAGCGGCGGAAAGGCGAAATTGGGCAGGCGCACGCCGCCCGACGGGCCCAGATAGATGAAATGGTCGGCCGTCACCGGCGTATCGACCGGCGCGTCCAGTTCGCGCCAGTTCGGGATCAGCGTGTCGAGGCCGACGGGATCGATCACCGCGCCGGACAATATGTGCGCGCCGACTTCCGAACCCTTCTCGATCAGGCAGACGGAAATTTCGAAATCCTGCTCGATGGCCTGCTGTTTCAGCCGGATCGCGGCTGAAAGCCCGGCAGGTCCGCCACCCACGATCACGACGTCATATTCCATGGACTCGCGTTCAGGCAGCACTGTGTCTTCGCTCATCAATTATTCTCCGGCGGGCTTTGCGCCCTTCTTCCCGTTCGTCCTACAGAAGCTTATGCGTCGTTGCCGAACAATGTTCCGTGACATGACACCATGGCCGCGGTTGCATCATTCGATATACAAACAAGTTTCGTTATGGTGCCTTGCATGGAATTGGTCAACGCTTGCCTGAGCGCCAGACCGGCCCGGCGGGCCCGGTTTTAGCGCTTTGTGGCAAGCGCGAGACAGTGAAAGATAGCGGGAGCGCCCGCCAGTTGAGAACGACATGCAGGACAGCACGGATCCCTTGAATATCAGCCGGGCGGAGGCCATCGCCCTCCTCCAGTATTATGCCGCCGCCGGGGTGACCGAGGCGCTCTCGGACGCGCCTGTCGACCGCTATGCGCTCGCCCCCAAGCCGCCACAGAACGCCGTGCCCTCCGCCGCACCCGAGCCTGCACGCACGCCTCCTGCCGGACGGGCGGCATCCCCGGCTGCCGGCACGCCCAAAACGATACCGCTGGAGCAGGACGCCTCCGCCGGCATCGCCCGCGACATCGCCGCGCGCTGCCAGAATCTCGACGAACTGAGGGAGGCCCTTGCCGCCTATGACGGCTGCGCCCTCAAGTTCACGGCCAAGAACCTCGTCTTTTCGGACGGCAATCCCGAGGCCCGGATCATGCTGGTCGGCGAGGCTCCGGGCCGCGACGAGGATATTCAGGGCCGGCCCTTCGTCGGCGTGTCGGGGCAGTTGCTGGACCGGATGCTGGCGGCCATCGGCCTTGACCGCACGAAGGTCTATATCGCCAACGTGCTGCCCTGGCGGCCGCCAGGCAACCGCACCCCGACCCCTGCCGAGCAGGCGGTCTGCATGCCCTTCATCGAACGCCAGATCGAACTGGTCGATCCCGCCGTTCTGGTCTTTCTCGGCGGCGTCTCGGCCAAGCAGATGCTCAATACGCCGGAAGGCATCATGAAGCTCCGCGGGCGCTGGACCAGCTATCGAATCGGCAGCCGCGACGTGCCCGCGCTGCCCGTTTTCCACCCCGCCTATCTGCTGCGCCAGCCCGCGCAGAAACGCTTTGCCTGGCGCGATTTCCTGTCTTTAAAGCAGAGAATCGAGAATCTTCCCTAATACACCATAGTAAAACAATAATTTATCCAAGCTGGTGGGAAAACTCCTGCTTGCCGAACCGTCTTTTCTATGTCTCAATACCATCTTCGTTCAGCGTTAGAGGACACGGCCGCAGGGGCGCGCTTTGCGCAGGCCATCCAGAGGGAATTGTGCGTGGGGAATTCTCCGGCATCCATGTCTGAGGCGTCTATGCCTGTGCCATCGGCCGGGCGGCCGCCTGCCGCCCGCCGCGCCCTTTCATGGTGCCTGACCGCCGCGATCGCGCTTGGCGTCGCCCTGCCCGGCCTGACCTTCAATGCCGCGCCTGTCCAAGCCCAGACCAGCAGCAATGTCCTGCCTGCCGCCGCTGCCGAGGTAAAAATCCTCTCCGCTTCCGACCGCGAGCTTTACCAGCAGATATTCATGGCCCAGAAGCGCCGCGACTGGGCGACGGCCGACCGGCTGATGGCGCAGGTTTCCGACAGGCGCCTCGCCGGTTACGTGCTTTACGACCGCTATGCCTCCGCCAACGGCTACCGCACCAGCTACACCAATGTCGTGAAATGGATGCAGAGCTACGCCGATCTTCCGGTCGCGGGGCAGATGTACCAGTTGGGCCTGAAGCTCAAACCCCAGCCCATCCGCAAGACGGTGAAGGTGAAAACCAAGGCCAAAGGCAAGAAAAAGGCCAGGCTCGTCAGCCGGACCGTGCTGGTCCCGGTCAAATCCGCGCCGCTGCCCCGCCCGATCTTCGTGGCGAATGTGAGCCGGGGCGGCGCCGACGCCAGCAACGCCGTCGCCGAAACGGTGCGCGTGCCGCTCACCAAAACCTATTTCAAGGCGGAAAAGACCGCCCGCGCCCGCCTCGCCCAGGGCAATGGCGAAGGCGCCATCGCCTATATCGCGGCCGTGCGGCCGCAACTGTCGGAAGGCGAATACGCCAGGCTCGTCGAGGTCATTTCCACCTCCGCCTATCTGAGCCGGCAGAGCCCCGTCGCCTATGCGATCACCGCCAATGTCAGCGCGACCGGCGCAACCATGGCCCCGCTGCTGGACTGGTATGGCGGGCTTGCCGCCTGGCGGCTCCAGAAGTTCGATGACGCCGCCGCCCATTTCAACCGGCTCGCCCTTTCAGACAATGTGAACAACTGGACCCGCTCCGGTGGCGGCTTCTGGGCGGCCCGCGCCTATATGGCGGCGGAAAAGCCGCAGCATGTCGCCGACATGCTGGAACTCTCGGCCAAGACCGGCCCGACGCTCTACGGCATGATCTCGTCGCGCCTGCTGGGCCGCGAAACCGACATCACCTGGGTCGAGCCGCCTCTCGATCAGGCCGCCTGCCAGCATCTGCTGAACGATCCGAGCGCGGCGCGCGCCGTCGCGCTCTCGCAGGTCGACAAGCCGCAATGGGCCGAAGCCGAACTGGTCCGGGCCGCCAACCGGGTGGATCAGGGGCTTGACGGCACGCTGGTCGCGCTGGCGGGCAAGCTCGGCCTCGCCGCCGTGCAGATGCAGCTTGCCCGCGCCGTGGACGTGCCATCCGCGACCGGCCCCAATGGCTCGATCATGATGAATGCGGCGCTCTATCCGGTGCCCAAGTACAAGCCCGCCGGGGGCTTCGAGGTCGATCCCGCCCTCGTCTATGCCGTCGCCCGGCAGGAAAGCAGCTTTCGCGCCGGCGCCACCTCGACTGCGGGCGCGCGCGGCCTGATGCAGATCATGCCCGCCACCGCCGTTCATATCGCGCGCACCGCCTCGATGAACTATTCGGGTGCGGACCAGCTGTTCGATCCGCAGGTCAACATGTCGATGGGCCAGCAGTACATCAAGGAACTGCTGAGCTTCGGGGCGACCAACGGCAATCTCTTCATGGTCACCTCGGCCTATAATGGCGGACCGGGCAACCTGAACCGCTGGCTGTCGAGCGTGGATTACCAGAACGACCCGCTGCTCTTCATCGAAAGCATCCCGATGGCCGAAACGCGCAACTATATCGAGCGCGTCGTCACCAATTTCTGGATTTACCGCGACCGCCTCGGCTCGCCGTCGCGCACGCTGGACGAAACCGCTTCCGGCGGCTGGCCCGTTTACGACTCCAACTCGCCGACGGGCGACGACGCCTTTGCGGCGCGCTGAGGATCCGGCTCCTTTCTCCGGTCCGTCCGTCGCCTGAGCACACCCGCGAGGCCCCATGCCCGGCATTGACGAAACCCGCCCCTTCTTTCCCGTCCGCATCGCCGTCATGACGGTTTCCGATACCCGCACGCCTGATACGGACCGGTCGGGCGACACGCTGGCCCAGCGCATCGGGGGGGCAGGCCATGTTCTTGCCGGGCGCACCATCGTCACCGACGATTTCCAGCAGATCCGCCGCCAGCTTCTGCGCTGGATTTCAGACCCGGAAATCGACGTGGTGATCTCGACCGGCGGCACCGGACTGACCGGGCGCGACGTGACGCCGGAAGCCTTCAAATCCGTCTATGAGAAGGAAATAGAGGGCTTCGCCGCCGTCTTTCACGCGATCAGCTATGGCAAGATCGGAGTCTCGACGATCCAGTCGCGGGCGACGGCGGGCGTTGCTCACGGTACTTACCTTTTTGCCTTGCCCGGATCGCCCGGGGCCTGCAAGGATGGCTGGGACGAAATCCTGCGATTCCAGCTCGACTACCGTTTTCAGCCCTGCAATTTCGTCGAGATCATGCCGCGTCTGGAAGAACACAGGCGCGGTCAATAATCGGGACCCGACAGTAAAAAGGTACGCCATGCTAAAGGAATTCCGGGAATTCGCCCTCAAGGGCAATGTCGTCGATCTCGCGGTCGGCATCATCATCGGCGCGGCCTTCACCGGCATCGTCACCTCGCTGGTCTCAGACATACTGATGCCGCCGCTCGGCGTCCTGATGGGTGGCCTCGACTTTTCCGATTATTTCATTTCGCTCAAGGCCGGCGTCTCGCCGGAAACGCTGGCCGCGGCCAAGGCCGCGGGCGTGCCGGTCATCGCCTATGGCAAGTTCATCAATGCCGTGATCAATTTTCTGATCATCGCCTTCGCGCTCTTCATGATCATCCGCCAGATCAACGTGCTGAAAAAGCGGTTCGAGAAGGAGCAGGCGGAGGAGGTGACGCCGCCGACCGGCGAAGAGATCCTGCTTGGCGAAATCCGCGATCTGCTGAAGGCGAAAGCCTGACTCAGCCGCACAGCCGCGCAATGAAGCTCGGCGGCACCCTGAGACAGAAAAGCGCGAGGCGGGCCTGTTTGCGCAGGCCTCGCGCCAAAAATCCGTCGCGCCGGTAGCGGGCCGGGCTTGCCAGCGCCGCGCTGCGGAACAGGACAAAGCGCGCCCGGCCGATCCGCTTGACGATCCGGCGCACCAGATCCACATCCTCCATCACCGGCATCTCGCGATAGCCGCCGACGGCGCGATAAAGCGCCCGGCTGACCAGCAATCCCTGATTGCCATAGGGCAGGCGCAACAGCGCGCAGCGGAGCGCCGCCAACTTTTCCATCACCCGCGCCGCGCCCGAGAAATCGTCCAGCTCGAACCGGAACGCCCCCGCCACTTCCGACCCCCGGAAGCGCCCGCCCTCGATCAGTTCGAACAGGTTGGCCAGTTCATCGTCCCAGCCCGCCCCCAGCACGGTGTCGGCGCGCAGGAACAGCATCCAGTCGTGGCGCGCCGCCGCCGCCCCCTTCGCCAGTTGCAGGCTGCGGCTGGACGGCGTCTGGAGAAGCTGCGCGCCCGAAGCGTCGATGATGTCGAGCGTGCCGTCGGTCGAGCCGCCATCGACGATGATGACCTCGCGCACAAGCCCGCTCACCGCCGCCGAAACGAGCGACGACAGGGTGCGCGGCAAGGTCTCCTCCGCATTCAATGTAGGTATGATGACGCTCAGCATGGGGCGACTATATCGCGCGTCTCACCATTGTCGAACCGTCCTCGAAATCTTTTGAATGTTCTTGTTATGTTCCAGATTCGCGCTTATATTTTTAATCATGGAAAAGAACATTTCCCCTCATGCAGCAGCGGGCCGCCCCCAGGACGGCAGCGCCGCCGTCCACCCCGACGCGCGGCGCGGCCGGGGCACGCTTTCCAATGGCGCGGGCCGGTTCGAGCGCTTCGGCAATGTGGCCGTCGATGACGGCTGGGACTCCCTTGAGGAGGCCTCCAGCCTCAACACCCATGTGACCGAGGAAGCCGCCCGCACGATCATCACCCGCAACGCTTCGCCCGACATTCCCTTCGACCGCTCGATCAACCCCTACCGGGGCTGCGAGCATGGCTGCACCTACTGCTTCGCGCGCCCGACCCATTCCTATATGGGGCTTTCGGCGGGCCTCGACTTTGAAAGCAGGCTTTTCGCCAAGCCCAACGCGCCGGACCTGCTGCGCGCCGAACTCTCGCGCCCCGGCTACGAACCGAAACCCATCGCCATGGGCACGAATACCGACCCCTATCAGCCCATCGAACAGGAATACCGGCTGACCCGCCGCATCCTCGAGGTGCTGAACGAGTTCAACCATCCGGTCACCATCGTCACCAAATCCGCCCGGATCGCGCGCGACCTCGACATTCTGGCCCCCATGGCCGCCCGGGGACTCGCCCGGGTTTCCATCTCGGTCACGACGCTGGACGGCAAGCTCGCCCGGACCATGGAGCCACGCGCGGCCACGCCCACGCGCCGGTTCGAGGCGATGCGCCTGCTCAACGCCTCGGGCGTGCCCACGGGCGTCATGGTCGCGCCGATCATTCCCGCCCTCAACGACATGGAAATCGAGAAGATACTGGCCGGCGCCCATTATGCCGGAGCCACCAGCGCGGGCTATGTGCTGCTGCGCCTGCCCTATGAGATCAAGGACCTGTTCGCCGAATGGCTGGCCGCCAACGTGCCGGACCGGGCGCAGCATGTGATGTCGCTGATCCGCTCCATGCGCGGCGGCAAGGACTATGACGCGGAATGGGGCAAGCGGATGAAGGGCGACGGCCCCTATGCCTGGCAGATCGCCCGGCGCTTCGAGATCGCGACCCGCAGGCTGGGCTTCAACAAACCCGGACGGCGGCTCGACTGCACGCAGTTCCAGGTGCCCGGACGCGGCGTGCAGCTTTCATTGTTGTAACGCGCCGGATGTTGCCTGCCGGGGCCCTGCCCGCCAGACTGCCTCCATGCAGTCCGATTCGCCTCTTTTCACCGGCTTCCGGCCCCTCGACTATGCCTTCGAGCGGTCGCTGGGCGCGCCCGGGCACCTCATCTGCGGCATCGACGAAGTGGGGCGCGGACCGCTGGCAGGCCCCGTGCTCGCTGTCGCCGTGATCCTCGACGAACAGCGCATCCCGGAGGGCCTCGATGATTCCAAGGCGCTCACAGCCCGGCGGCGCGAGGCCCTGCACGATGCGCTGACCGGGTGCTGCGACTGGTCGGCGGGCGTCGCCAGCGTCGAGGAAATCGACCGGATCAACATTTTGCAGGCGACCATGCTCGCCATGTCCCGCGCCGTGGACGGCCTCAAAACCGCGCCCGCGCTTGCCCTTGTCGACGGCAATCGCGCGCCGGCCCTGCGCTGCCCGGCGAAACCCATCGTCAAGGGCGACGGACGGGTGCTGTCCATCGCCGCCGCCTCGATCATCGCCAAGGTGATCCGCGACCGCCTCATGACGGAACTGGCTCTCGAACACCCTGGATATGGCTGGGAACGCAACGCCGGTTATGGCACGGCGGAGCATCTGGACGCGCTGAAGCGGCTGGGCGCGACGGCGCACCACAGAAAAAGCTTCGCCCCGATACGCAACATATTGAGTCCCGGCGGCGCCAAGAGACTCGATGTTGTGTGAAGAGAATCTCCTAACATATTGATTCTAAAATACTTATTGACGACAGAATCCCCGATGATTCAAGATCGCCCGAGATTTCACCGGGGGTTTTCACCGTGGCACTGTTCCAGCACAAGACGAGCCTGCCGCTCGACAAGATCCTCATGGGGGATTGCATCGAGATCATGAACGGGCTGCCCGAGAAATCGGTCGACCTGATTTTCGCCGACCCGCCCTACAATCTCCAGCTTGGCGGCGACCTGACCCGCCCCGACCAGTCGAAGGTCGATGCCGTCAATGATGAATGGGACAAGTTCGAGAGCTTCGCCACCTACGACCGGTTCACCCGCGAATGGCTCCACGCCGCGCGCCGCATCCTCAAGGACAATGGCGCGATCTGGGTGATCGGCTCCTATCACAACATCTTCCGCGTCGGCACCGCGCTTCAGGACATCGGCTTCTGGGTCATGAACGATGTGATCTGGCGCAAGTCCAACCCCATGCCCAACTTCCGGGGCACGCGCTTTGCCAATGCGCATGAAACGCTGATCTGGGCGACGAAATCGGCGGAGCAGAAGAAATATACTTTCAACTACGACGCCATGAAGGCGCTCAACGACGATCTCCAGATGCGCTCCGACTGGCTGCTGCCGCTATGCACCGGCAATGAGCGGCTGAAGGACGCCGAAGGCGGCAAGACCCATCCGACCCAGAAGCCCGAAGCCCTGCTGCACCGGGTGCTGCTCGCCACCACCAACCCCGGCGACGTGGTGCTCGATCCCTTCTTCGGCACCGGCACCACTGGCGCGGTGGCGAAGAAACTCGGCCGCCGCTTCATCGGCATCGACCGCGAGGCGGATTATATCGAGGCGGCGCAGGCCCGGATCGACCGGGTGACGGCAAGCTCGCCCGAGGACCTGAAGGTGACCGGCTCGAAAAAAACCGAGCCGCGCATTCCCTTCGGCCTGCTGATCGAGCGCGGCCTGCTGGAGCCCGGCACCGTGCTGACCGACCCGATGCGCCGCCATGCCGCCCGGGTGCGCCCGGACGGCACCATCGTGTGCAGCGACGCCACCGGCTCGATCCACAAGATCGGCGCCCATGTGCAGGGGCTCGACGCCTGCAACGGCTGGACCTACTGGCATTTCAAGACCGACGGCAAATTCAGGCCGATCGACATTCTGCGCCAGAAGGTGCGGGCGGAAATGGGTTCGGCGTAAATTCAGCCTTGCCGCTGGATATTCACGGTCGGCGGGTTAGTCTCCCGCCATGCACAATCTTGCCGAATCACTCGCACCGGACGCTTCGCCACGAGGCCTTTTGGCCGACGCGCACCGGGTTCTGCGCGATGTCTTCGGCTATGAGAGCTTCCGGCCCGGCCAGACGCCGGTGATCGAGGCCGTGCTGGCGGGCCGCAATGTGCTGGCCGTGATGCCGACGGGCGCCGGCAAATCCCTCTGCTTTCAGGTGCCCGCCCTTGTGCGCGGCGGCCTCACGCTGGTGGTCTCGCCGCTGGTCGCGCTGATGCAGGATCAGGTGGCCGCCCTGCGACTCGCGGGCGTGGAAGCGGAAACCATCAATTCCTCGCGCTCGCGCGAGGACAATGTGCTGAGCTGGCGGCGCGTGGCGTCGGGCGGCGCACCCCTCCTCTATCTCGCGCCGGAACGGCTGATGACCGAGCGCATGATCGCGGCGCTCCAGCGGCTGCCGGTCAGCCTGATCGCGGTCGACGAGGCCCATTGCATTTCGCAATGGGGGCCCTCCTTCCGCCCGGAATATGAAGCGCTGTCGGGCCTGCGCCATCACTTTCCTCACGTGCCCATCGTGGCGCTGACGGCAACGGCGGACGAGACCACGAGGGCCGACATCGCCGGGCGGCTTTATGGCGGCGAGGGCCAGCAGTTCGTCACCAGCTTCGACCGGCCCAACATCAATCTCACCGTCGAGATGAAACAGGAGTGGAAGAAGCAGCTTCTGCGCTTTCTCGAAAGCCACCGTCAGGACAGCGGCATCGTCTATTGCCTGTCGCGCAAGAAGGCGGACGAAACGGCTGCCTTTCTGGTCGAGAAGGGTTTCCGGGCATTGCCCTATCACGCGGGCATGGAAATGGGGACGCGCAACCGCAATCAGGACATTTTCCTGACCGACCCCTCCACCATCATCGTCGCCACCATCGCGTTCGGCATGGGCATCGACAAGCCCGACGTGCGCTTCGTCTTCCACACCGATATTCCCGGCAGCCTCGAAGCCTATTATCAGGAGATCGGGCGCGCGGGCCGCGACGGCGCGCCCGCAGACGCCTTCATGCTCTATGGTCTCGACGACATCCGCCTGCGCCGCCGCTTCATCGCCGAAAGCAATGCGGAGGACGACCACAAGCGCCGCGAGCACAAGCGGCTCGACACGCTGATCGGCTTTTGCGAAGCGCCCGAATGCCGCCGACAGACCCTGCTCGCCTATTTCGGGGAAAAGTCGGCTCCCTGCGGCAATTGCGACGTCTGCCAGAATCCGGTGGAACTGACCGACGGCACCCGCGAGGCAGGTCTGGTCATAGACGCCGTTGCCGCCACCGGCGAGCGCTATGGCGCAGCCCACATCATCGACATTCTGCTGGGCCACCACAGCGAGAAGATCATTGCCGCGGGCCACGACAAGTTGCCCATGTTCGGCGCGGGCATTGCCCATAAAAAGGACCCATGGCGCGCGATCATCCGTCAGCTTGTCTCCTCGGGCTTCATGGAAATCGACATCGGCGGCTTCGGCGGGCTGCGCCTCACCGGCAAAAGCGCGCTCATCACAAGTGGCGAAAGCGAATTCCGCTACCGTCCTCCCGTCGCCAAACCCCAGAGGAAAGAGGGCCGCGAGCGCTCAGGTTCGGACGAGCCGGACTTCACCTCGTCGCAGGCCGCCCTTTTCGCCACCCTCAAGCGGTTGCGCCTCACGCTGGCGCAGGCGCGCGGCGTGCCGCCCTATGTCATCTTTTCCGACAAATCGCTTGCCGACATGGCCCGCCATCGCCCCGTCAGCCGCGCCGAGTTCGCGGAAATGCACGGCGTCGGGCAGGCCAAGCTCAAGGATCTCGGGGACATCTTCATCAAGACGATCAAGGAAAGCAGCGCGGGACGCTGAGCCTTTTCTTATCCTGCATCCCGGAGCGGCACGATGCTCGCCTGAAACGCGGCATTGCCTTCGCCCACATGAAGCAAGGGGCGTTCTCCCTCGTCCCCGGACCAGCGCTCGGCGATGAAGGCGGAGCCTTGCTCAAGCTCCACCGGGGGATAGCCCGCCATTTCAAGCCGCGCGCGGCCCGCAAGCGCCATGGCGAGGAAGAAGCGCGCGCCGGGCGCGGCCATCGCCACATCCGCCCCTTTCACGAGGCTGGCGCTGAACGAGGCCATGGCGCGATCCACCATCAGGTTGAGATCCCGCGTCGGCCCGTCGATGAGATGGCAGGTCACGGGCGTCTCGCCGGGAAAGCGCAGCGCTTCATGATGGAGGAGGCGAACCGGCGGGGTGAAACCGAGTTCGATCCCGGCCCCCTCGATCACCACGAGAAAACGATCCTGCCCCTCGAACCGGGAGAAGGGCGCATCCGTCTCGATGGCGGCAAGGCTCAACCGCCATTCCGGGGTTTTGGCGATTTCCCAGGTCATGCCCATGCCGTTTTTCCAGGGCATCGCCTGAAAGGCCGAAGGCGGCACGATGCGCCCGGTCCAGGCCATTCAGTAATCCACCTGCATGAGGTAGAGCCCGTCCGGCGGCGCGACGGGGCCGCAGGCGGTGCGGTCGCGGGCGGCGAGGACGCGGGCGACGTCGCGCGCGCTCCAGCTTCCCTCGCCCACCATCTTCAGCGTGCCGATGATGGAACGGACCTGATTGTGCAGAAACGAACGGGCGTTGCAGACCATCTCGATATCGTCGCCATAGCGCGATATGCGGATTTCATCCAGCGTCTTGACCGGCGACTTGGCCTGACAATTGACCGAGCGGAAACTGGTGAAATCATGAGTGCCGACCAGCAATTGCCCGGCCTCGTGCATGGCCTCGGCATCGAGAGGCCGATGGACCAGCCAGGCCTGCCCCCGGTCGAGCGTCAGCGGCGCGCGGCGGTTGACGATGCGATAGAGATAATGGCGGCGCACCGCCGAAAAGCGCGCCTCGAAATCGGGTCCCACCTGTTCAGCCCTGACAATCGCCACCTTCGCCGGGCGCAAACAGGCATTGACCGCATCGCGCAGCGTGTCTGTCGCGACCTCGCGCTCCAGATCGACATGGGCGACCTGCCCCAGTGCATGGACGCCCGAATCCGTGCGCCCCGCGCCATGGACGCGGGCGGCCTCGCCCGAAAAGCGCTCGATCGCGTCCTGCACGGCATTCTGCACGGCGAGCCCGTTCAACTGGCTTTGCCAGCCGCAGAAGGCGGCGCCGTCATATTCGATTGTCAGCTTGTATCGGGGCATGGGTGCTTTCAATCCAGCTTTTCATCGACCCTGACCGGAAAACCGCGCAGGAATTCCGCCACGTCCAGCGCGCCCTTGCCCGCCCGCTGCAAACGGGTGAAGCGCAGCGCGCCCGCGCCGCAGGCAACCACAAGGCCATCCTCATTGGCAAGCACCGTGCCCGGCTCTCCCCGCCCCTCCACCGGCAGGGCGCGGATAACCCTGATCCGCACCGGCTGGCCCTCGCGCGCAACCTCGAAATAAGCGCCCGGAAAGGGCGTCAGACCCCGGATATGGCAATCAAGCTCACCGGCAGGGTGGGTCCAGTCGATCCGCGCTTCCTCCTTGCCAATCTTGCGGGCATAGGTCACGCCGTCTTCCGGCTGGGGCGTGGCGACAAGGCCGCCCCTCTCAAGCGCCGCCAGCGCACGCACCATGAGAGACGCACCGATATGGGATAGCTCGTCATGGAGACTGCCCGCCGTCGCCTCGGGGCCGATGGCGACCCGCTCGCCCAGCAGCACGGGGCCTGTATCGAGGCCCTCCTCCATCCGCATCACCATGACGCCAGTTTCCCTGTCGCCCGCCATGATCGCACGCTGGATCGGGGCCGCGCCGCGCCAGCGCGGCAGCAACGAGGCATGGAGATTGAGGCAGCCGAGCCGGGGCGCATCGAGCACCGGGCGGGGCAGGATCAACCCATAGGCGACGACGATGGCAGCATCGAGCCCGAGTTCAGCAAAAGCCCCTTGCTCGTCCGCCCCCTTGAGGCCGACCGGCGTGCGGACCGGGATGCCGAGGCTTTCGGCAAAGGCATGGACCGGCGAGGGCTGCTCGTTGAGGCCACGGCGTCCGGCCGGGCGCGGCGGCTGGCTGTAGACGCAGACGATCTCATGACCCGCCGCGATCAGTTCGGCCAGCACCGGCACGGCGAAATCGGGCGTGCCCATAAAGGCAAGGCGCAAGGGGGACATGATCGCTCCGTTCAGGCTTTATGCGGAAGCCCGGTCGAGCTTTTTCGCCTTTTCCAGCTTCTTCAGCATCATCTGCCGTTTCAGCCGGGACAGATGATCGATGAAAAGAATGCCTTCCAGATGATCCATCTCATGCTGGACGCAGGTGGCCAGCATCCCGTCGCAATCGATCTCGCGGATTTCGCCCTGATAATCGAGATAGCGCAGCCGGCAGCGGGCCGGGCGGGCCACATCTTCATAAAACTCGGGCACGGAAAGGCAGCCTTCCTCATAGGTGGCAAGCTCTTCCGATTTCCAGAGAATCTCGGGATTGACCAGATAGCGGGGTTCCGGCGGCTCGCCCTCGCGCGCCAGATCCATGACGATGACCCGGACCGGCTCGCCGATCTGGATCGCCGCGAGCCCGATGCCGGGCGCGTCGTACATGGTCTCCAGCATATCGTCCATCAGCGCGCGCAGGGCGTCGTCCACCCGTTCGACGGGTTTGGAGACCTGTTTGAGGCGCGGATCGGGCGCGGTGATGATGGGGCGGATCGTCATGTCTTTCAGATAAGCCGCCACCCGGCTCGGGTCAAGAATACGGATTGCCCCATGCCGGGGGCAGAATCGGCTATTCTCGGGCTCACATTGCCATTCAGGGACAATCCCGATGCCTCAAGACATGCTGACCCTGCTCCTTGTCCTTGCCGCCGTGGTGGCGCTGGGGGCAATCGGCCTTGCGGTGTTCGCTTTTACCCGGAAGCCCGGAAACGAGGCGCTCGAGAAGGAACTGGCCGCCATAAAGGAGCAGCAGAGCACGCTCATGGCGACCTTTTCCGGCCGTTTGCAGGCCATGATGGAGGGTCAGTCGGCGACACAGGCGAGCCTGACGCAGGCGGTGACCGAACGGCTCGACCAGGTCAGCCTGCGCATGAGCGCCAGCCTCGAGGAGACGGGCCGGAAGACCTCCGAAACCCTCGGCAATCTCACCAACCGGCTGACCGTGATCGATCAGGCCCAGAAGAACATCTCGGAACTCTCAAGCCAGGTGGTCGGCCTTCAGGACATTCTGGCCAACAAGCAGGCGCGCGGCGCATTCGGCGAAATCCAGTTGCACGACATCGTGACCAGCGCCCTGCCCCCTTCCGCCTACAGCTTCCAGAGCACGCTCGGCAACCGCAACCGGGCCGACTGCCTGATCCTGCTGCCCAACCCGCCCGGCCCCATCGCCATCGACGCGAAGTTTCCGCTCGACGCCTATCACGCCCTGCGCAAGGCGGAGAGCGAGGCGGAAAAGCTGGCCGCCCAGCGCCAGTTCCGGGCCGACCTGATCAAGCATATCAACGATATTTCATCGAAATATATTATCCCCGGCGAAACGGCGGAATCGGCGCTGATGTTCCTGCCCTCCGAAGCAGTCTATGCCGAACTCCACGCGAACTTTCCCGAGGTCGTGACCTGCAGCTATCAGGCGCGCGTCTGGATCGTTTCGCCGACGACGCTGATGGCGACGCTGAACACGGTGCGCGCGGTGCTGAAGGACAGCCAGATGCGCGAACAGGCGGGCGTGATCCAGAAATATGTCGGCCTGCTGCTTCAGGACGTGGTCCGGCTCCAGAAGCGGGTCGACAATCTCGACAAGCATTTCCAGCAGGCGGAAGGCGACATCCGCGAAATCCGCACCTCGACCGACCAGATCAGCAAGCGGGGCGAGAAGATTCAGGATGTCGAAATGGGCGAGGACGGCGAAACGCCGCTTATCCCCGCCAAACGCGCGCAACCCTCGCTGATCGATTGAGGAACGCGCCCTTGCCGGACAAGAGCGCGCTCCCGGTTTCGCTCAGTAATTGACCCGGTTCGACAAGCCCCCGTCGATCAGCAGGTTGCTGCCGGTGGTGAAGGACGACATCGGGCTCGACAGGAAGACCGTGGAATTGGCGATGTCCTGCGGCGTGGCCATGCGGCCCGTCGGGTTGCGGCTCATCGCGTCCTTGAAGGTGTCGGGCATGTGTTGCTCGATCATGTCCCAGACGCCGCCCTTGAAATAGACCGTGCCGGGAGAAACCGTGTTGACCCGGACATGCTTGCCCGCGAACTGCTTGGCCAGCCCCTTGGCCAGATGGATCTGGGCGGCCTTCATCGCGCCATAGCTGTTGCCATAGGTGGTCTCGGCGGCCGAGACGGATGAAATGATGACGATGGAAGCATCCCCGGTTTTTTCCGCCGCCTTGAGCAGGAAGGGCATGGCGGCGTCAGCCGCGCGCACCGCGCCAAGCACGTCGATCTCGAAACAGGCCTTCCACGCCTCTTCCGCATTGCCGTTCTGGAGCGCGCTGGCGTTGGAGACCAGCATGTCGATGCCGCCCAGTTCCTCGCCCGCCTGCGCGATCCATGCCTTGAAGCCCGCCTCGTCCGCGATGTCGGCGACGCCGCCCACGGCTTTCACGCCCTTTGCCTGAAGCGCGGCGACCGCTTCGGCGACCTCGCCGGCCTTGCGGGCGCAGATGGCGACGTTCACGCCTTCGGCGGCAAAGGTTTCCGCAATGGCGCGGCCGATGCCGCGCGTTGCGCCCGTAATGACGGCGTTACGCCCCTTCAATCCCAGATCCATGGTCTCTTCCCGGTTGTTTGGCCGTTTGTGTGGCTGTTCGTTTGTGATTATTTCGCCGTGGCGAAGGTCGAACGTACCATGCGGGCGGCGCGGCGGTACATACCGCCCAGCGTCAGATCGGAGGCGGAAGGCCGGTCGGGATCGAGTTCGAGGCCAAGCTGGCGGATGATGCCTTCATCCATCTCGCGGATCACGAGATCGGCGACGCCGATGGGCACGCGGGCCCCTTCGACCGCATCCCCGCCCAGCCGCGTGCGGACAAGCTGGTCGAGCGTCAGCCTGTGTTCGCCGACCGAGAGCGACAGGCCATAGGCTTCCGCGACCACACCCGCGGACACATGCGGATCGAGCACGAAATCGGCCCTTGGCTTCTCCTCCTCGCTGGTTTCAGGCGCGCCGAGATCGAGCCCGAGCCACCGCGCGAAGGGCCGGATCGTCCAGCCCTGTACGATGAGCGAACTCAGCACCACGATATAGGCGACGGAAAAGATCTTGTGGCCCTGCGGCGCATGAACCAGCACGGGAATGATCGCCAGGATGATCGGCACCGCGCCGCGCAAGCCGACCCAGCCGATGAAGACCGTTTCCTTGCCGGTGAAGCCCACGGGCGCCAGTGAAAGAAACACGGCCAGCGGCCGCGCGACCAGAATGAGCACGGCCGCCGTGCAAAATGCCGGCACCAGCAACGGCACCAGCGCGCTGGGCGAAACCAGCAATCCCATCATCAGAAACATCGAAATCTGGGCAAGCCAGGCCATGCCGTCCGAGAACCGGCTGACCGCACGCGAGGACGGGAAATAATTGTTGCCGAGCACGAAGCCGACGACATAGATCGCCAGAAACCCGCTGGCATGGATGGTCTGCGCGAAGGAAAAGACGACGAGCGCCAGCGCGCTGGCCAGAATGGGGTAAAGACCCGAGGCGAGCGGCAGACGGTTGACCAGCAACAGCACGGCAAGCCCGCCCGCCAGACCGATGGCAAGGCCACCCCCCATTTCCCAGGCGAACAGGCCCAGATAATGGGCTCCCTGCGCCCAGCTTCCCGGAAGCCCGTTGATCACGAATTCGACGCACATCAGCGTGAGGAAGATCGCCATGGGATCGTTGAGGCCGGATTCGACTTCCAGCGCGCCCTCGACCTTCTGCGATAACTGCAATCCGCCGACGCGCAGCAGCAGCAGGACGGCGGCGGCGTCCGTCGAGGCGACGATGGAGCCCACGAGCAACCCCTGCTCCAGCCTGAGATCGAGCAGCCAGACAGCGGCCAGCCCCGTCACCCCGCCGGTCACGACCACCCCCACGGTTGCAAGCAGCAATGCGGGTTTCAACACCTTGCGCATGATCTGCCGCGAGGTGTTGAGACCGCCATCGAACAGGATGAGCGCGAGTGCGAGCGACCCGAACGAATGCGCCAGCCGGTAATCGCTGAAACCGATGCCCCCCGGCCCGTCCTCGCCCGCCAGCATCCCGAGCGCCATGAACACCAGCAGCAGCGGCGCGCCGATCCGCGAAAAGGCGGCACCCGCCATGATGGCGAAGACGATCAGACCAGAGGCGACAAGCATGAGATGGTTGGCAGCTTCCATCCAGACGGATCTCCATATGTTGTGATGAACGACGCCCGCCACGACCATCCTCGGCCGGAACTTTTCGCCCGGAATAAAGATAAGCCAAGCGATAGCCATTGAAGGCAATTTTCTTGTAAATTCCGTGCCAGAAAACAAAAACGGGTGAAATCGGGAGAAGAAACCAATGGATCTGGCGATGAAACAGGAAGATCTGGCCTTTCGCGACGAGGTGCGGGCCTTTCTCGGCGCCCATCTGACCGAGGAACTGAAGGCGCGCGCGCGGCTGACGCCCGGCATCCTGTCCGATCACAGCCTGCGGGTCGAATGGCTGGCCATCGTCAATGCCCGCGGCTGGGCCGCCCCTTCATGGCCGAAGCAATATGGCGGCACCGGCTGGGACGTCATGAAGCGCTTCATCTATGCGA
Source organism: Parvibaculaceae bacterium (assembly GCA_028283765.1). Lineage (GTDB taxonomy): Bacteria > Pseudomonadota > Alphaproteobacteria > Parvibaculales > Parvibaculaceae > JAATFR01. The sequence continues at coordinate 158,605 of JAPWJY010000003.1, read as the reverse complement.
GCGAATGCGCGACGGCGGGCGTTCCCACCTCCTCCAACATGGGCCTCAGCATGGTCGGCCCGACCCTCATGGGCCATGGCACCGAGGCGCAGAAGGCTTATTACCTGCCGCGCATCCTGAATGGCGAGGACTGGTGGTGCCAGGGCTATTCCGAACCCGGATCAGGCTCCGACCTTGCCAGCCTCCAGACCCGGGCCATCAGCGATGGCGACGACTATATCGTCAATGGCAGCAAACTGTGGACCACGGGTGCGCACTTTGCGAACCGCATGTTCTGCCTTGTCCGCACCGATCCCGGCGCGCGCAAGCAGGAGGGCATTTCCTTCATCCTGATCGACATGGACACGCCCGGCATCAAGGTCGAGCCAATCATCACGCTGGCGGGCGATCATGAGGTCAATCAGGTGTTCTTCGACAATGTGCGGGTGCCGAAAGCCAACCTCGTCGGGGCCGAGAACAATGGCTGGACGGTGGCGAAATATCTGCTGGAGTTCGAGCGCGGCGGCGCGGCCCACGGGGCCAACCTGCGCAGCGCCCTCAACCGGCTGCGCTCCATCGCGAGCGAGGAGCGCATGGGCGACGGCGGCAAGCTGATCGCGGATCCGGCCTTCCGGCGCAAGGTGGACGAGGCGGACATCGACGTGACCGCGGTGGAGTTCACCGAACACCGGATCATGTCGGCGCTGTCGAGCGGCCAGAACCCGGGCGCGGCCTCCTCGATCATCAAGACTCGCGGCACTGAAATGAACCAGCGCCTCACGGAACTGGGCGTCGAAGCCGTGGCCTATTACGCGGAACCCCACATACTGGAAGCGCGCGTCTGGGGCTCGAACGTCTCGCCCGTAGGCCCGGACCATGCCCTGATGGCCGTGCCGAAATATCTCAATGTGCGGGCTTCATCCATCTATGGCGGCTCGAACGAGGTTCAGCGCAACATCATGGCCAAGGCCGTGCTCGGGCTTTGAGGACCGGCTAGTCCAGCGATTTCTGCATCAGCACCAGATCGAGCCATTGGCCGAACTTGAAGCCGACTTGCGGCATATGGCCGGTCTGGACGAAACCGCAGCGCCGGTGGAGCGCAATGGAAGGGGCGTTCCCCGCCTCGATGGCGGCGACCATGATATGGAAGCCGCCAAGCCTTGCCCGCCCGATCAGCACATCCATCAGCCCGAACCCCACACCCTGCCCGCGCGCGCCATCGCGGACATAGACCGAATTTTCGACTGTGAAGCGGTAACCGTCATGAGGACGGAACAGGCCGAAGGCGGCATAGCCTTCAACTGCGCCCCCTTCACCCGTCGCCACGAGAACAGGCAGCCCCTGATCGCACCGGTCTTGCCACCAGCGCTTGCGGTTTTGCAAGGAGACGGCGTCGTCGTTCCAGATGGAGGTCGTGTGGAGGGCCGCGTCATTGTAGATGTCGAGAATCGCCGGCAGATCGCTCTCGACGGCATCCCGGATCATCATGGATTTTCCGGCATTCAACCGGCCTTTGGCTGGCGGACAGCAGAACCATGCTCCACGAGGAGCTTTGCGAACCATTGCCGGAAACGGCCGCGCCCGTCCGCACCTTCCACCACGCCCGCCGTCAGCCGCTGGCCGATGATCGCATCGCCAAAGGCGGTGCTGGCAACCAGAATGGTGATGAAGAGCGTATCTTCCCATCCAGGCTCCTGCACGCCGGCGTCACGGGCCTGAAGGACGCGCAAGGCATGGAGTTGTTCGGATATTTCCCTGACCAGGCGGGTGGAGACATCGTCCTCAAGCTCCCGCCCCGTCAGATGGAGCCATGACCACAGCCGCGCCGTACCCCGGTCGCTGAGCACCTCGAAAACCTTGGAAATCGTGTCACCCACCCCGAATTTCTCGGTTGCGGTCACCTCGAAGGCCTTGAGCAGGGTGTCGAGCAATTGCTGGGAAGCGCGCTCGATAAGCGCGCGCACGAGCCCCTCGCGGCTTTCGAAATGGTGGAGAATGGCGGGATGGGAAATACCGATGTCGCGCGCGATGTCCTGCAGCCGGATACCTTCCGGACCCTGTTCCGCCAGACGCTTCTCGGCAGCGTCAAGAATGAGCCGTCGAGCCTCCTCGGCGGGACGGCGGCTTCGCTTGGCAACCGGCGCGTCCTCCCCTGCCGTGTCTGTACGTGAATTTGGCAGGTTCCGCTCCATGGTCATTTCTCCTTTTCCTTCCCGGAATTCATGCGGTCTTTCATCAATGACTGCAACCGCGAAGGGAGATTTTTCTCCATGCGATATTAATTGACACGAATGTCAATATATGAGACAAGAGACCCATGTAGCGTATCCTTTGTATTTTGCACTTTTGAGTATCCAGCACGACAGGCAGGATCACACAATGACATCCACTGCAGATTTTTCCTCATTCAGGATGCCCCGCAAGCGGGTGCGCCTGCTCGACGCATGGCGCGCTGTCCAGGCCCTGATCAACGACAAGGAAGACACCTCCCAGGTGTTCCGCGTCATCGACGCGCTTGGCGGCACGGCCGAAGGCAAGAATTTCATCCGCTTCGCTTCATTGCCCACAGGCGCCGCCATTCTGCGGGAAGAGCGCTCCCTGCTGGAGACGCTCAGCAATGTGGGCTATCTCAGGAGTCTGCCGCCCGAAAGCCTCGGACGGCACTATCTTGCCTTCATGCAGGGCGAAAACCTGACGGCGGACGGGCTGGTCGAGGCGTCACAGGACGGACCGGACCTCTCCGCGCTCCCCCCCGCCGCCCGGCTTTTCGGGAACCGGATGCGCGACATGCATGATTTGTGGCACGTCACCACGGGCTATGGCCGCGACGGGCTCGGCGAGCTTTCCCTTCTGGCCTTCACCTATGCCCAGGGGCACAACCGCGGCATTGGCGCCATCGTGTTGTTCGGCATGCGCTCGCTGAGCAGCGACCATCCCGGCACCGGCGTCTGGCGCGCAGTGCTAGAGGGTCACCGCCTCGGCAGGAAGGCCCAATGGATGCCTGCCGCAGACTGGGAGCACCTGCTGACCCGCCCGCTCGCCGAAGTCCGGCAAACGCTCGGGCTCACCCCGCCCGTGCAGTATCAGGCCACGCTGGCGCGGATTTCACAGGCCGCCTGACCGGCCCCTCTCGATGCGGACGGTGACCCTGTCCGCATCCTTGCCGACCGACAGCAGGACGTGGCCCTCCTCCCGGCAGAAATTGGCCAGATCGAGTTCGGCCAGCGGGTCCGTCGCCTGAACCGTGAGCCGCGCGCCCGGCGCCATGCGCCGGAGTCGGCGCTTCACCAGCAGCACGGGCATGGGACAGTGGAGTCCGCTCGTATCGAGCGTTTCCTCCCGCGCAGTTCCTTCATCCGGCATCATGTCCCCTGCTTTCGCGCCCCTCGCCCGCCTATCCTAATCCTTGACCTCGCCTGAGTGCCACGGGCATAAGGGAAGCCTCCGTTTCACAAGGAGTGCCCCGGCATGGGTCTTATCACCCGTATCAAGAACGACGTCATCTTTGCAACCGCGGCAATCAGAACCCTGAAACGGCTCGGGGCCGTCTACAAAAACCCCGAACGGACCTATGCCGACGTCATCGAGGATCAGGCCCGCGACATTCCCGACAATATCGCGATCTATTTCGAGGATGTGACCTACAGCTATCGCGACTATGACGCGCAGGCGAACCGCTATGCGCGCTGGGCGCTGGCGCAGGGGATCGGCAAGGGCCATGTGGTCGCCCTGCTGATGGAAAACCGGCCGGAATATCTGTTCGCCTGGCTCGGCATCCTCAAGACCGGCGCGGCGGCCGCCCTCATCAACACCAACCAGACCAAGGGGCCGCTGGCCCACAGCCTGGGCATTTCCGGCGCCGATCACCTGATCCTTGGCGCGGAGCTGGCGGAAAACTTCGCCAGCATCGATGCGAACGGGTTCGATCGTCCGCTCAAGGTCTGGTCGACGGGTGGCCATGTGAACGGCGCGCAGGATCTGGATGCCGACCTTGCCGGACAGCCCGACGAACCGCTGCCTGCCGGCCTGCGCAAGGGCGTGACCATCGAGGACAATGCCCTTTTCATCTATACCAGCGGCACCACCGGCAACCCCAAGGCGGCGAAACTGCCCCATGCCCGCGTGCTCGGCATCATGGGCGCCTTCTCGGCGGGCGCGAACGCCACCGCGCGCGACCGCATGTATTGCGTGCTGCCGCTCTATCATTCGGCGGGCGGCATCTGCGCCGTCGGCACCACGCTGACCGTCGGCGGCTCGGTGATCATCCGGCGCAAATTCTCGACCACTGAATTCTGGAACGACGTCAACAAATATGGCGCGACCCTGTTCCAGTATATCGGCGAACTGTGCCGCTATCTGCTCAACAGCCCTCCTCATCCCTTCGAGACCAACCATTCGCTCAGGCTGGCCGTGGGCAACGGATTGCGCCCTGAAATCTGGCCCGCGTTCCAGAAACGCTTCAACATCCCCCGGATGCTCGAATTCTATGGCGCGACCGAGGGCAACGTGGCGCTGATGAATTTCGACGGCAAGGTAGGCGCGGTCGGACGCGTGCCAAGCTGGGCCAGGAGCCGGTTCAACGTGGAGCTTGTCCGCTTCGATGTGGACACCGAACAGCCGGTGCGCGGGCCCGACGGCTTCTGCATCCGCTGCGAGCCCGGCGAGGCGGGCGAGGCACTCGGCAAGATCACGGTCGATCCCAACATGCCGACCGGCCGCTTCGACGGCTACGCCAAAAAAGAAGAGACCGAGAAGAAGATCCTGCGCAACGCCTTTGAAAAGGGCGACGCCTGGTTCCGCACCGGCGACCTGCTCAAGCAGGACAAGCTCGGTTATTTCTATTTCGTCGACCGGGTTGGCGACACCTTCCGCTGGAAGGGCGAGAATGTCTCGACCAACGAGGTTTCGGAAGCCATTACCGTCTTCCCGGGCGTCAAGGAAGCCAATGTCTATGGTGTCCATGTGCCCGGCCAGGACGGCCGCGCGGGCATGGTGGCCATCGTCGCCGACAAGAACTTCAGTGTGGAAAACCTCGGTCCCCACCTCCAGCACGAGTTGCCGGAATATGCCAAGCCGCTGTTCCTGCGGCTCCAGCCGGAACTTGAAATCACCGGCACCTTCAAGCAGCGCAAGGTCGATCTAGTATCGGACGGCTTCAATCCGACGATCGTGAAGGACCCGCTCTATTTCAACATGCCGGGCCAGAACCACTTCGTCCCGCTCGATGAAACGCTCTACAACCAGATCATCTCCGGCGAGATCAGGCTTTAAGGCTCTCTGCTGACTGATTGACGGTCCAATAAAAAGGGCGGCCCCATCGGGCCGCCCTTCTGTTGCCGTCCGTCCCTGAATTTACTGGGCGGCGTCCGTCTTCTTGTCGAGGCCCATGGCGGCGAGGATTTCGGGGCGGATGTTTTCCGCGCCCTTTTCCGCCACATGCTGGGCGACGCGGGCGCCGACCGCCATCATGGCCTGGCCGATGAATTCGCCGCGATTGTCGCGCGCCCAGTTGAGGGATGCCTCGCGATTGTCGTTGAGCCCCTGGAATTTGGGGAACACATAGCGCGCCATCATCTCGTAGGAAATCTTGGTGTTCTCAAAGTTCGCCCAGTTCTGGCCCAGTTGCAGGAACGCGCCAAACCCGCCGGACTGTGCCTGCAAACGCTCGATCTGGGCAATCGCATCATCCGGTGTGCCGATAACGGCCAGACCGGAATTGATCATGGCATCGACCGGATCGGTGCCATCCTGGGGGGCCATCGGCAGAGCCGCGACTTCCCGGAAATAATAGAGCCACTTTTCCAGCCCGAAGCGCACGTTCTCACGCGCCTTCTCACGGGTTTCCGCAATGTGGACCGGCCCGACCAGACGCCACTGCGAACGGTCCATGACGTTGCCGGATTCCTTGGCCTTTGCTTCGGCGATGGCCCAGTTGGACGACAGCGCATTGAAGCCGCCGGCGGACGTCGCGCCGATAGAGAGCAAGCCGAGACCGAGACGGCCAGCGGCGTTCGCCCCGGTCGGCGAAACCTGGCTGGCAACCGAGATTTCAACGCTCGGACGCGAATAGGGCGTCATCTGCAGACGGGCCTGATTGAGCGTGAACCAGTCCGTCTTCTTCGTGACCGTCTCGCCGCGCAGCAGGAGAACCAGAGCATCGAGCGCCTCGTCCATCATGTCGCGCTGCTTGGCGACATCGATTCCCATCATATAGGCGTCGGATGGCAAGGCGCCGGGACCTGCCCCGAACATGACCCGGCCACGGGTGATGTGGTCGAGTTGGTTGATGCGGTCGGCCAGCATCAAAGGCTGATGATAAGGCAATGACGACACGCCGGTGCCCAGACGGATGTTTTTGGTGCGCTCCGCCGCCGTGGCGATGAACAGCTCCGGCGAGGCGATCAGCTCATAGCCCGCCGAGTGATGCTCACCGATCCAGGCTTCGTCATAGCCGAGCTTGTCCATCCACTGAACCAGCTCAAGGTCACGCTCCAGCGCAAGGGTCGGGTTCTCATCAAGGGGGTGAAAGGGCGCAATGAATGCACCGAAGCGCAATTTGGTTCCAGCCATAGGATCCTCTGATTTCCTGCCAACTCGTTTTCGAATTCTTGTTACGTCTAAAAAGCCCCAAATCGGGCCAATTGTCCATAGCCATACCGCAGTCTGGTTATCCTGCCGCAGCGGTAAGGCGGATCAGCGCTGCCGGATACCTCTCAACAGCAGATCAAAAACCGCAAAATAATCTTCCCTCGGGTCGCTTTCGACCGATTCAACCCATGAGGCCGTGACGGACCCCCAGGTGGCGAGAAGGGAGACAGCCGCAAGCCCGGCGGGCACATCGGCGCGAAACTCGCCCGCCGCCTGCCCCTTTTCGATAAAGGCGACCACAAGCTGAATGAGGCTGCGGTTGGCATCCTGCGCCTTGGAATGAAGCTCGGGCTGGGCCATGAATTCGCGGTACATCTTCTTCAGCACCGGACCGTTGCTCTGCCCCGCAGCCGCGAGGTGGCGGATGATGATCTCCAGCGCCGCTTCCGCCGTGCCCTTGTGGCTCGCCAGCGCGCCCGAGATTTCCTCGGTCAGTTCCTCATGGAAGGCCTGTATCAACGCCGCCTTGTTCTCGAAATGGGCGAAAAAGGTCGCCTTGGCGACGTCCGCGCCCGCGCAGATGTCCTCGACCGTGACCCCGTCATAATCACGTTGCGCGAACAGTTCCATGGCCGTGTGATAAATCTCGTGGCGGGTCCGCTCCTTCTTGCGCGCCCGCCGCCCCGGCGCTGCCGCCACATCAATCTCCGCCATCACACCATACCAGTCCTGTTACCGTGAATTGCCAGACTAGAGCCTGATTTTCAGGACTGTAAATGATTTCCCTGCGGTTTCCCCGGCGGAAAGCGATTGTAGGCGTCTCCGTGACCCCCTAAAACCAGCCGGAAACAAAATAAACAAAAGGGAGAACATCATGGGTCGCGTTCAGGGAAAGGTCGCCCTCGTCACCGGCGGAGCAGCAGGCATCGGCAAGGCCGCCGCCATGGCGCTGGCGAAAGAGGGCGCCACCGTCGTTTTCACCGACGTGGACGATGCCCGCGGCAATGAAACGCTGGCGGAGATCAGGAACGCGGGCGGCACGGCCAGCTATCATAGCCAGAATGTGATCGACGAGGCCCGCTGGCAGGAGATCGTCGCCACGATCAAGGCCGAACAGGGCAGGCTCCATATCCTCGTGAACAATGCAGGCATCGGCATCAGCGCGGATATTTTCACCATGTCCTATGCCGACTGGCAGCGGCAGATGGCGATCAATGTCGATGGCGTGTTCTTCGGCGTGAAGCACGCCATTCCGCTGATCGCGGCATCCGGCGGCGGCTCGGTCATCAATATCTCCTCAGTCGCAGGGCTGAAGGGCGCGGCGGGACTGGCGGGCTATTGCGCCACCAAGGGCGCGGTGCGGCTGTTCACCAAAGCGGTCGCGCTTGAGTGCGCGCAGGCGAAAATGAACGTGCGCGTGAACTCGGTGCACCCCGGCATCATCGACACCGAGATCTGGCAGAAAATCCCGCAAGGCGGCGTGAGCGCGCTCAACTCGCCCGGCATTCCCGCAGGCGCGAACGCCATCGACGCCAACCTCATTGCTCAGGTTGGCGCACCGCTCGGCTATGCCGGGCTGCCCTCGGACATCGCGGACGGCATCGTCTTCCTCGCCTCCGACGAAAGCCGCTACATGACGGGTACGGAACTCATCATAGACGGCGGCATGACCGCCCGATAGAGGCGCAATCTCCCGGCCCCCTCTATCCGGATGGAAAGAAGGGGCCGGAAAATATCCGCCTCCCTCAGCCCTTCATCACGAAGAACCCGGCGCGCGGGAAATGCACAACAACCTCACCGACGCGAGGATCGGTGCGCTTCAGCGCGATGTGCTGCGCCGACGAGGAGACAAGTTCGCCCCGGATCGGATCGCGGCCATAATCATCCGCCATCACGGAAATATTATCCCCGGTTTTCAGGCCGTTGGGTTCGCCCTCATCCGTATACGGCTCAGTCATGGGCGCGGCATCGCGGGCAATGTCGAGCGCATCTTCCCGCGACAGTTCCTTGCGTTCGCCATGTCCCAGATTCTTTATCCTCGCTTCCCATTGCGCGACATGCGGATAGCCCTTGAGGAAATCCAGAGCGCCCGGATGGCTCCAGCGGACAAAGGCGAAGTTGTAATAGACATTGACGTCGGCAAGCCCCGGTTTCTCTCCCAGCAGGAAGGGCCTGCCGTCACCCAACTGGGCTTCCAGCCAGTCGATCTGGGCGCGCAACTGATCCGCCATCAAGGGCGCCGCCGCCGCCATCGCCGCCACATCGAAGGGGCGGCCGGACATGGCTTCACGGTCCTGCTTGAACTCCGGCGTGATATGTTTGCCGACATAGCCGAAAATGATCGGAATGACGGTCTGGAAGAAGGTGCGGTCGGTCCACATGCCAAGACCCCATGAAAGGCCCTTATCCTCACCCACATGCAGCGACGGCGTGGGAAAGCGCCGCTCAAGCTCGCGCAGAATGATCTGGCTGTCGCAATAGATGTCAGCCCCGATCTGCATCACCGGAATCTTGCGGTAGCCGCCGGTGAGCGCCAGCAGTTCAGGCTTTGGCATGATCACCGGCTGATTGACGGCGTACCACTCAAGTCCCTTGATGGCGAAGGCCGTGCGCACCTTTTCCGAAAAAGGCGAAATGTCATACTGGTGAAAGATGATCGCGTTTGAAAGACCGGTCATGGCGCTCACTCGAAATCGTTGCTGAAGCGGATGTTGCTTTTCTCAAGGCCCTTGAGGACCACATCGACGCCCCCTGACCTGATCATCCATTCCAGCCGGTGATCGCGATATTCGCGCTTGAACAGCCCCTGTTCGAGAAGGCCCGCCACATCGCTCATGCCGCGCCCCGAAGGCACGGCCCGGGCATCGGCAAGGGTGCTGGCGACGGACGGCACGGCGCGGGCGCGATCCGCCCAGCGGCCCAGCGCCGAATCTCGCGCCGGGGGATTTCCATGACCGATGGAGCCCGCGACATAGGGAATGACGCAGAGATCGCCCCAGCCGAAGCGCGCGCCATTGAACCAGTCGCTCTCCCCAAGCTGGCGCTCAAGCCAGCCATGGATCTTGCGGATCTGGGTGGCGGCCTGCCCGCGCAGGCTTTGTTCCAGCGTGCCGGTTGCCCGCCTGAACCATGTCAGTTCGGAAAGGCCCCAGTTGATTGCTTCATAATGGGTGTCGCAGACCTCCTCGATCATGCGCACCCGGGCCCGCTCCGCGGGCGTTGCCGGCAGCAGGGCGGGTGTGGGCCACTTATCCTCGATATATTCCAGAATGATGGTTGAATCGAAGATGCGCACATCCCCGTCGATGAAGGCAGGGACCTCCCCGCGCGGATTGGCGGCCATGAACTCATTGGGGCCGGTGACTCCTGAGCCGATGGCTCCCGGCTGTTTGAGTTCAAACTCCACCCCCTTCTCGCGCAGCGCTATCTTGCATTTCTGCGCATAGGGCGAGAGCGGATGCTCGTAGAGCGTGACCATGGATTTCCTCCCTGTTCTTATTTTCGATTGAGGGGAGTATCCCGTGGGCGGGACAAGGGCGCAATGATCATCCCGTTACGGAAAAAGGAGGGTATTATTTCCCCTCCCTTTCGCCGGGTTTTAATCCTTCATGCCGGGGAGCTTCACCGCCGCCTTGCTGCCAGCCTCCTCGATATCCACATCGAAGGTTTCCAGAAAGCGCGACACCATCATGTAATAGCCGATGGTGATCGTCAGTTCCTGCAACTGCCGGGGCGAAAGATGCCGTTCCAGCGGCTTGAAGGTGACATCGGAGGCGCGCACGTTCTTCACCACATCATCGGTAAAGTACATGACCGCGCGCTGCACATCGTCAAAGGCGATCGCCTGCGGTCCCTGATGGATGGCGCTGATCAGTTCATCGGACATGCCGTAGCGGCGGGCGATGTTCTCATGCTGATAGACTTCATAGGAAGCGCCGCTGAGCACGCCCACGCGGATGATGGCGATCTCGCGCAGAACCTGATCCAGCTCGGAAAAGGCCAGAATGGCGTTCCCCAGCCGGGTGAACGGCTCGATCATGTCGCCGGAGTGACCCAGCATCCTGAAAATGTTGAGGCCGGGCAGCCTGGCGTAGGCTTTCTTTGCAAGGCCGGTCGCCCCGGCCGGATCGAAATAGGGAATACGCGCCATGATGCAGTTTCTCTTTCTGGTTTTCCAGGGCCTTAGGGCCCAGCCGGACGCAACGGCAGGCTCGCGTCGCAGTAACATTCAACCACCGGGTTTGCCTGAGTTGCGCGATCCCGGCTAAACTGCTCCCAATAATGAACAAGGGGAAGCGCGCCTGTCAGGCGACGCCTTTGTACAACGAAAATCACCCCGGGAGGGTTCCAATGAATATCGCGACAAAAGTGACGCTGCCGCCATTCAAGCCCCTGAAGCAGAAGCCCCCAAAAATCACGGTGGACAGGCGCGCGGACGGCTCGATCACCATCGCGTCGGACTATCCTCTGGGCGAGATGAAGCAGAGCACGGTCCATCTGCTGGAAGAAAAGGCCGCGCTGCACCCGGACCGCAAGTTCATCGGCGAGCGCGGCACGGACGGCAACTGGCAATATGTGACCTATGGCGAGGCCAATGAGGCCGCAAACCGGATCGCCACGGCTTTTCTTGCCCGCGGCATGGGCGAGCAGACGCCGCTGATGATCCTTTCGGGAAACTCTATTCCCCATGCGCTGATGACGCTGGGCGCGATGAAGGCCCGTGTGCCCGTCGCCCCGGTCAGCGTGCCCTATTCGCTGATGAGCACGGATTTCTCCAAGCTCAAACATGTGTTCGAGCTGACCCGGCCGCGCGTCATCTTCGCCCAGCAGGGCGTGCTATATGAACGCGCGCTGCGGGCGCTCGACCTTTCCAGCATCGACGTGATCGCATGTGACAACCTGCCGGAGGGCGTGACCGCGACGCATTATGACGCACTGCTGGCGACGCCTGTCGACAAGGCCGCCGTCAAGGCCTCGATGGACAAGATCAGCCACAACACCGTCGCGAAATATCTGTTCACGTCGGGCTCCACGGGCATGCCCAAGGGCGCGCTCCAGACCCATCTGATGATGATGTCGCTGGTTGCCGGGCAGGAGGCGCTGCGCACCGAGGAAAATGATCCAGACGAGGTGCCCGAGAGCCTGGAATGGATGCCCTGGAACCACATTTCGGCAGGCAACATCGGCTTCAACAACAATCTCGCCGCCGGCGGCACGGTGCATCTGGATGCGGGCAAGCCGGTGCCCGGTCTGTTCGAGACGACCATCCGCAACCTGCGCGACGTGAGCCCGCGGGTCTTCGGGTCCGCCCCCATCGCCTTCGCCATGCTGGCCGACGCCATGGAGCGCGACGAGAGCTTGCGCAAAAGCTTCTTCAGGAAGCTTGAATATATGGCCTATGGCGGCGCGACCCTGTCTTCTGATCTTTATGACCGGATGCAGGCGCTGGCCATTGCCGAAACCGGCACGCGCATTCCCTTCATCACCATGTATGGCGCGACGGAGACGCAGGGCATCACCGTGGTCCACTGGCTGACGGAGCGCGTCGGGCTGATCGGCCTGCCGCTGCCCGGCATCACGCTCAAGCTGGTGCCCAACGGCACCAAGCTCGAGGTGCGCGTGAAGGGGCCGACGGTGACGCCCGGCTATCTCAACGATCCCAAAAAGACCAAGGAAGTTTTCGACGAGGAAGGCTTTTATTCGCTGGGCGACGCCGCCCGTTTTCTCGATCCCGATCACCCGGAAGAAGGTATCGTTTTCGATGGCCGTGTAACCGAGGATTTCAAGCTGTCGAGCGGCACCTGGGTTTCTACAGGCACGCTGCGCGCCGATGTAGTGGCGGCCTGTTCGCCGCTGTTGCAGGACGCCGTGATCGCGGGCCTCGACAAGCCCTATATCGCCTTGCTGGCGTGGCCCAACGCCGCCGCGGCGAAAGCCATCGCCGGTCTGCCGGACACAGCCTCGACGGAAGAAGCGATCCGCCATCCCGCCGTGGTCGCACTGCTCAAGGAAAAGCTGGCCGAGCACAACAAGAATGGCGGCGGCTCCTCCACCCGGATCACGCGCATCCACCTGATGAGCGAGCCACCCTCGATCGACGGCCACGAAATCACCGACAAGGGCTATGTGAACCAGAGGGCCACGCTCGACCGGCGCGCCGGTCTCGTCGCCGCGCTCTATTGCGAGCCCTGCCCGGCGGACGTGATCGAGATATGAGGGTTCAGCCTCGTGACATTCTCAACTTCTGGTTTGCCCACGAGGGTTTCTGGTTCCAGAAAAACGACAGGTTTGACGAGGACATAACCAGACATTTCCGCGAAACTCATGAAGCCGCCCGTTGCGGGCAGCTTCAGCAATGGATGGAAACGGCCGAAGGCGCGCTCGCCCTCGTCATCACCCTCGACCAGTTTCCGCGCAACATGTTCCGCAACGATGCCCGGGCCTGGGCGGACGACGAGCAGGCGCTTGCCGTGGCGCGGGCGGCCATTGCCGCGCACCGCGATGTCGAACTGCCGGAGCGTGCCCGGCGCTGGCTCTACATGCCGTTCATGCACGCGGAAGAGCTGAGTGCGCAGGAGGAAGGTCTTCACTATTTAGCGACCAGACTACATGACCCGGAGGTCATTCGGTTTGCCGGGCTTCATGCGGACGTGATCCGCCGTTTCGGGCGCTTTCCGCACCGCAACGAGGTGCTGGGCCGCCGCTCGACGCCCGATGAGCAGGCCTTTCTCGATGAAGGCGGATTTGCGGGATAACAAATCGCCCTTTGCGTTTGCTCTTCCATGGGTAAGACTGCGCTCAAAATAGACACCGGAGGAAACATGTCGCTCGATCCCCAACTCAAGGCCTTGCTCGACGCCATGGCGGCAGGCCCCGCCGCGCCGAAAATTACCGACCTGCCCCCGGCCATGGCCCGCGAAATGTATCGCGGCATGAGCCAGATGATGGAACCGCAGGACCTGCCCACGGGCGGCATCGAGGATCGCACCATCCCCGGCCCCGGGGGCGAGATTCCCGTGCGCATCTACACCCCTGTCGAAGCGGGCAAGGGACCGCTGCCGGTCATCGTGTTTTTCCACGGCGGCGGCTGGGTCATCGGCGATCTCGATACCCATGACGCGCTGTGCCGGACGCTTGCCAATGAGGCGGGTGCGAAGGTCATCGCCGTCCATTACCGCCTCGCCCCGGAACATGTGTTCCCCGCCGCGGTCGAGGATTGCTACGCCGCCACGAAATGGGTGAGCGCCAACGCCGCGGCGCTGGGCATCGATGCAAGCCGCATCGCGGTGGCCGGCGACAGCGCGGGCGGCAATCTTTCGGCCGTCATCTCGCAACTGGCGCGCGATGCCGGAGAGCCGGAAATCGGCTTCCAGCTTCTGATCTATCCGGCGGTCGACGCCAAGGCGAACACGCCCTCCTATGTGGAAAACGGCGAGGGTTATTTCCTTGAGAAGACCACGATGGACTGGTTCTTCAATCATTATTCGACCGACGCGGACGTGCCGGATCCCCGGCTTTCACCGCTGCGTGCATCCTCGCTGGAAAATCTGCCCGCCGCCTATATCGTGACTGCCGGGTTCGACCCGCTGCGCGACGAGGGCAAGCTCTATGCCGACGCGCTGGCGAAGGCCGGAGTCGCGGTCGAATATGTCAATTATTCCGGCATGGTCCACGGCTTCTTCAACATGCAGGGCGTGCTCGATGAAAGCCGCAAGGCCGTGAAGGCCGCCGCCGCCGCCGTGAAGAAAGCCCTGGCCTAGGCTCAGATACCGGGTTGTGAATCGAGGCCGGGATGGAGGTTCATGAATCTCCATCCCGGCCTTTACGTGCCAAGAACGATCAACCGTTGGAACTGGCCCAGCGCTGCCCACCCTGCGTGAGAAACGCTTCCGCCTCGTTGCAGGTTTCCGCATCCACCTCGAACCGCCAGACCTGACCGTCGCGCTTGATCCACCCGGCAGTCGGGTGGGCGAAATGCGTGCCGAAGACGGCAACCGGCTGATCCGCATATGTGTCGAGGAACCGGTGGCGCATCCCGCGCGCCGCTTCCCTGTCGGAGTCGAAGTTGCTGGCCTGATCGGGCGCGCCGCACTGGAGAGGATGATGCATGACATCCCCGGTGATCACCGCACGGAAACCCCGGGATTCGATTTCGACGCTGACATGCCCCGGCGTGTGGCCGGGCGTGGGAATGAGCCGGACCTCGTCGGTGAGGCTATGGTTCGTTTCCACAAGATCGACCAGCCCGGCCTCGACCACGGGCATGACGGAATCGCCCAGAACATCGCCATCTATCTGGTCGTGCCGCTCCTTGTTCCAGTGATCCCATTCCGTGCGGCCGAACAGATAGCGGGCATTGGCGAAGGTGGGCACCCATGCGCCATCCACCAGCTTCGTGTTCCAGCCCACATGATCGACATGCAGATGCGTGCAAAGAACCGTATCGATGCTTTCGGCTGGAAACCCTGCCTCGGCCAGATCCTCCAGAAAGCGGCCCTGAAGCATATTGAAATGAGCGGATTCGCGCTCCTTGTCGTTGCCGACGCAGGTGTCGACGATGATGCGCCGTCCCCGGGACTCGATCAGGAATGCCTGAACCGAGATATAAAGACGCCCGTCCTCAGTGGCGAAATGGGGCTGAAGCCATTTCTGCGCCGTGACTTGCCCGATATCCAGATCGGCGAAGGTCAGCGACGCCGGGACCGGAAACCCGCCAAGCTCGACGATCCTTGTAATGATGACATCGCCGATATGCCACCGCTTCGGCACGACGCCAGCGGCGATAAATTCTTCCATGAAACCCTCCCGTTTCTTCTTTACTTTACCGCTCAGGCGCCTGGCCAGTCGGGCCGCGCCATCTCGAACATGTTTTCCCGGCTTATTTCCGCGTAGTCGCCCAACCGGCCCGCCCGGAGAATGACCCCCTGGCCGAAAGTGTCGTAACGGCCGTCCGGTATCGCGTCTGTATCGATATGGACCCCGACCACCTCGCCCAGCACGAGCCAGCTATCGGTTTCCGCACCGCTGGCCGACTTGAGGCGAATGAGCTGGCTGAGCCTGCATTCGAAATTCACCGGGCTCTCCAGAACCCGGGGCGCTGCCACCACCCGGCCGGGAACCGGCGTCAGGCCGGAAAGTCCGAACTCATCGACGTCCCCGGGCACATGCGCCGAGGTCGCGTTCATCGCCTGCGCCAGCCGCCTTGTGGCGAGGTTCCAGACGAACACGCCCGTCGCCTCGATATTGGCGACGCTGTCCTTCCAGCCGATGCTCGAAAATCCGATGATCGGGGGCACATAGTTGAAGGCGTTGAAGAAGCTGTAAGGCGCGAGATTGGGCACTCCTTGCGCGTTCACGCTGGATATCCAGCCGATCGGGCGCGGACCGACGATCGAATTGAAAGGGTCATAGGCCAGCCCATGACCGTTCGCAGGCTCATAGAAATGCGCGGTTTCCCCTGCCATTTTCCTCTCCGGACCGCCATGCGATCAATGTCTGAAACGGGTTGTGACTAATATCTATATCAGTCACTCATTGTCAACAACCGGGCAATGGAATATTCCAGACGGATGAGCGGGAATATCCATGACATGGCGAGCGAGGGCTGGCGCGGACCGGCCGATCATATCATCCGTGGGCAGATCATGGAGGCCGCCGACGCGCATTTCCGCCAGTTCGGCTATGGCAAGACGACCGTGTCCGGTCTTGCCGGGGCGATCGGCTTTTCCAAGGCCTATATCTACAAGTTCTTCGATTCCAAGCAGGCCATAGGCGAGGCCATCGCCATGCGGCACGTCGTCGAGATTTGCGATGCAGCCGAGAAGGCCGTCAAAAATGACAAAACATCGCCCGAAAAACTCCGGCTGCTGTTCAGGAGCGTAACGAAGAGTTCCGTCGATCTGTTTTTTCTGGAACGCCAGCTTTACGACATGGTTTCCCATGCCGTCGTGGAGGACTGGCATTGCAACCGCGTCATGAACGACCGGATGCAGGCTCTTGTCGAGAGCATCGTGAAGGAAGGCAGGCTATCGGGCGCGTTCGAACGGAAAACGCCGCTCGACGAGACCTGCCGGGCCATCCGGCAGGCCATGAAATCCTTCTGCCATCCCGCGATGCTGGCCTACAACCTCGACAACTGGCCGAAAGCTCAGAACGAGCTGGTCAATCTGGTACTCCGAAGCCTCGCGCCCTGACGGTATCCGGCGCTTTCGGGATTTGCGCCTTGAATCCGCTCCCGGACTCGCGCACCCTTCCGGCAGAACAGAAATCTGAAAAGATCCGCCATGCGCCTGAGCCTCGCCAATCCCCATGTTCATCCTTTCGCCGGGTTCGACATTCCCCATCTGCTCGCTCTCCATGCCACATCCCGTCCGGACCATCCGTTCCTGATCTGGGAGCCGTTCGAAGGGGAGCCTGAAACATGGAGCTACCGCCGCTTTTATGAGGATGCACGCCGGGTGGCGGCAGGCCTTCAGGCGCGCGGAGTGAACCCGGGAGACCGGGTTCTCCTCCATTTCGACAATTGTCCGGAAATCCTGATCGGCTGGTTTGCCTGCGCCCATCTGGGCGCGGTGGCACTCACCACCAACGCCCGCTCGGTAGCCGATGAACTCAATTATTTCGCCGGTCACTCGCGCGCGGTCGGCGCGATCACCCAGCCGAAATTCGCCGGACTTGTCGCGTCAAGCTGCCCGGATATTGGCTGGCTCGTGGTGACCAGCCATGACAATGGGGCGGCACCGGCGCCGGGCCATGTGCCCGCCCACACGGAGAGCTTTGCCTCCCTCTATGGCGATGCCGACGCCGCGCCCCTGCGCGCGCCCGATCCGATGCGGCCGATCAGCATCCAGTACACGTCGGGCACCACGGCGCGGCCCAAGGGCGTGCTCTGGACCCACGCCAACGCGCTGTGGGGCGCAAAGCTCAGTGCGCAGCATGAGGATCTTCAATCCACCGACAGGCATCTGACCTACCTCCCGCTGTTCCACACCAACGCCCAGTCCTATTCGGTTCTGGCCGCGCTCTGGGCCGGGGCCACCGTGGTGCTGCTGCCGCGTTTCTCGGCGTCGCGCTTCTGGGAGGTGTCGCTGCGCCGCGCCACCACATGGACCTCGATGGTGCCATTCTGCCTCAAGGCGCTGTTGAGCCACGAAGTGCCGGCGCACCATTATCGCTTCTGGGGCAATGGCGTGTGCGAACCGGCCTCCGACGCCCATTTCAGGGTCAAGACCGTCGGCTGGTGGGGCATGACGGAAACCATCACCCACGGCACAGTCGGCAGCACGCACCTGCCTGACGTGCCAATGACCATGGGCCGCCCCTCCCCCGCCTATGAGATCACGGTGATCGACGAGAACGGCAAGGCGACGGAGCCCGGCGAAACCGGCGCGCTGCGCATACGCGGCATTCCGGGCCTTTCCCTCTTCAGCGAATATCTCGACAACCCGCAGGCAACTGAAGAGAGCTTTGACGAGCATGGCTTCTTCATCACCGGCGACCGGGCGAAGGTGCTCGCGTCCGGCTATCTCCAGTTCGCAGATCGCGACAAGGACATGCTGAAAGTCGGCGGCGAGAACGTGGCGGCCTCGGAGATCGAGCGCGTGATCATGACCGTGCCCGGCATCCATGAATGCGCCGTGGTCGCCCGCAAGGACCCCATGCTGGACGAGGTGCCGGTAGCCTTTCTGCTGGTGCCGGATGCAGGCGAGGACATGGCCCGCAGGCTGGGCGAGGCGGTGATCTCGGCCTGCACAAACTCGCTGGCCGGTTTCAAGGTACCGCGTGAAGTCAGGGTGCTTGATGCCTTCCCCCGCTCGACGCTGGAGAAGATCGCCAAGGCCGAATTGCGGCGGATGCTCGAAACCCGGGAATAGGAAATAAAAAAGAGGCGCCCCACCAGGCGCCTCTTTCACATTCTGCTATCGCCGGGGGAGAGATCAGGCAGACAGCAATGTGGCCGCATCATGGAACGGCACGTTGATGGCCTCGGAGACGGCCTTGAACGTGATCTTGCCCTGATAGACGTTGAGCCCCGCGAGAAGGTGGGGATTATCCTGAAGCGCCTTCTTGTAGCCCTTGTTGGCGAGCGCCAGCGTGAAGGGCAGCGTGGCGTTGTTGAGCGCGAAGGTCGAGGTCCGCGCCACGGCGCCCGGCATGTTGGCGACGCAATAATGCACGACATCATGCTTGATGAAGGTCGGGTCCGCATGCGTCGTGGCATGCGAGGTTTCAAAGCAGCCGCCCTGGTCGATGGCGATGTCCACCAGCACCGAGCCCTTCTTCATCTGCTTGACCAGCGCCTCGCTGACAAGCTTGGGCGCGGCAGCGCCGGGCACCAGCACCGCGCCGATGACGAGATCGGCACCGAGCACATTTTCCTCGATGGCGTCGACCGTGGAATAAACCGTGTTGAGCTTCGGGCCGAACTGGAGATCAAGCTCATACAGACGATGCAGGTTGAGATCGATGACCGTGACATGGGCTTCGAGGCCCATGGCCATGCGCGCCGCGTTCATGCCTGAAACGCCGCCGCCCAGCACGACGACCTTGGCGGCCGGAACACCGGGCACGCCGCCGAGCAGCATGCCGCGTCCGCCCTGGGCAATCTCAAGGCTGTGGGCACCGGCCTGGATCGACATGCGCCCAGCCACTTCTGACATGGGAGCGAGCAACGGCAGGCCGCCACGCACGTCCGTCACCGTTTCATAGGCGATGGCGATGCAGCCGGACTCCATGAGCGCCTGCGCCTGTTCCGGGTCGGGCGCCAGATGGAGATAGGTGAAGAGGATCTGGCCAGGACGCAGCATCTTGCATTCGTTCGGCTGCGGTTCCTTCACCTTTACGATCATCTCGGCGGCGGCGAAAATTTCCTCCGCCGTGTCGATGATCTTCGCGCCGGCCTTGGCATACTGCTCGTCATAGAGCCCGATGCCCGCGCCTGCATTCTTCTGCACCAGCACTTCATGCCCATGGTGCACCGCCTCACGCACGCTCGAGGGGGTCATGCCCACCCGATATTCGTGGTTCTTGATTTCCTTGGGAACACCAATGCGCATCTAACGACCTCGTTTGGGAACAGCTTGCAGGGCAAGCGTGGCGGGCGCCTGAGAGCGCCGACAAGAGAGCGGATCAAATCTACCTTCACCGGGCCGGGCTTCCAATATGGCCCGGAAAGATTTGCAGAAGGCCTGTTTATTATATTAAGCTTATCACGAAGGGCCGCCCAATCCGGAGGCAGGCAAGTTCTTTGTATTCCGCGAACTGGAACAAGGGTTTCGGCCTGTCTCCTGCTCAGGCGTTAAGCAATTTCGTCACAGAAGTGACCAAATCCTAAACACCTGCCGGGACAAGCATCCGGAAACGGCTGTCCGATAAAATCAACGTACGAAGGGAAGGAAGCGGGCAAGCACCATGATAAGGGCGGTGATGAGCGCCACCACAAGAGAGAGATACAGATGCCCTGTCATCAGTATGCCGACGATGAGAGCTGTTACCGCTGTCATTATGGCAATGACCAGCCCCTGAAACTGCCGCCGCATTCAAATACCCCAATTATGCATATGATAATTAATATCATATGAACCCCATGAAGTGCCATAGCTTCATGGGTTGGCATGTGCCATTGCTGTCCCGAAACCGGCTCGGGGCGCACTCCTTCTGACTGACCTGGGCCTCTATCCAGCCCCGCCGCCAGAGGAAAGCCGCAAAACTGCACAAGACGCAGCCCAATAAACAAGCATACGACCACAAGTGCGGCAGACGCGGCAGGAAGCGCGACAATTCCCGCTTCCACGCCGTTTGGGCACTTGACCTCGCGCGCGGGCTCCCCCCATCCTTGAGGCGAGCATCAGAGGCTTCTTTAAGGACTTGAAATGGCGCAGGACAAAACTCCCATCATTCAAATCAAGGATGTTTCCAAGATTTTCAATGGAAGTGTTCGCGCTGTGAACCACGTCAATCTGGAGGTTTACCGGGGTGAATTTTTCGCCCTGCTCGGGCCGTCCGGCTGCGGCAAGACCACCTTGCTGCGCATGCTCGCGGGCTTTGAAACCCCATCGGAAGGCCAGGTCATCATCGATGGCCACGACATGGCCAAGGTGGCGCCAAACAAGCGCCCGGTGAACATGGTGTTCCAGTCCTATGCGGTTTTCCCGCATATGACTGTCGCCGAGAATGTCGCCTATGGCCTCAAGATCGAAGGCTGTCCCAAAAACGAAATCAAGCAGCGCGCAGACGAAGCGCTGGAACTGGTCAAGCTCGGCGGCTATGGCAAGCGCAAGCCTGATGAACTCTCCGGCGGCCAGCGCCAGCGCGTGGCCCTTGCCCGCGCCCTCGTGAAGCGCCCCTCCGTGCTGCTGCTCGACGAACCGCTATCGGCTCTCGACGCCAAGCTGCGCGAGGCCATGCAGCTCGAACTGGTCAAGCTCCAGCAGACCGTCGGCATCACCTTCGTGATCGTGACCCATGACCAGTCGGAAGCCCTGTCGATGGCCAACCGGGCCGCGATCATGGAAGGCGGGCAGGTGCGCCAGGTCGCCAAGCCATCCGACCTCTATGAGAATCCGAGCAGCCGCTTCGTTGCCGACTTCATCGGCAAGATCAATCTGTTCGATGGCACCGCGACAAAGATCAGCGGCGAGGAAATCAAGATTTCATCGAGCGCGCTGGGCGAAGTCGCCATGCCGGGCAAGGCCGAGGGCAATATTTCGCTGGCGATCCGCCCCGAGAAGATTTTCCTCGCGGACGAAAAGCCGACCGATCCCGGCGTCATCAGCGTCCGGGGCAAGGTCCGGGAAGTCGCCTATTATGGCAGCTTCAGCAATGTGTTCATGGATGTGGCCGGCGCGGCGAATCCGCTGCTGGTCGATGTCGGCAACCTGTCGCGCGACATCGAATATTACACCTTCAAGAGCGGCGAAGAGCACTGGTGCTACTGGCGCAAGGAAGACGCGCTCGTGCTCAACGCATAGAGCGCGGCTTCCCTCGTCTTTATATCAGAGGCAATCGGTTTTCCCGGCCTCAAGGCGGTGAGCCTTGCTGGCTTCCTTCGCGTTCCGGACCAGCGTTTCAATGCGTAGCAAAGGCAGGATTTCGTTGATAATGCGAATCCCGCTTTCAGCCATCATGGCCGCTTGTGCCTTGTCCGCCACGCTGACGCTCTGGAACAGCGTGGCCTCTCTGGCCACCAGGGCACGCATCGCCTCCACATAGATGCTCCAGAGCTCCGTGGCAAACCCTGCCTCCGGCCCGAAGCCGAGAGCCCGGAACTCCTGCCAGAGCCTGAGAATGCTCATGTTGCGTTCATTCAGATACTCCCCGTCATCGGTCCGGTCGATGCGGACAAGACCGATCGCGTCGAGTTCCCTGATCGCCTGTTCCGGCACGCCCCATGCCTCCACCGCCTGCGCAAGTGTCCGGGGTCCGGGAAGGTTCTGATCGGCCAGAAACGGGTAAAGCCTGTTTTCAAGGCCGATGAAGGCGTCAGCCGAAGCATGGTTTGACGCTTCGGCTGCATGAATAATGGTCCTGATGACGTTCAGCGGCAAAAACCGCTCGGACTGCAACTTTCGAATCAGACGAAGGCGGGAGACATGCGCAAAACCATAGGTCGCGACATTGCGCTTGGGCCGTTCCGGCTCAGGCAGCAATCCCTCCCGGATATAGAACCTGATCGTCTCGCGGTTAACGCCGGAGACCTCCTCAAGGTCCTTCATTTTCAGTCCCTTGGGCGGGATTCCGGGCATACCATGGTCCATGTCCTGAAAGCGGCCGGGATAGCGGGGAAAACGGCCCGGAAGGCTTGAGGCATCGTCGAAACGCCCCGGTTCCCTACCCCTGTCAACAGCCGCGCTGCCGTTTACCGCAATTGCGTTCTGATCGCTCATCCTATGCCCCTCGTTGCGAACATCGGCATTCCTTTGATCCATAGATGGACACGGAAACAGGCAATGCTTATCAAACCGAAGGGTAAATAATTTAAGATTTGATTTCAATTTAAGTTATTTTTTAATTCATTTTTATACACTCAGCCTCGATACCCCTTGAGTGACGCTCTGACCCGGCAGAAACCCATGAAAAAGGCGGGATCCTGCGATCCCGCCCCGTCTTCAATCGTGCCTCTCAGAGCGATCAGAGCCGCTCGACGATGGTCACATTTGCAAGGCCGCCGCCTTCGCACATGGTCTGGAGGCCATAGCGCTTGTTCCTGGTTCGCAGGGCATTGACCAAGGTGGTCATCAGCTTGGTGCCCGAAGAGCCGAGCGGATGGCCAAGCGCAATGGCGCCACCATTCACGTTCAGGCGCTCCGGATCAGCCTTGATCTGCTGGAGCCAGGCCAGCGGAACAGGCGCAAACGCCTCGTTCACTTCATAGAGGTCGATCTCATCGATCGACATGCCCGCGCGCTTGAGCGCCTGCTCGGTCGCCGGAATCGGGGTCTCCAGCATGATCACCGGATCGCCGCCCGTCACATGCAGGTGGTGGATACGGGCGATCGGGGTCAGCCCCAGATCCTTCAGGCCCTTTTCATTGACGATCATCACCGCCGAAGCGCCATCACAGATCTGGCTTGAGGATGCCGCGGTGATCGTGCCGCCTTCGACCAGAAGCTTCACGCCCTTGATGCCCTCAAGGCTGGCCTCGAAACGGATGCCCTCATCAACCGTGTGCTGCTCCTTCGTGCCATCCTCAAGGGTGACCTCGAGCGGCACGATCTCATCCTTGAAGGCGCCGGACTGGGTGGCGGCAATCGCCTTGCGATGGCTCGAGAAGGAAAATTCGTCGAGATTGTCCTTGCTCAGACCATATTTCTTGGAAATCATCTCCGCACCGGTGAACTGGCTGAACTGGATGCCCGGATATTTCTCCTTGAGGCCGGGGCTCATGTAGTTGCCGAACCCGTTCTTGGCCGGCAGGGAAGCCGCCAGCCCCATGGGCACGCGGGTCATGCTTTCCACGCCGCCGGCGATGATGACATCCTGGAAGCCGGAAAGAACGGCCTGCGCCGCAAAATGAAGCGACTGCTGGGCCGAACCGCACTGGCGGTCAACGGAGGTCGCAGGCACGCTTTCCGGCAGGCGCGAGGCCATCACCACATTGCGGGCAACATTGATTGCCTGCTCGCCAACCTGTCCCACGCACCCGAAGATCACATCATCGACCCGTGCCGGATCGATGCCCGTCTGGTCGAGCAGCGAATTGATAACCGACGCACCCAGATCAACCGGGTGCCAGTCCTTGAGCCGCCCGCCGCGGCGGCCGCCAGCGGTGCGCGCGATCGCAACGATATATGCTTCAGCCATCATCCATCTCCTTTAGAGGGGCCGGTTTGGGCCGGTCCTTGTGGTCTCGTTGCGGCCAATAATCGGCAAGCAGGCGCACTTGTCCAGCGCCTTTCTCACGCTTCCCGCACGACAGAAGGCCCTGTTTCCGCTACATTTTCAGTAAAGCAAACAGACAGCCCAGACTAACGCAGGGGAATCCTTGGAAATCCCGCGCTGTCGGGCACGTCTCGAAAAATCGGCCGGAGGAGGATCCAATGACACCCAATATCGATGAACTGATTGTCGACCCCAGAACCTATGCGCAAGACGAGCTTTTTCACCGGCTGCTGAGTGAAATCCGCCATGAGGACCCGGTCCACAGGGTTGAGGTCGAGGGCTATACGCCGTTCTGGCTGGTCTCGAAACATGCCGACATCATGGAAGTCGAAAAGCAGAACGAGCGCTTCATCAACGATCCCCTGCTGACGCTGACGACCACCGAGGCGCTGGAAAAGACCAAGGAATTCACCGGCGGCAGCCACCTGCTGCTGCGCACGCTCGTGCATATGGACAACCCCGATCACCGGGCCTACCGGGCGCTGACGCAGGCCTGGTTCATGCCGCCGAACCTCAAAAAGCTCGACGACAAGCTCTCCGGCCTTGCGCGCGAATTCGTGGACAAGATGGAAGCGAAGGGCGGCGAATGCGACTTCGTCACAGATGTCGCCATGTGGTATCCGCTGCGCGTCATCATGACCATTCTGGGCGTCGACCGCAAAGACGAAGCCCGCATGCTTGCTCTGACCCAGGAGCTTTTCGGCGCGCAGGATCCCGACACCCAGCGCGGCGGCGGCTTCGACGATCTGATGGCGACGATCACGGATTTTTTCCAGTTCTTCACCGCGCTGACCGCCGAGCGCCGCGCCAATCCGCGCGACGACGTCGCCAGCGTGATCGCGAATGCGACGCTGGACGGCAAGCCGATCGGCGATCTGGAAGCCATGAGCTATTACATCATTGTCGCGACGGCGGGCCACGACACCACAAGCTCGACCACAGCGGGCGGCCTCAAGGCCCTGATCGAAAACCCCGATGAACTCGCCAAGCTGCGCGCCAACCCGGCCCTGCTGGCTTCTGCAGTCGATGAAATGATCCGCTGGGTCACCCCGGTCAAGCATTTCATGCGGACGGCCACGGAAGATTATGTGCTGCGTGACAAGACCATCCGCAAGGGCGACCATCTGATGATGATGTACCCTTCGGGCAACCGCGACGAGGAGGTCTTCGACGAGCCGTTCAAGTTCAAGGTCGACCGCTCGCCCAACCGCCACCTTGCCTTCGGCTACGGTGCTCATCTCTGCCTTGGCCAGCATCTGGCCAAAATGGAGATCAAGGCGCTTTACGCTGAACTTCTGGCCCGTTTCGACAGCTTCGAGATCACCGGCGAGCACCCCAATGTGCAGGCGAGCTTTGTCTCGGGCCTGAAGCGGCTGCCCATCCGCTACGCCGCGCGGCCGCAAGCCGCGTAAAGCTCAAGGCTGAATACCCAAATCAACATGATGTGCGCCGGTCAGCGGCGCGCATCATAGCCTGTCAGCCCGCAGCGAAAATCCGGGCGGCCGTCGCCCGGATATGGACGACCCGGTGGGGCTGGACATCGCCGAGCCCGATCAGTTCCCTTGGCACGGCGATTTCAATGGGGCCGTCGCGCCCGGCAAGCACCAGTTCGACCGATACGGTAGGCCCGAAGGGGCGAACCGACTTGACCGTGGCGGGCAGGCCCTCGCCATGCTCATCGATCACGATTTCGAACTCATGGGGCCGCACATAGGCGACGCCCGGACCGTTCAGGCCATTTTCCTCGCCAACCGGGAACAGGCTCCCGGCCACCTCCGCCTCGCCATCCCGGATGGTGCAATCGAACTTCGAGACATTGCCCAGAAATTCACAGACGAAAGGCGTCGCCGGCTCCTCGTAGACTTCCGAAGGGGTGCCGATCTGTTCGATCCTGCCATTGCGCATGATCACGACCCGGTCGGCAAGCTCCAGCGCCTCCTCCTGGTCATGGGTAACAAAAAGCGTGGTCAGGCCGGTTTCGCGATGCACGTCCTTGAGCCATGCCCGCAGTTCCTTGCGGACCTTCGCATCGAGCGCCCCGAAAGGCTCATCGAGCAGCAGCAGATTGGGTTCGATGGCAAGCGCGCGCGCCAGAGCGACCCGCTGGCGTTGGCCGCCCGACAATTGTGCCGGAAAGCGCTTTTCGAGTCCGCCCAGTTGAACGAACTCAAGCAGCCGCCGCGCTCTCTGCGTGATCTCGCTTTCGGCGGGCCGTTCACGCCTTGGCCGCACCCGCAGCCCGAAAGCGATATTGTCGAACACGGTCATATGACGGAACAGCGCATAGTGCTGGAACACGAAGCCGACCCGGCGCTCACGCAGCGACAAGGTGGTCGCATCCTCGTCATTGAAATGGATCGTGCCCTGCTCGGCGGGCGAAAGCCCGGCAATGGCGCGCAGCAGCGTCGTCTTGCCGGAGCCCGACGGCCCCAGCAGCGCCAGCAACTCTCCCGGCTGCACTGTGAAGGAAACCCCGTCGAGAGCGGCAAAGGCGCCAAAACTCTTGCGAAGATCCTTCACATCGATGCGGATCGGCGCACTCTTTTCAGTCACATCCACGCTCGTCACTTCCTCAATGCCCTCTTGAGACCGCAAGTTCACCACCATAGCGCCATTCGAGCGCGGATTTGAGACCGAGTGTAACGAGCGCGAGGAACGCGAGGAGCGACGCAACGGCAAACGCGGCAACGAAATTGTACTCATTGTAGAGGATCTCCACATGTAGTGGCATGGTGTTGGTTTTGCCCCGGATATGCCCCGAAACGATCGACACGGCGCCGAATTCGCCCATTGCCCTGGCATTGCAGAGCAACACGCCATAAAGGAGCGCCCAGCGCACATTGGGCAGCGTCACGCTGAAGAAGGTGCGAAGACCGCTGGCTCCCAGCGAGAGCGCGGCTTCCTCGTCGTCGCTGCCCTGCGCCTGCATCAGCGGAATGAGCTGGCGGGCGACGAACGGAAAGGTCACGAAGATGGTGGCGAGCACGATGCCCGGCACGGCGAAGATGATCTGGATATGATGGGCCTGAAGATAGGGGCCGAGATAGCCCTGCGCCCCGAACATCAGCACATAGATGAGACCCGCCACCACCGGCGACACCGAAAAGGGCAGGTCGATCAGCGTGATCAGGAAGCTCTTGCCCTTGAAGTCATATTTGGCGATGGACCAGGACGCGGCCAGCCCGAAGACGACGTTGGCCGGCACGGCAATGGCCGCAACCAGCAGGGTGAGCTGGATGGCGGCGATGGAATCGTCCGTCAGCAGCGAAGCCGCATAGGTTTCATAACCCTTGCGGAACGCCTCGACGAAGATGACGCCCAGCGGCAGGACCAGCATGGCCAGAAGATAGACCAGCGTCAGGCCAAGCAGCAGAAACCGCACCGTCAGGGGCTCGCTCACATTGGCGAGCCGCGGGGATGTCGAGATGAATTGCATGGGTCCCCTCCTAGCCCGCATAGCCGGTGCGGCGGCGCGCCCAGCCCTGCAGAAGATTGACGATCAGGAGGATCAGGAAGGACATGACCAGCATGATCGCCGCAATGGCGGTCGCTGCCGGATAATTGAATTCCTCAAGCTTGATGATGATCAAAAGCGGCGCGATCTCCGACTTGTAGGGCAGATTGCCTGCAATAAAGATAACGGAGCCGTATTCGCCCACAGCGCGGGCGAAGGCGAGCGCAAAGCCGGTCAGCAGCGTCGGCAACAGGGCCGGGAGCAGGATCTTGCGGATCGTCTGCCAGCGCGAGGCCCCCAGTGTCGCCGCCGCCTCTTCTATTTCAGGCTCCAGATCGGCCAGCACTGGCTGAAGCGTACGCACCACGAACGGAAGTCCGATAAAGGTGAGCGCAATGATGACGCCCAGCGGCGTGAAGAGAACCTTGATGCCGGCATCGGCCAGTGGCGCGCCAAGCCAGCCATTGGGCGCATAAAGCGCGGCAAGCGCCAGACCGGCCACGGCGGTCGGCAGCGCGAAGGGCAGGTCGATGACCGCATCCACGATGCCCCGGCCATAGAACTCATACCGGACCAGCACCCAGGCCACGACGGGACCGACAAGCGTGTTGATGAGGGCGCCGATCAACGCGCCGCCAAAGCTCAGCTTCAGAGCCTCCAGAATGCGCGGATCCACCAGAATGGTGAAGAAGTCGGATAGTCCCAGACTTGCAGCCCGGGTAAAGATGCCCGCCAGCGGGATGAGGACGATCAGCCCAAGCCAGAACATGGAGAACCCGAACGTCACGCCAAAGCCGGGCAGGACGGACGGGCTACGCCATGGTGTTCGTCGCGGTGCTGTCAAACTCATGAAGCATTTCTTTCGTGACACCAGAACGCGACCCGGAAAAGTTTGTTCCGGATCGCGCTGCTTATTTCAAAAGTCGGGACGCGATCCACGCCAACCCTTCCCAGGGAGCATGGATCACACCCGGTTACCAGGCGACTGATGCCCGGGTGATGACGACATCGCCCTCCTGCTTGACCCCGTTCCTTTTCGCATCGAAGTTCACGTAGTCAACCAGAAAGCGAATATAGTCATTCGGATACCAGTTAAGCCCGAGGGACCAGTTGTTTTCGGTGCCGCCCCTGATGTCCTTGTCGTTGAGATCCAGGGTGCTATAGCGCGCCGCCACCTCCCATGCGCCCCAGTTGCCCGCTCCCGGGTCGAACTGGCGTTTCGGCTTGGTGCGCAGGAAAGCGCCGCTCTTGTAAGGCTTCGATTCCCCGGTGAGCGTATAGGAAACCTCGGCATAACCGCCACCGAACGAAACGTTGGAGCCGGTAAGCCGGTCGACCTTGGTAACGCCATATTCGCTTTGCAGGAAGAAGGGACCATAGACACCGGCAAGCTCGACACCGCCGAACTCGTAATCATCGGCCTTGAGGGCGCCGGTATCGACCAGACGGGTGCTGTCCACATCGACTTCAGGACCTGAACGGAACTGGACGAACTGCTTGCCCGCCGTGTTGCGGTAATAGCCCGAGAGGCCAAGGTGGATCAGCTTGGTGGGTTCCTTGATCGGCGTATAGACGAAGCGGGCGGCAGGTCCCCAGCCCTCGTCATGATATACCCCTTGGGCTGCGCTCGACGTGGTGGAAGTCCCGCCATAGGCAGCCGAGTTCTCGCCAAAGATACCGCCAGAAACCAGATAGTTGCTGCCCTCATAGGTTGCCTGCGCGCCGATCTTGTAGTCGCCGCCCGCAGTCAGCCGGTTGGTGAAGGCCTCGACCATCAGAGGTATCTCGGTGAAAAGCTGGTCATAGCTCGAATTCGCCTGCTCCAGCGTGTTGGGCGTCTTCTGCTGGCCGATGATGATCTTGGTATTGTGGATGCCCTGATAGCCGACATAAGCATCCTTCAGGTCGATTTCCTGACTGGAATTGTCGTCCCGGCTGGATTTGGCGAAATCCGCTTCGAGCCGGTAAACCCAGTCCTTCGTGTAGGTGCCATCGATACCCAGACGGGCCCGGCGGATTTCCGTGCCGTTATTGTAGTCGTTGCCGCCCTTGCGCGAATTGAAGAAGGCGGCGTCCGCCGCAACCTGACCGCGGACCTTGAACGAACTGCCGTCAGGCGCGGATATTTCCGGCGCGCCCTTGGCAAAGCTCACCTTCGTCGCGGTCGATGCAGCCGCCTTCTGTGTCTGGGCAATCGCCTCCTTCTGGGTGGCTGATTCCGTGCGCAGGGTGGTAACCTCCGTACGCAGGCTATCTATCGTACTGGACATCTGGTTGATCTTGGCGGTCAGCGCCTCGATCTGCGCATCGGTCTTCGCATCCGCCAGAGCAGGTCCTGTGAAAGCGGCGGTCAGCGCGATGGCGCTCACCGTTGTGAGAACTTTTTTCATGATCGCAACCCCTCGATGATCGGCTTTTCGCCGTTTTGATCGTCTTTGTCGGCGGGGAGCAAAGCCCCTTCGCTCTCCGCCAGAATTTGAACAGAAGGCTTTTACTGGGCGTTCTTGTAGATCTGGTCAAAAACACCGCCGTCACTGAAGAAGTCCTTCTGGGCCTTGCGCCAGCCGCCGAATTCCTTGTCGATGGTCACCAGTTCCAGTTTCTGGAAACGGGCTATATCCTTGGGATCGGCCAGTTCAGGCTTACGCGGACGATAGAAGTTCTTCGCGATAATCTTCTGTCCTTCTGCGGAATAAAGATATTCGAGATAGGCTTTGGCTTCCTTTTCAACGCCATCGGCCTTGGCATTGGCATCAACCACGGCAACGGGCGGCTCGGCCAGGATCGAAATGGACGGGCTCACGATCTCGAATGCGCCGGGGAATTCCTTCTGGACGAGATAGGCCTCGTTTTCCCAGGAGATCAGCACATCACCGATATTGCGCTGGGCGAAAGTGGTGGTCGATCCGCGTGCGCCGGTATCCAGCACCGGGACATTCTTGAACAGCGCCGTGATGAATTCGCGGGTCTTGGCCTCGTCACCGCCGAACGTCTTCAGGCCATAGGCCCAGGCGGCAAGGAAGTTCCAGCGGGCGCCGCCGGATGTCTTGGGATTGGGCGTAATCACCGACACGCCCGGCTTCACGAGATCGCCCCAGTCCTTGATGCCCTTGGGATTTCCCTTGCGCACCAGCAGAACGATGGTCGACGTATAGGGCGAGCTGTTGTCGGGGAACTGGCTCTGCCAGTCCTTGGGCAGCTTGCCGGTAAGGTCCGCGATCTGATCGATGTCAGCCGCAAGCGCCAGCGTCACCACATCGGCGGGAAGGCCGTCCACGACGGACCGGGCCTGCTTGCCCGAGCCGCCATGGGACATTTCCACGGAAAGATCTTCGCCCGTGGTCGCCTTCCAGTGCTTGGCGAAGGCGGCGTCGAACTCCTGATAAAGCTCGCGGGTCGGGTCATACGAAACATTCAGCAGTTTCGCGGTACTGGCCTGAGCCGCCGGCCCCATCAGCAGGGCAAGGCCCAGACCGATAAAGGTTGCACGCTTGAGAGTTGTGCGCGCGTTAATGGCATAGGTCTTCATGGTCATCGTCTCCACAAGTGCCAATTGTCAATCGAACTAGTTGTATTTTTGGCGAAAAAAAATCAGCCGACGAGGGCACGGGTCGCCGCCGCGCCGGTGCTACAGGCCGCCTGCAGCGTCAGATTGTCGAGAATCAACGCTGCCGAATCACGAACCTCGCGCATCGCCTTGCGGATGGCGCAGGACTTTTCGTCCTGACAGTCCCCGCAGCGGCGATATCCGGTCAGGCTTGCGCATGGCAATGCTGCCAGCGGCCCATCCATGACCCGGATGATCTGACCGAACGTGATGGTGTCCGCCGGCTTTGCCAGCGTATAGCCGCCATTCTTGCCCCGATGGCTGTGGACAAAGCCATGCTTGCGAAGTTCGAGCAGGATCAGCTCAAGAAACTTGCGCGGTATGTTCTGCTGCTCAGCGATCTCCGCTGCCTGCAGAAGCGACCCTTGGTCGTTCCCGGACAGTGCGAGCATGGCCTTGAGAGCATATTTGGCTTTTTGAGATAACATTTTGACTTGTCTATCGGTTGACTAGAGGTAATCCGATCAACTGCATTATGTCAATGGTTAATGAGTTTTTGAAAAGTGACAATCCTGAGAACGGGGGCACACTTTCCGAAATATCTCTCCTTCCCCGCTCTCCCCAACTGAAAGGGCGGCACATTGGCCGCCCTTTCATATTGGCATGATTGTGAAGAAAGAGGGTCAGTGCGCGTGGCGGATAGCGCGCGCCTCGTCCTCCGTGAGCGGGATGCGCTTCAGCGGCCAGATATATTCCAGCGCCGCGACAAGAGCCGGGAGCAGCGTGACCGCACCGACCATGTTGACGATGAACATGAAGGTGAGCAGCAGGCCCATGTCCGCCTGGAACTTCAGGGCGGAGAAAATCCATGTTGAAACGCCGATGGCAAGCGTGCCGCCGGTGAACATGGTTGCCGAGCCCACATCGTTCAGGGCCTGGAGATAGGCCTTGTGCGGGGTGAGGCCCATGCGCATGTAGCGCTGCATCCGGTTGTACTCATAGATGCCATAGTCGACGCCGATGCCGACCGCGATGGCGAGAACCGGCAGCGTCGAGATTTTCAGGCCGATGCCGAAGCCGGTCAGGAACCAGTTGCCGATAATCGTCGCCAGCACCAGCGGCATTACGCAGCAAACTGCGCCGCGCCATTCGCGGTAAACAAAGATGACGAGGATCACGACGACGCCGTACACATAGAGCAGCATCGGCAATTCGGCATGTTCGACGACCTCGTTCGTCGCCGCGGTAATGGTGACATTGCCCGTGCCGATCCGCAGGGTGACATCCGGGTTCTTGTTGGCCGGATCAGCGATAAAGGACTCGACCGCCGCAACAACGCGCTTGACCGTCTCGGCCTTGGTGTCGGTCAGATAGACCTGAACCGGGA
The DNA here is from genome assembly GCA_028283765.1 of Parvibaculaceae bacterium. Taxonomy (GTDB): domain Bacteria; phylum Pseudomonadota; class Alphaproteobacteria; order Parvibaculales; family Parvibaculaceae; genus JAATFR01. The sequence goes on along the minus strand of JAPWJY010000003.1, from coordinate 126,271 downwards.
TCCGGGAGCATTCGGCATTCACAAGGCCGGTCGAACTGGTGATGTTGCCAGTCGCCTGAGCCAGCGCCGAGGGATCGCGCGGCAGGGCACGCCACTTGAGATTGCCCTCCTGCCACATGGCATTGATGCTCTTGGCCACGATGGGTACCGACAGAACCGACTGCACGCCATCGACATTGGCCATATACCAGCCGAACCGGTCGAGATAGTTCATCACGCCATAATTGACGCAGGCAGCCTCGGGCACTTCGCCGATGACCGTCAGCACATTGAGGCCGACATTGAAGTGATCGGCAATGTAATGACTGTCCTGATTATAGCGCGCTTCCGGCCAGAGTTCGCCTGCGCCCGCCGTCACGTCGCCGATCTGGCGCGTCCGGCTTTCATAAAGGCCGACAATGCCAAGCAGAACCGCAAAGCCGATGAGGATGAAGGCATTGCGCGGCACCGCGACCTGGGCGATGAAGGGCCAGGCCTTGGCGCGCATTTCCATCGCGCGGCGCACCTTGTCGCCATATTCCGCGCCAGGCGCCAGAAAGGAAACCAGCAGCGGCAGCATGATGAGGTTCGAGACGATCTTGAACGAGATGCCGATGGACGCGGTGACGGCAAGTTCGCGGATCATGCCGATGGGGATGATGTAGAGCGTACCAAAGCCGGCAAGGCAGGTCAGCAGCGCAACCGAGCCCGGGCGCAGCAGGAAGGTGAAGGTGGCGCGGGCCGCCTGATTCTTGTCGAGACCGGCGGCTATTTCAGCGCCGACCATGTTGATCTGCTGCACGCCGTGACTGACGCCGATGGCAAAGACGAGGAACGGCACCAGCACGGCCAGCGGATCAAGCCCGAACCCCAGCAGATGGAGTACGCCGAATTGCCAGACAAGCGAGCAGAGCGAACAGCCGACGGTCACGAAGGTGAGCACCCATGACCGGCAATAGAGCCAGAGCATGAAGGCCGTCAGCACGAAAGCGACCGCGAAGAAGGTGACAACCGAACGCGCACCATTCGCAATATCGCCGGTAAGCTTGGCGAAACCGATGATCTTCACATCGAAATCGTCGCTCACATATTTGTCGCGGATATTCTTCTCAAGCTCGTCCGCAACCTTGAAATAATCGAGCTTCTGCTGCGTGGTCGGGTCCACATCGAGCAGATCGGCGCGAATCATGGCGGACTTGAAATCGTTGGAAACCAACCGTCCGACAAGGCCGGCCCGGAGCACATTCTCCAGAACCTGCTGGATGCTTTCCTTGGTCGGCTTGAAATCGGCGGGAATGACGTCACCAGCCTCAAGCCCCTGCTCCGTCACCGCTATGTAGCGCGTGTTGGGCGTCCAGAGCGAGGTCACCGTGTGGCGTGCAACACCGGGGATATAGAACAGATCCTGCGTCGCATCGTTCAGCGCCTTCAGGAACTTGGCGTCGAAGATCGTGCCCTTCTTCGACTCAAGAACAACCACCACGCGGTTGCCGCCGCCGAAGTCGGTGGAATATTTCATGAACGTATTGATGTAGGGATGCCCGATGGGCAACATCTTGGCAAAACCGGCGTCCATGCGGAGCTGGGACGCGAAAAAACCCATGATAACAGTCAGAACGGCCAGACACGCGAGGATGATCGCGCGGTACTTGAACACAAAATTCTCAATGCGCTGCAACGGAACCTCCCTTTGGTGGCACGGCTTATTGCTGTTGATGTTCTGTTTTTTACGCCGCCTGTTCCCGGCGGCCTGACGTCTTTGGCACGATAAACACGATAAAAATGGATGAGCGGCCGAACCGGGTGCGAAACAGGGGTCTGCCTGGCCCGTTTCCGGCATGTCTGCGGAAACACTCTCCGCGGTGCGGCAAGGCGCCGCACCCTATTCAATCATTCACTCTCTCCACTCCCGCCACGCGCATGACAACGCCTGAATAAATACTGATCGTCCTTGAAAGGGCTTCGCCACGACCTGAAACGGCCATGAGAAACCCCTCTTTCGCCTGTGTTTGAAGGCCTGGACGAGCCAGATCCCTTAAGCAAACGTTACCCTGTACCACAGGGAAATGGGGTTTTCTCAAACGTGGAGGCCTGCGTCTAGCTAAATCCTATGCTGCAGTGCAAGGCCGACCTTGCGGGAAGAGGCCAGCCCCCTCTCCGGCCTATTGGGCAGCCTGTGTGGAAACCAGGTCAGACTTCGCGTCGCTTTCAAACAGCTCTTCCAGTTCCTGGGCGGTCTGGCGTGCATTTTGAAGAACCTTCTGGGCGTCATCCCAGAACGCCGCCTGCTCGTTCAGCGCGCGCTCATCATGGACCCGGAACAGTTCGATCGTCCGCCGGGCTTCGGCATGGGGCATCTGCAGGGCTTCCATCAGGCGTTCGGCCATGAGCAGGCTGGAATGAAGGGTCGAACGCACCACATTGGTGACACCGGAGGCCATCAGCCGGTGCGCATGCTGGCGCGTATTGGCGCTGGCAAGCACATTCAGGTGCGGGAAATGCTTGCGGATGGTCTCAATCACCTGGATCGACTGCTCCTCATCCTCGATGCAAACCAGCGCGGCCTTGGCCGAGTTCGCACCCGCCGCTCTGAGAAGATCGGGCCGGGAGGCATCCCCATAATAGACATCGATGCCAAAACGGCGGACGAAATCAAGCTGGCTGATGTCGGTTTCAAGGGCTGTAAAGGCGATCCGCCGGACCCGCAGGACGCGGCCGACGATCTGCCCGATACGGCCAAATCCGATAATCAGGACCGGCGCGCCGCTATCCTCCATGGCGTCATACTCACGCGCCGCCGTCTTGGGGGAAAACCGCTTGAGCAGCGCCTCCACCAGCAGCATCAGCGGCGGGGTCGTGACCATCGAGAGCGCGATGATCAGCAGCAGTTTGGAGAACATCGCATCGTCGAACAGCCCCTCCTTCAGGGCCGCCGCAAACAGCACGAAGCCGAATTCCGCACCCTGCGAAAGGGCGACGCCCGTCCGGATGGAGCTGTCCCAGCGCCGGCCCGTCAGCTTGATGAGGCCGATGCCAACCACGGCCTTTATGGCCACCAGCGCGAAAACCGCCAGCAAGATGCTGCCGGGCTCACCCGAAAGAAGGCTCAAATTGGCGGACATGCCGACCGAGACGAAGAACATGCCGAGCAGCAGGCTCTCGAAAGGGGCGATATCGGCCTCAAGCTCATGCTTGTATTCAGAATCGGAAAGAATGACCCCGGCGAGGAACGCGCCGAGCGAGGTCGAGACCCCCGCGATCGAGGCAAGCGACGCCATGCCGAGCACGATCAGCAGCGCCGTCGCCGTGGCGATCTCGGATGCCCGGGCCTTGTCCACCGCCTGAAGCAGCATCCGCACAAGGAAGCGTCCGCCGGTCAGCACCGCAATGATCATGGCGATCGCGATATAGACCTGCGTCCGTTCCACGTCCGCCGGGGGATCATGAGGGCCGTCCACCAGCAGGGGCAGCACGGCAAGCAGGGGAATAACGGCCACGTCCTGCATTAAAAGAACGGCGAACGAGGTCCGGCCCGCCGGAGTCTTGATCAGTTCAAGGTCGGACAGGAGCGGCAGAACCAGCGCGGTCGACGACAATGCCAGCCCCAGGCCGACAATGATCGCCTCCTGGCTGCCGAAACCGGCGATGTAATACAGCGCCGCGCCGATCGCCGCGCCGGTAACGATAATCTGCGACCCGCCAAGTCCCAGAACCGTCTTGCGCATGGTCCACAGGCGCGCAGGCTTGATTTCAAGGCCGATCAGGAACAGCAGCATGATCACGCCCAGTTCCGAGGCCTCCTTGACGCCCTTGCTGTCCTGAACCAGGCCGAGGCATTGCGGCCCGACGATGGCGCCGACCAGCAGATAGCCCAGCACGCTGCCAAGGCCGAGACGCTTGGTGAAGGGCACGACCAGCACCATGCCGAGCAACAGCACCGCCAGCGTGATCATCATGGACATGAGGCACCCTCGCCAGTTCAGGACCGCAAGGCCCCGGAGAGCCTCTTGTTTCGTTTTGCCACAGAAGCTTGCGGATTGGGAGGCGCTTAACGCACCGGCGCTGGTTTAGGAGGGCTCTTCATCCAGCAGGATGCGTTCAGCCGCCCCCTCCAGATCGTCATACTGGTGCGTCTTGAGCGACCACAGGAACCCGGCAAGGCCCACGGCCCCCAGAAACAGGGCGACGGGGATGAGAAAGATCAACGCGTCCATCAATATCCCCCTTTCGTGTCCCGCAGGTTGAGCCTGAGGGAATTGAGCGTCACCGTGATGGAGGAACTCGACATGGCGACCGCGGCAATGAGCGGAGTGACATAGCCCGCCATGGCCAAGGGGATGGCGACAGCATTATAGGCCAGCGCCAGCCCGAAATTCTCGTAAACGAGGCGGCGCGCCTTGCGGGCGACGGCGATGGCGTCCAGAACGGGCGCGAGCGCCTTGCCCTGAAACACATAGTCCGCCGCGATCTGGCTGATGTCCGTGGCGCTGGCGGGAGACATGGAAACATGGGCGGCGCGAAGCGCCGGGGCATCATTGAGGCCATCGCCGACCATGAGGATGCACGCACCGCTTGCACCCAGTTCCTTCAACCGGGCAATCTTGGCGTCGGGCCGCGCCCCCCACTGATAATCCGCAATCCCCAGTTCATGGGCGACGGCGGTAACCGGCCCCTCCCGGTCGCCGGACAGCAGAATCACCGCAAAGCCCATCTCCTTCAGACGATTCACCGTCTCACGGGCATCGGTCCGCACTTCATCGGTGAAGAGAAACCGGACCGGCGCCTCCTCGCCATGGCGGAACCAGAGTTCAGAGCCCATGTGACTTTCGTCGCTCTCCCCGGTGACGCCGATCCAGTCCCGGTTGCCGAGACGCACGCTTCTGCCATCGATCCGCCCCTCAAGGCCCATGCCGGGTTGCTCGCGCACATCCTCAACGGTATGGGCGACCGAGAGCCCGGCGGCGCGGACCAGCGCCTGCGACAGGGGATGGCGGCTTGAGCGCGCCAGCGAGGCCGCGACAGCCAGTTGCGCATCGCGCACGCCGGCGCGATTGGCAAGCTCCAGACGGCCAAGCGTCAGCGTGCCGGTCTTGTCGAAAACGACCGTATCGGCCTCCGCCAGCCGCTCCAGCCCGTCGGCGGACTTGACCAGAATGCCCCGGCGCAGCAGCCGCCCCGTCGCAACCACCTGCACCACCGGCACGGCAAGGCCGAGCGCGCACGGGCAGGTGACGATCAGCACGGCCACCGTGTAATTGAGGCTGTTCCAGACGCCCGCGCCAAGGAGAAGCCAGGTCGAGCAGCGTAAGCCCGCCCAGAATATGCACGCCCGGCGCATAAATCCGTGCGGCACGGTCCGCAATCCGCATATAGCCGCTGCGTCCCTGTTCGGCCGCCTCCATGAGGCGGACGATTTCCGCAAGCAGCGAGTCCTGATCCCGGGCGGTCACCTGAACCGTCACCGGCGCGGTGAGATTGACCGTGCCCGCAAAGACGGCCGCACCGGGGATAATCGCCTCGGGCAGGCTTTCACCGGTCACGAGGCTGGTGTCCACGTCGCTGATGCCGCCCTGCACGGTGCCGTCGGCAGGGATGCGCTCGCCCGCCGCCACGCGCACGATCATGCCCGGCATGAGGCTCTCGATGGAGACCATCCGCTCCATACCGTCATGCTCGATCACGGTTGCTGCGACCGCGCGCAGGCCGAGCAGGTTCTGCGCCGCCGCGCAGGCCCTGGCGCGCGCCTGCACATCGAGATAGCGGCCGATCAGCAGGAAGAACAGCAAGGTGATGCTGGCGTCGAAATAGACATGCTCGGCGTTCACGATGGTTTGCGCGAGGCTCATGCCCGTGGCCACGATGACCGCCAGCGAGATCGGCACATCCATGTTCATCTGCCGCCGCCGGAGCGAGGCAAAGGCCGAACGGAAGAACGGCTGGCCCGAATAGGCGACCGCCGGCAGGGCGATCAGCGCCGAAATCCAGTAGAAGAAGGCCCGGGTCGAGGGCTCCATGTCGGTGACGAGTCCCGACCAGACCGAAACCGACAAAAGCATGACGTTCGAGGCGGCGAAGCCCGCGACGCCCAGCGCCTTCAGAAGGGTGCGCTGCTGGCGGTCGTCGATCATGCCGATCATGCGCCCGTCGAACGGCACCGCCTCGAAGCCGACGCCAGCCAGCGCCGAGAGCACATCGCTCGCCTGCGTCGTACCCGGCCGCCAGCGCACGGTGACCCGGCGCGTGGACAGGTTGGCGCGCGCATGGGTGACGCCATCCAGCGCACCGAGGCTCCGCTCGACCTTGCGCAGGCAACCCGCGCAATGCATGTCCTTCACCAGCAGATCAAGCCGCGACTGGCCACTGCTCTCGGCCTGCACGAACAGGGAGGGATCGGGCCGGAAGGACGGCCTTTCTTCGATGGCAACCGCCTGCTCGCTCATGACATCCTCTTTCCCTAACGGGCACCCACGAAGACGCGCTCCTCGGCGGCGTATTTCGCGCCGTCCTTGCCCAGCGCCGCAACCCGGGCGACCCAGTTGCCTTCATAGGGCAGGTGGAAATCCGCCGTGTACGAACCCGCCGGACCTTCCGTCATCTCCGCATCCGCATCCGAACCGGCGGAAACCGGACGGAACATGGTGGCATGAACCTTGAGGCCGGTGACGGATGTGCCGGACTTGTCCCGCATGACGAGCACCACCCGGGTCAGCGCGCCTGCGGGCATCGGCACCGCCTGCGCCGTGATCAGGGACGTCCAGCCGCGCGCTTTCTGCGCCTCCATGTCGGCCAGCACCTCGTTTATAGGCGCGCCCCTTCTGGAAGGCGTTGTCGGTTTCAAGCCCGCTGAAGCCCGACACGGCGTAATAGATCAGCGCCCCGTTGGCGCTGAAGACCACGGCGAAGAAACCGAGGATAATGAAAAGGAAGCGCCAGCCCGTCATGCCGCCCGGAAAAGGTCTTGTCTGCGAAGTGCCTGTCATTGCGGCCCCCTGAAACCGGTTTCCGTTTCCGTAATCGTGCCGTCGTCGAGCCGCGTGACGCGGATGGAGAAGGCGGCCTCGCCATCCTTCACCTGCGAAAGCTTGTCAGGCGGCAGCGCGATGAAATATTTGACCGCGCGCAGCGTATCCGCGCCGACCAGCACCATGGAGGGATCGGCCTCGTCGGGCACGGCGCGAATAAGACGCGCGCCATCGAGCCCCACGATGCTGACCCTGTAATTATGGCCGGTCAACTCCTTGTTCTGGATCTTGAGCGTATAGCCGTTGCGGATCGAACCGTCCGACAGGGTGACGAACAGCGGGTTGCGGTCCGGCAGCACGTTCAGTTCCAGCGTCTGGCGGTGGGTCAGCGCATAAAGCATAATCCCGCCGACCAGCAGCATGGCGGCGGCATAGACAAGGGTGCGCGGGCGCGCGATGCGGAAACGCTGTTTCAACCCCGCCCGGCGGCGATCGGGATTGCTCAGCGTATCGTAGCCGATCAGGCCGCGCGGGCGCTCGATCCGGTCCATGATGTCGTTGCAGGCGTCGATGCAGAGCGCGCACTGGATGCACTCAAGCTGCATCCCGTCGCGGATGTCGATGCCCATCGGGCAGGCGACGACGCACTGGCCGCAGTCGATGCAATCGCCGCGCCCCTCCCAGCTTGTCCCCTTCTTGTGGGGTCCGCGCAGTTCGCCCCGGTCCGCCTTGTAGGAGACGAGCAGCGACTCCTCGTCGAACATCGCCCCCTGGATGCGCGGCCACGGGCACATGTAGATGCAGACCTGCTCCCGGGCGATACCGCCCAGAAGGTAGGTGGAGGCCGTGAAGGCGGCAATGGCACCCCAGGCGATGACCGGCGCATCGAGATGCCAGAGCTGGTCCGCGAGCGCCGGCGCATCCGCAAAATAAAAGACCCAGGCGCCACCCGTCGCCAGCGCGATCAGCAGCCAGACGATATGCTTTGAAACCTTGAGGAAAAGTTTACGGACGCTCCAGCCTTCCCGGTCGAGACGGATGCGCGCGGAACGGTCGCCCTCGATCCAGCGCTCGACATGGATGAAAAGATCGGTCCACACCGTCTGCGGGCAGGTATAGCCGCACCACACCCGCCCCGCGACGCTGGTGACCAGAAAGAGTCCGATGGCCGCAAGAATCAGCAAGCCCGTGATGTAGTAGATTTCCTCGGGCCAGATTTCGATGAAGAAGAAGTAAAACCGGCTGTGGGCGAAATCGAGCAGAACCGCCTGATCGGGCAGGCCCGGTCCCCGGTGCCAGCGCAGCCACGGCGTCAGATAATAGATGCCGAGCGTCACCGCCATGACGATCCACTTCATCTTGCGGAAGAAGCCATGGACGAGCTTGGGATAGACTTTCACCCGGCTCGCATACATGGGCCGGTTCTTGCTGGAATTGACGGGCGTTATTATCTCGCCCGCCACACCATGAGGATGAGACGCTTCCTGTGCTGCCCGGGCGGCAAGCCCTTCAAGCGATAGTTCTGTCACAGTTTATTTTCCGCCACCAAGAGAATGCACATAGAGTGCAAGTTCCTTGATGGTGCCTTCACTGAGACGGCTGTTCCAAGCTGGCATGACGCCGCCGCGACCATTGGACACGGTTTCAAGAATTGTATTCTTGTCGCCACCATAGAGCCAGATCGCATCGGTCAGGTTGGGCGCGCCCAGATCCTTGTTGCCCTTGCCGTCCGCACCATGACAGGTCACGCAATTGGCGGCGAACACCGCCGCGCCGCGTGTGGCCGCCGCCTTGTCATCCTCCCGGCCGGAGAAGGACAGCACATATTCCACCACGTCATTGACCTGATCGCGCGGCAGCATCCCGTCTTTCAGGAAGCGCGGCATCTGGTTCTGGTGCGTCTCATCATCCGCCTCCCAGCGGATGCCGTGGGTGATGGTCTGCTGAATCTCCTTCAGCGAACCGCCCCAGAGCCAGTCGTCGTCGTTGAGGTTGGCGAAACCCTTGCTGCCCGCCGCATTGGAACCATGGCAGGGCGCGCAATTGTCGCCGAACGCGGCCTTGCCACCCGCCAGCGCCACTTCCATGAGCTGGCTGTTGCTGGCGACATTCTCAATCGGCGTCTTCGTGATCTGGTCGAGCGTCTGCTGGCGGCCCGCCGCCACCGCGGCCAGTTCCTGCCTCACCGTGTCGCGCTGGACATAGGACAGGACGCCGTTCGTATGGGTCCAGACTCCGTCATGGATATAGGGCCAGGTCGGCCACAGCACCCAATATACCGCCGCCACAAGAATGCAGGCATAAAAGGTGTAGAGCCACCATTTCGGCAGGGGATTGTTCAGTTCCCGGATGCCGTCCCACTCATGGCCCGTGGTGTCCACACCCGAAAGGTCATCGCGATGTTTGTGTTCCTGGGTCATGGGCGGGGTCCTGCATCATCGTCATCGAGCGGAAGACGGGCGAGATGGTCGAATTTGTCGCGATTGGCGGGCCACAGCGCATAGCCGCTGAAGATGAGGAAGAGCACGAAGATCAGAACGAGCCCGCCGCTGCCGCCCCAGACACGCAAAAAGACATAGAGTTCATAATCGCTCATGGCGCTGCCTATTGCTTGAAGTCCGCATTTTCATACGCGTTGAAATCGACCAGCGTACCCAGCATCTGGAGATAGGCGATCAGCGCGTCCATCTCCGTCACCTGCGCCGGGTCTTTCCCGTCGAACGTGCGCACAACCGCCTTGGGATAACGCTTGGCCAGGCCATCGGCGCCCGGCGCGTCGGGATTGACCTGGGCTTCCAGATCCGCCTTCGCGTTGGCGACGTCCTCATCTGTATAAGGCACACCCGTGGCGATGAGCGCGCGCATGTCATCCTGGATTTCCGAATAGTCGAGCGGCGTCGTTGCAAGGAACGGGAAACCGGGCATCACCGATTCCGGTACCACCTGACGCGGATTCTCCAGATGGAGGCGCTGCCACTCGTCGGAATATTTGCCGCCGATACGCGCCAGATCGGGCCCGATGCGCTTCGACCCCCACTGGAACGGATGGTCGTACATGCTTTCAGCCGCCAGTGAATAATGGCCGTAACGCTCGACCTCCGCGCGCAGCGAGCGGATCATCTGGCTGTGGCAGAGATAGCAGCCTTCACGTATGTAGATGTTGCGCCCTTCCAGCTCCAGCGGGCTGTAGGGACGGACGCCCTTCACATCCTCGATGGTGCTCTTGATCAGAAAGGTCGGCACGATCTCGACGAGCCCACCGATGGAGACCACGACGAGGGTGAGGAGCAGCAGGAGAATCGAGTTCTTTTCGATTCTGTCATGAGAAAAACTGGCCATCTAGACGCTCCTCAATCAGCAGGCGAAGGCATGAGCACGCGATGCGCGAGATCATCCTGCGTCACTGGTTCCTTGGCCCGGAGATCGCCTCTGATCGTCCGCCAGCAGTTGTAGACCATGATCGCGCCACCCACGAGATAGAGCACGCCGCCCAGCATCCGGATGACATAGAAGGGGTGCATCGCCGCGACGCTTTCCACGAACGAATATTCAAGAAAGCCGTTCGTGTCGTAGCTGCGCCACATCAGGCCCTGAAGAATGCCCGACACCCACATGGAGGTGATGTAGAGCACGATGCCGAGGGTCGCGATCCAGAAGTGCCACGAGACCAGCGCCATCGAATAGAGCCGCTCGCGTTTCCACAGCCACGGCACCAGGCAATAGACCGCGCCGAAGGTGACGAAACCGACCCAGCCGAGCGCGCCTGAATGAACGTGGCCGATGGTCCAGTCCGTATAGTGAGAAAGCGAGTTGACCTCCTTCACCGACATGACCGGCCCCTCGAAGGTGGACATGCCGTAGAAGGCGACGGAGACGACGAGCATCCGGATCACGGGGTCCGTGCGCAGCTTGTCCCATGCGCCCGAAAGCGTCATCAGGCCGTTGATCATACCGCCCCATGAGGGCATCCACAGCATGATCGAGAAGGTCATGCCCAGCGTCTGCGCCCAGTCCGGCAGGGCGGTGTAATGCAGGTGGTGCGGACCCGCCCAGATATAGATGAAGATCAGCGACCAGAAATGGATGATCGAGAGCCGGTAGGAATAGACGGGACGGTTCGCGCGCTTGGGCACGAAATAATACATCATCCCGAGGAACCCGGCGGTCAGGAAGAAGCCCACCGCATTGTGCCCGTACCACCATTCGACCAGCGCGTCCTGCACGCCGGAGAAAAGCTGATAGCTCTTGCTGGAGAACACCGTCTGCGGGATCGAAAGATTGTTGCAGATGTGCAGCATCGCGATCGTGACGATAAAGGCCAGATAGAACCAGTTCGCCACATAGATATGGGGTTCCTTGCGCTTGGCGAGCGTCAGCATGAACACCAGCAGATAGGTCACCCAGACGATAGTGAGCCAGATGTCGGCATACCATTCAGGCTCGGCATATTCCTTGCCCTGAGTGATCCCCATCAGATAGCCGGTGGCGGCGACCACGATGAAAAGCTGGTAGCCCCAGAAGATGAACCAGGGCGCGATGTCGCCCGCAAGCCGCGTCCGGCAAGTGCGCTGCACCACGTAAAAGGACGTGGCGATGAGCGCATTGCCGCCGAAGGCGAAGATCACCGCCGAGGTGTGGAGCGGCCGCAAGCGGCCGAAGCTCAGAAAGGAAAGATCGAAGTTCAACAGTGGAAAGGCGAGTTCGGCGGCGATATAAACGCCCGCCAGAAATCCCGCGATGCCCCAGAACAGCGTGGCGATCACACCGGCCTTGATGACGCCGTCATTATAGCCGGTGCCGTCATCGTCGGTTTTCCCCTCCACCGCATTCAGATGCCGGAGCCCCAGCCAGAAAATTCCCCCGAGGAAAAAGGCCAGAAAAATCCAGGCATGGACAGCCATGCCCCAGTCTTTCGCCTTCGCCGCCACGGTAAGGCTCCACAGGGCGCCGATGACGAAGGCCGCCCCTGTTGCCCACGAGGCGGATGTCAACATTCCGGGAACGCGCAGTCCCGGTTCTCTCGCCGTTGCCATACGACGGTCTCCTCGCTGATTGCCGAAGCAAAAATTATTCTGGCCGTGCCCCGTTTCCGGTCATCCCCCCGCCACCGCAAACAGATCAGCGGCAAACCCGTAACGATAATAGGGTTATTTGATTACGGGCCAGAATGAAAGCGCGCAGCTTGTCGCAGAGGCATAAATCCGGGGATAATTATTCGGGCGTCCGACGGCGGAGAATTGTTCTCAAAGATATTTCCTGATGCCCGCCGCCATCTGCTCAGGCGTGGTGCCCGGGCCGAAATGCTCGATGAAGCGCCCGTCAGGCCCCATCAGATAAATGATGGATGAATGATCCATGCTGTAGCCGCCGGTCGCGCTGTCATCCGTCACCTTCTGATAGAAGACCCGGTAGGCTTTCGCGGCTGCAGCGATCTGCTCGGCAGTACCGGTCAGCCCGACGAGACGGGGCGAAAAATGCTTCACGTAATCGGCCATGACGGCCACGGTGTCGTGCTCCGGATCGACGGTCACGAAAATGGGCACCACGTTCGAGGCATCCGTTCCCAGCTCGCCCAGCGCCGAAGTCATGATCTGGAGTTCGGTCGGGCAGACGTCGGGGCAGAAAGTGTAGCCGAAATAGACCAGCATGAACTTGCCCTGGAAATTCTGCTCGGTCACGCTCTCGCCGTTCTGGTTGGTGAGCCTGAACGGCCCGCCGATCAGTACTTCTCCCGAGGAGGCAGCCTCCTCCTGCGCCTCCATGCGGCCATTTATGTACCAGCCGCCGCCCGCCAGAAGAACGATCAGGGCGGCAAGAAGCATGATCCAGCGTGTCTTGTTCATCTCTTTCACTTCCTTAACCGGCTTGCCGAGCCATGGTCCACGGCCCTACAGTCTGCCCCTTCGCGCGGGTCCCCGCGCTTCTTTCCCCGCCGGAACCGGCCAGACGCCGCGTAACAGGCGGTGCGACCCTAGCGCGGAAAGACATAAAATTCAGGTGGCGATATGACACGGCCCACAGGTTCAGGCCCTTTTCCGGCCCTTCTTTCCCGAAAACTGGCGATAGCCGCTCTGGCGCTTGGCCTTGGTTTCGCCGTATCGGGTCCGGCCCGGGCCGATTTCGGCAACACGGTCGGCGCCGACACCACGATCGCCGATTCGGCGGCCAAGGGCGATCTGTCCGAGATCAACAAGGCGATCCTGCGCGGCCTTTCGCCGGACGGCACGGACGTTTCCGGCACCCCCGCCATCGTGCTCGCGGCCCAGAAGGGCCAGAACGATGCGGTCCGCTACCTGCTGGCCCGGGGCGCGCGTCCCGACAGCACGGACCGGGACGGCAACGCCGCCCTCAACATCGTCGCCTTCAATGGCAATGACGGTCTGGCCGAGATATTGCTGGCCGGCGGCGCCGACGCCAACAAGACCGGCGCCGACCGCGACGTGCCCCTCATCGTCGCCACCCGCCAGCACAGCACCGGCGTGGTCAAGGTCCTGATCGCCTACAAGGCGGACCTGACCGAAACGGACCTGACGGGACGCACCGCGCTGGACATCGCGAAGGAGCGCCGCTTCAACGACATCGTCAAGCTGCTGGAGGCGGCAGGCGCCCCGTAAACAATATGGAAAAATAGCTCCGGATCGGCTCCACGGGCCCGGTCCGGCGGTTTTCCGCCTTTTACAGCGGCCTGCCAGTGCCTATCTTGAGGCGATGAAAAAAACGCGCCCCTCACCGGCTTCCCCCCGGCCCTGGCATCATCTTTCAAATGGCACTTTTCGCAATCCGAAAGGGAGCCCGCGCCGCAGCGCCGCGCGCATGAAGCATGTGGCGCCCTACCTGTTCGACATGTTCAGGATGGGCCGCCAGAAGGTGGACATTCCCGCAGGCCACGTGGTGCCGCGCCCGGAAGCGCTGAACGCGCTCAATCATCATCTTGCCGCGGGTCACGATTTCACCACCTGGCTCGGTCATGCCTCCTTCCTGATCCGGATGGGCGGCCTGACCGTGCTGACGGACCCCTACCTCACCACCTATGCGGGGCCTGCCGGGCTCGGCCCCAAACGCTATGTCAGGGCGGGGATCGCCATCCCGGCGCTGCCGCCCGTCGACGTGCTGATCGTCAGCCACAATCATTATGATCATCTGGACGAGCGGGCGCTCGCAAAGCTGCCCGGCAAGGACCGGATGCTGGTGATCGTGCCGCTCAAGCTCGGCGAATTCTTCCATGCCCGCGGCTTCACCCATGTGGTGGAACTCGACTGGTACCAGTCCCACAAGGTCGGCGAGACCGAGTTCACCGCCCTGCCGGTCGTGCACTGGTCGAGGCGGACCGGGTTCGACACCAACAAGACGCTGTGGGCGGGTTTCGCGATCCGCAGCCCTGGTCATTACCTCTTTTTCGGCGGCGATTCGGGCTACGGCCCCGTCTTCAAGGAGATCGGCGAGCAGTACGGCCCGTTCGACACCGCCCTTCTTGGCATCGGCGCCTATGCGCCCGAGGAGATGATGCACGCCTCCCATGCAACGCCCGAGCAAGCGGTGCAGATGGGGCTCGACCTTGCCGCCCACCGGCTGGTGGGGATGCACTGGGGCACGGTGCTGCTGACGCTTGAGCCGCCGTTCGAGCCACCGCAACGCTTCATGGCCGCGGGCAAGGCGAAAGGCTATGATCCGTCAAATCTGTGGATCATGCGGATCGGCGAGACAAGACCCCTGGGCGGACATTGGCCCGCCAACGGGTAATGCGCCAAGGTGGGGGTCTCTGAATATGCTTTCGATAACGGAAACCGAATTGCCGTGGTGGCGGCTGCGCAGCCCCTCGGAGGATGCGTCCGGCCGGGTCCGGCTCCAGACGCTGGTCGTGCTGCGCTGGCTGGCCATCGCCGGGCAGCTCGTCGCCGTGCTCAGCGTCAATCTGGCGTTCGGCTATCCCCTCCCCCTCGGCTTCTGCCTTGCCGCCATTGCGGCCTCGGCCTGGCTCAATGTCATCCTCACGCTGCGCTATTCGGCCTCCGTGCGCATCCCCGAGTGGCAGGCGGCGCTCTATTTCGCCTTCGACATTCTCCAGCTCGCGGTGCTGCTCTATCTGACCGGCGGGCTCGAAAACCCGTTCGCCCTGCTGTTCATGGCGCCGGTTACCATTTCCGCGACCGCGCTGTCGCTGCGCAGCACCATCCTGCTGCTGATCCTCACCTTCGGGCTGGTCGCCGCCCTCGCCATCTTTCATGAGCCCCTGCCCTGGCTCGAAAGCGAGCCGTTCCGGCTCTCCAGGGTCTATCTGACCGGCATCTGGGCCGCGCTGTCGCTCGGCATCGGCTTCATGGCGGCCTATGCCTGGCGGGTCGCCCATGAGGCGCGGCGCATGTCCAATGCGCTTTCCGCCACCCAGCACGTGCTTGCCCGGGCCCAGCGCCTGACGGCGCTCGACGGGCTCGCCGCCGCCGCCGCCCATGAGCTTGGCACCCCGCTCGGCACCATTGCTCTCGTCTCCAAGGAACTGCTGAGGGGCGGGCTTTCACCGGAACAGACGACGGAAGACCTGCAACTGCTCAACAGTCAGGCGGAGCGCTGCAAGGAAATCCTGTCCCGCCTCGCCCGCAAGCCCGACGAGGCCGACGCGGTTTATTCCCGCCTGCCGCTGACAGTGCTTCTCGATGAGATCATGCAGCCCTGGCAGGGCAGCGACATCGAGTTCCACATGGACATCGAGGAGGGCGACGACGACGCCTTCGAGCCGCAGATACGCCGCCGCCCGGAAATGATGTTCGGGCTGGGCAATCTGGTGGAAAACGCCACCGACTTCGCCCGCTCCGAAGTGATTCTTCATGCCTGGTACTCACGCAAGCGCGTCCGCATCGAGATCAGGGACGATGGCCCCGGCTTTGCCGCCGACGTGCTCGACCGGCTTGGTGAGCCCTACGTCACCACCCGGCCGCGCCGGGGCGGCAAGGCCAGTGGCGATGAGGGCGGGCACGAGGGCATGGGTCTTGGCGTCTTCATCGCCAAGACGCTGCTGGAGCGGACCGGCGCGCGCGTCCAGATCGGCAACCGCGCCGATGGCCAGAGCGGCGCGCTGATCAAGGTGGAATGGCCCCGCGACGCGATCGAGGCGGATAATATGTATCCGTGAGGCACGCCCGGCCCGAACCCCGTTCCGCCCGCGGCAATGAGGCATTTGGTCTCCGCGGCACTTGAGCCTAAGTTATCCCCGAACATGAGCCGGAAAACGGAGACCATGGCGACATGACCGAAACAGAAACGACCGTCGAACCCGCCGCGCCGTCCATCGACCAGCCCGTCGAGATGACCCTGCTGCTGGTCGACGACGACGCCCCCTTTCTCAGCCGCCTCGCCCGCGCCATGGATTCGCGCGGCTTTGCCGTGACGGCGGCAGGCACGGTGCGCGAAGGCAAGGAGTTCGCCCGCACATTGAAGCCCGCCTTCGCGGTGGTCGATCTGCGCCTTGAGGACGGCAACGGGCTCGAAGTGGTGAAAACCCTTCAGGAGGCCCGCCCCGACGCCCGTGTGGTGGTGCTGACCGGCTATGGCAACATCGCCACCGCCGTGACGGCGGTGAAGCTCGGCGCGGTCGATTATCTGGCAAAGCCCGCCGACGCCGACGACATCGAGGCCGCGCTGCTGGCGCGCACCGGCGACAAGGCCGAGCCGCCGGAAAACCCGATGTCGGCAGACCGGGTGCGCTGGGAACATATCCAGCGCGTCTATGAGCTTTGCGACCGCAACGTCTCAGAAACCGCGCGCCGCCTCAACATGCATCGCCGCACCCTGCAACGCATTCTGGCCAAGCGCGCGCCAAGGTAAGGCTGGTGAGGGATTACCCCTCCCTCACCTGGACCGCAGGCGGGTCGATCAGGCGCAGCACGCGGCGGGCCGCAGTGCGGGCGAAATGCAGGGTCATGGCCTTGCGCCGGGCAGGCGGCAGCCTCACCTCGCCCGCCTCGCGCAGGATTTCCGCGCCATAGCGATCGGCGACGACAAGGCCGACATGACCGGGCAGGACCTCCCGGGGAAACTCCGGCGGCACAGCGAAATAGAAGCGGTCGCAATAGTCCAGATATTGCTCCCATTTCTGGTCGGCCCGGAAATCCGCCAGACTGGACTTGATCTCCATCACGATGATCTGTCCCGAGGGGCCAAGCGCCGCGATGTCCACCCGGCGGCCCGTGGCGAGCGGCAGTTCGGTCAGGGCCGTATAGCCCATGTCGGCCAGCAGGCGGCAGACGCCGCGCTGCACCCCGGCCGCCGTGGGCGATTGCCGCCCGTCATAAAGCAGGAACGCATCCGGCTCCGCCTCGACGAGGCTCAGATTTTTGACAATGTCATCGCTGCTCATGGTGGAGCGTCCCGTAGCCACCGGAAATGAAAATCATCCCGGTTTATTCTATCCCCGCCTGACGCAGACATTCATCCAGCCAGTAGCGCCGCCGCATGGCCTCGCGCGGATGTCCCGCGCTCCCCTCGATGGCGAGCGTGACGGCGGCATCCACGGCGGTGGCCATGCGGTAGCGCGCCATGTCGGGCTTTTCCCCCAGAAAAGCGCCATAGCCGCGCAGGATGGCGTCGCGCAGCGGCCCGAACCCTTCGAAATGGCGAAGGTCGGCCTCCGGCGCACCCGCCCCCGCTTCCGCGAAGTCCACGAACCCGATGGGCCCGGCCCGTTCCGTATAGAGAATGTTGCCCAGATTGATGTCGCCATGCAGAACGACGGGCGCGCTCACACTGCCGCGCCATTCCGTTTCGAGGCGGTCCAGCCGGGACCGGTCAGAAGGCCCGCCCAGATGGACAACCGCCTCCTTCAGGCTGCGCAGGATGGGATCGCCAAGCCTCGCCATCTCATCCAGATGGGGGGCGGCAGCCTCATGCAAGGCCGCGATCGCCGCGCCGAGTCTTTCGCCCAGCGTCTCACGCCGCGACGGCACCATGGCCACCGCATGGCCATCGATAGCCTCGCCCGCGAGCCGTTCGATGCGAACCCAGCCCGCGAGCGGCGGCATCCCCATCGCCGAGCCGATGTAGCCGTTCCTGAAAAGCGCGCTGCCGATCAGCCGCGGCACGCGCACATAATCATTGGCAAGGCCGCCCAGCAGGCCAAGCGCCGCGCCCTCGCGGATCACCTTGCTTTCGCCCGAGCCGAGCCCGCCTGCGCGCCGCACCAGCTTGAGGATGCTGCCGTCGCCCAGATCATGGACCTCGCCCCAGAGCCCTTTTCCAAGGAGACGCCAGTCCGAGACCGGCAGGTCCGGTATGTCGTCCGTGAGAAAGGGGCGCAAAGCGGCGGTTGAAACATTGTTTTGCATGGGCCGGAGCCTAGAGGATTCGCCTTGCCCCCGCACAGGCAAAAAAACCCTCGCACCAGAGGTGCGAGGGGAGGTCGGATCGCGGAACGGGGTGCGGACGGCCTACTCCGCGGCAGATGTCAGCCTGATGGCCTTGTTCTTGTCGAAATTGATGGTCTGGAGATAGCGGATACCGGCTTCGGCAATATCATCGCCGACCATCCGCTCGTCCTCGTTCTTTAACTCGTCCATATCCACATAGAGGGCATAGAAGGGCCGGGTGCGCGCGGTGATGATGCCCGCCTTGAGCAGGGTCTTGACCAGCACCCGGAAAACATTGGTGCCCTCCTTCATCTGCTCGCGGCGGTCGTCGTCGGTCACGGCCTCCAGCATTTCGGCCTGCACCACCTGCCAGTCGAGGCCGAAGGGCGCATATAGGGCCTTTTTCTGTTCGGGGTTCACGAGGTTGAACAGCAGCGTCTGGAAGCAGCTCGCCGCCCAGTCCTCGATCAGGTTCTGCTCCTCGGCCGAGAGCTTCGGGATGGTGCGGTCCGCCCAGATCTTGCCGAACTTGTGGTGGAACGCCTCGTCCGTCATCGCAAGCTGGCAGAGCTTGACCAGCAACGGGTCGCGGGCCTGATTGAAGAAGGTGGCGAAGGTGCCCATGGCCAGCCCTTCGACCAGAAGCTGCATGCCCACGATCTTCTTGTAGACCTCCCGGGCATTGACCATTTCGGTGAGCAGGGACGCCAGCGTCTCACCGACGGCAAGCGGCTTGCCCCAGCGGGCCTGCACATATTTCGCGAACGCGGTGACGTGACGGGCCTCCTCGCGGGCCTGGTTCGCGGCATATTCCTGCGCGCCGGGATCGAGAAGGATATGGCAGAGGCTTGCCGACAGGTTCATGGCGCCCTGCTCGCCATGCAGGATCGCCGACATCATCCAGTGCGCCGTCTCGTTGACGAAACCCACCTTCTGCTTCTGCGTCAGTGCCTGAAAACAGGGCAATTCCAGTTCCGGGACCAGGGCTGGCGAGATCAGCATCTCGTTCTCGACGTCGAAAGGCTCGTCATAGTCGATATAGCGCTTGTCCAGCGGATCCCAGAAATGGTCGTGGGTCGCGGAAATGATCTTGTCGAAGGCGCCGGACCGGCGGTTGTAGCGGTCCACATTCAGCATCGCCTCGAAATCCTCCGGGGCGACGGCCTCATAGGCATTGTCCTTGGTGATCTGGCGCGCGGCGCTCATGTCCCTGTTCCTTCCCTGCGTTCTGCCCGCCCTCCCCTCCGGAAGGGGGCACCGGGTCCTCCCCGACAAATACACACAAAATAATTATGGTCTTTGACTCGCGAAACAATCAAAAAGTGACACATGCGTCATTTTGCGCAGGGGCGGACCGTAAGCCCAAACAAAAAGGGCGGCCCGACCGGACCGCCCTTCAGCACTGTTTTCCTGTTGCGGATTATTCGGCGGCGGACGACAGCGAGATATTCTTCAACGCATCCGTGTTGGTGCCGAAATTGATCTTCTGGAGGAAGCGGATGCCATCTTCGGCGATGTCGTCGCCAACCATCCTGTCGCCTTCGCTCCTCAGTTCCTCCATGTCCACATAGGTCGCATAGAAGTCCTTGGTCCGGTCGGTGATGATGCCGGCCTTGAGCAGGGTCTTGATGAGCACGCGGAAGATATTGGTGCCTTCCTGCATGTCCTTGCGGCGATCCTCATCCGTCACGGCCTCGATCATCTCGTTCATGACCTGCTGCCAGTCGAGGCCGAACTCGGCATAGATGACCTTCTTCTGCTCGGGGTTCACGAGGTTGAACAGCAGCGTCTGGAAGCAGCTCGCCGCCCAGTCCTCGATCAGGTTCTGTTCCTCTTCCGAGAGCTTGGGGATGGTGCGGTCGGCCCAGATCTTGCCGAACTTGTGGTGGAAGGCCTCGTCCGTCATGACAAGCTGCATCAGCTTGACCATCAGCGGATCGGTGGACTTGGCGTAGAAGGTGGCGAACGCGCCCATGGCGAGGCCCTCGACCAGCATCTGCATGCCGACGACCTTCTTGTAGACTTCCGGCGCGCCGACGATGTCCGTCAGCAGATTGCCGAGCGTCTCGCCAACCGGCAGGGGCTTGCCCCAGCGGGCCTGAATATACCGGGAAAAGGCGGTGACGTGGCGGGCTTCCTCGCGGGTCTGGTTCGCGGCATATTCCTGCGCGCCCGGATCGCGGAGAATGTGGCAGAGGCTGGCGGAAAGCGCGAGCGCGCCCTGCTCACCGTGCAGGATCGACGAGAGCATCCAGCGGGCCTGCTCGTTGGCAAACTTCACGCGCTGCTTCTGCGTCAGTTTATCGAACGACGGCAGGCGGAATTCCATGATCAGTTCCTCTGGAATGACCATGTTGTTTTCCATGTCGAACGGCTCTGAAAAATCGATGTATTTCAGATCCAGCGGGTCCCAGAAATGATCGTGGGTCGCGGAAATGATCTTGTCGAACGCGGTCGAGCGGTTGCCATAGCGCTCTACATCCAGCATCGCCGGGAAGTCGTCGGGAGCCACGGCATCATAGGCTTCGTCCTTGGTGATCTGGCGCACTTCGCTCATGCTATCCTCCAAAATCCGGCGGGCGCGGCCTCGACCAGACTGTTGTGTGACCCTTGCATTCCATGGCTCTTCTTGGAAATCCGCGCTCACGCGGGGTACGGACTTCCATGACCTGATCATGCGGCTGACAATAAAGTAGGCCCGGACGGAAGGGGAGGCAAGGCCAAAATGACGCCAGCGTCATTTTTTGACATGTGCCGTCACTTCCTGCAATCCTCCCTACTATCGCGTAAAAAAATATGTGCTAACCTTACTATCCAGAGACCTGATCTCCGCCCCGGAAAGCTCGGGAGGAGTATTCACGAGCGAGGATCAAGGTCTTTCAAAAACCGGGAAAACCGGCGCGTAAGAACGAATAAAAAGAAGAAGTTGTTCCGGGAGGGGCAGTGCATACCGCTGATCTGTATCCGGCCTGTAACGCCCACGGACGAGAGTCCAGCGGGCGCATGGCCGCTATCCGTCTCCCGGCAACAACACAGGAGGACCGGTCTCGCACCGTCCATTCGTCCGTACCCTCGCGGTGCTGGTGTACGATGGCGGGTATTGGCCGGATTTAGTGTCTTTGGGAGGAACCCCGCCATTTCAGGGCGGGGAAGGGAGACGGGAAACGTCCATGGTCAAGAAGTTCGAAAATTTTATTTTCGGGATGCGCAGTTACATCCTGATCACACTGGCGATCATCACGCTGGGAGCGGCCTATTTCGCCACGCAACTGCATATGACGGCCGGTTTCGACAAGCAGTTGCCGATCGGTCATGAGTATATCAAGACCTTTCAGGAGTACCGCAGCAAGCTGTTCGGCTCCAACCGCATCCTGGTGGTGCTTGAACAGAACAAGGGCACGATCTGGAACAAGCCCTTTTTCTCCACCTACAAGAACCTGACCGACGACATCTTCTTCCTTCCCGGCGTCTCACGCTCCACGGTGACGTCGCTGTGGACGCCCAACACCCGTTATATCGAGATCACCGAGGACGGCATTTCCGCCGACGACGTGATCCCGGGCAATGTGACGGCAAACACGCTGACGCCGGATTCCCTCCAGCATGTCGAAAGCAACGTGATCCGCGGCGGCTTCGTCGGCAAGCTGGTTTCCGACGACTTCACCTCGGCCATGGTTTCCGCCGAATTGCAGGACTATGACCCCACGACAGGCAAACGCCTCGACTATTTCGACCTTGCCCACCGGCTCGAAACCCAGATTCGCGACAAATACGAGAATGACACCTACACGGTGCGCATCATCGGCTTCGCCAAGCTGATCGGCGATATCGCCGACGGCGCGTCGAGCGTGCTGAAATTCTTCACCGTCGCCTTTTTCCTCACCGCGCTGAGCGTCTATCTCTATTCGCGTTCGGCGGCGCTGACCTTCGCCACCCTCTTCTCCTCGCTCACCTCGGTGGTCTGGCAATTCGCCATCCTCAACCTGCTCGGCTTCGGCCTGGACCCCCTCGCGGTGCTGGTGCCGTTCCTCGTCTTCGCCATCGGCGTCAGCCACGGGGTGCAGCAGATCAACCTGATCACCGCCGAGATCAGTTCGGGCAAGAGCGTGGAAGCGGCCGCCCGGGCCAGTTTCTCGGGCCTGCTCATCCCGGGCACCATGGCGCTGGTGACGGCGTTCGCGGGCTTCGCCACGCTCTACATCATCCCCGTGCCCATGATCCGGGAACTGGCGATCACGGCCTCCATCGGCGTGGCGCTCAAGATCATCACCAATTTGATCATGCTGCCGCTCGTCGTCAGCTATTTCAAATTCCCGGCCAATTTCGCCGACAAGATCAGCCGTGCCCGCGTGTTCCGCCTGAAACTGATGGGCATGCTCGGCAATCTGGCGACGCCGCGCGGCGCGGTGATCACGCTTGTGATCTCGGTCACGCTGTTCGGCGTCGCCGTCTACCAGAGCCGCAACCGGCATGTCGGCGCGCTTCACGCCGGTTCCGCCGAATTGCGCCCCGACGCCCGCTACAATGTGGACAGCCGGGTTGTCTCGGAGCAGTACGCGCTCGGGCTCAACCTCTTCACCATCGTGGTGGAAACCCCGCCCGAAGCCTGCATCAAATATGACTACATGCATTATCTCGACCAGTTCTCCTGGTACATGGAGAACCAGCCGGGCGTGTCGCTGGTGCTGTCGCTGCCCTTCGCAGTGAAGACGACCGGCGCGGGCTGGAACGAGGCCAACCCCAAATGGGAAGCCATTCCACGCAACAAGCTGGCGCTGGTGCAGGCGGTGCAGCCCGTATCGCCCTCCTCGGGCCTGCTCAACCAGGAATGCAGCGTGCTGCCGGTACAGGTCTTCCTGAAGGACGCCAAGGCCGCAACCATCAAGGGCGTGGTCGAGGCCGTGAAGAGCTACCGCACCGAGCATCCGATGAAGGGCGTCAATATCCGCCTCGCCTCCGGCAACATGGGAGTGCAGGCCGCCGTCAACGACGAGATCGAACATGCGGAAGTGCCCATGATGCTGTGGGTCTATGCCGTCATCGTCGCGCTCGTCATCATCACCTACCGCGACTGGCGGGCGGTCGTCGCCTGCTGCCTGCCCCTGACCTTCGCCACCTTCTTCGGCTACTGGTTCATGGAGGTGCTGCAGATCGGCCTGACGGTCGCGACCCTGCCCGTCATGGTGCTCGCCGTCGGCATCGGCGTGGACTACGCCTTCTACATCTACAACCGGGTGCAGGTGCATCTCGCGGAAGGCGTCAGCACGACCGACGCCTACAAGCACGCCCTGCTCGAAACCGGCATGGCGACGGTCTTCACCGCGATCACCCTCGCCATCGGCGTCTCGACCTGGGCCTTTTCGGACCTCAAGTTCCAGGCCGACATGGGACTGCTCCTGACTTTCATGTTCATGGTCAACATGATCATGGCGATCACGGTGCTGCCCGCGCTGGCGGTTGTGCTGGATATCGTCGTCCCGCGCCGCACCCCTGTTAAAAAGAAAAAGAACATCTTCGCCCACTAAAGGCGCTCAAACTCTGAAAGCCGCCGGATCGTCGCGATCCGGCGGCTTTTTTCATGCCGGCCGCTCCCCACCAAAAGGACGCAGGGACTTCGTCCGCATTCGGCGCTATATTCTTTCCAGGGACTGATCCCGTTCAGGGCGCAGGGGAGATATGTGATGTTCAAGGAATTCGCTAAAAGCATCAGGCAGGAAGCCGGCAAACCCGGCGACGGCATCGGCGACCAGGTCAAGGAAATGGCCGCCGCCGTGCTGATGGTCGAGGCCGCCCGCGGCGGCAAGAAGTTCACGCCGGAAAAGCGCGACTCCATCAAGAGCGCGATCATGAGCCATTTCGGCCTCGATGAAGCCGCCGCCGAGGCGCTGGTTGTGGAAGCCGACAAGCGGTTGCGCCTGCCCTATGCGGACTCGATCTTCTCGCGCGCGATCAAGGAGGCGTTCCCTCCTGCCGAGCGCAAGGAGATTCTGGGGATGGTCTGGAAGGCGACGGCAAATGCCGAAGGCAGCGCCCGCGTCGAGCAGCTCATCCTCGAACAGCTCGGCAAGGACATGGACCTGAGCGCCGCCGATATTTTCGACGCCCGCGCCACGGCCTGACAGAACCTCCGCCGAAATGAAAAGGCATGATGGCCGGGATGCCCCGCGCCATCATGCTTGTCCATTCCCGGTCTTCAGAAACTGACCGGCATGTCCTTGATGCCGGAGATGAAATTAGAGCGCAGACGCCGGGCCGGACCTGTCACCCGGATATTCGGGAACCGGCTCAGCATTTCCTCATAGAGAACCTTGAGCTGAAGCTCGGCAAGCCGCGACCCCAGGCAGAAATGCTGGCCCGCGCCGAAGCCCAGATGGGTCGGCGCCTGCCGGTTCGTGTAGCGGCCCACGTCGAAAGCAAAGGGATCGGCCCACTTGTCCTCGTCCCGGTTGGCCGAGGCGTACCACATCACCAGCTTGTCGCCCCTGGCGATCTTCTGTCCCCGGATTTCCGTATCCGCCGTCGCCGTGCGGCGCATATGCAGGAC
This sequence comes from Parvibaculaceae bacterium, assembly GCA_028283765.1. GTDB lineage: Bacteria > Pseudomonadota > Alphaproteobacteria > Parvibaculales > Parvibaculaceae > JAATFR01. The sequence goes on along the minus strand of JAPWJY010000003.1, from coordinate 101,450 downwards.
CGGGCTGACCCAGCGGACAATTTCCTGAACCGCGCTGGGGATCAGCGAAGGATCGTCCAGCAGCCGCTGTCTTTGCTCGGGAAATTCGGTCAGCGCCAGCAGGCCGCCGGATATGGAGTTGCGGGTGGTCTCGTTGCCCGCGACGACAAGCAGGATGAAGGTGCCGATATAGGTCGCAAAGCTCATCTCCTTGCCGTCGATCTTCGAGTGCGCCAGCATGGTGATCAGGTCGTCCCCGGGATTTTCCTGCCGCTGCTGCCACAGGCCCGCCGCATAGCCCGCCATCTCGGACACGCACTGGCGCATATATTCGTCGGAGACGCGCAGTTCCGGGTCGTCCTCGCCGACGGTCGCGTTCGACCATTCAAAGAGCTTGGGGCCGTCGGCCTCCGGCACGCCGAAAAGCTCCGCCAGCACCTCGATGGGCAGCACGGCTGCGACGGTGGAGACGAACTCCACCCCGCCGTCCGCCTTTCCCTTCGCCTCCATGGCATCGAGAATGCGGGTGACCCGGGCGCGGATGCGGTCTTCCATGCCGGAAATGCGTTTGGGCACGAAGCCCGGCGTCACCATGCGCCGGTAGCCCGTGTGCCCCGGCGGATCCATCGAGATCATCGAGGCGTCGGTGCTGTTGTTTTCGAGCGTGTGCTCGTCGAAAATCCGGTGTCCGCCCAGATGGCGCGCGGAGGAAAACAAGGCGGGATTTTTCGACATCGCCTCGATGTCGTCATAGCGCGTAACGGCCCAGAAGCCCGACGCATCGGCTTCCGGATTCCAGTAGACGGGCTCCTCGGCCCGCAGACGGCGGAAGACCTCGTGGAAATCGCCGTCCATATATAGATCAGGATTCTTCAGATCCGGCTTGCCGTCCAGATCGATCGTTTTCGCCTGTGGCCTGAGCATGACGCTCCTCCCCGATTATTATTCTTTGGGGAGAAGGGTAGACCCTAGCGGACGGGAAAGCCAACAGCCGCTTCAAGATCGGCGAGCGCCTGCTCGACGCCGAGCACCTTGATGGTCTTCATGCCGAGCGCGGCTGCGGGCTTGAGGTTGATGCCCAGATCGTCGAGATAGACGCAACCGGCGGCTGTCACGCCCAGTGCCTCGCAGGCAAGCTGATAGATGCGCGGATCTGGCTTGCGGATGCCGATCTTCGAGCTTTCGATCACATGGTCGAACAGCGCCATGACCTCGGCCACCGCCTTCGCCTTTTCCTCGCTGCGCGCCATGCCCGCGCCCTTGCCGGCGGGCACATTGTTGGTGATGCAGGCAACTTTCGCCCTTGCCTTGCAGCGCTTCAGCGCCTCCACCATTTCGGGGCGGATATCGCCGGAGAGAAGCTCGATGATCGCGCGCCCCGGCACATCATGGCCCAGCAGGGCGGCTTCCCCGGCGAACAGGCGGTCAAACCCGTCGATGTCGATTTCGCTGCGCTCGAACAGCGCCCAGGCGTTGGTGTCGGGGTTGGTGGCGTTGATGGTCCTGATCAGGTCCTTCGGCAGCCCGCGCTCCTTTTCATAGCGCGCGAACGCCTCGAACGGACTCGACGTCAATACCCCGCCGAAATCCCAGATAACCGCTTCGACAGCCATGCCGGTCCACTCCCACAATTTTGATTATTCGATGAATAGCTGATTGCCCGATGGATAGCAGAGAGGACGCCTCTCCCGCATCCCGGCAAAAAGGCAAAACGGGCGGCGCGGCGGCAAGGTCCACCCCCTGCCGCCGCGCCGGACGCTGAAACCCGTGTGAAGCCTATTTCGGCGCGCGCACGAAGCAGGCGCCACCGCCGGACTTGATCCTGGCGCAAGCCGAATTCGCAGCCTCGCGGCTGGCGAAACCGGTGGCGACGATGCGATAGAGCGTCTTGCCGGAAACTTGCGCGCTCTCGACCTTGAAGGCGTGGCCGCCGAGCACCGAAGAATAGCTGCTCTTGAGCTTGGCGATTTCCTTGTCCGCCGCCGCCCGCTCGCTGACGGCCGCGAACTGGAGCCCATAGGCTCCCCTGGCTGCCGTCGCGGGCTTGGCCGGGGCTGCGGGTTTGGCGGTGGCGGGAGCCGATGGCGCGGGCGTCTCCGCCGGGGCTTCCTGCGTCACCGGAGCGACAGGAGCCGGCACGGTCGCGGGCGGCGTCTGAACCGGCGCGGCGGCTTGCGGGGCCGCGGCGGGGGGAACCGTCTGCGGGGCCGTTGCGCCGGGCACGGCCGGAGGCGGAAGCTGGCTGCCGGGAATGGTGGAAGAGCCGCCGGAAATCGTTTCAGGCGCGCTGGCGGGAGGCGGCGTCATCGCGCCTGTCTGGGCGGGCGCCGCCGTCTCGGGCGTCTGCGCGGCCTGACCGGAGGCCGCGGGCGGCGTCGGCGCGTTCGAACCTGAAAGCCAGATGGCCGCGAGCGCGCCCAGCATCAGGGCGATGATCGCCCCGCCGCCTACAAGCCAGCGTGTCATGCTGCTGCCGCCATCTTCAAATTCCTCCGGGGTATAGACAATATCGGGCTCGGGCGGCGTCGGCCGCTCCCCCGCCGAAAAGGCAGGCCCGCCGGTGATCCGCGGAAACTCGGGATCGGCCTCGGCGGGGCCCCCGCCGAGACGCGGCTCGCGCCTGCCGTCTCCGATGTCATCGTCATCCTCGTCATCATCGGGATAACCGCCTCTGGGAGGTTCGTTCTGCATGATCTGGCCTTCTCGCCGGGCGCATTTCAAATCCGTCGCGCCGCTGTCCGCCTCAAGAACCGCCTCGGGGAGGCATTCACGCGAATCAGATGTCAGGAGCGAGCTTACGGTCTGCGGGGCCCCGGCTCAACAAAAGCCAGCCCCTATGCCCCGGCCTCAGCCACCACCCGCACCATTGTAGAGGCCAGAATGCCCAGATCGTCAGCCCCGATGACCAGCGGCGGGGTGGTGTAGACGATATTGCCGAAAGGCCGGATCCAGACGCCCGCCTCGACGAAACGGCGCTTGAGGCCGTTGAGATCGCTGATTTTTTCCAGCTCGATCACGCCGATGGCGCCCTTGACGCGCACGTCAACCACCCCGGCAAGCTTCCGGGCACGCTCAAGCTCCACCCGGAGCTGGGCTTCGATCGCCCGGGCCTGCTCCAGACGCGGCTCGCGCTCGAACAGGTCGAGCGAGGCGTTGGCGGCGGCGCAGGCCAGCGGATTGCCCATATAGGTCGGCCCGTGCATCAACGCCATGCCGGCGTCGTCACCCAGAAAAGCCTCGAACACATGGGCGCGGGCGACCGCGCAGGCGAGCGCCATGGTGCCCCCGGTCAGCGCCTTCGACAGCGTCATGATGTCGGGCACGATGCCCGCCTGATCACAGGCGAACATGGAGCCGAGCCGCCCGAAACCGGTGAAGATTTCATCGACGATCAGGAGCACGCCATGGCGGTCGCAGGCCGCGCGCATGGCCTTGAGCGTCTCCCCGTCATGAAAGCGCATCCCGCCCGCGCCCTGCACCAGCGGTTCGGTGATGACGGCGGCGATCTCATGCGCGTGGGCCGCAAGGAACCGCTCGAACGCCCCGGCCTTTTCCGGCGTCCTTGGCAGATCGGTCAGCAACTGCTCGGCCATCGCGCCCTTGAACAGCGTATGCATCCCCTCGTCCGGGTCGCAGACCGACATGGTGGCGAGCGTGTCGCCATGATAACCGCCCCGGAACGAAACGAAGCGCGTGCGCCCCCGCTCACCCCGGTTGATCCAGTATTGCACCGCCATCTTCATGGCGATCTCGACCGCGACGGAGCCGGATTCGCAGAAGAACACATGGCCCAGATCGCCGGGCAGCATGTCCGAGAGCCGCTTCGCCAGCCGGCAGGCGGGTTCATGCGCCAGCCCGCCCAGCATGACATGAGGCATAAGTTCGAGCTGCCTCGTCACCGCTTCGCGGATATGGGGATGGTTGTAGCCATGGGCCGCCGTCCACCAGGACGAAATGCCGTCGATCAGCACGCGGCCGTCATCGAGATAGAGCCGGACCCCGTCGCTGCGCGAAACCGCGAGCGGCGGAGGCGTCGTCTTCATCTGGGTGTAGGGCAGCCACAGATGCGGCAACCCTTGCGTGAGCCATGAAGGCTCCATCAGACAGCCGAGGGGCAGGCGTGGGCGGGCATCGGCTCAAGGCCGAGCTTGGCGAACAGGCGCTCGTCCTTGTTCTGCTCCGGGTTCCTGGTGGTCAGCAGCTTTTCGCCGATGAAGATCGAGTTGGCGCCCGCAAGGAAGCAGAGCGCCTGCGTTTCTTCCGACATGTTCTCCCGGCCCGCCGAAAGCCGCACGACCGAGAGCGGCATCATGAGGCGCGCCGCCGCGATGGTGCGCACGAAATCGATGGGATCGATCATCTCGGAATTGCCGAGCCTCGTGCCGTTGATCGGCACCAGCATGTTGATCGGCACGGACTGGGGATGCTCGGGCAGATTGGCAAGCGCCATCAGCATGCCGACGCGGTCGCTCTCCTCCTCGCCCATGCCGACGATGCCGCCGCTGCACACATTTATCCCCGCATTGCGGACGCGATCCAGCGTATCGAGCCGGTCGGCGAAGGTCCGCGTCGAGATGATTTCCTTGTAATATTCTTCCGAGGTGTCGACGTTATGGTTGTAATAATCGAGGCCCGCCTCCTTGAGGCGCACCGCCTGCTCGTCCGACAACATGCCGAGCGTCATGCAGGTTTCCATGCCGAGCGACTTCACCCCCTCGACCATGGCGCAGATCTTGTCCATGTCGCGGTCCTTGGGGCTGCGCCAGGCGGCGCCCATGCAATAGCGCGAGGCACCCGCTTCCTTGGCGCGCTGGGCTTCCGCGATGACGCGCTGCACTTCCATCAGCTTGGAGGCCTTGAGGCCGGTCTCGAACTTCGAGCTTTGCGAGCAGTAGCCGCAATCCTCGGGGCAGCCCCCGGTCTTGATCGACAGGAGCGTCGATTTCTGGACCTCGTTGGGGTTGAAATGGCGGCGGTGAACGATCTGGGCCTGAAAGATCAGGTCGTTGAAGGGCATGTCGAAGAAGGCCTGCACCTCGTCGCGCGTCCAGTCATGGCGAACGCCCACCTCGGCAACGGCGTTGGCGGCAGCATTGGCAAGACGGGTGAGTGCGTTCATCGTTGGTTTCCCCTGGAAAACAGACCCTTCACAAGAAGACGCCGCGAGCATAGGCAGCTTTTGCCCGGATGCAAGACTTGGCAAGCCCCCTCGGGGAGGCTGCCGGAGGGGCATGCCCGGCCTCCCGCCGATACGCAGACGTCATTTGACAGCGGCCCCGTCCCGGGTTCATTTGCCATCCAACAGGTTGAGGAGGCCGCCATGGACAAAACCGGCAGACCGGGGCTCGACGCCTTCGCCGCCGCGAAGCTCGCGGAACTCGAAGCCCGCAACCAGCGCCGCCGTCTCGTCGATACGGGCCGGGAGAGCGGCTATCTGGCCGAACGCGACGGGCGCACCCTCATTTCCTTCTGCTGCAACGACTATCTCAACCTTTCCCACAATGAATCCGTGAAAGAAGCCGCCCTTGAGGCCACGAGACGCTACGGCACCGGCTCGGGCGCATCACGTCTCGTCACCGGCAACAACCCGCTGTTCGCCCGGCTGGAGGCAAGGCTGGCGCGGCTGAAACAGGCAGAGGACTGCGTGGTCTTCGGCTCGGGCTATCTGGCCAATCTCGGCATCATCCCCGCACTCACCGGCCCCGGCGACCTGATCCTCGCCGATGAGCTCGCCCATGCCTGCCTTCTGTCGGGCATGAAGCTTTCGGGCGCGCAAAGCCATATTTTCCGCCATAACGACCTTGACCACCTTGCCGCCCTGCTCGCCGCGCACCGGGGCGGCGCGCGCCATTGCCTGATCCTGACCGACGGCGTCTTCAGCATGGATGGCGACCTCGCCCCCGTGGCCGGGATGGCCCGCCTCGCCCGCGCCCACGACGCCTGGCTCATGACCGACGACGCCCACGGGCTCGGCATTCTGGGCGGCGGGCGCGGCTCGTCGTTCGTGGGGGGCGTCAAGCTCGACGTGCCGCTCCAGATGGGCACGCTTTCCAAGGCCATCGGCGGCTATGGCGGCTATATCTGTGCGAGCAGGCCGGTCTGCGACTTCCTGCGGACAAGGGCGCGCACGCTGATCTATTCGACCGGCCTTCCCCCGGCCACGGTCGCCGCCGCCATCGCCGCCATCGATTTCATCGAGGCCAACCCCGATTATATCGAACGCCCCGTCGCCAATGCCCGGCGCTTCACCCGCGCCCTTGGCCTGCCGGACCCGCAAAGCCCCATCGTGCCCGTCATTCTGGGGGCCGAGACGGCGACGCTTGCCGCCTCCGCCATGCTGGACGCCGAGGGGTTCCTCGTCACCGCCATCCGCCCGCCGACCGTTCCCCCCGGAACGGCGCGGCTGCGCACCACCTTCACCGCCCTGCACCGGGCGGAGGACATAGACCGTCTTTCTTCGCTTTTCAGGGAGCGGATCCTCGGATCCGAAGCGGCGCAATGACCACCATCTTCGTCACCTCTTCCGGCACTGAAATCGGCAAGACCTATGTAAGCGCATTGCTCGTGCGCCAGTTCCGGGCGAAGGGGCTCGACGCCCGCGCCCTCAAGCCCATCGTCAGCGGCCTCGACAAGCAGAGCTTCGCCGAAAGCGACCCCGCCGTGCTGCTGGCCGCCATGGGCGACGATGTCGTCTATGAACGGGCCTCGGCGGTGTCGCGCTGGCGCTTCCGGGCACCGCTCTCGCCCGACATGGCGGCGGCACGCGAGGGGCGCGACATTCCGCTCGACGAACTGGTGGAAACCTGCGTGACGGCGGCCCGGGCCGGCAACGGTCCGCTGGTGATCGAGGGCGTTGGCGGGCTTATGGTGCCGCTCGACACCCGGCATACCGTGCTCGACTGGATGGTGGCCCTGAACGGTCAGGTGCCGCTCATCCCGATCCTCGTGGTCGGCTCCTATCTCGGCACCATCAGCCACACGCTGACCGCGCTGGAAGTGATGCGCGGCCATGGCCTGACCCCGCACGGCATCGTCGTCAGCGAGTCGGTGGGAAGCCCGGTGGCGCTGGCGGAAACGGCCGAAACGATCGCCCGCTTCTCGAAGGGCATCCCGGTCGAGACCATTGCGCGCGGCGCCACGGCCCTGAGCGCGCCGGACCTGACGAAACTTGGATGCTGAATACTGAAAGCCGACAGCGCGCTGTCAGCCCTTGGGGCCAAGCAGAAACCAGATCAGGAAGCCGCCGAAGGGGAAGAACAGGATCAGCACGATCCATAATGCCTTGGCGAGCGCGCCTGCATCGCTCTGGATAATCTTGATGATGGCATAGATGTCGAGGATCAGCAGCAGAACCCCGAAAATCCCCTGAAATTCCATACCCATATACATCCACTCCTCCCATGACGGCCGCCATGCGATTCGGCGGACAGCCCGATCTTATGGGCATCGAGGTCAAATGGACAATGAAGCCTGAATGCCAGCCGGAGCGGAAGGCGGCGCAACCCGGACGCCTTCGAATTCCAGCAGCCATCGCTTGGCGTCCAGACCGCCGCCGAAGCCGGTCAGCGCGCCGTTCGCGCCGATCACCCGATGGCAGGGCACGATGACCGGGATCGGGTTGCGGGCATTGGCAAGCCCGACCGCGCGCATGCCCTTCGGATTGCCGATGACCCCGGCCACATCGCGATAGCTGCGCGTGGCCCCGAACGGAACATCCCGCAGTGCGGCCCAGACCCGGCGCTGGAACGCGGTGCCGTCGGCATCGAGCCTGAGGTCGGCGAAACCGGTGCGCCTGCCCGCGAAATATTCGCTTAAGGCCGCGACGGCGGCGTCGAGATGACGGGCGGCGGCGGCCGTGCCTTTTTGCGGGTTCAGACGGATATTCTCTATCGGGAACATGACGGCCTTCAGTCCGGCCTCCCCGGCCACCATCGGCATGTCGCCAAGGGGCGTTGCCAGCACCGTCGTCGCCATCTCGGGCGTCAGATCAATCCGGGGCATTTTCCGTCTCCCTGATTTCAGTTTTCACTCGCCGGGCGGGATCCGACTGCCAGATCAGCATGGCCGCATAGCCGCGCCATGGGCGCAGTCCCTCGGCCCGCAACGCGACCTCGCGTTCCGGCAGGGGATCGCCGCCTGCCCCGAACGCCTTGCGCAGGGCAAGATCGCCCGCCGGGAAGGCGTCCGGCTCGCCCACGGCCCGCAAGGCGATATAGTTGGCTGTCCAGTCGCCGATGCCGGGCAAGGCCTTCAGCGCCGCGATGGTGGCGGGCAGATCCGCCCGGGGCGCGAACAGGGCAGGGTCCGCCATCGCCGCTTCCGCCAGCCGTTTCAATGTGGCGGCACGCGCGCCGGTCAGGCCCATGGACGAAAGGTCCGCCGCCGCCACTTCCGCGGGCGTTGGAAACAGCCGGGCGACACTATCCTGCGTCAACGTCTCAGGCAGCCGCGCGCCGCAGCGCTCGGCCAGCCGGGCGCTGAGGGTGACCATGCCCCGGACCGAGACCTGCTGGCCCAGCACGGCCCGCACCGCAAGCTCGAAGCCATCGAACGCGCCGGGAATGCGCAATCCCTCAGCATCATCGAGCCAGGGAGCCAGCGCTTCATGACGGGCCAGCGCCTGATGAATGGCCAGGGGATCGGCATCGAGATCGAACAGGCGGCGCAATCGCGCGCCGATCTGGCGAATGGGGACCGGCCCTTCACAGCGGACAAGCGCCCGAAGCCCGTGACGCGCAGGATCGTGGCTGATCGTCAGCGTACCCATCGCTCCGCCAAGGCGAAAACTGCGGATGTAGCAGCCGTTCTCGACCGCCTCAACGCCGGGAATAGCCCGGTAGGCGAGATAGCGGATAAGCCGGTCCCATGAAAAAGGCGCGCGATAGCCCAGTTTCAACTCTATGCCGTCCGTTCCGGGAACGGTACGGCCGCGCAGCGATGACGGCGGCACGCCATAATGGTTTCGCACCGCCGCGTTGAACCGGCGCAGGCTCTGGAAGCCCGCCATGAAGGCGATGCCGGATATGGGCAAGCTTGTGTCGCTCAGAAGCGATTTCGCCGTCATCAGACGCCGGTTCGCCGCGACATCGAGCGGCCCCGCGCCCAGATGCTGGATGAACAACCGCCGCAACTGGCGCTCGCCCACCCCGAGCCGTTCCGCCAGTTCCGGCACGCTGCCTTCATCGAGCACGCCCTCCTCGATCAGGCGCAGCGCCCGCGTCACCGTCGCGGCGGTCCCCGCCCAGGCGGGCGTGCCCGGCGCGGTTTCAGGCCGGCAGCGCAGGCAGGCTCGGTAGCCGAGCGCCTCCGCCTCGGCCGCGCTGCGGACAAACCGGCACCGGCTCGCGCCCGGCGTGCGGGCCGGACAGACCGGGCGGCAATAAATCCCGGTCGACGACACGCAGACGAAAATCCGCCCGTCGAAGCGCCTGTCCCGGGCGCTCAGGGCCCGGTAGCAGACGTCGTGATCAAGGGTAAAAACCGTTTCCATGATGCCAATCTAGTCCGGAACGGGCGCGGGCGCTCGCCGGAATCGGACATGGCCGTGGCACCCGTTCCAGTCCTTGCGCTTCAGGCCAGCCCTTGCGTTTCAGGGATGACAAGTTTGTAAGGCGACAAAAGGCATGACGCCGCGCGCGATCCGCTGTTAGGCTGGCATTAATTAAAAAATCCCGCGAAAAGCGGGAGCCGCGAAAACGCGGGTCAGGGAGGAATGTATGACCGATCACGCCACGAGTGCGGGAGGGGCAGGGCTTTCGCCTGCCATCAATCCTCCCTCTGCCGCTTTTTCACCTGCCTACCGCCGATGGGCGCTCATCGTTCTCACCCTCGGCTACACGATGAACTATCTGGACCGGCAGATCCTGTCGATCCTGCTCCAGCCGATCAAGCAGGACCTGCATCTGACGGATACACACCTGGGTTTTCTGTCCGGCATCACCTTCGCGCTTTTCTACGCCCTGCTCGGCGTTCCGATCGCCATGTGGGCGGACCGCTCGAACCGGCGCAACATCATTTCCCTCGCGATGCTGCTGTTTTCGGGCATGACCGTCCTTTGCGGCCTCGTGACCAACTATATCCAGCTCGTCTTCGCGCGCATCGGCGTCGGCGTCGGCGAGGCGGGATCGAGCCCGCCGTCGCATTCGATGATCGCCGACATGTTTCCGCCCGAGGAGCGCGCGGGCGCCATCGGCATCTATTCCGTCGGCATCAATCTGGGCATCCTGATCGGTTTTCTGGTCGGGGGCTGGGTCAGCCAGTATTACGGCTGGCGCGCGGCCTTCTTCTGCGTCGGCGCGCCGGGGCTGATCGTGTCGCTGCTTGTCCGCTTCACCCTCAAGGAGCCGACGCGCGGCACCGCCGACGGCATCGCCACGCGGGCAAAGGCCGACGCCCCGCCGATCCGGGAGGTCTTCGTCTTCCTGTGGGCCCAGCGCTCGTTCCGCCATATCGCGTTCGGCTGCGCGCTTGCGGCGTTCGGCGGTTATGCCGGCATCACCTGGCTGCCTTCCTTCCTGTTCCGCTCGTTTCACATGACGGCGGTGGAAATCGGCACCTCGCTGGCGCTCATCATCGGCTTCGTCGGCGGCTTTGGCACCTATATCGCGGGCTGGCTCGCCGACCGCCTCTCAAGGCGCGACGTGCGCTGGAACCTCTGGGTGATCGCAATCTTCGCCGCCGCCGCCTTTCCCTCCTCGTTCGCGCTCTATATGGCGAGCAACAAGGTGCTGGCGCTCGTCATCTTCGTCATCCCGGCGCTCGCGGGCGCAACCTATGTCGGCCCCGCCGTCGCCATGACCCAGGCGCTGGTGACATTGCGGATGCGGGCGGTGGCGTCGGCCATCCTGTTCTTCATCCTCAACCTGATCGGCATGGGGCTGGGGCCGCAGTTCGCGGGCATATTGAGCGACCTCTATGCGCCGCGCTTCGGGGAAGAATCCCTGCGTTACGCGCTGCTGACGATCTCCGTCGTCTGGCTCTGGTCGGCGGTCCATTTCATGCTCGGGGCCAGAACGCTCAGGGCCGACCTTGAGCGGGCGAGGCTCGCCAACCTGAAATAATCCGAAATTAAAGCGGGCTTCCCGTCACTTGCCATCCGTTTGTGCCCAAAAACAGGTATAGTTTGCTCAACGCTTGAGCCATTGCCTCAATTGTTATCAATCTGGCGGGAAGCTTCCTTGGACAGAGCTGCATCGGGATGCGGCACCGAGATTGCATCTCTATCAACCGGTGTCGCCTCCTCGCGGGGTGATGTTCCGGGGGCCGTTTTATCGGAGTGGGCATGTCGATCCATGTTGCGTTGAACCACGTCACCCGTTACCGCTACGACCGGCTGGTCGGGCTGTCGCCCCAGATCGTCAGGTTGCGGCCCGCGCCGCACTGCCGGACCAAAATTCTCTCCTATTCGCTCCAGGTCGAGCCGGCCGAGCACTTCATCAACTGGCAGCAGGACAGCTTCTCCAACTATCTGGCCCGCCTCGTCTTTCCCGAGCGGACCCGGGAGTTCAAGGTCACGGTCGATCTGATCGCCGAAATGGCGGTGCAGAACCCGTTCGATTTCTTTCTGGAGCCGAGCGCCGAGAAATTCCCCTTCGTCTATGACGCGGAGCAGGCCCATGAGCTGGCGCCCTACCTTGTGCCGGGCAAGCTGACGCCGCTCTTTTCCGCCTTTCTCCAGTCGCTGGACCTGACGCCCAAACGCACCATCGATTTTCTGGTCGAGATCAACCAGCGCATCCAGAGCGAGGTGGCCTACACCATCCGCATGGAGCCCGGCGTGCAGTCGCCGGAGCAGACGCTGACCCTGAAGTCCGGCTCCTGCCGGGATTCGGGCTGGCTGCTGGTGCAGGCCTTCCGCCATCTGGGCCTCGCCGCCCGGTTCGTCTCCGGCTACCTGATCCAGCTCAAGGCCGATGTGAAGGCCATCGACGGCCCCTCGGGCGCAGAGCAGGATTTCACCGATCTTCATGCCTGGTGCGAGGTCTATCTGCCGGGCGCGGGCTGGGTCGGGCTTGACCCGACCTCGGGCCTGTTCGCCGGGGAAGGACATATCCCGCTCGCCTGCTCGCCGGAGCCGGGGGCCGCCGCCCCCATCTCGGGCGCGGTCGACGAGGCGGAAGTCGAGTTCGAGCACTCGATGAGCGTCACGCGCATCTTTGAATCCCCGCGCGTCACCAAGCCCTATACGGATTTTCAGTGGGGCAGCATTGTCGATCTTGGTCACGAGGTCGATCATCATCTGGAGCGCATGGACGTCCGCCTGACCCAGGGCGGCGAGCCGACCTTCGTGGCCGATCTCGACCGGGACGGCGCGGAGTGGAACACCACGGCGATGGGGCCGACCAAGCGCGGCTACGCCATCGATCTGGTGCAGCGGCTCAGGGCGAAATACGGCCCCAACGGCTTCCTGCATTTTGGCCAGGGCAAATGGTATCCCGGCGAGCAGTTGCCGCGCTGGGCGCTGTCGATCTACTGGCGCAAGGATCAGGAGCCGTGCTGGCACGACAGTTCGCTGTTTTCGGACGAGCGGGTGCCGACCAGCTATACCGCCGAGGACGCCAAGGCCTTCATCGACATGCTGGCCTGGAAGCTGGAACTCGACACGCAATATATCCAGCCCGGTTACGAGGATGTCTTCTACTACCTCTGGCGCGAACGCCGCCTGCCGGTCAACGTCGATCCCTTCGACGCGCGCCTTGACGACGAGCTGGAGCGCGAACGGCTGCGCAAGGTGTTCGAGCAGGGCCTCTCCGCCGTGGTCGGCTACTGCCTGCCGATCCGCCGCGAGGACCCCAAGGAGCTTGCAGGCCCCGTCTGGGCCACGGGTCCGTGGTTCTTCCGCGACGAGCGCATGTATCTGACGCCGGGCGATTCGCCGATGGGCTACCGCCTGCCGCTCGATTCCCTGCCATGGGCGTCGGAAGCCGACCAGACCTATATCATCGACGTGGACCCGTTCGCCCCCGCCACGCCGCTTCGCACCGCCGCCGAACTGCGCGCGCAATATCCGCTCGGCGTGATCCGCACGGACCCCGCCGCGCCGGCTGGCGGCGCTTCTGCCCGCTTCGGCACCGGCTCAGGCCCCGCTATTCCGGGGATAGAACGCACGCCCGCGGGCAAGGGCGGCAACACCGCCATTGCGGAGACGGACGAGGAGTTTCCCGACCGCTTCGAGAGCGCGGGCTGGATCACCCGGACCGCGCTTTGCGTGGAGGCGCGCAACGGACACCTCTATGTCTTCATGCCGCCGCTCGCGAAACTCGACGACTACCTCGAACTTGTCGCCGCCATCGAGGCGACGGCCGCCGATCTCAACGTCAAGGTCATGATGGAGGGCTACCAGCCCCCGCGCGACCCGCGCCTGACGGTGCTTCAGGTCACCCCCGATCCCGGCGTAATCGAGGTCAATATCCATCCCGCGTCCAACTGGGACCAGTTGATCGACCACACCGAATTTCTCTATGAGGCGGCGCACCAGTCGCGCCTTTCCAGCGAGAAATTCATGCTCGACGGCCGCCACACAGGCACCGGCGGCGGCAATCATTTCGTGCTCGGCGGGGCGACGCCCGCCGACAGCCCGTTCCTGCGCCGGCCGGACCTTCTGTGCAGCCTGATCGCCTACTGGCACAACCACCCCTCGCTCTCCTATCTGTTCTCGGGGCTCTTCATCGGGCCGACCTCGCAGGCGCCGCGCATCGACGAGGCGCGCAACGATCAGGTCTACGAGATCGAGATCGCCTTCAAGGAGATCAAGCGCCAGCTGGAGCGCCACGGCATGCCGACGCCGCCATGGCTGGTGGACCGGTCGCTGCGCAATCTGCTGATCGACGCGACCGGCAACACCCACCGTTCGGAATTCTGCATCGACAAGCTCTATTCCCCCGACGGCCCGACCGGGCGGCTTGGCCTGCTTGAGCTGCGCGCCTTCGAGATGCCGCCCCATGCCCGGATGAGCCTCGTGCAGCAATTGCTGCTGCGCGCGCTGATCACGCGTTTCTGGGAAACGCCCTATCACGCGAAGCTGACCCGCTGGGGCACGGAACTGCATGACCGCTTCATGCTGCCAGCCTTCGTCTCGATGGACTTCGACGATGTCATCGAGGAGCTTAATCAGGCGGGCTACGCCTTCGATCCGGCCTGGTTCGCGCCCCATTTCGAGTTCCGCTTCCCGCATTATGGCGAAATAGACGTCGCTGGCATCCATATGACCGTGCGCGGCGCGCTGGAGCCCTGGCATGTCATGGGCGAGGAAGGCACGGCCGCAGGCACCGTCCGCTTCGTCGACGCCTCTGTGGAACGCATCGAGGTCAAGGCGACGGGGCTGAACGGCAGCCGCCATATCATCACCGTCAATGGCATCGCCCTGCCGCTCCAGCCCACGGGCCGGGTCGGGGAATATGTCGCCGGTGTGCGCTACAAGGCGTGGGCGCCTCCTTCCGCCCTGCATCCGACCATCGGCACCCATGTGCCCCTGACCTTCGATGTGGTCGATGGCTGGATGGAGCGTTCGCTCGGTGGCTGCCAGTATCACGTCAGTCATCCCGGCGGCCGCAGCTATGAAACCTTCCCGGTCAACAGCTATGAGGCCGAAAGCCGCCGCCTTGCGCGCTTCTTCCGGTTCGGGCATACGCCGGGCCAGCTTATCCCCGCCCAACCGCAAAGGAGCCTCGAATACCCGTTCACCCTCGATCTCCGGCGCGAGAATGGTTGAACGAAGCTCCGGGAATCCCGGAATTTGCCAGGTTATGTTCATGAAACCCTGTCTGGTTTTAAAACCAGCGTCCATATTCGGGGATCATGCTCTAGACTGGTGACCGAATCCCGCTCACGAACTGGCGACAATGGCCCATTCCCTGATGCCGACAGACAAAACCACATCGACGACGGGGAAATCCCCCGATGTGAGCCAGATCCTGCGTGTCGCCGATCCCGCAACGGCCGGTCACTATGACGAATTGCGTCAGGCCGGCGGGCTAAGGCCGCAATGGGCGCGCTTCTTCGAGCAGTCGGGCCTTGCCAGACCGGGCGAATTCGACCGCCGCGCCGACGACATCGCCGCCCAGGTGCGCGAAAACGGCATCACCTACAACATCTATGCGGAGACCGGCGGCCATGCCCGGCCATGGCCGCTGGACCTGCTGCCCTTCATCATCGAGGAAGACGACTGGGCCCGGATCGCCGCCGGGGTGGCCGAGCGCGCAGCCCTGCTCGAACAGATCATGGGCGACATTTATGGCGAGCAGACCCTGCTGAAGGAAGGCTTCCTGCCACCCGCGCTGGTGCAGGGGCATCCCGGCTACCTGCGCCCGCTGATCGGGGCGAAGCCACCCGGCGGCACCCATCTCCATATTGCCGCGTTCGACCTCGCCCGCGACGAACAGGGCGAATGGTGGGTCGTCTCGCAGCGGACCCAGGCCCCTTCGGGCCTTGGCTATCTGCTGGAAAACCGGCTGATCGTCTCCCAGCTTTTCCCCACCGCCTTCCGGGATCTCAATGTCCAGCGGATCGCCTCGGCCTACCGCCATCTGCTCGACCGTCTGAAGGAGGATGCGCCGAACCCCGACCCGGACGAGCCGACCCGGATCGTGCTGCTGACGCCGGGCCCCTACAACGAAACCTATTTCGAGCATGTTTATCTGGCGCATTACCTCGGCATTCCGCTGGTCGAGGGCAGCGATCTCTCGGTGCGCGAGGACCGGCTGTTCCTGAACACCATGTACGGGCTCGAACCCGTGCACGCCGTGCTGCGCCGCCTCGACGATGATTTCTGCGATCCGCTGGAACTGCGCTCAGGCTCCTCGCTCGGAGTGCCGGGTCTCGTGCAGGCGATGCGCGCGGGCAATGTGCTGGTCGCCAATGCACTCGGCTCCAGCTTCCTCGAATCGACCGCCATCCACGGCTTCCTGCCCGGCATCGCCCGGCGGCTGACCGGCAAGGAACTGTCGCTCCCTTCGCTTCCCTCATGGTGGTGCGGCGAGCGCGCGGCGCTGGAGGCCGTGCTGCCCGATCTCGGCAAGCAGGTCATCAAGGCGACCTATCCCGGCAGCGCCGAGCGCCCCTCCTTCGAGCCCGTGATCGGAGCCGGGCTGAGCGAGGAACAGCGCGCGCACTGGCGCGGACGCATCGCCAGCGACCCCGACGCCTATACGCTCCAGACCTTCCTGCCGCTGTCACAATCGCCCACATGGGACCGCAAGGGCCGGATCGTGCCGCGCGGTACCATGGTCCGCGTCTTCGCCATCTCGACCGGCAAGGGCGAATGGGAAGTGCTGCCGGGCGGGCTGACGCGCATCGCGGCCGCGGGCCAGAACAGCGTTTCGATGCAAAGGGGCGGTTCGAGCCTCGATACCTGGGTGCGCACGCAAGGGCCCGTGGACACCTTCTCCATGCTGCCCGGCCGCATCCGGCCCGAGGACATCGGCCGGGGCCGCCGTCTCGTTTCCAGCCGCTCGGCGGAGAACCTGTTCTGGATGGGCCGCTATTCCGAGCGCGCCGAAAACGGCATGCGTCTGGCGCGCACCGCCATCCAGGCCATGACCAGCCCGGAAACGCCGCCGCCCTCGGCGCTGGCAAGCCTCCACCGGCTCTGCCTGACGTCAGGCCTCGTGCCCTATGGCACGCCCTCTCCCGGCGAGGCCCGGGATATTTTCCTGCGCTCGCTGCTGGCCTCGCTGACCGACGCCAACGCCGCCATGAGCGTGCGCTTCTGCCTGACCTCGCTGGTGCGCACCGCCGACCATGTCCGCGACCGGCTCTCCTCCGAGCACTGGCGGCTGGTGCTGCAAACCCGCGATGGCTTCGTGCCCCGCCCGACGCGGCGCAAGGGGATGCCCCTGTTCACCCCCGCCGAGGCGCTCGTCTCGCTCGACAGGCTGGGCATGGAACTGGCCGGGCTGACCGGCGCGCAGACCGACCGCATGGTCCGCGACGACGGCTGGCGGATGCTGACCATCGGCCGCCAGATCGAGCGGCTTTCCTTCTTCTCCAGCGCCCTTGAGGCCGTGTTCGGCAGCGACAGCCAGCCGTCCGACGAGGCGCTCGATTTCCTGCTGACCCTGTTCGACAGCACGATCACCTATCGCGCCTATCATCAGCGCCGGTTGCAGGTGCCACCGCTGATCGACCTCGTGGTGCTCGACCCCAACAATCCGCGCTCGATCTACCGGGTGCTGAAGGTCATCCACCGGCAGGTCGAAAAACTGCCCGACAGCGCGGCCGGGGCCAGCGCGGACCTGCTCGCGGGCGTCCCTCCCTATGAGCCGACGCCGAGCCTCAGCTCGCTGTGCAGCCGCGACCTGCTCGGCGGCTGGTCTAACCTGCTTGAACTGACCGGCAATTGCGCCAGCGCAGCGCGCATGCTCTCCGACGAGATCGGCCTTCGCTATCTCAGCCATACGCAAGGAGGCGAGAGCGCTTATCTCTCATAAGGCCATGAACGAACTGGACGTTACCCACGAGACCTTTTACGGCTACCGGCGCATGGTCGAGATAGGCCAGCATCTGGCCTATCTGCGTCCACAGACGCTGGGCCGCCAGAGCGTGCTTTCCCATGTGCTCACCATCGAGCCCGAGCCCGCGCACCTTTCAACGAGCATGGATGCGTTCGGCAATGAACGGACCTTCTTCGCCTTTTACAGCCCCCACGAGACATTGACGGTCACCGCCCGCTCAAGGGTTGAACTGCTGGGCGACCGCCCGGTCGATGCCGCAGCAAGCCCCGCCCACGAAATTGTCCACGACATGCTGCGCTACCGGGCAGATGCGCCCTTCGTGCCGGAGGCCGAGTTCACTTTCCCCTCCCCCATGATTCCGCTCCATCGCGAGATCGGGGATTATGGCCGCGAGAGCTTTACCCCCGCCCGGCCGTTCGCCGAGGCCGCGACAGACCTGATGCGCCGCATCCACCGCGATTTCGTCTATGAGACGGCAAGCACGGACGTATCCACGCCGCTGATCGAGGCATTCAGGGGCCGCCATGGCGTCTGTCAGGACTTTGCCCATATTCTTGTCGGCGCGCTCCGGACGCTCGGCTTTGCGGCGCGCTATGTCAGCGGCTATCTGCTGACCCAGCCGCCGCCCGGACAGGCCCGCCTGATCGGGGCCGACGCCTCCCATGCCTGGGCGGACGTCTGGTGCCCGGTCAATGGCTGGATCGGGCTCGATCCGACCAATGATTGTCTGGTCGGCCCCTCCCACATCGTGCTCGCGATCGGACGGGATTACGGCGACGTCGCCCCGGTGCGCGGCATCATCCGCGGCACGAGCGCCCACACCCTGTCGGTGGGGGTGACGGTCGCGCCGGTCGGCGAGGAAACCCCGGACGGAACTAGCCCTCGCGGGTGAAGGGGCGGGCCAGCAGCGCCTCGATGGCCTGATCGACGCTCGCCTCGCCGGTGACGATGGCGGCGACCGCCTCGACAATGGGCATGTCGATCCCCCTGGCCCGGGCGAGATCGCGGACTGCCGTGGCGGTGAAGACCCCTTCCGCGACCGAAATGCGCTCACCCAGCACCTGCGCCAGCGGCTGGCCCTCGCCCAGCGCCATGCCGAGCGACATATTGCGCGACTGGGGCGAATTGCAGGTCAGCACCAGATCGCCGAGCCCGGACAAGCCAGCCAGCGTTTCCGCCCGCCCGCCCAGCGCCAGGGCAAGGCGGGTCAGTTCGGCAAAGCCCCGCGTGGTCAGCGCCGCCCGCGCGCTCGCCCCGAACCGCTTGCCATCGACGATGCCGCAGGCGATCGCCAGCACGTTCTTGACCGCGCCACCAATCTCGACCCCGACCAGATCGCTCGAACTGTAGGGCCTGAAGGTGGGAAGGCCGATGGAGCGGACCAGTTTCGCGGCCATCTCCTTGTCGGCGCAGGCCAAGGTCACCGCGGTCGGCAGCCCTTCCGCCACCTCCCGCGCGAAGCTTGGCCCGGAAAGGACGGCGGGCACGGCCTGCGGCAGCGCCTCCACCAGCATCTCGGTCCATGAGCCGGCCAGTGCCCTGCTCGATACCCTTGGAACAGATGACGGCGGGCGTTCCAGCCCGCAGGAACGGTTTGAGCCCGCCCGCCACCCGGCGCAGATGCTGGGCAGGCGTGACCAGCAGGAGGGCGTCCACTTCGGCCATGGCCGCCAGATCGCCGGTCGCCCTGAGCGCCGGCTCCAGCGTCACGCCAGGGAGGTAGAGACTGTTCTCATGGCGCGTGTTGATGGCCTCGACAAGGCCGGCCTCATAGGCCCAGAGCGTGACGCTGCGGCCGGCGCGGACCAGCACCTGCGCCAGCGCCGTGCCCCAGGCGCCCGCGCCCAGCACGCCCCAGCGCTCAAATTCACCGCTGTGCCCTTGCGTCCCTGCCGCGCCCATGGCTCACTCTCCTTTGGAAACGTCCCAAAAATGACGAATGAACGATTCGTTGAATATTCATCCAGGAAGTCTATACTGCTCTTATGACCGAGCCTGACAAAACACGCCATAAAATCATCGCCGCTGCAAAGACGCGGATCGCGCACTATGGCTATGGCAAGACCACCATGGCTGAACTGGCGCAGGACTGCGACATGTCGCCGGGCAATCTCTACCGTTATTTCAGCGGCAAGCTGGATATAGCGGAGGCCATCTGCCGCCAGTCCTCGGTCGAGACCGCCGAGGAACTGGCCAAGGTTGTGGCCCGGCCCGGCCGCACTGCCGCGCAGCGCGTCCATGATTTCCTGTTCGAGGATCTGCGGACGACTTTCCAGCGGCTGGAACATTCACCCAAGCTGGTCGAAATGGCCCATATCGTCGGCAGCGAACGACCCACTTTTTATGACGAAGGCCTCTGGCGCGAGCGCAAGGTGTTGAGGCTCATCCTTGAAATGGGCAATGCCTCGGGTGAATTCCGCGTGTCCGACACAGACTTCATCGCCGAGATGATCCAGTCGGCCACCATGAAGTTCAGCTACCCCCAGCTTTTCACGCGCCTGCCCCTCGACCGGCTCGAACGCGAGTTGCAGGGGGTTTACGAGATGCTGATCGCGGGCCTGCGCGCCGGCATCCATGCCAGCGATCCTGCTCCCGAACTCGCCCCTCCCGGAATGCATGCCCAGCAGAAGGAAACGGCCTGACGCCGCATTGCGGCGGAGCCGGATTCGCGCTACTGACCTTGCGAACCTTTCGCGGACGCTCCCCAGTCCGCCCCTCGCATCCGGAGGAATTCCATGGCGCGCAAGAAAATCGCACTTATCGGTGGCGGACAGATCGGCGGCACGCTCGCCCTGCTGGCCGGTCTCAAGGAACTCGGCGACATCGTCATCTTCGACATTGCCGAAGGCCTGCCTCAGGGCAAGGCGCTCGATCTGGCGGAAGCCGCCCCGGTTGAAGGCTTCAACGCGAAGCTCTCGGGCGCGAACGATTATTCGGGCATCGCCGGCGCCGACGTCATCATCGTAACGGCGGGCGTGCCCCGCAAGCCCGGCATGAGCCGCGACGATCTCATCGGCATCAACCTCAAGGTCATGGCGCAGGTCGGCGCGGGCATCAAGGAACATGCCCCGGACGCCTTCGTGATCTGCATCACCAACCCGCTCGACGCCATGGTCTGGGCGCTCCAGAAGTTCTCCGGCCTGCCGAAGAACAAGGTCGTCGGCATGGCCGGCGTGCTCGACAGCGCGCGCTTCCGCTATTTCCTGTCTGAAGAATTCGGCGTCTCGGTCGAGGACGTGACCGCCTTCGTGCTCGGCGGCCATGGCGACGACATGGTGCCGTCCGTGCGCTATTCGACGGTGGCGGGCATTCCGCTCCCCGACCTGATCAAGATGGGCTGGACGACGCAGGAAAAACTCGACGCCATCGTCGACCGCACCCGCAAGGGCGGCGGCGAGATCGTGGCGCTGCTCAAGACAGGCTCGGCCTTCTATGCGCCCGCCGCCTCCGGCATCGCCATGGCGGAAGCCTATCTCAAGGACCAGAGGCGGGTTCTGCCCTGCGCCGCCTACCTGTCGGGCCAGTACGGCCAGAGCGACACCTATGTCGGCGTGCCGGTGGTGATCGGCGCCGGGGGCGTGGAGCGCGTGGTGGAAATCCAGCTCGATGCCGCCGAAGAGGCCATGTTCACCAAGTCGGTCGCTTCGGTGCAGGTGCTGATCGAGGCCTGCAAGGCGATCGAGCCTTCGCTCGCCTGAATTCCTTTATAGCCTGACAATCATATGGCCGTCCGATCCGTCGGGCGGCCATTTTTGTTTCTGCTGACTCTGGCCTGTACCTGGCGCAGCATGAAATACAGATTCGAATAAAATAATAATACTTAATAAATAAAGATAAAAATACTCAAAAAATCTTCCAAATTTAAAAGTCTTAAATTTATATTTTTGTTAAATATATGAATCATCATTCTACATCCACTTATACCAGCTGACTGGAAATATTTTATTTCACAAAATTTTGGGTTCACATGCCCATTGATAAAATACCGGCGCCCGTGATTACTCCGGCTGCCGCCCTGTGGCCACACCGGATGCGCCCACAAAGACCATTACGCTACCCCGGACGACCGGCCTGAGACAACATCTCCGGCCGAATGCGCTTCGCAATGCCGAAAACCTGTTCATGGCCAGATCAGGCAAGAAGGCGGGAAACACGTTACCCGGGAAGGCAGCCGGGACTCCCGTTCGAACAGCGCAATCGGAAGTCAGGGAAACAGCCAACAAGCGCCCGTCAGAGTTGAAATCCGCCATTCAGCGCCTCAGGAGCGGGGAAAGCCTGGCCACCGCCCCCCGGCGTACAGTTCCGGGCCGAAAGCCGCCCATCCTATCAGGCCAACCGGGGAACCTTGGCGGACAGCGACCTCATCGGTTCATTGAGCGGACTGAAGTCAAAGGACCTGAAGGAAGCAGAAGACGCCACCCGGAAAACCAGCCCCCTGTCCGGACAATCAACACCACGGGCAACACCACGGGAGAGCGAGGAATCCTGGCCCTCCGGTTCTGGTCTGGAGACATGAGCCGAACGGATTCAGACCTGCGTCCAGCCCATGATCGTCTCCCTGCTGGTTTGTAACAGGGAGACGATCTCTTTTCAGAGGATTGCAATTGAAGGGAAATATGCCAGACTGACAAAAAATAATGTACAACATTAAAATAGGCGGAGACAAAATGATCCTGATCTGCACAGTCGGAATTATCGTGGTCGTGGCGCTTGCCATCCTCGCTGCCTTCATGTTCCTTCCCCGATTACAAGACAGGCTCTTTGAGCGCCTGGCCGCCCGCCGGCTTGCCGCAGCGCCCGCCCTTGCGCTCGACGACAAGAGCCTCCAGGTCTATCTGTGCGGCACGGGTTCGCCCATGCCCGACAGCAGCCGGGCCAACACCTGCACGGCGATTATCGCGGGCGGCCATATTGTGCTGATCGATGCCGGTCCCGGCTCCTGGACGCGCCTTGCCGCCGCGCGGTTTCCCGCTCACGCGATCGACACGGTTCTCCTGACCCACCATCATTCCGACCATATCGGGGATCTGGGCGAGGTCGCGGTACAGAGCTGGATCGCAGGCCGCAGGCAGCCTCTCGACGTCAAGGGTCCCGAGGGCACGCTGGAAGTGGTCAACGGTTTCGCCACCGCCTACACCCTCGATGCGGGCTTCCGCGAAGCGCACCATGACGCCTGTCACATGCCGCCGGATGCCGCGCGGATGATCCCCGAACTGATCCCCACCCCCGCTCCGGGCCAGTTCGTGCCGGTCTATGACCGGGACGGGCTCAGGATCAGCGCCTTTCTGGTCGATCATCATCCGATCGACCCAGCTTTCGGCTTCCGGGCCGAATATGGCGGCCGGGTCGCCATCGTCAGCGGGGACACCACACCTGTCCCCAACATGGTCTTCGCCTCCATGGGAGCCGATGTGCTCATCCACGAGGCGCTGAACCGCAGCATGGTCGGGATGATCGCGAGCGCGCTCGCGGCTACCGGCGACCAGCGCCGCTCCGACATGCTGACGGATACGCTCGATTATCACACCAGCCCCGGCGAGGCCGCCGAAATCGCCCGGAAAGCCGGGGTTTCGCTCCTCGTTTACAACCATATCGTGCCGCCATTGCCCAATGCGCTGGCACGGCGCATGTTCATGCGCGGGGTCAAGGACATTGCCGGACCGGTCAAGACGAGGATCGGCGAGGACGGGCTGCTGATCCGTCTGCCGCAGGGGACGAAAGAGATTGAGACGAAGGATCTGCTCTGACAGAGCACATGAACAAAAAATGACAATTGTCTAAATAGCTTAGCTGAATGAATCCGCATTCATTCTTTTGCGGAAAAGATTGCGCGCCGTATCCCCGGTGCTATAACCATTCCCATCGCTCATCTTCGTGCTGCATCCACTATGGAGCCCGCGTTTATTTTTGCACGTCTTAACGCGGCCTCACTATCGCCCGCCAAAAGAGCCAGGCCCCTAGAGCCCCAGGCCCGCCCAGAGCCTCAGGAATGTGCCCATGAATATCCATGAATACCAAGCAAAGGCAGTGCTCGCCAAATATGGCGTCGCTGTCCCCAAAGGCATCCCCGCGTTCACACCCGATGAAGCCGTCGCGGCGGCTGAAAAGCTCGGTGGTCCGGTCTATGTCGTCAAGGCCCAGATTCACGCCGGCGGCCGCGGCAAGGCCGGCGGCGTCAAGGTCGTGAAAACGCTTGACGATGTCCGCGCGGAGTCGACCCGCCTGCTGGGTTCGATCCTCGTGACCCACCAGACCGGCCCGCACGGCAAGCAGGTCAACCGCCTCTATATCGAGGAAGGCTCCAACATCGCCCGCGAGCTCTATCTCTCGGTGCTGGTGGACCGCGCGACCTCGCGCATCGCCTTCATCGTCTCGACCGAAGGCGGCATGGACATCGAGGCGGTCGCCCATGACACGCCGGAAAAGATCCTGACCTTCTCGATCGACCCGGCCTCGGGCGTCAGTTCCTTCCATGGCCGCAAGGTCGCCTATGCGCTGGGTCTCGAAGGAGATCAGGTCAAGCAGGGCGTCGCGCTGGTTGAAAAGCTCTACAAGGCTTTCGTGGCCGAGGACATGTCGCAGCTTGAAATCAACCCGCTGGTCGTCACCGGCGAGGGCAACCTCATCTGCCTCGACGCCAAGATCGGCTTCGACGACAACGCGCTGTTCCGTCACAAGGACATCGTGGAACTTCGCGACCTGACGGAAGAAGATCCGGCCGAGGTCGAAGCCTCCAGCTACGATCTCAACTACGTCAAGCTCGACGGCAAGATCGGCTGCATGGTGAACGGCGCAGGCCTTGCCATGGCCACCATGGACATCATCAAGCTCTACGGATCGGAGCCCGCCAACTTCCTCGACGTGGGCGGCGGCGCGACCAGGGAGAAGGTTACGGCAGCCTTCAAGATCATCCTGTCGGACCCCAATGTCGAAGGCATTCTCGTCAACATTTTCGGCGGCATCATGCGTTGCGACATCATCGCCGAAGGCGTGATCGCGGCGGCGCGCGAAGTCAGCCTCAAGGTGCCGCTCGTCGTGCGCCTCGAAGGCACCAACGTCGAACTTGGCAAGAAGATCATGGCCGAGAGCGGCCTGCCCATCATCTCCGCGGACAATCTCGCTGATGCAGCCGAGAAGATCGTCAAAGCCGTGAAGGAAGCCGCATAATGGCCGTACTCGTCGATAGAAACACCAAAGTCATCTGCCAGGGCTTCACCGGCAAGCAGGGCACGTTCCACTCCGAGGCCGCGATCGCCTACGGCACCAAGATGGTCGGCGGCGTTGCCCCGGGCAAGGGCGGCTCGACGCACCTCGACCTGCCCGTGTTCGACACCGTGGCTGAAGCCGTGGAGAAGACCGGCGCCACCGCCTCCGCCATCTATGTGCCGCCGCCGTTCGCCGCCGACGCGATCCTTGAAGCCATCGACGCGGGCATCGAGCTTGCCGTCTGCATCACCGAGGGCATTCCGGTGCTCGACATGGTGCGGGTCAAGCGCGCCCTTTCCGGCTCCAAAACCCGGCTCATCGGGCCGAACTGCCCCGGCGTGATCACGCCCGGCCAGTGCAAGATCGGCATCATGCCGGGCCATATCCACATGCCGGGTTCGGTCGGCATCGTCTCACGCTCGGGCACGCTGACCTATGAAGCGGTTCACCAGACCACGGCCGTCGGCCTTGGCCAGACGACCTGCATCGGCATCGGCGGCGACCCGGTCAACGGCACCAACTTCATCGACGCGCTGGAGCTTTTCCTCGCCGACCCCGACACAAAGTCGATCATCATGATCGGCGAGATCGGCGGCACGGCGGAAGAAGAAGCCGCCGACTTCCTGATCCAGTCGAAGATCAAGAAGCCGATGGTCGGTTTCATCGCCGGCGTGACCGCCCCTCCCGGCCGCCGCATGGGCCATGCGGGCGCCATCGTCTCGGGCGGCCGCGGCACGGCGGAAGCCAAGATCGAAGCCATGACCGCCGCGGGCATCCGCGTTTCGCCCTCGCCGTCCGCGCTTGGCACGACGCTGGTCGAAGTCCTGCGCGGCTGAAATAAAACATGCTTTACGGGGCCCCACGGCCCCGTAAAGTCATCAAACAGTGATCGAAGGGTCACATGATCCCTGAGCCAGCCGTCACCAGCCTTGAACGCACCCTGCGCCGCCATACATGGCACCAGTACGACAACGTCACCGGTTGCATCGCTTCCCTGATGCGATCATGCAATCGAAGCAACTGAAGGGATGCGGGTTACCGCACCGGTCCAGATGAGCAAAGACGACGCCCTTGAGCGTTTTGAGCAGACTTCCTTCCTCTACGGCACCAATGCGGCCTATGTGGAACAGCTTTACGCGAAATATCAGAACAGCCCGGATCAGGTGAGCGCCGAATGGCGGACTTTCTTCCAGGAACTGGGCGATGCCCCGGCTGATGTGCTGCGCGAGGCCAAGGGCGCTTCCTGGCAGCGCAGCAACTGGGCAGGCACCGCCGACGGCGACTATGTGAGCGCGCTTGGCGACACCGTCGACCAGAACAGGCTCCAGCAGAAAATCACCGGACGCGCCGGCGGCGGCGCAAGCCAGGACGAAATCCGCGCAGCCACGCTCGATTCCGTGCGTGCGCTGATGATGATCCGGGCCTACCGGATTCGTGGACACCTCGACGCCGACATCGACCCGCTGCACCTGCGAGAGAAATCGCACCACCCGGAACTGCAGCCGGAGAGCTATGGCTTCGGCGAGGCCGATCTCGACCGCCCGATCTTCATCGACAATGTGCTCGGCCTTGAGACCGCGACCGTGCGCCAGATGCTCGACATCCTGCGCCGCACCTATTGCGGCACGCTCGCCGTCGAGTTCATGCACATCGGCGACCCGGAGGAAAAGGCCTGGATCCAGCAGCGGATCGAGGGGCCGGACAAGGAAGTGAGCTTCTCCGACCTCGGCAAGCTCGCGATCCTCGACAAGCTCATTCAGGCCGAAGGCTTCGAGAAGTTCTGCGGCACCAAATATGTCGGCACCAAGCGCTTCGGCCTCGATGGCGCGGAAGCCATGATCCCGGCGATGGAGCAGATCATCAAGCGCGGCGGCGCGCTCGGCGTGAAGGAAATCGTGCTGGGGATGCCCCATCGCGGCCGCCTCAACGTGCTCGCCAATTTCCTGTCCAAGCCCTACCGCGCCATCTTCAACGAATTCAAGGGCGGCTCGTCCACCCCTGAGGACGTGGAAGGCTCGGGCGACGTCAAATATCATCTGGGCGCCTCGTCGGACCGCGAGTTCGACGGCAACAAGGTTCACCTTTCGCTGACGGCGAACCCCTCGCATCTGGAAATCGTCGATCCGGTGGTGCTGGGCAAGGCCCGCGCCAAGCAGGACCAGAACGGCTATGACCGCAGTTCGGTAATCCCGCTGCTGCTCCATGGCGACGCCGCCTTCGCGGGCCAGGGCGTGGTGGCGGAATGCCTCGGCCTTTCCGGCCTCAAGGGCCACCGCACCGGCGGCTCGATCCATTTCATCGTCAACAACCAGATCGGCTTCACCACCAGTCCGATCTATTCACGTTCCTCGCCCTATCCTTCGGATGTGGCGAAGATGGTGCAGGCGCCGATCTTCCATGTAAACGGCGACGACCCGGAAGCCGTGGTCCATGCGACCAAGATCGCGGTCGAGTTCCGCCAGCGCTTCGGACGGCCCGTGGTCGTGGACATGTTCTGCTACCGCCGCTTCGGCCACAATGAAGGCGATGAGCCGAGCTTCACCCAGCCGCTCATGTACAAGAAGATCCGCAACCATCCGACGACGTTGCAGATCTATGCGGACCGGCTCGTGCGCGAAGGCCTGATCACCGAGGAAGGCGTGCGCTCGCGCATCGAGGAATTCCGGTTGCTGCTGGAAGGCGAGTTCGAGGGCTCCAATACTTTCCGTCCCAACAAGGCCGACTGGCTCGATGGCCGCTGGGCGGGCTTCGCCTCGGCGGACGGCCAGGCCCAGCGCGGCGAAACCGCCGTGCCGCTTGAAACGCTGCGCGACATCGGCCGCAAGCTGACCGAGATTCCGCCGACGTTCCATCCCCACAAGACCGTTCAGCGCCTGATGGAACAGCGCCGCCAGATGATCGAGACCGGCGAGAACATCGACTGGTCCATGGGCGAGGCGCTGGCCTTCGGCACGCTCCTTGAGGAAGGCTTCAAGATTCGCCTCTCGGGCCAGGATTCCGAGCGCGGCACCTTCTCCCAGCGCCACTCGGTGCTGACGGATCAGGAAAATGAAGACCGCTACATCCCGCTCAACAATGTGCTGGGGCGGCCTGCCGAATTCCAGAGCAACGTTCTGGGCGGCCAGTCGGAATTCGAGGTCATCAACTCGATGCTCTCGGAAGCCGCCGTGCTCGGCTTTGAATACGGCTACAGCCTTGCCGAGCCCAAGGCGCTGACGCTCTGGGAAGCGCAGTTCGGCGACTTCGCCAACGGCGCGCAGGTGGTGGTTGACCAGTTCATCACCAGCGGCGAGCGCAAATGGCTGCGCATGTCCGGCCTCGTGATGCTGCTGCCCCATGGCTATGAAGGGCAGGGCCCGGAGCATTCCTCGGCCCGCCTCGAGCGCTATCTGCAGATGTGCGCCGAAGACAACATGCAGGTTGCGAACTGCACCACGCCGTTCAACTATTTCCATATCCTGCGCCGCCAGATGCACCGCAACTTCAGGAAGCCGCTGGTGCTGATGACGCCCAAGTCGCTGCTGCGCCACAAGCGGGCCGTGTCGAAACTCTCGGAGTTCGGGCCGGAAAGCTCGTTCCACCGCGTGCTCTGGGACGACGCCCAGCGCGATCCCGAGGCCTCGAAGATCAAGCTCGTGCCCGACGACAAGATCCGCCGCGTCGTGCTCTGCTCCGGCAAGGTCTATTACGATCTCTATGAAGCGCGCGAGGAACGCGGCATCGACGACATCTACATCCTGCGCGTCGAGCAGCTCTATCCCGTCCCCGCGAAGTCGCTGATCACCGAACTTTCCCGCTTCAAGCAGGCGGAGATCGTCTGGTGTCAGGAGGAGCCCAAGAACATGGGCGCCTGGTTCTTCATGGAACCGAATATCGAATGGGTGCTGGGCCATACCGGCTCGCGCCATCGCCGCGCCCACTATGTCGGCCGTTCCGCCTCGGCGGCGACGGCGGCGGGCCTGATGAAGAAACATGTTCAGGAACTCAATCAGCTCCTTTCCGAAGCGCTGAACGACGACTGATTTCAATATCGGCCCTGACCTGCCGCCCCGGGGCGAGCAGGAGGGCCAAATGGAAAGGCATCCTGCTATGTCCACGGAAATTCGAGTGCCAGCCCTTGGCGAGTCGGTCACGGAAGCTACCGTCGCCCAATGGTTCAAGCAGCAGGGCGAGGCGGTGGCCGCCGATGAGCCTCTGGTCGAACTCGAAACGGACAAGGTGACGCTGGAAGTGCCAGCCCCCGCCTCCGGCGTGCTGGTCGAGATTTCGGTGAAGCCCGGCGAAACGGTGAATGTGGGTGCCCTGCTCGGCGCCATCGGCGCGGCGGGCGACAGCGTGACCGTCAAGCCCACGGCCCCGAAGAAAGAAGAGCCGAAGAAGGAAGAAGCAAAGCCCGCCGCTGCTCCGGCCCCGGCCGCCGCGCCTGCCCCGGCTCCCGCTCCCGCCGCCAAGGCTGAAGACGCGGGCCTTGCCCCTTCGGTGCGCAAGCTGATTGAAGAAAACGGCCTCGATGCCGCCAGCATCCCCGCCTCCGGCAAGGATGGCCGTCTGGTCAAGGCCGACGTGCTGGCCGCGATCGACGCCAAAGCATCGGCCCCCGCCGCTGCTCCTGCTCCGGCCCCCGTGGCGGCCCGCGCCCCTGCGCCGTCTATCCCGGCTACCCCCGCCGAGCCCGGCGCGCGCGAGGAACGCGTGCGCATGACGCGCCTGCGCAAGACCATCGCAACAAGGCTCAAGGATGCGCAGAACACGGCGGCGATGCTGACCACCTTCAACGAGGTGGACATGTCGCACGTCATGGCCGTGCGCAGCCAGTACAAGGACCTGTTCGAGAAGAAGCACGGCGTGAAGCTCGGCTTCATGGGCTTTTTCGTGAAGGCCGTCATCGCCGCGCTCCGGGAAATCCCGGCGGTCAACGCCGAGATCGACGGCGACGATCTGGTCTACAAGAACTACTACAATATCGGCGTGGCCGTGGGCACCGAGAAGGGCCTGATCGTGCCCGTGCTCAAGGAAGCGCAGGACCTGTCTCTCGCGGGCATCGAAAAGGCCATCGGCGATTTCGGCAAGCGCGCGCGTGACGGCGAACTGAAGCTCGATGAATTGCAGGGCGGCACCTTCACCATCTCCAACGGCGGTGTCTATGGCTCGCTCATGTCGACCCCGATCCTGAACGCGCCGCAGTCCGGCATTCTGGGCATGCACAAGATTCAGGAACGTCCGGTCGCCATCAACGGCAAGGTCGAAATCCGTCCGATGATGTATCTCGCCGTCTCCTATGACCACCGTATCGTTGACGGCAAGGAAGCCGTGACCTTCCTCGTCCGCGTCAAGGAATCGCTGGAAGACCCGCAGCGCCTCCTGCTCGACATCTGAGCGCGGCAACGGTTGTTTCGAAAGGAGTTGTCCCATGGCTGACCAGTTTGATCTCGTGATCATCGGTGCCGGACCCGGCGGATATGAATGCGCCATCCGCGCGGCCCAGCTCGGCATGAGCGTCGGCGTCGTCGAAATGCGCGACCGGCTCGGGGGCACCTGCCTCAATGTCGGCTGCATTCCTTCAAAGGCGCTGCTCCATGCCTCCGAACTGTTCGACGAGGCCGGTCACGCCTTCGCCGAGATGGGCATCATCGTCAAGGACGTGAAGGCCGATCTCAAGCAGATGCTGGCGTTCAAGGATGAAGCTGTCGACGGCAACACCAGGGGCGTCGAATTCCTGTTCAAGAAGAACAAGATCGAATGGATCAAGGGCCGGGCGATCCTGACCGATTCAGGCGGCATCGACGTGGCGCTGGCCGACGGCACGGGCCGCTCGCTCACCGCGAAGCATATCGTCATCGCCACGGGTTCCGACGTGGCACGCCTGCCCGGCGTTACCATCGACGAAAAGCGGATCGTCTCCTCCACCGGCGCGCTGACGCTGGAAAAGGTGCCGGGCCATCTGGTCATCGTCGGTGGCGGCGTCATTGGTCTGGAGCTTGGCTCCGTCTGGCATCGCCTCGGCGCGAAGGTGACGGTGGTCGAATTCCTCGACCAGTTGCTGCCCGGCATGGACGGCGACGTTTCCAGGAACTTCCAGCGCATCCTGAAAAAGCAGGGCTTCGAGTTCAAGCTCGGCTCCAAGGTGACCGGTGTCGAACTCGCCAAGAACAACCTCAAGATCAGCGTGGAGCCCGCCGCGGGCGGCGCGGCCGAACAGATCGAGGCCGACGTGGTGCTCGTCGCCATCGGCCGGGTTGCCTACACCGAAGGGCTCAACCTCCAGTCGGTCGGCGTTGCCGTCGACCCGCGCGGGCGCGTCATCGTGGACGAGCATTACAAGACGAACGTCGAGGGCATCTATGCGATCGGCGACGTGATCGCGGGCCCGATGCTCGCTCACAAGGCGATGGACGAGGGCGTGGCGCTGGCCGAGCAACTGGCCGGTCAGGCGGGCCATGTGAACTATGATGTGATCCCCGCCGTGGTCTATACCTACCCGGAAGTCGCGTCAGTCGGCAAAACCGAGGAACAGCTCAAGGCCGAAGGCGTGGATTACCGCGCGGGCAAGTTCCCGTTCACCGCGAACGGCCGCGCCAAGGCGAACAAGACCACCGAAGGCTTCATCAAAATATTGGCCGACCGCAAGACAGACCGCATTCTGGGTGGCCATATCATTGGCGTGAACGCCGGTGAAATCATCGCCGAGATCGCCATCGCCATGGAGTTCGGCGGCGCGGCGGAAGACCTTGCCCGCACCTGCTTTGCCCATCCGACGCTCTCGGAGGCGGTCAAGGAGGCCGCCCTCGCCGTCGATGGCCGCCCGATCCATATGTGAGGACAACGATGCACCCTGCCGCGATAGAAGGCTGGCACCGCTATGTCGCGTCACGGGCGCCGGAAGACCTCGACGCGCTCCTCGCCGACGAGGTGATATTTTCCTCGCCGGTGGTGCACACGCCCCAGCGGGGAAAGGCGATCACGCACAAATATCTCGATGCCGCCCTGCATGTGCTCGGCAACGACAGCTTTCGCTATCTGAACGAGTGGACAGGCCCGCACTCCGCCGTGCTCGAGTTCGAAACAAGCATCGAGGGCATCACGATCAACGGCGTGGACATGATCGGCTGGAACGAGGCGGGGCAGATCACCAGCTTCAAGGTGATGGTGCGTCCGCTGAAAGCCATCAACCTGCTGCACGCGCTGATGGGCGCACGCCTGATGGCGGCGGAAGGCTAGATCGCCACTTTTTCCAGCCGGTTGATCCGCCTGCGCCAGAAGGTCCAGATCACGGGCTTGAGCAGGCGCATCATCGCTCCCTGCGGATCGAAGCCCACGGCCTTGGCCACCATCGAGATCAGCCGGTCAAGATGCTGGCGGCGGTAAAGGCCGAGCGCGCGCTTTTCATAGGCCTTGGCAAAGGTTTCCCGGTCATAGGCAATGCCGTCTTCCGGGCGGACGTTGGCTGCGTAATAGGCGTAGGACAGTTCGTCGTCATCAGCTTCGTTGATGCGGCCGATGGCGATCATCGCCCGG
The DNA here is from genome assembly GCA_028283765.1 of Parvibaculaceae bacterium. Taxonomy (GTDB): domain Bacteria; phylum Pseudomonadota; class Alphaproteobacteria; order Parvibaculales; family Parvibaculaceae; genus JAATFR01. The sequence continues at coordinate 69,300 of JAPWJY010000003.1, read as the reverse complement.
GTGAAGCGCGACGGCACGGCCTCGTCTATATCCCGGAACGTGTCATAGAACAGCTTGTAGTGGCGGAACTCGTCAGCGGCGATATTGGTTGCGATCTGCTTCAGCACCGGTTCGTCGGTCGCTTCCTTGATGGCGGTATAGAACGAAGAGGTGCCGCTCTCTACCACACAGCGCGCGATCAGTTCCCCGGCGCGGCTGCCACGAACGGAAACGATCACATCGGTCTTGATCGAATATCCCGCCCGGAAACGCTCCATGGCCTCATCGAACCGGAACGTCGGGTCCGCCAGTTCAGCCCAGCGCCCGAGCGCCCAGCCATGCTGGACTTCCTCGGAGCCCCACTGCTCCAGAGTCTTCTTGATGTCGGGCCGGTCCACGAAAACATTCTTGAGATAGGTCACATAATCTGGCGCATTGAACTCCACCATGGCCGCGGCCTTGATCGCATTGAGCAGATCGGGATTAACCTTCGCAGGGTCGAAATCGCCCCATTTGATATCGTCCAACGTCCAGTGTCGCCGCATCGGTTTGCTCATTATTATCTTGGTCGGGTCGCGCAGAATGCCGCACAGACGTTCTCGTATAGAACATGACACAGGGACGCACCCGGGAAAAGTCGGTTAAGCTCAAAGAAAACCATATAAAACCGGGCTTTAGGATCGAATGGAGCCGGAATTAAGGGGGGATACTGAATGAAACGGATCGCACTCACTGTTCTGGTGATTATTCTCGTCGCGATTGCCGGTTTTGCCTTCATGGCCTACAGGCCGGATCTGACCCGCGAAGAACTTATGGCGCGCTATACGACGCCCGCCTCACAGTTTATTACTCTCCCCGATGGCGCAACAGCTCATGTCCGGGACGAGGGCAACAAGTCGGGGCCCGCGCTCGTTCTCGTCCATGGCTCGAACGCCTCGCTCCAGACATGGGAGCCCTGGGTGAAGCTGCTGGGCGGCCGGTTCCGGGTCGTCAGCCTCGATCTGCCGGGCCACGGCCTGACCGGCGCGGTGCCCAACGGCGACTACAGCCGCGAGGGCATGGCGGCTTTCGTTCATGAGGTGACGCAGAAACTGGGGCTGATGCACTACGCCATCGCCGGGAACTCCATGGGCGGCGGCATCGCGGCGCTCTATGCCGAGCTTTATCCCGCTGAACTGACCAGCCTCATTCTGGTCGACGCCGCAGGGCTGCCCCGCACGCTCGGTGCGCCAGAAAAGCTGCCTCTGGCCTTCACCCTGGCCCGCACGCCGGTGCTGCGAACCCTGATGCGCTGGTCTATGTCGCATCGGATCATTGAAGAAGGGGTGCGCAAGGCCTTCAGCGACCAGTCGAAGGTCACGCCTGAAATGATCGGCCGCTATGAAGACCTCAACCAGTGCTGCGGCAATCGCGCGGCGACCGTCATCCGCTTCTCCCGTGCCGAGAACGACAGCCTTCTGGAAGCGCGGCTCGATGAAATCCGGGTGCCCACGCTGATCCTGTGGGGCGACAGGGACGGGCTCATTCCGGTGGCCTATGCCCATGAATATGCAAGGCTGATCACGGGCGCGAAACTGATCATCTATCCCGGCGTCGGCCATATCCCGATGGAGGAAATCGCAGAGCAAAGCGCAGGCGACGTGCGCTCCTTCCTTGAGGCGGCCGTGGCGCCCGCCAATCCGGTGCCTGTGACGCCGGTCACGACACAGCCATAAGAAATTACCCGGGCAGATAGCTCCGGGCCATATCGATGAAGGCCCGCAGGGCCGGCGCCATCTGCCTCTGCCGGGGATAATAGAGCATGAAGCCCGCGAAAACCGGGCTCCACTCATCAAGCACGGTGACAAGCCGCCCCTGTGCTATTTCCGCCCGGACGAGCGACTCGAACGTGAAGGCAAGGCCGAGCCCGTCGAGGGCGGCGCGCACGGCCAGCGCCTGATCCCCCACGGTCAACTGTCCCTTGACGTCGATTTCGAGCCGCGTATCCCCCTGCTCGAACTCCCACTTGTAAACACGGCCGCTGGGAAAGCGGAACCGGATGCAATTATGCCGGTCCAGATCGGCGGGATGCTGAGGAACACCGTGGCGCTCAAGATAATCCGGCGCGCCGATCAAGACGAAACGCTGCGGCCCGCCGATACGGACGCCAACCATATCTTCCGGCACCGACTCCTCAAGCCGTATCCCCGCATCGAAACCGGCGGCAACAACGTCGATCAACCCGTCCTCATCGGTTATTTCGAGGCGGATTTCGGGATATGTGGCCAGAAATCTGTAAAGAAGCGGGGCGATCAGCAGGGATGCGGCGGCGCGCGAGGTATTGATCCGCAGGGTTCCTGTCGGCGTTGACCGGAAATTGTTCATTTCCTCAAGCGCGTCGGTGACATCGCGCAACACCGGCTGGAGGCGCTCCAGCAGCCTTTGTCCAGCCTCGGTCAGGGCGACGCTGCGCGTGGTCCGGTGGAAAAGACTGACGCCCAGACGCTCCTCCAGCCCGCGGATGGCATGACTGGCGGCGGATGTGGAGATGCCCGTTTCAGTGGCCGCCTTCTGAAAGCTGCCGTGCCGGGCAATCGCGGCAAAGACCGCTAGGTGGGACAGGTTTGTCTGAAACATGAGCAGCCAGAAAGGAAAATGAAGATCAGGATTCCATTGTTGAAAATTCCTCATTAACTCATCCCGGATTTAAGGGTTTTTCTGAGGAACCTTCCTGCTAGATTATCCTATCACACTAAACAAATTGATAGGTGGGTCAATCAGCTTCCCGTCTATCAGCCTCCCCCCTCCCACAGCCATTGGCACCACGCCAGACGACCGGCGCTTCGGTGCTCAAAGTCCGGTATCTGTTCAACTTTTCGTAAGGGCTCAGTCTATGATCCATGTTCACGGCTATGCCGCCCATGATGCCCAGTCCCCTCTGGTCCCGTTCACCTTCGAGCGCCGCGATGTCGGCCCACACGATGTCCAGATCGAAATTCTTTTCAGCGGCATCTGCCATTCCGATCTGCATCAGGCCCGTAACGACTGGAGAAATTCGCTTTACCCCATGGTGCCCGGCCATGAAATCATCGGCCGCGTCGTCAAGGTCGGCGCGCATGTCACCAAACTGAAGGCCGGCGATTTCGCCGGGGTCGGCTGCATGGTCGATTCCTGCCGCCAGTGCTCCGCCTGCCACGAGGGTCTGGAGCAATATTGCGAGGAAGGCCCCACGCTCACCTATAACGGCCGGGAGCGCGGCAGCGAGCAACTGACCTTCGGCGGCTATTCCGACCAGATCGTGGTCGAAGAGCACTTTACCGTGAAGGTGCCGGCCACGCTCGACCTCAAGGCCGTGGCGCCCCTGCTCTGCGCGGGCATCACAACCTATTCACCGCTCCGCCACTGGAAGGTCGGCCCGGGCCAGAAGGTCGGGGTGATCGGGCTTGGCGGCCTCGGCCATATGGGTATCAAGTTCGCCAAGGCGCTGGGCGCACATGTGGTGATGATCACGACCTCGCCCGGCAAGGGCAAGGACGCCACCCGTCTCGGGGCAGATGAGGTGCTGATCTCGCGCGATGCCGACGCCATGGCCGCGCATAAAGCGAGCTTCGATTTCCTGCTCAACACCATTCCCGTCCCTCATGACCTCAACCCCTATGTCAATCTGCTGAAGCGCGACAAGACCATGGCGCTGGTGGGTGTGCTGACGGAACTGGAGCCGCCGCTCTCCGGCGGCAACCTGATCATGGGCCGCAAGAGCGTGGCCGGTTCCTCCATCGGCGGCATGGCTGAAACGCAGGAAATGATCGACTTCTGCGCCGAGCACAACATCGTCAGCGATGTCGAGATCGTGCCCATCCAGTCGGTCAACGAGGCTTATGAGCGCCTGCTGAAGAACGACGTCAAATATCGCTTCGTCATCGATATGGCCTCGCTCAGGCAGGAAGCCGCCTGAGAGAAAGGGCCGGGCTGAAATGAAGCCCCTTCGCCATGTTCCCGCCGCATCCTTGAGGTGAGGCCTGTCCAATCGGAAAACCGCCCCAGCATCTGGGGCGGTTTTTTTATTGGAGATACAGTCAGATCAGCCCCTTGTCCCGGCAGTACCGGGCCACCGAGTCCTCGACCGTCGGCAGTTCCCCGAACAGGTCTCGCTGCTTATTGCCCTCATGGCTGACATAACCGCCCTTTCTGATCCAGGCCAGCGCCTTGATCTGGTCGCGGAGGCGCGGAACGAGCCAGCCCGCCAGCGGGAACAGGGCGACAAACAGAGGCGGTAAAACGGGTTTGGCAACGACCGGCCGGCCCAGAACCCGGGTGAAGGCCGCAGCCACCATCGGCCCGGTCGCGGGAACATTGCAGCGTATATCCACGCTTTGGTTCAGGGCCGAGGCTGGCAGATCGAGCGCGGCCGCGGCCGCATACCGGGCCAGATCCGGAGAGTAGATCATGTCGAGGGCGACTCCGGGGGCGATGTCGGGGAACACGCCTTTCCGAACTCTTTGGGCCACGACGTCCCTGGCCCGGTCAAGGAAGGCCCCGGCGCGCAGGGCAAGATATGGCTGGCCTTTCTCGGCCAGATATTTCTCGGTCACGAATTTTTGAGAGAAATGAGGCACCCCGGGTGCCTTGTCGCATTCGAGAATCGAGATCAGCACCACGCGAGGCATGCCCGCATTCCTGGCCGCGTCCACCAGATTCCGGTACCCCTCGGTGTCCGTCCGGGAATTGTCTCCCTTCGTGCGGGCCGTATGAGCGCTGAAGCCCGCGGCGCTGGCAACCACAGCCACGGCCCGGGGTTCGGCTGTCATCGCCCGTTGCAAAGAACCGGGATCCCTGAGGTCCGCCACGACAAAATCCGTCACCCCGAGGGATTCGAGTTTGGTGCGGTCGCTGGTCGCCCGAACCATGGCCCTGACCTGGGCCCCTTTTTCGAGGAGGGCCCGGACGATCTCCGCCCCCAGGGTGCCCGACGCCCCCACCACTGTGACTATTCGCGTTTCCATGAACTTTTCTTTCTTGTCGCCGGGATTCACTCACCCTTTCCTCCGGGATCACGATCTTTCTACGGACGAATCCAGGTACCGGGAGTGCCCGGATCGCAGAAGACTCAAACCGGGGCACCACGATGTGGTTCGTAAAGTTCCCTTTCATAATGAATGAAGGTTACGATAGAGACTTACGCGAACCGTCCGCAAGACGGCACAAATCTGTATGCCGGTCACATGGAGGGAACCATGGCTTTAACTCTGGATAGGTGGCCTCACGAAGTTGCGCCGCGCGGCATCCGCCTGGCTCCATGCCCGCCCTATGACATGCTTACTCGCCTTGGCGACAAATGGACCATCCTTGTCCTTGCGCTGCTATCGGTCACTTCCGGAAACCGGCTGCGATTCTCCGAGATCAAATATGGCGTGAACGGTATTTCGCAACGCATGCTGACGCTCACGCTCCGGCATCTAGAAAGGGATGGCCTTATCATCCGGCATTACTATCCAGAGGTTCCGCCGCGCGTCGAATATGAACTCGGCCCCATCGGAAAAAGCATGGAGACGCCACTCAGGGAATTTGCCGGCTGGATAGGCGCGAACTGGCCCGCGATTGAGCAGGCGAGAAAGGCTTACGACGAGCGCGCCGACACGGCATAAGAGCCGATTTATCTCTTAACGAAAAACCCGCGCGGATCGCTCCGCGCGGGTTTTCATTTCATTGCCGGAAGGAACCGTTTCAGAGCGCACTGCGGACTTCGCGAAGCTGGTCGAGCTTGTACTGGGCGCGCAGGCGGGTTTCGTCGCTCTTTGCGTCCTTCACATCTTCCTCGGCGTTCCTGATCTCGGCGTCGAGGAGCGGACCATCGATCTCGCCCGGACGCAGCGCCTGTTCGGCCAGCACTGTGAGACCGGCAGGCGTGACTTCCGCAAAGCCGCCGCGCACGAAAATCCGCTCGCCGTCATACCCGGACTTGGGGTTCACGATGAGCCAGCCCGCGCGCAGCGTGGTGATGAGCGGCGCATGGTCGGCCATGACGCCAAGATCGCCCTCATGACCGGGCAGCACCACCATGTCGACTTCTTCCGACAGCAGCAGCCGTTCCGGCGAGACAAGATCGAACTTCAGCTTCTGAGCCATACGCCCTTACTCCGTTAGCGTTTTCTGGCTTACGCCGCTTCGGCCGCGAGACGTTCCGCCTTCTTGATCGCATCCTCGATCGTACCGACCAGATAGAAGGCGGCTTCGGGCAGGTGGTCGTAATCGCCGTCGCAAAGGCCCTTGAAGCCCTTGACCGTATCCTTGATGTCGACGAGCACGCCCGGCGAGCCGGTGAAGATTTCGGCCACATGGAACGGCTGCGACAGGAAGCGCTCGATCTTGCGGGCGCGGGTCACCGTCAGCTTGTCTTCTTCCGACAGTTCATCCATGCCGAGAATGGCGATGATGTCCTGAAGCGACTTGTAGCGCTGAAGGATCGTCTGCACGCGGCGCGCCGTGTCGTAATGCTCCTGGCCCACAACACGGGGCTCAAGAATACGGCTGGTCGAGTCGAGCGGGTCCACGGCCGGATAGATGCCCTTTTCAGCGATCGAGCGGTTCAGCACCGTGGTCGCGTCCAGATGGGCGAACGAAGCGGCAGGGGCCGGGTCGGTCAAATCGTCGGCAGGCACGTAAATGGCCTGCACCGAGGTGATCGAACCCTTGGTCGTCGTGGTGATGCGCTCCTGCATCTGGCCCATGTCGGTCGCCAGCGTCGGCTGATAGCCCACGGCGGAGGGGATGCGGCCCAGCAGGGCGGACACTTCGGAACCGGCCTGCGTGAAGCGGAAGATGTTGTCCACGAAGAACAGCACGTCCTGGCCCTGATCGCGGAAATGCTCGGCGACGGTCAGACCCGTCAGCGCGACGCGGGCGCGCGCTCCCGGCGGCTCGTTCATCTGGCCGAACACCAGCGCGCACTTGGAACCGGCCGACGAGCCATTGTTCTCGTGCGGGTCCTTGTTCACGCCGGATTCGATCATTTCGTGATAGAGGTCGTTGCCCTCGCGGGTCCGCTCACCCACGCCCGCGAACACGGAATAACCGCCGTGCGCCTTCGCGATGTTGTTGATGAGTTCCTGGATGAGCACGGTCTTGCCCACGCCCGCGCCGCCGAACAGGCCGATCTTGCCGCCGCGCGAGTAGGGAGCCAGCAGGTCCACCACCTTGATGCCCGTGACGAGCATTTCAGATTCGGTCGACTGCTCGGTGAAGGGCGGCGCTTCCGCATGGATCGGGCGCATGCTCTCGTACTGGACGGGACCGGCTTCATCCACCGGCTGGCCGATGACGTTGATGATGCGGCCCAGCGTGCCCTCGCCCACCGGCACCAGAATCGGTGAACCGGTATCGACCACTTCCTGGCCGCGGGTCAGACCTTCGGTCGTATCCATGGCGATGGTGCGGACCGTGTTCTCACCGAGATGCTGGGCGACTTCGAGCACGAGGCGGATCGATCCGTTCTGTGTCTCGAGAGCGTTCAGGATGGCTGGCAGGCTGCCGCCGGTGAACTCCACGTCCACCACGGCACCAATGACCTGGGTGATCTTGCCGACTGATTTCGTGCTCATGGTTACGTCCTGGTATCCGTTCTCGGGGTATCCGTTGCAGGGCTTTAGATCGCTTCGGCACCCGAAATGATTTCAATAAGTTCCTTGGTGATCTGCGCCTGACGGGAACGATTGTAGGTGATGTTCAGCTTCTTGATCATATCGCCCGCATTGCGCGTCGCATTGTCCATCGCGGACATGCGGGCGCCCTGCTCGCTCGCCGCATTCTCAAGCATCGCCGTGAACAATTGCACGGTGAGATTGCGCGGCAGAAGCTCGGCGAGGATTTCATCCTCTTCGGGCTCATATTCGTAGATGGCGCCATTGAGATCGGCAGCGAGACCCGCCGACTCCGGGGCATCGAGGGTGGCAGGCACGATCTGGAGCGCGGTCGGCGTCTGGCTGATCACCGAGCGGAAACGCGAGAAGAAAAGCGTCGCCACGTCGAACTCGCCCGCCTCGAACATGGAAAGCACCTTGGCCGCCACGTCTTCCGCCTGCGCGTAGCCGATCTGCTTGATGTGCCCCATCTCGAAGGTCTGGACGATCATCCCGCCATAGAGGCGCTTGAGCGCCTCGCGGCCCTTGCGGCCGACGCAGATGATCTTGACGGTCTTGCCCTCGGCAACCAGACGGTTGATCCGCTCGCGGGCGAGGCGGACGATGGAGGTGTTGAAACCGCCGCAAAGGCCACGGTCGGCGGTAGCGATGATCAGCAGGTGAACCTGATCCTTGCCGGTGCCGACCATCAGACGCGGACCATCGGCACGGCCCGCCATGCCCGCCGTCAGATTGGCGAGCACACGGCCGAGGCGGCTGGCATAGGGACGCGCGGCCTCCGCCGCTTCCTGCGCGCGGCGCAGCTTGGCGGCGGCGACCATCTGCATCGCCTTGGTGATCTTCTGCGTCGAACGGACACTCGAGATACGGTTTCTAAGGTCCTTTAGGCTCGCCATTCGCTACTCTCGCTAGCTCGTCCCGTTTAAGTCCTGGTCTTGCTCAGGCGAAGTTCCTGGCGAAAGCCTCGGTCGCGGCGCGAACCTTGGCTTCCGTGTCGTTCGACAACTGCTTTTCGACCCGGATCGTCTCCAGAACGGCGGCATGCGTCGTGCGGAAGGCGCGGAGCAGCTCCTCCTCGAACCGGCCCACGTCGGAAACGGGGAGGTTGTCGAGGAAACCGTTCACACCGGCATAGATCACGACCACCTGTTCCTCGACCTTGAGGGGCGAGAACTGGGGCTGCTTGAGCAGTTCCGTCAGGCGGGCGCCGCGGTTGAGCAGGCGCTGGGTGGTCACGTCGAGGTCCGAACCGAACTGGGCGAAGGCGGCCATTTCACGATACTGGGCAAGCTCGCCCTTGATCTTGCCGGCAACCTGCTTCATCGCCTTGATCTGGGCGGCGGAACCCACGCGCGACACCGAGATGCCGACGTTCAGCGCGGGCCGGATGCCCTGATAGAACAGTTCCGTCTCAAGGAAGATCTGGCCGTCGGTGATCGAGATCACGTTGGTCGGAATATAGGCCGACACGTCGTTGGCCTGGGTTTCGATGATCGGCAGCGCCGTCAGCGAACCGCTGCCATTGTCCTCGTTCAGCTTGGCGGCGCGCTCCAGCAGGCGGGAATGGAGATAGAACACGTCGCCCGGATAGGCCTCACGTCCCGGCGGACGGCGCAGCAGCAGAGACATCTGGCGGTAGGCCACGGCCTGCTTGGACAGATCGTCATAAACGACCAGACCGTGCATGCCGTTGTCGCGGAAATATTCGCCCATCGTGCAGCCGGCGAAGGGAGCCAGATACTGAAGGGGGGCGGGTTCCGATGCCGTGGCGGCGACCACGATGGTGTATTCGAGCGCGCCGTTCTCTTCCAGCGTCTTCACGATCTGGGCGACGGTGGAGCGCTTCTGGCCGATGGCGACATAGATGCAGTAAAGCTTCTGCGACTCGTCGTTCGACTGGTTGAGCGGCTTCTGGTTCAGGATCGCGTCGATGGCGACGGCGGTCTTGCCGGTCTGGCGGTCACCGATGATCAGCTCGCGCTGGCCACGGCCGACCGGGATCAGCGCGTCGATGGCCTTGAGGCCGGTCTGCATCGGCTCATGAACCGATTTCCGGGGGATGATGCCCGGCGCCTTGACGTCCACGCGGCGGCGCTCGTCGGAAACGATCGGGCCCTTGCCGTCGATGGGATTGCCCAGCGGATCGACGACGCGGCCCAGCAGGCCCTTGCCGACCGGCACGTCCACGATGGCGCCCGTACGCTTGACAGTGTCGCCTTCCCTGATGCTCCGGTCGGAGCCGAAGATCACGACGCCGACGTTGTCCTGTTCAAGGTTCAGCGCCATACCACGGATGTTGCCCGGGAACTCGACCATCTCACCGGCCTGGACATTGTCCAGACCATAGATGCGGGCAATGCCGTCACCGACGGAAAGCACCTGACCGATCTCGGACACTTCAGCCTCTTGGCCGAAACCCTGGATCTGTTGCTTTAGGATTGCGGAGATTTCCGCGGCCTGAATATCCATCAGCCAGCCTCTTTCATGGCATTCTTGAGAGAGTTGAGCTTCGTACGAAGCGAGCTATCGATCATGCGGCTGCCAACCTTCACGATCAGCCCGCCAAGCAAGCTTTCATCGACACTAGTATTGATATTGACGTTGAGTTGCATCGCATCCTTGAGCGCCGCCTTCAGATCCGCGATCTGCGCGTCGCTGAGCACGTGCGCCGAGGTCACGTCTGCGGTCAGCTCGCCACGCTTGAGCGCGAGAAGCTGGCGGTAACCGCGCAGCATGTCAGGCAGCACGAACAGGCGGCGGTTCTCGACCACCACACCCACAAAATGACGAACCAGCGCGCTGACGCCGATCTTTTCGAGGATGGCGCCGGTCACCCGCGCCTGATCCTTCGCAGCGTGAAGCGGGCTCTTCACGAAAAGACGCAGGTCCGCGCTCGCATCCAGGGCGGCCTGAAGGCTGCCCAGATCGGTCGCGACAGCGTCCAGCGCATTCTGCGCTTCGGCCAATTCGAACAGGGCCGTGGCATAACGCCCGGCAACGCCCGTTACTGTGCTTTCAGATGACACGTCCGATGCTCGCCCGTGTTGTTTATGGAAGTTTGCGCGCCCCTGCCCGACGGACAGCCCGAACCGCCTGCCGGCGGACCAGATCGATAACACGCTAACCTGTTGCGATCGTTCAAAATTCTTTTGGTCTGGAAAGGGATATTTTTGGCATGCCCCACCAAGCCGCGGGTTTCGTAACACAGCAGGCCGGGCATCGCAACAAGACTCGCCGCACCTGCGAGGTGCGGCATTTCCGCCGCACCCCCTCCCACGCGTCCCGAGGCATTCCGGAAAGCCGATTTTCGCCGTTCACAGGCCCGCCCCGACATGAGCAGGTGGGGTAAAATCGGTCTGCGACCCGTTTTATCTCACCCGAATCCGCCTGAAACGAAATCAGCGCCGCCTGAGCATGTCGCGTACGACAAGCCCTCTTCTGGCCATGCCAATCAGGATATTGTCCGCGCTTTCACTAATCCTGCCCGTCAAATCCTGGAGAAAAGCTCCTGTGCTTTTCCGGGTTGTCTTCTGCTCCGGCCGAACGGACGCCCGGACAAGCGCCCCGGCTGACGCATCGCGTTTCGCCGCCCGTCGACGCGAGAGGATGGAAACAAGCTTCGCAAATGGCCGCAAGATAGCTTTCAGCCCCATACCCATAGTTCTGGCTATGGCCTTCGCTCCTCGCCACCCGGCCAATACGGCCCGTTCCATGAAGGCAACTGCCCCGTAAAGACCCCGTTTGCTTGCGTGGCCAAGCGCCTTAACACTGGCGATTATGCCGATTACAGCTTCAAGACCGGCATCCACGGCCTGCCGCCCCAGCCGTCCGGCCCTGTATGTGAAGCGCTGAAAGCGGGAAGGTCCGGTTTCAGCTTTTGAAGGCTCAGACATGTCCGAAGGCCGGGAAACAAACACCTCGCCGACCCCCTGTCTCGACAAGCCGCTCTGAAACCGTCCTGGCAAGCCCGCTATGCCTGACATAATTCTCGAAGCGAAGGTTGAAACACTTCCCCAGACCCGTTCACCCCCCTTGCCTATCTCCCGGTTCAGCCTGCCGAACCTTGAAATGCGCTCTCGCGGAACTTCCGGCAAAGGCAAAAGAGGTTCGCGGGTTTCAATGGAATCCCGCCAGCCCGCACTACGGGCCGATGGCAGATGATCAAGTGCCGTCCGACTTCCCGCCTCGAATACGGCTCCCTGCTGAGCCTGGTTCACGGAAAGGAAGTGTGGGCGGAGATCGTCCGTCCATAAAAAGGGCGCCAGCCTGTTGGAGGGAACTGCATAATGCGGTTCCTCATCTGTATGGGCCGGGACCTCCGCCACGGGCGGAGGATTCCGGGAAACGGCATAAGGCGACGCGTCCCTCTCCGGTCCGGCTCCCCCGGCAAGCCCTGAAAGGGGCCCTTGGCATGGCTTGTCAACCCCGGACCGGATGGGCGGCAAGCCGGTGTCGACATCTGAAATTGCTGTGGAGGGATAGTTGCGCGCAGGCACATTCCTTGGCACGTCGTAATGGCCGCTGGCGCGCGATCCCGACGAAACCTGTCTCTGAAATGCGCCAAATGGCTGATCTTCCGGTACCGGTGAAAGGCGCGGCAGGACGTTCAGCAATCTTCTTTGCTGCCAGCCATCTACTCCGCTCATGTCCGGCGCGGCCTTGCGCAACATGGGGTATGAGGCGGGAATGGCAGCCATATCCGCGAAATCAGGCGTCTGCATGGGACTCCTCGCGGAGACAGTGCCCATTGCTGTCGCCCATGCACCGGCTGCCCGGGCAACCGGCACCGGATGAACAGGATGTGACGATATCGGCGATAAAAAGATCATCCCAGAATAACTCCAATGAATATTCGTTACTCAGGCACATATTCGTGGAATCACTCTTAAAGAACATGAAAATAAAAAATATTATAAAGTAAAAATTAAACTATATTTCAATTTTTGAAGGTACAGGTAAAGACCCTCCCGCTATTCACTGAGACAGCTGTACATCGACGCCGGAGAAGAACCGGTTCTAAAGAAAACTGAGCGGATCGATGTCGATGGCGACGCGCACCGAGCCCGGCACCTTCATGCCGGTCAGCCAGTTCGTCACGAAAGCCTGAAGATTGACCTCGCGCCGGGCCTTGATCAGGAAGCGGATGCGGGTGCGGCCTCGCAGCAGCGCGAGCGGCGCGGGGGCGGGGCCCAGCACCTGCACCTTTTCAGCCTCGGGAATGCGCCGGGCCATTTCATGTGCCACCCGTTGGGCTTCGGCCGGATTTTCCGACGACACCACCACGCCCGCGAGCCGCCCGAACGGGGGCTGCCCCAGCCGCCTTCTCTGCTCGGCCTCGCGGGCATAAAAACTGTCGCGCGCGCCCGCAACCAGCGCCCGCATCACCGGATGCTCGGGCATATAGGTTTGCAGCAGAACCCGGCCCGGCCGCTCGGCCCGCCCGGCCCGGCCCGCGACCTGCTGCATAAGCTGGAACGTGCGCTCGCCCGCCCGCAGATCGGCGTTTTCCAGCCCCAGATCCGCGTCGATGACGCCGACCAGCGTAAGCCAGGGGAAATGATGCCCCTTGGCCACGATCTGCGTGCCGATGATGATGTCGATCTCGCGGTTCTCGATCTGGCGGATGGCTTCCTCATGGGCCCTCGGCCCGTGCAGCACATCGCTGGAAAGAAGACTGATCCGGGCCTCCGGGAAACGCTCCGCAACCTCCTCGGCAATCCGCTCCACGCCGGGCCCGCAGGCGACGAGGCTGTCCTGCGCCCCGCAGGACGGACAGGCCCTGGGCAGCGGCGCGGTGTAGCCGCAATGATGGCAGGCAAGCTCCCGGCGAAACCGGTGCTCGACCAGCCAGGCGCTGCAATTGGGGCATTCCATGCGATGGCCGCAGGCGCGGCAGAGCGTAAGCGGCGCATAGCCGCGCCGGTTGAGGAAAAGCAGTATCTGCTCTTTCTGCTCCAGCGCCTCGATCATCGCCTCGACCAGCCGGGGGGAGAGCCAGCGGCCCCGCTCGGGCGGGTCGCGGCGCATGTCGATGGCGCTGATCCCGGGCATCGCGGCCGCGCCATGGCGCGAGGCAAGCTGGATCGCGCCATAGCGCCCGGCCTGCGCATTGACGAAGGTTTCAAGCGCCGGGGTCGCCGAACTCAGGATCACCGGAATGCCGCCGAGCGAGGCCCGTACCACCGCCATGTCGCGGGCATTGTAGCTCACGCCCTCGTCCTGCTTGTAGGCGGCGTCATGCTCCTCATCGACCACGATGAGGCCCAGATCCGCATAAGGCAGAAAGAGCGCCGAGCGCGCACCGACGACGACGCCCGCCCTGCCCTCGGCCACCGCCCGCCAGACCCGGCGGCGCTCGCGCGGGCCAAGGTCCGAATGCCATTCCGCCGGACGGACGCCGAAGCGCGCCTCGAATCGCTCCAGAAACTGGGAGGTGAGCGCAATCTCCGGCAGCAGGATCAGCGCCTGACGGCCCCGCCGCATCGCTTCCGCCACCGCCTCGAAATAAACCTCGGTCTTGCCCGATCCCGTCACCCCGTCCAGCAGCATCGGGCGGGGCGCTTCCTCCCCGAACAGGGTTCTCAGTTCCCCAGCCGCATCCCATTGGTCCTGCGACAGGGTTTTGCCGGCGAAATCAGGATCGATGGCGGGAAAGGCCGCTTCGGCGGGCAAGTCGATGGCTTCGAGAGCGCCCTGCTCCAGCAAACCCTTGACCACCGAGGCACTGGCCCCCGCCTCGTCGGCCAGTTCCGCAGGCGTGCGGGCAAAGCCGTCCGCCGCTGCCGCCAGCACGCGGGTGCGGGCGGGCGTCATCCGGGCGGGCGCCTCGCCGGTGATCCTCAGCAGGGTGCGCGTGCGCTGCGGCTCCAGAGCCCCCGGCGCGCGCATGACCAGACGCAGCACCATGCCCGGCGGATGCAGCGTATAGGCCGCCACCCAGTCGATGAAGCGGCGCGAAACCTCCCTGAGCGGCGGCACGGGCAGCACTTCCTCGACCGCGCGCAAACGGTTGTCGCCGACCTCGCCGGTGCCCTCGCCCCAGACCACGCCGACCAGCAGGCGCGGCCCCAGCGGCACCACGACGAAACTGCCCGGTTCCAGATCGAGACCGGGCGGCACCTTGTAGTCGTAAGGCCTGGGCAGCCCCAGCGGCAGCAGGACGCTCACGGTCCGGCCGCGACCAGACGCGGCAAGGCGCTCGTCGCCGTCTTCGGTCCAGAGCCCGTCCTGTCGCTGGTCGATTCCCGTCATGCCCTCATGAATAGCGCCCAAAGAGCTGCAAGGCAGCAAAATCTCATCCACGCGCCTTCATGCTATGGTTTTCCCGCAAACCATCCCGGTCCGGTCCCGGATCGCAGGGGAAGACAGTTCATGAAACAGCCTCGCGCCGCCGAGCCGGCCGTGCCGGTCAAGACCCTGCTGCCAGGCGCGCAGTTCGCGGACGCCTATTGCCTTGAAGTCAATGAACCCGCATTGACCGCCCGCGCCGCCGCCGAGCGGATGATGGGGCAGAGTCCGCTCTGGGTCACCGGCCTGATGAGGCTGCGCAACATGATCGTCGCGCCGCTGGGTCTCCAGACCCCCGATGCCGCCACCCTGCCGCCATCGTCCCAGCGGATCGGCATCTTCCCGGTGGTGAGCCAGAGCGATGAACGGCTCGTTCTTGGCTTCGACGACCATCATCTGGATTTTCGCGTGGTGGTGGATTGTGGGCGGTACGAATGCACAGCGGCTCGTCACCGCCTCGACGCTGGTGCGCACCCATAACCGGCTCGGACGCATTTATCTGACAACCATCATGCCGTTTCACCGGCTGGTCGTGCGCGGCCTGCTGAAACAGGTGGACCGGCCCTGAAACGGTGCTTTTCTCCCCTTGCCTTGAGGCCCTGCGCCTGCAATTTTCAGGGCCCGTCTCACCTTGAATGTTCCAGCAAAGAGCAGGCCTTCCCATGAAATTTTTCGTCGATACAGCCGATACGAATGACATCAGGGAACTGGCGGCGACCGGTCTGCTGGATGGCGTGACCACCAACCCGTCGCTGATCGCCAAATCGGGCCGGAAATTCGTGGAAGTGATCGAGGAAATCTGCGCGCTCGTCGAGGGGCCGGTCAGCGCCGAGGTCGCCGCTCTCGATACCGAGGGCATGTTGCGGGAAGGCCGCCTGCTCGCCGCCATCGCCCCCAATGTCGCGGTCAAGGTGCCGCTGACCTGGGACGGGCTCAAGGCCTGCAAGGCGCTGACGGACGCGGGCACCATGGTCAACGTGACGCTGTGCTTCTCGGCCAATCAGGCGCTGCTTGCCGCCAAGGCGGGGGCCACCTTCATCTCGCCCTTCATCGGTCGGCTCGACGACATCAATCTCGACGGCATGGAACTGATCCGCGACATCCGCCAGATCTACGACAATTATCCCGCCTTCAAGACCCAGATCCTTTCCGCCTCGATCCGCACGGCGAACCATGTGAAGGAAGCGGCCCTTGCCGGTTCCGACGTCGCCACCGTGCCGCCCGACGTGCTGAAAAGCCTCGTCAAGCACCCGCTGACCGACAAGGGGCTGGACGCCTTTCTCGCGGACTGGAAGAAAACCGGCCAGACCATCGGATAAGGCCATCGGCTGGCCGCCCGAAGATGGGCCCATCGGACGGGTAATGCGTGATTTTTAACTGAAAACCTGCGAATTTCGGACTGAACGGGAACGAATCACCAGCAGGTGGCTGAATGGGACTGCGTAGCGACAAGGCCAAGCCCAAGGGCGCCGGACCGAGCCCGGAGGAAGTGAAAAGCTTCCTCGCGGCCAATCCGGAATTTCTGGTCACCAATGTCGATCTGTTCGAGCGGCTGGTGCCGCCGAGCGCCGTTTCCGGCGATCAGGTGCTGGATCTTCAGCAGTTCATGATCTCGCGCCTTCAGGCTCATGTGCGCAGCCTCAAGGACGTGCAGCGCGAAATGATCGAGGCTTCCTCGGTCAATTCGCTGGTGCTGGCGCAGGTCCATAAGGTGGTGCTGGCGCTCCTCGACGCCCGCAGCTTCGAACAGCTCGTCGAATATATCGCAGCCCCCTCCGGCCTCTCCAAGACCGTCGCGCTCACCTCCGCCGTGCTCTGCATCGAGGAATCGCCGCTCTGGGGCTCCGTGCCGCTCCGGGGCATCAGCGTGCTCGAAAAGGGCGCGATCGACCGGATGATGGGCGGCGGCCGCGAAAGCCTCCGGCTTTCCGCCCATATCGTCGGGGACAAGGCGATCTTCGGCCCGCTTGCGCCTGCCGTCCGCTCCGAGGCGCTGGTGCGCCTCACCATTGCGCCGGACCTCCCCCCCGCCCTGCTGGCGCTGGGCGCGGCCAACGCCGAGCAGTTTCACCCCGAACAGGGGAGCGATCTCCTCGAATTCCTCGCCCATGTCGTCGAGCGGGCCCTGCGCCGCTGGCTGGGCGAGGGCGCGAGGGCTCTCTGAGCCCGCTCAGGCTCAGCCCCAACGCAGCCGGGCGCGCGCTCGTCTTCGACGATATGGCGCGCGGCCTTGCCGCCGCCGATGACACCCGCGCCGTCGCCCGGCGGTTTCTGGCCTATCTCGCCAGCGAGCGCAGGGCGAGTCCGCGCACCATCGAGAATTATTTCCGCGATCTCACCCGCTTCTGCGAGTTCCTGTGCGATCATCTTGAGGGCCCGCCTGGCGTGAAAAATCTGGAAGCCCTCGACACCCGGGATTTCCGCGCGTTCCTCGCCCGCCGCCAGCGCGAGGGGCTGACCAGCCGGAGCCTCGCCCGCGCCGTTTCCAGCATCCGCGCCTTCTACAAATTCATGGAGCGCACCGGCATCGCGGAAAATCCGCGCCTCAAGACGCTGCGCACGCCCAGGATCCCCCATGGCGTACCCCGGCCGCTCAGCGTCAGGGATGCGCGCGCGCTCATCGCGGAAACCGGGGATACGGCAAAAGAGCCATGGGTGGCGGCGCGCAACGCCGCGCTGCTGACGCTGCTCTATGGCTGCGGCCTGCGTATCTCGGAAGCGCTGGGCCTGCTCAGGGGACAAGCCCCGCTGGGCGAGGCGATCATGATCATGGGCAAGGGCGGCAAGGAGCGGATCGTGCCGGTGCTGCCCGTGGCGCGCGCCGCCATCGACACCTATCTGAGGCTTTGCCCCTTCGCGCTCGATAGGGATGGGCCGCTTTTCGTGGGCACGCGCGGCGGCCCCATGGGCGCACGGCAGGCACAATTGCTGGTGCAGCATCTGCGCGAACGGCTCGGCCTTGCCCCGAGCGTCACGCCCCATGCGCTCAGGCACAGTTTCGCCACCCATCTGCTCGCAGGCGGCGGCGATCTGCGTGCCATTCAGGAACTGCTCGGCCATGCGAGCCTTTCCTCCACGCAGATCTATACCGAGGTCGATTCAAAGCGCCTGATCGATATTTACGATCAGGCGCACCCGAGGTCCCAAAGCTGATCGAAGGCTGGCCGCGACATCAGAACCTATACCCGTAGCGGACGCCAATGTCGGTAAGGCCAGGATTCCTGTCGCAGAGGCCCGCATTGGATATGTGATCGACGGTGAGCATCAGGCTCGATTTGCCATCGAAGCTGTAGCCTACCGACCCAGCCTCGTGGAAGGCGGCCCGGCAGCCGTAATTCATACGGTCCCGATCTTTGTTATTATCCCCGGACGTGTTGCCGTTATGGATAGCCCCTCCCAGCGCCCCTTCCAGAAAGAGCGCCTGCGTCAGATAATAATCCCAGGCAAGGTCCGCATAGGCGATGCTGGTGCCGCCATGGGTGTTGAAGTTGCCGCCGATCGCCGGGCGGGGCGCGCCAATCCAGGAGAGCCAGCCCGGTGAACTGAACAGCAACTCGGCGTTGATATCCGGTTTCCTCGTTTCGTGGCCCGTTCCGAACAGCTTCGAATCATGAGCATAAACGCCAAGGCGAAATTCGCTGATCGCATTGTTGGCGGCAGAGGCGGGTGCGCTCAACCCCAGAAGAGCCATCATTGCAGCGACCGGCACCGTGAAATTACGCTTCAGCACGATATTCCCCTTCTTTCCACCAGTTCAAAACCGGACTTCAGGAGGCCCACCTCAACCAACGGCTGAAAAGAGCTCCTGCGAGAGACGTTCAAAGAAGGCCGGCCGCTTCGGCCAATACCTTCAGCGACGCCTGCGGGCGAGGGCCGAAATGGCTGATGGCCTCCGATGCCGCCAGCGAGCCGAGCTTGCCCGAGGTTAGCGGATCAAGGCCCTTCGCAATGCCATAAAGAACGCCCGAGGCATAAAGATCGCCCGCCCCGGTGGTGTCGAGCAGCCGGGCGGGCCGGACCGCTTCCACCTTGTGCACCTCGCCATCGGCGATGATGACCGAGCCCGCCTCGGAACGGGTCAGCGCCGCCCATGTGCAGTCCCTGCGCGCATGGCCCAGCGCCTCGTCAAAATCCTGCGTCTGGTAGAGCGAGAGAATCTCGGCCTCGTTGGCGAACAGAATATCCACCTCGTCGCGAACGAGGCGCAGGAAATCGTCGCGATGCCGGTCGACGCAGAAGGAATCGGAGAGGGACAGCGACACCTTGCGGCCTGCCCGGTGAGCGGCGGCGGCGGCCTTGAGGAAGGCCTGCTTGGCCCCCTCCGGATCCCAGAGATAGCCTTCCATATAGGTGATGGCCGAGGCCGCGATCACATCCTCGTCGATGTCGTCGGGCCCCAGTCCCGCACAGGCGCCCAGATAGGTGCTCATGCTGCGCTGGGCGTCAGGCGTCACCAGAATGAGGCAGCGCGCGGTCGCGGGACCCTGTGTCGCCCGCGCCGTCTCGAAGCTGACGCCGAGCGAACGAATGTCATGGGTGAAGACCTCGCCAAGCTGGTCGTCGCGGACCTTGCCGAAATAGGCGCCCCTGCCGCCGAGCGAGGCAACGCCTGCGATGGTGTTGCCGCAGGAGCCGCCCGAAACCTCGATGGCGGGGGGCATCGCCCCATAGAGCGCGCTGGCGCGGGCTTCATCGATCAGGGTCATCCCGCCCTTGACGATGCCATTTTCGGCCAGAAACCCGTCGCCCGCCTCGGCAATCACATCCACGATGGCATTGCCGATGCCCGCGACCTCAAACCTGATACCCGCCATCACGCCCGCTCTTTCTCATAACTGGTCAACACCGGATTATCCCCGATTCCGGACCGGGACTATAGGCAATCTCGCCTGCTGGACAAAATCCGGCCGATCCCCCATCGTGCCGCCATATTTGAGGTCTCATTTCAGGCCCCGAACCCAACCAGTGACGGTCCATGATTCCCGACGTGCTGCGCGCCCTCAGACAGACCTTTTCGCCGCCGTTCCGCCGGGTGCTATGGATTTCCCTTGCTCTGGCGCTAGTAACGCTGTTCGTGCTGGGCGTGATTCTTCAGACGGCGCTCGGCTATCTGCCCCAGTTCGCTTCCGCCTATCTCAACGCCGGCATCGACATCCTGCTGCGCTTCTTCGCGGTGATCGTGCTGATCCCGCTGGTCTTTCCCGTGACGACACTCGTCGCCGCCTTCTTTCTTGAATCGATGGCGGGCAAGGTCGAGGCTGAAGACTATCCAGCCGATCCGGCCGGGCGCGACCAGCCCTTCCTGCAATCGCTGATCGTGGGCCTGCGCTTCACCGCCATCCTGATCGTGGTCAATATCTGCGCGCTGCCCTTCTATCTCCTGCCCGGCGTCAATCTCATCATGTTCTGGGCGGTGAACGGCTATCTGCTCGGCCGGGAATATTTCGAACTCGTCGCGCTGCGCCATCTGAGCCCCTCGGAAACCCGGGTCCTGCGCAAATCGCATCGGCTGCGCATATTCCTTTCGGGCGTCCTTGTCGCGCTGTTCGCCAGCGTGCCCCTGCTCAATCTTGCCGCGCCCCTGTTCGGCACGGCCTTCCTCGTCCATACCTACAAGAGGCTTGCCCATGCGCCGGGTTAAAATCCTCGCCGCATCCGCGCTGCTGCTGGTACTTGCCGCCTGCGCGACGCCGGCCAAAAACAATATCCCCGGTTCGTCCACACCCGAGAACGAGACGCCGCGAAAGCCCGCCTTCAGCGGCTCGGCCGATACGCTGCTCGGCATGTCGCCCGATCGCGTCTCCGCCCTTCTCGGCGCGCCCAAGATCAAGCGCACCGAAAAGGAAGCCCAGATCTGGCAATACCGCTCCGACGCCTGCAGCCTTCTCCTGTTCTTCTATCCGAATACGGAAGGCCAGATCGCCGCCTATTATGTCGACGCCCGCCGCCCCGAGGGTGGCGCCGCCGACAAGGCCGCCTGCCTCAGCTCCATCGCGCAGGCCGGACACGGTTCATAACAGGGCTCACAGCACCGTCTTGGCCTTGTAGGCGCACAGATCGCGCACGATGCAGGCCGGGCAATCCGGCGCCCGCGCCTTGCAGACATAGCGCCCATGCAGGATGAGCCAGTGATGGGCGTGGTAGCGGTAAGGCCTGGGGATGCATTTAAGGAGCTTGAGCTCCACTTCGAGCGGGTTCTTGCCGGGGGCAAGACCCGTGCGGTTGGAGACGCGGAAAATATGCGTGTCCACCGCCATCGTTTCCTCGCCGAAGGCAACGTTGAGCACCACGTTCGCCGTCTTGCGTCCGACGCCCGGCAGTGCTTCCAACGCCTCGCGGTCATGAGGCACCTTGCCGCCATGAAGCTCCACCAACATCCGCGACAGCGCGATCACGTTTTTTGCCTTGGTGCGATAGAGTCCGATGGTCTTGATATAATCGCTCAGCCGCGCCTCGCCGAGCGCGACCATTTTCTCCGGCGTATCGACGGCCTTGAACAGGGATTCCGTCGCCTTGTTGACGCCCTTGTCGGTCGCCTGCGCCGACAGCACCACGGCAACCAGAAGCGTATAATTGTTCACATATTGAAGCTCGGTTTCAGGCGCGGGCGACGCCTGTGACAAGCGGTGGAAAAACTCTTCGATGTCGGCCTTTTTCATCGCGCTGCCCGTTCCGGGGTGATGGGTTTCGTGCCGCCCGGAGGAGGAGACGGCGAATCCATGGAGTGTAGCCGCTTTCGAGGATCGCAGTAGCCGTTTGCCGCACGGGTGGCGCGGTCATATGATTTTCGCCATGACCGAGACAAGCCCCGACCTTCTGCTGGCTCCTCTGCATCTGGACGCGGTCCTGACGCCCAACCGCTCGCTGGGCCCGCGCGGCTTCGCGGTGCTGATGGCCGTGCTGATCGTGGTCAATTTCGCGGCGGGCATCGTCTTCTGGCTCAAGGGGGCATGGCCGGTGTTCGGCTTTTGCGGTCTCGACGTGGCGCTGGTCTATCTGGCCTTCAAGGCGAACTACCGTTCCGCCCGCGCCCATGAAACCGTGCAGCTTTCAGACGACGAATTGCGCGTGCGCAAGGTGGACCAGCACGGCCATGTCCGCGCCTGGGCCTTCCAGCCCTACTGGGTCAGGGTTTCGCTTGAGGAAAATCCCGACGAATCGACGGCGCTCTTTCTCGTCTCGCACGGGCGGGCGCTGAAAGTGGCTTCCTGCCTCGGCCCGGACGAACGGGCGGACTTCGCCAACACGCTGAAGGCCGCGCTCATGGACATGAGAACGCGGCCTTACGAGGTACCTGCCGGTTGAGGCCTCAGTGGGCCGGACGGTCGAGCAGCAGTTCCTTCGAAAGCACATTGCCCTTGTCGTCGAGCCGGTAGACGATCGGCGCGCCGGTGGCGATATTGACGTCGATGATCTCCGCCTCGCTCAGCTTTTCAAGCTGCATCACCAGCGAACGCAATGAGTTGCCATGGGCGGCGACCAGCACGCGCTCGCCCTTGAGCACGCGGGGCATGATTTCCCGGTCGAAATAGGGCAGCACGCGGGCCGCCGTGTCCTTCAGGCTTTCGCCGCCGGGCGGCGGAATATCATAGGAGCGGCGCCAGATATGGACCTGCTCGTCGCCCCATTTGGCCCGCGCGTCATCCTTGTTGAGGCCCGACAAGTCACCATAGTCACGTTCGTTCAGCGCCTGGTCGCGGATGACCGGCAGGCCGGACTGGCCGACTTCGGCAAGGATGATGTCGTTGGTGTCCTGCGCGCGCCTGAGCAGCGAGGTGTAGGCGACGTCGAAGACATAGCCCTTGTCCTTGAGCGCCTTGCCGGCGGCCTTCGCCTCCTCGCGGCCAAGGGGGGTCAGCGCCGGGTCACGCCATCCGGTGAACAGATTCTTCTCGTTCCACTCCGATTGTCCGTGACGGACAAGCACCAGCACATTCGACATTCAGCACCTCTTTCGATTGGATCAGTCTTTGGCAAGCCCCAGCACGTCCGCCATGCTGTAGAGGCCCGGTCCCCGGCCATTGGCCCAGAGCGCCGCCCGGATCGCGCCACGGGCGAAGATCGCACGATCTTCCGCGACATGGCCCAGAACGATGCGCTCGGACGCGCCCGCGAAAATCACCTCATGGTCGCCGACCACGCTGCCGCCGCGCAGCGCGGCAAAGCCGATGTCCCCTGTCCGGCGCGCGCCGGTCTGGCCATCACGCCCGCTATCCTTCACGTCGGCAAGAGCCACGCCGCGCCCTTGCGCGGCAGCCGCCCCCAGCAGCAGGGCCGTGCCCGACGGCGCATCGACCTTGTGGCGATGGTGCATCTCGACGATCTCGATATCCCAGTCGTCGCCAAGCGCGGCGGCGGCCTGGCGCACCAGCGCCGCCAGCAGGTTGACGCCGAGGCTCATGTTGCCGGATTTGACGATGGTGGCGTGGCGTGCGGCGGCGGCGATGCGGGCCTCATGGACGGTGTCAAGCCCTGTGGTGCCAATGACATGGACAATGCGGGCCTGCGCCGCCAGCGCTGCCAGTTCGACGGTCGCCTCGGGCCGGGTGAAATCGATGACGGCGTCGGCATCCTTGAGAAGCGTCAGCGCATCGTCGGAAACGGCAAGCCCCAGCGGCGCGGAAAGTCCCGCGAGCGCGCCCAGATCCTGTCCCAGAAACGGGGACCCGGCATGCTCAAGGCCCCCGGCAAGCTCTGCGCCGTCCGTTTCCGAGACCAGACGCATCAGCGTCCGGCCCATGCGTCCGGCGCAGCCCGCAATCACAACCCTGAAGCCGGTCATCCGCTTGTCCCTGCTTGCCCGTGCCGGATCATCGGCCTCCGGCGACAGGAGCGGGATATATCAGGCGAGCCGGTTCACGTAAATCGGCGTCCCCTTCCCTGAAAACCCCGCATGGGCGGCTGCGCCCGCTCCGATGATGATTCCGGAACGGGCACGGAGGTCAGAAGGTCAGTTGCACCCGTGATTGCAGCACGTTCGCCTGATCGCTGCGGCCCGTGCGGTACTCCAGATCGGTGATGCCGTAATTGACCATTATCCTGACATTCGGATTGAAGTAATAGTTGGCTCCCACGGCATATGATCTCGCCCTTCCGGCAAGCGGGCCGGTGAAGGCCTTGTCCGCAAGATCGGCGAAGCTTGCCCGGGCAACCAGTTCAACCGCCTCCGGCGTCTTGACCGGGCCGAAATAGCCGTTCGCCACATCATAGGGACGGTGCCCGCCCCCGGAGGAACGCGCCGGCCTCGACATAGCCGCTCTCGACCTTGACCCGCCGGCCATTCCTGAAGTTGACCCAGCCCAGCAGATATTCGCCTTCAAGTTCGAACGGGCCATGGCTCACGGCCAGTTCCGGTCCGATCAGGCCGATATGATCGACATCCGTCAGAGGGCCCGTGGCAAGGACAATCGGCAGATTCGCCACCTCGGCGCGGGTGCCGAAATCATGCTTGTAGGGCTTCCGGCTCTTGTCGCGATAGCCAGCCACATTCCGGTAGCTGCCGCTCAGGCCGACATGAACGGAGCTGTCCACCTCGTTTACCGGCGCTCCCCAGCCGCGCCCGGTCACGGCCCAGCCCGTGGTGTCGCCGAGGCCCGTTCGGGTCGGGTTTACCGGGTCTATAGAGAATATGCCACCGTTCAGCCCATAGGATTTTCCATCGGAATGACGCAGGTTCACACCCATGGCATTGCCCGGCCACAGCAGACCCGTCAACGGCTTTTCCATGAACAGGGTCGCCGCATTGGACATGGAGTTCTGGAGGCCGAACGGCTCCATGGGATAGCCAGCATAGACCATCGTCTGCGGCGCAAAACGATAGGCAATATAGCTGGTGGCCAGCAGAGGCGCGTTTCCGGCAAAATCCACCTGTAACAGATAGCTCCAGTCCTTGTAGACCGTGCCATTCAGAAAGAGGCGGGCACGGCGGAAACCCGTACCGCTCTTTGAAAACTGCTTCGAGTCCAGGCTATAGCCGTCGAACTGGATATTGCCGCCGATACCGGCGGAAAAATTGCCATCGGCGGTTTTTATCTCCAGCTTGCCCGGCGAGAAGGAAACTGCGCTTTCCTGACCGGGTTTCGCATCCGCCTTCTTCTGCTCCGCAAGCTCGTCGCGCCGGGCAAGCTCGCTCCGCAACACTGCCAGCTCATGTTCAAGCCTGTCGATACGGTCCGTAACCGTATCCGCGCGCACGGACGCACCCGTCCCCATGAAAACCGCAAATATGAAAGCAGCTGAAACAAGTCTCGTATACATCATGCCTCCCCCGTAAAAACCGGGTAGAGACAACCATTCAATTCATAATTATCCGTAAACGTTCAATTTATACATTAATTTTCCGGATATATTCTTGCCCGCACCATGCCGCTTTCCATCCATTCACAAATAAAAAGCCCGCCCGGCACAAGACCGGGCGGGAGGAAGCAAAGCCGACTGCGAGGGGTCCAGCTTTGTAGATTGGTCAGTAAACGTATTACCAGTCGATCTGCAGACGGGTGCCGAAGATCTGGTAGCTGCCGGGACGCGAGGACGCGTCGGCCGCCGTCGTGGCCTTCGTGTCGTAGGTCGGATCGGCATAAATGTAGTTGACCATCAGGCGGATATTCGGATTGAAGTAGAAGTTCGCACCGATGGTGTAGTTCGACTCCTTGCCGCGCAGCCACTGGGCGGAAGTGGTGTTGCCCGTGTTGTCGCTCAGATCGATGTAGCTGTAGCGAGCAACGAGCTGGAGCGCGTTGAAGGCGTTCTTGGGACGGTCGAACAAGCCGGTCTTCACGTTGTAGAAGCGGAAGGCGTCGCCCGTGACGAACCATGAGGCCTCGGCATAACCACCGCTCTGCTTCACATCGGAACCACCATTGGAACGCTTCACGCTATCCCAGGTATATTCACCGTCGACGTTGAAGGGACCCCATACGGCCGCGAATTCGGGGCCGAACGTGGTCGAGCTCTTGGCGTTAACGACAGTGCTGCCAGACGTGTAGTTATAAGCGCCGGAGGCAACGAGAGCGCTCGCCTCGTTCAGTTCCGGCACAGGCGAATAGCCAGAGAAGGAACCGTCTTCAATGCCGCGATAACGGCCGGAGAAGCCGACATGGACAACCTTGGCGTTCTTGGCGTCAGCGATGGGCGCATACCACGCGCGGCCCGTGACGGCCCAGTTGGTCGTGCCCGGAACCGGTGTGCTGCCATTGTTGCCGTACTTGCCGCCGTTGCGGATGCCGTTGGTGAAGAAGCCGCCCGAAATACCGAAGTTCTTGGTGTCGGCATAGGTGACCTGCGCACCAAGGCTACGGCCCGGCCAGAAGATGACCGGCAGCGAATATTCCATGAACAGGTTGTAGTTATCCGACGTCTGATTGTTCAGACCATAGGGCTCATACTGGTTACCGATGGTCAGCGTCGTGTTGTCGAGCAGGCCGGTCTGCACATAGGCATCCGTGATCGAAACCGCGTTGCCGGCGAAATCAACTTCGAACTTGTACTTCCAGACACCGAACAGCTTGCCGCCCACACCCATACGGGCGCGACGGAAGTTCATGCCGTTGCCTTCCTGAAGGTTCGGGCGGCCCGAAACGTTCTTGGCGTTGTCGTCATTGATGATGTAGCCGTCCGCCTGGAGGCGTCCGAAAACGCCGATGGTGAACTGGCCGTCGCGGCTGGAGATTTCGAGCTTGCCGGGCGTGAACTTGGGCAGCGTGTCGAGATCGGCCGTGCGGTTTTCAAGATCCTGGATCTTGGAGTCGCGGGTATCAACCTGCGACTTGAGTTCCTGGAGCTGCTGCTCCAGCGCATTGATGCGTGCTGTCACGTCAGCATTGCTGTCGGCGCGGGATGCACCAGTCATGCCGAACGTCAACGCGGCACATGCCACACCCGTCAGCAGAGTCTTCTTCATAATGGTCATAGGTTCTCCTCGTGAACGCGGTTTGGCCGGTCGAGGAGAGCTTTAGGAAGGGTTCGTTACAGCGCCGCGTCAGTTGAGTGACGGATTAATGACCGAACACAGCCTGACAGGACGATTTCAATAAAAATGAGGATTTCCGCGGGTTTCACCGTCATAGACATGTGGCGCGCAGGTCACAGCAGCGAGTCAAAAATGAAAAGGATCCCGGCGGATGGCTGCTAAAGGCGTTCTTGCGGTGGATTCGGAAGGAACTATCCGGCGCCTGAACGCGTATTCCGGCCACGCGGAAAGGGTGGGCCGGGATCATCAAAAGCGAATACCGGAGATTTTCGGGAAGGCCGCAGCGGGAAATTATTCGGCCAGACCGTCCCATAATTCCTTGATGCGGGCGAAAAACCCGGCGCTCTGGGGATTGTTGCTTTCATCGCTGGCCGAATCGAACGACTTCAGCAATTCCTTCTGCTTGCGGGAAAGCTTCACCGGCGTCTCGACCGCGACCTCGATATAGAGATCACCGATGCCGCGCGAATTGAGCACGGGCATGCCCTTGCCCCGCAGGCGGAACTGGGCGCCCGTCTGGGTACCTTCGGGAATCTTGAGCTTGATCCGCTTGGCCGCCACCGTCGGCACCTCGATCTCGCCGCCAAGGGCCGCTGTGGTGAAGGCGAGCGGCACCCGGCAGAACAGATCGGCGCCTTCGCGCTGAAAAAGTTCATGGGGCAGAATCGAGAGGAAAATATAAAGATCGCCGGGCGGGCCGCCGCGCACCCCGGCCTCGCCCTCGCCCGTCAGGCGGATGCGCGTGCCGTCCTCGACGCCCTGGGGAATATTGACCGAGAGCGTGCGCTCCTTGTTGACGCGGCCCGCGCCGTGGCAGGCGTCGCAGGGATCCTCGATGACCTCGCCGCGTCCATGGCAGGCCGGACAGGTCCGCTCGACCGTGAAAAAGCCCTGCGTCGCGCGCACCTTGCCGTGCCCCTGGCAGGTGGGGCAGACCTTCGGCTTCGACCCGGCCTTTGCGCCCGACCCGGCGCAGACTTCGCAGGTGACGGATGAAGGCACGCGCACCTGCGCCTTTTTGCCGGAGAAAGCATCCTCCAGCGTAATTTCCATATTATAGCGCAGATCCTGGCCGCGCGCCTTGCCGCCGCTGTCGCCACGGCGCCCACGCCGGCCGCCGCCCATAAATTCGCCGAACAGATCGTCGAAAATATCCGACATGGAGGAGGAAAAATTCTGGTCGAACCCGGCTCCGCCCGGACCGCGCTGCCCGCCATTGAAGGCGGCATGGCCGAACTGGTCATAAGCCGCGCGGCTCTGATCGTCCTTGAGGACGTCATAGGCTTCGCTGGCTTCCTTGAATTTCAATTCGGAGTCGGCATCGCCCGGATTGATGTCGGGATGATGCTTCTTGGCGAGCGTGCGGTACGCCTTCTTGATCTCTTCGGCGCTGGCCGTGCGGGCAACGCCCAGAACCTCGTAGAAATCACGCTTCGACATGCCTTAACCGATCCTTGTAGCAGCGCATATGGCAGAGCCGGCAGCCGCCGGAAGGGCGATGCAGGTAAACGGCACGCATTTTCTGTCCATGCTGGATCCCTGCTTCATCATGCCTGCGGCCCTGAAAGCTCATCCACATGGTGCACGAGACAACATGCGGATGAAACCGGTCAAAAACGGGACCATGCCGGCAAACGCCGGCATGGTCTCGCCTGCTCTACTCTTTATGAGTCGCTGCGCTTCTTGTCCTCGTCGACTTCCTCGAAGTCGGCATCGACCACGCCTTCTGCGGCAGGGCCTTCGGCGCTGCCCGCACCGGCGGGACCCGCTTCCTGCGCGGCCTTGTAAAGCGCTTCGCCGAGCTTCATCGAAACTTCGGTCAGGCTCTGCGTCCTTGCCGTAATGGCCTCGACATCCTCGCCCTTCAGCGCTTCCTTCAGCGCATCGACGGCCGCCTGAATTTCAGCCGTCACTTCGCCCGGCACCTTGTCACTGTTGTCGGCCAGCGTCTTTTCCGTCGAATGGACCAGCGCTTCGGCGTGATTGCGCGCCTCCACCTGGGCCCGGCGCTGCTTGTCCGCTTCGGCGTTGGCCTCGGCGTCCTTGACCATTTTCTCGATGTCGGCATCCGAAAGGCCACCCGACGCCTGAATGCGGATCGACTGCTCCTTGTTCGTCGCCTTGTCCTTGGCGGACACGGAAACGATGCCATTGGCGTCAATATCGAAGGCGACCTCGATCTGCGGCATGCCGCGCGGCGAGGGCGGAATGCCCATCAGGTCGAACTGGCCCAGCAGCTTGTTGTCGGCCGCCATCTCGCGCTCACCCTGGAAGACGCGGATCGTCACGGCGGACTGGTTGTCTTCGGCGGTGGAGAAGGTCTGCGACTTCTTGGTCGGGATCGTGGTGTTCCGGTCGATCAGACGGGTGAACACACCACCCAGCGTTTCGATGCCGAGCGACAGCGGGGTCACGTCGAGCAGCAGCACGTCCTTCACGTCGCCCTGAAGCACGCCGGCCTGAATGGCGGCGCCCATGGCGACCACTTCATCCGGGTTCACCGACTTGTTGGGCTCGCGGCCGAAGAACTGCTTCACGACTTCCTGGATTTTCGGCATCCGGATCTGGCCGCCGACGAGCACGACTTCCTGAATCTGCGCCGCCGTCACGCCCGCATCCTTGAGCGCCGCCTTGCAGGGCTCGATGGTGCGCTGGATCAGATCCTCGACAAGCGCTTCAAGCTTGGCGCGGGTGATCTTCATGGTCAGATGCTTGGGGCCCGAGGCGTCCGCCGTGATGAACGGCAGGTTCACTTCGGTCTGGGCCGCGGAGGAAAGCTCGATCTTGGCCTTTTCGGCAGCTTCCTTCAGGCGCTGGAGAGCCAGCTTGTCCTGCTTCAGGTCGATGCCGTTTTCCTTCTTGAACTCGTCGGCGAGGTAGCTGACGAGGCGCATGTCGAAATCTTCACCGCCGAGGAACGTGTCGCCATTGGTCGCCTTCACCTCGAACACGCCATCGCCGATCTCAAGGATCGAGACGTCGAAGGTGCCGCCGCCAAGGTCATAAACCGCGATCAGCTGGCCGTCATGCTTCTTGTCGAGGCCATAGGCAAGCGCCGCCGCCGTCGGCTCGTTGATGATGCGCAGCACCTCGAGGCCCGCGATCTTGCCCGCGTCCTTGGTCGCCTGACGCTGGGCGTCGTTGAAGTAGGCGGGCACGGTGATGACGGCCTGCTCGACCGTTTCACCGAGATAGGCCTCCGCCGTCTCCTTCATCTTGGTCAGAATCATGGCCGAGATTTCGGCGGGCGAATATTGCTTGCCCGAGACCTCGACCCAGGCGTCGCCATTGTTGGCGCGCACGATCTGGTAGGGGACCATCCCCTTGTCTTTCTGGGTGGTCGGGTCTTCGTAGGAGCGCCCGATCAGGCGCTTGATCGCAAAGAAGGTGTTGGTCGGGTTGGTGACGGCCTGCCGTTTGGCGGGCTGACCCACGAGACGCTCACCTTCGGGCGTAAAGCCGACCACGGACGGCGTGGTGCGGGCGCCTTCGGCATTCTCGATCACCTTTACGGTGGAGCCTTCCATGACCGCGACACACGAATTCGTCGTGCCAAGGTCGATTCCGATAACTTTCTTTCCCATTAGGACTTCCTCATTCTTTCGGCAGGCCGGGTGGGCCACATGGCACCCATTCGCAAAGCCCCCAGACGCCGCATGACGTCCGAAAACCCGCAACCGGCCCCCATTCGGGAAACGGTAAAAGGGGTTGAACAACTGGCGTGTATATAGGTTTGGCTCGCGCCGCCCGCAAGCGGTCATGCGGCAATAATGCCACACGTTTCTACGACAACCGCGCCCATCCGGCCTTGCCGGGACAAATAACCTCTTTTTGATTGCGGGGAAACCCGGCTGCGGGCGGTGAAGCCCTCATTCTCGCGTCAAAGCTTGTGATCGGGGAAAACATCGTCCCATTCACAGGGCACATCGGGATAGCGGCTCTCCAGCCTGCCCGCCTTGACCAGTTGCTCATGGCTCATGGTCGCGGCAAGGGCGTCCGCCGCCTCGTCGGCATATCTGAGCCCATGGACGCCACCGAGGCGATACCAGAGCAGTGCCTCGGAAAGGTCCGTCGGCTGGCCCGCGGCCTGCGGACCGGGCATCCCGGCTCCCTTGACCGGCTGCCCCGCATAAATCTGGCCCAGCGCATATTGGGACGCGGCATGGTCCCGGCGCGCGGCCTTGCAAAGCCATGCCGTCGCCTGCCGGGTGTCATGGCTGCCAGCGCGCCCCAAGGAGCAGCAATAGCCCATGCCGACCCTGTATTGAGCCTCCGCATCGCCTGCCCGGGCGCTCGCCTCATCGGCAGAGGCAGGAACAGAAGCCGGGGCTGACACGCGGGCGACAGTCGTACCGGTGCTTGCGCACCCGCCCAGCGCCAGCAGGATGCCAAGGCCGAGCGCGGCGGCCATCCCTCTCATTCTTGCCATTCCCGCCGCCCTGCCCCAGATGAGATATGGTTGCGACCACGGGTAGCCCAAGCCCGCAGGCCCGGCAAGCGGGAACCGTCAGGATGGAAAAGCTGGATCGACTGACCGTCTCGGAAGGGGTGCGGATTTTTCCGGGCCTCATCGACGCTCCGGCGCAAAAGGTCCTCATCGGCGAGGTAGCGGCCCTTTTCGTCCAGTCTCCGCTCTACCGGCCGGTCATGCCCGGTTCCGGCACGCCATTTCGCGTCGAACAGACCTGTTTTGGACCTCTTGGCTGGGTTTCGGACCGGTCCGGTTACCGCTATCAGCCCTATCATCCGGTAACGGGTCAGGAATGGGCCACGATTCCGCCCGCGCTTCTGACCCTGTGGAATGAACTGACCGGCTATCCGGCCCCGCCGGAATGCTGCCTCGTCAATTTCTACCGGGGCGACCAGGCCAAGATGGGGCTGCATCAGGACCGTGACGAACCGGCGCTCGACGCCCCGGTTCTCTCGCTTTCGCTGGGTGACAGCGCCCTTTTCCGCCTGGGTGGTTCGACCCGGAAAGGGCCGACCCGGTCCTTTCGCCTGAACAGCGGCGACGGCCTGATCTTCGGCGGCCCGGCGCGGCTCAGCTTCCATGGCATCGACCGCCTCTATCCTGACACCTCCCGCCTGATCGACGGCGGCGGCAGGATCAACCTGACGCTGAGAAGGGTAACGAGGCCCTGATCAATTCCCCGCCCGCCCGGCGATGTCGAGCCGGTAGGGATGGGACTTGTAGACGCCCAGTATCTTCAGTTCGCTGGTGAAAAAATCGAGTTCCTCCAGCGCCAGACGCACATTGCGCGAGGCGGGATGGCCCTCGATGTCGGCATAGAACTGGGTGGCGGTGAACGCTCCCTCGATCTGGTAGCTCTCCAGCTTGGTCATGTTGACGCCATTGGTGGCAAAGCCGCCCATGGCCTTGTAAAGCGCGGCGGGCACATTGCGGACGCGGAACAGGAAGCTGGTGATGACCGGGCCGTCGTCCGGCTCGGCATCGTTGGGTTCCTTCGCCATAATCACGAAGCGGGTGGTGTTGTGGTCCGCGTCCTCGATGTCGCGGCGCAGGATATCGAGCCCGTAGATGTCGGCAGCCAGTTCCGAGGCGATGGCCGCCCGGGCGGGGTCGCCGATCTCGGCGATCTGGCGGGCGGAACCGGCGGTATCGGCCGCCACCTCGGCGGTGAGGCCCATCTGGCGGATCACCTTGCGGCACTGGCCCAGCGCCATGACATGGCTCTGCACCACCTTCAGACCCTCGACCTTCGAGCCCTTCAGGCCCAGAAGCTGGTGGCGGATGCGCAGGAAATGCTCGCCGATGATGAAGACCTGGGCGTTGGGCAGCAGATGATGGATGTCGGCGACCCGCCCCGCGACCGAGTTCTCGATCGGGATCATGGCAAGGCGCGCCTGACCCTCGGCAATCGCGGCAAATACGTCCTCAAACGTCGCGCAGGGCAACGCAATCATGTCGGGATAGACTTCCAGACAGGCGATATGGGAATTCGCGCCGGGCTCACCCTGAAACGCGATCGTGTTCTGCGCGGTCGACATGGTCATGGAACATTTCTCATATGAAGGCTCTGGCCCCGCCCGGCTTGCCGAGCAGGGCGCGCGCCCTCTCAAGGTCGGCGGGAGTATCGACACCGAGCGGAACAGTGTCAACGACCGCCACCTCGATCCGCATACCCGCCTCAAGTGCCCGCAACTGCTCAAGCTTTTCCCGCTTTTCGAGCGGCGAGGGCGGCAGCGAGACAAACCGGGCCAGCGCCGCCCGGCGATAGGCGTAGAGACCGATATGGTGGAAATGGGGTCCCTCGCCCCAGGGGACCGTGGCCCTGGTGAAATAGAGCGCCCGGCCCGAACGGCCACCCCCAGGCAGCGCGATCACGGCCTTGACCACATTGGGGTTGGTCCGTTCCTCCTCGACGGCGATTTCGGCGGCCAGCGTCGAAATATCGACGCCATCGGCGCGGACAAGCTCGTCCGCGCGCCGGATCAGCGCCGGGTCCAGGTCGGCAGATCGCCCTGCACATTGATGATGATGTCGTGATGGCCTTCCGGGTCGATGGCTTCGAGAGCAGCCATGATCCGGTCGGAGCCGGATGGCAGGTCCGGGTCGGTCATGACCGCCTCGCCGCCAGCCGCCTCCACGGCCCTGGCGACCTCCGCCTCCGCCGCCGCGACGACGACGCGGCCTGTCCCTGCCTCTCTTGCCCTGTGCATCACCTGCACGATCATGGGAAGGCCGCAAATATCCGCGAGCGGCTTGCCCGGCAGCCGGGTCGAGGCCATGCGGGCCGGAATCATGATGATGGGAGAAGGGGGCAAACTGTCCAATCCCTGTGCGTGAGGCCGATGGATGCGCGCTCTGAAACTGCGACGGATCGCCGCAACAGGGAACATGAGAAAGCCCCGGGCGCACGGCAAACTTATACGTCTTGCGGCTTTCGGGCGGAAGCGGCTAATCTCCGCCCGAACAGGCCCGCCGGGGGGATCGTTTTTCCGGATGGTCTTGCCTGTAGAATGACGCCACTAGAATAATGCCACACGATGGATGCCGCGCGGGGCGGACAAGCCTGTCGCGTATCTGCCGAACTCCTGAAGACTGTGCCGCCGGAGCCTGGGTCTATGAATAGTTTTGAACTGAACAAGATGGCGGGAGCCGTGCTTTTTGCACTGCTGGTCGCGATCGGCCTCTCGAACATGGCCGAGATTCTTTATTCCACGCCCGAGCCGAACCCGAAGGCGTTCGAAATCCAGGTGGCCGATGCGACTGCGGGCGGTGCCGCCGCTGCGCCTGCGCAGGATCCCGATGTGGCAACCCTGCTCGCCACGGCCGACATCGCCGCCGGTGAGAAAGTCTCCAAGAAGTGTGGCGCCTGCCACAATCTGGTGGAAGGCGCTGGCGCCAAGGTCGGTCCTGACCTTTATGGCGTCGTCGGCCGCCAGGTCGCGAGCGCTGCCGGCTTCGCCTACTCCGCAGGCATGAAGGACTTCGCCGGCAAGGCCGAAGGCGGCAAGTGGACGTTCAAGGAGCTTTACCAGTTCGTCAAGGCGCCGAAGGCTTTCGTGCCCGGCACGGCGATGGGCTTTGGCGGCATCTCGGACCCCAAGCAGCGCGCCGACCTGATCGCCTACCTCAATTCGAACAGCGAAAGCCCGCTGCCGCTGCCCAAGCCTGAGGCAGCCCCGGCCGCCGCCCCTGCGCCAGCCGCCAAGGATGCAGCGCCGGCCGCTGCTCCCGCCAAGTAAGCTCGGGGTTATCCCCACATTCCCTGTCAAGCGCCCGGCCTCGTGCCGGGCGTTTCGTTTTAAACGCCACAATGAGACGCCGATTCCGGATCGCGCCCGAAATTCAACCGTTTGCATGTGATCGAGCTTGAAGAAAGATTAATCTTGCCGGGAGCGCAGGGCGGGTAAAGTCAGGCATCCTGAACCACTCATTCATGACGGGACGCACAATGAAGCTACGCATACTGGCCCTCGCCGTTTCCCTGCTTGCCGGGCCTTGTGTTGCCGCTCCCGCCGCCTTTGCTGCCGATCAGACCACAGCCCGGGCAGGTGCCTCGCTGTTCGGTACGCTCAAATATGGTCCTGACTTCAAGCATTTCGACTATGTGAATCCCGACGCGCCCAGAGGCGGCACCTTGCGGCTATCAAGCATCGGCACCTTCGACAGCCTCAATCCGTTTATCGTCACGGGCAATCCGGCAGACGGCATATCGCTCATCTATGAGACGCTGACCAAATCCAGCCTCGATGAACCGGGCTCCTCATATGGCCTGATCGCAAAGAGCCTTTCTTATCCCGACGATTTTTCATCGGTCACGTTCGAGCTTCGCCCGGAGGCGAAATGGCAGGACGGCGTCCCGATCACCGCCGACGACGTGGTCTGGAGCCTGCAGACCCTCAAACGCATCTATCCGCCCTTCGCAGGCTATTACGCCAATGTCGCCAAGGTGGAAGCGCTGACGCCCCACACGGTGCGCTTCACTTTCTCGGTGAAGGGCAACCGGGAGCTGCCGATCATCATGGGGCAGCTTTTCGTACTGCCCAAACATTTCTGGACCGGCACCGGCAAGGACGGACAGCCCCGCGACATCTCAAAAACCACGCTCGAAATCCCTCTCGGCAGTGGCCCTTACAAGATCGGCGAAA
Source organism: Parvibaculaceae bacterium (assembly GCA_028283765.1). Classification (GTDB taxonomy): domain Bacteria; phylum Pseudomonadota; class Alphaproteobacteria; order Parvibaculales; family Parvibaculaceae; genus JAATFR01. The sequence goes on along the minus strand of JAPWJY010000003.1, from coordinate 33,834 downwards.
TGATACCGGGCCGGACCATCCGCTATGACCGGGTGAAGGATTACTGGGGCCAGAATCTTCCGGTGAACGTGGGGCAGAACAATTTCGATGCCATCCGGTACGATTATTACGGCGACGGCACGATTGCGCTCGAAGCCTTCAAGGCCGACCAACTCGACTTCCGGCTGGAAAACAGCGCGAAGAACTGGGCGACCGCCTATAATATCCCCGCCGTAAAGGATGGCCGGATCGTGCGCGAGGAACTGCATACGGATAATCCCGAAGCGATGCAGGGTTTTCTCTTCAATATCCGCCGCGCCAAATTCGCCGATCCTCGCGTGCGCGAGGCGTTCAACTATGCCTTCGATTTCGAATGGCAGAACAAGACGCTTTTCTATGGACAATACACCCGCACCGCGAGCTATTTCCCCTCATCGGAACTGGCTTCCGGCGGCGTGCCCGCAGGTGCGGAACTCGCCCTTCTGGAGCCTTTCCGCAAGGACTTGCCGCCAGCGCTTTTCACCAGCCCTTACCAGAACCCGGTGAATGACGGCTCCGGCAATAACCGCTCCAACCTCGCCAAAGCCCAGGCCCTGTTCCAGAGTGCGGGCTGGAGCCTGACGGACGGCGTGCTGACGAACAACAAAACCGGCGAGCCGATGAAGGTCGAGTTTCTGCTCAGCGACCCCGCCTTCGAGCGCGTGACGGCTCCCTATCTTCAGAACCTGAAGCGCCTCGGCATTCAGGCAACCTTGCGGGAGCCGGACTCAAGCCAGTACATCAACCTCGTTGACAGCCGCGCTTTCGATATTGTGGTCGGCAGTTTCCCCCAGTCGCTTTCGCCGGGCAATGAGCAGCGCTATTTCTGGGGCTGCGCCGCCGCCAAAACACCCGGGTCCCAGAATGTCATCGGCATCTGCGATCCTGTCGTCGAAGCGCTGATCGACAAGGTGATCTTCGCCACCAGCCGGGAAGAGCTTGTGACCGCGACCCATGCGCTCGACCGGGTGTTGCTGTGGCGTCATTATCTGGTGCCGCAATGGCATTTGGCAGCTACCCGCGTTGCCTACTGGAAGCGGCTTGCGCATCCATCCAAAACACCCGCCTATGGCATCGGCTTCCCGGATACATGGTGGAGCGACGCCAACGCCAAATTGCCCAAAGATGCGGGAACCCAGTAAGTGACAGGTCATTTCACGCGCCGTGGCTTCATGCAGCTTACGGGCCTTGCGCTCGGTTCGATCTATCTGCCCCGGCTCTCCGCCGCGGAGATCGATGGCCCCATCGCCCGTCCCAAGGGACCGCAGCATGGCATGTCGGTGTTCGGCGACCTGAAATATCCCGCCGGATTTTCGCATTTCAGCTATGTGAATCCGGATGCGCCCAAGGGTGGCCTTCTTTCCGAAACCGGCTCGACCACCGCCTATAACGGCGCGCAGGATAATTTCGATACGTTGAACGGCTATATACTGAAAGGCAATGCAGCCCAGCGCCTCGATCTCAACTTCGACACGCTGATGGTGCGTGCGTTCGACGAGCCGGATGCCGTGTACGGACTTGTCGCCGAAACGGCGGCATTCGGGAATGATGGCCATGACGTCATCTTCACCCTGCGTGAAGCGGCCCGCTTTCATGACGGCTCGAAACTCACCGCCGAAGACGTGGCCTTTTCGCTGCTGCTGCTGAAAAAGGAAGGCCATCCGCTCATCTCGCAGAACATGCGCGAAGTTAAGGACGCCATCGCGGAAACGGCAAACCGGGTGCGCGTGACATTCAGCGGCAAGGAAGCCCGCGACCTGCCGCTGATGCTGGCGACGCTGCCCATCTTCTCCAAAGCCTTCTACACCGCGAACGTCTTTGACAAGACGACGCTGGTGCCGCCGCTTGGCAGCGGCCCCTACCGCATCGGGCAGGTGGAGGTCAGCCGGAGCATCAATTATGACCGCGTGGAGGATTACTGGGCGCGCGATCTCAATGTGAACCGGGGCCGGTATAATTTCGCCCGGATCCGGTTCGAGGTGTTCCGCGACCGCACCGCCGAATTCGAAGCCTTCAAGGCCGGGCAATATCTGCTGCGCGAGGATTTCACCGCCAAGGACTGGGCCACCGGCTATGATTTTCCCGCCGCGAAGGATGGCCGCGTGCGGCGGCTGACCACGCCCGACCACTCTCCCTCGGGCGCGCAGGGCTGGTTCATCAATCTGCGCCGGGCGCAATTTCAGGACGTCCGGGTGCGCGAGGCGCTTTCCTGTGCGTTCGACTTCCAGTGGATGAACAAGAACCTGTTCTACGGCGCCTATACCCGCACCCGCAGTTTCTTTGAAAACTCGCCGCTGATGGCTGAGGGACTGCCCACGCCGGGCGAACTTGCGCTGCTGGAACCCTATCGCGCGCAACTGCCTGCCGCCGTGTTCGGTGAACCCGTGACGCCGCCGGTTTCCGATGGTTCGGGGCAGGACCGCAAACTGCTGCGGCAGGCGGGCGCGCTCCTCGATGCGGCGGGCTGGAAAGTGGTGGATGGCGTGCGCCAGAACGCGCAAGGCGCGCCGCTTGAAATCGAATTTCTTCAGGACGAGCCGATGTGGGAGCGCATCTGCGGCAGCTTCATCAAGAACCTCAAGCTCCTCGGCGTGAAGGCCAGCATCCGCATCGTCGACGGCGCGCAATATCAGGACCGGATGAAGAATTATGATTTCGACCTGACCGTACAGCGCTATTCCATGAGCCCCACGCCCGGTGTCGAAATCCATTCCTTCTGGGGGTCGCAGATGGCCCCTGTTCCCGGCGGCAACAATCTTGCGGGCATCGCCGATCCGGTGATCGACGCGCTGATCGAAAAAATCATCGATGCGGAAAACCGCGAGGACCAGACGGTGGCGACCCATGCGCTCGACCGGGTGTTGCGCGCAGGCTGGTACTGGGTGCCGCAATGGTTCAAATCAGTCCACACCCTTGCCTTCTGGGATATTTACGATCACCCCGCCGAACCGCCCGCCTATGACAGGGCGCTGGAAGACAGCTGGTGGGTAGACGCAACCCGGGCGGCAAAACTCGGGATCGGGGGGTAAAGCATGGCGGCCTATATCGTGCGGCGGCTCGCGCTGATGATACCGACCATTCTGGGAATCATGTTCATCAGCTTTGTCATCGTTCAGTTCGCACCAGGCGGACCGGTCGAGCAGGTGATCGCGAAACTGCAGGGCATGCAGACCTCGGCGACCGCTCGTTTCGGCGGCGGGGGCGGCGGCGACTTCAGCCAGGGGGGCATAGGCGGCGCGGGCGACGCCGCCATCGCCAGCAAATATCGCGGCGCGCAGGGGCTGGATCCGGCCTTCATCAAGCAGCTCGAAGTGCAGTTCGGCTTCGACAAGCCCTGGTACCAGCGCTTCGGCCTGATGATCTGGAACTATTCCCGCTTCGATTTCGGCAACAGCTATTTCCGCGATGTCCGCGTCATCGATCTCATTCTTGAGAAAATGCCCGTGTCGATCTCGCTCGGCCTGTGGACCACGCTCCTCACCTATCTGATCTCCATACCGCTCGGCATCATGAAGGCGATGCGCGACGGCAGCCGCTTCGATCTGTGGACCAGCGCCATCATCATCGTCGGCTATGCCGTGCCCGCTTTCCTTTTCGCCGTCTTCCTCATCGTCATCTTCGCGGGCGGGAATTATTTCAGCATCTTCCCCTTGCGTGGGCTCACCTCGGACGACTGGGCGCTGATGGACTGGCCGCACCGGATCATCGATTATCTCTGGCACATCGTGCTGCCGGTGCTGGCGCTGGTGATCGGCTCCTTCGCCACCACCGCGCTGCTGACCAAGAATTCCTTCCTCGATGAAATCCGCAAGCAATATGTCACGACCGCGCGCGCCAAGGGCCTGAGCGAACGCAAGGTGCTCTACGGGCATGTCTTCCGCAACGCCATGCTGATCGTGATCGCAGGCTTTCCCGGCGCTTTCATCGGCGCGTTTTTCACCGGCGCGCTGCTGATCGAAACCATTTTCTCGCTGGATGGCCTCGGGCTGCTTTCCTATGAATCGGTCGTCAACCGGGATTATCCCGTCGTCTTCGGCACGCTCTATATTTTCGGCCTTCTCGGCCTCGTCATCGCGCTGGTTTCCGACCTCACCTACACCTGGGTCGATCCGCGCATCGACTTCGACTCGCGGGAGGTTTGAGCCATGACCGAGATCATCCCGCCCGAAGCCGTCTTCACCACGCCGCGCATCGCCATCAGTCCGCTCAACAGGCGGCGCTGGCGGAACTTCAAGGCGAACAGGCGGGGCTACTGGAGCCTGTGGATTTTCCTGGTCCTGTTCTTCATCACGCTGTTCGCCGAATTCATCGCCAACGACAAGCCCCTGCTCGTCCGTTACGACGGTGGCTTCTATATGCCCGTGTTCGTCAGCTATCCCGAAACGGCGTTCGGCGGCGAGTTCCAGACCGAAGCCGATTACCGCGATCCCTATGTGAAGGAGCTGATCGGGAAAAAAGGCGGCTATATCGTCTGGCCGCTCATTCCGTTCAGCTACAGCACGATCAACCTCAACCTCGACACGCCGGCACCCTCTCCCCCTTCCCCGGTCAACTGGCTCGGCACCGACGATCAGGGCCGCGATGTGCTTGCGCGCATGATCTACGGTTTTCGCATATCGGTGCTGTTCGGCCTGGTCCTCACCTTTTTCTCCTCGATCATCGGCGTCGCCGCAGGCGCGGTGCAGGGCTATTTCGGCGGCTGGACAGACCTGCTGTTCCAGCGCTTCATCGAGATATGGACGAGCGTGCCCACGCTCTATCTCATCATCATCATCTCGGCCGTGATCGCGCCCAATTTCTGGATCCTGCTCGGCATATTGCTGCTGTTCAACTGGGTCTCGCTCGTCGGCGTGGTGCGGGCGGAATTTCTGCGCGGGCGGAATTTCGAATATGTCACCGCCGCGCGCGCGCTGGGGCTTGGCAACCTCGCCATCATGTACCGCCATCTCCTGCCCAATGCGATGGTCGCGACCCTGACCTTCCTGCCCTTCATCCTCAACAGTTCGATCTCGACGCTGACCTCACTCGATTTTCTGGGCTTCGGCCTGCCGCCCGGCTCCCCCTCGCTCGGTGAACTGCTGGCGCAGGGCAAGGCGAACCTGCAGGCGCCCTGGCTCGGGCTCACCGGCTTTTTCACGCTGGCCATCATGCTGAGCCTTCTCGTCTTCATCGGAGAGGCCGTGCGCGACGCCTTCGATCCGCGCAAGGTGATGTCATGAGCGAGCGCCTTCTCGATGTCCGCGATCTCTCCGTGCTCTTTCATGGCGAGCGCGATGTAATGGCGGCCGACCATATCTCCTTCCATATCAGGCCGCGCGAGACCGTGGCGCTGGTCGGGGAATCGGGATCGGGCAAATCGGTCTCGGCGCTATCGATCCTGAAGCTCCTGCCCTATCCGCAGGCGAGCCACCCGTCCGGCGAAGTGATCTTCAAGGGCCGCGACCTGATGAAGGCGAGCGAGCGGGAATTGCGCGCCGTGCGCGGCAACGAGATTTCGATGGTGTTTCAGGAGCCGATGAGTTCGCTCAATCCGCTCCACACCATCGAGCGCCAGATCGGCGAGGTGCTCTCCATCCACATGGGCCTGCGCGGCAAGGCGCTGCGCGCCCGTACCCTCGATCTGCTCGATCAGGTTGGCATCCCCAATGCGAAGGAGCGTCTGGAGGCCTATCCGCACCAGCTTTCCGGCGGCCAGCGCCAGCGCGTGATGATCGCCATGGCGCTCGCCAACGAGCCCGACCTGCTGATCGCCGACGAGCCGACCACGGCGCTCGACGTCACCGTGCAGGCGCAGATACTCGACCTGCTGCAAAAGCTGCAACAAGACCTTGGCATGGCCCTGCTGCTGATCACCCATGATCTGGGCATCGTGCGCCGCATGGCCGAGCGCGTCTATGTGATGACGAAGGGCGAGATCGTCGAGCATGGCGCGACGGCGGACATTTTCGCCCGGCCGCAGCATGGCTATACCCGCCATCTGCTCGCCGCCGAACCCAAGGGCCGCGCCCTGCCGCCGGTGACGGACGCGCCTGTCGTCATGAGCACGGACGATCTGAAAGTCTGGTTTCCGGTCAAGACGGGTTTGCTGCGCCGCGCCACCAGCCACATCAAGGCCGTCGATGGCGTTTCGCTGGAGGTGAAGGCCGGGGCCACGCTCGGCATCGTCGGCGAATCCGGCTCGGGCAAAACCACGCTCGGCCTTGCGCTGATGCGCCTCATCGCCAGCAGAGGGGCCATCCGCTTTGAGGGCAGGCCTATCGAGGGGCTGAACTCCCGGGAGATGCGGCCCCTGCGGCGCGCCATGCAGGTGGTGTTTCAGGACCCCTACGGTTCGCTCAGCCCGCGCATGACCGTCAGCAACATCGTCGCGGAGGGCCTGCGCATCCAGCAGCCGCAATTGACGGCAAGGGAGTTGCGCGAGCGGGTCAGCGCCGCGCTGGAGGAAGTCGGCCTCGATCCCGCAACGCAGGACCGCCATCCTCATGAATTCTCCGGCGGCCAGCGCCAGCGCATCGCCATTGCCCGGGCGATGGCGCTCAAGCCGAAATTCGTGATGCTGGATGAGCCGACCAGCGCGCTCGACATGTCCGTCCAGGCCCAGATCGTCGACCTGCTGCGCGCACTGCAACAGAAGCACGGGCTCGCCTATCTCTTCATCAGCCATGACCTGAAGGTGATCCGCGCGCTCTCCAACGACATCATCGTCATGAAGAATGGCCGGATCGTCGAGCAGGGCAGCGCCGAGGCGATTTTCGAGCAACCCCGGGAAGCCTATACCCGCGAGCTTATTGCCGCCGCGCTGCGCTAGCGGACGTGACCATCCGCCGGATGCTCGTGACGCTGCCGCCGCCCGCCATCTCGATGCGCCGCAGAGCTTCATCCAGCGGCTCGATGGCAACGGCCATATGGTGGGCGTTGGCGTGGAGCAGTTGCTCGCCATCCAGCATGACGCCGACATGCCCCTTCCAGAAAACCATGTCGCCGCGCTGAAGCGCCTGGATATCGTCGCCCGCGCCCAGCGCCTCGCCCAGCACCACTTCCTGCATGTCGCTGTCGCGGGGTGCCGGAATGCCGCCCAGCTCCAGCGCCATCTGGATCAGGCCTGAACAGTCGAGCCCAAGGCTTGAGCGTCCCCCCCACAGATAGGGGATGCCCAGAAACTTCTCGGCCACCGAGACGAAATCATCCGCGACATCGTCGAGCGGCAGCAGATGCCGGGCAAAGACAAAGCCGCCGCGCGCGATCTCGCTCCATTTTCCGTCCGTGCCGGTCACCTGAACCTTGGTGTTCATGGAAAGCGCGACGACCGGGCGCGCCTTGAGATCAGGCCGGGGATAAATGAAGGTGCGCAGGGCAACCACACGATGCCCCGGCTTCAGCACCTCGCTGGCAAGCGCGTCGGCCGGCACATAGCCGACATAATCGTCATAGGCCGCCTGCCCCCAGGCATAGCCGCCACGCACCTCGTAGACGCGGAATATCTCGCCATAAAGCAGTTCGGTATCGACCGGCGCATCGTGCTGGGGGCGGCGCAGCAGCGGCGTCACCGGCACCTTCACCTGCCGGTCGGTGCCCTCGACGAATTTCGCTGCAAGAACCTCCCCGCGCAGATGGGTTGCCGCCAGATCGTCGCGGAAGGGGTTTATGCGCGGATCAGGCCCGGAAGAAATGGCCATCAGCCATACCTTCTCTTGATGAGATGGAAGAGCGCGCGGATCGCCTGCGCCTCGCCACCGACGGGACGGCCCGCCTTCGGCTTCGCCACCCAGCCATAAATATCGAAATGCACATAGGCTTTCGCCTTGCTGACAAAGCGGCGCAGGAACAGCGCCGCCGTGATGGAACCGGCGAACGGGCCATCGGACACGGAATTCATGTCGGCGATCTTGCTCTCAAGCCAGTTATCATACGGTTTCCAGAGCGGCATCCGCCATATCGGGTCGGCAACCGCGACCGAAGAAGCGGCAAGCTCTGAGGCGAGCACCTCATCGTCCGTATAGAAAGGCGGCAGGTCCGGCCCCAGCGCAGTCCGCGCCGCGCCGGTTAATGTCGCCATGTCGATCAACAGATCGGGCGCATCGGCATCGGCATCGACCAGCGCATCGGCAAGGATGAGCCTGCCTTCCGCATCCGTATTGCCGATCTCGACGGAAACGCCCTTGCGGCTGACGACGATGTCGCTCGGGCGCATGGCGGAACCCGAAACCGCGTTCTCGACGGTGGGAATGAGCACATGGAGCCGCACATCGAGCTTTGCTTCCATGATGAGCCCGGCGAGCGCCAGCACATTCGCCGCCCCGCCCATGTCCTTCTTCATCAGCAGCATGCCGGCCGACGGCTTGAGGTCGAGCCCGCCCGAATCGAAGGCCACACCTTTGCCGACCAGCGTGACCTTCGGCGCATCCTCCCGGCCCCAGTGAAAGGCGGCAAGACGCGGCGCGCGCGTGCTCGCCCGGCCCACGGCATGAATGAGGGGATAGTTCTGCTCCAGCAGTTCATCGCCCACAACGAGGCGCACGCTGGCGCCATGCATTCTAGCCAGCGCCAGGGCCGCGTCAGCCACCTCCGCCGGTCCCATGTCGTTGGGCGGCGTGTTGATGAGATCGCGCGCCCAGAAGGTTGCGCGGGCCAGACGGCTCACCTCCTCGCCATCCACCCCTGCGGGCAGCACCAGCGAGGGCCAGGTCCGCGTCCTGCCCCTGTAGCGGGTGAAAGCATAGGTGCCAAGCGCATAGCCAAGCGCGGCAAGGGCCGGGTCGGCCGGAATGTCGCCTTCCAGATGATAACTGCCTTCAGGGAGCGCCCCGGGCAGCGCTGCGAACAGGAAGGGGTCGCTGCCATCGCCCAGTCCCAGCAGGACACCCGCAATGCCGCCAGTCCCGTCCGGCAGCAGCAGCACACGGCCAGGTTCAGCCCCGAAGCCCGATGTTTCCGCCCATTGGGCGAGGGGACCCGCGTGAGCGGCGCACCATGCCTCAAGCGATGAGGACGTAAGCGCCCATATCGGCGTGGCATTCCGGGAGGCGCTGAGAAAGAATGTGAGCACGTTGAACTGCCTTGACTGAAAGTTTTGCAGGCATTTGAGCCTGAAAGACCTTATAGAGCGGTTCCTACACCCGCAACGGTCGCAGGAGAGAGCCATGATAGCCCCGGAACGCTTCCAGTTTGAACTTGTCATCGGCGACAAGAATTATTCGAGCTGGAGCCTGCGCCCGTGGCTCGCCATGCGCCATGCCGGAATTCCCTTCCGGGAGATCAATCTGCGGCTGCGTCAGGAAACCACCAAAGCGGAAATCCTGAAATATTCGCCCTCCGGGTTCATCCCCGCCCTGCTGTGGAACGGCGACGTCATCCATGATTCGCTGGCGATCTGCGAGACCATGGCGTCCCTTTTCCCCGAAAAGAGGCTGCTGCCTGAAAACGGGCAGGCCCGGGCACTGGCCCGCAGCTATTCGGCCGAAATGCACTCGGGCTTCGGGGATCTGCGCCGGGATATGCCCATGGAAGTGCTGGCCCGCTTTCCCGGCGCGGGCCATACGCCGGGAGCGCTGGCCAATGTCCGGCGCATCGTCGAGATATGGAACGGGGCGCGATCCCGCTTCGGCGCGACGGCGGACCGTGACGAGGGCTTCCTGTTCGGCCATTTCACCATTGCCGACGCCATGTTCGCCCCGGTCGTCTCGCGGCTCATCACCTATGAGGCCGATCTGGCGGCGCTGGGCGATGACGGCACGAGCCGGCGCTATATGAACCTCATCTGGTCACTCCCGGCCATGCAGGACTGGCGCGCGGGCGCGGAGGCTGAAATGCAGGCCCAGGCGCAAGCCTAGCGTGGGCACAGACCGTCAAGGATGATACTGGCCGTCATGGCGATCATTTCCTCCGGGGAGGAAAACTCGAAATGATCGTGGGTGATGAGCAGCGCGACCACGCCGTGCAGCGCCGCCCACACGGCTTCTGAAACCGTGCAGACATTGCCCTCACGGATCAGTCCCTTGCCCATCATCTCGGTGATATGGGCCTCCAGCATGCCATAGGCGAGCGCACCCTTCGTCGGCTGGCCATCGGCTCCGACGGCATGGCGGCCATCCAGCATCATCAACCGCTTCAGCCCGGCGATGGGAGTCATGAAGACCAGACGGTACTCTTCCGGGTGGGCGACGCCGAAACTGATATAAAGGCGGCCCATGGCGCGAAACCGGGCCATGGGGTCCACCAGCCCGGCCAGCTCCGTTTCGGCATGCTCGATGAAGGCGGAAAAGAAGTTCTGGCCGATCTCATAGAGCAGATCGTCCTTATCCTCGAAATGATCATAAATCGAGGTTGCGGTGATGCCTGCCTTTTTGGCGATTTCACGCATCGAGGTGTGCTCGATACCGCGCTGAACGAAAAGAGACCGGGCGATATCGAGAATTTGCTGGCGCCGCTCGGCAGCAGGCAGCCGGACCGTCTTTTTTCCAGGCATGGGCCTTTAATCACTCCGGAAACATGAACAGACGCCATATGGCGCAGGTGCTGGCTTTTTATCAACCACAACCTTGAAGTGTTAACTTAACGTTATTAGGTTACCACTGTTAAGGGTGGGGTTTCAATCATGCGCGTCGTCTCTGCCGCTGTTGCGGTCATCATTTCCTTTCTTCTGCTGGCCGGCTGTTCCGACCGGAAGAAGGAAGATGTCAAAAAGCCGGAAGCGGCCATTCCGGTCGAGACCGCCCTCGTCGCCGAAGCGCCCTGGGCGAGCGACATCGAGGCCGCGGGCACGGTGAAGCTCAAGAGCGAGCAAACCCTTTCCTTCAAGGTCAGCGGGCTCATCACCCATTTTTATGTGGATGACGGCGATGCGGTGGCCCGGGGCCAGAAGCTGGCCAGCCTCGACCTGACGGAAGTGAACGCCCAGAAAAGCGACGCCGAGGCGCGTGTGGTCGAGGCGCAGCGCGCCTTTGACCGGGCGGAAGCCTTGCAGGAAAAGGGCTTCGGCACCGTCGCTGTGACGGACGCCGCAAGGCGCGCGCTGATGACGGCGCGAACATCCCGCGACCAGATCAATTTCAACAGCGGATGGGCCCAGATTTTCGCCCCGACGGACGGCATCGTGCTGCACCGTTTCGCCGAACCCAATGAACTGATGAACGCGGGCGAGCCCGTGCTCACGGTCGGCGACCGGACCGAAGGGCTGATCATGCGGGTGCCGCTGTCGGACCAGCAGGTCGTCCGCCTGCGCATGGGCGACAGGGCCGTTGCTCATTTCAGGGCCCTTTCCGGCGAGGACGTGGTGGGGAAGGTGACCCGCATCGGCGCACAGGCCGACCCGCAGACAGGAGCATTCGACGTCGAACTCACCTTCGCCAGTCCGCCGCCATCCCTCATGTCGGGCATGATCGGCTCGGCCAGCATCACGCCTTCCGTCATGCCCGCCGTCAAGCTGCTGGAAATACCCGCAACCGCGCTTGTCGAGGCAACGGGCGACGGCGGCTATGTCTACCGCATCGACCCCGCCACCAGCCGGGCTGTCCATACCACGATCCGGGTGGGCGGCATCCGCGGCGAAGCCGTGCTGGTGCGCTCGGGGCTTGCCGCCGGAGACAGGGTCGTTGCGGCGGGTGCCGCCTATCTGAGCGACGGCGATCTCGTCAGCAGCGCGGCGCCGACCCTATCCGCCCGGTAGCAATCCACGGCCCATCATCAGAAGGTCCCGGGGGGACAGATGAATATTTCCGCTTTTTCGGTCCGCAACTGGCAGTTTACCCTCGTCGTTTTCGCGGGGCTTGCCTTTCTCGGCTATAACGCCATCAGGACCATTCCGCTGGCGGAAGATCCAAGCTTTCCCATTCCCTTCTTCATCGTCACGGCCGTGTTGCCCGGTGCCGACCCGCAGGACGTGGAGCGGCTGGTCAGCAAGCCCATCGAAGATGCCATCAACGGCATCGACGATCTCAACACGCTGCAATCGACCAGCCGGGATGGCGTCTCCGTCGTCACCTCGGAGTTCAGCTGGGACGTGGACCCTGAAGCCAAATATGACGAGGTCGTGCGCGAGGTCAACGCCATCCGCCCCACCCTGCCTCCCGGGCTCACCCGTCTCGATGTCCAGAAGGTGCGGACCACGAAAACCAACATCGTGCAGTTCGCGCTGGTCTCGGATACGGCAACGTTCCATGAAATGGAAAATCTGGGCGACAACTTCAAGGACATCATCGACCGCGCGCCCGGCGTCTGGGAAACGGAAGTGTGGGGCGCGCCGCAATCCGAAGTGCAGATCAAGGTGGATCTGGGCAAGCTGGCCCGCCTGCGCCTGCCGCTCGACCATGTGCTTTCCGCGCTTCAGGCCGAAGGGACGGAACTGCCGGCCGGCGTGGTGCATGTCGGCGACCGCCGGTTCAATCTCAAGGGCACCGGTTCGTTCGACACGGTCCAGCAGATCGAGGATACCGTCGTGATGGCCCAGGACGGTCGCACCATCCGCGTGCGCGACGTCGCCAGCGTGGCGTGGGATTATGACGAGCCGACGCATCTGACGTGGTACAATGGCAAACGCGCCATCTTCGTCACCGCCAACATGAAGGACGGCGAAAACGTCTTCGACGTCAGAAACGCCATTTTCCGCATCGCCGACGATTACGAGAAGAACCTGCCCGCGGATGTGAAGCTTGTGCGCACCTTCGACCAGTCGAAGAATGTCGCCCACCGCCTAACCGGCCTTGGCCGCGATTTCCTGATCGCACTGGCGCTGGTGGTCTTCACGCTGCTGCCGCTCGGGCCGCGCGCCTCGCTCGTGGTGATGATTTCAATTCCCCTGTCGCTCGCCATCGGCGTGACCATGCTGAAAATGATGGGCTTCACCATCAACCAGCTTTCGATCGCGGGATTCGTGCTGGCGCTGGGATTGCTGGTGGATGATTCGATCGTCGTCACCGAAAATATCGCGCGCCACCTGCGCATGGGCATGAACCGCACGCAGGCCGCCATCGCCGCCTCAAAGCAGATCTATATCGCCGTGCTCGGCTGCACGGCGACGCTCATGCTCGCCTTCGTGCCGCTGCTGTTCCTGCCGGAAGGAGCCGGAAAATTCATCCGCTCCCTGCCGGTCACCGTTCTGGTGACGGTCGGGGCCTCGCTCTTTGTGGCGCTGACCATCATTCCCTTCCTCGCCAGCCGGATTCTCAAGGAGACGGACGACCCAGAAGGCAACGCCGTGCTGCGGGTGCTGATGGGCGGCATCCACCGTTTCTACCGGCCCGCGCTGCATTTCGCGCTCGAACGGCCCCGCCTCGTCGTCATGTCCGCAGGCTTGCTGTTCCTTGCCAGCCTGCCGCTTTTCTCCACGCTCGGCTTCAGCCTGTTTCCCCCCGCCGAAGTGCCGCAGGTCATGATCGACATCGACACACCGGAAGGCACGGCCATGTCCGGCACCAACAAGGCGTTGAATTTCGTCGAGAAAGTACTGGCCCAGCAAAAGGAAGTGGACTGGTATCTCTCCAACCTCGGCCACGGCAACCCGCAGGTTTTCTACAATGTCCGCCCCAAGGAAAATCTGGCCAACACGGCGTCCGTCTTCGTCCAGCTGAAGCAATGGCGAGGGGAAGAGAGCCATCGCTATCTGGACAGTCTGCGGCACATTTTCGCGCAATATCCAGGTGCCCAGATCATCATCCGGGTCTTTGAGAACGGCCCGCCGATAGAGGCGCCGATTGCCGTGCGCGTACTGGGCGACGATATCCCGACCCTGCGCGAGCTTGCCGCGCAGATTACCCATACCATCGCCCAGACACCCGGCACCCGCGACATCGACAACCCGGCGAGGCTTGAGCGCACCGACCTCAGCCTTGGCGTCCAGAGCGACAAGGCGGCGGCGCTGGGTATTCCCGCAGGGGCCATCGACCGCACCGTGCATGCGGCCTTGCAGGGTGAAACCGTGGCCCAGTTCCGTGAAAGCGACGGCGATGAATTTCCGGTCCGCGTGCGCCTCCCCATGGAACTTGGCCTCGGCTCCGGGCGCAACGATCTCAACCAGCTCGACCATATCTATGTGCCGACGGAAGCGGGCGCCGCGCCGCTCAGCATCGTGACCGAGCCCACCTTCCGCCTCAGTCCCGCGCGTATCGACCGCTATCAGCGCGAGCGCTCGGTCACGGTCACGGCCTATACGGAAACCGGCTTCCTCACCTCAAAGGTTTCAGAGGACGTCTACCAGCGCCTTCAGAAAATGAAGATGCCCCCCGGCTACACCATCAGCGCCGGTGGACAGGCGGAAGCACAGAGCAAATCCTTCGCGGGCCTCGGCAGCGCGGTCATCGTCGCGATCTTCGGCATCTTCGCGGTGCTGGTGCTCGAATTCCGCTCACTCAGGGTGACCGCCGTGGTCGCGGCCGTCATCCCGCTCGGCATCATGGGCGCGCTCCTCGCGCTCTGGGTCACGGGCAATTCACTTTCCTTCACCGCCGTGATCGGCCTCATCGCGCTCATCGGCATCGAGATCAAGAACTCGATCCTGCTGGTCGATTTCACCACCCAGTTGCGCGAACAGGGCCTTTCGCTGAAAGAAGCCATCGAGAAGGCGGGCGAAATCCGCTTCCTGCCGGTGCTGCTGACCTCGGCGACCGCCATCGGCGGCCTCATGCCGCTGGCACTCGAACGCTCAGGACTTTATTCGCCCCTTGCGCTTGTCATCATCGGCGGGCTCATCAGCTCGACCGTGCTCTCGCGCATCGTGACGCCCGCGATCTATCTGCTGCTGGCGCCCAGGGAGACGGATGAAAAAGAAAGCACCGGTGGCGCGGTGCCAGTCCTGCAAGGTCACTGAGGGGTGAGCTTCGCCTGCATGGTTTCGCGGTAGGCAAGCTGCGAGAGCAGGAAAAGCACGGCGGAATAATAGGGTTCCTTGTCGGAATAGCCGAGCATGGTGACGTTGGGCGTGCCGCTCACGAAGGCCGCGATGGCACGAATGCCAAGGGGGGCCTCGAAGGGAGCATAGGCACCCGTATAAAGATCGACCCAGCCGGGCGGTGCCTTGTCCTGCATCGCCATCCCGCGCCAGAAATTCACATAAGGCCCGATAATATCCATGGAGGAGACGCCGCCCCAGACGAGATAGAGGGGCACACGCACGGAGCCGAAGCCGAATTGCGCAGGCCATTGTGTGGCGATGCGCAATTCCCCCTTGCCGGAAATTTCTATCCAGTCGGGCGAGAGCACATAGCGGCCATAGCGCGCATCGAGAATGAGTTCGACGCCATCATGGGCCAGCTTGTCCCAGCCCCCCTGAGGCTCATCCTTTGCGAACTCGTTGAAGGCCGGAAAAATATAATAGGACAGACTGATTTCAGTCTGGTCCTTGTTGTGGAATCCGGCGGCACCCGGCAGCAGGACCGTGCGCCCGGCAATGACCTTGACGAGCTTGTCCCGGATCGATCCTCGAATATCGCGCGACGCGCTTACAAATTCAGGGACTTCCCATTTTTGTCCGGCGCGCAACAGCGCCCAGGCGATCAGGATGTCGCCGTCGGTCGCATCGTTCTTGTCCTTGACGTGAGGCTTGTCGTCAGGACGCCACGCCCATGAGAAAAGATAGTCGTCCTTGCGGGAAAGGTTGGCCTTCGTCCAGTTCCACAGCGCGTCGAAGGTTTTCCGGTCGTCATTGGCCACGGCGAGCAACATGCCGTAGCCCTGCCCCTCCGTATGGCTGACCTTCTTGTCCTCGAAATCGACGACCCGGCCCTCCGCCATCACGAACTTCGCGCGGAAGGCGGCCCAGGCCGGGTCTTCCGCGGCACGGACCGATGCCGCGCCGAAGAACATGGACGACACCATCACGGCAACGCCGGCAGCACGGGCAAATCTCGCCCTAGAGGCCGTAGCGGAACTCCAGCGGAGCGCCATGAGGCGCTGCGATGCAGACGGCCTTGAGACCGGCCTGGCTGCCCTGAGCCTGGAACCAGTTTGTGTAAAGGCCTTCCAGAATTGCCGCAAAACCGCGCGTCCATTCGGAACCTTCGGCATGGTCGATATAACTCGGAGACGCACCATGTTTTACCAGCACTTCATTTTCGGTCGCGCTGAGCGATACCCAGCCCCAATCGATTTCGGCCCAGCGCCCGTTGATGGCCGCTTCAAGCGCTTCAAGCGTTTCAACCTTGGCGAGCGGCAAGGATGTCGCTACATGGCTGCCGACTTCACGCAAAAAAGCAAGGGCGTCTTCGGTATCGGCATTGCGGAAAAGCTCCGATGAGATCGCGACAAGGAAGGCGCGCCATTGGCGGCTTACATGGTTCGCGCTCAGATAGGCGAGGCTTGTTTCATCAAATGGCATGGCGGCAGCCTCTTCGGGTACAGGAGCCTGAAGCTCCTTCGGCTGTTGAAACAGGGGAACTTTCATTGTCAATTTACTCACCCAACATCTGCTTGAGGTAGATCATCGCCTTCGTCTCGTGGTAGTTGCCAAAGCTGTTGTATCCCGCCGTGGCACCGAGGGTTGTCTGCTTGGTCAATTCATACTCGACCTGACCGAGACCCGAGAAACCGAATCCCTTGTCGTTGGAACTTGCGTAATAAGACTGGATCGAGCCGCCAGAGCCCATTGCCGCATAGTTCAGATTGGTCTGGGCTACATCGTCGGTCGGGAAATAGGGGGCCGAGCTTTGGCGGGTGATCTGGTAACCCGGCGCACCCTGGAGACGGTAGCTCCACCGGTCGACCTTGCCGTCATATTCAATGGGCAGGGCAAAGGCCACATATTGCTGCGGGCTGAAATAACCGCCGTGACCGAAGCTGAACTGGCCAAGGTTCTTCTTGAAATTGGCATAGTTGACGTTGACGCCAACCTGCAACATGCGGTCCTCGGCCAGGATCGGCCGGATATAAGCCCCGACGTTCGCGCCGATCGCGCTGTTATGCGCGACGTTGAGACCGCGATATTCATAGTACGAACCATCCACATAGGCGCCGGTCTTGCCATCGTCATAAGAGAGGCCAAGGCTGCCGCCGGTCTTGGTGACGGCGCCCCATTTCCGGCCGGAGTAATTATCCCGCGTACCGGCATAGGAGAGCACCGTTTCCATGACGGCGCGGCGCTCCAGCTTGGCGCGCAACGTCACATTGTCAGCCAGCCTGGGCGTCCACTCGACGCCACCCACCATGTTCGTATGGGCAAAGCCGACGGGCGTGGTCCCGATATCGGCCGTAACCTTGCCGATGCTGTAGGCAGCGCCCAGGCCTACGCCGGAATCGCTCTGCTTCCCGGCCGCAAATGAATTGCCGAAGAGAGACGGATTATAGCCGAACGCGGCAAGTCGGCTTCCCGTCGGCGTCCCGGACTTGATGTGCTCGGGCATTGCGGCCACGGTCAACCGGCCGGTATTGAAGGGCGAGAAGGTGAAGGCGACGGTGCCGGTCACATCCTGCATCTTGCTGAGGCCGGTGGTGCCATTATGGCCATTATAGGCCACGGAAGCATCGATCCGGGGCGCTACCTGCTGCTCCACGCTGGCGATTTCCTGATCGATCTGCTGGCTCAGGCTGTCCGTTGCGGCATAGCCCGGCGCGCCATAAGTCGGCACAGAAGACTGGGCGGGCTGGAAACCCGGCAAGGTCACCCGCTGCATCGTGGCGCCCGGCGCATAGACAGGCACGGAAGCAGGCCTCACGACCACCGTCGATGGCGTCGAGACGGTCCCCTCGACCGGCGCGGACTGGTTCGTATAGACGCCCGGAATGGAGGGCGATGAGGGCAGGTAGACCGGGGGCCCGCTGAGCGAGTCGGCAACCTTGATCTCCCCATCATGGCCGCTATTTCCGGGCGCACTGTTCCGGGCAACCGTCGAGGGCTCGGCAGGAACGTCCGGACTACCAGCTGATACGGGACCGAGCGACGCCGTGCGATAGCTGCCGTCCGCATCCGCGATGCCGGCCTGCTCGCGCTGAAGGGCGCGCGCCGTATCGAGAACATTCAGCGCATCGGACCGGTTGCCGGAGGCCTGGGCGATCCGGCTCGCCAGCAGATAAAGCCGGGGATTGCGCGGATCCTTGCGCATGGCCTGCTGCAACATCGCCTGAGCCCGGGGCAGCGCGCCCGCGTCGATGGAAGCGGAAATCGCCTCGCCCATCAATGCGACATTCCCCGGATCCTTCTGGAGCATGACATCGTAAATCTGGAGCGCCTGAAGCGGCAGGTGGCCCGTCTGGTAAAGCCGCGCCAGCGGCCCCAGCAGTTCCGGCGCGCCAGGGGCGAGCCTGAAGCCGCCTGCGAGCGTGTCCCACGCGCCGGTGAAATTGCCTGCGAGGCGCAACCGGTCGGCCTTCGCGCCTGTTACCGTCGCCCTCAGCTTGCCGATCTCAGCCTGATCGTCGGGCGAGGAAGAGGCGCTGGCGGCGATGTTCCGCAAAAGCTGATCGCTGGCCGCTTCATCACCGGAAAGCGCCGCCACGGCGATAAAGCCGCGATAATCCGCCGGACGGCCGGAGGAGACCCGCCCCAGCTCGTTGCGCACCAGTTGTTCGGCCTGATCCTGCTCGCCCATGTCATAGAAGGCGCGGGCAACGTTCGAGCGCGTTTCCGCGTTTGTTCCAGGCGTCGCGGCCAGTTGACCGAGCATGGCCACCGCCTGCCCCTTCTGTCCCGCCACATAGGCCACACGCGCCTGCGCTATGGCGCGCTCGGCATTGAGCGTTCCGGTCAGAGCTGCCACATCGGCGGTCTTCTGTGCAGGCGGAATCCGGTTGATCAGAGCCAGTGCATCCGTCGGCCGCCCGTCGTCGCGGGCCTGCTTCGCCTCATCGATCAGCGCCGAGGGCGAAGGCCTGCCGGCTGTGGCCTCGACAGGCTGCGGAGAAGCCGGCACGCTCGCCGTGGCGACAACGGGCTTGCCCTGCTTGGCCCGCACATCGGCCAGAGCCGCCGCCAGCTTCTGTTCGCCCGGATTGGCCTGCGCCAGACGGGCATAAAGATCCTCGGCCTGCGCGTATTTCCCCTGCTTGCGCAGCACATCAGCCAGCAGAAGCTGGGCGTCGCCGCGATCCGGGTCGTCGCCATTGGCAAGCTGGCGCGCCAGTTGCTCTGCCTTGACCAGATCGCCCTTGTCTCTGGCGGTCACAGCGTCATCCATGGTGCCATAGAAGTTCGACGCCGCCAGCGCCGTTTCCCAGCGCCCTTTTTCGGCGGGATCCGCGTCGATCGCCTTTTGAAGATAGCCGGTCGCATCGGCGAAACGGCC
This sequence comes from Parvibaculaceae bacterium, assembly GCA_028283765.1. Taxonomy (GTDB): domain Bacteria; phylum Pseudomonadota; class Alphaproteobacteria; order Parvibaculales; family Parvibaculaceae; genus JAATFR01. The sequence continues at coordinate 14,611 of JAPWJY010000003.1, read as the reverse complement.
CGCACGCAGATTGACCACGCCAAAGCCGCCCAGCGCCGGTGCCGATTTTGGATCGAGCGCGAGCGCCCGCTGGAAAGAGGCCGCGGCATCATCGAGACGCGCATTGTTCAGCGAGACGAAACCCTGCCCCACAAGCGCGGCCACCTGATCCACCGGCTCGATTGTTTCGGACGCCAGTTGCTTGGCTTCGAGATCCCGGTCATCGGGGTATTGCGACAAATAGGCAGTGAACAACGGCTTGTCGGCTTCGCTCGCGTTGAGCCAGATCAGCGCCTGCCGCCATGCGGTCTTCGCCTCACCCATGGTCGGCGCGAGTTTCGACAGGATCGAGATGCCGTCGCGCCTCGTGCTCTCCCGGAAGGTCAGAACCTGCGCATAGGCAAACTGCACCCGGGGATCGCCCGGACGCGCCTGGGCAAGCTTTGCAAGCCCCTGATGAGCACCGTCCCAATCCGTGTCGGTACCGGCAAGGGTCTGATAATATTCAAGCGCATATTGTGCGGGCGGGGTCGAGCCCCCGAACGCCTGACGATAGCGCGCGACGGCGGCATCATATTGTCCGGACGAAACCAGCCGGCGGGCCTGATCCACCACCTCGGGCGAAACTTCCCCCCCGCTGATCGCCTTCTGAAGGCTGTCGATGCGTGGATCTGTTGGCGAAGCCGTTGCAAGCCGGGCAAGCCACTGCCGGGCTTCACTCCGCCGCCCATCCTCCGCCGCCATCTGCCCCATCGCATAGATCGCCTGCGGTTCCCGGGGGTTCACCGCCAGCACGCGATTGAGCATCTGCTCGGCCAGATCGGTTCGCGAGCGGTCGCGCCAGAACTTCGCCTGCTGGATCAGGACATCGATGCCTTGCTGGCTGGACTGGACCAGCGGCGCCGAGGGAGGCAACAGGCTGCTGTTGACGGACGCCACCTGCGTGGACGGCGCCGCGACCACCGAAGGGGCCACGGCAACATCATCTGCCATGGCAGGCGCCAGCGAGGCGCCGAATGCCATGAGGCCGATAAAGGCCGGGCCCCGCACGCCGCGTCTGGAGCAGCGTGACAGGCGGCTGGAGCGGTTCCGTCCGTGATCAGGCATGGGGCTCCTCTCTGCCGCGGCGGCGAAGCCGCAGGCGGGCAAGACCGCGAAGGGCAAGATAGATCGGCGTCGCCAGCAATATCGCCGCAATGACAACACCCAGGAACAGCAGCAGCGGATTCTGGCTGAGATACCAGCGCAACTGCGTCAGCCAGGACAGATTGCCCTCCCAGAACACCGACCCGACGCGATAGCTCGACACATCGGCGGAATCGTTGATCGCAAGGTCGCCCTGCACATTTGCGCCCTTCTTGGGATCCTCGAGATCCTTGACGATCCTGGGCAGGCGCGACACGTCGTTGGAAAGGACGCCGACGATCACCCGGTCCGACGACAACGGCGAGCGGAAGCTCAGCATGCCGCTGAAGTCATTGGCCTGCACCAGCACCTTGTCGGCCTGGAGAGGTCCCTCGTGATCGCTGACCTTGGTGCCGAACATCGAGAAGATGCGGTCGATGATCGAATTGACGCCAACCCGCAGGCGGCCATCCTGAACCGCGAACGGTCCGCCCTCCATGAGGCTGCCGAACTGCGCCATCATCTGAAGCGGGCCGATCACCAGAATGTCCTTGCCTGAAAGCAGGTTTACATCCCCGCCGCGCCACAGGCTCACGCCGGTAACGGGCACGCCGGTCGCATCGCCCATCCGCCCCATAAGCCCGAGGAAAGCGGAAATCTCCTCCGGCGCGGGCTGCTGCTGAAGCACGACGTCCGTTTCGCTGAGATCGGCCATCCGCGTGAACGGGAAGCCGGCCGTGGCGAAGTAGGCGAGATTCGGCAACTGGGTGAAATGCTTGGTGCCAGTGAGATCGATGGTCGAATCCGGATCGATGCCCGTGCGCACATTGCCCGGCACTTCGCTCTGGCATTCGCCGCGCTTGTTCACCCGCAGGTCATAATAGAACTGCATCTGGTTCTGCCCCACCATCAGGTAAGGCGGCAGCTTCATGTCGACCGAGTTGAGCACATAGTCGGCATTGATCAGGCTGCGGACCTCATCGACGGTCTTTTCCTCGCGCAACGGCACTGATTGCAGATATTTGCCGTTCTGGGAGATATCGAGGCGGGAAATCCGGCGATCGAGCCACTCCCCGTTGGGGAAGCGGTAACGCAGATTGACCGGGATTCCATTGTCGGGCCAGACGAACGTATCCGGCGCGGCACGATAATTAAGTGTAAGAGGTCCAGGCGGCAGGCCGATGCCCTGAAGGGAAAGCGGCGGCGCAATATCGCCGAACCGCACGGGCTTGTCGGTCCTGAGCCAGCGCACCGCGTCATAGGGCACGCGGGGATCGAGCGATGGATTGCCTACGGACTGGACCGCGCCGGTCATGGCGGTCGAGCCCACCGACAATGTGTAGGCCGCCGCCCTCAACTCGTCCGCATTGCGGCCCAGCACCAGAAGGAGCTTGCCCCAGGCGTTGAACGGGTTGGTGACCATCGCGACGGTCGGACCGGTGATGTTCGGCAGGGCAAGGCCCGGAATCTGGTCGGCGGCGGTGGCGAACACCACAGCGTTGCGCGGCGGAATCGAACCGTAGAGCACCGGGAAATCAAAGCCGCGATAGCTGGAACGCAGGCCAAAGTAGGACGCGACCGACGCCGCCGCCTGCAAGGTGCCATCCGACGGGCTGCCTGCGAAAACGAAAGGCAGCGAGAGCGAATGCATGTCGCCCTTGTCGAAGAAGGGAACGGGCAGGAGGGCCAGATCATCCATCAGCGGCAGACGCTGCATCGTCAGTTCGACCCGGGACTGGACATTGCTGATCTTCGCCCAGAGCGAGGAATGCAGGGGGTCCTCGCAGCGCCATGTGTAATGGCCGATGAAGCGGATATTGAGCGTATTCTCGGTCAGGATCAGCGCCGGGTTGATCGGTATTTCGACCCGCACGCCGCCGGAGCGCTCCTTGACGAGCTGGATCGATCCGATCAGTTCGCCGTTCAGCTGGATGGCAAGATGGCTCAATTCGGGGATAAGGGCTGGCGAGTAGCCAAAGTCGATCACGAGCTTGGCGGCGGTGGCCACCTCGTCGCGGCGCAGCGTGAAAGGAAGCCCCGCCTCGCCTGCAACGCCGACCAGCGTAATCGGATTCAACGCGCCCATGTCCTCGAAGGTGATGACCTCCTGATGGGTCGCTTCAAGCGGCACCGAAGGATCCTGCACCACATGGGTCGTAGAGGGCAGAATAGTGCCCACACTCGACGACGTCATGACGCTGAAGGTCGGCCTGGGCTCTCCGCCGCGGCCGCCGTCACCACCATTGCCCGGACCGCTCCCGACAATCTCGGGACTGAGTTGCTGCGAATCGAGCGGCGTTCCGTTCGGCGAAAGCGCGCCCTGAGGCATGCTGCTGCCGGAAATGACCACCCCGGGAGCAGCAGGCGCATCAGCCGAAGGCGTATCCGTCGAAGGCATGCCGGTTGACGGCATCCCCGCGGACGGCATACCGGAAGACACATTCCCTGTGGTCGCGGTTCCGCCCGCCCCGCCCTGCATGGCCGGGGCCGTTCCGGTCAGGGGGGGTCGGACTGGGGAGCCGCCGCACCCACGTTGGGCGCCGCGCCGCCTGGCCCCCCGGAAAAGGCGGCGGCAGGATCGAAATCAGCCGCAAACACCCGGCCGGCCACAATCGTCAGGCCACCGATAATCACGCCCAGCAGAAAAACGGCGCGAACACCCCCGATGACCCGCTCGGGAAAAAAGCGTGAACGCATGATCTTGAGCCGGGCCCACCAGCCAAGCTGATCGGGATTCGAGTTAAAACTCTCGGCGGGTTGAAGCCGCATCTTGCCCTTGCCTATCGTAGCCTTGAAAACATTGGAGCTGGATTTCAGCAGACCGGTGAAGGAATCGAGGACGGGTTCCGGTTCAAGCTCAAGTTCAGTGCCGCTGACCCAGGCATCCGCACGTCCCATCACCGTCCTCACCAGATTGGCCCTTGCCTCGAGAGACATTTCCCGAAATCTCAGGCGCAGCCCGGCGTTGCTGCCCGAGACCACTTCCGCGGGATAAACCGCCGTCACGGCGCCGCTTGGCAGATCAATGTCCGTCAATTCACGTCCGGTCAGCGAGAAACTCTCCGGCACCATGACGGACACCCCGCCCATTGAAAGGTTTTGGGTCGTGCCGCTGACGGTATGACCATCCGCAAAATAGAGAGTGGCCGGCAGTTCCGCCCGCACACGAACCTGCATGCGCACCTGTTTGGTTTCACGCGCCACGGCGATGGCCGTCAGCAGGATCAGCAGGTTGAACACGGCCCAGCCAACATTGAGCAGCAGCGTGTCGAGCGAAATCTGGAACGTGTCAGGCCAGATCATTTTCGAGAGCCCGAAGATAATCCCCGCAACCAGCAGGGCCGCCGCGATCAGGTGCGGGCGCATCAGATGCAGATCGAAATAGTCTTCGGTCAGAAGACCGCCCTTGTCGGTCACGTTGAACTTGCCGCGCTTGGGGTCGAACAGCGTCACCAGTGTCGGCCATACGAGATAGAACGCGAGCACCGCCTCATAGACTTCACCCCAGAAGGTGGGACGGTACTTGCCCTGAATTCGGGCATTGGCGATGGCGGCATGGACAAGATGCGGTCCGGCATAAGCGAGAATTGTCAGTGCTGTCGCTGAAATGATGTTCTGCCCGAACAGCAGATAGGCGAGCGGAGAGGTCAGGAACACCACACGGGGCAGGGCAAACTGGAAATGCAGCATCGCATTCAGATAGCAAAGGCGTTGCGCAACGCTGAGCTTGCCCCCCCACAGCGGATTATCCATCCGGAGAATCTGCGTCATGCCGCGTGCCCAGCGGATGCGCTGGCTGATGTGGAGCGAAAGGCGCTCCGTGGCAAGCCCGGCGGAAAGCCGGATATTGAGATAGGCCGTGTTCCAGCCGCGCTTCTGCATTTCAAGCGCGGTATGGGCATCTTCCGTCACCGTCTCCACGGCAAAGCCGCCATTCTCCTCCAGCGCGGACCGGCGCATCAGGGCGCACGAACCGCAGAAGAAGGTGGCGTTCCACAGATCATTGCCGCTCTGCACCGAGCTGTAGAACAGCTCGCCTTCACCCGGCAGATCATCGCCTGTTTCCAGATTGCGCTGGAACGGATCCGGTGAATAGAAATAGTGGGGCGTCTGGAGCAACGCGAGCTTGTCATCTTCAAGGAACCAGCCGACGGTCAGTTGCAGGAACGCCCGGGTCGGTACGTGATCGCAGTCGAAAATGCAGATAAGCTCGGCATCCGAGACCATAAGCGCATGGTTGAGATTGCCCGCCTTGGCGTGCAGGTTGTCGGGACGGATTATATAATTGGCCCCCACGGCTTCGGCGAATTCCCGGAATTCCTCCCGCCGTCCGTCATCAAGCAGATGCACCCGGAACCGGCCGGCGGGATAATCCATCTTCAACGCCGCCATGACCGTGCTGGAGACAAGCGTCAGGCTCTCGTTATAGGTCGGCACGAAAACATCGACCGTCGGCCAGTATTCCGGATCGCCGGTCAGCGGCCGAACAGGGCGCTCAAGCGGCCACATGGTCTGGAAATAGCCGAACACCAGCACGAGCCAGGCATAAACCTCCGCCAGATAGAGGCCCGTACCGAAGAAAGCGCCGGGAAAAGACTGGAAGTGCAGCGTTTCCGTCGTGCGCCAGTAGATATAGCGCGTCGACATGACGAGAGAGAGAATAGCGAGCGCAATCGTCAACTGGCGCGCGGAGGAGCGGCTGATGATGAAGGCTGCAATGATGGACGCCACGCCGAAAATGATCTGCGATTTCAGATCAAGCGGCGTGATGATCGCGAAGTAAAAGACAAACCCGGCCGCAGCGAATGCAACCAGCCGTCCAAACCGCGCCAGAAACGTGTTCTGGTTCATCCCCCTGCCATGCCTCTTCCCGTGTACTGACTATGCAGCTTACAATAGACCGGCCTGCCGCTTGCGCGGCGAAACCGACAAGATCAGATTGCCAATTACCTCGGCGGCCGAAAAAACATCCTGCGTGCCTGCGCTTAACGGCGCATGATCGACAACGCTGTGCTGACACGCGATCGATTCGGCGAAGGCTTCATCCTCGCGGATGGCCCCGACCAGACGGTTTCCAACCTTGCCTTCCACAAACGCCGTCACATCGCGGTTGAGACGGCGGCGTGAGTCGACCTGATTGAGCATGTACCAGCAATTTTCGCCCCGGGCCGCTGATGCATGAAAGAAAGCGCCGCGCTCGATCTGGGGCAAAAGCGCCAGCGACGTTGCATCCGCCAGCAACACCGCAATACGCATATCGGCCATCTCGTCGAGAGCACCGAGCGCCACTGTGGGCCCCGGCGCCGTGTCGGCGATCACGATGCAGTCGCGTTCGTTCAGAAATGTGCGCAAGCGCGGCTCCAGAAAATTGCGCCCACCCGCCAGACCACCCTCCAGCCTCAGTCGCTCGGCAACACTGACCTCGCCATAGGGAAGGACATAGACGCCATTGGAAGCCTGCAACAGGAGCGAACTCCAGTCCTGCGTATCCACGCCATGTCTGGCAAAACCATAGGGATCCCCCAGAGGCATCCCGAAATGGAGCCGCAACTCATTCTGAACATCGAAGTCGATCGCCACCACGCGCCAGCCCGCTTGCACGAGGGCAACGCTGAGGTTCGCCGTCAATGTCGTTTTACCAACGCCCCCCTTGGGGGATGAGACAACGATGAGTGGCATTACGTCCCTTCCGCAATGCGCATGAAGAGTTGATGTAATGAGTTCACCTCAGGCGAGGACGCCACCTGCGGCGCGTTCACCTTGCGAAACAAATTCCGCGATACAACAGGAGCAGCTACCGTAGCCGGGCCAGCCGGAAGCGGGCCCGATTTATAGAGGCTCGCGCTCGCCGTTTCGGGGAACTGAATTCTATCCGGCTGCGCCGCATGAGGCTGGATTTTTTGGAGCAGCGGCGCTTCGGCCCGGTTAACCTGCCGGGACGCAAAAACCGGACCAGCAGCGCTTCGTGGCGCTGCTGGCTGTTGGTCTGCCATCGTCGGTTGAAAAGTCTGCGGCTGCGGCGCCTGCCTGGATGAAGGCAGCGGCGGGGGCTGCTTGAGAGCATCGGCCGATGCAGACAACCCCAGAGCGGCCTCGATTTCAGCTTCACCCGGCGCAAACGGCATATCTGGAACAGCCGGCACAGGCTCCTTCATGCCGAAAACACCCCTGGAAGGTGTCACAGGCACCGGTCCAGCCGCGAACGGATCATGTGCCGATGAGGAGGCAAGAGGTTGCGATTTCAGTTTGGGGGCGGGCATTGTGGGTACCGATACAGGCACAGGCCGCGCGCCAAAAATCGCAGCAGGCCTCTCCACACTTGGAACAACCTTCCCGACATCAGGCACTGTTCGCTCCGCCAGCCGGAAAATCGATGGACGCGCCTGTTCCCCGGCCGACGCAAAGCTTACTTCATTGAGGCTGCCATGTGCATAGGGCGTATTATCCGCCTGAGGTAAAGAGGATTCGCCCCCGGTCGCCCCGGCAACGGCATCGATGATCGACCAGCGATCCGTATAGGCCACACTATTCATTGGCGTCGCCTCAAAGTCGCGATACTCAACATCGTCGGCCCCCAGCGTTTCCAGTAAACTCACCGTGTCCCGCGCGACCACCATGGGAACTCCTCAGAATTTTTTTAGGCTTAACACGTGTGACGATTAGTTAAAACTAGAATTAACTTATAACGAACTAATTTGCACATGCCACAGTTGCATTCCCGCAACGAATTCGCCACGCCTGCGTTATCAAGTGATTCTAAAAGGAAAATCATGAGTCGCGCTACGGGTAATACCCGGAATAGGGGGGCCAGACTTATGAAAACCCCACATATTGAAAATTGACCTCCAGATTTTATTCAATCGAATATAAGCTCTCACATAAAAATAATGCGTGCGCCCTCTGACTAACATCTTCCATGCCACAATTAAGCACCACAAACTCCGAAATTATACTTTAAATATTGGCATTTATATCTCAAATATTCTCTAAAATCGATGAGAGGTCTGGAAAACGGATTTCATGTAAAATTTTACACACACGAATGCTTATATTTTGCACTCAATATCCAGATCTATATTTGTCACATTTGATTATATTTTTATGGCGCTCTCCGGATTCGTAACAAGATTACAATGAAATGCGTATCACGGCTCCACAATATTGAACAACACATCGAACTGGTCGAGCAAGGACAGCAATTCCTCCACGGATCCCCTCGCGCCATCGACACGGGCACGGCCCAGTTCGCAAAGATCCGCCAGAGTCCGGGATCCGATCAGCAATTCGGCGAGATCCGCCCGGGTCAGGGCCACTGTCGCCTCTGCCGTCTCCAAAACCGGCCGCTCGTAATGGTGCATCACCGCATTTTCGACCGTCAGCAGGAAGCGGCGGCCGCTGTCTGTAAAATGGACATTGATGGCAAAGGTCCGGGCTCCGGCCTTTTGCCCGTTGAGACGGACCGACATGTAATCGAAAAGCTGCGGCTCCGGCAGGGCGCGAACCTGACCGGCCGCGGCCGTGCGCGGCGTGGGCGATGCAGGCCACGGATGGCGCAGTTCCTGCGCGCCGCACAGATAGAAGTTGCGCCACGGCCCCGACTCGGCCTGATAGCCCATCTGCTCCAGCGCATCGGCCTGCAGCGCGCGCGCCGCCTGATTGGCTGGATCGGCGAAAACGACGTGGTTCACCACCTCGGCAACCCAGCGATAGTCCCCCTTGTCGAAAGAGTCCCGCGCCTTCTCCAGCACCGCTTCCGCTCCCCCCATGAACGCCACATACCGCCCAGCCGCCTCGACCGGCGGCAATGGGTGCAGATGGGCGGGGTTGGCGTCGAACCAGCCGAGATAGCGCTGATAGACGGCCTTCACATTGTGATTGAGGGTGCCGTAATAGCCCCGCGCATACCATTCCGAAGCAAGGGTCGGCGGCATTTCCAGTTGTTCGGCGATTTCGAGCGGCGTCAGCCCGTGATTGGCGAGGCGCAGGGTCTGGTCATGGATATATTTGTACATATCGCGCTGCTTGCGCAGAAATGTGACCGCCGTCTCCTGCCCCCAGCGCGGCCAGTGATGGCATGCGAACATCACGTCGGTTTCCCCGGTGAACAATTCGATGGCCTCGTCGATATAATAACTCCATGCCTTGGCGTCGCGCACCTGCGCGCCGCGCGGCGTATAGAGATTATGCAGATGGGCGGAGCAGTTCTCCGCCATGCACAGTGCCTTCATGGCGGGCAGGAAGAAGTTCATCTCCGAGGGCGCTTCCGTGTCCGGCGTGAGCTGGAAAACGAACTCGACCCCGTCGATCGTCAGGGTCTGCGGCGAATGCGTGATGCTTTCAGTCGGCGGGATGATCCCGACGGAGCCCATGGACGTGGCCTTGCCGAGCCCGACATCGACATGCCCCCTGGGACCGCGCGGCAGCAGGGCGCCGTACATGTACATCGCCCGCCGGGTCATGGCCGTGCCAGCCAGCACGTTCTCGCTGACGGCATGCTCCAGGAAGCCCTCGGGCGCGATGATCCGGACTTTTCCCGCCGCCACTTCCTCATCGCTGGTGACGCCACGGACGCCGCCATAATGATCGACATGGCTGTGGGTATAGATGACCGCCACAACCGGCCTCTCACCCAGATGCGCCCATGCCAGCTCAAGGGCTGCCCGGGCAACTTCCGATGAAATCAGCGGATCGATGACGATGAAGCCGGTCTTTCCTTCAATGAAGGTGATGTTCGAAATGTCGAAGCCCCGGACCTGATAGATGCCCTCCGTGACCTTGAAGAGGCCATGGAGCGCATTGAGCTGGGCCTGACGCCACAGGCTGGGATTGACCGTGTCGGGAACGGGGTTTCCCTCGGCCTCGAAAGCATATTGCTCCATATCCCAGACCGTGCCGCCGGCGGCATTGCGCACGATCATTTCCGGCAGCGTGGCAATGAAGCCGCGCCGGGCGTTTTCAAAATCCTCGCCGGTCTCGGCGGGCAGATGCCCGCACACATGCGCCTGCGCCCTTATCGTCGCCCCTGTCGCCTCTTTCGGTCCCTGCACGCCAGCCTCCCGGTCCGCTCCGAAAAACCGGAGCACGTTCGCATTTTGAGGCAATAGAGCGAAAGAAGGGTCCTCTTGTCCAGCGTTCCGTGACGGAGTGACCTCAAAAGTGCCGTTTTCCAGCCTTACGGGGGAGCCTCAAGAGTGGCTAAGTATGCGATAGTGGTGCTCTGTGCATGTCCGGTCCGGCGAAGGAGATAAGCGTGCGTCTCTGTGTAATGTTCTGCGCGGCGCTCATGGCGGCTGTGCTCTCCCTTGCGTCCCCTTCCACCATCTATGCGGCGGAGTCGAACCCCTCGACAGAGGCGGTGCCGGTGCAGCAGGACTGGTGGTCCCAGCGCCATGCCGCCAAACTTCAGGAAATCCGCGACCGCGGCAAGATCAACCTCGTGTTCATCGGCGACTCGATCACCCAGGACTACGAGTTCAACGGCGGCGTGCCCCAATATAATTTCCACGATGTCTGGAACCGGTTCTACGGCGACCGCAAGGCTCTCAATCTGGGCTTTGGCGGAGACGGCACGGGCCATGTTCTCTGGCGGCTGGAAAATGGCGAGATCTCGGGCATCAGCCCCAGGGTGGCGGTGGTGCTGATCGGTACCAACAATACCGCCCGGGGCGGCACCGCCGAGGATACGCTGGCGGGCATCAAGGCTGTCGTCTCGACGATCCATGCGCGATTGCCCAAAACGAAGGTGCTCCTGCTCGGCATCCTGCCAAGCGACCTCTGGCCGCAGAAGACGCAGATCGACCAGACCGTCAACGGCATGCTTCAGGCCTATTATCAGGGCAGCAGCTACGTGACCTTCCTCGACATTTCCTATGTGTTCCTGAAAAACGGCGTCATCGACCAGTCCATGTTCATGGACCCCCACGCCAAGCCCCCCGCAGGCGCCGTTCATCCCGACGCCTTCGCCCAGGCAAAAATGGCCGAGGCCATCGAGCCGGCGCTTGCCCGGCTGATGGGGGACAAGAGCAAGGTTGCTCAATGAGCAATGTGGAATGGCGCTTCGGGACAGGCGGGTTGAGCGCCTGCGTCAGGCAGCGCGGGGCCGAGCTTTCCTCGCTTCGTCTTGAGGGGACCGGCGAACTGCTCTGGCAGGCCGGCCCCCAATGGCCAAGACATGCGCCCAACCTCTTTCCCATTGTCGGAAAACTGGCGGGCGACCGGCTTCATCATGACGGCAGAAGCTATACCCTGACCCAGCACGGTTTCGCCCGGGACCTCGATTTCGAATGGATCGAACGGTACCCCGAAGCCTGCCGTCTGCGTCTGATCGCCGACGTCCATACCCGCGAACGCTACCCGTTCGATTTCACGCTGGAGATCGCCTACACGATCACGGACGGCGCGCTCACCATCGATTATCTGGTGGCGAACCCCTCATCCCGGCCCCTCTTTGCCAGCATCGGCGCGCACCCCGCCTTCAACTGGCCACTCAGCCCCGGCACGCCCAAAACGGATCACCAGATCCTTTTCGATCAGCCGGAACCCGCGCCGGTCCGCCGCCTGAAGGCGGGGCTCCTCTCCGGCGAACGCGAGCCTTCTCCGGTGGAAGGACGCGTCCTCCCCCTCGATGAAAACCTGTTCGAGCGCGACGCGCTGATCTTCGATGCGCTCGCCAGCACGTCCTTGAGCTATGGCACAGCCGATCTGGCCCTCTCCGTCTCATGGGAGGGGTTCGAGCAACTCGGCCTGTGGATGAGGCCGGGAGCGGATTATCTGTGCATCGAGCCCTGGCATGGCATGGCCAGCCCCGAAGGGTTTGACGGCCCGTTCACCGAAAAACCGGGGCTCTTTTCCCTGAAACCGGGAGAGGAAAGAAGTTTCCGCATGAAAATCGGGCCGATGGCGCAATAAGCGGAAATATTATCCCGCTTTCTGCACCCTGACGATTTCCTCCTCGACATCGCGCAGGCGGTCCTTGCCGAAAAAGATTTCCGGACCGACGAAAAAAGTGGGAATGCCGAAAGCGCCGCTTTCCACCGCTTTTTCCGTGTTGGCGAGCAGATGCGCCTTTACTTCCGGCGCCTGCGTCCGCGCCAGAATGGCCGCGCCATCGAGCCCCGCCGCATCGAGCGCGGCGACGATCACCTCGGGATCGTCCATCTTCTTGCCATTTTCCCACATGGCGGTCATGACAGCCTCGACATAGGCAGGCAGGAAGCCGTCGAGATCGGCGGCGGCGGCCCCGCGCATGATCTGGAGCGTGTTGACCGGAAAAAACGGATTGAAGACGAATTTCGTCAATCCGTGCCTGCGAATGAAACGCTCCATCTCCAGATGATCATATTCGAGCTTGTTCCGGATGCCCGCGAAAGCCATGGCTGGAGACTGGTTGTTCGTCGCCTTGAAGATGCCGCCGAGCAGCACCGGCACATAGTCCACTGTCACGCCCGTCCGCGCGGCCAGTTGTGGCAGCACACGATGGCTCAGATAGGCGTTGGGGCTGCCGAAATCGAACAGAAATCTGATGTTCATTTTTACCTTCTCACCATTTCTCGCCATAGGGCCGGACATCGAGTTCATGAGTCCAGGCATCGCGGGGCTGACGGTGAAGCTGCCAGTAGGTCTCGGCGATCGAGGCCGGGTCCATCAACTGATCGGGCTGCAGATTGGCAAGCGCTTCTTCGCCTTCGCGCGCCTTCAGGCGCTCACGGACCCATGCCGTATCGACGCCGGCGTCTATGATGAGATGCGCGACATGGATATTCTTCGGCCCCAGTTCCCGGGCCATCGACTGGGCAACGGCGCGCAGGCCGAATTTGGCGCTGGCGAAGGCCGCATAACCAGTACCACCGCGCAGGCTCGCCGTGGCGCCTGTGAAAAAGATCGAGCCCCGGCCATGGGGCAGCATCTGGCGCGCCGCCTCCCGCCCGGCCAGAAAACCGGCATAGCATGCCATCTCCCAGACCTTGCGGAAAACGCGCTCGGTGGTTTCCAGCAACGGCATGTTCACATTCGCGCCGATATTGAAGATGCAGGCTTCAAGCGGCGCGGCGGCATCAGCTTCCGCGAGAAAGGCGGCGACGTCCGCCTCGTTGCGGGCATCGAGCGAACGGGTTTTGCATCGTCCGCCCTCCGCCTCGATCGCGGCCTTGAGGTCCGCCAGTCTGTCACCGTTCCGCCGGCCGGCATGGATCTGGTAGCCCTCGGCCGCGAAGCGCCGGGCAATCGCGCTGCCGATGAAATCACCGGCCCCGATCACCGCAACGGTCGCATTGCGCTTTTCCATTCTGCGTTTCCTCCCGGCCTCGGCAGCCTGTTAGTTCTTTTTCAGAACTTACTTGCCGGGATGAGCGGGTGTCAATTGGATTGGAAACCGGCAGGGGCAACTATCCGTTCGCTTCGGTCAGGGGCACACCCTAAAGTAATCCCCGCCACACGCCGGAGTGACTGCATGGAAGACATTGAACAAAGCCTTACCCGCACGGCGCTTGGCGTCCTGCTGCTGGTCTCCATGATCGCCGTCACATTGTGGATTCTCTATCCCTTCCTGCCCGCCATCATCTGGGCAACCACCATCGTTGCGGCGACATGGCCGGTGATGATCCGGGTGCAGGGCTGGCTGTGGGGCAGGCGCAGCCTTGCCGTGGCCGTCATGACCTTCGCCCTGCTGCTGGTCTTCCTGCTGCCGCTGGGCGCCGCCATCATCGCTCTGGTCCATAACGCCCACCGGCTGATAACGGAATTCGCCGCCCTCAAGCAGCTCGATCTCGGTTCCGCGCCGGACTGGCTTGTCACCCTGCCCTATGCCGGGCCGCGCATCGGCGACTTCTGGCGCGACATGGCGGACGGGGGCGTGCTGGACATGGCCAAGAAGGCCACGCCCTATATCGGCGTTGTCGCCCAATGGTTCGTCGCGCGGGTTGGCAGCATCGGAGCACTGTTCGTCCAGTTCTTCGTCACCGTGCTGTTCGCCGCCATCCTGTTCGCCAAGGGGGAATATGCCGCGGACACGCTGATCCGGTTCGGGCGCAAGGTCGCCGGTCCGCGCGGCGAGCAATCCATAACGCTGGCGGGTCAGGCCATCCGGGGCGTCGCCCTCGGCGTGGTCCTGACGGCAATCCTGCAATCGATCATTGGCGGGGTCGCGCTCGGCATCGTCGGCATCCCGCTCGCCCTGCCGCTGACGGCCCTCATGTTCATTCTCTGCATCGCCCAGCTCGGGCCGGGGCTGGTGCTCTTTCCCACGACCGCATGGCTCTACTGGAACGGCGAGACCGGCTGGGGCACCGTCCTTCTGGTCTGCTCGCTCCTGACCGTCACCATCGACAATTTCGTGCGGCCTTTGCTGATCAGCCAGGGGGCCGATCTCCCCCTGCTGATCATCCTCACCGGCGTCATCGGTGGCCTGCTCGCCTTCGGCCTGATCGGTATTTTCATCGGTCCGGTCGTGCTCGCCATCGCCTACAAGCTGTTTCAGGCCTGGATCGAGGATGGACCGAAGACGGAAGCC
>JAPWJY010000002.1 GCA_028283765.1 Parvibaculaceae bacterium | reverse complement strand
TCTGGAGCGGGCGAAGGGATTCGAACCCTCGACCCCAACCTTGGCAAGGTTGTGCTCTACCCCTGAGCTACGCCCGCGTCCATGTCACGGAGGCCTGAGGCCCTCGTGGTCTTTGCGGAGCGGTTTATGGCCCAAGGCCGGGTGGTTTGCAAGGGGCCGGTTTCATTTTTGGGCGAAAGCGGTCTGACCGGGACGTTTGGGGGGCAAAAAGACAGGGGCCTGATGCCGCCCTCACCGGCGAACCTCAGGCGATGGTTATTATTTCGGCCCTCATGGCTAACTATTGCTGTCTGCTGGTTTATATATGGTGCAGCAAGGCAGGGAACATGGGCACGGGCAGAGTCTGCTTCATCCCGGCTCAGTTCCCCGGCTTTTTTCTTTTTGATGCCGGCCAGCGCCCCTGAAGGGCGGCGCGGCGGCGAAAGCGGTGAGGCAAGGCAAATGGATACGATCATCGGTGGTGGTCACAAGAGCGCAGCGGATGTGGACACGAGCGGCCTGATCCGGGACGTGACCACCCAGAGCTTCGCGCAGGACGTGCTGGACGCCTCGATGCAGGTGCCGGTCATCGTCGATTTCTGGGCTCCCTGGTGCGGGCCCTGCAAGCAGTTGACGCCGGTGCTCGAACGCGTGGTCACCGCCGCGCGCGGCGCGGTGCGCCTCGCCAAGATGAATATCGACGATTATCCCGAGGTCGCCTCCCAGCTTCGCGTCCAGTCGATCCCGGCGGTTTTCGCCTTCAAGAACGGGCAGCCGGTCGATGGCTTCATGGGCGCGCTGCCGGAAAGCCAGGTCCGGGCCTTCGTCGAGCGCCTGACGGGCGGGCTCGGGCCATCGCCCGCCGAGGAACTGATCGAGGCGGGCGACGTGGCGCTGGAGGAAGGCGCGCTGGGCGAGGCCGCACAGCTCTTCGCGCAGGCCGTGCAGGAGGAGCCCGGGCATCCGGGCGCGGTCGCCGGTCTGGCGCGCTGCTACCTGCTGGGCGGCGATTTTGACCGGGCCCGGCAGACGCTGGGCCTCGTGCGGCCCGACGGGCGCAACGATCCGGGCATCACGGCGGTCGAGGCGCAACTGGCGCTCGCGGAGAAATCCGCCGGTCTGGGCGATCTGGAGGAATTCACCACCCGCATCGAAAAAGATCCGAAAGACCATGAGGCGCGCTTCAATCTGGCGCTGGCGCTCAACGCGCGCGGCGACAAGGAGGCCGCGGTCAGCACCCTGCTGGCCAGCGTCGAGATCGACCGCAACTGGAACGATCAGGCCGCGCGCAAGCAGCTCGTCGAATTTTTCGACGCCTATGGCCCCAGGGACGAAGTGACGCTCAGCGGCCGGCGCCGCCTTTCCTCCATCCTGTTCAGTTGAGGAAACGCCCCATGGGTACAGGCGATCAATATCGCACCATCGCGGATCTGCCGCCGGCCATTCCCCTGTTTCCTCTCGGCGGCGTCCTGCTGCTGCCGCGCACGCAACTGCCGCTCAATATCTTCGAGCCCCGCTATCTCGACATGGTGGACGATGTGCTGGCGGGGCGGCGCATCATCGGCATGATCCAGCCCGCCGACGAGGAGGCCGCACTTGCCGGCGAAGACCCGGCGCTGGCCCCGCCCCTCGTCTCTGTCGGTTGCGCCGGCCGGGTGACGTCGTTCACGGAAACCGGGGACGGGCGGCTTTTCATTACCCTGACCGGCATCAGCCGGTTCCGGGTGGCGCGCGAGCTTTCCGTCGCCACGCCCTACCGGCAATGCGAGGCTGACTGGTCCCCCTATGTCGATGACCTTGTCCCCGGTTTCGGCCAGGACGAGGTCGCCCGCGCGCGTCTGCTCGAAATTCTCACGGAATATCTCAAGGTCAACAACCTTCAGGTCGACTGGCGCGCCATCCATGCCTCGAGCAATGAAGCGCTGGTCAATTCGCTGAGCATGATCAGCCCCTTCGGGCTCAAGGAAAAACAGGCGTTGCTGGAGGCGAGGACGCTCGAAGACCGCAATCAGATGCTGATCGCGATCACCGAGGTGGCGCTTGCGCAGACCTCGCCCTCCTCCTCAACGGTTCAGTAAGAGATCGGACAATCAGATGACGAATGAAGCGACGGACCATAATGGTACAACGAAATCCACGGCTCGTGTGCCGGAGGTGGACCGCAAGCTGCTGGAAATACTTGTCTGCCCCCTGACGAAGACGACGCTCCGCTATGACAGCGCGGCGCAGGAGCTGATTTCCGACAAGGCGCGCCTCGCCTATCCGATTCGCGACGGCATCCCGATCATGCTGCCTGACGAGGCCCGTGAACTCGCCGATGGCGAATAGGCCGATGCCGCCGTCTCCCGGTCAACGGCCCTGGCCGGTCGAGCTGAAGCTGAGGAAAGCCGCCCGCGCGCTCGATGTGAAGTTCGACGATGGCGCGGCCTTTTCCCTGCCTGCCGAATATCTGCGCGTGGAAAGCCCCAGCGCGGAGGTGCAGGGGCATGGGGAGAGCCAGAAAAAGACGATCCCCGGCAAACGCGATGTCACCATCGAGCGGCTTGAGCCCGTCGGCAATTATGCCGTCAGGCTGCTGTTCGGCGATGGCCATGACAGCGGGCTTTTCACCTGGGATTATCTCTACGAGCTGGGCGAGACCCATGACGAGAAATGGGCCGTCTATCTGGCGCGTCTGGCCGAACTCGGCATGAGCCGGGACTGAACCGCCGCAGCTTTTCCAGACCTATAGAGCCTCGCCGCGCAGCAGCCGCGGCAGGTCGCCGATGCTGCCGCCCGCATGGCGCATGAACAGGCGGCGCGCCGGTCCGATCCGGTTGACGATGCCAAGGCCGAGATCGCGGGCAAGGCGCACCGGGGCGATATCGTTGGAAAACAGCCGGTTGAGGCCGTCCATGGTCATGGCGAGCACGGTATTGTCGAAACGCCGCCAGCGCTCGTAGCGCTCCAGAATGTCGAGCGCGCCGATGTCGAGACCGAGGCGGGCCGCATCCACGATCACCTCCGCCATGGCGGCGACGTCGCGCCAGCCCAGATTGAGGCCCTGCCCCGCGATCGGATGGATGCCGTGGGCGGCGTCGCCCAGCAACGCGAAGCGGGGCTTCACATAGCCGCGGGCAAGGTGCATCGAAAGCGGATAGCTCCAGCGCGGGCCGACCGGGCGGCAGGCCCCGAGGTGGGTGCCGAAGCGCGCGCGCATCTCGTTGGCGAAATCCGCGTCGGGAAGGGCCACCATGGCTTTTGCGGCGGCGGTTTTTTCGGTCCAGACCAGCGAGCAGCGGTTGCCGGTCATGGGCAGCATGGCGAAGGGGCCGCCGGGCAGGAAATATTCCTGCGCCACGCCCTCATGGGGCAATTCATGCTCCACGGTGGTGACGATGCCGGACTGGCCATAGTCCCAGCCGATGGTGCGGATGCCCATCTGCTTGCGCATGGGCGAGCCCCGGCCGTCGGCGGCGATGATGAGCCGGGCCGAAAGGCGGCGTCCGTCGCTGAGCGTCACGGTCCCGGCCGCACTGGAAAATTCGGCCTTGCGCACGGTCGCGGGCGCGATCTGGGTGATGGCGGGTTCGGCGTCGACGGATTTCTGGAGGGCGATGCGCAGGAAGCGGTTCTCGATCATCTGGCCCAGCGGCTCGTCGCCGATCTCGCGATGGTCGAAATGCAGGAAAAGCGGCGATGCCCCGCCGCGCACCCGGCCGTCGCTGACCAGAATGTCGTTGATCGGCTGCGTCTGGCCTTTCAGGCGGGTCATCACGCCCAGCTCATCCAGCATCCGGCAGGAGGAAAAGGCGATGGCCGAGGTCCGGCCGTCAAAGCCGGGGTCGGCGCTCGTCGCCGGGGCGATGGCGTCGATCACGGTCACCTCAAGGCCGCCTTTGGCCAGCGCCAGCGCCAGCGGCAGTCCGGCGAGCCCGCCGCCGACGATCACGACATCGGTCACAGCGCCGGGCATGGCTTCCCTGGTGGTCATGATGGCGGCCTCCTTGCGGGACATCGGGTAACAGGGGCATCGGAATATCACGCGAAATGTCGGCCCGTTCGCCCGCCAAGTCCAGCGTCCCGAGGTCGCGGGCGCTCTTCCGTCACTTTCCCGGCGGACGGACCATCAGCCTTGTTGACAAGGGCGGAGCCGCCCCTTAAGTGTCTGCCTCCATCGGCCCAGATGGCGGAATTGGTAGACGCGCTAGCTTCAGGTGCTAGTGCCCGAAAGGGCGTGGAGGTTCGAGTCCTCTTCTGGGCACCATAATTTCATTGCGAAATGTCCCCACCCTCAGCATGTTTGGCGACGCCCCGGCGAGGGGCGGGGACTTTGCGTTTGTTGAACGCATTCACGGGGACGATTGCATGAGTGTCACCTTGCACAAGGGCGATCTGCCCGCGGGCCTGAGCTTCGGGGCGTCGGTCGCCATCGACACCGAGACGATGGGCCTCGATCCCTTCCGCGACCAGCTTTGCGTGGTCCAGCTTTCGGCGGGCGACGGCACGGCCCATGTGGTGCAGCTCAACCGGCCCATCTATGACTGCCCGAACCTCAAGGCGCTGCTGAGCGACCCCAGGGTGCTCAAGATATTCCACTTCGCCCGCTTCGACGTCGCCATGATGCAGCGCTATCTCGGTATCGTGCCCGCGCCGGTCTACTGCACCAAGATCGCTTCCAGACTGGTGCGCACCTACACCGACCGCCATGGCCTCAAGGACCTCTGCAAGGAGGTGCTGAACGTGGACATGTCCAAGCAGCAGCAAAGCTCGGACTGGGGCGCGCCGGTGCTCAGCGACGCCCAGCTCGCCTATGCCGCGTCCGACGTGCTTTACCTCCATCAGCTCAAGGCGCGGCTTGACGAGATGCTTGTGCGTGAGGGGCGCGCCGAGCTTGCCGGGGCCTGTTTCGCCTTTCTGCCGGTCCGGGCCTCGCTCGACCTTGCGGGCTGGGCGGATGAGGATATTTTCGCCCACTAGATCAAGAATTGGCGGGCCGGGAGGGCATGGTTTGAGGCAGGGATGTGCCCGGGCGGGAGCGGCGTGCGGACGCATGTTCCAAAAAGCCTGCAACTTCGCGGATCATGCTCTAAGCTGCCCTTGCCTCGGAGAGCCGGATCGGCCGGCCCCGGGCCGGTGGATGGCATGACGGATCTGAACGAGCGAAACGCAGGCAGGAATGCCGCCCCGGAAGGCTACGCCCCCCGGCCGGGTTATTACCGGCCCGCGCTCTACAGCCGCTTCGTCTCGGCCATGAAATACATGCTGCCGGTTATCGCGGGCGCCGTGCTCGTGATCGTGGTGGTGTATTCGGGCATGTTCGACCGCGAGGCGCGCAAGATCAACCAGACGGGCAACACCTCGCCCCAGAGCCAGGATATCCAGATGGCGAACCCCAAGGTGACGGGCGTCGACACGTCCGGACGGCCTTATGTGGTGACCGCCGAAAAAGCGCTGCAATCCAACGACCAGCCCGGCATCATGAAGCTCGACAAGCTGCAGGCGGACCTCAAGCTCGATGACAAGGGCAACTGGGTTTCGGCAAGCTCGCCCGCCGGCGTGCTCAATACCGACACGCACATGCTCGCGCTTTCACAGAAGTTCGATGTCTATACGAGCTGGGGCTATGAGTTTCATGGCACCTCGGCCGATATTGATTTCAAGCAGGGCACGCTTCGCTCAAGGGAGCCTGTGCAGGGCCATGGCCCCTCGGGTACTCTGGCCGCCAACAGCATGGCGGCTGACCAGAACAGCGATATGATCCATTTTGAGGGCGATGTGAAGGTTACGGTCTTCCCGGCGCCACAGGCCAGAAAAGAGAAGTGAATCCATGCGGTTCAGCAATGCCCTTCCCGTCATGTCCCTTGCCGCCGTTCTGTTGTCGGGGGCGAGCGCCCTTGCCGCCGACCCCGTGGGGGGACAGCCGATAAAGGATCCGGCGGCCGGGATCACCCGCTCGGATGAGCCGATCCACATCACCTCGAATACGCTGGATGTAAGCCAGAACGACAATATTGCGACTTTTGTGGGCAATGTGGTGGTGGTGCAGGGCGATATGCGGATGACGTCCGACAGGCTCAAGATCACCATGGTGAAGAATAATGATACGGCAAAGCCCGCCAGGGACGACAAGAGCTCGCCGGTAAACGGCGGCGGCCAGATTTCCACGATCGACGCCACGGGCAATGTCCATGTCGTCACCGCGAACGATCAGTCGGCCGATGGCCAGTGGGCCCATTACGACGCCCCCACCAAAATCATCACCATGGGCGATAATGTGGTGCTGCGGCAGGGCCAGAACGTCATCAAGGGGGCCAAGCTGGTCGTCAATCTCGACACCAACAAGAGCATGATCTATGGCGCGGGCGGGGACGCCACGAAGCCGGGCCGGGTCGAGGGTCTGTTTCTGCCGCCGCCGAAGAAATAGCCAGCTTGAGGCACCGAAAGGCATTCTTGCGAAAAATTAATAGAAAAATGTCGCAATCAACGGCACAAAAGCGGCATTTAAGCACGCAAGCACACTTACCGCTTGGCCCAAGCCAATTTATCAAGCAAGTTAGGTGCCAATCTGGGGCGTCGTCGCGACTTTTGAGAGTTTTATGGAAGAAATAGTCCAGATCAGGCGCCCCGGCGCTCCGGGATTGGCGATTGAAGCCGCAAGACAGCAATCAAAACCTGTCGAGGGCAACGCTGGTCTTGAAGTGAAGAAGGTCGGCAAGTCCTTCAAGCGCCGCCCTGTCGTCCGCGAAGTCAGCTTCCGGCTGGAGCGCGGCGAGGCGGTCGGCCTGCTGGGCCCCAACGGCGCGGGCAAGACCACGCTTTTCTACATGATCACGGGCCTTGTCGCGCCCGACTACGGCACCATTGAACTGGGCGGCCAGGACATCACGGGGCTCCCCATGTATCGCCGCGCGCGGATGGGCATCGGCTATCTGCCGCAGGAAGCCTCGATCTTTCGCGGGCTGTCGGTGGAGGAAAATATCCGCGCCGTGCTGGAGGTGGTCGAGGCCGACCGCGACCGGCGCGAGCACCGGCTGGATGAATTGCTGGCGGAGTTCTCGATCACCCATTTGCGCAGGACCCCTTCGGTCGCGCTGTCGGGTGGCGAGCGGCGCAGGGTGGAAATCGCCCGCGCGCTCGCGACGCAGCCTTCCTTCATGCTGCTGGACGAGCCTTTCGCGGGCATCGATCCGATCGCCATTGGCGAAATCCGCGATCTTGTCGGGCACCTGAAGCACAGGGGCATCGGCGTTTTGATCACGGATCACAATGTGCGTGAGACACTCGAATTGATAGACCGGGCCATCATCATCCATGACGGGGCGGTGCTGATGGAGGGCGTGCCCGCCGACATCGTCGATGACGATGAGGTGCGGCGGCTCTATCTCGGAGACCGGTTTAGTCTGTAGGCGTGCGCGACGTGGGGTGGGCATCCAAATCATGGCTCTAGGACCAAGGCTGGAACTGCGCCAGGGCCAGATGCTGGTCATGACGCCCCAGCTCCAGCAGGCGATCAAGCTGCTGCAACTCTCCAATCTCGAACTCTCGCGTTATGTCGAGGAGGAGCTTGAGCGCAACCCGCTGCTGGAAGCGGTCGAGGAAACCGTATCCGCCGCGCCGGTGAACGGCATCGACGCCGCCGACGGTGTGCCCGATGAGCCAGCTTCCCTGCAATTGCTGACGCTCGACGATAA
The DNA here is from genome assembly GCA_028283765.1 of Parvibaculaceae bacterium. GTDB lineage: Bacteria > Pseudomonadota > Alphaproteobacteria > Parvibaculales > Parvibaculaceae > JAATFR01. The sequence goes on along the minus strand of JAPWJY010000002.1, from coordinate 244,850 downwards.
CGGCCCCATGCCCGAGCCGGGCGGTGAACTCGACACCGACTTCGACAATGTCTATGCCGACGAGGCCCGGGCCGACCGGACGCCGGACCTTGCAAACGATCTGATGAGCGACCGTTCGAGCGACCGGGCCAACGATCAGGAAGCCTCGCCCGGCGAGGGGGAGCTGTTCTGGGCCACGGGCTCGGGCAGCGGGGAGGGAACCGGCCCCCAGGCCGAGGATTACGTCGCCGCCACGCCCACCCTTTTCGATCATCTGCGCGGCCAGCTCCAGCTTGCCGCCAGCGACCAGCGCACCCGCATCATCGGCGCCTACCTCATCGACCTGATCGACGAGGCCGGCTATTTCTCGGGCGATCTGGCGGACGCCGCGGAAAATCTCGGGATCGCGCCCGAGGAAGCCGAGCGTGTGCTGAAGCTCATCCAGACCTTCGATCCGACAGGCATCGGTGCGCGCAATCTGCGCGAATGTCTGGCGCTCCAGCTTGCCCAGCGCAACCGTCTCGACCCCATGATGGCGGCCTGCCTCGACCGTCTCGACCTGCTGGGCAAGCGCGACTACGAGACTTTGGCGAAGGTGACCGGGGCGACCCGTGAGGATGTCGCCGACATGCTGAGCGACATTCGCGCCTGCCACCCCAAGCCGGGCATCGCGTTCGGTGGCGAACCGGCCGCCCCCGTGGTGCCTGATGTCTTCGTGCGGCGGACGCCCGATGGGGCCTGGGCCGTCGAACTCAATGCGGAAACCCTGCCGCGCGTGCTCGTCAACCAGAGCTATCATGCCCGGATCAGCCGGGGCCCGGGGGACGTGAAGCTCAAATCCTACCTGTCGGAATGCCTGACCAACGCCAACTGGCTGGTGAAGTCGCTGGACCAGCGTGCACGCACCATCATCAAGGTGTCAGGCGAGATCGTGCGCCAGCAGGAGGCGTTCTTCACCCATGGCGTCGAGCACCTCAAGCCGCTCAATCTGCGCACGATCGCGGAAGCCATTTCGATGCACGAATCAACGGTGAGCCGCGTTACCTCGAATAAATTCGTGGCGACGCCCCGCGGCGTGTTCGAACTCAAATATTTTTTCACCTCCTCGATTGCCGCGACCGGCGGCGCCGATGCGCACTCGGCGGAGGCTGTACGCCACCGTATCCGCGAACTGATCGAGCGCGAGGAGCCCCAGAGCGTTCTCTCCGACGACAATATTGTCGACATTCTGCGCAAGTCAGGCATCGACATTGCCCGCCGGACGGTCGCAAAATACCGCGAAGCGCTTCACATCCCCTCTTCCGTCCAGCGCAGGCGGGAAAAGCGGGTCTATGCATAGCTGATCGGATATGATGGGGCCGCTGGGTCTGGGAAAATACTTCCACAACAGGTAACTTGTTGAAAAACAAAGTTAAAACAGGGTGGACGGGGGCTTGGTTGACACGTTGTAGCGGTATCACTAGTGTCCGCCCCGCTTTGACCCGGGCGGTTTCGTCCGGCCGGTTCACAGTGGGGCGCGCTTCAATACAGCCCGTTCGAGCCGGTCAGGCTCTTTTGAGCGTCTGGCAAGGCGTGGCTGGGAAAGGTCCCAAATGCACGTACAGGTGAGTGGTCACCAGCTTGATGTCGGCGATGCTCTTCGCACGCATGTCACCGAGAAGCTGACCGGTAGCGTTTCCAAGTATTACGACAGGCCGGTCGAGGCCACCGTCGTTTTCGGCAAGGATGGCTATGAGCACTATGCCAATTGTGTGCTGCATTTGAGTTCAGGCCTGATGCTCAAGGTGGAAGGCCGGTCGCCGGATATTTATGCCAGCTTCGAAGCGGCACTGGACCGGCTGGAATCACGGTTACGCCGCTACAAGCGCCGCCTCAAGAATCACAACAGTCACGGAAAGTCCCCGTTACCGACGGAAACTGTACCGACCTTCGTCATCTCCGCGAGCGAGAATGACGTGGAAGAGGAACAGATGGATGCTCAGCCGGTCATCATTGCCGAAGAGACCACATCCATTCCCAGTTTGAGCGTCGGGGACGCCGTGATGCAGATGGACATCACTGATGCCCCTTTCGTTATTTTCAGGAACCAGGCTTCGGGCCGGATCAACTTCGTTCACAAGCGCCCAGACGGACATATCGGCTGGATCGAAGCGGGAAGCGAACGTGGATCAGTCTAAAGCCTCCCTGAACAACGCTCCCGCCGCTGTTGCCGGATCCCGGCAGGCACCGGAAGCCCAACCAAAAAACAGGATCCAGGCGATGGACCTTCAAGAACTCTTGTCGCCCGATGCCGTCATCACCAGCCTCAAGGTTACGTGCAAGAAGCAGGCGCTGCAGGAGCTGGCCGCCAGGGCGGCGGAACTGACCGGTATTTCCGAGCGTGAGATTTTCGAACGGCTGCTGGAGCGCGAGCGGCTGGGCTCGACCGGTGTCGGCCAGGGCATCGCCATTCCCCATGGCAAGCTCGACGAGCTGACCCGCCTCTACGGGGTTTTCGCAAGGCTCGATACGCCGATCGATTTCGAATCCATCGACGAGGAGCCGGTGGACCTGATCTTCCTCCTGCTGGCGCCGAAGAACGCCGGGGCGGACCATCTCAAGGCGCTGGCCCGGGTCTCGCGCATCCTGCGCAACAAGTCGATTGTGGAAAAGCTGCGCGCCACCCATGACAAGGCCGCGCTCTATGCGATCATGACGGAACCTTCGGCCAGCGACGCCGCCTGATCCGCACCTGCGGCCAGAATACCAGAATACGGAAAGCCCCGCCGTTCCCGGCGGGGCTTTTGTCATGTATCGGCCAGTATAGGCCAGCCCTCAGGTCAGTGGGTGCTGACCGGCTCCAGATCGTGCTGGCGGGCGCCGGCGAAGGCGACGTCCCGGTTGTCGACGACCGCCATACGCTCGCCATTGGCGGCATGTACGGCATAGAGGCGCTGATCGGCCGGCAAATTGATTTCAGACCCAAGCTCGCGGGCGAGATCGCCGGCAAGAATATCGCGGATATAGACCAGCTTCGGCCCGCCCATGGCGGCGAAGGCTTCGGGCGTGAGGTGCTTGAGATCGACAGCGCTCCAGATCGTGGCAGCGTCTTCGATCGTCTCTTGTTCGTTCCTGTCCATTTGCAACTCCTTCCGGGGTCCCATAGAGGCAACCCCTGACAATACATATTGTCTATCTGACTTACTTCCAGAGGATCATTCAGGTTCCTCAATAATATTTATCTGGCGCGCGGTGTGCGCGGGCTCGGGGATGATGAGGTCGATGGACAAAAGCCCGTTGACGAGCTTTGCTTCGCTGATCCTGATCCCTTCAGCCAGAACGAAGGCCCGCTCGAAGGCGCGGGCCGCAATGCCGCGATGGAGGAAGGCCCTCGGGCTTTCGTCTTCCTGCTGGCGTCCCCGGACAACGAGCTGGTTGCCTTCCAGCGTCACGGTCAGGGAAGCGCGGGGAAAGCCCGCGACCGCCAGCGTGATGCGCAGAACATCGCCGGAAGCAGCCGCCACCCGCTCCACATTGTAGGGGGGGTAGCCTTCCGAGCCCTTGGCGACCCGGTCGATGAGCCGTTCCATCTCCTCGAAGCCGAGGACGAAGGGGTTATTGAACTGTACCAGGCGTGACATCTGTCCCAAGCCCTCCCTGAAGCGACCCGGTTCGGCTCTGGCAGGGCCGGGAGGCCGCCGGAAAAGCCGAAAGCAATGGTTTCGTTACCCCGGCAGGCCCTGACGGCACCCGGCGAAGCTGGCGACCCGCCAGTGCGGCATCGCCTTGCGCAAATGTGGGTATGCCGTGCCGGGAATGCAAGCGCCATTCATTTTACGGCATCATTCCGGCCGTGAATTGATCCCGGCCAGCCCGCAATCAATGTTTGCCCCGATTATCGCCAATCGCGGGTGGCATTCGTCCGCGTCTGCGTTAGAATGGTTCAAAAGTGAAAACAAACAGGAGTATCGATCCATGCATGAACTTCCCGCTCTGCCTTATGCGGAAGATGCGCTGGCCCCGAACATCTCGGCCGAAACGATCAGCTTCCATTACGGCAAGCACCACAAGGCCTATGTTGATAACACCAACAAGCTGATTGCGGGCACCGAGCTTGAGAAGTTGCCGCTGGTCGAGCTGATCAAGGTCGCGGCGGCGGACCCTTCCAGGAAGGGCCTGTTCAACAATTCCGCCCAGATCTGGAATCATGACTTCTACTGGCATTCGATGAAGCCCAAGGGCGGCGGCAAGCCGACCGGCAAGCTCGCCGAGGCGATCGACCGCGACTTCGGCGGTCTCGACAAGTTCTACGAGGAATTCAAGACCAAGGGCGCGGGCCAGTTCGGCTCCGGCTATGTCTGGCTCGTTTCCTCGGGCGGCGTGCTCAAGGTGATCGGCACCGCGAATGCGGAAACGCCGATCACGACGGCGGATGTGCCGATCCTGACCTCCGACGTCTGGGAGCACACCTATTACATCGATTACCGCAACCGCCGTCCCGATTATCTCACCACTTTCGTGAACGAGCTGATCAACTGGGACTTCGCGGAAGAGAATTTCGCCAGGCTCTGATTGGCGGCTGATCCAGGTAATTGACGGGCTGGAGCCTTGGCTCCGGCCCGTTTTCTTTTGGGGTGGGGCCTTTTATTTCTGCGAGCCGTTCGCATTTTCCTCTTGCGGCCTCTGGTCCGGTTTTCTATATTCATTCTAATTCTTAGTATCGTTCCAAACTCAACTGGATTCCACGATCATGTCGGCCCTCGTCAAAACCCTGTCCGGCTGGAAAGGAGCCGCTGTACCGCAAACCGGTACGGGCGGCGGTCCTGTACGCCTGCCGGCGGGTGGTGTTCCGGTCAGGGGCATGGCGGGTGCGGGCCTGCTGGTGGCGGTCGGCTATGTCGATCCCGGCAACTGGGCGACAGACATGGCCGGTGGCTCGCTCCATGGCTATGGCCTGCTCTCGGTCGTCGCTGTCGCCTGCCTGCTCGCCATGGCGATTCAATTGCTGGTGGCGCGGGTCACGCTTGCCACGGGCGCGGACCTCGCGACGCTGACCAGCCGGCATATGCCGCGCCCCGTGGCGCTGGGCATATGGCTGGCGGGCGAGGCGGCCATCGTGGCGACGGCTGTCGCCGAACTGACCGGCGGGGCCGTCGCCCTGCTGCTGCTCTTCGGCCTGCCGCTGGCGTTTGGTCTGATCCTCACGGCCGTGGGCTCGATCCTGCTGATGATGCATACCCATGCCCGGGGCCAGCAGGCGCTGGAAACCTGCATCAATGTGCTGATCGCCATTGTCGCGGTCTCCTTCCTGCTGCTGGTGCTCAAGGTCGGGCCGGACTGGAGCGCGGCGGCTGCGGGCATTGCCGAAACTCCCCGCGCGCTCTCCGACAAGGCGGGCCTGCTGCTGGCCATCGGGATCGTCGGCGCGACGATCATGCCGCACAATCTCTACCTTCATTCGGGCCTGATCGCGGATCGCGCCCGTCATCTTGTGGACGCCGACAAGGACAAGGCCCTGCGGATCGCCTCCATCGACACGATGGCGGCGCTGGGCCTCGCCATGCTGGTCAACATGGCGATCATGATCGTGGCGGCGGCCTCGCTCGGCGGCAGCCGGTTCGATGTGACCAGCCTTGCGGGCGCGCATCAGGCCATCGCGGTGGCGCTCGGCGTCGGTCCCGCGCTCGTCTTTGCCATCGCGCTCTATGCGGCGGGGCAAAGCTCGGCCATCACCGGCATGCTGGCCGGACGCGTGCTGATCCAGGGTTTCCACGGGAAAAAGGGCGCAACGCCTGCTGCCCACAGCACGCCCTGGCTGCGCGGCATCGTCACGCGAATCATCGCCGTGGTCATCGCCACGATGATGCTGACGGGTGGCGCGGCAGGCGCGGACGGGCTGCTGGTGCTGAGCCAGACGGTGCTCGGCATGGCGCTGCCCTTCGTGCTGGTGCCGCTCATCGTCTTTGCCGCCCGGCGCGATCTGCTTGGCCGGTTCGCGCTTCCCCGCGTCCTTGTGGGGGCCGCCGTTATCACCACTGCCGGGCTTGTTGCCCTCGATCTCCTCGTACTCACCGAGACCCTCCTCGGCTGAGCGCGAAAAAGCCGTGGCGACGCCCATCGCCACGGCTTGCCCTTTCTCTTCCCTCTCTTCTCCTTCCAGGCACCGCTATTTCCACAGGTCCATCATCCCCCTATGCTCACCCCGGGGAGACGTGTGAAGACAGGGTGATGAAATATGCGGGCCAATGCGTCGTCTGCGAAAATTCTGGGACAAAAGCTCGCTGATCTGAATGCCGGTCACGTCCATCTCGGCCTGTTCGATGTCGAGGGCGTCTTCCGCCACAAGCTGGTCGATGCGGACAAGGCGGTGAAGCTGGCCGCCGAGGGCTATCCTTTCTGCGAGGTTCTCTACAAATGGGACATCGCGGAGGAGACCTATGGCAGCGCCGCCTATATCGACCGTCCTGCCTTTCTCGATGAAGGCAGCGTGCGCGCCTATCCCTTCGCGCCCGGTCAGGCCGTGGTCATCGCCGATTTCGAGGCGCCGTTCGGCGTGCTTTCGCCCCGCAACCAGCTTCTGCGCCAGCTCGATCTGGCCGCCGGCATGGGTTTCTCGGTTTTCTCCGCGCTGGAATTCGAGTTCGTGCTGCTGGATGAAACCCCGGGCAGCGCGCGCGACAAGCGCTTCGACCAGCTCACGCCTTTCGCCCGGGCCAACCGCACCTATTCGCTCTCCACGGCTGCGCTGTACGGCGACCTGATGGCCGGTCTGCGCGAGACCATGACGACCATGGGCATTGCGCTGGACGCCATCCATACCGAACTGGGGCCGGGCTGCTTCGAGGCCCCGCTCACCTATGCCGAGGGCATCAAGGCGGCGGACGATGCGGCCCTGTTCAAGAATTTCGCCAAGGCCTATTTCCTGCGTCAGGGCCTGATGGCGGGCTTCATGTCGAAAATGTCGCCGGACCTGCCGGGACAATCCGGACATCTGCATCTTTCCCTGCGCGACCGCAACGGCGCGCCGGTCTTCTCCGATCCCGCGCGGCCCGACGGCCTGAGCGAAACGGCCCTTCACTTTATTGGCGGACTGACGAAGCTGATGCCGGAACTGCTGGCCATGTGCAGCCACACCGTCAATGCCTACAAGCGCATCGTGCCGGGAAGCTGGGCGCCGACCGCCTCCAACTGGGGGGTGCAGAACCGCACGGCGGCGGTCCGCATCATCAATGATCAGCCAGCCGCGACGCGCATCGAGTTCCGCGTGCCCTCGGCGGACACGAACCCCTATCTGGCGCTTTCGCTCTGCCTTGCCGCCGGGCTCTGGGGCATCCGCAACAAGGTTATGCCCGGTGAAGGCAGCAGCGGCGATTTCTATGCGGTCGAGCCCGCGCCGGAATCGCGCCTGCCGCGCGACCTGCGCGAGGCGGCCGACCGGCTGGATGCAAGCATCGTCGCCCGTGAGCTTTTCGGCGACGCATTCGTGGACAGTTTCGTTGAATCGCGCCGCTATGAGGCGGCGGCCTATGCGCGCCAGGTCAGCCCGTGGGAAATCCGCCGCTATCTGGAAGTCGTCTAGATGCCGGATTTTCCATGCTGATGGACCGTTTCGATGTGGTGATTATCGGTGCGGGCGCGGCGGGCATGATGTGCGCCATCGAGGCGGGCAAGCGCGGGCGTTCGGTTCTCATTGCCGATCATGCGCGCGCGCCGGGAGAGAAGATCCGCATTTCCGGCGGCGGACGCTGCAACTTCACCAACCTGAATGCGACGCCCACCAATTATCTCTCCGCCAACCCGCATTTCTGCATTTCGGCGCTCCGCCGCTATACCCAGCACGATTTTATCGCGCTGGTCGGCCGCCACGGCATCGCCTGGCATGAAAAGACGCTGGGCCAGCTTTTCTGCGATGGTTCGGCGCAGCAGATCATCGACATGCTGGTGGGCGAGATGCGGCTTGCCGGGGTGGAACTGCGGACGGGAGTTTCTGTCGAAGCGGCGGAAAAGACGGCGGACGGGTTCAGGCTGAAATTGTCGGAGAAGGTCGTTGAATGCGCTTCGCTGGTGGTGGCGAGCGGCGGCAAGTCGATCCCCAAAATGGGCGCGACCGGTCTGGCCTATGAACTGGCCTTGCGTTTCGGCCTGCGCGTGACGGAAACGCGCCCGGCGCTGGTGCCGCTGACCTTCGATCCCGCGATGCTGGAACGGCTGAAGCCGCTCGCGGGCGTTGCCGTCGATGTGGATGTGGCTTGCGGCAGGACGCATTTCAAAGAGGCAATGCTCTTCACCCATCGCGGCCTCAGCGGCCCCGCCATCCTGCAGATTTCCTCCTTCTGGCGCGAGGGTGCGGAACTCGCAATCGCGATGAAACCGGGGACAGATATGTTTCAAGCGCTCAGGGAAGCCCGGGCTCGCCATGGCCGCCAGACGGTGACGACGGCGCTGGCGTCTCTTCTGCCGAAGCGTCTGGCGCAGACGATCGCCGAGGGCGAGGATGCGGCGGGCATGGCGCTGGCGGATCTGTCCGACAAGCGCATGCAGGCCATCGACCGGGCCGTGAACGGCTGGCGGGTCAGGCCGGTTGGCAGCGAAGGCTATCGCACAGCGGAGGTGACGCTGGGCGGCGTCGACACGCGCGATCTCGATCAGCGCACAATGGCGGCGAGCGGCGTTCCCGGCCTTTATTTCATCGGCGAGGCGGTGGATGTGACGGGCTGGCTCGGCGGGTATAATTTTCAGTGGGCCTGGTCGTCGGGCTGGAGCGCCGGGCAGGTGGCATGAGTGAAACCGTGAATAAAAAACCGATCCTGATCTATGTCGATGCCGACGCCTGTCCGGTCAAGGACGAGGTTTACCGCGTCGCGGCGCGCTACGGGCTCAAGGTCTATGTGGTCTCGAACAGCCCGATGATGATTCCGCGCGACCCGATGATCGAGCGTGTGGTCGTCGATGCCGGTCCCGATGTCGCCGACGACTGGATCGCGGAACGCGCCGTGCGGGGCGATGTGGTCATCACCAATGACGTTCCGCTCGCCGCACGATGCGTCAAGGCGGGGGCGGATGTGATCTCGCCGTCGGGCCGGGCCTTTACCGAGGCGACCATCGGCATGGCGCTGGCCACCCGCAACCTGATGGAGGACATCCGCTCCACCGGCCAGATCACCGGTGGCCCCAAACCCTTCTCGAAGCGGGACCGCTCCACATTTCTGTCCACGCTCGATCTCACGGTCGGGCGGCTGAAGCGGGCGGGATTCGGGGGATAATTATCCCCCGTTCCGTCAATTATCAGGCGGCGGAGCGCTTTTCAGCAGCGGCGGGTACCGGGGCTTCCGCCTTAGAGGCGGGTGCGCTCGAAAAATCCATGGAACCGTCGTCGAGCCTGCCCAGCCGGAGCGTGAGCATGTCGAGCGCATAGTTCTGGTAGAGTTTCCACGGCCTTTTCGAGCCCTGCTTGGGCAGCATGTCGAGCGCGCGCTGGACATAGCCCGAGGAGAAGTCGAGGAACGGCTCCTCCTCGACGCCGGCTTCGGGCCGGGGCGTGGCGGCTGTGTAGCCGTGCTTGTCCATATAATTGAGCAGGCGGCACATGTATTCCGCCGTCAGATCGGCCTTGAGCGTCCATGAGGCGTTGGTGTAGCCGAAGGTCTGCCCCAGATTGGGGATGCCGCTGAACATGAAGCCCTTGTAGACAAGGTGACGGGACATGTCGCAGGCCTTGCCGTCCAGGCTGAAGGCGACGTCGCCAAGCAGGTTGAGCTTGAGCCCGGTCGCCGTGACGACGATGTCGGCGTCGAGTTCCTTGCCGCTGGCAAGCCTGATCCCGTTTTCCGTGAATGTGTCGATCGTGTCCGTTTCCACCGAGGCCTTGCCCTTGCGGATGGCGCGGAACAGATCGCCGTCCGGCACGGCGCAGACGCGCTGGTCCCAGGGGTTGTAGCTGGGGGTGAAATGCTTTTCGACGTCATAGTCCGGTCCCAGATGGTCGCGCACCCAGCCGATCATCCGCTCCTTCACCTGCTGCGGTTTCTTGCGGGCGAGCCGGAAGAAGAACATGCCGAGCAGCACATTCTTCCAGCGCACGAGCTGGTAGGCGAGCATCGAGGGCAGGCGGCGCTTCAGGCTCTCGGCGATGGAGTCCTGCGACGGGCGCGACACCACATAGGAGGGCGAGCGCTGGAGCATGACCACATGGGAGGCGTCGCGGGCCATTTCCGGGAGCAGCGTCACGGCGGTCGCGCCGCTGCCGATGATGACGACGCGCTTGCCCTTGTAGTCCAGATTTTCCGGCCAGAACTGGGGATGGATGATCTGGCCCTTGAACTGGCTCTCACCTGCGAAGGTGGGGCGGTAGCCCTCGGCATAGCTGTAATAGCCGCTGCACATCAGCAGATAGCCGCAGGTGAAATGGACAGTCTCCTCGCCCTTCCGGGCCTCGACGGTCCAGAGCGAGCGGGCGGCGGACCAGTCGGCGCTGACGATCTTGTGGCTGAACAGGATATGCTTGTCGATGCCGCGCTCGCGCGCCGTTTCGGCGATGTAGCTCCGGATCGAGGGGCCGCCCGCGATGGCCTTCGGATCGGTCCATGGCTTGAAGGAATAGCCGAGCGTGTACATGTCCGAATCGGAACGGATGCCGGGATAGCGGAAGAGGTCCCATGTGCCGCCGAGCGCGTCGCGCGCCTCCATGATGGCGTAGCTCTTGTCCGGGCATTTCATCTGGAGATGGGCCGCGGCCCCGATGCCCGACAGGCCCGCGCCGACGATCAGCACGTCGAAATGCGTCGCTTCCGCAGGGGATGCGCCTCTCTGCGGCGCGGCCAGACCGGATTGATGAATACCCATGGATGCGTCCTTCTGCCCTGTCCAAGTGACATTGTTTCTTGTCAACTTGTATCTGACAATGATCTGTGTCAATAAAAAAGCATGACTCCCGTCCCCGCTCCTGCCGCAGACCGGCGCTACAAGGGTTCCACCGCCGATGAACGGCGCGCGCGCCGCCGCGAACAGTTCATCATGGCCGCGGTCGAGGTTTATGGAGAGCGGGGCTACCGCCAGGCGACGGTCAAGTCGGTCTGCGATGCGGCGGGCCTGACGGAACGCTATTTCTACGAAAGCTTCCCCAACAGCGAGGCGTTGCTGATCGCCTCCTTCAGGGCGGTTACCGACCATCTGTTCGAGGAGGTCGCCCGGGCGGGCGCGGCGTCGGACCTGGCGGATGGCTATGAAAGAGTGCGGGCCATGCTCACGGCCTATTATGAGGGGTTGAAGCGCTCCCCGGCCCCGGCGCGGGTCTTTCTGGTCGAAATCAGCGGCGTCAGCGCCGAGATGGACCGGGAGCTTCAGAATTCCTTGTGCGACCTTGGCGTTCTGATCGAGCGGACCCTTTATCCGGGAAAGGCCGCCGACGGGCCGTCCGACGAACTGCTGATGATCGGGATCGTCGGCGGCATCATCCATATTGCCCTGCAATGGATCGGGCAGGGCTATGTCCGCCCGGTCAGCGAGGTCGCCGCAACCGCATTACGGCTGTGCCGTGTGCTGGAGCCGGCAGCCGAGCCGCGTTTGCGTATCACATAAGGTGCGGACGCGCTGTCGGGAAGTGGTCTGGATTTTACGGGAAGGTCTGGTGGAGCCAGGCGGAATCGAACCGCCGACCTCTTGCATGCCATGCAAGCGCTCTCCCAACTGAGCTATGGCCCCGACCGGTGAGCCGGTGTTTTGGGGACACCGGCTGTCTTGAGGTGGCGGAACTTAAGCGCGGGAGGTCACGGGAGCAAGCGAAACTTTGCATGGTGACATCCCGGCGCTTCATTTCGCCGGAAGTTGCGGAAATGGATCAGATTTCCTCGTCGTCTTCATGCCCGCCGCGCAGCAGATCGGAGACGTCGTCCCCGTCTTCGTCGTCCGGCAGGAAGGTGTCGTCGGCGGCGTCTTCCTCGTCCGCGTCGGCATCGATGACGAGCAGATCGTCGTCGATGTCGTCCTCCGCCAGCTCCTGATCGCGCAACTCGTCCAGCGACACGGAATCGGGATCGTCCTCGTCGATGATGGTCTTGGGCCGCACGCGCGCCGCAGGCTTTTCCTTGACCTTTTCAGGGGCCTTGGCGCGCTTGGGCTTGGCGGTCAGGTCAGGCACGAATTCATGGCCGCATTTGGGGCAGACCACGGGGTTCTTGGCGAGATCGTAGAACTTCGTGCCGCAGCTTGGGCAATCCCTCTTTGTCCCCAACTCCGGTTTAGCCACTTTGATCTCCCCGCAGACGTCGCGTGATTTGTAAAACGGAAAATCCCATTGCCACGATCATGCGCTCCTGTCAAAACCTATTCGCACCCTTTTACTGGCCACCTCCGCAAAGCCCGCTTCCGCGATGGCTTCCCGTGTCGCCACAAAGCATGAGAACGACCGACCACCGCAGGATTTCCCCTTGCATAAGCTCACTCCCCAAAGCATGGCGACCGAGCCCGCGAGCCCTCTTCAGGGCCGGGTCCGGGTGCCTGGCGACAAGTCCATTTCCCACCGTTCCCTCATTTTCGGCGCGCTCTGCGTGGGCGAAACCCGCATCACGGGCCTGCTCGAGGGCGAGGATGTTCTGGCGACGGCGGAAGCCATGCGCCGGCTTGGCGCGCAGGTGACCCGAACCGGCGAAGGAGCATGGACGGTCTGGGGCGTCGGCGTCGGCGGGCTGAGCGAGCCGGTTCAGGCGCTCGACTTCGGCAATTCCGGCACCGGCTGCCGCCTTGTCATGGGCATGGTCGCAAGCCATGCGATCACCGCCACCTTCATCGGCGACGCTTCATTGTCGAAGCGCCCGATGGGCCGGGTCATCGGCCCGCTGTCGCAATTCGGCGCACACTTCCAGTCCCGGGACGGCGGGCGTCTGCCCCTGACCGTCACGGGCCCCGCCCGGGCCCTGCCGGTCGTCTACCGGCTGCCGGTGGCCTCCGCCCAGGTCAAGTCCGCCATCCTGCTCGCGGGCCTCAACGCGCCCGGCGAGACAATCGTGATTGAGCCGGAAGCGACCCGCGACCATACCGAACGCATGCTCCGGGCCTGCGGCGCAACCGTGCATATCGAAAAGGATGAAGAGGGGGCCAATGTCATCCGCCTCGTCGGCGAGCCCGAACTGAAGCCCTGCCCCATTGTGGTGCCGGGCGATCCTTCGTCCGCCGCCTTCCCGGTCGTCGCCGCGCTCATCATCCCGGGCTCCGACATCGTCGTCGAGGGGATCACGCTCAATCCGCACCGGGCCGGGCTTTATGCCACCCTGATGGAAATGGGCGGCGACATCGAGATCATGAACCAGCGCGAGGAAGGGGGCGAGCCCGTTGCCGATCTGCGCGTCCGCGCCAGCGCGCTCAAAGGCATCGAGGTGCCAGCCGGGCGTGCGCCCTCCATGATCGATGAATATCCGGTGCTGGCGGTGGCTGCCGCCTTCGCCGAGGGCAACACCACCATGCGCGGCCTTGCAGAACTCCGGGTCAAGGAGAGCGACCGGTTGTCGGCCACGGCTGCCGGGCTGCACGCCAACGGCGTCAAGGTCCGGGAACTGGAAGACGGGCTGATCGTCGAGGGGCGGGCGGGCGCGGTTTCCGGCGGCGGCCATGTGGCGACCCATCTCGACCACCGGATCGCCATGGCGTTTCTGGTGCTGGGCATGGCGGCCGGGCGCGGCGTCACCATCGATGATTCGAGCATGATCGCGACGAGTTTCCCGGCATTCGTGCCGCTCATGCAGAGCCTCGGTGCCCGGTTTGTGTAATCTCTCCGATCAAGGAAAACGCCCGCGATGATTATCGCCATCGACGGACCCGCAGCCTCCGGCAAGGGCACCCTGGCCCGCAAGATCGCCGCCCATTATGAGTTGCATTATCTCGATACCGGCTCGCTCTACCGGGCGGTCGCCAATGAGGTGCTGAAAGCGGGCCGCGACCCCAACGACACCTCGGCGGCCTTTTCGGCGGCTGAACTGCTCGATGTCGACCGGATCGAGCATGGACAGATCCGCTCGGCGGCGGTGGGGCAGGCGGCTTCCATCGTCGCGGCCAAGCCCGAGGTGCGGGCCGCCATCCTCCAGATTCAGCGCGATTATGCCGCCCGCAAGCCGGGGGCGGTTCTCGACGGGCGCGATATCGGCACCGTGGTCTGTCCTGATGCGGATGTGAAACTGTTCGTGACGGCAAGCCCGGAGGTCCGCGCCCACCGGCGCTGGCAGGAGCTGAACGCGACCGGCCACCCCGTGGACGAGGCCGAGGTGCTGGCTGAAATCAGGGAACGCGACCTGCGCGACATGAGCCGCGACATCGCTCCCCTGAGGCAGGCGGAGGACGCCTACTTGCTCGATACCAGTAATTTGGATATAGAAGCGGCGTTCGACACGGCTGTCGGCATCATCGAAAGCGCTAGAAAATAGGCGCGGTCCCAAGGGATCGTGCCCTTTCGGTATTGGACCACAAGCTGTTGATTGAACGCTCTTTTGATTGCCCTCCGGCGCCTTCGGGACGCCTGGGGGAAGACCCGCGGAACCAACCGCAGGCCGGAAAACATGAGACCTAAGGAGAACTGAACATTGGCTAATGAACTGACGCGTGACTCATTCAACCCCACGCGCGAAGACTTCGCGGCTCTGCTCGACCAGAGCTTCAGCGAAAACGAGATGCATGAAGGCTCGGTCATCAAGGGCACCATTGTTGCCATCGAGAACGACCTTGCCATCATCGACGTCGGCCTCAAGACCGAAGGCCGCGTTCCCCTCAAGGAATTCGCCACCGCCGGCAAGCCGGCCAATTTCAAGGTTGGCGACACGGTCGAGGTTTTCCTCGAACGCATCGAAAATTCTGCCGGTGAAGCCGTGCTGTCGCGTGAAAAGGCGAAGCGCGAGGAAAGCTGGATCCGTCTCGAAGTCGCCTTCGAGAAGCAGGAGCGCGTCGAAGGCCAGATCTTCGGCCGCGTCAAGGGAGGCTTCACGGTCGACCTCGACGGCGCCGTCGCCTTCCTTCCGGGCAGCCAGGTCGATATCCGCCCCGTGCGCGATGTGACCCCTCTCATGAACATGCCGCAGCCCTTCCAGATCCTGAAAATGGACAAGCGCCGGGGCAACATCGTCGTGTCGCGCCGCGCCGTGCTGGAAGAGACCCGCGCCGAACAGCGTCAGGAACTCGTCGAGAACCTGCGCGAAGGCCAGGTGCTCGAAGGCATCGTCAAGAACATCACCGACTATGGCGCGTTCGTCGATCTCGGCGGCGTCGACGGTCTGCTGCATGTGACCGACATTGCCTGGCGCCGCGTCAACCATCCTTCCGAAGTTCTCTCGATCGGACAGGCCGTCAAGGTCATCGTGATCAAGGTGAACCAGGACACCCAGCGCATTTCGCTCGGTATGAAGCAGCTCGAAGCCGATCCGTGGGAAGGCGTCGAGGCCAAGTACCCCGTTACCGCGAAGTACAAGGGCCGCGTCACGAACATCACCGACTACGGCGCGTTCGTGGAGCTTGAACCCGGCGTTGAAGGTCTTGTCCATGTCTCCGAGATGAGCTGGACCAAGAAGAACGTGCACCCCGGCAAGATCGTTTCGACCTCTCAGGAAGTCGAAGTGATGGTGCTGGAAGTCGATCCGGTGAAGCGCCGCATCTCGCTTGGTCTCAAGCAGTGCCTCGACAATCCGTGGACGACCTTCGCCGAACGCTTCCCCTCCGGCACGATCGTCGAGGGCGAGATCAAGAACATCACCGAATTCGGTCTGTTCATCGGTCTCGAACCCGATGTGGATGGCATGGTGCACCTTTCCGATCTCGACTGGAACCGTCCGGGCGAAGAAGCCATTGCCGACTACACCAAGGGTGATGTCGTCAAGGCTATCGTGCTCGACGTGGACACCGAGAAGGAGCGGATCTCGCTTGGCATCAAGCAGCTCGGCACCGATCCGATGGATAATGTCGGCGATCTGCGCAAGGGCTCGGTTGTGACCTGCACGATCACCGCGATCCAGGAAACCGGTCTTGAGGTTTCGGTCGGCGAAGAGGGCATCTCCGCCTTCATCCGCCGTGCGGAACTGTCGCGTGAACGTTCCGAGCAGCGCCCCGAGCGCTTCGCGGTCGGCGACAAGATCGATGCCCGCGTGACCCAGTTCGATCGCGCCTCGCGCAAGATCCAGCTTTCGGTCAAGGCGCTGGAAATCGCTGAAGAAAAAGAGGCCGTGGCTCAGTATGGGTCGTCGGACTCGGGCGCTTCGCTCGGCGACATTCTGGGCGCCGCGCTGCGCGACGCGGAAAAGAACAAGAAGTAATCTTCCTGTTTTCTTCCCGAAAAGAACAACCGGCGGTCCCAAGGGGCCGCCGGTTTCGTTTGGAGCTCCGGCGGCCGGAACCGGCAATGCGCTAAAGCGCGACAGCGCCCGGCTTCCGCGCTAGATTGCGCGGCCCAGGGTTCTTTAATACGGATTTACGCCATGCCCCTTGATCCCGATGTGATTGCCGACCGCCGCCGTCTGAAACGCCGCCTCACCTTCTGGCGGGTCGGAGCGCTGGTTGCGCTGGTGCTGGCCGGGGTTCTCGTCTTCGGTGAGGAAGGCGGCAGCATCGGCGGCGGCGACTATATCGCGCGCATCCCGGTCGATGGCGTCCTGGCCGACGATCCAGACCTTCAGAAACTGATCGAGCAAGCGGCGAAGGACGACAAGGCGCAGGCCATCATTCTGGCGATCGACAGCCCCGGCGGCACCACCACCGGCGCGGAAGCCTTTTATGAGACGGTGCGCGACGCCGCCGCCAAAAAGCCCGTGGTCGCCGTGCTTGGCACGCTGGCGGCCTCTGGTGGCTATATCGCGGCCATTTCGGCCGACCATATCGTCGCCCGGGGCAACACCATTACCGGCTCCATCGGCGTGCTGTTCCAGTGGACACAGCTGACCGGTCTGATGGAAAAGGTGGGCGTGGACATGCGCTCGGTCAAATCCTCACCCCTCAAGGCCGAACCCAACGGTTACGATGAGCCGCCCGCCGAGGCGGTCGCCGCCACCCAGACCATGATCAACGCTTCCTATGACTGGTTCGTCGGGCTGGTCGCGGAACGGCGCAAAATGTCGTTGGCGGACGCCAGGAAGATCGGCGACGGGCGGGTCTATACCGGCTGGCAGGCGGTGAAAAACGGCCTCGTCGACGAGATCGGCGGCCAGAAACAGGCGGTCGCCTGGCTGGAGAAAAGCCGCGGGCTTGAACCGGACCTTCCCGTCCGCGATCAGGAGCTTCCGGCCCCGCGTTTGAGTCTCAGGGACCTCCTGACCGGCTCCATCGCCGACATCGGGATTGATGCCATGGCCTCTCTGGCCGGAAAAACGCTTGCGCCAGAACGGGTTACCCTTGACGGGCTGACAAGCGTTTGGCACCCTGAGATACGGTAACGTCCGCGGGCAGGGGCGCTTGAAGGCATGATAAAATCCGAACTGGTGAGCCTTCTCTCGGAGGCTAATCCACATCTCTACCAGCGCGACATCGAGCGCATCGTCAGCACGATCTTCGATGAAATCACGACGGCTCTGGCGCGCGGCGACCGTGTGGAGTTGCGGGGGTTTGGCGCGTTCTCGGTCAAGCGCCGTCCGGCGCGCACCGGCCGCAATCCGCGCACCGGCGCGCCCGTGCAGGTGGAGGAGAAATTCGTTCCCTTCTTCAAGACCGGCAAGGAACTGCGCGAGCGCCTCAACGGCGGCACCGATCCCGGCGAGGACGAGGATGATTTCGGGGATGACGAGGCATAATTCACCCCGGCTTGCCGGTAGGGAGGGCGCGCGGTGAAATATGTCCGCTGGACGCTGATAGCTGTTTTGTCGCTGATCGTGGTGTTGTTGGCGATTGCCAACCGGGACGAGGTTGTGCTCAGTATCAACCCGCTGGATCGGGCGGATGCGGCCACCAGCCTTGTTCTGCCGCTGTTTCTGGTCATCCTGCTGTCGATTTTTATCGGGATCCTGATCGGCTGGGCCGCCTCCACCCTGAAGGCCCGTGCCAGACGGCGCAGGGCCTGAGAGACGGGCGGGTTCATGCCGTATCGGGCTGTATTGTTGAGAGAGCTTCAGAGCCATGAGTGCAGATGTGACGGGAGATGAAGGCAGCCTGAAAAAGGGCAGCCTTGTTGTCGTGTTCGGCGGATCGGGCTTTGCCGGCCGCCATGTCGTGCAGGTTCTGGCCCGGCGGGGTTATCGGGTCCGCGTCGCCGTCCGCCGCCCCAATGCCGCTCATTTCCTGCGGCCGATGGGGGATGTCGGTCAGGTCCAGCCGGTGCAGGCGAATATCCGAGACGAGCGCTCGGTGAAGCTGGCCCTGAACGGGGCCGACGCGGTGATCAACCTTGTCGGCCTTCTCCATGAAGCGGGCGCGCAAAGGTTCGATGCCGTCCATCTGGTCGGCGCCGCCCGCGTGGCCCGGCTTGCCGCCGCCGCAGGCGTGCGCCATTTCATTCAGGTTTCGGCCATCGGCGCGGACCATGACAGCCCTTCCGACTATGGCCGCTCCAAGGCGGCGGGCGAGGACGCCGTGCTCAAGGCCATTCCGTCCGCGACCATCGTGCGTCCGTCGATCATGTTCGGTCCTGAAGACGACTTCTTCAACCGCTTCGCCGCGCTGGCCCGGATTTCCCCGGTCCTGCCGCTGCTCGGCGGGGGCCACACGAAGTTCCAGCCGGTCTATGTGCAGGATGTGGCGGAAGCCATCGCCCGCCTGCTGGTAAAGCCCGAAGCGGCGGGCAAGGTCTATGAGCTGGGCGGGCGTGAAACCTACAGCTTCAGGGAGCTGATGGAGTTGGTATTGCGCGAAACCGGCCGCAAGTGCGCGCTGGTGCCAATGCCTTTCATATTGGCGAAAATCAACGCCTTCTTTTTGCAATTCCTGCCCAATCCGCCGCTGACGCCGGATCAGGTTTCCTTGTTGAAGGCCGATAATGTCGTGAGCGGGGAGGCTGAAAAGGCGGGCCTCACATTGGCCGGTCTCGGCATCGAGGCGACCGCGCCCGAGGCCGTGCTGCCGACCTATCTCTACCGCTTCCGCCGCACCGGCCAGTTCGAGGACCGTTTCGCGGGGTAAAGCCCGCGATCAGAGCCTCCGGGCGGAGAAGGTGTCGCAACGGCTGACCTGCCCGGAGTTAAATCCCGCCTTGAACCAGCGTACGCGCTGCCCGGACGTGCCATGGGTGAAGGAGTCGGGAACGACTTCGCCGCGCGACTGTTTCTGCAACCTGTCGTCGCCGATCGCGGTTGCGGTTTTCAGCGCCGTTTCGATGTCGCCATCCTCCAGCCACTGATGCCGCGCCTGGGCGCGGTTGGCCCATACGCCCGCATAACAGTCGGCCTGTAGTTCCAGACGCACGGACAGGCCATCGGCCCCCTCCATCCGGTAGCCCTGCTGGCGGGCCTGCTGCACCTTGGCGAAGGTGCCTGTCAGGTTCTGTATATGGTGGCCGACTTCATGGGCGATGACATAGGCGTCGGCGAAATCGCCGCCGCCTCCCAGTTGCGTCTTCATCTCGTCAAAGAAGCTGGTGTCGAGATAGACCTTCCGGTCTTCCGGGCAATAGAACGGCCCGGAGGCCGACGTGGCCCCGCCGCAGGAGGTCTGCACCTGCCCCGAGAACAGCACGAGCTTGGGGGCCTGATAGTGCCCGCCCGCCTGCTGGAAAATATCGCCCCAGACATCCTCGGTTTCACCCAGGATGGCGCGCACGAAATCGGTGGTTTCGTTCTGAGGAACGGGCTGTGGTCCGCCGGATGACGAGGCCGGCTGCGACTGGTCCTCGATCTGTGAAATCAGGCTCAGCATCTCGCCGGGGCTCTTGCCGAACAAGAGGCCGATCAGGAGAACGGCGGCGACGCCCCCGAGGCCCAGCCTCATGCCACCGCCACCGCGCCCGCCCGGGCTTGACCCTTCTACATTGTCGCTGCGACGCCCATCCTGCCATTTCATGATCGCTGTCCCCGCTTCCGCGATGCGCCGCATCGTCTCCGGGTGGATGATACGTTATGGAGTTTCAGGGGTCATCAGGTGAAAGCCTGCATGACAAGGCTCTGGTTTTATCCGGCGCCTCAGATTAAAATAATTCTAAAGAGGCTTGTTGAAAGTGAGTTGCATGTATAGGTTAGAGCTATTCTAAAGAAACTCGCCAGGCACGGAGATTTCCATGAGCGACAAGACCAGCGATCCGAAGAATCCGCCAGCGCCGCGCATGACCACGTCGGCCGGCATTCCGGTTCCCGACAACCAGAACAGCATCACAGCCGGGGCCCGGGGGCCGCTTCTGGTGCAGGACTGGCAGCTCTTTGAAAAGCACGGCCACTTCAATCGCGAGCGCATCCCCGAGCGGGTGGTGCACGCCAAGGGGTCGGCGGCGCACGGCACGTTCACCGTCACCCATGACATCACGAAATACACCAAGGCGAAGCTCTTTTCCGCCGTCGGCAAGAAGACCGACGTGTTCCTGCGCTTTTCCACCGTGGCGGGCGAGCGCGGCGCGGCGGACGCCGAGCGCGACGTGCGCGGCTGGGCGCTGAAGTTCTACACCGAAGAAGGCAACTGGGATCTGGTGGGCAACAACACGCCGGTGTTCTTCGTGCGCGATCCGCTCAAGTTTCCCGATTTCATCCACACCCAGAAGCGCGATCCGCGCACCAATCTGCGCAGCCCGACGGCGATGTGGGATTTCTGGTCGCTCTCGCCCGAGAGCCTGCATCAGGTCACGATCCTGTTTTCGGACCGGGGCATCCCCAGGAGCTTCCGGCACATGCACGGCTTCGGCTCGCACACCTACAGCTTCATCGACGCCGCCAACAAGCGCGTCTGGGTCAAGTTCCACTTCAAGACGCAGCAGGGCATCGCGAACCTGACCGATGAGGAAGCGGGCCAGCTGATCGCGGGTGACCGTGAAACCCACCAGCGCGACCTTTACAACGCTATCGAAGGCGGCGACTTCCCGAAATGGACAGTCTTCATACAGATCATGACCGAGGAGCAGGCGGAGAAAACGCCCTACAATCCGTTCGATCTGACCAAGGTCTGGCCGCATGGCGATTTCCCGCTGATCGAGATCGGTCAACTGGAACTCAACCGCAATCCCGACAATTATCATGCCGAGGTCGAGCAATCGACCTTCTCGCCCGCCAATATCGTGCCGGGCATCAGCCACAGCCCCGACAAGATGCTGCAATTCCGCATCTTCTCCTATGCGGATGCCCATCGCTACCGGGTCGGCGTCAATGCCGAGGCGCTGCCGATCAACCGGCCTCATGCGCCGGTCCATAGCTATCATCGCGACGGCGCCATGCGCTTCGATGACAACAATGGCGGCGGCCCGAACTATGAGCCGAACTCGTTCGGCGGGCCGGTCGAGGACCCGGGCGTGAAGGAGCCGCCGCTCGCCATCCATGGCGATGCGGACCGCTACAATCATCGCGAAGGCAATGACGACTACACGCAGGCCGGCGATCTCTTCCGCCTGCTGCCGGCCGGTGAAAAGGAACGGCTGATGGACCGGATCGCCGGTGCCATGGGCACGGTGCCCGAGTTCATCCAGCGCCGCCAGATCGGCCATCTGTCGAAGGCGGATCCAGCCTATGGCGCGGGCGTCGCCAGGCGGCTGGGACTTTCCATCTGATCGGTCCCGCTACGGAGAAACCGCCTTCCCCCGGGTGATCTCCATGGCGCAAGGGCGGTTCCGTTTCCCCCCGGAACCGCCCTATTTTTTTATGCCGTGGCGAAATTCCTGAAACCGCATCGCGCCGGTGATCTGGCACAGCAGCGCATAGGCGATGAGGCCGAGCACGATGAGCCCCGTCAGCACCGAGACGGAAACATGGAAGCTCATGCTGAAATAAGGGCGCAGGCCATAAGCCCCTCCCCACAGGACAAGCCCCATGCCCGCCGATGCGAGCAGGATCATCGGCAGCCGCTTCTTCAGCTTGTCGTCAGGCTGGAAATGATCGGCCCGCCACAACCGGATGCCGAGCTGTCCGACATTCACCCATGAGGCGATGGTGGTGCCGCAGGCGATGCCGGCAAAGCCGAAGAGCGGAAACAGGGCGAGACTCGTGGCGATGTTCGTCGAGACGCTCACAAGGGCGAAGCGGAGCGGCGTCGATGTGTTCTCGCGGGCAAAGAAGGCGGGCGAGAACACCTTGTTCAGCACGAAGGCGGGCAGGCCTATGGCATAGATGAGCAGGGCCAGCGCCGACGCATGAGCATCTGAATCGAGGAACTGGCCGCGCTCGAACAGCACCTTGAGGATTTCATAGGGAATGATGGTCAGCGCCATGGCGGCGGGCAGCGTCAGCAGCATGGAGGTTTCGACCGCCCGGTTGAGGCTCCAGTTCGCCCCGCCATGATCGCCCGCGCGCAACCGGCGTGAAAGATCCGGCAGCAGCACCACGCCGATGGCGATGCCGATGACGCCGAGCGGCAACTGATAAATCCGGTCCGCATAATAGAGCCACGACACGGCGCCTGCCTGAAGCGAGGCGATCATGGTGCCGACCGTCAGGTTGACCTGGCCGACGCCGCCCGCGATCACGCCCGGCACCGCAAGCACGAACAGGCGGCGCACATCGGGCGTCAGACGCGGCATCCGCAGGCGCAGGCTCATCCCCACCCGGTGGCAGGAAATGGCGAGCCAGACGAATTGCACCATGCCCGCCGCCGTCACGCCCCATGAAAGCGCAAGACCGGGATTGGTGGCGAACGGCACGACGAGGAAGAGCGCCAGCACCATGGTGATGTTCAGCATCACAGGCGCGGCCGCGCCGGGGAAGAAGCGCCCGAGCGAGTTCAGCACAGCGGTCTGGAGCGCGGTCAGCGAAATGAACAGCAGATAGGGAAAATTGACCCGGGTGAACTGCACGGCCCATGCGTGCTTTTGCGGATCGTCGCCGAAGCCCGGCGCGAACAGCCACATCAGCCAGGGCATACCGATCTCGACAAGGATGGTGAGCACGAGCAGTCCGGCAAGCAGGACCGACATGGCTTCTTCGGCAAAGCGTCTGGCGGACTCCTCGCCCTCTCCTTCCAGATGTTTGGCGAACAGCGGCACGAAGGCGGAGTTGAACGCGCCTTCGGCAAAGATTGCCCGGAACATGTTGGGAAAGCGGAAGGCGACGAAGAAGGCGTCGGCGATGGGGCCGGTGCCGATTGCGGCGGCCACCATCATGTCGCGGACGAAACCGAGCACCCGGCTGACGAGCGTGGTGCCGCCTACGGTCGCGGCGGAGCGGACAAGGTTCATGGACGGATGGACCCGATTACGGTTGCGGCTCAAGCCGGGAGAGACCGCTCAAAGGCATAGTCGGTTTCAGGCGCGATTGCCACACCCCGGGACCGGCAGGTCCCATTTCAGGAGCGATCTCAGGCCTCGCCGTCTTCCCTCAGGTCCTCAACGCGCGGCAGGCCGATGATGTTGAAGCCGGAGTCGACATGATGGATTTCGCCGGTCACCCGGGCGGCAAGGTCGGATAGAAGGTAAAGGCCCGCACCGCCGACATGGTCGAGTTCGATGGTTTCCTTCAGTGCGGCGTGCTGCCTGTTCCAGCGGAACATGAAGCGGGCGTCGCCGATGGCGGAGCCTGCGAGCGTACGGACGGGGCCGGCCGAAAGCGCATTGACGCGGATGCCCTGACGGCCGAAGTCGGCGGCAAGATAGCGCACGCTCGCCTCAAGGGCGGCTTTCGCCACGCCCATGACATTGTAGTTCGGGATCACGCGCTCGGCGCCCAGATAGGTGAGCGTGACCATGGCGCCACCGCGCCCGCCTTCTTGCGGCGATACCATCATCTCCGCGGCGCGGCGGGCTACGTCGGTGAAGGAGAAGCAGGAAATATCCATGGTGCGCAGGAAATTTTCCCGCGTCGTGTCGGCATAGCGGCCCTTGAGTTCATTCTTGTCGGAGTGGGCGATGGCGTGAACCACGAAGTCCAGCGTGCCCCATTCCTTCTTCAGCGTGTCGAAAACGGTATCGAGGCTTTCCGGGCTGGTCACGTCGCAGGGCAGCAGCATCTTCACGCCGATGCCTTCCGCCAGCGGCTTGACGCGCTTGCCGAAGGCGTCGCCCTGAAAGGTGAAGGCCATTTCCGCGCCATGAAGCGCCAGCGTGCGCGCGATGCCCCAGGCGATGGAGTGGTCGTTCGCTACGCCCATCACCAGCCCGCGCCGCCCGGCCATCAACGGACCGGAGAGCTGGAGAGCGGAAGCGTCCTGGGTGTCGCCATTATGTTCCGTGCCGTGCATATCGTCCTCGATGCTTCGCGATCTCATGTTTTGATGCGCCGCTTGTTGCGGTCGCGTTATGTCTCAGGCGTCGTGGCGCTTGAACAGCAGGCAGGCATTGGTGCCGCCAAAGCCGAAGCTGTTGGACAGGGCGACATTGATCCGGGCGTTGTCGATCCGCTTGCGCACGATATTGGCGTCGCCCACGGCGGGATCGAGTTCCTCGATATTGGCGCTGGCCGCGATGAAATCATGGTTCATCATCAGCAGGGTGTAGATCACTTCATGCACGCCCGCCGCGCCCTGGCTGTGGCCGGTCAGCGACTTCGTCGCGCTGATGGGCGGCATGTTCGAGCCGAAGACCTCGCGGATGGCGTTGATCTCGGGGAGATCGCCCACCGGAGTCGAGGTGGCGTGCGGGTTGATGTAGTCGACCTGCTCATGGTTGTTGCCGAGCGCGAGCTTCATGCAGCGCACCGCGCCCTCGCCCGAGGGGGCAACCATGTCCGCGCCATCGGCGCAGGCGCCATAGCCGGTCAGTTCCGCATAGATCTTCGCGCCGCGGGCCTTGGCGTGTTCATATTCCTCAAGCACCACGATGCCGCCGCCGCCCGAGATGACGAAGCCGTCGCGGTGGAGGTCATAGGCCCGGCTTGCCGTTTCCGGCGTGTCGTTGAATTTCGAGGACATGGCGCCCATGGCGTCGAACAGGACGGAGAGCGTCCAGTCCAGCTCCTCGCCGCCGCCGGCGAACATGATGTCCTGCTTGCCCCACTGGATCATTTCGGCGGCGTTGCCGATGCAGTTGGCGCTGGTCGAGCAGGCGGAACTGATCGAGTAGTTGACGCCCTTGGTCTTGTACCATGTCGAGAGGTTGGCCGAGCAGGTGGAGGCCATGGCCTTGGGCACGGCGAAGGGGCCGACCTTTTTGGGGCCCTTGTCGCGGGCAATGTCGGCAGCCTGCACGATGGCGCGGGTTGAGGGGCCGCCGGAGCCAACGATGAGGCCGGTGCGCTCGTTGCTCACTTCATGGGGCTCAAGGCCCGCATCGAGAATGGCCTGCTCCATGGAGATCGCGGCATAGGCCGCGCCATCGCCCATGAAGCGGCGCGCGCGCCGGTCGACGACCGCGTCGATGTCGATCTTGAGGCTTCCGGCAACCTGGCTGCGAAAGCCCATTTCGGCATAGGTTTCGTCGCGCACGATGCCCGATCTGGACTCGCGCAGGCTGGCCAGAACTTCGGTCACATTGTTTCCGATGCTGGAAACGATGCCCATGCCGGTTACGACTACTCGCCTCATAATGCTTTTCTCCATGCTGGCAACGACGCGCCAGAACCCCCCGGGGTGCCCTCAGTCAGCTTCTGAAATACCGCTTCTCGCCTGCCCGCCGCTCACGCGGGGGCGGCAGCTGGCGCATCGCTGGTAAACAGGCCGACGCGCAGGTCGTTGGCCTGATAGATCGGCGCGCCGTCCGCCAGCATGGTCCCGTCCGCGATGCCGAGCACAAGCTTGCGGTTGATGACGCGCTTGAGGTCGATCACATATTCGACCTTTTTTATGATGGGCGTAACCATGCCGGAGAATTTGACCTCGCCCACGCCGAGCGCCCGGCCGCGGCCCCTGGCGCCGAGGCGGCCGAGGAAAAAGCCGACGAGCTGCCACATGGCGTCGAGCCCCAGGCAGCCCGGCATGACCGGATCGCCCTCGAAATGGCAGCCGAAGAACCAGAGATCGGGGGTCACGTCGAGTTCCGCGACGATGTGGCCCTTGCCGTGGGCGCCGCCGGTTTCGCTGGCCTGCGTGATGCGGTTGAACATGAGCATGGGCGGCAGCGGCAATTGTGCATTGCCCGGGCCGAACATGCGGCCATGTCCGCATTCCAGCAAGTCCTCAAGAGTGTAGCTCGACTGTTGATCTGCCATTCTTCTGCCTGTCGGGGGAGCCTGAAGCCAAGTGTGCATCACTTTTTGTTACGCTACCTAACATACATGGGGAGAGGCGCAAACCCTCAGGGCGGTTTGATGCGGCCAACTGTCCAGATGTGGTCACGGCTGACAAGCTTGACAACAGAAGGGGATTGTTATCTTCTTGCTGTTTGTAATCATTTCAAACTGAGAATGATGAACTATTCGAGGCGTATCGAAAATGAATGAACGGCCTTTCAGCCAGACACTCAACCGGCTCCGGGATGCGGGGCTGCGCCCTACCCGCCAGCGGTTGGCGCTGGGCCGTCTCCTTTTCGAAGGCGGCGACCGCCATGTCACGGCCGAAGCGCTTCATGACGAGGCGCAGAAGGCCGGCTGCGGCGTTTCGCTGGCCACCGTCTATAATACGCTCCACCAGTTCACGCAGGCAAAGCTGCTGCGCGAGGTCGTGGTCGACAGCGCCCGGACCTATTTCGACACCAATATCGGCGATCACCACCACTTCTTCATCGAGGAGCAGGGCGCGCTGATGGACATTGCGGGCGATTGCCTGACGGTGGCCGGTGTGCCGGATGCGCCCATGGGCACCGACATCGACCGGGTCGACGTCATCGTGCGGCTGCGTTCCACCCGCCCCGCCGGGTGAGAGCCTGCTATACTCCCGCCTGATTCATGAACCATGACAAGGCAGGGTGACAGATGGCGGACCTCAAGGACTCCCGGACCAGAAAAAATCTCGAGGCCGCCTTTGCCCGCGAGAGCGAGACCAACAGGCGCTATCTCTATTTCGCCAGAAAGGCGGACATAGAGGGCTTCAACGACGTCGCCTCCGTGTTTCGCTCCACCGCCGAGGGCGAAACCGGCCATGCCCATGGTCTGCTGGATTATCTCGAAGATATAGCCGATCCGGTCACGGGCCTGCCTCTGGGCTCGACCGCCCAGAACATCGTGGCGGCCATAGCCGGCGAACTTCACGAGGCGACCAGCCTCTATCCCGAGATGGCGCAGGTTGCCCGGGAGGAAGGCTTTGAGGAAATCGCCCGGTGGTTCGAGACGCTGGCGAAAGCTGAAAAGAACCACGCGGCCCGTTTCGAGAAGGCCCTCATCAGCCTCGGCAGCTAGACGTTCAGCAGCAGGTGCTCGCGCTCCCAGGCCGAGATGACCTGCTGGTAGGCGTCATGCTCGGTCGCCTTCACGTCGAGATAGATCTGCACGAAGTCCGGCCCCAGCGTTTCCTTGAGGTCGGATGACGCGCGCAGATTGTAGAGCGCGTCGAGAATATGGCGCGGCAGGGCGTAGCGCTTGGACTCATAGGCGTTGCCCTTCATCTCGTTGGTCGGCACGAGACCGTGCGCCATGCCCAGATAGCCGCAGGCGAGCGTCGAGGCGATGGCGAGGTAGGGATTGCAGTCCGCCCCCGGCACGCGGTTTTCGACGCGCCGGTCCACGCGCTTCGATTCAGGAATGCGCAGGCCCACCGTGCGGTTCTCATGGCCCCAATGGGTGTTGATGGGGGCGGCGAGGTCCTTGACGATGCGCCGGTAGGAATTCACGTTCGGCGCGATCAGCGGCATGGCGGCTGGCAGATATTTCTGAAGGCCCGCGATGTAGGACAGGAACAGTTTGGAGTCCTTGCCGTTCTTCATGGCGAACAGGTTGTCGCCCGTCTCCATGCTCACGATGGACTGGTGGATGTGCATCGCGCTGCCGGGCTCGCCCTCATAGGGCTTGGCCATGAAGGTGGCGTAGACGCCATGCTTCAGCGCGGCCTGCCGCATGGTGCGCTTGAAGATGAAAGCCTGGTCGGCGATGTCGAGCGGGTTGCCATGGTTGAAATTGATCTCGACCTGGGCCGCGCCGGATTCATGGATCAGCGTGTCGATGTCGATGTCCATCGCCTCGCAATAATCGTACATGTCCTCGAAGATCGGATCGAACTCGTTCACCGCGTCGATGCCATAGGATTGCCGCGCGGTTTCCTTGCGCCCGCTGGTGCCGACCGGCGGTTCGAGCGGATAGTCGGGGTCGATGTTCTTGGCGGAGAAATAGAATTCGATCTCCGGCGCCACCACCGGCTTCCAGCCCTGCGCGGTATAGAGATCAAGCACCTTTTTCAGCACGTTGCGCGGTGCGATGGGCACGCGGCTGTGGTCGCGGTAGCTGGCGTCGCAGATGATCTGCGCCGTCGGCTCGCTGTACCAGGGCACCAGCCGCACGGTGTGCGGGATCGGGATCGAGGATGATGTCGGGCTCGATGTCGGAGAGCACCGTCGAGTCGATGAAGTCGCCGGTCACGGTCTGGCCGAAGATCGATTCAGGCAGCTTGAGCGAGCGGTCCGTCATGCTGGAGACGAACTTGCGCGTGGGCAGAATTTTGCCCCGCGCGATGCCGGCCATGTCGGACACCATGCACTCGACTTCCGTGATCTTGCGATCCTTCAGCCATTTGATCAGGTCTTCCGTGTTTTGTACCTTGCCGCTGCCCATTCCCATGGGTTACCACGCTTTCCGTTTGGATCAATTTGTCTGTTTCGATGCCGCGTGAGCGCGCACGGCGTCGCCGAAAGCCTTGAACAGGGCCATTGAAACAGGATTGTCGCGAAAGAGCCATTCCGGATGCCACTGCACCCCCACGGCAAAGCCGATGGCGTCCTTCACCCGCATCGCCTCCACCGTGCCGTCGGGCGCGCGCCCCTCGACGACGAGGCCGGGGCCGGGCACGTTCACGCCCTGTCCATGGAGCGAATTGACCCTGATCTTCAGTGCACCCACCGTCCGGGCGAACCAGCCGTCAGGCGTGAAATCGACGTCATGGGCGGGGCCATACTGCACCTCGAGCGGCGCTTCCTTGTCCTCGCGATGATCGAAGCGCGGCGCATAGCCCGGCTCGGAGGGCACTTCCTGCAAATGCTGGTGCAGCGTGCCGCCGAAGACCACGTTCATTTCCTGAAAGCCCCGGCAGATGGTGAAGACGGGCACGCCGCGCGTGACGGCCTCTTTCATCAGGGGGATCGTCAGCGCGTCGCGCTGGGTATCCAGCATCACTCCGTCGCGCGGCGCGGGGCCGCCATAGAGCGAGGGGTGCACGTTTGAATGGGAGCCGGTGAAGAGGAAGCCGTCGCAAAGCGCGAAGGCGTCTTCATGGGTAAGCCCGATGGGCGGCACCGGCAGCAGGATGGGGACGCAATCGGCCCCGCCATCGACCGCCGCGAGATATTTTTCCCCCGCAGCATGAAACGGATGCGGCCCCAGCATCTTGATGTCACAGGGCACGCCGACGACAGGTCGCTTTTTCACAGGATGGCTCATGCCCTGAATAGGTACCACGTCCCCCCCCGAGGCGGTCAAGGGCGGGACCGGGGGAAAGCGTGCGCTTCGCCCTCACTTCGCCCGTTCGTTGATCCATGGCGGCGGAAGGGCATCGCCCTTGGTGGAGCCGCTCTCGCCGGAAAGGTCCGCCTTTCCGGTCTGGGTATCGAGCGTCAGCTTCGAGCCCTTGGATGTGGCCCCGTCCTGCCACAGGGTGACGCTGTCGCCCATGGTCAGGCTATGGGCTGCCGGGTCGTAGCGAACCCACTGGCCGTCCGCGGTGACCTGGTCCCTGATCATTACATGCACCCAGCCTGAGGCTTCGATCCCGGTGATGCCGCCGGACTCGACCCGGCCCTGATCGGGCTTTGCGCCGGGGGCCAGCGTCACAATCATGTTGTCGCCCCGGATCAGCAAGGCGCCCTGGGTGGCGTGGGCGCGTCCGTTCAGGTCAAGCGTGTGTCCGTCCGCCGCCGCCTTGATCGCATCGGCCTTGAGGATGACGGGCGCCGCCATCGCCATGGCGGCGGGGAGCAGAACGGCGCATGTGACGAGAGCGGCCAGCATGGGCCTGAGGTATGGGCGCAAAATCATTCCCGATCCGAGAGTAAAAAGAAAACATCATAGACCGGAAGGATGAAAGCCGGTCATGCCTGTTCGGGCGCCTTGTTCTGCCGGTTCTGGACCAGATCGTCGACAACCTGCGGATCGGCGAGCGTCGAGGTATCGCCCAGATTGGAAAAGTCATCTTCGGCGATCTTGCGCAGGATGCGGCGCATGATCTTGCCGGAGCGGGTTTTGGGCAGGCCGGGCGCCCACTGGATCAGGTCCGGCGCGGCGATCGGCCCGATCTCCTTGCGCACCCAGACGGTCAGTTCCTTGCGCAGCGCCTCGGTTGGCTCCTCGCCGGTCTTGAGCGTGACATAGGCATAGATGCCCTGCCCCTTGATGTCGTGGGGATAGCCGACCACGGCGGCCTCCGCCACCCTGGGGTGGGCGACGAGCGCGCTTTCCACTTCCGCCGTGCCCATCCGGTGGCCCGAGACGTTCAGCACGTCGTCCACCCGGCCGGTAATCCAGTAGTAACCATCCTCGTCGCGGCGGCAGCCGTCGCCGGTGAAATAATTGCCGGGATACTGGATGAAATAGGTGTCGATGAAGCGCTGGTGGTCGCCATAGACCGAGCGCATCTGGCCGGGCCAGCTGTCGGCGATGCACAGATTGCCCTCCGTCGCGCCCTCCAGAACCTTGCCGGCCGCGTCCACGATGACGGGGCGGATGCCGAAGAAGGGTTTTGTGGCCGAGCCGGGCTTGAGATCGGTCGCGCCCGGCAGCGGCGTGATCAGGATGCCGCCGGTTTCCGTCTGCCACCAGGTGTCGACGATGGGGCAGCGCCCCTCGCCCACCACCCGGTGATACCAGAGCCAGGCTTCCGGGTTGATCGGCTCGCCCACCGAGCCCAGCAGGCGCAGCGAGGCGCGGCTGGTCTTCGTCACCGGCTCGTCGCCTTCGCGCATCAGGGCGCGCAACGCGGTGGGGGCGGTGTAGAAGATATTGACCTGATGCTTGTCGATCACCTCCCAGCAGCGCGAACTGTCGGGATAGTTGGGCACGCCTTCGAACATCAGCGTCGTCGCGCCGTTGGCGAGCGGCCCGTAGACGATATAGCTGTGCCCCGTCACCCAGCCCACATCCGCCGTGCACCAGTAGACGTCACCCTCGTGATAGTCGAAGACGTACTGGTGCGTCATGGCCGCATAGACCAGATAGCCGCCGGTGGTGTGCAGCACGCCCTTGGGTTTGCCGGTGGAGCCGGAGGTGTAGAGGATGAAGAGAGGGTCTTCCGCGCCCATCTCCTCTGGCTTGCATTCCGTGGGAACGCCGGCGGCGGCCTCGTGATACCAGATGTCGCGGCCTGCCTGCATGGCGACATCGCCGCCGGTGCGCCGGACCACGATCACCGAGGTCACGTCAGGGCATTTTTTCAGCGCTTCGTCGGTGTTGGCCTTCAGCGGCACCTTGCGGCCCGCGCGCAGGCCTTCGTCCGCCGTGATGACGACCGTCGAGGCGCAATCGACGATCCGGCCCGCCAGACTGTCCGGCGAGAAGCCGCCGAAAACGATGGAATGGATGGCCCCGATCCGGGCGCAGGCGAGCATGGCGAAGGCGGCCTCGGGGATCATGGGCATGTAGATCGTGACCCGGTCGCCCTTCTTCACGCCCCGGGTTTTCAGCACATTGGCGAAGGTGCAGACCTCCCGGTGAAGCTCGCGGTAGCTGATATGGCGGCTCTCGGCGGGATTGTCGCCTTCCCAGATGATGGCTGTCTGGTCAGCGCGGGTTTTCAGGTGCCGGTCGATGCAGTTGACGCTGGCGTTGAGCGTGCCGTCCTCGTACCAGCGGATATGCAGATTATGAGGATCATACGAAACGTCCTTGACCTTCGTATAGGGCGTCGTCCAGTCGAGCCGCTTGCCCTGTTCGCCCCAGAAGGCCTCGGGATCGGCGGTGCTGAGGGCATAAAGCTCATCATAGCGGGCCTTGTCGGCAAAGGCGCGGGCGGCCCATTCCGCGGGAACGGGAAATAGGTCGGGTCCAGCCGTCCCGGTCTGGTGTGCCTGCGTCATGGGTCGCTCCTCTGCCGTATTATTTGTCTTTAAATTGGGAGGCATTATGCGAGCGCCTTTCGGCCGCTTCAAGGCAGGTCGGGGGTATTGTGAAACCAATCGGCACACCCCGGTGGTAGTATTTTGTTAAACTTGATGGTGTATGCTTACATTTTCTCG
The DNA here is from genome assembly GCA_028283765.1 of Parvibaculaceae bacterium. Lineage (GTDB taxonomy): Bacteria > Pseudomonadota > Alphaproteobacteria > Parvibaculales > Parvibaculaceae > JAATFR01. The sequence continues at coordinate 212,641 of JAPWJY010000002.1, read as the reverse complement.
ATCGATCTGCGGTGCCCTTTCGCGGTATTGCCGGTCCGGGAGCCTGAAACTGGAACGTCAGGACGCCATGAAGCACGCGGATATGATCCCGGTACGCGAAGGTCCGGTACATGAGGGAATGTCCGCCATCGGTGCGGCCCTGACGGGAACTGCCGCGCCCGTATCTTCGTTTCTCCAGCCGGATCTGCCGGGGCTGGTGCTTCCCGAGAGGACGAGCCCTCTCCTGGTGCCATTGGTGGACAGTTTGAGTTTTGATGAATTAACCGGCCTTTATGACCGTACCGGCCTGCAGGTGGCCCTGAAGGTGCTGGCGGGAGACTCTGCCGCCCAGGGCGCGCCGGAGTCGGGTATTGCCCTTGTATTGCTCGATCTTGGCCGTTTCAGGACCGTGAACGATGGCCATGGCCGCCACACGGGAGACCGGGTGCTTCAGGCAGCCGCCTTGCGGTTGAAGGCTGCTTTTGGCGAGCGGCGGGTGCTGGCGCGGCTTGAAAGCGACATGTTCGGTCTGGTGTTCTCAGGCGTCACCTCCGATGGAGAGGCGAAGCGGCTTGCCGGCGAGGCCGCCGCCCTGCTCTCCGATCCCTATGACATCGCCGGCATGCGGTTTTCCCTTCAGACCCGGGCAGGCGTCGTCCGGTTTCCGGCGGCGGCGGAACGCGGCGCGGAAGCGATCGTCGCGGCCGAAACCGCGCTGGCCCGGGCCAAACAGGCAGGGCCGGGGGCCATCATGCTGTTCAACCGGCAGATGCGCGAGCGGGCCTGGGCCAATGCGCGGCTTGAACATGATCTGGCGCTTGCCATGCATTCGGGCGAATTCTTCGTGCTCTATCAGCCGAGGGTTGCGGCGGAAGACTTCCGGCCGACATCCGTCGAGGCCCTGATCCGCTGGCAGCATCCGACCAGAGGCGTCGTGCAGCCCACCGACTTCATCGCCGCCGCCGAACTCAGCGGCCTGATCCGCTCGCTTGGCCGTTTCGTGCTGACCCGGTCCTGCCGCCAGACCGTCGAGTGGCGCGCGCGGGGCATCGATCTCACCGTTTCGATCAATGCCTCGGCTGTCGAGCTGGATGATCCCAATTATGCCCAGATGGTGCTCTCGACGCTTGAGCGGTTCGGGCTTGAAGGGGCGGCCATCGAGATTGAACTGACGGAATCGGTGCTGATGGGGAGCGTGGCCTTGCGGCGCGAGGCGCTCCAGCACCTGCGCAAAAAGGGCGTGCGCATTCTGATCGATGATTTCGGCACCGGCTATTCCTCGCTCGCCTATCTGCACGAGTTGCCGGTCGACGGCATCAAGATAGACCGGCAGTTCGTGCTGCGGCTGGACGAGCCCTCGGGGGTTTCGGTTATCCGGGCCATCGCCGATCTGGGGCATAGCCTTGGCCTGACCGTGACCGCGGAAGGGGTCGAGCAGCTTTCCCAGGCGCGGCGGCTGAAAGCCTGTGGCGTCGATGAATTGCAGGGCTACGGTTTTGCAAAACCCTTGCGGGCCGTGCAGGTCGAAAAATGGGTCAACCGGCGGCTGGCGGCGAACTGAGCTACCAGTGCTTTTCCGCCCCGGACGAGTCCGCATACTCATCATCGCCCACGCCCGGGTCGTCCGGCAGCGGCGGCAGCCTGAAAAGGCTGTCGGTCGCATCCGCATCGGCTGGGGCGTGTGTGGATGGCGCCGTGCCGGATGCGGGATGTGCGGCAAGGGCCCCCGCCCCGGCCATCGCGGCGAGCGCCGACGCCGTCTGCCCGTCATCCTGCGGCAGGCCGGCGCGCGACCAGGGCGCCACGGTCAGTTTCAGCGGAGGCTCGTCCCATTTGAGGCCGTCGAACTGGCCCGAGACGGGATCGATGGGCGACCAGCGGTCCGAACGGTAATTGTCGCCGAGCCATTGCGGGTCTTCCGGCGCGCCGAGCGCGCGGCCAAGCCATGTGCGGGCCGCAAGGCTGTCCTTGCGCTCCCCTTCCTCGATGGCGGCCATCAGGATGCAGACGCGGCGGCTGGCCGCCCGGGGCGAACTGCCGTCGATGCTGGAGCGCAGGGCGAGCCGCGCCGTGGACCAGTCACGGCTGAGGATGGCGGCGCGCGTCAGCATGAGCTGGCTTTCGATGTGGTCGGGACGCTTCGCCACCAGCGTGCGGATGCGGGCCAGCCTGTCAATGGCGCTTTCCTTGAGAAACAGGCCCTCATAGGCGTCGGCGATTTCCGGGTGGGGCGACTGGCTCCAGACGTCCTCGACCAGCCGCGCGCCTTTTTTCGTCCGGTCGAGCGCCCCGTAGCAGCGCGTGGCGATCGCCACCGCGGGCGGAAACAGCGGATCGATCACAAGAGCTTCATTGGCGAGGCGCAAGGCCCGTTCATAGGCGACGTCGGTGCCTTCATCGGCCTGGGCGTGGGCGGCGGTTTCAGCCTCCAGCGCCTGGGCGGTGAGAATGACCATGCGTCGGCGGCGCGCCAGTTCGCGCGGCAGCAGCTTCATGTTGAACGCGCGGTCAAGCGTGTCGATGGCCGCCACCCAGTCTTCTTCCGCCGCCTGCAGTTCGAACAGGGCTTCCGCCGCCCAGCGGGTGCGCGGGTTCCGGGCGAAGGCGCGTTCGGCATAGTTCTGGGCATTGTCGCGGTCGCCCAGCCGCCGGGCCTGAATGAACAGGCCGCGCAGACCCAGAAATTCCGTCTTGGGATTGTCGAGCATGGCTTCGAAGGATTTGGCCGCATCCTTGTCGCGCCCTTCCAACTGGGCGGACTGGGCCGTCAAAAGCCCCGTGAGTGGCGCATCTGGCAGCAGTTTCGCGGCGTCGCGGGCATGCTTGCGCGCACTGCGGACGTCGCCCGCCGCCACCGCCACCATGCCGTCGGAAAGGGCGGCAAGGCCCTTGCGCTCGCGCCGGGCCGACATGAAGGAGAGAAAGCCGGACGGACCCCGCACCAGCGCCAGCAGCAGGCGCAGGATCACGAGAAGAATGAAGGCGGCGAATGCGACCAGCACGACGCCGAGCACGAAGCTTGTGTGCACCTGATAGCCGTACCAGTCGAGGGTGAGGCTGCCGGGATGGTTCGTGAGCCAGATGGCGGCGAAGCAAAGGAGCGCGATGCCGATAAAGGCGGTGATCAGACGGAACATCAGGTCAGCCTTTCGGGTTGGCGAGTTGCTCGGCGGCCAGCGCATTGAGCTTCTGCACCGTGGCGTCCGTCAGAAGGCGCGCCTGGGCCTGGTCGAGCCAGGGCTTGGCGGCCCCGGCGGCGGTTCCCTTGAGATCGGCGGCGGCCGTGACCGCGCCTTGCAGGTCGGCCGCAGCCAGCGCCGCCTCCATGCGCGAGAGCACGGCCTCCGTGCTTGCCCCCTCGATCGGGCCGGTGCGGCGGATGGTGACGAGGTTGCGCGCGCGCCGCCAGAGCCGGGACCAGAAACCCTGATCCTGGGCCGCGTTGACGGCGGCGACGATCTGGTCGGTGGCGGCGGGGAACCGCAGGGTGAGCATGGGCAGGGTCGGCACGCCGGTTTCAGCCAAGGGCTTCAACCCCTGCACCAGAGGCTCGTCCGGCAGGCCGGAGGCGACGGCGGCAAGTTCGGTGCGGAAGGGGGCCGCCGTTTCCGTGGCCCGGGTGAGGGTGCCGATGGCAAGGGTCAGCGCGGCCCGGCGCGCGGCGGTCGGCTCGGTCACCTTGGCTGTCACGGCGGCCAGATCCGTCTGGAGCCGCTCGACCTGGGGCTGGAGATTGCCGATCGTTGCGGAGAGCGAGGCGACCCGGTCGCCAAGCCCCTGCGGGGGCATGTTCTGTTGAAGATTGGTCAGGGTTTCATGCAGGGCCGCAAGCCCGGTGGCGAGGGCCTCGACCTTCGCGCCGGTCGCTTCATTGCTGGCAGCGCCGTTCCCGGCCGCCGCCAGCCGCTGGTCGATCTGCTGGCTTTGGCTCTGCTGCGCCGCACCCAGCGCTTCCGTCTGCCGGGTGAGCGCCGCGACCTTCGCGTCAAGCCCGGCAAGGTCCGCGCCATTGCCCAGATATTTGGGGCCAAGCGTCACATAGAGCGCCGCGACCAGAGCGGCCCCGCCGATGACGCCGCCGATCAGGCCGGACAGGAAACCGCCGCGCGGTGCGCGTTGTTCTGCCGGGCGAGGCGCGGGCCGGGGAACTTCAGCCCTGACGGTTCCGGCCTTGGCGGACTCGATTTTGGGCGTCTCTTCCTTGGAGGAAGGGGCGGCCGGATCGAGGTTCGCCGGGGTCACGTCTGTCATGTCATTCAGGTCCTTCGACTGCGGCTCCAGAGCGCCGACTATACCGGCCAAACGGGCAAGGGTAACGCCCCAACTGCATTTCACGCGGTCAGGAGCGAAAGAAGTGCGTCTTCCGTGGGCACGGATGCCGTCAAAACCTGCCCGAAATCGAGCGGGGCCAGCGCGGCGGCGACGGCGGGCGACAGGCAAAAGGCGGTGATCGCGCCCAGTCTGCCCGCCAATCCGGCCTCCGAAACCAGCCGGGCGAAGGTGCGGGCGGTCCGGGGCGAATAGAACAGGATGCCGTCGAACCTGCCGCCGGTCAGCGCCTCGCGGGCGGCGGGGGGCAGTTCGCCGGGCGTTACCGCCTCGTAAAGGACGCTGCGCACGAATAGATAGCCGTCGCCGGAGAGATCATGTTCGAGGTCGCCTGCCGTGACGCTGCCCGCGATATGCAGCAGCGCGCCTGCGGCGGGGTCGAGTTCGGCCCGCACGAGCGCCGCCAGCGTGGTCACGTCGCCCCCGGCGCTTTTCACATGGGAAAACCCCGCCTCCCGCGCGGCGGCGGCGGAGCGGTCGCCCACGGCGAGGGCAGGCAGAGACAATATGGATCGCTGGCTGGCGTGCCGGTCCAGATGGCGGCTGAGCGCCCGGACGCCGTTCGCGCTGGTGAAGAGCACCGCCTGCCAGTCACGGGGTTCAGGCGCCTTGTCCAGATAGCGGATGGAGAGCAGGGGCGACTGGGTGGCGGTATGGCCCAGCGCGGTCAATCTGGCCGCGGTCGCCTCGCCATCCTCTTCCGCCCTTGTGATCAACAGGTGCCTGGCCATGGATGATGCCTGTCATCCGAAATCGAAGAAATGCGGCCCGGCCCTTGATTTCAGCTCGGCGGCGGCGTCCGCGCCCATGGCCACGGCGTCCGATGCGGAGCCTTCACGGCTGGTTTCCAGCACTTCCTTGCCGTCCACGGTCAGAATCAGGCCCCGGAAGACCAGCCGGTCCGCCTTGAATTCGGCCAGCCCGGCGATGGGGGTCTTGCAGGAGCCGTCCAGTCCGGCAAGGAAGGCGCGCTCGGCGGCGACCCGGATGCCGGTTTCTGCATGATGAAGATCATTCAAAATGCCGTGAGTGCGCTCGTCGCCGACCCGGCGCTCGACGCCGATGGCGCCCTGGGCGATGGCGGGCAGCATGATCTCGCTTGAAATGGCCTCTGTGATCTCATGGTCGAGGCCGAGCCTCGAAAGGCCCGCCACCGCCAGCAGGGTGGCGTCGGCCACCCCCTCGTCCAGCTTGCGCAGCCTCGTGTCGACATTGCCCCGGTAGGGCACGATCTCAAGGTCGGGGCGGCGGGCGAGAATCTGGGCGGCGCGGCGCAATGACGAGGTGCCGACCCGTGCGCCCCGTGGCAGATCGCCGAGCGAACGGGCCGAGCGGCTGATGAAGGCGTCGCGCGGATCGGCGCGCTCCAGCAGGCAATCGACGGTCAGGCCGTCCGGGTGGATCGTCGGCATGTCCTTCATGGAATGGACGGCGATGTCGATGGCGCCCGTCAGCAGGGCCTCCTCGATTTCCCGGGTGAACAGCCCCTTGCCGCCGATCTCGGAGAGCGCCCGGTCCTGCACCCGGTCGCCCATAGTCTTGATGACGATGATTTCGGTGGCGTCCTCAGGGGCGAGGCCCAGCGAAAGCCCGATGCGGCGGGCGGTTTCATGGGCCTGATAAAGAGCGAGCTTCGATCCTCTCGTACCGATGCGCAGGCGGTGTTCCATCTCGGGTCTCTCGGCGTCAGGCTCTTGAACGGCGGCGCGTGCGGGTGTAGAGCGCCGGGCGAAGGGTTGGCCCTTCATTTCATTATTGGCGGGCGAGGGCAAGTCCGGCCCGCGCCCCGCAAAAGCGGCAGGAGCCGCAGGAACCTATGACAAGCGCGCGCGCCCACCTCGTTCTGGGCATCGAGACAAGTTGCGACGAGACGGCGGCCGCCGTCGTGCGGCGCACCGTCGCGCCTGATGGCGCGGTCAGGGGCGAAATTCTCTCCAATGTGGTGCTGAGCCAGGTCGAGGAACATGCGCCCTATGGCGGCGTGGTGCCCGAGATCGCGGCCCGCGCCCATGTCGAGCATCTCGACCGGCTGACGGCGCAGGCGCTGGCGGAAGCGGGCGTTGGGCTCGGCGATCTCGACGGCATTGCGGCGACCTCGGGGCCCGGTCTCATCGGCGGCGTGATCGTGGGCCTGATGACGGCCAAGGGCCTCGCCTTCGCCAGCGGCAAGCCGCTCATTGCCGTCAATCATCTGGAAGGGCACGCGCTGACCGTGCGCATGACCCACGGCATCCCTTTCCCCTATCTTCTGCTGCTGGTTTCGGGTGGCCACAGCCAGCTTCTGTTCGTCAGCGGCGTCGGCCGTTTCGAGCTTCTGGGCTCGACCGTCGATGACGCGGTGGGCGAGGCCTTCGACAAGGTGGCGAAGCTGATGAATCTGGGTTTCCCCGGCGGCCCGGCGCTGGAGCGCACGGCGGAGCGGGGCGACCCGAAACGCTTTTCCCTGCCCCGGCCCATGTTCGGCCGCGCGGGTTGCGACTTCTCGTTTTCAGGGCTGAAGACGGCGGTGCGCCTCACTGTCGAGCGGGAAAAGGAAAAGAGCGGCGGTCTCACTGAAGAAGACAAGGCCGACATCGCCGCCTCGTTTCAGGCGACGGTGGCGGAGGTGGTCGCCGACCGGGTGCGCCATGCCATGGCCATGGTGAAGCCGGAAATGGGCGCCGGCCCCTGCCGTCTGGTCGTCGCGGGCGGCGTCGCGGCCAACCGCGCCCTGCGCGCCCGGCTGGACGGGGAAGCCCGGACGGCGGGGTTTGAGCTGGTCGTCCCCCCCTTCGGTCTTTGCACGGATAATGGCGCGATGATCGCCTGGGCCGGGGCCGAACGCCTTGCGCTGGGCCTTGTGGACGGCCTCGACACCGCCCCCCGCGCCCGCTGGCCGCTCAGTTCGTTGCAGAGTCCTTTATCAAACTGAAATAGAAGAAAGCCTGTCCAGGGCCCCTTTGGCCGGGGAGATGGTCAAGGCAGGAATCGTGATTCGGGAAATCTTGGTGGAGCCGAGGGGAATCGAACCCCTGACCTCTGCAGTGCGATTGCAGCGCTCTCCCATCTGAGCTACGGCCCCGAGGGCCCGCCGGGGGCCTCAAGTCCTGTGTTGATATGGGGGGGCGCTCAGCCTGTCAAGAGACTGGAAGGATCAGGCCGGGCCCTTCGGCCCGAAGCTCTTGCACAGATCACGGGGCGTCGGTTAGATGATGCCGCCGGGGCAGCTTGTCTCCGAAGAGTTTGCCGGTTCTCCGGCGCGCCTCAAAGCCGGGAAGAACAGCATGTATTCGCTATTGATTCTGATTACCCAGATCATCCAGATCTATATATGGGTGGTGATCATCAGTGCCGTGCTGAGCTGGCTCATCGCCTTCAACGTGGTCAACACCAACAACCGGTTCGTTTATACCGTCGTCGATGTGCTCTACCGGATGACGGAACCGGCCCTGTCGCGCATCCGCCGCATTCTGCCGGATCTGGGCGGCATCGATCTTTCGCCGGTGGTGCTCATTCTGGGGCTTTATTTCATCCAGAACCTGCTGTGGGAACTCTACGGCTCCCTGCAGGCCGGTGGCTGAGTTTGGCTGAAATGCCCCTGCGGCCCGCGGCGGACGGCGTGCTCCTCATGGTGCGGGCAACGCCGCGCGGCGGGGCGGCCCGGATCGAGGGACTGGGGCACGACAGCGCGGATCGCGCGTTCCTCAAGGTCAGGGTCAATGAGCCGCCGGAAAAGGGCAAGGCCAACGAAGGCGTGGTCCGGCTGCTTTCCAGGGCGCTCAGGATGCCCGCAAGCCGCTTCGAGATTGTCTCGGGCGACACGGCCCGGCTGAAGACCGTACTGGTGCGCGGCGACGTCACTCTCCTGCAAATGCAATTGACGGACTGGCTCTCCGGCTTGCCGCTGGGCTAGATTCCTGATGTATTGCTCCGGCCTTGCGTAACTGGCGAGACGGGATGGGTATAACCATCGGGGAGCGCGGGGGGTCATTCGAGCCGCGCGCCTGGGCATTCAAGTCTTGGTAAACAGGGTGCCTCATGTCCAAAGCCGTCCACGCAAAAATCATCGATGGGAAAGCCGTCGCCGCCGACCTGCGGGCCAGAATCGCCCGCGCAGTGGCTGAATTGAAGACCGAACATGGTCTTACGCCCGGCCTTGCCGTCGTGCTTGTGGGTCAGGACCCGGCAAGCGAGGTCTATGTCCGCCTCAAGGGCGTGCAGACCGTCGAGGTCGGCATGAATTCCTATGAATACAAGATGCCCGAGGACACCAGCGAAGAGGATCTGCTGGCCAAGGTCCGCGAACTCAATGCCGATCCCGCGGTCAACGGCATTCTCGTGCAGTTTCCGGTGCCTTCCCAGATTTCCCAGCAGACGGTGATCGACACGATCAGCCCCGACAAGGATGTCGACGGGCTTCATCCGGTGAGCGCGGGGCGGCTGGCAAGCGGCCTCCCCGGCATGGTTTCATGCACGCCGCTCGGCTGCCTGATCCTTGCGAAGAGCGCCGCGTCCCTTTTGCCCGGCGGCACGCTCGCGGGGGCGAACGCCGTGGTGATCGGCCGCTCGAACCTTGTCGGCAAGCCTGTCGCGCAATTGCTGCTTGCGGAAAACTGCACCGTCACCATCGCCCATTCCCGCAGCCGCGATCTGGCCGGCATCTGCCGTCAGGCTGATCTGCTGGTGGCCGCCGTCGGGCGTCCCGGCATGGTGCGCGGCGACTGGATCAAGCCCGGCGCGGTCGTCATCGATGTCGGCATCAACCGCGTCGATGCGCCGGAAAAGGGCGAGGGCCAGACGCGCCTCGTCGGCGACGTGGCATTTGAAGAAGCGAAGGCGGTCGCGGGCGCCATCACTCCCGTGCCCGGCGGCGTCGGCCCCATGACCATCGCCTGCCTGTTGCGCAACACGCTGGTGGCGGCCTGCCGCCAGCATGGCCTCGCGCTGCCGGAAGATATGCAGGATCTCTCATGAAGACACACATGCTCGGCGGGCTCTGGCCCGTCAGCCTCCTGACGATGGGCGGCGGCGGTATCGGTCAGGTCTGGGGACAGACGGACCGCGACGAGGCGATCGCCACGCTGCGGCTGGCCGTCGAGCGCGGCGTCAACCTGATCGACCTTGCGCCCGCCTATGGGCGTGGCGAGGCCGAGGCGGTGGCGGGCGCGGCCTTTGCCGGCGGCTGGCCGGATCATGTCCGCGTGACCACCAAATGCATGCTTGGGCTGATGCATGCCGGGGATGTGGCGGGGCGCATGGAAAGCTCGCTCCTGCGCAGCCTTGAGACCATGGGCCGCGACCATGCCGATCTTTATATCCTGCATTCGAACATCTATCCCGACGGCTATGTTTACGAGGACGCTCCGGATATTACGCGCCGCAGCGCCATTCCCTGGTCGCTCTATGTCGAATCGGTTATCCCCGCTTTCGAGGCGCTCAAGGCAAAGGGCCTGATCGGGGATTGGGGCATCACGGGCACGGGGCTCCCGATCTCGATCATGCAGGCGCTGCGCGAGGAGCCCCGTCCGGCCGTGACGCAGGTGGTGGCGAACCTTCTGGATTCGGCGGGCGGCATGCGTCTTTACGAGGAGCCGCCGGAGCCGCGCAATATCATCCGTACCGCCCATAACAACGGGGTGGGCGTCATGGGCATCCGTGCCGTGCAGGCGGGCGCGCTCACCAGCGCGCTCGATCGCGATGAAGCGCCGGAAAGCCCCGAAGCGAAGGATTACGCCCGGGCAGCGCCTTTCCGCGTGCTCTGCCGGGAGTTGGGCGAAGACCCGGCGATCATCGCGCATCGCTATGCGCTGGCGATCGAAGGCGTCGAGACGCTGGTGGTCGGTCCCAAGAACCGCGCCGAACTGATCGGTCTGCTTGATGCCGCCGGAAAAGGTCCGCTTGAGCCTGAAATCATGGAGCGGATCGAGGCGCTGGGCCTGCGCCGCCAGATCCCGCGTATTCCGCTCGATGCCGTTCTTTAGCCGGTCTCCCACACAAGGCGCGGGACTTCTCGCGCTGCTCGTGGTGCTGGCCATGCTTGCGCCCATGGCGGCGCTTGCGGACACCTCGCCCGGGCAGGGCGGCATGGCCGACTGGCCCGCAGGCACAATGGCGCGGGCGCTGGAAGAATATGTGCCCGCCGAACTTGCGGGACACCGGCTGCCGGGCGCATCGCTTGCCGTCGTCTCCGGCTGCAAGCTGGTCTGGCAGGGCAGCTATGGCGCGGTGTCGAGTCTTTCGGATGATGCGGTTGCGCCGGACACCCGGTTTCGCAGCGACGGTTTCGGCGCGATGCTGACCGCCTATGCCGCGATGAGCATGGCGCGCGACAAGCTGCTGTTCCTCGATGCGCCGCTTGCATCAGGCGCGGGCGCGCCGCCCGGTCTTCCAGATGCCCTGCGGCAGCTCACCCTGCGCCAGATTTTATGGCAGGCGCCGCCTGAGCGGCTCAAGATGCTGCAATCCGTCCTGTTGCAGCGATTGGGGGAAACGGTGACGCTGCGGCTTGAGGCCGAGCCCGATCTGCCGAAGGATTATTTGAGTACGGAGCTTGGGCGTATGGCCGGAACGCCGTTCCCCGTCTTCATGCAAAACCGGCTGTTCACGCCGCTCGGCATGGCGTCATCGGGTTTCGGCGGCGGGCCTGCGCCGGATGCCCGCGGTCATGCACCGCTTTCATCGGTCGTGGCGATCTTCGGCCTGCCGTTTGCCTTTGCCTTCTCCCTCATTCTCGGCACTGTCGCGCTGCTGCGGCAGTCGCTCTACGGGCCCGGACGGATCGCGTTCCGCCATGTCGCGATGTCGTTCGGCGCGGCGCTGCTGTTTGCCGTGGTGTGCACGGTGCTGTCCGGTGGCGGGCGCTTCCTGCTCGCGACGGCGGTGGGCGGTCTTGGCTATGTGCTGAGCGTTTTCCTGATCGTGGCCGGGCTCGATGTCGTGGTGCGCCTGCTTGGCATCGCTGCGCCCAGAAGGCGGCGTCTGGGCGCGCCTGCGACCCCGGTGTTTGGCAAATTCATCATGCTGGCGCTGATCGGCTGTCTGGTCGCGGCTCCTCTGCTGCGGCTCCAGATGCCGCTTTTTACCTTGCAGCAGGACAAGTCCGCGGGCGCGTTCCGCACGACGGCGCCTGACATGGCGCGCTTTGCCATCGCCTTCATGAGGGGCGACATCGCCGGCCCCCGGATGCGTGACCGCATGCTGGCGGAGCGTGATCCGGATAATGGCGGCCCGCTTCAGCGTGGGCTTGGCGTCAATGTGATGATGGGCTCTCACGGCCCGCTGTTGTGGCAGCAGGATCGCAGCGAAGGCTATTCAAGCCTGATCGCGGCGGACCCTGCCCGCTGCGCAGCGCTCGTCGTGATGGTCAACGCCGCCAACGGGCAGAAATTCGCCCGCGAGATGGCCTCCCAGGTGATGGGTCCCCGTTAGGCGCGGGACGCGATCCGTCATGCCAGTATTGGCATGACGGATGCCCGAACGGATTATTTTGCCGCCTTGGCGACCTTTTCGGCCTCGATCCCGGCGAGGATCAGCTGTTCGGCTTCCGCGGCATCGCCCCAACGATCGACCTTCACCCATTTTCCTTCTTCCAGATCCTTGTAGTGCTCGAAGAAGTGGGCGACGCGCTTGATCAGGATTTCAGGCAGGTCGGTGTAGTTCCGGACGTTCTTGTAATAGGGGTTCAGCTTCTCGACCGGCACGGCGAGGATCTTCTCGTCCTGTCCGGCTTCATCGCTCATCAGCAGCACGCCGACGGGACGCGCGCGGATGACGGCGCCCGGCACCACCGGAATACGGCTCACCACCAGCACGTCCACCGGGTCGCCGTCCTGCGACAGGGTGTGGGGAATGAAGCCGTAATTGCAGGGATACTGCATGGCGGTGTGCAGAAAGCGGTCGACGAACAAGGTGCCGGAGGCCTTGTCCATCTCGTATTTCACCGGGTAGCCGCCATGAGGCACCTCAATGATGACGTTGATGTCGTGTGGCGGATTCTTGCCGACCGGAATGGCTTCGATACGCATGTTAAACCTTACCCCGTTTAATTTTGATTACCTGACGCGATTGTTCCGGGCGCTGAGCAGCCGCAGCCGCAGCGCGTTGAGCTTGATGAAGCCGCTGGCGTCCTGCTGGTCATAGGCGCCCGCATCTTCCTCGAAAGTGACGTGCGCCATCGAATAAAGGGAATAGGGCGATGTGCGGCCGACGACGGAGACATTGCCCTTGTAGAGCTTCAGACGCACGCTGCCGGTCACCATTTCCTGGCTCTTGTCGATCAGGGCCTGAAGCATCTCGCGCTCCGGGCTCCACCACAGGCCGTTGTAGATGAGTTCCGCATAGCGCGGCATCAGCTCATCCTTGAGATGGGCAGCGCCCCGGTCCAGCGTGATCGATTCGATGCCACGATGGGCGGTAAGCAGAATCGTGCCGCCGGGTGTTTCATAGATGCCGCGCGACTTCATGCCGACGAAGCGGTTCTCGACGAGATCGAGGCGGCCGATGCCGTTCTTGCCGCCAAGCTCGTTGAGCTTCGTCAGCAGCATGGCGGGAGAGAGCCTTTCGCCGTCGATGGAAACGGCGTCGCCCTTTTCAAAGCCGACCTCGATATAGGTCGCTATGTCTGGCGCATCCTCGGGCGAAACCGTGCGCTGATAGACGAACTCCGGGGCCTGCTCCGCCGGATCCTCAAGCGCCTTGCCTTCGGAAGATGTGTGCAGCAGGTTCGCATCGACCGAGAAGGGGGCGTCGCCGCGCTTGTCCTTGGCGATGGGGATCTGGTTCTTCTCGGCGAACTCGATGAGCTTCGTGCGCGAGGTCAGGTCCCACTCGCGCCACGGCGCGATCACCTTGATCTCGGGGTTCAGCGAATAATAGGAAAGCTCGAAGCGGACCTGATCGTTGCCCTTGCCCGTGGCGCCATGGCAGACGGCGTCGGCGCCGGTCGCGCGCGCGATCTCGATCTGCCGTTTGGCGATCAGCGGCCGGGCGATGGAGGTGCCGAGCAGATAGACGCCCTCGTAAAGGGCGTTGGCGCGGAACATCGGAAAAACATAGTCGCGCACGAATTCTTCGCGCAGATCCTCGATGAATATCTGCTTGATGCCGAGCAGTTCGGCCTTCTTGCGGGCGGGTTCCAGCTCCTCGCCCTGGCCGAGATCGGCGGTGAAGGTCACGACCTCGCACTGATAGGTCTCCTGAAGCCACTTCAGGATGATCGAGGTATCCAGCCCGCCTGAATAGGCGAGCACAACTTTATTCACTTTTTGGGCCATGAAGCCTCTTCACGGAGTCTTCGCCAGGCGGATGCCGGGCACGGAAAGGGGGCGGATCGGGGGGCACTATAGGCAAAACCCGGCGGTGAACAAGGGGTTCGCCCTGTCCGGAAGGCCGGGATCGCTCAGGATCGCCGGTCAGAAATTCTCGGCAGGACCGACGCCCCAGATCTGGCTGCGGGGGATATAGCCTTCATAGCCGCTGGCCTCGATCCGGCACCATTGGCCTTCACAGCCCTTGATATCAGCCACCACGCCGGGCTCGGCCACGGCCACCAGCTTCGCCTGCGGGTCGGGCGAGGCATAGATGGGGCGTGGATCGGTGCTGCCGGGAACGGGGAGGATGGTCGCGGTGCGGTCGCCCGAAAGCATGCTGTGATAGACCCAGCCGGAATCGCCGTCCGCGTCCTGAATCCGCCGCCACAGCGAATATTCCCCGGTCACCTGCACCGGCATGCCCTTGCGGGTGAACGTCCACACGACCGGATAATCGTCGCCGGGACCGCGCCGGACATTGATCTTGTTGGACTTGAGGCTGACATAGCGGGGCACCGGCAGGCCGCTCACCGGGCCGATGCCGTTCGCCATCAGCGTGGCGGCGGTCGGTTTGGCAGGTGGCTTCGGCGGTTTGGCGGCGTTGGCTTCAGGCGCGGGCGTTGCTGCAGGCGCGGGGTCGGCGGCATAGGCAGAGGCGGGAGCCAGCCCCAGGACAAGGGGGAGAAGACACGCGCCAGTGAAGATATATCCGCGAAACCTGCGCGCCATGCCGTGTCTGTTGCCCTGTTGGCCGGGTCGGGGCGCTTGCGGGCATGCCGGAACGCGCCCTTGCCGAAACCCGAATCATCTACTGTTTTATGCCGGTTCTTTATGGCGGCGGAGGGCCGTCAGGGTCAAGTTGACGGGAATTTCACGCCCCGGCCCCAGCCTGCCTTGATCCTGCTTTGTCCCGGGCGCTGGCTCTGCTAGACAGGAATGAGAAAACGCCCAGTAACAGATGGTCTGTCATGCCTGCCGAAAAACCGCTCGTCATCGTGACCCGCAAGTTGCCCGATGCCATCGAGGCGCGGATGGCGGAATTGTTCAATGTCCGTTTGCGGGACAGCGACAGCGCGATGTCCACGGCGGACCTGACCGATGCGCTGCGCCATGCCGCCGTCATCGTGCCCACGGTGACGGACCGCATTGATGCGCGCATGCTCTCCCAGGCGGGTCCCGATCTCAGGCTGATCGCGAATTTCGGCACCGGCGTCGACAATATCGATGTTGAAACGGCGCTGCGGCGCGGTATCACGGTCACCAACACGCCGGGCGTTCTGACCGAAGACACCGCCGACATGACCATGGCGCTCATTCTGGCGGTGCCCCGCCGCCTCGCCGAAGGGGCCGCCTTCCTGCGTGGCCACAAGGGCCAATGGCCGGGCTGGGCTCCGACATGGATGCTGGGCCGGCGCATCACTGGCAAGCGGCTCGGCATCATCGGCATGGGCCGTATCGGTCAGGCCGTGGCCCGGCGCGCCCATGCGTTCGGCCTCGAAATCCACTATCACAACCGCAAGCCGGTCAACGCCGTGATCGCGGAGGAACTGGGGGCGACCTACTGGGAAAGCCTCGACCAGATGCTGGCGAGGGTCGACATCGTTTCGGTCAATTGCCCGCACACGCCTGCGACGTTCCATCTGCTGAGCGCCCGCCGCCTCCAGTTGCTGAAGCCCCATTGCTATGTGGTGAACACCGCGCGCGGCGAGATTATCGACGAGAACGCGCTGGTGCGGATGCTCGAAGCCGGTCAGATCGCCGGGGCGGGCCTCGACGTGTTCGAGAACGAGCCCGCCGTGAACCCCCGCCTGCTCAATCTCGACAATGTGGTGCTGCTGCCGCACATGGGCTCGGCCACCATCGAGGGCCGGGCGGAAATGGGCGAGAAGGTCATCATCAACATCAAGACCTTCATGGATGGCCACCGCCCGCCGGACCGGGTTATCCCCGCCATCATGTGACGGTTCGCCAAAACAAAAGGCCCCGCAGATCTGCGGGGCCTTTTTTGCGGGAGCGAGGCTCCGCCTTGTATCTTCCGCGCTACTTCGGCGCGAGCACCATGATCATCTGCCTGCCTTCGAGGCGGGGATAAAGCTCGACCTTGGCGATTTCGTCGACCTGCGCGCGCACGCGGTTGAGCAGTTCCATGCCCAGTTCCTGATGCGCCATTTCGCGGCCGCGGAAGCGCAGCGTCACCTTGACCTTGTCGCCTTCTTCGAAGAACCGCAGGATCGAGCGCATTTTCACGTCGTAATCATGATCGTCGATATTCGGACGCATCTTGATTTCCTTGACCTCGACGGTCTTCTGCTTCTTGCGGGCCTCGTTGGCCTTCTTCTGCGACTCGTATTTGAATTTGCCGTAGTCGAGCATCTTGCAGACGGGGGGGCTTGCGTTGGGCGATACTTCGACGAGGTCGAGACCGGCCTCCTCGGCAAGCGCGATTGCGGCGCGGGTCGCCATGACGCCGAGCTGGGCACCTTCTCCGTCGATAACCAGAACCTGCTGGGAATCAATCATCTCATTGACGCGCGGCCCGTCTTTGGTGGGCGGCGTCTGCATTGGGCGGCGAGCTATGTACGTCTCTCCTTGTTTCACCGGGCGGGCGTCGCTGGGGCGAACACCTTCACACGCGGCATGATTGTCGAGGGTGGCGTAGATTTACGACCTTCCCCGCCCAAGTCAAGGAAAGGCGCGGCCTGATCCGTGAAATGGCGGCCTTGCCGGATATATAGGGGCTTTTGCCGCACCTGCCGGGCGGTTCAGCGCTTTTTCAGCAAACAGGCGTAAATTTCAAGCGTTCTCGCGCACATGGCGTCGAGGGAGAAATCCGCGCATACCCGCGCCCGGCCGCGCTTGCCCATGGCCGCGCGTGCCTGCGAGTCGAGTCCCAGCACCCGCTCCATCGCCTGCGCCAGTGCCTCGATATTGCCGGGTTGGACCCTGAAGCCGGTCGCCGCCTCGCAGCTTTCTGCGGGATCGATCACTGTTTCCCTCTGGCCGCCGGCATCGCTCACGATCACGGGGCAGCCCATCGCCTGCGCGTCGACCGGCACCCGGCCGAAGGGTTCCGCCTCAAGCGAGGGGGCGAGAGCCGCGTCCGCCAGCAGATAGGCGGCAGGCATGTCGATGACGTGACCGGCGAGCTTCGCCCGGTCCAGAAGACCCAGACGGGCGATCTGCGCGCGCAGTTCCGTGACATAGGCGTCGCGTCCCTGTGCGTCTCCCGCCAGCACCAGCGCAAAGGATTGGCCGGTCCGCCCGCCCAGCCGGGCGGCGGCCTCGATGGCGAGGGTTTGTCCTTTCCAGCGGGTCAGCCGGGCAGGCAGGAGGAAAATGAACTGGCCGGGCTCCACGCCCCAGGCCCGTCTCAGGGCTTCGATGCGGGCGGGGTCGACGGCTTGCGGGTCGAAGATGGCAGTATCGACCCCGCGCGGCACGGTGAAAAGCTTCGCGTCCGGTGTGTGGTGAACCCGGCGGATCGCCTCCGCCGTGAAGGCCGAATTGGCGATGACGGCGTTGCCGCGCGTCATCACGGAATTGTAGAACACCTTGGAGGCGGGCCCTTCATGAACCTTGCTGTGGTAGGTCGTGACGAACGGCACATGGGCGAGCCGCGCGGCGGCGAGCGCGCTCCAGGCGGGCGCCCGGCTGCGGGCATGGACGAGATCGACGCCTTCCCGTGCGATCAGCGCGCGCAGCCGCCATATGTTGGCAATCATTTCGACGGGATTCTTGGTGTGGACGGGCAGCATGATATGGCTCGCTCCCATCGCGACCAGTTCGGGCACAAGCCGCCCGCCATGGCTTGCCACCAGCGCCCGGCCCCCGGCGCGCAGGATGGCGGCGGCCATGTCCAGCGTCGTGCGTTCCGCGCCGCCGGTGTCGAGTGTCGGGATCACCTGCAGGATCGCGGGTGGTTTCATGCCCGCGAAAGGACCCTGCTCCAGAACTGTCGCCATTCATCCGCTCTTGATCGGGGCAGGCTCTGCCGTTTAAGTCGGGGTTTATCCCTCCATTGGAGCCCACCATGACCGACAGTCCGGCACCCCGCAAGTTCACCCGCGCGGATGGCGAAACCATCGCCTGGCTGGCGGACGAACCGCAGGAGGGGACGGGGAAGGCCACGGGAGCGCTCTGGCTCGGCGGCTTCAAGTCCGACATGACCGGCACCAAGGCCGAGGCGCTCGGCGCATGGGCGCGGCGCGCGGGGCGCAGGCTGGTGCGCTTCGATTATTTCGGCCATGGCCAGTCCTCCGGCCGTTTCACCGACGGCACCATCGGCCGCTGGATCGGGGATGCGCTGTCGGTGCTCGATGAACTGACCGAAGGGCCGCAAATCCTCGTCGGCTCCAGCATGGGCGGCTGGATCACGCTGCATCTGGCGCTTGCCCGCCCGGAGCGGGTCAGGGCCATCGTGCTGGTCGCCCCCGCGCCGGATTTCACCGAAAGCCTGATGTGGGCAAATTTCTCCCCGGAAATCCGCGAGACGCTGCGGCGCGACGGCCTGTATGCCGAGCCGTCCGACTATGGCGAACCTTATGAGATCACGCTGCGCCTGATCGAGGAGGGCCGCAACCATCTGCTGCTTGATGGGCCGATCAATCTGGCCATGCCGGTCCGCATCCTTCAGGGCATGAAGGACGCCGACGTGCCGTGGCGGCATGCGCTGCGTCTGGTCGAGGCGCTGAGTGGGGATGACGTGACCTTGACGCTGATCCGGTCGGGCGACCACCGGCTTTCGACGGCGGGCGACATTGCCCGGCTCGAACGGGAAATAGAAGCCGTGCTCGCCGAGGTTGAAGCCTAGTAATCCCCGCTTTCGTAAAGGGCGCGAAGCCCCTCGCGATAGGTCGGATATTTCAGGGTTACCCCCAGCTCTTCCCGGATCAGCCGGTTCGACACCCGCTTGTTTTCGGCAAAGAAGCTGCGGGCCATGGGCGACAGCACGGCTTCCCCGAAAGGCGTGCCGGGCGGCACCGGGAGCCCGAGCAGACCTGCGCAGAAGGCGATGATGTCCTGCGGCGGGGCCGGTTCATCGTCGCAGACATTATAGGCGGCGTTGGCCCGGGGCTGTGCGATCGAGGCGGCAAGGATCGCGGCGACATCATCGACATGGATCCGTGAGAAAACCTGTCCGGGCTTGATCACCCGTTTCGCAGTGCCGTCCGCAACCGCGCGAAACTGGGTGCGGCCCGGGCCATAGATGCCCGCGAGGCGGAACAGGTGCACCGGCACGCCGGTATCGACCCCGTAGGCGAGCCAGCCCCGTTCCGCGCGCAGGCGGCGCTCGCCCCGGTCGGTCGAGGGTTCGAGAGAGGATTGCTCATTCACCCAGCCGCCACCCCGGTCGCCATAGACGCCGGTGGTCGAGAGATAGCCCGCCCATTCAAGATGCGGGGCGGCTTGCAGCAGGTCGCTCCAGGCATGGGCGAGCACCGGGTCCCCGTCCGGCTCCGGCGGCACGGAAGCCAGCACATGGGTCGCGCCTTCCAGCGCTTCCGGGGTCAGGGGATGCCTGTCGGAGAAAAGATAGGCCTCGATGCCCCGGGCTTTCAGTTCATGGGCTCTTTCCTGCGTCCGGCAGGTGCCGGCGATGCGGAAGGCCTGCGGAGCCAGCAGCCTCGCCAGCGCGGCGGCACAGAATCCGAAGCCGAAACAGAAGAGTTTTTTCTCGCCCATCATGCGCCCAACTCTCCCTTGCCTTTGAACCGAAGCTGGCGGAACTTAGCGCCCATGATGCACCTGCGTACAGCCCTTGCGGCCATCCTCCTTTCGCTTCCTGTCCCGGCATGGGCCACCACTGTCGCGGATTATGATTCCTGCACGGCCCTTGCCCGGAGCGATCCGGCCAGGGCGGCGAAGGAGGCCGCTCTATGGGCCAAGGCGGGGGGCGGGGCCGCCGCCCTCCACTGCAAGGCGCTGGCGCTGGTGGCGGAAAACAAGCTGACCTCGGGGGGAGCCGCCTTCATGGCCGCGGCCGCCGCGATGACCGGTGCTCCCGCCGAGGATCGCGCCTCGGTCTATGATCAGGCGGGCAATACCTATCTGCTGGCGGGCAAGGATGCCGAGGCGCTGAAGTCCTTCACGGCGGGCCTCAGGCTCGCGCCATCGGATACGACCCTTCTGACTGACCGGGCCCGGGCCTACCAGCTTCAGAAGAAGTGGAAGGAGTCGGGGCGCGATCTCGATGCCGCGCTGGCAGAGAATCCCAATCTCGTCGATGCGCTGACCTTGCGCTCCGCCGCCTTCATGGGGCTTGAGATTCTGACTCCCGCGCTTATCGACGCGAACCGGGCGCTCGATCTCGCCCCGCATAATCTGCAGGCGCTGTTGCAGCGCGGGCTTATCCTTGAACAGCAGCGCGATGTCGCGGGCGCGCGCAAGGATTATGAAACCGTGATCCAGTTTGCGGCCCAGAGCGGACGCAAGGACGATCCCGCCGCGCTTGCCGCCAAAACCTATCTCGCGCGGCTTCAGACGCTCTCGCAATAGGCCGACCATTCGGCGCGCACGCCCTCGTCCTCTTCACCGGAGAGGGCTGCCGGGGCCATCGCGGCAAGGGCATTGCCCTGCCCGAGTCTGCCCGCCGCCCAGACCGCCATGGCGCGGACCAGCGGCGAGGGATCGCGCGTGAGGGCGAGCGCCGGAGCGGCCAGCGCCGGCAGTGCGGAATTGCCGATGGCGATCAGCACATTGCGCACGAAGCGGTCGCGTCCGATCCGCTTGATTGGCGAGCCGGAAAAGAGCGTGCGGAACCCTGCGTCGTCCAGCCCGGCCAGCCCGGCCAGCGCCGGGCCGGTGAATTCAGGCCGGGCGTGGAGCGCCGCCTCATGGGCCATCTGCGCGAACTTGTTCCACGGGCAGGCGGCCAGGCAATCGTCGCAGCCATAGATGCGGTTGCCGATGGGCGCGCGGAACTCTGACGGTATATGCCCCTTGTGCTCGATGGTCAGATAGGAAATGCAGCGCCGCGCATCGAGCTGGTAGGGCGCGGGGAAGGCGTTTGTCGGGCAGGCCGCGAGGCAGGCGTTGCAGGAGCCGCAATGATCCGCCTCCGCTTCGTCGGCGGGGAGTTCCATGGTGGTGAAGATCGAGCCCAGCAGCAGCCATGAACCGAACTCGCGCGAAACGAGATTGGTGTGCTTGCCCTGCCAGCCGAGGCCACCCGCCGCCGCCAGCGGTTTTTCCATCACCGGCGCGGTATCGACGAAGATCTTCACCTCTTCGCCCGAGCTTTCCGCGAGCCAGCGGGCGATCTGGCGGAGTTTCTTCTTCACGATGTCGTGATAGTCGCGATTGCGGGCATAGACGGAGATGGAGCCACGATCCCTGTGCTCCAGCGCCTCCAGCGGGTTGCGGCCGGGGCCGTAGTTGAGGCCGAGCACAATGATGCTGCGGGCTTCGGGCCAGAGCGCGTTGGGATGCGCGCGCCGGGCGGCGGTTTCGGCCATCCATGCCATCGAGCCGTGAGCGCCTTTTTCGAGCCATTGGCCCAGAGGCCCTGAAAGGTCCGGCGCGGCGCTGGCGGAGGTGAAGCGCACGGCGTCGAAACCGGCCTCACGGGCATGGAGAATGATCCCCGCTTTCCAGTCCTGCGGCGTGGCGGGCGGCGGGGGGCGCTTTTTAAAAGTCGAGGTTTGCATAGGATCGGGGCGGGGCCATGCCCGGCAGGGCATCCGCCAGCAGCGGGCGGAAACCCGGCCGCGATTTGAGGCGGACATACCAGTCCTTGGCGCCCGGATAGGCGTCCCACGGCACGCCGCCGACATAATCCATGCAGGAAAGATGGGCCGCCGCCGTCAGGTCGGCGATGGTCAGCGTCTCGCCACCGAGCCACCGGCGGCGCTCGATCAGATAGGCGACATAATCGAGGTGGTAGCGCAGATTGTGCATGGCCGTGCGCACGATCTCCATGTCCGGCGCGCCGCCCCCCATCTGGGTGCTGATGAACCGCTTCTCGATACGCTCATACAGGATCGCATCGCTGACCTCGACGGCGAACTTGCGGTCGAACCAGTCGACGATCCGGCGCACCTCGGCCCGTTCGCGCGGCTCGCGCGGCATCAGCGAGGGCCCCAGATGGATGTCGTCGAGATATTCGACGATGGCGGTCGCACCGCTCAGCACGGTGCCGTCTTCCTCGACCAGCACGGGCACCTCGCCGGCCGGATTCAGTTCCATGAATTCAGGCCGGTGGTCCCACACGCGCTCCTCGCGCAGCGTGACGGGAACGCCCTTTTCACCAAGCGCGAGGCGCACCTTGCGGCTGCCGGGGGAAAGCGGGTGATGGTAGAGAAGACGCATTAAGCTTCCTTCGGGTGGCCGGCTGTGCGCGCGGCAAGCCCGTCAATGATGGAACAGTCGGACCGGCTGTCGCCATGGCATCGCCCGGCCAGACTGTCAATAACGCGGCGCATGGCTTTGAGGTCCGCAATCTGGGCGTCGATGCGCGCCACATGGCTGGCCGCGATGGCCTTCACGTCGGAACTCGCGCGGTGCTCATCGCGGTAAAGCGAGAGCAGGCTGCGGCATTCGTCGATGGAGAATCCCAGCCGCCGGGCGCTGGCGAGGAAACTCAGCTCGTTGATGCGGGGCTCGTCATAGTCGCGATAGCCGTTGACGTGGCGCGGCGGCGCGGCGATCAGGCCGATTTCCTCGTAATAGCGGATGGTCTTGGCTGGAACGCTGGAGCGTTCGGCTGCCTGCCCGATATTCATGCGTCCCGATCCCCTGTCTCCGGCGTGCTGCCAGATAGGTAAGCTTGCCACGGCGGGAAGGTCAATCCAAAGCGTCACGGCCTATTCATGAATGAATACGGCATTTTAGGTATTTTGGTGGCGGGAGCCCGGGCGTAATCCGCGCCGGATTTCTCCAATCTTGCCTTGGAGCGCATCCCGCGCGATAAACCGGGCCACCGGCTGGCCCGCCCGATCAGGCGCGCCCGGCCTCTTCGATCTACGGGACATTCCTCATGGACCAGCCTCGCAACCGGGTCTTCTCCGGCGTTCAGCCGACCGGCAATCTGCATCTCGGCAATTATCTGGGCGCGATCCGTCATTTCGTGGCGCTTCAGGAAACCCATGAATGCATCTACTGCGTGGTCGATCTCCACGCCATCACGGCCTGGCAGGATCCCAGAGAACTCGCCGCGAACACGCGTGAGGTGGCGGCCGCCTACATCGCGGCGGGCGTCGATCCGAAGAAACACATCATCTTCAACCAGTCCAGGGTGGCGGCGCACGCCGAGCTTGCCTGGATTCTGGACTGCACGGCCCGCATCGGCTGGCTCAACCGCATGACCCAGTTCAAGGAAAAGGCGGGCAAGGACCGCGAGCAGGCATCCGTGGGGCTCTACAATTATCCCGTGCTGATGGCTGCCGACATTCTGGCCTACCGCTCGACCCATGTGCCGGTGGGCGAGGATCAGAAACAGCATCTGGAACTCGCGAGGGACACGGCGCAGAAGTTTAATCATGATTATGGCGAATTTGGAGGCAAGGATTTTTTCTACCTGCCCGAGCCATTGATCATGGGCACCGCGACCCGGGTTATGTCGCTCCGGGACGGCACGAAGAAAATGTCGAAGTCCGATCCTTCCGACAATTCGAGGATCACCTTCAACGACAGCCCCGAGGCGATCGCCCAGAAGATCCGCAAGGCCCAGACCGATCCTGATCCGCTGCCGGAAACGGTCGAAGGGCTCGAAGGCCGGGCCGGGGCCGACAATCTGGTCGGCATCTATGCGGCGCTCTCCGGCCAGACGAAGGCCGAGGTGCTGGCGGAGTTCAGGGGTGCGCAATTCTCGGTTTTCAAGCCGAGGCTGGCCGATCTGGCGGTTGAAAAACTGTCGCCGATGATGGCCGGGATGCAGCGCATGTTGCGCAACGATCAGGGCTATCTCGATCAGGTGCTGGCAGAGGGGGCGGACCGGGCGCGGGCCATCGCCGACCCGATTGTCGCCCGGGTCAAGGAAATCGTCGGCTTTATCTAGGATCGGCTTATTTTATCCCCGGGTGGCGGCGGGGTGATAAAAGGGTCCGGATCGGGTCAATTTCGGGAGCTTGCAGGCATGGCATTCGGCGAACGCTTCAACGGCTGGAAAGAACAGCTGGCCCTGCGCTGGAAATATCGCCGCCACGGCGACATGCCCTCCTTCGATCTGGGCGAAGGCCCTGCCGCTGCCCCCGCGGGACGCCCGCCCCGGCGCATCGAGCGGATCGGCCTCACCGGGCTGATGCTGATCCTTCTGGTGATCGTCCTTTATTACGTTGGCGGCGCGGCGCTGCTGCACACCATCGACGACAATCCCGATTTCGTGCCTCCCGCGCGCGATCAGGTGCAGGGCGGCAGCGCGGCCGTGTCCATGATGATCGGACTCGTCGACCGGGAGGTGAACGATCACGCCTGGGTGGCGAACGATCCCTTCTTCATGCCGGGCTATGTGCTGGACAATATGCCGAACTACCAGCAGGGCATCGTCTCGGCGCTCGGGCGCTTCGCCTTCGAGCTGACCGACCAGATCGGCCGCACGCGCGGATCGAGCGAGGCCGACCCCGATCTCCAGAAGGCGGCGGGCCTGCTGCAATATCCCGGCGACAAGTGGATATGGAATCCGAGCCAGTCGCTCATTCCCGGCTCAAGCTCGGTGTCCCAGTACCGTCAGGCGCTTGGGCTGCTGCGCACCTTCAACCAGCGGCTCGGCTCCGGCCAGGCGGTTTACGAGATACGGGCCGACAATCTGCTCGGCACGCTCGACCGCATCGCCTCGGACCTCGGCTCCCAGTCGGCGATCATCGACAATGAGGTGCTGCACAGTTCCGGCGGCATCATCGACTGGAGCGCGGACGATGTTTTCTACAGCTCCAAGGGCAAGCTTTACGCCTATTACATGATCCTCAAGGGCATGGGTCAGGATTTCGCCCCGGTCATCAAGGAGCGCAACCTGCAAAAGCCCTGGGACCAGATGCTGGAGACCTTCAAGACGGCGGCCATGCTCCAGCCGCTGGTGGTCATGAACGGTTCGCCCATGAGCGTCATCATCCCGAGCCATCTCTCGGCTCAGGGCTTTTTCCTGCTGAGGGCCCGCACGCAATTGCGGGAAGTCTCCAATATTCTGCAGAAATAAGGCGCTCCGGCCAAAAACCATAGTTTTATTAGGGGTTTGGCTTCACTTGATTCCGGGCGCCGGGCGGGCCATTTAAGGGGCTGGATCATCTCTTTCGTCTGCGAGAGGCCGTGCCATGTTCATCGAAACCGAGTCGACGCCGAACCCGGCCACCCTCAAGTTCCGCCCCGGGCGCGAGGTGCTGGGCGATGGCCGTGCGGCGGATTTCCCCGATGCCGGTTCGGCCGAGCGTTCGCCGCTGGCCAAGCGGCTGTTCGCCATTGACGGCGTCACGGGTGTCTTTCTGGGCGGAGATTTCATCACCGTCACCAAGGACAAGGGCGAGTGGCAGCACCTCAAGCCCGCCATTCTCGGCACGATCATGGACCATTACACGGCGGGCGCGCCGATTCTGATGGGCGAGGTCGAGGGGAATGGTCATGCGGCCCATGAGGGCGAGGACGGCGAGATCGTCGAGCAGATCAAGGAAATCCTCGACACCCGGGTGCGCCCGGCCGTGGCGCAGGATGGCGGCGACATCACCTTTCAGGGCTTCGAGGACGGGATCGTCTACCTCAACATGCAGGGCTCCTGCGCCGGTTGCCCCAGTTCGACATTGACGTTGAAGCGCGGCGTTGAAAACATGCTCAAGCATTTCGTGCCCGAGGTGGTCGAAGTGCGCGCCGTTCCCGTCTAATCGGTTCCCGACCCCTGTTTCCGGAGTAAATCCCTGTGAGCGCACCCCTCTCTGCCGACGTGCTTGACCGTATTTTCCGCACCGCCCGCACCCATAACGCCTGGGCGGACAAGCCCGTCACCACCGAGCAGCTTCATGCGATCTACGATCTGATGAAGATGGGGCCGACGAGCGCCAACGCCTCGCCCGCGCGCATCCTGTTCGTGACCACGCCCGCCGCCAAGGAGCGCCTGAGCCCGTTCCTGAGCGAGGGCAACCGGGCCAAGACGCTGGCCGCGCCGGTGACCGCGATCATCGGTCATGACCTGGAATTCTACGAAAGGCTGCCGGAACTCTTTCCCCACAGCCCCGACGCCAAGAAATGGTTCAACTGGAGCCCCGAGTTCGCCGAGCAGACCGCCTTCCGCAACGGCTCGCTGCAGGGCGCCTATCTGATTATCGCGGCGCGCGCGCTCGGGCTCGATGCGGGCCCGATGTCCGGTTTCGATGTGGACGGCGTCAACAAGGAATTCTTCCCCGACGGCAAGGTGAAGGCGAATTTCCTGTGCAATCTGGGCTATGGCGATCCGGCCGGCCTGTTCGACCGCAGCCCCCGTCTGGACTTTGACGTCGCGTGCCGGATTCTCTGAGTCCGGTCTTGCGGGAAGGCAGTCTGGTTTGAACATTCTCGCCTTCGACACGGCGCTGGGCGCTCTCTCGGCGGCATTGTCCGCCGGGGGGCCACTGACCCGTCATTTTGAATTGCGCACGCGCGGCCATGCGGAAACCCTGCTTCCCCTGTTGCAGGACATCATGGCGCGTGGCGGCATCGCGCCCGAAGCGCTCGATGCGCTGGCGGTGACGGTCGGCCCCGGCACCTTCACGGGACTGCGGGCGGGGCTTGCCACGGCGCGCGGCATCGCCCTTGCCAGGGGACTGCCTGTCGTCCCCGTGACGACGCTCGAAGCTGTCGGTTCCCTTGTCGAGGCCGCCCCGGACGAGGCGGTCGTCGTCGCCTTCGACGCCCGGCGCAACGAGGTCTATCTTCAGGCTTTCGAGCCATGTTCCGGGGTTCCGGTGGTGCTGGGCGAACCGGCCATCGTCTCGCTCGATGGGGCCGCTGCGCGTCTTCCCGGCCGCCCTCTGGTCCTTGCCGGTTCCGGCGCGGGGCTGGTGGCGGCGCGGCTTGCGCCCGGAACGGTCTATCGCCTGTCGGACGCCAGTCCCCAGCCGGATGCGGCAGCGGTGCTCGCCATCGCCATCGCCCGTATCGAGGCGGAGGGGCTTGAGCCTTTCCGCCAGCCCCCTGCCCCGCTTTATCTGCGCGCGCCGGACGCCAAACTGCCCGGCGGCCTCGATTACGTGAAGGAGCCCTCGTGAGCGGGGCGATCCGGATCGTTGCGGCGGGGCCTCAGGATGCCGCGGATATCGCCGCGCTCCACGCTCTCTGCTTCGAGGCGGGCTGGGACGAGAAGGCGGTCGGGGACATTCTGGCCATGCCGGGGGCTTTTGCGCTGGTCGCGGAATGGCCACAGGCGGACGATGTTCTTTACGTCGGCTTCGTTCTGGCGCGCGCGGCGGCGGGCGAGGCTGAAATCCTGTCGATCGGGGTGGCTCCGGCGGCGCGCGGCGCGGGGCTGGGGCTCGTGCTGCTTGAGGCCGCCATCGTCCGGGCCATGGCCATGGGCGCGCAGTCGCTGTTTCTGGAGGTTGCCGGCGACAATCGGCCCGCCGTGGGACTCTATGAAAAACGGGGCTTTGTCCGGGTCGGCGTGCGCCCCGGCTACTATGCGCGCAAGGAGGGGAGCGCGGCGGCTCTCGTCATGCGGCTGGATCTGGAATAATCTCCGAGCGCCATACTATGATATTTGGCGTTTCCTCAGGAGTTTCATAATGTTATCAATTATATGACAGACGGGAACGCCCTCTGGCCGGGTGACAGGGGCGAACAGTTCACCTAAACTTCAACAGCATCATCAGGGACGCCACAGTGACCGGGAAAAGCATGACAGGCGAGAATGATCCGGACCGGATCGAAAAGCTGTGTGTGGAGAAGGGGATGCGCATGACCGATCAGCGCCGCGTGATCGCGCGCGTGCTGAGTCTGGCGCACGACCATCCCGATGTGGAAGAGGTCTACCGCCGCGCCGCCGAGGTCGATTCCAAGATCTCGATCGCCACGGTCTACCGCACCGTGCGCCTGTTCGAGGAGGCGAGCATTCTGGAGCGGCATGATTTCCGCGACGGGCGTTCGCGCTACGAGCAGATCACCGAGGAGCATCACGATCATCTGATCGATCTCAGTTCCGGCCGGGTCATCGAGTTCAAGAACGAGGAAATCGAGCGCCTCCAGGCCATCGTGGCCAGGGAACTCGGCTTCGAACTGGTCGATCACCGGCTGGAACTCTATGGTGTGCCGCTCGACCGGAGCAAAAAGAACTGATTCCGGGTATGACATCCCGGAAGATGCCGGCCGTGGGGCGGAGGTTCGCCATGGCCGGTCAAAGGGAAGGATGACATGCCCGAACGCAACAGCACGCCCGTGAGCGAGGTTGGCAGCCTCGGCATGGGTATTACCGGTGGCGGCAAGGCTCATTTCATGGGCCGGGTGCGGGCGCTGGTCCTGCTCACCGGCTTCATCGGCTCGGCGCTGCTGCTGATGCCCTCGCAGGCGCTGGCGCTGCGTTTCGGCTGGCCCATGGCGAAATGGCTGCCCAATCGCTATCACCGCTTTCTCTGCCGCCTGCTCGGCATCCGGGTGCATATCAGGGGCGAGCGTTATGCGGGCGGGGCCTGCCTGCTGGCGATCAACCATACATCATGGCTCGACATTCCCATTCTCGCCTCCCTGCAGCCCTGCTCCTTCGTCGCCAAGAGCGAGGTGAACGCCTGGCCGTTTTTCGGCACGCTGGCCCGCCTTCAGGAAACCGTTTTCGTGGAGCGCGAACGGCGCGCCCGCACGGCTGATTCCCGCAACGAGATTCATGCCCGGATCGCCGCCGGGGATACGCTGGTTCTGTTCCCCGAGGGCACGTCGAGCGACGGCAACCGGGTTCTGCCCTTCAAGAGCGCGCTGATGAGCGTGGCGCAGCTCACCATCGTCAGCAGCGACGCCGACCGCGAGGCGGATCTGGCGGTCCAGCCGGTATCGGTCGCCTATACCCGGGTCAACGGCCTGCCCATGGGGCGGGTGCTGCGGCCCTTCTTCGCCTGGTACGGGGATATGGAGCTTTTCCCCCACCTCTGGGAGGCCTTCGTGATGGGGCCTATCGACGTGGTGGTGGAATATCACCCGCCGGTCACCATCCGCGAGGTCGGCAACCGCAAGGCGCTGGCCCAATATTGCCAGGCCTGCTGCCAGAGGGGCCTCTCCAGCGCCCTGCTGGGCCGCGACATTCCGGGCGCCGTCGCCAAGCCCGAACGGCCTGTCGGCGTGGTCGCCCGGTTCCGCCGGGGCTTCCTCAAGGCCACAGGCTGAACCAATAATGCGGGTTCGGCTCCTGTCGGGACTGACGCGGGCGTGCGCAAGCGTGTATGATTGGATTCAGGTTCTGTTAACGGCCTCAGGGAGCCCATACCGACTTTGTCCGAAAGCAATGTGTTAGACGGCCCGGCAAATGCCGCCATGCGTGAGACGTTGAGCGTCCCGGAGGACGCTTCCGATGTCCGGCGCAAGAAAATCCATATCAAGACCTATGGCTGCCAGATGAACGTCTACGATACCCATCGTATGACGGATGCGATGAGCCCCCACGGCTATGACGAGGTGGACACGCCGGAACAGGCCGACGTCGTCATTCTCAATACCTGCCATATCCGCGAGCGCGCCGCCGAAAAGGTTTATTCCGAACTCGGGCGGCTGCGTAAAATGAAGGATGCGCGGGCGGCCGAAGGCGACCGGGTCATCATCGGCGTGGCGGGCTGCGTGGCGCAGGCCGAGGGCGATGAAATCCGCCGCCGCGCGCCCTCGGTCGATCTCGTGTTCGGGCCGCAGACCTATCATCGCCTGCCGGACATGATCGCAAGGGCGGACAATGGCGGCCCGGCTCTGGTCGATACGGAATTTCCCGCCGAGGACAAGTTCGTCCATCTGCCCGCCGCCCAGCGGAAACATACGCTGGCGCGCGGCGCGACGGCGTTCCTGACCGTGCAGGAAGGGTGCGACAAGTTCTGCACCTTCTGCGTGGTGCCCTATACGCGGGGTGCTGAATTTTCGAGGCCCGTGAGCGCGGGTCGTTGGCGAGGCGCGCGACCTTGTGGCGGCGGGCGTGCGCGAGATCACGCTGCTCGGCCAGAATGTGAACGCCTATCACGGCGACGCGCCGCAGGGCGGCGCATCCACGCTTGGCGGTCTCATCCGGGCGCTGGCGGAGATCGAGGGGCTGGAGCGCATCCGTTTCACCACCAGCCATCCCCGCGACATGGACGACGACCTGATCGCGGCGCATGGCGAGCCGGGCAAGCTGATGCCCTATCTGCATCTGCCGGTGCAATCGGGCTCCGACCGCATTCTCGATGCGATGAACCGTCAGCATACGGTTTCATTCTATCTCGATCTGATCGGGCGCATTCGCGCGGCGCGGCCCGACATCGCGCTTTCATCGGATTTCATCGTCGGCTTTCCCGGCGAAACCGACGAGGATTTCGAGGCGACGCTCGATCTGGTGCGCAAGGTGCGCTTCGCCCAGGCCTATTCGTTCAAGTACAGCCCGCGCCCCGGCACGCCCGCGGCGGGCGAGGCCGGTCAGGTGCCCGAGGACGTGAAGGCCGAGCGCCTTGCCCGGCTTCAGGCGGCGATCAATGAAGACCAGCTTGCCTTCAACGAGGCGTGCGTCGGCCGGGTGCTGCCGGTGCTGTTCGACCGGCGCGGCCGCCATGAGGCGCAGCTGATCGGGCGCAGCCCCTATCTTCAGTCGGTGCATGTGGAAAATGTCCCCGGACAATTGTTCGGGAAACTGGCTGACGTCATTATCGAGGAAGGTCATGCGAACAGTCTGAAGGGGCGGCTCGTGCAAGCGGCCGGCCGGACGGGCTGAGTGTTTCAACAGGAAAGGACAGGTCTGAGTGAGCGCATCCGGGCAGGTTACCGACAAGGAAAACAGTCTCGTTCTCGCCTTCGATAACAACCGTCTTCTGACGGAGCTTTTCGGTGAACACGACCGCAATCTGGCCCGGATCGAGCAAGGGCTCGATATTCTGGCCACGTCGCGCGGCAACAAGGTGGTGATCACCGGCTCCAGCGACAAACGCGAACAGGCCGGCCGTGTGTTCAATGAGCTTTATGCCCGCCTGAAAGCCGGCGCCGCGCTCACCTCCGGCGACATTGACGGGGCGATCCGCATCGCGACCGCGCCGCTCGAAGACCGCAACCGCGGCTCCAACGATCGCAGCCTCAGCACCCGCAAACGTCTGGTCAATCCCCGTTCGGTCGCGCAGGGGCGCTATATCGAGGCGCTGCTCGACAATGAGCTTGTCTTCGGCATCGGCCCGGCGGGCACCGGCAAGACCTATCTCGCCGTTGCCGTGGCGGTGAACATGCTGCTGCAGAAGCGCGTCGAGCGGATCATCCTGTCGCGTCCCGCCGTCGAGGCGGGCGAGCGGCTCGGCTTCCTGCCCGGCGATCTGCGCGACAAGATCGACCCCTATCTGCGGCCGCTCTACGATGCGCTTTACGACATGCTGCCGGGCGAACAGGTGGTCAAGGGCATCGAGTCCGCCGAGATCGAGGTGGCTCCGCTCGCCTTCATGCGCGGCCGCACGCTGACCAACGCCTTCGTCATTCTCGACGAGGCGCAGAACTGCACGCCGGTGCAGATGAAGATGTTCCTGACCCGCCTTGGCGAGAACAGCCGCATGGCGATCACCGGCGATCCCTCGCAGGTCGATCTGCCGTTCGGGGCCAAATCCGGGCTGGGCGACGCGCTTGAAGTGCTGAGCGGAGTCGAAGGCGTCGGCACCGTCCGCTTCACCGATGTCGATGTGGTCCGCCATCCGATGGTCACGCGCATCGTCAAGGCCTATAATGCGCGGGAGCGTGATTTGCTGGACCCCGCTCGCCGTGCCCCGTCCTGACGGGCGATGACCTGATAACCGGTCCCGATCCTGATGGATGACATGATGAGCGATGAAGAGCCTCGAAGTTCGCGCCTGCCGCGTCCGGTTTTGCCGGATGCGGGGGCGCTTGAGGTCGATGTGGTCGAGGAGATGGACGGTTGGGATCCGTCTGCCCGCGACGCCGCCATCGCCGCCATTCGCGCCGCCTATGCCCGGGCGGGGGATGGAAGCGCGGCCGAGGTGAGCCTGGTGCTGGCCGACAACGCCTTCGTGCGCGAGCTCAACAAGACATGGCGCGGCAAGGACAAGCCGACCAATGTGCTCTCCTTTCCCATGGGCGCGAGCGCGCCGGGGGTGACGCCCGTGCCACTTGGCGACATCGTGTTTGCGCTCGAAACCGTCGTCGACGAGGCGAAAGAGCAAAGAAAAACCGTTTCCGATCATCTTTCCCATCTGGCTGTTCACGGGCTTTTGCATCTTCTGGGTTATGACCATGAGGAAAGCGATGCCGAGGCCGAGGAGATGGAGGCGCTGGAACGCGATATTCTGGCCTCCCTCGATATTGCCGATCCCTATGCCGCCGAGCGGGCGGTTATTCCAGACTGAGCCCCCTTGCAGCCATGAGCGACACATCAGAACCCCGATCTTCCGACTCCAGAGCCGAGCGCCGCACCGGCATCGGTTCGCGGCTCGCGCAGGCCCTGCGGGGCATCATGGGACGCAACGCCGGCGATTCGCTGCGCGAGAGCCTTGAAGACGTGCTTGAAGGGCACAATGACATCGGCGACAAGCTGGGGCCTGAAGAGCGGCACATGCTGCTCAATATCCTGAGCTTCGGGGAATTGCGGGTCTATGACGTGATGGTGCCGCGTGCCGACGTGGTGGCGGTGGAGGAGCGCTCGACCCTTCAGGAAGTGCTGGACGCCTATGCCGATTCAAGCCATTCGCGGATGCCGGTCTATCGCGAGACGCTGGACGATCCGGTCGGCATGATCCACATCAAGGATATCGTCACTTTTCTTGCGCCCAATGCGGACCCTGAAAGCCGGGGTATTACGGCGGAAGAATTTTCACTTTCCAGCATCCGGCGCGATGTCCTGTTCGTGCCGCCCTCCATGCCCGCGCTCGATCTGCTGGTGAAGATGCAGGCGACGCGGATGCATCTGGCGCTCGTCATCGACGAATATGGCGGCACCGACGGGCTTGTCTCCATCGAGGATCTGGTCGAGGAAATCGTCGGCGAGATCGAGGATGAGCATGACGAGGACGAGGCGCCCATGCTGGTACGCCGCGAGGACGGCACCATCGAGGCGGATGCCCGCGCGACCATCGAGGATCTGGAAAAGATGACCGGCGTGAAACTGATCGATGAGGAAACCGAGGATGACGTCGATACGCTGGGCGGGCTCGTGTTCTCCCTTGTGGGCCGTGTGCCGGTGAGGGGCGAACTGGTGCGCCATCCCCTCGGTCTCGAATTCGAGGTGAAGGATGCCGATCCGCGCCGGATCAAGCATCTGCGCATCCACCATGCGCCTGACCCTTCCGCTGCTGCCGAAACGGAGGAAAGCGCCTTGTCCACGACGGCTGAAGCCAGATCCTGATGTGGTCCGGACCGGTATACAGGCTGGGCTCTCTCACGGGCTGGCGGCGGCGTCTCGTCACTGTTCTGGCGGGGATTGTCAGTGCGCTGGCGATGCCGCCCGTCGGACTCGCGCCGCTGCTCGTCGTCACCATTCCGGTGCTCGTCTGGCATCTCGACAACATCGAGGCGACGGACAGGCGCGCGCTCTTCCGGCGCGCCTTCGCCACGGTCTGGCTCTTTTCCTTCGGCTTTTTCTTCGCGGGCCTCTACTGGATCGGCGAGGCCTTTCTGGTCGATGCGGAAAAATTCGCGCTCCTGATGCCGTTCGCGGTCACGCTGCTGCCTGCCGGACTCGCGCTCATTCCCGCCTTGATCGTTGGTCTCGGGCGGCTTTACTGGCCGCCCGGCTATGGCCGTGTGATAGTGCTGGCGGTCTGCTGGTGCCTGGCGGAATGGCTGCGCGGGCACATCCTCACAGGCTTTCCCTGGAACCTGATCGGTCACGCCTTCATGGTGTCGCCCGCCCTGATGCAGATGGCGGCCATCACCGGGGCCTATGGCCTTTCGCTTGTCGCCATGCTCGTGGCGGGAGCTTTCGCCCTCAAAGGCGCGCGCGCGCCGCTGATCGCGACCGGCGTGGTCGTCCTTCTTTTCGCGGGTGGAGTCTGGCGTCTGTCGGGGGCGACCAGTGAAACCGTGCCCGATCTCAGAATCAGGATCGTTCAGCCCGATATTCCCCAGACGGCGAAATGGGATCCGGAGGCCCGAACCCGGATATTGCGGAAATATCTCTCGCTTTCGCGCGCGCCGGGCGACGATGCGCCGGGCGGCCTGACGGCGCAGACCATCCTCGTCTGGCCGGAATCGGCGCTGCCCTATCTATTGGCGCGCGAGCCCCGCCTGCTGGATATTCTGGGCGACATGCTGCCTCCCGGCGCCCTGCTGGTCACGGGCGGCATCCGCGCCGACGGCAAGCTGTCGGAGTCCGACGGGCTTTTTGAGCATTATTACAACAGCATCTATGTGATCGGGCATGAGGGCGGCGAGCCCTCCATTCTCGCGGTCTACGACAAGTTTCATCTGGTGCCGTTCGGGGAATATCTGCCGGTCCGGCACCTGTTGTCGCGTATCGGCCTGCACAAGCTGTCCGAGCTTCAGGGCAGCTTCGACGAGGGGCCGGGGCCGAAGACGCTCCATATCGGGGGCGTTCCGCCGGTGAGCCCGCTGATCTGCTATGAAATCATCTTTCCCGGCGCGGTCACGGATGCGGCGGACAGGCCGCAATGGATGGTGAATGTCACCAATGACGCCTGGTTCGGCCATTCAGCGGGCCCCTATCAGCATCTCGCGCAGGTCCGGCTCAGGGCCGTGGAGGAAGGATTGCCGGTCATCCGGGCCGCGAACACAGGCGTTTCGGCCATTGTCGATGGCTATGGCCGGGTTCTCGACTCGCGCGGGCTCGATCGCACGGGGGTCATCGACGGACGCCTGCCCAAGGCGCTGGCGATGACGCCCTACGCCCGGTTTGGCGATCTCATCTATTTTCTGATGCTGCTCGCCGCCGCTGCCGTCGCACCTTTCGCGTCGCGGTATCCGGGCCCGGCGAAGCGGGATGCCGCTGTCTGATTGTGCCCAATATTGCGGGGAATGTCCGGCCGGTTCCTGCAAAAGACGCGGGGATCGCGGCTTGACCCCTGCGGTCTTCCCTGCCAGAAGATGGCGGCTGTTTATGGTCTCTATCTGCCTGCCATCTTTCTCAGGGGGACGTCGTGGCGCGATCCGACTATCTGTTTACGAGTGAATCCGTTTCCGAAGGCCATCCCGACAAGGTTTGCGACCGGATTTCGGATTCGGTTCTTGATCTGTTCCTGACCGCCGACCCTTATTCCCGTGTGGCATGTGAAACGTTGGCGACGACCAACCGGGTCGTGATCGCGGGCGAAGTCCGTGGGCCTGCCTCCATCACGCCTGCCGTCGTCGAGGAGACCGCCCGTCAGGCGATCCGCGACATCGGCTATGAGCAGGAAGGCTTCCACTGGAAGACCGCCCAGGTCGACGTGCTGCTGCACGCCCAGTCCGCGCATATCGCGCAGGGCGTGGACGCGAGCGGCAACAAGGATGAGGGCGCGGGCGACCAGGGCATCATGTTCGGCTACGCCTGCACGGAAACCGAAGAGCTGATGCCGGCGCCGCTTTATTATTCCCATCGCCTGCTCAAGCTGATGGCGGAAGACCGCAAGTCCGGCAAGCGCCCGGAATTCGGTCCCGACGCCAAGAGCCAGGTGACGCTGAAATATGTGAACGGCAAGCCCGTCGGCGCGACCTCCGTGGTGGTGTCGACCCAGCATCATGAGGATGTGTCGCAGGCCGATCTGCGCGAACTCGTGCGCGGCTATGCGCTTCAGGTGCTGCCGGAAGGCTGGATGTGCGAGGATGAGCACTTCTACACAAACCCGACCGGCCTTTTCGTCATCGGCGGACCCGATGGCGACGCGGGCCTGACCGGCCGCAAGATCATCGTGGACACCTACGGCGGCGCGGCCCCTCATGGCGGTGGCGCGTTCTCCGGCAAGGATCCGACCAAGGTTGACCGCTCGGCCGCCTATGCGGCGCGTTACCTCGCCAAGAACATCGTGGCGGCGGGCCTTTCCGACCGCTGCACGATCCAGCTTGCCTACGCCATCGGCGTGTCGAAGCCGCTGTCGATCTATGTCGATCTGCATGGCACCGGCAAGGTGGATGAGGCAGCGATCGAGGCCGCCATCCCGCAGGTGATGGATCTTTCTCCCCGTGGCATCCGCGAGCATCTGGGCCTCAACAAGCCGATCTATGCGCGCACCTCTTCCTACGGCCATTTCGGCCGGGCGCCGGAAGCGGACGGCGGCTTCTCGTGGGAAGCCCGCGACCTCGCCGACAAGCTCAAGGCCGCGATCCGCTGACGGCCTATGGTTGACGAACCAGACGATGATCTGCCATCCGGCGGCGAGACCCCTCGCCGCCGGATGCTTTATGGGCGCTCCAAGGGCAAGCGCCTGCGCACCCGGCACGCGGGCCTGATGGAGACGCTCCTGCCGAAGGTGCGGATCGACGTTCCGGGGCAATGGATGCCCGACGGGACGCCTCTGGACCCCCGGACGTTCTTTGCGGCCCCGCCCCGGCAGGTCTGGTTCGAGGTCGGCTTCGGCGGCGGCGAGCATCTGGCCTTTCAGGCCGGAAGCAACCCCGATGTCGGTTTCATCGGCTGCGAGCCTTTCATCAACGGCATGGCCAAGCTGCTGGCCCTGATCGACGAGCGCGCGCTCGGCAATGTCCGGGTTTGCCCGACGGACGCGGCCCTGTTGCTGGAGCGGCTGGCACCGGCTTCCATCGATCGTTTGTTCATTCTTTACCCCGATCCCTGGCCCAAGCAGCGACACAACAAGCGGCGCTTCATTTCGCAGGGCAATCTCGATCTGGTCGCCCGGGTCCTGAAGCCCGGCGGCCAGTTCCGCTTCGTCAGCGACATTGACGATTATGTGGCCTGGACGCTGGATCATGCCGCGCGCCATGGCGGCTTTTCAGGGCCTTCTGGAACCCCCGAGGACTGGCTCCAGCCGCCTGCCGACTGGC
This sequence comes from Parvibaculaceae bacterium, assembly GCA_028283765.1. GTDB lineage: Bacteria > Pseudomonadota > Alphaproteobacteria > Parvibaculales > Parvibaculaceae > JAATFR01. The sequence goes on along the minus strand of JAPWJY010000002.1, from coordinate 176,018 downwards.
ATCGCACCCGTTATGAGGAAAAGGCGCTCCGGGAGGGCCGGCGGGGCCATTATCTTGATTTTTACAGAAAGGACGCCCAGGCAGGCTCCGGACGGGTCTGACCCCGGGCTCTTGCGCTTGGCGCTGAAATGGCTATAGTCCGCAAGTCTTCAGACGAACTTCTTACATAGCGGCGCTCCTTGATGAGCGACGGTTTAAAAGTAAGTGGGTTGTCCCCTGACAGGGGCCCCGCTTTTTTTGTTTTTTAAACGGGCTTTTGCCCGAATGCGTGCCGAGGATCTGTTGACCGGTCAGAAGAGTGCCATTCCTGAGGGGCTCGATTCCGCACATCCCGCGAACAGCGATATTCATCTCATCGCGACGCCGGGAACGGCGATGAAGGTTCTTGAGCTGATAAGTCCGACGGCGGAGAGTCTCGGATTCGAGATCGTGCGGATAAGGTTCGGGCTTGAGAGCGGCCATACGCTGCAGATCATGGCGGAACGGCCCGACGGCACCATGGAGATCGACGGTTGCGAGGAACTGTCCCGCAACCTGTCGGCGATGCTTGATGTCGAGGATCCGATACCGGGCGAATATATGCTTGAAGTATCCTCGCCCGGCATCGCCCGGCCTCTGACCCGGCCCAAGGATTTCGAGCGGTGGGCGGGATATGACAGCAAGATCGAGCTGCTGGAGCCGATTGACGGGCGCCGCCGGTTCCGGGGCGTGCTGCATGGTTTTCAGGATGGCGAGATCCTGATCGAGATAGATATTGAAGGCATGAGTGAGCGCCAGATCATCGGTTTGCCATTTGCCCTGATAGGCGATGCGAAACTGGTGCTGACGGATGAACTTGTACGCGAAAGCCTGAGACGCAAGGACGGGGATTGAGCCCCTTTCTTCTCATGCTTTCCAGGGAAATGAAGTCGGAGACAGACCATGGCAGTAAGCGCCAACCGTCTTGAGTTGTTGCAGATCGCAGATGCGGTCGCGCGTGAAAAGCAGATCGATCGCGAGGTCGTGCTCGACGCAATGGCCGAGGCGATTCAGAAGGCCGCGCGGTCTCGTTACGGTGCGGAAAACGACATCCGTGCCCGGATCGATCCCAAGACCGGCGAGCTTCGGCTGGTGCGCCTGCTTGAGGTCGTGGACGTGGTCGAGAGCGACGCCACCCAGATCCCGCTCAAGGCCGCGCAGCGCCGCAATCCGGCAGCCCAGGTCGGCGACCTGATCGAGGACGAGCTGCCGCCGATCGAGTTCGGCCGCATCGCCGCCCAGACGGCCAAGCAGGTGATCGTGCAGAAGGTGCGCGATGCCGAGCGCGACCGCCAGTATGACGAGTACCGGGACAAGATCGGTGAAATCGTCCATGGCGTGGTCAAGCGCGTCGAATATGGCAATGTGATCGTCGATCTCGGCCGTGGCGAGGCAATTGTCCGCCGCGACGAAATGATCCCGCGTGAAACCTTCCGCAACGGCGACCGCATCCGCGCCTATGTCTATGACGTGCGCCGCGAGCAGCGCGGACCCCAGATTTTCCTGTCGCGCACCCATCCCCAGTTCATGGCGAAGCTGTTCGCGCAGGAAGTGCCGGAAATCTACGACAACATCATTGAGGTCAAGGCGGTCGCCCGCGATCCGGGCAGCCGCGCCAAGATCGCGGTGATTTCGCGTGACAGCTCCATCGATCCGGTCGGCGCCTGCGTCGGCATGCGCGGCAGCCGCGTTCAGGCGGTGGTCAACGAGTTGCAGGGCGAGAAGATCGACATCATCCAGTGGTCGCAGGATGCGGCCACCTTCATCGTTCATGCACTTCAGCCCGCCGACGTGGTGAAAGTTGTGCTGGATGAGGATGCCGGCCGTATTGAAGTTGTAGTGCCCGATGACCAGTTATCTCTGGCGATCGGACGTCGCGGCCAGAATGTGCGGCTCGCGTCGCAGCTCACGGGCTGGGACATCGACATCCTGACCGAAGCCGAGGAATCCGAGCGCCGTCAGGGCGAATTCCAGTCCCGCAGCGTGCTCTTCCAGGAAGCGCTCGACGTGGACGAGGTGATCGCCCAGTTGCTCGCGACCGAGGATTTCTCCTCCATCGAGGAAGTGGCTTATGTGCCCATCGAGGAGATCGCCGCGATCGAGGGCTTCGACGAGGACACGGCCCGCGAGCTTCAGGCCCGTGCGCTCGATCATATCGAGAAGCAGAACGCCGAGTTTGACGCGAAGCGCCTTGAACTTGGCGTCGATGATGAACTGGGTACGATAGAGGGCGTTACGCCGGCCATGCTGGTCGCCTTCGGCGAGAATGGCGTGAAGAGCATCGAGGATCTGGCGGGTTGCGCCACCGATGATCTGATCGGCTGGACGGAAAATGTGGATGGAGAGCGCAAGCGCCAGCCCGGTTTCCTCCATGGCTTCGATATTTCCGCCGAGGAAGCCAACGCCATGATCATGAACGCCCGCGTGGCGGTCGGCTGGATCACGGCGGAAGAACTGGCCGCCCAGAATGCGGTGGCCGAGGATATTGAAGAAGACGAGGAAGTCGAAGGCTGATGCCCCGTTCCGACCGCGATGAGCCGGAGCGCCGCTGCATCGTCAGTGGCGAAACGGCTCCCCGGGGCGGGTTGATCCGCTTCGTGGTGGGCCCCGATGCGACGGTGGTGCCGGATGTGGCGGGCAAACTGCCCGGCCGCGGCTTCTGGATCGGCGCCCAGCGCGATCTCGTCGAGAAGGCGATGCGCAAGGGTCTGTTCGCCCGCGCGGCCAAGGGCAGCGTCCGGGTCGCCGATACGTTGCTGGACGATCTGGAGCGGCTGCTGGCGCGCCGCGCCATCGATACGCTGGGATTTGCCCGCAGGGCGGGTGAAATCGTCGGCGGGTTCGAGAAGGTCGTGGACAAGCTGGAGCGCGGCGTCGTGGCGGCGCTCCTGGAGGCCGTGGACGGCGCGCCGGATGGTCATCGCAAGATGATGGCCAGACTGAAGGCTGCGCAGGGATATGGCCTGATTGGCGAGGTTAGCGTTTTGCGTCCCCTCTATGCCCGTGAAATGGGTTTGGCATTGGGGCGTGCACATGTGATACATGCTGCCCTGATTAAAGGGCGCATGGTTGAGAAGGCTCTGGCGGATCTCGCCAGACTTGAGGTTTATGGACGGACACGTCCGACAACCAGCAGCCCGGATGAAGAAGGCCGCGGCTGCTGATGCCAAGGTTTGGTAAGGATAAGCATGGACGATACTACGGAATCGGGCGAACAGAAGCTGAAGGCGGGCGGTGGAAAAACGCTGAGCCTGAAGCGGACGGTAGACTCCGGACCTGCGCGGCAGAGCCTTGCGTCAGGCCGTACGAAGTCTGTTGTCGTTGAAAAGAAGCGCAAGCGTACTTTCAAGCCCGGCGAAACCCCCCAGACGGCAGGTGCGCCTGCTGTCGAAGAGCCCCAGGCGCCCGTCGCGGAGGCTCCAAAGCCCGTCGCGGCCCCTGTAGCACCTGCCCCCGAGGCGGTTCAGGCACCGGTCGAGGTCAAGGCGCCGGAACCGGCTCCTGAAGTTGAAGTCAGGCCTGAGCCTGTGGCCGAGCCCGTCCCCGCGCCTGAGCCCGTCAAGGCTGCGGCGCCTGCGCCTGAAGCGCCGGTTGCCGCTCCCCGTGCGGAAGCGCCCAGGGTTGAAGTCAAGCGTCCCGCCGGCCCCGGTCCGGTGCGCACGGCGGATCCGATCCGCAACGCGCCGCCGCGTGGCGGCCAGCCCGCGGGTGGCAACCGCCCCGGCGCCAGTGCCGCGGCTTCCGGCCGCCGCGACCAGCGTCCCCAGCAGGGCCGTCCCGGCGATACCGGCCGCCCCCGCTCCGGCGTCGTGCTGCGCACGCTGACGGAAGAGGAAAAGAACGCCCGCGCCTCGGCGCTGGCCGATTCCCGCATCCGTGAAGTCGAGGAGCGCGCCCGCGCCATTGAGGAAGCCAAGCGCCGCGCAGAAGAAGACGTCCGCCGCGCCAAGGAGCGTGAAGAAGCCGCCATTCGCGAAGCGGAAGAAGCCAGCCGCCGTGAAGCGGAAGAGGCTGCGCGTGCGCGTGCCGCCGCCACCGCCAAGCGCCGTCTGGAAGCTGGCGAAGGTCCCGAGGAGCGTCCATCCGGACGCGCCGGAGCGCCGTCGCGTCCCGTTGGCGCCCGCCCGGCCTCTGGCCCGCGCCCTGCCGGTGGCGGATTCGCCGCCAATCGCAACGCCCCTGCTCCCGCAGCCGTCATCAACCCGGACAGCGAGGCGCGCAAGCCCATTACCGGCGCACCGCTCAAGGCGCGCACGGCGGCCGACGAGGACGATGACCGCCGTCGCGGCGTTCCCGCCCGGCCTGCTCCCGCCCGCACGGCGGAACCGCGCCGCCGGGGCAAGCTCACCGTCACCAAGGCGTTCGAGACCGATGAGCGCCAGCGCAGCCTTGCCTCGATGCGCCGCCGCACCGAACGCGACCGCAAGCGCAGCCATGGCGTTCAGGAAGCCCCGCAGAAGGTTGTCCGCGAAGTCATCATTCCTGAGACCATCACCATTCAGGAACTGGCCAACCGCATGGCCGAGCGCGCGGTCGATGTGATCAAGCTGCTGATGCGTCAGGGCCTCATGCTCAAGATCACCGATGTGATCGACAGCGACACCGCCCAGCTCGTCGCCGAGGAACTCGGCCATGAGGTCAAGCGCGTGGCCGAGTCCGACGTTGAGGAAGGCCTCATCGACAAGGACGACGATCTCGAGACCAAGGTGCCCCGCGCGCCGGTCGTGACCGTGATGGGCCACGTCGACCACGGCAAGACCTCGCTGCTTGACGCCTTGCGCAAGACCGATGTGGTTGCGGGCGAGGCGGGCGGCATCACGCAGCATATCGGCGCCTATCAGGTCAACATGGCCTCGGGCGCCAAGATCACCTTCCTCGATACGCCGGGCCACGCCGCCTTCACCGCCATGCGCGCCCGTGGCGCCCGGGCGACGGATATTGTCGTGCTCGTCGTGGCGGCGGACGATGGGGTCATGCCCCAGACCGTCGAGGCGATCGTGCACGCCAAGGCGGCCGGTGTGCCGATCATCGTGGCGATCAACAAGATGGACAAGCCGGGTGCAGACCCGACGCGCGTGAAGTCCGAACTGCTTCAGCATGAAGTCGTGCTTGAGGATTTCGGCGGCGACGTGCTTTCCGTTGAAATCTCGGCCAAGACCCGCATGGGCCTTGAGAAGCTTGAAGAACTCATTCTGCTTCAGGCCGAAGTCCTCGATCTGCGCGCCAATCCCAACCGCGCTGCCGAAGGCGTCATCATCGAAGCCAAGCTGGATCGCGGCCGCGGTCCGGTCGGCACGGTGCTGATCCAGCGCGGCACGCTCAAGGTCGGCGATGTCATCGTCGCCGGTACGGCATGGGGGCGCGTCCGCGCGCTCATCAATGACCGGGGCGAGACCGTGCTGGAAGCGGGGCCTTCGGTTCCCGTCGAGGTGCTGGGTCTTTCCGGCGCGCCGGAAGCGGGCGACGTCATCTCTGTCATCGACAGCGAAAGCCGCGCTCGCGAAATCACCGATTACCGCCAGCGCGTCGAGCGCGACAAGCGGGCGGGCACCGGTATGCGCGCCTCGCTGGACCAGATGCTGGCCCAGCTTCAGGAAGTCGAAAAGAAGATCGTGCCGCTCGTCATCAAGGCGGACGTGCAGGGTTCGGCGGAAGCCATCAGCCAGTCGCTCGAAAAGCTCGGCACCTCGGAAGTGGCGGCCCGTCTCCTTCATGTCGGCGTCGGCGCGATCACCGAATCCGACGTCACGCTGGCCATTGCCTCGAACGCGCCGATCATCGGCTTCAACGTTCGAGCCAATGCACAGGCGCGTGATGCGGCCCGTCAGGCCGGGATCGAGATCCGCTATTACTCGGTCATCTATGATCTTGTGGACGATGTGAAGGCGGCGATGAGCGGCCTGCTCACGCCGGAGCTTCGCGAAACCTTCCTCGGCAATGCCGAGATTCTCGAAGTGTTCCACATTTCCAAGATCGGCAAGGTCGCGGGTTGCCGCGTTACCGAGGGCGTCGTGCGCCGGGGGGCGAGCGTTCGCCTCATCCGCGATGGCGTGGTGATCCACGAAGGCAAGCTCTCGACCCTCAAGCGCTTCAAGGATGAAGTCAAAGAGGTCAACAGCGGCCAGGAATGCGGCATGGCCTTCGAGAACTATCAGGACATGCGCGCGGGCGACACCATCGAGTGCTTCACGGTCGAAGAGATCAAGCGCACCCTCGATTGAGCCCTGTTGTGTGTTGAAGAACATGATCCCCCGGGCTTGTCCCGGGGGTCATCATTTCAGCCCTGCGCTGATGTCCGAGAGATTTGAAACCCATGACCCAGCAACGCAAACCGGCCTCAAGGGGCAAAAAGAAAAAGGGCGGCGCGCGGCCGCCAAGCCAGCGCCAGTTGCGCGCAGGCGAGCTTGTGCGCCGCGCTCTCGCGGAAATACTGGCGCGCGGCGAGGTGCGCGATCCGGATCTGGCCGGCCGCTCCATCACCGTTTCCGAAGTCCGCATGAGTCCCGACATGCGCCATGCCGTCTGTTTCGTTTCCCCGCTTGGCGGTGGCGATGGATCGGCGGTCGTCAAGGCGCTGCGCCGCAGCCAGGGCTATCTGCGCGGTGAACTGGCCCGGGAGATCACCTTCAAGTTCATGCCGAGCCTGCTGTTCGAGGAGGACAAGTCCTTCGACAAGGCGGCCGAGCTTGACCGGTTGCTCTATTCCCCCGAGGTCGCCCGCGATCTCGAACGCAATACGGGCTATGGCGACGGCGCGTTCGATGATGACGGGCCTGAGGGGGAAGATGATGAGGATGAGGACGACGATGCTCCCGGCGGAGTGAGCTGAGCCATGGGCCGGCGCAAGAAGGGCGATCCGGTTTCCGGCTGGGTCATTGTCGACAAGCCGCTCGGCGTCACCTCGACCGACACCGTTTCCCGGGTCCGGCGCGCCTATAATGCGCAGAAGGGCGGGCATGCGGGCACGCTCGATCCGCTGGCGACCGGCATTCTGGCCGTGGCGCTGGGTGAGGCGACCAAGACCGTCCCCTTCATCATGGACGCGACCAAGACCTATCGTTTCACCGTCCGTTTCGGCATCGCCACCGATACCGACGACCGGGAGGGGGTTCCCATCGCCACCAGCGAGCTGCGCCCGTCGGATCATGAAATCGAGGCGGCCCTGACGTGCTTCACCGGCGAGATCGACCAGTTGCCGCCGCGCTTTTCCGCCGTCAGGGTGGCGGGCGAGCGGGCCTATGATCTGGCCCGGGCAGGCGAGGACGTGACGCTGACGCCGCGCCGGGTCACGATCCATGAGGCCCGGCTGGTGGGGCGGCCCGACGCCGACCATGCCGAATTTGAAATCCTTTGTTCCAAAGGCACTTACGTCCGCTCGATCGCCCGCGACATGGGCGAAATGCTGGGTTGCCGGGGGCATATCGCCGTGCTCCGGCGCACCCGGGTGGGCCCCTTTGGCGAGGCCGAGGCGATTCCTCTGGATAAAATCTGGTCTCTGGGCCATAGTGCCGCCGACACAGAGACCCTGTCGGCATACCTGTGCCCGCTTGAGACTGCGCTGGACGACATCCCGGCGCTTGCCGTAAGCGAGCAGGAGGCAGCCCGATTGAGACAGGGTCAGGCTGTGATGATGCGCGGGCGTGATGCTCCCATCCTTTCCGGTTCGGTTCTGGCCATGCACAGGGGCAACCCTGTGGCTCTCACCGAATATGAAAGGGGGGAGCTGAAGCCCGTTCGTGTGTTTCAACTCCCCTGAATAGGAGATCCCGATGTCGATTACGGCAGAACGCAAAGGCGAACTGATCAAGGAATATGCCACCAAGGAAGGCGACACCGGGTCACCGGAAGTACAGGTCGCGATCCTCACGGAGCGTATCACCAACCTCACCGGCCATTTCAAGACCCACGCGAAGGATAACCATTCCCGCCGTGGTCTGCTCAAGCTGGTCAGCACGCGACGCAGCCTTCTCGATTACGTGAAGGCCAAGGATCAGGCGCGCTATGCCGCCCTGATCGCGCGGCTCGGTATCCGGCGTTAAGGATGCCTTGTGCCGGGACGGCCGCTCCATTGCGAGAAGGCCGCTCCGGCGCTCATGCCGTCTGTCGTCCGCCTGTATGCGGGCAGCAGCCGGCCGCTACCAAAGAGACATTCGTCCGTTAATGGAACGATTGTTCGTGGTTGGGCCTTGTATGGGTTTGTCTCCCCTGCAAGGCCCCACGCGCATTTACGGGTCTGCACTGGGCAGGCCGGTGGGCACCGCGATCATCATCCATTGTCCGGCCGCGCGGGATGTGCGGCAACAAGGCGCTGGCTGGCCGAAGAGAAGCATTGAACGCAAGAACGGCGGCAGCGTTAGACAGGAAATACATATGTTTGAAGTTACTCGCGAAGAATTTGAGTGGGGCGGCCGCACCCTCACCCTGGAATCGGGCAAGATCGCCCGTCAGGCTGACGGGGCCGTGCTTGCCACCTATGGCGAGACGACAGTGCTCGCGACCGTGGTCGCGCAACGCTCGCCCAAGCCGGGCATCGATTTTTTCCCGCTGACCGTGAACTATCAGGAAAAGACCTACGCTGCGGGCAAGATCCCCGGCGGCTTTTTCAAGCGTGAAGGCCGTCCGTCGGAAAAGGAAACCCTGGTTTCCCGCCTGATCGACCGTCCGATCCGTCCGCTGTTCGCCAACGGGTTCAAGAATGAAACCCAGGTCGTCGTCACCGTGCTCGCCCATGACATGGAAAACGATCCCGACATCGTGGCGATGGTGGCGGCCTCTGCGGCGCTGACCATTTCCGGCGTGCCGTTCCTCGGCCCGGTCGGCGCGGCGCGCGTCGGCTACATCAACGGCGAATACGTGCTGAACCCGCTGATCGACACGCTCGGCGGCTCCAGGCTCGATCTGGTCGTGGCGGGTACCGGCGATGCCGTGCTGATGGTGGAATCGGAAGCCCATGAGCTTTCCGAGGACGTCATGCTCGGCGCGGTCATGTTCGGCCATCGCGGCTTCCAGCCGGTGATCGACGGCATCATCCGCTTTGCCGAGCGTTGCGCGAAGGAGCCGCGCGCGGTTGCGGTCAAGGATAATTCGGCCGTCTATGAAAAGCTCAAGTCGCTGGCCGAAGCCGGTCTGCGCGATGCCTATGCGCAGGCCGACAAGGTGGCCCGCCATGAGCTGATCGCCAAGGTGAAGGACGCCGCCAGGGCTGCCCTTGCCAACCCGGACAATGGCGATGCCGTGGATGACGTTCTGCTCTCCGGCCTGTTCAAGGATCTGGAAAAGGACATCGTCCGCAACGCGATCCTCGACACCAGGCTGCGCATCGACGGCCGCAATCTCGAAACCGTCCGTCCCATCGTTTCGGAAGTGGGCATTCTGCCGCGCGCTCATGGCAGCTCGCTCTTTACCCGCGGCGAGACGCAGGCGCTGGTGGTGGCCACGCTCGGCACCGGCGATGACGAACAGTTCATCGACGCGCTGGAAGGCACCTACAAGGAAAACTTCCTGCTGCACTACAATTTCCCGCCCTATTCGGTCGGTGAAACGGGCCGTATGGGTTCGCCGGGACGCCGCGAAATCGGCCATGGCAAGCTCGCATGGCGCGCGCTGCGCCCTCTGCTGCCGGCCAAGACCAACTTCCCCTATACCATCCGTCTCGTCTCCGAGATCACCGAGTCGAACGGCTCCTCCTCGATGGCGACCGTCTGCGGTTCCTCGCTGTCGATGATGGATGCGGGCGTGCCGCTGGCGCGCCCCTGCGCCGGTATCGCCATGGGCCTGATCAAGGAAGGCGATCGCTTCGCTGTCCTCTCCGACATTCTGGGTGATGAAGATCATCTGGGCGACATGGACTTCAAGGTGGCCGGTACCTCGGAAGGCATCACCGCCCTCCAGATGGACATCAAGATCACGGGCATCACCGAGGAGATCATGAAGATCGCCCTCGACCAGGCCAAGGGTGGGCGTCAGCACATTCTGGGCGAAATGTCGAAGGCGCTGTCCTCCTCGCGTTCGGAACTGGGCGAGTTTGCTCCCCGTATCGAGGTCGTGACCGTCCCCACCGACAAGATCCGTGAAGTGATCGGCACCGGCGGCAAGGTCGTTCGCGAGATCGTCGAGAAGACCGGCGCGAAGATCGACATTTCGGATGATGGCACCATCAAGGTGGCGTCGAATGACGCAGCCTCGATCAAGGCCGCCATCGACTGGATTCGCGGCATCGTCGCGGAGCCCGAAATCGGCGCGATCTATGATGGCACGGTTGTGAAGGTCGTCGAGTTCGGCGCGTTCATCAACTTCTTCGGCCCGCGTGACGGCCTCGTCCACATTTCACAGCTCGCGCCGACGCGCGTCGAGAAGGTGACGGACGTGGTGCAGGAAGGCCAGAAGGTCAAGGTCAAGCTGCTGGGCTTCGATGATCGCGGCAAGGTGCGTCTGTCCATGCGCGCGGTCAATCAGGAAACCGGCGAGGCGATCGAAGGCGTCGACGAGGCGGATCACGCCAGCGCCGCCAACGCCAATGCGGGCGAACGCGGTCCCCGCCGTCCCCGTCGCAACTGATCGGTCAGTTACGAATAAATGAAAAGCGCGGAAGGAAACTTCCGCGCTTTTTGCTTGTCTGGATGCGGATGAAAAGGGCCGCCTTATTCCGCTGCGACGACATCCTCTTTCTTGCGCTGGCGCAGGGGCCGGGAGCGCTGGGTCGGATCGGCCAGCGCTTCCAGCAGATGGCGCTCGACGGCGCGGCGCTTGGAGGCGTTCGTCACCTTGTGGCCGATCACGTCCTTGACATAGAAAACGTCGACCGCGCGTTCGCCGAAGGTGGTGATATGGGCCGAGCCGATGGTTAACCCGAGATGGAAGAGCGCTTTGGTCAGGGCGTGGACGAGGCCAGGGCGGTCGAGCCCGTTGACCTCGATCACGGTGAACCGGTCGGAGATGTCGTTGTCGATATAGACCTGCGGTTCGAGGCTGAAGGCCTCGACCCGGCGCTCGGCCTTGAAGCGCTGCTCGATTTCGTCCGGGGGCAGCACGTCGCCCGCCATCACCTTGCGGATCATGTCTTCCAGACGCTGGATGCGGCGCGTCTCCTCGATGGCGCCGCCCTTGGAATCCTGCACCCAGATCGTGTCGAGCGCCATGCCGTCGGTGGTCGTGAAGATCTTGGCGTCGACGATGTTGAGGCCCATCACCGCGCAGGCTCCGGCAAAGCGCGAGAAGAGGCCCGGATGATCCGGGCTGTAGAGCGTGATCTCTGTCGCGTCGCGCAGCGGTTCGGGATCGGCGTGGAGCGTCAGGCCATCGGTGTCGGCCTCCTCGATCAGGCGGGCGTGGCGCACATGAACCTCGGTCGGCAGCGACAGCCAGTAACTGTCCGTATGCCGCTTGTAATAGGCCTTGAGGCGGCGCTCGCTCCAGTCGCTCATCTGTTTGGCGAAGTCGGCGCGGGCCAGATTGACCCGGCGGTCGCGATCCAGCGTGCTGTCGCCGCCCTGAAGCAGCTGTTCGGTGGCGAAATAAAGCTCGCTCATGAGCTGGCTTTTCCAGCCGTTCCAGACGCCCGGTCCAACCGCCATGATGTCGACGACGGTGAGGATATAGAGCATCTTCAGCCGCTCGGGGCTTTGTACCAGATCGGCGAAATCGCGCACGGTGCGCGGGTCCGATATATCGCGCTTCTGCGCCACGTCGCTCATGATGAGGTGGTTGAGGACGAGCCAGGCGACGGTTTCCGTCTCGCCGGGCGTCATGCCGACGCGCGGGCAGAGCTTCTTGGCGATGTCGGCGCCCGCGTGCGAATGATCCTCCGGCCTGCCCTTGGCGATGTCGTGGAGGAACACCGACATATAGAGCGCTTCGCGATTGTGAATCTGCCCGACAAGCTGGGTGGCGAGCGGGGCCTCCTTCGCGAACGCGCCCTTTTCAAGGGATGAGAGATTGCCGATGGCGCGGATCAGATGTTCGTCGGCGGTGAAGTGGTGATACATGTTGAACTGCATCAGCGCCACGATCTTGCCGAAGTCATGGACAAGGCGGCCCAGCACACCCGCCTCGTTCATCAGGCGCAATGTATGTTCGGGGTCTTTCCGGGAGCTGAGTATCTTGAGGAATATCTCGTTCGCCTCGGGGCTGCGGCGGACGTTCTTGTCGATGAGCTTCAGCGAGCGGGTGACGAGCTGGAGGGCATAGGGGTGGATTTCAAGCCCGTGCTCATCCGCGACATGGAAAATACGGATGATGTTGACCGGGTCGCGCTCGAAGAAGGAGGGGCTCTCCACGGTCAATCGTCCGCTTTCGACCGTGAAGCCCTCGATCACTTTCTTGCGGCGCAGCACCTGCATGAAGCGGCCAATCGCAGGCGGCTTCTTGCGGTGCTGTTCTTCAAGGGCCGAACAAAAGATGCGCGTCAGATCGCCTACGTCCTTCGCGATCAGGAAATAATGCTTCATGAAGCGCTCGACGCCCTTGAGCCCGCCATGGCCATGATAGCCCAGCCGCTTCGACATTTCCGTCTGAAGATCGAAGGTGATGCGTTCCTCCGCGCGGCCGGTGAGGAAGTGCAGCTCGCAGCGCACGGCCCAGAGAAAATCGTCGGCGCGACGGAACTTGGCATATTCCTCCTGCGTGAACACGCCGGCGCGCACAAGGTCGGCGGGCTCGCGCACCCGGTAGAGATATTTGGCGATCCAGAACAGGGTGTTGAGGTCGCGCAGCCCGCCCTTGCCCTCCTTCACGTTGGGCTCGACCAGATAGCGGCTCATCCCGGCGCGCGAGTGGCGCACGTCGCGTTCGGCGAGTTTGGCCTCGACAAATTCATTGCCGGTGTTTTCCACCACTTCCTTGTCGAAGCGGACGATCAGGCTGTCGTAGAGCGTGTGTTCGCCGCAGAGATAGCGGGCTTCCAGCAGCGCGGTGCGGATCGTGAAATCCTCCAGCGCCATGCGGATGCACTCATCCACCGTGCGGGTGGAATGCCCGACCTTGAGGCCCAGATCCCAAAGGGCGTAGAGCATGAATTCCACCACGCTCTCGCCCCAGGCCGTCTGCTTGTAGGGCAGCAGGAAAACGAGGTCCACGTCGGAACCGGGCGCCAGCAGGCCACGGCCATAGCCGCCCACGGCGCCGATGCACAGCCGCTCCGCCTCGCTCGGATTGCCGACCGGGAAGACATGCTGGATGGCGAAATCATGGAGCGCAACGATCAGCGTATCCATCAGGTAGCACAGGCTCTGGGCACAGGTGCGGCCGCGATGCGCGCCCTGTTCGAGCCGGTCGCGCGCCTTGTCGCGTCCCGCTGTCTGGGCGGCCTTGAGAATCTCGACCAGCCCGCGCCTGATGGCGGCCTCGTCGCCCTCATGGGCCGCGGCATGGGCATCCAGCGCCGCTTTCAGGCGGGCAGGGTCCACGATTTCAAGCAGGCTTGGCTGTATGCGGGCCATTCAGGTCTCCAGAAGCGTCATGTCGCGACATTAATATTTATCCATCCTGGATGCCAGCAGCGGCTGTGCTTATGGAAGCTAATTCGATATTCCGCCATAAAATCATCGGGTGTTTTTATAAACAGGAAAATATTGAAGTTTCAGCTCACGGATCATTACCAAGATTTCATTCGCAGCCATCGTTTGGCCATAATCCAGCCAGCAAGCCGCCACGTCATGGCGGGAGTCTTGTGTCCGAGGGCAACGCCGCCCTTGACCATGTTGCGGCGCTCATAGTGGCAGCCGCGCACCTTCGGAGATATAACCATGCGCAAGACCCTTGCAATAGCCACTCTCGCCGCTTCCCTGATGGCTGCCCCCGCTATTTCGTTCGCTGCTGACGCGTCGGCTCCCGCCGCCACCACCCAGACGGCGAAGACCTCGAAGAAGGCCCATCACAAGAAGACCACCCACAAGAAGACGGCCAAGCCGGCTGCTGCCCCTGCAGCTCCTGCGGCCAATTGATTTTTGAAGGCTGTTGCTTGCGGAATGCCCCGGTCTACGCCGGGGCATTTTGCTTTTATAACGCTACAGGAGCGACTTGAGCCTGTAGATCAGGTCCAGTGCCTCGCGCGGGCTGAGCGCATCGGGGTGAATCTCCTCAAGCGCCTTTTCCGCCGCGCTCTTTTCCCCTGCCGCGAAACCCGGGCCTGAGCGCGGCTCGAACAGGGGCAGTTCGTCTGCCAGCGATTTCACCGCGCGGCTGTTATCGCCCTTTTCCAGCAGGGTCAGCACCTCGCGCGCGCGGGCGATGACAGCGGGGGGCAGGCCCGCGAGCCTGGCCACCTGAATGCCGTAGGAGCGATCGGCCGAGCCCTGCGCGACCTCGTGCAGAAAGACGACGTCCCCCTTCCACTCCTTCACCCGCATGGTCGCGTTCATCAGGTGCGGCAGCTTTTCGCTGAGCGCGGTCAGCTCATGATAATGGGTGGCGAAGAGTGCGCGCGAGCGGTTGACCTCATGCAGGTTCTCCACCGTCGCCCAGGCGATGGACAGTCCGTCGAAGGTGGCGGTACCCCGGCCGATTTCATCGAGAATGACCAGCGAGCGGGGCCCCGCCTGATTGAGGATGGCGGCTGTTTCCACCATTTCCACCATGAAGGTCGAGCGGCCCCGCGCCAGATCGTCGGCGGCGCCGACCCGGCTGAACAGCCGGTCGACCACGCCGATCCGGGCCTGATCGGCAGGCACGAAACTCCCCATCTGGGCGAGCACGGCGATCAGGGCGTTCTGGCGCAGAAAGGTCGATTTGCCCGCCATGTTGGGGCCGGTCAGCAGCCAGAGCCGGTGGGCCGGTTGCCCGTCGGCGGGATCGTCGCCGGAAAGGTCGCAATCGTTGGAAACGAACGGGCCCTGATTGTCGCGTTCCAGCGCCATTTCCACCACCGGATGGCGGCCGCCCCGGATTTCAAAGGCAAGGCCCGCATCCACCAGTGGCCTTGTGTAGCGCCGTTCGGCGGCGAGTTCCGCCAGCGCCGAGGCGGCGTCGAGGCGGGCAAGCGCATCAGCGCAGGCCGAGATGGTGGCGCTGTCGTCAAGCACCGCGCGCACGAGCCCGTCGAAGATCTCAAGCTCCAGTTCCAGCGCGCGCGCCGCCGCCTCGTGAATCCGGCCGGCGAGTTCGCCCAGTTCCACCGTGGTGAAGCGCACGGCGTTCGCCAGCGTCTGGCGGTGGATATAGGTCTCGCTGAGCGGCCTTGTCATCAGCGGGTCGGCGTGGCGGGGCGAAACCTCGATGTGGTAGCCGAGCACATTGTTGTGGCGGATTTTCAGTGTGCCGATGCCGGTATGATCGGCATATTTCGATTGCAGCGCCGCGATCACCCGGCGGGCGTCGTCGCGCAGGCGGCGCAATTCATCGAGCGCCGGGGCATGGTTCGCCGCCACGAAGCCACCATCACGCGCCATCAGGGGCAGCTCGGGCGCAAGTGCCGCGCCCAGCGTGTCGCAAAGGGCGGCACCTGCCGTCGCGATGGCGGCGCGGTCGCGCTCCACGGTTTCAGGCGCGGCGATCAGCCCGCCGCCCTCCCGGACGAGAAGCCCCGCGATGGCGTGGGCGACAGCCAGCCCGTCGCGGATGGCGGCGAGGTCGCGCGGCCCGCCGCGTCCGAGCGAAAGGCGCGACAGCGCGCGCGCCATGTCGGGTGCGCGCTTGAGGGTGCGGCGCAGGTCCTCGCGCAACGGGCGGTTGTCGAGAAACCAGCCGATGGCGTCGAGCCGCCGGTTGATTTTTTCGGGATCGGTCAGCGGCGCGCCGAGGCGTGCGCCAAGTTCACGCGCTCCGGCGCTCGTCACCGTGCGGTCGATCACATGGAGCAGGCTGCCGCGGGTTTCGCCCTTGAGCGTGCGGGTGAGTTCAAGGTTAGCCCGTGTCGCCGGGTCGATGGCCATGGCGTCGTCGGGCATCACCCGGCGCGGCGCGGCGAGCGTCGGCAGGCGGCCAACCTGCGTCAGTTCGATATAGTCGAGCAGCGCGCCGCACGCCGCGATTTCGGCCCGGCTGAATTCACCGAGCCCTTCGAGCGCGCCGAGCCTGAAATGAGCCTTGAGCCGCCGCTCGCCATTGCCGGAATCGAAGCGCTGGGCCGGCAGCGGCGAAAGGATCGCCCGGTGCGCTTCAAGGGCGCCGGTGAAGCGGGGATCGGCCAGCAGATTGTCGGCAACCAGCAGTTCGCCCGGCGCGATCCGGGCAAGCTCGGTCCCTGCTGCATCCGCCTCGACCGCGATCACCTCGAAGCGCCCCGTCGAGACGTCCGCCCAGGCGATGCCGACCAGCGGCCCGTCCCCGGTGCGGGCGAGCGCGGCCAGATAATTGTTGGCGCGCGCGTCGAGCAGCGTGTCCTCGGTCAGCGTGCCCGGCGTGACGAGCCGCACGACGGCCCGGGCAACCACGGATTTGCCGCCGCGCTTGCGGGCTTCGGCCGGATCCTCGATCTGCTCGCAGACGGCGACCTTGAAGCCCTTGCGGATCAGCTTCTCAAGATAGGCTTCGTGCGAATGCACAGGCACGCCGCACATGGGGATATCTTCGCCCAGATGCTTGCCGCGTTTGGTCAGCGTGATGTCGAGGGCTCCGGCGGCGGCTGCCGCATCGTCGAAGAAGAGTTCATAGAAATCGCCCATGCGATAGAACAGCAGCGCGCCGGGATGCGCCTGCTTGATCTTCATGTACTGGGCCATCATGGGCGAAACGTCGCTGGCCGGTCCGGGGACCGGCTCGGCGATCAGCTCGAAGACGGAATCATTCAGGTTTTCATGCGACATGGACCGGGACATTAAAGCATGAGCCGGGGAGGCGGAACCCTGTCAGGCGGTTTGCAGGGAAGGCTGCATGTCCGTGATATAATACCGGTCCTCAAGGAACTTCATGCGCTCCGCCGCACCGCCAGCATGCCATATGTCCTGGACAAGGCTTTCCGTGCGTATGGTGCCAGGGGTGCTTCGGACTGTCCGGATGGCCTGCCTGACATTGAATTCAGCCGGGGGGCCGAAGAGGGCGAAGTCCTGAAGGATGGCGTCCTTGTCGGCATTGAATGTCCCGGTGCAGGCGTTCAGCATGGTTTTTGCCGAGGAAAATTGCATGAGCAATTCGGGAAAACGTTGCCCCTGCCCGTCAGGCGGCAGGAGATCCGGGTTGTCGGCCTCGCATGCCAGGATAGCCTGGATCATGTCCGAGATTTCGCCGATACGCTCCTCAAGATTCGAGAGGGTTTGCCCGATCCCGGCAAAACAGCCCGGCTGGGACGGTTTTGCTGGTGTGAGCAATCCACCCCCCGATTCCGGTGTGCCGAGAAAATATTCGTGATGACTTCTGTAGGTGCCCCACGGGTTCATGAGCTGGAATTTGGAGGGACAGGCAACCTCAATGATCCGGGGAAGAAAGTTTTTCCTCAGGTCATGAGAAATGAAATGTGTCGCTTCGAATCTCAGTTCGTCCAAGGCATGCGATAGCGTCTCGATTCGCGCCTGCATATCCGGCAGGGCGAGGGAGATTGTGGAACTGACATCGTCAGCGGATGAAGCGCCGGAGACTGAAAAAGTCTCCCGCGCATCGAAAAACGCATCGTCGCTGTCCTCGTCCAGTTCCATGTTTTCACGCGCATGGGGCGGCACAGGGGAAGGGAACGCCTGCATCCGGTCGCAGATGGCAACGCCTTCCGCAAGAGCTGCCTGTACGGCGCCAAAGGTGCAAAAGCTCTCTCTGGTCTCGCCGCGCCGGACATCCGGTCGTACTGGCGAAAGAGTAGAAGCGCCATTTCTCTTCGAGGGCAGACCGGGGCGGGTCCATCGGGCGTTGTCGAGAGCGGACAGGCCTGCCATTTCAAACTGGGAACGGCTGAGCCCCTGCGGAAAGGATGACAGGGCCAGATTTGCTGCCAGCATTGGGCGTATCTCCTGCTCGACGGGAATAGTCCGCGACGACTTGTCTCGCCTGTGGCTTATGCCGGACCAGAAATCACATATTTTCTTTAAAAAATCCTTGTCGCGGCGCTCCGGTTCAGTCTCACGCTTGTGGTTTGCCTGTGCCGGGCCTAAAACCCGTGCTCCGGCGGTCCTTTATCCCCGTGTTGTCCTGGGGTCCTCATGTTATCCGGGCCGCGATGAGGCATGTTGATATGACCAAGAAACGGCGCCACGTAACCGACGAAGAAGCCCTGCTGTTCCATTCGCAGGGCAAGCCCGGCAAGCTTGAAATCAATGCGACGAAGCCGATGGCGACGCAGCGCGATCTCTCGCTTGCCTACAGTCCCGGCGTTGCCGCGCCGGTGCGGGCCATCGCGGAAAACCCGGACGCCGTTTACGACTATACGTCCAAGGGCAATTTCGTTGCAGTCATCTCCAATGGCACGGCCATTCTGGGGCTGGGCGATCTGGGCGCGCTGGCCTCGAAGCCGGTGATGGAAGGCAAGGCCGTTCTTTTCAAGCGCTTCGCCGACGTCGACTCGATCGACCTTGAGATCGACACGAAAGACGTCGAGGAGTTCATCGGCGCGGTCCGTTATCTCGGGCCCTCCTTCGGCGGCATCAATCTGGAAGACATCAAGGCGCCCGACTGCTTCATCATCGAGGAGCGCCTGCGCGAACTCATGAACATTCCGGTGTTCCATGACGATCAGCACGGCACCGCCATCATCTCGGCGGCGGGTCTCATCAATGCGCTCTTTCTGACCGGCCGCGACATCAAGGAGACGAAACTGGTCGTCAATGGCGCAGGCTCGGCGGGCATCGCCTGTCTGGAACTGATCAAGGCCATGGGATTGCCCGCCGAGAACGCGCTGCTCTGCGACACCAAGGGCGTCATCTATCAGGGCCGCACCGAGGGCATGAACCAGTGGAAATCGGCGCACGCGGTCAAGACCGATGCCCGCTCCCTTGAGGACGCCATGAAAGGCGCGGATATTTTCCTCGGCCTTTCCGCCAAGGGCGCGCTGACGCCCGAGATGGTCAGGTCCATGGCGCCCCGCCCCATCATTTTCGCCATGGCCAATCCCGACCCCGAGATCACGCCGGAAGAAGTCGCCCTCATCCGCGACGACGCCATCGTCGCCACCGGGCGCTCCGACTATCCCAATCAGGTCAACAATGTCCTGGGCTTCCCCTATATTTTCCGCGGCGCGCTCGATGTCCGGGCGACCCAGATCAACGAGGCGATGAAAATCGCCTGTGCGGAAGCCCTGGCCGAGCTTGCCCGTGAGGATGTGCCCGACGAGGTGGCCGCCGCCTATCATGGCGAGCGTCCCCGCTTCGGGCCGGGCTATATCATTCCCGTGCCGTTCGATCCGCGCCTGATGCGTGAAATTCCCGCGGCCGTCGCCCGGGCGGCGATGGATTCGGGCGTGGCGCGCGCGCCTATCGTCGACATGGAAGCCTACAAGAACCGGCTCTCCGCCCGGCTCAATCCCACGGCGGGCACGCTTCAGGTCATCATGGACAAGGTGCGGCGCGATCCCAAGCGCGTGGTCTTCGCCGAGGGCGAGGACGAGCGCGTGATCCGTGCCGCGATCGCTTTCCGCGACGGGGGGCTCGGCCATCCCATCCTCGTCGGCCGTGAGGACCGGGTGCGCGAGACCCTGCGCCAGATCGGCCTTGAGCCTGAGTCCGGCCTCGACATCCGCAATGCGGCCTCGACCGACAAGGGCACGGAATATACCGAATTCCTCTATGCCCGGCTTCAGCGCAAGGGCTATCTGTGGCGCGATTGCCAGCGTCTCGTGAACAATGACCGCAACATCTTCTCGGCCCTCATGGTTGAACTGGGCGATGCCGATGCGATGATCACGGGCGTCACCCGCACCTATTCCGCGGCGCTTGAGGATGTCTGCCGGGTCATCGATCCGATCGGCAAGCACAAGCCCATCGGGGTCACCCTCGTGGTCGCGGGCGCGCGTATCGTGCTGGTGGCCGACACCAACGTCCATGAGATGCCGACGGCCGACGAGCTTGCCGACATCGCCACCCAGGCGGCCGATGTCGCCCGGCGGCTGGGCTATGAGCCCCGCGTGGCGATGCTCGCCAACTCCAGCTTCGGCACCCACAGTCACGAGCGGCCCAACACCGTCCGCGATGCGGTGCGCGTGCTCGATTCGCGCGGCGTCGATTTCGAATATGACGGCGAAATGGCCGCCGATGTGGCGCTGTCGCGCGAGATCATGGCGCTCTATCCGTTCTGCCGCCTGACCGATGCCGCCAATGTGCTGGTCATGCCCGCGATCCATGCCGCCTCGATCTCGACCAAGCTCCTGCGGGTGCTGGGCGGTTCGACGCTGATCGGTCCCCTGCTGGTCGGCCTCAAGCGCCCGGTCCAGATCGTGCCCATGACTGCGAACGTTTCTGATCTGGTTAACATGGCGGCATTGGCTGCCTATAATCTGGACAAGTGACGAGCTCTGGCCGTTCACATCTCGTCATCCCGGACCGGGCCGCCTGACGGTCCCGGTAATCGCTTCGCTTTGGCGAAGCTCTATTGGGAGAACGAGATGAAACTGGGAACCATGATGCTATGCGGCGCGCTTGCCGTCCCGGCCCTGCTGGCCGTGACGCCTGCCATGTCTGCCGATGATTTCTGGCCGAAGGACGCCAGGGTCTACATCATCAGCCCGAAGGACGGGGCAACCGTCAAAAGCCCGGTCGAGGTCGTATTCGGCCTTGAGGGGCTGGGCGTGGCGCCTGCCGGCGTCGACCATGCCATGACCGGCCATCATCACCTGCTGATCGATACGCCCGCTCCCACCGGGGCGGATCTTGAGGATGCGCTGATCAAGGACGAGCAGCATGTCCATTTCGGCGGCGGGCAGACCGAGGCCAGCGTCAAGCTGGCCCCGGGCAGGCACACGCTGCAACTGATCATGGGCGATGCCAATCACATCCCCCACAACCCGCCCCTCGTCTCGAAGGTGGTTACGATCAACGTCGAGAAATAGCGCAGGATAGCAGGGCCCATGATGCCGGTGGCGTCATGGGCTCCGGCCTTGGCGGCGTCAGCCGACGCGCGGCGTGCCGTATTTCTGTTCCCACTTGGCCTTGTAGCGTTCCGAAATCTGGGCGACCGGGAACAGGATCAGCACGTCCGTGGTGTTGAACTGCGAGTCCACGACCGCGCCATCGCCGATATAGCACCCGGCCCGCAGGTAGCCCTTGATCAGGGGCGGCAGGCGGCGCACCGCGTCGCGCGGGTTGATCTCGTCCTTCGCCATCCGGTTCATCTCGACGAACTGGTCCGGCAGCGCCCGGACGTGCCATTCCGGCGGGGCCATGTGGTTATGGTAAAGATAGGAGAGCGGCAGGGCCAGCGCCTCGGGGTCTGTGCCCTCGAAACTGGCGCAGCCAAACATCACATCCAGCCTGTGTTCCGCCACATAAAGCAGAATTCCGTGCCAGAGCAGTTCCACGGTCGGGCGATTGCGGTAGGGCGGCAGCACGCAGGAACGCCCCAGTTCGAGAAAGCGCAGGCCCTTGCCCTTGCCCGCGAAAAGCGGCGCCACGTCATATTCCCTGGCGGTATAGAAGCCGCCATGAAGGTCGGCGACCTCCTGCCTCAGCAGCCGGTAGCAGCCGACGATGGCGGGCTTGCCCGCCTTGTCCGTCTCGGAATGGTCGATGACCAGAAGATGGTCGCAGATCGCGTCGAACCGGTCGACGTCGCGGCGCGTCGCTCTGGTCTGCGCATCGGCTTTTGCCGACATTTCCTCATAAAATACATGATAGCGCAGGGCCTGGGCGGCATCGACATCGGCCGGAGAGGCGGCGAGCCTCACCTCCAGCGTGCCGCGCAGGCCGTAGCTGGTGCCATTGTTCGAATCAGCCATTACAGGAGGCAGCGTCGTCATCTGGACCAAATCCGCGCGCGTCTGATGAACCGTCTGTTCGGCGGCCGAGTCCTTCATGCCGGAATCCCTGTCTGACAGCCTTGCGGCTATCTCAATCATCTCTGGCAGAGGGGCGAGCCCTTCCGCCGTCACCGTGCCTTTTGGTGCTGGCGCTCCGGTGTGCAGGCTGGTCATGGGGTCATCCTTCCATCATCGCGCGGTTTCACGCAAGGCAAGTTCCCCTCTACTGCCTACACATTATAACAATCGCGTGTCGATCAAGAGGCAATCTGTCCTGATATGCTTTCTTTGCTGTCCTGCCCGATGGTGCCCGAGCGGTTGAGTCGCCATAACAACACAAGACCGGGAATGCTTAGCAGCGTGGTAATGAAGAAGAAAGTCACCCAGCCGGTGGCTTCCGCGACATAGCCGGTGCTTGAGGACAGGACGGTCCGGCCGACCGCTGAAAGGGCCGAAAGCAGCGCGAACTGGGTTGCCGTATAGGCGCGCCGGGAGCACAGGCTGGAGATCCAGGCGACGAAAACCACCGTGCCGATGGCGCCGGTCAGGGATTCCGTGGCGACGGCGACGCCGAGCGCCCAGGCCTGAGGTCCCATGAAGGCGAGCCAGCAGAACACGAGGTTGGAGACGGCCTGAAGAATGCCGCCAACCCAGAGGCTGGTGCGGACGCCGGTCGCCCTGGTCAGAAAACCGCCAAGAAAGCCGCCGATGAGCGCTGCGGGCAGGCCGACGCCGTTGGAAATCCCGGCATAGACCGCCTTGTCGAAGCCGATGGAGAGCGCGAAGGGCCCGACCATATGCCCGGCGAAGGCGTCGCCGAACTTGAACAGCACCACGAAGCTCAGGATCGCGAGCCATTGCGGCTTCATCGCGAAATCGACGAACGGATCGATGACGGCATGGCGCAGGCGGGCCATGAAATGCGTGGGCTCGGTTTCAAGCGCTTTCTCGCTCCCCTGCGGTTCATGGGCGAAAAGACTTGCGGCAAGGCCCACCGCCATCAGCGCCGCCATCGCGCCATAGCCGAGCGGCCATGAATGGGCACTATCCACCCCCTTGTCCTCGAACAGGCTCACCAGCCCGACCGCGCCCGCCGTCGAGGTCAGCATGGCAACCCGGTAGGCTGCGACATAGTTCGCCATGGCGGCGGCCTGGCTGTCGGCGCCGAGGCTTTCGACCCGGTAGGCGTCGATGACGATGTCCTGGGTCGCCGAGCAGAAGGCGACCGCGACCGCGGCGGCGGCCATGAGCAGGGGCGTCGCCACGGGATCGACCTGCCCCATCGCCACGATGGCGGCGGCGAGCGCCAGCTGGGTCGTCACCAGCCAGCTCCTGCGCCGCCCCAGATAGCGGGTCAGGAAGGGCACGCGGGCATGGTCCACCAGCGGGGCCCAGAGGAATTTCAGCACATAGGGCAGTCCGGCGAGAGCGAAGAGGCCGATGGTCTTGAGATCGACGCCCTGCGTCTTCATCCAGATCGAGAGGGTCGAGCCGGTCAGCGCCAGAGGCAGGCCGGAGGAAAAGCCGAGCAGCAGGATGATGAGAACCCGGCGCTCGGTATAGACGGACCAGGCGCGCAGCGCCCGCTGGCTGAAGGACAGGGGGGCCGCCATCTCGTTTGCCGTCATCAGGTCCTCATACCGGTCTTTGCCGTCGCTCGCTCCTGCCCTGACGGGCAGATGTCATGATGGAGATTCGTTCCATGCGCGGATGGAATGGGAAAGGGGTGTTTTCAATTTTTGGCCGAATCGGAGGGAATGGCTGCCTTTGGCATATCCCGCCCCGGTTCAAGCTGCACCATGGGCTGGTCGTTGCGCACGGGGGGCAATGATTTCAGATAGGTGAAAATGGCGTCCAGATCGGTATCGGTCATGCCTGAAAGCTCGCTCCAGGGCATGGGGGTGTTGGGCGAACCAGCGGGTACGGCCATCTGGCGTGTGGCGTCCGGCGTCAGCGCCCGGAACCGTCCGATGAAGCGGGCGCGGGTCCAGATGCCGAGCCCCGTCTTGCGGTCAGGGGTCAGGTTCGGCGAATAGATGACATAACCATGAGCCGGAAAGGCGCGGCCTCCCGCGAAGGGAGTGCCCACGGGCTGATTGCGGTTGTTCGCCTGCGTATGGCAATCAAAACAGCCCGCCGCCCGGCTGAGATAGGCGCCATAGGCGAGCTTGTCGGTTTCGGGCGGCCGGGGCTGGGACGCCGCATCATGTGGGGCGGTGCGGACCAGCAGGGAAAGCGGGAAAGGCAGGCTGTTTTCCGGCTGGTGGCCGTTCTGGGAAGGCAGGGTGCGCAGATAGGCGATCACGTCCTCGATGTCGCGGCGGTCGAGCGTGGCATAGGCCTGATAGGGCATCAGCGGGAAAAGAGACTGCCCCTGCCTGTTCACCCCCGCCGTGATCGCCCGGTAGATTTCGCCGTCGCTCCAGCCGGAAAGCTCGAAAGGCGTGATGTTGGGGCTGTGGATCGGGGCCGGAAGGCCATCCTCCGGCCCACCCATCAGGCGGCCAGCGCCGGTGCGGGCGGGATCCGTCGGAAAGGAATAGGCGGCGGGCTCGATGACCGGCGTATGGCAGCCGCGGCAGCCCATGACATTGTTGAAGAGATAGGCGCCCCGTTTGATGCGGGCCTCCGACAGGTCGACCATCATGTGAGGCGCGGCGGAAACGCGCGGGAAGATCGTGAGGAAAACGGCGAGCGCGAGCAACAGCGCGGCAAGAGCGCCGGCAGCCAGCCGGATCGCTGTTTTCTTCCATGACATGATGCCGGACCCCTCGCCCCCCATGGCTGACCCTTGCCGCCGTTTCGTCTGGCCATTCCAGCCGAACATAGTCGGGCACGGCGGCATCGTCCATGTCGCCACGGGTGAAACGATGAGTTCTCAGATCGCCGCCCCGAGCCGCCGGTGGATGGGCTCGCGGTAGGACAGGGCTTCCGCGATATGATGGCGGGCGATGTCCGTGGCGCCGTCGAGATCGGCCAGCGTGCGGGCGACGCGCAGCACCCGGTGATAGCCGCGCGCGGTCAGGTTCATGCGCCCCGCCGCCTCGACCAGCAGCTTCTTTCCGGCCTCATCTGGGCGGGCGACCTCGTCGAGCAGTTCGCCCTCCACATGGGCGTTGAGCGTCTGCGCGCCGATGGCGTGGGGACCTGAGCCCGAGCTATGGGCAGCGTAGCGTTCCTCCTGCCGGGCCCGGGCTCCGGCCACCCGCGCGGCGACCTCGGCCGAGCCTTCCGGGGTGGAGGGCAGGCCAAGCTCGGCGGGGCTCACCGGCGGCACCTCGATATGGATGTCGATGCGGTCGATCAGCGGTCCCGACAGCTTTGCCTGATAGTCGGCAACGCAGCGTGGCACCCGGGGGCAGGCCCGCGCCATGTCGCCCGCGTGCCCGCAGCGGCAGGGGTTCATGGCGGCGATGAGCTGGAAGCGGGCCGGATAGGTGATGTGGGCGTTGACCCGGGCCACCACGGCCTCGCCGCTCTCCAGCGGCTGGCGCAGCGAATCGAGCACCTGCCGGGGAAATTCAGGCAGTTCATCGAGGAAAAGCACGCCCCGGTGCGCCAGCGACACTTCGCCCGGTCTGGCCCGCAGGCCGCCACCGATCAGCGCGGGCATGGACGCGGAATGATGCGGCGCGCGAAAAGGCCGCCGCCGGACCATGCCGCCCGTCTCGCCCTCGCGGATCAACTCTCCCGCGACCGAGGCGATCATGGAGACATCGAGCATCTCGCGCGGCGAAAGTGGCGGCAGGATGCCGGGCAGCCGTGCCGCCAGCATGGATTTGCCCGAGCCCGGCGGGCCGACCATCAGCATGTTGTGGCCGCCCGCCGCCGCCACTTCCAGCGCCCGTCTGGCGCTTTCCTGCCCCTTGATGTCGCGCAGGTCCGGCAGGGTCCCGCTCTCTACCATGTGGAGAGGCTGCGGTTCGCCAAGGACCTGCGAGCCCTTGAAATGATTGACGAGCTGGATGAGCGACAGGGGGGCCAGCACCCCGCCGGGATTGTCCTGCCCCATGCCCGCCCACGCCGCTTCGGGGCCGCAGGCCTGCGGGCAGATCAGCCCCTTGCCCCGGGCATTGGCGGCGATGGCGGCGGGCAGCACGCCCGCGACGGGGTTGATCCGGCCATCGAGGGAGAGTTCGCCGATGACCACGAACTGTTCGAGCTCATGGACGGGCAGCACGCCCATCACCACCAGCAGGCCGACGGCGATGGCCAGATCATAGTGGCTGCCCTCCTTGGGCAGATCGGCGGGGGCCAGATTGACGGTGATGCGCATGGGCGGAATGCCGAGCCCGATGGCCGTCAGCGCGGCGCGCACCCGCTCGCGGCTCTCGGTCACGGCCTTGTCGCCGAGGCCGACCACGACGAACCCGGGCTGGCCCGAGGTCATGTGCACCTGCACGTCCACCGGCCGCGCCTCCACCCCTATGAAGGCGACCGTCTCGATATGCGCGACCATGGATCCCCCTCCGGTCCGCGTTCCCCGTGGCAAGCGTCCCACAGTTCCGTTGGCGGATCAAGAATGAAAGGGGAACGGATGTTCGGGCGCGGCGGGCCAGGGGGTGGCCTATCCCCCGATGCTGACGCCGACAAGCCTGCCGACGCCGAACGTCACCGCGGCGGCGGCGAAACCGATCAGGATCTGGCGGGTGGCGGAAAAGGCGACGGACCGGCCCGTGAACAGCGAGGTTCCGGCCCCGATGGCGCCCAGCGCGAGCGTGGAGGCGAGCAGGCTGAGGATCAGGGCCTGCATCCCCTCATAATGGAAATAGGGCAGTACCGGGAAGATCGCACCCGCAGAGAACAGGCAGAAGGAGGTGCCCGCCGCCGTCCAGGGCGAACCGCCGAGTTCCCGGGGATCGACGCCCAGTTCCTCGCGCGCCAGCGTGTCGAGCGCGGTGTCCTTGTTGGCGAGCAGCCGCTCGGCGAGCGCGCGGGCTTCCTGTTCGGTCAGCCCCTTGGCCTGATAGATGAGGATCAGTTCTTCCTTCTCCTCTTCCGGCACCTCTTCGAGTTCCATGCGCTCGGTCGCGATCTGTTTTTCATAAAGCTCGCGCGAGGAATTGACGGAGAGCCATTCGCCCAGCGCCATCGAGCAGGCCCCGGCGACAAGCCCGGCAAGGCCGGTGATCAGGATCATGCGCGGATTGGCCTCCGCGCCCGCCACGCCCATGACGAGGCTCATGTTGGAGACGAGGCCGTCGTTCGCGCCCAGCACGGCGGCGCGGAGCGCATTGCCGCCCATGGCCCGGTGGCGGCCCTCGATCCGCGCGATGGTGCTTCCTTCAAGCCCCCCTGTCGAACCGGCGATGGCTTCGAGAATACGCGCATGGCTGCGCTCCTGCGCGGGCAGGCCGCCCTTCACCGCCTCGATCTGGGCGTCATAAGCGCCGCTGTCGGATTGTTCGAGCGTATTGATGGTCGGCAGCACGAAAGAGGCGCCGAAATGCCGGGCCAGCCACGCCAGCGCCCGGGGGCGGAAGCCGGGGCGCAGCACGGGGATGCGCGCGCCCTTGCCGGTAAGCTGCTTGCGCCAGTATTCCGCATGCGCCTCCTCGACGGCGGCGAGACGCCGGTAGACGCCCGCCAGCTTTTCGTCGGGCTCCACCTCCGCCAGCGTGCGGTAGAGCGAGGCGCTGTCGATCTCGCCCTGGAGATTGTCGCGATAGCGCTGCGGCGCGCCCTTGTCGGCTTCCTTGCCGGCGCTCTTGTCTGCGGACGTTTCGTCTTTCGTCATCCCCGCTTCGCCTCTATTGCGTCCCACACCAGAGCCGCAATATTGGTGCCGTCGAACCTTTCGATTTCCTGAATGCCGGTCGGGCTGGTCACGTTGATTTCGGTCAGATAATCGCCGATCACGTCGATGCCGACGAAAAGCAGCCCGCGCTTCTTGAGTTCCGGTCCGATGGCGGCGCAGATTTCCTGTTCGCGCGGCGTCAGGCGGGTCGGTTCGGCCCGGCCGCCGACATGCATGTTGGAGCGGGCCTCGCCATGGGCCGGCACCCGGTTGATCGCGCCCACGGCCTCGCCATCGACGAGGATGATGCGCTTGTCGCCGAGCCGCACCTCCGGCAGGTAGCGCTGGGCGATGACGGGTTCGCGCGAGCTGTTGGCGAACATTTCAAGCAGGGAGGCGAGGTTTTCGTCGCCCTCGCGGATGCGGAACACGCCCGAGCCGCCATTGCCGTAAAGCGGTTTGACGATGATGTCGCCGAACTCCTCGCGGAACGCCCGGATTTCGGCGGCGTCGCGGGTGATGAGCGTCGGCGGCAGCAGGCCCTCGAAGCGGGTGGCGAACAGCTTTTCCGGCGCGTTGCGCACCTCCGCCGGGTTGTTCACCACCAGCGTTTCGGGATGGATCACCTCCAGCATGTGGGTCGCCGTGATGTAGCTCATGTCGAACGGCGGGTCCTGACGCATCAGCACCACATCGGCCTTGCCGAGATCGAGGGTCGCTTCCTCCCCGAGCGTGAAATGATTGCCATGTTCCCGGCGCAGCGAGAGGGGGCGTACCTTGGCATAGACCCGGCCATCGCGCATCGAGAGATGGATCGGCTCGTAATAGGACAGCGTGTGGCCGCGCGCCTGCGCTTCGAGCCCGAGCCGGAAGGTCGTGTCGCCGTTGATGTTGATGGTCTGGATCGGATCCATCTGGATCGCGACATGCAGCTTGCGCGCGCTCATTTATCCTCGCTTCCGGTGGCTGTCGGGGAACGGAACCTGCACCCGATCGCGGGTCCTGCACAAGTCACCATCGCCGTGTCAATGCAGCCGCCCCTTGAGGCGGATCAGGGCGTCGGCGGCCATGCCTGCAAGCCGGGCGTTATCCACGCCGTGGCAGAGGCCGATGCAGGTGGTGAAGGCGTCCGACGCCCCGCCCAGATGCCCGGCGTGAACCTCGATGCGGCCCAGTTCAAAATAAAGATCGGGCCGGTCCGGCGCGATCAGGATCATGCGGGCGATCACATCGCGGGCGCGGGGATACTCCTGCGCGGCGAGCGCCCGGCCCAGAATGTTGTTCTGAAGGCGCAGCACCACGTCGCGCGGCGAGACGGGGGCATAGCTTTCGGGCGAGAGCCTTGCGCCTTCCCCCTGCGTCTGGCGCAGCAGCGCCAGCAGGTCGGCGGCGGTGACGGCCTGCCCCCGGTGGAACGGATCGATCAGAACCACGCCGCCGCGCCCTTGCAGACGCATCACGAAATGGCCGGGAAAGCTCAGTCCGGCAATGTCGAGCCCCAGCGCCCGGGCGGCATGAAAATAGATCAGGCCAAGCGCGACCGGCAGGCCCTTGCGCCGGTCGATCACCCGTATCAGGTTGGCGTTCTGCATGTCGTCGTAGGTCTGCTCGTCGCCATGATAGCCGAAGCGATCGGCGACCAGATCGGCCAGCGCCTGCGCAGCCAGTGAAACCGGCAGGGATTGCGCCTTGGCGATAAAGCCGCGGGCGGCTCCGGCCAGTTCCGCCAGATGGGCCTCATAGGGGGCCATGTCCGTGTCGGGCCGGTCGAGAGCGGCGAGCAGCAGGGCGCTTTCCACGGGCTCGAAGCTCTGGTCGTCGGCAAGGCCCGCGCGCGCCAGAGCCTGTTCGATCTGTTCGCGTGTCAGGGTCATCTCGTGCGCCTCAGGCTCAGGCTTCCAGCAGGGCCGTCATCTTGTCACCGGGCGGAGCCGGTGCAAAGGGGCTGCGCGCGGGCGGGCGGCCTAATTCTCGGGCGTCGGCAGCGCCGCGGGTGCGCCCTTGATGGTGACATAGGAAGTCACGTTCCTCACCCCGTCGATATCGCGGGCATGGGCGGTCACGCGGTCGAGTTCCGCCTGATCCTGGGCGATGCCCATCAGATAGACGACGCTGTTTTCCGTCTCGATGGAATAGTTGATCGAGGAAATGTCGCTGTCGGCGATGAGCCGGGCCCGCAGCTTGGTCGTGATGGCGGTGTCGGTGGCCTGTTGACCGAAGCTGAGCGACTTGCCGATGCTCACATTGTTGATGACCTCCTTCACCCCCGGCACGGTCCAGCCGACGCGCGAGACCAGAATCTTGTCCTCCGGCGTCGGCACATGGCCGGTCAGCAGCAGGCGGCCGGAAGTCACTTCCGTGGAGATGCCGGTATAGATCGAGGATTTGGTCGAGAGCATGCGGCGGTTGAACTCGAAGGAGATTTCATTGTCGTCGACGGATTGCTCGAAGCCGCGCTCCTGCGAGGCGTTGACGGCGCCCGTGGCGCCTGCGCCCGCCACGGCGGCGATGCAGCCGCCCAGCGAGGCGCTCGCGGCGATGAGGCCAAGGGCAAGAGTGAGTTTGATCGGATGCATGGCGGTTCCTCGAATGCGAATCAATCTCCGGCAGAAGCCAAGCATTCCACCTCAAACCGGGCCTGAATATGGCCGGACGGGGCCGCGAACGGAGATAATGCCTGCGGATCCTGCTCAGAAACGCTCCTGTGGACGCCAGGCGTCCATGAGATGGCGCGGCAGGCGGCGCGGCGCGCAGATCATGAGGTCATAGCGCCAGATCAGTCCTTCAAGCTCCCGGCGGCCCGCGGCCCAGGCCTCGGCTGCGCGCGCCAGCCGGTATTGCTGGCGCGGCTGGAGCGCCAGCCTTGCGTCCGCCTGCGCCTGCCGGCTCTTGACCTCGACGAAGGCGAGCACCCGTCCACGCCGGGCGACGAGGTCGATCTCGCCCGCCCTTGTCCGGACCCGGCTGCCCAGAATCCGGTAGCCCTTGAGGCGCAGCACGAGACGGGCCAGCGCTTCGGCGCGCAGACCGGTGCGCTGGTTGGCCCGGCCCCGCTCCTGCCGCCGCTTCCCCCTGCCTGCCGTCAATCCCCCCTGCTGCCTCCCCTAATCAATGACCTCAGGCGCTTTTTTCCCGCGTTTTCGCGGCGCGCCGTCGCGGGCGTCGGCGACCGCAAGCGCCCGGGCATAGACCTGCTTGCGCGGCTCGCCGGTCAGGCTCGACACCTCGGCGACGGCATCCTTGAGCGAGAGGCGTCCCAGCGCGTTTTCCAGCAGGGCCTCGACCTCATGGGCATCCAGCGCCTCGCGCCGGGGCGGCGGGCCGACCACGATCACCACCTCGCCCTTGGGCGCGCCGGCTTCCGCATAATGGGCGGCGAGCATGGAGAGCGAATCGCGGCGCACCTCCTCGAAGGTCTTGGTCAGCTCCCGGGCGACCGCCGCCTGCCGCTCGCCCAGCCCTTCGGCCAGCGCCGCCATGGTTTCCGGCAGGCGGCGCGCGCTTTCCAGAAACACCAGCGTCGAGGGCACGCCGGCGAGATCGCGGATTTCCCTGTTGCGGGCCTCGTCCTTCGCGGAGAGAAAGCCCGCGAAAAAGAACCGGTCGGTCGGCAGACCCGCCAGCGTCAGCGCCGCCAGCACCGATGAAGCGCCGGGCAGCGTGGTCACATGATGGCCGGCGTTGAGCGCATCCTGCACCAGCTTGAGCCCGGGATCGGAGACCAGCGGCGTGCCCGCATCCGAGACGAGCGCGATGCGGGCTCCCGCTTCAAGGCGCGAGAGGATGCGCGGGCGCATCTCGGCGGCGTTGTGGTCGTGATAGGGCAGCGTTTTCGCCTCGATCCCGTGGATCGCGAACAGCTTGGCCGTGACGCGGGTGTCCTCGCACAGCACCAGATCGGCGGCGCGCAGCACATCGAGCGCGCGCAGGCTGATGTCGGAGGCGTTCCCGATCGGGGTTGCGGTGATATAGAGGCCGGGCCTGAGGCCCGCCGGGCTGCTTGAATAGGGTGTTGTGCGCATGAGGCATTTTGCGCCGGGCCCCGCCGCTCCGCAAGGAGGCCCGGTCCGCTCCAGTTCATTGCGGGCCTCTCTCCCGTCCCGGAAGGGGCGCATGTTTACTTGGCGCGGCTCGCCCTATACCCTCGCGCCGCAGAGAATGTTTGCGAAGATGGATGGGATCCTCTGTGCCGCGTATGACAACATCGATAGCTGTCCGCCTCCGCGCGGTTCCTGCGGTCATTTTCCTGCTGTTCCTCGCAGCCTGCGCGTCAGATACGGCGCCGGTGCCTGCTCCCGCCCCTGCCCCCGTGGCGGCGGCGCCGGAAGCCGTGCCGCCAGCGCCCGTGGCGCCCGAGCCCGTCAAGCCTCTGCGGGACACGACGAAATTCCTTAATCCGGGCTTCATGGCCGGGCAGGACACCGTGCGCGTCGCGCTCATCCTGCCATTCAACTCGGGCACCGCCCGCGTCAAGGAACTGGCGCAGAGCATGGCGAACGCCGCCCAGCTCGCGCTCTTCGAGTTTCAGGCGAAAGACGTGCTGCTGATGACCTATGACAGCGGCACGGATGCGGCCTCGGCGGCGGCGGCGGGCCAGCATGCGCTCGATCAGGGCGCGGACATCATTCTGGGGCCCCTGTTCGCCAGTTCCGTGACCGGCCTTGCGCCGCTCGCGGCCAAGGTTCAGGTGCCGGTGGTGGCCTTCTCGACCGACAGTTCGACGGCGGGCAATGGCGTCTATCTGCTCTCCTTTCCGCCGGATCAGGACGTGAAGCGCATCGTCGCCTATGCCCGTAGCCGGGGACTCAGCCATTTTGCCGAACTGGTGCCGCAGGGGGCCTATGGCCGCCGGGCGAGCGACGCCTTTGAAGCCGAAGTGCAGGCGGAGGGCGGTACGATCGCACGCCGGGGCGACTATTCCAGCGACCCGGCCCAGATGGAAAACGCCATCCGCAAGATCATCGGGGCGGGGGCCCAGAAGGTCAGCCCGGCCACGTCCGAAACAGATGCGGAAGTCGATCCCGGCACCGGTGGCGGTCCGGCTGTCCCCGGCACGGCGCCTGCGCCTTCGCTTGCCTTCGATGCGGTCTTCATCCCCGATGGCGCCGCCTCGTTGCAGGGCGTGACCGGCCTGCTGTCGGATTATGGCGTCAGTTCCGCCAATGTGCGCTTTCTCGGCACCGGGCTCTGGGACGATCCCTCGCTCGTCTCGGTGCCGTCGCTCGAGGGTGGCTGGTATCCGGCTCCGCCCTCCGATGGCCGGCTCAGTTTCGCCAGCCGCTACCAGCAGACCTATGGCAGTACGCCGCCGCGTCTGGCGGGCCTCGCCTATGATGCGATGAGTCTGGCGATCGTGCTGTCGCGGCGTCCGGCGGCAGACCGCTATTCGGCGGCGGCGCTGACGAACCCGGATGGTTTCGCCGGTCTCGACGGGGTGTTCCGCTTCGCCCCCAACGGCCTCGTCGAGCGTGGGCTTGCCGTCTATGAAATCCACCCCGGCGGCGCAACCCAGATCGACCCGGCCCCGACCGACTTCAAGGCGCAGGATCAGGCCCCGGCCCAGCCGCCGGCTTATTGATCGAGTTTAACTCAGCTCAGGCCAGCAATTCCGCCAGCACGGCGTTGAGCACCAGCCGGCCTTCGGGGCTGGCGGCGAGGCGGCCGTTGGGCAGGCGGCGCAGCAGGCCGTCGCCGGTCAATCGCTCGATGCGGGTTTCATCGAGGGCTGCGCCCGCGAGCGAGGCATAGCGCAGCGGGTCGATGCCCTCGCCCAGCCGCAACCCCATCAGCATCATCTCGTCGGCCTGTTCGGCAAGGCTGATCGGTTCGATCGCCTCGATGCCGTGGCCCTTTTCCTCGACCGAGGCGAGCCATGCGCCCGGCGCCTTCAGGGTGCGGGTCGCCTGCTTGTCGCGGCCACCAAGCCGCCCGTGCGCGCCGGGACCGGCGCCAACATAATCGCCATAGTGCCAGTAGAGCAGATTGTGGCGGCATTCCGCGCCCGGCCGGGCATGGTTCGAGATTTCATAATTGGGCAGCCCGGCTTCGGCGCAGATGGCCTGTGTCGCCTCGTAAAGGGCGGCGGAGAGGGGGCCGTCCGGCACCTTGAACGCGCCGCGCTCATAAAGCCGGGCGAAGCTGGTCTCCTCCTCGATGGTCAACTGGTAGAGCGACAGATGATCGGCAGCGAAATCGAGGGCGCGGGAAAGCTCGGCCTGCCACGCCGCCACCGTCTGCTCCGGGCGGGCGTAGATGAGGTCGAACGAAATGCGCGGGAAGGTGGCGCGCGCCAGCGCGATGGCGTCGAGCGCCTCGTCCACGCTGTGCATCCGTCCCAGAAACCTCAAGTCCTTCGCGTCGAGCGACTGGACCCCGAGCGAGAGCCGGTTGACGCCCGCCGCGCGGTAGCCGGTAAAGCGGCCCGCGTCCGCGCTGGTAGGGTTGGCTTCGAGCGAAATTTCAGCATGATCGTCGACATGCCAGAGGCGGGCGATGGTGTCGAGCACATGGCCGACCGTCTCCGCCTCCATCAGCGAGGGGGTGCCGCCGCCGAAAAAGATGGTCTGCACGCTCTTCGGCCCGGTCATCTCGCGGGCATGTTCCAGTTCGCGCGCCAGCGCCCGGGCCCAGCGGGCCTGATCCACATTGCGGCTGACATGCGAGTTGAAGTCGCAATAGGGACATTTGGCGAGGCAGAACGGCCAGTGGACGTAAATGCCGAAGTCCGGCCTGTCGGATCCTTCATCCGACAAGGCAGGCCTCGACAAGCTGGCGGAAGGCGTCCGCCCGGTGCGACATGGCGTGTTTGCGGTCAGGCTCCATCTCGCCGAAACTGATGCTCTCACCCCCAGCGATGAAGATCGGGTCGTAGCCGAAGCCCTGCGTGCCGCGCGGCGGAAAGGTCAGCGCGCCGTTCACCCGGCCCTCGAAATAGTCCACATGCCCGTCCGGCCAGGCCAGCGCCAGACCGCAGACGAAAAAGGCGCGGGCGCCGGACGGGGCGATCCCTTTCGCGGCGAGTTCGCGCTCGATCCGGTCCATGGCGAGGCCGAAATCCTTCTGCTCGCCCGCCCAGCGGGCCGAATAGATGCCGGGCGCGCCGTCGAGCGCCTCCACGCAGAGCCCGCTGTCGTCGGAAAGGGAGGGCAGGCCCGAGCGTTCGGCGGCGGCCCGCGCCTTCAGTTCCGCGTTTTCCCGGAAACTCGTTCCGGTTTCCTCGGGCTCCGGCAGGCCGAGGTCAGACGCCGAGACCACATCGAGCCCGAACGGGCCGAGCAGGTCGCGGATTTCCCGGACCTTGCCCTTGTTGTGGCTGGCGACGACCAGCTTTCCGCCGGAGAGTTTCCGCGTCACCGGATCGCTTCCTTCTGGAGCTCGACGAGGCGGGAGATGCCCGCGCGGGCAAGGCCGAACAGCGCCATGAACTGGTCATGGTCGAAGGGTTCGCCCTCCGCCGTGCCCTGCACCTCGCAGATGAGGCCCTTGCCGGTCAGCACGAAATTGGCGTCGGTATCGGCTTCCGAATCCTCGGGGTAGTCGAGGTCGAGCACCGGCACGCCGCGATAGATGCCGCAGGAAACCGCCGCCACATGGTCGCGCAGGATCGGCCCCAGCACCATCTTGCGGGTTTCCATCCATTGCAGGCACTGGTGCAGCGCGATCCAGGCCCCGGTGATCGAGGCGGTGCGGGTGCCGCCGTCGGCCTGCAACACGTCGCAGTCGAGCGTGATCTGGCGTTCGCCGAGCGCCTTGAGGTTGGTGATGGTGCGCAGCGAGCGCCCGATCAGGCGCTGGATTTCCTGGGTGCGGCCGGACTGCTTGCCCGCCGACGCCTCGCGCCGCATCCGCTCGTTGGTGGCGCGCGGCAGCATGCCGTATTCAGCCGTCACCCAGCCATGGCCCTTGCCCTTGAGCCATGGCGGCACCCTTTCCTCAAGGCTGGCGGTGCACAGCACATGGGTGTCGCCGAAGCGGACGAGGCACGAGCCTTCGGCATGGCGGGCATAGCCCGGCTCGAAGGAAACGGCGCGCATCTCGTCGGGGGTGCGGCCGGAGGGCCGCGCAAAAGCGCTCATTGAAAGGGTCCTTCACGGAAAGGGACCGGGTGGGCCCGGCCGCAAATATCCGGGGTTGTGTACCCCCTGTCCGGCCATGCGTCCAGAAGGAGGCGTCCCGGCAGGGCGCATCCGGCATTGCTGTCTGGCCCCGAATTGACGCATCCACCCCCGCTCCCTACCTTGATTGTCCATGAAAGCCCGCGCCGCCGGTGGCGGGCGGGCAAGCCATCAGGAGTTACATGGTCGCGCTCAAGGACCTCAACGACCGGTCGCGCGAAATATTGCGCCATGTCGTTGAAAATTATCTCGATACCGGCGGGCCGGTCGGCTCGCGCTATCTGAGCCAGCACCTGCCCATGGCGCTGTCTTCGGCCGCCATCCGCTCGGTCATGTCCGATCTGGAGGCGCTGGGCCTGCTGTTTTCGCCGCACACCAGCGCGGGCCGGGTGCCGACGGAGGTGGGCCTGCGCCTGTTCGTCGATGGATTGCTGGAAATCGGCGACGTGTCGCTCGACGAGCGCCGGACCATCGAGCGGCAGGTGCTGGGCTCCAACCGCAATGTCGAGGATGTGCTGGACGAGGCGACGCGGATGCTCTCGGGCCTCTCCCACGCCGCGGGCTTCGTCGTCGCGCCCAAGTTCGAGGCGGCGCTGAAACATATCGAATTCGTGCCGGTGGACGCCAGAAGGGCGCTCGTCGTCATCGTCACGGAGGGCGGCGACGTCGAGAACCGGATGATCGAGCTGCCTTCGGGGCTCACCCCCTCGGCGCTGGCGGAGGCAACCAACTATCTCAACGCCCGCCTGCGGGGCCGCACGCTGGATGAATCGCGCGATTATATCGCCCGCGAAATCGAGGGGCGGAAGGCGGAACTCAACGATCTGACCCAGAAGGTGATCGAGGCCGGGCTTGCCACCTGGGCGGGCGCGCAGGTCAGCAGCGACGATCCCCTGGCCAAATCCCTCATCGTCCATGGCCGCTCGCGGCTTCTGGAGGACGTCCACGCCATGGACGATCTGGAGCGGATCCGGATGCTGTTCGATGAGCTTGAGAACAAGCGCGACCTGATCCAGCTGCTCGGCCTTGCCGCCACGGCGGACGGGGTGCGCATCTTCATCGGCTCGGAAAACAAGCTTTTTTCCCTTTCCGGGTCATCCCTGATCATCAGCCCCTATATGGACGCCCGCCAGCGGGTGGTGGGTGTGCTGGGCGTCATCGGGCCGACGCGCATCAATTACGCCCGGATCATCCCCATGGTCGATTATACCGCCAAGGTCGTGGGCCGCCTGCTGGAGAGGGGCGGCAACAAGGACGCACGTTAAGATAGTCGGGGGTGGGTGGTTGACTTGACGGCCCCGGCATCGCACATGGTCAGTCTTCTGTTTCACAGGTTCATCCGGCGGTTTGCGGGACGCGCGCCTCGCGCGGCATGCCGGGGAGCCTTGAGGTTCAAGTGGAGATATTCAAGTGAGCGACGAGACCCAGAAGCCGGAAGATCAGGCGAACCCGGAGGCAGCTTCGGAAGCCGTTATTGACGAGAACAAGGGCGATCCGGCCGCCGAAACCCCGGCCGGAGCGCCCGCGGAGCCGCAGAAGCCCTCGCTGGAGGCCGAAAACGCCGAATTGAAGGACAAGCTGCTCCGCGCCATGGCGGAAGCCGAGAACATCCGCCGCCGCCTGGAGCGCGAGCGCGCAGACATCGCGCGCTATGCCGCGGCGGGCTTTGCCCGGGACATGCTCACGGTTGCCGACAATCTGCACCGGGCGATCGAAAGCATCAGCGCCGAGGAGCGCGCCGCCGCCTCCGACGCCGTGCGCGCCGCCGTCGAGGGCGTGGAAGTGACCGAGCGCTCGCTGCTCTCGACCTTCGAGCGCCATGGCATCCGCGTCATCAGACCCCTGCCGGGTGAGAAGTTCGATGCGAACCTGCATGAAGCCATGTTCGAGGTGCCGGGCGCGGAACATGCCGCGGGCACGGTCGTCCATGTCGTCGAGGACGGCTACATGATGGGCGACCGGCTGCTGCGGGCCGCCCGCGTCGGCGTCGCCAAGGGCGCGTAAGGGGGAGCCTAAGGGGCCTTCTCAGGCCCCGTGCTCGACAAAGCTGCGGATCAGTTGATGGGCAATGGCGTAGGGCGGCGGAATCCAGTCGGTTCCATCGCCCTTGCCGCTCATGATCAGCGCGAGTTCGCTGCGGCTGAACCAGCGTCCCGCCGAAAGCTCGATGCCGTCGATGGTGAAGTCTTCCGACGCCGCCTCGGCGATGCAGCCGATCATCAGGGATGAGGGAAACGGCCAGGGCTGGGTCGAATGATAGCGGACATTCCGGACGCTGAGCCCGGCCTCTTCATAAAGTTCGCGCGCCACCGCCTCCTCGATGGATTCGCCCGTCTCGACGAAGCCCGCGAGCGCCGAGTGCATCCCCTTGGGCCAGATTTTCTGGCGTCCGAGAAAGCAGCTGTCCCCATAGGTCGCGAGCATGATGACGACCGGGTCGGTGCGGGGAAAATGCTCGGCCTTGCAACTGTTGCAGACCCGCTTGTAGCCCGCTTCCGCGACTTCGGTCTTCGCCCCGCAATTGGCGCAGAAGCCGTGGCGGCGGTGCCAGTCGATCATGCTTTTGGCCTGGGCGAGGATGGCAAGTTCGCCGGGCGTGATGTCGCCGGACATGGCAAGGCCGCGCAATTCCTCGAAACTGCCCAGTTGCTTGAAGTGGGGCGTGTTTTCCGGGTCCTTGATATGGCTGATGTCGAGCGTGAACAGCGATTTGCCGCGCTTGTTGATGCCGAGGAAGACGGGCGTCGTGTCCGGGTCCGCGATTTCCGGGATCAGGCTTGCCCGCATCCAGCCGACGTCCTTGCCCTGTCCGGGGCTTTCTTCCGGCAGAACGAAGGGGTTCAGGCGCCAGACCGGCACGAACAGGCTGTCGGGATGCTTCAGCTGTTCGGCGATCCAGGCCGGGTCGGCCCGGCGGTAGCTGGCGCGGTCGAGGGGATTGTTGGCGAAAATATTGGGGTTTTCGGGCAATTTGGACGGCAGGCCCATAAGATGCTTCCTGACTGACGCTTTGAAGCTTCCCGCTTCGATTTTCTTGAATGACGATGATCCCAAGGTGGCACAGCCCGGGAGCGGGCTCAAGAAGGGCTTCTTGCCGACTCCTGCTTGCATCCGGGATC
This sequence comes from Parvibaculaceae bacterium, assembly GCA_028283765.1. Classification (GTDB taxonomy): domain Bacteria; phylum Pseudomonadota; class Alphaproteobacteria; order Parvibaculales; family Parvibaculaceae; genus JAATFR01. The sequence goes on along the minus strand of JAPWJY010000002.1, from coordinate 137,228 downwards.
GATTCCGCCGATATAAGGCCCGGGAGGCTGGCGGCGGGCAGTGCCCTCGCCAACCCGGTCAGGTCCGGAAGGAAGCAGCCGTAACGAGTTTCGCCTGGGTCGCTTGTCCAGTCTCCCACCTGATGCCAGTCCATGAGGATCACGCCTGTTTCGATGGATGAGCGCCCCGAAAGTGCCATTTCCGACGACGAGCCGGGGTTTGATCTGCCCGGCCTCGGGCCTGCGCCTGTCGCGGCCCCCGTCTCGGCGAAAGCCAGCGGCTATCAGGTTCTCGCCCGCAAATACCGTCCCTCGAATTTCGACGATCTGGTAGGCCAGGAGGCCATGGTCCGCACGCTTTCCAATGCGTTCGAGCGGGACCGGATCGCCCACGCCTTCATGCTCACCGGGGTGCGCGGCGTCGGCAAGACGACCACGGCGCGCATTCTGGCCCGCGCCCTCAATTATGATGGTCCCGGCGCGACCGGCCCGACGATCCATATGGACGGGCTCGGCACGCATTGCGCGGCGATCATGGAAAGCCGCCATGTCGATGTGCTGGAAATGGACGCGGCGTCCCGCACCGGCATCGACGATATCCGCGAGATCATTGACAGCGTTCGCTATGCCCCGGTTTCGGCGCGCTACAAGGTCTATATCATCGACGAGGTGCACATGCTCTCGAAGGCCGCCTTCAACGGCCTTCTGAAGACGCTGGAGGAGCCTCCGGCCCATGTGAAGTTCATTTTCGCCACCACGGAAATCCGCAAGGTGCCGGTGACGGTGCTGTCGCGCTGCCAGCGCTTCGATCTGCGCCGGCTGACGCTCGACGAACTGGTGGGGCTGCTGTCGCGCATTTCGGTCAAGGAGGATGTGCCGGTCGAGGACGCCGCCCTCAAGCTGATCGGGCGCGCGGCGGAAGGCTCGGCCCGCGACTCGCTGTCCCTGCTCGACCGGGCCATCGCCCACGGGGCCCTGATGGGAGGCGGGGGGCCCATCGCGGAAACCGACGTGCGCGACATGCTCGGTCTTGCCGACCGCGCCCGCATCTTCGATCTCTACGATTTCATCATGAAGGGCGACATCGCCGCCGCCCTGACCGAATTGCGGGCCCAGTATGACGCCGGAGCCGATCCGGCGGTGGTTTTGTCCGATCTGGCGGAACTCACTCACTGGTTGATGCGACTAAAGCTGGTGGCGGCCGCGGCCGATGATCTGGCCATGTCCGAAACCGAGCGCAACCGGGGCCGGGAAATGGCTGAAAAGCTGCCGATCCGCGCGCTGTCGCGGAGCTGGCAGGTGCTGCTGAAGGGGCTTGAGGAGGTGCAGGCCGCGCCCCGTCCCATCGCGGCGGCGGAAATGGTGCTGGTCCGGCTCGCCTATCTGGCGGACATGCCGGGGCCGGAAGAGCTGATCGCGAGCCTGACGAATGGCGGCGGCGCGGCTGGTCCGGCCAATGGCGGAACGATGGGCGGGGGTGGCCCCGGCGGCGGTCCGCGCGCCCGGTTCGGCGGCGGCGCGGCTGGTTTGCGCGCGGTGGCGAACGGCGGCGGGGCGCAGGTCGAGACCATGCCGCAAGCGGTGGCCGTGGCGGGACCCCGGCTCGCCACGTTCGACGATGTGATCGCGCTCGCCGGGGCGAAACGCGACGTGCGGCTCAAGAACGCGCTTGAGACGGGCGTGCGGCTGGTCAGCTACGAGCAGGGGCGGATCGAGATTCAGCTTGAGGCCGGGGTCGACGGCACGCTTGCCAACGATCTGTCGCAGAAGCTCAAAAGCTGGACGGGCGAGCGCTGGATCGTCTCCATCGCCTCGCGGCAGGCCGAGGCCGCGCCGACCGCGCGCGAGCAGGCGGTGAGCCGCGCACAAGGCATGAAGCAGGAGGCCGCCGCCGACCCGCTGGTGCTGGCGGCGCTGGCGGCTTTTCCCGGCGCCGAGATTATTGAGGTCCGGACGGGCGCGCCGGCCGGCGCGCCTGCGATACTGGAAGGAAGCGATCTGGAGGATATGCCGGGTCCTGTCGGCGACGATTTCGATGCGCCGTTTTACGAAGACTGATTAGGAGAAAATAAATATGAAGAATCTGGCCGAATTGATGAATCAGGCGAAGAATCTGGAAGGCAAGCTGCGCGACATGCAGACCGAGATCGACCAGCTTGAAATGCCTGGCGAAGCGGGCGCGGGCCTCGTCAAGGCGGTGATCAGCGGCCGTTATGCGGTCAAGAGCCTTTATATCGATCCGAGCCTGATGAAGGAGAGCGAGCGCGAGATTCTCGAAGACCTCATCATCGCCGCCCTCAATGATGCGCGCGCGAAGCTTGAAGCGCACCTTGCCAAAAAGATGGAAGGGGTTACCGGCGGTTTTGGCGGGCTCGGAGGCCTTGGCTTGCCGGGCTGAACGGCGATCCCGGGCCGGCGTTCATTCCGGCCTTGCGCGGGCGCGCCAACTCCGCGATTGATGGGGCCTTGTCGTCCCTGCGCCCGAGGTTCCTGTCATGGCGGTTACCGGCCCCGAAATCGAGCGGTTGATCCAGCTTCTGTCGAAGGTGCCGGGGCTTGGTCCCCGCTCGGCGCGCCGGGCGGTGCTGACGCTCATCAAGAAGCGGGAAACCCTGCTGTCCCCTCTTGCCGCCGCCATGGCCGAAGTCGCCGGCAAGGCGCGGATCTGTCCGGTCTGCGGGAATATCGACACGGTCTCCCCCTGCTCCATCTGCGCCGACCAGAGCCGCGATCCGGCGGTGATCTGCGTGGTCGAGGAGGTCAGCGACCTGTGGGCGCTGGAGCGGGCGGGGGCGCACAAGGGCCGCTATCATGTGCTCGGCGGCGTGCTGTCGGCGCTCGACGGCATCGGCCCCGCCGATCTCAATATCGGCGGCCTGATCGAAAGGGCCTCGACGCCCGGGGTCCGCGAGGTCGTGCTGGCCATGAACGCGACCGTCGATGGCCAGACCACGGCCCATTACATCACCGACCGGCTGGAAGGCCTCGGCGTCACCGTCTCGCGGCTTGCCCATGGCGTGCCGGTCGGGGGCGAACTCGATTATCTCGACGACGGCACGCTGAGCGCCGCCATGAAGGCCCGGCGTCCGTTCTGATCTTGTGGTTCAGGCAAGCTCCAGCCAGCGCTGCATGGTGCGCCGGGCGAAGGCCTGCTGGAGGGCGAGCGCCTCGGCGGCCTGCGGCTCGATCTCGGCCTTCACGTCTTCGAGCGTGCGCTTGAACAGGATCGAGCGGGCGATCATCCACTGGTCCAGAATCGGCCGCGTCACTTCCAGATGGAACTGGAAGCCGTAGGTTTTCTCCCCGACGCGGAAGGCCTGGCCGGGGCAGTTCTCCCGGGTCGAGAGCGGCACCGAGATTTCCGGGAACGTGAAGGTGTCGCCATGCCACTGGATGATCTTCAGCCCCTGCGGAGCGTCGTGCATCAGCGGGTCGGTGTGGGCGCCGTCGAGCCATGTCTGGGGCAGGAAGCCCCATTCGCCGCCGGTTTCGAGCTTGCGCACCGTGCCGCCGAAGCTTTCCGAAATGAGCTGGCCGCCGAGGCAGACGCCCATGACCGGCTTTTCCTCCTCATGGAACTGCCGGATCAGCGAGCGGATCCGGGCAAGGAACGGATATTTGTCGTTTTCATAGGTGGACATGCCGCCGCCGAGCACGACCAGCCCGTCATAGCCGCTGGTCGAATCGGGGATGCCGCTGATCTCGACCTGCTCCCCCATCATGCCCGGCGCCGTATAGAGGATGGTGGAGGCGGCGCCGAGCCGCTCGGCCTCCTCGCGCAGCGTGCCGGCGGGGGAGGTCGGGTCATTGACGAGATAGAGGATGTGCATGGGGTACTCGACTGGGGCTGGGAGGCTTGTCCGGGAAACAGTTATTTCGATGGCACGGTGGCGAAGCGGTCGGCGGCGCGGACCATGACGTCGATGATGCCGGGTTCGGTGGCGGTGTGCCCGGCGTCGCTGACGATTTCAAGATCGGCGTCCGGCCAGGCCTTGGCCAGAGCCCAGGCGGTGAACATGGGCGTCACCACGTCGTAGCGCCCCTGGGCGATGATGCCGGGAATGCCCTTGAGCCGGTCCGCGTTGCGCAAAAGCTGGTCCTGCGGCTCAAGAAAGCCCTTGTTGATGAAATAGTGGCATTCGATCCGGGCGAAGGCGAGGGCGAAGTGGCCGTCGGCGAAGCGGGCGACCCGGCCGGCGTCGGCATGGAGGGAGAGGGTGGTGCCCTCCCAGATGCTCCAGGCCTTGGCGCACTCGATCTTCGCCGTCTCGTCGTCTCCGGTCAGGCGCTTGTAATAGGCCTCGATCAGGTTGCCGCGCTCCGCCTCCGGGATCGGCTCGACGAATTTCTCCCAGGCGTCGGGGAAAAGCGCGTCCGCGCCCTCCTGATAGAACCATTGAAGCTCGCGCGGGCGCAGGGTGAAGATGCCGCGCAGAATGATCTCGGTGACCCGTTCCGGGTGGGTTTCGGCATAGGCGAGGCAGAGCGTCGAGCCCCATGAGCCGCCGCAGAGCTGCCAGCGCTCGATCCCCAGATGTTCGCGCAGCTTCTCCATGTCGGCGACGAGGTCCCAGGTCGTGTTCTCGCGCAACTCGGCGTGCGGCGTCGAGCGGCCGCAGCCGCGCTGGTCGAACAGGATGATTCGGTAGGCCTTGGGATCATGGGTGCGGCGCATGGTGGGATTCGAGCCGCCGCCCGGCCCGCCATGGACGATCACCACCGGCTTGCCTTTGGGGTTGCCTGATTCCTCGTAGTAGATCGTATGGAGCGGGCTGACCTGCAGCGTGCCGCTGGCATAGGGCTCGATATCGGGATAAAGCGACCGCCGCGCCGTGGTGTCGAACATGGAGCATCCCTGGGCTGATGGGTGAAACCGGCGCGGGCCTTGTTTTTTCAGGCGTTGCGCCCTGTGATTGAGGCATCCTTGCCGCCCCTTCGTCAATCACCCCGATGGTGGACCGGGATCGGGGCGCAACCTTTTTATGGAGAGGGCCTCCACTACCTATTGACCTCGCGTCCCCATATACGCACTATATGTGGACGGTTTGTGTCGATTGAGAAGTCGGCGCAGCGCCGCGCAGGTTCTGGACAATCAGTCAGAGATTTGAAGACTCCGCACATGCCGTGCGGAGGGAAAGCGTTACACATGGTGTGACGCTAAAGCCATCTTCGTCTCTGCGGCCCGGGGGTCCGGGCTTTACGGGGGCAGACATGTTTGAAGAAGCAAACGGCGTTGCACAGGCGAATGCAGGCGATGCGGACGCTGCGAGCGATTCGGTTCAGTCCGTCGTCTCCGCGATCGTGACCGGCACGGGCACGCCGCTGCGCTCGCGCCTTGCGCCCAAGCCCGCGGTTCTCGCGCTGCGGGGGCAGTTGCCGGAAGCCGACCCGGTGGAAAAGCCCGTCGAGCGCCGCCTCATGCCCGCCCTTCTCGCGTCCGCGTTTCAGGCCATGGGGGAAGAGCCCTATGCGCCGGCCTCCTCTCGCGAGGATGAGTGGAAGGAGATCGCGCCCGCCGAGCCCGCCCTGCCCTTCGCCGGTGCCGATGATTCGATTCAGGTCGGCGGCCATGCCCGGGTCGTGGTCGATCCGGCCCGGGACGCCCTGCTGACGGATTTCGGCAAGGCCACCCTCGCCGACCGCTATGTGATGCCGGGCGAGACCAATCAGGACATGTTCGCCCGCGTCGCCTCCTACTATGCCGACGACACCGCCCATGCCCAGCGTCTCTACGACTATATGTCGAAGATGTGGTTCATGCCCGCGACGCCGGTGCTGTCCAACGGCGGCACCCAGCGCGGCCTGCCCATCTCCTGCTTCCTCAATGAGGCGAACGACAGCCTCGGCGGCATTCTGGGCCTGTGGAACGAGAATGTCTGGCTCGCGGCCAAGGGCGGCGGCATCGGCTCCTACTGGGGCAATCTGCGCTCCATCGGCGAAAGCGTCGGCGGCGTCGGCAAGACCTCGGGCATCATCCCCTTCATCCGGGTGATGGATTCGCTCACCCTCGCCATTTCGCAAGGGTCGCTGCGGCGCGGCTCGGCGGCAGTCTATCTGCCCATCGACCATCCCGAGATCGAGGAATTCATCGAGATCCGCCGCCCGACCGGTGGCGACCCCAACCGCAAGGCGCTCAACCTGCACCATGGCGTGCTCCTGTCGGACGCCTTCATGCGCGCCGTGGAGGAAGACGCCAACTGGGACCTGCGCAGCCCCAAGGACAAGACGGTGCAGAAGACCGTCTCCGCCCGTTCGCTCTGGATCCGCATGCTCACCGCCCGCATCGAGACCGGCGAGCCCTATTTCATCTACAAGGACACGGTCAACAACGCGCGGCCCGAGCACCACAAGCTCGCGGGTCTCGAGGTGAAGACCTCCAACCTCTGCGCCGAAATCACCCTGCCGACGGGCACGGACCATCTGGGCAAGGAGCGTACCGCCGTCTGCTGCCTGTCCTCGCTCAATCTCGAAACCTATTTCGAGTGGGAAGGGCATCCGACCTTCATCGAGGACACGATGCGCTTCCTCGACAATGTGCTGGAGGATTTCATCCAGCGCGCGCCCTCCGAAATGGCGAAGGCGAAATATGCCGCCTCCCGCGAGCGTTCGGTGGGGCTCGGCGTCATGGGCTTTCACTCCTTCCTTCAGGCCAACATGATCCCGTTCGAGGGCGTGATGGCCAAGGTCTGGAACCGGCGCATGTTCCAGCATGTGAAGAGCCGGGTCGATGCCGCCTCGCGCACGCTTGCCGAGGAACGCGGCCCCTGCCCCGATGCCGCCGACTATGGTTTCATGGAGCGCTTCTCCAACAAGACGGCGATCGCGCCGACGGCCTCGATCTCGATCATCGCGGGCGGCACCTCGCCCGGCATCGAGCCGATCGCGGCCAACAGCTTCACCCACAAGACGCTGTCGGGCTCGTTCAATGTGCGCAACCGGCACCTGACCAAGCTGCTCGCCGAAAAGGGCCAGGATACGGACGATGTCTGGTCGTCCATCGTCACCAATGGCGGCTCGGTCATGCACCTCGATTTTCTGTCGGACGAGGAGAAGGCCGTCTTCAAGACCGCCTTCGAACTCGACCAGCGCTGGGTCATCGAACATGCGGGCGACCGGGCCATGCTGGTCGACCAGGCCCAGTCGATCAATTTGTTCCTGCCTGCCAACGTGCACAAGAAGACGCTGCACCAGCTTCACATGATGGCGTGGAAGAAAAAGGTGAAGAGCCTCTATTACTGCCGCTCGCTCTCGATCCAGCGGGCCGACAAGGGGGCCAATACGTCGAATGCGGACGGCTCGCCCGTGGTTGTGCTCGACCTCAAGACGCTGGACGGTCTGGTCAGCGAAGCTCATGCCGATCAGGTCACGGCCCGGCCCCGTCCTTTCCTGCGCATCGCCGAGCCTGCCGCCGCGCAGGAGGAAAATCAGTACGAGGAATGCCTCGCCTGCCAGTAGTCCGGGCCGGGCGAGGGAACAGACAGATTTTCGTCCGGGGGGACGGGGAGGGAGAGGTCAGAAGCCGTTTGCTTCCCTTTCTCTCCTTTTCTTTCGGTCCTTTCCTGCTGTTTTCAGGCTTTTCCAGGCGTCCATCGGAGGACGCTCCGGCTTATCCACAATCCTGTTGCGCCGGACGCCATCTATATATTGATATTCTGTTCAGTCGGGCTACCATATCCAGTACACCTTATCTCGCGGGAACCTGCCCATGTCGCTTCTGGAAGAACGCCTCGTCTACAAGCCTTTCCGCTATCCATGGGCCTATGATGCGTGGCTGACGCAGCAGCGCATCCACTGGCTGCCGGAAGAGGTGCCGCTGGCCGACGACGTGAAGGACTGGGCCAAGAACCTGACCGAACCGGAGCGCAACCTGCTGACCCAGATTTTCCGCTTCTTCGTGCAGGCGGACGTCGAGGTCAACAATTGCTACATGAAGCATTATTCCCGCATCTTCAAACCGACCGAAGTGACGATGATGCTGGCCGCCTTCTCCAATATGGAGACCATCCATATCGCGGCCTATTCCCACCTGCTCGACACCATCGGGATGCCCGAAATCGAATATGAGGCCTTCCTCAAATATGCCGAGATGAAGGACAAGTTCGATTACATGCGGCTGTGGGGCGTGGACACCAAGGCGGATGTGGCAAAGACGCTGGCCGTGTTCGGCGCCTTCACCGAGGGCGTGCAGCTTTTCGCCTCCTTCGCCATCCTCATGAACTTCCCGCGCTTCAACAAGATGAAGGGCGTGGGCCAGATCGTCACCTGGTCGGCGCGCGACGAGACGCTGCACACCAATTCCGCGATCAAGCTGTTCCGCACCTTCGTCGAGGAAAACCCGGAAGTCTGGACCGAGGAACTGATGCGCGACATCTATGTCGCCTGCTCCACCATCATCGACCATGAGGACGCCTTCATCGACCTCGCCTTCGAGATGGGCGGCGTGGAGGGGCTCGAGCCCGACGAGGTGAAGAACTATATCCGCTTCATCGCGAACCGCCGTCTGGTCCAGCTCGGCCTGCTGCCGATCTACCGGGTCGAGCGCAATCCGCTGCCATGGATGGACGAGATGCTGAACGGCATCGAGCACACCAATTTCTTCGAGAACCGGGCGACGGAATATTCCAAGGCCTCCACCGAAGGCAGCTGGGCCGAAGCGTTCGACTGACAATCCATGCCATGACCGGGCTTCGCCGCCGCGCCTTCATCCTGCGGGCCGGCGGCGGAGCGCGCCGGCCATTTATATCTTCTTAATCCGCTTGCCTCGCCGTTACGTTATAATATAACAATCTCCGGCATTCAGAATCTGGAGATGAACATGAACCGGCTCGGCAGGATGGCGGCGGCACTGGCCGCGGGTGTGATGATGGCGGTGACGCCGCTTGCCGCGCAGGCGGCGATCGACGTGGTGGCGGGCGAAAACGTCTATGGCGGCATCGCCGAGACGATCGGCGGCAGCCATGTCACGGTGACGAGCATTCTCTCCAACCCCATGCAGGATCCGCACAGCTTTGAGGCTTCCCCCTCGACGGCCCGGGCGCTGGCGGGCGCGAGCCTCGTGATCGTCAACGGCATCGACTACGATCCCTGGATGAACGATCTCCTGTCGGCGAACGCCGCCGACCATCGCCGCGTGGTGGTGGTTGCGGACCTTCTGAAGCGCAAGAGCGGCGACAACCCGCACCTGTGGTATGACAGCGCCGCCGCGCCGGCCGTCGCCAGCGCCATCGCGCAGGCGCTGGAAGAGACGGATGCCGCCAACGCGGCCGATTATGCCGCCAATCTCAAGAGCTTCCTTGCCACGCTCGCCCCGGTTCAGGCGCGCATCGCCGCGCTCAAGGCGAAATATGCGGGCACGCCGGTCACCGCTTCGGAGCCCGTGGTCGGGCTTCTGGCCTCGGCGCTTGGCTTCAATATGCGCAACGAGGCGTTCCAGACCGCGGTGATGAACGATACGGAGCCTTCCGCCTCCAGCGTGGCCGCATTCGAGAGCGATCTGAAAAACCACAAGGTTGCCATCCTGTTCTACAACGATCAGGTGACGGACGAGGTAACGGACCGCCTGCTGGCGCTGGCGAAGAAATCCGGTGTCGCCATCGTCGGCGTGCAGGAAACCCAGCCTGCCGGGAAGACATTCCCCCAGTGGATGATGGCCACGCTTGATGCTATTGAGGGTGCGCTTGCCCGCAAGCCCTGATCGCTCAGGTTCATCGTCCAGGTCCGAAATCGAAAGACCCATGCTCAGCTTCCGAAACGCCACACTGGCCCTTGGCGGCCACGACATTCTGCGGAAGCTTGACCTTGAAATCGGGCAGGGCGAATTCATCGGCGTGCTCGGCGCGAACGGGGCGGGGAAAACCACGCTCATGCGCGCCGTGCTCGGGCTGCTCGCGCCAAGGGAGGGCAGCATCCTGCTGGAAGGCGAGGCGCCCCGGCCCGGCAGCGCCGCCATCGGCTATATGCCGCAGGCCCGCGTCGGCCTTTCGCATCTGCGCCTTACCGGCTTTGACGTGCTGGCAAGCTCCGTCAGCGGCGCGCGCTGGGGCTGGATCGGTCTGTCGCGCGAGGACCGGCTCGATCTTGAGCGGGCGCTCGATCTGGTCGCCGCGCGGGAACTGGCGCGCCGCCCGCTCAACGAGCTTTCCGGCGGCGAGCGACAGCGCCTGATGATCGCCCAGGTGCTGGTCGGCAGGCCGCGCCTGCTGCTGCTCGACGAGCCGCTGGTCAGCCTCGATCCCGGCCACCAGCAGATGGTGGTCGATCTGGTCAGGGAGGTGAGCCGCGAACTCAACCTCACCGTGCTCTTTTCCGAACATGACCTTAATCCGCTGCTGCCCGTGCTCGACCGGGTGCTCTATCTGGGGCAGGGCCACGCCGCGCTCGGCACGGTCGAGGAGGTGGTGACGGGGCCGGTGCTGTCGCGGCTCTATGGCGCGCAGATCGACGTGGTCCATGCGGCGGGGCGCATCTTCGTCATGTCCGGCGGGCAGCATCTCGGCCTTGCGCCGCATCTGCACCATCACGAGCACGGCCACGACCATGATCATGGGGCGCATGGCCATGCTTGACTATGAATTCATGCGCAATGCGCTGATGGGCGGCGCGCTGGTTGCCATCGTGTCCGCCGCCGTCGGCTATTTTCTCGTGCTGCGCGGGCAGACTTTCGCGGGGCACGCGCTGGCGCATACCGGCTTTACCGGGGCCACGGCCGCCGTGCTGATCGGGGTCTCGCCGCTCTGGGGGCTCGTCGCCTTCACGGTGGGAGCGGGCGTCGCGATGGGCCTGCTCGGCGAGCGCATCTCCGGGCGCGACGTCGCCATCGGCATGGTGCTGTCGCTGTCGCTGGGGCTTGGCCTGCTGTTCCTGCATTTCTATACGACCTACGCCACGGCGGCGACCGCGGTACTGTTCGGCAATGTGCTGGCGATCCAGAAACAGACGCTGGTGGCCCTGCTGGGTCTGGGCGTGATGGCGCTTGGCGCGCTGGCGGTCATTGCCCGCCCTCTGCTGTTCGCCAGCCTGCAACCGGAGCTTGCCGAAGCGCGCGGCGTGCGGCTCACCCTTGTGGGCACGCTGTTTCTGGTCATCGTCGCCATTGCCACGGCGGAAGCGGCCCAGATCGTCGGGGTGCTGTTGGTGTTCACGCTGATGGTCGGTCCCGCCGCCGCAGCCCAGCGCCTGACGGCAAGCATTCCCGGCGGCATCCTGCTTTCGATTGTCTTTGCGCTCGTCGAGGCGCTGGGCGGCATCACGCTTGCCTATTATACGGACTGGCCTTCGAGCTTCTGCATCACGGCGCTGGCCGCGCTCATCTATTTCATCGCCAGCGCCCTGCCGTCGCGGCGCGCCCGGCGCTAATGCCCGCTGTCGAAAAGTGACACACCCAATGCGGCGCAACTGACCAGCGCAATGCCGGCAGCCATGGAGAGGTTGAGCGGCTGGGCCAGCAGGGCGACGCCCAGCCCGGTCGCGACCACCGGTTCCAGCGTCGCCAGCACGGCATAGACGCGGGTGGGCAGACGCTGGATCGCGATATAATCGAACGACATGGGCAACGCGGTCGAAAGCATGGCGACCGCGAAGGCGCCGATCAGCGGGACAAGGGGCAGGCCGCGGCCCGCGTCACCGCCGACCAGATAGACCGGCAGGACGCAGAGCGCGCCGATGGCGATGGCGAGCGCAAGGCCGTCGCCGCCCGCGATGCGGCTCCCCACCCTTTTTCCGGCGATGATGAAACCCGCCCATCCTGCCGCCGCTATCAGGGAAAAGGTCACGCCCGCCGGATCGAGCGTGTGGCCGATGTCGCCCGCGAAAAAGGCGATGCCCGCGGCGGCAAGCCCCAGCCAGAGAAAATCGAGTGGACGCCGCGAGGTTGCCACCCCGACGAGCAACGGCCCGACGAACTCGATGGCGACCGAAACACCCAGGGGAATGCGGGCGATGGACTGGTAGAAACACAGGTTCATCATGCCGATGGTGGCGCCGAGCACGAAGATTTCGCTGAAATGCGCGCGCACCTCGGGGGTGAGCTTCGGCCGGTAGATCACCATCAGCAGCAACGCGGAAAAGGCGAGACGGTAAAAGACCGTGCCGGTGGGGCCGAGCGCGGAGAACAGCCGGGTTGCGATGGCCGCGCCGAACTGCACTGAAAAGATGCCGAGAATCATCAATATCTGCGGCGGAACGAGACCGGGCAGCCCATTGGCTGCGGGTTTCAATTTCGTCTTCGCAGGCGGGAATTCGCCCGGTGGCAAGCCCTCCAAGATCAGCTCCTGACTCATGGCGCCTTGTCGCAGGGGCCTGTTTCGGGAGTGAATCTGCCGGTTCAGGGCGCAAGTCAAAGGAATTCACATGCGCGGCCGCAATTGCCGTACTAGTTCCCTGCGTGGGCATCGATCCAGGCGCTTGTGTCCGCCAGCACCTCGTCGGCAAGCTGCGGATCGTCGCTGAGGCGCGACAGGATCATGGCCCCGACCATGGCGGCCCAGCTTGCGGTGGCGGCCTGGCGCTTCTCCGCCTCGGTTGCGCCGGGGGCATGGCGGCTGAGCCGGCCGATCTGCCGCCGCAGCCCTTCCGCCATGACGTCGCGCGCTTCGGGAGTCTGGCGGATGGATTCAGACGCCAGCCCCGCCATCGGGCAGCCATGGGCGAGATCGTCCCGGCGGGCGGGCGTCAGATAGGCTTTTGCATAGCTGGCGAGATCCGCTTCGGCGGCGGGGGTGCTGGACAGAAGGTGAGCCAGCGTCTGGGCGATCAGATCGTCCTTGGATTTGAAGTGCCCATAAAAGCCGCCATGGGTGAGGCCCGCCGCCTTCATGATTTCGGCGACCGTGACCGCCTCGAAGCCCTTTTCCCGGAACAGGCGGCCCGCGGCCTCCAGTATCCTGCGCCGGTTCGTTTCAACCTGTTCGCGGCTGACTTTCATCTCTCACACTCTCCACACCGTCTCTTGACAGTATTGATGATGTACATCATGTATGCGTTTCTGTCATTCATGATATTGCTCATGATAAATGGCCATGAACGAAAGGCTCGCCCCATGACAAAAAAGCCCAGCGTATTGATTACCGGCGCCTCGTCCGGCATCGGCACCGTTTATGCCGAACGTTTCGCCGCGCGTGGCCATGATCTCGTCCTTGTCGCCCGCGACGATGCCCGCCTGAAGGCGCTTGCGGAGCGCCTTGCCCGCGACCACGGCGTTGCAAGCGACATCATCAAGGCGGACCTGACCGTTCCGGCGGATCTCGCCGTGGTCGAAGCGCGCCTGAAGGATGATGCGCGGATCGGCGTGCTGGTCAACAATGCCGGTGCCGCCCTCCCGGGCAGCTTTCTCACCCAGTCGGCGGATGATGTCGCGAGTCTCATCAGCCTCAATGTCACCTCGCTGACCCGGCTTGCCAGCGCCGTCGCGCCGCGCCTCGCGAAGGCCGGGGAAGGCGCGATCATCAATATCGCCTCTGTCGTCGGCCTCGCCCCTGAACTCGGCCTGACCGTCTATGGCGCGACCAAGGCCTTCGTCCTTTATCTGAGCCAGGGCCTTCAACTCGAACTCGGGCCGAAGGGCGTTTATGTTCAGGCCGTCCTGCCCGCCGCCACCCGGACCGAAATCTGGGAGCGCTCGGGCCGCGACGTGAACACCATGTCCGGCGTCATGGATACGCAGGAACTGGTGGATGCGGCGCTGGTGGGCTTTGACCGCCGCGAGGCCATCACCATCCCGCCGCTGCCGGATGCGGACCAGTGGACGGCTCTCAATTCGGCCCGTCAGGCCATGCTCCCGAATTTCGGGCAGGAACATGCCGCCGAGCGCTATCGCAAGGCGGGATGAGTTTTCGGCGAGCGGCGAAGGCCGGTGCAGGATGAAATGAGATAAATGAGAGGGTGATGGCAAGGACGAAAAGCCCCTGTCATCACCCTTGCTTCTCGCAGTTTGGTATCTGGAAATCAGGAGACGGGCTTTGCCTTGACGGCAGATGGAGCCGATGTGCTGGACGATACGGGCACTGGGGGCTCCGCAGCCTTGCTGTCCGTTTCCGCCTGCTTTACCAGCGAGAGATTGACCGGACTATCATATTTATTGTCGGCACCGGAAGCCGAGTCGATAGCCCATCCAATGCCGCCACCGGCAACAATGTTGCCAAAGGTTGCTCCAGCGGCTCCGGAATTATTCATATAGGTGGTTTCTTGATAACCATCTTTATTGCATTTGATGGTGATGTCGTCTTTCGTTTTCTTGACCGTTGCTGCTCCGGGCGTTTCGCTCACTCTCCCGATTGCAATCCCTTCCCGGTAAAGAGCACAATCGGCCCCTTCCGGGGTTGTATTGATGACAATTTCCTGGCTGGTGCCCTCAATAATGCTCGAACATCCGCTCAGCCCAATAGCCAGAGCGGCAGCAATAACGCCGATGCTTTTCATGTGTCCCCCGATAATGACCAGAACCCGATAGGTCTGGCATTCCCCACTTGTCGAAGACCGATTGCACGGATGTTCTATATTGTAAACTGGTAAATATGCGGAATATCTGGCGTTCAATCGAAAATATGTAAGTAAATAATAGTGAATTCACAAGAGTAATGCTCGCTCTGTTTTGGTTCTTATTAGTTCGTTTGGTAAGTCGGCCGAAGTCCGTGTGAGCCGCCACAATATTTCCGTTTAATGTGTGGATTTGAATTCAGGAACGGGACCGGGCCGGATGGCGGCCCGGGATTGCTTCATGTGACGCCCGGTTCCGCTTCAGGCGGAGCCGGGCGTTTCGCATGCGCCAAAACCATATTGAAATAATAGACAAGATAGTGTATTTCGATTAATCAACAGAGTTTGAGATTGGTTGGCGCGCGTCCCGAGGTTGGAAATGGCGTATATTGATGAAAGTGAAGGTGCGCGCAGCGCCAAAAAACTTGCCGGGCTCGGCATTGTCCTTGTGTTGCATGTGGGCCTTTTCTATGCGCTGGCGAATGGCCTCGCGCAATCGGTGGTGCAGATCATCAGCACACCCGTGCAGGTGAAGATTCTCGACGCGCCGGAAGTGAAGAAGGAACTGCCTCCGCCGCCACCACCGGCCATCAAGGCCCCGCCGCCGCCCTTCGTCGCTGCGCCCGAGATCAATATCAATCTTCCGCCGCCCACGCCCAGGGCGATCACGCAGGTGCAGAGCGAGGTGAGGGCGACACCCACGGCGCCGGTCAAGCCCGCGCCGGTGGTGCAGGCCGTCGCGCCGACTGCGCCGCGTTCCGATCCCAGCCACAAGAACGCGCAGCCGGAATATCCCCCGGCGGCGCGCCGCTTCGGCGAGGAAGGCCGCGTGGTGATGCGGCTTTACATTCTGCCGAACGGTTCGGTTGGCCAGGCCGAAATCGTCCGCTCAAGCGGATCGGACAGGCTCGATCAGGCCGCTCTGGACGAGGCGAAGGCAAGCTGGCGTTTCCTGCCGGCCACACAGGACGGAAAACCTGTCGCCGCCTGGCTTCAGGCCGCCGTTGTTTTCAAGCTCGAAGGGGACGACCCGCTCGATTGACAGCGGTTCAGGCGATCCCGTCATCTTCAGTCGAAGGACATAGTCATGCTTACTCCCGTTACCAGAATACTGGCCGCCGCCGCGGTTTCGGCTTTCATGTTCGCCTCGCCGGTGATGGCGGATGACGCTCCGCCTGCCCAACCGGCGGCAACCGCCGAAACGCCGTCCACGGATCAGCCCGCATCCGCAGCGACGGCCGCTCCGGATGCGGCGCAGGCCGCGCCTGCCGCCGTGGAAGGGCCGCTGGCCAGCAGTGAAACGCAGACGGTGGCCAATCCCTATGGTCTGGGCGCGCTGTGGGGACAGGGCGATTTCGTGGCCAAGGCCACGCTTTTGATCCTCCTCATCATGTCGATCGGCTCATGGTACATCCTGATCACCAAGTTCATCGAGCAGCGGACGTTCCTGAAAGAGGGGCGCAAGCTTCACAAGGATTTCGCCGCGGGCGCAAGCCTCGCCGGGGAAGCCGGCAAGCTGCATGAGCGGGGCGCCTATCGCGCGATTGCCGATGGAGCCCTCGACGCGGTCGCCGAGCATCGCGATGGCCTGAGCACGCAGATCAGCCTGCCCGAGTGGGCGAGCGTCTCGATCCAGCGCAACGTCGATGCCTCCGTCGGCCGCCTGCAGGCGGGACTTGCCTTCCTCGCGACGGTCGGTTCGACGGCCCCCTTCGTCGGCCTGTTCGGCACGGTGTGGGGCATTTATCACGCGCTGGTCGCCATCGGCCTCTCCGGGCAGGCGAGCATCGACAAGGTGGCGGGGCCCGTGGGTGAAGCGCTCATCATGACGGCGATCGGCCTCGCGGTCGCGGTGCCGGCCGTGCTGAGCTACAACTGGCTCGTCCGCCGCAACAAATCCATCATCGAAGGCTTCCGCCGTTTCGGCAACGACGTGCTGACCCGCGTGCTGCGCGAAGCCTCGGTCGCCGATCAGGGGGCGAGCGTGCGTCCCGCTCCTCATTTCGCCGAAGTCGCCGCAAAGCGGTAAGTCAAGGAAGCGTTATGGCCCTCCATATTGCCACGGAAGAAGAAGACGAGGTCATGTCGGCGATCAACACGACGCCGCTCGTGGACGTGATGCTCGTTCTTCTCATCATCTTTCTGCTGACGATTCCCGTCGCCATCCAGACCGTGCCCGTGCATCTCCCGATCGCGAACAATGTGCCGACCGTGAGCAAGCCGGAGAATATCACGGTCGCGGTCGACGCGGACGAGAACGTCTACTGGGGACCGGAGAAGCTGGCCGACAATGCGGCGCTGCTCGCCCGGATCAAGGAAACGGCGGTCAGGCAGCCCCAGCCCGAGATTCACATCAGGGGCGACAAGGAGACGCGGTTCGAGGCCATCGGCCGCATCATCGTCGATTGCCAGCGCGGCGGTATCGCGAAGGTTGCTTTCATCACCGAGCCGCAGGGCGCCTCGAACAATTAAGGGATTCCGGCTATGGCCATGAATGTGGGCGCGGGCGGCGAAGAAGGCGAGGTGATGGTCGAGATCAACACGACGCCGCTGATCGACGTCATGCTGGTGCTCCTGATCATGCTGATCATCACGATTCCGATCCAGACCCATGCGGTAAAGCTCGACATGCCGCGGCTGAACAATTCGCAGGACACGACCCAGCCGCAGACCATCGACCTTGAGGTCGATTTCGACGGCACCGTCTTGTGGGATGGCGTGCCGGTGCCGAACACGGATGTGCTCGACCAGCATCTGCGCACCGTGGCGGCGCAATCGCCCCAGCCGGAGGTGCATCTGCGCCCGAACCGGCTGGTGAAATATGATTATGTGGCAAAGGTGCTGGCGGCGGCGCAGAAGCTCGGCGTCGAGAAGATCGGCTTTGTCGGCAACGAACAATATATGGATCAGTAAAGCGTGACCCAGTTTTCCAGAAAATCGATAGCCGGCAAGCCGGTGCATCGCGTCTTCGGCGCGGCGCTGATGTTTCGCATCGCGTTTGCCGGCCTTGCCGCCGTTCTCGTGCCGGTGGCCGCCGCGCAGGCCGATCCGTCGGTGGGCCCGGATGTCGGAAAGCACCTCAAGAACGCCCAGGATCTTGCCGACGGCAAGAAGTTCCCGGCGGCGCTTGCCGAAGTGCGCAAGGCCGATGCCGTCTCCGGCAAATCGTCCTATGAAGTTTTCGTGATCGCGCAGTTCGAGACGTTCCTGAACGCGCAGACGGGCAATTACGCCGCCGCCGCCGACGCGGCGGAGCGGGTGCTCAAATCACCCGAACTGCCCGACGCGCAGAAGGCCAAACAGACAAAGACGGTGGCCGAGCTTTATTATCAGGCCAAGGCCTATCCCAAGGCCATATCCTATGCACAGGCCTATCTGGCGAAGACGCCCGACGATGAACTCTCGGTCCTGATCACGCAGGCCTATTATCAGCAGGATGATTATGCGAACGCCGCGCTGTGGGGCCGCAAGCTGGCCGATCAGGCGATAAAGACGGGGGGCAAGCCCTCCGAGCAGATTCTGCAGATCGTGTTTTCAAGCGCCTACAAGCAGAAGGATGTGGAGTCGTCGCGCAAGACGCTGCTCGATCTCGTCCATTATTACCCTTCGGCGAATTACTGGAACGATCTGGTCAACATCACGCAGAGCAGTCTGCCGAGAAGCGACGCCTATGAGATCGAGATCAACCGCGTGAAGCTGCGCGCGGGGGTCAGCTTCCCGGCCGACGATTATGTCGATCAGGCGCAGCTTCTGATCCAGAAGGGATTGCCGGGCGAAGCAAAGGCCGTGTTGCAGCAGGGGTTCGACGCGAAGGTGCTGGGCACCGGTGCAGGGAAAAGCCGCGAGACGCGCCTTCAGGCGCTGGCCGGGACGCAGGCGGCGCAGGACCAGAAGTCGCTCGCCAAAAGCGAGACTCAGGCGAAGAGCCCGGAGGAATGGGTTGCCGTCGCCGAGGGTTATGCGAGCTATGGGCAATATGCGAAAGCCATTGCCCTGACGGAGAAGGCGCTTGCCGCCGGTGGCCTGAAGAACCCCGATCTCGTCCGGCTGCATCTCGGCCAGTACAAGCTGGCCGACGGCAAGGGTGCGGACGCCCGCGCGGACTTTGCCGCGGTGAAGGATCCGGCCGTCGCCAGGCTGGCGGCCCTGTGGCTCCTGATCGGCGACAGCAAGAGCTGATCGTCTCCAGCCCCAACTGTCTTTCCGGCTGACATGGCCCGGTTCGCCCGGGCCATGACCGTTTCGGGAGAGGCTGCGGGATTCAGATATTCTCTTCGTTGAGGGCTGTGCGGATGAGGTCGGCAATTCTTTTTGCCGGGGCCGTCGGGTTTTCCACCGTGTGGAGCGCGTAGGACACATGGGGCAGCGGCGGCAGAAGGTCTTTCGGGATCACGGGCGCGGATGCGGCTTCGGCGAAAAGGTTCGTTCGACAGGTGATGCCGAGCCCTGTCTGGACCGCGGCGCGCAGGCCCGACAGGCTGGGCGTCTCGACCACGATGCGGAAGCGGCGGCCCGCCGCCTCCAGCGCCCGCAAGGCGGTGGCGCGAAACAGACACGGCATTTCCAGAAGCGCCAGCGGCAGTATCTCCTGCCCGGCCAGTTCCGGCTCCCCGATCCAGACGGCGGGGACGCGGCGCAGCGCGGCTTCTTCGCCATCGGGGAGGATGGACAGCACGACATCGAGATGGTGGTCGCGCAGCGCGTCCATCAGGTTTTGTGAATCAGCCACCTTCACCTGCAGTTGCGCCTCGGGATGGGCGGCGGCAAAGACGCCCAAGGCGCCGGACAGCAACGTTTCGGCAAAGTCCTGCACGAGGCCGATGTGGACCGCGCCCGAAAGCGGCTCCCCGGCGAGAGAGGTCAGAATCCGGTCATTGAGGTCCAGAATCTGGCGGGCCTGATGGAGCAGATGCTGGCCGGCCGGGGTGAGCGTCAGCTTTCGCCCATGACGGTGAAAGAGCGGAACCCGGACGATCTTTTCAAGGCGGCGCATCTGCAGGCTGAGGGCCGACTGGGACAGAAAGATGCGCTCCGTGGCGCGCAGCATCGAGCCTGCGTCAACGATGGCGACGAAGCTGCGCAGGAGATCGGTCGGTAGATTTGTTGCCATGGGTACTTCAAAGCAAAGCGGCTGAAACACGCGGCCGAGCATATACAATGATCTCGATTGGATTTATATACAATATATCACGATGAGGGGCCGGAACAGGCGGGAACGGGCTTAGTTCGCCTGCCTGAGATAGGCGCGCGGGGCCGCCCCGAGCAGGCGCTTGAACATGCTGGTGAACGCCGCCGGATTTTCATAGCCCAGATCGAGCGCGATCGCCGTCACGGGCTCGCCCGCGATCAGGCGCGGCAAGGCGGCGAACAGGCAGGCCTGCTGACGCCAGATGGCGAAGCTCAGGCCGGTTTCCCGGCGGAACAGGCGGGTGAAGCTGCGCCGGCTCATGGCGAGCCTGCCGCACCAGTCGTCGATGGTTTCATGGGGCGTCGGGTCGGCCAGGAACCTCTTGCACTGGGCGGCAAGGATGCCATGGCGCGGCAGGGGCAAGGCCAGCGGCAGCACGGGCAGCAGGCGGATTTCATGCTGCAAAAGCTGCATCAGCACCCCGGCGCGGCTGTCCGGGTCATAGTCGACGGGCAGATCGACCGCCTCGAGCATCAGGGCGCGCATAAAGGGGGAGATTTCCACCACCTGACAGTCGGCCGGCATGTCGCGGATCGTGTCCGGCTCGAAAAAGAGGCTTCGGGTGCTGACCGCGCCGAGCATATGCACCGCATGCTCGATGCCGGCGGGAATCCAGATGCCGCGCTGGGGCGGCATCACCCAGTTTCCCTGGGCGGTCGCCACCATCACGGTGCCGCTCGCGCCATAGAGCAACTGGCAGCGCCGGTGACTGTGAGGCGCGATCACATGATGGTCGGGATAGTCATTGCCAAGGGCGATGACCGGCCGTTCCGTATGGTCGAAGGCCTCGACGAGGCTGTTACGGGGCATGGCCCACTCTCGTAAATTATGGGCCTGATTGCGGTGGCAGGCCTTGTGCCCAACCCTTAGTCTCCGGCGCAGTAAAATGCAATCCGCTCCACCGGCCCGGAAGGCTTAAAGGAGCGATGAGGAAACGAGGTTACATCGTGAGCGACATCACCCGCGCGCGGTCCACGCCGGCCAGTCCGACGGCCTTCGCCGTTCTGGGCGCCATCAGCTTCTGCCATCTGTTGAACGACATGATGCAGGCGCTGCTCCCGGCCATCTATCCGATCCTCAAGGGAGGATACGACCTGAGTTTCGGGCAGATCGGCCTGCTCACGCTGACCTACCAGATCACGGCATCGCTGCTCCAGCCGCTCATCGGCCATTATACGGATCGCAAGCCGAAGCCTTTCTCCCTGCCGGTGGGCATGGGCTTCACCCTGCTGGGGCTGGTGACCTTGTCCGTCGCTCCATCCTATCCCGCCCTGCTGGCCGGGGCGGCGATGCTGGGCGTCGGTTCGTCGGTGTTCCACCCTGAATCCTCGCGGATCGCGCGCATGGCGTCGGGTGGACAGCACGGGCTGGCGCAATCCCTGTTTCAGGTCGGCGGCAATTTCGGCCAGGCGCTCGGGCCGCTGCTCGCCGCCTTCTTCATCCTGCCGCGCGGGCAGGGCAGCCTTGCCTGGTTTGCGCTGGCCGCTCTCGGCGGCATGGCGCTGCTGACGCTGCTCGGCCAGTGGTATCGCAACCAGTCGCGTCCCTCGGCGGGCAAGGCCGCGCTGGCGCAGCCGGTCCCGCATAATGCCCTGTCGCGGCGGCAGGTCGGCCGGGCCATCACCGTGCTGGTGGCGCTGATCTTCTCGAAATATTTCTATCTGGCGAGCATCACCAGCTATTACATCTTCTATCTGATGCACCGCTTCCAGCTGTCGACGAAATCGGCGCAGCTCTATCTGTTCGTCTTTCTCGCCGCCGCGGCGGCAGGCACCATATTGGGCGGACCTGTCGGCGACAGGATTGGCCGCAAGAAAGTGATCTGGGGCTCGATCGTCGGGGTCCTGCCCTTCACGCTGGTGCTGCCCTATGTCGGGCTGACGGCCACCGTCGGCCTCAGCGTGGTGATCGGCCTGATCCTGTCGTCGGCTTTCTCGGCCATCATCGTCTATGCGCAGGAACTGATGCCGGGACGGGTCGGCATGGTCTCGGGCCTGTTCTTCGGCTTCGCCTTCGGCATGGGCGGCATCGGGGCGGCGGTGCTGGGCGTGCTGGCGGACTGGACCAGCATCGATACCGTCTACCGGGTCTGTGCCTTCCTGCCGCTCATCGGCCTGCTGACCGCTTTCCTGCCCGACATCGAGAGTGGATCGAAGGCGCGGCGGTAAAAGGGCTATCTGGCGCGTGGCCAGGCGATGCTCATGACCACATAGAGCGCCGCGCCGGTCACGAGCGTTGCGGAGGCGATGCCGAGGGAAAGGGCGAAGCCCGTTCCCCGGCTCGCGCTGTGGGCCAGAAGAAAGGCCGCCAGCGGAGGCCCCGCAATCTGGCCGAGGCCATAGAACGCCGTCAGAAGGCCCATGAAGCGGGCCGCATGATAGGGCCGCAGGCGGCGCACCTCCTGCATGGCGAAGAAGGTGATCGCGGTGAAGGGAAGCCCCATCAGCACGCTCCCGGCGATAAAGCCCGTGAGGCTCGGCAGCAGCAGGCCGAGGACGACGCCGACGGCCTGAAACAGATAGCAGCCCGTCAGCACCAGCCGGGGGTCGATGCGCGCCGGCACAAGGGTTGAGAGCAGCGCGCCGGCCACGACGCCAAGCCCCAGAATGGGCCAGAACAGGTCGAGCCAGAGCGAGTCCGGCAGCGCCTCGCGGGCGATCACGGGCAGGAACGTGGCGGTGATGATGTAGCCGAAACCCGCCAGCCCATAGGCCACCGTGAAAATCCCCATTTCCAGCGAACTGCCCGTTGTGGCCAAAGGAGCGGGCGTACCTGCCGGGGCCGGGCTTGAGACAGGCGGCGGGGCGTCGGGTTCGCTGAGGCCCGTCCAGACAAGGGCGCTGAGCAGCGCCGAGAGAAGACCGAAGACCAGCCAGCCGGATGTCGCCGTCCAGTGGGCCGCGACCATGGCCGAGGCGGCAAGCCCGGAAAGGGCGATCCCGATGCCGGGGCCGGTAAAGATCACGGCGCCTCTGGCGGGCATCCCGAGCCGGGCGAACTGGGCAAGGCACCAGCCGGACGTGAAAACGAACACCATGGCGCTGGCCATGCCCGCCAGAAAGCGCAAGGCGGGCCAGAGGAGCGGGACAGGCAGCACCATGCCGAGCGTCAGCACGATGGTGGCGGCGAGTCCCCCCTTTATCAGGATGGTGCCGGGCAGATGGCGCGGCAGCGCCATGCACAGCATCGCGCCGATGAGATAGCCCGCATAATTCGCCGTCGCGAGCCAGCTTCCGAAATGAAGGTCGAGCGTGCCGTCATGCAGCATCATCGGCAGCAGCGGCGTGAAGGCGAAGCGTCCGATGCCCATGGCGACCGCAAGCGCGATCGTGCCGACAAGGGCAATGGCGAGGGGCGAGGCCGGCCGCTGGCTGGAAACAGGCGTCATGATATTGGCTGATTATCATGGGGTCGCACGGGATGACAGGGGGAAGCCGCCGCTCTTGCCTTCCCGGGGCATTTTGTCCATGACAGGCCATGTCCGAAGCCTTTCCTCCTCTCCCCATCGATGAGGCCCTGCCGGGCCTGCTGGCGGCGCTGGACGCGCGGACGATGGCCGTGCTGGTGGCCCCGCCCGGCGCGGGCAAGACCACGCGCGTGCCGCTGGCGCTTCTGGATGCCCCGTGGCGGGCGGATGGGCGCATCATCGTGCTGGAGCCGAGGCGGCTCGCGGCGCGGGCCGCCGCCCGGCGGATGGCGGCCATGCTCGGCGAGGAGGCGGGCGGGCGCGTCGGCTACCGGGTGCGGATGGAGTCGAAGATCTCGAAGCGCACCCGGATCGAGGTCGTGACCGAAGGCGTCTTCACCCGGATGATTCTCGATGACCCCGAACTTCCGGGCATCGCGGCGGTGCTGTTCGACGAGTTCCACGAACGCAGCCTCGATGGCGATCTGGGGCTGGCGCTGGCGCTCGATGCGGCGGCATTGAGGCCCGATCTGCGTCTGCTGGTCATGTCGGCGACGATCGACGGGGCCCGGGTCGCCCGGCTGTTGCAGGACGCGCCGGTGATCGAAAGCCGGGGCCGGGCCTTTCCGGTCGAAACCCGTTATCTGGACCGCGATCCGGCCCGGCGTCTGGAAGACCAGATGGCCGACGCCATTGTCGAGGCGGTCCGCTCCGAAACCGGCTCGGTGCTGGCCTTTCTGCCGGGACAGGCGGAGATTTTCCGCACGGCGGAGCGGCTCGCGGGCCGGGTGCCGCCTCATGTGGACATCGCGCCACTGCACGGCCAGTTGCCGCCCGCCGGACAGGACCGGGCGGTCCAGCCCGCCCTGGCGGGACGGCGCAAGATCGTGCTGGCGACCTCCATCGCCGAAACCTCGCTGACCATCGAGGGCGTCCGTATCGTCGTCGACAGCGGCTACCGGCGGATGCCGGTTTTCGAGCCCTCGACGGGCCTGACCACGCTCGAAACGCGGCGGGTGTCGCGCGCGGGCGCGGACCAGCGCCGGGGCCGGGCCGGGCGGACGGAACCGGGCGTCTGCTACCGGCTCTGGAATGAGGGGCAAAACGCGGCCTTCGACGCCTTCGACCGGCCGGAAATACTGGAAGCTGACCTTTGCGGGCTGGTGCTCGATCTGGCGAACTGGGGCGTGCTGGACCCGGCGGGGCTCGCCTTCCTCGATCCGCCGCCCCGGCCTGCATGGAACGAGGCCGTCGCGCTGCTGCAAAGCCTCGACGCGCTCGATGAGGCGGGGCGGATCACGGAGGAAGGGCGGGCTTTGGCCCGGCTGCCGCTCCATCCCCGCCTTGCCCACATGGTCCACCGGGCGGGGCTGGAAGGGGAAGCGCCGGTAGCCGCTGCGCTGGCGGTCATGATGACGGAAAGGGGGCTGGGCGGAACCGGGGTCGATCTGGCTCACCGCTATGGGGATTTTCTGAGGGAAAGAGGCAGGCGCGCCGATGACGCCCGGGCGCTCGCCCGGCGCTGGGCGGCGCTAGCAGGGCCAGATGGCGGAAAGGCGGCGGAGGCTCAGGGCGGAGCCATCGCCCGGCATCTCGCCCGGGCCTATCCCGACCGGGTGGCCCAGAGCGCCGGAGCGAGAGGGCGTTTTCGCCTCGCCAATGGCCGGGCGGCGAGCCTCGATGAGGCCGACAGCCTTGCCGGGGCTCCGTGGCTGGTCGTGACGGACATAACCGGCAGCGCCGCCAGCGGGCGGATCAGGGCGGCGGCGGCCATCGAGCGGAAAGAGATCGAGGCGTTGTTTGCCGCCCGGATCGTCAGCGAGACGGTCATGGCCTTCGACGCGGCCTCGCGCAGCGTCCGGGCCCGGCGGGTAACGAGGCTCGGGGCCCTGCGGCTGGGGGATGAGCCGATCGCCGTGGCGGATGCGGAAGAGGCCGCACGGCTGCTGGCCTCTGGTCTGGCCGGGCTCGGGCTTGCCTCCCTGCCATGGTCGCAGGAACAGAAGGCATTGCGGGCGAGGGCGAGTTATCTCTCCCGGGTGGTGGGTGCAGAGTGGCCGGACCTCTCCGACGAGGCGCTGGCGGCGGATGGGGCGGCGTGGCTTGTACCCCATATTCCGGGCCGGACCAGCCTTGCCGCGATCAGCGCCGAAGATCTGGGGCAGGCGCTTGACGTGTTGCTGCCATGGAACCGGCGCAAGGAGATCGACCGGCTGCTGCCCTCCCATTTCGCGGCGCCGTCGGGCTCGCGGGTCCCTATCGATTATGAGGCTGAAAACGGCCCGGCGCTTGAAATTCGGGTGCAGGAGCTGTTCGGCCTCGACCGCCACCCGGCGGTCGCCGACGGCAAGGCGCCGCTTCTGCTGGTCCTGCTTTCCCCCGCTCACCGGCCGATCCAGATGACGCGCGACCTGCCGGGCTTCTGGCGGGGTTCGTGGCAGGCGGTGGCGAAGGATCTGAAGGGCCGCTATCCCCGCCATTTCTGGCCGGACGATCCGGTGGCCGCGGCCGCCACCGCCCGGGCAAAGCCCCGCGGGACATAGGGGTGGACCGTTCCGGATAATATATTTTATATATCAACCGGTTAAATTATCCGGCGGGTTTCGGGCGCATGTTCATGAAATGATCATGGTTTCAGGCTTTTGCTTTTTTCGCGGATAATGTGTACAAGGCGCTCGAACACTCGACCCAGCAGTGTCGCCTCGTTTATCTCAGGTCTCTGGCGCGTCCGTTTTCGGCGCGCCTTTCGTCGTACTCCGGCCTCTGAAATGGCCGATTACCATTAGGTCGCTCTCATGCCCCGTACAACCCCTTTGTCAGATGTCCGCAATATCGGAATTATCGCGCATGTCGATGCCGGTAAGACCACGACGACGGAGCGCATCCTGTACTACACAGGCCGCAAGCACACGATCATCGACATCCATGACACGAAGGATCTGAAGACCTCCACGACCACCGACTACATGGAGCAGGAGCAGAAGCGCGGCATCACGATCCAGAGCGCGGCTGTTTCCACCTTCTGGCGTGGCAAGAAGATCAACATCATCGACACCCCCGGCCACGTGGACTTCACCATCGAGGTGAACCGCAGCCTGCGCGTTCTCGACGGCGCGGTCGTGGTGTTCGACGGCGTGGCCGGCGTGGAGCCGCAGTCGGAAACCAACTGGCGTCTGGCCGACAACTACAACGTGCCGCGCTTCTGCTACGTCAACAAGATGGACCGCAGCGGCGCGAACTTCACGCGCTGCGTGGACATGATCACCAACCGTCTCGGCGCGAACCCGCTCGTGCTCCAGCTTCCCATCGGCTCGGAAGACAATTTCCAGGGCATGATCGATCTGGTCGAGATGAAGGCGCTGGTCTGGCATTCGGACGACAAGGACGCCCAGTGGGAGATCATGGAGATTTCCGACGATCTCGCCGACAAGCTCAAGATCACCGTGTCGGAAGACCGCGACATCCTGAGCAAGATCGCCGACTACCGGGCAAAGCTGCTCGATACGGCGGTCGAGCAGGACGATGAGGCGATGATGGCCTATCTCGACACGGGCGAGGCCCCGTCGGTCGAGGTGCTGCGCGCCTGCATCCGCCGCGGCACGCTCTCGGGTGCCTTCACCCCGGTGCTCTGCGGTTCGAGCTACAAGAACAAGGGCGTGCAGCAGGTGCTCGATGCGGTTGTCGATTATCTGCCCGCGCCGACCGACGTTGAAGCCATCAAGACGGTGGATGCCGACGGCAACCCGCTCGGCGAACGTATCTGCAGCGACGACGAGCCTTTCGCGGCGCTGGCCTTCAAGGTGATCAACGACAATTTCGGCGCCCTGACCTTCGCCCGCGTTTATTCCGGCGTCGTCACCAAGGGCATGTCGGTCGTCAACTCGACCCGCGACAAGCGCGAGAAGATCGGCCGCATGGTCGAGATGTTCGCCAAGGAAGCCAACCCCATCGAGGAAGCCCGCGCGGGCGACATCATCGCCTTCGTCAGCCTTTCGGAAACCGACACGGGCGACACGCTGTGCGACGCCAACGCGCCGGTCATTCTGGAGCGCATGCGTTTCCCCGATCCGGTGATCTCGGTTTCCGTGGAAGCCAAGAACAAGGGCGATCAGGAAAAGTTCAGCAGCGCGCTCGGCAAGATGGTGCGTGCCGACCCCTCGCTGCGGCTTGAAACCGACCGCGACACCGGCCAGACCATTCTGCGCGGCATGGGCGAGCTTCACCTTGAAGTCACGCTCGACCGCATGCGGACCGAGTTCAACGTCGAAGGCACCATGGGCCGTCCGCAGGTGGCCTATCGCGAAACCTTCACCAAGCCGGTCGAGCATGTCTACACCCACAAGAAGCAGACCGGCGGTTCGGGCCAGTACGCCGAAGTGAAGATCCAGTTCGCGCCGCTTGAGCGCGGCGAAGGGTTCGTGTTCGAGGACAAGGTCGTCGGTGGCGCCATTCCCCGCGAATATATTCCTTCGGTCGAAAAGGGCCTGAAGATGCAGAAGGAAGACGGCGTGCTCGCCGGCTTCCCGACGGTGGACTTCGTGGCGCGCCTCGTGGACGGCAAATACCATGACGTCGACTCGAACGCGCTGACCTTCGAAATCGCCGCCAAGGCCTGCTTCCGCGAAGCGCTGAAGCTTGCCTCGCCGATCATCCTCGAGCCGGTCATGAAGGTCGAGGTGGTGACGCCCGAGGATAATCTGGGCGACGTCATCGGCGACATCAATCGCCGCCGCGGCCAGATCGTGGGCCAGCTTGAGCGCGGCAGCTCCATCGCCGTCGAGGCATCCGTGCCGCTGTCGGAAATGTTCGGCTATATCGGCCAGTTGCGCGGCATGACCAGCGGCCGGGCGTCCTACTCGATGGAGTTCTCGCACTATGAGCCGGTGCCCCGGAACGTGCAGGACGAAATCGTGGCGGCGGCCCGCGCGAAGAGCGCCGCCTGAGCCTGAACGGCTGATCGCGGAGCGGCCTTGAGCCGGTCTGCGCATATGAATTGAGAAAGCCCGGTTCCAGCGATGGAACCGGGCTTTTCCGTTCAGAGGACCTGTTGTGCCGCCTCGAATTCGGCTTGCGTATTGAGATTGGCGAAGGCTTTTTCATCCGGGAAACCGGCCCAGATGCCGCCAAGGCTTTCCAGCACGGCGCTGAGCGGCGGGTGTTTGCCGGTGCGGGAAAGCGCCCTGAGCGCCGTTCGGGTCTCGACGCGCCAGAGCGCGCAAAGCGGGTGGGGCCGTTCGGCGCGCGCGGCGATGAGGGGCGCATTGCCCAGTTCCGATATGAAGCGGGCCGCCATTTCGCGAGGCAGGAACGGCGTGTCACACGGCACGGTCATCAGGGTTTCAAAGCCCTGCGCGGCGGCCCAGTCGAGCCCGGCCAGCACGCCGGCCAGAGGGCCTTGAGGCGCGCCGGGAGGATCGGGCAGGGCGGGCAGGCCCAGAGGTCCGGCGGTGGTTTCAGGCCCGTTGATGGCAATGGCCCGGCAGGCGGGACGCAGGATCGCGAGGCTCCAGGCGATCAGGGGCTCGCCCCGGAAAGGGGCAAGGGCCTTGTTGGAGCCGAAGCGGACGGCGCGGCCTCCGGCCAGCACGATGCCGGCCATCCCGCCTGTTCCGGTGACTCCTGCTGACCTGCTTTCCGGCAACTTATCCCCGCTTTCCGGTTTCGCGTTATCCTTGGGCATCGACGGTTGCCCCTCCGGTGGGACGGGCAGGCGCGTGAGCCGGTATTTTAGCCGGTGGATCATTTTCGGGAGCATTAATTCATGGCCGGTTCGGTTCGCGTGACCCGCTATCAGTTCACCGCCGCCGGCGTCTCGGCGGGCGAACGGGTGATCCCGCAGGAGACGCCGGTGGCGATCGTGCATGACGCCGCCACCTATGCGGTGATGATGGCCACCCCGGCGGACCTTGAGGATTTCGTGCTCGGTTTCAGCCTGACGGAAGGGGTGATCGCCAGCCTGGCGGATGTGCGGGAAATCGAGATTGTCGAGGCCGGGGCGGGCGTGGAGGCGCGGCTATGGCTGGCGCCGGGCCGTTCCGCCCCGCTGGCCGAGCGCCGCCGCAGGCTGGCGGGCCCGACTGGCTGCGGGCTTTGCGGCATCGAGAGCCTTGAGGAAGCGGTCCGCCCGCTCGGTCTCGTCACGCAGGCGGGACCCGTTGTCGGCTATGACGAGGTCATGGCGGCAATGGCGGCTCTTGCCGGGGCGCAGACGCTGGGGCGCGAGACGCGCGCCGTCCATGGCGCTGGCTTCTGGCGGCCAGCGGAGGGGCTGGTGGCCCTGCGCGAGGATGTGGGACGGCACAATGCGCTCGACAAGCTGGCGGGCGCATTGGCGCGGCAGGGCGAGGCGGCGGACAATGGCATCGTGCTGCTGACGAGCCGGGTTTCGGTCGAGATGGTGCAGAAAACCGCCGCCATGGGCGTCTGCGTTCTGGTTGCCGTCTCCGCGCCGACGGCGCTTGCGGTGCATATGGCGGAGGAGGCCGGAATTACCCTCATTGCCGTTGCCCGCGCCGACGGTTTTGAGGTTTTCACCCATTTTAACCGGGTAGCTGGTATGATGGAGAACGGGCAACAGCTTCTGAAAGGACGCGGCAGCCATGTCTGACAAACCCTCATCGACGCATATCGAGGAGCCGGAGGCCGGCCCGCAGTTCGAGCCCTATGAATCGCCCGCAGGCGGCTGGGGCGCGTTGCAGGCCACGGCCCGGGCGCTCAGGGAACAGAGCATCGTCATGAAGGGCTCGCGCGCCCTGCTCTCCATGAACCAGCCCGCGGGCTTCGATTGCCCCGGTTGCGCCTGGCCCGACCCCAAACACACCAGCTCGTTCGAATTCTGCGAGAACGGTGCGAAGGCCGTTTCCGCCGAGCTGACCAGCCGCCGGGTGACCCGCGAGCTTTTCGCGGCCTACAGCGTCGCCGAGCTGGAGCAGAAGAGCGATTACTGGCTTGAAGAGCAGGGCCGGCTGACCCAACCCATGCAGTATGATCCCCAGACAGATCACTTCGTTCCAATAGATTGGGCGGATGCCTTCGATCTCATCGGCCGGGAATTGCGCGCGCTCGACAATCCGGACGAGGCGGAGTTCTATACCTCGGGCCGGACCTCGAACGAGGCGGCCTTTTTATATCAGTTGTTCGTGCGCCGCTATGGCACCAACAATTTCCCCGATTGCTCGAATATGTGCCATGAGGCGACGAGCGTGGGGCTCGCCGCCAGCATCGGCATCGGCAAGGGGACGGTGACGCTCGACGATTTTGAACATGCCGATGCGATTTTCGTGATCGGCCAGAATCCGGGCACCAATTCGCCGCGCATGATGACGGAACTGCGCAATGCGTCCCGGCGCGGGGCGGCCATCGTCGCCATCAATCCGCTCAAGGAACGGGCACTGGAACGCTTCGCCTCGCCGCAGGATCCCGTCGAGATGGCGACGCTTGGCGCCACCCGCATCGCCAGCGAATATTGCCAGGTGCGCATCGGCGGCGACATGGCCGTGCTCAAGGCGATCATGAAGATGGTGCTTGAAGCGCACGACAAGGCCATGGCTTCGGGCGGCGCGCCGGTTCTGGACCTCGCCTTCATCGAAAAACACACGGTGGGTTTCGAGGCGCTGGCGGAGAATATCCGCAAGGTCGAATGGGACGAGGTGCTGCGCCTCTCGGGCCTGCCGCGCGCGCAGATCGAGCGCATCGCGCAGATCTATATCGAGGCGAAGTCCGTCATCATCTGTTTCGGCATGGGCATCACCCAGCACCGGCTGGGCGTTGAGAATGTGCAGCAGATCGCCAACCTGCTGTTGATGCGCGGACACATGGGCCGTCCGGGCGCGGGCATCTGCCCGGTGCGCGGCCATTCCAACGTGCAGGGCGACCGCACCGTCGGCATCGATGAAAAGCCCAAACAGTCGCTGCTCGACAGCATCGAGAAGGTCTTCGGCTTTCATCCGCCTCAGGAACATGGCCATGCGGTGGTCGATGCGATCAAGGCGATGATCGAGGGGCGCTCGAAAATCTTCATCGCGCTCGGCGGCAATTTCGTTGCGGCCATTCCCGACAGGCAGATTGCCGAGGCCGCAATGCGCAAGCTCAGGCTCACGGTCGCGATCACCACCAAGCTCAATCGCGGCCATCTGGTCCATGGGGAGAAATCCCTCATATTGCCGTGCCTCGCGCGCAGCGACATCGACGTGCGCAACGGCGCGCGCCAGTCGGTCACGGTGGAGGACAGCATGTCGATGGTCCATGCCTCCGCCGGTCTGGTCGAGCCGCCGAGCCCGATGCTCAAGTCGGAGGTCGCCATCGTCTGTGAAATGGCGCGCGCGGTCCTTGGCGACAACAGCATCGACTGGGATGGTTTCGCCAATGATTACGATCTGATCCGTGACAAGATCGAGGCCGTGTTCCCTGTCCTGTTCAAGGATTACAACGCGCGGGTGCGCCAGCCCGGCGGCTTCCACCTCACGAATTCCGCGCGCAATCTGGTCTGGAACACGCCGGAGGGCAAGGCCTGCTTCAAGGTTTATGAGGGGCTGACGGAGGATCCCGTGGTTGCCGGCGAGGGCATGTTGCGGCTTGCCACGATCCGCAGCCATGACCAGTACAACACGACCATCTATTCGCTGAACGACCGCTATCGCGGGGTCTTTGGCGGACGGATGGTGGTGTTCATGAATGCCGAGGACATGAAGACGCGCGGTATCGAGCCGGAAATGCTGGTGGAGATGGAGGCGCTGTCCAATGATGGCGTCCGCCGGGTCGCCCGCGGCTTCAAGGTGAAGCCCTATGATATTCCACAGGGCTCCATCGCCGCCTATTATCCTGAGACCAATGGTCTGCTTGCTCTTTCGCATCATGACGCGAAGAGCAAGACGCCCGCGGCGAAATCCATTCCCGTGCTGGTAAGGGCGCAGGCGGGCTGACCGTTCAGTTCTTCTTTTCTTCGGTCTTCGGCGATGATGGCGAGCCCGCCTTGACCTCGGCGATGGTTTTGGCGCAATCCGTGTCCTCGCCAAGGCCGAGCTGAATCGTCGGGATGAGCGCGCCAAGGGGCGTCAGCAATACGCCGAGCACGGCCGCTGTGCCGCCGCGCGCGCCCAGCGCGACCGGATCGGGATAGATGGAGGGATTGCCCAGCGCGCCCCGGATCAGGATGGGCGCCTGAATCGAGCCGATGCTGAAATTCTTGGGGTCCGTCGTGATCCTGTAGTCGATCTGCTCGCGGGCGAGATCGATGCTGCCGGTGCCGTTGATATTGGCTTCTGTCGTGTCGATCAGCATCAGCCTCGTTTTCACCTGTCCCTTCGTCATGCCGAAGTCCGTGATCATGCAGCGGACCGGGGCGCGGCTCGGGATGCCGAGCATGGAGAGCACGGAACTGCCGAGATCGAGCCCGGCGAGATTGACCAGCAGGGCGCTGAGATTGCCGCCCTCCATGAAGAGCTTGAGGTTGCCATCGCCATTTGCCGCCATTTCAGCCACGGAGTTGCCGGTGGTCCTGATGTCGGCCTTGCCCGCGATGGTGCCCTTGCCCTCGAACGGACCGGTGCTGCTCAGTATCCGGTGGAGGTCCAGCTTCTGGAAATCGATGTCGCCCCTGGTCTGCATCTCTTTTTCGCGTGCATCGAGCGACACATTGGCGAGGATCTGCCCCTTGCCGATGCCGAAGGAAAGCGGCGTCAGGATGATCCGGCCATCCTGAATGATGAAGTGCACTGTCATGTCGTCAAGCGGCATGGACTCGCCCTTGATGTGATCCGCGTGATAACGGACGTCGAAATTCGCGACCTTGATCTCGGGCAGGTTGATCGGCGTCGCGGGCAGCACTTTCGCGCCGGTTTTTGCGGCGGGTGCTCCCGGGGCTTTTTCATCGCCGGGCTTCGCGCCGATGAAGCCGCCAAGGTCTCGAAGGTCCACGCTTTTCGACGTCAGCGCGGCGAAAACCTTTGGCCGCTCCTCATGGGGATTGACGCTGAACGTGCCGGAAAGATCGCTGCTGCCGACCGTGCCGGTGAAATCCTCGAAACGGATCAGGGTGCGGATATAGTTGAGCCGTCCGGTCAGCTTGTAGGGCGGGGTCGGCGCCAGCGGCACGCCGATCAGCGGGTAGAGATCGTTGAGATCCTTGCCCGAGAGATCGAGCTTCAGGTTCGCGCCGGCGAAATGGACCGGATCGCTTACGGTGCCGGCCAGCAGAAGGGTGGTCGCTCCGTTCTTGAGGCTCAGCCGGATCGGATAGGGTTCCGTCCGGCTCTGGATGGAGAGCAGCGCGCCACCGCGGAATTCCGCGGAAATCGGCTGGGCCGCATAGGTGCCGCTGGCGGTCGCCACGATCCGCTGCTCGCCGGATTTTTGTGAATCGGTCGTGTGGATCGCAAGGCGGAAATCGGCCTCAAGCGCCGGGTCGATGAAACGGATGTTGCCGTTATTGATGACGAGGCGGTCGATCCGGGGGAGCGCGCCGCCGCTGTCGCCGGTTCCTCCGAACATCCAGTTCCGGTTGCCCCTGGGATTGGCCCTGAAGTCGCCCTGGGGATGATCGATGGTGATTTCGGGCAGGTGGATCGTGCCGCCCAGCGCGGCCCGTCCGTCGATGGTGACGGCGAGCCGGTCGATGGTCGCCATCGTGCTGTC
The DNA here is from genome assembly GCA_028283765.1 of Parvibaculaceae bacterium. GTDB lineage: Bacteria > Pseudomonadota > Alphaproteobacteria > Parvibaculales > Parvibaculaceae > JAATFR01. The sequence goes on along the minus strand of JAPWJY010000002.1, from coordinate 103,551 downwards.
GCCGGGAAAACCGGCCGGATTGCCGATGGTGATGCCGTCCAGCACGATCATGGGCGTCAGGGAAAGGGCAACATCCAGATTTCCGATGGTGACCTTGCGGCCGAGAGCGCCGGAGGCCTCTCTTTCGGCCAGAGGGCGGAACCAGTTCCAGTTCCACAGCGCCATGATCGCAACAAGGGCAGCCATGGACAGACCGGCGACATAGTGCCAGCGATGAAGCCCGGTTTTCATAGGTGGAGAACGCTCTGCATTATTTCCGGTTCCTGATGCTAGCGCAGGATCAGGCGGATGGCAGATTTTCTTCCATAGTCAGGGCTTGTCCATATTCTTCAGGGCCTCTTCCAGCCGGGCGGTCGCGCTGCCGGGCTTCAGCGGCTTCTGCTGGCTGTCATGGGGGGCCCAGCCGGTGGCGAACAGGATTTCGAAGGTGGCGGGGATGCGCCCGTTGGGCAGGCCGAACCGGTCCTGATAAATCTCGGCGGCCCGGATGAGGGTGGTCCGTCGCAAGGGCGCCCGGCGGCGCTCGATGAGGGCGTTGGTTTCGCCCATGGCGCGCAATTCCCGCATGAGGCCGATCATATCGGCATAGGTGACCTTGACCCGGTCGACATCCATGACGGGAAGGGCGAAGCCCGCCCGCTGCAACAGGCTGCCCATGTCGCGCACATCCGCCATCGGCGAAATACGGGGCGACAGGCCCCCCTCGCATTCGATTTCAGCTTCCGAAAGCGCGGTGCGCAGCTCGAACAGGGTTTCGCCGCCGAAAAGCGCCGCGATCATGAGGCCGTCAGGCGCCAGCGTCCGGCGCAACTGCACCAGCGCGCCCGGCAGATCATTGGTCCAGTGCAGGGCAAGGGCGCTCACCACCAGCGAAAAGCTTGCCGCGCGGAACGGCAGGGCTTCCTCGTCCGCCGCTACCCGCAGGCTTTCGCGTCCCTGCAGCATGGCGGGCGCAAGGTCGGTCTCGACCAGCATGCCGATCTTGCCCGGGGGAAGCGCCACGTCGCGCAACATGCCGCGATGGCTGCCCAGATCGAGCGCCAGCGGGAAGTCGCGGTTGACGGTGCCGAGACGGTCCGCGATTTCGTCCGCCACCCGTTCGACGAGGAAGGCGTGGGCGGGGAAGTTCGCTGCGGCGCGGGCCCGGCGCAGGGCGACGAGCCTGCGGTCGAAAATCCTGTGAGACGGTGCTGTCATGACGGCGCGCATCATGGCAGCCGGACGCCAAAACATCTATGGTGAAACCGGGGGATGAGGATGGCGGGGGAGATACATATCGGCGTCTGGCGCAGGTTTACAGGGCTTGCCGCGGTGCTGCGCGAGGTCCTGCTGCCGCCGCTTTGTCCGGGCTGCGGAGAGGCCGCCGGGCGGCAGGGCACGCTTTGCCCGGCCTGCTGGGCAAAGGCACACTGGATCGAGGCTCCGCTCTGCCCGGTGACGGGCCTGCCCTTCAGCTACGATCCGGGGCCGGGCGCGCTGAGCGCGCTTGCCATCGCCTCGCCCCCTCCCTATGCGGCGGCGCGCGCCGTGCTGGCCTATGGCGACCTCGCCGCAAGGCTCGTCTCCCGGCTGAAATATGGCGACCGGATGGAGATCGCCGAGGCTTTCGCGCCCTGGATGGTGCGTGCCGGCGGGGATGTCCTCAAAGGGGCGGATCTGCTGGTGCCGGTGCCGCTCCACCGCTGGCGCCTGTTCCGGCGGCGGTTCAACCAGTCCGCGGAACTGGCGCGGGGCATCGGGAAACTGTCCGGGCTTCCCTGCCGGACCAGTCTGCTGCATCGCATCCGGGCGACCGAGGCGCAGGTGGGGCTGACGCGGAACCAGCGCCAGCGCAACGTTCAGGGCGCTTTCGCCGTCGATCCCCGGAAAAAGCCGGAGATGGCGGGCAAGACGATCGTTCTGGTCGATGACGTCATGACTACCGGGGCGACGGTTGATGCCTGCACCCGGGCGCTGCTAAGGGCAGGGGCGGCGGAGGTGCGCGTGCTGACGCTCGCCCGGGTTGTTCCCGGCGAAACAGCCATCATATGATAGGAAGTGCCGACGCGTATGATTGGAGTCTTCTATGGCAGATGTTGAAATCTATACCACGATGATGTGTCCCTATTGTTTCAGGGCGAAGGCGCTGCTGACCCAGAAGAAGGTTTCGTTCCGCGAAATCGACGTGGGCATGGATGCCGGCCTGCGGGCCGAAATGGAAAAGCGCGCCCATGGCGGGTACACCGTGCCCCAGATCTTCATCAACGGGCAGCATGTCGGCGGCTGCGACGACCTCCATGCGCTCGACCGCGCGGGCAAGCTCGATCCGCTGCTGGCGGCCTGACCATGCCGTCCATCGCCCAAAGCGGGGACAGGTTCGTGGCGGCTTGCGTCCAGCTCCGCTCCGGGCGCGAAGTCGCCCGCAATGTGGAGGCGGCGGCGAGCCTGATCGCCGAAGCGGCTGGGGCAGGGGCCAGTTTCATCGCCACGCCCGAGAACACCTCGCTGATGGAGGCGGAGCGCCCGCTCCTGTTTGAAAAGACCAGACCCGAGGAAGATGATGTCGCGCTGGCCGCATTGCGGACGCTTGCCCGGGAGAAGGGCATCTGGCTGCTGATCGGCTCGCTTCCGATCCGGATCGCGCCGGAAAGGCTCGCCAACCGGTCCTTTCTGGTTGGGCCGGATGGTGAGGTCCGCGCCCGGTACGACAAGATTCATATGTTCGACGTCGATCTCGGCAATGGCGAGAGCTATCGCGAGAGCCGCAATTTCGCGCCCGGGGCCGAAGCGGTGACGGTGGACCTGCCGTCCCTCCGGCTGGGCCTCACGGTCTGTTATGATCTGCGCTTTCCGCAGCTTTACCGGGCGCTGGCGCACAAGGGGGCCGGTCTGCTCAGCGTGCCGTCAGCCTTTACGCGCCCTACCGGCGAGGCGCACTGGCATGTGCTGTTGCGGGCGCGGGCCATCGAAACCGGGGCTTATGTGATCGCCCCGGCGCAGAGCGGACGCCATGAGAACGGCCGCGAAACCTATGGGCACAGCCTGATCGTCGCGCCCTGGGGCGAGGTGATCGCGGAGGCGGGCACGGAGCCCGGGATTGTTCTGGCCGAAATCGATCCGCAAAAGGTGAAGGACGCGCGCGGCCGTATCCCGAGTCTTGGCCATGATCGCGAGTTCGCGTCATGATCCGTTACGCCTTGCAGTGCGACCATGACCATGAGTTCGACGCCTGGTTCCGTTCCTCGGGCGATCATGACGAGCAGGTGCGGGAAAAGACCATTGCCTGCCCGATGTGCGGTAGCCGCGAGGTGCGCAAGGCCATAATGGCGCCCAGCGTGGTGACGTCAGGCAAGCGCGTCAGAACCGGGGGAGGCTATGAAAAATTCGCCCGGATGGTGGCCGAGCTGCGCAAGCATGTCGAGGCGAACGCGGATTATGTTGGCGACAGATTCGCCGAAGAGGCGCGGCGCATCCATTATGGAGAGACCGACGAGCGCGGCATCTATGGCGAGGCCACGCTCGAAGAGGCGCGCGAACTGATCGAGGAGGGGGTGGAGGTTGCTCCGCTCCCGCAACTGTCCTCGCCCGGCAAGGTGAACTAGGACTGGCTGGTACCGCCCATCCTGTTCTTGATGAGGCCGACTACCGCCGTCAGGATGGCGCCCCCCACGCCGCCACCGATGACCTGCGTCAGGATGGCCTGCACATCGAGGCTGCCGCCCTGACTGGCGGCGATGAGTTGAGGCAGAACAAGAGGGATGATCTGTCCCAGAATGCCGCCGCCGACCAGACCGGTGATGGTGTTGCCAAGGGCGCCCAGACTGACCTGCGGCGCTGCCGCGCCGGTGGCATGGCCCGCGGCCGCCCCGGCTAAAAGGTTGATGAGAATCTGCTCCATCTGTTCGTTCCCTGTTTAATTTGCGGGCCTGTTTGTGCATTTATACGGATAATCCGGCCAGCCAGGATTTCCGTCACATGCGGGGATAATATCCGTATCCTGTGTAATCAGGGTGACGGATCAGTTTCCCTGCGCTTTCAGGCGTGTGTTGCATTCGCTCCAGAACTGGGGCCATTTTGCGCCCGCCGGAAGCTTGTTCGCAGCCTTCTTTTCCTGCCATTCCGCGCCGCACTTCTTGACGCGCTGGTGGGCGGCGATCTGTCCGGGGGTCTGCTGCCCTGAAGTTTGAGGTTTGCCGGTTGTGCCGGATGTCGCGCTTGCAGCCGATGCAGCGCTGCCCGTGGACGCCATTTTCAGCCGAGCGGCGCAGGCACTGTAGAATTTTGCCCAGTTCGTCCCGTCAGGGATTTTGCCAGCGGCCTTGTCTGTTTTCCATTGATCGGCGCATTGCTGCTGCACCGTGTCTGCATGAGCGGCCGCCACGACAAACGGGGCGAAACTGACGCTTATGCAGAAAATGATCGTTTTAAGATGGCGCATTGTGTCCCCTCAATGTTCCAGCACGGACTATTCCCCAACAGCCGCATCATCGTTCGATCCAATCAAACGATGCTGTGGGGAGTCAATATCAATCCATCTCCTGAAGGCTGGTTGCCCGGTGGAATGAGAGGAGATTGTTGTCTTGCGGACAGTCAGGATAAAGAGGGAACGATTTTCCGGTGTTCCCGCCTGAATAACGAACGGTATCTGTGTATTGTCAATATTTCCGGTCTTTCGCCGTGAAATATCGATCTTCCGGGCGGCGTTCTGTCCGGATTCTGTCTTTGTACATCTTATTTTTTTCCGCAAACGGCTTCAGCTTGACCCGGCAGGATGATGCCTGCCTCTTTTCGTCTGGCGGTAGAGAGTGATGGAGAGCAACGTGGATGCCAGCGCTGCGATGGCCGCGACGAGGAAAACCGAAGGATAGCCGAAACCGTTGACGAAGAGGCCGACAACGGGACCGGTGATGCCGAGCGAGACATCGACGAAGACGGAATAAAGGCCCAGCGCCGCGCCGCGATTGGCGGGCGTCACAAGCCGCACGGCCTCGACCGCGAGAGCCGGGAAGACGAGGGCGAAGCCGATGCCTGTCAGGCCCGCGCCCAGAAGCGACAGCAAGGGGGCCGGGGCGAGCCAGACCATCAGCAGGCCAAGCGATTCGACGCTGGTCGAGATGATGGCCACGCGAAAGCCGCCATGACGGTTGATGGCGTTGGCGAAAATGAGGCGCGTCGCGATGAAGGTGAAGCCGAACATGGAAAGCGCCCATGCCGGATGGCTCCAGCCCTTGCTTGCATAAAAGAGCGTGACGAAGGTGGCGAGCGCGCCGAAGCCCACGGCGCCCAGCGCCAGCCCCATGCCGCAGGGCAGAACCCGCATGAACACGTTCCCGAAGGGCAGCCGGTCGCCCGCGATCACGGAGACGCGGGGATATTTCCAGGCCAGCACGCTGCCGAAAAGGCCGAGGGCGAACATGCTGATGCCCAGGGCTGAAAAGCCCAGCGTCTGGTTGATGGCGACGCCGAGCGGGGCGCCCAGCGCCAGTCCGCCGTAGGTGGCGATGCCGTTCCAGGAGACGACCTGCGCGGTGTGCTCAGGTGCTGTCCGGCCGATGGCCCAGGTGATGGCGCCGGTCGCGACCCAGCTTTCCGCAAAGCCGAGCAGCAGCCGGCTGGCAAGGAGGACGGCAAGCGCCAGTATGGGCAGCGAGGACAGGAAGCCCGAGGCCAGCAGCACCAGCCCGCTGAGGGTGCAGCCGATCAGACCCCATTGCGTGATGTGCTTGGGACCGACGGTGTCGGAAATGCGGCCCGCGTGGGGGCGGCTGAGAAAGGTGGCGACATACTGGATGCTGATGGTCAATCCGGCGATCACCGGCCCATAGCCGAGCCCCAGCACATGGCCCGGCAGCACGGCGAGCGGAATGCCGATGGCGAAATAACAGAGGAAATTCAGGAAAACCGTGGCAGCGATAGGGCCACCCACGGGCGCGGGCGGCGAAAGGTCAGGCATCAAAAACACTCCGGCAGCCGGAAGGCGCGAACACCGCCTCCCGTAGCTCTTCTATAAAACGCCTCGCCACCGGGTCTTGTCCACCCTCTTCGGAATGGGTCTATTTCCGGTCGAGGCCCGCCCGGCGCAGGGCTTCGGCAAGGGCGCCTCCGGCGGCATTGTCCGCGGGTTTTTCCATTCTTGTCTCAACCCTTTTCGGGGGATTGCCCTGCTGCGGCCGTGCGCCTGACTTTTGCGGCGCGGCGGCTCCGGGGGTGCGGGGCGGGGCCGCCTCATCGCTCATGCGCATGGTGAGGCTGATGCGCTTGCGGGCGGGATCGACCTCCAGCACCTTGACGCGCACGACATCGCCGGATTTGACCACGTCGCGCGGGTCCTTGACGAAGCTCGATGACATCATCGAGATATGGACCAGCCCGTCCTGATGGACGCCGACATCGACGAAAGCGCCGAAGGCGGCCACATTGGTCACCACCCCTTCCAGCATCATGCCGGGGCGCAGGTCCGAGATTTTCTCGACGCCTTCCATGAAGGTCGCGGCCTTGAACGCCGGGCGGGGGTCGCGGCCCGGCTTTTCCATCTCGCGCAGAATGTCGGTCACGGTCGGCACCCCGAATTTCTCATCGATGAAATCGCGGGCGTCGAGGCTGCGAAGCCGCGTGGTGTTGCCGATCAGGTTCTTGAGGTCGTCGCCCGTCTTCCCGATGATCCGGCGGACTACCGGATAGGCTTCGGGATGAACGGCGGAGGCGTCGAGCGGATCCTCGCCATGGGCGATGCGCAGGAAGCCGGCGCAAAGCTCGAACGCCTTGTCGCCCAGACGCGGCACCTTCTTCAGCGCCGAGCGGGTGCGGAACGGGCCATGCTCGTCGCGATAGCGCACGATGTTTTCCGCGAGCCCCTCGCCGATGCCCGAGACGCGGGCCAGCAGCGGCGCGGAGGCGGTGTTGGCGTCGACGCCGACCGCGTTCACGCAATCCTCGACCACGGCGTTGAGCGAGCGCGACAGCTTGTATTCGCCAATATCATGCTGGTACTGGCCGACGCCGATGGATTTGGGATCGATCTTGACCAGTTCGGCGAGCGGGTCCTGCAGGCGGCGCGCGATGGAGACCGCGCCGCGGATGGTGACGTCCAGATCCGGCAGTTCGGCGGAAGCGAAGGCGGAGGCCGAATAGACGGACGCCCCGGCCTCGGACACCACCACCTTGGTGAGTTTCAGTTCGGGGTTCTGTTTGATCAGGTCGGCGGCGAGCTTGTCGGTCTCGCGCGAGGCGGTGCCATTGCCGATGGCGATCAGGTCCACATGATGGGCGCGGACAAGCCTGCCGAGCACGGCAAGCGCCTCGTCCCAGCGCCGCTGCGGCTCATGGGGGAAGATCGCGCAGGAATCGACCACCTTGCCGGTGGCGTCCACGACCGCCACCTTGACGCCGGTGCGGAATCCCGGATCGAGCCCCAGCGTGGCGCGGGTGCCTGCCGGGGCGGCCAGCAGCAGATCGCGCAGATTGCCCGCGAAGACTTTCACCGCCTCGTCCTCGGCCAGGGTGCGCAGGCGCATCCGCAGGTCCATGGTGATGTGAAGCTGGATCTTGGTGCGCCAGGCCCAGCGCACGGTTTCAAGCAGCCAGCGGTCCGCGGGGCGGCCCCGGTCGGCGATGCCATAATGGTGGGCGATGCGGCGCTCGCACGCGCCGGGCAGTTTCGTTGGCTCGGCGGGTTCCGGCTCGCTGAGGATGCGCAGGGAAAGCGCCTCCTCCTTTTCGCCCCGGAAGAGGGCGAGGATGCGGTGCGAGGGCAGCTTCGTCAGCGGCTCGCTGAAGTCGAAATAGTCGGCGAACTTGTTGCCCTCCACTTCCTTGCCTTCGCGGACGCTGGAAACGATCAGGCCCTGTGTCCAGACCTCCTCGCGCAGGGAGCCGATCAGTTCGGCATCCTCCGCGAAACGTTCCGACAGGATGGCGCGCGCGCCCTCAAGCGCGGCGGCGGCGTCCGCCACGCCCTTGTCTGTGTCGATATAGGCGGCGGCCGCCGCTTGCGGGTCCAGCGTAGTGTCGCCCAGCAGGGCGTCGGCCAGAGGCTGGAGCCCGGCCTCGCGGGCGATCTCGCCCTTGGTGCGGCGCTTGCTCTTGTAGGGCAGATAGATGTCTTCCAGCCGGGCCTTGGTGTCAGCGGCGGCGATCAGCCCGCGCAGCCTGTCGTCAAGCTTGCCCTGCTCCTCGATGCTTTGCAGGATGGCGGCCCGGCGTTCGTCCAGCTCGCGCAGATAGCGCAGCCTTTCCTCCAGATCGCGCAACTGGGAATCATCCAGCGCGCCGGTCACTTCCTTGCGGTAGCGGGCGATGAAGGGCACGGTCGCACCGCCGTCGAGCAGGTCCATGGCGGCGGTGACCTGACGCTCCTCGACACTCAGTTCTTCGGCGATACGCTGGGAAATGGATTTCATGAGGCTTCCATGAGGCGGGGGCATTGAGGCGTGGGGCATTCAGGACGGAATCACCACGGGCGTGGCGGGGTGTGGGTTTTACCCCGGCAACCGCGCCCGGGAAAGCGGGGCGGCTGCCGATGGCCTGAAGGCGCTCTCACGAAGCGGGCTTTCCCCGGCCCGGCCGAGCCTGTCCGGGCCGGAAGGGTCAAAGCAGGGATTTTCCCTGTTTCAGGATGTAATCGCAGGCCTTTTTGGTCACCTGCTTCTTGATGCCATCGCCGTCCAGATCGATTTTGGAGCCATTGCTGCTGTTCAGGATGCCATTGGCGCCATCCTTGTAGGCGCTGTCACTGGTGGGGGCTGTGCCGCCATTGATCTTCTGGAGCAACTGGTCCTTGACGCCAGAAGCGGCATCAGCGCTCAGATAATTGTTCTGTACGCAGAACTGGAGGATGCCGGCGACATTGTCGGTGCTGCCGGAGGTGAGCGAGCCTGACGACAGCAGGCTACCAAGGCCGCCCGCGCCACCCGATGCCGAGCCGCCGGTCGCCGCGCCGCTCAACTGGCCAATGGAATCCATCAGACCGGAAGCCCGGGCGAGGCCACCCGCCGTGATGCCTGTTGCGAGCACCATGCCCGCGGCCATGAGCCTGAAACCGCCATTTCGCATCTTCTGTCCTTTCGACGAATCTGTGCCGCTGCGATCATAGCCCCGCCATCGGCTCCGTCCCGATCAATATGCCTTTTTACGGCAACTCTTTGATCTCAACATGAAGATGTTGTGAATCCGGTTTCAGAATTCATTGCCGATGCACTTTCACGATGCCGGTTGTCTTTTCCAGAGGGGGAAGGGGTCCGGCAATTTCTTCCAGGCACCGGTTTTCAGGCCTTTGGCGTTCGCGTCGCCGACAAGGCAGGCGTCAAGCTGGCGGCGCAGGGCGCGCTCATCCATGCTGGCGCCGATGAAGACAAGCTCCTGCCGCCGGTCGCCATAGACGGGGTCCCAGTTCTTCGCCAGCGCCTCGCGCCAGTCGGCATGTTCTGGCCAATGTTCCCTGGGCACGCTGGCCCACCAGAAACCCAGCGCCTCGTTGCGTACAAGGGCTCCTGCCTGACTGAGTTCGCCGACCCATTCAGGCCGTGTCGCCAGCCAGAAATGGCCCTTGGCGCGGATTACGCCCGGCCATGAGGCATTGATGAAGGCATGGAATTTTGCCGGGTGGAACGGCCGGCGCGCCCGGTAGACGAAGCTTTTGATGCCATATTCCAGCGCTTCGGACTTGTGATCGGCGAAGCCGTAAAGCTCCCTGTACCAGAGCGGATGTTCCTGCGCCTTTTCATAGTCGAAGCGCCCGGTATCCAGCACCCGGGCGAGATCGACCCGGCTCTCGCTCGCCTCGATCAGATCGGCGTGGGGGTTGAGCGCCGTGATGATCTTGCGCGCCGCCTCGATCTGGTCCGGGGTCGCCGTATCCACCTTGTTGAGGATGACGACATCGGCGAATTCGATCTGGTCGACGAGCAGATCGACCAGTGCCCGCTGGTCGTCCTCGCCGAGCGACTGGCCGCGATCGCTCAGGAAATCGACGGAGCCGTAATCCTTCAGCAGATTGACTGCATCGACCACCGTCACCATCGTGTCGAGGCGGGCGACGTCGCCAAGGCTTTCGCCTTCCTCGTCGCGGAAATCGAAGGTGGCGGCGACCGGCAGCGGTTCCGAAATGCCGGTCGACTCGATCAGCAGATAATCGAAGCGTCCTTCGGCGGCGAGCTTGCGCACTTCCAGCAGCAGATCATCGCGCAGCGTGCAGCAGATGCAACCATTGGTCATTTCGACCAGCCGCTCGTCGGTACGCAGCAGGTTGCCGCCGCCTTCGCGCACCAGATCGGCGTCGATGTTGACCTCGCTCATGTCATTGACGATGACCGCGACGCGCCGGCCCTCGCGATTGTTGAGCACATGGTTGAGCAGCGTGGTCTTGCCCGCGCCAAGAAAGCCGGACAGGACAGTCACGGGAAGGCGTTGCGCCATGGGGGGATCTCCTCGGGGGGTGAGATTGGGCCGGCGGCTATAATGATATGTTATAATATAACATTCAAGAGACCTGTATCCGGCGCTCGTCAGGCGGCTAACCACTTCCTCTCTTTGCCGTTAACATCGCCACGCTTTCCCATAAGCTTCACAGGAGACTCCATGCGCGTGGCTTTCGTCGAATGGCCCGAAGGGCTTGAGGCCGGGGATGCGGCATGGTCCGCGATCCGGGCGCGGGTGCGCGAGGCCGTGCCGCAGGTTCTGGTCACCAACGAAATGCCGTTCGGCCCATGGCTTGCCGCGGCTGCCCGCTATGATGATGGCCGGGCCAGGGACAGCATCCGGTCACACGAGGCGGGGCTGGAGGCGTTGCGGATGCTGGATCTGCCGCTGATCCTTTCCTCACGTCCCGTGCGGGCAGGCGAACGGCTTGCCAACGAAGCTTTCGCGCTTGAAGGAGGCATCTACAGGGCGCTGCACCAGAAGCATTATTTCCCCGCCGAGGAGGGCTGGTTTGAAGCCGGCTGGTTCCAGACCGCGGTACCGGGCTTCGAGGCCGTGACCGTCGCGGGCCTGCGGGTCGGCGTGATGCTCTGCACCGAGCTGATGTTCAACGAACATGCCCGCGCCTATGGCAGGGCGGGCGCGGATCTGATCGTCGCGCCCCGGGCGACGGGCGCGCCGCATGAAGAATGGAAGATCGCGGGCGCGATGGCGGCGCTTGTCTCCGGCAGCTATGTGGTGAGCTCCAACCGGGTGGGCGCAGGCGCACGGGGGCCCGGTTTTGGCGGCTGCGGTTTTGCTTTCGCGCCGGGCGGAAGGCTGCTGGGTGAAACCAGCGCGGCAATGCCCCTTGTGACCTTCGATCTCGACCTTGTGCTCGCGGCCGGGGCAAAGAAGCAATATCCCTGCTATGTCCCGGAAACGGCGCGTTCTGCCTGAGCGCCATGCTGTTGATGGAGGGATTCCGCAACAGACGCTTGTGACGCCGACCTGTTGCGCCGCTCATGCGCTGCGAGGCCCAGAATGAAGATGGCGGGCAGCCAGATGATGTACCACTCCTGGGTTGGGGGCTTGATCGACTGGCTGATGTCGGTCAGTCCCGCGATCACGGGCACGGCCAGAAGAGCGGTCGCGAGCGCGCGGTCGATCCGGTCCCTGAGTCTGAGCGCCCGCAGGGCGAGGCCAGCGAAGAGGGCGATCAGGAGCGCGAGGCCGATGATCCCGGTGTAGAACAGGGCCGACATATAGATGCTGTGCGGCATGACGATCTGCGGTCTGCCGAGATTATCGTACAGCAGCACGGTGGTGTTGGCCGCACCGTAGCCGAGCAGCGGACGTTCTTTCACATATTCAAGGGTGATCCACCAGATTTCGCCGCGCATGGAATCGCGGCCGAGCATGGTGGCCATATAGTCGTGGACGGCGGGGACGAAGGAGAGGACTGCCACCGCCGCGGCAACAGCCAGAACGATAAGGCCCACGCGCCTGGGCTGGAGCAGGATGAGCATCGCCAGTACGGAGCCCGTCAGTGCCGTCAGGGGCCCGCGGCTGCCGGCAAGAATGACGAAAGCGAGGATGAGAAAGGCGGCGGCAACCTGCCATGCGCGCGCCATGCCGGGCTTGCCCGCCGCAATGTTGCGCAAGGCAAACAGGCCCGCGACGAGGATGACATTGCTGCCGAGAATGGGCTGGCGGAGCTCGGCCCAGCCATCGAGGCGCTCATCGAGGGGCATGCAGAGATGAACATAGAAGTGCCAGAAGCTGATGAGCGCGCCAAGACCGGCGGCAAGGGGCAGCCAGCGCATGAAACGCTGCCGCCAGACTTCGTCCGACAGGGCGAAGAAACTTATCCCCCCCAGAAGGAAGGCACTGTTCGTGAGCAGAGCATTGAGGTATTTCGAGATCATGCGCCCGCTCTGGTCCACGCCCCAGACCATGCTGAGCGCGATCCAGCCGATCAGCGCCAGCGCCAGCAATACCACGGGGTCGCGGTAGAGTTTCTTGCGACGCTGGCGCCAGAGATCGTAAACGATCAGGGGAAGGAGCAGCGTATAGAAGAAGAACGACCAGGTCGGCTCCGGCGCCACGATATAGCCTGCGGGCAGGAAGAGCAGAAAGCCGATTTCAAGAGCGCGCCGTGCCTTATCGGGTCCAGTCATGGAGCCCCGCATCGATCGAACCCTCTATGACGCCCAGCATGTAGCGGGCAACTTTCGTCGCATCGAAAAACCGGGAGTAGGCGTTGAACCCGCGTTGTGCGGCAGCCCGGCGCGCGCCGTCCTCGCGGGCGAAGCGGCGGATCTTTTCGTGCATTTCGTCCCCGGAACTGTAGAAAGCGATTTCATCCTCGGCGAACAGGTCGGCGTAGCCGGTGGCGCGATCCAGAAAGACCAGGATGCCGCTGCCCGCGAGATGGGCGATGCGGTCCGAGGAATAGAGCCGGGAATCGTTGCGGCGGCTGATATTGAGGCCCATGGCGCTTTGCGCCAGCACGCGCTCATAGTCATATCCGGCGACAAGAGGCTCGCCGAGATAGCCGGGGAACAGGCCCCTCACGTCCGGGCAGGCGGCGATCACGTTTTTGACGATCTCGCCGGCTTCCTGTTCGCGGCCTGCATGGAACCGGCGCAGGCTGGCGCGGCCGACGGCGTAGAAAAGATCATGGGCCAGCGCCTCACGGGGATGCTCGAAGGCCCGGCTGCGCTCGATGCCCGGATCGACCGGATTGGGCACGAAGGCGACGCGGTAGCGGCCCTGCTGGCCCAATGATTCAAGCTCGACGCCGCTCGTGGTCACGAAGGTGAGGTCGACATGGGCGATCTTGGCGTTGAGGCGCGCCACATTGTCCGGCTCGAACAGCGGATCGACATTCCACTGCACGAGCTTCACACCGGGGCAGGCTTCCCGCAGCCGGTCGAGGGTTGCGGGTTCGATGGTGTCGGCATGGCCGAAAAGGATGATGTCGGGGCGGAAGGTGGCGGCGAGGTCCAGCAGCTTCCGGTTGGCCCCCGCTGCCCCCGCCTTGCGGTTGCGGAACAGCGAGGAGGCGCGGGCCACATCCCGGTCGCTGAAATTGAGGACGTTGCATCCCGCCCGGACCAGCCCGTTGCTGAACTTGAACTGGTTGGCGAAATAGCTCGCGCCCTTGAACCGCGTCATGAAGTTGGCGACATGGAGTATCTTGGGCGGATGCGTGGGCATTCGGGTCAAATCGGTTCACACGTCCAGTTCGGTCCAGCCGGGTGGATTGACGTCAGGCTCCGATGCCCAGGAAAGCCTGCCTTCCTCGTTTTTGGGCGCAATGATCACTTTCCCGGGATTCCGGGCGAGCCATGCGGCCCACCAGCTGAATGTGCTGTTGCCGACAATGAAATGCTTGCAGGCCTCCATCAGGGCCAGATCCTCATACGCGCTTTCCTGCTCCTTGTTGTGGGAGACGAAAATGACCGGATAGGGGAAGGTCCAGCGCGGCGGAAGCCAGTCCGGATCGTCACCAAAACAGTAGAATACCGGGTTCCTGACCCGGGCGGCAATGTGCTCGACGGCGCGTTCGTAATAATCGAACCCAAGTTGGGTGACAGTTTTGGGAGCTGCCATGCCCGGCGCATGAAGCGCGCCGCGCCGCTGGCGGATATGCAGGCAAACTGCTTCGCAGTTGCGGATGTCGGTGAGGACGGCGCGGGACTGGGCATTCAGGGGCGAGGTGATGCGCAGATCCTCGCGGATTTCCTTTTCATAGGGGTGGAAGTAGCGCACCGCCTGCCAGTAGCCCTCAAGCCGGAGCAGGTCGCGAAGAGGTTGCTTGAAATCGGGATTCTGCGTGCTGCCGGGCGGGATGAAATCCAGTTCCTTGACGATGAATTTTCGCGAGAGCGGCAGGGAATTGGACAGGCCCTTCAGCAGTTCCCGCTTTTTCCGGCCGAACGAGGTCCTGAAGCAGTATTTTTCCGGAGCGAGTTCGGATTTTACCGCGAAATGCCGGAGCTGGTAGATGGCGCCGAACTTGTCGGTCTGGAAGGCCGAAAGATGGTCCATATAGAGCTTCGCGCCGCGCTCGATCGCCATCCGGCGGGCGGCGGCATAGATGAAAAGCTGGTTGCCCAGCCCTCCGCTGACCCGCGCGACGATTTTCCGTTCAGCCACTCTCGCTCTCCTGCCGGATGGGTGCCCTTGAGGGGAACGCCGGGGACAGGAACTGATAAAGCCTTCGGTGTGATCTGACCAGACGGGAAAAGGGCGGAATCCCCCGGGATTCCGCCTTTGGGAATGTTTAGTGGCCTTCGGGCTTCTGCATCAGCTCGACGAGGATGCCGCCCATGTCCTTGGGGTGGACGAAGATGACCGGCACGCCATGGGCGCCAATGCGGGGTTCGCCGGTGCCAAGCACCGTGCAGCCCTTGGCGCGCATGTCGTCGCGGGCGGCGATGATGTCGTCGACCTCGTAGCAGACATGGTGCTGGCCGCCCTTGGGGTTCTTGGCCAGAAACCCGTGGATCGGCGAATCCTCGCCATAGGGCTCGATCAGTTCGATCTGGGTGTTGGGCAGGTCGACGAAGCAGACCCAGACGCCCTGCTCGGGCATGGACCATTTTTCCGTGAAACTGGTCGCGCCGAGAATGTCCCGGTACATCTTCACCGATTCGTCGATGGACGGGGTGGCGACCCCGATATGGTTCAATCTGCCGATCATTTCAGACTTCCCGGTTACAAGTGGTTTGATGTTGCTTAGCAGAGCGGCGGGGCATCCTCAATTGACCCGCCGGTCCTTGCCCGCCCAGTAGGGATCGCGCAGTTCGCGGCGCAGTATCTTGCCCGAGGCGTTGCGCGGCAGGGCCTCGATGAAATCGACCGATTTCGGGCTTTTATAGGCGGCGATCCGCTCGCGGGTCCAGGCGATGATGCCGCCCACATCCGCCGTCGCGCCGGGTTTCAGCACCACGATGGCCTTGACGGCCTCGCCCCAGCGCTCGTCGGGCACGCCGATGACAGCGACATCGGCAACGTCGGGGTGGCCGAAGACGGCATTCTCGACTTCCGCAGGATATACATTCTCGCCGCCGGAGATGATCATGTCCTTCACCCGGTCATGGACATAGACATAGCCGTCCTCGTCCACATAGCCCGCGTCCCCGGTCCTGAGCCAGCCGTCCGCGTCGATGGTTTTCGCCGTGGCATCGGGCAGGTTCCAGTAGCCGGCCATGTTGGCGGGGGAGTGAATGGCGATTTCACCGACCTGATGAGGGGGCAGGGACGAGCCGTCCTCGCCGAGAATCTTGATGCGGACGCCGGGCAGGGGCTTGCCCGCCGAGCGCATCCGGGGCGAGCCTTCGGGCACATGGTCCTCCGGCGGCAGGGCGACGACCGTGCCGCAGGTTTCGGTCATGCCGTAGTTCTGGACGAAGCCGCACTTGAAGACCTCCATGCCCTCGCGCAGCAGTTCCAGCGGAATGGGGGACGCGCCGTAGAGGATATATTTGAGGCGGCTGTAATCCACATGGCGCGAGCGGGGGTCGCGCAGCACGATCTGCATGGCGGCGGGCACCATGAAGAGCTTGCTCACCTTGTCGTGCTCGATGAAATCCAGCACCGCGTTGGGGTTGAACTCGCGGGCGACGACGTTCTTCGCGCCGTTATAGAGGCCCATCAGGCCCCAGCCCGTGCCACCGATATGCGAGACGGGCATGGCGACGAGGGACACGTCATCGCCGTTCCACTGGTCCCAGGGCAGCCTGGCGGCGGCGTTGCTGGCCCGCATGTCGAGGAGGTTGCGGTGGGCGAGCATCGCGCCCTTGGGCAGGCCGGTGGTGCCGGAGGTATAGAGCTGGAGCGCCACGTCATCGCGCGAGACGGGGGGCAGGGCGGTTATGGCCTGGCTGTCGCGCCATTCTTCATAGGCGGGCCAGCCGGGGACGCCACCCTCCATGGCGACGATGGTGTGGACCTTCGGGAGTTTGTCGCGCAGGCTCGCCACCAGATCATAGAATTCGGGACCGACGAAGAGGATGGGGGCGGCGGCGTCATCCACGATGAAGGCGACCTCGGGTCCGGCCAGACGCCAGTTGACCGGTACCATCACCACGCCCGCCTTGGGCGCGCCCATGAAAAGCTCGAAATAGGCGTCGCTGTTCTTGCCCAGATAGGCGATCCGGGCGCCGGGCTTCAGGCCCGCCGCGATCAGACCCGAAGCGACCAGATCCGTATGGCGATTGAAATCGGCATAGCTGACCGTCCGGCCCTCAAAGGTGAAGGCGGTCGCATCGGGCTGAATCTCCGCCTGATACCGAGAGACGTCGCCGAGCGTTTTCATCCGCGCATGGTCAACCATCAGATTTTCTCCCTGTTTTATAAGCTTGTTGGCGTTATTAGCCGCAACAGGCGACCGGGCGTCAATCGGCTATCGGGGGCAGGCCCGGACGGCTTTCCCAGGGTACGTCCGGGCGCGATTGTAACGCTGCGTTAATCATGGTTATTACCGCCTGCGACGAAAGCCGGGAAATTTGCCATGCGTATCAGAAGGGGAGTTGCTCGTTTCAGGAAGAGCTGGATGAGACGGTTCGATGCCCTGTCCCCGAATCTTCAGGGGGCGTGCTGGATGCTGACGGCGGCCCTGACCTTCACGATCATGACCACGCTCGTCAAATTTCTTGGTAATGACTATCCGGCCGGTCTCCAGACCTTTTACCGGCAGGCGGCCGGAGTGATTGTGCTGCTGCCCCTGATGGCGCGGGACTGGCGCCGGGCCTTTTACACCACCCGGCCGGGCATTCTGCTGTTCCGCTCGGCGGCAGGAACGCTCGCCACCATTCTCAGCTTCTATGCCTATCAGGCCCTGCCGCTGGCCGATGCGAATGCGCTGTCCTTTACCCGCTCGCTCTGGCTGGTGCCGCTGGCCGCCTTTGTATTACGGGAAAAGATCGGGTTCCCGCGCGTGATCGCGGCGCTGGCGGGCTTTGCGGGGGTTGTGCTGCTGGTCAGCGGCATGGGCGGCGGGGGGACCGGCAACGCGACCGGCATGGCGCTGCTGTGGGGGCAGGGTGCGGCGCTGGCCTCGGCCCTGCTGTTCGCGCTGACGATAACGGGCATGAAGGTCATGGTTCGCGACCATGCTCCCCTCGTTCTCCTCGTCTATGCCGCGCTGCTCGGCCTTGCCTTTTCGATTCCGCCCGCGATCTTCGTCTGGCGTTGGCCGGGCCTCCTCGATCTGGCGCTGCTCGCCATCATGGGCGCTTTCGGCGTGATAACCCAGGCCTGTTATATCAAGGGCATGGCCGTGGGGGATGCCGCCGCCATGGCGCCGATCGACTATACCCGCCTCGTCTTCGCGGTGATTGCCGGGTTTGTCCTCTTTGGCGACATTCCGGCCTGGACCACCATCGCCGGGGCTTTGATCGTGGTCGGTTCGACACTTTACATAACGTGGAGCGAGCAGAGGGCCTCCAATCGTCTCGCCAGGGCGGCAGCGTCTCAGGCCCATTCCTGAACGGCGTCAGCCGGGATAAGCTGCGGCAGCGGTCCTTCAATGGTTCCTGAGGCCGTAGACGGAGCACGGATCGAATATGAGACTGTCGCGGCTTCTGGGCGCCCTCCTGCTTGTGGCGATCGCAACCTTTGCTCTTGTCCCCGGATCCCGGGCGGCGGGGGGAGCGGAGGATTTCGACTCCGTCTTTGCCGGCTGGCGCAAGACCGCGGATGCGGTTCAGAGCTATATCGACAAAAACGGGGATGATGACGGCACGGTCGACTACAAGTCCGCTGTTCAGGCCCTCATCGACCAGGCAAAAACGCTCCAGACCAATGAACAGGCGCTCCTCGATCCGCTGAAGGCCCAGCTTGCCCAGCTGGGACCGGAGCCGGCGCCCGATGCGCCCAAGGAATCCGACAAGATCGCCACGTTGCGGGCAAGTCTCACGGCCAAGATCAATCTCCATGAGACACACATCAAGCAGTGTTCGCTTGCCATTCTGAAAGGCGGCGACCTGCTGGAGGGGCTGGCCGCAACCGAAAGGATGCGGCTTCAGACCCTGATTTTCGCCCGGTTCCCGCCACCTGTCACGCCGGATGTCTGGCAGAACGCCCTGGCCGATTCCGGCAAGGTCTCCGATGCGCTCCGGGAGATGGCCAGCGACAAGCTCGACGAGCTGCAGACGGATGCGCCCCGCTGGCACCGCATCAGCCTGACAGCGCTTGCCATTCTTCTTGCGGGCATTGCCGGTGGATGGCAGGCGAGGCGGCTCATTCGCAGGCATTTCGGCCGCGATCCGCTGGAGACGTCGCCAAGCTCAAGCCGCCGGATCATGGCGGCGCTCGCCGAAGGGATTGCCAATGCGCTTGTGCCTGCGCTCCTGATCCTTGTCGGCGTTGCGTTCCTTCATGTGCAGGGCATTCTTTCCACACAGGCCGAGAAGATGGTCTGGACGCTGGCGTCCATCATCATGCCCTTGTTCGCGGTCATCGGCCTTACCTATGCCGCTTTTTCCCCTCGGGCTCCGGCATGGCGGGTGGTGCCCGTTACTCCGTCCGGCGCGAGGGCGCTGCCCTTGCGGATCGCCATTCTGAGCGTCACGCTGGTCGTCACCGCCAACTTCCAGATTGTTTTGCGCACCTATGATCTGATCACCGGGCCGCTGGGCTCGGTCTTCCTTCTGCTGCAAAGCCTTTTCGTGAGTGGCCTGCTGGCGCTCATGCTGCCGGATGGATATTGGGAGGAAGCCCGGCCCGCTGCGCCGGCTGGCGGTGACACCGCAAAGACAGGCGAGGATGAGGAAGACCGGCATTCTCTCGTCCGCCTCGGACGTACCATTCTGATCGTCTTTATCGTCGTGACGCCCGTCATTGCCTTGTGCGGCTACGGGAGGCTCTCCGAGTTCATTCAGCTGCGCATGATCATCGCGGCCATGCTCATCGGCATTGCCCTGCTTTTCAGGATGGCAGCCCAGGAGGGTGCCAATGTCCTGCTGGCGCGACGCGCGGCGCGCAAGCGGCCCGCTACCCCCGCCAATCCCACCGCAGCGGCTGGAACAGCACCCATGGGGGTCATACCGCTGTTCGTGACCCTCGCCATCGATCTGGTGACGATCATCATTGTGGTGCCGCTCCTGCTGCTGCTGCTCGGCGTGCCCGCAGGCACGCTCGCCATCTGGGGCAACAGCATCGCCGGCGGGCTTACCATTGGCGGCGTCACGATTTCCCTGACCGGCATCTTTCTGGCCGTCGTCACTTTCATTGTGGGATACGCCCTGACCGGCTGGATACAGCGCTGGCTGGGCAGCCGCATCCTGCCGACCACGACGCTCGATCCGAGCATCCGCAATTCCATCACGTCGGGTATCACCTATATCGGGGTCACGCTCTCCGCGCTCGCGGCGGTCTCGATTCTCGGCGTGGGCTTCGCCAATCTCGCCATCGTCGCCGGCGCCCTTTCCGTCGGTATCGGTTTCGGGCTGAAGACGGTGGTCGAGAATTTCGTCGCCGGTCTGCTGATCCTGATCGAACGGCCGATCCGCGTCGGCGACTGGATCATCGTGGGCGGCAATGAGGGCACGGTGCGGCATATCTCGGTGCGCGCGACCGAGATCGAGACGTTCGACCGGGCCTCCGTCATTGTGCCCAATTCCGAAATCATCGCCTCGTCGGTCACGAACTGGACCCACAAGAACCGGATTGCGAGGCTGATCATCAAGGTCGGCGTGGACTATGGCACGGACACGCGCCTGGTCGCCTCCCTGCTGGTCGATTGCGCCAAGTCTCAGGAGGAGATTCTCAAATATCCCGAGCCCAAGGCTTTCTTCGTCAATTTCGGGGATTATTCGCTCGACTTCGAGTTGCGCTGCTTCGTGCGGGATACGGATTATATGCTGAGCACGAAGAGCAATCTTCACTATGCGATCGACGACATATTCAGGCTGCACGACATCAATATCCCGAGCCCCCAGCACGAGGTTCGCATCGTCGCGGTGCCGGGAGGCACAGTGGACGATCCTGTTGAATTGAAGGACAAGACAGCAGAGCCCCTGCCGAAAGCGTGACGCCGCACCGCGCGGGCGAGGTTTCAGTTCCCTTTGTGCGGCCGGGCGTCTAAATCTCCGGCATCCTGTTTCACATGCAAGACGGACCCATGACCAGCAGAGAAAAAGCTTTCGGTATCCGCGCGGTCATCACTCTTTATCGTGAGTTCGAGCAGGTGGCCCGCGATCAGGACATCAGCCTGACCCAGTACCGTACATTGCTTTATCTCAGCAACGGGTCGAAGCGCGCGGGCGCCATTGCGGCCGCCGGCGCGGTGAAAAAGCCGACCATCTCCGCCATGCTGAACAATCTGCGCCAGAAGGACTGGATCGCGGAGGAGGCGGATCCCGACGATGGCCGGGCGACGCAGATCGTGCTGACGGAGCAGGGCCGCGCGCGGATGCGGGCATTCGAGGACTCGCTTGCGGAACGGATCGACCAGTTGCTGCCGGGGTTCGACCTTCCCGCCTTCTACATGATGATGGACACGCTCTATCACGCGCTCGCCGCCAGCAAGGAACAGCGCCTGAAGGACGTGGAAAGGCGCTTTCTGGAATAGAGCAGCCGGGCTCTTGACGGACCCATTTTCGCGGATCATAGTTAGTTAGATAATACTAACTAAAAGAAGGCGAGGATCAATGGCCCGGGATTATGATCTGATCGTGCGCGGCGGCCAGGTGGCCGACGGCACCGGCGCGCCCCTGTTCGAGGCCGATATTGGCGTGAAGGACGGCCGGATCGCCGGGATCGGCGCAATCGGCGGCAGCGGCACCGAGGAAATCGACGCGCGCGGGCAGATCGTGACGCCGGGTTTTGTCGATATTCACACCCATTACGACGGGCAGGCGACCTGGGACAGCCGGCTGGCACCCTCAAGCTGGCATGGCGTGACCACGGCTGTGATGGGCAATTGCGGTGTGGGCTTTGCCCCTGTCCACAAGCAGGACCATGATCGCCTGATCGAGTTGATGGAGGGTGTGGAGGATATTCCCGGCGCCGCGCTCCATGAAGGGCTGCGCTGGAACTGGGAATCCTTTCCCGACTATCTCGATGCGCTGGACGCCCGCCGCTATGACATCGACATCTGTGCCCAGCTTCCCCATGGGGCCTTGCGGCTTTATGTGATGGGCGCGCGCGGCGCGGACCTCGAACCGGCGAACGAACGCGACATTGCCGAGATGCGCCGCCTGACGGCGGAAGCCATGTTGGCCGGGGCGATCGGCTTTTCCACCTCGCGAACCCTCAACCACAAGACCATCAAGGGCGACCCCACCCCTTCGCTGCGTGCCACGGAAAGCGAACTGATGGGGATTGCGCTCGGCATCCGCGATGCGGGGCACGGCGTGATGGAGCTGATTTCCGATTTCGACACGCCGGATCCACAATCGGAATTCGCCATGGTGCGCCGGATCGTCGAGGCGTCCGGGCGGCCCCTGTCTTTGTCGCTCGGTCAGGCGCATCGCCGCCCGGAGGGCTGGCGAGATATTCTCGGCATGATCGGCAAGGCGGTGACGGATGGCCTGCCGATCTGTGCCCAGGTCGCGCCAAGGCCCATCGGGGTTCTTTACGGATTGCAGGGAAGCCTGAACCCGTTCTCGGCCACGCCCGGCTACAAGGAGATTTCGCACAGGCCGCATGCCGAGCGTCTAGCCCTGATGCGCGATCCGGCCTTCCGCGCGCGGCTTCTTGCCGAGGCGGCGGTAGAAAAGACCGATCCGGCGGCGGGCCGACTGACGGCGTTCGAGCGGATATTTCCACTGGGCGAGAACCCGGACTATGAACCGGACCGGGACCAGTCCGTGGCCGCGATAGCGGCGCGGGAAAACCGGACGGCGCTGGAAGTCGCCTACGACCTGCTGCTCGAAGCGGATGGACGCCGCTTCATGTTCGCGCCTTTCGCCAATTACGCGTATTTCAACCTCGACGTCTGCGGCGAGATGATCGCGAGCCCCTATACGGTGATGGGGCTGGGCGACGGCGGTGCGCATGTCGGCGTCATTTCGGATGCAAGCTTCTCCACCTATCTGCTCTCGCATTGGGGGCGGGACCGGGAGACGGGGCGGTTCGATCTGCCCTGGCTGGTCAAACGCCAGACTCACGACACCGCCCGCACGGTCGGCCTCATGGATCGCGGCACCATCGCGCCCGGCATGAAGGCGGATCTGAACGTCATCGACTTCGGGAGGCTGGCCGTGGAAGCGCCGCACATGGCTTTCGACCTTCCGGCGGGCGGGAAGCGCCTGCTGCAGGGCGCGCGCGGCTATACCGCCACGGTCGTCTCAGGCGTGACGGTCTATCGCGATGGCGAAGCAACCGGCGCATTGCCGGGCCGGCTGGTGCGTGGGCCGCAGGCCGCTGCATAAGCCTCATAAGAAAATAACAGGTCAAGGAGGAGAAAATGACTGCAATGCCCCGGCCGCTCGAAACCCATGTGAACTGGCGTTCCGCCGATGTGCAGGACCCTGAGCAATGGACCTTGTTCCTCAGCGATGCCGACAAGCGGGAACTGGATCATGCGCTGGGTGTCGCGAAATCCTTTTCGGATAATCTTCTGGAGCTGGACCGGAGTCATTTCCCGC
The DNA here is from genome assembly GCA_028283765.1 of Parvibaculaceae bacterium. GTDB lineage: Bacteria > Pseudomonadota > Alphaproteobacteria > Parvibaculales > Parvibaculaceae > JAATFR01. The sequence continues at coordinate 80,572 of JAPWJY010000002.1, read as the reverse complement.
TTGAGGGGCTCGTTGACAAGCTCGCCAGCGTCGAAAAGGAACTGATCGACGGGCGCGGTTTTGTCCGGATCAGCGCACTCGATAGCGGGCGCTATTCGGACGACGATCTCACCATGCTCTACTGGGGCATCGGCATGCACCTCGGGGACCCATGGCCGCAGAACAAATATGGCCATGTCATGGGGGATGTCACGGATCAGGGCCGCACGATCGGCGACCCGACAACCCGCGGCAACGAACTGGGCCTGATCGCGCTCGACTATCATACTGACGGCTCGGACCTTGTCGGCCTGATGTGCCTGCGTAAGGCGAAAAAGGGCGGGCTGTCATGCGTCGCCAATGTGGTCGCCATCTATAATGAGCTTGTCCGGACACATCCGGATATGATCGCCCGCCTGTTCGATGAACTGCCATGGGATTTTCGGGGCGAAGAACCAAAGGGTGGGCAGCCCTTCTATCAGAGAAGTGTGTTCACGGAATATCGGGACCGGCTGTTCGTTCGCTTCGTGCCGCAATATATCAAAACATCGCAGCGTCACGCCGATGCTCCCAGACTTTCAGCGCAGGCCATCGAGGCGCTTGATCTGGTAAGCCGGATGGCTAACGAGCCACAGTACAATGTTTATATGGATTTGCAGCCCGGCGAGATGCAGTTCATCAATAACTACCATGTCCTTCATGGGCGGACTGCTTATGAGGACGATCCGGCGAGTGGCCACAAACGTCACTTCAAGCGCCTGTGGCTCGCCACGCGCATCCTCAAGGACCGTCCGCCCAGCTTCAACCGCAAGAGCCACTGGGATGACAACCGTTCCGTGAGCCGGATCGCCGCCGTCGAGCGCACTCCGGCCTGATCCCCGTCATGAAAATGGCCTCCCCGCCGGGGAGGCCATCGCCCTGTCAGACATGACGGCGGATATTATTGTTTGATGCAGAAAATCTCATATTTGCCTTCCTCGGCCTCGACACCATGGATGTCATGGGCAAAGCCGGGAAAACCGGTGTCGAACGCTTCAAGCGAGCGCAGATAGCCGATCAGCGGCCCGTTATCGGGACCGGCGTTTTCGCCGGGCATCAGCAAGGGGATGCCCGGCGGATAAGGTACCACGCCGGTCGCGACCGTGCGGCCCGCGATGGCGGAAAGCGCAACCCGCTCGACATCATTCTTCACCAGCCGCTCGTAGGCTTCGACCGGGCTCAGATCCGGCACGGGGAGAACCGAGAAAGCCTTGGAGAGATATTCGGTGGTGCGATATTTCTTCATCGCGTCGAACATTTCGGTTGAGAGATCCTTCAGTCCGAGCGCCCCGTAGCGTTCAGGATTACCGGCGACAAGTTCTGGCAGAACCAGAGTGAGCGGCGCATTGGCGTCATAGTCGCGCTTGAAGTCGAGCATCGCATTGGCAAGCGTGCCCCACTTGCCCTTGGTGATGCCGATAGAGAACAGGAAGAGGATGGTAAAATCCGTCGTCTTTTCCACGATGATGCCCTGACGTCCCAGATAGGCGGTCAGGATGGCTGCGGGGATGCCGGTTTTTTCGAGTCCGCCCTTTGCCGCCACGCCCGGCGTTACGACCGATACCTTGATCGGGTCGAGCATGCAGTAATTGTCTTCCAGCTTTTCGAACCCATGCCACGCCTCCCCGGGATGCAGCACCCAGCAATCGGGATCGGTTGCCAGAACGTCGGGCGGCGCTTCATGAAAGGGAACCTTGCGGCGGGTTTTGCCGGCGGAAACGTTCACGCTGTCCGGTTGCCAGCAATTGAAGAACCAGTCGCCTTTTGCCGAAAATTCACTATGAAGCCGGGACGTGAGCTGACGGAAGGCGACGGCCTCCTGAATGGATTCCGTGGTCAGAGCTTCCCCGCCCGGACCGTCCATCATCGCGGCGCTTACGTCGTTCGATGCAATGATCGCATAATTGGGCGAGGTCGAGGCATGCATCATGAAGGCTTCGTTGAAGCGCGCATGCTCGACGGGATTGCGCCCGTCGCGCACATGGATCATCGAGGCCTGTGAAAGCGCTGCGAGCAGCTTGTGGGTCGATTGCGTCGCGAAAACAGTTGGTTTCGAAGGGCCGTGATCCTTGGGATCGCCATGCATGGCATAACGGTCCTTGTATAACGGATTGAATCTGGCATAGCCGTACCATGCTTCATCGAAATGCATCCGGTCGATGCTGGTGCCCAGAAGCTCTTCCACCCGGGTGACGTTGTAGCAGAGGCCGTCATAGGTGGAGTTGGTGATGATGGCATGCCGGGGCGTGGAGTCGATATCCGCATGCACGAGCTTGTTCGACTTGATGGATTTGCGGATGGCTTCCTTCGTCAGGCTTTCCGGCGGAATCGGCCCGATGATGCCGTAACGGTTGCGCACCGGCATCAGATAGGTCGGGATGGCACCGGAAAGCGTCATCGCATGTTCCGCCGATTTGTGGCAGTTGCGGTCGCAAAGCGCGACCTGATCGCGGGTGACGCTCGCCATCAGGATCACGCGGTTCGAGGTTGAACTGCCGTTGGTGACATAGTAGGTGCGGTGCGCGCCGAACACGGTTGCGGCATATTTCTCACCCGCGCCGATGGGGCCGGAATGGTCGAGCAGGGAGCCGAGTTCGCCCACTGAAATGGAAAGATCGGAGCGGAACAGTTCTTCGCCGAAAAACTCGAAGAAAGCTCGCCCGGCGGGCGATTTGAGAAAGGCTGTGCCGCCCGTATGGCCCGGCGTGTGCCACGAATATTCATAGACTTCCGAGAACCTGACCAGCGCCCGGAACATGGGTGGCAGAACCTGCTGGCGATAACGGTCCGCGGCGGCGATGATGCGGCCACAGATGAAATCGGTTGTATCCTCGAGCAGCCAGATAAAGTCATCCGCCTGCTGCATGGCTTCAACCGGGATGGATGACGCTATCGTGCGGTCCGCCAGCAGGAAAACCGGTACTTTCGCATTGCGCTTGCGAATTTCCGCAAGCGCCGCCGAAGCGGTCTCATGCCCCTCGCCTTCGCCAAGATCCCAGTCGAGCACGACCGCCTGGAAGGAACTGTCGGACGAGAAATGGAGCGCGCCATCCTCGCCGCTGGGTGACGTGTCGACTTCGACGTCCCTGTCCTCGAGGCCCGCGACAAGGGCGCGCACCGCGCGGCCCTGGGCGCTGTCATCGTTCAGATTGTCGTTGATGATCAAAATACGCGTGACCAGGCGTCCGATACCATTTGCCATTGCGATCTCCCCTAGAGCGCGCACCGGCCTGTGCCGGTGCGCCAGCCCCGGAGATTATCGCGCCTGCGGCAATCTCCGGCCGCGGCCCGGGGGGAGCGGCGCACGCTTCATCGCACTGGCCGAACCCCGTGGAATGCCGAACAATATCCCGGCCCGCACAAAAACCTATGCCGCAGCCGGGCAGACGTCCAGCCGCCAGAAGGGGGCATGGCGTCACATGCAGGCGCGGTCAGTTGCCCTTGCTGGCAAGATAATTGCGCCAGCCGCCGAAGCCGCTGACGTCGGTCGCCCCTTCAAGGCCATAGGGCTCGCACAGGAACCCCTTGACCTTGCGTCCACTGGCAAGTTCCACGGTGCCGATGCACAAGGGCGCTGGAATGCCCGCCATGAAGCTGCCGAAATGGCGCAAGGGCATGGACCAGACCTCGATGGCGATGGCGACGCCATCGGCATGGCGCAAAAGGCCGGGCCGGGCGGGTGGGCCGCCGGGGAGTGCGTAAAGCCGGTAGTGGGGGGCGGTCTTGCCTGCCTCGACCAGCGTTGCGCCGCGCGCTGTCAGTTCCCTGTTGAGCGGCAGGCCGGACATGTGGGCTCCGACCGCGACGATCTCCAGACACTCTTCCTTTTGTGCAAGAGGTCCGCCGGGTTCAATCGACAGGGCGGCGGCGAACAGCCGGGCGATATCGCCGAGCTTTTCCTCATCGAAAGCCTGGCCAGCGAGGGTGATACCGACGGGCAGGCCGTCGGCACCAAAGCCTGCCGGGATGGCGATGCCCGAAAGATCGAGCAGGTTCATGAAATTCGTATAGAGGCCGAGGCGGCTGTTGAGCGCGATGGGGTCGGCTTCCATCTGCGCCACGGTGAAGATGGCGGGTGCCGTCGGCACCAGCATCGCATCGAAGCCGTCCAGAAGGGCGTGGGCCTGGCGATGCAGGGCCGCCAGCCGGTAGCTTGCCTCAAAGCCTTCGGCCGCGCTGCGTCCCTTGCCGCCTTCAACGATGGTCCGCACGACGGGATTTATCGCGTCCGGATGAGCTTCCACAAAGCCGCCGACAGCCGCGGTGCGCTCCGCGACCCACGGACCTTCATAAAGCAGCGCTGCCGTTTCCGCGAAGGGGGCATAATCGATTTCGCTCATCTCGAAGCCAAGCTGCCCGAGCAGATCAACCGAGGAAAAGAACAGCCGTGCCGTTTCCGGATCGCAATTGTCATTTATATGCGCTGCGGGCGGCATGGCGATGCGGCGATTTGGCGTATCTGGCCGGGCGATTGCCGCGCGCGAAAACGGGTCTTCCGCATCGAATCCCGCCGCGACGCTGGTCACCGACAGGGCATCATCGACAGTAAGGGCAAACACGGAAACGCAATCGAGCGAGCGGCAGGCAGGCACGACGCCGCGCGTCGAGAGAAGTCCTCTGGTCGGCTTCAGTCCGACAATATTGTTGAATGCGGCAGGCACCCGGCCAGACCCGGCTGTGTCCGTGCCGAGTGAAAAGCTCGCAAGCCCTGCGGCGACAGCCACGGAGGAACCGGAGCTTGAGCCGCCCGATATATAGTCCTTGTTGAAAACCGAACGCGGCGCGCCATGGGGCGAACGTGTGCCATTGAGGCCGGTGGCGAACTGGTCGAGATTCGTCTTTCCAAGGACGATGGCGCCCGCCGCCTCCAACCGCTCGATCACGGTGGCGGAACGCTCCGGCCTGTAGGCGAACGCGGGGCAGGCGGCCGTTGTCGGCAGGCCCGCCACATCGATATTGTCCTTCACCGCGAAAGGCACGCCGAAAAGCGCCAGCTTCACTTTCTCGACATGCGGCAGGGTATCGAGCGCGCGGGCCCGTTCCAGAAGTTTTTCAGGCGAGACGCGGGCGATCCAGACGGCGCCATCCTCATAGGCATCGATCCGCGCCAGCAGGCCGGTCATCACCTGTTCGACGGAGATGCCTTCGGCATAGCGGGTCCGCAGTTCGGGGAGGGCGAGGGATGTCGTCGTCATTGCGTTATCTCCAGGGGAACGAGCGTGACCAGCGGCTCACCGGCGCGGACCATGCGGCCCATTTCGCAATGCACTTCATGGATGCGCCCTGCAACCGGTGCTTTCATCTCGATTTCCATCTTCATTGATTCAAGCACCACCAGCGGCTCACCCGCCTTCACCTCGTCGCCGGGTGAAACGCGCACGGACCATACATTGCCGGGCACTGTCGCTTCCACGAGCTGACCGCCGTCGGGCATTTCGATGGCTTCAGTTCGTGGCGGCGCGGCGGGTTCGTCCGCCAGCATCATCAGGCCCTGTTCCTCCCAGCGCTGGCGTTCGGCCTGAAAGGCGGCCCGCTGCGATGTCCTGAAACTCTCTATTTCAGAGTCGTTCTGCGACAGGAAGTCGAAATAATCCTTCAGGCGGAATTCGCCCTCCTCGATCTTCACGTCATATTCCCCATGCGGGAAGCGGGCGCGCAGATCGAGCAATTCTTCCGCGCCGACCGGGAAAAAGCGGATGCGGTCGAAGAAGCGCAGCAGCCATGGCTTGCCCTCACCGAAGCTTGCCGTCTGGTGCCAGCTATTCCACATCTGCACGGTCCGGCCGACGAGCTGATAGCCGCCGGGACCCTCCATGCCGTAAACGCACATATAGGCGCCGCCGATGCCGACGGCGTTTTCGGGCGTCCAGGTGCGGGCTGGATTGTATTTTGTGGTGACCAGACGATGACGCGGATCGAGAGGCGTCGCCACCGGCGCGCCGAGATAGACGTCGCCGAGGCCCAGCACCATATAGTCGGCCTCGAACAGGATCTGCTTCACGTTCTCGATCGAATCGAGGCCATTGATGCGCCGGATGAACTCGATGTTGGACGGGCACCAGGGCGCATCGGGACGCACCAGCGTCTGATATTTGAGCACGGCCTCGCGTGCCTGATCGTCATCCCATGAGAGCGGCAGATGCACAATGCGGCTGGGGACAACCATCTCTTCTATGGGGGGAAGCTCCGTCTCGATTTCCTGCAACAGGGAGACGAGCCTGCCCAGTGGCAGAACGTCGGGCTCGACGTGAAACTGCAGTGAGCGGATGCCCGGCGTCATCTCGATCAGGCCATGAAGCCCCTTTGCGGCAACGGCCGTCATCAGGGCGTGCGCGCGGAATCGAAGCGCGAAGTCGAGCACCAGCGGTCCATATTCGACCAACAGATAATCATCGCCCGCGCGCCGGTAGGTGACCGGCAACGGACCCGCTTCGAGGCGAGTAATGACGGCGGGTTCCGTTTGCATGGAAACGGAAGGCCGGCGCGCTGGACGGGCGAGGTCCCTGACCCACGCTTCTTCCTCATGGCGCGCACGCTCGGCTTCGGCTTCATCGATACGGATGAAGCGCACCTTGTCGCCGGGCTTCAACTGGCCTGATTTCCACAACTCCGCCCTTGCGATCGTGCCCGGGCAGACAAAGCCACCAAGACTCGGGCCATCGGGGCCCAGAATGATCGGCATGTCGCCGGTGAAGTCGATGGTACCGACGGCATAGGCGTTGTCGTGGATATTGGAGGGGTGGAGCCCCGCCTCGCCGCCGTCGCTGCGCGTCCATTTCGGCTTCGGGCCGATCAGGCGCACGCCGGTGCGCGCCGAATTGTAATGCACCTCATAGCTGGCGCTGAAAAGCGTATCAATGTCTTCACCGGTGAAGAAATCCGGCGCGCCATGGGGGCCGTAAAGCGTCGCGATTTCCCATTCATGGGTCAGAGACGGGCGGTCCTTGACGGGCAGGGCACCGGCAAGAGCTTCGCTTACGGCACCCTCACGGCGCAGGCGCAGCACATCGCCGCTTTTCAGCGTGCCGGTGGCGTGGCCGCCGAACTTGCCGAGATCGAAGGTGGAGCCGCTGCCAAGGAAGCGCGGCACGTCGAAGCCATGGCGAACGGCCAGATAGGCGCGCTGGCCTGCCCCCGTGATGGTGCCAAGCGCCAGCGTCTGCCCCGCCTTGACGGGCAAGGCTTCCCAGCCGGAGACCGGCGCGCCGTCGAGAGTCGCGGACATGGACGCGCCGCAGAGCGCGATCACAGCGTCGCAGTTGAAGCGCAATGCCGGCCCCATCAGCGTGCACTCAAGCGCGGGCGTTCCGGGCGCATTGCCGACGATGCGGTTGGCAAGCCGGAACGAGAGCGAATCCATCGGGCCGGAAGGCGGCACGCCAATGTTCCAGTAGCCGGTGCGGCCGGGATAATCCTGAATGCTGGATTGAGCGCCGGGGGAAAGCACGTCCACGCTGGCGGGCGCATAGGCGATCTCACCCAGCGTTTTCGTCCGCATCAGCCCATCATGGAACTGCGGGGAACGGGACAGGGTGCGCAGATAATCGAGATTGGTTTCGATGCCGTAGACGGCGCTTTCTTCCAGCGCGGCGGTGAGCTTCGCGCACGCCTCCGCCCGGTCGCGGCCATGAACGATGATCTTGGCCAGCATCGGATCATAGAAGGGTGAGACGTCGGTGCCGCGCGCAATCCAGTGATCGACCCGGATCGTGTCGGGAAAGCTCACCTGCGTCAGCGTGCCGGAGGAGGGCTGGAAGTTCTTGCCCGGATCCTCGGCATAAAGACGCACCTCGATGGCATGGCCCTGAGGCACGCGGGCGAAGCTTTCAAGTGGGGGCAGCATGCCTGCGGCCTGCAGCACCATCATTTCGACCAGATCGAGACCCGTCACCATTTCGGTGACCGGATGCTCGACCTGAAGGCGGGTGTTCACTTCGAGAAAATAGAACTCGTCATGATCCGCGTCATAGATGAATTCGACCGTGCCCGCCGACGCGTAGGAAACGGTCCGGGCGAGCTTCACCGCCGCCTCATGCATGGCGCGCCGCGTGGCCTCCGGCACGTTGGGCGCGGGGGTTTCCTCGATCACTTTCTGGTTGCGGCGCTGCGCGGAACAATCGCGTTCGCCAAGGGCGATCACGCCGCCCTTGCCATCACCGAAAATCTGCACCTCGACATGGCGCGCTTCGCCCACGAATTTTTCGATGAAGAGGCCCGCGTCCTTGAAGTTCGCAAGGCTGAGGCGTCGCACCGTGTCGAAGAGGGCCGGGAGTTCCTCGCGCGTCCGGCAAAGCTGGAGGCCGATGCCGCCGCCGCCCGCTGTGCTTTTCAGCATGACGGGGTAGCCGACGCGTTCGGCTTCGGCCAGCGCCATCTCAAGGTCCGCGACCAGCGGTGAGCCCGGCAGCAGCGGCACGCCGGATTTTTCCGCCAGATCGCGGGCCGTGTGCTTCAGGGCGAAGGCGCGCATGTGGGCGGGTGAGGGGCCTATGAAGGCGACGCCCATCTCTGTCAGGGCCTCGGCAAAGCCGGGGTTCTCGCTCAGGAAGCCATAGCCGGGATGGACGGCCTGCGCGCCGGTCTGCTTCACCGCATCGAGGATGGCCTCGACGTTGAGATAGCTCAACGCCGCCGCTTCAGGGCCGACGCGTATGGCCTCATCGGCCATCAGCACATGCGGCGCGAAGCGGTCCGCATCGGAATAGATGGCGACCGCGCGGATGCCCATCTTCTGCAGGGTGCGGATGACGCGACAGGCGATCTCGCCGCGATTGGCGACGAGAACACAATCGAACAAACTCATGTCACTGGCTCCAGATCAGCGTGCGGATCGGCGTCGGGTTGAAGCCGTTGCAGGGATTGTTGATCTGGGGGCAGTTAGAAATGACGCAGAGAATATCCATCTCGGCGCGTAGTTCGACATAGTCGCCGGGCTTCGAGACGCCGTCGACGATGGCCAGCGCTCCGTCGGGCTCCACCGGCACGTTCATGAAGAAATTGATGTTGCTGACAAGGTCGCGCTTGGTCATGCCGTGGCGGGCAAGCTCAAGCACGAAATTATCGCGGCAGCTATGCATGAATTTCTTGTCGTGGCCGAAGCGCACGGTGTTGCTCTCGGCGCTGCATGCGCCCGCCGAGGTGTCGTGGAAGCCGGCGGTATCGGCGATCACAGTCGCCATAAGATTGCCTTCGCTCGAGAGCAGTTTCGTGCCGGTCGAGATATAGGCCGACCCCTGGGCGCGGATCGTATCCTGCGCGCTGTAGCGCTCCTGCTTGTCATGGGCGTTGTAGAACAGTGTATCGACAGCCTGCTGCCCTTCCAGGTCGACGATGCGCAGAATCTGCCCCTTGCGCAGCACGCGCGACCATGGGCGGCGCGAGGGCACGGTGAAGTCATAGATCGCGTCCTGGGGATCAAGTGTGCTCGTGGTGGTCATGATGCTGGTTCCCTGCTTACGCGAACAATGCGTCTGTATTGTCAAAGCCGCGGCGCGCTTCCTCGGTCAGCGTGCGGCACGGATCATCTTCAGCAGGTGCAGGCGATTGCCACAGCAGCACATCGACCGGCTTTGGCGCGTAATCGCCGGGCGAAAGCGGATGCGGGCAGTTGGAGACGAAAATCAGCAGATCCATCTCCGCTCTCAGATCGACATAGGCGTCTGAAGCGGGGGACTTTTCCGACCAGAAGAATTTTCCCGCCTCGTCCACCACGACGGGCGCGAACAAGGTCAGGCAAGGAGGGACGTCGGCGCGGCCAAGCCCGTGTTTGGCCGCGAGCAGCACGAAATTCTCGCGCGTATTGCGCAAGGTGGCGTCACCATATTTCTCGGCATTGGTCAACGGGCTGGAGCCGCCGGTCAGCGCATCGTTGAAACCGAAACTGTCGTCGGTGATCGAGGCCAGCACACGCCCCATGTCGGAGAACAGCACCATGCCCTTGCCGAGACGGGCGCTCCACTGCACCTTCACCGTATCGCCGGCATTGAAGCGTTCTGTGGGGTCTTTCGCGTTGTAGAGCAGGATGCTGACGCCGGGGGTGGCCCCGGGGTTCGAGATCCGCACCGTCTGTCCGCGCGGTACGATGAACGAGCTGCCCCATCCGCCGGGAATGGTTTCCGTCTTGACGATGAGGCCGGCTGGAAGCGTGGCGGGATTGCCGGGCAGGTCTGCCGGACGGCGGCTTCGGCCCTGCTTGTGGAGCGTGTCGTAAAGCTCCTTTTCCGCGAGTGCTTTTTCAGTGGCGGTCTGGTCGTTCATGATCGTTCCTTCGCATCTTGCGAAAGCCTCTGCCTTCGCCCCGGTCGCAACCGGATTGCGTCTGGCCGTCCAGACTTATGCGGGAGGGAGGTCCTCCGCCGGGTCGTCCCGGCCTGTCGTTGAGAGCATACGGAAGGGGCGGCGCCCCTTCCGTCCATAGATCCTAAAGTTTGCCCTGTTCGGCAAGCTTCATGTATTTGTCGGTGAAGCGGAACTTCACGTTGCCCTTGTCGCCAAGGATCTTGCCGTTGGCGAATTCGATGCCAACCACATCGGCGGAGGCTGCGCCATTGCCGAGCAGGCTGTGGGCAAACAGGAAGTCACGGACCCTGTTCATGATGGTGGCAAGGTCGCCCTGGGTGAAAGTCACGCCCTCTTTCGGCGTGGTGAAGAGCTTGGTGGTCTTCAACTGGCCTTCAAATCCGGCGAGATCGGTGCCGGAGGCCTTGGCCATGGCTTCGCGCGCCTCTTTGCCTTCCGCGGTCTTGCTTTCCATGATGCCGAGCGTTTCATACCACGCGCCGGTCAGGGCCTTGGCGAAGTCGGGATTGTCCTTCAGCACATCGGTGTTGACCACGGCAATATCCATGATTTCGCCGGGAATTTTGCTGGAGTCGAAGACGTCATGGGCTTCCTTGCCCGTCAATATGTCGGCGACCATCGGGTTCCAGGTCACCACCGCGGTTACATCCGGCGTCTTCCAGGCGCTGATCATGTCGGCGTCCGATGTATTGACCACATTGACGTCCGGCTCGGTCATGCCCTTGGACTGGAGGGCGCGGGCGAGCAGATAGTGGGAAACGGAATACTGGACCAGATTGACCTTCTGGCCCTTGATATCCGCAAGGTCCTTCTTGTCCTTCAGGATGATCGCGTCATTGCCGTTGGAATAGTCGCCGACGATGATGGCGCTGGTGTCGACGCCGCCTACGGCGGGGATGGACAGGGCGTCCATGTTGGTGACCGTCACGCCGTCAAAGCCGCCGGCGGTATATTGATTGATCGACTCGACGTAATCATTGAACTGCACGACATCGATCTTGATGCCGTATTTGTCGGCCCATTTCTTGATGATGCCATGATCGGCGGCCCAGCCCCAGGGCATCCAGCCGACATAGATCGACCAGGCGAACTTGAATTCCTTTTTGGGAGCTGCCTCGGCGCTGTGCACGCTGGCGCCCGCGACAAGGACAGCCAGTGCCACGGCAGTCAGGATTTTGCGGAAAAACACCTTCATCTATTACCCTCCAGCTTACCGGATCATCAGATTCCGGATGTTTCACGTTGGAGGATCGGCGTGACATGGCGGTCATGTGAATGCCAATCCTCGCATCACAACAACCTCCCGGGCTTTTGTCCCGCCGTGTACCCCGCCGCTGTTCACCGAGGGGGTTGCGGCTCTCGGACCAGCACCCTCCCGATGGGAAGGCCGGAACCCTAGCCGCTGCCAACATGTATTACGCAAACTATGTGCCATGCAAGAAGGAAGGAGAGTAGGATGGAATGAGGGCGGTCCGGCAGGAGGGCTGCCCATATTGTCGGCAACTTCGCATCTTTCTGCCCGGAAACAGGCATGGGGCGGAGAGGCTGCTGCCCTGGAAAGCATCGATAAGCCAATGAGCCGTGCATTTGTCAAAGAAGGTGAGGGCGAGGATACCGAAATGCCGGAACGGCCGGTAAGCCCGCATCCGAATTTCGTGACGAAGCGGGGCCTCGCCTTGATGGACCGGGAGATCGAATCCCTGCGCAAGGCGTTGGGCGTGGCTCACAAGAATGCGGACCGGGCTGAGATCGCCAGACTGTCGCGCGATCTGCGCTACTGGGCGCAGCGCCGCTCCACGGTCGTGCTGGTGGAGTTGGAGCCCGATGCCGGATCGGTTGTCGGTTTCGGCTCGAAGGTGGTTATCGAGCGCGACGACGGCAAGGGGATGTCGTTTCGCATCGTGGGTGAGGATGAAGCGGACCCCAAAGCCGGATATGTGTCCTATGTCGCGCCCATCGCGCGGGCTTTGATCGGGGCTAAAACCGGGGATATCCGGCCGGTGCCGGGCGGCGAAGCGGAAATCATCGAGATCGACAACGGCGTGGATGCGGAACTGAATGCGGACTGGCCTGGGCCCGGAACATGAAATGTTCCGGGCCTTGCACTGCGCCTAGTTTTTCACATAGGCATATTTGCCGTTGTTCCATTCATAGACGACGTAGCCCGGTGCCTTGTTGTCGCCCTTGGCATCGAACTGGATTTCCCCGAGCGCCGTGGAGAATTTGTCCTTCTTCAACTCGGCTGCCACCTTGGTGGCATCGGTTGTCCCCGCCTTGGTCACGGCGTCGGCCCAGGCCTGAAGGGCGGCATAGGTGTAGAGCGTATAGGCTTCCGGCTCATATTTGTCGGCGCGGAATTCCTCGACGAGCGTCTTGTTCACCGGGTTGAGCCGCGGGTCCGGACCGAAGGTCATCAGCGTTCCCTGGCCCGCATCTCCCGTGATCGCCCAATATTCGTCCGTCACGAGCGCATCGCCGCTGACGAGGATGGTCTTCAGGCCTTGTTCGCGAAGCTGGCGCGTGATCAGCCCTGCTTCGGTCTTGTAGCCGCCGAAATAGAGCACATCGACATTGGCCTGTTTCAGCTTGGAGACGAGGGGGCTGAAATCCTTGTCGCCCGCCGTGATCGAATCATAGAGCACTTCCTTGGTACCCAGTGCATTCAGTTTGGCCTTGAACTGGTCGGCGAGGCCCTGACCGTAGGTGGATTTGTCCTGCACGATGGCGATGGTCTTGCCCTTGAAATGCGACTGGACATATTCCGCCGCGATCGGGCCCTGAGCGTCGTCGCGCCCGCACACGCGGAACACGTTGGGCAGGCCGCGCTCGGTGAAATCCGGGTTGGTCGAGCCGGGCGAGATCTGGATGATGTTCGATTCCGCATAGACGTCGGAGGCGGGGATGGACGAGCCCGAGCAGAAATGCCCGATCACGACCGCGGCGCCCGCGCTCGCCATGTCGTTGGCTACGCTCACGGCCTGCTTGGGATCGCAGGCGTCATCGCCGGATTTGAGCACGAGCTTCTGGCCGAGCAGGCCGCCCTTCTTGTTGATGTCGTCGACGGCCTTGCTGGCGCCGTGGCTGAATTGCTCCCCGAAGACGGCCTCGCTGCCCGTGAGCGGGCCAGCCACGCCGACAACAATGTCCGCCCGGGCGGCGGTCGCCGCCAGTATCAGCGAAGTGGCCGCGCCGAGCATGAGTAATCTGAAGCGATTCATAGAAAGTCCCCCGAATGAGGCCAAGGCCGATATGCGCATGGCACGGATGGATGCTGCCGGAACTGGAAGTCTACTCCGTAACCGGACCGCTGCAATCCTCAGTTGCCGTCTTTGGCCTCCGTCCTTTCCTGCCAGCTCCAAAGCCCTTTGGGGGCATGGAGCCACGGATACTGGCGGACCATCTGGCGGGCCAGCGTCAGGCGGTAGGCGGCAAGGGCAATGATGAAAAGCAGGGCTGTATCGATCAGATAGCCGCTCACCAGGGTGAGTTCGCCCCCGAAGAGAGCATAGATGATGAAGCGGTCGCCCGCGCCCAGCAGCAGGGCATAGGGCAGCAGGTGCCAGAGAGGCCGCCAGTTCCGGGCCGTCGCCCGGCCCGTCATCAGCGCGCAGCCGCCCATGAAGATGAGGGTGATGGCGATGAACACCGGCAGGCTGGTGCCGAGGATGGAATCAGTCATGGATCCCGGCCTCCACGGCTGTGGCGGGGAGCCGGCCCCCTTCCAGATAGGCATTGCGCACCTTGGGATCATGCAGCAGATCGGCGCCCCGGCCCGACATGGCGATCTCACCGTTCACCATGATGTGCGCCCGGTCCGCGAGTTTCAGCGCCTGAAAGGCGTTCTGTTCGACCAGCAGAATGGTGATCTTCTCATCCCGCGCGATGCTGGCGATGATGCCGAACAATTGTTTCACGATGAGGGGGGCGAGACCGAGTGAGGGCTCGTCGAGCAGCAGCAGTTTCGGGGAGGCCATGAGCGCCCTGCCGATGGCCAGCATCTGCTGTTCTCCGCCCGAGAGCGTGCCGCCGCGCTGGTTCAATCTTTCCTGCAGCCGGGGAAAGAGAGTGAGCACACGGTCGAGCGATTGCCGGAACTCGGCCAGTGGGCGGCCAAAGGCACCCATCTGCAGATTTTCCATCACGCTCATGCGGGGGAAGATGTGCCGTCCTTCCGGGGCATGGGCAAGGCCCAGCCGGATGATTTCATGGGTCGGCATGCCGGTGATATCGGTGCCGTCGAAAAGGATGGCGCCGGACTGAGCGCGGGGCTTGCCGCACAATGTCATCAGCAGGGTGGTCTTGCCTGCGCCGTTAGAACCGATCAGGGAAACGATTTCGCCCTGATTGACCTCAAGGTCGATGCCCTTGAGCACGTTGACATGGCCATAGCCGGAACGAAGGTTGCGGACGTTCAGCATCACCGGCCTGCCTTCGCGATGCCGATGGCAAGGTCGGGGGGCAGGTCTTCCGAATCAGGCGTGCCGAGATAGGCGTGGATCACCGCTTCGTCCGCCCGGACCGCCTGCGGGCTGCCGTCGGCGATCTTCGCGCCATGGTCCAGCACGATCACATGATCGGAAATCTGCATCACCACGCTCATGTCATGCTCGATCAGCAGGATCGCCGTGCCGGTTTCCGCGCGGATGGCCAGCAGCAGTTCATTGAGTTCAAGGGACTCATGAGGATTGAGCCCTGCCGCCGGTTCATCGAGGCAGAGAAGCACCGGTTCCGCGCACATGGCGCGCGCAATTTCCAGCCGGCGCTGCGCGCCATAGGGCAGGCTGCCCGCGGCTTCATCGGCGGCGGCGATCAGCTCCGTTTTCTCCAGCCAGTGGCGCGCCCGCTCGATGGCGATTTTCTCTGCCTTGCGATAGGACGGCAGGCCGAGCATACCCGCGACCGAAAAGAGCGAGGCGCGCATCAGCGCGGCATGTTGCGCGACCAGCAGGTTTTCCAGCACGCTCATGCCCGCGAACAGGCGGATATTCTGGAAGGTGCGGACCACACGCGCCTCACGCGCGATCCGGAAATCGTCCATCCGCTCCAGCAGATAATCGCGGCCATCGGCATGGGTGAGGCGAATGCGCCCGACGCCGGGCTTGTAAAAGCCCGTAAGGCAATTGAACACGGTGGTTTTGCCGGCCCCGTTCGGGCCGATGATCGCGGTGATTTCCCGGTCATGGGCTGCAAAGGAAAGATCGTTGACCGCCAGCAGGCCGCCAAAGCGGATGGACAGGCGCTCGACTTCCAGAATGCGTTGCGGGAGCGTGTCCTTGTTCATGAAGCGGCCTCCGCGAGTTTGCCGAGGCGCACGGTCGGACTGCGGCTCGCGAGCAGGCCGCGCGGCCGCCAGAGCATGATCAGCACCATCGCCGCGCCGAAGGCGAGCATCCGGTATTGCTCAAGCTCCCGGAACCATTCCGGCAGGCCGACCAGCAGCAGGGCGGCGAAGACGATGCCGATCTGGCTGCCCATGCCGCCCAGCACGACAACGGCGAGAATGATGGCGGACTCGATGAAGCTGAAACTCTCGGGACTGATGAAGCCTTGCCGGGTGGCGAAGAAGCTGCCCGCAAAGCCCGCGAAACAGGCCCCGGTGGCGAAAGCGGCAAGCTTGGTCAGGGTCGGGTTGATGCCGAGGCTCTTGCAGGCAGTTTCATCCTCGCGCAAGGCTTCCCACGCCCGTCCGGCCGGCAGGCGGCGGATGCGGATGATGAAGATATTGGTGAAGAGGGCGAGCGCCAGAATGAGGTAATAGAGAAAATAGATCCGGTGGACAGGCGAGAAGGGCAGGCCGAAAAATTCGTGGAAAGTCGGGCCGGTTGGCGAAATCGCTGAAAACGGCAGGCCGAAGAAGGTCGGGCGCGGCACGCTGTTGATGCCGTTGGGGCCCCCGGTGACCTCGCCCCAGTTTTGCAGGATGACCCGGATGATCTCGCCGAAGCCGAGCGTGACGATGGCGAGATAATCGCCGCGCAAGCGCAGTACCGGAAATCCGAGCAATATGCCGAAGCTCGCGGCGAGCAGGCCCGCGAGCGGCAGACAGAGCCAGAAGGAAATGCCGAAGGTCTTGGCCAGCAGGGCATAGGCATAGGCCCCGATGGCGTAAAACGCGACATAACCGAGGTCGAGCAGGCCCGCGAGCCCCACCACGATGTTGAGTCCCCAGCCGAGCATCACATAGATGAGAACGAGCGTCGCCTTGTCCACCAGCCCCTTGTCGGCGAAGGGCAGCCACGGCAGGACCAGCGCGATGGCGATGAGCGCCCAGCCGAACATGATCCGCGCCCGCCCGGGGTCGGCGCTGTAGATGTCGCTCTGACCGCGCGTCCTGTCGAAGCGGGCGCCGAAGAAATGGCGAAGCTGGCCGATGGCGAGCCGCCCGGTAAAGACGGCACCGGCGGCATAGCCGACGAGGGGCCAGCGGTAATCGAGGGAAAGTCCCGTGGCCGAATCGGTCAGCTTGAAGCCGAGGAGAGGCAGGGCGAGAAGCGCCGCGACAAAGGCCGCGATCAGCGCATCCACGAGTTCGGTTCTGAGGCGCAGGGCGGTCATGGCTCAGACCTTCTCGATCTCGGGTTTGCCGAGCAAGCCCGTGGGGCGGAAAATCAGCACCAGCACGAGAATGGCGAAGACGCCGACGTCCTTGTAGGCGACGCTGAAATAGCCGGACCAGAAAGCCTCGATGAGACCGATGAGGAAACCGCCCAGCATCGCGCCCGGCAGCGAGCCGATGCCGCCCAGAACGGCGGCGGTGAAAGCCTTTATCCCCGCGATGAAGCCGATGTAGAAATCGATCACGCCATAATAGAGCGTCACCATCAGCCCGGCGACGGCGGCAAGCGATGCGCCGATGATGAAGGTGATCGAGATGGTCCGGTCGACATTTATGCCGAGCAGCGAGGCCATGGTCATGTCCTGCTCGGTGGCGCGCTGGGCGCGGCCAAGCGAGGTCTTGCGGATCATAAAGGTGAAGCCCGCCATCAGCACCACGGTCAGGGCGATGATCATGATTTGCAGATAGCTGATCGTAACCTGAAAATTGCCGGTGTGGATGAGGTCCACCGATCCGCGAACCATCGGCGGCAAGGGCTTGGCGCGCGCGCCCTGGGCGATCTGCACATAGTTTTGCAGGAAGATCGAGGTGCCAATGGCGGAAATCAGCGGGGCCAGTCTCGACGAGCCGCGCAGCGGGCGGTAGGCGATGCGCTCGACGGTCCAGCCATAGAGCGCGGTGAAGATCATGGCGAGCAGTACCACCAGGAAGAGGGCGAGCGGGATGAAGGTCAATCCCAGCGCCCCCATCACCATCAGCCCGATCAGCGAGATGAAGGCGCCGACCATGTAGATGTCGCCATGAGCGAAATTGATCATGCCGATGATGCCGTAAACCATCGTGTAGCCCAGCGCGATGAGCCCGTAGATGGCCCCGAGCGTCGCGCCGTTGATCAGTTGCTGTAGAAAATAATCCATCGGCCCCCTGGCGTCTCATCCGGCTACTGTTCAAGTCGGCGAACAGTCGATTGCTGCACCAGCATGGACAGGGGAAAGGCCGGGACGCAAGCCCCGGAATGCGAGGTCTGTATCTTATTGGGCCGGAGGTTCCGAGACCTTGACGATCAATTTGCCGATGTTCTGCCCATCAAACAGGCGATTGACCGCGACTGGGGCATTTTCAAGGCCCTCGACGATGGTTTCATGATGCTTGATACGGCCGCCCGCCACCCATTGGGCAAGCTGCACAGAGCCTTCCGCGAATTTCGCGGCAAAATCGGTGACGATGAAGCCGCTGACGCGAATCCGGCGCATAAGGATTGGTGAAAAATCGCCACGCATCAGTTCGCCTGAATTATACCCGGAGATCATCCCGCAGAGCGGCATCCGGCTGTAAAGGTTCATGCGCGCCATCACTGCATCCATGATCTCGCCGCCGACATTCTCGAAATTGACGTCGATGCCGTCAGGCGTCGCCGCCGCCAGCGCTTCGCGCCAGTCGCCGCGCTTGTAGTCGACGGCGGCGTCGAAGCCGAGTTCCTCCACGATGAAGCGGCATTTGTCCGCGCCGCCTGCGATGCCGACAACCCGGCAGCCCTTGATCTTGCCGATCTGGCCGACGACGGAGCCGACCGCCCCCGCCGCGGCGGAGACCAGCAGCGTCTCCCCTTCGTTGGGGCGTCCATGTTCCAGCAGGCCGAAATAGGCGGTAAGCCCGGTCATGCCGCAGGCGCCCATCATCGCCGTCAGGGGCACCGGCAGGCCCCCGGGGATCACGCCCATCATGTTGTCGGGCCGTTCTCCGGCAATGGAATAGTCCTGCCAGTTCGTCAGCCCGGAGACGATATCCCCTTCCTTGTAACGCGCGGAGTTGGACTTGACGACAAGGCCAAGCCCGCCGCCGCGCATCACCGCGCCGATCTCGACCGGCGGCATGTACTGGTCCATATCGCTCATCCAGATCCGGTTGGTCGGATCGAGGCTCAGATAAAGCGTGCGCACCAGCGCCTCGCGTTCGCCGGGTACGGGCGGGGCTGTCTCGACCAGATCGAAGTCGCTTGTTTTAATGCGTCCCACGGGACGGTTCCTGAGGCGGAACTGGCGGTTGACCGGCGTGGATTGCGAACTGGCCATTATTTGTTTCTCCCCGTTTTTGATTTTTAATTTCAGGCCCGGAGCCTGCATGAGGGGAGCGTCGGCAGCAACAACAAGGATATGAAAATCTTTAAAACCCTATTGACTAACTATAGTATAAGCGATAGCTAGATATTGCGGGTCATGTTTGATCCGTCCTTGGCCGGAGGCCCGCGGGCATTTGAAGTTCAGCTTGCGCCGCGACATCAAACGCTAAAGCGCCATCTATCCCGCCAGACGGCTTCGCCGCTGGTGTGGGCGGTGGACCCACCTTGAAGGGGACCCGACATGAAAAGTCGTTCCGATATGACTGCCCGATATTGCGATTTCTCCCGCCCGGACAGGGCTCACTTGGTCTGTTGTGCCTGCTGCTGATTGCATGACGCCATTGGCGGAGCGTCGGGCCGACATTCCTCCCGGTTGCCCAACCGGGCCCGGCGTTCCGCCATTCTTTTCCGCGAGAGGGTTCACAACCCCGGTCCTGAACGAGGCCGGACGAACCCGGAAATGGATGCAGCAGATGAGTGAGTTTCACTCCACCGTCGTCGAACATCATGATGACGACATCGGGCTTCTCGTGCCCGAGCCGCGGGGGTTCCGGTTCTATGCCGCGAATGACCGCTTCAGCGCCCTTGAGGGCAAGCTTTTCGGGTCTGCGCTTGCTTGCGACAAGGCGGTCCGGGATCTGGCCCGCCAGAGGCGGAATATCCACGAAGCATATACAGCGCACTAGGATCGGACATGAGGGCGAACTATCTTCAGGCCATGGATGAACTGATCGGCATTCCGGCAGAAGAGGCGCTGCGGCTTGATACGCAGCTCTGTTTCGCCCTCTATTCGACGTCCCACGCGCTGATGCATGCCTACCGGCCATTGCTGAAGCCGCTCGGCCTCACCTACCCCCAGTACCTCGTAATGCTGGTGTTATGGGAGGGCGACGGCCTCAGCGTGGGCGATATCTGCAACCGCCTGATGCTCGATACCGGTACCCTGACGCCGCTCCTGAAGCGGCTGGAAAGCGCGGGCCATGTCGCCCGCCGCCGCAGCGAAAAGGATGAGCGCACCGTGCTCATTTCCCTCACCCCGCAGGGCCGGGATCTGAAGGCGGCAGCGGCCGGCGGTGCCGGGCGAACTTTTCCAGAGCTGCAAGACCTCGTTCGGTGATCTCACCCGGCTGAAGAATGAACTGGAGCAGCTTCGCGACCGGCTTCAGGAAAAGGAATGATTTTTTCTTTCAATTATATTGTGCACAATATAATTGTACCTATATCAGACTGACCCGGCCTTCAACCCTGACCCTCAACAAGGAGACCCGCCATGACCATCCTTTATAAAGCTTCCGCCACGGCCACCGGAGGGCGCGATGGCCGCTCCGTTTCGAGCGACGGCATCCTCGATGTAAAGCTGGCCTATCCCAAGGAGATGGGCGGTCCAGGCGGCGCGACCAATCCCGAACAGCTTTTCGCCGCCGGCTATGCCGCCTGTTACCTCAATGCCCTCAAGCATGTGGCCTCGCAGGAGAAGATCGCTTTCCCCCGGGACGCCAACGTCCGCGCCGAAGTCGGCATCGGCCCGAATCCGGCGGGTCTCGGCTTCGCGCTGGATATCGATCTTCACATCAGCCTGCCCGGCCTTGAAAAGGATGTGGCGCAGAAGCTGGTCGAGACGGGCCATCAGGTCTGCCCCTATTCCAACGCAACCCGCAACAATGTCCGCGTCGGTCTCCATCTGGAGGACTGAGGGCTCGCATCCGGCCGCCTGATCGGCTTTGATGGCTCAAAACATCAAAGCCGGGGAGGGCACACATGGCCGTCAGTTCAGACTGGCTCGATCGCGTCACTGAAGAGGCGATCGAGCCGGATCGTCCGATCATCGATCCGCATCATCATCTCTGGGATCACCCGGGGCACCGCTACATGCTCGACGAACTGCTGGCGGATACGCGCAGCGGGCATAACATCGTCGCCACCGTCTTTGTCGAGTGCATGGCGATGTACCGGCAGGATGGGCCGGAGTCTCTGCGCTCGCTGGGAGAAACCGAGTTCGTCAATGGCGTCGCCGCCCAAAGCGCCAGCGGTCTCTACGGGCCGATCCGGGCCGCCGCCGGTATCGTCGGCTATGCCGACCTGCGGCTCGGCAAGGCCGTCGATGGGGTGCTGGAAGCCCATATCGCCCGCGCGCCGGACCGGTTTCGCGGCATCCGCCATGCCTCCGGCTTCGATCCCTCGCCCGATGTGCGCGATTCGCATACCAATCCGCCGGATGGACTGCTGGCCGACGCCGTTTTCCGCGAAGGGTTTGCCCGGCTTGCCGCGCATGGTCTGAGTTTCGACGCCTGGCTCTATCATCGTCAGATTCCCGAACTCACCGCCCTTGCCCGGGCCTTTCCCGAAACCACCATCATCCTCGATCATTTCGGGGGGCCGCTCGGCATCGGGCCTTATGAGGGCAAGCGGCAGGAGATTTTCGAGGTCTGGAAAAACGACATCACGGAGCTGGCCAAAAATCCGAATGTCGTGGCCAAGCTCGGCGGCATCGCCATGGCGGTCAATGGTTTCGGCTGGCACAGGCGCGAAACGCCGCCCGGCTCGCGCGAACTGATGGAGGCGACGCGGGACTATTATCTCCACGCCATCGACAGGTTCGGCCCGTCGCGCTGCATGTTCGAGAGCAATTTCCCGGTCGACAAGCTGTCCTGCTCCTATGGCGTCCTCTGGAACTCGTTCAAGCGGCTGGCGGAGGGGTTCAGCGAGGCGGAAAAGACCGATCTCTTTTTCGGCACGGCCAACCGGGTCTACCGGCTCGGGCTGTGAATTGATCGCCGGGGAAGAAAAAGAGAACGAAACATGGCATCCTTGCTCATGATTCGGTCTTACCTTTCCCGGCTGTTCGGGCTTCATGCAGGATCGTGGATGCCGCCAGAGTTGATGTCATCTCCAGCGACGCGGAAGCCTGCGCGCCGTCGGGCCCCAGCCCTGCTCCAGACCAGCTTCATGCAGATCGACGGCCGGATGGTTCCCGTCGAGATAAGGCACAATCCCCGGGCCCGGCGCATCATCGTCAGGGTCGATCTGACCATGGGGTCGGTCCAGATCGTGGCGCCGAGCCGCCACAGCTTTTCGCAGGCCCTGAGCTTCGCCAGGGAGCAGAAGGCGTGGATCGCCGAGCGACTGTCGCGGGTGCCGCCGCCGGTGCCGTTTGAGCCGGGGGCCCGGATACTCTATCGGGGCGTCGAGCATCTGGTCCGCCATGCCGGGTTGCGGCGGGAGCCCGGCGCGCCGGGGCCGGTCTGGGCCGTGCCGCCGTCAGAGCCGGAGGGCCTGCCTGAAATTCGCGTCACGGGCGATCCTGATTTCGTCTCGCGCCGCCTCGGCGACTGGCTGCGCGCCCAGGCGAAGGAGGAACTGACCCTCAGGGCTATCCAATATGCGGAAGGGTTCGGCGTCCGCCCGTCGCGCATCACCGTGCGCGACACCTCAAGCCGCTGGGGCTCGTGCGCGCCCAGCCGGGCCCTGTCTTTTTCGTGGCGGCTCATTCTCGCCCCGCCCCATGTGCTGGATTATGTCGCCGCCCATGAGGCCGCCCATCTGCGGGAAATGAACCATGGCCCGCGCTTCTGGCGCGCTGGTGGCTCAGGCCATGCCTGACTACAAGGTTTCGCGGCGCTGGCTGGAACGCCATGGCCCCTCGCTCCACCGTTATGGCGTCAATGTCCCTGCCCCTGATGACCTGGGGTGAGGGTGGGGGCTGGCTGGTTGCTGCTGAAGGCGCTGAACAGCCTGTTGAGGAAACCCTGATCCACATTGCCGGATGGTGTGGCCGTATCCGTGGTTTCGCCGGTCGGCTGGTCCACGCCCATGGCGGTATTGTCGATATCGTCCGACGCCGGTGCCGGCGCCACAGGGGCCATGCCGGGCACATAATTGCCGGGGAGCGCCGCCACGGCGACATTCTTCTGGGTCGTGGTCATGAACTCGTTCCAGACCAGAGCGGGCAGCCGTCCCCCGGTCACGTTCTTCATCGGCTTGCCATCGTCATTGCCGACCCAGACCCCGACCACGATGTCGGCGGTGTAGCCGATGAACCAGGCGTCGCGGAAGTCCTGCGAGGTGCCGGTCTTGCCCGCCGCAGGGCGGCCGGGCAGATAGGCGCTGCGGCCGGTGCCGCCATCGACCACCATGCTCAGCATATAGTTCATTTCGGCAAGCGGCCGGTCGGCGATCACGCGCCCGGGCCCTGAACCCATCCGCTGATAGAGGTCCTGCCCGTCCGGCGTCCCGATTTCATCGATCCCGTGGGTGATGACGCCATAGCCGCCATTGGCGAAGGGCACATAGGCCGAGGTGAGGTCGAGCAGGGTTACCGACGCGGTGCCGAGCGCGAGCGAGGGGACAGGTTCAAGGTCGGACTGGATGCCCATCTTCTGCGCGGTGCGGATGACATTGGCAATGCCAACCTGCTGGCCGAGTTGGGCCGCCACCGTATTGATGGATTTTGACAGGGCGAGGCTCAGGGGTATCGGCCCCTCATAGCGGTTTTCAAAATTGCGCGGGCTCCAGCCATTGATGCTGACCGGCTCGTCGTTCATGACCGTCTCGGGCGTCATGCCCTGTTCCATGGCGGTCAGGTAGACGAAGGGCTTGAAGGCGGAACCCGGCTGGCGCTGGGCCTGTGTCGCCCGGTTGAACTGGCTCTGGGCGTAGGAGCGGCCGCCGATCATGGCCTTGACGGAGCCGTCCAGCCCCATGGCGACGACCGCGACCTGCGATACGCCGTATTTCGCGCCGTACTTGTCCAGAATATCGGCGGCGGCGGCTTCGGCCGCCTTCTGGTAGGCGGGGACGATGGTGGTTTTGGTGATCAGGCTGGTGCCGGGGGAGTTGGCGTAGCTCGGCACCGAGTCCGCGACCCAGTCGACGAAATAATTGACGGAACTCGATCCCGCATAACCCAGCAATGTCGCGGGATGGGCGATGGCGTCGGCGGCCTGCTCCTGAGTGATATAGCCCTGATCGGCCATGCGCAGCAGCACGATGCGGGTCCGGGCCCGGGCGGCGTCGATGTCATTGGCGGGGGAATAGCGCGAGGGGGCCTTGAGCAGCCCCGCCACCATAGCCGCTTCCGGCAGGGTCAGGTCGCGGGCCGACTTGTTGAAATAGCGCTGTGACGCCGCCTCCAGCCCGTAGGCCCCGCCGCCCAGATAGATCCGGTTGAAATAGAGGGTGAGGATCTCGTCCTTGGTGAATTTATGCTCCAGCCAGACGGCGAGCATCATTTCCTGAATTTTACGCCGCGCGGTCCGGTCAGAGCTCAGAAACAGGTTCTTGGCGAGCTGCTGGGTCAGGGTGGAGCCACCCTGCACCACATGGCCCGCGCGCAGATTGACGAAGAAGGCGCGGAGAAGGCCGGCCGGGTCGATGCCGTAATGGGAATAGAAGCGCTTGTCCTCGGTCGCGATCACCGCCTGCGGCACATAGGGCGGCAGTTGCGACAGCACCACGTCCTGACCGCGCAGGTCGCCCCGGTGGCTGAGAACGGTGCCGTCGGCGGCAAGAACGGTCAGCGAGGGGGTATAGACCGGCTTGAGCAGCGCGGAGGTGTCCGGCAGCGTCATGGCGAAATAAAACAGCATGGCGCCCAGCGCGAGGCCGCCCCAGAGGGCGAAGATGGCGCCCCAGTAGAACAGTTTGAAGCCGATGCCGCCGCCTCGTCCGCCGCGCCGCGCGCCACGGCCGGAGCGGGGAGGGAGGGACGCGGCGTGACGCTCGGCAGTCACGGTATGGACATAGGATTTGTGGCCCTGCGGGGCGACATTGCCGCTGTTTCGGGGGCCTGTGCCGGGCTCCCTGCGGTCATTGGGGTTCATGCTCATCCTGCCCAGAGCGGGGAGCAGGCCCCGCCGGTCTGTCTGCACGCAAGGGGAACACCCCAAGCGAATCGTTATCTGGAAATAATCCCCGATTATCACCCATTCGTTAACCCTCTCATGTGGCGGAGAAAAGGCCCAAGCGGGGCGAGATGGCGACAGGCTGTCCGTTTTGCGAACTCAAACCTTGACGGCACACCGGCTCACCCCTATTTTCCCCTCACCATGAACAGGACCAACCTTGCCCTTCGACTTATCAGCCCGGCCTCCTGAAAAGAGACCGGCCCTCGGCGTTGTGCGCCCCTGATAATCCCTGAAGCTGTCAAGAGTCCGAACTTCCCATGACTGTTTGTCCCGTTTCCGCCTTGAGCGGCTCTTTCACTTTCAGCGCGTCGTCGCGGCGCGGTTCGCGCCTGCGCGTCCGTCACGTCATGGCCCGCCACATGGACCGACTTAGGGATTGCCGTCCAGTCCACCCCTTCACGGCTTTCTGACATCACCGGAATTTGAACGAGATCCCCATGTCCCAGACTTATGCTCCCGCCAAGACAATGAATTTTCACCGCTACCGCCCTTACGAGGTGACCTCGCTGCCGGACCGGACCTGGCCCGACAAGGTCATCGAGAAAGCGCCGATCTGGTGCTCGGTCGATCTGCGCGACGGCAATCAGGCCCTGATCGACCCTATGAACGGCGAAGAGAAGATGCGCATGTTCAGGACGCTGGTCGAGATCGGCTTCAAGGAAATAGAGGTCGGTTTTCCCGCCGCCTCCCAGACCGATTTCGATTTCGTGCGCGCCCTGATCGAGCAGGACCTCATCCCCGATGATGTGACCATCCAGGTGCTGACCCAGTGCCGCGAGGAACTGATTGAGGAGACCTTCCGCGCCTTGAAGGGGACGAAGCGGGCGATCGTCCATATGTACAATTCCACTTCGGAATTGCAGCGCCGGGTCGTGTTCCAGCTCGACCGGGCGGGCATCGTCGAGATTGCGGTCAAGGCCGCCAAAATCGTCAAGCGTCACATAGATGCGGCACCTGAGACCAACTGGCGTGTGGAATACTCCCCGGAAAGCTTCACCGGCACGGAAATGGATTTCGCCGTCGAGATCTGTGAGGCGGTGATGGACGTGTTCCAGCCGACACCTGCCAAGAGGCTGATCCTGAACCTGCCTGCGACCGTCGAAATGTCGACGCCCAATGTCTATGCCGACCGGATCGAGTGGTTTCTGCGCCATATCAAGAACCGCGACAGCATCATCCTGAGCCTGCACCCGCACAATGACAGGGGCACGGGCGTGGCGGCTGCCGAACTGGGCGTACTCGCGGGCGCGGACCGGGTTGAGGGAACCCTGTTCGGCAATGGCGAGCGCACGGGCAATGTCTGCGCCGTGACGCTGGCGATCAACATGATGAGCCAGGGCGTCGATCCGAAACTCGATTTCACCGACATCGACCGGGTCGTGAAGGTAGCGGAAAGCTGCACCAAGCTGCCGGTGCCCGAGCGCCACCCTTATGCGGGCGAACTGGTTTTCACCGCTTTCTCCGGTTCGCATCAGGATGCCATCAAGAAGGGCTTCGCGGCCCTGAAGGAGCGCAACGACGATCTGTGGGAAGTGCCTTATCTGCCCATCGACCCGATGGATGTGGGCCGCAATTACGAGGCGGTGGTGCGCATCAATTCGCAGTCGGGCAAGGGCGGCGTCGCCTATCTGCTGGAGGAGATCTACGGCATCGCGATGCCGCGTCCCTTGCAGGTCGATTTTTCGAAAGTCGTGCAGGAGGAGGCGGATAGGACCAGCAAGGAACTCGACACGATCACGATCTGGCGTCTGTTCCGCGAAGCCTATCTGGAGAACGACACGCCGGTCGGCTTCATCGAGTGCGCGATGCTGCCGGACCGGGCTGGATGCAGGATCGAGGCGAAGGTGAGTTTCGAAGGCCGCGAGCGCGCCATTGCGGGCACGGGCACCGGTCCTATCGACGCCTATCTGGCGGCGCTGGAGACGCTGGGCGTGAAGGCCAGCGTCAAGGGCTTCCACGAGCACGCGATCCAGAAGGGATCGTCGGCGGAAGCCGCCGCCTATATCGAGGTCGAAGGTGAGAACGGCGTCACGGGCCACGGCGCGGGCACGGACCGCAATATCGTCACCGCCTCCCTCAAGGGAGTTACGAGCGCGGTCAACCGCATGCTCAAGGCGGCCTGATTTTCGCCCAACGAAAATTATCCCCGGACGTAAATCCGGGGATAATGCCGGACCTGTCCGCTGCTAGCGCCCGGTGAAGCGGGCGGGCCGTTTTTCCAGAAACGAGGCGACCGCCTCGCGATGGTCCTGCGTCGCGAAGGTCAGCATCTCATAGCCGATGGATGTGTCCAGGATGCTGTGGGCAAGCTGCTTGAGGCCGATGTTGATGGAAACCTTGGTGTAGCGGATTGCCTGTAGCGCGCCACCGGCGAGGCGCGCCGCGAAGGCGGCGGTCTTGCCGTCGAGATCGTCATCCGGCACGCAATGATTGACGAGGCCCATGCGTGCGGCCTCGGGGCCGGTGATCGCGTCACCGGTCATCAGATATTCCTTGGCGCGGGCATAGCCGATCAGTTGCGGCCAGATGATTGCGCCACCGTCGCCCGCCACAATGCCCGCGCGGACATGAGGATCGGCGAAGCGCGCCGTGTCGCTGGCGAAGATGACGTCGCAAAACAGCGCGAGCGTTGCCCCCAGCCCGATGGCGGGGCCGCGCACCTTGGCGATGACCGGCTTTTCGAGATCGAGCAGCGAGAAGACGATCCGCTTGCCCTCCGAGGCGTCCGAACCCGGACCCGGCGTCCTTTCCATGAAGGATTGCTTCATCCAGTTGATGTCGCCGCCCGCGCAGAAGGCGGGACCTTCGCCGGTCAGCACGATCACGTCCGTCAGCGGATCGTCTGCCGCATCGAGGAAGACGCTGGCCAGTTCCCGGTGCATCAGCGCGTCGACCGCGTTCATCCGTTCCGGGTTTGAAAGGGCGAGCGTCAGGACGCGGCCATCATGGCTTGCCTTGATGCGCCGGTAGCGCGTCCAGTCTATGGCGTTGGCGTGCGGTTTTTCATTTTCTGTCATGGGGCCTCCTCCCGGTGAGCCGGCGGCAAGTCTGACCCTGGATGGCGTCCATGGGAAGGCCACCTGTTTCCGGCAAGAGGGCGGCGCGGGGGCAAACAAAAACCCCGGCGCGAGGCCGGGGTTCGATGTCGTGCGATGAAGGAGAAATCAGCTTCCCTGCTGGGCGCCCACTTCCTTCTGGGCTTCCGCCGGATCGGCGGGCATCAGCAGGACGCCCATTTCGCCGAAGATGTTGATCTTGCCTTCCGGGCCTTCCGAGACGGCGGCATAGCCGAGCCGGTCGCGCCGCGTGACGGCGGTGAAATTCTTGCCGCCATCGTTGCTGTAGCCCACATATCCCTGAAGCCCGGCCAGCACCACTTCGCCATTGGCAAGCTGCACGGCGCCGCTGATCGATTTCTCGGTACCGGTGTTGACCTCGGTCCAGGTCAGTCCGTCGTCAGTCGAGCGGAAAGCGTGGCCGCGCATGCCGTAAACCAGCGCCGAGCCGTCGGAAAGGCCGATGCCGCCCCAGTAGGAGCCGTCATAGGAGGTGGTGATGTGCTGGAACGTATCGCCCTTGTCGGTCGAGCGATAGACATTGCCTGCCTCGGCCGCGACGACGAGGGTGCCGCTCTTCAGGGCGAAGATGCGGTTGAGGTGGAAGTCGTCCTTGTCGTCCGGGTTCAGCGCGCGCTGCTGCCAGGTCTGGCCGCCGTCATTCGTCTCGATGACGAAGTGGAAGGCGCCCATGGCGAAGCCGCGTTCCGGGCTGTTGAAGAAGATCGTCATGATCGGCGTTTCGGATGCCGGGTCATGATAGACCATCTTCCAGGTGATGCCGCCGTCGTCGGTGCGCAGCACGGTGCAGTCATGCCCGCCCGCATAGCCGGTTTTGTCATTGACGAAGTTCACGCTGGTCAGCGTCACCTGCGTCGGCACCGAATCTGCCTGTTTCCAGCTCGCGCCGCCATCGTCCGAATAGATGATGTGGCCGAACTCGCCGACCGCAACGATGCGGTTGCCGATCTTGGTCGCATCCAGCAGCAAGGACTGGGTGGCAAGCTTGGAATGGACCGAATATTCCACGGCCTCGGCAGTCGGCTTGTCGGCCGTGACGGCGGGAGCCGCCGCGTCGTCCGCAGCCCTTGCAGGCGCGCTCAGGCCCATCGTCAGGGCGAAAGCAGCGGCGCATGCCGTGAACATCATCTGGCGTGCGGTTGAATGTCTGGTAGCCATGATTCTCACTCGGCGGTTCCCTGGATTATTGGTTTTGCAATCCCCGCGGTCTGCGCCCGGGTTTCCATCTCCCCGGCAAACCGGCCGGGCACTCGAAGTCAGGACTTTACAGGGCTTGGCGGCCAGCGCAAGCCATCTCCGGCGCAAACCGGCCGGATCCGCGGCTTGTCCGGCCGGGCTCGCGAGGCCTTGAGGGTATTGCTCCAAAAAAGGGCCTGGAATCGCTTCCAGGCCCGATCGGTTCAAGCCGCTCCCTGCAAGGGAGACGGGCTGGGTCGCTCCGGTTTAGCGGACGCCAAGCTGGCGCATCGCGGCCGGTGTGTAGTGGGTCGCATTGAGCTCGTCGGCGAAGTAGTTTGCCGGCGGCTCCTCGTTCTGCATGGTCAGCGCCAGATAGCGGCCCGCCTGCAGGTCATAGACGACTTCGGCGCCGGTGCCGCATGAGGGCACGTTGTAGCGCTGGATGGCCTGAATTTCCTGTACGCGCCAGAGCTGGCCACGGCCGTCGTAAAGCTCCGTAGCGCCAACCGACCAGTTGTCTTCATCCTGATAATTCACGCGGCGGGCGTAAACATGGCGCATGTCCGGTTTCAGCGTGGCCTGAACGATCCAGCTGCGGTGCAACTCATACCGGATGAAATCCTGGTTGAGGTGAAGCGGCGTCAGCAGATCCTTGTAGTGCGCCAGTTCGGACCTGTAGCCGTTGTAGGCGATGATCTTCGGTTTTTTGCCCAGCACTTCCCAGTCATAACGGTCGGGCGCGCCATTGTAGCCGTCGAAGGCGTCCGACGTCGAAAGACCGTCTGAGTTCGTGCCGGGATTGTCATAGGCGATATTCGGCGCGCGGCGTACGCGCCGTGTGCCCGGGCTGTACTGCCAGGCCTGACGCGGCTGGATCTGCGCGTTGAGGCTTTCGTAGACGAGAACCACGTTGCCGGCAGAGCGGGCGGGCGCAATCGTGTTGGCGAGGTAGTAGAGCGAAATATTGTTCAGATCCTCGGCGCTCTTCTTTGAAGGATCCGCCCACTGGATGATGGCGTCGTCCTGCACGATCTGGAGCGTGTAGTCGCCATCGCGGGTCATGGCCGCAGCCGCGAACTGACGGGTGGACTTGAACGACCGGTAACGCAGCAAATGGTTCCAGGTGATTTCAAGGCCGTTGTTCGGTATCGGGAAGGGGCTGCCCAGAATGGCCTTGCCCACACCGTTGCCGCCGCCGGTCAACTCGCCGATCTTGGCGTTGTTCTTGTTCGCCTGATAGACCGCGTCCGGCAGGGCGCAGGTCCGGCGCGACTGATAGACATTCATCTTGTAGTCGCCATAGATCTTCAGGAGACCCTTCTGACCGTCAGTCAGGAATTCATCGTACTGTCCCGCGTTCCCGCTCGTCACCGTGAAGAGCGGCTTGTCGCTCGAGAACGGGTCCGCAAGATGATCGCCGGGCTTGTAGGTCACATTGCTGGGTACTGTAGCCAGCCCCCCTGTCCATTCCGGAATATCGCCGATTGAAGTCTTCTCGCCGGCCTTCTCCGAGCCCATGGGCGTCAGATCATTGCCAATACGGTCGACCTGCACCTCAGGCACGGACGCCAGGGCACTCGTCGCGAGCAGCCCGAATGCCAGTGCGGAGACCAGAGCAGTCGTCCTTTTCATTAATGTTCCCTCCACGTGTGTTTTTTTGTTTACTGTTTTTTAGTCCATCGGCCCGTAATAAGGTCGGGTCTCCGGCTCCCCGCGTCTATTTTTATGCGCGTCCTTGCCGGGATGCTAGCAAAGTCTTTACCGTTGCGATAGCTCCCTGTTCCGCTGGAATGTGCGGGTTAACGGAATGTTTTCCCATGCGCAATTTCCCAGCATGGCGTGAGTGATCATCCTTAAACAACCTGAAAATTGCAATAATCCGTAAATGAAGCAAACGATCTTCTGCGCCCCATGAAATGTTGCGGCGCATCGTTGCGATGCAGCATTGTATCTGCCTTGCCAGGGCTGCGTCGCATATTTTATGGGCGGGATGCTTTCTTGCTACAGATTATTATACTTATCCTGGAAAACCCGACTGGTGGATCGCCGGGCGGCCTCATTTGCAAGTATGGCTGCTGTGGCGATGGACGGATTTCGATCATATGGCGGATGAATTCTGAATATTTTGTTCAGCATGTCAGGGCGCTGGACAGGAGCATGGTCATCGCCTGCGCCGGACCGACTGCCATATATCCATATTGTGCATCCATACCGTTTCACCGGCCGGCCCGGCTGAAACGCGAGTGCCGTTTCCACCCTTTCATCGAATGTGAGCAAAATCTCGGAATCAGCCTCTTCGCCGCCGGAGCGCATGGCCGTGATGCCCTCTGCCGGGTTCCAGGCGAACCCGTTCTCTATTGTTCTGGATATTGTTCTGGATCGTTCCGGGCCCGTTTCCGGCTCTTCCGGCAGGCGGCTGGCCGTTTCCGTTCCGGTTTCGCGATTGAAACAAAGTCGCAATTGCAAAAGATTCGATCTTGTGGAATCCTCCCCGCCGGAACGCATCTGGGAGATCACTGGCCGTGTATGTCTGTATCTGCAATGCCTTGAATGACCGTCAGGTCAGCCATGCGCTGGACCAGAACCCGGCTATTGCCGCGCCGGCCGGCGTGCACAGGGCGCTGGGCTGCCGCACCCAGTGTGGCCGCTGCCTGCCCACCATTGCCTCCATGATGGACGAGCGCCGCCCTGCCGTATGCGCGATGGCCTGCGCCCCTGCTGATATGGGTCTGGCGCTGGCCGCTGACTGAGATGCATCCGGGCAAGATACGCTAAGTATTCTCAACTGCACTGTTCAAGTATTCGCGACTGGTTTCGCGAATTATTATCAATGAAATGAAAGACTTGACTGTTTTCTCCCTGCGGTTCAAGCATGAGACTTGACCCGGTTTGAGGAGAATTACCATGAAGGGTGATCGCAAGGTTATCGATTATCTGAATCAGGCGCTGAAGCTGGAACTGACGGCGATCAACCAGTATTTTCTGCACGCCCGCATGTTCCGTCACTGGGGCTTCCATCGTCTGGCCGAGATCGAATATCACGAGTCCATCGACGAGATGAAACATGCCGACAGGCTGATCGAGCGGATTCTGTTCCTCGACGGGCTCCCGAATCTTCAGGATCTGGACCGGCTGCTGATCGGTGAAACGGTCCGCGAGGCGCTGGATTGTGACCTCAAGGTCGAATACAAGGCCCACCCTTTCTACAAGGAAGCCATCTCCTATTGCGAAGAGGTGAAGGATTACGTCACCCGCGAGCTATTGGAGAGCATTCTGGAATCCGAGGAAGAGCACATCGATTTCCTCGAGACCCAGCTTGAGCTTTTCGACAAGGTGGGCGAGCAGAATTACCTCCAGAGCCAGCTGGGCGACAAGTCGCCGGACTGATCTTCTGATGTCTAATGCCGCTTGAGATGAAAAAGGCCCGAATCATCTTCGGGCCTTTTGCTTTATCTGAAAGCTCAGCCCCGGGGCGGCGCGCGGGATTGGGGTTCGACGGCGAGGGCGGCTGACAGGACATGATGGAAAGCCGTCGCGTCCAGAATCATGAAGCCGGGGACAGGGGCCTCCAGAGAGGCAACCGACGCCAGCGGGCAGAAATGCACGCAGACCTTGCCGCATTCGTCCTTTGCCTTGACCGGGGCAGGATGGGGCTTGCCATCCCTGTCGAGCCATATCTCATGCATCTCCCCTTTGCTGCATATCTCCATCCGGGTCAGGCCGGCGGTTCCGCTCATGAGAACCGGCATCATGACATTGAGCAGCAGGGCGGCAAGGGCGAACCAGGCGGGCGCGCGCAGCAGGGGAGCGCCGGAAAACGGACCTCCCCGCTCCGGCTCGCAATATCTCATGCACACGCCTGTTTCCATGAGATGAAAAGTCTCCGGTATGCTTGTGAAGATATAGGGGGCAGATTGCCGCGCGACTCCTTGATCGAGTCTCTACATTTTGATCGAGTCTCTACATTCACGTGCCGGGTTCAGGATTGCGACATGAGCGCCCTTCTTTTTCTGCTTGCCGCCAATATTCTGCTGGCTTTCGGCCTTGCCGCGCTGGCGCTCGTTCTGGTGCGGGCGGCGGCGTCAGGCCGGGGATTCGATCTGCTGGCTCCCGCCATGGCGCTTGGGGCTCTCCTGCTGATGGATGGGGCCGCGAGCGGGCTTGGCGTCTACCGGCTGAGGATGCCGATGGGGGCCTTTCTTGCCCTGCCGCTCTTTTTCGGTCTTGCCCCCCTCATCGCGGCCTATGGCGCCGTGGCGGTGGGTGGCCCGGCCCGGCGGCCCGGCGATGTGCTGCGTGGCGCGGGCCCGCTGATGCTCCTTGCCGTGCTGTTGCTGCTGCCTTTCTGGTTGCTGCCCATGCCGGAGAAGCTCTGGCTTCTGCGTGGCTGGATAACGCTCTCCATCGAGCCGGACCAGAGCCATCTGGCGCTTGCAGGTCTCTTGGTCGCGCGGGGGCTGTTGATCGGGCAGGGGCTTTTCTATCTGGGGAAAAGCTGGCGCTCTCTTCGCGCCGCGGGCAGCGGGTTTGCCCGTCCCATGCTGATCCTGCTCATGGTCTGGCTTTTCCGGGGCGTGGCGGATTTTCTGCCGGGCGAAATGGCGCCCCGCATCGGCGATCTGGCGCTGGGCCTCGGGATATTCGCGTCCGGGCTGGTGGCGCTCAGTGGGCGAGTTGAAAAAGCTCGCTGACGCCGTTCCACAGGATCTGGACCCCGATGCAGAGCAGGATGAAGGCCGACAGCCGCACCATGACGGAGGTTCCCGTCTTGCCCAGTATGCGCTCGATCTTGTCGGCATAGCGGTAGCTGAGATAGACGGTGATCGAGACCACGGCAAGGCCGGTCACGGCGGCAATGCCCTGCAGGGCGAGATAGCCGATGCCCGATGCCGCGATCTCCTTCTGGCTGCCCAGCGTGATGGCGGTGGCGATGGAGCCGGGGCCGACGGTCAGCGGCATGGTCAGCGGATAGAAGGAGCGGTCCAGAGCCGTCTGGTCGCCCATGCCCGGTGTCGACTGGGTTTCGATGGGGGTTTCGCCCGCATTGAGCAGCGTCCAGCCCATGCTGGTGACGACAAGCCCGCCCGCGATGCGCACGACGGGGAGCGTTATCCCGAAAAACACGAGAACATGCGAGCCGACGAAGAGCGAGCCGAGCAGCAGCAGGAAGCCGCCGATGGCGATCCGGCGGGCCAGCATGTGCCGGGTATCAATGCTGCAATCGCGTGTCAGATTGAAAAAGATAGGCGCGTTGCCGACCGGATTGATGATTGGAAACAGCCCGGCGATGACCAGAAAGAGAACATTGATGGCGTCGCTCAAAATAATCCCCCCGGATTCCCGCCTGTGCGCGCCCGAATCACCGATCCGGTAGATCATGCCGCAAGATCATAGACAAGCAGGCCCAACACCAGAAGCCAATGTCCGAACAGGTCGCCGGGAGCCTGTCCGGCAGACGTTCCGCCGCTATTGCCGGGGCAGATGGACAATGAAGCTGGTGCCGAGGCCCGCCCCTTCACTCTCGACAAGGATATGCCCCTTATATTGCTCGATTATGTGTTTCACGATCGAAAGACCGAGGCCGGTACCCTCCACGCCTGTGCCCGCGACCCGGTAAAATCGTTCGAATATGGAATCCTGTTCGCTCTTCGGGATGCCCATGCCGGTATCTTTCACTTCGAGGACGAGACCGGATTCCCCGGTGTATACGGCAATATCGATCCGTCCCGCTTCCGGCGTGTAGTGAAGGGCGTTATCGACCAGATTGTTCATCATGATGCGCAGCGCGTCGGGATCAGCATTCAGCAGCGCCTCCTCGCAACGGGAGAGGCCGAGGTCGATATGCTTCTGGCTGGCCAGTCCGGCGTGCTCTGCAATCACAGTTCTGGCGAGGAGAGACAGGTCTACAGCCCGCGAAGCCCGGGTTGCATAGTCCGGTTCGAGACGCGCCAGCGTCAACAACTGGTGGGCCATGTGCGTTGCCCGGTCGATCCCTGCGTGCAGCTTCGCGGTCGCCTGCTCCCGCGCCGGGCCATCCGGGGCGCGAGATAGAAGCCCCAGTTGCAGTTTTACCGCGGCAAGCGGGGTGCGAAGCTCATGCGCGGCATCGGCGGTGAACCGCTGCTGTGCGCTGAGCGAGGTCCGCAGGCGCAGCAGCAGGGCGTTCAGCTCCTGAATCATGGGTTGAATTTCAAGGGGAATGTTTTCGCCGGAAAGCGGCTCAAGGCTGTCGGCCGAGCGTTTCTGTATCGCCGACGAGATGGTCTGCAACGGGGCGAGGCTTTTGCCCGCGATGAACCAGATGACCAGCCAGATGATGGGAATTTGCCCCAGCATGGGATAGAGCAGGCTGAAGGACATCTGGCGGATGAATCTGGCGCGGGCGCTATAAGGCTGCGCCACCTGGATGATCCCTTGCGGGGAGCGGAGCTGATACACATGCCACGGCGCGCGCATGTAGAGGGTCGTGAATGCGCCGGCCTGCGATTGAAGCGGCAAGCCGATGGCGGGATGGGAGGTGTAGAGGGGATGGGCGTCCTTGTCCCAGATCGTGATGAGCATCTCCTCCTCGCTGTCGATTTCCGTGTTCAGCGAGGGCCCGTCGATGCGGATCGCATGGGCATTGTCATTATAGAGATGAAGGGCTTCCAGCTGGTCCTGGAGCGTGACGGCCGTCTCCTGCATGTTCTTGTCGTAGAGTTCGTTGATTTCATGCGTCGCGTGAACATAGGTCAGGGCGACCGTCACCAGCGAACAGGCAATCAGTGCCGCGCTCAGCGTTTTGACCAGATATTGCCGGACGGATTTCATGCCGATGCCGCCACATAGCCAAGGCCGCGGATATTGCGGATCACGCTGTTCCCGAGTTTCTTGCGGAGCGCATAAATATAGACCTCGACGGTGTTGCTGCTTATTTCATCGTCCCAGCCATAGAGTTTTTCCTCAAGCGCCGCGCGCGACAGCACTTTGCCGGGCTTTTCCATCAGCGCGTACATCAGCGCATATTCCCGGGCCGACAAGATGAGGCTTGTGCCGCGATACTGAACTTCCTTGGTGAGCGTGTTCAGCGTAATGGCGCCATTGTTCAGAGTGGCTTCGGCGTGGCCGGCATTCCGGCGCAGCAAGACGCGGATGCGCGCCTCCACCTCCTCCAGCGCAAAGGGTTTGACCAGATAATCGTCCGCCCCGAGATCGAGGCCCTGAACCCGGTCGGTGATGGAATCGCGGGCGGTCAATATGAGCAGCGGCACCGGGTTCTTGCGCTGGCGGAGTTGTTTCAGCACTTCGAGACCGGGCAGTTTGGGCAACCCGAGATCGAGAAGCACCAGATCGTAGGTATCGGTTTTAAGGCTTGAATTGCCCGTCTCTCCATCCCTTGCCCAATCCACGCTGTAGCCGCCATTCCTGAGCGCCGTCACGAGACTTTCGCCGATCATTCTGTCGTCTTCGATAATGAGAACGCGCATTGAACGTACGAGCCCGGAACGGGCTTCCTTGTGCGGCGGCAGGCATTGCGCCCGGGGTGAATCGTGGTCTGTCCGCGTTTAAGTCTGGTTTAAGTTAAGGCTTTTATAACAGTTTCACTCAAAATCAGGAATTGGGTGATAACGATCATGTCCGAAGCGGCCATCAGGGTTTTAGGAAAACGCGACACCGTTTTCAGCACGGACCGTAAACCGGCGGACTTCGCCTTCGACAAGGAGGTGGCCACCGTCTTCGACGATATGGTGAGCCGCTCCGTGCCCTTTTATGGCGAAATGCAGCGGATGACCGTGGAACTGGCCGACAGTTTCGCACGGGACAACACCAATATCTACGATATCGGCTGTTCCACGGGAACCACCCTCGCCCTCATCAGCGAATCCATCGGCGCGACGGAAGCGACCCTGATCGGGATCGATAATTCCCGGGAAATGCTGGAGCAGGCCAGAGAGAAGCTGACCGAGGCGGCGCTGGAGCACCCTTACAGGCTGGAGTGTGCCGACATTCAGAAGCGCGTGCCGATCGAGAACGCGTCGGTCGTGACGATGCTGTTGACGCTTCAGTTCGTGCGGCCGCTCTACCGCGACAAAATCATGCTCCAGCTTTGCCGGGGGCTGAACAAGGGCGGCTGTTTGCTGCTGGTCGAAAAGGTCACGTCGGAAAACACCACCTTCAATCGCTTGTTCATCGAGCGTTATTACGGCTTCAAGCGCCGGAACGGCTATTCCGAAATGGAGATTTCCGCGAAACGGGAAGCGCTCGAAAATGTGCTGATCCCTTATCGCGTGGAAGAAAATATGGCCCTGCTGAAAGGGGCCGGCTTCAGCCAGGTGGAGATGTTTTTCCGCTGGTACAATTTCTGCGGCCTGATCGCCATCAAGTAGAGGATACACGTGCAGAAGAAATCAGTATGGATTCGCATCGGCGATTTCTTTTTCAAATACCGCAACGGGGTCTTCCCTGTCATCTGGTGCGCGCTGTTTTTGAGTTTCAGGCCTGCGGCGTCCGGCTTGCATGACTGGCTCGCGATCGGCGTCGTATTTCTGGGACTCCTCATCCGGGCCGCCGTGATCGGTCTTGCCTATATCAAGCGGGGCGGCCTCAACAAGCGGGTCTATGCCGATGATCTGGTGACGGAGGGCCTGTTCACCCTGTGCCGTAATCCTCTGTATGTCGGGAATATGGTGATTTATCTGGGCGTGTTCCTGATGCACGGCAACCCCTATGTGGTCGGGCTGGGCATGATCGGTTGCGGCGCGATCTATGAGAGCATCATTGCCGCCGAGGAATATTTTCTGCGCCAGAAATTCGGCAGCGCCTATGACGCCTATTGCCGTGAGGTGCCGCGCTGGCTGATGCGGCTGGACCGGCTGCCCAATGTCATGAAGGGGATGCGGTTCAACGTCAGGCGCGTTTTTCTAAAGGACTATTCGACGATGGCCAATGCCGGCCTCACGCTGCTGTTTATCGATCTGCTCAGACATTTCCAGGCGGATGACGCCGCTCATTTTCATCGGGCGGCCTTGACCCATCTGTCCTTCATCTTTTCCCTCCTCCTGCTCGCCCTGTGCATCTCCCTTGCAAAAAGGAAGAAGCTCTTCGGCAGCATCTGACGCGGCTCTGTGAGCCGCGTTCCGTCGCATTGCGCGTCTGGGGAAGTCGAAGCCGCACATCCGGAAGATTAAAGCTGGATATCAAAAGGCCAAGAAACTGGTGCCGCTTGCGTGACTCGAACACGCGACCCCATCATTACGAATGATGTGCTCTACCAACTGAGCTAAAGCGGCCCTGGGGCCGGGCGATCGGCCCGGTCCGGAAGGCCTCTCAAATAAACTGCCGCCGGGCGCTTGGCAACTGCTTTAGGGGAGGCTTCTCAGCTTGCCGCCGTCTTCAGCCCGCCCTCGGCCTCGATGACGTCGATTTCCGCCTCCGAAAGCCCCGCCTCCGCCAGCACCTCGCGGGTGTTCTGCCCCAGTTTCGGCGGGTGGCGGCGGACATTGGCCGGGGTCTGCGAATAGCGCACCGGCGGGCGCATCTGGAAATAGGGGCCCGCGTCGGGGTGGTCGTAGCGCTGGAAGAAACCCACCGCCTTCAGGTGCGGATCGTCCTGCAGATCGTCCAGCCGGTTCATCTTGACCACCGGAATGTTCAGCGGCATCAGCAGGTCGAGCCATTCCTGCGTGGTTTTCGTCGCGGTCAGATCCTCGATCAGGGCATAGAGTTCCCGGATATGCTGGGTGCGGGCCTTGTAGCTGGCGAAACGCGGATCTTCCGACATGGCCCCGGGCCGCCCGGCCATGGCGAAGAAATCGTTCCACTGCTGGTCGGAATAGGGCATGAGGCCGATATGGCCGTCGAGCGTGCGATAGGGGCGGCGGTCCGGGCTGGTGACGCGGGCATAGGTCCAGGGACCGGTCGCCGGGTCGAAGACATGGCCGTAGAAATGTTCCGCCAGAATGAAGGAAGTGATGGATTCGAGCATCGGCACCTCGACGAACTGGCCCTCGCCGGTGCGCTCGCGGTGGAACAGCGCGGCCAGCACCGCCTGGCTCATGAAATGGCCGGAAACCTTGTCGGCGATCAGCGAGGGCATGTAGCGGGGCTGGGGGTTGCCGTCCATGCGGTTGAGCAGATCGGCTGCGCCGGACCCGGCCTGGATGAGGTCGTCATAGGCGGGCAGGCCCGCATAGGGGCCGTCCGAGCCATAGCCCGCGGCATGGACGAAGATGATGTCGGGCTTCACCGCCTTCACATCCTCGTAGGAAAGCCCCATGCGCTTCATGCCCTCATAGCGCACGTTCGAGGTGAAGACGTCGGCGGAGGCGATAAGCTTGAAGAGGGCGGCGCGTCCGGCGGGCGTGCGCAGGTCGAGCAGAACGGAGCGCTTGTTGCGGTTGATGGTGAGATAGATCGGCCCGAGACCCTCCGCCGCGCCGTCGGGCAGCTTTCCGGCCCAGCGCATGATGTCGCCGCCCTGGCCGCCGCCGCCGGTGGGTGAGGGCGCCTCGACCTTGATCACGTCCGCGCCCAGGTCGCCCAGCATCTGGGTCGCATAGGCGCCGAACACGACGCTCGTCAGATCGACAATGCGAATGCCCTTCAGCGGCCCTGTCACATCACTCGCGAGCTTGCTGGTTCCGCTCTCCACCCTCATCTCCTTTTTTACTTTATTATTGTTCGTGCAATCCGGCGTCGCACTCCCCATCTCCCCGATGAAGTGCAACGCTTACCTTTTCCCGTTCCCGCGGGTGCAGGTCAAGCGGATTGGTCCGTGCGCCGGTTACCGCGATTGTTTATCCATCGGGTGAGGTTGTCTTGTTAAACTCGGGCAAAAGCGGAACCCGGAGAGGATTTCAATGCTGCTCCAACATTCAAGCTGGCCGGAAGTGGAAGCCTATCTCGCGCGCTCGCGCGGGATTGTCATCCCGATCGGCTCCACCGAGCAGCACGGCCCCAACGGCCTGATCGGCACCGATGCCCTGTGCCCGGAACTGATCGCGCGCCGGGCTGCCGAAACGGTGGACATGCTGATCGGCCCGACCTTCAATGTCGGCATGGCGGCGCACCATATGGGCTTTGCCGGCACGATGACGCTGCGTCCCTCGACCATGATCGCGGCCCTTCATGACTGGGTTTCCTCGCTGGCCCACCATGGTTTCGAGCGCATCTATTTCTTCAACGGGCATGGCGGCAACATCGCGACCATCAAGGCCGCTTTCAGCGAGATCGCTGGCGATCCCGTTCTTTCGGAGGCAACGGACAGGCGCGGGCCGGTGCGCTGCAAGGTG
This sequence comes from Parvibaculaceae bacterium, assembly GCA_028283765.1. Taxonomy (GTDB): domain Bacteria; phylum Pseudomonadota; class Alphaproteobacteria; order Parvibaculales; family Parvibaculaceae; genus JAATFR01. The sequence continues at coordinate 40,151 of JAPWJY010000002.1, read as the reverse complement.
GTGAACTGGTGGGATTTCGAGCCGGTGACAAATCTGTGCCGCGACCTCTATGGCGCGTCTCATGGCTATCACGCCACGCCGTCGGAAGTGGCGGTCACCCGGTTTGCCCTGCCGCAGGCCATCAAGAATGTCGAGATGAGCCCGAAAATCGCCCCGCTCGGGCGCTACAGCGACGCGGTGAGCTACCGGGCGCAATTTCCCGACGGACGGATCGGTTCCGACCCGTCGCTGGCGACGCCGCAAGACGGGGAAAAGCTTGTCGAACTCTCCGCTGCCGGGCTCGCCGGGGATTATCTGGCGTTTCTGGCGGAATGAGGGGCACTCGGGCGTTCGTTACATTCGTTCCAACAAAAGTTAGAATGCCGCATCCCGGAGAGAGCTGAACATGATCACGGCTTTGCCCGCCAGATGGAGGCGGGAGAAATCGTGATGCGTGAGGATCGGGACGCGCTCGGGGCGCTGGCGAAGTAGCGCTTCATGGCGGACCTGTTCGATCTGGCAGCGGCCTATGCCTGTGGCATTGCGGCCAATCATCCCTTTGTCGATGGCAACAAGTGCGCGGCCCTTGTGGTTTCACGGACCTTTTGCGGTTGAGCGGCTACACGGTCATGGCGAGCCAGTCCGGCAAATATGAAGCTTTCTTCCGGCTGGCGGCAGGCGATCTGGACGAAGCGGAACTCGCAGGCTGGTTCCGGGAGAGCGCGAAGCCCCTTACTCCCTGAGCCTGACCCAGCCTTCCGACACCTCGACGGGAACAGAGGTGAGGGACTTGCCAGCGCAGGGGCCGGACAGGCAGAAGCCATCCTCGATCCGGAACAGTGCGGCGTGGGCGCCGCACAGAATATGATCCTCGGCCATGGTCAGGAACCGGTCCGGCCAGCTATCCAGGCGCTGCCGGGCATGGGGACAGCGGTTGAGATAGGCGTGGACGGCGTCGCCCCGCCGGACCAGAAAGATCGGCCGGCCATCCGCCAGTTCCAGCCCCTTCGCGCCCGGATCGTCGAGCGCATCGAAGGGGTGGAGCGGGACGGAGCCGGTGGTCACGGCGCCTTCTTGAACCCGCCCATGGAGCACAGGATCTTCCACTCCTCTGCGGTTATCGGCTGGACCGAAAGGCGCGACTGTTTCAGCAGCGCGATGTCGTGGAGCCGGGGCTCGGCCTTGACGTCGGCAAGGGTGAACGGTTTCGGCACATCGGCGATGGCGCGGATGTCGACCATGCCGAAGCGGCCGCTTTCGTCGGTATGATCGGGATAATGCTCCTTGCAGACCTCGACCACGCCAACCACGGCCTTCTGCTCCACCGAATGGTAGAAGAAGCCCTTATCCCCGATTTTCATGGCCTTCATGTTGTTGTTGGCCTGATAGTTCCTGACGCCGTTCCAGGGCTCTCCCTTGTCGCCGCGCGCCTTCTGCTGCTCCCAGGACCAGGTGTTGGGTTCGGATTTGAAAAGCCAGTAGGCCATCGCTGTTTACGCCTCTTGTTCTACTTGGCCGGGAGGAGCCAGCGCCAGGCGCGCACGTCGATGCTGGCGAACAGGCCCGCCACATTGTAGGGGTCGCCTTCCGCCAATTTCACGGCCTTGGCGTGGCTCTCCGCCTCGACCACCAGCAGGCTGCCGTTGGGCGAGGTTTCATCCGCGCCGAGGAAGGGGCCGCCGATGCGCACCACGTCCCCCGCCTCGGCCCAGTATTTGAGATGGGCCTCGCGGGTGGCGAGACGGAGCGCCAGGCTGTCGGGCTTGTCGGTGCAGATCAGGCAGTAATACATGGAGGGCCTCGATTGGATTTAAGGGGCGTTTTGCGTAACCTTACCCGGCGTGGAGGCGCACGGCAAAGCCGCTTCGCGGGCCTTGCCTCGTCGTTGCCCTTGAGGCGAGGCGCTCCCTCAGGCTAAATCGTTTCATGAGCCCTGATTCACCAGATAAACCGGCATACATCTCTCTCCCCGATCAGGCTGCCACGCAGGATCTGGGGCGCAGGCTGGCCCGCGCGGTGCGGGTGGGTGACGTGATCACGCTGAGGGGCGATCTGGGCGCGGGCAAGACGACGCTGGCCCGCGCGCTGGTGCAGGCGGTGCTGGCGGTCCACGGCATCGAGGAGGATGTGCCGAGCCCGACCTTCACCCTCGTCCAGACCTATGAAACGCCCGATCTGGCGCTCTGGCATGTCGATCTCTACCGCATCGACGAGCCCGATGAAGTGCGCGAACTGGGGCTCGACGACGCACTGGACGATGGCGTCATTCTTGTCGAATGGCCCGAACAGGGCGGCGGCGCCATCGAGGCGCTGAGCCCCGACCGGCTCGACATTTCGCTGAGCCTGATGGGCGAGGGCGGCCGCGCCGCGCGGCTCACGGCCCATGGCGGCTGGGTGGAGCGTCTGCCGGAGATTGTCAAAGCATATGGAAACGGCTGAATGAGCGATCGTGAAACCCGGATCAGGGCCTTTCTGCAGGAAGCCGGATGGGGCGACGCTTCACGCAGTCCCCTGGCGGGCGATGCCTCGACACGCCGCTACGAGCGTCTGCATGGCCCCCGGGGCCGGGCCGTGCTGATGGATGCGCCGCCCGGCCCCGACGGCCCCCCGTTGACAAGCCTCGATGGCAAGCCCGTGGCCTACAGCGCGATTGCCCGGCTGGCGGAGGATTGCCGCCCCTTCGTCGCCATCGGCAACGGGCTGCGCGCCGCGGGTCTCTCGGCCCCGGAGATTTTTGCCCACGACATTCCCTCCGGGCTGCTGCTGCTGGAGGATCTGGGCGATGCCGGCTACAGCGCTGCCATCGACGCGGGGCAGGGCCCTTCCGGCGAGCCGCTGGACGAGCTTTACCGCGCCAGCGTCGATGCGCTGCTGGAGCTTCATGAGAAGGGCGCGCCCGGTCCTCTGCCCCTGCCGGATGGATCGTTCTATCAGGTCCCGCCCTATGACCGCGCGGCCATGGCGATCGAGACCGAGCTGCTGATCGACTGGTTCCTGCCCGAGCAGCGGGGCATGGCGACGGAGGATGCCGTCCGCGCCGATTACCGCAGCCTGTGGCGGTCGCTTTTCGATCATGCGGATGCCGATGGCCGCGTGCTGAGCATCCGCGACTATCATTCGCCCAATCTCATCTGGCTGGGCGGGCGGCAGGGCGCGCAACGCGTCGGCATCATCGACTATCAGGATGCGCTCATCGGCGCGCGCGCCTACGACATGGTGTCCCTGCTGCAGGACGCAAGGCGCACCGTGCCGCCCGCGCGCGAGGAGGCCATGCTCGATCATTATATCGCCCGGGCGGGCCGTGACCCTTCCTTCGATGAGGCGAAGTTTCTCGCGGCCTATGCCGTATTGGGCGCCCAGCGCAATGCCAAGATCCTCGGCATTTTCGTGCGGCTCTGGCGGCGCGACGGCAAGCCCGCCTATCTGGCCCATATGCCGCGCGTGGCGGATTATTTCGAGCGCGATCTCGCTCATCCGGCGCTGGCCGATCTGCGCGGGTTCCTCGACGGGCTGACCGGTCCGGCCGGGCGGCGCGCCGCCGTTGGAACCCTGCCATGATCACGATCCGCAAGGCCATGGTCATGGGGGCCGGTCTCGGCACGCGCATGAGGCCGCTGACCGACGCCATGCCCAAGCCGCTGGTGCCGCTGGCGGGGCGGACGCTGATCGACCATGTGCTCGACCGGCTGGCCGAGGCGGGCGTCATGGAGGCCGTCGTCAATGCCCATTACCGGGCCGACCAGCTTGCCGATCACCTCCGGCGGCGCACGATGCGGGGCCGCGCGCCCTACATCTCGCTTTCGGATGAGCGAAAGAAGCTGCTCGATACCGGCGGCGGCATCAAACACGCCTTGCCGCTGCTGGGTGACGATCCCGTCATCACCTTCAACAGCGATTCCGTGTGGGTGGAAGATGAGGGGGAATCCGCGCTCGGTTCCCTGATGCGGGCATTCGATCCCGGGCGGATGGATGCGCTGCTCCTGCTGGCCGATACCGCGACCAGCATCGGTTTCGTCGGCAAGGGGGATTTCGACATGGCGAGCGACGGACGGTTGACGCGACGCCAGCCCGATGCGGCTGCGCCCCATGTCTTCATGGGTGTGCAGATCATCAAGCCCGGTCTCTTCGCCGATGGTCCCGGCGGCCCCTTTTCGACAAACCTGATCTGGGACCGGCTGATCGGGCGGGGCCGGCTGTTCGGCCTGCCGCTCAAGGGCCGCTGGATGCACGTCGGCAGCCCGGCCGACCGGGATGCGGCGGAAGCCTTCCTGACTGGCCGGTCATGAGAGAAATCCGCCCGCCCCGCCTTTTCACCATTCCCGCGGGCGAACCCTTTCTCGACCGGCTGGCGCAGACGCTGCTGGATGACCCTTCGCGGGACGGCATGTTCGCCGGGAAGGCCGGGCGTCTGGAAGACCTGACCATCCTCGTGCCGACGCGCCGCGCCGCCCGCGCCCTTCAGGAAGCGTTCCTGCGGGCGGGGGAGGGCAAGGCGATGCTGCTGCCCTCGATCCGGCCCCTTGGCGACGTCGAGGAGGAGGAACTGGTGCTGAGCCCCGGGCTCGAAGCGGGCGACAGCGGCACGCTGCTCGATCTTGCGCCCGCGATTTCGCCCATCGAGCGCCAGTTGCTGCTGGCCCGGTTGATTCTCAAGGCGTGGTCCGACCCTTCCCTTTCCCATGCGCCCGATGCGGCGCGCGCGCTGGCGCTGGCGGGCGAACTCGGCGCGTTGCTCGATCTCGCCGCGACCGAGCAGGTGCCGCTCTCAGGTCTGGCGGCGCTGGTGCCGGAGGGGTTCGCCGCCCACTGGCAGGTCACGCTCGATTTCCTCCAGATCATCACGGAATACTGGCCCGCCATTCTGGCCGAGCGCGGCATGTGCGACGGGGCGGAGCGGCGCAACCGGCTGCTGACCGCGCAGGCTGAGGCATGGGAAAAATCGCCGCCCGCGGGACCGGTGATCGCGGCGGGCTCGACCGGCTCCATTCCGGCGTCCGCCCGGCTCCTCGATGTCATTGCCCATCTGCCTTCGGGGGCAGTGGTGCTGCCGGGGCTCGATCTTGATCTCGACGAGGCAAGCTGGACGGTGCTGGGCGCCTCCCATCCCCAGTATGGCATGCATGAACTGCTGCGCCGGATGGGAGCGGGACGCGATGAGGTGAAGCTCTGGCCCGGCCTGCCCGATGACCCCCGACAAAAAGCCCGGACGAAACTGGTCAGCGAAACCATGCGCCCGGCGGAGACGACCGAGCGCTGGCGCGGGGAACTGGCCACGCTTGCGCCGCTGGCCGGGCAGGCGCTCGACGGCATCCGGCTTGTCGAGGCGCCGGGACCGCGCGAGGAAGCAGGCGCGATCGCGCTCATGATCCGCGAAACGCTGGAAACGCCGGAAAAGACCGTGGCGCTGGTTACGCCGGACCGGCGCATCGCCCGGCGCGTGGCCGCCGAACTGCGCCGCTTCGGCCTCGATGTGGACGATTCAAGCGGCACACCGCTGGGCTCGACGCCGCCCGGCGCTTTTGCCCGGCTCGCCATCGCCATGATTGAAAGCGGTTTTGCGCCGGTGCCCCTGCTCGCCTGCCTCAAGCATCCGTTCGCGGCGCTTGGCCTTGCGCCCGCGCAGGCGCGCGCCCGGGTACGCCTGCTTGAGCGGCTGGTGCTGCGCGGTCCGCGTCCTGCGCCCGGCCTTGCCGGTCTCTCCCGCGCCATCGAGGCCGAACGCCGCGAGCGTCAGAAGCGCGATCATGGGACAGGCGATCTCGACAGGCTCGATCCGTTCATCCGGCTTGTCGAGGAAGCGACCCGGCCCTTCACGCTGGCGCTCGGCGGTGAAGGCGCAAGCCTGAGCGGGCTTGTCCGCGCCCATGTCGCCTGCATCGAGGCGCTGGCGCGGACGGACGAGGCGGATGGCGCGGCGATGCTCTGGGCCGGGGAAAACGGCGAGGCGGCGGTCGCTTTCCTCAATGAGCTGATCGAGCAGGGCGACATGCTGGGACCCATCGAGCCGGATTCTTATCCCCGGCTTTTCGATGAACTGATCCTGCCGCGCGTGGTGCGCCCGCGCTTCGGCCGCCACCCGCGCGCCTTCATCTGGGGGCCGCTTGAGGCGCGGCTTCAGTATGCGGACCGTTTCATTCTCGCGGGCCTCAATGAAGGCGTCTGGCCGGGGCAGACATCGGTGGACGCCTGGATCAACCGGCCCATGCGCGAGGCGCTGCATCTCTCCCCGCCCGAGCGGCGGATCGGCCTTGCCGCCCATGATTTCTGCGAGGGCGTGTCCGCCCGCGAGGTGATCCTCGTGCGCAGTCTCAAGGATGAAGGCGCGCCGGCGGTCGCCTCGCGCTGGCTGTTGCGATTGCAAAGCCTGCTGGAAGGTCTGGGCCGTCCGCTTGTGCCTGTGGCCGTCTACGGAGAATGGGCGGAGGCGATTGACGCGACAGCCGGAGTTACGCCCATCGGCAAGCCGCGCCCCTGCCCGCCGCTGGACATGCGGCCGGGCAATCTTTCGGTGACGGAGGTGGAAACGCTGGTCCGCGATCCCTACGCCATCTATGCGAAAAAGGTGCTGCGCCTGCGCCCGCTCGATCCGCTGGATGCCGACGCCACGGCGGCGGAGCGCGGCAACATCATCCATGAGGTGCTGGAGCGGTTCGTGCGGGAGTGGCCCGAGGGATTGCCGCAGGATGCCCTTGGCAAGCTGTTGCGCATCGGCGGGGAGGTATTCCGCGAGGCGATGGACCGTCCCGCCGTCGCCGCCTTCTGGTGGCCGCGTTTCGTGGAGGCCGCAGGCTGGTTCATCGGCTTCGAGCAGCGTCACCGCCCGAATGTGCGGCGCGCGCATGTGGAGGTCAGCGGGGAATATGTCTTCGAGGATCTGGCGCGCCCGGTCACCCTGCGGGGCAAGGCCGACCGGATCGATGAATGCCGGGACGGCACGCTTGCCATTCTCGATTACAAGACGGGCGCGATGCGAAGCTGGAAGCAGGTGGAGAGCGGCCTTGCCCCGCAATTGCCGCTGGAAGCCGCGATGGCGGCAAGGGGCGCTTTCCGCGAGGCTGGCGTGCCTTCCCTTGCCACCTCCCTCATCGGTTATCTGCACCTGAAGGGGGGCGATGAAGGGGGCGTCGAGCGCCTCTACACGGGGGACGCCGCGATGCTGGGAGAGGAGGCGCTGGAGAGCCTCGAAGCGCTGCTGGCGAGTTATGAAAACCCGGCCCAGCCCTATCTGTCGCGGCCCCGTCCCATGTTCGAGACCAGCTATGGTGACTATGACCATCTGGCGCGGGTCAAGGAATGGTCGGCGGGCGAGGGGAATGGCGAATGAGCGGAACGTCGGAAAATCCCGTCGCTTTCGACGCCTCGCGGGAGGCGTCCAACCCGCGCGCGTCCGTGTGGGTGTCCGCCAATGCCGGATCGGGCAAGACCCATGCGCTGACCAACCGCGTCGCCCGCCTGCTGCTGGCCGGCACCGGGCCTGACCGCATCCTCTGCCTCACCTTCACCAAGGCGGCGGCGGCGGAGATGTCGGCGCGCCTGTTCCGGCGGCTGGGCGACTGGGCGATGGCGGATGACGCCACGCTGGCCGCCGCGCTGGAGGAGCTGGAAGGGCAGCCCGCTTCCCCCGGCCAGATGGCGCTGGCGCGCCAGCTTTTCGCCCGGGCGCTGGAAACGCCGGGTGGGCTGAAAATCCAGACCATCCACGCCTTCTGCGAGCGGGTGCTGCATCGTTTCCCGCTGGAAGCGGGCCTGCCGCCCCATTTCGAGGTGATGGACGACCGGACCGGCGAAGAACTGATGGCCGATGTGCGCGACCGGCTGCTGACGGAGGCGAGTCTGTCGCCGGAGGGCGAGCTGGGCCGCGCCTTCGCCCATATCGTGCGCCATGCCGATGAGATGAAATTCAGCACGATCATGAAGGAGATCGCAGGCAACAGGGCTCGGTTCGAGACGCTGTTCGCGCGCGAGGGCTCGCTGGACGGCGCCTATGCCGCCGTGCGCCGCGCGCTGGGCCTTCGCGATGACGACACGGAGGAAAAACTGACCGGCGATATTCTTGGCCTCGCCGATCCCGGATATATCGAGGCTGCGGCGCGGATATTGCCCGGTTACACCAAATCCGATCAGGAGCAGGCGGAGAGACTCCGGCGGGCTTTGGGAGAGGACCGGGAAGCCTATCTCGGCGTCTTTCTCACCCAGGCCGATGAACCCCGGAAACGCCTGCTCACCAAGAAGGCGGCTGAGGAAAATCTTGAGATCAAGGCTTTTCTGGATGAAGAGCAGGCGCGCATCGTTGAACTGAAGAACAGGCTGAGAGCCGCCCATGTCGCCGCCTCCACCCATGCGGTGCTGGTGCTGGCGCGCCGCCTGATCGACGCCTATGCCAGCGCCAAGCGCGCCCGGGCGATGCTCGATTATGAGGATCTGATCGAGGAGACGCGCCGCCTTCTGCTCGGCAGCGACATGGCGGCCTGGGTGCTGTTCAAGCTCGACGGCGGCCTTGATCATATTCTGGTCGATGAGGCGCAGGATACGAGCCCGGCGCAATGGGACGTGATCAAGGCGCTGGCGGAGGAGTTTCTGTCTGGCGAGGGCGCGCGTGACGTCGCCCGCACGATTTTCGCCGTGGGCGACGAGAAGCAGTCGATCTTTTCGTTCCAGGGTGCCGACCCGCGCGGCTTTGACGAGATGCGCCGCCATTTCGAGCGCAAGGTGCAAGGCGCGGGGCTCCTGTGGTCGCCGGTGCGGCTGGTCCGCTCGTTCCGCTCGACGCCCCCAATCCTGGGCGCGGTGGACAGCGTTTTCGCCAATCCCGCCGCGCGCGAAGGCCTGTCGGCGCTGGGCGATGTCGATCAGCATCAGCCGGTGCGCGTGCTCGATCATGGCCGGGTGGAACTGTGGGATCTGGAGCGCCCGGCCGAGGTCGGCGAGGCCGATCCATGGGACACGCCGCTTGATTATGTCGGCGCGGAAAACCCGATGGCGCGGCTGGCGGGCCGGATTGCGGATACCATCGCCGGATGGATCGCCCGGGGGGAGGTTCTTCCCGCTTCGGGGCGTCCGGTCCGGGCAGGCGACGTGCTCATTCTCGTGCGCCGCCGCAACGCCTTCGTGCAGGAGATGATCCGGGCGCTGAAAGACAGGCATATCCCGGTCGCCGGGCGCGACCGCATGGTGCTGGGCGACCAGCTTGCGGTCATGGACATGATGGCGCTCGGCCAGTTCGCCCTGTTGCCGGAAGACGATCTGACGCTGGCGACCGTGCTCAAGTCCCCGCTTTGCGGGATTTCCGAAGAGGGGCTTTACGAGCTTGCGGCCCGGCGCACGGGCAGCCTCTGGCAGGCGCTTCAGGCCCGGACTGAGGATGAAGCCTATGGCGAGGCGCTGAGTTTTCTGGGCGAGGTGCTGGCGCGCGCCGATTTCCTGCGTCCATATGAATTCTTTAGCTGGGTTTTGTCGGCTAAGGGCGGCCGCAGGAAGATGCTGGCGAGGCTCGGGGCCGAGGCGCGCGATCCCCTCGATGAATTTCTGGCGCTGGCGCAGGATTATGAGCGCAGCCATGCCCCTTCCCTGCAGGGGTTTCTGGCATGGGCCGAAAAGGGCGGCGCGGAGATCAAGCGCGACATGGAGCAGGGGCGCGACGAGGTCCGCATCATGACGGTGCATGGCTCGAAGGGGCTTGAAGCGCCGGTCGTATTCCTGCCCGATACGCTGAGCATGCCCGGCGCACGGAACGACCCCTCCCTGATCCCCCTTGGGGACAGCGACAAGCTGCTGCTCTGGCCGGTGCGCAAGGCCCTTGAAGATGTGGTGACGGCCGAGGCCCGCGAAGGGCGGCGCATGGAGGAGGGGCGGGAATACCGCCGCCTGCTCTATGTCGCGCTGACAAGGCCCCGGGACCGGCTCTATGTCTGCGGCTGGCATGGCAAGCCCGATGGCGTGGCGCCGGAGGGCTCCTGGTATGCGCTCGTGGCGGAGGCGCTGAAGCCTCTCGCAACCGAAATGACGGATGAGGCGGGCAACGCCATCTGGCGCATCGAGGGCGAACAGCGCCGGGTGCCTGAACCGAAGCCGGAGGCGGCCGGGCGGGATGTCGCCGCCCTGCCGGGCTGGGCGCTCTCTCCCGCCCCCTATGAGGCGACGCCGACGCGCCCGCTCACGCCCTCGCGCCTGCCGCTCGGCGACAGCGTGGAGCCGCCCGCGCCCTCGCCGCTTTCAAGCGACGATCCGCGCCGCTTTCTCCGGGGCCGCCTGATCCACCGGCTGCTCCAGATGCTGCCGGGCCTTGCGCCCGGGCATCGCCGCGCCGCGGCTGGCCGGTTTCTGGCGCTGCCCGCCCATGCGCTTTCGCCTGAGGAGCAGGCGGGGATTCTGGAGGCGGTGTTCGCCGTGCTGGAAAACCCGGCCTTCGCGGCTTTCTTTGACGATGATTCCCGCGCCGAGGTGCCGCTTGCCGGGGAAATCGGGCTGCGCGGCGACCGGGTGGTGATTTCCGGGCAGGTGGACCGGCTCAGGGTTCTGCCCGATGAAGTGCTGGTGATCGATTTCAAGACGGGGATATGCCCGCCGAAGGTGCCGGATGCCTATCTGTTGCAGATGGCGGCCTACCGGGCGCTGCTGGCGCGGATTTATCCAGACCGCCCCGTGCGCGCCGCCCTGCTCTGGACCGACGGCCCCCGTTTCATGGAACTGGACGGGGCGATGCTGGACAATCTGCTGAAAAGCCCCTGAACGGGCGCGACATGGGGGACGCTGCCTTGACGCTGAGGGAGGGGCTTCCTAGATTCACCCCATACGCAATGATTGCCGCCGCGAGGACGTTCTTATCCCCGGCCGGCGGAAAGGGTGAAATATGTCCGAATCCACCACGAAAGTGACCGATGGCTCCTTCGAGCAGGACGTTCTGAACGCCGACGGCCCAATTCTCGTCGATTTCTGGGCGGAATGGTGCGGCCCGTGCAAGCAGATCTCCCCCGCGCTTGAGGAGATTGCCCAGTCGCTCGGCGGCAAGCTCACCATCGCCAAGATCAATATCGACGAAAATCCGATGACGCCGACCAAATATGGCGTGCGCGGCATCCCGACCCTGATGATCTTCAAGGATGGCCAGGTATCCGCCACCAAGGTCGGCGCGGCCCCCAAGGGCAAGCTGCTGGAATGGATCGAGCAGTCGCTCTGATCGCAGCTTCGCTTGAAAATGCGAAAACCGGCCTGTTGGTTCAGGCCGGTTTTTTTGTGTCTCAGAAACTGTAGCGCACGCCTGCGAAGACGTTGTTCGAGGTGAGTTTCACCTTGCCGTAGACATTGGCCGCATCGGCCATTTCCAGATCATCGGTGCGCATGTGCCGGTAATCGAGGGTCAAGGCCCAGGAGGGGCTCAGCTTGTAGCTTGCGCCTGCAATGAGTTGATAGGCCATCGCGCGGGATCTGTCGTGGCCCGAGGAGGGTGAGCCTGCGCGCAGGCGAAGCGGAGAGAAGGAAACGCCCGTATAGCCGATGCCGGCGCCGACATAGGGGGTCAGGCGCGTGTGCGTCGGAATATCGTAATAGACGTTCAGAAAGCCGGTCAGAGCCTTTGCATTGCCGCCCGTTTTCTGGCCTGCCGACGTGCTGGTATAGGGAAGGTTGCTGTAAACAAGCTCGAAACCCAGACGCAGGTTGAAATCGGTCTGGTATCCCACTTCGGCGGCCCCGCTCCAGGATTTGCCGAAGTCGAACGCAGCTACCGGCACGCCTGTGCCTTTCATCTGCCGGGGCAGTTTCTCTTTCTTGTTTTCTTTCCTGATCTTTTCCCTGTCTTTTTTCGCTAGCCGTTTTGACTTGGCGTTACCGGTTTTCTCAGTCACGGGAGAAGCCGTGTCCGGCTGGGTGCTGCCCATCCCGCCGCGCAGCTCGACATAGGGGCCTTCGGCAAGGGCGGGGCTGAAGCTCAGAGCGCAGAACGCCGCTGTCAGGGTGTTCGCAAGGGGGCCGGGGACGCGCATGGGGGAAGCTCCACAGGTGAGGAAGAAGGGCTGTGGAAGCTAGCACCGGATGGTTAATGGACGGTTAATCCGGGGAATGAACGAAGGGCGAGGCCGGTTGCTCAGCCGTGATCGCGCAGGACCTGCCCGGCCAGATAGAGCGAGCCGCAGATGAGCACGCGCGGTGGCTGGGCGGTGCTGGCGCGCAGGGCCTTGTCGAGAGCATCCGACACGCTTGAGGCGGCGTGCGCCGAAAGCCCGGCACCTGCTGCACATGAGGCAAGCGCGGCGGCGGTAAAGGATGCTTTTTCGCCCGGAATGGCGATGGTTTCGACATGCCGGGCAAGGCCCGTGAAATTGCTGAAATAGCCCGCCGCATCCTTGGTCGTGAGCATGCCGCAGATCATTACAAGCGGCCGCTCGACGCGCTGGTCGAGGTCGGCCAGCGCATGGGCGACGGCGCGGCCGCCCGCCGGATTGTGCCCGCCGTCAAGCCAGAGTTCTGCGCCTTCCGGCAGGCGCTCGACCAGTGGTCCCCGGGTCAGGCGCTGCATCCGCGCGGGCCATTCGACCTCGCGCAGGCCGCACTCGATGGCGTCTTCGGATAGCTCGAAATGGCTGGCCGCGCGCAGGGCCGCGATGGCGGTGCCCGCATTGTCGATCTGGTGGCGGCCGACAAGACGCGGCAGGGGCAAGTCGAGCAATCCGCCTTCATCCTGATAGATGAGGCGTCCCTGTTCCTCGAACACCATGAAGTCGCGCCCATGGATGAAGAGAGGGGCACCGATGTCGGCGGCCCGCTCCTCGATCACCGCCAGCGCTGCCTCCTGCTGGGGGCCGATGACGCCGGGCGTGCCGGGCTTCAGAATGCCCGCCTTCACGGCGGCGATCTCCGCAAGACCGTTCCCCAGAAATTCCTGATGGTCGAGGTCGATGGGGGTGATGATGGTGACGGCGGGACGTTCGATCACATTGGTCGAATCGAAGTCGCCGCCGAGCCCGGTTTCGAGGATAAGGGCGTCCGCCCGGTGGCGCGCGAAGGCGAGGAAGGCCGCGACCGTGGTGATCTCGAAAAAAGTGATCTGGTCGCCCGCATTCGCCCGCTCGCATTCATCCAGCAGGGCAACCAGTTCCGGTTCGCTGATATTGGCGCTTCTTGTTCCGGCGGCGGGATAGCCCGCCAGCCGGATGCGCTCATGAAAGCGCACCAGATGGGGCGAAATGTAGGAATGGACGCCAAGCCCCTGCGCTTCGAGCATGGCGCGCAGATAGGCGCAGGTCGAACCCTTGCCGTTCGTGCCCGCGACATGAAAGACGGGGGCGACCCGGAGATGGGGATTGCCGAGGCGCTCCAGCAGGGTGAAGGTGCGCCCGAGCGAGAGGTCGATCAGCTTGGGATGGAGTCCCGTCAGCCGGTCCAGAATGACATCGCTCGTGGTCATCGTCTCTCCTAGCGGGTTGCCTGCACGCGCGCGAACGGCACGATGGCGCCCGCCTTGGGCCGGTGGGTCAGCAGGCGGATGACCCTGCCCAGCGTTTCCTTGAGCTGGTGGCGGTGGACGACCATATCGACGGTGCCGCGCTCAAGCTGGAACTCGGCGAGCTGGTAACCTTCCGGCAGCTTTTCGCGGATCGTCTGCTCAATCACGCGGCGGCCCGAGAAGCCGATCAGCGCGCCTTTTTCCGCGATCTGGATGTCGCCCAGCATGGCGTAGGAGGCGAGCACGCCGCCGGTGGTGGGGTCGGTCAGCACCACGATATAGGGTACGCCGGCCTCGCGCAGCATCTGCACGGCGACCGTGGTGCGCGGCATCTGCATCAGGGCGAGGATGGCTTCCTGCATGCGCGCCCCGCCTGCGGCCGCCACCATGATCAGGGGAACATGCTTCTCGATCGCGACCTCGGCGCTGCGCACGATGGCCTCGCCCGCCGCCATGCCGAGCGAACCGCCCATGAAGGCGAAATCCTGCACGGCGACGACGGCCTCGACGCCCTCGACATTGCCGGTGGCGACCAGCACGGCATCTTCCATGCCGGTCTTGGAGCGGGCTTCCTTCAGCCGGTCCGGGTATTTCTTCTGGTCGCGGAATTTCAGCGGATCGAGCGGAACGGCGGGGAGCGGAACCGTCTTGTATTCGCCGCCGTCGAAAATCGAGGCGAGGCGCTCCTTCGCCGTCAGGCGCATATGATAGCCGCACTGGGGGCAGACCTTGAGGGCGGCCTCCAGATCGCGATGGAAGATCATTTCCCCGCAGGCGGGACATTTGTGCCACAGATTTTCCGGCGTTTCCTTGTTGCTGCGGAAAACCTTCTGGATGCGTGGGCGGACGACATTCGTGAGCCAGCTCATGGACAAGTCTCCCGTTTAAACAGCGGCGCTTTCGCGCGCGGCATGGGTGGCGTCGCTCAAGGTGCGGACAAATTCAAGAACGCGGGCCGGCGCACCGGGCCGGGCCTTGCCCGTCTCGTCGAGTTCGGCGGCGAGTGCGCTGACGATGGCGGAGCCGACCACCGCGCCATCCGCCGCGCGGGCGATATTGGCCGCCTGCTCCGGCGTGCGGATGCCGAAGCCGACCGCGACGGGGAGGCTGGTGTGCCCCTTGATGCGCGCAATCGCCTGCGCCACGTCGCGCGCCTCCGGGCTTGCCGAGCCGGTGATGCCGTTGATCGAGACGTAATAGACAAAGCCGCTGGTGTTGGCGAGCACGGCGGGCAGGCGCTTGTCGTCGGTGGTGGGGGTCGCCAGCCGGATGAAGTTCAGACCGGCATCGAGCGCGGGCACGCACAGCTCGTCATCTTCCTCGGGCGGCAGGTCGACGACGATCAGGCCGTCGACGCCCGCGGTCCTTGCCTGCGCAAGAAAATTTTCGACGCCCATGTGGTAGATCGGGTTGTAATAGCCCATCAGCACCACCGGCGTGGTGTTGTCGGTCTCGCGCAGGCGGCGCACCAGATCGAGGGTGCGCTTCATGGTGATCCCGGCCTTGAGCGCGCGCAGCGACGAGGCCTGAATGGCGGGGCCATCCGCCATCGGATCGGTGAAGGGCATGCCGAGTTCGATCACGTCGGCGCCCGCGGCGGCAAGGCCGCTCAGCAGCTCGAACGAGGTTTCCTGATCGGGGTCGCCCGCGGTGATGAAGGCGACAAAGGCCGCGCGGCCTTCCCTGCCAAGCGCTGCGAAGCGCGTTTCCAGACGGGTGGTCATGTTAAAGCTCCACTCCCAGATGTTCGGCCACCGAAAACACGTCCTTGTCGCCGCGCCCCGACAGGCACATGACGATCACATGATCCGTGGGCAGGGTGGGCGCGACCTTGATGATATGGGCGAGCGCATGGGCGCTTTCGAGCGCGGGGATGATGCCTTCGAGCTTCGAGCAGACCTGGAAGGCGTCGAGCGCCTCCTTGTCCGTGGCGTTGACATATTTCACCCGGCCTATGTCGTGGAGCCATGAATGCTCCGGCCCGATGCCGGGATAGTCGAGGCCCGCCGAGATGGAATGGCCTTCGAGAATCTGGCCGTCGTCGTTTTGCAGCAGATAGGTGCGGTTGCCGTGAAGCACGCCCGGCGAACCGCCGGTGATCGAGGCGGAATGCTCGCCCGTCTCGACGCCATGGCCGCCCGCCTCGACGCCGACGATCTCGACGCCGGTGTCATCGAGGAAGGGGTGGAACAGGCCCATGGCGTTCGAGCCGCCGCCGACGCAGGCCACCAGCGTGTCCGGCAGTTTGCCTTCGAGTTCAAGAATCTGCTGTTTCGTTTCCTCGCCGATGACCGACTGGAAGTCGCGCACCATGGCGGGATAGGGGTGGGGTCCGGCGACCGTGCCGATCAGATAATAGGTGTCGTCCACATTCGTCACCCAGTCGCGCAGCGCCTCGTTCATGGCGTCCTTGAGCGTACCCGAGCCTGACGTCACGGCGGTCACGTCCGCGCCCAGCAGCCGCATGCGGAAGACATTGGGCTTCTGCCGCTCCACGTCGGTCGCGCCCATGTAGACAAGGCAGGGCAGGTCGAACTTGGCGCAGACGGTGGCGGAGGCCACGCCATGCTGGCCCGCGCCGGTTTCGGCGATGATCCGGGTCTTGCCCATGCGCCGCGCGAGCAGGATCTGGCCGAGACAGTTGTTGATCTTGTGGGAGCCGGTGTGGTTCAGCTCCTCGCGCTTGAAATAGATTTTCGCGCCGCCGAGCTTTTCGGTGAGGCGGCTGGCGAAATAGAGCGGGCTCGGACGGCCGGTATAGTGAAGCTGGAGTTCCCGCAGTTCGGCATGGAAGGCCGGATCGTTGCGGGCCTCGTCATAGGCTTTCTCAAGATCGAGAATGAGGGGCATCAATGTCTCGGCGACGAAGCGCCCGCCGAATATGCCGAAACGTCCCCGCCCGTCCGGACCCGAACGCAGGGAGTTGGGCGTTGCGCCCGCGGCAACCGTATCAACCTTCATACTCATCTCGCTATCCAGCCACTCTTTCCATTCAGGCCGCAGCCGCCTTCGCGGCCCTGACGAACGCTGCAATCAGCGCCGGGTCCTTGACGCCGGGGGCACTTTCAACGCCGGATGACACATCCACGCCCGGAGCGCCGGTCACCCGGATCGCCTCCGCGACATTTTCCGGCGTCAGGCCCCCCGCCAGCAGCCAGTCTTCCTCGATCCGCCGGGCGGAGATCAGGCCCCAGTCGAAGGCGAGGCCGTTGCCTCCCGGCAGCGTACGGTCTGATTTAGGCGGTTTGGCGTCCAACAGCAACAGATCGGCGGCTTCGCGATAGGCGGCGATGAGGCCGAGGTCGGCTTCGTTCTCAATGCCTATCGCTTTCATCATGGCCCGGCCATAGCGCTCGCCGAGCATCGCGACGCGCCCGGGCGTTTCCTTGCCCTGCAACTGGAGGACATCGGGCAGCAGGCTGTTCATGATCTGGTCGAGCAGCCGGTCGTCGGCATCGACGGTGAGGGCCACCTTCAGGATCGACTCGTCCAGCCCGGCGGCAAGCCCGGCGGCGTGCTCCACCGTCAGATGGCGGGGGCTTGGCGGATAGAAGACAAAGCCCGCATAGTCGGCTCCGGCCTCGGACACCGCCGTCACGGCTTCCTCGCTGGTCAGGCCGCAGATTTTGACTTTTACGCTCATGAGAGCGATGTCCGGATCGCCTCGGCGGCAGCGCGGGGATCAGCGGCTTCCGTGATTGGGCGGCCGATCACCAGCACGTCGGCGCCCAGCGCCAGCGCGTCGGCAGGGCTCATCACCCGCTTCTGGTCGCCGATGGCGGCGCCCGCGGGGCGGATGCCGGGCACGATCAGCTTGAAGCCGGGACTGCGCTCGCGGCGCAGCGCCCCGATTTCATGAGCGGAGCAGACGACACCGTCGAGGCCCGCCTTTTCCGCCAGTTCCGCAAGGCGCAGCACCTGCTCGCCAGTCGAGCCCTGCACGCCCATGGCGGCGAGATCGGACTGGTCGAGGCTGGTCAGTACCGTCACGCCGACGATCAGGGGGCGGTCGTCGCCCGCCTCGGCGGCGGCCTCCACGGCGGCCTTCATCATGGCAAGCCCGCCACCGGCATGGATGGTCATGATCGTGGGCCTGAGCGGCAGCAGAGCGCGGACGCCGCCCGCGACCGTGTTGGGAATATCGTGCAGCTTGAGGTCCAGAAAGAGCGGCAGGCCCGCCTCGGCCACGCTCCGGTAGCCCGCGTGCCCGCAGGCATAGAAGAATTCAAGCCCGAGCTTGAGCCCGCCGGCCACGCCCTGGAGGCTATGGGCGAGCGTGGCGGCACGGGCGCTGTCGGTCGTGTCGAGGGCGCAGAAAACGGGATTTGCAGGCAAGTTGCTCATAAGGGCGGTTTTATAGCAGGCTTTGGCAAAATGCACGAAACCGGGGATAAAAAATGGCCCAGGCTTGCCCCGACCACAGGAGTCCCCGATGCCCGCCCTTTTTGACGAAAACACCTCCGCCCTTGCGCTGGGCCGCCTGATCGGCGCGGGCAGGCTCGATCCCCGCGATCTGGCGCGCTTCTATCTGGACCGGGCGCAGGCGCTCGATCCGGACCGGCGAATTTACATCTCGCTTCTGGAAAAGCGCGCGCTTTGCGAGGCGGGGGCGGCGGCTGAAAGAGCGCGGAACGGCCAGCGCCGGGGGCCGCTCGACGGGGTGCCGGTCTCGTGGAAGGACCTGTTCGACCTTGAAGGGACGGCAACGGCGAGCGGTTCGCTGCTCAGGACCGATCATATCGCCGTACATGATGCAGAGGTGGTGGCCCGCGCGACCCGGGCCGGGCTCGTCGCGCTCGGGCGGACGACCATGACAGAATTCGCCTTTTCCGGCCTTGGCATCAATCCCCATTTCGGCACACCGGCCAATCCGTTCGACAGCCATGTCGAGCGGGTGCCGGGCGGTTCGTCATCCGGGGCGGCGGTATCGGTGGCCCGGGGGCTCGCGGCGGCGGCTTTCGGCACGGATACAGGCGGCTCCATCCGCATTCCCGCCGCATGGAACGGCCTCGTCGGCCTCAAGACCACGGCGGGGCTTGTTCCGCTCGACGGCGTGGCGCCCTTGTCGCCCAGTCTCGACAGCGTCGGTGCGATCACCCGCGATGTGGAGGATGCGGCGGCGTTTCTCGGCCTGATGACCAGAGAGAAGCCCGTCGATCTGGACGGGGTGAGCATCAAGGGTGCGGTGCTGCTGCTGCCGGGCGGACGGGCGTGGGAGGATCTCGACACCAGCGTCGCCCGTGCGCTCGAAGGGGCGATCCAGCGCCTTGTGCGCAAGGGAGCCCGCATCGTTGAACAAGCGCTGCCGGAACTCGACGAGATCGACGATCTGGCCTGGACCCTGCCCGCGACCCGGCTGGTCTCGGAAGCCTTTGCCCTGTGGGGCGATCTGCTCGCGGCGGGCAAGGACAAGGTTTATCCCCCGGTTTATGACCGGCTCATGGCCGGGGCGAACATGAAGGCGGGGGATCTGGTCCGCTCGGACCTGAGGCGCGCGGAGATCACCCGGCGCTATCTGGCGGCGACGGCGGGCGTCGATGCGGTATTGCTGCCGGCCGTCTCGATCGGCGCGCCCGCCATCGCCGATCTGGCAGGCGGCGGGCCCGCCTATTTTCAGGCCAACCGCAAGGCGTTGCGCAATACCACCATGGGCAACCAGCTTGGTCTTTGCGCCATCACCCTGCCCGCCGGCTATGACACCAACGGCGTGCCTGTCGGCCTGATGCTGCAAAGCGCGCCCTATACGGAGAAAAAGCTGCTCCGGCTCGCCCGCGCCTGCGAACTGGCGCGGGGCTAGGCCTGCGTTTCCAGCGTGTCGTGGAGTTCTCGGGGCAGGTGGCAGACCACCCTTGTGCCCTGACTGGGCACGGACTTCATGGCGACGAAGCCGCCAAGCCCATCGACCAGACCGCGCACCAGCGCCAGCCCGAGGCCCGGGCGGCGGCGTTTGCCTGTTTCAGCGCGAGTCTCGAAGCGGTCGAAGGCGAAGGCCTGTTCTTCGGGGGACATGCCTATGCCTGAATCCTCTATGGCCACCGCCACGCTGGCGGCGCGCGGGCGCAGCCGGATCGTGACCCTGCCGCCGGGCCTGCTGCTCTCCATCGCATTGTTCACAAGTTGAATCAGCACCTGACGCAGGCGTCCGGCGTCGCTGGCGATCATGACCGGGTTCGCGCCTTCCCGTACCGTATCGAGATGAATGTTTTTCGCTTTCGCGGTGGCGGCGAGCCGTTTCACAAGGTCATCGCAGAGGGCGCCGAGATCGACCGGCAGGCGGGCGAAGCGCACCGCCCCCGCATCCAGCATGGCCAGATCGATCATGTCGTCGACCATGCCCATGAGGTCCTGCGAGGCGCTGAGGATGTCCGCGATGCTGTCGCGCTGCCGCATATCAAGGGAGATGTCCCCATCCTCCGCCAGCATACCGGCGGACGCCAGTATGCGGGTGAGCGGCGTGCGTAACTGGTGGGAGACATGGCCGATGAAGTCGGTCTTGAGCCGGTCGGCGGCGGCCAGCGCCTCGTTGCGCTTACGCAGCGCCTCGGCCATTCGCGCCGTATCCGTTATGTCGAGGGAGGTGATCAGCGTCGCGCCGTCCGGCAGGGGCACCACCGAATAGGAGAGGATGCGTCCGTCGCGGCGGTGAACATGGCTGGATAGCGGCACCCGGCGCGCATGGATTTCGGCAAGTTCGGGGATGAAGCGGTCCGCGCGCTCGGGATAGGGCATCAGCGCGCGGGTGCGCTCAATGATGACGCTCATGTGAGGTTCCGTCTTCAACTCCGCCGGGTCGAAACCCCAGAGCGAGGCGTAGGCCGGATTGAAGAGCTTGAGCCGGCCATCCGCGCCGAAGACGGCGACCGCCTCATAGAGATTGTCGAGGGATTCCTGCTGCACCCGCGCCTGCGTGCGCAGGGAGCGCTCCAGCGACAATTGCCCGGTAACGTTTTCATAGAGCCGGATGACGCCCCCGATGGGATGGGCCTGCGTATAGGCGATCAGCGTCCGCCCGTCCGGCAGGTGCCACAACTCCTCCGAGGGGCTGGGCTCCTGATAGGCCCGCAACCGGCGCGCCCGCCAGCGCCGGTAGTCAGGCTGCTCGGGGATCAGGCGCAGCGTGCGCAGCCGGTCGAGCCATTCGCCTTCCGATATGTCTTCGCGCAGAAAATCGGCGTCGAGCCCCCACAATTCATCGAAGGGGCGATTGTGAAAGACGAGGCGCTGCCGGGCGTCGAAGATGGCGAGCGCCGTCGAGACCCGGTCGAGCACGGAGCGGAAGGCGCTTATCACCCGCGCGCGGGCGTCCTGCGCAGCTTCGATCGGCGTCACGTCGATGGCGAAGCCCGCACGTCCTTCCGCGATGTCATATTCCATGATGTCGAGCAGGCGGCGTTCGCCGGCGACGATGGCATGGCGGCGGCGTACCGGCGCGCCGACCGGGTCACCCGTCTCGTCCGCATCAGGACAGATAAGCGCCGCCTGCCGGCGCACGGCCTCCACGCCGTTACTGAGGTCGACGGCTCTCGCGTAGGCGGCATTGGCCCAGACCAGCCGCCCCTGCCCGTCGCGGCGCCAGGCGGGAAGCGGGGCGCGCTCCAGCATTTCCTCGGCGCGTTCCTGCCGGGTGACGGAAGAGCAGGCGCGGCGCAACGACAGGAAGGCGTCGCCGTCCACGGTCCAGCTTTCCGCCTCATAAGTGTCGTCCTTCAGCACCACAGGCAGATGAAAAGGGATGCCGTCCGCACGGAAGGCTCCGACTCTTTTTTCAAACTGTTCCCAGTGCGGGGCCGCGACCGAGGTCCGGAACGCTTCCCAGCTTGCCGGATGGTCCGCCACCCCATGGGCGAGGACCTCGGGGCTGTCATGATCGTGATCGCGCCAGATGAACAGGGTGCGCGGCTCGCGCTGGATCAATGTCCATGGGTCTGGATTCTCCGGCTTGTCAGTTGACGGATTTTCCAGTGTGCGGGCTCCTCGCCGCGGCCCCGCCAGCCAGAGCCAGACGGGTGCTGAAAGCGCCGCGCCGAGCGACATGGACAGCAGCGACACGATGAGAGTGAAACCCAATTCCGCGATCCCTCCCATGACGGCATGTACATGGGTCCATGAATGCCACAGCCGGTGGAAACCGGCATCACCCGGCGCAAAGAAAAAGGCCCGGCCTGTGCCAGAATGGCACTTGCCGGACCTTTCAGAAATGTGGGCTCCTTCCGTTATGGAAGGGGCGGCAACGGATCAATAGCGGTAATGTTCGCTCTTGAAGGGGCCTGCGACAGGCACATTGATGTAGGCGGCCTGATCGTCGCGCAGCCTTGTCAGCTTCACGCCGATCTTTTCGAGATGGAGCGCCGCGACCTTTTCGTCGAGATGCTTGGGCAGGACATAGACCTGCTTGTCATAGTGGCCGGGCTTGGTGAAAAGCTCGATCTGGGCCAGCGTCTGGTTGGTGAAGGAGGCGGACATGACGAAGCTCGGATGGCCGGTGGCGTTGCCGAGGTTCACGAGGCGGCCTTCCGAGAGCAGGATGATGCGGTGCCCGTCGGGGAACTCGATCTCGTCGACCTGCGGCTTCACATTGTGCCAGGCATAGTTCTTGAGCGCGGCAACCTGAATTTCGCTGTCGAAGTGGCCGATGTTGCAGACGATGGCGCGGTCCTTCATCGCCGCCATATGCCCGGCGGTGATGACGTCGATGTTGCCGGTCGTGGTCACGAAAATGTCGGCGCGTTTAGCGGCGTCTTCCATGGTGGTGACTTCATAGCCTTCCATGGCGGCCTGAAGCGCGCAGATCGGGTCGATTTCGGAAACCATCACGCGGCAACCGGCATTGCGCAGCGACGCCGCCGAACCCTTGCCCACGTCGCCGAAGCCCGCGACCATCGCGACCTTGCCGGACATCATCACGTCCGTACCGCGGCGGATGCCGTCGACCAGCGACTCGCGGCAGCCATAGAGATTGTCGAACTTCGACTTGGTCACACTGTCGTTGACGTTGATCGCGGGCCAGAGCAGCAGGCCCTTCTTGTGCATTTCATAGAGACGGTGAACGCCGGTCGTGGTTTCCTCGGTCACGCCGCGAATGGAGTCCGCGACCTTGGTGTACCAGCCATGATTGGTCTTGAGGCGGCCCTTGATCGCGGCGAAGAGGACTTCTTCTTCCTCGTTCGAGGCGGTTTCGAGGAAGGCGACGTCGCCAGCCTCGGCGCGCTTGCCCAGATGGATGAGAAGGGTCGCGTCGCCGCCGTCATCGAGGATCATGTTCGGCACGCCGCCGTCGGCCCACTCGAAGATCTTGTGGGTGTATTCCCAGTACTCGGTCAGGCTCTCGCCCTTGATCGCGAACACCGGGGTGCCGGTTTCGGCGATGGCGGCGGCGGCATGGTCCTGCGTCGAATAGATATTGCACGAGGCCCAGCGCACGTCCGCGCCCAGCGCCTTCAGCGTCTCGATCAGCACGGCGGTCTGGATCGTCATGTGCAGCGATCCGGCGACGCGGGCGCCCTTGAGCGGCTGGCTCGCGCCATATTCGGTGCGCAATGCCATCAGGCCCGGCATTTCGGTTTCGGCGATGGCCATCTCGGTCCGGCCCCATTTGGCGAGCGAGATGTCCTTGATCACGTAATCGGTTGTCGTCATGGGATATTTCCTTCGGCTATGCGCTGGCATCAAGGCGCAGGCGAGCCCCGCGCCGACAATCGGCTCCGCCTTATAACAGGGGGATCGGCAATTCTCAACAGCACATAAGGAAATGTTTATATCGTTGTTTGGGCGGTGGCCGGGGCGTTCAGTCTTCCTCGCCGAACCCGCCCTCGACCAGATCGACCAGTGCGGTCAGGGCCTGCTGGCCTTCGTCGCCCTCGGCTTCGATCAGGATGGTGGAGCCCGGGCCCGCGACCAGCATCATGAGCCCCATGATCGAGGTGCCCGATACCGTCGTGCCGTCGCGGCTCACCTGTATGCGGGCATTGAAGCTGTCGGCGCAGTTGACGAATTTGGCGGAGGCGCGCGCGTGCAGTCCCCGGCTGTTGCAGATGGTCACTTCGCGCCGGTAGGGCATCGACGGCGTGGAAGGCTCCTCAGCCATGGCTCAGCTCGCTTCGCCGGCAAGCACACGGCTTGCGATGGAGATGTATTTGCGGCCGGACGCCTGGGCCTGATCGACGGCCTCGGGCAGGCTCACATGCTCGCGCACGCTGGCGAGCTTGATCAGCATGGGCAAATTGACGCCCGCGATGACCTCCACCCGGGCCTTGTCCATGATCGAGATGGCCAGATTGGAGGGGGTGCCGCCGAACATGTCGGTTAACAAGACAACGCCGTCGCCCGCATCAGCGGTGGCAACGGCGTCGAGAATATCCTTGCGTCGCTTTTCCATGTCATCGTCCGGCCCGATACAGATGGCAACGACCTGTGTCTGCGGCCCGACCACATGTTCCATGGCCGCTACGAACTGATTGGCGAGCTGGCCATGGGTTACGAGTACTAGTCCGATCATCAAACGCCCTCAACGCCGGGTCTGGAACACATGCGCGCCCTTGCGAACCGGCCAGTCTCCTTCCCCAAAGGAGCTACTCTGCCTCCAACATTGCCGGAAATACAAGAGAAGCTGTGTGTCGCTTCAGCAACATGCTTAATGAATAGGCGCAGTCGCAGGCATAAGATCCCATATCCAGGCTGTCTGGAAAGGTTGACGCTACGTCGGATTCGACTGCCGCCCCTGGGGCTGCAGCATGAAAAAGGCCGCCACGCGGTGCGGGGCGGCCTCGTCTCATCATGCAAGGAACGGCTGTAAAATCAGCCGGTGACCTTGAGGCCTTCGGCAGAATCCTTGCCATTGCGGCCGGTCTGCAGTTCATAATCGACGCGGGCACCCTCGCGCAGCGTCGTCAGGCCGGCACGTTCAACGGCGGAGATATGAACGAAGACGTCCTTGCCGCCATCGTCCGGTGTGATAAACCCATAACCCTTGGTTACGTTGAACCACTTCACGGTTCCAGAAGACATGTCGTTAACCTTTTGAGCAGTGAAACCCCAACACGCACCGCGCGTGCCTGGACCAGTCCACGAGATGTTGGGAGAGACGTGCTTGGTCGGCGTGATGTCACGAACCTTGCGCAAAAACGCCAGAACCCCGAAAACTGTTCTAGAAACATAGGACGAGGTTTTCCGCGATACAAGTATCTGCTGAACCTCTTTGGCAAGGTCCTGCATGCCGGTCTGGCCCGGGCTTTGCTCTGTTGTTGCTCCCCATGCTTTCGCTGATGACCTTCCGGGCATTTCCGGCTATGGGGGAGGCCCTGCCTTCAACCATCTTTCAGGATTGATCCGACACCATGACCGAGGGGCCCCTCTCCGCCTACCGTGCTCTGGTCGCGCGCGGCGATATTGCCGAGGACCCGGCCCAGATCGAGGCCGCGCGACATCTTGATGATCTGCACAAGGCCTTGTCGGGCTGGCAGCCGGGCAGGCGCGCGGGGCTTCTTTCCGTCTTCGGGCTCGGCCGCAAGGCCGCCCCGCCCCGAGGCCTTTATATCTGGGGCGATGTCGGGCGCGGTAAATCCATGCTCATGGACCTGTTTTTCGAGGGGGCGCCGGTCAGCGCCAAGATGCGGGTTCATTTTCACGCCTTCATGCTGAAAACCCATGAGCGGATTTTCCAGTGGCGCGAGAAGGAAAAGGCGGGGGAGGTAAGGGGATCGGACCCGATTCCGCCGGTCGCGCAGGCCATCGCGGACGAGGCGGCGCTGCTTTGCTTTGACGAGTTTCAGGTGACCGACATTGCGGATGCCTCGATTCTGGGCCGGCTGTTCACCCATCTGTTCGATCTGGGTGTGGTCGTGGTCGCGACCTCCAACCGCGCGCCGGACGATCTCTACAAGGGAGGCCTCAACCGGCAGCGGTTCTTGCCGTTCATTGAGCTGGTGAAGCAGCGCCTCGATGTGATCGCTCTCGACAGCCCGACGGATTACCGGCTCGACCGGCTGAAGGGGCTGCCGGTCTATTATTCGCCTCTGGAGCCAGACTCCAGAGCGGCCCTCGATCAGGCCTTTCGCCATCTGACCGGGCGCGAAAAGGGCAGCCCGCGTACGCTCGCGCTCAACGGGCGCATGCTTGAGGTCGCCAACGCTTTCGACGGCGTTGCCCGCTTCGGTTTCGAGGAATTGTGCGCAAGGCCGCTCGGGGCGGCGGACTACATCAAGATCGCCGAAACCTTCGAGACGGTGATCCTGGATGATGTGCCGCAACTGAGCGTGGAACGGCGGAACGAGGCGAAGCGCTTCGTCACGCTGATTGATGCGCTTTATGAGGCCAAGACGCGGCTGATCATGTCCGCGGCGGCTGCGCCCGAGGCGCTTTATCCGGCTGGCGACGGCGCTTTCGAGTTTCACCGCACCGTTTCGCGCCTGATGGAAATGCAAAGCGCAGATTATCTGGCGGTGAAGGGCTGACGTATTGGCGGCGCCAGATCTTCACCGGCATGATCAGCCACGCTCGATCTCGCCCGCAGCGCGGTCGATCGCTTCGGCGATGGCGTCGATCTGGCTGTCTGTGAGCGGGGCGGCCGACAGTTTCAGGTCGAGCGCGGTGCGGAAATTGGCGATGGCGCGTTTGATCCGGGGATCCATGCGGCCCCGGGCGTGCCGTCCGCTTTCGCTCATGCGGGCAAAGATGCCTTCGACCGGCCCGGCGTTTTCAGCCAGATGGTCCCGGCCGGCCTGCGTGATGGTATAAAGCTTCTTGCTGCCCTCGCCGGGAATGACGTCGGCAAATCCCATGTCTTCCAGCAGGGCGAGGGTCGGATAGACCACGCCCGGGCTCGGGCTGTAGGCCCCGCCGAAGCTGTCCTCGATGGCTTTGATGAGTTCATAGCCATGGGCGGGCTTGTCCGCGATCAGCTTGAGAATGACGAAACGAAGCTCGCCCTGCTCGAACATCCGCTTGCGGCGGCTATGCGGTCCATCCTGATCGTGATCCCGGCCGTGACGGCGGCCGCCCAGCCCGTGCCCTTCCGGTCCCCGGCGCATATGGCGCTCATGGTGGTGGGCTTTCAATCTTCCAAACATCTCTCGTCCTTTCTTAAGATATATCTTGGATACGGGGTAAAGATATATCTTGATATATCGAAGTCAAGGGACCTTTGAAGATTCCGGTGGGGAATCCGGTCTGAAAAGGCGGGAAGATGTGTGCCAGAAGGTCGCAGAAAAATGACCAACTGGTAAAAACCGGTCATTACGTCCACTTGGTTTGTGCTGATTATTGCGGAGCAACATGGAGAGAATGGCATTTGCGAAGGTACGTATCCCTGAAATTTTGGCGATTCTAGCCGGATTCTGGCCATATTTGTTGCAACGCAGCAACATGAACGGTGAAGACTGAATATTTTTTGTTTTGTTCATTGTTTTTTAAGCATGGGTGATCTATCTCTTGCTCATCGGCAGCGGGGAAAGCGCTCGAAGGCCGGTCAAGCCGGGATCCAGAGCAATATCTGGATCGGAAACGGAAGGCCGGATCTTAAAAGCTCAAGCCTCTGCCCCAAGCGAATGCTTGAAATAGGAGATCGAACCATGACGACAATCGCTCGCAAGTTTATGCCCCGCGCCGCCCTCCAGTATGTGGCCCGCGCCGTGATCTATGGCTATGCGCTGTCGCTGATGATCCATGTTGCCACGCAGTACAGCGTCTGAGGGGTAATCCCCTCCCGAATTCAAGATTGATGGAGTGTCATCATGAACAAGTTTCGCCTGAACGGCAGCCTCGCCGAACGCTTCACGGCCCGGGTCATCACCATTGCGCTGACGGTTTATGCCGTGGCGCTCGTTGCTGAAACGGCTGGTCTGGTCGCTCTCTGAGCCGAGAGATTCTGTTTCCCTCTCCGGTGTCCCACCCTCCCTGTGGACCCCGGAAAACTTGAACCCCGCGAGCTTTGCTTCAGGGTTTTGCGCCTGTGCCGGTTATCCGGTACAGGCGTTTTTTTTGGGCCGGACGGATGTCGGGGATTTAGAGGGGCCGGTCCGGCAGCAGGTTGCCGGGGTTCATGATTCTGTGCGGGTCGATGGCGTCCTTGAGGCGGCGTAGCAGGTCGACGCCTGAAATCCCGAGATCCGAGACGATGAAGTCCTTGCGGATGCGGCCCGCGCCATGATGGTGGGCGATGCCGCCGCCATGGGCCGCCGTCGCTTCAAGGATGCGCCGCCAGCACTCGAAATAGGCGGGTTCCATGGCCTCGACCTTGTCCAGCAGCACGGCGAAGGTGAAGTAGAGGTTGATCCCCGAGCGATAGACATGGGAGCTGTGCGCCGAGGCTATGACGATGCCCGGCACCTCCCCGAGGCTTGCAATCGCTGCATGGTAGATCGGGGCTATGTCGGTCCATTTGCCGGAGATTTCCACGGTATCGGCGACGATCCGGTGCTCGAAGGCTTCCGTCCATGTGGGGACATGGTTGCGTTTGGCGAGCCATAGTTCGGAAATGGCCGGGGAGGCCTGTTCAAGGCCTGCCGCCAGGGCGATCCGCGATATGTCGGCGATTTCGGCCTCGACGCGCGCTTGCGGCCCCTCATGGACCATCAGCAGCACGGCTTTTTCGCCCTGGGCGTGGTCGGGGAAATTGCGGGCGGTCTCCGGGTGGTCGTACTGGCGCATGACCGGCGGCCGCCAGTCGCTCTGGATGATACGGCGCTGGGCCTCGAAGCCCTGTTCCATGCTGCCGGCATAAAAAGCGCTGTAGCCACGCGCTTCCGGCTTGCGGCGCAGGGACAGCGTGACGCCGGTGACGACGCCCATGATGCCTTCCGCGCCCATCAGCAGATGGCGCAGGTCGGGTCCGGCCGCCGCGCGCGGCGCCTTGCCCAGCCTCACCAGTTCGCCGTTCGGCAGCACGGCCTCGATGGCGTAGATGATGTCCTCGATATTGCCATAGGCGGTGGAGAACTGGCCCGACGCCCGGGTGGAGACCCAGCCGCCCACGCTGCTGACGCCGATGGACTGGGGCCAGTGGCCGGTGGTGAGGCCAAGCGCCGCGACGGCTTCCTCGGCTTCGAGCCCGTTTTTGCCGGCGTCGAAGCTTGCAAGCAGGTTGATCTCGTCGATTTCGCGGATGCGGTTCATGGCCGACATGTCGAGCAGGATCGCATCGGGCGAGGCGATCACGCCGCCGCAGACGCCGCTGCCGAGCCCGAAGGGGATGACGGCGATGCCGCGTTCATTGGCGAAGGCGAGCAGCTTTTGCACGTCGGCCGTTTCATGGGGCTGGACCACGCAGCCGGGCAGGGCGGGGCGTTCTCCGCGCCAGCGGCGCAGATGGCTGGCCGCCCAGTAATCATGGGCGCGCGCATCCAGCAGCGCTTCGTCGGTGCGCACCTTCCCGCTGCCGAGAAGAGCGCCGAGCGCTTCAAGATCGTCTTTTTTCATGGCTGTTCTCCACCCGCCGACATGCCGTCTCTATGCCATTTCTCCGCCCGGTTGTCGCCGGGAGAATGGGGCTTCATCATCCGTGGCCGGAAGACCATTTTCCATATTTATGGCGATTATTTGGGCAAATATGGATATGCGCATTTTTTGCACATTTTATTCTTGACGGCACCCCGGGCGCCTTCTAGCGTCCTAAACATGCGTTTAACAGGATGGCTTGCTTTCCGGTCGCTGTTTTTCCCATGCGGGGCCTGACCAGCTTCACGATGCCGGACTCATGCCGTTCCATTCCTTTTCCGAAGCACGGGAAAATACCGATTTTGGCCTGTTTGACACGCTCCATGCTCCGACCTCCGGCGTCTGCGCATGGCACATCGCTTGCACATATCTCCATAACTTATGTAACCGCTTACACCCGGCGAGGTTGACGATGAGACTGCTTTTTCGCGCTGTATCGATGGCCATGCTGTTGACGCTTTCGCTTCTGACCGTCGGGTCCGGGCAGGCGTTCGCGGCGGAAAAGAAAACCTACAAGCTTGGCTATGTCGTCTATGTCGGCTTCATGCCCTACGCCTGGATGAATAACGCCGGGCTGTTGAAGAAGTGGGGCGACAAGTATGGCATCAATATCGAGATGATCCAGACCAACGATTATGTTGGTGGCATCAACCAGTTCATCGCGGGCGATCTCGATGCGGTCGGCGTAGCCGGAATGGATGCCCTGACGATGCCCGCCGCCGGCGGCGTCGACAGCTCGATCGTTCTGCTCAACGATTATTCCAACGGCAACGACGTCATTCTCTCCAAGAAGGCGAAGTCCATTGCCGAACTCAAGGGCGATACGGTCTATCTCGTCGAATACACCGTTTCCCACTACATGCTTCAGCGCGCGCTGACCATGGCCGGGATGCCAGGCCTCGCCTCTGTCAAGACGGTCAACGTCTCCGACGCCGACATCGCCTCGGCCTATCTGACCACCGACACCATCCAGAACGTGGCGTCGTGGAAGCCCATGACCGACGACATGATCAAGGGTGTTCCCGGCACGCATGTGCTGTTCGATTCATCGAAGATTCCCGGTGAAATCATGGATGCGCTGATCATGAAGACGGACGCGATCAAGAAGGATCCCGCCTTCGCCAAGGCGCTGATCGGGGCCTATTACGAAGCGCAGGCCCAGTGGATGAAGGGCGATGACACCTCGAAGAAGATGGTC
This sequence comes from Parvibaculaceae bacterium, assembly GCA_028283765.1. GTDB lineage: Bacteria > Pseudomonadota > Alphaproteobacteria > Parvibaculales > Parvibaculaceae > JAATFR01. The sequence goes on along the minus strand of JAPWJY010000002.1, from coordinate 10,104 downwards.
GACGTCATGGCGAAGGCCATGGGCGGGGACGTGCCGGCCTTTGAATCGCAGGTCAAGACCACGCATTTCTTCCACACGGCGCAGTCAGCCTATGATTTCATGACGTCGCCCAAGACCAAGTCCAACTGGGACATGATCCGCACCTTCTCGTTCCAGCAGGGCCTGTTCGGTCAGGGTGCGACGAGCGTCGACGCCATCGGCATCCAGATGCCGGATGGATCGGTGCTGGGCGACAAGGGTAACGTCAAGCTGCGCCTCGACGCCTCTTTCACCAAGATGGCCGCAGACGGCAAGCTCTGAAAACGTCAGTCACGAAGGCCGCAGCATGAAACGCATTGTCAATTATGCGCCTGGCAAGGGCGCTACGATCATCCTTGGCGCCTTGCCGCTGATACTCATTGCTGCGGTCTATCTTGCCAGTTCGCAGGCAAGACTCGCCATCAATCCCAACGACAAGCTGATGCCCTCGCCTGCCTCGTTCATCGCGGCCATGGGCCGGATGGCGGGGCAGACCGACCCGTTGAGCGGCGAGACATTGTTCTGGCTCGACACCTGGCTGAGCCTTGCGCGGCTGTTCACGAGCCTCGGCATCTCGCTCGTTCTGGGGCTCGTCGGCGGAGTGCTGGTTGGCTTCATTCCCTATCTGCGGTCGAGTTTCGGTCCTGCTCTCGCGGTGCTTTCGCTCATTCCACCGCTTGCGATCCTGCCTATTCTCTTCATCGTTTTCGGCCTGGGAGAATTCTCCAAGATCGTGCTGATCGTCTTCGGCATCGCGCCCTTCATCATGCGCGACATTGCCATTCGCGTGTCCGAACTGCCGCGCGAGCAGATCATCAAGGCGCAGACGCTGGGCGCCTCGACATGGCAGATGATCGTACATGTGGTTTTGCCGCAGGTGTTGCCTCGCCTGATCGACGCGCTGCGCCTGTCGCTCGGGGCCGCATGGCTCTTCCTGATCGCGGCGGAAGCCATCGCCTCGCAGGGCGGCCTTGGCTATCGCATCTTCCTTGTGCGGCGCTATCTGGCGATGGATGTCATCCTGCCCTATGTGGCCTGGATCACGCTGCTGGCTTTCATCATGGATTATGCCCTGAGACGGCTCTCGATCGCGGCCTTCCCATGGAACAATGTCCGGGAGAACTGAGCATGACGCACATTCTGATCGATGACGTCTGGAAGGAATATGGCGACATCACGATCCTTGAGAGGATCAACATCGAGCTGCCGGACCATGAGTTTCTTGTCATCGTGGGGCCGAGCGGCGCGGGCAAGACCACCCTGCTGCGCATGCTGCTCAGTCAGGAAATTCCCACGCGCGGCCGCATCCTGATCGACGGCGAGCCGATCGCGGCCGAGCCGATGAAGGACCGGGGCGTGGTTTTCCAGCGCTATTCGGTGTTTCCGCACAAGACCGTGCTCGGCAATGTGATGCTGGGGCCGGAGTGGCAGGGTTCGGCTTTTCTGGGCCGCCTGTTCGGCGCGAAGAGGCGCGCGCTGAAAGCCCGCGCCATGGCCCTGCTCGAAAGGGTCGGCCTCGCCGAATCCGCCAACAAATATCCCCATCAGCTTTCCGGCGGGATGCAGCAGCGGCTGGCCATCGCGCAGGCCCTGATCATGCAGCCCAAGGTTTTGTTGCTGGACGAACCATTTGGCGCGCTCGATCCCGGCACCCGCAAGGCGATGCACGTTCTCGTGCGCGAATTGTGGGAGGAAAATGCGATGACCATCGTGATGGTGACGCATGATCTGTCGGAAGCGTTCCTGCTCGGCACGCGTGTCATCGCCGTCGACAAATATCGTAACGACCCGCAGGCGCAACACCGGTTCGGCGCGACGATCACGAAGGATTTCGATGTGCGGCCGCGCATCGTGCGTGACTCGTGGCGGCAGGAAACCGGGCGCAAGCCAGCGGTGGAGGCTGAGGCCGGCACCGGCGAGACGCCCGCCATGCCCTCAGGCGCAAGCCTTTCCCTTGGTCTTGCCTGAGGTGCCCTCTATAGTGCGTTGATCGAGATCAGAAGTCAGGCGGCGATCACCCACATGCCCAGAAAAACGCCCCGGAGGCTGGCGCCCGAAATCCGGTCGCACGATATTTTGCTGACCGCACTGGAGCTTTTCGCGCGGAAGGATTTTTCCGGCGTGACGATCCGCGAGATCGCGGCCGCCTGCGGCGTCAACGTGGCGCTGATCTACTATTATTTTCAGAGCAAGGAAGTGTTGTTCGAGGCGGCGATCGAATATGCTATCCAGGGCGCGCTGGAGCGCTATCGCACGCGGACCAACGTGATTACCGATCCGGTGCAGTCACTGGACGAATGGTTCAAGATCAATCTCGAACTGTTCCCGACCTTGCAGAAGATGGTGAAGATCATCATCGACTACAGCTTTTCCACGCCGGGCAAGGCCCCCATCGACGCGCAGATCAGGACGCTCTACGGGCAGGAGCGCGAGATCCTGTTTTCCTGTATCGAGGCGGGCATCCAATCCGGCGCTTTCCGCAAGGTTGATCCGCTCAAGAGCGCCATCTTCATTTCGGCCTATCTCGACGGCCTCTATATGGTCTCGATGACGCGGCCCTGGAGCGACATCCAGGAACTGATGGCCGATGCGCGGACCATCGTCTGGGATCATCTGGGCATAGGCCGCGCCTGAACCGGAGCCTGACTACGCCTTTGCCTTCTCGTTCAGCCGCGCTTCCGCCCCGAAAGAGGAAAGGGCAACCGCTGTTTCAGGCAGGCGCAACTCTCCGCTGGCGATCAGCTTTTTCAGATAGGTGAAGCTCTGCCCGGTCTGGGCGAACAGGTGCTCGCCGGCGATCAGGGGCGTGCGCTCCGGCTCGCCCGGCTTTTGCAGCTTCGCGAGCGGCATCACCTTCGTGTAATAGTCCACATTGAAGAACAGCGGGAAGGAATAGCGCTCCTCCTTCACCTTGCGCACGCGGTGCGAGGTGGCGAGAAATTCCCCGTTCGTCCACAGCTCCAGCATGTCGCCGATATTGATGACATAGGCCCCCGGCACCGGCGGCGCGTCGATCCACTCGCCCTTGCTGTTCATCACCTCAAGGCCCGGCGTGGTCGCGCGCAGCAGGGTGAAGCACTCATAATCCGTATGCGCGCCGATGCCCACGCTGTCGCTGGCCTCGCCATCATAGGGATAGTGAACGAGGCGAAGCTGGCTCGGCGGCCGGGTGATATATTTGTCGAAATAATCCGGCGCTTCATCGAGCGCCATGGCGAAACCCCGGAAGAGCGTGCGGCCCAGCTCGAAGGTGGCGTTGTAATAGGCCGAGACGGGTTCGCGGAAACCGGGCGTGCCGGGCCACTGGTTGGGTCCGAGAAGCCGGTTGCCCGCCAGATAATCCGGATCCTGCGCGGAGAGGTCGATCGAGAGGTCGTAGGCTTCCTTCTTGTCCCTGGTGCCACCGGCGAAAACCTCCTCGCCTTCCGGCACATAGCCGCGATGGTTGGTCGAAAACCCGATATAGACCTTCATCTTCTCTTCAAGAGGCAGGGCGAAGAAGGCGCGTGTCGCCGCCAGCATCTCGTCGAAAACGGCCTCGGGTACAGTGTGGCCGGTGACATAGAGAAAGCCGACATGGCGCGCGGCATGGCCGAGCTCATCCGCCACGCGGCGCTGGGCGGCGGGATCATTGCCATAAAGCGCGCTGATGTCGATGACCGGAAGCGAGGTGAAGGCGGTTGCCGTGTTCATGCGCGTTCCTCCTGATCCGTGATCTTCCACAGGCGACGTTGCGGCGTTCCATCAGCGGATATGTCCGCGATGGAGAGCGTCCGGGATGCCACGTCGATGTCCGGGGCGAGCGGCGTACCCTCGCGGAAAGGCAGGCTGGAGTGGGCGATGCGCCAGCCATCCGCCCCGATTTCGCCAAACGAGATTTCGCAATCGATCATGGCGCGGGCCTCGGCCAAAGGAGCCGCCGCGACGATGGCCTTGAGGGAGGCAGCCTCCATGGGCGAGTTGTCCGCGCCGGGGAGCGGCAGCGTCACGGCGCGGTCGCGCGCATACATGAAGCTGTCGCCATGGCGAACGAGAAAGCCCTTGCGGCCGGTGCCGGCCTCTTCCAGCACGAAGGCGGTGGCCGGCGCGGGGCTGAGCGCCTGATGCCAGTGTTCGAGATAGGGAATGGCGATGCCGTTCTCGACCAGCACATCGCCCTCGAAGGCCAGGGTGCCCTTGTCCGCCGTGCCGCTCCATGGCTGGAAATCGAGCGCGCGCTGCCATTCGCCGATGCCGTCTTCAATGCTGAAAAGCCCGGCGAAGCCTTCCTGTCCGGCAAGCCAGCCGACCTGATCGCGGTCAAGCGCATCGAGGCAGGTGGCCGTCTCGAAGGAGGGGCGGCCTGCTGGCTGGCGCAGGTCGATATAGTGCCGGGGGCCCTGCAACCAGAAGACGCTGGTCGAGCGATCCTCCCGCCCGTCAGGCCAGGCGATCAGGGAACGCCGCCAGAGACCGCCAAGCTTGTGAAGAGGGATGCTCATGGACCGTCCATCGATAAGGAAAACGAGATTCCTCATCCTTTCCCAATCCGGCCATATCCAGAAGCCGCAAACGGTCAATCAGGATCATTGATTATATCAATGACCTGGCCGGGTGCGCCTCTCGCCAGCAGGCGGCGGCGGATTTCGTCCAGAAAGAGCTGGCTGACGAGGTCCGGGGAAACAGAAGGGCGCGTGATCAGATAGACGTGATAGCCGGGCAGCAGGCCCGGCGGCAGCAGCGGCCAGAGCCGGTCGCGGTTACCGTCATGCCCGGCGACGACGATGGGCAGGAAGCCCAGCCCGACGCCGTTGCGGATCAGGCGCTTGGCCTCCTCAAGGTCCTGGGCCTCGCCCGAGACGCGCGCGCCGAGCCCGTAGCGCTGGCGGAAGGTGCGCACGTCGTCTGGCTCATCCGCGCCGGTGGTGACGAAGCGCTCGCCCGCGAGCACGCCGGGATCATTGATCTGGCGGCCGAAAAGCGGGTGCCAGCGGCTGCAATAAAGCTGCTGGGTTTCGCGGATCAGGGGCTCGTAGCGCAGTTCCGGGCGGGGGGCGCTGTCGCAGGCGATGCCGATGGGCGCCTCGCCCCGGGAAACCGATGAAACGATGGGACGCCACGGGCTGACCTCAAGGCGGAACTCGACGCCGGGGTGACGGCGATGCAGGGAGGCGATGGATTCATCCAGTTCCGGGCAGACGATGCTGGAAATGAGACGGATATTGATATGGCCTTCGATCGCGCCGGTGGCCTGGGCGACGGCATGGGGCGCGCGGCGAAGGTCCTCGAATATCTGGGCGCAGGTGTCCGCCAGCACGCGGCCCGCAGGCGTCAGGCTGACGCCCTGATGGGAGCGGATGCAAAGGGCGGTGCCGAAATGGTCTTCCAGCCGCTTCAGGGCGAGGCTGATGGCGGGCTGGCGGCGGTTGAGCACGCGGGCCGCGGCACCGATGCCGCCCCGGCGCACGATCTCGTGGAAGGTGCGCAGCAGGTTGAGGTCGAGCTGTTGCAGCAGCTTGTCTTCGATGCCCATGATCTTCCTCCCTTCAGCCCGCGTCTGCTGTCTTGCGCATTTCGCCCGCATATTGGCTGAGTTCGCGCACGAAGGAACGGATGACCGGCCGGCTGGCGTCGCTGCGCCGGTAGGCGGCGAAATGGGTGGAGAGGAACTGGTAGGTTTCAGGCTTTATCTCCCGCATCTGCCCCTGCGCCAGCCAGACGTCGCCGATATGGCCCGGCAGGAAACCGATGAAGCGGCCCGACAGGATCATCATGACCTGCGCTTCCATCTGCACCACCTGCCCGCTCGCGCGGGGATGGTCGACCCGGTAGAGATCGTCGAGCTGGCGGTAGGCGCGCACCGAGAACAGCGACTGCTCGATCATGGCGGAGGTGATGTTCCTGGCCGGGAGGCCGAACAGTTCATGTCCCCTGCCGCAATAGAGCCGCTGGGGCTCGCGGTGCAGCGCCACATAGGTGACGCCCGGGGCCTTCTGCGAGAAAGGGCCGATCACCACGTCGCGGCGGCCATCCGCCACCGCCTGCTCCAGCAGATGGGGCGTGCCCAGTTCAAGGTCGATATAGACGCTTTCCGCCTTGTCGACATAGCGCCGGATGGCGTGCTGGAGCCCGAGCACCGGATTGGTGACGATGCCATCCACCACGCCCACGCGCAGCCGCCCGACAAGCTGGCCGTTATGCTCGCCCACGCGCTCCTGAAACGAGTCGATGTCGGTGAAAAGCTTCTGGGCGGCGGTCCATGTCGCCTCGCCGAAGGAGGTCAGCTTGAAGCCGCGCCGCCCCCGGATGCAGAGCGTGCCGCCCAGCTTCTTCTCCAGCGTGGCGAGATGGGTGCTGAGGGTGGACTGGGAAAGATTGAGTGCGATCTGGGCGTCGGCGAAGCTTCCCGCCTCGACCAGCGTGACGAAGACGCGCAGCAATCTGAGGTCGATATTGTCCAGCCGCCGCATGGGTTCCTCCGGGCCGCTGCGGCCCATGGCAATTCATTTATGATGTTCAATGTATCCTTCTAATAATCAACATTTATTTCGATATGAATTTGGAGGAGGCTGGTGGAGTAGTGTGCAGGGAGTTGTGAATGGGCGCTGAACTCGGCGGCAAGGTCGCGATCGTCACCGGCGCGGCCAGCGGCATCGGGCGGGCAACGGCGCAGGCGCTTGTGGCGGCGGGGGCAAAGGTTGCCCTGTTCGACCGGGTCGACACCGCAGAGACGGCCGAGGGCTTCGAGAGCGGGAATACCGCCGCCTTCCGGGTCGATGTCACCGACGAGGCTTCGGTGATAGCGGGCGTGGCCGCCGTGGAAGAGCGCTTCGGCGGCATCGACATTCTGGCTCATCTGGCGGGCATCTTCGAATATGCGCCGCTGCTTGAAACCTCGCTTGAGGATTTCAACCGCATTCTCAACATCAACGTCTCCGGCACCTTCCTGATCGTGCGGGAAACCGTGCGCGCGATGCGCCGGCTTGGGCGGGGTGGACGGATCATCACCACCAGTTCGGAACTGGCCCAGCTTGGCCGCGAGGGCCATGCCGCCTATTGCGCAAGCAAGAGCGCGGCGGCGGCCATGGCACGGTGCTGGGCGCGCGAGTTCGGGCCGGACATTCTCGTCAATGCCATCGCGCCCGGGCCGGTCGATACGCCATTGCTGGGCTGGAAGGCGACGCCCGACGATCTCAAGGCGTCGGAGCTTGCGGGCAATCCGCTGGGCCGGATCGGCCAGCCGCAGGAAATCGCCGCCGTGATCCGCTTTCTGGTCGGGCCGGGCGGCAGTTACATCACCGGACAGACCATCGGCGCCAATGGCGGCGCGGCCATGTGAAGCGCGAGGCGTGGAATTGGCCGATATTGAGGAGAAGGTGACGGTATGAGTGGACATGAGGGCGATAGGGGCGGGCTCTGCCGGATTCCCCCTCGAAAGGGCCGGGCCGCGAAACTGGCCAGGGGCCAGACCATCCGGGTCATCAACACCCATGGCCATCAGGTCGTGGATACATGGGCCTTCAACTTGCACGATCTCAGCGAGTTTCTGTCGATGGAGCATATGCGCGCCGCCATCGACCGGATTATTCCGCGTCCCGGCGACGTGCTGGTGACGAACCGGCGGCGACCCATCCTGACCCTGCTGGAGGATAGCTCGCCCGGCATCCATGACACGCTGATCGCGGCCTGCGACATCTATCGCTATCAGGGGCTGGGCGTGGAGGATTTCCACGACAATTGCGCCGACAATCTGCGCAACGGGCTGGCCGATCTCGGACTGGAAGCGCCCGAGGTGCCCTCGCCCTTCAATTTGTGGATGAACATTCCCTTCACGCCGCAAGGCGACATCGAATGGAAGGAGCCGGTTTCAAAACCCGGCGATCACGTGCTGTTTCGCGCGGAGATGGATTGCGTCGTCGTCTTTTCCGCCTGTCCGCAAGACATCGTCTGCATCAATGCCGGCGCGCCGGTCGAGGCGCATTATGAGGTTCTGTCATGAGTGAGGCCAATATTCCCTGGGGGCTCGATTCCGAAACGGGCGTGCTCCGCCATGTGCTGCTGGGGGCACCCGATTATTTCGAATGGCGGCCCGTCAGCGCCGTCGCGCGCCAGACGCTTGCGCTGGGGCTCAGGTTCGACGCGCAGGCGGCGATGAGCCAGCACCGCGAAATGGTGGATATTTATGAACATGCGGGGGTGAAGACCCATCTGCTCAATGCCCAGCCGGAACTGAAATACAGCGTGTTCGCGCGGGACTCGAGCGTGATGACGCCGTTCGGCGCGGTCATCACCATGCTGCAGACGGTCTACCGGCGCGGGGATTACGCGCTCACCTTCAAATTCTATCAGGAACACAATATTCCGATCTGGAACATGGTCACGGCGGGCCATTTCGAGGGTGGCGATTTCATGGTGGTGAAGCCCGGTTTCGTGCTCTGCGGCTATGGCGGCGAGCGCTCCGAGCAGGCGGGCGCCGAGCAGGTTTGCAGCTGGTTCCGCAAGGAAGGCTGGGAAGCCTATGCCGTGCCGTTCCCGCCCTATTTCGTGCATCTCGACGTTTCGGTCGGCTTTATCAACGACAAGCTCGTCGCCGTTGTCGAGGATGCGCACCAGCCCTGGTTCATCGACCTGCTGAAGGCGAAGGGATATGAAATTATCCCCGTTTCCTACAAGGATTCGATGGCGCTCGGCTGCAATATCGTCAGCCTCGGGAACGACCGTGTGCTCTCCACGCTGGCGAACACCGATCTCAATCCCCGGATGCGCGCGCACGGCATCGAGGTGTTCGATCCCGATCTCTCCATGTTCACGCTCGGCGGCGGTGGCCCCCACTGCCTGTCCCAGGCCCTGAAGCGAGATGCCCTATGAAACCGACAAATCTGAAGATCGACGGTGACAGGCTGTGGCGCAGCCTGATGGAAATGGCCGAAATCGGCGGCACGCCGCAAGGCGGCGTCTGCCGTCTGGCCCTGACGGACGAGGACCGGCAGGGCCGGGACCTTTTCATCAAATGGTGCGAGGAGGCCGGATGCACCATCCGCATCGACCAGATGGGGAATATTTTCGCCCGCCGCGCCGGATCGGACGACAGCCTGCCGCCGATCATGACCGGCAGCCATCTCGACACGGTGCCGACAGGCGGCAAGTTCGACGGCGTGCTGGGCGTGCTGGCGGGACTTGAGGTCATGCGCACGCTCAATGACCTGAACTATGTCACCCGCGCGCCGGTCGAGCTGGCGGTCTGGACCAATGAGGAGGGCTCGCGCTTTTCGCCCGCCATGGTTTCCTCCGGCGTGTTCGCGGGCACCATCTCGATGGATGAGGCCAAGGCCCGCACCGACAAGCGGGGATTGACCCTCGGCGATGAGCTCCAGCGCATCGGCTATGAGGGCAGCGACCCGGTCGGCGGGCGTCCCGTCTCGGCCTTCTTCGAACTCCATATCGAGCAGGGTCCGATCCTCGAAAACGAGGAGAAGACCATCGGCGTCGTCACCGGCACGCAGGCCATGCGCTGGTACGAAATCGGCCTGACCGGGCAGGATGCCCATGCCGGCACCACGCCGATGGAGGCGCGCAAGGATGCGCTGCTGGGGGCCGCCGAAATCATCCAGCTTGTCGAGCGGATCGCGCTGGGCGCGGGTCCGCTCGGCCGCGGCACGGTGGGATTCATCACCGCCGAGCCCAACGGCCGCAATGTCATCACCGGCAAGGTCTTCATGTGCGTCGACCTGCGAAATCCCGACGATGCGATTCTGGCGGAAATGGCGGACGAGTTCGCTGGTGCCGTCACGGAAATCGCGGCCCGGCACCGGCTGGAACTGGCGTTCAAGGAAGTGATCTACACGCCCGCTGTCGCCTTCGCGCCGGAATGCGTCGAGATGGTCCGTCAGTCGGCGGTTGAGCGCGGACTGCCCTGGCGCGACATCGTGTCGGGCGCGGGCCACGACTCGGTCTATCTGGCCGAGGTGGCCCCCACGGCGATGATCTTCGTGCCCTGCCTCAATGGTCTCAGCCACAATGAGGCGGAATCGGCCACGCCGGAGGATTGCGCCGCAGGCTGCGACGTCCTGCTGGACGCCATGCTGGCCTATGACGCGAAGCTTGCGG
>JAPWJY010000001.1 GCA_028283765.1 Parvibaculaceae bacterium | reverse complement strand
CTCGCCACGGTGAGTTTTGCGTCGCTTCTTTCGTCTTTTGGTATTGCGTCTGCGCGTCCGTTGACTGGCGCGGGGGTTTCGGGTGCGAGTTCTGCGGCGGTCGCGGCGGCACAGGCCGGGGCGGCTCAGGGGGCTGTTGCGGGGTTGGCTGCGAACAATTCGCTTGCGCGTGTGACGCGGGCGCTCCAGGCGATGCAGACGTTCCAGCAGTCGCAGCGGAACCTGTCCCTGGGGTCGGCCTCGACGATCCCGCCGGGTCTTGCGGCGGGAGGGCTTCAGGTTGCGGCAGGGGCTGTGCCGGGCTCGTCGCTTTGGCGGGGGGCAGATGCGCCGGTCCAGCAGGGGGGAGCGAACGGGACGCGGGTGGATATCCACCAGACGGCGTCGCAGGCGATCCTGAACTGGGAGACGTTCAACGTCTCGAAGGATACGACGGTCGTGTTCGACCAGCAGGGGCAGGCGTCGTGGGTGGCGCTGAACCGTGTGCAGGACCCCAGCGGAGCGCCGAGCCGGATACTGGGTCAGATCCGGGCGGACGGCTCGGTCTATCTGATCAACCGCAACGGGGTGGTGTTCGGGGGTTCGTCGCAGGTGAACACCCATGCGCTGGTGGCCTCGAGCGCGGATATCGCGGATGCGCAGTTTCTGGCCAACGGGATTTATGCGTCGCAGTCGGGGGCGAGCTATGTGGCGGGCTTCACCGGCGCGGTGGGGGCGGTGGATGTTGAGGCGGGGGCGCAGATCACGACGAACGCGCCCCAGTCGGTGACGGACGGCGGGGGCTTCGTGCTGCTGATGGGTAGTTCGGTCCATAATGCGGGGACGATCACGACGCCGAAGGGCCAGACGCAGCTTGCGGCGGGCGACGACTTCATCATCCGCCCGGGCTACGGGACGCAGACCAACCAGGCCTCGACGACGCGGGGCAACGAGATCGCGCCGGTTGTCCATGCGGGGAGCGGCGCGGGCAGCGTTACCAATAGTGGCCTGATCTTCGCGCAGCAGGGGGACATCACGCTGGCGGGCCATGCGGTTGAGCAGGGCGGGCTTCTTTTGTCGACGACGTCGGTCAACCAGCGCGGGACGATCCATCTGCTGAATGCGGCCTCGGACGCGACGGGGAGCGTGACGGTGACGGGTGAGGGGGTGAGCGCGGTCCTGCCGGAGCTCGAGAGCCCGGATACGGCGCTCAACAGCCAGCGCGACGCGCTGATCGCGGCATCGGGGTCGAACGGTCTGGCGACGGGCCAGTTCGACAATCTGGGCACGCTGGCGGACCGTCTGGACGAGGGTCGGATCGAGATCGTGACCGGGGGGACGGCCGAGTTCCAGACGGGCTCCCTGACGCAGGCGCAGGGCGGGCAGGTGGCGGTGAGCGCGGGGGCGCGGATCTTCACGCGGAACGGGGCCACCATCGACGTCTCGGGTGTGCGCGGCGTGTCACTGGCGATGGCCTCGAACCAGATCGAGGTGAATATCCAGGGCAATGAGCTGAGGGACAGCCCGGCCAACCGGGATGCGGGCTATCTGCCCAACCAGGACGTGTGGATCGACGCGCGCAACCTCGTGCTGGTGCCGGCCGGGACGGGAGGCTATGCGAGCGACCGCTACTATACGGGCGGGGGTTTGCTGGAGGTGGGCGGCTATCTGTCGAACACGGCGCACACGATCGGGGAGTGGGCGTCGGTGGGGGGCTCGATCACGCTGTCTGCGCCGCAGGTCGTGGCGCAGCAGGGGTCCGTGTTCAACATCTCGGGGGGCTCGCTGGCCTATCAGGGGGGCTATATCCAGACCAGCAACTTCCTCGGGTCCGACGGTCATCTCTACAATGTGGGGGATGCGCCGGCGGACATGCTGTTCTACGGGGTGGGTCAGGGCTTTGTGCGCAGGCATGAGCGCTGGGGCATCACGGAGGTGTGGATGAGCCCGCTGGGGCGGGGTGCGGCGTCGATCGCGTGGCAGGACGGCTATACGGTGGGGCGGGACGCAGGCAGCCTGATCCTGTCGACGCCGACCAGCCTCTTCGAGGGGACGATCGAGGCGGATGTCGTCACGGGGATCGAACAGACGGGAGCGCGGCCCTCGGGCGTCAGCGACGGCTACAGGCTGACGCAGGAGACGGCGCCGCTTCCCGGGACGCTGGCGCTGGGCCAGTACGGGGGCTTTGGCCTGATCGGGGCGCAGCCCACGGATGTGCGGTTCGGGGACATCGCGGCGGTGACGGACGGGCTTGATCTCGCGACCCCCCTCCCGGGGGACCGGAGCGGCACGGCGTGGTTTGATGCGGATACGCTCAACGAGGCGCATCTGGGCGGTCTCAACATCGCGAGCGCGCAGACGATCAGCGTCGATGCGCCGCTGCGGCTCGCCGACGGCGCGCAGGTCACCTTCGCCGCCCCGGACATCACGATCAACGCCGGCCTCACCGCCCACGGCGGCGATGTCACGATGGGCAACCTGATGCATGCGGTGCTGGGTCAGGGGCAGAACGAGCAGTGGTGGGCGCTGAACAACCCGGCGGGCACCTCTCAGGTCACGATCAACGGGACCGTCGATCTGACCGGTCTTTGGGTCAACGGCATCGCCAACCCCGACGATCTCTCCGGCGTCGCCTTCCTCGACGGCGGCAGCCTCACCGTCTCGGCCACCGGCGGCATCACGCTGGCTGGCACCGGCGCCATCGACGTCTCCTCGGGCGGCGCGATCCTCGCCAACGGCAAGACCAAGGGCGGCAAGGGCGGTGACGTCAGCCTGATCACGAACGATTATTCGGGCTTCAACAGCCTTACCTACCTGAATGCCGACGTGTCCGCACCGCTCGTGCTTGACGGCGCCATCCGCGCCTACGGCTTCAACGGCGGCGGCACCCTCACACTCGGAGCAGGGCAGGCCGTCGTCATCGGCGACGATGCCTCGCTGCAAGGCGGCACGCTTGCCGCCGGGACACCCACAGGCACCAGCACCAGGCTGGCGAACGATTTTATCATCCCCGCGGGCGGCACCATGCCGATCGATTATCAGGTCATCAGCACTGCAACGCCTGTCGATACGCCTCTTTCCGTGCTGACCGTGACGAGCGTGTCGACCAATCCCGTCATAACCCAGGCTGATTGGATTCTTCCCCCCGGCGTCACCGTGCGAGCGAATGGAGTATATATTCTTTCAGGCAAGGTGCCGGCAGGAAGTGTCATCAGCGACATGAACACTCTTCCGATCGGTACAGTCATTCCATCGTCCGTGTTTCCGCATGGCATTCCAACTCCAGCAAATGTGATCGCTTCCTATAAGGCGGGCGATGTTGTGACTGCGTCCGTGATATTGCCTGTCGGCACAGTTATTCCAGTGGGCAGCGTTTTTTCCAGCCCGGTGGACGTTGAACCCGCGCTTGCCATCAATCCTCATCTCTTCCAATCCGGCTTCACCAGTTACGACATCCGCAGCAATGCGGGTGTGGAGATCAGTGCCGGAACCTCGATATCCCCGGTGGTGCCGGTCTATCGTTTCAATGCGGCGAGCTATGGCGCGCCGGGCGGAACCAGCACGGCCGAGGCCGCCGAACTGTGGTTGCCGTCGACCTATCTTGAGGATCCGGTCGCAGGCAAACTGACCCAGCGCACCGGCGCCGACCTCACGCTCTCGAGCCTCTACGACTTCAACATGCAGCCGGGAAGCTCGATCTCCGCTGATCCCGGGCACAATGTCACGATCTATGCCAACCGGCAGACCACCATCGACGGCGACATCACCGCGCATGGCGGCAACATCCTCATCACAAGCCTGCAGGATCCTTCGCTCGGCGATGGCCGCTACAACAGCGGCTACGGCCTGTTCTCGCTCACGCGATCCATCTGGATCGGTGACGGCACGGCGCTCGACGTCTCCGGCATCGCCTATGCCGCGCAGGATATTCACAGCCGCAGCTATGGCGTGGTGCAGGACGGCGGCAGCATTCTGCTCGGCGGCACCGGCGCAACGGATGGCGACGGCTATATCATCGCCAGCGATGCCTTCGATATCATCCGGCCCGGCGCAGTGCTCGACGCGTCTGGCGCGCCGGCGACGACGCTCGACATTCTCAACGGTCAGGCCGTGCAGCCGGTACAGGGTGCGGGTGACGGCGGCACGATCGCGCTTTATTCATCAAGTGGCCTCTACATCGACGGCACGCTGCGCGCGGCAGCGGGAGGCGCGGGCGCATCCGGTGGCACGCTCAGCCTGAATGATGTCAATCACCAATTCATTCCGTTGCCGCCTGCTCCAGGAGCTCCTTACGGTATCGGTATTGTTCCTGACGACATAAAAAAACCGCGTGATATCACCATCATCCAAGACAGCCCGGGAAGCGGGTTGGCGAGTGACCTCGTGCCCGGAGAGTCCAACCCCACATTGCAATTCGGCAATGCCGTCATCGGCGTCAATCAGATCCATGCTGGCGGGTTCGATTCAGTCGCGTTCGGGACGCGCGACATGATTATCTTCAGGGGTGATGCCGATCTGACCGTAAACCGCAGCGTCATGTTTTCCGGTGGTGTTTTTGTAGCATCTCCGGATACGCCGGATATTCAGGTCAATGTGGCCGCGCCTTATGTCAATTTGACAGGCTGGAATAGCACAAACACGGTGTCTGCCAATTATTATTCCGGCCTGAACGATGTTCGTGTTGATGGTGCGACGTCAGACGACAGCAGCTTTACAGTCGCCGCTGATCTTGTCGACGTCTCAGGTATGGTGATTTTCGGTGTTCAAAGCCTGGAGGGCAGTGGCTTTCTTAATCTGACGCCGCTTCACAACCAGCAGGTTCCGCGCGTTTTCATCACAGTTCCGGGTTTCAATCACGTCTTTCTTCACAGTTCAGGCGACATCCGGCTTGGTAACGGCACCACTACGATACACAAATATCTGACGCTTCAAGCGGATCAAATCTATCCATTGAGCGGTGCCGCCGCAGCGATCAATGTAGGTACGTACCAGCCTTCGAACGGGAACGGGGTTGCCGTGTATGATCCCGATGCTGTGCTGACGATTATCGGTAATGGTGGGCCTGCGCCTTTGGTGCCGGCCTCGGTGTTCGGCAGCCTGTCTCTCGTCGCGCCGACGATCGATCAGGACGGCGTTGTTCGCGCCCCGTTGGGCACCATCTTCTTCAACAGCATCCAGGGCAATGTTGCGGGAGTGCCGAAGACAATCCAGACCACGTTCCAGTCCGGAAGCATTACCTCGACCAGCGCTGGTGGATTGATCATGCCGTTTGGCGGGACATCCGATGGTGTCGCCTACGATGGCATCGGGACCCTGAACGATCTCGGATCAACGTCGGTCAACGCCGGTGGGTTCTCTAGGATTGAGAGCGGTATCTCGATTAATGGAACGACCGTTGTCGGCGAGAAGGGCGCGGTGCTCGATGTGTCCGGCGGCGGCGATCTGACCGGCGCGGGCTTCATCTCCGGCCGCGGCGGCTCGGTCGATATATTGAAGACACCGCTGGCCAACGCCAACCCGCGTTATGCGAACATCAGCTCTGCTGGCGACAAGGTTTACGCGATCTTGCCAGTCTATGCGTCCAGTTACGCGCCGGTCATCGCGACCAATGATGCTGGCGATCCGGCCATCGGCCAGCAGATCACGATTCCGGCCGGTGTGCCGGGACTTCCTGCCGGTACCTACACGCTGCTCCCTTCAAGCTATGCGCTGCTGCCGGGTGCCTATCGCGTCGAACTCGGCAAGACCGGAACGAACGTCATTCCACCGGTCGGCCTGCCGAACGGGTCCATCATTGCGTCCGGCTATCTCGGCATCGCCAATACCGGCATCGCCGATGCATCGCCGACGCAACTGATTCTGACATCGGGCACAGCCACACGAACCTATTCGCAATATAACGAGACAAGTTTCGCCGATTTCGCGACCAGCCAGGCGGCGGTATTCGGCGCGGTGAGGCCGCGCCTGCCCGAAGACGCCGGGATCATAGAGTTCAAGCTCGGTACTTCGAACCAGGGCTCGAAACCACTGGTCTTCGCGGGAACTGCGTTGTTCAACGGTGAGGGTGATGGCATCGGGGGGGCGCTGATTTTACAGCCGACGTCGGGCGCGACACTCGACATCCTCGCGCCAGATGCGGCGCCGATCGCAGGCCATAGCTCTATATCGAGCGAGGATATCAACGCGTTCAATGCCCCCACATTGCTAATCGGAGGAACGACGACATATACGGTGGGCGATTCCAGCGGACTTGGTGCCCGCATCTACTTCAGTGGCGGTTCCACAGTCAACGTGCATGATGGCGCGGTCCTGCATGCCAGCCAGATATTCCTGGTTGGAAGCAGTATTAATATTGACGGTGGAGCAATCATCGACACCCGTGGTTATGAAAACAACAGCGTCGACTCAACGCTCGGCTATGTCTACGGCAATACGTCTTCCGAAATCTCTCAGCCGCAGGGCCCAGCAGTTCTGGCTGTCGCAAACGGATGGTTCAATTTTCTTCCGGTCGCCGGTGCAGCCTCGATCAATATCGACAGTGGGGCCAGGCTCTGGTCGGACGGCAGCATCGTGCTTGCGGCCGCGGGTTCGCTCACCATGGGAGACGTCGATCTCGGCGCGAAGTACCTCACCGTTTCGCAGAACGTGATCAATGCCGGAACCGATGCGTCGCTTGCCGCAGCGCAGGCGGCCGGGCAGCTCCCGGCCGGGTGGAATCTGACGCAGAATGCCCTCGACGTTCTGCTGCATCCATCGTCAAGCTCGGGACTGCCAGCCCTGGAAGAACTCACTTTGACGACCGGCCAGTTGAATCTGATCGATAGCGTTTCACTCGATGCGAGAAGCCAGTCTGAAAGCGCATCGGATGTCCGGTTAGTCCTCAATACGCCTTCGATCTATGGGCTTGGCGGCTCCGGCGATGCTGCCAGCATCACGGCGGATATGCTGGTATGGAATGGCGTTCGCACCGGTAACGGCAGTGCGGCCAGTCCTTACGGCAGCTTGCCGCCGGCAGCGGTTTCACTGAACGGTCCAGGGACCGGCGCCGGTTCACTGATCATCTCAGCCCAGCAGATCATACTTGGCTATGATGCCGATCATACCCGGTCGACCGGCGGAACGGCTCTCGATCGCCGCGTGCTCGGGTTTGGTAACGTCGTCCTCAGCGCGAGCGACCGGATTACGACGAACGACGACAGCACGTTGTCGGTCGGGAAAAGTCTGGATGGCGCTGGCGCGCTTGCCGACGGCAATCTGACGCTCTCGACCCCGCTGCTGACGGCTGTTGGCGATGCGGTCCTGGCCGTCGAGGCTGGCGGTACGCTCCAGGTTATCGCCCCGGCCACCGGTCTTGCAAATACATCGAACATCGGAGGAACGGGCGGCACTATTTCGCTCAGTGGCGACAGCGTGTTCGTCGATACGGCGGTCGCGCTGCCGAGCGGCAGGCTGACGCTCAATGCAGCGGGCGATGTCACTCTCGGCGATAACTCGGTGATCGATCTGTCCGGCCGGGGCATCGCCTTCTATGATGTCACCAAATATAGCTGGGGCGGCGATCTCGTGCTGGAAAGCGCGGACGGCAACATCACCCAGTCGGCAGGCTCGGTGATCGACGTATCAGCGCAGAACAATGTCGCGGGGACCATCTCGGCGATGGCGGCCGATGCGGCAAACGGTATCGTGGCTTTTGACGGCGCGCTGAAGGGAACGGCGACCGGCGGTTACGACAGTGGCCAGATCAGCATCACGACGCAAAGCTTCGGCGACTTCGCCGCATTGAACAACAAGCTCAATGATGCAGGTTTCTTCGGCGCGCGCTCGTTCGACCTCAAGCAGGGCGGTCTTGTCGTCGGCAACGAGGTGAAGGCCCATATCGTCACCATCTCGGTCGATGGCGGCAGCCTGACGGTGAACGGTGCTATCGACGCCAGCGGCGCGACGCCGGGCAGCATCACGCTCGCGGCGCGGGATAATCTCACACTCTCTTCAACTGCCGTGCTCGATGCCCACAGCACCATGTTGCAGACCGACAGCTACGGCGCGCCGGTCGAGGCCGACAACACCGCTCATGTCTCGCTGACGACGGCCAGCGGCACGCTGACCCTGTCCCCGGGTGCGACCATTGACATGCGCGTCACCGATCCGGCGAATGCCATTTCCTACGGTCATCTCGAACTCAATGCCCCGCGTACCGGCACGGCTTCGGCCGCCAGCGCGACCGGCAGCGACGCACCGGCCAACGCGACCGGTGACAGCATCGCGATCTCCGCGGCGGGACCACTGAACATCGAGGGTGCCTCCAGCATCGCGCTGAGCGCCTTTGCCATCTACAGGAACGCCCCCGCCGATCCGGACGACGCCAACGGCCAGATCATCGATCAGAACTGGCTTGATCTGGTCGATCAGGACAGCCAGGCCTTCATCGGCAACATCTACGGCGGCAACGTCGCGGGAGGCCAGTTGACCGGCGATCTGCAAGGCAGGATCACGGGTCTGCTGGACGCCAGATATAGCTCCGTCTTCCACGTCCGCCCGGGCGTTGAGGTGCAGAGCAGGACGCCTGACGGCAATCTCTCAACCTCCGGCGACATCGATCTGGCGGGTTATCGCTATGGACCGGGCGCCGATCGCAATGCGGAGTCTTCGAGCTACGGTGCGGGGGAGCCGATGGCGCTGACCTTCCGCGCGGGCGGCGACCTCACGGTGAAAGGGAGCATTTCGGATGGTTTCACCCCGGGAGAGGCGCGCGTACCGGCGACACCTTCGGTGTTTGATGGTCTGGTGGATATTGCGACCAACTCGCTGTTCTCGCATGGGAGTAATCCATGGGGCCCCGGAGCAGGATACTTCGATACAACCCAGAACTTGTATTTGACCGAGGACTGGACAATTCCGAATGATGATTTCTATAGCTCCTACGGGGGACAACAGAGCACCAGCGGCACCCCCTATGCTCCGGGCAGTACAATCCCCGCCGGCACCCAGCTTGATGCCAGTTGGGGAATTGCGTTTGAGGACGGCTATCCCCTTCCGGGCGTAGCGATGACGCTCGTCAGCGCCGGCACCCCCGCATCGCCGGGGATGGCTTCGTCCACGCCGCTGCACCCCGGTTCGATGTCGGCCTCCATCCGTCTGGTTGCGGGGGCGGACCTCGCTGCCGCTTCCAGCAGTGTCTTGACGATGCAAAGCCTCCTTGACGGCAATGGAAACCTTGTACTGAGCAGTCCGTCCAATGCCGATGCAAATGGCAATCCGATTCCCAGTGTGCTGCGCACCGGCACCGGCGACCTCGACTTGCTGGCGGGTGGTGATTTCCGGCAGGATTCGCCCTTCGGCGTCTACACCGCCGGTACCCCGATTGCAGCGACCGGCACGGCCGCCAACGCGCTCTACGATCCGGCCCGTGCCCTGATGCCGGACGGCACTGTGCTGGGGGCGGCCAACGCGGCATACGAAAGCATGTTCGGTTCGCAATTCATGTATTACACCGAGCACGGTGGCGACGTGCTGGTGCGGGCGCAGGGCGATATCGATGGTACGATGCCGGCGGGTGCGGACCAGATCGGCAACTGGCTGTGGCGGCAGGGTGGAGATGGCCAGCCGGTGGCATGGGGCATCAATTTCGGTTCTTATACTGCCGACGTCGGCTCGCATCTGCAGTTTTCAGTATTCGCCGGTATCGGCGCACTTGGCGGCGGCAACGTCTCGCTCGATGCGGGCGGAGACATCGGCGATGCCGGCCACGGCATTCTCGCTGCGGTCGCTGGCAGCGGCCGGGTAATTGGCGATCAACTGGTCCAGACCGGCGGCGGCACACTTTCAGTGACAGCTGGTGGCAGTATTGGCACTGGCGGCAACCAGTTCGTCAACCTGCGCGGCGGCACGATCGTCCAGGCCGGTTCCTTTGGCACGCTGTCGCCGATCAATTTCGGTCATCAGCAAGGCGATCCACAGCCGCTCGACCCGTTGAAGGCATATGCGGCGACGGCGCAGCCGGGGGGCTCCTTCGCGCCGGGCGACGGCTCGATCGATCTGCGTGTACGCGGCGATCTTGCCATGGGTATGGTCCAGGATCCGGGTCGTGTCGGCCTGGCCCAGAATGTCGCCACCAGCGGCGGACAGAGTGTAAGCTGGTTCGACCTGTGGACGCCGCAGACGGCGCTCGACCTCTTCTCCGCGGGCGGCGATGTCTCTCCAATCGATTCAAATGTCAATAATGAGGCGGCCACGCTTTATCTGCCGCCCATCCTTCGCGTGACCGCGTCGAGCGGAAACATCTTCCTGACCGATGCAGGGGGCGGCGGTGGCTCAAGTTTGATGTTGCCGTCTCCGTCAGGGCAACTTGATCTGCTTGCCGAGGGCATGATCGTTCATGATATAAATACTCCAGAAATCGGGCCTCTCTCCGCATCGATGGACAGCCTTGCCACTCCTTTCAAACCGGGGTGGGCGGTGTTCGCCTCGCCTGACGGATTGATCTTGTCGTCGAATTATTGGGGAGATCCGAACAAAGACCTTAATAAGGTCTCCGACAGCGATTCGAATTGGAAAGCCTACAGTTATAATTACGATAGCTTTTTTGGATATGGTGGGCTGGGTGGCAATCCATTTGTGTTCGGCCCGAACACCGTGACGGATGCGAGTTCAGCAGCTAATCCCGGCGTCATATCCCACATCTACGCTGTGACAGGCGATATTCTCGATCTGTCTTACGGTTCGGTTTTTCTCTATCGAATTTTCAATTCTCCGGGATATGACAATTATAATTTCTATCGTGCGGTGAAGCCAGTGCAGATCATGGCTGGTGGGGATGTCGTCAATCTCAACGCGACGATCCTGCAAAACGATCCAGCCGATGTGTCGGTGATCGCGGCCGGGGGCAATATTATCTATGCGGGCCCGAACACGAGGAGAAGTGACGGCTATATCTATGCCGGTATTCAGATCGCGGGTCCGGGCACGCTGGAGATGACGGCAGGCAAGAACATCTATCAGGGCTCGACGGCGAGTGTGGAGAGCATCGGCGCTCTGGTGTCGGGCGATACCCGTCCGGGGGCCAGCGTGGTGATGCAGGCCGGTGTCGGCGCGGGTACGCCCGGTGTCGGGCAGGTGGACTGGACGGATTTCGCCAAGCTCTATCTCGATCCGGCCAATCTCGCCGGTGACGGTCCCCTCGCCGGCCAGCCCGGCAAGGTCGCAAAGACTTACGACAGTGAACTCATCGACTGGCTCAAGAGCAGGTTTGGCTATTCCGGTTCGGCGCAGGATGCGCTGGCCTACTTCCTTGCGCTACCAGCCGCCCAGCAGCGGGTCTTCCTGCGGCAGGTCTATTACGCCGAACTGACGGCGGGCGGACGCGAATACAATGACGTCAACGGCCCGCGTTACGGTAGCTATCTGCGTGGCCGCAACGCCATAGCGGCGCTGTTCCCGAACCAAGACGCCTATCAGGGCGACATCACCATGTTCTCGGCCTCGTCCGGAAGCGGAGCCAATGCCACGATCAACAGCGGCTATGTCCACACCGACTTCGGCGGGGATATCCAGTTCCTTGCCCCGGGCGGCGGCGTCACCGTCGGCACCGAAGGGCTGGCGCCGGGAGCCGATGCCGGTCTCATCACCCAGGGCGAGGGCAATATCCAGATCTATTCGCAGAACAGCCTGCTGCTTGGCCTGTCGCGCATCATGACGACGTTCGGGGGCGATATCCTCGCCTGGTCGGCGGAAGGCGACATCAATGCCGGTCGGGGCAGCAAGACGACGGTGATCTATACCCCGCCCAAACGGACCTATGACATCTATGGCAATGTTGCGCTCGCGCCGCAGGTGCCCTCGACGGGTGCGGGCATCGCGACCCTCAACCCGATCCCGGACGTGCCCCCGGGAGACATCGACCTGATCGCGCCTCTGGGCACGGTGGATGCGGGCGAGGCGGGCATCCGGGTCAGCGGCAACATCAACATTGCCGCGCTCCATGTCGTCAATGCGGCCAACATCAAGGTGCAGGGGACGTCGGCGGGCATTCCGACGGCGGCGGTACCCAACATCGGGGCGTTGACCACGGCGTCGAACGCGGCTGGTGCCGCGGCGGCGGCGGCGGGCAATGCCGGGCGTCAGGCCAACACCGGACAGGACCTCCCCTCCATCATCACCGTCGAGGTCATCGGATATGGCGGCGGTGAGGACACGCAGCCGCAGAAACGGAACCAGAATAACGAGCGGCGGTCAGAAGTGTCCGATCCCTACAAGACCGCGAGTTACGATACCGGAAGCGCCGTTCAAATTCTGGGCGCGGGCAGGCTGGACAATGCGGAAAGCCGGTATCTGACGATAGAGGAGCGGCAAAAGCTCGCCGGGCGCTGAGGATTTTCAGCCCTCGCCCGGCATTAGAGGCTCTCATTTTCGTGAAGCGCTTTCGCGGTTATGGCAGCCTCGACCTCTGCGGCGAGCTGTTCCAGTTCCGGGTCGGGAATGCCGCAGGTGCGCAAGCCATCCCTGGTCCGGAAGAGATATTCCGCCGAGCTTCCAAGGCTGCCTACGCCTGTGGCCAGCCGGTGCACGGTGGCTGAGGTTTCAAGGTTGCGGGCGTAGTGAGGACTGGCGGGGTTGATGGTGAAGGCGATTGCCTTACCGAAGGCGTTGTCTTGTTCGTCGAAAATGTCGATCCAGCGCGGTATATAGGCCGCCGTCACCATTTCCCGGCGCCACAGCAAGGCCAGTTCGCTTTCGGCTTCGGTCTCGGCAAGCCGGTAGGCGACGCCTTGGCAGGTACCGCCGGCATCGAGCGCCAGAACCAGTCCTGGTCTGTCTACCGAGCCACGCCCGGCGATGGTGGAGAGGCAGAAGGTGCGATGCCATCCCTCGATTCGCGCGATGCACTGTTCGGCGCTTCGTATGGTCGGATTCCAGATCAGCGATCCATAGGCGAACAGCCAGATGCTGCCCGGTGGCCTTGTGTCAAGGGTCATGCGCAGGGAGGCGGCACGTTCGGCGTCGCTGAGGAGCCGCAGGTTTGGTGCTTCTCGGGCAAAGGAGGCCTTGAGGCTTCCCGTCTCAATGAAAGCGCGGGAGAGCAGCGGGGCATCGGGGGACGATAGCGGTGCGGCTTCCGCGCTGTCGGCCGATGACGGGCAAAGGTCGCATGTCTGCATGATTGCTCTTCCCATATCCGGTTTCGTTTCCCGGCTTTTATGGCGTGCCCGCTTCGGGAGATAAACCTGTGGAGCGGCGATAGTCTGTCGTCCAGGAGGGGACAATCTGTCAGGGCCAAACCGGTATCCAGATTTCTGGCACAGGCACTGAACGCCTGATGGTGCGGTATGACTGACGCTGCTTCGGTGATAAAATCTCGCTCTATCGCCGCTTTGTCGTCGTGGAGTGCATTGATGACCCGGAATACGCCGCCGATACACGACATCGCCACCTTTGTCGCGGTGGCCGAACACGCCAGCTTTACCCGGGCGGCGGAACAGCTCGGCACGAGCAAGTCGAATGTGGGCAAGGCGGTGCAGCGTCTTGAAGGCAGGCTGGGGACGCGCCTTTTCCAGCGGACCACGCGCGCCGTGCGTCTCACGGAGGAGGGCCAGACCTATCTTGAGGCGGCGCGCGCCGCGCTGGACGGCCTCGGCGAAGCGGAAACCGCGCTGGCCGCCCGCCGCGAGGAACCTGCGGGCCGTGTCAGGATCGACGCGCCACTCGGTTTCGGGCGGCTGCTCTTTCCGATGTTCGTATCGGTGAGGGAGCGATATCCCAAGGTCATGCTGGAGCTTTCCCTGAGCGACCGGCAGTCCGACGCCGTTGGCGAAGGCTGGGATATCGTGGTGCGCATTGGCGCGCTGCCGGCCGGTGGCGACATGACCGTGCGCAAGCTCTGCAATCTGCGTCTGGGCTTATATGCTTCGGCGGATTATCTGCGGAAGCGTGAGCCTATTGCCGCCGTGAAGGATCTGTGGAATCAGGAAGCGATCATCTTTCGCGCGGGCTCGGGCCAGCTTCGTCCATGGACGGTTTTCGAGGCGGGAAGCACGACTGAAATTTCTCCCAGGGCGAGTTTGATCCTGAGCGACGGGCGCGGGATGATCGATGCCGCGATTGCCGGATTCGGCATCGCGCAACTGTTCGACCGCGTCTCTTATCCCCACATCCTATCCGGCGAGTTGCAGCGCGTGCTGCCGGAAGCCGATGTCGAGGGTCCTCCGGTACATGCTCTGATCCCACTCGGTCGCCGGATGCCGCCCAAGACACGCGTCGTTCTCGATCATCTCGTGGAGGCTCTCAAGTCGCCCCTGCCGGTTTGACGGCGGGAGCATCTCCCATCGGTGCCGGCCGTTTCAGCACTTCTGCCAGATGCTCGAGAACGACGCGGGTCTTGCAGGGAATGCGGCGGCCAAGCGGAACCAGCGCATGTATCGGCGGGCCCTTTATGCCGGTGTCCGGCAGGACCTCGCGCAGCCTGCCCGAGCAGACGTGGGGCTGGGCGAACTTGTCGAGCATCTGGGCGATGCCGAGGCCGGAGACCGCTGCATCCAGCAGCGCCTGGCCATCCGACAGGATGATGGCCGGCGATCTCGGGACCACTTCCACGATGCGCCCGCCATCGTTGAGCTTCCAGGGTCTCAGGGCGCCGGAATATCCCCTGAAGATGGCTGCATCATGATCGTGGAGTTCGTGTATGGCGCTCACCGGCCCTCGGCGCCCCAGATATTCCGGTGAGGCATAGAGGCCCTCTCGTGTGCTGCACAGCTTGCGCACCGTCATCTCGCCTTCATCGGGAAGCTCGCCGATGCGGACCACAAGATCCCAGCCCTCCGCGACGGCATCCGAGCGGCGGTCGCTCAGCGATATTTCCAGCGTGACCTTCGGGTGCTTTTCCCGCAGAGAGGCGAGGGTGGGGAGCAGTAGTCTGCCGAGGCCAACCGGGAGGGCGAGGCGGACGCGGCCGACAGGTTCGTCGCGCCTGGCCGCAAGGGCGCGTTCGGCGTCGGCCAGACCCTCAAGGGCGGCGCGGGCCGCCTGAAGGTATGTCTCACCGTCTTCCGTCAGGCGGACCGCCCGGGTCGTCCGCTGGAAGAGGCGGGTGCCCAACTGGGCTTCCAGCCGCTGGACGGCCTTCCCCGCGCTCGATTTGCCGGTGCCCAGCCGTTCCGCCGCCCGCGTGAAGCTGCCGTGATCCGCCACGGCGACAAATACGGCTATGTCCTCGACGCCGGGCACTTCATGCTCAATCATGATTTGTCTCCGGTTTGTCCCAGGGCGCATGGGTGCCTGTCTCTGTGACGGACGCAGCGCTCCTGATCTCGGCCTCAGGTTGCCAGCCGCCGCCAAGGGCTCTGAAAAGGTCGATCTGCGCGTCGGCGACACGTCCGTCGGCCGCCGCGACTTCCGACTCCGCCTCGGCGGCGGTCCGCTCTGCATCGAGCACATCGAGAAAATCGACCTGCCCTTCACGCTGGCGCGCCCGCACGATGCGCACCGCCGCATCGGCCTGCTCGCGCGCCGCTTGCAGCGACCTGCGCCAGTCGAGAATCCCGGCATAGGAGGAGAGCGCCGTTTCCGTCTCCTGCAGCGCTTTCAGGACGGTGCCGTCGAATTGTGCAAGCGAGGCATCGGCATCCGCATGGGAGGCCGCGATCCTTGCGCGCGCCGCGGACTGGTTGGGAAACGACCAGTCGATAAGCGGCCCCAGCATGAAGCGTAAAGGACCGCCGCCGAACAGATCGTCAAGGCCGGGGCTCGTCTGCCCGATCGAACCACCCAGCGTGATCCGGGGATAAAGATCGGCGGTAGCGACCCCGATGCGGGCCGTGTCGGCGGCAAGCCGCCTCTCTGCCGCGCGGATATCGGGACGCCGTTCGAGAAGCGCCGTGCCGTCGCCGACGGGGATGGGCCTCTCCAGAATGGGAGGCATCTGCCGGGACGCGGCAATCGCGGGCAACTCCCGTGGCGTGCGGCCGGTCAGCATGGCCAGACGGAACAGGGCGGCCTGACGCTCGGCAGCTATATCCGGGATGCGCGACGCCTGACGATCCCGCAGGGCGGCAATCCGCAGCACATCGAGCTTCGCAGCGCGACCGGCGTCGTAACGCCTTGAAGTGACGCGCAGCGACTGGTCGAGCAGATCGAGGCTGTGGCGGGCGACCGAAAGCTTCTCGGCCGCGGCAGCGGCATTCACATAGGCGCGCGTGGTGTCGGCTACGACCACGACGCGGACGGCATCGGCGTCGGATGCCGCCGCCGCCGCATCGCCGTTCGCCGCTTCGATCGAGCGCTTGACGCGGCCGAAGAGGTCAAGCTCGTAACTGACCGAAAGTCCGCCATCCGCGACCCATGTGTCACGGTCCTGACCGGGCAGCGTATTCATCTCGGGCATCCGCTCATAGCCGCCGCCTGCGCTGATCGATGTCCGGGGCAAACGGTCCGCACGGGCCGCGTCGAGCGATGCGCGGGCGCGTTCGAGCCGGGCGACCGCCACGCGAATGTCGGTGTTGGCGGCCAGCGCGTCGGTCACGAGCTTGTCGAGCACCGGGTCGTTGTAGAGCCGCCACCAGTCGTTTTCCGGCCGGGCGGTGGAGACCGCCGCCGATGTGGCTCCCAGCAGCGGTCCGCCCGAATGGGCAGGGGCCGCCGGCGCACTGTAATCGGGTCCGCTTGCGCAGCCGGCGAGCACCAGCATTGCGGCGAGAAGCATTTTCATACGCATGGCATTCTCCTCATTCGGCCGGTTGCGATGCGGCGTCGGGTTGACGGGTCTGCGTCCGGGCGATCTTGCGGCCCAGCGTGCGGCAGACGACGTAGAAGGTTGGTGTAAAGAGCAGGCCGAACCCGGTGACGCCGAGCATGCCGAAGCACACCGCGGTTCCGAGCGCGGTCCGCAACTCGGCGCCCGCGCCATGCGCCAGAGCGAGCGGCACGGCGCCCAGGATGAAGGCGAAGCTCGTCATCAGGATCGGCCTCAGCCGCATGCGCGCCGCCTTGACCGCCGCATCGGCGGGCGAAAGCCCTTCGTTCTCGGCGTGCCGGGCGAACTCGACGACCAGAATGGCGTTCTTCGCGGCGAGGGCGATCAGCACGATGAGTCCGATCTGGGTCAGCACATTGTTGTCGAAGCCGCGCAGATTGACGCCGATCATGGCGGCAAGCAGGCACATCGGCAGAATGAGCACAATGGACAGCGGCAGCGACAGGCTTTCGAACTGGGCAGCTAGCACCAGAAAGATGAAGACGATTGCCAGGACGAACACGATGCCGGCGGTGTTGCCCACGGTTTTCTGCTGGTAAGCGATGCCAGTCCATTCATAGCCGTAGCCCTGCGGAAGCGTTTCCGCCGCTACCTGCTCCATCGCCGCCAGCGAATGGCCCGAGGAGTATCCAGCCGCCGTGTCGCCGTCGATCTCGACCGCTGGGAACAGATTGTAACGGACGACGCGATAGGGTTCGGATTCATCGTGGAAGGTGGCCACGCTGCCAATTGGTACCATTCCGCCATTGTTCGATCTGGTGCGCAGATTGGCGATGTCGGCTGTCGTCCGGCGAAAGGGCGCATCCGCCTGCGCGGTGACGTGGAACGTGCGGCCGAGCAGGTTGAAGTCGTTGACGAACATCGAACCGAGATAGACCTGCATGGTCTCGAAGACCCGCGAGGGCGGCACGCCGAGCATGTCCGCCTTGGCGCGGTCTATGTCGACATAGAGGCTCGGCGAGGAGGTGTTGTAGAAAGTGAAGATGGAAGACAGGCCCGGCGTCTTGTTGGCCTTGTCGATCAGTGAGGACGCGACGCGGCCCATGTCGGCATAGCCATGGCCGTTGCGGTCCTGCACCATCATGCGGTAGCCGGTGGCGGCGTTGCCTCCGATACCCTGAATGACCGGCGGCGGCACCACGAGCAGCCGCGCATCCGTGATGCTGGCAAGGGCCTTGTTCGTGTCGGCCATGATGGCTGTCATCGTCCGGTTGTGCGCGTCACGATCCTGAAAGGATTTCAGCGGGAGGAAGACGACGCCTGAATTGGGTGCGAGCGTGGACGACAGGCCGTCCATGCCAACGAACATTTCGGCATGGGCGACGCCTTCGATCTTCAGGGTGCGTTCGGCGACTTCCTTGACCACCGCATCGGTGCGCTGGAGGGAGGAACCCGGCGGCAATTGCACCAGCACGGCGAAATAGCCCTGATCCTGCAAGGGTACGAAGCCAACCGGCGTGAACCAGAAAACGCCAACCGTCAGTGCGATCAGGGCGGCATAGATTGCCATCATCCGCCTGGGCATCAGGACCAGGCGATGGGTAAGGCGGGCGTAACCTTCGCTCAGCCGCTCGAAGCCGTCATTGAAGGCATCTGCCCACCGATGCGCATGACGGCGGAGGCCGCGCACATTGTCGGGCCGGTGAGACGGCTTCAGCATGAGCGCAGCCAGAGCCGGGGAGAGGGTGAGGGACAGGAAGAGAGAAAAGATCGTTGCGGTGGCGATGGTCACGGCGAACTGCTTGTAGAACTCGCCCGACAATCCGGTGATGAAGATGGTCGGCACGAACACGGCGCACAGCACCAGCACGATGGCGACGAGGGCGGTGGAGACTTCGTCCATGGAGGTTCGCGCCGCCTGGAGAGGCGACATGCCGTTCTCAAGGTTGCGCTCGACATTCTCGACCACGACGATCGCGTCATCGACGACGATGCCGATGGCCAGCACGATGCCGAAGAGCGACAGGTTGTTGATCGAATAGCCCATCGCCAGCAGCACGGCGCATGTGCCGAGCACGGATACGGGGATCGCGATGACGGGGATGATCGTCGCCCGCCATTTCTGCAGGAAGACGATGATCACCAGCACGACGAGGACAGTCGCCTCAAAGAGCGTATGGAGGCTGGCATCGATGGAATCGACGACGAATTTGGTGGGGTCGTAGGCGATCCGGTATCCGATTCCGGGCGGGAAGGATTTCGATAGCTGTTCCATCGCCGCGTAGATGCCGGCGCGCGCCTTCACCGAATCGCCGCCGGGACGCGCAAGGATGTTGAGGATGGCGGTCGGCTCGCCGTTCAGATAGGTAATGGCATTATAGTTGTCGGTGCCGAGTTCGACGCGGGCGACGTCGGAGACGCGCACCTGCCGGCCGTCGGGATCGGTGCGGATGACGATCCGGCTGAATTCCTCCGGTGTCGTCAGGCGTCCCTGGGTGCGGACATTCACCTGAAAGGCGTCGTCGGGTCCGGCCGGGGCCTGGCCGAGCTTCCCGGCTGCGACCTGAACGTTCTGGCTGCGGAGCGCGCCTACGATCTCGCCCGCCGTCAGATCCATCGCGGCGGCGCGATTGGGGTCGATCCAGACCCGCATCGAATAGTCGCGGCCGCCGGCCATCAGGTCCACGTCGCCGACGCCATCGACGAGGCTCAGCGGATCGCGCACCTGCGCACGGGCGTAATTGAGGATGTATTCCGCGTCGCGGGACTTGTCGGGCGAGATCAGGTTGACGGCCATGAGGATGGCGGGCGTGATCTTCTTTGTCTCGATGCCGAGCCGTTGAACCTCTTCGGGCAGGCGGGGCAGCGCGGTCGCAACGCGGTTCTGCACCAGCACCTGCGCCTTGTCGGGATCGGTGCCGACCTTGAAGGTGACCGTGATCGTCAGCTTGCCGTCGCCGGTTGACTGGGACGACTGGTAGAGCATGTCGTCAACGCCGTTGATGGCCTGCTCGATCGGTGCGGCGACCGTCTCGGCGACGGTTTGCGCGTTCGCGCCGGGATAGCTGGCGGTGATGGTGACCGTGGGGGGCACGATGTTGGGATACTGCGATACGGGCAGCGCCGCGTAGGCGATGGCTCCCACGATGGCGATGGCCAGCGACAGGACGCCGGCGAAGATAGGCCGGTCGATGAAGAAGCGGGAGAGGCGCATGGGTGCGTTCCTTGATGATGAGCTTCAGTTCGCGGCGAAGGTCGCGGCCGCGGCGACGGGCGTGGCTGGCGAGACCGTGGAATCCGCAAGGGCGGCAATCGTGCCGGATTGAGCCTGGACTTTCGTGCCCGGCACGGCCGAGAGGGACCCCCCGATGATCACGCGGTCGTCTGGCCGGAGACCGGCGGTGACGATACGAAGACCGTCGATGGAGGGTCCGAGTTTTACGGGGCGGGTCGAAACGATGTCGTTCGGTCCAAGAACGAGAACGGACTTGTCGGCCTGATCCGTCTGCACGGCGGTGTCGGGTATTAGCAGGGCCCGCCCCGTTCCGCTTTCCATCCGCATGTTGCCGAACATGCCGGGCGTCAGCAGCAGCCGGGGATTGGCGATGGTCGCGCGCCCCCGGACCGTGCCCGAACGCGGGTCCATGCCATTGTCGGTGAAGTCGAGCTTGCCCTTCCAGGCATAGCCGGTTTCGTCCTGGAGCCGCACCTCGACCGGGGCGCCGTCACCCAGCCCCTCACGCCTTGCTTTCAGGTAGAGGGCTTCAGATGCGTCGAAGGTGAAATAGATCGGATCAAGCGCATTGATGGTGGTCAGCAGGGTCGCGGCGGCGCCTTCGCCCCCGGCAACCAGATTGCCCGCGTCTATGCGCCTGTCGGAGATGCGCCCGGCAATCGGGGCCCTGACCTGGGTGAATTCGACGTCGAGCGCGCGGGCTTCCACGCGTGCTTTGGCCGCCGCCAGCGCGGCTCCGGCAGCCTCGACGCGCGTATGCAGGGCATCGATCTCGCTTGCCGAGACGGCGTCGTCGCCGCGCAGCCGGGCCGCCCGGGCATAGTCGGACCGCGCCAGCGCCAGCGTGCTCGCGGCGTTGCTGACGCCGGCCCTGGCCTCGTCGAGCGCGGCGGCATAGGGCCGTGGATCGATGGTGAAGAGGAGTTGCCCCTGCGCGACCATCTGGCCGTCGCTGAAATGAATTTCCGTGACGGGGCCGGACACGCGCGGGCGAATCTCGACCGATTTGCTGGCCGCGAACCGGCCCACATATTCGTCCCACTGGTTCACCTGCCGTTCAAGCGGCGTTGCGACGGTGACCAGAGGGGGCGGTGCGGCGGGCGTCGCGGGGCTGGAGTGCAACAGCATTGTCCCCCCGCCGGCGGTCGCCAGCACGGTGAAAAGAAGGAGCAGGGTTTTGCCGTGGCCGCCTGCGAGGCGGGAACGGCGGGTCTCGGGCTTCTCGAAGGTGGAGATCGTCATGGTGTTCCTCGATCACGCCGGTGGCGCAGGGGATGATTTGATGCCTGTCGATGCGCGGCTGATGCGGGGTGTGCCGGACTGTTCGGGTCTGGCCTCGCTTCACGGCATCTTCTGGAAGGCAAAATGAGGGTCATGCCCGCTTCGATAAACAGGGTAAACAGCGACGCTCTGTATCTTGTGAGGCGACAATGCCTCGCCGGGGAGCCAATCGGCCGGTCAACCCGGCGTTCCCTCCCGGCCCGCCATGCGCTGCAGCGGAAGAGCCCGGATATCTGTCATGGCATGACAGCGACACATGATTGTCATGCTTGCCTCCTATGTTCCGGAACCGCGCTTGATGTCACCCGTATGCTGTCCCGTTCATGAGCCATGCTGAGGATTCCGGGATGGCGATTGCAGAGGCGGACCGGGGCCATGCCTGGATGTATTTTCGGTCGATGTTCCTGGCGCGCGGATTTGGTTCTTCTGACCCCGGTTCGGGGCTTCTTGCTGGCCATTTGTATCGGGGTTGTCGTCAGTATGGGGGTGTCAGGCCGGGCCGCCGCAGATCCACGCAAAGGGGCCATTGAGCCCGGCCGATCGATCCGGTTCGATCTTCCCGCACAGCCTCTGGTGTCCGCGCTGGAAGGCTACAGCGTCGCCTCGGGCTGGCAGGTCATCTATGATGCCAGTCTCGCCAATGAGCGCCGTTCCACCCCCGTTACAGGCGAATTCACGCCCGTGGCCGCCTTGCGGACGCTGCTTGCCGGCACTGGCCTCATGGTGAAATACATGGCGGCTGACGGTGTCATGCTGGTTCCCGATCCGGCCGCCAGGAATGCCCGGCGCGAGATGGCCGATGATGCGCAATCGCCCTTCGGCGGCTATTACGGCCGCCTTCAGGAGGGGTTGAAACAGGCCTTGTGCGCGGCACCGCAACTGCGATCGGGGGCTTACCGGATCGCAATCGGGTTCTGGATCGGGCCATCGGGGTCGGTTACGCGGGCGGCTCTGCTCGGGTCCACGGGGCGGGCCGATGTCGATGCGTCTTTCCAGCATGCGGTGCAAATGGCCGCCTTCGGTGGGCCGCCTCCCATCGGATTTGCCCAGCCCGTCGTCCTTCTGGTGACGCCGGACCTTGTCAGCCAATGTGGCGAGACGGGCAGCCCGGTGCAGCCGGCAGGGGCCGGCCAATGACGCAGGCAGCCTGGGCCGAGCTTCAACAGCGTCTGCTGTTGCGGTACAAGGACTTCAAGAGACGGCTGACTCACTATCTGGGCTCTGCGGATCTTGCCGGCGATGCGCTTCAGGACACCTGGTTGCGTCTTGAGCGCGGCGGTGAGCTGAGCGCCGTGCGCAGCCCGGACAACTATCTCTACAGCATGGCGATCAATATCGCCCGTAACCGCCAGCGGGCGGAAAAACGGCGTCTCACCATGTCCGAAGTCGAGACATTGTTTGAAATTGCTGATGAAACACCGGATGCGGAGCGCATCATGGCGGCGCGTTCAGAGCTGGAGTCCGTCGTGGCGATCATCGGGGAGCTTCCCGTGCGCCAGCAGGCCATTCTGCTGGCCGCGCGTATCGAGGGTACGCCCCGCCGGGACATCGCCCGGCGTTTTGCGGTTTCGGAGCGGTTTGTTCAGCGGGAACTGCAGGCGGCTCATGATTATTGCGCCCGGCGCTCCGAGGAACTTTCCCGGGAAAGGTTCACATCAGGGGCGCGAGAAGCGTCAACTGGTCAGAAGCCTTCTGAAAGGGCCAAGGGGAAATCGACACGACCGGATAGTGCCGAAGAATGACCGACGATCGCAACAGCCAGCTAGACCCCCTGAAGCGCGATGCCCGCCGCTGGGTGAGGCAACTTGCGTCCGGCGAGGCGACAACCGCGGATGCGGAAGCCGTCCGGCTTTGGCGGCAGCAAAGTTCGGCGCATGAGGCGGCTTTTGTCGAGGCGGTCCGTTTATGGAAGAGCCTCGGTTCTGGTGGACGGGCATTTATTGGCAGGCACGGCATGCCGGTCTGGTCGGGGCAGACCATGCAGGTGAGCCGGAGGGCGTTTCTGGGCGGCACGGCGGCGCTTGCGGCCGCAGCGGCTGCCTATGTGATCGTCGATCCGCCGGCCGATCTGTGGCTCTCCTTTGACGAGTTGAATGCGGATTACAGGACCGGGACCGGCGAGCAGCGTCACCTGACCGTGGCCGATATCGTGGTCCAGATGAATACGCAGACCAGCATCGCGGTTCCCCGGGAAGAGGGAGCCGTCGATCGTGTGAAGCTGATTGCCGGAGAAGCGGCATTCACCATGCCGCAGCAGTCGGGCAGACCGCTCATGATCCTTGCCGGTGGCGGCCGGGCGGTGGCGAGCCGTGCCCGCTTCGAGGTGCGTAATATCGCGGCGAATGTCTGTGTGACCTGCCTGGAGGGGCAGGTGCAGGTCGAGCAGGGCGCCCAGGTCGCGATGATCGGTGCGGGCCAGCAACTCAGCTATGACGGGAGCGGCCTTGGGCGGGTTCTGGCGACCAACCTTGCCGAGGCCACGTCCTGGCAGGATGGCTTCATCGTGTTTCGCTATACGCCGCTCTCCGCCGCCGTCGCCGAGGTCAACCGCTACAGGCCCGGCAGGGTCATCCTGCTGGATGAAGCGCTGGGCCGGAAAACCGTCAGTGGCCGTTTCCGGATCGACCGGATCGATGAGGTCCTTGTCTGGATCGGGCAGGTGGCCGGTGCGCGCTCACGGTCGTTGCCGGGCGGGGTTGTTCTGCTGAGCTGAGAAATTCCGGGCGCCTGCGCAGGTACACGAAACTGTCATCATGTTTTTGGTTCAGATTCGTCTGCGGGCGGTTGTCAGCTTAGTGAGACACCAATCGTGCCTTCTCCCCGGAGAGGCAGGATCGATGCTCTGGTCTGACCTCGTACCGAGAGCCTGTTCATGCCCGTTGATCATGCTGCTGTTCATTTTTCCCGTCGCCCCGGCTTTTTTCTCCGTGCAGGTCTTTTCACCACGGTGAGCATGGCGGCGTTGCTTTCTGTGAGTTCTGTTGTGTTTTCGCGTCCGTTGGTTGGTGCGCCGGTTTCGAGTCCGAGTTTGGCGGCGGTAGCGGCGGCACAGGCGGGGTCGCTACAGGCGGCGGCGATGGCGCAGCGCTCGCAGAATGCGCTGGCGCGGGTGACGCAGGCGCTGACGGCGATGCGGGCGGCGCAGACGGCGGCGCGCAATATCGCGCTGTCGGCGCCGGGCACGGTCCCCAACGGTCTGGGGGCAGGGGGACTGGTGGTCGACCCCCGCGTTGCGGCGGGGAGCGACCCGAACCTGTGGAGCAATGCGGGCCAGCCGGTGGCGTCGTCCTCTGGCTCCGGCCAGACGGTGGTGACGGTCAAACAGACGGCCGAACGCGCGGTGATGACGTGGCAGGAGTTCAATGTCGGCCGGGAGACGACGCTCTATTATGACCAGAGCGGGGGCAATTCGGCCAACGGCAACAGCTGGGTTGCGCTGAACCGGATCGATGCGAGCGGACGCCCAAGCCAGATCGAGGGCCGGATCCGGGCCGAGGGGACGGTGCTGCTGATCAATCCCAACGGGATCGTCTTTTCGGGCTCGTCGCAGGTCAACGTCCACTCGCTGATCGCCTCATCGCTCGATATCAACAGTTACGGCAACGCCGGTGCCGCCAATGTGGGCGTCTTCAACGCCAGCGGCGGCTATGCGCCGATCACGGTGAACGGTCTGGCCCAGACGGCATCGAGCGGCGCGGCCCTTCTCGCGCCCGCCAACGAGGACAGCGGCAATGTCGCTTTCCTCACCAGCGGCCTCTTCATCAATGGTGCATCCGCCAGCACGGGCGGAACCCTGGTTCTTTCCGCGCCCTCTGTCGCGAACCAGACAAATGCGGGCGTCGAGGTTCAGGCGGGGGCCTCGATCTCGACCAATGTCAGCGGCTTCGACAATGGCGGCCTGGTGGTGCTGGCGGGACCACAGGTGAGCAATGCGGGCAGCATCGCGGCGTCGGCCGGGCAGATCGTGCTGGCAGCCGGAGCCAACCTCGGCCTTTCCGAACCGGTCAGCGGCGGCGTCAACCTTACCGTCATTCCGGGCCCGAGCCTTGAGCTTGGTTTCAACACGCTGATCTGGACGTCGATCGATGATTTGGGTGACCTCGGCGGCGTAGCCGCCAATTCTTTGGGCGGGGTGCTGTCGTCGGACCGCGGTAATGTCACGATCGTCGGTGACACTGTCCAGCAACTCGGCGACATTGCCGTCACCACCAGCATTACCCGTGCCGGCTCGGTCGTGCTGCAAGCCGTAGGCGCGCCGAGCCTGATCGCCACAGCGCCGGGGTCGGCTCTGGGATCCGTGATCTTCGGTCCGGACAGCCTCACCTCGATCCTGCCCGACGAAAACGGCGAAACCATCCCGACCAATTCGCTCAGCGCATTCACGGCGCCCAGAATCTCGGTGATCAACGCTGCCGGCGTCGACTTCCAGTCTGGTTCGCTCATCGAGGCGCCTGGCGCGGCCTTCACCGTCGGCGGTATCTATGCCAATTCCTCCAGTACCTTTGGCCGTGTACTCCTTGAGCCGGACAGCATCATCGATCTGTCCGGGACCACTGCGGTGGCTTCGCTCTCGCAATATCTCTACACCTTCAAGGTTACAGCCAATGATGTGGCCGATGCCCCTCTGGCGCAGAGCCTGATCGGCCAGACGGTTACCATCAACCTGCTGCTCTCGGGCACGAGGGCTGACGGGAAGGCGTGGGTCGGCTCACCGCTCTTCGCATCGAGCGGCAACGGCTACCTCGGTGACATCCCCCAGTCGATTGACCAGCTATTGTCGAAGGGGGGCTCCTTCACTGTCGCTCAGGGGCATGGCTTCTCCGATGTCATCCAGGAGCCGGGCTCGCTGATCAACGTCTCCGGCGGGGCGATCCAGTTCTCTGGTGCTGCCATCCAGACCACTAGACTTCTCGGTGCGGACGGGCATCTTTACGACATTGGCAACGCCGACCCATCCATCCCCTATCAGGGCTTCGCTGGCCAGTTCACCGTCGATCACAAGGCCTGGGGTGTGAAGGAGACCTATGTCAGCGGGCTGCTGTCAGGCGGGTATTATAATCCCGGCTATATCGACGGCATCAGCGCCGGCAGCGTCAGTCTTACGGCAATCAATCCAATCCTCGAAGGAACAGTCGAAGGCGATGTTCTGATCGGCCAACACCAGCGTAATCTGGCTCAGGCGGGAACCGGCGCGAATGGCACCCAGGCGACTCCGGACGAACTGCCTCTGGGCGCTTCCCTCGCCATTAATCTGATTGGCGGCGGCACCGTGGCCGATGAGGTTATTCTCGCCGATACCGCGCCCGAGCTTCTGCCGGCCGGCTTCAATTACCTGACGTCCAATTTCCTGAACGGCGCGGGGCCATTGGCCGCTCCGCTGAGTGGGATATTGCCCACCGACGCCTTCCACCTGCCCGTGATTACCTACTCCACTGCCCAGCTGTCGGCAGATGGACTGGGCTCGATCAGCATCAAGGGCGCCTCCCGCCTGTCCATGCAGCAGGATGCGACACTGACCGTGCGCCCGGGTGGCTCCGTCACGCTTGGTAATGCCACGACCATCGACGGGACCATCGTGGCCCATGGCGGGACCATCGCCATCTCCGGCTTCCAGCCCACCGCCATTAGCACCAACGGCAATCCCACAGCTTATGTATTCCCGGTGGATTACGAGAACCTCGTCCTGGGGGGGCATGCCACGCTCGATGTCTCGGGCCTCTGGGTCAACGACACTGGCGCCAGTGCCGCGTCCATGCTCGGCAAGGCCTTCACCAACGGCGGATCAGTCTTGCTGACGACCTATGCGCTCAGCCATTCTGTGGGCACGTCCTCGACAAGCGGTATCACTACTGTGGACGCCGCCGATGGCACTGCCTCGATCGTGCTTGAGTCTGGCAGCCTGATCGACGTGTCGAGCGGCGGCTATGTGGAGACCAGCGGCAAGCTCGCCACGGGCACGGACGGCCTGCCGAGCGGCACTGGCGGCAACCTGTCGCTGGCTGCCTATGCCTATACGGCCGGATGGATTTCAGACACGACGCTGGACAACCTCTACGATCAGAACAGTAACCAGTACGCACCCGCCGCCCCGACCGCCGCTACCGTGATCATGGACGGGACAATCCGGGCCGGAGGCTTCTCCACCGGGGGTGCCTTCACCTTGCAGGCTCCGGCCATCGTCGTTGACGGGGCCGCGAGCACAGTCTCCTCATCCACCTCCGGTTTGTCCGACGGGACGGTCACCCTGCCGGCGAGTTTCTTCCAGAACGGCTTCTCGTCCTTCAGCCTCACCAGCACTTATGGCAGCGTGACGGTCGCATCGGGCACGACGGTGCGGCTGGAGCAGCAAAGCTACCAGCTCGATCTCCCCGCCA
Organism: Parvibaculaceae bacterium; assembly: GCA_028283765.1. Taxonomy (GTDB): domain Bacteria; phylum Pseudomonadota; class Alphaproteobacteria; order Parvibaculales; family Parvibaculaceae; genus JAATFR01. Next base: position 106,587 of record JAPWJY010000001.1, on the reverse strand, counting down.
GCTTGCCTGCGACCGGCGCCGCTCTGGACAGCTTCGCCGCGCTCGGCTTCGCTCCCGACGGCCAACGCCACGCCGCAAGCCTTTCGGCAACCGAACTGCCCTTCGCTTTCGGTCAGGCCGGCGATCCCGCCACGACGGCTGGCGTCGTGCTCAGCGCCGGGGCCTCGATCGTCACCGATCCGGGCGCCTCGATCACCTTCATCTCCGGCCGCTCGGTCGATATCCTCGGTTCCATCGCTGATCATGGCGGCGTGGTCACTCTGGCCGGTGCCCTGGACAGCTGGATCGGCTCGGGCGCGACCATCGACGTGAGCGGGGCCTTCGTTCCCAATCCCGATGTCATCGACTACTCGACCGGGACCGAACTCTCCGGCGGGTCGATCATTTTCGGCCTGACCCAGTTCGCGACCCGCATAGGCTACAGTGGCAATGGCGCGGTGATCGTGCAGGACGGCGCCGTGCTCGATCTGGCCGGCGGCCAGGCCATGATCCAGGTCCCTCCGGCCTCGGGCAGCCTGCAGAGGGGCCCGGGCCTCTCCTTTCAGCCGATCTGGAGCGATGGTGGATCGCTGGTGTTCAACGGCGGGACCAACCTCTTTCTCGGTGGGACAATCGACGCTTCCGGTGGTGCAAGCCGGGCGGCCGGCGGGGCCATTGTCGTGGGCAATGTCAGCGGAACGTCCCGGGCGGCCAACAATCTCATCAACAACAATTACGGGTCCGTCGTCCTGACGCAGAGCGCGAGCCCGGCCGCGCCCTTCGACGGGGCTTCGGCGCCGGGAACGGCATCGGATCTGTCGGCGCTGCTGTCACAGGCGCAGGCCTCGAGCGGCAGTGCTTACGTTACCGCCGACATGCTTTCGCACAGCGGTTTCTCCACGGCCGTCCTCAATGGCGGCCAGATCAAGATCGCCGGCAACGTCTCGATGCCGGGCCTTGGCGAACTCGACCTGATCGGCCCGGTCGTGCTGCCATCCACCGGCGGCGCAGTCGTCAATCTCGATGCGAACTATATCCGCCTGCTGGGCTATGGGCCCACCACGCCGACGCTGGGCGATGGGACGCTCAACCTCAACGCAGCATCCCAGATTGACATCGAGGGCGCGGTCAGCGTCTCCGGCGCGGCCAGCGTCAATCTCGCAAGCGGCGGCGATATCCGCCTGATCTGGGCCGATGGCAGCGTTCTTTCCCAGCCGCTCATCGACTTCCCGATTCAGGCCGACGGCAGCACGGTTGCCGCGCCCGCGCTCAGCACCACCAGTCTGAACGTGCCGGACAGCCTGTCGCTCACCGCGCGCGAGGTCTATGTCGCTACAAGCACGCAGGCTGCCCTTCTGTCCCTTGGCCTGGGAACTGGCAACACCATCACCATCGCCTCCAATGGCGCCACACCCACCATGCCGCTCTCGGCCGGTGGCAGCCTTCTGGTCGATGCACCGGCCATCGTCCAGAATGGCGCCCTCTTTGCGCCGCTGGGTTCGATCCAGCTCGGCGTCAGCGCCAGCGAGCCGGTTGGCTCCAGCCTGTCGCTCGTCGGGGCTGCGCCGGCCACCAACAGCGTGGTCCTCGGCTCGGGCAGCCTGACCTCCGGCTCCATCGCCGGGCAGGATATCCCCTTCGGCTACACCATCAACGGAACCTGGCAGACTGCCGCCTTGCCCGAGAAGCAGGTGATTCTCGCAGGGGCCAACGTGAGCACTCAAGCGGGTGCGATCCTCGACCTCTCCGGCGGCGGAGACGTCTATGCCACCGAGTTTGTCGCCGGCACCGGCGGCAGCCGCAATCTCCTGACCACCTCATCGCAAACGGTCTATGCCCTTGTGCCGGGCTACGAGGCCACTGTCTCCACACCTTTCCCGACAGGCGGCTACAACCTGACCTCCTGGGGCCAGGGCGGGGCCGATGCGGCGTCCGCCTTCTCCACGCCCCTGGGCCAGACCGTGACCCTTCCGGGCGGTTCGGGCGTGGCGGCCGGGACCTATGTCCTGATGCCAGCGATGTATGCCACCCTGCCGGGGGCCTACCGCGTGGTGGTCTCTTCCACCGCCGCGACTTCGGGCAACCGCTCCTCCTTCACCGCCGCCGATGGCTCGATCTACACCACGGGCGTCCTTGGCAATGCCATCAGCGGCGCGACCGCCCCGCTCAGTGCCATGCTTGAGATCCAGCCGAACGCGGTCTGGTCGAAATACACCGAGATCGATATTTCCTCGGCCAACAGCGCATTCACCGGGACGGCCCTGGCTGACGGCCTGGCCGTCCCGCGCCTGCCGATAGACGCAGGCCACCTGATCCTGGCCGCTACCGGCGCTCTGGACTTCAACGCCACCGACAACTTCGCCATCGGCTCGGTCACGGTCGCGTCGGGCGTGACCCTCACCGGCCGTGGAGGCCTTGCCGACGTTACCGGCAGCAACCTTCTGGTCGTCGCTGCTGATCAGGCTGCCGCCTACGCCGCCAATCCCGCCTATCAGGGGGCAACCCTCCTGGACGCCGATCAGCTCAGCAATCTCGGGGTCGTGAGCCTGCTGGTGGGTGGCGTGCGCACCACAACCACCTCGGGCGTCTCTGTCGCCCCCGCCGCCGTCAGTCTGACGGTCGCCACCGATGCGGCCCATCCGCTGACCGCCCCGGACCTGATTCTGGCCACCGGCGGCTCGATCACCCGCACCACTGCCACAGCCCAGGTCAATGCCGCCTCCGGTGCCCAGACCACGACCGTCGCCCAGGGGCTTTCCGGCATCACGCCGGGGACCGGGATCACGCTCTACAACCCTGCCAGTCCGCTGAACTGGGTCCAGGGCACGGTGACGTCCTACGACCCGGCGACGGGTGTGCTCGGCTTCACCGGCGCCAGCGCCGGTGGCTCCGGCCAGATCGGCGGGGCTACCGTGCTGATCGCCACGCCTGGCCTCGGCACGGGTCTGGTCGTTGCCGACGGCAGCGTTGTTCAGGCCAAGGGCACCGTGCCTGCCGGTTCCAGCCAGGCCATCACCATCGGCGCCAATCCCGTGGTCACGGCGACCGACACCGCCACCGGTGCCGTTACCAGCTATATCCCCGGCGTCAGCGGCGACGGCTCACTGCTGCGCGTCTCCAATGGCGATGACATCGCCGTCAGCCGCGCCTTCGTGCCAGGAATTTATGACGCCTCGACCTTGCCGGCCGCATTCGGGCCGGTGCCGGCGGCGCCGGAAGGAGGCCTTGCCATCGGTGCGGCCATGCTTCAGGGCTCGTCCATCATTCTGGACTCCAGCGGAACCAACATTCTGGCTCCTGCCGCCAGCCTGCAGGCCGCGCACTACACCCTCGCGGGCAGCCTGATCAACCTGGGTGGGCATAACCCCAGCGGCCTGACCCTTTCGCCGGACGCCCTGACCCGCTTTGCAGGCGCACAGTCGGTGACCCTACACAGCTACTCGGTGTTCAATCTCTACAGGTCCGAAACCTTCGGTGCCGCGAGCGCGCCCATCGGCACCCTGGTGTTCGACGGCAGCGGCTTCTACAGCGACGGCGGCACGGTCAGCGTTACCGCCGGCAATGTCACGATCCTCGACAGCGAGGCCACGCCCAGCGCCGCCGGCGCCCATACCACCGGATCGGGCGGCACCCTCGACATCGCCGCCACCGGCACCATCACCATGGGGCAGGGGAGCCAGACCTGGAGCGGCTTCGCGCAAGCCGCCCTGACCGGCGCCGCCGAGATATTGTTCAGCGGCAGCGGATCGCTCAACGCCGGAGCCGCCAACATCACCCTCACCGCGCCCGCCATTCTCGCCGATACCGGCGCATCGCAAGCGCTGACCACTACCGGCGCCCTCACGCTCACCCCCACCGGCGGCGCGCTGCCCACGCTTGTCCCCACCATGCTGGGCGGCAAGATCGCGCTGACCGGCGCCAGCATCAGTGTCGCCAATGCCATCCTGGCGCCCGGCGGCGCCATCACCCTCGAAGCCACCAGCGGCGATCTCAACCTCGCCTCCGGCGCGAACATCGCCGCCCAAGGCAGCCGCATCACCCTATTTGGCCTCAACGAAGACGTCGCCGCAGGATCGGTCAGGCTGACCGCCGACACCGGCAATGTCGCCATCGCGTCCGGCGCCACCGTCGATGTCTCCGCCGCGGGCAACGGCTATGCCGGCACGCTTTCCATCGCCGCCGCAAACGGCACCGCCACCTTGGGCGGCACCCTGCTGGGCAGCGCCGCCTACAAGGACCTGGGCGGCACCTTCATCCTCAACGCCAGCCAACTCTCCGGCAGCCTGCCGCAAGGCGCCAGCTTCAGCGGCACCTATGCCGTCACCCTCGGCCAGGGCGACATCCTGGTCGATGCCGGACAGACCATCTCGTCCGGCACCATCCAGCTTGTCGCCAACAACGGCAGCGTCACCGTCAACGGCACCCTCGATGCCTCAGGCCCCTCCGGCGGCACCATCCAGCTCTACGGCGCAGGCGCCAACAACAGCGCCACCGTCACCGGCGGTGTGAACATCGGCGCCACCGCCCAACTCATCGCCCGCTACGCCCCAGACGACGCAAACGACCCCGCCAACGCCAACGGCACATCAGCCCTAGTCCAGAACGGCGGCACCATCATCCTGGGCACCTCCGGCATCGGCTCCACCACAAACCTCGACCCCATCCAGGGCTACGAGATCGTCCTGCCCACCCAGTCCGGCTCCATCACCGTCGCCAACGGCGCAACCTTCGACGTTTCGGGCGGCCCCGGCGGCGCCAACATCGCCAACACCGGTGGCACCGTCTATCTGCGCGCGCCCATCGTGGAGAATGCCGACGGAACAAACCGATCCGTCAACGTCTCCTTCAGCGGTACCCTCATCACAAATGCCGACGCCAACGGTAACCCTTCCGGCAAAGGCCTGGTGCTCGAACCCTATGCCACCTGGTCAACCGCCGACCAACAATCCGATACAACCAAATACTTCGACGGCATCATCGATCCAGCGGGATGGTATTCCTCAGGTGGCGTTCTTCTGGCGGGCACGTTCAAGGATGCGTCGGGCAATGTTGTCTCAACCTGGAGCGGCAACGGCGACTCCAGCTTCAGCCCTGTGTCGTCGCAGCCGTTGCTGTCGAACCTCGGCACGCAAGTGATGACCATACAGCCTGGCCTCGATCTCAGCCCCGGCGAGACCATCGTGCTCACGATACCGGGTAGCCCTACACACCCCGGAGCGCATGGCACGCTTTTGCAGGATATTGTTGGCACAGTTGTCTCTTACGACAGCCGCACCGGCGCGCTGGTCATGAACATTACGCAAGGCACTACCACTGCTACGGACTTTTCTGGCGCGACCGTCTATTCTGCAAACAACGGAACTCTTCTCCCGACAACGGGGCTTGCCTTGTGCGAATGGGGCCTACTGATTAAACGGGGTGACCTCGACTCCAACGGAATACAATATTTTTGGCTGCGAAATATTCCAACGAGCGCAGAATCACTGACGCCCGGAAGTGTCATTACCGTGGAGATCTATGGCGCGCTGGGCGTTGTCCAATATACCGGTACGGTCATGGGCGCGCACACCACCTCCTCTCTAGGGGGCATTGATGTTTATCTGCCGGGCCTGACCAGCGATATAGCAAATAACCTTTACAACAGCGCTTACAATGACTTTTACGCCAATCTGTTGTTTGCCGTCCCCGGCGTCGGCGCGAGTGTGCACACGGCATCGCCCCAGCCGTTCACCATCGGCACGGGTACCAAGGTTCTGACCATCGCCACCGGGAAGTCCTATACGGCCGGCGAAGCCATTACGCTGACAGATACCGGCCCGTCCGGTGGTTCGATGATGGGCAGCATCACGTCCTATGATGCGACGACGGGCGCTCTGGTCCTCAATGTCGCCTCCACTACGGGCGACGGAAGCGCGGTATCGGGTTCGTGGAATTCCCTGGTCACTTTCCCGCAAAGCGTGGTGAACCAGTTCCTGGTCGATGATTATTTCACGCCGACAGCGGCCAGCACGGACGCTAGCAGGATCGCGCACGAAACCTTTTATGGCCTGAACCCGGCGAACGGTGCTGCGGGCACGCTGATGAGCTTCATCCAGAATCCGTTCGCGGGGAATGACGCCGCGGCGCTGGCCGGACTTTCCGGCGGGAAGATACAGATCGGCCAGGATGGCATGCCGGTTTCGCTCAACTCTGCTTCAATGCTGCATGTCAGCCCGGAAGTCGATCTGGTCAATCCATTAAGCAGTGTCAACAACGGCGACATCACGGTGGCGACCGCCTGGAACCTGGGCGCGGGCGTGGCGGGCCCGGACGGCAATCCGGCCTCACTGTATTATCGCGACAATGGCTGGGCGCCGACCCTGGTGCTGCGCGCCGCCAACAACGTCAACCTCAATGCCAGCATCACCGACGGTTTCTTTCAGAAAAACCCGACGGTGGGGGGATACAATCCGCCGACGGGGACGGACAGCTACAACACAGTCATCGGTGTCTATCAGAACTACGACAATGCCGACATGTTGTCGGGTATCAATTACGGCGGACTCGCGACAGACCTGACGGATACGGCTACGCCGCTGAATCCCAACGGCATGGCACTGGGCGCTCCAACCGTTTTCTCTGGCGCATCTTCAGAAACGGTCATGAGCTATTATGCCCTATACCGGCAGTATGCAGCCGAGTGGGACTTGTTCTTTCAGAACGGGATTATCTTCAATGATGGTTTTTTCCTGAGCGAGAGCGATGGCGGTGAACCGCAGCCCAGTAACGTCACCGATTTGCTCAACACCGCGACACTCAGTTACAACGCAAACAGCCTCTCCGGCTATTCATCTTATATTGCGGCCTATGATCTTTATCTGAGCGCATATTACGATTGGGCAGGTTTTACCAGTCCCGCGACGCTACCCGTCGCGCCTCTGCCGCCGCCAGCGATCGGCACAATCGCGCCGCTGGTGAATAACGACCCAGCGCCGGTCAAGACAACGACAGACCAGTCGCCGATCAGCGGCATGGACCTGGCGGCGGAGGCCAGCAGTTCGAGCTATCGCTTTGTCGCGGGGGCACAGTTCGCGGCCCCGGCGGCGCCCGCGCCGGTCAATCCGGAAGCGGTGGTATTGCTGGCGGCGCTGGGCAGCGGCGTGACCGGCAATGTCACGCTCGACGGCCATATCTCCGTGTCGAACACAGCGATTTCGATCGCAACTGGCGGCGCGACCTATCATCCGCAAGTCGATGTGCCTACCATCATCCGCACCGGCACCGGCACCATCGACATGGTGGCCTCTGGCGATATCGAATGGCTTGATCCCCTGTCGCCTGCCGCCGTCTATACGGCAGGGACGGTGGCGCCGAACGCTGACGACTTCACCGCGCCGACGCTGCCGTCCAGCTATACCAATAGCGTGACTATCAACGATTTCGCCACCACGCCCACCTGGGCGACTGGCGGCGGGGCGGTGATCCTGTCGGCGGGACGCGATATCATCGGCATCGAAACGCCGGTGGACAGCGAAACGCAGGTGACCGCTTCCGGGGTGGTCGGCGCCCAGACCCTGGGCAGCAATTCGCCGTCCATGGCCCAGTTCTGGAGCGTCTGGTACATCCCCCTGGGCGACACGACGGGTGAGGCAGCGGCACCGTTCAATGTGGCCGAAGGCGGCGTGCAGAACAGTGCCTATGTCAATTACGGCACCTTCTTTCAGGGCGTCGGTGCGCTGGGCGGCGGCAATGTCACGGTGACGTCGGGACGCAACACCTACGATCTGTCGGTCTCGTTGCCTGAAACCATCCAGGTCAACGGCGGGCGCTTCGCGGGTGACAGCGCATCGGCGGCGCATTATTTCGGCGGCGGCGACCTGTCGGTGACGGTCGGCGGCGATCTCTACAGCGGCGCCTTCTATGTCGGGCGCGGCAGTGGTACGGTGCGGGTCAGCGGTTCAGTGCTGACCGATCCCGCCAATCCGGTCACAGGCCAGGCAACTGCCGTCTATCCGATTCAGTTCGGCGGCCCAACCCCCATCGCCTCAATATTCAGTCCCACGCCGCTTCCGTTGCTGTTGGCCGAACAGGACGGATACATCACCGTGCAGGCGGGCGGATCGCTCGATCTGGGCGGTGTGTTCCAGCCGACGCGGCTGATCCTCGCCAACTATCCCTATTTCCCCCTGAGTGAACTGCCGGCGGGTGTAGGGGGATTCGACAGCTATGGGCCGAACAGCGGCGTCAGTCTGATAGCTGCCGGCGGTGACGTGAGCATGGTCGACGCCTTCCCGGCAACCCTTACCAGTGATTTCGCCCTAACCCAACGGACCTCGGACAACCTGCTGCCGCCGAACCTGAAGGCGATTTCGGTGGCCGGTGACCTGACCATCGGGGACCGTGCCAACAATGGGTTTCCTTACTTCCTGTACCCCTCAATCGATGGAACCCTGATCCTGGCGGCGGGCCAAAACCTGTCCACTGCCTTCACGATCCCAGGCTTCAATAATGGTGGTTCCTCTGTTTTCGAGTTGAACTCCATCCAGATGGCCGACGCCACCGTCTCCGGCGGGGTGAACCTGTACAGCATGCTGGGAGCGCCGACGCCGGCGACACTGCCGGCTCCGCTGCACGCTGGTGATCCCGATCCGGTGCTGATCTATGCCGGCCAGGACATCATCGGCGACTTCAGCCTGATCAAGCCGGCGCGGGTGGAAGCGGGCCGAGACATCCTCAACACCGGCTTCACGGGCCAGAACAACAGTGCCAGCGACGTGACCTCGGTCATCGCCGGCCGCGACATCCGCGCGACCAATGTGATCGACGGCGTGACCTATATCCTGGGCAATGGAGCGCCGAGTCCCGGCAACATCATCAGCTATCTCCAGCCAAAGGGCTCCACGGTGCTGATGCTCTATGGTCCTGGGCAGTTCGAGGTAACGGCCGGGCGCAATCTTGGGCCGTTCCTGGCATCCCCTTATTCGGATACGGGCGGTGGCATCTTCGCACTGGGCAACGGCTCCAGTATCGGCAAAATCCTGAACTTCCAGGGTATCGCAACGTCAGGGATCATTCCCTATCTGCCGGTGGAGGGTGCCGACATCACCACCCTGTTCGGTGTCGGTGGCGGTGTCGATTATGCGGCGGCGGTTTCCGCTTACGTCGATCCGGCGGGTGCGGGGGCGGCGCAGGGCATCAACTACCTGCCTGAGATTGCGGGCTATATGGGCCTATCACCGGACGCGGCCTGGGCGGCGTTCCAGGCATTGCCGGCGCAGAAGCAGCAGTTGCTGGTCGACCGGGCGTTCCTGGACTTCCTGACCCAGGTCTCCACCGATTACGGCGATGCGAACAGTCCGTATCACAACCAGTATGCGCGGGCTTACGACACCATCGCCACGCTGTTCCCGGCCAGTTCCGGCTATACGAACAACAACACCGGCGAGAGCAACGGTGCCTCGACCACGGCGCACACCGGCGATCTGGTCATGGCCCGTTCGCGGATCGAGACCCAGACCGGCGGCGATATCAACATACTGGGTCCCGGCGGTTCGATCACCGTCGGCTACAACCAGGCCGACAAGATCAGTCCCAATCAGGAAGGTATTCTGACTCTGCAAGGTGGCAGCGTACGGGCCTATGTCGATGGCGATGTGCAAGTGTTCCAGAGCCGCATCTTCACCGAGCAGGGCGGCGACGTGGACCTGTTCAGCGCCAACGGCGACCTGAACGCCGGCAAGGGACCGAAGTCTTCGGCTGCCTATCCCCCGCTGCAACTGATCTGCGACGTAGATGGTTATTGCCGTGTCAGTCCTGCCGGGCTGGTGACGGGGGCAGGCATCGGCGCGCTGCTGACCGTGGCGGGGCAGAATCCCGCCCTCAGCAATGTCAGCCTGGCCGCCCCGCACGGGACGGTGGATGCAGGGGCTGCGGGCATCCGGGTGGCCGGCAACCTCGACATCGTCGCCCTGCAGGTGCTCAACGCCTTCAACATACAGGTTGGCGGCACGGCGCAAGGCATCCCAAGGGCGATGTCGCCGAACATCGGCGCGCTGACCACCGCCTCGAATGCTGCCGGTGCAGCGACGAAGGCCGCACAAGCTATGGGGCAAAGCAACCGGACGACGCAGGATCTGCCTTCGATCATCACCGTCGAGGTTATCGGATATGGCGGTGGAGATGGCGCGCCGGCCCAGGGGACGTCGCAGGATCAGAATGGAAAACGCCGGAGCGGCGACGGCAGGCAGAGCTACGATCCCGACAGCGCGGTTCACCTGCTTGGCAACGGCGTGTTGAGCGAGGCGCAGAAGGACAAGCTGACCGTGCAGGAGAAACGCAGGCTGGACCGGCTTGTCGATCAGCCCGGCTCTTCTCTCTAAAGGGCGCACTCCGGGCTTCCCTTCACAGCCGGATCTTCGGTCATGGATGGCTGTGAAGGGTGCGCTCTTTGGCGGCTGTCAGAAAGTGGCCGTCGCGGGGTGGGGTCCGATGCGGCCATCGGCATTATCGAGCTTTGCGATGGCGGCAAGGTCGGCTTCATCGAGGCTGAAACCGAAAACATCGAAGTTCTCGATGATGCGGCTCGGGGTTACCGATTTCGGAATGACGATCAGGCCATTCTCGATGTGCCAGCGGATGATGACCTGGGCGGGCGTGCGTCCATGTTTTTTGCCGATCGATGCGATCACCGGATCGGACAGTTGCTTGCCCTGGCCAAGCGGGCTCCAGGATTCGGTGGCAATGCCGCGCGCCGCATGAGCATCGCGCAGGGCACGCTGCTGGAAATTGGGGTGCAACTCGATCTGGTTGAGCACGGGCGTGACGCCGGTCTCGCCGATGATGCGGTCGAGATGGTCCACCTCGAAATTCGAAACGCCGATCGAACGGACGCGGCCTTCCTCTTTCAGCCGGACGAGCGCCTTCCAGCTATCGACATAAAGCCCCTTCTTCGGCGCGGGCCAGTGGATCAGGTAAAGATCGAGATAATCGAGCCCCAGCCGCTTCAGGCTTTCATCGGCAGCCTTGAGCGCAGAGTCGAAGCCCTGATCGGCATTCCAGAGCTTGGTGGTGACGAAGAGGTCGCCGCGGGCGATATTGGCGGCGCGAATGCCTTCGCCAACGCCTTTTTCATTTTCATAGATGGCGGCCGTATCGATATGCCGGTAGCCGCCGTCGATCGCGGTCTTGACGGCTGTCACGGCGACATCGTTGGGGGTCTGCCAGACGCCGAGCCCGACCTGCGGGATGGCGTGGCCATCATTGAAATTGATCAAGGGTTGCGCGGTCATGGGAACTCTCCTCCGGCGAAGGGTACAGGGCGGTTCGTGGACGACAGCGGCATGCCGCCGGGGGCGTCGCGCGATCTGCGCAGGAGGATAGAGATCGGACCGGTCAGGTCAAGCACAACGGCCCGGCGAATGCTTCGCCGGGCCGTGTCGTGAAGAGCGATTGGAGCGCTCAGAAAGCGTAGGACAGCGTCGCGCTGGCGAAGTCCTTGTCATATTCGAGATTGCGGAATTTGTTGCCGAAGGCGGAGGTCCACTGCACGTTGAGGTTCCAGTTTTCCAGATAGGAGGCGTTGAAGCCGACTGAAATCTTCTTCACCCCGGCAATGAAGGCGGGTCCGATGGGGCCTGCCGAATAGCCCGTCACATCATGTGACCACACCAGAATCGGCGCGATGGTGAGTGGTGTGCCGAAGGCGTTGTTGTACTGGGGGCTGATCGCGATCCTGTATCCCCATGAGAAGGAAGAGGCGTAGCGGGCGCCATCACAGGTGGCTGAGGTGGCCGATCCGCCCGGGCACTGGTTGGCGCCGATGATGGAATCGACCAGCTTGTTGGTGCTGTAGCCGGTCGAATTATTGATGTTCAGCTGGTCGGTGGACGAATTGGTATTCGGCAGATACTGAAAGCCGACATTGGCGAGCAGAACCGTCAGGTCCGCCCCGATAATCCGCGTCGAGAAGTCGGAGGTGCTGAGCGTGCTCGTTGTCTGCAACTGGCCTGTAATGGCGGCCTTGCGCTTGTAGCTTGGCATGATATCGCCCGGAGAGGTCAGCGGATCGCCATTGAGGGTGATGCCCAGATCCTGTGCGAGAATATTGGTGGGCGAAATCTGGAACGGCATATTGGGCGAATAGGCGACTTCGCCGGCAAGAGCAGTGCCACCCAGGAGGCTTTCGACCGTCGTGTTGAAGCTGGCGCCGAACTGGTGAATGTTGGCGGGGTATTGGGCCAGATAGCGCTGGCTCACGAAGGCCAGGGTGCCGGTTTGAAGCAGGGTTGATGTGGGCGCGGTGAAGGCGAGAATGGGGTAGGCGGAGTGGAAATTGGTATAATAAAGACCAAGGTCCGTGCCGCCGTTCAGCCAGTCGGCATAATAGCCGAGCTTGGCGCCGAACTGTCCCTGGTTGCCCGGCTGGTTGTCGTCGCCGCGCAACAGGAAAGCGCCGGATTGCACGGCGGCTGAAATGCTGCCCGCGTTCTGTATGGCGGTGTCATATTCCGACTGGATGATCTGATAGGCGCCGCCCGGTCCGAAATAGTCCGCGCCCGAGAAGAAGGTGCCGACGGTATCGAGGTGGAGCGGGTTCCACAGAAATTCATACCAGCCCTCAACGCTCCAGCCACCGGGCAAGCCGACCGAGGCATAGACGGCAGGCATCGGTGTTACAGCGTTTTTAAGCTCGGAGCCGGGTGTGCGCAGGGCCGTTATATCATAGCCCAGATAGGAGTTGATGCCGCCCTGGATGAACAGGCTTTCGCCCCAGTTGACGACCTGGTTGCCGATGCGAAGGTTATAGGAATAATCGCCGGAGTCCCATTTCCCGTAGACGAAGGCGTCGAGAAGCCGGGCGCCGTAGCCCGCGCCATTGAACGAATCACGGGCGCTGTCGCCGCGCAGCCCGTCGTCGAGGCGGCGGTATCCCAGTCCCGTGCCGACGGGCCCGTAACTGCTGCTCCGTGTGCCGACTTCCCTGCTGCCCCAGTAGTCATAATATCCCTTCCATCGAAAGAAACCGCCGTAGTTCTGCCAGTCGAGCTGCAATTCCTGGGAAAGCTGCACCTGGGTTGTATAGGGTTGCCACTGGCGGGTGTTGATTTCGCTGTCGTCGCCATTGACGCCGCCGCCATAGCCGGGGCCGTTGCCGGATGCGTTCATCAGGCACCCGCCGTTCGCTTGGCTGATGAATGCGCAATCCTGCTTCGATGTGCGGATGCCGGCTTGCAGTGATATTGTCGTATCCAGTTTCCCGGATATGGCGCCCGTCTTGAAATCGATAGCTTGAGCGCTGGAAGCGCCAGCCAGAAACAAAAGTCCTGCTACACTGCATATGAGCAGTGTACGGATATTATAGGCATTCATGGAACCCCTCCCGGTTCAGTGCATCGAATTTTATTGTTTTTTTATCCGCCATATCCGGCAGGAAGGGTGCTGCATCCCCCGATGCATTTCCCTCCTTGATCAGTGGACGTCAAAATTTATCCGTAAGTCAACTTTTCTAGGTCAACTTTGGATAAAAATATGGAAAATTCACGGATGAATATTTTTCTTCGTATTTATTATCTTTATACTGCTCAATAACATAGGGCGTTATATCCTAATGATTTTTGGAACAGGTTTGGTTCGTGCCCGGCATGATTTTCGCAATGCAGCATGTTGCGGGCGCGCGCGTTGGAGGCATCCGCGGGATACTGGATACAAGCCAGTCAGCTCTTGTGTCTTGTTCGTGTAAAGATTTGCATCTGGCATAATTCTTGATCGGAAAATCCCGGACCAGACAGCGATCTTTTGGAGGAGAAGGCGCGGTGTGCGGTGCATTTATTGCGCAGTGTTTTTGCAGTGCAAACGGTTTGCTCTCGTGATGGCCTTGCGGAGGAGACCATCAGGACAGGCCGGTTTTGTCCCCGCTCTGGAAAGTACTCGCCGGTGTCAGGGCATAATTCGCGTAGTATTTATACGTAAATTTTTTATTATTGGTGGGTGCTTACATTGATTCATTTTCGAATGTCCCTTCATATGGCAATGATCGGAGATGCCTTGGGAATGACTCATTCGACTGGGCGATGAATAGCTTGGTAAAATAATGATTCTATTTTGGGGTTTTTTCCCAGTGCCGGGGAGGGGGGCTGGAGGGCCGGTATGGGCTCTTCGGGTCATTTTGACATTATTTTTTCTCGGCGGGCCGGTTTTGGGGGCAGCGCCGGTTCGCGCCGCGGGTTTGCTCCCTGTTCTTCCCGTTTCCCAGAATATGGAGCCCCTGCCCCTTTTTTCGGACGCGTTTTTTCTTGCGGATGAAGAAGGCCGCTTCACGATCACCGATGCGTCTGAAGTCGTTCATATGGCGATGGCTGCCGGAAACAGGGCTCCGGAGCGGCCCAAGGGCCGTTACTGGCTCGTGCTGCAAGTGCGCAATGATGACCCGACGCTCGAATATGCCGTCAGTTTGCGGGAGAACATGATTTCCCATCTGGCAGTCACGGTTCTTGATCATGAAGAGATTCTCGAAATGACCGAGACCGGCATCGATGCGCCGCCCGGACAGCGCTGGATGCCCTCGCTGGGGGTGTCTTTGCCGGTTTCCCTGCCGCGCGATCATCAGGTCACGCTGGCCGTGCTGGTCGACAATCTGCCGGCTCCTTATGACGAGGTTCGTCAGGTCAGCCTTCTGCCCTATGCGCAGGCGATCCGCGCCACCCCGCTGCGGGAAATGGTGCTGTTTGGATGCATAGGGATTTTTTCAGCGATTCTGATTGGTGGCGTCATCGCGGCGATGCGCGACGGGGGCGAATATGATGAATGGCTGTTTGTGGCGTTCTGCTTTTGCATGACCCTGTTCTGGGTGCTGGTTTATCTTGTGCCGCAGAAATTCCTGGGGCTTCAGCTCCCGATCTATCAGCCCGTTTATGTGGCGCTTGCGGGCGCAGTTTTTTCTGGTGCCATTCTTGTCAACAGGTTCATGAGACGGTGGACCAGCTTGCCACGAGGCACGAGAAGCGGCCGTCTCAGACATGCTTTGATCTGGTTGACGGCTGCGGTAGCCTTGCCTCTGCTGCCGGACGTTCTGCGTTATCCCGGATTGGCGCTGCTCTTCATTCTGGCCTTCGGGAGCTACGTGAGGTCCGTTTACAGAGTCTGGCAAAGCGGCAGCCGGCGCACATGGCCGTTCATGTTTGCGTGGGCGCTGCTGGGACTGGCCACCTGCGTCGCCGGACTGCAGATTCTTGGCGCGCCGATCGACACGGTAACGGCGCACTTCATCTGCCTTCAGTTGTGCACCTTGTCTGTGGTGCTGATTGCCTACGGTGCGATGGTCCGGCTCAGGGAAAGCGATCTGGAGGGCCAGATTGCGCGCCGTCAGGCCATGACGGATGCATTGACGGGGCTTGGCAACCGCGCGGCTTTCGGGCGTCTGCGCGAGCGGCTGGAAGCCATGCCGCATGGACATATCATCGTCGGCTTCATCGATGTGGATGGTCTGAAGAAGATCAACGATCTCCGGGGACATGAGCGGGGAGACCGGTTGCTTATCTGTGTCGCGGATTCGCTGAAGCGGGTTTTCCGCAAGCCAGAAAATCTGTTCCGGGTTGGCGGCGACGAATTCATTGTCGTCTATGAATGTGTTCCCGGGCAGGGCGTGGATGAGGCAAGCGAGGAACTGGCCGCGAAATGCCAGAAGGCGGCCGATGCGACCCGGGCCAATGGATTTCCCGATACGGACCTCTCGGCCGGTTTTTGCGCCGTGGCGCAGGCCGGGTCCATCACGGCCGCCCTGCGTCAGGCGGATGCGCTGATGTATCTGGGCAAACGCAGCAAGCGCAGCGAGGCCTGACCTCCGGCTTCGGGCCGCTCAGGCCCAAAACCGGGGATGAAGAAAAATCAGAAGCCGATGCCGCCATAGCGCCAGCCGGGCTGCACATAAACCGGTTGTGGAGGCGCTGCATAGACTACGGGCGGAGCGGCATAAACCGGCTGGGCGTACACCACAGGCGGGGCCACATAGACAGGCTGCGGCGGGGCGGCGTAGGCCGGTTGCGCCAGCACCATTCCGGCGATTGCGCCGGTGATCAGGCCGGCCGCAAGCCAGCCGCCATTGCTGCCGTTGCCGCGGTGTCCGCCATAATAGTGGCCGCTGTTGTAATAATGACCGCCGCCTCCGTGGTAACCGCCGCGACCGCCCCACCCGCCGGCACTGGCGGCATTCGGGAGAATCATCAGGCTGCCCGCGACAAGCGCGACGGCTGCTGATTTCAGCATCGGGGTTTTTGTGAAAAGACCATGGGCCATGGTGACACCTTGGGTTCCTATGGGCGCTTGCGTGCCATCACGCAAACCAATCCATAACAAGCGGCTTATTTTCTTCATTTCATATAAGGGGCGGATTATTGGTTTATTAGGGCTGTTTCATGGCATTTTGAGGAATGAGCCCCCTGCATAAAAATTAATCGCAGCCATGGGCTGTTCAAAAAACTCCGAATAAAAGCAATGGATTGGCGGATAGCTGCCCTCGCCGGCATATTTTATGGTGCATAAAACGGCTTACTTTCCCCTGCGTCATGAAACTTTCCTTGAAGCCGCCGCCAAGGCTGCGTAGCGTGCCCAATCCATCCTGTCCGTCCTCCTCGCAGGACGAAGCGGCATATCCCTGATCAAGGAGATAGCCCAAAGGGAGTGAAAACCATGCAGACAAACCGGCTCATGGCCATTGTTCCTTTCCCTTGCCGGGGAAGGACACAGGCAAGAGAAGGCCACGTCCCCGCGGTCGCGGTCCTCACGCTCGGGGTTGCCGCTCTGCTCTCCGGGACGCAGGCGCAGGCGGCGGGCTTTGCCGTGCGTGAGCAGTCGGCGGCGGCCCAGGGCATGGCGGATGCGGGCATAAGCGCCGGCTCAGGCGGGCTTTCCTCGTCCTTCTATAACCCTGCGACGCTGGCGCTGCTTGAGGGCGGCCATATTTCCAACCAGCTCGCGGGCGTCTTCGCCAATGTGCATTACAGCTCATATGGCGCGGCCAACGAGATGGGTACGCCCATCACCGGCGGCGACGGCGGCAATATTCCACAGGACGTCATGGTGCCCTCCCTCTATGCCTCCTATCAGTTGAGCCCCGACTGGCATGTCGGCCTTTCCGTCACGATCCCGTTCGGCTTCAAGACCGGGGGCGATGATGGCTGGGTCGGCCGCTACCATGCGCTCACCTCCGACATCGAGGCCTATGACATCACGCCCATGGTGGCCTGGCAGGCGACGCCCTGGCTCGCTCTCGGCGCTGGCTTCGAGGCGCAATACACCTACGCGCGCCTCACCAACGCCATCGACTATGGCACCGTCGCGGCGGCGAACGGCGTGCCCATTCAGGGCGCCAATCCGGCGCTCGACGGCTATGGCGACCTCCATGGCAGCGACTGGAGCTATGGCTATACGCTGGGTGCGCTGATCACGCCGCGCCCGGGCACCCGCATCGGTCTTGGCTATCGCTCGAAAATGCAGGTTGCCATCGAGGGAACGGCGAAATTCACCAACAGCTCGCTGGGCAATGTGCTGTCGAACGTCTCGGGCGCTTTCGTCAACACCGATGCGCGCGCCGCCGTCACCCTGCCGGAAACCATAACGCTGGGCATCACCCAGGACCTCTCGCCGGAATGGACGGTGGCGAGCGAACTGGCCTGGACGCACTGGTCGCGGTTCAACCAGTTGAATGTCACCTATGCCAACCCGGTCCAGCCCGACACATTCACCGAGGAAAACTGGCGCAACAGCATATTCGTGTCGCTGGGTGTAACCTACAAGCCTGCGGATGACTGGCGGCTCAGGGCCGGCGTCGCCTATGATCAGGGCGTGGATGAATCCGCCCAGTTCCGCACGCCCCGCATCCCGGATTCGGATCGCTACTGGACCTCGGTGGGTGGCGGCTACGACATTACCAAATGGCTGACGGTCGATGCCGCCTACACCCATATTTTTGCGCCCGACAGCAGCATCGCCCAGTCGGCGTCCGGTGCCGGCAACGAGTTTCGCGGCAGTATGTACGGATCCAACAGGGCATCCGCCGATGTTGTAAGTCTTGGTTTTGAGGCGAAATTCTAGATGTCTTCCGTAAATGCTTTGCGTCTGACCCAGGCTCTCATCCGGCAGAAGTCCATCAACCCGCCGGGCAATGAGCAGGCCTGCGCCGAAATGGTGGGCAAGCTCCTGTCCGATGCCGGTTTCAAGGTGGCTTACCATGATCTCTCGGAAGGGCGCGCCAATGTGGTGGCGACCCTGGAGGGGCAGGGGGGTGAAGAGCCGATCTGCTTTACCGGGCATCTGGATACGGTGCCGCTCGGCTCCGCGCCCTGGAGCTTCGATCCGTTCAAGGCGGAGATACACGGCGACAAGCTCTATGGCCGCGGTTCAAGCGACATGAAAAGCGGCGTCGCGGCACTGGTTGCTGCGGCCGTCGAACTGGCGAGACTGCCGGGGCGCAAGGCGGGCCTCGTTCTGGTGATCACGGCGGGCGAGGAAACCGGCTGTGACGGCGCCCGCTCGCTCGCCCGGCTCGGCCATGTGCTGCCGAAGGCGGGGGCGCTGGTAGTCGGCGAACCGACCGGCAACGATCCGCTGATCGGGCACAAGGGCGCGCTCTGGCTCAAGGCGGCTTTCCGGGGCGTGACCGCTCATGGCTCGATGCCCGAACAGGGGGATAACGCCATCTACAAGGCGGCGCGCGGCACTGTGCTGCTGTCGGAACATGCGTTCGATGTGCCCCGTCATCATCATCTCGGCGGCTCGTCGCTCAATGTCGGCACCTTCAGCGGCGGCATCAACGTCAATTCCGTGCCGGACCGGGCCGAGATCCAGCTCGACATCCGCACCCTGCCGGGCCAGTCCAATGAGGCGATCTGCCGGGAGATCGGTGACCTGCTGGGCGAGGAGGCTGAAATCTCGCGCATCGTCGATGTCGGCGCGGTCGCGACCAGCCCCCAGAACGAATGGATCAGTGGTGTCTTTGACCTCTGTGAGCGCCGGTCGGGCAAGCGCGTCGATCCGCGCGGCGCCCCCTTCTTCACCGACGCCTCGGTGCTGGCCCCCGCGATGGGAGGCATACCTACGCTCATTCTGGGCCCCGGCGAAACCGCCATGGCGCACAAGACGGACGAATATTGCTTCGTGGAGAAGATCGACGAGGCGGTGGCGCTCTATATCGAGATCGGACGGCGCTGGATGGGCGTCTGAGCCCTTCAGGAAACGTCTTCCAGATCGTCGATGCCGCCGGGCAGCGAGCGCTCGCCGTTTATTTCCGCATCGAGGATGATATTGGTGGTCGCACCCAGATGCGCGCCAAGGAGAGCGACGGCCCGGTCGGCGTCGCGGGCGAGGGCGGCGTCGAGCAGGGCCTGATGTTCATTGCCGACCTCGCGCTTTGCGCCATTGTCCAGCGGTACGGAAAGGCGGCGGTAGCGTTCGCTCTGGGCGTAGAGCTGGCTGTGCAGGCGCAGCAGCCAGGGGCTGGCGCAGCCTTCGACCAGAGCGAGGTGAAAGTCCGCATGAACGCCGGTCCATTCGTCGTTCGAGCGCATCGGGTCGCCGGGCGCGCGCTCAGGCGTGCGCGACAGCCGGTGAAAGGCCGAAACAAGGCGGGCTTCCCAGTTCACATCCCCCAGCTCGATCGAGCGGCGCAGGCATAACCCCTCCACTTCGATGCGGACCATGGTCAGGTCCTGAAGATCGGCCCCTGAGATCGGCGCGGCGCGGAAGCCGCGCTGGGGTTCCGCGACCACCAGCCCGTCGGAGGTGAGCCGCGACAGGGCTTCGCGCACGGCCCCCGGGCTGACCGAGAAGCGTTCGCACAGTTCCTGAATTTTCAGCCGGCTGCCGGGCAGGATGCGGCAGGCAAGAAGGTCCGCGCGCAGGCCCTCATAGGCGCCCTGGGTAAGGTTAAGCGGGGTCACTCTCGCCATGTCTTGTTGCCCTGCTGAAAGTCCGAGTCGTTTGATAATATATTATATGGATTGTGCTGCGCTGTTATAAAAAAATATATTATTTATTGACGAATATAATTTCATGGTGCGATGCTTCCATCGCCACTGAAACGGGCATGCACATCATGCAGGCAGGCGGCCGGGCAGCAAGACAGTCAAGGGAGAGTCCAGATGCGGTTCGCCGCTTTCAGAACCAACAAGGGCGAGGGGCTCGCCGCAGCGGATGCGGACGGGCGTTTTCATGGTCTGTTCGCCTCCGATCCGAATTTCCCCGGGACTTTGGCGGAACTGATCGTGGGGGGAGATGCTGCGCTCAAGGCGGGAGCGGCGACGCTCCTCAAGGGCGAGCCTGTCGATCTCGATGCGGTTACGCTCCTGCCGCCGCTGCCGCGCCCGGGCAAGATCCTGTGCGTTGGCCTCAACTATGTGGATCACTCCCTCGAAAGCGGTTTCACGCCGCCGGACTATCCCACCGTCTTCGTCCGCTTTCCTTCAAGCCTGATTGGCCATGGCGCGCCGCTGATACGGCCTGAGGCCTCCATCCAGCTCGATTATGAAGGTGAAATGGTTGCTGTCATCGGCAAGGGCGGACGCCATATCTCCAAAGAGGACGCGCTCGATCACATCGTGGGCTATTCCATCTTCAACGATGGGTCGATCCGCGATTATCAGAAGCGCACGCCGCAATGGACGGTCGGCAAGAATTTCGACGGCACAGGCGCTTTTGGCCCGGTTTTCGTCACGGCGGATGAATTGCCTGCGGGCTGCAAGGGTCTTCACATCGAAACCCGGCTCAATGGCAAGGTCATGCAGAGCGCCTCGACCGACGACATGATTTTCGATGTGGCCTCGCTGGTTTCGATCCTGAGCGCGGCAATGACGCTTGAGGCGGGTGACATCATCGTTTCGGGCACGCCGTCCGGCGTCGGCGTGGCGCGGGTGCCGCCGGTCTTCATGAAAGCTGGCGACATATGCGAGATCGAGCTGGAGGGCGTGGGGGTGCTGCGCAACCGGATCGAGGATGAAAAAACCGTCACAACCGGGCTTTCGCCCGCAACGGAAGGAGCGCGCTGATGAATCCGATTCTTTTCCGGGGGGCCATGGTCTGGGACGGATCGGGTGCCGCTCCCTTCCCCGCCGACGTACTGGTCGAGGGCGAGCGCATCAAGGCGGTGGCAAAGCCCGGTGAACTCGCCGTCGCGGGCGCGCAGGTGATCGAGTGTCATGGCCGCACCCTGATGCCGGGTCTGGTCGAGGGCCATGCCCATCTCTCGTTTGGCGGCGCGGTGCATGATTCAGACCTCGGCAACATTCCGCCCGAGGAACATCTGCTGCTGACCATGCGCAACGCCAAGACCCTGATCGATCACGGGTTCACCAGCGCCTACAGCGCCGCGACCTCGAAACTGCGTCTCGATGTCGTGATCCGCAATGAGATCAATGCGGGGCGCTTGCCCGGGCCGCGCATGCGGGCGTCGAGCCTTGAGATCACGGTTACCGGCGGTCTCGGCGACGAGCGCAAGAACCACATGTATTACGAGAGCTTCGGCATGATCGCCGATGGCGAGGTCGAGATCGCCAAGGCGGTCCGGCTTTTCGCGCGCGAAGGCGTGGATAATATCAAGATCAATATTTCCGGCGACGATCTGGGCCCGCTTGCGGGCGGCGGCACCACGGTGATGCGTGAAAACGAGGTGCGCACCGCGGTCGAGGTGGCGCGCGATTTCGGCAAGAAGATCAACGCCCATACCCGGGCGGCGGAATCGGTCAAGCGCGCGGTGCGCTGCGGCGTCGACGTGCTCTATCATTGCGAGTCGGCCGATGAGGAGGCTCTCGACATGATGGAAAGCGTGAAAGACAGGATTTTTGTCGGTCCCGCAATCGGCGTCATCTACGGCACGCTCTATGAGGGCGCGCAATGGGGCTGGACGCCGGAATCGGAAATGGGCCAGACCATGCAGCGGGTGATGGACAGCAGCTATGAGGTCTATACCGGCCTGCGCAAGCGCGGCGTCCGCGTGCTGATCGGGGGCGACTATGGCTTCATTCAGAGTCCGCAGGGCACCAATGCCCGAGACCTCAAGCATTTCGTCGATTTCCTCGGTTATTCGCCGAGCGAGGCCCTTCAGTGCGGCACCCGCAATGGCGGCGAGGTCATGGGCCTCAAGGGAGAACTGGGTCAGGTGAAGGAAGGCTATATCGCGGACCTTCTGCTGGTCGACGGCAACCCGCTCGATGATCTCGACATCATGGTTCATGAAAAGAACCTGCTGGTCATCATGAAGGACGGCGGCCTCTACAAGGACCAGTCGGCCAGTATTGCCCACGCCCGGTCCGAGGCGGCGGAGTAGGCGATGGCGATGCCGGAAGTGCCCATCGACGTGGACAGCGATACCGGCATCTGGCGGACAGACGGCCTGCCGATGGTCTATCTGCCGCGCCATTTTCTGGTGAATAATCACAGGGCGACGGAGGCGGCTCTCGGCATCGAACCCTATCGGGCCATGCTGAGGGGCGCGACCGATAAATCGGCGGTGCACTGGTGCGAGGTTGAATCCCGCACCCACGGCTTCTCCCCGCTGGACACTTTCCATCATTATTTCAGGCGGCTGTCCCAGCGCGGCTGGGGGCGCTTCACGGTCGAATCTCTCGATATTGCCAAAAAGAGAGGCATAATAACGCTTGAAAACTCGATCTTCGCGCTGGAATACGGTCCGCAAGAAAATCGGTGCGTTTGCTATATGTTCGAAGGCTTCATGACGGGCGCGTTTCGTTATCTGCTCGGGAGTGGCCCGCAAATTGCACCTTCCGGACTGGCGGAGGCAGGCGTTCATGTCGGGTGTGCCGAAATGGAATGCGCGGCGGACGGAAGCCATGACAGGTGCCGTTTCGTGTTCGGGGAAGGGCTTGAATAGTGATTGTCAGGTTGGGCGCAATCTATAGTCTCCAGGACATGCACAAAGAATGAGCAAATCAAGGATGGTTGGCGTTGCAGGTCTATCCGGTAAAGAGGCGATACGGTCATGATTGAAGTGCGTCACGTCTCCAAAGTTTTCACGACCATGGATATAGGTACGGTCACGGCATTGGCTGAAGTCAGCCTGACCATCAACGACAATGAGTTTTTCACCCTGCTTGGGCCATCGGGCTGCGGCAAGACTACCCTGCTCCGTCTGATCGGCGGTTTCGAGACGCCCAGCACCGGCGAAATCCGCATCGATGGCGTGGATGTGGCGGGTTTGCCGCCTCACAAGCGGCGGGTGAACACGGTTTTCCAGAGCTATGCGCTGTTTCCTCACCTGACCATCGCCCAGAACATCGCCTTCGGGCTTGAGATGCTCAAATGGTCGAAGGCCGATATCGATGTGCGGGTGAAGGAGATGCTCGCGCTTGTCCGTCTGGAAGGCTATGGCGAGCGCAATGCCGCCCAGCTTTCAGGCGGCCAGCAGCAGCGCGTGGCGCTGGCGCGTGCACTTGCGCCACGGCCGAGCGTGCTTCTGCTCGACGAGCCTCTTTCGGCGCTCGATCTCAAGCTGCGCAAGGGCATGCAGGTGGAACTGAAGCGCCTCCAGCGCGAAACCGGCATCACCTTCGTCCTCGTCACCCATGACCAGGAAGAAGCGCTGGCGATGTCGGACCGGATCGCGGTGATGAGCGCGGGCCATGTGCTCCAGATTGGCCGGCCGGAAGACATCTACGATGATCCCAACTGCTGCTTCGTCGCGGATTTCATCGGCGAGGCCAATCTTATCCCCGGTGCGCTGCTCGGACGGGCCAATGTGAACATCGTCACCATCCGCCCCGAGCGCGTCACGGTCGGGCCGGGCGACGCGCCTGCTGCGCGCATTGCGGGCACCGTGGCGGAGGTCACCTTCATCGGCCCCGACACGCTCTACGACATCGGCCTCAAGGATGGCACCCGAATGCGCGCCCGGGTGCGCGGCGACCGGGGCCGTTTCCACGCCGAGGAACCCGTCACGGTCCATTGGCCCGATGAAGCGGAGCGGGAACTTGCCAGCTAGTCATTTCAGTCGACTGAAACCGTTCAGGGGAGCAAGTTTCAAGTGAGCATGAAGCGGACACTTTTCCTGATTCTGCCGGCAGTGCTGTTCATCAGCATCTTCATGCTGATACCGCTGATGATCGCGCTGGTTTATTCCTTCATGACGTCGGATTCCTATGGCGGCGTGACGGCGCCCGCCACGTTCGACGCCTATATCCAGTTGCTCTACCAGCAAGATTTCGACGGCTCGCTGATCTTCAGCACGGACTATCTGTTCATCATCCTGCGCTCGATCGAACTGGCCGTCGCGACAACGCTGCTTTGCCTCATCATCGGCTTGCCGGTTGCCTGGCACATCGTTTGCCAGAACGCCAGCCGCCGCAAATTCCTGCTGTTTCTCGTGACCATGCCGTTCTGGATCAACACGCTGATCCGCACCTATTGCTGGGTGCTGATCCTGCGCGACCAGGGGCTGATCAACATGACCCTGCGCAATCTCGGACTCATCATGGATCCGCTGCCACTGCTCTATAATGACGGCTCGATCCTGCTCGGTCTCGTCTACACGTTCGTGCCGTTCATGGTGCTGCCGATCTATTCCACGCTGGAAAGGGTCGATACGCGGCTGATCGAGGCGGCGCACGATCTTTATGCGGGACGCTGGCAGGTGTTCCGCCGGGTGATCTGGCCGCTGGCCAAGCCCGGTATCGTTGCCGGTTCGATCCTCATCTTCGCGCCCGCGCTCGGCTCCTTCCTTGCGCCGGATCTGCTGGGCGGCGGCAAGAAGCTGCTGATCGGCAGCCTGATCCAGATGCAGTTCACCTCATCGCGCAACTGGGCGTTCGGCTCGGCGCTGGCCGTGCTGGTCACGGCGACAGTGATCCTGACGCTGATTATTTCGAGCCGTCGCAACAAGGTTGGCGAGGTGCGGATATGAGCGGGGGCACACCAGTTCAGAGGCCGATTCAGGGGTTCGACTGGCGCAAGACGCCAGGGTTGGGGGTGGCCACCTGGGTTTTCCTCGCCTTTCTCTACATGCCGTTGTTCGTGCTTGTCGTTTATTCGTTCAACGCCAACAATCTGGTCACGATCTGGACGGGCTTCAGCCTGCGCTGGTTCGTCAAGGTTCTCCACAACCCGGACATCCGCGATGCGGCCATCAACAGCCTCGTCATCGCGGTGGTCGCCACAATCTTGTCCACCCTGCTGGCGACGGCGGCCGCGCTGGCCCTGGAGCGGGGGCGGAATTTCCGTGGTTTCGGCACGGTGAACGGGCTGATCTCCCTGCCGCTGGTAGTGCCCGAGGTCGTGGTCGCGATCACGACGCTGATCTTCTTCTCCTCCATCGGTCTCAATCTTGGTCTCGGGAATCTCATCATCGCGCACACGGTTTTCTGCATTCCGTTTGCGGTGCTGCCGATCCGGGCGCGGCTGAAGGATATGGGCGGGGCCTATGAAGAGGCGGGGCGTGATCTTTACGCCGATGAATGGCGCCTGTTTCGCCGCGTCACCCTGCCGCTCATTGCTCCCGCCATCGGCGCGGGCGGCATTCTCGCTTTCGTTACGTCGCTCGATGATTTTCTCATCAGCCTGATGGTGTCGGGTCCCGGCACCACCACCTTGCCTGTCTATGTCTACGGCATGATGCGTCTGGGGGTAACGCCCGAGGTCAATGCCATCTCTACGCTGTTGCTTGTTTTGTCTGTTTCACTGGTTGTACTGGCACTGCTGCTTGGGCGCCGCGCACGCAGCCGCGATTAGGGGTTGTGAGGACCCCGGAAAGAGAAGGGAAAGAATGAGCTGGATCTCAAAACGCATGCTCTCCAAGCTGGCAGGCGTGGCACTCGCCACACTGCTGCCGACTGCCGCCTTTGCCGCGGATGCGGGTGAGCTGAACATCTATAACTGGACCGACTACACCTCGCCGGACCTGATTGCGAAGTTCGAGAAGGAAACCGGCGTCAAGGTCAAGGTCGACACCTATGACTCCAACGAGACGCTGTTGGCCAAGCTGAAGTCCGGCGGCGGCGGCTACGACATCGTCGTCGTGTCGAGCGACTTCGTGCCGATCTTCGTCAAGGAAGGGCTTGTCCAGGAAGTCGATGCGAGCACAATGCCGTCCTTCAAGAACCTCGATCCCAAGTGGCAGAAGCGCGAGTGGGACGTGGACGCCAAGTACACGGTGCCGTGGGTGTGGGGCACGACCTCCTATTCGGTCGATACCGCCGTCTACAAGGGGCCAACCGATACGCTGAAGTCACTGTTCGAGCCCGATGCCTCCATGAAGGGCAAGATCGGCATGTTCGGTTCGCCGACGGAAGTGATTTCGCTGGCGCTCGTCTATCTGAACAAGCCCCAGTGCAACACCAACCCGGCTGACCTCAAGCAGTTGAACGCCCTGCTCGAAGCGCAGAAGCCCTTCGTCAAGGTCTACAACTCGGACGGCATCATCGAGCGCATGGGTTCGGGCGAAACCTCGATGCATGAGCAGTGGTCCGGTGGCGCGCTGCGTGCCCGCTGGGCGCGCTCGACCGTCAAGTATGTGTACCCCAAGGAAGGCGCCATCGGCTGGATGGACAATATCGCCGTGCCCACGGGCGCCAAGAACGTCGAGAATGCCAAGAAGTTCTTCGACTTCATGATGCGGCCTGAAAATGTCGCGCTCCAGTCCACCTTCTCGGGCTATCAGAATGCGGTTACCGGCAGCGAGAAGTTCCTTGAGGACAAGCTTGCCAAGGCTCCTGAGTTCAATCCGCCCGCAGACCTCAAGATCACCTTCGCGCCGTCCTGCTCGCCCAAGGCGATCAAGGCCTACGATCTGATCTGGACCAAGCTGCGCCAGTAATCTGGCCGGTTTTCCCTTCCCGATCCTGATGCCGCCGGGGCCTCCCCGGCGGCATTTTCTATGGATGGCCGCTACAGGAATTATCTGGCACAAGGGAATCCGAAAGAAACAAACAACAAGGGGGAAATTCTCAATGTCTGTGCATCTTGTCTCGCTGGTTACGGTCGTGTCCCTGCTGGTCTTCGTCTGGATGTTTCTCCGGGTCGGCCGGGCGAGGGAAGCGTTCGGGGTTGCCGCGCCCGCCACCACGGGCCATGCGGTCTTCGAGCGCCATTTTCGTGTCCAGATGAATACGCTCGAAGGGCTGATCATCTATCTGCCGTCGCTCTGGCTGTTCGGCTTTTATGTCGACAACCGGCTGGCCGCGGCGCTTGGCGTGCTCTGGGTCATCGGCCGCGTCATCTATGCGGTCTCCTATGTGAAGGAGCCCTCGTCGCGCAGCCTCGGCTTTGGCATTCAGGGTCTCGCCACCGCCGTCCTGCTGCTGGGCGCGCTTGTGGGCATAATCCGGGCCATTTCGATCACCGGAATCTGACAACGTGATGAACCGGTCCCGTGAGGGACTGGTTCATGATTCAATTTTTGCTGAATATCCATTTAATAGTGTCTTGCGCCCGGCCAAAAACAGGGACTAAACTGTTATATGATCATTTAACAGTGAGGGCGTCATGGCAGCCGTGGACCGGATTGAGGCGGGTGAACAGATTTTGCGCGGGACGCGCGATGGCCGCCGGCGCGAACTGATCGAGGCGACCATCGGCGTGGTCGCCTTTCACGGGCTGGCGGGCACCACGCTCGCAAGGGTGGCGAGCGAGGCGGGGCTGTCGGCGGGGATCGTCAATCATCATTTCGACACCAAGGAAAGCCTGCTCACCGAGACGCTGCGCCACCTTGCGGACGAATTTGCCGATGCCCTGACGGCCGCCATGGCGGAAACCCGGGGTGATCCGGTGGCCGGGCTTCACGCTCTTGTCGATCTCACCTTCGATCCGCTGCTCTCCCAGCCCGACCGGGTCGCCGTCTGGTTCGCCTTCCACAGCGAGAGCCGCTGGCGCGACAGCTACACGACATTGTGCGGCGAGCGCGACAAGGTCTATTTCGATGCTATCGAAAGCCTGTTCGAGGCCCTGATCGAGGAGAAGGACAAAGCCCATGTGCTGGCGCGCGCCTTTGCCGGTCTGCTCGACACCTATTGGCAGGATCTGCTGTTCGTCGGGGAGACGCTCGATCGCGAAAAGGCCAAACGCGATTGCCGGACTTTCCTCGCCGCCGTCCTGCCCGCTACGGCCACGGCGGTCCTGCCCTCCGCCGCTCCGGCCAGGACCGCGCGGTCGGTGCTGCCTTTTCCGGTGACCGGCGATGGCTACGAATTGCTGCCGGACGATCCCGAAGGCCCGCCGCACACGTTGCCCGCCTGGATCTATACCAACGATGAATTCTTCGAGCTGGAAAAGCAGGAGATTTTCATGAAGGAGTGGCATGTCGTCTGCCACGTCAATGAAATCCCCAATGTCGGCGACTACAGCACCTTCGAACTGCTCGGCCAGCGCGTCTTCGTGGTGCGCGGCGCGAACGGCGGGATTGGCGGTTTCCACAATGTCTGCCGCCACCGCGCCCATGCGCTCGTCACCGGGCAAAGCGGCACATGCCCGAAGAAGGGCATCACCTGCCCCTATCATGGCTGGGTCTATGGGCTCGACGGCAAGCTGGAAGTCGTTTCCGCGCCGCACACCTTCAATGAATTCGAGCATCTCGATTTCGGCCTGCCGCCGGTCGAGACAGAAGTGCATATGGGCTTCGTCTATATCCGCTTCGGCGGCGACGGTCCTTCGGTCGCGGAGCGGTTTGCGCCTTATGCGGAGGAAATGGCGAAATACCGTTTCGAGGATCTGATCCCGATGGGGGAGGGGCACACCTTCAACGAGACGGGCGCGGACTGGAAGAATGTCTGGGACAATTATCTCGAAGGCTATCATTTCGCCATCGGGCACCCGGGACTCTATGGCCTCACCGGCCAGCGCTATGACATCGAGGCGGCCCCCGATGAGCGGGTTGCGCGTCTGGGCCACAGCCTGCGCGACAAGCCGGCAACCTCATGGTCCGGCCGCATGTACCAGAAGATCCTCCAGCCGCAGGCCCATCTGCCGGAAGACATGCAGACGAACTGGAGCTATTTCTTCATGTATCCGCTGCTCTCCTTCGACGTTTATCCCGAAGTCATGGGCACGTTCCAGGTCATCCCGATCTCGCCGGGCCGCTCGCAGCTCCGCTATCGCAATTACCGGCTGCCGGAGCAGGACAACCGCCGCGACAATGCCGCGCGCTGGCTCAACTGGCGCATCAACTGGCAGGTCCAGTCCGAGGACGACAGCCTGGTCGATTCAGTCCAGCACGGCCTGACGTCGGACTCCTATGTCGCGGGCATCCTGTCGGAAAAGGAAGTGATCGTGCACAATTTCCAGAACTGGGTCCGCCGCAGCATTCCCGCCGCGCGTCTGGCTCACGCGCCGGAAAAAGGCACGCTCGGGCGCATCAACAAGGAGCTGGCGCGGAAGTAACCGCGCCAGTCTATTCTGAAGGCCGGGCGATCTCGACCAGCGCGTCGACCGCGACAACGCCAGATGGCCGCACGATCACGGGGTTGACGTCGATGGCGGCGATCTGCCCCGGGCCGGTGCCCCCAAGCGCGGCCGCCAGAACGGAGAAGTTCGAGGCGGCTTCGCACAAGGCGGCAATGTCGAGGGCCGGTTCTCCACGCAGACCATCGAGCAATTTGCGCAGCTTGAGCTTGCCGATGAGGCGCAGCGCTTCACCCGATGAGAAGGGCGGCAGGGCCGTCACCCGGTCATGCAGCAGTTCGGCGTGAACGCCGCCCATGGCGATGGTGACGATGGGGCCGAACTGGGCGTCGGCCACCATGCCGAGCAGCATTTCCACCTTCGGGCCGCCGACCATCGGGGCCAGCAGCACGAGCGGACCCAGCCGCGCGGACATGTCGGCATAGGCGTCGAGCAATGCGGCCTCGTTGTCGATGCCCACGCGCACGCCACCCACATCGGATTTGTGGGCGATGCCCGGCATCGCGGTTTTCAGCACCAGCGGATAGCCGAGCCTGCTGGCGGCGTCGAGCACTTCAGGGACCGTGCGCGCCTTGCGGCTGGCGACAACGGGCACGCTGAAAGAATCCAGAAGGGCAAGGCCCTCGGCTTCATCGAAGGGGGCAGGCGTCTTCAGCCTTTCCGTCCAGTCCGCCACGGCGCGCGCCGGCGGCTGGGGTGGTGTACCTGCCGGGCGTGACTGGCGGTCGCGATGGTCGAGCAGCGCGCGTGCGCCGCGCAGGAAGCCCGGCACGCTGTCGATCACCGGGTAGCCGTCGCGGGTCAGGCGCACGGCGTCCGTGCTTTCTCCCGATCCCTGATGGTTGGAGACCAGAAACATCGGCTTGCCGCTTTCAGCCGCGTGTCCGTAAAGGATGTTCGAATATTGGTAAGGGACCGCGCCTTTCATCGCCCGGTCCACCACCACGGCCCCGAGCGCGGTCGCGGGATCGTGCATCATGGCGCTGAAACAGTCCGAGAATATCCGCTCGTAATCGTGCCCGGTGCCCCAGGCGTCGAGCGGATTGACCGGCGGCAGGCCGGGGTCGAGCGTATCGGCCAGCATCTGCAGGGTTTCCGGCGCAAGTTCGGCGAAGGGAACGTTCGCGTCATCGGCAAGGTCGAGCATCAGCCCGCGCTCGCCGCCGGAATCATGGATGCTGACGAGACCGCCCGCTGCGGCCTCGCGTCCTTGCGCAAACATCATCAGGGTGAAGGCAAGCTCCTCGACCGAATGCACGCGGTGGACGCCATAGGCGTCGAACACAGCCTCATAGGCGCCATCGTCGCCGACCAGCGCGCCGGAATGGCTGACGGCGAGTTCGGCGCTCTTGCCGGTGCGGCCGACCTTGAGCGCGACAACCGGTATGTTCCGGGCGGCGGCCTTGGCCAGCGCCTTGCGGAAGCCCGCGCCATCGCGGGCGGCTTCCATGAAGAGGCCGATCACCCGCGTTTCAGGCCGGGTCAGCGCATAGTCGATATAATCGGCAAGGGTGACATTGAGTTCCTGGCCTGAGGACACGGCGATCGAGAAATCCAGCCGCTCCTCGCAATCGATCAGGGCGCCGAAGATCGAGCCGGAATGAGTCATCAGCGCGATGGGGCCGGGGCGCAGGTTCTCCCGCGTCTCGAACCCGCAGAGCCGGACCCCGTCGAGAAAATTGTAAAAACCCATGCAGTTCGCGCCGCAGAGCACCATGCCTGCTGCATTGGCCTTGTCGCGAACCCGGTCCTTCAGCAGCGAGCCGGTTTCGCCCTCGATCATCAGGGGCGAAAGAATAGTAGCGGCTTTTGCGCCAACACGAAGGGCATCATCGAAAGAGGCTTCCATGCGGCTATCCGCCAGCGCGAACACCACATGTTCCGGCGGGGCGGGAAGTTCATCCAATGAGCGGAAAGCGGTCCGTCCTTCTATCTCGCCGCCCTTCGGGTTGATGAAATAGATGTCCCGGCAAAGCCGCCCGCCAGTATCTGCCGTGCGAGCGTGTTGCCGACGCTGCCGGGCGTGGCGCTGGCGCCCATGATGGCGACGGATGAGGGCGACAATAACGGGGTGAGGCGATGAGACATGGCGGGGCCTTCAAAGGGAGAGACCGTTCAGGAATCCCTCTTCCCCCTTCCGGCACAGGGCCGAAGGGAGGGAGGGGACAGGAAAGCGTGATCCGGTTAATAGGTCAGCGGCGGTGTTGCCCGGCGCCGGGCCGGCTCAAAGAACGGCGCCTTCACCACGGTGCATTTCACCATCAGCTTTTCCCACTTCAGCTCGCGCATGACGTAGATTTCGACCCAGAGATCATCGAGCATGGTCTTGCCGAAGGGCACCAGCAGGGAGGCCAGTCCGATATTGCGTTTCGCGGTGGGCGACCAGATACCGGAGGTGATGTGCCCGACTTCCGTTTCCTTGTGGTGATAGATGATCGAGCCGTCGGCTGGATATTTGCCGTCTATATCGACCGCGACGAGGCAATATTTCGAGCCGTTCTTCTGCTCCTCCAGCAGGGCGCGCCGCCCGGTGAAGTGGCCCTTGTCCATCGCGACCAGCCAGCCGAGATTGAGCTCGAACGGCGAGCGCGCCCGGTCGGCCCGGATCGCCTGGTCGGCGGGCACGAAATCGACCTGCGCGGCAATGAAACCCGCTTCGATGCGCACCATGTCGAGCGCGTGCGAGCCGATGGGCTCCACGCCGCTGAACGGCTTTCCCGCCTCCTGCAAGCCATCCCACAGGGGCAGGGCGAGCGAGGGATCGATCCACAATTCATAGCCCAGGTCGCCGGTGAAGCCGGTGCGCGACACCACGACCTCGCCACCCGCGAACGGGAAGGCGCGCATCTCGAAGGGCTTCAGCGTTTCGATGCCTTCGCAGCCAAGCGCCTTCAGCACGGAGCAGCTTGTGGGCCCCTGAAGCGAAAGGCCGGTCACCTCGTCGGTTTCGTCGTAGATGTTCACGTCGAAGCCTTCGGCGGAATGGCTGAGCCAGAAAAGCTGGTTTTCCTGACAGCAGAGCCGGAAGTGATTTTCGCCAAGGCGGAACAGCGTGCCATCGTCGATGACCTTGCCTTCATCATTGCACCAGACCGTATAGCCGACCCGGCCAACCTTGATCTTGGAGACGTCGCGCGTGACCATGCGTTGCAGGAAGGCGACGGTATCCGGCCCGGTGATCCGGTATTTGGTCATGGGCGACAGGTCGAACACGCTCGATGTATTGCGGATCGCGAAATATTCCCGCTCCGCATTGCCATAGTCGGCGGGCGACCAGTAGCCCTTCCAGTATTCAAGGCTCTCGAACTTGTTGAGCGGGCGCAGCCGTTCGATGAACGGTGTGGGCTTCAGGCCGACATGGATCGGTTTCGTCACTGGCGCGTTCATGCTGCCTTCTCCCCGCTTTTGCGCGCTTCAAGCACCGTGCGCGCCGCATTGTGTCCTGCCGCCCCCATGACGCCGCCGCCGGGATGAGCGCCCGCGCCACAAAGATAAAGCCCTGCGATCGGGCCTTCATAGCGCGAGGCGGCCGCGACCGGGCGCAGCATCAGCAACTGGTCGATGGCCAGTTCGCCATGATGCCAGTGGCCGCCGGGCAAG
The DNA here is from genome assembly GCA_028283765.1 of Parvibaculaceae bacterium. GTDB lineage: Bacteria > Pseudomonadota > Alphaproteobacteria > Parvibaculales > Parvibaculaceae > JAATFR01. Next base: position 73,641 of record JAPWJY010000001.1, on the reverse strand, counting down.
CCATATTCGCGTTCAAGATCGAGCGGCGTCAGCAATTGCGAGGCGACGACCTGCTTGCCGATGCCCGGCGCGAAATTTTCAAGCCGCGCCATGATGGTCTTGAGGAAATCCTCGCGGGCCGCATCCCAGCCCGCCTTGAGATGATAGGGCGCGTACTGGACGATGGCCGAGAGCACATGCTTGCCGGGGCCGGTGAGCGAAGGGTCCGCGACCGAAGGAATGGTCAGTTCGATCAGGGGCGTCGGTGAATACTCGCCGTATTTCGCCGGGTTGAAGGCGTTTTCGATCTGCTCGATCGATTCAGACAGGATCACCCGTCCCGCCAGATCGCTCTGGTTGAGGCCGGTAAAGGCGGGGAGGCTGTCGAGCGCGAGGTTGAGCTTCGCCGCCATGCCCTTGGTGCGGATCTTGGTCACGTCGCGCTGGAAACCGGCATCGAGGTGGCGCGCGCCGACGAGCTTGACGAAGGTCGTGCGCGGATCGGCATTGGAGAGAATGTGACCGGCGCGGATTTCCTCGCCGGAGGACAGAACCACGCCTACGGCCCGGTCGTTCTCGATCAGGATGCGGGCAACCGGCGCGGCGGTGCGGATTTCCGCTCCCGCTTTGGTTGCCGCCGCCGCCAGCGCATCGGCCACCGCGCCCATGCCGCCTTGCGGCAGGGCCAGCGCGCCCTGACGGCCGGCAATTTCGCCGGTGAGGCGATAGAGCAGCGTCAGCACCGTGCCCGGCGAGCGCGGCCCCATGCTGGTGCCGAGCACCGCATCGTTGGCGAACAGCACCTGCACCAGATCGGACTCGAAATCGTCCCGGACCAGATCATAGACATTCATGCCCGCGACCCGCAGGAATTCGCGCATGTCCGTGCGCCCGAGGCTGCGGATCGCCCAGCCGAGCTTCAGCAGGTCCATGTTCTGCTTGAAGTCGCGATTGAGCAGGCGGGGTGGCGTCGTCAGCAGCATCGGTTGCAGGCGCTTCGAGAACTTCAGCAGCTTCTTGCGGAAGGCTGCATATTTCGCCCTGTCGGCGGGTGAGATGGCGCCCTCCACATTGTCGCCCTGCGCGCGGAGCACGGCCCCGCTTGCACCCAGCACGGTCGTCGGGAGATCGGTGCCGGCGAATTTCAGCCCGTGGCTTGCAAGCCCGAGGTCCTTCGCCACCCTGGGGTGAAGCTGGTTGAGAAGGTGCGCGCAGGTCGAGACCTTGTAGCCGGGGGCGATTTCCGCCGTGGCGGATGCGCCGCCGATGGCGTCGCGCGCTTCAAGCACCAGCACCCGGCCACCCGCTTTTGCAAGATAGGCGGCCGCCGTCAGGCCGTTATGCCCTGCGCCGATGACGATATGATCGTAGCTTTTCGTCACAGTTCGATCTCCTGCCGGGGGTCCATGCCGTGGATGCGCAGGTCGCGCAGAATCTCGCGCGCCGCGTTCGCGCCGGGTGCGCCCATGACGCCGCCGCCGGGGTGCGTGCTCGATCCGCACATATACATGTTGGCGATGGGGGCCTTGTATTGCGCATAGCCGGGCACGGGGCGGTTGAAGATCAGCTGATCCATGGTCAGCTCGCCCTGGAAGATATTGCCTTCGGTCAGGCCCACCTCATTTTCAATGTCCCATGGCGTGCGCACCTCATAATGGTTGATGAGGTCCTTGAAGTTCGGGCTGCACGCCGCGATCTGGTTGATCACCGTATCGGCGAACTGCTGGCGCGCGGGGCCGTCCCAGTCGCGCCCGCCTGAAAGCGTGGGCGGCGCATATTGCACGAACACGCTCATGTAATGCTTGCCGGGCGGGGCCATGGTCGGGTCGATCTGTGTCGGCAGCAGCATGTCGACATAAGGATCGCGCGACCAGTCGCCGGCCTTCCAGTCGTCATAGGCGCGCTCCATGCGCTCCATGCTGTCGGTGAAGTGGAGATCGCCGCGCAGGCTCGAATGGCCGGCGGGAACATTGTTGAAGGTCGGCATGCCGTCGAGCGAGATATTGAGCTTGCCGGAGGAGCCGCGAATCTTGAACTTCGTGACCCGCTCGAGGAAATCGCCGGGCAGGTCCTTCGGGTCCGTGATCTTGGTGAAGGTGCGCTTGACGTCGAGGTTGGAGACGACCTTGCGCGCGCGGATGATGTCGCCGTTGGCGAGCACCACGCCCGTGGCCTTGCCGTTTTCCACCAGCACCTGGGCGACTTCCGAGTTGACCCGGATTTCGCCCTTGTAGGAGAGCAGCGAGGCGGCGATGGCGCTGGATACCGAGCCCATGCCGCCACGGGCGAAGCCCCAGGCGCCGACCGAGCCGTCGATGTCGCCCATATAGTGATGCAGCAGCACATAGGCCGTGCCCGGCGAATAGGGGCCAAGCGCCGTGCCGATGATGCCGGAGCCCGCGAAATGGGCCTTGACTACATCGCTCTCGAAATATTCGTCCAGAAAATCCGCGATGGAGAGCGTGAAGAAACGGATCAGCTCGCCCATGTCGCGTTCGCCGAGGCTGGCGAAATGCTTGCCCAGATAAAGCAGTTCCTGAAGATCGCGCGGGCGGAACGATGTCGGGTCCGGGGGTGTACGCAGCAGCAGCGGCTTGATCCAGCGGCACTGTTTCATCACGGCGGTGGAATAATGGTCGTAGGCTTCCGCATCCTTGCGCGAGTGGCGGCGCATCTCCTCGCGGAAGACGTCATGATCGTAATAGGTGGCGAAGTGATCGCCGTTGCGCATCATGGTCGCGCCCCCTTCATAGGGGATGACCTGAAGCCCGTGGCGCGGCAGTTCAAGGTCGCGCATGATTTCGGGACGCAGCAGGCTGCACACATAGGAGCAGTTGGAATAGGTCCAGCCTTCATACATGACGCTGCTGACGGCCGCGCCGCCGATATGGTCATTCTTTTCCAGCACCAGCACATCGAGACCGGCGCGCGCCAGATAGGCGGCATTGACGAGGCCGTTATGCCCCGCCCCGATCACGATCACATCTCTTGTCTTGTCCGCCCGTTCAGCCATATGCCCCGCCTTCACAAATATCTTTACGCTGTCTTCTCTCGGCCTTCGAGCGCCTCGATCGTATCTTCCACCGCCGCCCGGAAACCGGTCAGCGTATCGCTCAGGCAACCGGCATCATGCGCCGCGCAGATGAACCAGGGCTCGCGTGAATCCGGTTCGCACAGCACGCCATACTCATGCAGATGCTGCGCCAGCTCGTCATAGAATTCATAGTCGCTGGTTTTCCAGTCGCGATAATTCGTCGGCGGCTGTTCCCGGAAGAACAGGCCGCCCATGGCGGGCGAACCGGTGAAGCAGTGGGGAATGTTCTTTTCCGTGAGGATTTTCGACATGCCCTGCTGCATGGCGGCGCCATAGTCGCGAATGGTGGCCAGAGCGTCGGTTTCATCGAGGATCTGCAGGGTGCGGGCCGCCGCCGCCAGCGATACGGAGTGGCCGGTATAGGTGCCGCCGTGGGCGACGCGGGTCTCGATGATGCGCATGATGTCTTCGCGCCCGCCGAAGGCCGCGATGGGATAGCCGTTGCCCATGGCCTTGGCGAAGGTGCAAAGATCGGCCTTGATGCCGAACAGTTCCTGCACGCCGCCTTTGGCGACACGGAAACCGGTTTTCACCTCGTCGATGATCATGACCACGCCGTGGCGGTCGCAAAGCTCGCGCGCGACCTTCAGGAATTCCGGTTCAGCCGTCAGCGCGCAGCAATTGCCCATGATCGGCTCGATCAGAAAGGCGGCCATCTTGTGGCCGTTCTTCCTGAACAGATCTTCCAGCCTGTTGATGTCATTGAGCGGCGTGAGATGCACCAGCCCGCGCAGAAGCCTGGGTACGCCCTCGCTGTAGGGCAGGAGTTCCGGCTCGCCGGTTTCGCCGTCCCAGCCTTCCATGTCGGTCTGCCAGAGCACGGCGTCGAACAGGCCGTGGTAGCTGCCTTCGACGATCGCATACGAATCCCGCCCGGTGAAGGCGCGGGCGACGCGCAGCGCTGCCATTACCGCTTCCGTGCCGGAGTTGGAGAAGCGCACCAGTTCGAGCGCGGGCACCATCTTCGACATGCGGGCCGCGACTTCATATTCCTTTTCGGTGGCGAGCGCGAAGACGCCGCCGACCTTCATGCCTTCCATCGCCGCCTCATCCACGCGGGGATCGGCATAGCCCAAAATTGCCGGACCATAGGCGAGGCGATAGTCCACATACACATTGTCGTCGAGATCGCGAAGACGGCCGCCCTTGCCTTCCTTGATGTAGATCGTCTTTTCGTCGCCCCAGTAGCGGAAGTTGGAGGAAACGCCGAGCGGCATCTTCGTGCGCGCCAGTTTGAACTGCGCGTTGGAGCGCGTCAGCTTGCGTGGACGGGCATTGGGAAGGACTGGATTGGGGGCCGTCTGGAGCGAGGTCATGGGCTTCAATCTTTGGGATGGGAATATTTTGCTGAATGAAGCTTAGCCTCGCCTCGCGAGGCTTGTCCAGCGACTGAATGATGGTTCAGTCATTTAAACTGGTTAACTTGCTGTATTTAATGATAAAAATAGAATTTGTTATATTAAATTATTTGAACTATAGTGAGATGGAATGAGGGAGAATCCGCTGAAATGACCGACGCCAGGGCCGAAAAGGCTGTTCCGCGCGGTGGCCGTGTCCGTCTCAGGCCTGTCGATTCAGGCGAGGCGACGGAGAGCGTTCGCGCCGGAGACCGCACCGCGAGCCGCGAGGTTCGCCGTCAGCAGCTGATCGAGGCGACCATCACCGCGATTGCTGAAAAGGGGCTCGGCAGTCTCACCTTGTCTGATGTGGCGCGGGAGGCGGGGCTGGCCGTCGGCACGGTCAATTTTCATTTCGCGACGAAAGACCAGTTGCTCACTGACACGCTGGAATATCTGACCGAGGAATATCGCGCCTGCTGGACGCAGGCGTCCGCAGCGGCGGCGGACGATCCGGCCTCCAGGCTCGAAGCCATGATGATGGCGGATTTCGACCCGATGGTCTGCACCCGGCGCAAAATCGCCGCATGGCATTCATTTTATGGCGAGGCGAAAGCCCGGCCCACGGTCAAGCGGCATTGTTCGGCGCGCGAGCGTGAGCAGCTTGTCCACCTCTCGGCGCTCTGCAAGGCGCTGATCGAGGAAGGAGGCTATGGCGCGCTTGATCCCGACCGGGTGGCGACGGGATTGAGCGCCATGACGGACGGCCTCTGGCTCGATCTTCTGTTCACGCCCGGCCATATCGACCGCGCCGGCATGCGGCGCACCACGCGCACCTTTCTGGCGGCTTTCTTCCCGCGCCATTTTTCACCTGACGATCAGTCACCTCAATAAACGGAGTTCGGCATGTCACTTCCTCTCACCGGCGAGGCGCTCGAATGGAGCAACCGCATGCGCACCTTTGTCGATGAGGAGTTGATCCCCAACGAAGTTGAAGCCGAGATGAATGGCGGGACGCTGCCCGAGGAAAAGCGCCAGCGTCATCGCCGCATGGCGGTTGAGATGGGTCTGGCCGGGATGGATGCGCCGAAGGAATATGGCGGGCTTGCGCTTCCCAACATGGCGCAGGTGGCGATCTATGAGCAGATCGGCCGTTGCACCAATGCGCTCGGCTGGTGTTTCGGTGAATCGCACAAATGGTTTTTTGACGCCTGCACGCCTGAGCAGCTTCGGAAATACATCATCCCGATCATGCGCAACGAAAAGCAGGAGGCCTATGCCATCACGGAAGAGGGGGCTGGCTCCGATGTCGATGACATCGTGACGAGCGCGCGCCGGGACGGGAACGGTTATCGCATTACGGGAGAGAAGTGGCACGTTACCAGCGCCAATCTCGCGGATTTTTTCGTCCTTCAGGCCAAGATCGCGGAAGGCCCCAACGCAGGCACGCACGCGCTCTTCTTTATCGACAAGGACAGCGAGGGCATCGAGCTGGTCCGCATTCCCAGATATACGCACACCTATAATGACGAGCATCCGATCTATCGCTTTAACAATGTCTTTGTCCCTGCCGAAAATCTGATCGGCGAGGAGGGGGCTGGCATGCAGTTCACCCACACCTGGTTCCGGCGTGAGCGGCTGATGATCGCGGCGCGCTCCTGCGGCGCGGCCCAGCGCCTCATTGACGAGGCCATGGCCTTCGCCAAGGCGCGCGTGATTTCCGGTCAGCCGATTGCGGAATATCAGGCGATCCAGTTCATGCTGGCTGATTCGATCACGGAGCTCTGGGCGGCTCGTCTGATGACCTATAATTGTGCAGCCGCACATGATCGCGGCGAAGATACAAAGAGCTTGCATGCGCTTTGTTCAATGACGAAGCTCTATGCATCCGAAATGGTCGGCCGTGTCGCCGACCGTGCCGTGCAGATTTTTGGTGGGCGGGGCTACATGCGTGAAAACGTGGCCGAGCGGTTTTATCGCGAGGTGCGTGTAGACCGGATCTGGGAGGGGACCAGTGAAATTCAGCGTATCATCATTGCGCGCTCGCTGCTGAAGCGTGGAATCGAGGGTACGACGGCCCTCTAGAGCCGAAGGCAGAATATCGCCGTGGCCGCAATGTGATCCTTGTACGGTTATTATGGATCTTGTTGCGTAGTCGCGGCGCTCATCTTTGATTGTAAGGGGAGTGTTCAACGAAATCGTTGTGCAGGAGAGGTGCTCGACTCATGCCATCTTTCAGCCTGTAGGTGCTGAATCTGTTCGTGTGGAAAGCTTCTTCGTCCGTGGTGACGCGTTTGGTACGTATATTGCTAGTGTTCTGGAAGAGACGTTGTCTGGCTCAACAAGTTCATAGGGAATGCGCGCTTTGCCGCCTATCATCCCGATACGGAGAGACAAGATGAAGAAGCTTGGACTATGTACGCTCGCGTTCGGTATGGCTGTCGGCGCTTTCGCCTCCATGCCCGCACGGGCCGACGATGATGCAAAGACGCTCTATATCTATAACTGGGCGGATTATATCGGCGAGACCACCATCGCCGATTTCACCAAGGCGACGGGCATCAAGGTGGTCTATGACACCTATGACTCCTCCGAGACCGTTCAGGCCAAGCTGATGGCGGGACACACGGGGTATGATGTCGTGGTCCATTCGGCATCGAGCTATGGTCCCCAGAACATCAAGGCGGGCATCTTCCTCAAGCTCGACAAGTCGAAAATCCCGAACCTGAAAAATCTGGACCCCAAGATCATGAAGGCTTATGCGGCCTATGATGCGGGTGGAAATTATGGCGTTCCCTATATGTGGGGAACAACCGGCTTTACCTACAATGTGGATATGATCAAGGCGCGCATGCCGGATGCGCCCACGCAATCCTATGCCATGGTGCTGGACCCGGCCGTGGTCTCGAAGTTCAAGGACTGCGGTGTCAGCTTCTTTGACAGCCCGTCCGATGTCGTGCCGATGGCGCTGTCCTGGCTGGGGCTTGATCCGAATTCAGTGAATCCGGCTGATTACGCCAAGGCCAAGGAAGTGCTGATGAAGGTGCGTCCTTATATCCGCAGCTTCGACAATACGCAGTATCTGACGGCTCTGCCCAACAAGTCCGTCTGCCTGGCGATGACATGGTCCGGTGACTATGCCACAGCGACAACGAATGCCGAGAAGGCCGGCCTCAAGATCAATCTGGCCTATACCGTTCCCAAGGAAGGGTCGGCGCTCTGGTTCGATGCGGCCTTCATTCCGGCTGACGCGAAGCATGTTGATAATGCTCTGGCCTTCCTGAATTTCATTCAGCAACCGGAAGTTGCGGCCAAGATCACAGACTATACCAACTATGCTAACGCCAATCTTGAAGCCACAAAATATGTGGACAAGAGCATTTCGGAAAATCCGGCGATCTATCCTGATGCCGAAACCATGAAACTGCTCTATGGCGACAAGCCGCTGCCGCCCAAGATCGAGCGTCTGCGCACCCGCGTCTTCACTGAATTCAAGCAAGGCGAGTAAGCCTGAATGAATCCGAACGGCAACCGCGAGCGGCCGCAGAACCCGGGGCAACCCTGGCTCTCGCCGTCGGAAAAGCCCTTCATCGAGATCCAGGGCGTGTCGAAGAGTTTCGGCACGTTCACGGCTCTCGATGATGTGAGCCTGAAGATTTACAAGGGTGAACTGTTCTCGCTGCTGGGCGGGTCCGGCTGCGGCAAGACCACCCTGCTGCGGATGATTGCAGGCTTCGAGACGCCGTCGAGTGGCCGCATCATCATCGATGGGCAGGACATGGCGGGGGTGCCGCCCTATGAGCGGCCCGTCAACATGATGTTCCAGTCCTATGCGCTGTTCCCGCACATGGGAGTCTTCGACAATGTGGCCTATGGGCTGAAAAAAGAGGGTGTGCCCCGGCGGGAAATCAGGGAGCGGGTCGACGAAGCGCTCAATCTGGTGCAGATGCTGCCTTATGCCAGCCGCAAGGCGCATCAATTGTCCGGCGGGCAACGCCAGCGCGTTGCGCTTGCCCGGGCGCTGGTCAAGCGCCCCAAGGCCCTGCTGCTGGACGAGCCGCTGGCCGCGCTCGACAAGAAGCTGCGCGAGCAGACGCAATATGAGTTGATGAATATTCAGGACAAGGTCGGCATCACCTTCATTGTCGTCACCCACGATCAGGAGGAGGCGATGACGCTCTCCACCCGCATCGCCGTGATGAACAAGGGGCAGGTTTTTCAGGTGGGCCGTCCGGTCGAGGTTTATGAATATCCCAACTGCCGATTCACCGCGAATTTCATCGGCACCATCAATATTTTCGAAGGCCGCGTCACCAGCCTTGAAAACGGTATCCTGTCCGTCCGCAGCGAGGAGACGGGGGCTGAGCTGGGGATCGAGCATGCCGGCGCCCCGTTGCCGCCGGGCGCCACGGTCTGGGTCGCTGTCCGGCCTGAGAAGATCACGCTGTCGCGCGAGCCAAAGCCCGGCAACGTCAACCGCCTCGCGGGCACCGTCTGGGAGCTGGGCTATTTCGGCGGGCTGACCTGCTATCGGGTCAAGACGCCGGATGGCAAGATCATCTCGGTCACGGAGTCGAATGCGGCAAGGTCCTTGCAGCATCGCATGGATTGGGACGAGCAGGTCTATATGGACTGGGAGCCCGCGGCCGCGGTGCTGCTGACCGAATGAGCGGGCCTCTTCCCTCGCGCCTGCGCCGCGTCGCCCGCACGCTGTCGGATTCCTGGCGGCATATGCTGATCTCCATTCCCTATGTCTGGATGCTCCTGTTTTTTCTGGTGCCGTTCTTCATCGTTCTGAAGATCAGCCTTGCCGACATGCTGGATACCCAGCCGCCCTTTTCGGCGCTGGTCAACTGGATCGACGACAGCCATATCTCGTTTGTCCTGACGTTCGACAATTTCAAGTTCATCGCGTCGGAAGATATTTACCTGCGTGCCTATCTGAATTCGCTGAAGATCGCGGCGATTTCCACGGTGCTCTGCCTGCTGCTGGGCTATCCGATGGCCTATGCCATCGCGCGGGCGCCGGCCAACCGCCGCAATATCCTGCTGCTGGTCGTCATCCTGCCCTTGTGGACCTCGTTTCTGCTCCGGGTCTATGCCTGGATCGGCCTGCTCGACACCAATGGCATGATCAACCGTTTTCTGGTCTGGTCGCACATTGTGTCGGCGCCGATCCAGATGCTCTACACGCCGTTCGCGGTCTATCTCGGCATCGTCTATTCCTATCTGCCGTTCATGATCCTGCCGCTCTATGCGAGTCTTGAGCGGCTGGACGCCACGCTCGATGAGGCGGCGGCCGATCTGGGCGCGCGGCCCTGGAGCGTTTTCCGCGATGTCACGCTGCCGCTTTCCATGCCCGGCATCGTTGCGGGCTCGCTGCTCACCTTCATTCCGGCGGTGGGCGAATATGTTATCCCCGATCTTCTGGGCGATGCGCGCAACCTGATGATCGGGCGGGTCCTCTTCAACGAGTTCTTCCAGAACCGCGACTGGCCCACAGCGTCCGCCGTCGCCATTGCGCTGCTGGTGGCGCTGGTCATTCCGATCATGTTCTTTCAGGCGGCGCAGGCGCGCGAGGAGAAGAGCTGATGGCCCGCATCTCCCCCATGCCCCGCATCGGCTTTTCCAACGCGGTTCTCGCGGCGGGGATGGTCTTCCTCTATGTCCCCATTTTCTCGCTCATCGCCTATTCCTTCAATGCGTCGCGTCTCGTCACCATCTGGGGCGGCTTTTCCGTCAAATGGTACGGCTCGCTGTTCAAGAACGACATTATCATGGCAGCGGCCATGCGTTCGCTGGAGGTGGGCGTCATCGCCGCCACGGCGTCCGTCATTCTCGGCACCATGGCGGGCTATGCGCTGGCCCGGCTGGGCCGCTTCCGGGGGCGGGTGCTTTTTTCCGGCATGATGACCGCGCCGCTGGTCATGCCCGATGTTATCACCGGTATTTCCCTGCTGCTCATGTTCATCACCATGGGCACCCTGATCGGCTGGCCGATGGAGCGTGGCGTCATCACCATCGCCATCGCCCACACCACATTCTGCATGTGCTATGTCGCGGTCATCATCCAGTCGCGGCTGATCGCCATGGACATCTCGCTGGAAGAGGCGGCGATGGACCTGGGCTCGCGCCCGCTCGGCGTGCTTATCGACGTCACCCTGCCCATCATCGCCCCGGCCATGCTGTCGGGCTGGCTGCTGTCTTTCACTCTCTCGCTCGACGATCTGGTGATTTCAAGCTTCGTCGCCGGGCCGGGGGCGACAACCCTGCCATTGCTCATCTATTCCAAGGTCAAGCTGGGGGTGACGCCCGACATCAACGCGCTTGCGACCCTGATGATCCTCGTCGTCACCCTTGCCGTCACCGCCGCGGGCCTGCTCATGGCGCGCCGCGAGCGCCGGCGGATCGAGGACGAACAACTGGCCTTCGCGGAAGCGGGCTAGCCGGTTTGTTTCCTGTGGCCGCCGTCATGGTGCGCTGTACATACAAATCAGCTCCAATGAGGCTGAATGGCTTGAAATCCCTTGCCTTGGCCGGGTTGATTCCCGTTTGGAAGGTTGGCCCGGATTCTGAATCCCTAAACGGTCATCTCTGCGTTACAATCCTTGTTCAGGCATTTACTCCGTCAGGACTCCCGGCCCCATGTCGTTTCCCAAGGCATTCCTCGATGAGCTCAAGGCGCGGGTCCGCGTCTCCGAGGTCGTGGGCCGGAAGGTGAAACTGACGCGGAAAGGCCGGGAATATGTCGGTCTTTCGCCCTTCACCAACGAGAAATCGCCTTCCTTCACCGTCAACGATGACAAGCAGTTCTACCATTGCTTCTCCTCGGGCGAGCATGGCGACGTCATCAAGTTTCTGGAAAAGACCGAAAACCTCTCCTTCATGGAGGCCATCGAGCGGCTGGCGGCCGAGGCCGGGCTTGATGTGCCCAAACAGGACAGGTTCGTGGCCGAGCGTGAGAAGGCCGCGGCGTCTCTTATCGATGTGATGGAGATGGCGGCGGCCTTTTTCCGTGAAAAGCTGAGGAGTTCCGCCGGTGCCGAGGCGAGGGCCTATATCGCGAAGCGGGGCCTGACCGCCCGGACGGTCGAGGAGTTCGGCCTTGGCTATGCGCCGGGCAGCCGCCATGAACTCATGGGTTTCCTGACATCGAAGGGCGTTCCCGTAACCGATATGGCGGACGCTGGCCTGATCATCTCGGGCGAGGATATTCCCGAGCCTTATGACCGGTTCCGCAACCGCATCATGTTCCCGATTGCCGACGCGCGCGGCCGCACCATCGCCTTCGGGGGCCGGGCCATGGAGGCGGGCGCGCCGGCCAAATATCTCAATTCGCCCGACACCCCGCTCTTTCACAAGGGGCGGGTGCTCTACAATTTCCACCGGGCGCGCAAGCCCGCCCATGATCGCAATGCCGTCATCGCGGTCGAAGGCTATATGGACGTGATCGCGCTGGCGCAGGGGGGCATCGGCCATGCCGTCGCGCCACTTGGCACGGCGCTGACCGAGGAGCAGATCGGCCTTCTCTGGCGCATGGTGCCTGAGCCGATCCTGTGCTTCGACGGCGACAAGGCGGGTCTCAAGGCGGCCTATCGCGCCGTCGATCGGGTCCTGCCGCTGCTCAAGCCGGGTCATTCCCTGCGGTTCGCCCTGCTGCCTGAGGGGCAGGACCCCGACGACCTGATCCGCGCGCAGGGGGCCGAGGCGGTGGAGGAGGTGCTGGGCAAGGCCCGGCCGCTCTCCGACATGCTCTGGGCCAAGGAATTGCAGGCGGGGCCACTCGACACGCCTGAGCGCCGTGCCGATTTTGAAATGCGGACGGAAACGGCGCTCCGCGCCATCGCCGACCCCAAGGTCCGTTCCCATTATGAGCGCGATTTTGCCGAACGATTGAGCAAGCTTTTCGCCGGGACGGGCCGTCCCGTGGCCGGCGGGGGCGGGCGTTCCGGGGCCTCCCCCTTCGGAAGAGGGGGGCGAAGCTCATTCGGGCGGAAAAGGAGCTCCTGGAAGGGTTTTGGCGGCAATTTCGATGGTTTTATCCCCCCGGCCACGATGGAACTGCGGGAAAGCCCCCTTGCCCGGGACGCGCAGGCCGCCGTCAAGCGCCGGGAAAACCTGCTGGTCCTGATGATATTGAACCATCCGGCCCTGCTGGACCGCTATCTGGAGGATTTTGCCCATCTCGATCTGGCCATCCCGGGTCTTGACAGGTTGCGCAATGAAATCATAGACGTAGCGACCCGGATTGCGCCCCTTGACAGGGACGGACTGCGCGCCCATCTGGAGACAGGTGCAGCGGCTGCCATTGTCCGTCGGCTTGAGGCCGATGCGGGGTTGAGAAACGAGACCTCTACCTGGCGGGAAGCTACCCCCGACGAAGCCGAATCCGGCTGGTTGCATGTGCTTTCGAGGCATCGCGAAGTCGTCGCGCTGGAGGCTGAACTCAAGGCTGCCGAGCGCGCGCTGGCGATGGAGACGAACGAGGAGAACTGGGCGAGACTGAAGGCGCTTAATGCGCACAGGGAAAGTCTCGACCGGGTAGATGGACTGGATGATCTGGCGGCTGGACCAGCCCGTGCCTTTCATTCCGATGCCTAGGAGGCAGCGGATTGGTGGAAACGGGAGGGGTGCGGCCCTATTTATATTGCGCGGGTCCCATCCCGCTGAGAAATAATGGGGGCCGGAGCGAAAGCCGGGCGGGTTCGACCGGAACCGGCCCAAACTGCCGGCACATATAAGGCGGAGCGTTGGTTTACATGGCGAGCAAAACAGCCGAAGCGGCGGAAGTAACGGAACAGACTGAAGGAACGACGGACAGTCCGCTCCTCGATATGTCCGATGCTGCCGTCAAGAAGATGATCAAGGCTGCCAAGGCGCGCGGCTTCGTCACCTATGACGAGTTGAACAAGGTTCTCCCTTCCGAGGAATTTTCATCCGAACAGATCGAGGATACCCTCTCGATGTTGTCGGAAATGGGCATCACTGTCGTCGAGAATGACGAAGGCGAAGACGCGCCCGATGAGGAGCGCGCCGAGGAAGTCGGCGAGATCGACGAGGAAGAATCGCAGAGCCGCGCCGTCGTCCGCGCCGAAACCAAGACCGAAACGCTCGACCGCACGGACGATCCGGTGCGCATGTATCTGCGCGAGATGGGCTCCGTCGAACTGCTCTCGCGCGAAGGCGAAATCGCCATCGCCAAGCGCATCGAGGCGGGCCGCGAGGCGATGATTGCGGGTCTCTGCGAGAGCCCGCTGACCTTTCAGGCCATCATCATCTGGCGCGACGAACTGCTCGACGGGAAGATTCTGCTTCGCGACATCATCGATCTGGACGCGACCTTCGCCGGGCCGGACGCCAAGAAGGTCGATCACTCGGAAGCCGCCCTTGCCGGCAACATGCCGGTGCCGGAGGAGATCGAGGACGAGGACGCCGACGAGGAGGGGGAGAACAATATGTCTCTCGCCACCATGGAGGCGGAACTCAAGCCCAAGGTCATGGAGATCTTCGACAAGATCGCCGGCGAATATAAGAAGCTGCGCAAACTTCACGACCAGAAGGTCGAACTGGCGCTTCAGGGCGAGGATGTGCCCGCCACGCTGAACAAGAAGCTGCACAAGATCACCGAGGAACTGATCGTCGAGGTCAAGAGCCTCGCCCTCAACAACAACCGCATCGAAAGCCTCGTCGAGCAACTTTACATCATCTCCAAGCGTCTGATGATGATGGAAGGCCGGATGCTGCGTCTGGCTGAAGCCCAGGGCGTGGCGCGCGAGGAATTCCTCAAACAATATTACAACAACGAACTCGATCCCAACTGGACGCGCCGTGTCGGCCGCCTGAAGGGCAAGGGCTGGACCAGCTTCGCCCGGGACGACAAGGATCAGGTCAAGGAACTGCGCTTCCAGATCCAGAGCCTCGCGACCGAAACCGGCCTCGATATCGGCGAATTCCGCCGCATCGTGCAGATGGTGCAGAAGGGCGAGCGCGAGGCGCGCATCGCCAAGAAGGAAATGGTCGAGGCCAACCTGCGCCTCGTCATCTCCATCGCCAAGAAATACACCAACCGTGGCCTGCAGTTCCTCGATCTCATTCAGGAAGGCAACATCGGCCTGATGAAGGCGGTGGACAAGTTCGAGTACCGCCGCGGTTACAAGTTCTCGACCTATGCCACATGGTGGATCCGTCAGGCGATCACGCGCTCTATTGCGGATCAGGCCCGCACCATCCGTATTCCGGTGCACATGATCGAGACCATCAACAAGCTGGTCCGCACCTCGCGCCAGATGCTGCACGAGATCGGCCGCGAGCCGACGCCGGAAGAACTGGCCGAAAAGCTGGGCATGCCGCTTGAGAAGGTGCGCAAGGTCCTCAAGATCGCGAAGGAGCCGATCAGCCTCGAAACGCCGATCGGCGATGAGGAAGACAGCCACCTCGGCGACTTCATCGAGGACAAGAACGCGATCCTGCCGATCGACGCTGCGATCCAGTCGAACCTGCGCGAGACGACGACGCGCGTGCTCGCCTCGCTGACGCCTCGTGAGGAGCGCGTGCTGCGCATGCGCTTCGGCATCGGCATGAACACCGACCACACGCTGGAGGAAGTCGGCCAGCAATTCTCGGTGACGCGCGAACGTATCCGCCAGATCGAGGCGAAGGCGCTGCGCAAGCTCAAGCACCCGAGCCGCTCGCGCAAGCTGAGAAGCTTCCTCGACAATTGAGGCTCTGTCTGAGACAGAGTGCCTCCTTCAGACAAAAGCCCGGCTCAATCCAGCCGGGCTTTTCCGTTTGGACTCTCCAGCCGCTCTATGAGCCCCGGTTTGGGCATGTCAAGATATGAGAAAGACCAGCTAGATCGGGTGCGGGGACGGCCTTTAGGATGGGGCGTCAGGAGATGAGGATTGCGTATAGCAGTTGGCGGCTTCCAGCATGAAACGAACACCTTCGCCCCGGTGAAGGCGGCGCTCGCCGATTTCGAGGCGCCGGACGCATGGCCGGGACTGGTTCAGGGAGGCGAAGTCCCCGAGGCGGTAAAAGGCATCAATGTGCCGGTCGCAGGCTTCATCGAGGAGGCTCGCGGGCGGGGCCATGAGATCGCGCCGCTGGTCTGGTGCTCGGCCACCCCGTCCGCCCATGTCACGCGGGACGCCTTTGAAACCGTTTCGGCCATGATGCTCGACCGGCTCAGGGCAGCGGGCAATGTCGATGCCGTCTATCTCGATCTGCACGGCGCGATGGTCTGCGAGCATCTCGACGATGGCGAGGGCGAATTGCTGGCCCGGGTCCGGGCCGTGGTTGGAAAAGATATCCCCGTTGTCGCCAGCCTTGATTTTCATGCCAATGTGACCGGCCGCATGGTCCGCGAGGCGAGCCTTCTCGTGCCCTATCGCACCTATCCCCATATCGACATGGCGGAGACCGGCGCGCGGTCGATGGACTTGCTGGCGCGTCTCGATGGCGAGCCCGCCCGCGCACTGCGGCCGCTGCCCTATCTCATTCCGCTGCACTGGCAATCCACCCTGTCGGAACCGATGGCAGGTCTTGTGGCGGCGGCCGGCGATCTGGCGAAAGAGCATGGTCTTCTCTGCGTTTCGTTCGTGGGCGGTTTCGCCATGGCGGATTTCCCCGGCTCCGGCCCCGCCGTGCTGGCCTATGGCTATGATGAAAAATCCGTGGAGCGCGCAGCAGATGCGCTTTTCCGGCAAGCGCTGGCGGCTGAGGCGAAATTCGCCGGAACGCTCTATGCGCCCCATGAGGCGGTCAGGGCCGCCATGGCAATGGAGGGGCCCGTCGTCATCGCCGATACGCAGGACAATCCCGGCGCGGGCGGCACGTCCGATACGGTCGGGATGCTTCGGGCCTTGATCGAGGCGGGAGCCGAAGGCGCCGTGCTCGCCAATCTGTGCGACCCGGAGGTGGCGGGGCTGGCTCATCAGGCGGGAGAAGGCGCGGAGATCGAGGCCGATCTGGGGGCCAGGATGGGGGCGGCGGACGAGAAGCCCGTCCATGCGCGCTTCACCGTGGAGCGGCTGGGCGACGGGCGTTTTCTCGCCACGGGCCCCTTTTATGCGGGCAGCCGGATGCAACTGGGGCCCATGGCGCTGCTGCGTCATGAAGGGGTGCGGGTCATCGTCACCAGCCGCAAGCAGCAGGCGGCCGACCAGGCCATGTTCCGCCATCTGGGCGTGGAGCCCCGGGAGCAGAAAATTCTTGTCCTCAAAAGCTCGGTGCATTTCCGCGCGGATTTCGGGCCGCTTGCCCGCGAGATCCTGATCGCCGAGGCGCCGGGGGCCAATACGGCCAATCCGCTATTGCTGCCCTATCGCCATCTGCGCCCCGGTATCCGGATAAGCCCGATGGGCCCGGCCTTTGCATCCGCCGCCCGCAACAGGGCGTGACTATATCGAGCGACCCGCCACGAGGAAGAAGCCATGAAGCCCAGCGACGTAAGAACAGCCGACGATGCCCGCGCCATCGTGAAGGAGCGCGGTCTCCGGCAGGTGAAGGTGGGCGTGTTCGATGTCGATGGCGTGCTGAACGGCAAATATATGGCCGCCGAAAAATTCATCTCCTCGCTCGATGACGGCTTCGGCTTCTGCGACGTGGTGCTGGGCTGGGACGTGAACGACCAGCTTTACGACAACACCACGGTGACGGGCTGGCATCGCGGCTATGGCGATGCGCCGGTGCGCATCCTGCCGGAAAGCTGCCGGGAACTGCCGCTGGAAGACAATATGCTGTTTTTCCTTGGCGAATTCGGCGGGCGGCATGAGGCGATCTGCCCGCGCGCCATGCTGAGGCGCGCGCTCGGCAAGGCCCGCTCCATGGGCTTTGAGGTTCTCGCGGCCTGCGAATATGAATTCCTCGCGCTCGACGAGGATGACGCCGCCCTGCGCGCCAAGGGCTACCGGCAGATGAAATCGATGGGTTCGGGCAATGCCGGCTATTCGGTGATCCGCAATTCGGTCAATTCGGAATTCTATCGCGGCCTGCTCGATCTCTGTAGCGCCATGGACATGCCGATCGAGGGTATCCATGAGGAAACGGGGCCGGGGGCGCTCGAAGCCGCCCTTGTCGTCGACAAGGCATTGGTCTCCGCCGACAAGGCGGCCCTTTTCAAGACCTTTTCCAAGATATTCGCCCAGCGCACCGGCAGGCATCTGAGCTTCATGGCGAAGTGGGACCCGGCGGCGGCGGGGCAGGGCGGGCATACCCACCTTTCGCTCAAGACCCTTGAGGGCGCGCCGGTTTTTCACGACGCCTCGAAGCCCGGCCATGTTTCGGACGCGATGCGCCATTTCATCGGCGGAATGCAGAAATATTTACCGGAGATGACCGCCTTTGCCGCGCCGACCATCAATTCCTACCGCCGGCTTATCCCCGGTTACTGGGCGCCCACGGCGGCGACATGGGGCGTGGACAACCGCACCGTGGCGCTGCGCGCCATTCCCGGCAGCGCGAAATCGCAGCGGGTGGAATATCGCGTGCCGGGAGCAGATGCCAATCCCTATCTGGTGATGGCCTCGGCTCTGGCCTCAGGCCTCAAGGGCATCGAGGACGGCATCGAGCCCGATCCTGCCGTGACCGGCAACGCCTATCTCGAGGAAGCGCCTGCGCACCAGCAACTGCCCCGCACACTGTGGGAAGCCGCGCAGGCCCTGCGCGGCTCGGCGATGGCGCGCGAGATGTTCGGCGACGATTTCGTCGACCATTATGCAGCGACCCGCGAGTGGGAAGAGCGCGAGTTCCGCAAGCATGTCAGCGACTGGGAACTCAATCGCTATTTCGAAATTATTTGAAGACAGACTTATCCCCGCCTTGTGAGACGGGGTTAATCTGCACGTGCGTACATCCATGAAGGTGTGAGACGAATGACTGAAACCTGCAAGCTGATCACCCCGGTTGATGGCAGCATCTATGCCGAACGGCCGCTGGCCGGGCCCGGCGAGATAGAGGCCGCGCTGGCCCGCGCCAAGGCGGCGCAGAAGGCGTGGAAGCGCACGACGATGGCCGAACGGGCGGCGGTCTGCACGAAATTCGTGGACGCCTTTTTGTCGAAGAAGGATGAGATCGCGCTCGAGCTTTCATGGCAGATGGGGCGGCCCGCGGCCCAGACGCCTTTCGAGATGCGCGGCTTCGAGGAGCGCGCCCGGCACATGATCGCAACGGCGGAAGCGTCGCTGGCCGATGTGCGCCCCGCGCCTGTCGAAGGCTTCAACCGTTTTATCCGGCGCGAGCCGCTCGGCACGGTCTTTGTCATCGGAGCCTGGAATTATCCCTATCTCATCACGATCAATGTGGTGGTGCCTGCGATCATGGCGGGCAATACCGTCATTCTGAAACAGGCGCCGCAGACGCTGCTGTGCGCCGAGCGCTTTGCCGAAGCCTTCAGGGCGGCGGGCTGCCGGAAGGCGTTTTCGAGGCGCTGCATCTTTCCATTCCCGATACGGAAAAGCTGATCCGCGATCCGCGCGTGGATTACGTCAATTTCACCGGCTCGGTTGGCGTCGGCCACAAGGTCGCAAGGGTGGCGGGCGAGCGGTTCATCGGCGTCGGACTGGAGCTTGGCGGCTGCGATCCGGTCTATGTGCGCCATGACGCCAACATCGATCACGCCATTGAAAATCTCGTCGATGGCGCTTTCTTCAATTCCGGCCAGTCCTGCTGCGGCACGCAGCGCATCTATGTGGCGGCCAACCATTACGACAAGTTCGTCGAGGGAGCCGTGGCGCTCACCAATGCCTATCGTCTCGGCAACCCCATCGACCTCAACAATAATCTCGGGCCTGTCGTGAAAGCGGAAGCGGCCACGGAAATCCGCAGGCAGGTGGCGCAGGCCATTTCCGAAGGGGCGAGGCCGCTGCTGGATGAGAAGCATTTCGTGAACGCCAGAGAGGGTACGGCCTATGTCGCACCGCAGATTCTGGTCGATGTCGATCATTCGATCTCAAGCATGCGGCAGGAGATTTTCGGCCCCCTCGTCAACATCATGAAGGTCAGCTCGGACGAGGAGGCTGTGGCGCTGATGAACGATACGGAATTCGGGCTGACCGCGGCGGTGTGGACGGCGGACGAGGAAGCGGGCCTCGACATCGGCACGCAGATCGAGACCGGCACGTTCTTCGTCAACCGGTGCGATTACCTCGACCCTGCGCTCGCCTGGGTCGGCGTCAAGAATTCCGGGCATGGCGCTTCCCTCTCCGTGGTTGGCTATGAACATCTGACCCGGCCGAAATCCTTTCATCTGCGGACACTGTAAGCTTGCTGGTAAGCCTGCTGGAACAAGAGAAAATCATGAGCGAACTCGATGCCCTCAGGGGCAACTGGAACTACCCCACCAGCGTGCGCTTCGGCGTCGGCCGGGTGGTTGAACTGGCGGACGCCTGCAAGACTCTCGGCATGACCAATCCGTTGCTGGTTACAGACAAGGCGCTGGCCTCGCTGCCGATGGTGGCCGATGCCGTGAAGAGCGTGAAGGCCGCGGGGCTCGGCTGCACCGTCTTCGCCGATGTGCAGTCAAACCCCGTGGGCGCGAATGTGGATGCGGGCGTCGCCGCCTACAAGGCGGGCGGGCATGACGGCGTGATCGCCTTCGGCGGAGGCTCGGGCCTCGATACGGCCAAGGCCGTGGCGCTGATGGTGGGCCAGACGCGGCCGATCTTCGATTTCGAGGATCGCGAGGACTGGTGGACGCGGGTCAATGTGGAGGGCATGGCGCCTGTGGTCGCGGTGCCGACGACCTCGGGCACCGGCTCGGAAGTGGGACGTGCCTCGGTCATCACCGACGAGAGCGATCATACCAAGAAGATCATCTTTCATCCCAAGATGCAGCCCGCCATCGTCATCGCCGATCCGCAGCTTACGGAAGGTTTGCCCGCCAACATCACCGCATGGGTGGGCATGGATGCGCTGTCGCATAATCTGGAAGCGTTCTGCTCGCCCTTTTATCATCCGATGGCGCAGGGCATCGCGCTTGAGGGCATGAGGCTCATCAAGGAATGGCTGCCGGTGGCAGCGAAGGATGGCAAGAACCTCGTCGCCCGTTCGCAGATGATGGTGGCCTCTTCCATGGGGGCGACGGCCTTCCAGAAGGGGCTGGGCGCAATGCACGCGCTGAGCCACCCCTGCGGCGCGGTCTTCAACACCCATCATGGGCTGACCAACGCGGTGGTGATGCCCTATGTGCTGTTGTTCAATCGCAGCGCCGTCGAAGAGCGGCTGACGGCGCTGGCGCGCTATCTCGACCTGCCGAACCCCTCGTTCGATGCGGTGCTGGACTGGGTGCTCGCCTTGCGGGAAGAACTGGGCATTCCCAATACGCTGGCGGAACTGGGCGTGCAGTTGCAGCATGTGGGTGAACTTGCGCCGATGGCGGCGCTTGACCCTTCATGCGGCGGCAACCCGATTGTACTCGATGAAGAGACGCTGGCCGGGCTTTACCGGCAGGCCATTACCGGTGAACTGAACCGATAAGAATGAGGCGGCATCCGGCGAACCGGATGCCGCCATTTTCTTTTTAGAAAACGACGGTCTTTTTCTCGTTGAGAAATACGCGGCGTTCCGCCAGCGCCTGGATGGCGTGGGCAAGGGTGATCGCCTCGATGTCGCGACCGGCTTCCACCATTTCATCGGCGACATAGGTGTGGTCCACGCGCTCCACGCGCTGCTCGATGATCGGACCTTCATCGAGATCGCTGGTGACGAAATGGGCCGTCGCGCCGATCAGCTTCACGCCGCGGGCATGAGCCTGATGATAGGGCTTGGCGCCCTTGAAGCTCGGCAGGAATGAATGGTGGATGTTGACGATGCGGCCCATATGGTCGGCGGACATTTCACTTGAAAGGACCTGCATGTAGCGGGCGAGCACGATGAATTCCGATTTCGTTTCATCGACAAGATCGCGCAGCCGGGATTCGGCTTCCGCCTTCGTGTCTTTCGTTACGGGGATATGGAAAAACGGAATACGGTGCGCCTGGGCGAGGGGCGCGAGATCGAGATGGTTCGAGACGATGGCGGGAATGTGAATCTTCAGCGACTCGGTGCGCCAGCGATAGAGAAGGTCGTTCAGGCAATGATCGAACTTCGAGACCATCAGCAGGAAAGAGGGGCGGACATCGGCATTGTAGATGTGCCAGTCCATGTTGAAGCGTTCGCCGATCGGCTTGAAGCGTTCGATGAAATGCGTGCGCGAAAAGCTTGCGGGATCCACCGGGCGGAACACGGTGCGCTGAAAGAAACGCATGGTGTCGCTATCGCCGAAATGACTCGATTCCGTAATGAACAAACCTTCTTCCGCCAGAAGACCCGATACGGCAGCAACGATACCGACAACGTCCGGGCAGGAAATGGTGAGGATATGCTTGTTCGTGGGGATCGACATTTTCAGATTCCAGATCGGTTCATGGTGAGGTTCTAGGCAGGAGTGTTCGTGTGCGATGGATAAGTAAGCAAGAAACGTTCCGACTCACACGCATAACAGGTGCGTCATTTTTACCCGGCCAATAGCTTTCTTATGCAGACAGCTTAACCCGGTTTCACATCCGACAGGCGATCGACTTTTCGGAGGGCGGGGAAACCCCACATCCACAGGCCGACAACGACAAGCGTGCCGACACCGCCGATGATGACGGCGGGCACAGTACCGAACCAGCCTGCGGTAGTGCCCGATTCAAATTCACCAAGCTCGTTCGATGCGCCAATGAAGAGGAAATTGACGGCGCTTACGCGGCCACGCATTTCGTCGGGCGTGGCAAGCTGGATCAGTGATGAACGGACATAGACGCTGATCATGTCGGATGCGCCCAGAATGAAGAGGGCAAACAGCGAAAGATAAAAATTGACCGAAAGGCCAAACAGGATTGTGGCCAGACCAAAAATTGCAACGGCGCCGAACATCAGCAGGCCAGCCTTGCGGCTCAGGGAAAGATAGCCGAGGGCGACGCTGGTGACGAAGGCGCCAGCTGCGACGGCGCTGCGCAACATGCCGAGTCCCTCGGGGCCGACATGGAGAATGTCGCGAGCAAAAACCGGCAACAGGGCTGTTGCCCCGCCCAGCAGCACGGCAAACAGATCGAGCGAGAGCGCGCCCAGCACGACAGGATTGTGCCGCACATAGCCGATGCCGGCCATGACGCGCTCAAAAGCAGTACTGGCGGCATCCGACGGGTTCTGGTGACGGGGACGTGGTTTGATCAAAAGCGTGGCTGCAATGCCAAGGGCAAAGAGTGCCGCGCTGGCGCCATAGGCTGCGAGCGGACCGAAAATATAGAGCGCGCCGCCAAGGGCCGGGCCCGCAATCACCGCGACCTGAAAGACGGAGGCCGAAAGCGCAATGGCACGGGGCAGATGCTCCGCGGGCACCAGCGTTGGCAAAAAGGATTGCATCGCGGGAGCGGCGAAGGCCCTGGCCATGCCGTAGATCGCGAGCACGCCATAGAAAGGCAGGGCGCTGGCCGGGTTGAGAACGGCCAAAGTGATGAGCAACAGTGATGACAGCAATTCCAGCGCCGTTGCGGCGGCGAAGATGAGCCGCCGGTCGAAGCGGTCAGCGACATCGCCGGCGGGCAGGGTGAGCAGCACCATGGGCAGGAATTGCGCCAGGCCGACATAGCCGAGCGACAGGGGATCGTTGGTGATCCCGTAGACATGCCAGCCGACCGCGACCGACTGGATCATCGTTGCGAAAGTGACGAAAAGCCGGCTCGTCAGATAGAGCTGGAAATCCCGGAACCGCAGAACGGAGGGTTCGACGGGGTCTTGTAAAATCTGGGTCATAATCGCGTGAAAGGAAGGATGGGACTGAGCAAGTGTGCCATCCTAGATCAGGCGGTCATGTAACGCACCGGATTTATCCTGTGCTGTCAGGGGCGATGCGAGCGGGACTGATTGCGATGGATCTCACGCGCACCAATCTGCGAGTCATAATATGACAGCTTCCGGGTGCGCCTGAACAATCGTCGGAAAAGTTTGAAAAACTGGCTCATGGTATGGAATTTTCCTGATTGGGCAGGGTCGGGATTTCCATGCCGGCTGTTGTAAAATACTGGCCGAGATAGGCAAAGCACATGCGATGGACTTCTGTGCGCCGCTCTATCTCGCGATGGGCGAGAATGATTCCCCGGGAGTCTGATTCAAGGAGTGTGAGAATGGCCTGGACCACCAGCCGGGCCATGGTCTGGCAATGCGTAGCGCCAAGGGCGGGATTGCGCAAGGCAAAGCCCTTTGACAGATATTCTGTGATGCGCATCTCGCGCGGGTGATCGAGCGGATGGGTGGACAATGGAGACGATTGCATCCGGCGCAGCCCCTTCGAGCCGGGATGATCGTTGGCCGTTGCGATAAAGAGGGCGATGGAGGCCTGCAGGGTTTCCTGCCAGTTCGTGCTGGCGGCAAATTCATCGGGAAAGGGGCGGAAAACCTCGACAAGCTGATCAAGGATGTTCTCGCGGAGCACCGCGATGATCGCATGCTTGTTGGGGAAATATTGATAGAGCGAACTGATGTTCGTCCTGGACTGGCGGGCAATCAGGTTTGTATTTGTTTTTTCAAACCCGACCTGATCGAGCACCTCTCCGGTTACCTCAAGGATCCGTTTGATCGTCGTTCGCGCGCGTTCCTGCTGAGGCATTTTGCGTAGTTTTGTATCGTGGCTATCCAGTATCACGAGGATGCTCCGGTATGGCCGACGTATCGGCATGGGCAAAATTAAAGAGAAGAAACAGAAAACTAAATTAATCGATGCCATTAATTTATAAGAAAATCCACAAAATGCGTAGCAGGAGGCGAAAAATAATCTCCTAGAAAGCAAGCAGTTTGATTTGGTAAAATGTCTTTTCTTTTGAATAGGCCTAATAACAAAGGGTTATGACTGAATACCGACGAATAAAACATAAGCGATCATTCATGGTGCAACCGGGTTTCAGCCCGAGGCCTGATCGATGAGAGGAAGATTATGGGTAAGAAAATACGTTACGGAGAAATAAGTCTCTTCATGGAAGCCATGTATGGCAGTGTTCCAGCGACGGTGATTCCAGTTTGAGAAACCGGCATTTCACTTTTCATAAGAAAAATTTATTCCGTAAATTGATATTGAAGCGATATTATATCGACAATATAATTTTCTAAATTTCAACTTTAGTGGCCTTCATTTCGGGGATGTGTGGTGGTGGCCGCCAGTGACAGCAAGCTCCGAGGTTTTTATGACTGAAGTCGCGCTTTTTCAGCGTTCCGATCTTCCTTGCCCCGACATCAGCGAAACACAGGCTGCGGAAATTCTTGCACGGTGTTATGGCGTCACGGGATCGGTACGCGAACTCGGCAGCCAGCAGGATCGCAATTTTCTGGTCGAGACAGGGGACGCGCGCTATGTCCTCAAGATCTGCCATGCCGATTATTCGGAGGCGGAGCTTACGGCGCAAAACGCCGCCATGGCGCATCTGCGCGCCCGCAAGGGGGCGCCCGGAACTCCGGCCGTGATGGCGGACCGTGATGGCCGGGAACTTGTTTCCCTCACAGTTGAAGGGCAGGCGCTTCAGGTCCGGCTGCTGGATTTTCTGGATGGCACAAGCCTGACCCACCTTGGTTATATGCCGCCCGATCTGGTGGCCCGTTTCGGGCGGCTGTGCGCGGAACTTGCCCTTGCGCTTGAGGATTTCGAGCATCCGGGGCTCTTCCGGCCCTTGCAATGGGATCTGCGCCGTGCGGACAGTGTCATCGGCCATATGCTGCCTGCCGTCGAAAATGAAAGAGACAGGGTCCGGATTCTCGCCGTGGTGGAGGAGGCCCATCGCAGGATAGAGCCGTGGATTCCGGCCTTTCGCGCGCAGGCGGTGCACCATGATGTGACGGACGACAATGTCGTGTGCCGGCGGGACGAGCGGGGGCACTGGCGGCCGGAGGGCGTCATCGATTTCGGCGATCTGGTGCATGGCTGGCGGGTGGCCGATCTTGCCGTCACCTGCGCGTCGCTGCTGCACCATGCCGAAGGCGATCCGTTTGCCATTCTGCCCGCCGTCGCGGCCTATCACGCGATCAATCCACTCAATGAGGCGGAACTCCGGGCGCTCTGGCCCCTAGTTGTCGTGCGGGGCGCGGTGCAGTGGGTGTGCGGTGAGCATCAGAACAAGGTCGATACCGGCAATGATTACGCGGCGGGCAACCTTGACCATGAGCGCAAAATTTTCGAGGTCGCGACCTCGGTGCCGTTTGGGCTGATGGAAGCCGCCATTCTGGAAAGCGCCGGTCTGGGGAAAGCCTTTTCTGTTGCTGAAGCGTCTGCCCCTTTGCTGCCCGGTGTGAAGGCTGAAGAGTTCCGGTTCGCCGATCTGGGCGTACTGGGGGCGGGGTTCCGCGAAGGCAACTGGGGTGAACCCGGTATAGACCAGCGCCTGCTGGAAGAAGCGGCGGCGGCCACCGGCCTTGCCGCGACGCGCCATGGCGAATACCGCCTGTCGCAGACGAAGACCGACAGTCCGCACGAGCCGGAAACCTGTGCGCTTCATGTCGATCTTGTTTTACCGTCAGGCACCCTTGTGCAGGCGCCCTTTGGTGGCGTGCTGCGCCATGAGACGGGCGGGGCGGCGGTGCTCGATGGCCCCGGTCTCTCCCTATGGCTGTGGGGACTGGAAGGGGTTCACTCCGCTGTAACTGTTGACCGGGGGCAGGCGCTCGGGCGGACGGGGACGGCGCTGCGGGTGCAGCTTTGCACCGAACCGGGCCTTGTGCCGCCGCTCTTTGCAACGCCACGATGCGCGGCGGCCTGGCGGGCGCTGTGCCCTGCACCGTCGGTTATTTTGGGGTTTGACTGCGAGGCGGCGGAGCCGGAGAGCGAGGCGCTGCTCGCCTGCCGCAACGCCAGCTTTGCCGGGTCTCAGAAATATTATTATGCCGAGCCGCCGCAGATCGAGCGGGGCTGGCGTCAGCACATGATCGACATGAAAGGACGCACCTATCTCGACATGCTGAACAATGTCAGCGTGCTGGGGCACGGCCACCCGCGCATGGTCGAGGCAGTGGCACGGCAATGGTCGCTGCTCAACACCAATTCCCGTTTCCACTATGCGGCGGCGGCGGAATTCTCCCGGCGTCTTGCCGGTCTGGCTCCCGGTCCGCTCGATACGGTGTTTCTGGTCAACAGCGGCACGGAGGCCAACGATCTGGCGCTCCGGCTGGCCTGGGCTTTCAGCGGCGCGCGCGACATGCTGTGCGTGCTCGAGGCCTATCACGGCTGGTCGGTGGCGACGGACGCCATCTCCACCTCGATCGCCGACAATCCCCGGGCGCTGACTACGCGGCCGGACTGGGTCCATCCCGTCACCGCGCCCAATACCTACCGGGGGCCTTTCCGGGGCGAGGGGTCGACGGCCGATTATGTGCGCAGCGTGGATGAAGCCCTGAACCGGCTCGCCGAAGCGGGGCGCAGACCGGCGGGGTTCATCTGTGAGCCGGTCTACGGCAATGCGGGCGGCATTCCGCTGCCGCCGGGCTATCTGCGGGAGGTTTACGCGCGGGTCCGGGCGCAGGGCGGCGTCTGCATCGCGGACGAGGTGCAGGTCGGCTATGGGCGGCTGGGCCATTATTTCTGGGGCGTGGATCAGCAGGGCGTCGTGCCCGACATCATCACGGTCGCCAAGGCCATGGGCAACGGCCATCCGCTTGGCGCGGTGATCACGCGCCGCGAGATCGCCGATGCGCTGGAGGCGGAGGGTTATTTCTTTTCGTCGGCGGGCGGGAGCCCGGTGAGCTGTCAGGCCGGGATGACTGTACTCGACGTGATCCGGGACGAGGGCTTGCAGGAAAATGCCCGCGATCTGGGCGATTATTTCAGGGCGCGGCTGGAAACGCTGGTCGAGCGCTTCCCCCTTGCGGGGGCGGTTCACGGCATGGGCTTTTATCTCGGCGTCGAGTTCGTCCGGGACCGGGAGACGCTGGAACCCGCAACGCAGGAAACCATGATGCTGTGCGACCGGCTGCTGGAACTCGGCATCCTGATGCAGCCCACGGGCGACCATCTCAACGTATTGAAGATCAAGCCGCCCATGTGCCTTACCCGCGAAAGCGTGGATTATTTCGTCGATATGCTGGTAAAGGCGCTGGCGGAATTGTCCTGAGGATCAGAGCCCCGGTTCTGACGTAGCGGTATGGTCCCCGCCGGCCTCTGCGTTGCCCGCAGGGGCCCGCACCCGCCAGTTGAAGCGGTGGGTGTGGATGCCGTAATACATGAAGGTTTCTATCCTCCCGACGCCGGGGATATGTTTGATTTCATTGTTGATGACGTCGAAAAGCGCGTTCTTGTCGGCGGCGACGACCTCCGCCATCAGATCGTATGAACCGGCACACAGCACCACATAAATGACGTTCTCCACCTCCCGGAGCGCGTCCGCGATGGCGATCGCATCGCCGTCGGCGCGGATGGCGACCTGGGCCATGCTTTCATAGCCAAGCTGCAAGGGATCGGTGACCGCGACGATCTGGAGGACGCCTTCGTCCTGAAGCCGCATGACCCGGATGCGGATGCCCGGCGCCGTGAGCCCTACTTCGCGGCTGAGGTCTGCATAGCTGATGCGGCCATCCTGCTGAAGCAACGAGATCAGCCGGCGGTCGATGTCATCGAGTTCGACACGCTGGGGGCTTTTGTGCCCGTTTTTCATCTTGTCGCGCACGGCGGATTTCCTCATTCGACAGTGGCAGGGGTTGGCATCTAATATGGCAGCCGAAGCTAAGGCTTTCGCGCGGTTTATGCCAGAACCGGCCCGAGATAGCCTCGCTATAACAATTCAGGGTCTGAAAACAGGCCGGCTGGGAGGTCCAATGTCTGAAGTTTCCCGATTCGACTATATTGTCGTCGGCGGCGGAAGCGCCGGTTGCGTGCTGGCGAACCGGCTCTCGGCGGACGGAAAAACACGGGTTCTGCTGCTGGAGGCCGGGGGTGACGACCGGCCCCTGCACGAGCCTTCGCAGTTCATGTCGAACATGATGATCCATGTGCCGGTCGGCTATGCCCGGACGCTGAAAGACCCCAAGGTCAACTGGCTCTATCCGACGGAGGCCGATTCAACCTCGGGTGGGCGGGTCCACATGTGGCCACGCGGCAAGGTGCTGGGCGGCTCCTCTTCCATCAACGGCCTGCTCTATATTCGCGGTCAGCATGCGGACTATGACAACTGGCGCCAGCTTGGCTGCGAGGGCTGGAGCTGGGACGACGTCCACCCCTATTTCCTGCGTTCTGAAAATCAGGAGCGCGGGGCGGACAGCGAGGGCTGGCACGGGACCGGCGGCCCGCTCAATGTTTCCGATGTGACGGAAAAGCATCCGGTGTCGGATGCGGTGATCGACGCCTGCGAGCAGGCGGGTCTGCCGCGCAAGGCGGACGTCAACGGGGCCGATCAGGAAGGGGTGACCTATTACCAGTTGACGGTCAAGAACGGCCAGCGCCATTCGGCTGCCGTCGCCTATCTCCATCCGGTGATGAAGCGGGAGAACCTGACGGTCGAAACCCGTGCGCTGGCAGGGCGTGTGCTGTTCGAGGGCAAGAAGGCTGTCGGCGTCGAATATACGCAGAACGGCGTGAAGCGGACGGCCCACGCCGCGCGCGAGGTCATTCTTTCAGGCGGCGCGATCAATTCGCCCCAGCTTCTGCAGCTTTCCGGCATCGGCCCGGCGGCGCTGCTGAGGGAGCATGGCATTCCCGTGGTGTCCGACCTCCCCGGTGTCGGAGAGAATTTGCAGGACCATTATGTGATGGGGGTGATCTACCGCCTGAAGCCCGGCACCATTTCGGTGAACGAACTGACGCGCGGCCGGCGGTTCGTGGGCGAGACGCTGAAATATCTGTTCCAGCGCAAGGGGCTGCTCACGCTTTCCGCCGCGCATATCGCCGTTTTCTGCAAGTCGCGGCCGGAGCTTGCCCATCCCGATATCCAGTATCACATCCTGCCCGCCAATATGGACATGGAGCGCATGGCGCGCGACGGCACCATGGAGCTGGACAAGCAGCCGGGCCTCACCATCGCACCCTGTCAGGTCAGGCCGGAAAGCCGGGGGCATATCCGGATCCGTTCGTCCGACCCTTCCGTATATCCCTCCATCGTGCCGAACTATCTGAGCGATCCGCTGGACCGCGAGGTCGCCGTGGCGTCGCTTCGTTTCGCCCGCAAGATCGCGGAGCAGCCAGCGCTCCAGACCTATATCGATCATGAGCTGCTGCCGGGCTCGGACGCCGTGAGCGACGAGGACCTGCTGGCCTTCGCCCAGAACACGGGGAGCACGATCTATCACCCGGTCGGCACCTGCCAGATGGGCCACGGTCCCAACGCCGTGGTCGATCCGCAATTGCGGGTCTATGGCGTCGAGGGGCTCCGGGTGGTCGACGCCTCCATCATGCCGCGGCTGGTTTCCGGCAATACGAACGCGCCGACGATCATGATCGCCGAAAAAGCCGCCGACATGATCCTTGGCAAGCCTGCGCTCGCCCGCGCCTCGGACAAGGCCGCGCCGCGCGTTCTGGAACTCGTCAGCCGGTAGGAACTATCGCCGCGCGCAATATCCCGGCGATGGGCCTGCGCGCGGCGGCCTGCAAATCCCGTCACGATATTCTGTTCGATGCCTCTTGAATTTGCACCTCACATGATATTACATGCCTCATATAAAAGGCTCGCGATGAGCGGAAGGCACCTGTCATGCGGTATGATCCGGAGCATAAGGAACGCACCAGAGCAAAGGTGCTGAAAGAAGCGGCAAGGGCGATCAAGGCCAACGGGCCAGATCAGATCAGCGTGGCCGGGATCATGGCGAGCGCGGGCCTGACGCACGGCGGCTTCTACGCGCACTTCAAATCCAGAGATGATTTCATCGCCGAGACGGTGGCCTACGTGTTCGACGAGGCGAATTCGGTCGTCGGGAAAGTGATGGGGGATCTGCCCCCGGCCCCGGCGCTCGCCGCCTATATCGATTTCTACCTCTCGCAACGTCACCGTGACTCGCGCGCCATCGGCTGCCCGCTGGCGGCGCTTTCCGGCGATCTTTCCCGGCTGGGTCCCACGGCCCGCGTCAGTTTCACGGCCGGTTTCAACCGGTTGAGCACTGCCATTGCGAGCAAGCTCAAGGCCCTGGGGTATGAAGACCCGGACGCTCTTGCCTCGTCCGTCTTAAGCGAGCTTGCCGGCGCGCTGATGCTGTCGCGCGCGACGGAAGACATGACTCTTTCAAAGAAAATTCTTGATTGTTCCAAGACCGCGCTCAGGCAGCGCCTTGGGCTGGAGATCCTGCCATGAATCTCTTCAACGAGACGGAGGCCGGTCTGACGGGCCTTGAACAGATGCAGGCGATGATCGCCGCGGGACGAAGGCCGGGCATCGGCCAGTCGCTCGATTTCAATCTGGTCGAAATCGAGGAAGGGCGCGCGGTTTTCGAGGGAATCCCCGGACCTCACGCCTTCAATCCCATCGGTACCATCCATGGCGGCTATGCGGCGACATTGCTCGATTCCGCCTGCGGCTGCGCCGTTCACTCGCGCCTTTCGCCGGATCAGGCTTACACCACGCTGGAACTGAAGGTGGCCTATCACCGGGCGATGACGGCGGAAACCGGCCTGATAAGAGCGGAAGGACTGGTTGTCAGCTATGGCCGCCGGGCCGCTTTTTCCGAAGGGCGGATCACGGACATGTCGGGCCGCCTTATCGCCTCGGCCACCTCGACGCTGCTGATTTTCGCGCGATGAGATGATGGCCTCGCGCCGCCATCAGCCGAATTCCCTTATGCCAAGGAGTAACGCCCATGCGTTCAGCCGTTATCGCGGAATATGTCCGCACACCCTTTCATTTCGCCCGCAAGGGTGCGCTGGTCGATGTCCGCCCGGACGATCTGGCTGCCGCCGCGATCAAGGCGCTGGTTGAGCGCTCGAAGATAGATCCGGGCACGATCGAGGACGTGGTGATGGGTTGCGCCTATCCCGAGGCCGAGCAGGGCAACAATATCGCCCGGATCGCGGTGCTGCTGGCCGGTCTGCCGATCAGCGTGGCCGGCGCGACGGTCAACCGCTTCTGCGGTTCATCCATGTATGCCATCCATATTGCGGCAGGGCAGATCGCCATCGGCGCGGGCGATGCGTTCATCTGCGCGGGCGTCGAGTCGATGACCCGCGTGCCTCAGGGCGGCTTCAATTTCTCGCCCAATCCCCGCTTTCGCGGGCCGAAGTTCCCCGACGCGGAACTGATGACCGAAGCCTATATCGCCATGGGCGAAACGGCGGAAAACGTTGCCGAGCAATATAAGGTCAGCCGCGCCGACCAGGAGCAGCTTGCGTTCGAATCCCAGCAGAAGGCCGCCGCCGCCCAGGCCGCGGGCAGGCTGCGCGGCGAGATCATCGCGATCAGCACGCCCAACGGGCTTGTCGATACGGATGGCTGTCTGCGCCCCTCGACGACGCTCGAAGGGCTTGCAGGGCTGAAGCCCGCCTTCCGGCCCGAGGGCAGCGTGACGGCCGGCACCTCCTCGCCGCTGACGGATGGTGCGGCGGCCGTTCTCGTCTGCTCGGAGGAATATGCGGAGCGCAATTCCCTGAATGTGCTTGCGCGCATTCGCTCCGCGGCGGTGGCCGGATGTCCGCCCGAGATCATGGGCATGGGTCCCGTCCCCGCCACGCGCAAGGCTTTGGCGCGGGCCGGGCTCACGGTTGACGACATCGACGTTGTCGAGATCAACGAGGCGTTCGGCAGCCAGTCTGTCGCCTGTCTGCGCGAACTCAATATTCCCCGCAGCAAGGTCAATCTCGATGGTGGCGCGCTGGCGCTCGGCCACCCGCTGGGCGCGACGGGCGCGCGCATCACCGGCAAGGCCGCCCAGTTGCTGAAGCGCGAGGGCAAGCGCTATGCGCTCTCCACCCAGTGCATTGGCGGCGGTCAGGGCATCGCCACCATTCTTGAGGCTGTCTGAGGCATGAGCGAGATCAGCATCGGGCAGGCCGAACCGGCGGTGGTCATTACGCCACCGATGGAGCCACGCACCTACAGGTTGCTGCACGGCCCCATCGTGCCGACGCTGATCCGCATGGCGTTGCCCAATGTGCTGGTCATGCTGGCGCAGGCCTCCACCGGGCTCATCGAGACGTGGTGGCTGTCCCATCTCG
The DNA here is from genome assembly GCA_028283765.1 of Parvibaculaceae bacterium. Lineage (GTDB taxonomy): Bacteria > Pseudomonadota > Alphaproteobacteria > Parvibaculales > Parvibaculaceae > JAATFR01. Next base: position 41,108 of record JAPWJY010000001.1, on the reverse strand, counting down.
GCACCGATGTGCTGGCCGGGATGGCGCTGGTTTTTCCCGGCGTGATGCTGATCCAGATGGTGTCGGGCGGAGCGATCGGCGGGGGCATTTCCTCCGCCATCGCCCGTGCGCTCGGCGGCGGGCGGCGCGAAACGGCCAATGCCCTCGTGCTCCATGCCATCCTGATCAATATCGGCTTCGCCCTGTTCTTCTCGGTGGTGATGATCGCTTTCGGCACGCCTTTTTACCGGCTGCTCGGCGGCCGGGGCGCGGAGCTGGAGGCGGCCGTCACCTATTCCGATATCGTGTTCGGCGGCAGCATTTTCCTTTGGCTGACGAATGCGTTCGCCAGCGTGATCCGGGGCACCGGCAATATGTCGCTGCCTGCCGGGGCCATCTGCGTCAGCGTGGTCATTCTGGTTCCGCTCTCTCCGCTGCTGATTTTCGGCTGGGGTCCTATCCCTGCGATGGGCGTGGCGGGCGGCGGCACCGCCCTTGTGCTCAGCAACGCTCTGGTGATGGTCCTGCTCGGCTGGTATGTGCTTTCCGGGCGCAATCTGGCGCGCTTCACCCTGGCCCGGCTGCAATGGGTTCTGTTCAGCGATGTGCTGCGCGTGGGCGCCGTTGCGGCGGTGAGCGCGCTGCAAACCAATTTCACCATCATTCTGGCGACCTCGCTCGTGGCGAGCTATGCGGGCGCGCAGGCGGTGGCGGGCTATGGCACCGGCGCGCGGCTTGAATATCTGCTGATTCCGGTCGTGTTCGGGCTCGGCGCCCCGCTGGTGGCGCTGGTCGGCACCAATATCGGGGCGGGCCAGACGGCGCGCGCGCTGCGCATCGCCTTCACCGGCGCGGGCATCGCCTTCGCCATTACGGAGACGGTGGGCATCGTGGCGGCGATCTGGCCGCAGGCGTGGCTCGCGCTGTTCAGCGCCGACCCTCAAATGATGGAAACCGGAGCGCTCTATCTGCGAATCGTGGGGCCAACCTTCGGATTTTTCGGCATGGGCCTTGCTCTTTATTTCGCCTCGCAAGGCGCCGGGCGGTTGTTGTGGCCATTGCTGGCAGGGGCATGCCGGGTCGTCGTTGCGGTTGGCGGCGGCTGGTTGACGTTGCGTCTGACTGGCTCGCTCAACTGGCTTTTCGCCGCGCTGGCGCTGGGACTGGTTCTTTACGGCGTCGGCCTGTTCGCGGCCGTGGGTTCCGGCGTCTGGTTTCGCGAGCGGCGCTGAAGGCCATCACCGGATGGATGGGCTGGACGATCCGGCCTTTGCCGGTAAACTCGCCCCCAACAAAACCATAAAAGGTTTCAGGGGAGTGAGACATGGATCTCAGTTACGGGCCGCAATATGAGGCCTTCCGCGCGCAGGTGCGCCATTTCATCGAGACGCACAAGGATCAGGCGCCTCGCCGTTTCGGCGTGTCCCGCCCCGCGCCCGAGGTGCTCGCCTGGCAGAGGCTGCTGATCGATAACGGTTACGCTGCCCGGACCATTCCGAAGGAATATGGCGGCTTCGGCGCGGAGCCGGACATTCTGGAATCCCGCATCATCGCCGAGGAATTTACAAAAGCCGGGGTGCCGACGGGCCTTGCCAATCAGGGCATTTCCATGTTCGTGCCGACGTTGCTGGAGCTGGGCACGCCGGAACAGAAAGCGAAATGGATCAAGCCGACGCTGCGCGGCGAGATCGTCTGGTGCCAGGGCTATTCGGAGCCAGGGTCGGGTTCGGACCTTGCCTCGCTACAGACCCATGCGGTCGAGGATGGCGACGATTTCATCATCAATGGACAGAAGATCTGGACCTCGACGGCCCATGCCGCGGACATGATGTTCTGCCTCGTGCGCACGGAACCCGACAAGCCCAAGCACGAAGGCATCAGCTATCTGATCTTTTCCATGTCCACTCCCGGCATCGAGGTGCGTCCGCTCACCACCATGACCGGACATGCCGAGTTCAATGAGGTTTTCTTCACCGACGTGCGGGTGCCCCAGAGCCAGATCGTGGCCGGGCGCGGACAGGGCTGGTATGTCGCCAACGCCACGCTGAAGCATGAGCGCGGCATGCTGGGCGATCCCAATCAGGCGGGCACGCGCTTCAAGGAAATCGTCGATCTCATGAGCCGCGAAACCGTGGACGGGACGCGGCTGATCGACAATCCCGTGATGCGCGACCGGCTCATGGCCCTGCAGGCGCGGGTGCTCGCCATGCAGTTCCATGGCCTGCGTCTGCTGACGGCGGCGCAGAAGGGCGAAGACCCGGGCATCGCCCGCCTCATCGTCAAGTTGCAGGGCTGCGAGATCAACCATCAGCTTGCAGCGCTGGCCATCGATGTGCTGGGCGAACTGGGCGTGCTTTATGGTGAAAGTCCGCATCTGCGAGCGGGCGGCGTGTGGCAGCACCGCTATATGTTTGACCTCGGGCTTATCATCGGCGGCGGCACGGCGCAGATTCAGAAAAACATCATCTCCGAGCGTGGCCTTGGCATGCCGAGGGAGCCCAAGGCGGCGAAGGCTTGAGCCGTTCTCCAGCAAGAAACAAACAATAATCGAGGGAATGACAGTTATGGAATTCGGGCTTTCGCAGGACCAGAAACTGATGCAGGAAAGCGTGCGCCGGACGCTGGAACGCGTTGCGCCGCTGGAGCGCATCCGCCGCGCCGCGGGTGCGCGCGAAACGGTTGCCGCCGACATCTGGGAGGCGCTGGTGGGGCTTGGCCTGCCGGGGCTGATCGTGCCGGAAGAATTTGGCGGTTCCGCCCTCGGCCTGCTCGATGCGGCCCTGATGGCCGAAATGCTCGGGCGGCATGTGGCGCCCGTACCGTTTCTCGCAACCATTGTCATGGCGCCTGCGGCCCTGATCGAGGCGGGTAGCGACAGCCAGAAAGAGACATGGCTGCCGAAGCTCGCGTCAGGTGAAATACGGGCAGGCGTGGCGGTTTCAGAGCGTGCGTCGGGTGCGCGCGAAGGAGCCCGCATAACGGCCTCGGGCGGCAGGCTCAACGGCAGCGCCATGTTCGCCTTCGAGGCGCAGGGCGCTGATCTCATCATCGTCGCCGATGAAAAGGGCGCGCTGCATCTGGTGGCGGGGAAAGCGGCGGGGCTCACGCTGACGCCGCTCGAAACCATCGACCTTACCCGCGATCTCAGCGAGCTTCATTTCGACAATGTCGAGGCTGAGCCGCTGGCGGGCGACAGCGGCCGTGCGCTTTCCCGCATGATCGCGGCCGGGCGCATCATCCTTGCTGCCGACACGCTGGGCGCGGGCGACATGATGATCGAAAAGGCGGTGGACTATGCCAGGGAGCGAAAGCAGTTCGGCCGGGTCATCGGCTCTTTCCAGGCGGTGAAGCATCTGTGCGCGGAAATGGCGGCGGAGCTTGAGCCGGGCCGGGCGCTGATCTGGTATGCGGCCCATGCGTTCGACACCCTGCCCGATGACGCCTCGTTGATGGCCGCCCACGCCAAGGCGCATTTGTCCGAGGCCGGACGCTTCGTCGCCCGCACCTCGACCGAGGTGCATGGCGGCATGGGCTTCACCGACCTTCTGGGGCTGCATTACTGGTTCAAGCGCATCGGTCTCGACCGCCAGTTGCTGGGCGGGCCTGAGCGGCTGCGTCACGAGGCCGCCGTGGCTCAGGGGCTTGCCGCCGCCTGACCCGGCCGTCCTGCGGCGAGGGGAACGCTGCGTCAGAAATATGAATATTCCGGCGCGCTTGCACATGCGTTCCCTTCCTGCTTGCATGGCCCGGAATGAATAATGAAAGCGGCATTTTTTTGCCGTCAGGGAGAATCAATCATGCGCGCTGCTGTTTTTCGCGACGCCGATCTTGTCGCCGCCGACATACCCGAGCCGAAGGCCAACGACGGACAGGTTCTGGTCAAAACCCTTGCTTGTGGCATCTGTGGTTCTGACCTGCACGCGTTCCATCATGCGCCCCAGATGGTCGATATGTCGAAGCGGGTCGGGTCGAATTTCGTGATGGATCTGACGCGCGACATCGTGTTCGGCCATGAATTCGTGGCCGAAGTGCTGGAACATGGACCGAACACGGAGAAAAAGCACAAGGCGGGGACGCGGGTCTGCTCCATGCCCGTCGCATTCTCTTCTTCGGGCGCTTTCACGCTCGGCTATTCCAATGACCTTCCCGGCGGCTTTGCCGAGCGTATGGTGCTGAGCGAAATGCTTCTGCTGGAAGTGCCCAACGGGCTTTCCACTGAGCAGGCGGCCCTGACGGAGCCGATGGCGGTGGGCTGGCACGCGGTGCAGAAGGCGAACATCACGCCCGAGGACGTGCCGCTGGTCATCGGCTGCGGCCCGGTCGGTCTTGCCGTCATCGCGGGCCTCAAGCTCAAGGGCGTTCACCCGATCATCGCGGCGGATTTCAGCCCGGCGCGGCGCAAGCTCGCGGAAACCATGGGCGCCGACATCGTGATCGATCCGGCCACCGTGTCGCCCTACAAGACATGGACCGACGAGGCGACGCCGGAAGGCTATGACGCGAAAAGCCTGGTCGCTCTTCTGGGGCTGGGACCGAAAATGCGTCCCGGCGTGTTCTTCGAGTGCGTCGGCGTGCCCGGCGTCATCCAGAAGATGATGGAAGGCGCGCCCCGTCAGGCTCGCATCATCATTGTCGGGGTCTGTATGGAGAAAGACACGATCGAGCCTTTCTTCGGCATCACCAAGGAACTCAATGTCCAGTATGTGCTGGGCTATACGCCTGAGGAATTCGCCCAGACGCTCCATCATCTCGGCGAAGGCCTGATCGACGGGTCCGCGCTGGTGACCGGCAAGGTTGGCGTCGCGGACGTCAAGCAGGCGTTCACGGAACTCGGCAACCCCGAGAAGCACGCCAAGATCCTCGTCGAACCCTGGCATTGAGCGGAGGCGAAGCGATGGATTACCAGACCCTGAACATAGAAAAAGAAGGCGGGATCGACTGGGTCACGCTCAACCGGCCCGACAGCCTCAATGCCCTCAACCCGGCGATGGTCGATGAGTTGCTGGATTATTTCCAGTCTCTCTACATGGACCACTCGGTGCGGGTGGTGGTGCTGAAGGGAGCGGGCAAGGCTTTCTGCGCCGGGCTCGATCTCAAGGAACGCTCCAATGCGCCGGACGCCTCGCGTTCGGGACCTGCGGCGGGTCTCGTCTCCCAGCGCCGGATCAGCGAAATCGTGATGCGGATGCGGCGCTGTCCGCAAGCCATCGTGTCGCTGGTGCATGGCCCGGCCTGCGGCGGCGGCTTTGCGCTGGCGCTGGCGTCGGACATCCGCATTGCCGGGGAAAGCGCGCGCATGAACGCGGCCTTCATCCGCCTCGGCCTTTCGGCCTGCGACATCGGCGTCAGCTATTTCCTGCCACGCCTCGTCGGGGTTTCGGTCGCGAGCGAACTCATGATGACGGGCCGTTTCATCAATGCGGAACGGGCTCTGCGTGTCGGTCTCGTCTCGGAGGTGGTGCCGGATGGCGACCTTGTGGCGGCCGCCCGCCCCTATCTCGATGAAATGCTGACGACATCGCCGCTCGGGCTGAGGCTGACCAAGGAATGCCTCAACATGAGCGTCGATGCGGGCAGCCTTCATGCGGCGATCGCCATGGAGGACCGGAACCAGATCCTGTGCGCCCAGACGAGTGACTTCAGAGAGGGCATCTCCGCCTTCCTCGGCAAGCGCAAGCCGGCATATACGGATAGTTGATCCGCGACCTGATTCCGGCCCGGTGGCATGGCTCGCCGGGCCGGAATCCCGTCCCGAAATCCCGCACTTGCACATCTGGCCCGGTTTGCGTACAGGTCGCTTTTGCCCTGCCAGGATGTGGACTATGGATCTGACGGCTCTCAAGGCGCGCGCGCATCTCGTTCTTGCCGATGCGGACATTCCCGAACTGCCAAACCATTACCGGGGCAAGGTCAGGGATAATTACGACCTGCCGGACGGTCGCCGCATCATCATCGCTTCCGACCGGCTGAGCGCGTTCGACCGGATTCTCGCCGCCATCCCCTTCAAGGGGCAGGTTCTGACCCAGACCGCCCGGTTCTGGTTCGAGGCGACGGCGGACATCTGCCCCAACCATGTGCTGGCCTATCCAGACCCCAATGTGGTGATCGGCCAGCGTCTCGACATTCTGCCGGTCGAAATCGTGGTCCGCGCCTATCTGGCGGGCACCACCGGCACCTCGATCCTGACGCATTACAAGGCCGGCGCTCGCGAGATGTATGGCCATCGCCTGCCCGACGGGCTGCGCGACAATGAGCGTCTGCCGCAGCCGATCATCACGCCCACCAGCAAGGCTTTCGACGGCGGCCACGACGAGCCGCTGACCCCCGCCCAGATCGTGGAACAGGGGCTTTTGACGGCGGCCCAGTGGGAAACGCTGTCAGCCTATGCGCTGGCCCTGTTCGCCCGGGGGCAGGAACTGGCGGGCCGGAACGGCCTCATCCTGGCCGATACCAAATATGAATTCGGCGTCGACAAGGCGGGGCGGATCGTGCTTGCGGACGAAATCCACACGCCGGACAGCAGCCGCTACTGGTTCGCCGAAAGCTATCAGGATCGCTTCGAGAAGGGCGAGAAGCCGGAGAGCTTCGACAAGGATTTCGTGCGCAATTGGGTGGTGGCGCGGTGCGACCCCTACAAGGACGACATTCCCGAGATTCCGCAGGACGTGGTGCTTGAAACCGCCCAGGTCTATATTCGCGCCTTCGAGACGATCACCGGGCAAAGCTTTGCCTTTCCCGACAGCGATGAGCCTTTGCTCGCCCGGATCCGGCGCAATCTGGCGGCCTGTTTCCCGGCCCGGTGAGGGGCTCATCCTCTCGACAAACGTAGCGTCATCGGTCACTATCCCGGCCAAATTGACAATAATGAAGGTTGTATTGTCCCATGCCCAGCTACAAAGCCCCCGTCGAGGACTTCCTGTTTCTGTTCCATGAGTTCCTCAAGGTTGAGGAGCGGACCGACCTGCCGGGTTTTGCCGATCTGACGCCCGATATGACCAGCGCGATCCTGGAAGGCGGGGCGAAGTTCTGCGAGGAGGTGCTGCAGCCCCTGAACCAGAGCGGCGACGAGGAAGGCTGCCATTTCGAGAATGGCGTGGTGCGCACGCCCGCGGGCTTCAAGGAAGCCTTCAAGGCCTATTGCGAGGCGGGCTGGAACAAGCTCGGCGCGCCCGAGGAAGTGGGCGGCGCGAACCTGCCCTCCGTCGTCACCTTCGCCTTTGCTGAAATCGGCTCCTCCGCCAATCAGGCCTTCTCCATGTATCCGGGGCTGACCAACGCGGCCTATGGTGCGCTGTGGGCCACCGGCGAACCGTGGATGCGCGAGCATGTCGTGTCGAAGATGGTCGATGGCGAGTGGACCGGCACCATGTGCCTGACCGAGCCGCACTGCGGCACCGACCTCAGGCTGATGAAGACGAAGGCCGTGCCGCAGGAAGACGGCACCTATCGCATGTCGGGCACGAAGATCTTCATTTCCGGCGGCGACCATGACCTGACGGACAACATCATCCACATGGTCATCGCCAAGATTCCGGGCGAGGACGGCAAGCTGGCCGACGATCTTTCGACCGTGAATTTCTTCATGGTGCCGAAGTTCCTCGTCGATCCCGAAACCGGCAAGATCACGAAGCGCAACGGCGTCACCACCGGCTCCATCGAAAAGAAGATGGGCATCAAGGCCAACGCCACCTGCGTGCTCAATTTCGACGATGCGGTCGCCTACAAGCTCGGCGGCAAGCCCCAGACCAAAACCGCCGAGGGCGGCGAGGTGAAAAAGTCGAAGTCGGCGGGCATGGCCGGCATGTTCGGCATGATGAATGGCGCGCGCATGGGCGTCGGCATTCAGGGCATCGCGGCGGGCGAGGTCGCCTATCAGAACGGCGTTGCCTATGCCAACGACCGCCTCGCGGGCCGCGCGCTGACGGGGGCGAAGAACCCCGGCGCCGCCGCCGATCCGATCATGGTCTATCCCGATGTGCGCCGTCTGCTGCTGGGCTCGCGCGCGTTCGTCGAGGGTGCGCGGGCGCTCGCCATGTATGTCTCGTTCCTGTTCAGCGTCGCCCGTTCCTCGGCGGATGCGAAGGAGCGCGAGGAGGCGGAAGACATGGCCCAGCTCATGACGCCGGTGATCAAGGCTTATTTCACTGACAAGGGCTTTGAAGCGGCCAACGCCGCCATGCAGGTGTTCGGCGGGCATGGCTATGTGCGCGACAACGGCATGGAGCAGTTCGTGCGCGATGCCCGCATCAATCAGGTTTATGAAGGGGCGAATGGCGTGCAGGCGCTCGATCTCGTCGCCCGCAAGATGACCTCGAAGGGTGGCCGGGCGACACTGACCTTCTTCGGCAAGCTCGACAGCTTCATCAAGGAGAACGAAGGCAACGCCGATCTGAAGCCCTTCATCGAGCCCCTGAAAACCGGTTACAAGCGGCTCGGCGACGCGGCCGGCTGGCTGATGCAGAACGCGCCGAAGAACTATGACAATGCCGGGGCGGCTTCCTACGACATGCTGACGATGTTCGGCATCGTGACGCTGGCCTGGGTCTGGGCGCAGATGGCCAGGATCTCCCTCGAAAAGCTGGCGTCGGGCACGGAAAACCCGGACTTCTACAAGCGCAAGCTGACGCTCGCCCGCTACTGGATGGAGCGCGAGATTCCCCTGACATCCTCGCTGCTGGAGCGCGCCACGGCGGGGGCGGATACGCTGATGGAGCTCGATGCCGCGAATTTCTGAGCAGGCGTTTAGCGTATAACCAACAGGAACGGGGGCCTTTCGGCCCCTGTTTTTTTGCCGCCCATCCTCAAATCCCGCGCCACTTTCCCCGGTCCTGTTCTAAGGTGCGTCATTGCAAACTGAATGAGGCCAGAATGAAGAATCTGTTCAATATCGAAGGCAAGGTCGCGCTGGTCACGGGAGGATCGCGCGGCATTGGCGAGATGATCGCGACCGGCTATGTGGAAAATGGCGCGAAGGTCTATATCACCGCGCGCAAGGCGCAGGCCTGCAATGAAACGGCCGAGCGGCTGTCGAAGATCGGCACCTGCATTTCGCTGCCCTTCGATCTGGGCACGATGGAAGGCATCGAGGGTCTGGCCGCGGAACTGGCGAAACGCGAGGAGAAGCTCGATATTCTCGTCAACAATGCGGGGGCGGCGTGGGGCGAGCCGATCGACCAGTATTCGGAGAAGGGCTGGGACAAGGTTGTCGACATCAACCTCAAGGGCCCATTCTTTCTGACCCAGAAGCTGCTGCCGCTGCTGCGCAAGGCCGGATCGGCGGCGAGCCCGGCGCGCATCATCAACACGGCCTCGATCAATGGCATCGAGCCGCCAGCCCTTGAAACCTATGCCTATTCGTCTTCCAAGGCCGGTTGCATCATGCTGACCCGCCATCTGGCGAAACGTCTGGCCAAGGAGCATATCCTCGTCAACGCCATCGCCCCCGGGCCGTTCCCGAGCGAAATGATGAAGGCGACGCTGGAAACGCTCGGCGATTTTATCCGGGCGGAAAATCCCCTCGGGCGGATCGGTACGCCGGAGGATGCGGCGGGCGTCGCGATCTTCCTTGCCTCGCGCGCCAGCGCCTACACGACCGGCGCGGTGATCCCGTGCGATGGCGGCGCCGCCGAAGTTTGAGTGAAAAGAGGCAGGGCGGATTTTTTCGCCCTGCCTGTCATGAAGGCCCGGTCAGCGCTGAACGATGGACTGGGCCGACTTCACCAGGGTTTCGGCCGCGTCGCCCTTTGCGCCCTGCGCCGCGCGCAGCGCTTCCATGTCCACGGGCACCTTGAGGCCACGCTGGCAGGCAGGGCGGGCCTCGATCGCCGCCATCCAGCGCTTCAGATTGTCGAGGCCCTCGATATCGACCCCGGACCAGAAATAGGTGCGCACCCATGACCAGTTGGCGATGTCGGCGATGGTGAAGTCCGCGCCCGCCAGCCATTCGGATTCGCCGAGCCGTCCATCGAGCACGGTGAAGAGGCGGCGGCCTTCGTTCTGATAGCGGTCGATGGCGGGCTGATATTTTTCCGGCCAGTAGCGGAAGAATACATTGGCCTGCCCCATCATCGGGCCGACGCCGCCCATCTGGAACATGAGCCATTGCAGGGTCGCGAAACGGCCATGAAGATCGGTGGGGAGAAGCCTGCCGGTCTTTTCCGCCAGATAGATCATGATGGCGCCGGATTCGAAGATCGCGAGATCGTCCGCGTCGTGGTCCACAATCGCGGGGATGCGTCCGTTGGGATTGATCCTGAGGAAGGCGGGGCTTTTCTGCTCCTGCTTGCCAAGGTCGATGGCGTGGACCTCATAGGGCAGGTCCAGTTCTTCAAGCGTGACGGAGGCTTTCCAGCCGTTCGGCGTGGGCGATGTATAAAGATCAATCATGGCGTTTCCCGGAGTTCTCCGGCATCATTCGATGCCTGATTTTTGAGGCTATTTTGTCATATCGTTATTGAAGTGAATAGACGAGTTGCAGCTTTGTTATTGTGTCGTATGCCTTCGAGCCCAGTGGCGGATGGCTGTTGTTGCGCACATCGAGGGAGGCTCTCAGGGAAAAGCTGTCGGCGACTGGCGCGGTCAGGGCGAGGTTGTTTTCGGTTTGTGTATTGCTGGAGCCGATCAGGATGCTGAATTCGTTCGTCAGCTTAGATTTGTTGGCGAAGACCCAATAGAAATCGGAGGCGATGCGGCCGATGATCTCGTTCGTCTGGTCGCCGGATCCTGACGAGCGTTGCTGGCGAAGGCTCGGGCCTGCCTCGACAGTGAGGCCGAGGTCCTTGCTGTCATAGATCCGGTAGCCGTAGCCGAAACCCTCCAGAAGTTCGTAATCATAGCCGGAGAAGCCGTCATCGGTGTATTGCAGGATGCCGCCGGTATAGGTCCGTTTCGACAGGTCGTATTCGCTCTCGCCGGTAAGCTGGTAACGGCGCGCATTGGTGACATAGTCGCTGCGGCCATAATCTGCAGTGGCAGCCAGCTTGTGATGCCAGTTCGCCCGATCTTTGGTTGCCTTCACATCAAGATTCACAGCCTGCGACTGGCTGTTGCCGGTAACCTGGGCAGCGCCAAGGGCAACATCCGCTTTCCAGCCATCCAGCCGGGTTGCATCGGCCGCCAGTTCCGGTGCTGCTGTGGGCAATGGTGCGGCCGTTTCGGGCAGCGCATTGGCGGCGGCATGCTCTATACGCTCCTTGAAACCGGGAAACATTTCGTCTGATTTCGACACGATTTCCATGCGGCGAGCCGGGTTCAGCCTGACGGCATCGGCGATGATGTCGTCGACCTCCATCGGTTTGCGGGCAATGGCGAGAATGACCGCATTGACGAGGGCGTCGCCGCCTTTGGCATTGGCGGCCTCCAGCTCATAGGCCGCAGCGGCGGGAAACGAAAGGAGCAGGGAGAAACCCATGGCCGCGATGGCGGGAAGATGATGGTGATTTAATGGCATGGAAAACAGCTCTGCGTGGGCGGAGAGGGGAACAGGCGATCGATTGCGCCTTTTCGTTACCGGGTGTGACGCCTATATAAAAGGGGTGGCACAGCCAGGAGAGAGTGATGCAGAAACATATCATGATGGGTGCGGCTGTTCTTGTGGCCTCCCTGTCGGCGGGTTTGTCTGTTCAGGCTGCCGATGCACCCGCTGGCAGTCCTGCCGGAGTGGAAAGTCCGGCGCCCGGCACCTATGAAGTTCATGATCCACTGGAATCGCCGCCGGTGAACAAGCGCTCCGAAAGCGATCCGCGTTTCAATACGAAGGATCAGCACGATGCGGAGATGTACGCCGAGCAGTATGAGAGTCAGCAGCAGCAAAAGAAGCTCCAGCAAAAGCAGTGGCTGGACCAGATGGACAATCTGGGCGGGCGCGCTTCCCACGGCATCGGCACCAACATGATCGGCAAGCCGATCACTGGGCCGCAATAACCGTCTGTCAGTAATCGTGGCTCCAGGTGATGCCGGCTTGCGTCGTGGCTGTTGTGCCGACCTCGGTTTCGAGCGTGAGGCTCGGGGTGAGTTCGATCTCGATCGTCGCGGACATATCACCCGGCAGCGTGCCTTGGCGCACGCCCAGATAGACGTCTTCGGTCACATATTTTCCAGCTGATACGCTGGCGCCATTGGCGCCGCTTCCCGCGAAATTCAGCACGTCGAGCCCCAGTGTCTGCTGGATGGAACTCAATATGGTTCCGGTCGAGAAGCCGCCACCGGATACTTCCGCGAGCGCATTGGCAAGCTGGATGGCCTCGAAGGCGGACAATTCACCCACGCCCTTGTCGAACAATATGTGGGAAAGGATTTCGTCCTGCGGCAGCGAAGGCTGCGAGTTCATCGAAATCTCGGGTGCGGAGCTTCGGCCCGCCACATTTACCGACGCATTGAAATTGGCGCGCTTGAAGGCGAGTTGCACATCGAGGTCCGGGTCGATCGGAGTTCGCCCGAGGAAATTGACCGCCCCCTTTGTGAGGTTGAAATTTTTACCGGCAAAGGAAAGCGAGCCGCGCATGGCATTGAGCGAGCCATTGACGACGGGCGAGTCCGCTGTGCCCTTGACGTTGAGATCGCCGCGCCAGAGCGAATTGATGCCCCTGCCCGATATCTTCATGGGACCGGGGATATGGACCGCCACATCCAGCATGACCGGCAGGGCGGTATTGGCTTTCGCCGGAGCGGTCTCGGGGGGGATGACATCGGGCCCCGAGACCATGATGACGTCCACCTGAGGCACGCTCGGCGGCAGGCTGTCCGGGATGCGGATTTCGGCATCGGGGATGGCCAGTTTCCCTGAAATGGTCAGCGGGTCCTCTCCGGTCGGCGTCAGCTTCGCGCCGGTAATATCGAGGCTGCCATCCACTCTGGCGTCCAGCTCCGGGCGGCGCACCAGATGGATGTTTCCGAAATTCGCGGTGATATTGATGGCCTCGTTGGCTGCCGGATCGAGATCGATGGTGCCGTGCGTGGTGAGGGAGCCCTTGGTCCCGTCGCTGCCGGTCAGCGTGAAATCGAGCGCCTGATCGCTTTTGCGGGACAGTTTCGCATCGATATTGCTGATCAGCACGCCGGCGTCGAAGTTTTCATAGCTGCCGCCGGTAAGGAGGGCCTGGCCTGAAACCACGGGCGCGGCCATGTCGCCGGAGACGGCCAGATCAAGGTCCATCAGGCCCGTGATCGCCTGCGTGCCCAGATCGATGGGGGCAAGCAGGTTTTCAAGCCGCCCCTTCCATGTAAGCGAGGCCTGGATCGGGCCGGTGGCGGGCAGGTGCGGCCACGGGGAATCGCCGGGTTTGACGAGGGGCAGGGTGGCGTGACCCCGGAAGGGTTGCTCGCCTGCGCCCGTGAAAACGAGATCGGCCGTCACCTGTTTTTTCAGCCAGACCGTTTCCAGCGTGCCGTCGAGAACGGGCATCCCGTTTGTCTGTGAGCCGCCAAAACCGATGCCGTCGAAGGAGAGCCGGGCGCTGGCGCTCGTCTTGCCTGTGTCGAAGGTGCCGGCGCCGGAAATCGAACCCCGGACGCGCTCGGGCAGGAGCGCTTCCAGCGAGGTGAGCGGGAAGCTGGCAAGCGTGAAATCTCCCCTGGCGCTATTCCCCTTCATCGCCATTGCCGCTTCGAGCCGTCCGCTCGATTTGGGCGCGGTGACCGTGAGCAACAGGCGGTTCGTGGTGAGCGCGCCACCGGTAAAATCAATGGTGAAGGGCTGGGCAAGCTCGAAGGTGGAGCGGCCGAGGTTGGCCTTCATCATGTCGAGCGACACGTTCTGGCGCTTGTCGAGACGCACCGTCGCTCCGGCGTCGAAGGCGTAGGGCGTCGGCTTCGCGTGCAGGCCCTCCATGGCGCCGTCCATGTGGGCGCTCACGCCCATCTGTTTGAGGGGGCCTTTGGCGCGGAGAGAGAGCGCCTTGAGCTTCGATGTCTTCGTGCCGCCGCCGTCAGCCTTGAGGCTGGCATCCAGCACCATGGCGCCGAAGGCGTCGGCCACCTCCGCGCTCGCGGCAAAGCCGGTAAGCTCAAGGGTCTTTTCAAGGCCGATCCGGGATGAGGACAGGGAAAGCGCGGCATTCTGTTTGCCCCGAACCGGCGTGAACCGCGCTGAGAAATTTGCCTGGCCATCAAGCGCCACACCCGCAAAAGCGCTGGCGGCTTGCAGGGGCAGATTTTGGGTGCCGATCTCGCCCTCGATCAGGCCGTCCCCCCTGACCAGAACGTGGCCCCTGGTGGGCGCGCCGAACAGATCGCCATGGAGCCGGTCGACCAGGATGCCGCCGTCATCGTGCATTGCAATATCGGTGGTGAGTTTCGCCTTGCCGGGCTGGCCCTCGAAGCTGATCGCCGCCGTGCCCTGCTTCAGCCCCTTCAGGTTCAGGCTGGCGTCGAGCTTTCGTGTCGTCACTCCCTCTATGCTGCCGTCGCTCAGGCTGCCTTCCAGATCGAGATCGGGGGCCTCGGCCGGGCCGTTGGCCTGCAGCCGGGCGGCGATGCCGCCGGTGACGCCATAGCCGGTGAATGCCGTGCCGTCACGTGGCGCATCTAGCCGCATGTCCGCCGCGAGGATGCCCTGCGCCGAATAGGCCGCCTCGCCGGTGAGTCTGAAGCCGTTTCCCTGCGGCGCGAGGAGTACGTCGTTGAGCTTCATGTCGCCGTTTTCGGCCATGGCGAAACGGGCGGTCAATGTGGGCGCGGACCCCAGCATCTGGTCGAGCGCCGGGTCGTGCAGGGTCAGGGCCTGCGTTTCGAGTTTTACATCGGCGTCGAGCGCGCCTGCCGGGCTGACTGACAGCGAATCGAGCGTCACCGTGCCCGCGCCGCCAAGGGGCATGCCGATCAGCTTGCCCACGGGGGTGAGATCGGCTGCCGTCAGCGTCGCCTTGCCCTTGATCCGGCCATCCGCATCGTTCGCGCCGGTGAAGCGGAGCGCCGCGCCGGGAGAGGTCGCGCTGAAATTCTGCACCTCCGTCGCGCCCGTGGCGAAGTCGCTGTCGGCCTCAAGCGTCCAGTCCAGCGGCGTCGCCAGAGGATTGCCCGGATTGCCGATCAGGGCGTCGGCACCGCTGAAGCCGCCATGGCCTGAAATGTGGTGGCTGCCGGAAGCAGAGATGGTGGCGAGGGAAAGATTGCCGTCCCATGTGATCCGCTCTGTCTTGATCGTGAAGGCAGGGAGCGTCAGATCATCCGCCTCGTCCCACACGGCCTTGCCCTGGGCGTTTATCGTTCCGGCACGCGACAGGATGGACAGGTTGTCGGCGACCAGCCGTCCGCTGGCGGAAAGATCGAAATCGAGATTGAGACTGGTTGCCGCCTTCTCCTTGTCGAACAGCGCCGTGATATTGGATTTCCAGACGCCTTTCCACAGGCCATCGGCCGTGGCATGGGCCTGAATGAGCGCCCCGCCATCGAGCGCGAGCGTGGCATCGATCTTGTCGCCCTTGTTGTTGGCTTGCGCCTTGAGCGTGACCGAGGGAGCATCGGGCATGTCCGCGAGTTGCGAAAGGATGCCCCGCTGGCCGGGTCCGCCATCGGCGAGGTCAATGGTGGCGGAGAGCTTGTGCGCCAGCGGCGAGAAGGCGAGCCGGAGATCGAGATTGCCGGGCACGGCGTCGCTGCGCCGGGCGGTGATGGCCGTGGTGATATGCTGGAACGTCCAGTCGAGGGAGGCGTTCGCATCAAGCGCCACGGCTTGCCCGATCACATCCTTGCTGAGCGAGGCATGGGCGAGCGACAGGCTGTCGATCTGGATCGCGACCGGCAGGATGGGGAGCGAGAAGCCTTCGTCCGGAGGAGGTGCCGGCGAACTGCTGACGGGCAGGCGCAGGAGGGCGAGACCGTCAGTTGCAAGGCCGGTGACATGGAGGCGGCCGGTCCAGAGCGCGGCAGGCCGCCAGACAAGGTCGAGATGATCGAGGGTGAGATAGGGACCCCGGGCATCGGCGACCTCGACCTTGTCGAGGGTCAGCCGGCCGGGCCACGTCCCGCCGATATTGGCGATGCTGATGCGCAGATCGGGCGACTGCACGGCTTCCAGCATGGCGGCGAGACCGGCGTTGCGCAGGGCGGGAATCTGCAGCAGGCCGGTCATGAGCGCGACGAGGGCGAGAACAAGGGCGGCAAGCCCCATGAGAGCCGCGACGAGCGCCCGCATGGCGCCGCCCACCCTTTTCAGCCATCCCCTCGATGCGTCCGCTGCTGTCATGTCAGAACGCCTGCCCAATGGAGAAATAGAGCTGGAAGGCGCTGTCTATCCCGCTGCGCCGGTTCAGCGGGATGCCGATGTCGGCGCGGACAGGCCCGATGGGGGTGTAATAGCGCACGCCCACGCCGGTGCCCCACATCAGGTTCTCGTTGAGCGAGGGCGCGAGTTTGTCATAGACGTTGCCGCCTTCGAGAAAGGTGACCAGCCCCAGAGACGCGACATGCGGTAGCGAAGCTCCGTGCCCACCTCCACCACGGAATCGCCGCCGGTCGCTTCATCGTTGGCGAAGAGTGGACCGATCTTCTGGTAGCCGTAGCCGCGCACGGAGCCGCCGCCGCCCGAATAGAAGCGCAGCGAAGGCGGCAGCCGTTCATTCTCCGAGCCGATGATCGATCCCAGACGGAAGCGGTTGGCAAGGGTGAATTTGGGGAAGGCGGGAAGCGTCAGATAATAGCTGCCGATGCCTTCCGCGCGGATGAAGTGGGAGAAGGTGCGCGAGACCTTGCCTGTGTAGGGCGTACCGGTGATCGCGAGGCGGGCGCCTGTGGTCGGGTCCAGCAGGTCATTGCTGGTGTTCATGCCCAGGCCGAGCGGCAGGCCGAAAAGATCCGCCGAACCATTGCCCAGGTCGTCCGAGAACGTTGATTTCAGATAGGAAAGTCCGGCATTGGCTGTCCATATGTCGGAAAGCTGCCGTTCGATGCCGCCGGACACCAGAATGTGTTTTTCGTCATAGGCATCGGTATTTTCATCGGCGAATTCAATGGTGCCGATCAGGCTCTGATTGTCGCCCAGATAATGCGGCTTGCGGAAGTTCGCGCTGGCGATCTGCTGGATCTTCGAGGTGTCCAGCGACAGGCGCAAGGATTCGCCCGCGCCGAGCAGGTTGCGATGCTCCCAGAAAGCCTTCGCGCCGGCGCCATTGTCCGTGGACCAGTAGAGGCCCGCACCGATGGAACGCGGCACGCGCTGCTGCACGGCCAGCCGCTGCGGCAGCAGGCCATCGTTCTGCGGGTTCAGCGATGTCAGCGAGACCGTGTCGAACAGCGCGGTGCCGCGCAACGCCTTGACCGTTGCATCGGCCTGACGCCGGTCATAGATGTCGCCTTTCTTGAACGCGAAATAGGAGCGGACATAATCGGCGTCTATATCGGTCAGCCCCTCGATCCGGACATCGCCGAAGACGAGTCTGGGGCCGGCCTCGATGTCGAGGGTCGCATCCGCGGTCTGTTGCGAGAGATCGACCACGATCCGGCGGTTGGCCATTCTGGCCTGCGGGTAGCCATGCTCGGCCATATATTTGAGCTCAAGCTGGGTGAACTTGAGGAAACGGGCAGATTGCGCGGGCGCGTTTTTCCCCATGCCGAGTTTCAGGGCGTCGTCGGGCAGGGTGGCGGCGTCGGGCGGGTTGTCGGTGTAGCGAATCGCGAAGCTGCGCACGTGGAACCGTTTGCCGGCATCGATCTGGAAATCGATCTTCACGGCGCGTCCATTCGTGGTCTTGTCCGTTGTCAGCACGGTTGTCACCGTGCCGTTGTAATAGCCCTGCGAGCGGAGAACCTCTTCATAGCGGGTCTGCTGGTCGCGGGCGCGGCGGCGCAACTGGGACAGTGTTACCGGTGGCGGGGCATTGCCCTTGCCGAGCGTCGTCACCTCCTGCATCAGGCCATCGAGGTCAGCAGGCAAATTGCCTGAAATTTTCTGGCTGAAGGCGAGGCCCTTTTCCGTTTCCCATGACGGGGAGGAACTGTTCCAGGAGTCCTCATTTTCTTCCGCAGTCTTCGGCTTCTCGTCCATCCCGAGCATCGCGCAGCCGGACAGGATCCCGCTGGACAAGGTCCAGCCCAAAAGGCAGATGAGCAGCGCTGCTGCCCTCTTGCCTCGTCCCTGCTCCCTGGCGGCCATGCCCGGAAATCGAGCCAAACCGTCTCCTGTTCATGTCATGCCGGCACCCCGGAAGGGGGCTGCCTCTCCATCCATGAATCCGAGTGCCATTGGCATCCCTTCAGGTCAAGGAAAAGCGGACATGCCGAAAACGACAAGAACGCTTGACCTTCCTGTCGCTGGAAGGCGCACACTGCATTCCAATATAATGGACAGGTGAAGAAAAAATGGAAACCGGGCACGGCTGTTGTCATAAGGGTCACAAGGAGAGCGGCGCCAGTTCGGCCGGGACCGTGAAAGACCCGGTGTGCGGGATGAGCGTCGATCCCTTGAAGACACAGCACCACCATGTGCACCATGGTGAAACCTATCATTTTTGCAGCGCGGACTGCCTTGAAAAATTCAAGGCCGATCCTGACGCCTGGCTGCATGGAAAACCGGCGGCCAAAATGCCTGAACGTGCAGGTACGCTCTACACCTGTCCGATGCATCCGCAGATCGTGCAGGACCATCCGGGTTCCTGTCCCATCTGCGGCATGGCGCTGGAGCCCAAGGCTGTCTCGCTTGAGGATGGTCCCAATCCCGAGCTTGCCGATATGACCCGGCGCTTCTGGATCAGCCTTGTTCTCACCCTGCCCATCGTTCTGCTCGATATGGGTGGGCACCTGTCTGGAGGGGGACATGTGGTTTCGCCCTTTGCGGATCAACTTATCCAGCTCGCCTTTGCGGTGCCGGTGGTGCTGTGGACCGGCTATCCGCTGCTGGAGCGCGGGTTGAAGTCTGTCGTCACCGGCCACCTCAATATGTTCACGCTGATCGCCATGGGGCTCTGCGCCGCATTTGTCTATTCGCTGGTTGCAGTTCTGGCGCCCGGGCTCTTTCCCGCATCGGTGCGCATGATGGATGGCGTCGTGCCGGTCTATTTCGAGGCGGCGGCCGTCATCACCGTGCTGGTGCTGCTGGGGCAGGTGCTGGAGCTGAAAGCGCGCGACCGCACGGGCTCGGCATTGCGCTCGCTGCTCGATCTTGCGCCTCGCACGGCCAGGCGCATCGGGGCCAATGGCGTGGATGAGGACATTCCGACCCGTGAAATCCATGTGGGCGACCGGCTGCGGGTCCGGCCCGGCGAGAGCGTGCCGGTGGATGGCGAAATTGTCGAGGGAACGGCCGTCGTCGATCAGTCCATGGTCACAGGCGAACCCATTCCCGTCGAGAAGGCGGTGGGCGAGAAGCTGATCGCGGGCACGCTCAACCGTGAGGGGGGCTTCATCATGCGCGCGGACGTGGTGGGCGAGGGCACCATGCTCGCGCGCATCGTCGCCATGGTCGCCGAGGCCCAGCGCAGCCGCGCGCCCATCCAGAGCCTCGCGGACAGGGCGGCGGCCCTGTTCGTGCCGGTGGTCATCGCCATTGCGCTTGCGGCTTTTGCGGCCTGGGCGATCTGGGGGCCCGTTCCGGCGCTTTCCCATGCCATTGTCGCCGCCGTTTCGGTGCTGCTGATCGCCTGCCCCTGTGCGCTTGGTCTTGCCACGCCCATGTCGATCATGGTCGGCATGGGCCGGGGCGCGCAAAATGGCATTCTCGTGCGCGACGCCGAGGCGCTGCAATCGCTGGAGACCATCGACACGCTCGTGCTCGACAAGACCGGCACCCTGACCGAGGGGCGTCCGCGCCTGCTCGGCGTGGATGCGGCGGCGGGCTTCGA
This sequence comes from Parvibaculaceae bacterium, assembly GCA_028283765.1. Taxonomy (GTDB): domain Bacteria; phylum Pseudomonadota; class Alphaproteobacteria; order Parvibaculales; family Parvibaculaceae; genus JAATFR01. Next base: position 21,357 of record JAPWJY010000001.1, on the reverse strand, counting down.
GGCGGACGATCTGCTTTCGCTGGGGGCGGCGGTCGAGCGCGCCAGCGAGCATCCCCTCGCCATGGCGATTGTCGAGGCGGCGCGGGACCGCCATCTGGCCTTTCCCGACAACAGCGACTTCCAGTCTCTCGGCGGCAAGGGAGTGAAGGCGCGAGTCGGCGGCCGTGAGGTCTGGGTTGGTCAGGAGCGCTGGTTCGCGGAATCGGGGATAAAGCTCGGTCCCCTCCAGGATATTGCCGCAACCCGCCGCCGGAGCGGGGCTATCGTCATGTTCATGGCCGTGGAGGGGGCGGCGGCCGGGCTTTTCGCGCTGGGCGACGCCATCAAGGCGAGCACGCCCGCGGCGCTTGAGGCGCTGCGGGGCCAGGGCCTGCGGATCATCATGCTGACGGGCGACAGCCGGCAGACGGCTGAGGCCATCGCCAGCCAGCTCGGCATCACCGAGGTTCACGCGGAGATCCTGCCCGGGAACAAGCGAGACATCGTCCGTCAGCTCACGCAGGGCGGCGCGCGGGTCGCCATGGTCGGCGACGGCATCAATGACGCCCCGGCGCTTGCGGAGGCCCAGGTCGGCATCGCCATGGGCACGGGCACCGACATCGCCATGGAAAGCGCCTCTGTCACGCTGCTGCATGGCGATCTTTCTGCCCTCGTCAGCACCTTCGGGCTGGCGCGGGCAACCATGCGCAATATCCGCCAGAATCTCTTCCTTGCTTTCATTTACAACATGCTGGGTATTCCGCTGGCGGCGGGGCTGCTCTATCCCTTCACGGGGATGCTGCTGCCGCCGGCCTTCGCGGCGCTGGCCATGTCGCTCAGCTCCGTGTCCGTCATCGGCAATGCGCTGCGTCTGCGTATCGTGCGTCTGTGAGGCAAGTGAGGTGAGACAGAGAGGAAGGTAAGGGTTGACAAGTTAATGCGCTGCATCAAGCATCCGCTTAATGGAAAATGATGAGGGGATTCGGCGCCCGAACAGCCGGTCAATGGACACGAGGATTCGGCTTGTCGCGGCTGCCGAGAAGCTCTTTGGCGAGCATGGCCTTAATGGCGTGACCCTCAAGGAGATCACGAAGGAGGCGGGCCAGAAAAACGAATCTGCCTTACATTATCATTTCGGCGGCAAGCCGAAACTGGTGGAGGCGATATTGCGGGCGCGGGTGGCGGTCATCGACAAGCGCCGCGTCGTGCTGGTCGATCAACTCGAACGCGAAGGACGGCAGGACGAGCCTCGCGAAATCATCTGGGCGGCTATAGAGCCACTGGCGGGATTGCTGGGGAGCGAGGAGGGTGCGCGGTTTGTCCGCTTTCTCGCGCAGGCCGTGGGTGACCCCGAGGTCGATATGGCCGCGATTGCGTTTGATTCCCAATATGATGGAATCCGCCGCATTGGCAGCATGCTCGATCGCACACTTGAGGCGTTGCCGCTGGAGATTTCCAGATTGCGCCGCCGTCTGCTCATCGAGATGCTGGTTCTGGCGCTGGCAAGCTGGAGCCGACGGCGTCCGGTGGACGATCATGCCGGACGTATGCTTTTTCTGGATAATCTCATTGATGCGTCGGTCGGTTTTCTGACTGCGCCTGTTTCGTCCGATACCCTGCTGTCCCTCAAGGTTGCACAGCAAACCAGTGACAGTACGACAAGTGCCTTTCAGGTGAAAACCGGAGCGGCGTCGTCATCCTGAAGTCTCACTGGTCCAGAAAACCCCGTGTCAGGGCCAGAAATTCGCCCAGCTTGTCATGGTGGACCCAATGGCCGGCGCCCTCGATGTTCACGGTGCGGGCATTGCGGAAATATTTGGCACGGCCGTCGGCGTCCGGGTCGCTCGCCCAGCTTTCCGTGCCCCGGATCAGGAGCGTCGGGCAGGTGATCTGGCCCCATAGCAGCAGCGAGGTCTTCTCGTTGAAGCCCTGGGGCGAGAAGGCGCGCACGTAATTGTCGAATTTCCAGCTATAGCTGCCATCCTCGTTCTGGTTGATGCCGTGGATGGTCAGGTGCCGGGCCTGTTCCGGCGTCAGGCGCTTGTTTTCGTCCTGCATCCGCTTCCATGCATCCTCGATGGAGGCGTAGCGGCGGGGCAGGCGGCCGGACATGCCGCGCAATTCATCGATCCAGTTGCGGATCCGCTGGTCGGCGGCGGTCGCCTTGACCTCTTCAAGCAACTTCGGTGAGGGACCGAGGCCCTCGATCACCACCAGCTTTTTCACGGTTTCAGGATAAAGGCCCGTATAGCGCAGCGAGATGGCTCCGCCCATGGAATGGGCGATGATGGTGACGGGTGCGAGTCCCTTCTGGTGGATCAGCTGGGCGATGTCATAGATGTAGTCGTTGATTTCATAGGTGCCGCCCACCATCCATTGGCTGTCGCCATGGCCGCGCAGGTCGGGGGCGATAATGTGATAGTCGCGCCGAAGCTCCTGCGCCACCCAGTCCCAGTTCCGGCAATGGTCGCGCCCGCCATGCACGAGCAACAGCGGCGGCTTGTCCTCATTGCCCCAGTCCACATAGTGGAGCCTCAGACGCTGGGAAAAATAGATATGGGAAGCGGGGCCGATCTGATCGTGCATGGTGAAGTCCCTCTCGTGGCCTGGGCGGGAACTTTATACCAGCCGGACAGGAAATTGGCGGGGGTGGCGGGCTATTTTTTGGCAAGGCGGGCCAGCATTTCCTCGCCCCCCAGACGGTCACGAGGGAGGCCGCGGAACAGCAGGCGGCCATAGCTCACGGGCAGCAGGCGTTGAATCCAGTCGATGATGCGGGCGTCGGGCCCCACCAGAATCCGCGCCCTGTTGCGGGCGATCCCCCTGATGATGGTCCGGGCCGCCGCTTCCGGGCTGGTGAAGGCGATGCGGTCGAACCCGTCGGCGGCCTCCTCGCGCACCGTGGCCTGCGTGCTTTGCAGAAACCGGGCGTTGCGCACGATATTGGTCCGGATGCCGCCCGGATGGACACATGACACCTTGATGGAGCTGCCCTGCATTTCATGGCGCAGGGCTTCAGTGAAGCCCCGGATGGCGAATTTGGCGGCATTGTAGGCGGCCTGATGGGGGACAGCGATCAGGCCGAAAATGCTCGATATGTTGACGATATGGCCTGAGGGCCTTGCGCGGAGCTGGGGCAGAAAGGCCTTGGTGCCATAAACCATGCCCCAGAAATTGACCTTCATGACCCATTCGAGATCCTCATAGCTCAGATCCTCGACCCGGGCGATCTGGGCCACCCCGGCATTGTTGATGACGATGTCGGCCCCGCCATGAGCGGCCTCGATTTCCTGGGCGAAAGCATGGACGGCATTGGAGTCGGCGACATCGAGGAGATAGGTGGCCACGCTGCCCCCGGATTCCTGTATCCGGCGGGCTGTTTCGGCAAGGCCTTGCCGGTCGAGATCGGCGGCGGCGATATGGGCGCCGCGCGCGGCAAGCTCAACCGCCAGAGCGCGGCCAAGACCGCTCGCCGCGCCGGTGATGACGACGATTTTTCCGGGGAAATCGGTCATTTATCTCAAAACCACCCTGCCATTGTTTCCACTTGTGATCCCATTTACCGGGACTCTGCTATCGCAAGCTTCTGTCCTGCATTATGTCAAGATTGAGACTCTGAACTCAATACGGGCCGGGAAGTGGAGCGGACCATCGGATTTATGGAGGCGGAATGCGTGCTGAAATTGACACATACTGGCTCCAACTTCATGGAAACGTCATGTCGCTGGTCTTTGCCGGGTGATAGGAATGCCGGCCGGATGGCTGGGAGAAATGTGAGTGAAGGTGACGGAGCAGGAGACTGATACGCAGGGCGCCGCCAGGCGGGCACGCTGGTCTTTGCCTTCCGGCAGCCGCACGGCTCTTCTGGCGAGCGCTGTCGTTCTTGGCTGGCTGGCGCTGCGCGGCGATCTGGACTGGCGGCCGGCCATGGCGGGTTTTGCGGTCATCGTGGCGGCGAGCCTGATCTATCCGCTGTTCCATGGCCCGGTTCAGGCTTATGGCCGGCATATGGACATTGCGCCGGTCGATGCGCGGCCCTTGCGGGAGGGCGCGGCGGCGGAGATTCTCGATGAACTGCCCGATCCGATTTTCGTGATCGGCGCGGGCGGACGCCTCGTCATGCGCAATGAGGCCGCCATCCCCCTGCTGGGCCGTGATGCGGTCGGCAAGCCGCTCGCGGCGGTGTTGCGCAGCGCACCCCTTATTGCCGCTATCGACGAGGTCTGGCGCACCGGCGAGGAACGCGAGATCGATTACCGGCAGCCGGGGCCCGTCGAACGGGAATTTCACGTCTATGTCACGTCGCTCTCTCTTCCGGCAAAAGCGGACGAGGGGGCGAACACGGACCGCCCGGCCGCTTCCGGCCGCCCGGTGCTTGTGCGCCTGCACGACCAGACGGATGCACGGCGGCTGGAGGCGATGCGGGTTGATTTCGTCGCCAACGCCAGCCATGAGCTGAAGACCCCGCTCGCCTCCCTGTCCGGCTTCATCGATACGCTGCGCGGCCACGCCAAGGACGATCCCGACGCGCAGGCGCGTTTCCTGAAGATCATGGCCGATCAGGCCGGGCGGATGCGCCGGCTGATCGAGGATTTGCTGTCGCTCTCGCGCATCGAACTGAAGGAGCATGTCAGGCCGGTTGGCACGGTGGATCTGGCGAAACTCGTTCTTGATTGCGCGGCGGCGCTTGAACCCATTGCCGCGTCAGGCGGCATGGAGATCGAAATTCTGCCCGCTGCCCTCGAAAACGGCCACGCCATCGTGCGGGGCGAGCATGACGAACTGGCGCAGGTGATCCAGAACCTTGTCGATAATGCGCTGCGTTATGGCCGCAGCGGCAAGCGGGTCGAAATTTCGCTGGCCTCCGCCATGAAGGGCGCACGGCCCATGATCCGGCTGTCCGTGCGGGATTACGGTCCCGGCATTGCCCCTGAGCACCTGCCGCGCCTGACCGAGCGCTTCTACCGCGCCGATCCGACATTGAGCCGGGCAAGCGGCGGCACGGGGCTGGGGCTTGCCATCGTCAAGCATATCGTCAACCGGCACGAAGGCGTGCTCGGCATTGAAAGCACGCCGGGCAAGGGAACGACCTTCAGTGTGCTGCTGCCCCTGCTGGAAGGGGTGGAACCGCCTGAAACCGGGGCCCCCGCGCCACTTCCGGAGCCTGCTGCGCAGATTTAACCCCCCGGCCGGTGCATAGGACGCAATCTCTGTGGGTTGCGTCATGAAACCGTTATTATCTTGTCGTAAAGCTCTGACGGGGCGGGGACGTTGTTCCGGTCCTGACGGCTTATGATGGAGGCGGCCCTGATGCCTGATCTGCCGCGCGTGCCGGAACAAGGGTGTGACGATCGTGCGCTCATTCGTGTGATTGCCGTCAAACCGGTACTTATCGGCGTGGACGGCTGCATCGGCTCGATTGATCCTGTCGAGGTCGCGGATACCGGCAAGTTTGCCTGCGGTGGTTCGCGATATCGGCTTTGGATGTTTCGCCAGTCAGGTGCCGCGCAGAAATTGAATGCTTGCGGTTGGCAGTGATCTCTCGTCATTTCCAACATTCAGCCTATTTCCCAGCGGGGATAACAGGAGGACCAAAGTGGCGGAACATATCGTAAAATCTTTCGAGGGAGAGCTTGAGGCGCTCTCGACGGGGATTGCCCAGATGGGCGGCCTCGCCGAGGCGCAGTTGCAGGCCTCTCTGGAAGCTGTGGCGCATCGTGATTCCGCCCTCGCGGAAAAGACGGTTGCCGAAGACCGTCGCATAGATGCCATGGAGCAGGACATCGACCTGCGGGCCGTGCGCCTGCTGGCGCTTCGCCAGCCCATGGCGATCGACCTTCGCGAGGCTGTGGCCGCGATCAAGATTTCGACAGATCTCGAACGCATCGGCGATCTGGCGAAAAACATCGCCAAGCGCGTGCTGATCATTCAGCACGATTATGAACTGCCCAACCGGCTGGTGCAGGGGATTCTGCGGATGGGGCGTATTGCCCAGTCGCAGTTGAAATCGGTGCTCGACGCCTACTCGAGCCGCGATGCCCAGGCCAGCCTCGATGTCTGGCGTGGGGATGAAGAACTCGACGCAATGTACAATTCGGTGTTCCGCGAACTTCTGACCTACATGATGGAAGACCCGCGGATGATCAGTGCGTGCACCCACCTTTTGTTCATCGCCAAGAACCTCGAACGAACCGGCGACCACGCCACAAATGTTGCCGAAGCCGCTTACTACCTCATCACAGGCGAACGTCTTATGGACGACAGGCCCAAAGGGGACAACATCGTCGGACAGGTTGTCTCCTCGTAGCCGAGGAAAAGCAGAACAATGACAATAAAAATCGATCGCGAGCCCACCGCCGCACCCTATGAACGCCGTATGAAGCCCACTGTGATGATCGTGGAGGACGATGACTCCCTCTCCACCCTGTTGCAGTACAATCTGGAGAAGGAAGGCTATAATATAGTCGCGATTTCCGATGGAGAAGAAGCGGCCATGATGCTGCGCGAAATCTCCCCGGACCTCGTCCTTCTGGACTGGATGTTGCCCGGCCTTTCGGGCATCGAGCTTTGCCGGCGTCTGCGCGGCCGCCCCGAAACCCGTAATCTGCCTGTCATCATGGTGACGGCGCGGGGCGAGGAGGCGGACCGTATCCGGGGTCTCGATACGGGTGCTGACGACTATATCAGCAAGCCTTTTTCGATGACGGAACTGCTGGCGCGGGTGCGCGCCGTCATGCGGCGCATCCGCCCGGCGCTGACGGAGGATCTGGTCACCTTCGGGGATTTGCTGATCGACCGTGCCGCCCACAGGGTCCGCCGTGGCCCCCGGGAGGTGCATCTGGGCCCGACCGAATACCGGCTGCTCGATCACCTGATCCAGCATCCGGGCCGCGTCTTCAGCCGGGAGCAGCTGCTCGATGCCGTCTGGGGCTCGGACGTCTATGTCGAGGCCCGCACCGTCGACGTCCATGTCGGTCGATTGCGCAAGGCGCTCAACGAGGACGGGGAGCGCGATCCGATTCGCACCGTCCGGTCCGCCGGTTACTCGCTCGACGAGCAGTTCCGCGCCTGACGGATCGCTGACTGACAAACGCTGATCGAACATGAAAACCCCGGAAGCATTGCTGCTTCCGGGGTTTGTCGTTTTCAGTGCCAGGCCAGCGCTGGAAATGCCGGGCCGGGGATTTCAGAGGGAAAAGCCACTGTCACGGCGGTTGCGTTCCCGTTCGCGGTCACGATCCCTGTTGCGGCGCGGCTGGACCGGCTGATAGGCGATCTTGGCGTGGTCGGTGCAATAGGGCGAACCGGAGTCGCGTCGTTTGCCGCAGAAATGAAACTCCGGCGAACCCGGGTCACCGATGGGCCATTTGCAGGTTCGCTCGGTCAGGGTCAGGACGGTGGCCAGTTCCCGGCGCTCCGGCTCGAAAGCCTCCACGGCCTTTGCTTCGGCAGCGGCCTGCATATGGGCGGGCGCTTCCTTCGCGGGGGCCGTCCGCACGGTCGCGGCTTCGTTCGTCATGCGCGGGCGGGAAGGGGCTCGTTCCTGTGTGGCGGGGCGGACCCGGGCGGGACGGTTCGGCGTGACCCGGCCGGAAAGGCCAAGACGGTGCACCTTGCCGATGACCGCATTGCGCGTGACGCCTCCAAGCTGCTTGGCGACCTGGCTGGCGCTCAGACCGTCGGCCCAGAGTTTCTTCAGCAGTTCAACCCGTTCATCGGTCCACATATGGTCTACCTCGCTTGCGCGTCCCCTCGGTGACGGCGCCGGAAATTCGGCGGGTGCCCCCATGACGCCCTGATGGCTGTCGTGTACTTAACGTCGGCTTTACAGACACGGGCCGGTACAGGTAAGCATCCTGAGCCAGAACCCAGACCACAACATCTCGTATGATATTGGAGCCAGTCTACAATATAAGCCCCTGTGCGGACAATGACTGAATCATGTCGGCATGGGGCTTATCCACAGGAAATGGTGATTTGAAAGCTGATTGCAGGCCGTCATATTGCGCAATTAGGGTGTGACACCTAAATCACCTCCCAGGTACGGCTTCCCGCCGTCCGATCCGCCGGACGGCATGGACCGCCAGGCGACCGAAAGGAACAGTCTTGACCGCACTTCCCTTCCCCCCGGCGGGTAACTCCCGGTTTGGCGCCGTCAACTGGCTCGGCACCTGGACGCTCTATCTGAAAGAAGTCCGCCGTTTCGTGAAGGTGATCACCCAGACCGTCACCGCCCCTGTCATCAACACGCTGCTCTATCTCGCGGTCTTCTTCCTGTCGCTGGGGCAGCTTCGTCCCGCCGTCCATGGCGTGCCGTTCGTCGAGTTTCTGGCGCCGGGACTGATCATGATGACCATGATCCAGAACGCCTTCGCCAACACCTCGTCCTCGCTGCTGATTTCCAAGATTCAGGGCAATATCGTCGACATATTGATGCCGCCGCTTTCGCCGGGCGAGCTGAACACGGGCATCAATCTGGCAGGCGTCACGCGCGGCGTCGTGGTCGGCGTGGTCACGGCGCTCGGCATGTGGCCGTTCGTCGGCTTTTCCATCGTTCATGTCTGGGCGCTGGTCTTCTATGCGATCGGGGCCTCGCTGATGCTCTCGCTGGCGGGGACGCTCGCGGGCATCTGGTCGGAGAAGTTCGATCATCTTCAGGCCGTCACCAACTTCATCGTGACGCCGCTCGCCTTCCTGTCGGGCACCTTCTATTCGGTAACGCAGCTTCCCCCCTTCGCCTACCGCCTGATCCATTACAACCCGTTTTTCTACATGATCGACGGCTTCCGCTATGCGTTCACGGACCATGCGGACGGTTCGCTCGAAACCGGCATTCTGGTCATCATCGGTGTCAATATCGTGCTCTGGTTCGCCTGCGACCGGGTGTTTCGTTCCGGTTACAGGCTGAAAAGCTGAGTGCGGAAGTCCCCGCATTCCGGCAAGCCTTCAATTGACAGGGATAGCCGCTCTGGCGGATAGTTCGTGGCTTCAAGGACTGCCGCCGGTTTCGGCGGCTTTTTCTATTGGCGCAACCCATGCCGGGTGCCCGGGAGCAAAATCGTGATTACGCCTGTATTGCCGACCTATTCGAGGGTCGATATCGAGTTCGAACGGGGCGAGGGAGCCTATCTCTTTACGGCCTCGGGCGAGCGATATCTCGATTTCATGGCGGGCATCGCGGTCAATGCGCTGGGCCATGCCCATCCCAAACTCGTCGAGGCGTTGAGCGATCAGGCCCACAAGCTCTGGCACATCTCCAACGTGTTCCGCATTCCGGGGCAGGAGGCGCTGGCCCGCCGCCTGACCGGGGCGACCTTCGCCGATACCGTCTTTTTCACCAATTCAGGCGCCGAGGCGCTGGAATGCGCGATCAAGATGGCGCGCAAATATCATGCGGCCGCGGGCGCGCCAGAGCGCTATGAACTGATCACCTTCGAGGGCGCTTTCCATGGCCGCACGCTCGCCACCATCGCGGCGGGCGGGCAGGAGAAATATCTCGAGGGCTTCGGCCCGAAAACGCCGGGCTTCCCGCAGGTGCCCTTCGGCGACTTCAAGGCGCTGGAAGCCGCCATCGGCCCGGCCACGGCCGGCATCCTGATCGAGCCGATACAGGGCGAGGGGGGGCTTCGCTCCGTCCCCGGCCCGGATATGCGCCGCCTGCGCGAGATTTGCGACCGGGAGGGCATTCTGCTGGTGCTCGACGAGGTCCAGACCGGCGTGGGCCGGACCGGCACTCTGTTCGCGCATGAGTCCTCCGGCATCACGCCTGACATCATGGCCATCGCCAAGGCGCTCGGCGGGGGCTTTCCGGTCGGGGCCTGCCTTGCGACCGAAGAGGCCGCCCGAGGCATGACGCCCGGTACCCACGGCTCCACGTTCGGCGGCAACCCGCTGGCGATGGCGGTCGGTGGTGCGGTCATGGATGTGGTGCTGGCCGACGGCTTTCTCGATCATGTGAAGGGCATGGGGCTCAAGCTGAAGCAGAAGCTCGCCATGCTGGCCGACCAGCACCCCACGATCATCGAGGAAATACGGGGCGAGGGGCTGATGCTCGGCATCAGGACCCGGGTGCCCAACACGGCCTTCACCGAGGCGGTGCGCGCGCAACATCTGCTTGTCGTCAATGCAGGCGACAATGTGGTGCGCCTGCTGCCGCCGCTCATCATCGACGACAGCCATATGGAGGAGGCGGCCGGCATGATCTCGGCTGCCTGTATCGCGCTTGAAAAGGAGGCCGCAGCATGAGTGGTCCGCGGCATTTCCTCGATCTCGACGTTATCGACGCGCAGGATCTGCGGGGCATCATCGACGCCTCGAAGTCGCGCAAGGCGGGGCGGGGCGGCAAGGGGCAGGCCGCGCCTGACCAGGACCGTCCGCTCGAAGGCCGCCTGCTCGCCCTTATTTTCGAGAAGCCGTCCACCCGGACGCGCGTTTCCTTCGATGTCGCCATGCGCCAGCTTGGCGGCTCGACGATCATGCTTAACGGGCAGGAAATGCAGCTTGGCCGGGGCGAGACCATCGCCGACACGGCGCGGGTGCTTTCCGGCTATGTCGACGCCATCATGATCCGCACCACGGCCCATGAGCATCTGCTGGAACTGGCCGAATATGCAACCGTGCCCGTCATCAACGGGCTGACGGACAAGACCCACCCCTGCCAGATCATGGCCGACGTGCTGACCTTCGAGGAGCATCGCGGGCCCATCGCGGGCAAGGTCGTCGCCTGGGCGGGCGACGGCAACAATGTCGCGACGAGCTGGATTCACGCCGCCGCGCAGTTCGATTTCGAACTGCGGCTGGCCTGCCCGCCGGAACTGGCTCCCCTGCCCGAAGCGCTCGGCTGGGCGCGCGATCTGGGCGCGAAAGTCAGCGTCACCACCGATCCCTATGAGGCGGTGGACGGGGCCGAATGCGTGGTCGCGGATACATGGGTTTCCATGGGCACCGCGGCCGATACGGCGGCGCGGCGCCATAATCTGCTCGCGCCCTATCAGGTCACGGGCAAGCTCATGGCCGCCGCGCGCAAGGATGCGATTTTCATGCACTGCCTGCCCGCCCATCGCGGCGAGGAAGTGACCGCCGAGGTGATCGACGGTCCCCAGTCGGTCATCTGGGCCGAGGCCGAAAACCGCCTCCATGCCCAGAAGGGCGTTCTGGCCTGGTGCTTCCGCTGATGGCGGCCGGGAAGCTTGTGTTTGAAGAGGCGTCCGCCGGTCGCGACGACATGGTGCAGTCCTTTCAGGTCGGTGGCATTGGCGTGTCCGGGGGCGTGCGCGGGCGGATCGTGCGGCTGGGGCCGCTCGTCCATCATGTGCTGACCCGCCACGCCTATCCCGAACCTGTATCGCGCCTGCTGGCGGAGGCGATGGCGCTGACGTCGATGCTGGGAGCGGCCCTCAAGTTCGAGGGCCGTTTCACCCTTCAGGCCCAGAGCGACGGCCCGGTCAGCATGCTCGTGGTGGATTACGAGACGCCAGGTACGATGCGTGGCTACGCCCATCTCGACAGTGCCCGCTACGAGGCGCTTGCCGGGAACGGGGCTATTACGGCAGCCAGCCTGCTCGGCACCGGGCAACTTGCCATGACGGTCGATCAGGGCGAGGACATGGACACCTATCAGGGCATCGTGCCACTGGGGGAAGGCGGCTTCCTTCAGGCGGCGCATGAATATTTCGAGCGTTCCGAGCAGATCGCAACCCGGATTCGCCTTGCCGCGGGGCCTCTCTACCAGCGCAATGTGGACGGGCATGGCGAAACCGCGTGGCGAGCGGGGGCAATCATGATCCAGCATATCGCGCGCGAAGGCGGCATCACCGGTTATCGCGCCGAGGGCGATGAACGCCCGTTCACCGATGCGGACGAGGACTGGAACCGTTCGGTGCTGCTGCTCGACACGGTCAAGGACCATGAACTGCTCGACCCGGCGCTTTCCTCCGAACGGCTGCTGTTCCAGCTTTTCCACGAGGATGGCGTGCGCGTGTTCGAGCCGGTGCCGGTCGCCTTCGGCTGCCATTGCTCGCGTGAACGGCTGGAGGATGTGCTCAGCACCTTCGGGGACGATGACATCGCCCATATGATTGTCGATGGCGTGATCAGCGCCACCTGCGACTTTTGCAGTACGGTCTATAATTTTACGCCGGAAGAACTGCATCGGCCGGACGCGGCCGATGTATCATCTGCGGGGTCGAGGGCCTCAGAGGAACGATCATCATGAGTGCTTTTACCTCCATATTCTCCCTGCGTGGTCTTGCCGCCGCCTCGGCGCTGCTGGGCCTGCTGGCGCTTGGCGCCTGTGCCGGCGGTCCGCCGCCCTCCACGCAGGTCAAGCAGGTCAGCTTCACGGCCAAGCCGCCGCTCAAGCTCGACGTGGCCCAGATCAGTATCCAGAACAGCTACGCGCCGCCTTCCTCTACGGATCATCTGGAAAACAGCCATTCCGTGACGCCGGTCTCGGTCGCCGAGGGCTGGGGCAATGCGCGCCTCGTCGCTGTCGGGCGTCAGGGCACGGCGACGCTCACCATTGAGGAGGGGAGCGTTGTCAGCGAGCCGCTGAAGACGAAGACAGGGCTGGCCGGGCTTGTCTCCGACGAGCCGGACACGAAACTCACCGGCACGCTGCGCGCGCGCCTCACCGTGCTTCAGCCGGGCATGATTACCGGCTATTCGGCCAATGTGGTGGCGAAAGCCACCCGCACGGTGCTGCAAAGCGCCAGCCTGAATGACCGGGATGCGGCCTATTCGGCGCTGATTCAGGCGCTGGCCGCCCAGTTCGACACATCCTTCGAGACGCAGATTCGCGCCTCCATGGGCCAGATCATCGTTCGCTAGAGCCTATGGGGCGGCTAATCTCCATGGGCGAAGGCCGCGAGCCTCTGCATGAAGGCCTCGCAGGCCGCGATCTGGGACAGTTCGATGAATTCGTCGGGCTTGTGGGCCTGGGCTATGTCGCCCGGGCCGCAGACGACGGTGGGGATATCTGCGATCTGGAATAGCCCTGCCTCGGTTGCATAGGAAACCGCCTCTGTCGCGTTCTGGCGGGCAAGCTTCAGCACCAGCGTTTCCGCACTCGATCCATCCTCCGCCCTCAGGCCCGGTGACGCCGCGCGCAGGATCGTTTCGATATGCGCGTCTGGCGATACCGCCTTCATCCGGGGCAGGATGCGGGTCCGGGCATAGTCGGTGAAGCGGGTCAGGATTTCATCGGGGTCCTGATCCGGTACGCACCGGTATTCCCAGCTGAAGGTGCATTTGCGCGGGATGATGTTGACGGCGGTGCCGCCCAGGATCACGCCGATGCTGAGTGTGGTGAAGGGGGGCTGGAAGCGGCCGCTTTTGTCCCCGCGCGCCCTCATTTCATCGGCCAGCTGATTGAGGAAGCCGATCAGTTCCGAGGCATAGGCGATCGCGTTGACGCCTTCGTCCGTGGCGCTCGAATGGGCCTCAAGGCCCGTCACGGTGGTGTGGAAGGAATGGATGCTCTTGTGGGCGTTGATGACCTTCATCATGGTCGGTTCGCCGACGATCACCGCCTGCGGGCGGGGCAGGCCGCGGATGATCTCGTCGATCATGGGCCGGACACCGAGGCAGCCCACTTCCTCGTCATAGGAAAGGGCGAAATGGATCGGCACCTGAAGCTCGCGGGCGAGGAAATCCGGCAGGGCGGCAAGGCCGAGGGCGATGAAGCTCTTCATGTCCGAGGTGCCCCGGCCATAAAGGCGGCCGTCGCGCTCGCTGACCTCGAAGGGATCGCTTGCCCAGTCCTGCCCGTCGACCGGCACCACATCGGTGTGACCCGAGAGCACGATGCCGCCCGCCCGGCCGGCGGGGCCTATGGTGGCGAACAGGTTGGCCTTGGTGCCGTCCTCGTTGCTGACCCGGCGCGAGGCGACGCCATGGCCCGCCAGATAATCTTCGATGAAATCAATCAGCGCGAGATTGGAGTTGCGGCTCACCGTATCGAACGAAACGAGCCGGTCGATCAGTTCGCGGGCGCTGTAGTGCCGGGCATGCGTCATATGGGTCTCACAGGGGCTTGAGCCCGGCCATTTGAGCACAGGCGGACGCCGGGCGCGACTCCGCGGCGTCCCCGTTTCTGTTCCTGGGCCCCGGATCAGTGCAGGCGGCGCGCCTCATGCGGGCTGTCGAGTGAAAAGGCGGGGATGGCGATGTCGAATTCATCGCCATCGGCCGTTTCCATGCGGTAGCTGCCGACCATGATGCCCGAGGGCGTCGAGAGCGGCGTGCCGCTGGTGTACTCGAAGCTTTCACCGGGTTCCAGAATGGGCTGCTCGCCGACGACGCCTGCGCCGCGCACTTCCTGCACCTGGCCGCTGGCATTGGTGATGCGCCAGTAGCGCGAGCGAAGCTGGACGGTCTCGGCGCCGAGATTTTCGATGGTGATGTGATAGGCCCAGACGAAATGGCCTTCATCCGGCTCGGACTGGTCGTCGAGATAGGAGGGCTCCACGGATACGCGGATGGCGTTCGTCAGCGCGGTATACATGGTCATTGTCCTCTTTCGCGGTCCGCCGGTCCCCGCTTGAGGCAAGGAATCGGCGAATGATTTTCTCCGGCCTCAGAGCGGGGCCAGGGCCGTTTCGATGTCGTTCACAAGGTCCTGCGGGTCCTCAAGGCCGACCGACAGCCGCAGGGTGCCGTCTCCAATGCCAAGTTCGGCGCGAACCTCCGGCGTCAGGCGCTGGTGCGTCGTCGTCGCAGGATGGGTCAGCAGGCTTTTGGCGTCACCCAGATTGTTGGAAATCCTGATGATCTTCAAGGCGTTGGCGAAGCGGAACGCTTCATCCTTGCCGCCGGCCACGTCGAACGCCACGATATTGCCGCCCATGCTCATCTGCTTCATGGCCAGTTCGTGCTGGGGATGGCTTTTCAGACCCGGGTAAAGCGTGCGTGCGATCTTGGGATGGGCGTCGAGCAGATCGGCGACGATCTGGCCGTTGCGGGCGTGCTCGCGGACGCGCAGATCCACGGTTTCGAGGCTTTTCAGCAGGACCCAGGCGTTGAAGGGGCTGAGCGAGGGGCCGGTCTGGCGCAGGAAATTGCTGAGGTAATCGTTGATGAAGGCGGCATCCGAGAGGACGACGCCCCCCAGACATCGGCCCTGCCCGTCGATGTGCTTGGTCGCGGAATAGACCACGACGTCCGCCCCGAATTCGAACGGGCGCTGCAGGATGGGCGTGGCGAACACATTGTCCACGACAAGGCGCGCGCCTGCGTCATGGGCGATGCCGGCGACGGCGCGCAGATCGATGATTTCGAGGGTCGGGTTGGACGGCGTTTCGAGAAAAAAGACCTTCGTGTTGGGCTGGACGGCCTTTTTCCAGGCGTCGAGGTCGCGCCCGTCGATCAGCGTCGAGCTGACGCCGAAACGGGGCAGCAGTTCCTCGATGATGTAGCGGCAGGAGCCGAACATGGCCTTGGCCGCCAGCACATGGTCGCCCGCCTGCAACTGGCAGAACAGGGCGGCCGTTACCGCCGCCATGCCGGAGGCGGTGGCGCGGGCATCCTCGGCGCCTTCCAGCAGCGCGATCCGCTCCTCGAACATGCGCACGGTCGGGTTGGAGAAGCGGCTGTAGACGAAGCCTGGCTCCTCGTTCCTGAACCGCCGCTCGGCTGCTTCCATGGTCTCGTAGGTATACCCCGAGGTCAGGAACATGGCCTCGCTGGTCTCGCCGAAGGAAGAGCGGACGGTGCCGCCATGAACGAGATTGGTGCGGGGACGCCATGTGGTGCGGGCATTTGGGAGGTCATCGGACTGGCTCATGCGCGGGCTCCTGAAAACAAAAAAACCCCGGCCGGAAAGGGGGCTCGAGGCTTCGCGCCCGACCTTTTTTAGCGATTTATTTAACGTGGCCGCAAGCCGGTCGGCTCAAATCACCACGGAACGCGCTGATTTTTAGGGAAATAAGAGGGGCTTGTCCAGCATGATCATGAGGCGCGGCTTGGCGTTCGTGCCTCCGCGGTCGTATAAGGTCACCCGTTTACTCGCATCAGCAGGCGCACCCACAGGCATGAGCAAAGCGGCGGACAATCTTTTTCCCGATCATGACGGCACGGCATTCCGCCATGCCGGGCCGGGAGCTCCCTTCACCACGGGCATTCTGCCCGCCCATGGCATTGCCGCCCTTGTCCGCGAGCAGGAAATCTGGGGCGCGGGCACCATCGGCAAGGAGCAGATCCAGCCCGCGAGCCTTGATCTGCGCCTCGGTCCGGTCGCCTACCGGTTGCGCGCAAGCTTCCTGCCGGGGCCGGACGAAAGCGTGATGAACCGGGTCGAGGAACTGGCGCTCCACAAGATCGACCTGACCGGCAGCGCGGTGCTGGAAACGGGCTGCGTCTATCTGGTGCCGCTGATGGAGGCGCTGGCGCTTTCCGAGCGCACCTCGGCCATGGCCAATCCCAAAAGCTCGACCGGGCGGCTTGATGTCTTCACCCGGCTTATCACCGATTTCGGCGCGGAGTTCGACAAGGTGGCTCCGGGCTACAAGGGCCACCTCTATCTGGAGATAAGCCCGCGCACCTTCCCGATCATCGTGCGGCAGGGCTCGCGCCTCGCCCAGATCAGGTTCCGCCGCGGCACCTCCACCTTCACGGACGCCGACCTGAAGCGCCTCCATGACGAGGTCGGGCTCGTCGATGGCGTGCCCGACATCAACCATGGCCTCGGCCTCACCGTATCGCTGCGCCCGGAACGCGAGGGCAAGCCCATCGGTTACCGCGCCCGGCGCTATGCGGGCCTGATCGACGTCGATCAGGTCGGGGCCTATGAAGCATCAGACTACTGGGATCCGGTCTTTCTGCGTTCCGGCAAGGGACTTATCCTTGATCCCGGCGAGTTCTACATTCTGGCCTCGGCGGAATCGGTGCATGTGCCGCCGACCCACGCCGCCGAAATGGTGCCCTACAACCCGCTGGTCGGCGAGTTTCGCGTCCATTATGCGGGCTTTTTCGATCCGGGTTTCGGCGCGCGCGAGTCGAACGGCGGCGGCAGCCGCGCGGTGCTCGAGGTGCGCAGCCATGACGTGCCCTTCATTCTGGAGCATGGCCAGATCATCGGGCGGCTGGTCTATGAGCGGCTGACCGACCGGCCCGCCGAACTTTATGGTTCGGGCATCGGCTCCAACTATCAAAAACAGGGCCTGAAACTGTCCAAACATTTCAAGGCGCCCTGAACGTGGAAAAACCGTCTGGATTGCGTCGTGTTTCCGGGCTTGTAGTGGCGTTTGCGGTCCTGGTCGCCTGCAATATGGCGGGCGGATTGCTCTCGTCTTTCCTTCATCTCCCGGTGCCGGGTCCCGTGGTCGGGATCCTGGTCCTGCTGGGGGTGCTTGCCGCGTTGGGCAAGGTGCCGCTGCTGTTGCGCGAGACGGCCGAGTTCATGATCGGCCATCTCAATCTTTTCTATATTCCGGCGGGCGTGGGGGTGATGGCCTATGCCGCGCTCGTGCGTCAGGACTGGCTTCCCATTGTCGCGGCGCTGTTCGGCAGCACCTTTCTGGCGCTCATTGTCGGGTCACTCGTGTTCCAGTGGGTGGCGCGGCGGACCGGGCGGCACATGCCGGATGGAGAAGGCTCATGAGCGGCGTGCTGGAAGGCATATTCTGGCTTGTTCTGACCATCGGCCTTTACTGGCTCGCCCGGGAATTCCAGCGCAGACTCAATGGTCATCCGGCGGCAAGCCCGGTGCTGATCGCGGCCGCGATCCTCATCGGTCTGTTGCTGCTCGGCGGGCGCAGCTATGAGGCCTACCGGCCTGCGGGCTCCGTGCTGCTGTGGTTTCTGGGGCCGGGTACGGTGGCGCTCGCCGTGCCGCTCTATCTCAATTTCGCACAGGTGCGCAGCGCGCTGCTGCCGCTCACGGTGGCGCTGGTGCTGGGCTCGGCCACGGCGGCCGGTTCGGCGGTGATGATCGCATGGGCGCTTGGCGCGACCCCTGAAATCGTGAGCACGCTTGCGCCCAAGTCCGTGACGACGCCGATCGCCATGGCCGTCGCGAGCGAGATTGGCGGGATTCCGGCGCTTGCCGCGGCCCTGGTGATCCTGACCGGTGGCATAGGGGCCGTCTGCGGCAGCGCGGTCTTCAATGTGCTGGGCGTCCGGGATCCCCGGGCGCGCGGCTTCGCGATGGGGACCGCCGCCCACGGCATGGGAACGGCGCGGGCCTTTCAGGTTTCTTTCGTGGCAGGCACGTTTTCAGGGGTGGCCATGACGCTCAACGCCATCCTGACCGCCATCGCCCTGCCGCTGATATGGCTCTTTTTTAAGTGAACGGACCCTATGGCGTCCGGGCGGGTTCGTGGTAAAAGCGGACGCGTTGCGGGTGTAGCTCAATGGCAGAGCAACTGCTTCCCAAGCAGACGACGAGGGTTCGATTCCCTTCACCCGCTCCAGATATCCCCAGCGACGCATCTCAATAATTTTTTAGCATTTTCGGGGTGAAGGCTCTTTTCCCCGGCCGGGATCGCCTGATTTGTCCCGGCATGGCCGCCGCCATGTTCGGGCCTGACATACACATAGCTGTCATACTCCGCATCTATGGTCGCCCGGTCCGCGTCCGGCATCGTCGGCGTGCCGTCGATCTTTTATGGCTGTGTTGCACTCCCGGCTGGTGACGCAAGGAGCGGGCCGATCCCGCGGCATCATGTATCCTGCTCAGGTTCCAATATGTCGGACTTCGTTTCGCTCCCATCGAGCGTGGGTTCTTTTCCTTGCCGTCTCTCTGGGGAGTTTCATGCTCGCAGGCGGGCCGGTGACAGCGGCTGGACAAGGAGATGCTGCCGGCCATGGCGGGCGGTTCAGTTTCGATATTCCGCCCCAGCCGTTGGCCTCGGCGCTCGACAGCTATAGCGCGATCACCGGACGGGAGATTTTTTGTGATGGTGATCTGGTGCTTGGACGGCGCTCAAGCGAGGTCAGCGGCATGCTGACGCCCGATGCCGCGTTGAAGGCCCTGCTCCGCGACAGCGGTTTCGTCCCGCGCGTGACGGGGCCGCACAGCTTCACCGTCATGCCTGCGCCGCAGGGTGAGGGGACCGGGCCGGTCATTGCGAGCAGTGCCAGCGATGAATACCAGCGCTATTTCGCGGCAGTCCAGGCAGGACTCAGGCAGGCGTTCTGCCGAAATCCGGAAACGCGGCCGGGCACTTATCGGCTCGTTGTCAAATTCTGGATGGCGCCATCGGGAGCCGTCCAGCACTCCGAACTGCTCGGCTCGACCGGAAATCGCGAGCGTGACCGGGCCTTTGGTGCGGCCCTGCAGACATTGAGAATTGCGCAACCATCGCCCGCGGGCCTGCCGCAACCGCTGACCATGGCCATCCTCCCTCATACGAGCGGGGCCGATGAGTGCTTCGCAACCGATGCCCGTCAGGGGGTGGACTAGATGGCGCGGCAGGATTTTCCCGGTGAGGGCTGTGACATTTCGCGGGCGCGCGTGGCATGGGCATCTCTTCATGACCGGTGAGAGCCGGGAAACATTGCGGCAGTTCCTCGTTCTCGATTATGAGGATTTGAGGCGGCGGCTGACGCATCGTCTGGGGTCTTCCGACCTTGCAGGCGACGTCCTGCATGAAACCTGGCTGAGGCTGGCTCAGGCAAGGACGATCGGCCCGGTGCGCAGCCCGAAGCTTTATCTTCTGCGTGTCGCCATGAACATCGCCTTCAAGCGCCTGCGCCGCGATGGCCGCCTCGTGACCCTGTCCGACGCCAAGGTGGCTCTGGGCATTCCCGATGACGCGCCCGATCCGGCAAGGGCCGCGGAGGCGCATTTCGAGGTCGAGGCACTCATGCAGGCGCTTGGGGAAATCTCGCCGCGCCAGCGTGAAATTTTGCTTGCCTCACGGCTGGAGGGCATTCCCCTGCGGGAAATCGCGGAACGTCAGGGTATTTCGCAGCGCATGGTCGAGATCGAGCTGCGGCGGGCGCTGGCTTATTGCGCCTTGTGTCTCGACCGGGAGGTTATCCAGAGATTCGGTCCCAAGTCCTCCCGGGCATCTGGTAATCAGGATAGCTGAAGAATGCCGGGACCGGATGAGAGAATGATGGGCGATGCAGGCGGTGGAAACCCGGACCCGAATGTGATGGGCCGGGCTGACGATGCGATAGAGCGTCTTGCGCCGCTGGAACGCGAGGCGCAGGCATGGGTGATGCGCTTTGCTTCCGGCGAGGCGACGCCTGCCGACATTGAGGCGCTGAAACAGTGGCATGGGCAAAGCCCGGCGCATGCGGAGGCTTTTGTCCGGGCGAGCCGGCTTTGGGATGCGCTGGGGGCTGCCGGTCAGCGTGCCGCCCGCCAGAATGCGCTGCCGGCTGGCGCTGAGGTGCTGCCTTTCATCCAGCGGCCCGCCGTTCCGCGATCCATCATCCCGCAGTCTATGGGCCGCCGCGCCTTTCTGGGTGGTGCCCTTGCCGCTTCGGCCGCAGGCATCGGTTATCTGGCCGTCCGGCCCCCGCTCGATCTGTGGCCATCCTTTGTGGAACTCACGGCGGATTATCGCACCGCGACCGGCGAACAGCGCCAGATCAGGCTGGCGAGCGGCGTGGCGATTGTGATGAGTGCGCAGACCAGCGTCGCTATGCGGCCAAGGGAGGACGATGCCGGCCATGTCGAACTCATCGCCGGGGAGGCGACGATCACGACGGGGCGGAACGCATCCGCTCCCTTTGTTCTGGTTGCCGGGGGCGGCCGGACGAGCGCGAGTCAGGCGAGCTTCGATGTCCGCTATATCGGTCCGACCGTATGCGTTACCTGCCTCCATGGCGAGGTTCTCGTCGAGCAGGGCCGTGCGGCCCGGGCGCTTCAGGCAAGCCAGCAGCTTGTCTATTCAGCTCAGGGTCTGAGTTCCATCCGCGCGGTCGATCCAGCCGTGGTGACGGCGTGGCGGGATGGATTTCTGGTCTTCCATGGCACGCCGCTTGCCGAGGCGGTCGAGGAGATCAACCGCTACCGGCGCGGCAAGATCATTGTGACGAATGAAGCGCTGGGCCGCCGTCTCTTCAATGCCCGGTTCCGCTTCGAGAATGTCGATGAGGTCGTGGGCCAGATCCAGCAGGTGTTCGGCGCCGGGGTCACATCGCTGCCCGGCGGCATCGTCCTCCTGAGTTGATGACGGGCTGCAGGCTGATCGTCCGCTCCGCCTGAACCGGGCATTTCGCGGCGCGTGGCGTTGTATGGGGCGGCGGCCACCGCCTCAAAACTGTCATGAATTTTCCAGGCGTTTTCATTTCGGTCCCGTGCTTCGCCGGGGGTCTACAGACAGTCAGGAGATCGCAGACGCCCCACGGGTGCTGCGATGGCGTCCGTAATCCCGTTGCCGAGAGAGTTTTCCCATGAGTTTTCGTCGCCCGGTTTATTCGGCTCTT
>JAPWJY010000009.1 GCA_028283765.1 Parvibaculaceae bacterium | reverse complement strand
TTCTTTCAGGGAAATCAGAGGGTTGGCACGGCCATTTTCGAGTCGCCGCCCCTGGATTTTGGAAAAGACACCACCTGGATACCACGGCATGGCATGTGTCGGCCGCACATAGTGTCCAGTGCCGTGAGCGCTGCTGCTTCCAGAGGCGGCATAATGTTGCCTGCTCCCATCGTTCAGACTCCAATACCCGGCTGTTCAAGAGGAAGATCGGCATTCGCCGTGGCGTTGCCTGGGGCATGCCTCGGCGGGTACCCAAACAGGCGCTTGAAGGCGGTACTGAACGCCGCAACAGATTCGTAGCCGACCGACCTCGCGATACTGGCGACGCTCTCTGACCGATCACGCAGCCGACGCTCCGCCTGTCGCAGCCGCCACTGCGCCAGATAGGCCATCGGCGGTACCCCCGAGACACTGCGGAAACAGGTGGCGAAGGCGGTGCGGGACATTCCGGCATGGCGCGCCAGTTCCGGCAGCGTCCAGTTGCGCGCCGGGTCCCCATGCATCAGCCGCAGGACAGAGGCCAGACGCGGATCGCAGGCGGCCCGTATCCATCCTGCCGGGACATCGCCCTCACGCCCAAGGAACCGCCGCATGATCTGCAGGAACATCAGTTGCGCAAGGTTCGTGCGCGCCATGCCAGCGCCCGTCCGGTTGGCGATCACCTCATCGACCAGTTCGCGGATCAGCCATTGCAACTGGCCGGTCCCGGCCTCCCCGGCGCTGAGGTGGACGAAGGGCGGCAGATTGTTGAGGAACAGCCGCCTGCCGGTATCGTCGAGATCGAGGTGACAGCCCAGAAACAGCACTTCGTCTCCGCCACCGGCACTGACCATCTCCGTTCCCTGATCGGCATAGAGGGCTACCGCATCGACCGGATCGCAGGGCACGGCGCTACCGATGACGAAACCAGCCTGTGCGGCGAGCAGCACCACATCGCCGGCTTCCAGATGGATCGGCTCGGCGCCATCGACGGCGAAGCGGCAGGAGCCGCGGCCGATGGTGAAGAATTTGACCACCCTGGGGGGCGGGAAGCGGATCGCCCAGGTTCCTCCGGCGACCAACCCGCCTGCATAGGCTGCGCGTGCGTCGATCAGCTTCAATGTGCTCGATAAGGCATCATCCGTCATGTTCTGAACATATGCGAAAGAAATAGGGACGAACAAGCATTCATCGTCCAGGCGTGTCTCCCCATCTCTATCCCTCAAGTATGGAGATGAAAATGACGACACCACAGCAACCCATCGGTTCCGGCTTCACACCCGCCAGCACGACTGTCGAGGTGATCCGGGGCATCAATCTTGTCGGCCAGGTGGCGATTGTCACCGGCGGCTATGCCGGGCTCGGACTGGAAGCCGCGCGCACGCTGGCCAGTGCGGGCGCCCGGGTCATCGTGCCCGCGCGTGACGTGGAGCGCGCCCGCCGCGCCATTGCCGAGATCGGCGGCGGGATCGAGGTGCAGTATATGGACCTGACCGACCCGGCCTCAATCAATACCTTTGCGCGGGATTTCGTACAGTCAGGCCTGCCGCTGCATATCCTGATCAATTCGGCGGGAATCATGGCACTGCCCACGCGGGAATGCGATGCGCGCGGCAACGAACTGCAATTTTCGACCAATCATCTCGGCCATTTCCAGCTCACGCTGGGGCTGTGGCCGGCGCTGAAGCGGGCGCAAGGCGCGCGCGTGGTGTCCGTCTCGTCGCTAGGGCATCGCTTCTCGAATGTGCTGTTCGACGACATCAACTTCGATCGTCGCGACTATGATCCATGGCTCGCCTATGGCCAGTCGAAGACCGCCAACGTCCTGTTCGCGGTGGCGCTGGACAAGCGGGGCGAAGCGCATGGCGTCCGCGCCTTCTCGCTGCATCCGGGCGGCATCGTTACCGGTCTGGCGAAGCATCTCAGCATCGAAACGCTCAAGAGCACGGGCAATCTCGACGAGAACGGCGAAGTGGTGATTGATCCCTCGCGGGACATGAAATCGGTGCCGCAGGGCGCGGCGACGCATGTCTGGTGCGCGGTGAGCCCGCAACTGGACGGCATGGGCGGCGTCTTCTGCACCGATTCCGACATCACGCCCCTTGTGACCGAGGGTAGTGTTTTCAGCCTGGATCGCGGGCGTGAAGGTCGCATCGGCGTGGAAGCCTATGCGATCGACCCCGAGACTGCGGAACGCCTGTGGGCCGTCTGTGAGCAACTCACGGGCGCGCATTTCGAGGCCTGAAGCCGGATTGAAATTCGGAAACGGGAAGGGAGCATCTCCGGCAGACTGCTCCCTTTTCGTTCAGGCGCCACAAGACCCGGCTGCGCGAATGGTGAAGAGCCCTTCTCTTTGGGTCAGGGCCATAGGTCCCGGCAAGCAGCCAACCCTTCTCCCCAAATTGATACCGTCGCCTATCCGGGGTAACGTCCCCCGGACCTCGATCAGCCGCATCTTCGCCGGACCCCAGGAGTGTTGAGAATGGTAGATTCATCTGACTACGTGCCGCCAAAAGTCTGGACATGGAACAAGGGCAGCGGCGGACGCTTCGCCAATATCAACCGTCCGGTCTCAGGGGCCACGCACGAGAAGGAGCTGCCGGTTGGCCGCCATCCGCTCCAGCTTTACTCGCTGGCGACGCCCAACGGCGTCAAGGTCACGGTCATGCTTGAGGAGCTGCTGGCTCTCGGGCATGGCGGCGCGGAATATGACGCCTGGCTGATCAATATCGGCGAGGGCGACCAGTTCGGCAGCGGCTTCGTGGCGGTCAATCCGAACTCCAAGATCCCCGCGCTGATGGACCGCAGCGGCCCCAAACCGATCCGCGTCTTCGAGTCCGGTGCGATCCTGCTCTACCTTGCCGAGAAATTTGGAGCCTTCCTGCCCACCGATGCGGCCACGCGCGCCGAATGCCTGTCCTGGCTGTTCTGGCAAATGGGCAGCGCTCCCTATCTGGGCGGCGGGTTCGGTCATTTCTATGCCTATGCGCCCACCAAGATCGAATACGCCATCGACCGCTTCGCCATGGAGGTGAAGCGCCAGCTCGACGTGCTCGACAAGCAACTCGCTGACAATGAATACATAGCGGGCCATGAATACACCATCGCCGACATGGCCATCTGGCCCTGGTATGGCGGCCTTGCGAAGGGCTTGCTCTACGAGTCGGGCGAGTTTCTGTCGGTGCAGGATTACAAGCACGTCCAGCGCTGGGCCGACCTGCTCGGCGCACGCCCGGCGGTGAAGCGCGGCCGGATGGTCAACCGAGTCTTTGGCGAGCCCTCAAGCCAGTTGCACGAGCGGCACGACGCCGCCGACTTCGATACCCGGACGCAGGACAAGCTGGCCCCCGCGAAGGAGTAGCCTTTCTGCAATAGCGTGGCCGGGTTTGCTCCAGAAGCCCGGTCTCATGCTCTTGCCGGCGCTATTTCATGCGCGCATGGACGCGCATCAGATGTTCTGTCAGCAGTTTTCCGGCCTTGTCCGCATCGCGCTGGCGCAGGTATTTCACGAATTCCCGGCGGCTCTCGACCATATTGGCGAGCGGTGCCGGCTGTTTCGCGGCGATCAGGCCGGAGAGAATTTCGGCGATGCTGTGCGTGACGAACCGCAGCATCTGGTTGCCTGTTGCGATCGCCAGCAGATCATAGAAACGGGTGATGTGGCTGAGCGTCTTGTAGCCCTCGCCGCGAGCGATCGCCGCCTCAAGCAGGTCGATATTGCGCTCCATGGCGTCGAAATTTTCCTTCGTCCCGCGTTCGCAGGCGAGGCGGACCACCACCTCCGTGATGAGAATGCGGGCTTCCGTGAAATCGTGCATGGAGATGCGGCCGAGATCGAGCATGCTCTC
This sequence comes from Parvibaculaceae bacterium, assembly GCA_028283765.1. Classification (GTDB taxonomy): domain Bacteria; phylum Pseudomonadota; class Alphaproteobacteria; order Parvibaculales; family Parvibaculaceae; genus JAATFR01. The sequence continues at coordinate 253,609 of JAPWJY010000009.1, read as the reverse complement.
GAACGACTGGGTCAGGGGCGCGCCTTCCGCCAGCATGAAAGCCCCGCCCCTCGATCCCTTGCGCAGTTCGATGAGGCCCGAAACCTCAAGCGCCCGCAGCGCTTCGCGCACTGCTGAACGGCTGACCCCGAACTGACCGGCAAGGTCGCGCTCCGGCGGCAGCTTGTCGCCCGGCCCGATCTTGCCAAGCGATAATTGCCCGCGGATCTGGTCGCAGATCTCCTCAAACAGACGCGCGCTCCGCACGGGGCCGAAACTGATCGCGACGGGCTCGGTCATCCATTTGTCCTTCTTGACTCACATGCAAAACCGCCCGCCAGCCAAGCGCAGGCCGGGACGGAATGGAAGGCGGTGAAAAATTTATATTGGTCTGACCAATGGATTGTCAATCCATTAGAGGGGTGCTAGCGTTTTTCCGTCAGGATCGAAAACAACGGCATCACGACCGGATCCAGGGAGGAAATAATGGGCATGGAAATGGCTTTCGCGGGCCAGACGCCGCCATTGGTCGACGACCGGTCGGCCAACGGCATCTTCCGCGTTTCGCGGCACGCCTTCGTCGAACAGTCCGTGTTCGAAAGCGAGCAGCGCGAAATCTTCAACAAATGCTGGCTCTATCTCGGCCACGACTCGGAAGTGGCCGCGCCCGGCGACTTCCTGACGCGGAGCGTCGTGGGGCGCAAGATCATCTTTACACGCAACAAGGCGGGCAAGGTCGGGGCTTTCTTCAACACCTGCCCCCACCGCGGCGCGCTGGTCTGCCGCGAGAAGCAGGGCTCGGCCAACCTTTTCCGCTGCTTCTATCACTCATGGGCCTTCGATCTCGACGGCAAGCTGATCAACCGCCCGGGCCATGAAAGCTATGCGGATGACGCGAACGCCAATGGCGAGCACAACCTCGTTCCCGTGCCGCGCCTCGAAAGCTATCGCGGGCTTTATTTCCTCAATTTCGACCGGAACGCCTGCGATCTGGCAAGCTACCTTGGCAATTCGATGGAGTTCATCGACCTCGTCATGGACCAGTCCGCCGACGGCATGGAGGTCATCGGCGGCACGCAGGAATACGGCTTCAAGGCGAACTGGAAGCTGCTCGCGGAAAACAGCGCCGACGGCTATCACGGCCAGCCGACCCATGCGACCTACTTCGATTATGTGATGAGCACGAACGGCAATCTCGGCGACAATGTCGTCAAGATCAGCAAGCCGCACGATCTGGGCCAGGGCCATGCCGTCGTCGAATATGGCGCGCCCTGGGGCCGGCCGATCGCCAAGGCCGTTCCGGCCTGGGGCGAGGAGGGCGAAAGAGAGGCCGCCGCCCTGCGCGCCGACCTGACGCAGCGCCTCGGCGCGGAACGGGCGGACCGCATCGCCTACACCAACCGCAACATGGTGATCTTCCCCAATTTCGTCATCAACGACATCATGGCGATCACGCTGCGCACCTTCGAACCTGTCGGTCCCGGACAGATGCGCGTCAACGCATGGGCGCTGGGACCGAAGGGCGAAGCGCCCAAGGCCCGTGAACGGCGGCTCTACAACTTCCTTGAATTTCTCGGGCCCGGCGGCTTTGCGACGCCGGACGATTGCGAGGCGCTGGCGCTCTGTCAGGAAGGTTATTCCAATATGGCCGAAGCCGGATGGAATGATATTTCCAAGGGCCTCAATCAGGAACGGCCGACCATTGAGGACGAGGTCCAGATGCGCGCTTTCTGGCGCGAATGGAGCCGCCGCATCGAGGGAGAGCGGGCATGAGCGCACAGCTTAAAATCGCGGAGCGGCTGTCTGTTTCCCGGACGGAAATCGAGGATTTCCTTTTCGAGGAGGCCGCCCTTCTCGACGACTGGAAACTGACCGAATGGCTGGCCCTTTTCGAGCCGGGCGCAAGCTACCATGTGCCGCCGGCGGGCTCCCCCGACGATGCCGATCCGGCGGCAACGCTCTTTTACGTCATGGATGATTATCACCGCCTGAGCGAGCGCGTGAAGCGCCTGCTGAAGCGCACCGCCCATGTCGAATATCCCCATTCCCGCTGCCGCCACATGATCTCGAATGTCCGCATTCTGGGGGGCGACGATCGCGCGTTCACCGTCACCTCGAATTTCGCGACCTATCGCAGCAAGCGCGGACGCACGGAACTCTATTTCGGCCATCACAATTATGTGATGACCCGGGCCGACGGATCGATCCGCATCCGCCAGAAAACCTCCTTCCTCGATTCAGATGACATTGCCGAACAGGGCAAGGTCAGCATCATCATTTGAGGAGGCGAAACATGACTCTCGATTTCAGATACCGCCGTCTTGGCTATGTCGCCCTCAACGTGACGGATCTCGACCGCTCGACCGGCTTTTACGAAACGCTTCTCGGCCTGCAGAAGGCGGGCGAAGCCAGCCATGGTGAGCATCTTTTCCGGTGCAGCCCGCGCCATCACGACATCATCCTGCATCAGGCCGCGGAACCGGGGCTGCGCCGGATCGGCTGGGAAATGGAGAGCGCCGAACATGCCCTGCGCATGCGCCAGCATCTCACCTCGCTCGGCATCGAAACCCATGATGTAAGCGCCGGCGAGGCGGCCCGGCTTGGCATTCACGACGCCTTCCGCATCACGGAACCCAACACCGGCGCAACCTTCGAATATTTCCATTCCTTCGATGAGGCCGAAGACGCCTTCGCGCCGACGGTCGCCAAAATAGAGCGTCTGGGGCATGTCGTTCTCGGCGTGCAGGATTATCCGCAAGCCGAGAAATTCTTCATGGAGAAACTGAACTTCCGCGCGTCGGACAGGATCGACGGCGGGGTGACCTTCATGCGCTGCTTCCCCAATCCGCTGCACCATTCGCTCGGCCTCAGCAATGCCGGCACGAACCGTCTTCATCACGTCAACTTCATGGTCACGGATGTCGACGACATCGGCAAGGCGCTCTGGCGCATGAAAAAGAACGATGTGCCGATCGTTTTCGGCCCGGGCCGCCACCCGCCGTCGGATTCCATGTTCCTCTATTTCCTCGATCCCGACGGGATGACCGTGGAATACAGTTTCGGCATGGAAGAATTTCCCGAAGTCGCGCCGCGCGAGCCGCGCAGGCTGCCGCCGGGACTTCAATCCGTCGATTACTGGGGAGCCGTGCCCGCGCCACAGATGGCGAGCGTCGGCGCCATCGAACCCCTCAACGCCGATCATTAGGAAACTATCATGGACGGACTGAAGGGCAGGGTGGCCATCGTCACCGGCGCTTGCAGCGGCATCGGCCGCGCCATCGTCGAACGGCTTCTCGCCGAAGGCATGCGCCTGATGGTTGCCGATCTGGAGCAGGCTCCACTGGATGAACTGGCCGGGGATATGGGCGGCGGGCTTGCCGTCCATGCAGGCGATCTGAGCGAGGAGGCGACCGTGCGCGACATGATTGCGAAAACGGTTGCGGCTTTCGGCGGCATTGATGCGCTGGTGAACAATGCGGGCGGCGGCATCATCAAGCCGTTCCTTGAGCATACGGCCGAAACGCTGCACGCCACCCTCAACCGCAATCTGTGGACCACGCTCTGGTGCTGCCATATGGCAATTCCGGTCATGCTCGAACGCGGCTATGGCCGAATCGTCAATATCGGCGCGGATTCGGTGCGCAACGGGTTGTGGGACCATGCCGCCTATAATGCGGCGAAAGGCGGCGTGCACGGGCTCACGACCGGGCTTGCGCGCGAATTCGCCAAAAGCGGGATCACCGTGAACACGGTCGCCCCCTGCATGGTGGCAACGCCGCCCGTGAAGAAGGCGATGGCGGCGGGCCTTCCGATCATGCGCAAGTTCACGGACGTCATTCCGCTCGGGCGGCCCGGCGAAGTGGAGGAAGTGGCCTCCATGGTCGCCTATCTGGCAAGCCCCGAAGCCTCCTTCGTGACGGGGCAGGTTATCAGCGTGAATGGCGGCAGCACGATGCTTTGAGCATCCGTATTTGTCGATTTCAGATGTAGGCGAGGAAACCGGGATGAAGCTGGGTATTGAAGGCCGCAATGCGCTTGTCTGCGGCGCGAGCAAGGGGCTGGGAAGAGCCTGCGCCGAGGCGCTCGCCGCCGAAGGCGTCAACGTCACGATCACCGGGCGCGACGCGTCGGCGCTGTCGGCCACCGCCGGCGCATTGCGCGAGACCTATCCGGTGCGCATCTCGATCGCGGCTGGCGACATCACCACGGCGCAAGGACGGGCGACCGCGCTCGATGTCTGTCCGGCACCGGATATTCTCGTCAACAATGCCGGAGGGCCGCCCCTGGGCGACTGGCGCGGCTTCACCGAGGAGCAATGGCTGGAAGCCGTCAACAGCAACATGGTGTCCGCCATCATGCTGATCCGCGAGGTGATCGACGGCATGGCGGAGCGCGGGTTCGGCCGGATCATCAACATCACCTCCATGCTGGTGAAAATGCCGTTCGACGCGCTCAGCCTTTCCGTCGCCGCCCGGCTCGGGCTTACCGGATTCGCGAAGTCGATCGCGCCGAAATATATCGCCTCGAACGTGACGCTGAACAATCTGCTGCCGGAGCAATTCGAAACCGACCGGCTGACATCCAACCTCGGCAAGCTGGCCGCGCGGTCCGGCCGCAGCATCGAGGATGAGCTGGCGGCGCAAAGAGCAGCCAGCCCGGCGAAGCGCTTCGGCCGGGTCGAGGAATTCGGCGCCGTCTGCGCCTTCTATTGCAGCGAGCACGCGAGCTATATGACCGGGCAGAACGTGATGCTCGATGGCGGCCGCTATCCGGGCCTCTTCTAGGAGGCCGGGCGGAACCCATGGCAATCGACATCCATACCCATATCGTGCCGGCCTCGCTGCCGCCCTATCTCGGCCACGCGAGCGACGTGCCCTGGCCCTCCATCGAACATGCCGATTGCTGCCATGCCCGGGTTCTCGTCAGCGGCAAGCCCTATCGCGAGATAGAGGACAATTGCTGGAACACGGTGCGGCGCATCGGGGAGATGACGCAGATGGGCATCACCAGGCAGGTGCTCTCGCCGATGCCGGAGCTTTTGTCCTGGTGGCTGCCCGCCGGGGATGCCCGAAACCTTGGCCGCTACATCAACGAGCAGATCGCGGCCATGGTGAGCGAGGCCCCGGACCGTTTCGTGGGTTTCGGCATGGTGCCCCTGCAGTCGGTCGATCTGGCCATCGAGGAACTTATCCACCTGACCGGGACGCTCGGCCTCAAGGGCGTCGAGATCGGCACCAATGTCGAAGGCAAGGCCATCGGCCATCCCGGTTTCGAACCCTTCTTCGCCGAGGCCGAGGCGCGCGGCGTGCCGATTTTCGTGCATCCACTAAGGCCCGCCGGAATGGACCGTCTGGTCGGCCCGGCCGTGCTGGAGCAGGTCGTCGCCTTCCCTTGTGAAACCGCCTATGCTATCGCCTCGCTGATGACGGGCGGCCTCATCACCCGCCACCCCAAGCTCCGCATCGCCTTCAGCCATGGCGGCGGCACATTCGGGCAGATGCTGCCGCGCCTTCAACATGCCTGGACCATGGCGCCCGGCCTTCAGAAAGCCATGCCGCGCCCGCCACGCGAGCTTGCACGCACCTTCTTTTACGACACGCTGGTCTATGACCGGACGGCGCTGCGCTTCCTGATCGACCAGTTCGGCGTCGGCCAGTTGCTGACCGGCACCGACTATCCCTTCGCGATCATGGAGCATGATCCGCATGGCCGGTTGGGCGAACTCGATCTCTCCGCCGATCAGTTGAGAAAGATCACCCATGAGAACGCGCTGAGGTTTCTGGAAGGGACGGAATCACGATGACGCAGACCATGACAAAGGCCGCCGAATTGCCTCAGGATCTCGCGAAGATCGTCGCCGATCCCCGCTCCTACGCCGACTGGGACAGGCTGCACCAGTCGCTTGCCGTTATCCGCAAGGATCATCCCTTCGCGCGGGCCGAACTCGACGGCTACAACCCCTTCTGGGTTGCGTCGCGTTATGACGACATCCAGACGGTGGCGCGGAGCAACAACGTGTTCCTGAGCGGTCTCGGCAGCCTTGAAGACAATGCGACCCTCGATTTCGCGAAAAAGGCCGGCATCGGCCAGATGTTCCGCAGCATCGTGGCGATGAACGAGCCCGACCACATGAAATACCGGCTGCTGACCCAGGCCTGGTTTCAGCCAAAGAACCTGAAACCGCTTGAAGACGGCATCCGCGCCATCGCGCGCCGCCATGTGGAGCGTCTGGCGGCAGCAGGCGGCGAATGCGACTTCGTCAGCGAGGTCGCCGTCCATTATCCGCTGCTGGTGGTGATGTCGATCCTTGGCGTGCCGGAGGAAGATGAGCCGATGATGCTGCGCCTGACGCAGCAATATTTCGGCAACAATGACGACGACCTCAACCGCACCCGCGAGAAACCGACGCCCGAGCAGGCCGCCGCCATGCTGCGCGAGGTGATTGCCGAGGCGAACGGCTATTTCCAGAAGATTTCCGACGACCGCCGCCGTCATCCAACCGGCGATCTCGTTTCCGTGGTCGCCAACAGCGTAATCGATGGCGAGCCGATCAGCGATCTCGACGCCATGGGCTATTACATTACCGCCGCCTTCGCAGGCCACGACACCACCTCGTCATCGACCGCCGGCGGCATCTGGGCCCTGTGCGAACACCCTGAACAGCTTGCGAAGGCAAAGGCCGACCCCTCGCTCATTCCCGCGCTGGTGGAGGAATCCATCCGCTGGACGACGCCGATCCATCAGTTCGTGCGGATGGCCGCCGCCGACCATGAGGTCCGGGGGCAAACGGTCCGCAAGGGCGACTGGGTGGTGCTGTGCTTCCCCTCCGGCAACCGTGACGAAGACGTGTTCGAGGACCCTTTCAGTTTCCGGCTCGACCGGCCCTCCAACCGGCATATTGCGTTCGGATATGGCGCGCACATGTGCCTGGGCATGCATCTGGCACGCATGGAGATGCGGATATTTTTCGAGGAACTTCTGCCCCGGCTCGACTCCATCGAACTGGCGGGCGAGCCGCGCCGGACAGTGACGAATTTCGTGGGCGGGCCCAAATCGGTCCCGATCCGCTACCGGCTCGTCTGAGCGGATGAAATATTCGTGACGCCGGACCGCGCCCTCTCCCCCGGATAGGCAGTCCCGGCCGCGCGGGCTATATTCCCTGACGTCCCGCAAGCCCGTGCTGAAGAACCCGCACAAATCTTTCCCTAACAGGGCCGCCTTGCGATCATGCGCTCACAGGCCCAACCATCTATACGGCCCCGTTTTTCTGTTATATCATATATCGTGAATTCAGGGAGGAACGGCTTGATGACGCCTCTTCAGCAACTGACGCAGGAGCCGCTCCACGAAAAGGCCTATTCCGCCTTGCGGGACGCCTTGCGTTCGGGCCGGTTCAAGCCCGGGCAGGCCATGACCATCCGCACCCTCGGCAAGGAACTCGGCATATCCGCGACGCCGGTGCGCGAGGCGCTGCAAAGGCTGATCGCGGCGCAGGCGCTGCAACTCCAGCCCAATCGTACCGTCATCGTGCCGATCCTGACCAGCAGCCGTTTTCAGGAAATCACCAAGGTCCGGGTCCGGCTTGAGGGGCTCGCCGCCATGGAGGCGACGCCTCATCTGACCGCGGCCGACCGCAAGCAGCTTGAAGCCTTGTCTTCCGCCATGGCCGAAGACATCGCCGAGCAGCGTTTTGCCGACTATCTGGCCCATAATGAGCGGTTTCACTTCACTCTTTACGAAGCCGCGAACATGCCCTTTCTGCGCCAGATCATCGATCTGGGCTGGTTGCAGACCGGCCCCTGGCTGAACGCGCTGGTGAGCGAAGGCCGGTTTCATGAGACTGCCAACACCCATCATGAGGAGATCCTGGCCGCCGTTTCCGCCCATGACGCCGAGGGCGTCAAGAATGCGGTTCAGAGGGATATTCTGGAAGCTGCCCACTATCTCGCCCGCTTCCTCACCGACGATGTGCCGCTGGACGAGGCGGTCTAGTCCGTCTGAAAGACTCAGCCGAAACAAGATTGCCCGCGACTTTTCGCTTGCAAGCGTCCTCTCCACCCCCATAGTGTTATAACATATACTATGTGACAGATGTGGAAGCGGCTATGATCGGCGAGTCTCGATGGGTGCAATGGGCATCTCATCTCATTCTGGGAACGGCCAGCGCCCTGGTGCTGCTGCCGCTGCTATGGGTCCTGCGCACCTCCTTCGTCGACAAGGTCGTGGCCTACAGAATGCCGCCGGACCTGTTCTTCACGCCCACTCTCGATAATTACCGCGCCATCCTGCTGGAATTCGATTTCGGCACCTTCTTCCTCAACAGCCTCATCATCGCGCTGGTCACCACGGTGATCGCCCTCGTCATCGGCTCGCTGGCCGCCTATGCGATCGACCGGTTCCGCACCGGCGGCCCCGTGGTCCCGGTGGCGATCCTCGCGACCCAGATGATGCCGCCCATCGTGCTGGTGATCCCGTTCTTCCTCATCTTCAAGCGGGTAGGGCTCGCCGACACCCATGCCGGCCTGATCATCACCTACCTCACCTTCAACCTGCCCTATGTGGTCTGGCTGATGATGAGCTTCTTCAAGCGCGTGCCGCGCGAACTGGATGAAGCCGCGCTGATCGACGGCGCGGGTTTCTTCGGCGTCTTCTGGCACATCATTCTCCCGGCCGCGCTGCCGGGCATCGGGGCGGCGGGCGTGCTCTCCTTCGTGCTGTGCTGGAACGAGTTCCTGTTCGCCCTGATGTTGTCAGGCCAGGAAACGAAAACCCTGCCGGTGGCGATCTCCAGTCTCGTCACCCAGCAGGGCACCGCCATCGGCGCGGTCTGCGCCTCAACCGTGCTGGCGATCGCACCCATGGTCATCATCTATTTCGCCATCCGCAAATTGCTCGTTGCCGGATTAAGCCTTGGGGCGGTGAAGGGCTGAGAGAAAGAACGAGCGAGATGAACACCGTCAAACACGCGAAGGAAAGGAAATGAGGTCAATGAAACTTGGTGGGTTAACGACCATCCTGGCGCTGATGCTGGGTACGGCTGCTCCGGCCCTCGCTGCCGGTGATGTCTGCAAGGGCTCCGACATCAACATTCTGATGGAAACGGTGCCAGATACCGATGCGCTCTCCAGCATCAAGGGGGAATTTGAAAAGGCCCACGACACCAAGGTGAACATCGAGGCCGTCAACTATTCCCTCATGCACGAAAAACTGGTGCCGAGCCTGACGGCATCGACATCCAGCTATGACGTGCTGATCGTGGACAGCTACTGGGTCGGCGAATTCAAGACCGCCGGCTGGATTCAGGACCTCGACAGCCTGATCGCCCGCGACAAGGTGGACACGAGCGTCTATTTCCCCAGCCTCATGGCGCTCAACGGCAAGGTCCAGGGCAAGACCTACATGCTGCCGTTCTGGCACTATGCAATGGGTATCCTCTACCGCAAGGACATTGTCGAGGATCCGGCTTTCCAGGCCGCCTACAAGGCGGAATTCAAGCGCGACTGGCGCGTGCCGGCGACGCTTGAAGAGTTTGACGAAGTCGTCAAATGGTCCGGGAAATACAAGAACATGAGCGGCATCGCCATGGCCGGCCAGCGTTCCGATCCTGTCGTGATGGAAGCCACCAACTATCTCTTCGGCGAAGGCGGCGACTTCTATGACCGCAAGACCTGGAAGCCGACGATCGCTTCTCCCGAAGCGGTGAAGGCCGTCTCGATCTATGCCGACCTCATCCGCAACGCGGCGCAGCCCGGCGCGCTCGGCGCCAACTTCGACGACGTCGCCAATACGCTGAAGCAGGGCAAGGCCATCTTCGCCATCAGCTATCTCTTCCTCTATCCCACCTTGCAGGACCCCAAGGATTCCACGGTGGTCGACAAGATGATGTTCGCGCCGGTGCCCGGCAAGGACAGCTTCCTCGGCGCATGGGGCTGGGCAATCCCGAGCAACGCCAAGAACACCGGTTGTTCATGGGAATTCATCAAGTGGGTTGAATCGAAGGACGTCGCCTACAAGCGGGCGATGGCGGGCGGCCAGCCTTCGCAGAGCTGGATCTACAAGGATCCCGCCTTCATCAAGAAGTGGCCCGTGATGGCGCAGGTCGGCACCGCTCTCGATCACTCCAAGGGCCTTCCGATCATGTCGCGCTCGACCCAGCTCGTCGAAACCTTCGCCGAGGTGATGGGCTCCGTCCTTGCCGACAACGTGGCTCCCAAGGATGCGCTCGAAGCCTCCGAGGGTAAATTCGGCGCCCTGGTCAAGGGCGACCCGCTGCTGAAGTAAGAGATAGAGGCGCGATCATGACCGTTACGACGACCCTGAACCATCAGGCAGGCAAACGCCGGAACTGGGCCCAGTATGTTTTTCTGGCGCCCACGGCGATCGTGCTGACCCTGGTCGTGGCCGCGCCTCTTCTCTATTCCGTCTATCTGAGTTTCCAGACCTACATCATCACCTATGGCATGGGCGATTTCGCCGGCTTTGGAAATTATCAGTCCGTGCTCGCCGATGATTTCGGCTCGGTGTCCTGGGTGACGCTCAAGCTGACGTTCCTCTGCGTCACCATCGAGTTCTTCGTCGCGTTCGGGCTGGCGCTTCTTCTCAATCAGCCGCATCTGCCGGGACGGCAGTTCTATCTCATCATCCTTCTGACCCCGATCCTGATGACGCCTGTCGCCATCGCCCTGATGTTCCGGCTGATGTTCAATCCAAGCCTCGGCATCGTGAACTGGCTGATCGGCGGGCTGGGCATCCCGCCTCAGGGCTGGTTCGGCGATCCGCATCTGGCGCTCGGCACCGTGGTTTTCGTCGATGTCTGGACCGAGACCTCGATGATGCTTCTGATGCTCTATGCCGGTCTGAAATCCATGCCCATGGAGCCGGTGGAGGCCGCCCGCATCGATGGCGCCAACCGCTTCCATATTTTGCGCTATGTGGTCTGGCCTCTCATGCGGCCGGTGATCATGGTGACGCTGCTGATCCGCATGATCGCGGCGCTCAAAAGCTACGATCTCATCTACATGCTGACCCAGGGCGGCCCCGGCAAGGAAACGGAAACGATCAGCTTCTATGCCTATCGCCTCGGTTTCCGCTTTCTCGACATCGGCCAGGCCGCCGCTGTGTCCTTTATTTTGCTGATCGTCGTGATCGCTCTTACGCTCTTCCTTCTGCGTGTCATGAGGGAGAATTGACCATGGATGGCCGGCCAACCAACAGCAACCGCTGGCGGCGTTTCGAGGAGTGGGACCGGCGTCCCCTGCGCCACGATCTCTTCGCCGCTGAAAATCCTGAAGCCGGATTCTCCGTCTTCCACAGCCCCTACGATCCCGATCCCGCCTACAGCGTCGGGGCTGGCCGCATCACGGCCATGGACGGCAAGCTGGAAGCGGACTTCGACATCATCGACGAGTTCATCGCCCGCCACCATCTCGACCCCTCGGTGGTGGACGAGGCCATGGCGCTGGACAGCGGCGCAATCGCGCGGATGCTGGTCGACATCAATGTGCCCCGGCACGAGCTGGAGCGCCTCGCGCGCGGCATGACGCCCGCCAAGCTCGCCGATGTGGTCGGTAAGCTGACCGCGCTCGAAATCTCCTTCGCCTATGCCAAGATGCGCCAGCGCAAGACGCCAGCCAACCAGGCCCATGTCACCAACGCCAAGGATGATCCGCTGCAACTGGCGGCCGACAGCGCCACGGCGGTCGCGCTCGGCTTTGCGGAAATCGAGACGACCATGCGCGTCGCCTCCAATGCCTGGGCAAATGCGCTCGCCTGCACGGTGGGCGCATCCGTCGGGGAAGGCGGCGCGCTCTTCCAGTGCTCCATCGAAGAGGCCGAGGAACTTCAAATCGGCCTTGCCGGGCTCGCCACCTATGCGGAAACCGTTTCCGTCTATGGCACCGAGCGCGCCTTCATCGATGGCGACGACACGCCCTGGTCCAAGGCGTTCCTGACCGCCGCTTATGCCTCACGCGGCATCAAGGCCCGCTGCACATCGGGCGCGGCGTCGGAACTGCTGATGGGCTTTCATGAATCGAAATCGCTCCTTTATCTGGAGGCGCGCTGCCTGTGCCTGCAACGGGCGATGGGCGTGCAGGGCACGCAGAACGGCGGCATCGACGGCGCGCCGCTGACCGCCTCCATGGCGGGGGGCCTGCGCGAACTGATGGCCGAGAATCTGATCGCCGTCTGGCTCGGCCTTGAATGCGCCTCCGGCAATGACACCCGCGTCAGCGAATCCGAAATCCGAGTCGGCGCCAAGATCACGCCTTACCTGCTGGCCGGGTCCGACCTTATCTGCTCCGGGTTCGGATCGATCAAGAAATACGACAACTCCTTCAACCCCTCCCTCTTCAACGGCGAGGAAATCGAGGATTACCTCGTCCTCCAGCGCGATTTTGAAGTGGATGGCGGGCTGACGCCGGTGGATGAGGATCATGTTCTCTCGCTGCGCATGCGCGCCACGGAGGCCTTGTCGGCGGTTCTGGATGAGCTGGATCTTGCCCATGTCGGGCTTGAGCGCATCACCTCCGTCGTCTTCGCCTCCGGCTCGCAGGAAACGGACAGCTTCACGCCGGGCGAGGTCACGCCCATCAGCGAAGCCATCAAGGCCCGGGGCCTGACCGCGCTCGATGTGGTGCGCGCCCTTGCCGTCAGGGGTTACCGCGCCGAGGCTGAAAATCTTCTGTTCATGCTGAAGCAGCGGATTTCGGGGGATTATCTGCAAACATCCGCCATGATCCGCGACGGCCGGGTGGTCAGCGCCATCAACGATCCCAACGATTATGCGGGCCCGGCCACCGGCTATCACATGGACGCGGCGCGCTGGCGCGAGGTGCAGGGCATCCGCGATGTTCTGACCCGCGACGGCGTGCTGGCGTCGCAGGACATGGCGGCGCGCGCCGCTCCGTGGCTTCTGCCGAAGGGCGATGCCGTGACGGGCTCCGATCCTCATGAGGTGGTGATCGGCCTCAGCCCCGCCTTCGGCGAACGGATGCACCGCACGCTTGCCGGGCACAGGCTCGAAGATGTCGTCTCGGCTCTGGTCGCGGGGATCGAGGAGGGCGGCGGCAAGGCCCGGCTGGTCCGCATCCGCCACACTGCCGATACCTCCTTTCTGGGCCTGAGCGCCGCCGGGCTTTCCGGCTCCGGTTTCGGCATCGGCATTCAGGCCAAGGGAACCACCGTCCTGCATCAGGCCGGGCGGATGCCCCACATGAACCTTGAGCTTTTCTCGAATGCGCCATTGGCAAGCCTCGATCATTATCGCGCGCTGGGCCGCAATGCCGCCCGCCACACCTGGGGCGAAGCGCCGGAGCCGGTGATGGTGCCGGTGCAGGGTGAGGCTCTTGGCGCGCGCTTCCATGTGCGCGTGGCGCTGCTCTACGCCATCGAAACGGAAATGACCGATCCCGCCGCCGCACCCGTCGAACTCGCGCTCGCTCCGGACAGGGAGAAAACCCATGCCTGATCCCCATATGCCCGATCTCATGGATATTTATCCCGTCGCTGAAAAAGCGCCGGAGAAAATCAGGACCCCGACAGGCAAGCCCTTGTCCGCCCTGACGGTCGAGGCCGTGCTGGCAGGCGAAATCACCCCACAGGACATCGCGATCACCCCCGAAGCCCTGCATCTTCAGGCTGACGTGGCGCGCGCCGCCGGGCGGCACACGCTGGTTCACAACTTTGAACGGGCGGCCGATCTCGTGAACGTGCCGCAGCACGTCATCCTCGAAACCTATGAATTGTTGCGGCCCGGGCGCGCGCCCGATGCCCGGACATTGCTGGCCCAGGCCGACATGCTGCGCCGGGAATATGGCGCGGCCCATGTCGCAACCATGATCGAGGAGGCCGCGAGCGTCTATGAGCGGCGTGGCCTTTTCCAGAAGCGTTACTGAATGAAGGAGGCCTGATTTTGGCGGGCGTTACAGTTAAGCAAGTCACGAAAAGCTTTGGTCCGATCAATGTTCTGGAGAAGCTGGACCTCGATATTCAGGATGGGGAATTCGTCGTTCTCGTTGGCCCCAGCGGCTGCGGAAAAACCACCCTGCTGCGCATGATCGCGGGGCTGGAGCCGGTCAGCGACGGCAACATCCTCATCGGTGCGCGCGATGTGACATGGGCCGCCCCCAAGGACAGGGACATCGCCATGGTCTTCCAGTCCTATGCGCTTTATCCGCATATGACGGCGGCGGAAAACATGTCCTTCGGCCTCAAGCTGAACAAGCTGCCCAAAAAGGAAATCGAGACCCGCGTGGCGGAAGCGGCACGGATGCTGAAGATCGAGCATCTTCTCTCCCGCAAGCCTCGCGAACTCTCCGGCGGCCAGCGCCAGCGCGTCGCCATGGGGCGCGCCATCGTGCGCAGGCCGGTTCTCTATCTTTTCGATGAACCGCTCTCGAATCTCGACGCCCAGTTGCGCACCAGCATGCGCACCGAAATCAAGCGCATGCATCTGGCGGAGAAAAAGACCGTCATCTACGTCACCCACGACCAGATCGAGGCCCTCACGCTGGCCGACCGCATCGTCGCCATGAATCGCGGTGAAATCCAGCAGATCGGTACGCCAGACGATCTCTACAACCGGCCCGCTTCCATTTTCGTCGCCTCCTTCATCGGCTCGCCCGGCATGAGCTTCCTGACCGGGGAAATCACGCCTGCTTCCAGCGCCAAAGGGCAAATTTTCATCAACACCGAACGCGGCAAGGAAGCGCTTTCGCTTCCACCCCTCTGGACGAAGGGGCTGCCGGTAGAAGAAACGCCCGTGCTTGTCGGCCTGCGCCCGGAAGCCCTCACCTATGACCCCGAAGGCGCAGGCTTCGGCCTCGACATCATGGTCAATGTCATCGAACCCTGCGGCGCGGAAGTCTATGTCATCGGCGAGGTCGCGGGACGTGAAATCACCGCGCGCTGCACGCCAGGCAAGGTGCCGCCCCTTGGCGCGCCCGCGCGTTTCCTGATCGACCCCGACCAGATCCACATCTTCGACGCCAATTCCGAACGGAGCTTGCGCCCATGATCCTTGCCGAGCGAATTGCCATTATCACCGCTGCGGGTTCCGGCATCGGCCGGGCCGCCGCCATCGCCATGGCGCGGGAAGGCGCCACCGTCATCGTCACCGACCGCAATGGAGAAGCTGCAGCCGAAACCGCAGCGCTGGCGGGGGCACGCGCCATCGCCCGGCCGCTCGATGTCGCGGATGAGGGCGCCATCACGGCGCTTGTCGCCGAGACCCATGAGACATATGGACGGATCGATATTCTGCACAATCACGCAGGGATTCAGATTGCGGGCGGACTGGAGGAAATCGACGGCGCCGGCCTTGACCGCTCATGGGCCGTCAACGTTCATGCCCAGTTCGCGGCCTGCCGCGCGGTCATGCCCATCATGCGGGCACAGGGAAAAGGCGCGATCCTGAACACCGCCTCCAACGCGGGCGTTTTCCTCGACAAGGGCATGCTGGCCTATATCACGACGAAATCCGCCGTCATCACCATGACCAAGCAGATCGCCCTCGATTATGCCCGCTTCGGCATCCGCGTGAACGCGCTCTGTCCCGGCTGGGTGGACACGCCCTTCAACGATCCCTATACGAAGCAACTTGGCGGGCGCGATGCGCTGGAGAACGTCGTATCCGGCATGGTGCCCATGGGCCGTTTCGGCAAGCAGGAGGAAATAGCGGAAGCGATTCTTTTCCTGGTGTCGGACAGATCGTCCTACATCACCGGCCATGCGCTGGTGGTCGATGGCGGCGAGTGCCTTGCCGGCGGCGCCAACTCCGCGCCCTGATACGCGTCATCATCGTCAAGAGTGCCCAAATGTCTCAAGCTTCATCGACCGGCCTGACCGAAGGTCTGCTGGCGACTCCCTCGCCTTCGCTTTCCGCATCCCTGGTCGAGCGGATTGCACGGGAACACTTCGCCGTGGACGGCAAGGCGTGCCTGCTGACCGGCGAGCGCGACCAGAACTTCCGTCTTTCGACGGATTCCGGAACGGATTATATCGTCAAGGTCACCAACCCGGCCGAAGACCCCGTGGTGACGGATTTCCAGACCCAGGCCCTGCTGCACATCGAGCACAGCAATCCGACCCTTCCGGTGCCGAGGCTCCTGCGCGCCCGCGACGATAAACCCGATTTCACCCTGAAAGGGGAAGACGGGCGGCCCATGATCATCCGTCTCCTGACTCTTCTTCCCGGCGTGCCCCTGCACAAGGCCATCCACAGCAAGGGGCAGCGGCGCGCCCTGGGCATTGCCCTGGCCCGGCTCGGCCTTGCGCTGAAGGATTTCAGCCATCCAGCGGCGGGCCATTTCCTCCAGTGGGACATAAAACATGCCGCCGGCCTCAGGCCGCTGCTGCACCACATCGAAAATCCGGAACAACGCCATCTGGCGGAGCATTTTCTCGACCGCTTCGATGAACATGCCGCGCCCGCGATGCCGCATCTGCGCCGGCAGATCGTCCACAACGATCTCAACCCCTATAATGTCCTTGTCGCCGCGAACGATTATGAGCGGGTCACCGGCATTTTCGATTTTGGCGACATGGTGGAAACGCCGCTGATCAACGATGTGGCGATCGCGGCCTCCTACCAGATCAGCCTCGATGGCAATCCGGTCGAGGAGATTGTCGATTTCGTTTCGGCCTATAATCTGGTCTGCCCGCTCGAGCCGCTCGAAATCGGCCTGCTGCCCGATCTCATCGCCGCGCGCATGGTGACGACCGTCGCCATCACGAACTGGCGCGCGCTCCGCTATCCCGAAAACCGGACCTATATCCTCAGAAACAGCCCGGCCGCCTGGAACGGGCTGGCGCGTTTCGCCGAACTCGACTGGAACGCCGCCCTCGACCGCCTCGCGGCGGCATGTGAAAGGAACTGACATCATGGCCATGGTCAATGCTTTCGATCCGGCAGCGCGCAACGGTCTTTCCCCCGAGGACCGGGCGCTCGTGCAGCGCCGGGAAAAGCTTCTGGGGCCAGCCTATCGCCTGTTCTACCAGAAGCCTGTCCACATCGTGCGCGGCGAAGGCGTCTGGCTTTATGATCCGGCGGGCGAGGCCTATCTCGACGTCTATAACAATGTCGCCTCGGTGGGGCATTGCCATCCCAAAGTGGTGGAGGCGCTGAGCCGGCAGGCCGCCACGCTGAACACCCATACCCGCTACCTGCATGAGACCATCCTCGATTATGCCGAGCGGCTTCTCGCCCGCGTGCCCGAAGCCCTCAGCCATGTGATGTTCACCTGCACGGGCAGCGAGGCCAATGATCTGGCCCTGCGCATAACCCGTGCTTTCACCGGGCGAACCGGGCTCATCGTGACGGAACTCGCCTATCACGGGCTGACTTGCGCGGTTTCCGAACTCTCTCCCTCTCTCGGCGACTATGTGAAGCGCAGCGACCATGTCCGTCTCATCCCCGCGCCGGACGCCTACCGGCGCAAGGGCGACATCGGACAGCAGATGGCCGCGGATGTTCGCGCCGCCATCGCCGACATGCGGAGCCACGGCATCGAACCTGCTGCGCTTCTCGTCGACACGATTTTCTCAAGCGACGGCGTTTTCGCCGAGCCTGCCGGTTTCCTGCGCGAGGCGGTGGAGGCGATCCGTTCGGAAGGCGGACTTTTCATCGCGGACGAGGTTCAGCCGGGCTTCGGCCGCATAGGCCCCGACTTCTGGGGTTTCGCCCGCCACGGGCTGGTGCCCGACATGGTGACCGTGGGCAAGCCCATGGGCAACGGCCACCCCATGGCAGGCGTTTTCATGAAGCCACACCTGGTCGAGGAATTCGGCCGGAAGGCCCGCTATTTCAATACGTTCGGCGGCAACCCGGTTTCCTGCGCCGTCGGCCTTGCCGTGCTCGACATCATTGAGGGTGAGAACCTGCCGCAACAGGCAAAAGAGGTGGGCGACTATATGCGCGCAGGCCTTTCGGACCTTGCGAAACGCTTTCCGGCCATCGGCGATGTCCGGGGCGCAGGACTCTTCACCGGCCTCGAACTCGTCGCCGGAGACGATGCCCGCACACCGGCGGCCGAGCTTACGACCCGGATCGTCAACGGCCTGCGCGACCGCCGGGTGCTGATCAGCGCAACGGGTCCCGGGGCCAACATCCTCAAGATCCGCCCGCCCCTCGTCTTCGGCAGGGAGCATGCGGATATTTTTCTCGACCGCATGGAAAGCGTGCTGAAGGATGTGTCCTGAGAAGGCCCGGACCCTACCAGGACATGGGTTTGCCGTTCCAGGCGTAGAAGCTGCCGTTATCCTTCAATGTCAGCTTTTCAACGAGGGCGCTGAGGCCCGCGACCGATTCCGCGACCGTGATGTCCGCGCCCGAGCCGCCCATGTCCGTCTGCACCCAGCCGGGGTGCACGGCGACGACGGCGATGCCCTGCGGACCCAGTTCCTGGGAAAGATGCAGGATGGCCATGTTGAGCGCGGCCTTGGAGACGGAATAGAGCGGGTCCCACTTGGTGTCGGCGACCTTGAAGGAGCCAAGCTGGCTTGAAGTGTTTATCAGCAGGCGCTTCGTACCTTCCAGCAGGTTCGCCACCAGCCGTTCGGCCAGCAGATAGGGCCCTATCGTGTTGACCGCCAGAATCTCTTCCCAGTCCGCCTTGGTGGACTGACCCAGTTCGGCAGACGATTTGCTGGCCGCAATGCCCGCATTGTTGAACACCACGTCCAGCGGAATCCCGTTCAGTTCATCGACCAGTTCCAGGATCGAACCCTCATTGGCGATGTCGAGCTGATGCACCGAAACATTCGGCAGGGCGTGGAGCTTGTGGGCGGCATCCGGCTTGCGGGCGGTCGCATGGACCTGCCAGCCCAGCCCCGCAAAATGACCGGCAAGGCCAAGGCCGATGCCGCGATTGGCGCCGGTAATCAGGATCGAGGGTTTGGTCGCCATGGGGAATTTCCTTCGCGGGGCGAAAAGACAACGCCCTCTATAAATGGCGTTCACCCCCTCGATGGCAAGCAGGTTCTCAAACGATCATCCCCGCTCCCCGAGGAGCTCCGGAAGCGGGGATGTCGACAAGTCAGCGCGCGAGCAGGCGGTAGATGAACAGGAAAACGATCGAACCGCCGACGGCGATCAGGATGCTTTCCAGATTGAGCCCCGTGACCGAGCCCCAGCCCAGATTGACCGCGATATAGCCCCCGACGATGGCGCCGATGATGCCGATGATGATCGTGATGAAAAAGCCGCCGGGATCGCGCCCCGGCATCAACAGCTTGGCGATCAGCCCGGCGATCAGGCCGAGAATGATCCATGCGAAAATGCCCATCTTTATCCCCTGTCTGGTGAACACGGCGTCAGCCTAGCGGCCCGCCTCCGCCCTGCCCAGAGCAAAGCGGGGGCTCTCACCCTCCGGAAACGCACGTTTCATATCCGGGCTGGTTGAAATAATAAGACCCCTCTCTTGTAATACGGATAACCGCCCCCAGATTTTCGGAATGAACGATCATTCCGCTTCACAGAAACCCGTGCCTGACAAGCGGCGGCAAATCCTTGACGCGGCCCTGTCGCTGATCGCCGACCATGGCTTTCACGGCACCGGCATGGCGGCGCTGGCCAGACAGGCGGGGGTGCCGGTCGGCACCATGTACCGCTATTTCCCCGGCAAGGAAGCGCTGATCCACGACCTCTACCGGGAAATCAAGCAACAGATGATGGCCGACATGCTGATTGGCTTCGACACGGCCCAATCGATCCGCGAGCGCTTTTTCACCCTGTGGACGAACCTCTTCAATTATTACCTCGCCAATCCCCGGAGCTTCATCTTCATGGAGCAATACGCCAGTTCGCCGTTCCTGCGCGAGCTGAAGACCACCATGTGGGAAACGACGCCTCAGGCCTTCAAGGATTTCTTCGAGGAGGGGTACCGCGAACAGATCCTGAAGCCGCTGCCGCCGGACATTCTCTATGCGCTCATGACAGGGCCCATCGTCGCCCTCGTCAACGCCCACCGCGAAGCGGGCCGCCCGGTCACCCCCGGCATACGCCACGATGTGATGCTGGCCTGCTGGGATGCGCTCAAGCTTTAAGCACCACCCCCGCGAACGGTCTGTTCGCGGTCATTTACCGGATGAATGTTCACTCTGAAAAGGACATGACGATGCAATATCAACAACTGGGAAATACCGGTCTTGTCGTTTCACGGCTCACGCTCGGCACCATGACCTTCGGCGGCGACGACGGTTCGCTGTTCGGCAAAATGGGCGGCCTCTCGCAGAAGGAGACCGATGCGATGGTGGGCCGCGCGCTTGACGCCGGCATCAACTTCATCGACACGGCCAATATCTATTCCTACGGCGAATCCGAAACCCTCACCGGCAAGGCGCTGGGCAAGCGGCGCAACGACGTCGTGCTGGCCACGAAAGTGTTTGGCCGCATGGGCACGGGCGCGAACGAGGTCGGCCTGTCGCGTTATCACATCATGGATCAGGCGGAAGCCAGCCTGAAGCGCCTCGGCACGGATCATATCGACCTTTACCAGATCCATGGCTTCGACCCGATCACGCCCTTCGACGAAACGCTGCGCGCGCTCGACGATCTCGTGCGGCAGGGCAAGGTGCGCTATATCGGCTGCTCCAATCTGGCGGCATGGCACATCATGAAGTCGCTCGGCATCTCCGCCGCGCAGAACCTCGAAAAATTCGCCTCCCTTCAGGCCTATTACTCCCTTGCCGGCCGCGACCTGGAGCATGAGATCGTGCCGCTCCTCAAGGACCAGAAACTGGGCCTGATGACATGGAGCCCGCTTGCGGGCGGCTTCCTTTCCGGCAAGTTCACGCGCAACAACACCGGGGCGAACGACGGCCGCCGCACCGTATTCAATTTCCCGCCGGTCGATGTCCAGAAGGGTTTCGACATCATCGAGGTGTTGCAGGCCGTCGCCAAACGCCATGGGGCCACGGTCGCGCAGGTCGCGCTCGGCTGGCAACTCCACAAGGATTACGTCACCACTGTCATCGTCGGGGCGCGCACCCTTGACCAGTTGAACGACAATCTGGGCGCAGTGGACGTAAAGCTGACCGCGGAGGATCTGGCTGAAATAGAGGCGGTGAGCGCCCTGCGGCCTACCTATCCCGGCTGGATGTTCGCAAACCAGGGCGCGGATCGTTTCCCCGGCACCACCCGCGACTGGGGTGCGATGGTGAAATCCACCTTCGCCTGAAAACGGAGCAACCTTCCTCTCCGGCCTCGCGCCGGGGAGGAGCGGTTGTTTAATTCGGACCCGCTATTCAGGATTGTAGCAGACGGCCTCGATATTATGGCCGCCTGCATCAAAGACGAAGGCGGCATAATAATTCTCGTGATAATGGGGACGCAGGCCCGGCTTGCCATTGTCGCGCCCGCCCGCCGCTATCGCCGCCTTGTAGAAGGCATCGACCGCCGCCCGGCTTTTTGCCAGAAAAGCGACATGAAGGCCGGGTGCAGGCATGCCCTGTCCGATCCAGAAATCAGGCTTCTCACCCGCACCGAACCCGGCATGTCCGCCGATCCCGTCCTCGGCCGGGGATTCCCATATCGGCGTATAATCGAGCGGTGCCAGCGCCTTCGTGTAAAATTCCTTTCCCGCACCGTAATCCGTAACGCCGAGACCTATGTGATCGAGCATCTGGTTTCCTCCGCAAAAGAAAAGGCCGCACCCTGAAGGGTACGGCCTTTGTACATGAGCGGCAATGCCGGCACGGATCAGGCGCGGCGCTCCACCATCATCTTCTTGATCTCGGCGATAGCCTTGGCGGGGTTCAATCCCTTGGGGCAGGTCTGCGCGCAGTTCATGATGGTGTGGCAGCGGTAAAGCCGGAACGGATCTTCCAGATTGTCGAGACGTTCGCCGGTCGCCTCGTCGCGGCTGTCGATGAGCCAGCGATAGGCCTGAAGGAGTGCGGCCGGACCGAGATAGCGGTCGCCGTTCCACCAGTAGCTCGGGCATGAGGTCGAGCAGCAGGCGCACAGAATGCACTCATAAAGACCATCGAGCTTTTCACGGTCCGAGTGGCTCTGCTTCCATTCCTTCTGCGGCTCGGGCGATTTGGTCTGCAACCAGGGCTCAATTGAAGCGTGCTGGGCATAGAAATGGGTGAGATCCGGCACCAGATCCTTGACCACCGGCATGTGTGGCAGCGGATAGATCTTCACATCGCCCTTGATCTCGTCGATGCCGCGGGTGCAGGCCAGCGTGTTCTTGCCATCGATATTCATGGCGCACGAACCGCAGATGCCCTCGCGGCAGGAGCGGCGGAACGTGACGGTCTGGTCCATCTCGTTCTTGATCTTGATCAGCGCGTCGAGAACCATCGGTCCGCACGTATCGAGGTCGACCTCGAACGTGTCGATGACCGGGTTTTTCCCGTCTTCCTCATTCCAGCGATAGATACGGAAGCGCTTGATGTTCCTGGCGCCCGCAGGCGCCTTGACGGTCTTGCCTTCCGACATCGTGGAATTTCTGGGCAGAGTGAACTGGACCATGGCTCGTTACCTCCGCGCGTTCAGTAAACGCGCGCCTTGGGCTTGATGTACTCAATGTCGTTCGAAAGCGTGTAGGTGTGGACCGGACGGTAATCCAGCGTCGCCTTGCCGGTTGCCGGATCGACCCAGGCCAGCGTGTGCTTCATGAAGTTCACGTCGTCGCGGTTGGGGAAATCCTCGCGCGCGTGAGCACCGCGGCTTTCCTGACGCGCGACCGCGCCTTCGACCGTGGCGATGGCCTGCACGATCAGATTATCGAGTTCCAGCGTTTCGATCAGGTCCGAGTTCCAGACCAGCGAACGGTCGGTCACGCGGATATCCTCGATGCCCGAGAACACCTCGGCCACCCGCTTGCAACCCTGTTCGAGGCTTTCCTGAGTGCGGAAAACGGCGGCGTCTTCCTGCATCGCGCGCTGCATCTGCAGGCGCAGGTCAGCGGTCGGCGTGCCGCCCTTGGCATGGCGGAAATGATCGAGCCGCTCGATGGCGTTCTCGCCCGCGCTTTTCAGCAGTTCGGGCTGGCGCTGGCTCGGCTGCACCAGTTCGGCGGCGCGGATGCCCGCCGCACGGCCGAACACCACAAGGTCGATCAGGGAGTTGGAGCCAAGCCGGTTCGCGCCGTGAACCGACACGCAGGCCGCCTCGCCGATCGCCATCAGGCCGGGCACCACCGTGTCCGGATTGCCGTCCTTGAGGGTCAGCACCTCGCCATGGAAGTTGGTCGGGATGCCGCCCATGTTGTAATGCACGGTCGGCAGCACCGGAATCGGCTCCTTGGTCAGATCGACGCCCGCAAAAATCTTGGCGGATTCCGAAATGCCCGGCAGCCGCTCCTTCAGCACGGCGGGATCGAGATGATCGAGGTGCAGATGGATGTGATCCTTCTTGGG
Source organism: Parvibaculaceae bacterium (assembly GCA_028283765.1). GTDB lineage: Bacteria > Pseudomonadota > Alphaproteobacteria > Parvibaculales > Parvibaculaceae > JAATFR01. The sequence continues at coordinate 230,263 of JAPWJY010000009.1, read as the reverse complement.
CCCGACGCCGCGCCCATCGCGGATTTCCATGGTCATGGCGCGGCTGACGACGTCGCGTGACGCCAGATCCTTCGCCGAGGGGGCATAACGCTCCATGAAGCGCTCGCCCGCTGAATTGGTGAGATAGCCGCCTTCGCCGCGCGCGCCCTCGGTAATGAGGCAACCCGCCCCATAGATGCCCGTCGGGTGGAACTGGACGAACTCCATATCCTGAAGCGGCAGCCCGGCGCGGATCACCATCGCGTTGCCGTCGCCGGTGCAGGTGTGCGCCGAGGTCGCGGAGAAATAGGCACGGCCATAGCCGCCGGTGGCGAGGATGACGAGGCTGGAGCTGAAGCGGTGCAGTTCGCCCGTCGCCTGATCGAGCGCGACGACGCCCCGGCAGACCCCGGCATCGTCCATGATGAGGTCGATGCCGAAATATTCGATGAAGAACTCGGCCGAGTGACGGACGGACTGGCCATAGAGCGTGTGCAGGATGGCGTGGCCGGTGCGGTCGGCGGCGGCGCAGGTGCGCTGGGCGATGCCCTCGCCGAAATTGGTGGTCATGCCGCCGAAGGGGCGCTGGTAGATCTTGCCTTCCTCGGTCCGGCTGAACGGCACGCCGAAATGCTCAAGCTCGAAAACCGCTTCGGGCGCATGGCGGCAGAGATATTCGATCGCGTCCTGATCACCGAGCCAGTCCGACCCCTTGACGGTGTCGTACATGTGCCAGCGCCAGTCGTCCGGCCCCATGTTGCCGAGGGAAGCCGAGATGCCGCCCTGCGCCGCGACCGTGTGGCTGCGCGTCGGGAACACCTTGGTGATACAGGCGGTCTTCAGGCCGCGTTCGACACAGCCGAGCGTGGCGCGGAGCCCTGCGCCGCCCGCGCCAACGACGACGACGTCAAAGGTATGATCGTGGAACTTGTAGTCCTGAGAAATGGCCATGGTCGTGTCGCTCTTTCACCAGATCACGCGCCGAAACCGATCTTCAGCACCGCGTAAACGCAGGCGAGACCGACCAGTACGGCAAAGAAGCTGTTTGCAAGAAGGCTCAGAACCTTGGGGCCTTCCGTGGTCACGTAATCCTCGATAACGACCTGCATGCCGATCCGCATGTGGTAGACGCCAGCGCCGATCAGCGCGAGCAGCGCGATGGCGACGAGCGGGTTGCCGGCATAATGGCGGACGGTTTCATAATCCGAACCGGCAAGCGCCACGACGGAAGCGATGAGGAAAATGGCGAGCGGCACCAGGGCGAAGGCCGTAGCCCGCTGGGCCCAGAAATGCTCCGTACCGGTTTTGGCCGAACCAAGCCCGCGGACGCGGCTCAGGGGTGTACGCATATCCGACATTCAAAGCACTCCCGACAGGACAAAGGCGAGAATCCAGACGACCACGGTCAGGGCAAGCGAGCCGATGATCGAGGCCCAGCCCAGCGTGTTGGCGGTCTTGAGATCGAAACCCCGGCCCGTATCCCAGAGGAAATGGCGAAGGCCGCCCAGCAGATGATGAAGCAGCGCCCAGGTGTATCCGAGCAGCACGAGCTTGCCGATGATGCTGGAAATGAACCATTCGAACCAGCCATAGGCCTCAGGCCCGCTGGCCAGCGCCACCAGCCACCAGGCCAGCAGCAGCGTGCCGGAATAGAGCGCCATGCCGGTAATGCGATGAACGATGGACATCGTCATCGTGATGGTAGGCCGGTAGACCTGTAGATGGGGGGACAGGGGTCTTGCCGATTTCGTCTCAGCCATGACGGGGCAACCTTCAGAACCAGATACGGGTGTTTCCCTCTATTAGCCCGCCGTTCGCCGCAAAGCAAACCCGATCCGCAAGAAGGGACTTTTCTCGCAAATGCCCGGAAACATTGAATTCCTTGCAGTTGCGAGGCACTTGCAGAACGGGCGGCCACGCACTTTGCAAAGCGTTTCCCGGAGGCATACTGACGTTGCGTTCCGCTACTGGAGGGCGAAAACCGCTTATATATTGAAGACAAATTTATTTAATTAATTGTATTTTGTGCGTTTCAAGATTAAAGACGGGCCATTGAGGGAAACCGGCAGTCAGTCAGGCAATTACATTGCGCAATCCTTCGACTTAAGACCGTTTATCAAGCAGTATGAAATTGCGTTCTGGCGGCGTGGCACGAGGCATGGCTATGGGGTAGCCGTGCTTGTCGTTCATTTGAAAATCTCCCAGGTTGCAGGACAGGGGGTCAATATCTGGAGGCTGACGTCCAGATAACTCCTCCGGACATGGGTGTCAGGAAGGAGGGGTGATGAGTGCAAGTCAGCTTTTGACCCTGATCAATCCTGTCCTCGCCTTTCTGGTCGCCACGATGTTTTTCCTGTTGTGGCTGAACCAGCGGACACGCCAGTACATCATTTATTTCGCAGCGGCGTTCCTGCTGATCGCGGTTTCGATCTGCGCGCAGGTTTTCATCGTTCCGCGCGATGCCGGCCAGAACTCGATCGTCGTCTGTATCCTGTATCTTTCCAGCCTGATCGTTTTGTCGGGCGGTATCACAAAAAGAGCCGAAATAGACTTCGATTATTTATCTTATGGTCTCATTTTTTCTGTAACGACTTTCCTTGATTACTATTTCTTCTATATCAAGTTCGATTTTGCCATGCGCGCCTACGTTCTCAATTTTGGCGCGGGCGCCGTTATGCTTGTGACGGCCTTCAAAATCCGGCATTTCCGGCGCGGATCGTCGATAGACAGCATGCTCTTCTGGCTCCTCCTGCTGACCGGCTTACATTTCTTTCCCCGTACGATCCTGACCCTGGCACCCGGCACGCCCAATCCGGATCCCGTCACCTTCTTCGCGTCCACTTTCTGGCTGGTCTTCAGCCTGTCGGCGGCCATTTTCTTTCTGGCCATCGCGTTTTTACTGCTCTGGGCGGTCGCCAGCGACATCATCGCGGATTTCAAGAAAGTGGGCAGCACCGACGCGCTCACCGGTCTTTACAACCGCCGTGGCTTCGAGGAGCTGGCGCTGGAAAAGATCGCCCGCAAGAACAGGGACGCCATCAGCCTCGTGTTCAGCGACATTGATCATTTCAAGCGGGTAAACGATATGTACGGCCACGCCTCGGGCGATCTCGTGCTGCGCAAATTCTCGTCCATCCTGAGCGAGGAAGTCCGCACGGTGGACGTACTCGGACGTTTCGGCGGCGAGGAGTTCGTGGTCCTTCTGGCGAATGCGGACAGATATGTGGCGCAGCGTTTCGCGGACCGGGTGCGCAGCCGCCTCAGGATGGCCGTGTTCGACGATATTCCCGGCAGCGGCAACATCACCGCCAGCTTCGGCATCGCCGAATATAAACCGGGCGAAACGCTGATGGCGCTGGTCGACCGGGCGGACAAGATGGTCTATGCGGCGAAAAAGGCCGGCCGCAACCGGGTCTGTATCGACGAGCCCGAGTGAACCAGCGCTATTTCTCTCCCACCACCTTCCACAGGCTGGTCGCCGTCATGATGAGGCGGTCTCCCACCATGAATTGTCCGGAGACGAACAGGATGGAACGGGTCTTGTGATCGAGCTTCGCCCGGCAGATCACGAGATCGCCCAGTCTCGCCTCATCCTGATAGCTCGTCTGCATGCTCAGCGTAACGCAGATCCGCCCGCCTGAGCCCTGCCAGGCCATGGAGCCCAGAAAAGCATCGGCGAAGGTCATCAGCATACCCTCATGCAGGCTGCCGTCGGCGCGCGCATGGCGCTCATCGACCAGAAAGGCATGGGTTCGCGAGCCATCTTCCCCGGTCCGCTCGAAAAAGGGGCCGACAAAGGCCTCGAACGGATCCCGGAGCGTGACCGGCCCGAACCCCTCCGGGGCCGGCACATCCACCCATGGCGCGATGCTTTCGTCCCCGCTCACGCCCGCGCCTCCGCAACAACCTTGTAAACGCCGGTCGCGGTCATCATCACCTTGCCGCGCGCCTTCAGCGTGGCGGCGACGAAAAGCACCGTCCGGGTCTTGCGGGTGATCTCGCCGCTGGCCTCGACACGATCGCCGGGCTCGCCCGCACTGACGAAATCGCAGTTGATCGAAAGGGGAGACGCCTGTCCGCCCTCCGCCGCCCGGTCTGCGACCGCGCCCAGCACCAGCGAGGCGAACGACATCATCATCCCGCCATGGAGCCTGTCACCGCCATTGAGGTGCCGGGGCTCCACGGTAAAAGAGAAAACATCCCCGGTCAGATCGATCGGACCCACATAACCGGCAAAGCCATGGCCTCGCGGCTCTCCGGCACGCCCCGTTCCCTCCGCCATCTGTCACCTCACGCGATTGCACTGAATATGGATGGCCCTGTCTAGCGTGCGCGCCCGCCAGAGGAAAGCCCGGGGCTATGGGGAATTCGCCCCGTTTGCCCGTCAGGCGGAGGAACCGGCTCCCGATGTGATGAATCCCCCTGTTCATCCCTGAACAAGCGGGGCCGATTTTCTCGTTTCCTTACGCAACGGAAGGCGTCTATTGTGCGCCCAAAGTTCGGGAAGCTGGCTCATCGGGCCGGCGCAACCCTGACATTTATCCGCCACCGACCGGGAGAGTCCCCATGTCCAGAGAAGCTGTCATCGTTTCCACCGCCCGCACCGGCCTTGCCAAATCCGGCCGCGGCGGCTTCAACCAGACCCATGGCGCGGCCATGGGCGGCCACGCCATCAAGCACGCCATCGCCCGCGCAGGGATCGAGCCCGGCGACGTCGAGGACGTCATCATGGGCTGCGGCGCGCCTGAAGGCGCGACCGGCATGAACATCGGCCGCCTCGCCACCCTGTGGGCCGGCTGTCCGGTCACCACCTCTGGCACCACGGTCAACCGTTTCTGCTCCTCGGGCCTCCAGACCATCGCCATGGCGGCGGGCCGCATCCTCAACGAGGACGTGCCGGTCATGGTCGGCGCGGGCGTCGAGTCGATCTCGATGGTCCAGATGCAGGGCCAGAACACCAAGAACCTTCTGGAAGATCATCTGCTCGCCACCTATCCGGCGCTCTGGATGCCGATGATCGAAACCGCCGACATCGTGGCCAAGCGCTACAACGTCTCGCGCGAATATCAGGATGAATATTCGCTGCGCAGCCAGAAGCTGACCGCCGCCGCCCAGGCCGCCGGCAAGTATGCCGACGAAATCGTGCCGATGCAGACGAAGATGAAGATCGTGGACAAGGCGACCGGCGAGGAAAAGATCGTCGACTACACCGTCGACCGCGACGAGTGCAACCGGCCGGAAACCACGCTGGAGGGCCTCGCCTCGCTCAAGCCCGTGCGCGGCGAAGGCAATTTCGTCACCGCCGGCAACGCCTCGCAGCTTTCCGATGGCGCCGCCGCCGTGGTGCTGATGGAAGCCGGTGAAGCCGTCAAGCGCGGGATCGAGCCGCTGGGCGCGTTCCGCGGTTTCGCGGTCGCGGGCTGCGAGCCCGATGAAATGGGCGTCGGCCCGATCTACGCCGTGCCCCGTCTGCTGGCGCGCCATGGCCTCAAGGTCGACGACATCGACCTCTGGGAGCTGAACGAAGCTTTCGCCAGCCAGTGCCTCTACAGCCGCGACACCCTCGGCATCGACCCCGAGAAGTACAACGTCAACGGCGGCTCGATTTCGATCGGCCATCCGTTCGGCATGACCGGCGCGCGCTGCACCGGCCATATCCTGCTCGAAGGCCGCCGCCGCAAGGCCGCTGGCCAGAAGATCAGGTATGGCGTCGTCACCATGTGCATCGGTGGCGGCATGGGCGCGGCCGGCCTGTTCGAGATCTATTGATCCAGAGATCCGTCGCTGGTCCGGTTTTTCCGGACCCGCCGCAGAACCCCGCCAGAAATGGCGGGGTTTTTGTCATTTACCGATCCGGAACGGGTCCACCCCTTAATTTCCGGCATACGTCTCCATGAGCCGGTCCAGGAAGCCCCAGAGCTTCCGGTTCATGGCCTCATAGCTGTTGGCGCGCAGGGCATCGGGCTGCTGCACGAACGGATGCTCTCCCGGCGACGCCAGATCGCTCCCGGACGCCGCGATCAGCCATTCGATGACATCCGGCGTGAACTCCATGTGGCATTGAAATCCATATGCCAGTTCCCCGTACTTGATGATCTGGCGGGGGCAACCCTCGCTGTATGCGATGACCCTTGAATTCCCGGTCAGGCCGGGCATATCGCTGTGCCAATGGCCCGCGTCCAGCATGTCGCCAAAATGGGCGAACTTCGGGTCCGCCCTTCCTTCATCCGTGAGCCTGATCGGGAATTGCCCGATCTCCTTCTCCGGGCTATGCGCATGTGGAGCGCCGAGGGCCGTACCGAGCAACTGCGCCCCCAGGCAGACGCCGACGACCGCCTTGTGCGCCGCGACGCATTCCGCGATCAACGCACATTCGGCGGCCGCATCGAAATGGGGGCATTCCTCCAGGGTTGTCGATGGCGATTGCGGGCCACCCATGACGACCAGCAGGTCGATGCCCCCGATCGATTGGGGCAAGGGCTCATGGGCGTAAACGCGCGAATATGTTGCTTCGTACCCACGCGCCCGAACCCATGTTTCATAGGCGCCCGGCGCCTCGAACGATTCATGGACCACGAAATGTATTCTCATGATGCCCCTTTCTTTCTGCCAGGCACCCGTCAGGGCATACGCGAGCACCGGGATACAGGCCACGCAGTCTTCCATGGGCAAGGCCACGCTCGGCGTCACCGTCATTATAAACAAAAACCCCGGCCTGAGGCCGGGGTTCTCGATCCGATCCAGCCCCATGCCGGGGCCATGATGAACCGTCAGTTGCGCTGGTTGCCGAAAAGCTGGAGCAGCATCAGGAACATGTTGATGAAGTTGAGGTAGAGCGACAGCGCGCCCATGATCGCCTTCTTGCCTGCGGCGGCGGCCGCGTCCCCGACCCAGTACATTTCCTTGATGCGCTGGGTGTCATAGGCGGTGAGGCCCGCGAACACCAGCACGCCGATGATCGAGATGACGAACTGCATCATGGTCGAGTGGAGGAACAGGTTCACCAGCGAGGCGATGATGATGCCGAAAAGGCCCATCATCAGGAACGAGCCGAAGCCCGAAAGATCCCGCTTCGTCGTGTAGCCATAAAGGCTCAACGCGCCGAACGACGCCGCCGTGATGAAGAACACGCGCGTGATGCTGACGCCCGTATAGACGAGGAAGATGCTCGAAAGCGACAGTCCCATCAGGCCTGCGAAGGCCCAGAACGAGATCTGCGCCGCGCTGAGGCTCATCTTGCTCACCCTGAAGCTCAGGAAGAACACCATGGCGAGCGGGGCCAGCATGACCACCCACTTGAGCGGGCTTGCATAAATGGCGTTGCCGAAACCGGTGAGGGCAAGGCCCTCCGGCGTCGCCACGACGGCGGCCTGGAAGGTCGCCCAGGCGACAAGGCCCGTGAGGGCGAGCCCGACGGCCATGTAATTGTAAACGGAGAGCATATAGGAACGCAGGCCCTGATCGACCGCGACAGCGCCTTGGGCGCCGCTGCGTGCCTGGAAACGATCCTGATTGAATTCAGCCATCTCTGCAAAACCTCCCGGAGAGAGTTGCCTTCAATATCATCCCCCGCAGGCTCCAATTCAAGGGAAACCGCTATGGGTAAATTATGAACCTTTCGCAAGGTGGGCTCCCGGACGGCACCTTACGGCAACTTCTTGCCATTATGGGTCAATCCTGACGCAGAATCCGGGCCGGCGGCACCGAAAGGATGCGGAAGGAGCCGGCAAGCCCCAGCGCGACCGTGGCCAGCACCGAACCGACGAGCGTGAACCCCAGCACGGCCCATGGCATCGACCATTTGAGGCCCATCACCTCCACCACGACCAGATAGGAGGCAAGCGAGCCCGCCAGAGCGGCGACCAGCGCGGTGCAGAGGCCGAGCAGGGCGAATTCCGCCGCCTGAATGGCCAGCACCCGGGCCCGGGTCGCCCCCAGCACCTTCAGCAGCACCGCCTCGCGGGCGCGGGCGCGGAAGCTCGCGCCGATGGCCCCCGCCAGCACCAGCACGCCCGCCACCAGCGTGACGATGCTGGTGGTGCGGATCGCGAGAGTAAAGTTGCCGAGCAGTCCGTTCGCCGCGTCGAGCGCCTCCTTGACCCGGATCGAGGTCACATTGGGAAACGTGCGGGCAATAACCGTTTCCAGCGCCTGCTCGCCCTGCGGCTCCATGGTCACGGTCGCAAGCTCGCTATAGGGCGCGCCTTCGAGCGCACCGGGGGAGAAGACCAGCACGAAATTGATGCCGAGGCTGGTCCAGTCCACATCACGCGTGTTGGCGATGGTCGCCGTCAGGTCGCGGCCCAGCACATTGACGGTGATGCTGTCGCCGATGCCGGCGCCAAAGCCTTTGGCGATGTCCTTCGTCATGGAAACAAGAAGCGGCCCCTTATAATCCGCGGGCCACCATTTGCCTTGCGCCAGTGTCGAACCGCGCGGCAGCGTTGCCGAGAAAGTCATGCCCCGGTCGCCCTTGAGGGCCCACTGGGCGTCGGACGCGACCTTCATGTCGGCGGCGCTCTGCCCCTTGACCGAGACGATGCGGCCCCGGAGCATGGGCACCCGTTCGAAAGCGCTGACGCCCGGCTGCTTTGCGACCAGCGCGGCGAACTGGTCCGCCTGGTTGCGCTGGATGTCGACGAAAAAGAACGAGGGCGCGCGCGCGGGCAGATCCTTGGCAATCTCGGCGGTCAGGTTGCGGTCGATCAGCGACACCGTGACGAGCAGCGTCAGCCCCAGCCCGAGCGACAGCATGACGGCCACGGTCGGCGCGCCGGGCCGGTGCAGGTTGGCAAGCGCCAGCCGCAGTTCGGGACGGCGCAGGCGCGGCACGCGGGCGGCCAGCGCCATCACGGCCGTGGCCGCCAGACGCAGCAGCAGAAACACGCCCGCTGCGCCCAGCACGAACCAGAGCGCGAAGAGCGGCCGGTCCGCCGTGGCGATGGCAAGCAACGCCAGCGCCAGCAGGCTCAGGCCCGCCGCTGCCGCATAGGCCGGTCGGGGCCAGCGCCGGTCGGGCGCGACCAGTTCACGGAACAGGCTTGCGGCGGGAATGTCCCGGGCGCGGGCAACCGGCCAGATGGCGAAGGCAAGCGCCGTCAGCAGACCATAGGCGGCGGCCACGACGAGCGGCGCGGGATAGAGCCCGAAGCTCACGGGGATCGGCAGCAGGGTTCCCGCCACCTCCTTCATCACGAACGGCACCAGCGCGCCGAGCACGAGCCCGCCGAGCGTGCCCAGCCCCGCCAGCACCATCACCTGCATCAGATAGATGCAGAATACGAGATCGCCGGTCGCACCGAGGCATTTCAGGGTCGCGATGGTTTCCCGCTTGCCGTCAATATAGCTTTTGACCGCATTGGCGACGCCGACGCCCCCTACCAGAAGCGCCGTCAGTCCGACAAAGGAAAGAAAGAGAGCCACCCGGCTGACGAACGAGCGCACGCCCTGCGCGCTGTTGGTCCGGTCCTGCACCCGCCAGCCCGCATCCGGGAAGGCCTCATCAAGGGATTGCGTCCATTCCTTGAGCGAGGCGGCGCTGCGCTCATTCGCCGGGCGCTTCACCTTGTAGTGATAGGTGACCAGACTGCCGGGCACGATCAGGCCCGTGGCCTCCAGCGCGCCATCGGCGATCATGACCCGGGGACCGATGGCGAACCCGTCGCCGACCCGGTCCGGCTCATGGACGATTTCGCCCCTCAGCTCGAAGTTCTCGATGCCGACCCTGACATTATCCCCGATTTTAAGGCCGAGGCGCTGGATCAGCGTACTTTCGGCGACCGCCCCCCAGCGGCCATTGCGCTGCTCAAGCGCCCGGGCCAATGGCTGGGCGGGAGCAAGCTCGACCGCGCCATAAAGCGGGTAAGCTCCATCGACAGCCTTCAACTCGACCAGACTCTGGCGGCTGCTGTCTTCAGTGCGCGCCATCGAACGCATCTGCGCGGTTACGGCGACCTGATTGTCCTTGCCGATGAAGGCAAACTCCGCGGGGCTCGCCTGCCGGTGGATCACCGCCACGTCGGCATCGCCCCCCAGAATGGTCTGCCCTTCATGGTCCAGCCCGGCGACGAGCGCGGAGGAAACCGAGCCCACCGCGGCGATGGCGAAAACGCCGAGCATGAGGCAGGCGAGAAAGATGCGGAATCCCCGCAATCCGCCACGCAGCTCGCGCCGGGCGAAGCGCCACGCAAGGGCCCAGCCGTCCGCCGGTCCCGCCATCACACAGGCGCTCCCGCCGTCTCGCCCTCGATCAGGCCATCGCGCAGGGTGATGACGCGGTTGCACCGGTTCGCGAGCAGGGAGTCATGGGTGATCAGAACCAGCGTCGTCTTCTTGCGGGCATGGAGATCGAACATCAGGGAGATGATGTCCGCTCCCGTGGCCTGATCGAGATTGCCGGTCGGCTCGTCGGCCAGCAATATTTCCGGGGCGCCTGCGACGGCGCGGGCCAGCGCCACGCGCTGTTGCTCGCCGCCGGAAAGCTGGCCTGGATAATGATCCAGCCGATGGCCGAGCCCGACGCCCGCCAGTTCGGCCCCGGCCCGGTCGAACGCATCGCGGACGCCCGCAAGCTCCAGCGGGATCGCGACATTTTCAAGCGCGCTCATCGTCGGCACGAGGTGGAAGGATTGAAAGACGATCCCTATATGGGAGCGGCGAAAGCGGGCGAGGCCATCCTCGTCGAGCCGGGAGAAATCCTCCCCCGCGATCCTCACCTTGCCGCTCGTGGGCCGTTCCAGCCCCGCCAGCACCATCAGGAGCGTCGATTTGCCCGAGCCCGAAGGACCGATCAGCCCGGCCGCGCCGCCGCGCTCGACCTTGAGGTCAATCCCGCGCAATATGTCGACCGTTCCCGCCGCGCTTTTGAGGCTCAGTTTGACGTTCTCAAGTTCAATGATCGGTTCGCTCACCCGCAATCCTGTCCTGTTCGCCATGCGCCTGTCGGGATATGGCCCCCGCACGCCACATTGCAATGAGCCCGAACCCGATAATATGTCCCATTCCGGGCCTCGCCCCCATGCTCATCTGCCGTCTGCGGCGGCGGTCTTCCTCGCGCTGATGGCGGCAACCATCATGCCGGTCTTTGCCGGCCCCGCGCCCGTCACCATCACCATGTTCGGCGACAGCCTGACCGCAGGCTATCTGCTGCCGCCGGGCCACGCCATTCCCGACCGGCTGAACGAGGCCGTGGCGGCCAGCGGCGCGGCGGATGTGAAGATCGTCAACGCGGGCGTTTCCGGCGATACGACAACGGACGGGCTTTCCCGGCTCGACTGGGCCATCGGCCCGGAAACGGACGGCGTCATCCTCGAACTGGGCGCAAACGACGGCCTGCGCGGCATCGACCCGGCGCTGACCGGGAAGAATCTCGAAGCCATCATCGTCGCGCTTCAGAAGCGCGGCATCCCGGTCATGCTGGCGGGCATGCTGGCCCCGCCCAATCTCGGCCCGGACTATGGCAAGGAATTCAATGCGATCTTCCCCGGGCTGGCAAAGAAGTATGGGCTCCTCTACATTCCCTTCTTCATGGCGGGCGTCCTGCCCGACGAGCACTCCAGACTCACCATCGACGGCATGCATCCCAATGACGACGGCGTCGCCATCGTGGTTTCCCGGCTGCTGCCGACGGTGAAAGACTTCATCGCAGAGGTCCGCAAGGCCAAAGCCAGCCGGACGGCCTCACCGCAATAATCATCCCTCCTAAATCAGTATCTCCAGGAACATCCAATGGAATATCGCAAGCTCGGCACCACCGATCTCAAGGTGAGCGCCATCTGCCTTGGCACCATGACATGGGGCGAACAGAACACGGAAGCCGAGGGCCACGAGCAGATGGACTATGCCCTCGCCCAGGGCGTCAATTTCTTCGACACCGCCGAGATGTATCCCGTGCCGCCGCGCCGGGAAACGCAAGGCCGCACCGAGCAGATCATCGGCACCTGGTTCAAGAAAAGCGGCAATCGCGACAAGGTGATCCTCGCCAGCAAGGCGGCGGGCCGGGGCCAGATGAACTGGCTGCGCGATGACGGCTCCTCCACCGACCATAGCCGCGCGCAGATTCTGGAAGCCGTGGATAAGAGCCTGAAACGTCTCCAGACGGATTATATCGACCTCTACCAGCTTCACTGGCCGGACCGTCCGGTTTCGCTGTTCGGCGGCCACGGCCTCGCCTACCGGCATGAAAAGGCGGATGCCCATCCGATCCATGAAATTCTCGAAACCCTCGCCGAGGTTGTGAAAACCGGCAAGGTGCGCCATATCGGCCTTTCCAATGAAACCCCGTGGGGCACGATGAAGTTCGTGCAGGAATCGGACGCCCGGGGCCTTCCCCGCGTGCAGTCGATCCAGAACGCCTACAATCTGCTCAACCGGACGTTCGAGCTGGGCGGCGCGGAAATCGCCCACCGCGAGCATGTCGGCCTGCTCGCCTATTCGCCGCTGGCGCAAGGCTATCTTTCCGGCAAATACCAGAACGGCGCCTTGCCTGCGGGCTCACGCAAGCAATTGTTCAACCGCCTGCAACGCTATGAAGGGCCGCAGGCGAACCGGGCCGTCGAGCTTTATCTGGCGATTGCCGCAAAACATGGGCTCGACCCCTCACAGATGGCCAACCAGTTCGCGACCACGCGCTCCTTCGTTACCTCCAACATCATCGGCGCGACGACGATGGAGCAGTTGAAGCTGGCGATCGGCTCCATCGACGTGCCATGGAGCGAGGAACTGGAAAAGGACCTCAACGAGGCGCATCATCTCCAGCCCAATCCCTGCCCGTAAGCAGACGAGAACGCCATGATCCGCCTTTTCTCCGCGCTCGAAATTCCCGATTCCGCCGCGAACCGCCTTGCCCTGCTGCAAGGCGGGCTTGAGGGCGCACGCTGGATCGGGCGCGAGAGCTTTCATATCACGTTGCGCTTCTTCGGGGATGTTCCCGAAGATGTCGCGGCCGATCTGGACGAGGCATTGGCGGAAACCGAATCCGGTTGTTTCGATGTGGAGATCGAGGGCACCGGCGAATTCGGCCATGACAAGCCGCGCGCCCTGTGGGCGGGTGTGCGGCTCTCGCCCGCGCTGCTTCAGTTGCAGGGCCGCCATGAAAGCGTGTCGCGGCGGCTGGGTCTTTCGAGCGACAAGCGCAAGTTCATGCCCCACGTCACGCTCGCGCGCCTCAACGCCCATTTCTCGGCTGCCGGGATCATTCCCTGGCTTCAGGCGCATTCGCTGTTCGCCGCGCCCGTTTTCACCGCGACAGGCTGCGTCCTGATGTCGGCACGCTCTCATACGGGCGGCGGCCCCTATGTCGTCGAGCGGCGCTATCCGTTCACGGATATTTAATCCTGGCTGCGCTCGATATGTTCCATGTCATCGTCGGAGAGGCCGAAATGATGGCCGATCTCATGGACCAGCACATGAGAAATAATATCCTCGACGGTTTCGTCATATTCCTGCCAGTAGCGCAGGATTGGAAGCCGGTAGAGAAACACCATGTCAGGGAGAAGCGGCGGCATGAACACGCTCTGCCGCGTCAGCTCCACGCCTGAATAAAGCCCCATCAGGTCGAGCGGGTTATCAATGCCCATCTGCGCGAGAACCTCCCGCGAGGGCAGGTCCTCGACCTTGATAACGACATTGCCGCAGAGCGCACGGAACTGCTTCGGCAGGCGCGCATAGGCGCTTGCCGCGATCTTCTCGAAATCCTCAAGGCCCGGAGCCTTCAGCGCTTTCTCCGTCATACATGCTATCTAGGCATGCTTGATCTCGCTCTCAAGAGAGACGAGGGTTGGAGAACAGGCCGCAGCAGCAAACCGTGAGGAAGATCATGCCCAAAGGCAAAATCACCAGATTGACGGACAAGGAACACAAGGCCGCGCTGGAAAAACTCCCCGGCTGGACTCTTGACCCGAAACGCGATGCGATCCAGAAGACTTTCAGGTTCAACAACTTCAACGAGGCGTTCGGTTTCATGGCCCGGGTCGCACTCGAGGCGGAAAAGGCCGATCATCACCCTGAATGGTTCAACGTCTACAACAAGGTCGAGGTGACGCTGACTACCCATGACGTCGATGGCCTGAGCAAGCGCGATGTCAAGCTGGCACGGATCATGGACCAGATCGCCGGCTGAAATCGGCGTCTATTGAGGATATTCCCTGTTTGAGAAGTGCCACAGGAAAAGCAGCAAACCTTTCATGAAGGCTGATCGTTTCGGTCCGGTGGAAACGGACGTTTCTTGCCGCTGGCCGGTCCATTCGTCCGTGGAAGGCTGGAGAGATTTTCCCTGAGAGGTCTTCCCGGGTGTGAGCGTTGTGCGAATATGGTTCATTGTCCTTCAGGAGAGTCCTGAAGCGGGCCAGAACAACTGGGAGGCCAGAATGCTGTCGAGCGCCGTGATGTCAGCGCCTCGACCCGCCGCCATGCCCGCTTGAGAGCGAAGCGGATGGCAGAGCGGGGGTCGTGGCCCTGAACGCAAAAGGCCTCAGGCGAGCCGTAGCGGGCGCGCGGGGCGGCTTTTATTTCTTCCGGGTGCATCCCTCCGGCTGTGCACGGCATTTTTCTACCTGACCCGCCCTGGTGAAGGCGGGCTTTTAAACAGAGGCAAGATTCAACTTCCATGACGAGTGTAACCCCGTTTTTAGAGTTATTCAACCATGATTTCCGTTTCGGAGTTGTGTTTGCTCCGCTCTGTCATGGGTTCCATCAAGTGAATGAAACAAAAGGAGAAATTTCCTTCCTGAGCATTGGGTTCCACGTTGGTTCGATTTCGGAGTTGCCCTGATGAACTCTGAAATAGGGAACTCCGATTTCAAGGACAGGCTTAAATTGCTGATCGGCGACAAGAAGCCATATATCTGGGCGAAGGAAGTCGGCATCCCGAGCGCCACCTTCGACAGGATCTGGCGAGAGGGGTCGATTCCGAAAGCCGAGCACTTATTGCGGATAGCTAAAAAATCCAATGTTTCAGTGGATTGGCTGCTCGGCGCCGAGCCCGCCAGCACGGCCTCTCCTGATTACAGGGATGCTCCCGGCATTGATGGCGAGCTGCTTGGCAGGCTCACAGAGGCCGTACAGGCCCTTTACCGGGAAGAAAACCAAAGGATTGGCATGGGGCAGAGCGTCAAGGTCGCCACGCGGCTCTACAGCGAGATCGTTGAGGTCCCGGAGGATCAGCGAGCCGGTGCCATGACCTTGCGCCTTAACCAGCTCAGGCGTGAGCTCCAGACGGCATCGAGCCGCTCATCGGCTGGTAAATCCTCGGCCTGAGACTTGTTTCAGGACCGTGAGCCCGCGCGAGTTTTCACAAACTGGTACAGAGCCATCAGTAAAGTCCACGAGAACTGAAAGGCCCGCTCTCCTCGACCGGCCATGCAAACAGAAAGCCCCGCGATGGCTCGCGGGGCTTTCCGGATGGGTTGCCGAGTGATTTAGCGCGGAGCCATGCGGATCGCGCCGTCGAGACGGACCGTTTCACCGTTGAAATAGCCGTTCGTGATCATCTGGAGCGCCAGCGAGGCATATTCCGCCGGGTTGCCGAGGCGGGAGGGGTAGGGCACCTGCGCGCCCAGCGCCTGACGGACCTTCTCGGGCGCGCCGGCGAGCAGCGGCGTGTCGAAGATGCCGGGCAGGATGGTGTTGACGCGCACGCCGATGGAGGAAAGATCGCGGGCGATGGGGAGCGTCATGCCGACGACGCCGGCCTTCGAGGCCGAATAGGCCGCCTGGCCGATCTGGCCGTCCTGCGCCGCGACCGAGCCCGTGTTGACGATCGCGCCGCGGTCCCCGTTCGGGAGCGGATCGAGCGACATCATGCCCGCCGCCGACTTGGCGATGCAGCGGAACGTGCCGACGAGGTTGATCTGGATGATGAGGTTGAACTTGTCGAGGGGGAAATGCTTGATTTCGCCCGTCTCGCGGTCCTTCGACGCGGTCTTGATCGCGTTGCCGGTGCCCGCGCAGTTGACGAGGATGCGCTCCTGGCCGTTCGCGGCGCGCGCCTTGGCGAAGCCCGCGTCCACGCTGTCCTCATCGGTCACGTTGACCTTGCAGAAAACGCCGCCGAGTTCCTTGGCGACCTTCTCGCCCTTTTCTTCCTGCAGGTCGAAGATCGCGACCTTGACGCCCTTGGCCGCCAGCGCGCGCGCCGTGGCTTCGCCGAGACCCGATGCGCCGCCCGTGATAACCGCGCTGATGCCCGAATTGAGTTCCATGTCCTGAGACTCCCTGATCCATGTTTCTGGCGATTTCCGGCCCGGAAGCTCTCCGGCTCCCCGGTGGCGGAACGCCCCTTGGCAGCGGATTTAGCAAATTCGGACCGTTCCGCCGAGTAAAAAAGCAAGGATTCGCCTTGGTTTGCGTGCTTCCTGCCGGTTCTTTTGTCCGTGACGCAACGTCCGCCTCATCTTGAGCTTTGGCCTTATCCTCCCCATGTTCAGCCCATGAGAGAGCAAAGCCCCGGAATTGTGCCCGATCTGGAGGGCGCGCTGATCCAGCAGCCGGAAACCCTCGCGCGGAACGAGGAAACCGTCCGGCAAGGTTTCTGGAAGAAGCTCCTGCGCCTCGCGGGCAAGGTGCCCTTCGCCGAGGAGGCCGCCGCCGCCTGGTTCTGCGCGACGGATGCGAAAACCCCGATGCGCGTGAAGGCGACGCTGTTCGCCGCGCTTGCCTATTTCGTCATGCCCGTCGACGTCATCCCCGACGTCATCGCGGGCTTCGGCTTCACCGATGACGCCACGGTGCTGATGACGGCGATCGGCCTCGTTTCCGGCCATATCCGGCCCCGCCACCGCGAGGCCGCCCGCGCGGCGCTCGGCAAGCCGCCGCTGGACGAATGATCCGGCTGGCGCTCTTGACCGGGAGAGGGGCCCCGCCACATGGTAGCGCGCTATTCCCGCCCCACCCGGCGGGCCTGTGACAAGGATTTCAAGACATGAGTGATACACCGGGCTGGCATGGCACGACCATTCTGGGCGTGCGCAAGAACGGCAAGGTCGTGGTTGCCGGCGACGGGCAGGTGAGCCTCGGCAACACCGTGATCAAGGGCAATGCCCGCAAGGTGCGCCGCCTCGGCAAGGGCGATGTCGTCGGAGGCTTTGCCGGCGCGACGGCGGACGCCATGACGCTGTTCGAGCGGCTTGAGGCCAAGCTTGAACAATATCCCGGCCAGTTGACCCGCGCCTGCGTGGAACTCGCCAAGGACTGGCGCACCGACCGCTATCTGCGCCGCCTCGAAGCCATGATGATCGTCGCCGACGCCAGCGTGACGCTGGTGCTGACCGGCACCGGCGACGTGCTCGAACCCGAGCACGGCGTCGTCGGCATCGGCTCGGGCGGCAATTACGCGCTGGCCGCGGCCCGCGCCCTCATCGATACGGATTTCGACGCCGAGGAAGTGGCGCGGCGCGCCATGAAGATCGCCGCCGAAATCTGCGTCTTCACCAACGAGAATGTCGTCGTCGAGACGATCTGACCCTCGCCGACCTGTAACGGACTGATCATGATTACGAGCTTTTCCCCGCGCGAGATCGTCTCCGAACTCGACCGCTTCATCATCGGCCAGCATGACGCCAAGCGCGCCGTCGCGATTGCGCTGCGCAACCGCTGGCGCCGCCAGCAGCTTCCCGACGGGCTGCGCGAGGAAGTCCAGCCCAAGAACATCCTGATGATCGGGCCCACCGGCGTCGGCAAGACCGAGATTTCCCGCCGCCTCGCCAGGCTCGCCGAGGCTCCCTTCATCAAGATCGAGGCCACCAAATTCACCGAGGTCGGCTATGTCGGCCGCGATGTCGAGCAGATCATCCGCGACCTCGTCGAGATCGCCATCGGCCAGACCCGCGACAAGCGCCGCAAGGACGTGCGCGCCAAAGCCCATATGGCCGCCGAGGAGCGCGTGCTCGACGCGCTGGTCGGCGCTGGCTCATCCTCAGCGACCCGCGAGAGCTTCCGCAAGAAGCTGCGCGACAACGAATTCGACGACAAGGAAATCGAAATTCAGGTGCCTGACACCGGTGGTGTCCAGGGGCTGGAAATTCCCGGGATGCCGACAGGCCAGATCGGCATGGTCAATCTCAATGATATTTTCGGCAAGGCCTTCGGCGGGCGCACCAAGACGCGGCGCACCACGGTGCGCGACTCCTACGAGGCGCTGATCGCGGATGAATCCGACAAGCTGCTCGATCAGGAAAGCCTGACGCAGGAGGCGATCGGGTCCGTCGAACAGAACGGCATCGTTTTCCTCGACGAGATCGACAAGATCTGCGCGCGCGCGGACCGGGGCGGCGCGGACGTGAGCCGCGAGGGCGTGCAGCGCGACCTGCTGCCGCTGATCGAGGGCACCACGGTTTCGACCAAGCACGGCGCGGTCAAGACCGACCACATCCTGTTCATCGCGTCGGGCGCTTTCCATGTGGCCAAGCCCTCCGACCTGCTGCCCGAATTGCAGGGCCGCCTGCCCATCCGCGTCGAGTTGCAGGCGCTGACCCGCGAGGATTTCCGCCGTATCCTGATCGAGACGGAAGCAAGCCTGATCAAGCAATATCACGCCCTGATGGGAACGGAGGGCGTGACCCTCGACTTCACCGATGACGGCATCGACGCCATCGCCGAAATTGCCGCCAGCGTGAACTCGACGGTGGAGAACATCGGCGCGCGCCGCCTGCACACGG
Source organism: Parvibaculaceae bacterium (assembly GCA_028283765.1). Lineage (GTDB taxonomy): Bacteria > Pseudomonadota > Alphaproteobacteria > Parvibaculales > Parvibaculaceae > JAATFR01. Next base: position 211,631 of record JAPWJY010000009.1, on the reverse strand, counting down.
TGATGGAGCGCGTGCTCGACGAGATCAGTTTTTCCGCGACGGATCGCGGCGGCGAAACCATCGCCATCGACCGGGCCTATGTGGAGAAACATGTCGGCGATCTCGCGCGCAACGCCGATCTGTCGAAATTCATCCTTTAAATTCCGCGAACGGGCCCGGCCTAACGCCTGCGCCTGATCCAGACATAAAAGGCCCCGCCTCCGCCATGGCGGGGGTGGGCCGGCTGGAAGCCCGCGACCAGTTCGCGGAAGCGCTCCTCATGGAACCATTGCGGCACCTGCGAGCGCAACACGGCCTTTCGCTCCGGTGTCGGATGAAAACGCACGGAATGGAGCGTGTGCCGGGCGAACCCGGACTCGCCCTTGCCGGTGATGACGAGCGCGAGGCGCGCATCCTGCGCGCGGGCCCGGATCAGAAAACCGAGAAGCGCCTCATAAGCCACGATCTGCGTCATGCCATGGAGATCGATGCGGACATCGGCCTCCATCTGGCCGCGCGAGAGCTTCTGGCTCGTCCGCCTGTCGAGCCCGGTCAGCGGCGGCGCTGTCTCGGGCTTCGGCTGGGCGCGCGAAGGCCAGTCCGGCAATGGCGGCTGGGGGCGGCGGGCCGGCGCAGGTTCGCTCCGGGCCGGATTCGCTGCTGGCGGAAGGAGGGGAATATCCCCGTTTTCCGGGACGGGAGCCGGGTTTTGCGGCGTGTAGGGCGCAACGTCTTTCGTGACGGCCCGCCATAGCTCAAGCTCAGCCTCCGAGGGAAGCCGGACGCGACGCCGCCGTGGTTTTGGCTCTGGCAGCGACGGGGTCTGACTTTTGCCCTTTGCCATGCGCGCCCGTCCGTCCCGTCACTCTTTGCCGAGCGCCGAGCGGGGCACCAGCGCCACAAGCGCTCCCGGGGACTGCATCCTGCCCGCGATGTCGGCGGCTTCCGGTCCCGCGCCCCAGAACACGTCTCCGCGCTGACGGCCGGTGATCGCCGTACCCGCATCCTGTGCGATGACGAGACGCTGCATCGGCTTGTTGACGCCATCGTTGAACGGCACCGGCACAGCGGAAGCGTCGAGCCAGACCGGGGAGCCCATGGGATGGAAACGCCGGTCGACCGCAAGACTGCGTCCCGGCGTCAGATGGGTGCCTTCCGAGCCCAGCGGTCCAAGCTCAGAGGGCACGTCGGTGAGCACGCGGAAAAACACATAGGAATCATTCTGGCGCAGCAAGGCCGTCTCCTGCGCCGGATGCGCTTCCAGCCAGGCGCGGATGGTCTGCATGGAAACCTCACCCGGTTTCAGCGCGCCCTGCTGGAGCAGAACCCGGCCAACAGCCGTATAGGGGCGGTTGTTCTTCGCGGCAAAGCCGACCCGCAATGTCCGCCCGCCCTCCAGCCGGATGCGGCCCGAGCCCTGCACATGCAGAAAGAAGGCATCGACGGGATCGGCAAGCCAGACGATGGCGTAGCGTTGCGCATCGACCTTGCCGGTTTCGATCTGGGTCCGGGTGTAATAGGGCGCGTCCGGCCTGTAGTCGGCGGGAATGGAAAGGATCGGGGTCTGGTAGACGCCGCCCTGTTTCAGCGCGCCGCGATATTCAGGCTCATAATAGCCGGTGAAAAGACCGGCCTTGTCGCCGGTGAAGGAAACCGGCAGGAACCAGCGCTCGAAAAAGGCGCGGGCCGATCCCGCGCCCGAGCGCACGGAGGCCGCCTGCGTGCAGGGCCCCTGCCAGTCCCGCGCCGCGCCATAAAAGCTGGTGGCGGTCGTGGCGTCGAGCGGCGCATCGGGCGCAAGCTTCATGATCCGGGCGCAGGAGCGGCGAAAGGCGTTCAGCGCATCGTTCTGGTCGTCGCTTGTCCAGCCCGGCAGATCGCCGAAGCCCAGCACCTTGTAAGCGGGCGCCGCCTCAAGCGGCGAGAGGGAGGCAAACAGCAACGCAGCGGCGCAGAGCGCGCCGGACAGGGAACGCAAACGCATGTTCAGGCACCGGCGCTGGTGGCAACGAGCGCCCAGTTGGGATCGCGGTTGGTGATGTCGCGTTCAAAAGTCCAGATGTCGGTGACATAGCGCACCGTGGCGGGATCCCCGGCGATGACCACCCCATCGGCATCCCTGGTCGCCGACGTCAGTTCGCTCATGAACTTGAGCGTGATCCGCGCCTTGTTGCCTTCAAGCACGGCCGCCGTCATCTCCGAGCCCGTAAGGCCGATGAAGGTCTGTTCGATGGTTTCGCGCCGCGCCTCGCGGCCGGCAATCACCTGATCGAAGCTCTTGTAGACATCGGCGGCAAGCAGGGGTTTGAGGCTTTGCCGGTCGCCCGCGGCGAAAGCCGTCACGATCATCTCATAGGCCGCGCGGGCGCCCTCAATAAAGGTGTCGGCGTCGAAATGGCGGTCGGCGATGGAAATCTCGGTCAGGCCCTGCGCCAGAGGCGAGCCTTCCGGGGTGAGCTTCTTCCAGGCGGGCTCTGGCTTCCATGGTTTTGGAGCGTTGTCATCCGGCGTGTCGGCCTCGGCGCGCTTGGGGAAAGGCAGGACATCGCCGTCCTTGCGGGGGATGCTCTTGTCCGGCGCGGCATAGGGATCGTAATGCGGCCGTTCCTCGCCCGTGCGGCGGCCCAGGACTCCGCGAAGTTTCCATAGCAAGGCTACGGCCACGGCGAGCCATATCAGATCCAGCGGGCCAAAACTGTCGCCCATTCCGAACGCCTCTTTCTCTGTAACTGCGGTTCATGCCCGCACGATCAGCCGGACACTTCACATAAAGTAGGCGAAACGGTCCGATATTACCACCCGCCGCCCCTATATGCCTCAACCCCGCTCCCACGGCGTAGCCGGAAGCGGGCCAACCTTGCTCCGGCCCCCTGATCCATGTTAGCCACGGGCTCTCCGCGAGCGCGGGCACGCGCTGATCCATCGCTGATCCATTTTGCACAAGGTTTTGTTTCATGTCCGATACCGGCGCCGTAGAGATCCCCACGACTGGCGAAGGCGAAACACCGCAATTGCGCGTCCTCGCGCAATATATCAAGGACCTGTCCTTCGAAGCACCGGGCGCGCCGATGGCGCTGCTGGCCCAGACCGCCGAGCAGCCTCGCCTCGACATCGAGGTCGACGTGCAGGCCGGACAGCTTTCCCCGACCGACTATGAAGTCGTGTTCTCGATGAAAATCCGCGCCCTCCGGCTCGAAGAAACCATTTTCCATGTCGAACTGGATATGGCGGGCCTGCTCCGTCTTATCGGGATTCCCGAGGATTCGATCCAGCCGGTGTTGTTCATCGAGGGGCCGCGCCTGCTGTTCCCGTTCGCGCGCCGCCTTGTTGCCGATCTCGTGCGCGAAAGCGGTTTCCCGCCGCTGATGATCGATCCCATCGACTTCGTGGCGCTCTATCATTCGCGCCAGTCGAATTCCGGCGAGCAGGTCGGGCACGCCTGATCTGCCAGACGGCAACACGGTCAGCCGGGATCAGGGCTCCTGGCTTTCCGTCTTTTCCAGCTTGAGCCACAGGGCCTCGGTCTTGAAGCTGGCGATGAAGGCGGCATGGGCCGCCTGTTCCGCCTCGCTGACATATGAAGGCAGGGGCACCGGACGGGGATTTGCCGCGCGGTGCCCGCGGGCGCCCGCGCTTTCGTCGATTTCGGTTCCGAAGCTCAGGCCCGCCTGACGCCCGCCCATCAGCTCCAGATAGACCTCGGCCAGAAGCTCGGCGTCCAGCAGCGCGCCATGCTTGACGCGGCCCGAATTGTCCACGTTGAAGCGGCGGCACAGCGCATCGAGGCTGTTCTGCTGGCGGGGGAACTGGTTGCGGGCCATCTCAAGCGTATCGATGGCCTGCGTGTCGGGGAGTGCGGGAAGACCGATCCGGGCCAGCTCGGCATTGAGGAAGGCCATGTCGAAGCGTGCGTTATGGATGACGAGCGGCGCATCCTCGATGAAGGCGAGGAATTCCTGGGCAATGGCTGCGAAGATCGGTTCGCCCATCAGCCGCGAGGTTGAAAGCCCATGCACCGCTTCCGCCTCCAGCGGCACGTCGCGCTCCGGGTTGACGTAGCGGTGAAAAACCTTGCCCGTCGGAATATGGTTGATCAGCTCAAGGCAGCCGATTTCGACCAGCCGGTGCCCTTCCTCGGGCTTGAAGCCGGTCGTTTCGGTATCGAGCACGATCTCGCGCATGGCCTGTCTCCCCACAAACTCAAGGCTCAAGCCGGGTCCTGAAGACCGTGCCTTCACGGCCCCTCAGGGTCTCGACGATTTTTGTCACCTCGGCGAAGGCATGATCGAGGCCCTTGTCGGTTTCAACAAGGAAATCCGCGCGCCGGCGCTTTTCATCGTCGGGAACCTGCTTGGCGTGAATGGCCGCGAACTTGGCTTCCGTCATGTCCGGCCGGGCGAGCACGCGCTCGCGCTGGAGATGGTGGGGGGCGCTCACCACCACCACCACATCGACCCGGCTCTCGCCCCCCGTTTCATAAAGGAGCGGAATATCGAGCACGACCATGTCGTGGCCGCTTTCATGGCTGTGCCGCAGGAAATCGAGCTGCACCTTGCCGACCAGCGGATGGACGATGGCCTCCAGCCTTTTCATCTGTTCCGGCTCGCCGAGCACATGGCGCGACAGGGCCTGCCGGTCCACCCCACCCTCGACGATGGTGCCCGGAAAGGCTTCCCCGATGGGCCCGACCGCCGCACCGCCCGGCGCATAAAGCGTGTGGACGGCGGCGTCCGCGTCATAAACCGGCACGTCGAGACGGCGGAACATTTTCGCCGTTTCCGATTTTCCCATCCCGATGGAGCCTGTCAGACCGATCAGCAGCATCCCGGTTCCTCCTCCGCAATCCCCATGTCCGCCAGCACCAGCGCGCGCAGTTCCGGCGTCACCTCCGGGCGCACCCCGAACCAGGCCTCGAAACCCGGCACCGCCTGATGGAGCAACATGCCGAGCCCATCCACAATGTCATTGCCCCGCGCGCGGGCCGCGGCCAGCAGGGGCGTAATCAAGGGCGTATAGACGATATCCGTGACCAGCGCCGATATAGGCAGGGCATCGAGCTTCAGATCGAGCGGGGCCATACCGGTCATGCCGAGCGAGGTCGTCTGGACCAGCAGGGCCGCGCCTTCGAGGGCTCTGTCGAGATGATCCCAGTCATATGAAATGGCGCGTTGCAGGCCCAGATCGCCGATCAGCGTGTCGGCGCGGGTGATCGTGCGGTTGACAATGCGCAATTCCGGCACGCCGGATTCCTCCAGCACGGCAGCGATGGCACGCGCCGCGCCGCCCGCCCCGACCATGACCGCAGGTCCGTTTTCCGGACGCCAGTGGCGGGAGCGCTCGCGCAGATTGGCAATGAAGCCATAGCCATCGGTGTTGCGCCCCTGAAGGCCGGATGGCGTGGTCACAATGGTGTTCACGGCTTTCAGACGCCGGGCCGTTGCATCAACATCCGCCAGAAGCGCGAAGACGGCCTCCTTGTGCGGCACCGTCACATTTCCACCGACATATGAAAGCTTGCCGAAATTTTCCAGCACACCGGCAAGCTTTTCCGGCTCCACGGCCAGCCGCTCATAGAGCGCATCGGCCACGCCATATTTTTCGATCCAGTAATTATGGATGAGCGGCGAGCGGGAATGGCTGATCGGCCAGCCCATGACGCAGACTTTTCTCATGACTTACCCCGCAATCCGGCCGCGCAGGCGCAACTGCGCAAGCAATGGCAGCAGCGGCAAGCCCAGAATGGTGAAATAGTCGCCTTCAATCCGCTCGAACAATTGCACGCCCGGACCTTCAAGCTGATAACAGCCCACGCTTGAAAGCACCCTGTCGCCAACCTGTTCCAGATATTGGTCGAGCCAGGCGCCGGAAAAATCGCGCACCGTCAGATGCGCCCGGGCCACCATATGCCAGACGGCGCGGCCATTTTCGGCGAGCGCGATCGCCGAATGGAGAATATGCGTCCTGCCGCGCAGCGACAGCAGGTTAAGCCGGGCCTCGGCCAGATCCTTCGCCTTGTCATACTGACGGCCGTCGCACGACATCACCTGATCCGCGCCGATGGTGAGGTCCGCACCGCGGCGCGCGCTCACGGCTTCCGCCTTGGCGATTGCCAGATGGATTGCGAGGGCATCGGCGTCACCCGAAAATTTTTGCTTGAGGGCGGCTTCGTCGACGGGCGAAACCTCGATTTCATAGGGAAGACCCGCTCCCGACAACAACGAAGCCCGCACCTTGCTGGCCGACGCCAGCACCAGTTTCTGTTCAATGCTCATGGGAATGATTTACGCCAGTTTGCGGTGTTCCTGATAGAGGTTGATGATCGCGGCCGCCGTTTCCTCGATGGAACGGCGGGTCACGTCGATCACCGGCCAGCCGTTGCGGCTGTAGACGCGGCGCGCATTGGTCAGTTCCTCCTCGATGGCCGACCGGTCGACATAGGCCGTATCATCTTCCTGCTTCAGGGTAAGCAGCCGGTTCTTGCGGATCTGCATCAGCCGCTCCGCACTGGCGGTCAGGCCCACAATCAGGGGCTGCCGGGCTTCGGGAAGCTCGGCCGGGAGCGGAATCCCCGGCACCAGAGGAATGTTCGCCGCCTTGATGCCGCGGTTCGCAAGATAGATGCAGGTCGGCGTCTTCGAGGTCCGGCTGACGCCGACCAGGATCACGTCGGCGCTGTTGAGGTCGCCTGAACTTTGCCCGTCATCATGGGCCATCGTGTAATTCAGCGCCTCGATCCGGTCGAAATAATTGCTGTCGAGCGCATGCTGGGAGCCCGGCTTGTGCGAGGTCTGCCGGCCGAGATATTTGGCGAGCGCGTCGAGCGCCGGATCGAGCACCGAGATATAAGGCGTGTGGAGTTCATTGCAGCGGTTTTCCAGCCGCTGGCGCAGTTCCTCGTTCACCATCGTGTACATGACCATGCCCGGCGATTCCTCGATCTCCGCCAGCACCCGCTCAAGCTGGCGCGACCCCCGGACCAGCGCATAGACATGCTCGATGGGCCGGACATCCTCGAACTGGGCGCAGGCCGCGCGGGCGACCGCGTTCAGCGTTTCACCGGTTGCATCGGAAACCAGATGGAGATGGAACAGCCGCCGCGTATTCATGCCGGGGTGGTCACCTTTCACGGAAATTTAGACTTTCATGCCTTTATATCGGGCTTTCAGGCGTCCAGCGCCAGCCTTCCGGGAGCATATGCCGGGTTGGCCGCCATTTCTGAAATCCGGCCTGTGGATAAGTTGTGACAACGGGGAAAAGACCCATGATTCCAAGAGTCTCCCGGATCATCCGGAAATTCCACCCGAACTGTCAGACCTTTCATGAGTCGGTGAATAAACTGAACGCGATGAAGCTGCGAAATGTGGAAAGTCCAGCTGTACAGGGTCTGAAAAATGGCGGATTTCCTTTATTCAATTTATCCACAATATGGATTTCCACCTTGTACATGGCGGGTTTGCTGGACTGCGACCCTGATGACCGTGACCTTTTACACAGGCCGTGCGATAAGGAAGCAGGCAGACGAAAAATCAACAAAAGCCTGTGGATAAATGTGTGGACATGATTTGATCCACAACATCCACAAGACCTACTATCCATCACAAATAGTTCTTCTTTTATTGTTCTGGGTTACATAACTCGATGGCTCAATCGCATATTCGTCCTGAATCGGCTGAAACCGGCGGCCTGCCTCAAAAATCGTTTCTGCGGGCCCTGAGAGGTGAGGTGCTGCCTGTGCCGCCGGTCTGGCTGATGCGGCAGGCCGGGCGCTATCTGCCGGAATACCGCGCGACCCGGGAAAAAGCCGGGAGCTTTCTCGACCTTTGCTACAACCCGGCACTGGCCGAGGAAGTGACCCTCCAGCCAATCCGCCGCTATGGCTTCGATGCGGCCATCCTTTTTTCCGACATTCTCGTGGTGCCGCACGGACTCGGGCAGAAAGTCTGGTTCGAGGAAGGCATCGGTCCCCTGCTCGATCCCATCACCACCGAAGCCGGGCTGGCGCAATTGAGGCCCGGGCTTCAGCGCAAACGGCTTGAGCCTGTCTACGAGACGGTTTCCCGCCTGTCCCACAGCCTTCCCGCCGAAACGGCGCTGATCGGTTTTGCGGGCGCGCCCTGGACGGTTGCGACCTATATGGTGGGCGGACGCAGTACGGCCGATCAGGCGGCGACCCGGGCATGGGCCTATCGCGATCCCGCCGGCTTCCAGAAGCTCATCGACATTCTGGTTGAGGGCACCATCGATCATCTTCTCGCCCAGATCGAGGCAGGCGCTGAGGCTGTCCAGATCTTCGACACCTGGGCCGGCGCCCTGCCTGAACAGGAATTTGCCCGATGGGTGATCGAGCCCACCAGAAAAATCGTCGCCGCGCTGCGCGCGTCTTTTCCTCGGGTGCCTGTCATCGGGTTTCCCCGGAACGCCGGGCCCCGCTATCCGGACTATGTCGAGGCGACGTCGGTCGACGCAGTCGGCCTCGACACCAGCATGCCGTGCGGATGGGCAAGAGAAGCTCTCGGTGGCAAAGTGACCTTGCAGGGCAACCTTGATCCGCTGGCTCTGGTCGCGGGCGGAGAAGCCCTCAGAGGGGCCGCCAGCGCGATCCTCGACACCATGGCAGGCGTTCCCTTCATCTTTAACCTCGGCCATGGGATCGTGCCGCAGACACCACCAGAACACATCACCGAACTGGTTACACTGGTGAGGGAAAAACGCTGACCATGGCTTCACGGGAAAAACTGGCGATTGTCCTGATGAACCTCGGCGGACCCGACCAGCCATCCTCGGTCGAGCCGTTCCTGTTCAATCTTTTTTCCGATCCGGCCATCATCCGTTTGCCCCAGCCTTTTCGCTGGTTGATCGCAAAGCTGATCTCGCGGCGGCGCGCGCCTGTCGCCCGGGAAATCTACGCAAAGATCGGCGGCCGCTCGCCGCTGGTTCCCCTGACCGAAAAGCAGGGTGCGGCGCTGGAGCAGGCGCTGGCAGGAGACGTCGAAGCCAGATGCTTCCTCGCCATGCGCTACTGGCATCCGTTTTCGGGCGAGGCGGCCAAGGCGGTGAAAGCCTGGGGGCCGGACAGGATTCTGCTGCTGCCGCTCTATCCGCAATATTCGACGACGACGACTGAATCATCGTTCATGGAATGGGAGCGGGCGGCCCGGGCCTCAGGTCTGGATCTTCCGGTCTCGACCGTATGTTGCTATCCGACTGAACCGGGATTCATTCAATGCCATGTGCGGCTCCTGCATGAGGCCATGAGCCGGTTTGGCGCGGATGAAGATTACCGGATTCTGTTTTCAGCTCATGGGCTTCCCAAAAAAGTCATCAGCGCGGGCGACCCTTATCAGCGGCAGGTCGAGCAGACCTGCGCGGCGGTGGCGGCAGCGGCGGGTCTTGAACCCGGCTCATGGCGGGGCTGTTTCCAGAGCCGGGTCGGCCCGATGGAATGGATCGGACCTTCGACGGACGAGGAAATCAGGCAGGCAGGCCGCGAGGGCAAAAGCCTGATCGTGGTGCCCATCGCTTTCGTTTCGGAACATTCAGAAACGCTGGTCGAACTCGACCTTGAGTATGGCGATCTGGCCAAGGAATCCGGCGTGCCGCGCTATGTCCGCGTTCCCGCGTTGGGGGTGGAGCCGGAATTCATCGCCGCCCTTGCAAAACTTTCCATGGAGGCTATCCATGGCAAGGGCATTCTGTGTTCGCAGGCCAAGGCCGGATCGCCCTGCACCGCCGGCAAACATCTCACTCTGGCAACAGGATAACCCATGGACTTTCTTGCCGACGCCTATCCCTGGATCAAGGCCTTCCATGTGATCGCGGTCATTTTCTGGATGGCGGGGATGGCCTATCTGCCCCGCCTTTTCGTTTATCACGCGGATGCGGCGGTGGGCAGCGAACTGTCCGAGACCTTCAAGATCATGGAGCGCCGCCTGCTGCGGGGCATCATCAACCCGTCCATGATCCTGGCCCTGATTCTGGGCGTTCTGCTGATCGTGGCGAACCCGGCGCTGATGACGCAGGGCTGGCTCCACGCCAAGCTGACCCTTGTCGTTCTTATGCTCGCTCTCCATGGCATGTTCTCGAAATACCGGAAGGCTTTCGAGCGCGACCAGAACCGGAAATCGGCCAAATTTTTCCGGATCATCAATGAGGCCCCGCCTCTTCTGGTCGTGTTTATCGTCATTCTGGTTATTGTCCGGCCCTTCTGATTCCGATTGAATTTGGGAAAATCCTCGGCTATACAGCCTAGATGCGCCGGTCGACCCGGTTGCCTTCCATGCGTTTCTTTCCCCTCAGCCGAATAGTTGCGTTCCAGACTGCGGGTTCGACCGGAAAGATGAACAGCTTCTCCTTCCCTCGTTGCCGGGCTTTGGGTAATTCAGGCCAGACCGGGAACGTTTCCTCCCCCCGCCTCTACAGGCACCTTACAGCCAGGTCTTACGAGACATAATTATGCAGCAGATCAAACTGCAGGATTTGAAGCGCAAATCCCCAGTCGAGCTTTTGGCTCTCGCCGAAGAACTCAATGTTGAAAACGCCAGCACCATGCGGATGCAGGACATGATGTTCGCCATCCTCAAGGAACTGGCAGAGCAGGGCACGGAGATCGTCGGCGAAGGCGTCGTCGAGGTGCTGCCGGACGGGTTCGGCTTCCTGCGCTCGCCCAAGGCGAACTATCTCCCGGGTCCCGACGACATCTATGTCTCGCCTTCCCAGATCCGGCGCTTTTCATTGCGCACCGGCGACACGGTCGAGGGCGAGATCCGCAGTCCCAAGGACGGCGAGCGCTATTTCGCGCTGCTCAAGGTCAGCACCATCAATTTCGACAGCCCCGACAGCGTCCGTCACAAGGTCCATTTTGACAATCTGACGCCGCTCTATCCCAATTCCAAGCTTGAGATGGAAATCGACGATCCGACGCTGAAGGATCGCTCGGCGCGCCTGATCGACATCGTGGCGCCGCTCGGCAAGGGCCAGCGTGGGCTCATCGTCGCCCCGCCCCGTACCGGTAAAACGGTTCTGCTCCAGAACATCGCCCACGCCATCACCGCGAACCATCCCGAATGCTATCTGATCGTGCTGCTCATCGACGAGCGCCCGGAAGAAGTGACGGACATGCAGCGCTCCGTGAAGGGCGAGGTGGTTTCCTCGACTTTCGACGAGCCTGCCGTGCGCCATGTGCAGGTTGCCGAGATGGTGATCGAGAAGGCCAAGCGCCTGGTTGAGAGCGGCCGCGACGTGGTCATCCTGCTCGACTCGATCACGCGCCTCGGCCGCGCCTACAACACGGTCGTCCCGTCCTCGGGCAAGGTGCTGACCGGTGGCGTGGACGCCAACGCGCTCCAGCGCCCCAAGCGCTTCTTCGGCGCGGCGCGCAACATCGAGGAAGGCGGCTCGCTTACCATCATTGCGACCGCGCTGATCGATACCGGCTCGCGCATGGACGAAGTGATCTTTGAAGAGTTCAAGGGCACGGGCAACTCGGAAATCGTGCTCGACCGCAAGATCGCGGACAAGCGCGTGTTCCCGGCCATGGATATTCTGAAGTCCGGCACCCGCAAGGAAGAGCTGCTGGTCGACAAGGCCACGCTCCAGAAAATGTATGTGCTGCGCCGTATTCTCAACCCGATGGGCACGATCGACGCCGTCGAGTTCCTGCTCGACAAGCTCAAGCAGACCAAGAGCAATGCCGAGTTCTTCGACAGCATGAACACATAGGACTCTCCGCCGTTTTCTGGGGACTTCAACGTGAGAGCGGGACATGGCAAGGCAAGCGCTGATCCTCGTCGATCTACAGAACGATTATTTTGCCGGGGGCCGGTTTCCGCTTGTTGGCATTGATGATGCCGCTGCGAATGCGGCGCGCCTGCTCGATGCGGCACGGAAGGCCGGGGATCTGGTGGTCCATGTCCAGCATCAGGAATCCGCTCCCGATGCGCCTTTCTTCGTGGCGGATTCTCCCGGCGCGGAGATCAACCCGGCCGTGTCCGTCAGCGAAGGGGAACCCGTCGTCGTCAAGGAGAACATCAGCGCCTTTCGCGATACGGACCTCAAGGCGATCCTCGACCGGCACGGCATCACCGATGTCAGGATCGCCGGGGCGATGAGCCATATGTGCATCGACGCGGTTACGCGGGCGGCCGCCGATCTGGGCTTCGGGGCGACCGTCGTTCACGATGCCGTCGCCACGGTCGACCTCGAATTCAACGGCGTCACGGTGCCGGCGCGGCAGGTCCATGCCGCCTTCATGGCGGCGCTGGCCTTCGGCTATGCCAGCGTGCTTTCGACAGACGAGGTGCTTGCCGAAAAAAAAGCGGGCGGGCGCCGGGCCTGATCTTCCCGCATATCTCATGGGATATTTTCCCCGCACACTGGATGCGGGGAAGGATATTACAAGCTTATGGAATGAGCACCGTCGCGCCGACCGTGTTGCGGCTCGCCAGTGCTTCATGAGCCTTCACCGCATCGGCAAGAGCGAAGCGCTGGCTGATGCCGGCCTTCACGATTCCCCTCGCGACCAGATCGAACAGTTCGGCGGACGCCGCATCCAGCTCATCCCGCGTGGAAATGTAGTGAAACAGGGTCGGGCGGGTGACGTAGAGCGAGCCCTTGGCGGCGAGAATGCCAAGATCGACGCCGGTCACGGAACCCGATGAATTGCCGAACGAGGCAAGCAGGCCGCGTGGGCTCAGGCAATCGAGCGACATCGTGAACGTATCCTTGCCGACGCCGTCATAGACGACCGGCACGCCCTTGCCGCCAGTGATCTCCTTCACCCGGGCGACCACATCTTCCTTGTGATAATTGATGACATGCGTGCAGCCATTGCTGAGGGCAAGACCGGCCTTGTCGTCGGAACCGACGGTCCCGATCATGGTGACGCCGAGATGCTTCGCCCACTGGCAGGCGATGAGGCCGACGCCACCGGCGGCGGCATGGAACAGGATCGTTTCGCCGCCCTTGAGCCGGTAGGTCGAGCGAAACAGATATTGCACGGTCAGGCCCTTGAGCATCAGGGCCGCCGCATCTTCCGCGCTGACGCCATCAGGCAGCTTCATCAACTGGGCCGCTGAAACCGTATGGGCTTCGGCATAGGCGCCGATGGGGCCTGAGCAATAGCCGACCCGGTCGCCCGGCTTGAAGCCCGTGACCCCTTCGCCGATGTTTTCCACCACGCCGGCCGCTTCCATGCCGATGCCGGAGGGCAGGGCGATCTTGTAGAGCCCGGAGCGATGATAGGTGTCGATGAAATTGACGCCGATGGCCTCATGACGGACGCGCACCTGGCCGGGCTTCAGCGCTTCGGCTTCGACGTTTTCCAGTTTCATCACGGAGGGCGCGCCCTGCTCATGAATGCGGATGGCTTTGACGGACTGGGGCATGAGAGCCTCTCATTCTAGATTGTGGAGACGCGGACGGGACGGCGGCGGCAACGAAGCGCCGCCGCCTTTTGCTGTTAGCCGAGAGTCTTCTTGAAGAAGTCGAGCGTGCGGGCGTTCGCGCTGTCGGCGGAGGCCTTGTTGTAGTGAACGCCGCCGATGCGCGCGAAGGCGTGGTCATCTTCCGGATAGGTATGAAGCGTGACGTGCGGATTGTCCTTCAGGCCCGCGATGATCTGCGCCTGCGCTTCCGGCGGCGTGAATTCATCCTTGCCCGCGATGTGCAGCATCAGCGGCGTCTTGATGTTTTCAGCGTCAGCGAGGCGCGACTGGAGATTGACCCCGTAAAAACCGACAGAGGCATCCACATTGGTATGGCAGGCGGTGAGATAGGCGACCTGACCGCCGAGGCAGTAGCCGACCGCGCCGATCTTGCCGGTCGTGAGCGGACGCAGCGTGTCGATGGTCGTCTGCACGTCGAGGAGACCTTTTTCCATATCGAAGGCCCCGAACAGCTCGAACGCCCGCTTCCATTCGGCTTCGGTCTTGTCGGTGATGTCGATGCCGGGTTCGATACGCCAGAACAGATCCGGGCAAAGCGCGACGAAACCTTGCGCGGCGAGCCCATCGGTGACATCGCGCATCACCTGATTGACGCCGAAAATTTCCTGGATGACGACGATGCCCGGGCCCTTGCCGCCCGCGGGCTTCGAGAGATAGCCCGAAAAGGAACCGTCCGGGCCTGATATGGTGATGGTTTCGCCACTCATGATTATCTCCTGCTGGTGGTTGTTCGTGCCGGTTATGGGCAGAAACATTTCATTTTCTTTTAGTCCAACGTATCACGACTTGCGGCGCGCGCCGCGCGCAGGCTCTGTGCCAGCGCAAGCGGGTCCGTCACGGGGAGGGAACAGCTTTCGCCGATGCAGACATAGGCCGCAACGCCCGAAGGGCCAGCCTCCTTGCCCTCGGCAGGATGGCCGGGCGGCAGAGCCATGCCGGGGTCCACTTCGAGCAGCACGCGGGTCGGCAAGGCGGTCTGGAAAACAGCGCGGACGAAAGGCGCGCGCGCGGCCTTTTCGCCAACCACCACGATCTGGATCGGGCGCAGGCGGGTTTCAAAACCGCCGAGCCATGAGCCGAGCGGAAAGATATTGTGCGACAGCTCGCCGGAGAAGCTGTGGATGATTTCATCTGCGCGGGTGAGATAATCCTGTTTGCCGGTCAGGAGACCAAGCTTGACCAGCACGCCAGGCATGGTGCCGTTCGCGGCAGGGGTGGCGTCATCCGATACGGTGCGGGTACGGACGATCAGGCCTTCAGCATCGTCGGCGGTAAAGAAATAGCCGCCATAGGTCGCGTCCCGGTAATGCGCGTCGAGTTCGCAGGCAAGCGCTTCCGCAGCAGTCAGGTAGCGCCGGTCGCCGGTTGCCTCGAAGAGGGTGACGCCCGCGCGCGCGAGGTTCGCCAGATCGTCCGCCATGGCACGGTGCTGGAGCTTGCCGGAACGGTAGCTGTGGGAGGTGCGTCCTTCCCTGACCATATGGCCTGAAATGAAGGCGAAGGCATGGGCCGCAGCCGCGATCCATTCAGGCTTTGCGAACGTCGCGCCGGCTTCGGCCAACGCTGCGATCATCAGGCCGTTCCAGTCGGCGAGGATCTTGTCGTCGGTTGCAGGGCGGATGCGGATCGAGCGGCGGGCGAGAAGCTTCGCCCGGAGCGGGGCAAGCGCCAGCTCTTCCGCCTCGCTGACATGATCGTCCGCGCGATGAAGGCGGTTGAGGATATTGTGGCCTTCCCAGTTTCCGGCTTCGCTGACGTCATAGGCCGTGCAGAAAAGATCGGCGTCTTTTCCCAGAACGTCGCCGATTTCCTTGCGGCTCCAGACATAGAACCGGCCTTCCTCGCCTTCGGAGTCAGCATCGAGCGAGGCCGCAAAAGCGCCCTCCGGCGTCAGCATCTCATCCATCAGCCAGCGGATTGTTTCGGCCACGCGCCGGGCATAGAGATCGTCGCGGGTTTCCTTCCAGACCTGCGTGAGCAGTTCGACCAGTTGCGCATTGTCGTAGAGCATCTTTTCGAAATGCGGCGCGAGCCATCGTTCGTCTACGGAATATCTAGCGAATCCGCCCGCGAGATGGTCATAGATGCCGCCCTCGCAGATGTGATCGAGCGTACGGGTCACGGCGTCCAGATATTCCGGATCGCCGTTGCGCAGGAAAGCGCGCCAGAGCAGGGCGAAAAGCCCGGCCTGGGGAAATTTGGGCGCGCCCTTGATGCCGCCATGGGTGAGGTCGATCAGGCTCAGGATTTTTTCCGCGACGATGTCGAGCACCTGCGCGGTCGGCTCACCCGGATGGTGATGGGTCGCCTGATGTTCCAGCGCCTGCACCAGCGCGGCGCGGTTTTTCTCCACCTTGTCGGGTTCGTCGTGAAAAATCGTCGAGACGGTTTCGAGCACCTGCGTGAAACCGGGCCTGCCATATTGCGGCGTTTTCGGGAAATAGGTGCCGCCCCAGAAGGGTTCGCCCGAGGGGGTGAGGAACATGGTGAGGGGCCAGCCGCCCTGTTCGCCCAGCAGGTGGAGCGCGTTCATGTAGATCGTGTCGATATCGGGCCGCTCTTCCCGGTCCACCTTGATGTTGACGAAGAGCCGGTTCATCACATCGGCCGTCGCCGGGTCCTCGAAGCTTTCATGCGCCATGACATGGCACCAGTGGCAGGCGGCATAACCGACCGAAAGCAGGATCGGCCTGTTCTCCGCCTTTGCCGCCGCCAGCGCTTCCGGCCCCCATGGCCGCCAGTGAACCGGGTTGTCCTTGTGCTGCAGCAGATAGGGGCTGGTTTCGGCATCCAGAAAATTGCGTGACATAAGGCCCTCGCGCGGGTTCACTTGAAGCGTGTCCTGTCCCGGTCGGTTATATATAAAGTCTCGTCCCGGTGCCGCAGCAAAGGAGCTTTTCCGCCCATGAAAGTGAAGGTCGATGTCGATATGACGGCGGAGGAGGCGCGCACCCTGATGGGCCTGCCCGATGTGAAGCCCATGCAGGAGCGGTTGATGGCGCAGTTTGAAAAGCAGGTTGCCCAGAATTTCTCCTACATCGACCCGGACACCATCGCCAGGGCGGTGATGCCGATGGGGACGCAGGGGCTGGAAAAATTCAACGAGCTGATGTGGAGCATGGCGCGCAATGCCATGGGGCAGGGCAAGGAAGGACATGCCTCCACGGCCACAGGGGCGAAGAAGGACCCCAAGTGAGTTTCATGCCGGGCCGGGTTTTGCCGTGAGCGAAACGATCTATGCGCTGGCGTCGGGCGCGGGCCGGGCGGGCGTCGCCATCATAAGGATTTCAGGTCCGCAGGCGGGCGAAGCGCTTGTTCTTCTGACGGGCCGCAGCCTGCCGGAGCCACGGCTGGCCGCGCGCCGCCGGTTTGCCGATCCCCTGACCCGGGAGTCCATCGATGACGGGCTGGCGCTCTGGTTTCCGGGGCCTGCGAGCTTCACCGGCGAGGATGTCGTTGAATTCCATATCCATGGCGGGCGGGCCGTGGCGTCGGGCCTGCTCGACGCGCTTGGCCGAATCGAAGGGCTTCGCATGGCGGAAGCCGGAGAATTTACCCGCCGGGCTTTCCTCAATGGCAAGCTCGACCTGACGGAGGTTGAGGGCCTTGCCGACCTCATCGATGCGGAAACCACGGTCCAGCGGCGGCAGGCCCTGCGCCAGATGGAGGGTGCCCTTGGCGCTCTTTATGAAGACTGGCGCGGGCGGTTGATCCGGCTGCTGGCCTATCTCGAAGCGGAAATCGACTTTTCGGAAGATGTGGAAGGCGAAGACCCGGCGGGGCGGGTTCTGCCCGGAATCGATGAATTGCGGGATGAGCTTCAGCGCCATCTCGATGACGGCGGGCGTGGCGAGCGCTTGCGTAATGGCATCGAGATCGCCGTGGTCGGGCCGCCCAATGCAGGCAAGTCCAGCCTCGTCAACAGACTCGCCGCGCGCGAGGTCGCCATTGTCTCGGCGGAGGCGGGAACGACCCGCGACCTGATCGAGGTACGCCTCGACATGGCGGGTGTGCCGGTGACGCTGGTGGACACGGCGGGTCTGCGCGACAGCGAAAGTGCCATCGAACAGGAAGGCGTGCGCCGGGCGAAGGCCCGGGCGAAGGCGGCTGACCTTGCGATCCGGCTGGCTGCCATCGAGCCGGATGGGTCCATTCTGGGCGGTTTTGCGGACGCCGTGGAGGGCGACCTCAAGGTGCTCAACAAGATCGATCGTGGCGGGACTGCTCCGGCGGGGGATGTTCTGGCGGTGTCGGTCGTGACCGGGGAGGGGCTCGATGGGCTGATCGCGGCGCTCGAAGCCCGGGTGGCTGAATTGGCGCATCTTTCCGATCAACCGCTCCTGACCCGGGCCCGGCACCGCGAAGGCGTTACCCTTTGCATGGAGGCGCTGAGCCGGGCGGGCATGGCGGCCCGCCGGGGCCTCGATCTGGAACTGGTGGCCGAGGATCTGCGTCTGTCGGCACGGGCGCTGGGGCGCTTGACCGGGCGCATCGACGTGGAAGATTTGCTCGATGTGGTGTTCCGGGATTTCTGCATCGGGAAGTGATGTTTCACGTGAAACATCACTTTGACAGGGATGGGTGCGACGCCTTCCTGTTTCACGTGAAACATTCGTCCCCGTTGACCCTTTTCCGGCGCGCGCGTACATCATCATCCCATGGAACGCTTTGACGTCATCGTGATCGGGGGAGGCCATGCGGGCGCGGAAGCCGCCGCGGCATCGGCGCGCCTTGGCGCGCGCACAGCGCTGATCACCCATAAATTCGCGACCATCGGTGAAATGTCCTGCAATCCGGCCATTGGCGGGCTCGGCAAGGGCCATCTGGTGCGTGAAATCGATGCGCTCGACGGGCTGATGGGCCGGGTCGCGGATGCGGCAGGCATCCAGTTCCGCCTGCTCAACCGCCGCAAGGGCCCCGCCGTCCGGGGGCCGCGGGCGCAAGCCGACCGAAAGCTCTATCGCCAAGCGATGCAGGCCGCCATCGAAGCCCAGGCCAATCTCACCATCGTGGAAGGGGCGGTGAACGCCTTTCTTTTGGACGGCGACCGCTTGGAAGGCGTACGGACCGAGGACGGGCGCAGCTTTCATGCCGCGCGCATCGTGCTCACCACCGGCACTTTCCTGCGCGGCATGATCCATCTGGGCCTCAAGCGCATCCCGGCGGGGCGGGTTGGTGAAGCGCCTGCGCTTGGCATTTCCGATCAGCTTTATGCGGCCGGCTTCCAGATGGGGCGGCTCAAGACCGGGACCCCGGCCCGGCTCGACGCCCATTCCATCGACTGGGCGCAGCTTGAAGAGCAGCCGGGCGACGAGCCTCCGGTGCCCTTTTCCTTCATGACCGGAGCGATCACGACCCCTCAGGTCGTCTGCCATATCACCCGGACCACGATGGAAACCCACCGGATCATCCGGGATAATCTCAGGTTTTCGCCGGTCTATGCCGGGTTGATCGAGGGCGTGGGCCCGCGCTATTGCCCCTCGATCGAGGACAAGGTGGTGCGCTTCGGCGACCGCGACGGCCACCAGATCTTTCTGGAGCCGGAAGGGCTCGACGACGATACGATCTATCCCAACGGCATTTCGACGGCCCTGCCGGAAGAAATACAGGAAGCCTTTCTGCGCACCATCCCCGGCCTTGAGCAGGTGAGGGTGAAGCGCCACGGCTATGCCATCGAATATGACTATATCGATCCGCGCGAACTGCTGCCGACGATGGAGGCCAAGCGGCTGAAGGGCCTTTATCTGGCGGGCCAGATCAACGGCACCACCGGCTATGAGGAGGCGGCGGCGCAAGGGCTCGTCGCGGGCGCCAATGCCGCTCTGGCGGCGGCGGGGGCCGAACCTTTCATCCTTACCCGGGCCGAAGCCTATATCGGCGTCATGATCGACGATCTGGTGACCCGGGGCGTCACCGAGCCCTATCGCATGTTCACCTCGCGCGCCGAATATCGGCTGACGCTGCGCGCTGACAATGCCGATCAGCGCCTGACCTTGCGCGGGCGGGACATCGGGCTTGTCGGCGACGCCCGGACGGAGCGGTTCGCCGCAAAGCTTGAAACGCTGGAGCAGGCGAGGGTTCTTGCCCGCTCGGCGCGGATGACGCCGAACGAGCTTGCAAGGCTTGGCCTCAAGATCAATCAGGATGGCGTCGCCCGCAGCCTCACGGACCTGCTGGCCTATCCCGATATTTCCAGTGAGACATTGGCCGAAATCTGGCCCGCCTTCGGCGCGCTCGCCCCTGAAATCCGCGAGCAGATCGAGGCGGACGCCCTTTATTCCGGCTATATCGACCGGCAGGAGGCGGATATCCGGGCCTTCCGCCGCGACGAAAGCATCCGGATTCCCGATGATCTGGATTATGCCCGAATCGGGGGGCTTTCCATCGAATGCCGCCAGAAACTGACGCAGGCGCGCCCGGCGACGCTCGGGCAGGCGGCCCGGATCAATGGCGTCACGCCTGCCGCCGTGACGGCGCTGCTTGTTCATATCAAGAGCGGCGCGCATCGCCATGCCGCCAGCAGGGCGAGCGCCTGATGACAAGGCCGGTGCGGACGGCGGCGGAGTTTGCCACCCGTATGGATGTTTCACGTGAAACAACGGCCCGCCTGGAAACTTTCGTTGCTCTCCTGCTGAAATGGCAGAACTCCATCAATCTCGTTGCCCGCTCCAGCCTGGATGACATCTGGCACCGCCATGTGCTCGACAGCTGGCAGCTTGTGCCCATGATCCCCGATGATGCGAAGATAGTGGTCGATCTCGGCTCGGGCGGCGGTTTTCCCGGCATCGTGCTCGCCATCGCGCTTCGCGACCGGTCTGGCGTCATGGTTCATCTGGTCGAAAGCGACCAACGCAAATGCGCCTTCCTGCGCGAGGCTGCCCGGCTGACGGGGTCGCCGGTGACGGTGCATGCCGAACGCATAGAGGCTTTCACGGGCCATTTCACCGGCGGGCCCGCCGATGTGGTGACGGCCCGGGCGCTTGCCCCGCTTGAACAGCTTCTGGAATGGAGTTTTCCGCTCTTTGGCCCTCAGACCACGGGCCTCTTCATGAAGGGGGAGGGGGCCGGAGTTGAATTGACCCGGGCGCGCAAATATTGGACACTGAAAAGCGTTGAGGCTCAAAGCCTTAGCGACCCGTCCGGGATAATTCTGACCGTTAAGGGCCTTGGCCGTGAGCTTAGCTGAACCCCATGTCTCGACGGAAAAGGCGGACCGGTCTGCCCGCCCGCGCATCATTGCGCTTGCGAACCAGAAGGGCGGGGTCGGCAAGACCACGACCGCGATCAATCTGGGTACGGCGCTTGCCGCTGTCGGCGAGAACGTGCTCCTGATCGATCTCGACCCGCAAGGCAACGCCTCGACCGGGCTTGGCGTCTATGCCGAGGATCGCGTCCATTCGAGCTATGAGGTACTGGTCGGCGATGTCGGTTTCGCCGAGGCGATCGTCGCGACCAAGGTGCCGGGGCTCGATCTCGTGCCCTCGACCATGGACCTGCTGGGGGCCGAGCTTGAGCTGGCCGATGCCGAGCACCGCAGCCACCGGCTGGTCGAGGCGTTCGAGGGCCTGCCGGATCATGGAGCGGCCCGTGAGGCCGGGCCGGACCGGGAGGGCCGTGAAACTCGTCCGTATACATATGTTCTGATCGATTGCCCGCCTTCGCTCAATCTGCTGACGCTGAACGCCATGACGGCGGCGAACGGCATTCTGGTGCCGCTGCAATGCGAATTTTTTCCGCTTGAGGGGTTGAGCCAGCTTCTGCGCACCGTCGAGCGGGTCAAGGCAACGCTCAATCCAGATCTTGAAATCCAGGGCGTGGTGCTGACCATGTATGATCCGCGCAACCGGCTCTCGACGCAGGTGGAGGCCGATGTGCGGGCCTTTCTGGGCGAGAAGGTCTACAAGACCGTCATTCCGCGCAATGTGCGCATCTCGGAAGCGCCGTCCTACGGGCTTCCGGCGATCATTTACGATCACAAATGCGCGGGCAGCCGCGCCTATATGGAACTGGCCGCGGAGCTTCTGCGGCGCGAAAAAGACATCAGGCGCGACGCGGCATGACTGCGCCGGGCGACAGGTTGAGGCGCTGAAATGGCCGAGGAGAAAACACCACGCCGGTTGGGACGGGGGCTTGCAGCGCTGATCGGCGAGGAGCCGGTCTATCGCATCCGCAATCCGGCCGCGAGCAATGCGGCAGGCAAGGAAGCAGCCGTAAAGCCCGACATCGAGCCGGTGGATGCGGAAGCCGCCGAATTGATCCGCTCCATGCGCGAGGTGCCGATCGAGTTCCTGAGGCCCAATCCCTACCAGCCGCGCCATCTGTTCCGCGAGGAGGATCTGGCCGATCTCGCCGCCTCGATCCGCGAGCGCGGCATTCTCCAGCCGATCCTTGTCCGCCCGGTGAAGGGCAACAAGAATGCCTATGAAATCGTGGCGGGCGAACGGCGCTGGCGGGCGGCCCAGCGTGCGCAGCTTCATCAGGTGCCGGTCGTCGTCCGCGAGCTGAGCGATACCGAGTCGCTTGAAATCGCCATCATCGAAAACGTGCAGCGCGCCGATCTCAACGCCGTCGAGGAGGCGAAGGGATATGACCGGCTGATGCGCCAGTTCAATCATACGCAGGAGCAGCTTTCCCGGCTGATCGGCAAGAGCCGCAGCCATGTCGCCAACACGCTGCGCCTGCTCGGGCTGCCGGAGCCGGTGCAGAGCCTGTTGCAGGAAGGCAAGCTGAGCGCCGGACACGCCCGGGCGCTGGTCGGCCATCCCCGCGCCGAGGTGCTGGCGAAGGAAATCGCGACGCGGGGCCTCAGCGTGCGCGAGGCGGAAGCGCTGGCGCGCAAGCAGGAAAGCGCGCCCTCGAAATCGACATCCGCCAGCGGAGGAAAGACCCGGGCGGAGAAGGATGCGGACCTGGTCGCGCTTGAGCGCACCGTGTCGGAGAAGCTCGGCCTCGTCGTCGAGATCACATGGGCCGACGGCAAGGGAGGCGATATCCGCATCGCCTACAAGACGCTGGAACAGCTCGATGAGGTTACCGGCCGGTTGACGACGCGCGGCAAGGGCTTGCGCTGACTATCCCGATTTACCGTCTGCCCGCCTGGGCGGCCATGGCGAGACGCAGGCAAAGCTGGCCGCAGATCGCGTCGTCGGGGAGGCCGGTGCGCTTGAGCTGGCTGTCGGCTTCCAGAAGCAGTTCCAGCGCGCGGTCGGCCTTGCGCCGCGTCCACAGGTTCATCTGACGGCGGACGGCATTCTGGCGGGAGAAATGGACGGGCGGGCGCATGGCCCTCATTGCCGCATCCGGCGGACTGCCGCCCTCCAGATGGGCGGCCAGAAGCTGCAACTGGCTGAAATGGCGGATCAGCATATTGAGAATCTGGACGGCGTTCGCGTCGAGCGCGCGGGCCCGCGCCCAGGCAAGATCGAGCGCGCCGACATCGCCGCCCGCGACGGCGTCGATGAGATCGTCAAGCCCGGAGGCTGCGCTGTCGCCAATTGCCGCGCACACATCGGCAAGCCCCACAGTCCGGGTTTCGCCGGGCGAGGGGAGGTCAATGTAAAGCGCCAGCTTTTCAAGCTCGCTGAGCGTGATGCCGCGGTCGGACCCCAGATGGTGGACAAGATAATCGAGCGCGGCGGGCTCGGGACGCAGCCCGGCGGCGGTGAGCTTTTCGCGGATGATCTGGTCGAGTGCCTGCGCGTCGTCGGCATAGCAGGCGAGCGCAGCGGCGTTTTTTGCGTCCTCGAAGAGTTTGCGCAAGGCGGAACGCGGCCCAAGGTCGCCGCTCTCGACCAGCACCAGCGCATCGCCCGCCGGATCCTCGATAAAGCCTTGCAGGATCTTCGCGACTGAATCGCCGGCATCGTCGATGCGGACCACGCGCCGCCCGTCCAGCATCGAAATGGCGGCAGCCTCATCGGCGAGCCGGGCAGGGTCTTTGCGCAGGTCGGCTTCCGCGATGTCCGCGATGCGGAAGGGGTCTGTCGGGTCCTCGACCACGCTTTTCGTCAGCCGCTTGATGCGGTCGCGGACAAGCCCCCGGTCGGGTCCATAAACGAGCACCGCGCGCACCGCACCGTCCGGCCTGCCGGCGAAACGGTCCGCGTCGGCAGGCTTGATCTTCACCGGGTTATTTCCCGTTCTCGCGGGTGAAATAGACGGCGAGCTGGGTCTTGATGTCGTCCGCCACGGCCTGCGAGGTGCGCTTCATCGCGCCTTCGCTTGCCGACAGGTTGGCGAATTCCGACTCGAAGCGGTTATAGGAGGAGGAGGAGCGGCTGCTGCCGCTGAAGACCGGCTTGTTGGTTTGTAAATCGACCAGCACGAACTGGGTCACCAGAACATAGTTCCGGCGCGAAACATTGGTGTTCAGCTCCACCGCGACATCCTGCTCATAGTAGGCGGGAGAGATATTGAGCTGGTAGAGTGGCGACGAAGGCGCAAGACCCTGCGCGTTCATGGCGTTGAACAGATCATACTGGATTTCACGGCCAAGTGGCGAGTGAGGCGCGGTGACATCAATCGCGGCGAGGCGGTCCGCCGCCGCGTTTTGTGTCGATTCGGCATACATGGGCTGAAAGCCGCATCCCGACAGGGCCGTCCCGGCGGCGGGCACGAGAAGCGCGGCCAGCATTATCCGGCGCAGTGCGTGGATCATTTCTGCCTTAAGCTCCCCTGTTCTGCCTTTTTGCCGCCAAGTGCCGGCTCAGACGACGATATTGACGATCTTGCCGGGAACGACAATGAGTTTGCGCACCGGTTTGCCGTCGATCGCCTTGATAATCTTCTCAAGAGCAAGCGCAGCTTTTTCCACGTCCGCCTTGCCGGCGTCGGGGGCAATGGTCAGCGTATCGCGCAGCTTGCCATTCACCTGAACGCCGATGGTCACGCTATCATCGACGAGAAGGGCGGGATTTACCACCGGCCAGGGCGTGTCGACGACCAGTATGTCATGTCCCAGCAGTCCCCAGGCTTCCTCGGCGAGATGCGGCATCATCGGCGCGGCGGCAAGCACCATGATCTCCAGCGCCTCCCTGAGCGCATGGTTGTCCTCCGCGCCCTGCGCCTTGAAGGCGGCGATGGCGTTGGCCAGTTCATAGATGCGCGCGACCGCCCGGTTGAAGCGCAGCGCGTCGAAATCATTGGTGATGGCATCCAGCGCCTTGTGGGCGGCCCTGAGCAGGGGAAGCGCATGTTCACCGGCCTCTCCGGGTGCGGGGGTGCCTGCCGGGGGCAAGCTCTCCACATTCTCGGCGACCAGGCGCCAGAAGCGGTTGGTGAAGCGCCAGGCGCTCTCCGCGCCCGCATCGGTCCACTGGATGTCGCGTTCGGGTGGCGAGTCGGACAGGATGAACCAGCGCGCGGTGTCCGCACCGTACTGGTCGATGATCGCGGCGGGATCGACGACGTTCTTCTTCGACTTCGACATTTTCTCGGCAGGGCCGACCGTGACCGGCGCGCCGGTCCTGATGTCGCTTGCCCTGCCATCGGCAAGGCGCACGTCCTCGGGGAAAACCCATTGCCCGTCGGCGTCCCTGAAGGTCTCGTGGGTGACCATGCCCTGGGTGAACAGGCTGTCGAAGGGCTCGGCAAGGCCCAGCAGATCGCATTCCTTCATCGCCCGGGTGAAGTAGCGCGAATAGAGCAGGTGCAGGATCGCGTGCTCGATGCCGCCGATATATTGATCGACAGGCAGCCAGTAGTCGGCGGCCGCGCGATCGAAGGGATTGTCCGATTTTGGGCTGCAGAATCGTGCGAAATACCAGGAGGAATCGACGAATGTGTCGAACGTATCGGTTTCGCGTTGCGCGGGCTTGCCGCAGGCCGGGCAGGGCACATGCTTCCAGCCCGGGTGCCGGTCGAGCGGGTTCCCTGGCTTGTCGAAAGTCACATCCTGCGGCAGTTCCACCGGCAACTGGTCGCGCGGCACCGGCACCACGCCACAATCCGGGCAGTGGATAACCGGGATCGGGCAGCCCCAGTAGCGCTGGCGCGATATGCCCCAGTCGCGCAGGCGGAACTGGATCGTGCCTTTGCCTGCGCCAAGGGATTCGAGTTTTTCAATCGCGGCGCGTTTGGCCTCGATGGTGCCGAGGCCGTCGAGGAAGTGAGAATTGATGGCGACGCCCTCTTCGGTGAAGGCCTCGATCCGTGTGGCAAATGAATTGACAAAAGAGTCCAGTTCATCCGCTGTCTGATCTTTTGGTGCGACGACGGGCGTGACGGTCAGATCATATTTCCGGGCGAAATCGAGGTCGCGCTGGTCATGCGCCGGGCAGCCGAAAATGGCGCCGGTGCCATAATCCATCAGCACGAAATTGGCGACGAAAACCGGAACCTTCCGTGTGGGATCGAATGGATGGCTTGCCTCGATATCGAGCCTGAAACCCCGTTTTTCAGCGGTTTCTATCGCGACTTCGCTGGTGCCGGTCTGCTCGCACTCCCGAACAAAAGCGGCAAGATCGGGGTTTCCGGCCGCCAGCTTCTGGGTCAGTGGATGGCCGGGCGAAAGTGCGCAGAAGGAAGCGCCGAACAGCGTATCCGGGCGCGTCGTGAAAACTTCCAGCTTGTAGTCCGGTTCCTGTGGCACGCCTTCCAGCGGCCAGAAAACCCGCGCGCCTTCCGATTTGCCGATCCAGTTGCGCTGCATCAGGCGCACCTTTTCCGGCCAGCGCTCCAGCGTGTCGAGACCGGCGATCAGCTCGTCGGCCATGTCGGTGATCTTGAGGAACCACTGGGTCAGCTCGCGCCGCTCGACCAGCGCGCCGGAGCGCCAGCCGCGCCCGTCGATGACCTGCTCATTGGCGAGCACGGTGTTGTCGACCGGGTCCCAGTTGACCTGCGATTTCTTGCGGGTGACGAAGCCCTTGTCGAGGAAATCCAGGAACAGCGCCTGCTCGTGGCGGTAATAGGCGGGGTCGCAGGTCGCGAACTCGCGCTGCCAGTCGATGGCGAGTCCCATCGCCTTCAGCTGGTCGCGCATGGAGGCGATATTGTCCCATGTCCACGTGGCCGGGTGGATCTGGCGTTCGATGGCGGCGTTCTCGGCGGGCATGCCGAAGGCGTCCCAGCCCATGGGGTGGAGCACGTTGTGTCCCCGGGCCCGCTTGAAGCGCGCGACCACGTCGCCCATCGTGTAGTTGCGAACGTGCCCCATGTGAATCTTCCCCGATGGATAGGGGAACATCTCAAGCACGTAATATTTAGGTTTGCCGGTGGCCTCGGCCGGGTCAAGGGTGCGGAAAGACTGACGCTCGTTCCAGACCTTCTGCCATTTTCCTTCGGCGCTGCGTGCGTGATAACGGGTGGACATCGGCTCTGCTTCAAATGGCTAGAGGGACCGGAGGATCATCCTCCGGTCCGATTGGAATTCCGGCGCGCGGGACCTGAAAAGACCCCGGAGGGTCAGTTGCTGTTGTTCTGCTGCGCCTCGACCGCCGCGGAACGAAGCTGGCGGGCGCGGGTGAGAATAGCGTTCTCGATCTGCGTCGTCATCTGGACCTCGGGCGGCGTGTCGGCCCAGGCGCTGCCGGCATCCGGACGGGTCTGGCGGAAGATCGAAACCTTCACGGCGTCCGCGCGCAGGGTGCTGGCGAGAATGTAGACCGTCAGCTTGAAGCGCTCGTTGGGCGAGGCCGGGGCCGAGTACCAGTCGGTGATGATGACGCCGCCGAACGGGTCGGCTGAGGCCAGCGGCATGAACGAGATCGTGTCGAGCGAGGCGCGCCACAGGAAGCTGTTCACGCCGATCGAGGGACCCTGCGGGGCATTGCTGGAGCCACCGGCGTCGAACAGGGTGATGCCGCCTTCGCCAAAAATGGTGCTGCGCTTCGCGTTCGGGTCAGGATTGGGGTTGGACGGACCCGTGCCGTCCGTGGTGCTCGCGGGAAAGCTTGACGTCGGCGCGGAACAACCCGCAATGCCAAGCGCCAGACCGAGGGAGGAGACGAGGAGAAGGGTCCTGAATTGCCCTGAACGAGCCGCGCCTGTTCCGCCAATGGACCGGTGTCCACGATCAACGAACTTCATGCCTCTAACCATCCTCTGAATGTTCCCCCGCGGACCCGGTTGGCCGGGTCTCATGGCTGTGACCGCTGCTTCGTAGCAGTTTTCGAAGGCCAATGGGAGCCCGGACCCCGCGTCTTATACAGAGGGAACCCTTTGTTTCGCAATGATCGCCGCGGTGAATCTCATCTGTCGAACGGCATTTACGCATTTTTCCGGCGCCGGGGCGGCGGGTTATGAGCCCATGACACGGTCTCAATGGATAATATTCCGATAACGGGGAAGCCGGGGTGTCGTGCGGATACGGAATTTCTCTCTGCCCGGCAGGAAGCGTCAGAGCAGACTGGAACCCTGATATTGGCCATGCAGGAAGGATCGTTTGTCAGGTCCGAAGGCGTGACATTTAAGAAAATCTTTTATAATCAATGAATTATCTGTGTTCATTCTGGTTCATAATCAAAACTATCCGGCAACTGGCTAATACGTAGCTGTGTTTTTTGGGCAACAGCTCTCCAATTTCGCACCACGGCTGCCCTAGTTTGCTTGACGGGTGAAGGCCCCAACGAGTTAATCATACACATGCGCTGGGGAGCTTAATTCAGGCAGCCTGGCGATCTGCGCGGCCACACCCCCGGATTACGAGCCGCGTGGCTAGCGTGCAATTCAACAGCGAATAGCTGAACTGCGAGGAATAGATGAAGAAAACTCTCCTTGGGACGACTGCCCTGGTCACCGCCGGTCTGCTGGCCGGCCCGGCGCTCGCTAGTGATCCGCTGAAGGTCACTGTTGGGGGCAACATCGTCACCGGTTTCTATGTTGTCGATCAGGACGACATCGGAAGCAACAAGTTCGAAAGCACCAAGGTTCCGCTCGTCGCTCGTAATATCTTCATTACCGGCGAAGGCACGCTCGACAACGGCATCGTCGCAGGTGCGACCGTCAAGATGCGTCTGGGCACGACCTGGTACGGCAGCGGCGACAACAATGCGGACGCCTCGAACGTTCACTTCGACGAAGCTTATGGCTACTTCGAAGGTGGCTTCGGCCGGTTCGAAATCGGTTCTGCCGAAGGCGCTGCCTACCGGATGCACTACACCTCGCCCTGGTTCGTTCCGGGCAACGGCGTGGACAGCCCGAACATCTTCAATGCAAACGTCGCCACGCCTGGCGGTCTGAATGTCGGTGCCACCCCGGCCCGTACGTCGACCTACGCTCTGATGACGGAAGATGCGAACAAGATCAGCTACTTCACGCCTCGCATCGTCGGCTTCCAGCTCGGCGCCTCGTTCACGCCTGACGTCGGCCTGAACGATCCGCAGAACAACGGCTTCGGCAGCTTCATCCAGAACGATGGCACGATCAACACCGCCGTCGATCTGGCCCTGAACTACTCCGGCGACTTCGATGGCTTCACCATCGGCACCGACGGCTTCTACAGCTGGGGTCAGACGGACGACGCCACGGGCGTTTCCGCAGATTCCGACCCGCAGGAATGGGGCTTCGGCGCGAACCTCGGTTATGCCGGCTTCACGCTCGGTGGCGCCTATTACCGCAGCCTGGATCTCGCTGCCAACGCTCATGGCGGTCTCGCCAACGGCCGCAACTCCTCCAACGCCCGCGCTTCCGCCTACACTGGCGACAAGAACGAGACCTGGACGGCTGGTCTTTCCTACGGCACGGGTCCGTGGACGGTTGGTGTTGCCTACCTGACCTCGAAGGAGAAGTCGCAGGACGCTCTGGTCGACGGCGGCAAGAACAACTTCTGGCAGGTCGGTGGCGGCTACGAGCTGGGCGCTGGCGTCAAGCTGGGTCTGGATCTCGAACTCATCCGTCAGAAGTCCAACCGCAGCGTTGGCTGGCAGGACGGCAAGTCGGGCGGTCTGGTTCTCGCCTTCTCGTTCTAATAATCCTGCTTGCAAAAGCGGACTTAATCTGGAAAGAGCGGGCCTTGGCCCGCTCTTTTCTATTGGGGCCAGATATTTCTTGAAGGAAGGGTTTTCATGGGTGCCCTTATCTGGCTCGCGTCCTATCCGAAATCCGGGAACACCTGGGTCCGGTCTTTCCTGCATAATCTGCTGACGAATTCCCCCACGCCGGTCGACATCAACGAACTGGACAATTTCTGCCTCGGCGAGTCGGCGGCCTCCTGGTATGCCTTCCGGGCGAAACGGCCCGTGACCGAACTCAGCAACGAGGACATCATGCGGTTGCGCCCTTTGGTACACCGCGATTTCACCACGGCCTTTCCGGACTCGGTTTTCGTCAAGACTCACAATTATCTCGGTGAGTGGCTGGGCTATCCGTTGCACAATATGGAGGTGACGGCGGGCGGCATTTATGTGGTGCGCAACCCGCTCGACGTCGCCATTTCCATGACACACCATTTCGGCCTCGATCAGGATGCCGCGATAGAACGGCTGGCGAATGTGGGCTCAAACACCGGCATAACCGCCGGTCACGTGCCGGAGTTTCATTCCTCCTGGTCGCAGCATGTGAAAAGCTGGACGGCGCGCGAAAATCCCCAGCTTCTCGTATTGCGCTATGAGGATCTGCTGGAGAAGCCCAAGAAGCACTTCAGGCAGGTAACCCAGTTCCTGGGACTGAATCCCAAAATGGAGCGTCTTGAACGGGCGATCCGCAATTCCTCCTTCAAGGCGATGAAGGCGCAGGAAGAAAAGACGGGCTTCAAGGAGCGCTCGGAGTTCGCCAAGGCCTTTTTCCGGGAAGGCAAAAAGGACCAGTGGCGCGAGAAGCTGACGCCCGTCCAGATCGAACGGATCATCGACGACCATCGCGAGCAGATGGAGCGGTTCGGCTATGTGCCCAAGGATTATGCCTGAGGCCTTCCAAGAAAGCCGATTCCTGCGATTCCGGAGATCGGAATGCCGCCGAGCCGCCGGATGCTGGCGGGCGAACCGGTGCCGCCGAGCGCATATACGCCAAGGCCAAGGGATCGCGCCTGCCGCGCGAGCCGGGCAAACCGGATGACGCCAAGGCTTTTCCCGCCCGGATGGCTTGCCGTCGCGAAGACCGGGGAGATCAGCACGGCATCAACGCCCGCCCGGGCGGCGGCGATGACGGCCCGCTCGCCATGGGCGGCGGCGGTAACCAGCAGATGGGCCGGGAGATTTTTCACCATGCTGCCAAAACGGCGAAGCGCCCATTCCGGCAGGTGGCAGCCGCCGACGGGTGGCCGGATCGCCCGGGGAGCGCCGGCTTGCAGGACGCGGATATGCCGTGCGCGCGCCAGCGCCGCCAGCGGGCGGGCCGTCATGCCGACGGGTCTGTACGTCCTGTCGATCAGCGCCTCGTCCGGGCGCAGTCCCCTGAGCGCCATAGATCCATCGATATTCCGGATGTTGTCTGTCATGCCGATGCGGCGCGGCAGGGCGGGTTTCCGGCCGCGGGTTTTCGGGCCATGATTTTTCGGGTTGTGGCTTTTATTGCCAAGGACGCGTGGACGTTTTAGCTTTCGCGCCATGGCACCTTCCCCCGGCATCGATTCATCAAATAGCCCCGCGGCGGCGCGTCTGGCCATGCTTCGCGCGAGGATAGAGGCCGCCGCGCAAAATGCCAGCCGGGCGGCGGATGCGGTCACCCTGATCGCGGTTTCCAAAACCTTCGGCGCGGACGAGATCGCGCCGGTGCTCGAGGCGGGCCAGCGCATTTTCGGGGAAAACCGGGTTCAGGAGGCGATGGCCAAATGGCCCGGCCTGCGGGACCGGTTTCCCGGCGTGGAACTTCACCTGATTGGTCCGCTCCAGACCAACAAGGTGAAGGATGCGCTTGCCCATTTCGATGTGATCCAGACGCTCGATCGCGGCCGGCTGGCCCATGCGCTGGTCCGGGAGCGGGAGGCTGGCGCGCAGCTGCCCCGGCTGTTCATTCAGGTGAATATCGGGGAGGAGCCGCAAAAGGCGGGCGTGCTTCCGGGCGAGGCGGCGGCGTTCATCCGCCTGTGCCGCGAGGAACTGAGGCTCGAAATCGAGGGGCTCATGTGCATCCCCCCGGCGGACGAAGACCCCGCGCCCTATTTCAGGCAGCTTGGAGACATTGCACGGGCCAACGGTCTTGCCCGGCTTTCAATGGGCATGAGCGGCGATTTTGAAACGGCGGTTGCCTGTGGGGCGACCCATGTGCGCATCGGCAGTGCGCTCTTTGGCCACCGCTGATCAAAGGGCTTTCACCGTCAGCGACGTTTCGGGCCCGCAGAGCGCCAGCACGGCCTCAAGATCGGTTCTGCGCAGCGCCACGCATCCTTGCGTCGGCTGGATTTCGCCATCCTTCTCGCGCAGCAGATGCATGAAGATGGCGCTTCCCTTGCCGTCCTCGACCGGCGCGTCATTGTAGCCGATGACACAGCACAGATCGTAAAGATCGTCCTCGCGCCACATGGTCTCGGCGCTGGCCGGATAGGGCAGACTGACCTGTTCATTGTACCGGGCATCCCCCGGCGCGTCGCACCACCCGTCTGATGGGGTCAAGGCCTGAAGGGGCAACCGGCTTTCGGGCCTGCCGAGGCGGTCGGGCCGGTAAAACAGTTGCCGCAGCCTGAAGGTGCCGACAGGGGTGCCACCATCGCCTTCCCGCTTGCTGGAGGTGAGGCCGCTCCGCCCGATGGCGCAGGGATAGCTCTTCTCGCCTGCGGTGAGCGTGCCGGCGGTTTCGCCGGGTTTTGCCGCCACGATGAGTTCCAGAATGCTGTTCATGGTCCAATCCAGATTCGCCCGTTGGCCAGAGACGGTTTCGGGCATCGCGATGGGCGGCGCCCTGTGGCAGACTTCGTCACAGAAATAATGACTCTCAGGCAAGCGATTCGTTCCCGGCATCAGGCAGGCATGACCCGTTCCCCTCAAAATTCAGTACCGGTTGAGGCGCTCGGGCGGGCCGCCGCCCACTTCGAGGCGGGGCGCCATGAGCCCGCGCTTGCGATCCTCGAAACAATATTGGCTGAAAGACCGGCGGAACCCAATGCGCTCCACCTCAAGGGTCTGATCGCGTTGCGGGATGGCGATCCGGCGGCGGCCGAACGATTGATCGGCGAGGCGGCGGCGCTCGTTTCCGGCAACGCCAATCTGATCGTCAATCTGGGCAATGCCCGCCGCCTGCAAGGCAAGCTCGATGAGGCCCTGGCGACTTATGCCGAAGCCGAGCGGCTCGTGCCGGATCTCCCGGCTATCTATCTCAACAGGGGGCTGGCGCTCGATCAGGCGGGCGACTTCGAGGCCGCCGTCAAGGCGCACCAGCGTTTTCTGACATTGCGGCCAGGCGACCGCCCGGCCCGGCTGCGCCTGATCCGCTCGCTGCTGGCGCTGGGCTGGTTCCGGGCGGCGCTGGCCGAGGCGGAGGCAGGCCTGAAACAGGCGCGCCGGGATGCGGTCATGCTGACGCTGGCGGCGGAAGCAAGCGAGCGGCTCGCCAAACTCGCGCCTGCCATCCAGTATGCCAGCGAGGCGTTGAAACTTGCGCCCGAACATGCGCCCGCATTGCGGATCTGGGCGGCGGCGTCGCGGCGGACCGGGAAATTCGGGGAGGTGAAGGCGCGGCTCGAACAGCTGCCTTTCGAGCGCCTGAGGCCCGCCGAGGCGCGGATTCTTCATGCGGAACTCGCGCTGACGCTCGACAGGCTGGGCGAAGCGGATGCCGCCTTCCGGCAATTCACCATCCAGAACACGCTTGCGGCGGAAGAAGCCCGGGCACGGCATATCGACAAGCAGAGCTATCTCGATCAGGTGGAAAGCCTGATCGCGGGGTTCGCGCCGGAAAAGGTCAAGGGATTCTCCTGGCTGCCGCCCCTGCCGGTGGAGCCGGGCCATCGCGGCGCGCCGGTGTTTCTGGTCGGCTTTCCCCGGTCCGGTACCACGCTGCTCGACCAGATTCTCGATGCCCACCCCGACGTGCAGGTGTTCGAGGAGCGCCCGACGCTGCTCGTGGTGCGCGATGCGCTCGCCGCCATGAAAGGAGGCTATCCCGCCGCGCTGGGGCGTCTCGATGAGGCCGCCCGCGCGGGCCTGAGGGGGCGCTATTTCGCCGCGTTGAAAGCGGAGGGGGCGAAGCTCGACACGAAAATCGTCATCAACAAGCTTCCGCTCAATATCATCCATGCCGGGCTGATCGCGCGGGTCTTTCCTGAAGCCCGGTTCATTCTGGCGCTGCGCCATCCGGCGGATGCGGTGCTCTCGGCCTTCATGCAGGATTTTCAGGTCAATGCCTCGATGGCCAATTTCCTGACGTTGGCCGACACCGCCCATCTCTATGACCGGGTGATGACGCTCTGGGGCATCGTGCGCGAGAGCCTGCCCCTTGCCGTGCAGCCGGTGCGCTATGAAGGGCTGGTGGCGGACCTGAAGGGGGAAGTGATGCCGGTTCTTGGCTTTCTCGACCTGCCCTGGCATGCGGCCATGGCTGATCCCGCCGCACATGCAAAGGTGCGCGGCACGATCCGTACGCCCTCCTATGCGCAGGTGACCGAGCCGATCTACGCCCGTGCGGCGGATCGCTGGCGGCGCTATGAGCGCCAGCTTGCGCCGGTTCTGCCTGTGCTCGCGCCGCATATCGCCGGGTTTGGCTATGGCGGGCGGGCCGGATGATGAGCCGCAGCAGAACGCTCATGATCGTTGCGGGCAGCGATCGGTTCCGCGAGGCGCTGGCCGAGCAGTTGCAGCTTTATGAGGAGTTCGAATGCGTGCAGGCCGGGACGGCGGCGCAGGCCCTGGCCCTGATACAGGATCAGCGCGTGGACCTGATCGTGCTTGACGCCAGGCTGCCGGACATGAGCGGAGCCGAGGCTTGCAGGCTATTGCGGGAGGCGGAGCCCAGCGTGGCGGTGGTTTTGCTCACCTGTGCGGAGGAACCGGCGCAGGCGCAGCAGATCGCGCACGATCATCTGTCGAAGCCGTTCCGCTTCGGCGCCCTGCTCGGGCGCATCCGCAGCCAGTTGCGCGCGCGCGATCATGATGAAGAGGCCGCTTTCAGGATTGGCGGCTATGAATTCAGGCCGGGCCTCAAGCTGCTGGTCGATGCCGGTGAAAACAGAATCCGGCTGACCGAAAAGGAAGCGGCCATCCTCAAATATCTTCATGAGGCGGGCGAGAGAACCATCGCCCGCGATGAGCTGCTGCACGAGGTCTGGGGATACAATTCGGGCATCACGACCCATACGCTCGAAACCCACATCTACCGCCTGCGCCAGAAGATCGAAGCCGACCCCTCCGACGCCCGGTTTCTGGTGACGGAGCCGGGCGGCTACCGGCTGATGCCGTGAAGCAGGTTCTGGGAGGCGTCGACGCCATCGGAGCCGAGTTTTCTGATAAGCCAGCTTCTCGAAGGTTTCTCAAAACCCAGGTAAAGGACGATGGATGCAAGAGCGGTGATGCCAAAGGCGACGGCCACGCCCATTGTCGGGGAGAAGCTGGCGGCAAGAGGCGCATTCAGAAGCCGGAACAACATGTGATGCAGCATATAAAAGCTGTAGGAGGCCTCCCCGAGAAGGACCAGGCCCGGCATGCTCATAATCCATTTGATCCAGCCCTGGCAGCAGTAAAAGCCCAGAATCAGAGTTGCCATGAAAGGGAGCAGCAGGACTGGCTGGAGATCTTGCCGGACATAGGGCAAGGCTTTGCTCACCGCCACGCCCAAAAGCACGATTGACGCAAGAAGGAACAGGGGGTGCCGGGCAAGAGCGGAAAGGCGACCGGAGATATGAAATAAAAGAATCCCGGCAGAAAACTCCATACTACGTGCAAGAGGATCGAAATAAAAAAAATCGGGGAATACGGAATTGATTTCCTTGTCCCAGAAGGCCACTCCAATGAGGATTCCGGAAAATGTCAGACAACACCATAACAGGGCGGCCGAGGGCTTTCTGATAAAAGGAAAAAGAAGATAGAAAAAAGCCTCTACCGAAATGCTCCAGCTTACTGCGTTATAGCCCAGATTATACAAGGGGCCGGGAAACCATGCGTGCAGGAGCAAAATATTGGGAATAAGGCTATGAAGCTTGTCGGAAGTTGAATTACCCCAACTGGTGAAAAAAAGGGCAATCCAGATCAACAGCAAAAGCATGTGAACCGGGTAAATCCGGGCAAACCGCTTTATGAAAAAACGCCCGATCGAGAGACTGGATTGGCCAGCATAGGTATAGGCGAGAATAAATCCGGACAATATAAAAAAGAAATTCACCCCGAGATAACCAGAAGGCATCAGGGTTGCCGGATGAAGCTGCGGGAGAGTATACGGCACATGAAATAACGCGACGGAAGCCGCTGCGAAAAACCTCAGGGACGTCAAGGCGTTCACCTTTCCCCCGGGCGCATGCGCGGTAAGGCCTGTCACATTTACATCCCCGGATTGTCCCATGTCGTAGTCCCATCTCATCGGCGAATCCACATAGTACAAGCCGGCAATGATTGGCAACCACATTAGAAAGCGAGCCAAGCGCCGGGCGGGAAAATAATCACCTGTTCCGCTCGATCCATTTCACGAACGCATCGAGAAAGCTGCGCAGAAATTTGGCGGTGCCTTCATTGCTCACGGTGCCGCCGGGCGAAATCAGACCTTCCGCGAAATGAATGAATACTTCCGGCTGGGGCATGGTCGGCATGTCCAGCGCCGTGAGCACGTTGCGCAGGTGCTGCTGGGCAAGCGCGCTCGACATGGCGCCAGGGGAGGTGCCGGCGATGGCGGCAGGTTTGTGCAGCCAGGCGCTTTCGCCATAGGGCCGCGACCCGGTGTCGAGCGCGTTCTTGAGCACGCCCGGAATTGAACGGTTATATTCCGGCGTCACGAACAGCACGGCGTCGGCGGATTTTATTTTCGCCTTGAAGGTGGAGACGGCCAGGGCCGGGCTTTTTTCATGGTCCTGATTGAAAAGGGGCAGATCGCCGATCTCGACGAGTTCCGGCTTCAGCCTTTCCGGGGCAAGGCCGATCAGGGCCTGCGCCAGCCGCCGGTTGTAGGATTCTTTCCTGAGACTGCCGGCAATCACCGCGATGTTGTAGCTGGCCATGGCGTGCTCTCCGTGATCGTAAAACGGTTATAGAGAATCCTATGCCGCGAACCGTGGAAGGTTCCTCCCAGCCTTTCACAAGCCGGTCCTGTGGTCCACGGGCCCTTGCCCGGCTCGGGGGGCAAGCTATAAACAGGGCAGGCCAAGTTGAAGAGTGTGTAATGACCAGACCTTCCTTTTTCGATCTTCATTCAACGCACAATCCCTATCGCTGGCATCTGTCCGTGAAGCCGGACCTGTGCGTCGGCCCGCCCGGCAATCTGTTCATGTTCGGGGGCGTCGGCCTTGCGGCGGCCATCGCCGCGATGGAAGGCACCTGCGGGCGGCCCACCGTATGGGCGACGGCACAATATCTGTCCTATGCGCGCCCCGGCGCGACGGTGGATTTCGACGTGCGCGTGCCGGTCGAGGGCAAATATAACAGCCAGGCGCGCGCGGTCGGGCACATCGCGGACAAGGAAATCCTGACGGTGAACGCGGCGCTGGGCGCCCGGCCCGATGCGCTGTCGCACCAGTGGGCGGCGGCGCCCGAAGTGCCGCGGCCGGAAGAGTGCGCGCCGATCGAGCACTGGACGAAACATCCCGAGCCGGATCTCCACTCCCGCCTCGACGTGCGGGTGGTCAAGGGGCGCTATGGCCGGGCGCGGGCTCAGGGCGGCTTCAGCGCGGATGGTCATGTGGTTCTCTGGGCGCGGCCGAATGGCGATTACGCCATCGATTCCGCCGTGCTCGCGATCATCGCCGATCACGTCCCTTCGGCCATCGGCAATGCCATCGGGATGCAGGCGGGGGGCAACAGCCTCGACAACACGATCCGCTTCATTCAGGTTGTGCCGGCTGAATGGGTGTTGTGCGACATCCAGATCCACGGCGTCCATGGCGGTTTCGTCCATGGGCAGATGAACATGTTTTCCGAGGATGGCAGGCTGATGGCGACGGCGAGCCAGTCGATGATTCTGCGGATTCACGAGCCGCCGAAATAGACAAACCAAAGAAATTAAAATGTATAGGATTTTTGTTTCGGCGTTCTCCGCATGCCTCTGCCGCCGAAACAATTTCAGGCTTTTCTCGATGGGCGGGGTCGAGGCATATTTCGGGGGGTTACCTGTCGGCGTTTCCGTCGCGTCTCTTTTTCGATAAGGACTGGTCTGTTCCTTGGCGGTGGGCTGTTCCCACGATGCCTTGTGGCCCCTTTCCATTTTTCAGATTCATTGCGTTTTTACATGTGCCGACGCAAACAAAAGGGCCGGTCATGAGACCGGCCCTTCGTTTATCGATGTGTGCTGACGATCAGGCGACGAGGTTGCGCAACACGTAGGGCAGGATGCCGCCGGCGGCGTAATAGTCGAGTTCGTCCTGCGTATCGATGCGGCAGAGCAGGTCGATGGTCTTCTTCGTGCCATCGGCATAGGCGATGTGCGCCTGCACCGTCGCGCGAGGGGTCACGCCTTCGAGGCCTTCGATGGTGACTGTTTCAGAACCGTCGAGACCCAGCGCCTGCCAGCTGTCGCCATCCTTGAACTGAAGGGCGGCGATGCCCATGCCGACGAGGTTCGAGCGATGGATGCGCTCGAACGACTGGGCGATCACGGCCTTGACGCCAAGCAGCATCGTGCCCTTCGCGGCCCAGTCGCGGCTGGAGCCGGTGCCATATTCCTTGCCCGCGAAGATCACGAGCGGCACGTCGCGCTCCTTGTAGATCATCGCGGCGTCGTAGATCGGCATCTGCTCGCCTTCGGGCATCAGCCGGGTCAGGCCGCCTTCGGTGCCGGGAGCCACCTGGTTCCTGATGCGGATATTGGCGAAGGTGCCGCGCATCATCACCTGATGGTTGCCGCGCCGTGCGCCGTAGGAGTTGAAGTCCTGCGCGCCGACCTGCTTGGAGGTGAGATAGCTGCCCGCCGGGCTCTGCAACTTGATGTTGCCGGCCGGCGAGATGTGGTCGGTGGTGATCGAGTCGCCGAAGAGGCCGAGGATGCGCGCGTCATGCACATTCTCGATGGGAGCCGGCACCATGCCCATATCCACGAAGTAGGGCGGGTTCTGCACATAGGTCGAGTTCTCGTCCCACTTGTAGGTCAGCCCGCCCGAAGTCTTGATCGAGCGCCAGTGCTTGTCGCCCGCAAAGACGTTGGCATAGCGCTTGACGAACATCTCGCGGGTGACGGCGGCGCGCATCGTCTCTGCGATCTCTTTCGTGGTCGGCCAGATGTCGCGCAGATAGACCGGGTTGCCGTCCTGATCGTTGCCGAGCGGATGGTGCACGAGATCGACATTGACCGAGCCCGCCAGCGCATAGGCGACGACGAGCGGCGGGGAGGCCAGATAGTTCGCCTTGGTATCGGGCGAAACGCGGCCCTCGAAGTTGCGGTTGCCCGAAAGCACCGACACGGCGACCAGATCGTTCTTGTTGATCGACTGGCTGATTTCGACTGGCAGCGGGCCCGAGTTGCCGATGCAGGTGGTGCAGCCATAACCGACAAGGTTGAAACCGAGCGCGTCGAGATCCTTCTGCAGGTTTGCCTTGGCCAGATAGTCGGTCACGACCTGCGATCCGGGCGCGAGCGAGGGCTTGACCCATGGCTTCACCTTGAGGCCCTTTGCGACCGCGTTGCGGGCAAGCAGGCCCGCGCCGATCAGCACGCTCGGGTTCGAGGTGTTGGTGCATGAGGTGATCGCGGCGATGACGACGTCGCCATGGCCGAGATCGAAGTCCTTGCCTTCAACCTCGAAGCGGCCGCTCGTGTTGCCGGTCTTGCCGAAGTCGCCGAGCGCGGTGGTGAAGTTCGAAACCATGTCGGTCAGGGCGACACGATCCTGCGGACGCTTGGGACCGGCGAGCGAGGGCACGACGGTCGAGAGATCAAGCTCCAGCGTTTCGGTAAAGATCGGGTCCGGCGTGTCGGCATGGCGGAACATGCCCTGCGCCTTGGCGTAGGCTTCGACGAGGGCCACGCGCTGGGAATCGCGGCCCGTGGCGTTGAGGAAGTGGATGGTCTCGTCGTCGATGGGGAAGAAGCCGCAGGTCGCGCCATATTCCGGCGCCATGTTGGCGATGGTCGCGCGGTCTTCGAGCGAGAGATGGTTGAGGCCCGCGCCGTAATATTCGACGAACTTGCCGACCACGCCCTTCTTGCGCAGCATCTGCGTCACCGTCAGCACCATATCGGTGGCGGTGACGCCTTCATTGAGCTTGCCGGTGAGCTTGAAGCCGACGACTTCGGGAATGAGCATGGAGACCGGCTGGCCGAGCATGGCCGCTTCCGCCTCGATGCCGCCCACGCCCCAGGCCGAGCACGGCAAGGCCGTTGACCATGGTGGTGTGGCTGTCGGTGCCGACGCAGGTGTCGGGATAGGCGATCTCTTCCTTGCCCTCGGTCCTGGTCCAGACGGTCTGGGCGAGATATTCAAGATTGACCTGATGGCAGATGCCGGTTCCCGGCGGCACGACGCGGAAATTGTCGAACGCCTTGGAACCCCAGCGCAAAAACTCGTAACGCTCGCGGTTGCGCTGATATTCGATATCGACGTTTTCGCCGAACGATTTGGGCGTGCCAAAGAAATCGACCATGACCGAATGGTCGATGACGAGATCGACGGGGACGAGCGGGTTGATCTTCTTCGCGTCGCCCTTGAGCTTCTTCACCGCGTCGCGCATGGCGGCGAGATCGACCACGGCGGGCACGCCGGTGAAGTCCTGCATCAGCACGCGCGCCGGGCGGTAGGCGATTTCACGGTCGCTCTTGCGGGTGGTGAGCCATTCCTTGACCGCGCGGATGTCATCGGCGGAAACGGTGCGGCCGTCCTCGAAGCGCAGCAGGTTTTCCAGCAGCACCTTCATGGAGAAGGGCAGGCGAGAGATGCCGTCGAGACCATTCTTCTCGGCGATCGTCAGGCTGTAATAGGTGTAGTTCTTCTTGCCGACCTTCAGCGTCTGCTTCGCGCCGAAGCTGCTTTTGGGAGCCTTGAGTGCGCGCTTCTTGGCGGGCGAAACTTTCTTCGGCGTCGAGGCGGCGCGGCGCGCTTCGGCGCTGCGCGGGGAGACGGCGGCCTTGGCGGCGCGGCGCGCAGCCGGAGCGGATTTTACCTTGGCCGTCTTGGCGGCTGCCTTGGGCGCAGTCTTCGGGGATGCCTTGGTTGCGGCTTTCGGCGCGGCGGCCTTTGTGGTCTTCGTGGCCTTGGCCACGGCCTTCTTTGCGGCGGCTTTTTTCACAGCCTTTTCAGGAGCTGCTTTTTTGACGGGC
This sequence comes from Parvibaculaceae bacterium, assembly GCA_028283765.1. Taxonomy (GTDB): domain Bacteria; phylum Pseudomonadota; class Alphaproteobacteria; order Parvibaculales; family Parvibaculaceae; genus JAATFR01. The sequence goes on along the minus strand of JAPWJY010000009.1, from coordinate 170,955 downwards.
TTGGCCGCAGCTTTCGGCGCGGCTTTCTTGCTCGCCGCCTTTTTGGCGAGGGGCTTGCCGCCGATGGCCCTGGTGACCTTGGCGACCGCTTCAGCGGTTTTCTTCGTCAGCGCTTTCTTGACGACGCTCTTTTGCGCGGTCAGCTTCTTCGTGGCCTTCTCGATATTCTTCTTGGCGGCGGCCGCCTTCCTGGGGGCGGCTTTGCTGACGGCGGCTTTCTTTGCTGTTGCCGTCTTTTTAGGCGCAGCCTTGACGGGCTTCGCAGCGGCCGCTTTCGCGGGCGCGGCCTTCTTCACGGCTGGCTTCTTGGCAGCGGCCTTGGCGGCCGGCTTTTTCGCGACAGGTTTTTTGGCGGCAGACGATTTTGATTTCGCCGGTGTTTTAGGTGCCATGGGCTCTATTCCTGACTGATCAGTACCCGCGCATCTTTCGGGGAAGAATGATGCCGACGGAGTGGCATGTTGCAGATCGCGCGGTGGCAATTCCGGGGGCGATGTCTTTAACGCGCGCGACTATACTGATTTTGATATGCGAGCGCCATGCCGAAACCGGTGGTGCAAAGGCATGAAGCTGATGATAATCCGCACGGCCGGAAAGCAATTGCGCGCAGAGGACAGCCAGATGCAAATCGTTCGCGAAAACTCCGATGAAGACAGCGTGCGCGTCGAAAAAAAAGACGCAGTGACGACGATCATTCTGGAGCGTCCGCTTGTGCGCAATGCGGTTGATCGCGCGACGGCGACGAAACTCGCGGAGGCGTTTCTCGCGTTCGAGCGCGACGAGGATTCGCATGTCGCCGTTTTCCACGGCGCGCACGGCACGTTCTGCGCGGGTGCCGATCTCAAGGCTTTTGCAGGCGCAGGTGAATCGGGCGGTGGCAACCGCGTCACCCATCCGGCGACGGGGCTTGATTTCGACCGGCTCGCCACCGACGGTCCCATGGGTCCCTCGCGCATGGTGCTGTCAAAGCCCGTCATCGCCGCGATCTCGGGTCATGCCGTCGCGGGCGGCATGGAGCTTGCGCTCTGGTGCGACATGCGGGTGGTCGAGGAGGATGCGGTCTTCGGCATTTTCTGCCGGCGCTGGGGCGTGCCGCTGATCGACGGCGGCACCATCCGCCTGCCGCGGCTCATTGGTCATTCCCGCGCCATGGACCTCATTTTGACGGGCCGCCCGGTCACGTCTGACGAAGCGCTCGCCATGGGCCTCGCCAACCGGGTCGTCGCGAAGGGAAGCGCAAGGGAAGAAGCGGAAAAACTTGCCGCCGAAATTGCGCGGATGCCCCAGACCTGCCTGCGCCATGACCGGCTGTCGGCGATCGAGCAATGGGATCTCGCCTATGATCAGGCGCTGGAAAACGAGTTCCGGCACGGGCGCGTCACGCTTGCCTCGCGCGAGGCTCTGGAGGGCGCGTCGCGCTTCGCCTCGGGCAAGGGACGGGGCGGGCGTTTTGACAATATCTGAAGCTGAAGCGGCATCCGGCGGCCTGACGTTGCGGGCCCGGGATCTTGCCTGCGTGCGCGGCGGGCGGCTGGTTTTTTCAGGGCTCGATTTCACGCTCGAAAGCGGCGAGGCGTTGCTGCTGACCGGACCCAACGGCTCGGGTAAATCCAGTCTGCTGCGCCTGATCGCGGGTCTTGTCGAGGCGGCGGAAGGGAGCGTCAGGCTGGAGAGTGCAGGGCAGGCGGCGGGCGAGGATTTCGATCCCGGCGAGATGCTGCATTATATCGGGCACCTCGACGGCGTGAAGCCGTCGATGACGCCGCGTGAAACGCTGGGTTTCTGGCGGCGCTTTCTGGGCGGTGCGCCCGTGCCGGGTGACCCTCTCGACGGTTTCGATCTCCGGCGTCTGGCCGATCTTCCCGTCGCCTATCTCTCGGCCGGGCAGAAACGCCGCCTTGCGCTGACGCGGCTCCTTGTCGCCCACCGTCCCCTCTGGTTGCTCGATGAGCCGACCGTGGCGCTGGACGCGGAAAATGTCGCCCGGCTTGCGGCGCTGATGCGGGCGCATCTGGTCTCGGGCGGGATGGTGGTCGCCGCCACCCATCTCGATCTCGGCCTTGAGGGCCGCCGGCTGGAAATGGGGGCGGCATGATCCGCGCCGCGTTCTCCCTCATAAGCCGCGACCTGAAACTCGCCATCCGGCTCGGCGGGGGCGGCGGCATGGCGGTCTTCTTCTTCCTCGTCACTGTCGCCATCGTGCCGCTGGGCGTGGGGCCGGACCTCAACCTGCTGGGCCGGATCGCGCCCGGCATGCTCTGGGTTTCCCTGCTGCTGTCGAACCTGCTCACCCTCGACCGGCTGTTCCAGTCGGATTATGAGGACGGCTCGCTCGATTTCCTGATGACGTCGGGCGCCCCGCTCGTCCTTGTCGCCGGGGCGAAGGCGTTCAGCCATTGGCTCACGACCGGGCTACCGCTCGTCATCGCCGCGCCGCTGCTGGGTCTGCTGCTCAACCTCGCTCCGGGCGCGATGCCGATGCTGATGATCGCCATGCTGATCGGCACGCCCGCCTTGAGCTTTCTGGGGGCGATCGGAGCTGCCCTGACGGTCAGCGTGCGCCGGGGCGGCCTCCTTGCCTCGCTGCTGGTCATGCCTTTCTACATTCCGGTGCTGATATTCGGCGTATCGGCCGCAAGCGCCGCCGTGACGGCCGCCCCCGGCGACCAGGGCCCGCGCGGGCTGATGCTTCTGGGCGCGCTCACCCTTGCCAGCCTGGTGCTGGCGCCGGTGGCCGCCGCCGCCGCGTTGCGGGCCAATGTTGAGTGACCGGGGCTGAATGAACGGACCGGACGAGGCGGCGCGGCAAATGACCACTCCCGGGGGCGATGGGCGAGCGGTTCTTGCCCTCGGGCGGACCAGCGGATAAATCAGCAGCATGGCGCTCAATTTTCACGCATATGCCAATCCGGCCCGGTTCATGATGTTGTCCCGGCGTCTCGTTGCGCCGATCGCCATGATCGCAGGCGTGCTCATCGCGCTCGGCGTCTATCTGGCGTTGTGGGGCTCGCCGCCGGACTATCAGCAGGGCGATACGGTCAGGATCATGTATATCCATGTTCCCGCCGCCTGGCTTTCCCTGCTCTGCTACACGGTCATGGCGCTGGCGAGCGCGACGGCCCTTGTGTTCCGCCATCCTCTGGCGGACGTCTGCGCCAAGTCGGCCGCGCCCATCGGGGCTTCCTTCACCTTTCTGGCGCTGGTCACGGGCTCGCTCTGGGGCAAGCCGATGTGGGGCACCTGGTGGGTCTGGGATGCGCGGCTGACGTCTGTTCTGATTTTGTTCTTTCTTTATCTGGGTTATCTGGCGCTCTGGGCCACCATCGAGGAGCCGGTGCGGGCCGCGCGCGCCGCCGCCGTGCTGGCGCTGGTCGGCTTCGTCAATGTGCCCATCATTCATTATTCCGTGGTCTGGTGGAACACGCTGCACCAGCCCGCCAGCGTGTTCCGCATCGGCGGGCCCACCATCGCGCCTTCCATGCTGGCGCCCCTGCTGATCATGGCGACGGGCTTCACGGTAATGTTCGTGGCGCTGCTGCTGTTGCGGATGCGCGCCGAAATCCTGCGCCGGCGGGTGCGATCTCTGCGGCTGGCCCAGGCGGGTTTTGCCGGGGGAGGGCGCGAGGCGTGAGCACATTTGCCGAATTCCTCTCCATGGGCGGATATGCCGGCTATGTCTGGCCCGCCTACGGGCTGGTTCTCCTGATTATCGGTGGCCTCATCATCCAGAGCACGATGGACTACCGCAGGCAGAAGCAGCTTGCCGCCCGGCTGGAAGAAGCCAACGAGGCGGCGGGCCGCAGGCGCGCACCCGCGAAAAAGGTGCCCTCGTGAAACGATTGCCCGTCATGGCGCTGCTGCCCGTCGCCATTTTCGCAGGCATCGCCATTCTCTTTTATGCCGCCATCTTTCAGGGCGATCCCTCCGTGGTGCCCTCGGCCATGATCGGCCATCCGGTGCCGCAGTTCTCGCTGCCGCCGGTCGAAGGGCTGGACCGGCCCGGCCTGGCCAGCGCGGATTTCGGTCATGGCACGCCGGTCATCGTCAATGTCTGGGCGTCATGGTGCGTGCCATGCCGGGCGGAGGCTCCGTTGCTGGACCTGCTCAGGACCCGGACGGCAGTGCCGATTTTCGGCATCAACTACAAGGACGATCCCGACGCCGCGCGGACCTTTCTCGCCCAGCTCGGTAATCCGTTCACCCGGGTGGGCGCGGACAGCAAGGGCCAGTCCTCCATCGACTGGGGTGTTTACGGCGTGCCCGAGACCTATGTGGTCGATGGCAAGGGCCGCATCATCTACAAGCATGTCGGTCCGATAGACGCCGATCTGATCGAAAGCGAAATTCTCCCGACCATATCGAAGGCGGCGATGGCCCCCTGAGGGGGCTGGCAAATCTTCAGTCACAGGCCAAAATGACAAAAGGCGCCGCTTTCGCGACGCCTTTGGCCCTGATTATGTAATAACCGGCGGAAAATCAGCTTGCGCGGCGGCGGGTGGCCTTGGCGGCGGCTTTCGGCGCGGCCCTGGTTGCCTTTGGCGCGGCGGCCTTCTTTGCCGGAGCCTTCTTGGCGGCCGGAGCCGCCTTTTTCACGGGCGCCTTCTTGACGGCCGCGGCCTTCTTTGCCGGGGCCTTCTTGGCGGCGGGCTTTTCGTCGGAACGGCTGGCTTCCACGGCGCGGGCCAGATGGCTCAGCGCCTTGAGAAGCTCGGCCTGGATGCCCTTGGGCAGGAGGTCCAGCAGCGCAAGCTCGGCGTCGATAGCCTTCGGCATGGCCTGCTGGAGGGCGCGCTTGCCAGCCGCGGTAAGGCGGACCGCATTGGCGCGGGCGTCCTCGGCCGTGCGTTCCCGCGCGATCAGGGAGGCCTTGATCATCCGGCTCACCATGTCGGCGAGGGTCGAACGGTCGATGCCCGTGCGGTTGACCAGATCCGTCTGGCTCAGGCCTTCCTCTTCATTCACCGCGAACAGAACAATGAACTGCCGGGGGGTGAGGGAGGAATTTCCCATATGCTGCACAAACTTCTCGTAGGCGAACTGCTGCGCGCGGCGCAGCAGGTGGCTCAGCGAGTTTTCCAGATCAAAGGTGCCGCTCAGCTTCTTCGGTGCCATTCGTTGAATCCTTAGCTCGATATTTCGCCCGGCCGGGTTACGCGAGGGGGACAGATCGGGAAGAGGGACTATCATGGGCGCGGATCAGGTCCGCAAACGGCATAATGCCACCCGGCAGTCCTTACCCGGGGCCGGTAACCGACCATATGCACACTGTTTAACCTGTAAAGCAAGACCTGTTATTACAAAACCTGTCTGTATTCGGACAGTGTATGAGCGCGGGTGCAGGAATTACTTCCATCCCGGCCTGTGAGACCAAAGGTCGCAGTCTGTACACATCTATCCGTGGGCGGACCGACAAAATTGAAGGTTTTAGCAAGGAACGGACGATTGGCCATTTCAGCGCCAGAAATATCCGTTTGCCCGGCCGGGCGGCCGCTGGTTGCTGCGCGGTCGAGGTGATGGCCGGCGGATCATTGATGATTTATTTGCCATACCATATTTCAGCCATGAGAGGATTGCCGCACCCGCCATATTTTTGTCACTCATGAATAATGAAGGGCTGCCGCCTGTTCTCGGCCGGGCCACGCCGCGCGGCAAAGCTGATGACGGACATTATTCCGGAAAAGACGGGCCGGTTCCGGAAAAGGCACACGGTAAGAGATACAGGCCGCTCATTTCCTCACAAATATGACCGGCATTGCATTTTCACTCCGGCTTTCTCATGACATGATTCCGGCGGGAATTTGTGGGAGGGAAAACAATGAACGCAGAAACCGTGGCCGCTAAACGGCCCATGACGGGCGAGGAGCGGCGGGTCATTTTCGCCTCATCCCTCGGTACCGTATTCGAGTGGTATGACTTCTTTCTATACGGCGCTCTGGCGACGATAATTTCCCGGCAATTTTTTGCCGGGGTCAATGAAACGGCGGGGTTCATTTTTGCCCTGCTCGCTTTTGCGGCAGGTTTCGCGGTCCGCCCGTTCGGCGCGCTGCTGTTCGGCCGCTTCGGCGACATGATCGGGCGCAAATATACCTTTCTGGTCACGATCTCGGTGATGGGCCTTTCCACCTTTCTCGTTGGCCTGATTCCCAACTATGCCTCCATCGGCCTTGCCGCCCCGGTCATCCTGATCATCCTGCGGCTGTTACAGGGGCTGGCGCTCGGCGGCGAATATGGCGGCGCGGCGGTCTATGTTGCCGAACATGCCCCTCCCGGCAAGCGGGGCGCCTATACATCCTGGATCCAGATGACGGCGACCGGGGGGCTTTTCCTGTCCCTGCTGGTCATTCTCGCCTGCCGCCGGATGATGCCGGAACAGGCTTTCGATGACTGGGGCTGGCGGATTCCCTTTCTGGTCTCGGCGGCGCTCCTTGGAGTCTCGATCTGGATACGGATGAAGCTCCATGAATCGCCGGTTTTCCGGAAGATGAAGGAGGAAGGCCGCGAGTCGAAAGCCCCGGTCACAGAATCCTTCGGCAACTGGCGCAACCTCCAGATCGTCCTTCTCGCGCTTTTCGGCATGATGGCGGGACAGGCGGTCACCTGGTACACAGGACAGTTCTATGCCCTGTTCTTTCTGACCCGGGTGCTCAACGTCGGCATGGCTGACGCCAACCTGATGATCGCTATCGGGCTTCTGATCGGCACGCCGTTTTATCTGGTCTTTGGCGCGCTGTCGGACCGCTGGGGCCGCAAGCCTATTATCATGGCTGGCTGCCTTGTTGCGGCCTTTGCCTATCAGCCCCTGTTCAAGGGGCTGACCTATTATGCCAATCCGGCCTTGCAGCAGGCGCAGGAACATTCTCCCGTCGTCGTTACGGCCGATCCGGCGGAATGCTCGTTCCAGTTCAATCCGGTGGGCACCGCCGCCTTTACGAGTTCCTGCGATATCGCCAAGAGCGCGCTCGTCAAGCGTGGCATCCCCTACGTCAATGAGGTGTCAGTCGCGAATACGGTTGCGTGGATAAGGGTTGGAGATAACCCGCCACTGCAGTCCTATACCGGCGATTCCGCAGTCACCCCCGAGCTGGTGGCGGCATTCGAGGGAGATCTCGATCATGCGCTCGCGCGGGCGGGATACCCGACAAAAGCCGACAGCGCCGCGATCAACCGGCCCATGGTCGTGCTGCTGCTGGCGCTGCTCGTTATTATCGGGGCGATGATCTACGGGCCGGTGGCGGCGGCGCTGGTGGAACTGTTCCCGACGCGGATCCGCTACACGTCGCTCTCACTGCCCTACCATATCGCGAACGGCTGGTTCGGCGGTTTCCTGCCGACCATCGCGTTTGCCGTGGTCGCGGCGACCGGCAATATCTATGACGGGCTGTGGTATCCAATCGGCGTCGCCATCGTCACGTTCATCATCGGTGTGCTTTTCCTGCCGGAAACGAAGAATCGCGACATCACCCTGTGAGGCTTCCGGCCTGCCGGGCCGGATGACCCGGATCAGGCGGCATCCTGTTCCGGCGTGTCCTTCGGGACATGCCGGGTCAGCACCGGCATCTGGCAGGCGGCGAAAATGAAGGTGATCGGCATGATGCCGAACAGCTTGAACCCGACCCAGAAATCGGTGGAGAAATTGCGCCAGACGATTTCATTGACGATGGCGAGGAAGATGAAAAAGAAACCCCAGCGCCGGGTCAGGATCATCCAGCCCTCATAAGTCAGGTTGAAGGCGCTGTCGAACAACAGCCTCATCACCGGCTTGCCCAGCGCATAGCCGCTGAGCAGCACGCCCGCGAACAGAAGATTCGTGAGCGTCGGTTTCAGCTTGATGAATTCATCATTGTGCAGCCAGAGCGTGAGGCCGCCCAGAATGACGACGAACACGCCGGTGACGAGCGGCATGGTCGGTATCTTGCGCAGGAGCGCATAGGAAACCGCGAGCGCGACAAGGGTCGCCACCATGAAGCAGCCCGTAGCGTAAAAGATGTTTTGTTCCTTGGGCACGTCGAAAATCAGATAGGCCCGGGAATTCATCAGAAAGAAAACGCCGAGCGGCCCCAGTTCCAGTACGAGCTTGAGCCAGGGGTTTTTCGCGAGCCGGGTTCTGGTTTGAATGTTCGTCATTAACGCGCGCCTGTAATCGCTCTGGAGAAAGCTTCTGCATCGAAGACCTGAAGATCGTCGGCTCCCTCGCCGACGCCGATCATATGGACGGGCATGGCGAAGCGCTTGGCGATGGCGACGAGAATGCCGCCGCGCGCCGTGCCATCGAGCTTGGTCATGACAAGCCCGGTGACGCCCGCGATCTTGCCGAAGATCTCGACCTGATTGAGTGCGTTCTGGCCGGTGGTGGCGTCGAGCACAAGCAAGGTGGCGTGGGGCGCGGTCGGGTCCAGCTTGCGGATGACGCGCAGCACCTTTTCCAGTTCCGCCATCAGGTCTGTCTTGTTCTGGAGACGGCCTGCCGTGTCGATCAGCACCACGTCATGGTTTTCCGCGCGGCCGCGTTCTACCGCCTCATAAGCAAGGCCCGCCGCATCGCCGCCGACCCTGGTCGAGACCACGGGCGCGCCGATGCGCTCGCCCCAGACCTTGAGCTGGTCGATGGCCGCCGCGCGGAAGGTGTCGCCCGCCGCAAGCAGGACGGACTTGCCTTCGGCCTTCAGCGCCTTGGCGAGCTTGCCGATGGTGGTGGTTTTGCCAGAGCCGTTGACGCCGACCACAAGGGTGACGAAGGGCCGGTGCGCCGGGTCGGGTGCGAAGGGCTTTTCGACGGGCTTGAGAATTTTGGCGATTTCTCCGGCGAGGAAGCTTTTCACCTCCTCGTCGGAGATTTCCTTGTCGAAGCGGTCGCGCTTGAGGGTCCGGGTGATGTCGGCGGCGACATCGACGCCAAGATCGGCCTGAATCAGCAGATCTTCCAGCTCGTCCAGCGTCTCCTGATCCAGCTTCTTCCTGGTGAAGATGCCGGTGATCCCGTCCGTGATCGTGCGGGTGGAGCGCGAAAGCCCATCCTTCATCCGCTGGAACAGCGATTTCTTCTTCGGGGCGTCTTCTTCGCTTTCGGCGCTCACGTCATTGCCTTCTTTCAACTGCGTCATGCTTTCAGGCCGCCAGACGGCCTTCGAGGGATTTTCCGTCATGGCCCGTCAGCGCCACCTCGATCAGGCTGCCGGGCAGGGCGCGCGGGTCCGCCACCCGCACGGGCGTGAACTGGCGGGTCCGCCCGATCCCGCCATTTTCCATCAGAATGGTCTGCGCCGTGCCCAGGGTTCGCTCAAGGTGCGCGCGCACCCGCTCCGCGCCTTTTGCCCGCAACCGTTCTGCCCGCGCCTTGCCAATGGCCCGGTCCGTCTGCGGCATACGCGCGGCGGGCGTGCCGGCGCGCGGCGAAAAGGGGAAGACATGGAGCCAGGTCAGCCCGCATTCATCCACGAGGCGCAGGCTGTTTTCAAACATCTCACCGGTTTCGGTCGGGAAGCCCGCGATCAGGTCCGCGCCGAAGATCATGTCCGGGCGCAGGCGCTGCGCTTCCCGGCAGAAGGCGATGGCGTCGGCGCGCAGATGGCGGCGCTTCATGCGCTTGAGGATCATGTCGTCGCCCGCCTGAAGCGAGAGGTGAAGGTGCGGCATCAGCCGTTCCTCCTCCGCGATCAGCCGCATCAGAACCGGATCGGCCTCGACCGGATCGATGGAGGAGATGCGCAGCCGGGGCAGCTCGGGCACCAGCTTGAGGATGCGGGCGGCCAGATTGCCGAGCGAAGGGGTTCCGGGCAGGTCCGCGCCATAGGAGGTGATGTCGACGCCGGTGAGGACGACCTCGCGATAGCCTTCCTCGACGAGGCCGCGGATTTCACTGACCACGCTTCCCGCCGCCACGGAGCGCGAGGGGCCCCGGCCATAGGGGATGATGCAGAAGGTGCAGCGGTGGTCGCAGCCGTTCTGGATCTGGACGAAGGCCCGCACCCGCCCCTCGAAGCTGTTCTCGCGCGTGCTGACCATGTGGCCTGCGGTTTCCCGCACCGACATGATGTCGTTGACCCGGACGCGCTCATTGCCCAGCGCGACGGCGGGGCTGAAGCTCCGGGCTTCCAGCTTTTCGGCGTTGCCGAGCACCAGATCGACTTCCGGCATGTTAGCGAACATATCAGGGTCGATCTGGGCGGCGCAGCCGGTCACGATGATGCGGGCGGCGGGGTTTTCCCGCCTCGTTTTGCGGATGGCCTGACGCACGCCGCGCACGGCTTCGGCCGTCACCGCGCAACTGTTGAAGATGATGGCGTTGGCGAGGCCTGCCTTTTCGGCGTGGCCCAGCATCACTTCCGATTCATAGCTGTTGAGGCGGCAACCGAAGGTGACGACCCGGCTTTTGCTCTGGGCCGCGCTCATGCCGCCGCGCCCGCCAGCAGCCGGTCATCCAGTTCGCCCTCGAACTCAAGAGCGGTCGGGCCGGTCATGAAAACATGGGCGTCGCCGCCGGGCCATTCGATGGTCAGCGCGCCGCCGGGCAGGGCGATGGTCACCTTGCGCTCCGTAAGGCCGAGCCGGATCGCCGCAACGGCGGTGGCGCAGGCCGCCGAGCCGCAGGCGAGCGTCAGCCCCGCGCCGCGCTCCCAGACATGAAGAGTAATATGTTCACGATCATCCACGCGGGCGAAGGAAATGTTGGCCCGTTCGGGAAACATCGGGTGGCGTTCGAGCAGGGGGCCGAGCACGCCCGGGGCAAACCGCGTGAAATCCTCTATAAAGAAGACCGCATGGGGGTTGCCCATGTTCACCGCCGCGAAGGGCGGCAGGTCCGGGGCCTCGGCGAGGGCGGGCGAAAGATCGACGGCCTGGGTGTCCGGAACCGGGGCGGAGAGCGGAATTTCCCCGGCGAGCAGGCGCGGCGCGCCCATGTCGGCGGTGAAAAGGCCGCCCGGCGCGCGCGCGCAGGTGAGGCGTCCGCGCAGGGTTTCGATTACCACCTCGTCCTTGCCGGTTTCATCGAGCAGGATCTGGCCGACGCAGCGGGTGGCGTTGCCGCAGGCGCCCACTTCCGAACCGTCCGGGTTCCAGATGCCCATGAAGCCGTCGGCGTCCGCCACCTTGCGGGGGGGCTCGATGGTGATGAGCTGGTCGCAGCCGATGCCATGGTCGCGGTCGGCAATGGCCTGGGCGATGGCCGGGGTCAGCGCCAGCGCATGGTGGCGGGTGTCGATCACGACGAAGTCGTTGCCGATCCCGTTCATCTTGCGGAAATGAATGCCTGCTGTGCTCATGGTGGAGCTTATATGGCTCTTTTCCCCTGAAAATGCCAGCTTGCTTGACTCCATGGGGGGTGGAGGCTAGGTTTCGCCCCGAAATCAGGAATTTGCTTTCCCGATCCGCCCGAGGATCTTCGAGATCAAGGGTCAACGTCCGCCGGCGATGGTTCGCTCACGGGCGATTTTGTGCTTTTCGCGTCGTGCCCTTCCGGGCGTCAACACGAGTGGATGTATGTTTGAAAACCTGACTGGCCGCCTTGGCGATGTCTTTTCAAAGCTCACGGGCCGCGGCGCGCTGAGCGAGAAGGACGTTGACGAGGCCATGCGAGAGGTTCGCCGGGCTCTGCTCGAGGCGGACGTGGCGCTGCCGGTGGTCAAGAGCTTCATCGACAAGGTGAAGACGCGCGCGATCGGTCATGAGGTCGTCAAGTCGGTCTCGCCGGGCCAGCAGGTCATCAAGATCGTTCACGACGAGCTGGTCGAGATGCTCGGCGGCGCGTCCTCGCCCGATGAGCCGGTGATCTCGCTTCAGGCCGTCCGCCCTGTGCCGATCATGATGGTCGGCCTGCAGGGCTCGGGCAAAACGACCTCGACCGCCAAGATCGCCCGGCGTCTGGCCGAGCGCGAGAAGGTCAAGGTCCTGATGGCCTCGCTCGACACGCGCCGTCCGGCCGCGCAGGAGCAGCTCAGGGTTCTGGGCGAGCAGACCGGCATCGCCACCCTGCCCATCGTCGCAGGCCAGAACCCGGTCCAGATCGCCCGGCGGGCGATCGAGGCGGGCCGCCTCGGCGGCTATGACGTGGTGATGCTCGATACGGCGGGCCGCACCCACATCGACGAAGCGCTGATGGCCGAAATGGCCGAAGTCCGCGATGTGACCAATCCGCACGAAATTCTGCTGGTGACCGACAGCCTGACCGGCCAGGACGCCGTCAATGTCGCGCGCCAGTTCAAGGAACGCATCGATGTGACGGGCATCATATTGACCCGTGTGGATGGCGATGGCCGTGGCGGCGCGGCGCTGTCGATGCGCGCGGTCACCGGCGTCCCGATCAAGCTGCTCGGCACGGGCGAAAAGCTCGATGCGCTGGAGGATTTCCGCGCCGAACGCGTCGCGGGCCGTATTCTGGGCATGGGCGACGTGGTCAGCCTCGTCGAGCGCGCCGCCGAGACCATCGACGCGGAAAAAGCCAACCGCATCGCCAAGAAGATGAAGAAGGGGGAGTTCGATCTCGACGATCTCTCCGAACAGCTTTCCCAGATGGCGCGGATGGGCGGCATCAAGGGCGTGATGAGCATGCTGCCGGGCATCGCCAAGGCGCAGAAGCAGATGGCAGATGCGAACCTCGACGACAAGGTGATCAAGCGCCAGACCGCGATCATCTCGTCCATGACCAAGATCGAGCGCCGCAATCCCAAGATTCTGGATGCCAGGCGCAAGCGCCGGATCGCGGCGGGCTCGGGCACGGAAGTGTCTGAAATCAACAAGCTTCTGAAGATGCACCGGCAGATGGCCGATGTGCTGAAGATGATGGGCAAGGGCGGCCGCGGCGGTCTGGCCGGCATGCTGGGCAAGATGGTCGGCATGGGCGGCGGCGGCATGCCGGAAATGCCCGCCGGGATGCCGGGCGATCCCAAGGCGTTGCAGGACATGATGAAGAGCGCGGGCGGTTTCCCCGGGCTCGGCGGTCCGGGCAAGCCGGGGGGGCTCCCCGGTCTGCCCAAGGGTTTTCCAGGCGGGCTTCCAGGCCTGCCGTCGAAAAAGAAGTAAGCGTTTTCCGTGGTTGTCACGGGTTCAGATGATGGGCGTCAGATGGAAGTCGGTGCCCGGCTTGAGATAATGAGTTGAGAGAAAGGCTACAGAATGGCTCTTAAGATTCGCCTCGCCCGTGGCGGCGCCAAGAAGCGTCCGGTCTACCGCATCGTGGTTGCCGACGAGAAGGCCCCGCGCGATGGCCGCTTCATTGAAAAGCTCGGCACCTTCAATCCGCTGCTGCCGAAGGATCACAAGGACCGCGTTGTCCTGAACGTCGAACGCGCCACCCATTGGGTCGGCGTCGGCGCTCAGCCGACCGACCGCGTGGCCCGTTTCCTCGACGTGCTCGGCGTTTCCAAGCGCGACGCCCGCAGCAACCCGACCCAGGGCAAGCCCAAGGCGAAGGCTCAGGAGCGTCTCGAGGCTGCCCGCAAGGCCGCCGAGGCTGCCGCTGAAGCCAAGGCCGCCGCTGAGGCCGCTCCGGCTGAAGAAGCTGCGGCCGAAGCCTGAGACCGGGACCCGGCGCCGTGACGGACTCAAGGGTTTGTGTCGGTGTCATTGTCGGCGCGCATGGCGTGCGCGGCGAGGTGAAGGTGAAACCCTTCACCGGGACACCCCAGGCTCTGGATCGCTACGGCCCCCTCTCCACGGATGATGGCCGGACCTTCACCGTCAAGGTGACCGGGGCGGCCAAGGAGCAGCTTATCTGCCGTCTCGACGGCCTTGGCGACCGCAACGGCGCGGAAGCCATGAAGGGTGTGCTGCTCTATGTCGGGCGCGACAGGCTGCCGGCGCTGCCGGAAGATCTGGCCGGCGAGGAATGGTACCAGGCCGATCTGATCGGGCTGGAGGCGGTCGGCTCCGATGGACGCTCCTACGGGCGCATTGTCGCGGTCGACAATTTCGGGGCGGGCGACCTTCTGGAGATCGCCCCCGCGCCGGGCGTCGAAACCGTCTACCTGCCGTTCACGGCGGAAACGGTGCCGGAGGTCCGGCTGGCGTCGGGCACCGTACTCATCGATCCCCCTTACGGGATCTTCGAGACGGACGAAGCGCCGGAAGACGGGGAACGCCGTGGCTGAGCCGCTGTTTCAGGCCCGCGTCCTGACCTTGTTCCCGGACATGTTTCCGGGGCCGCTGGGTCACTCGCTTGCCGGGCGCGCGCTGGAATCGGGCTTGTGGTCGCTGGCCGCGACCGACATCCGCTCCTTCGCGGCGGACCGGCACCGGACCGTGGACGACACGCCCGCCGGTGGCGGAGCGGGCATGGTGATGCGGGCGGACGTGGTCGCAAGGGCGGTCGATGCCGTTCACAAGGGGGGCGAGCCCCTCATCTATTTCAGCCCCCGGGGGCGGCCTCTGACCCAGAGGCGGGTCCGGGAGCTGGTGGCGGGAAAAGGGGCCACGCTGCTGTGCGGCCGCTTCGAAGGGCTTGATGAACGGGTCATCGAGGCCCGCGCCATGGAAGAGGTCAGCCTTGGCGATTTCGTGCTTTCGGGCGGCGAGATCGCGGCGCTGGCGCTGCTGGATGCCATCGTCCGGCTGTTGCCGGGCGTCATGGGCAAGGAGATTTCGGGTACCGAGGAGAGCTTCGAAGCGGGCCTTCTCGAATATCCGCACTACACAAGGCCGCCGGTTTTCGAAGGGCGGGAAATACCGCCGGTCCTGATTTCCGGCGATCACGGCAAGGTCGCCCAATGGCGGCGGCAGATGGCCGAAGAGGCAACAAGGGCCCGCAGGGCCGATCTTTGGGAGGAATATCTCAAGGAGAGGCTCGCGCGGGGAAAAAATGTGTGATAGAGAGGCGCGCTTCGGGTGCAGTCGCAGTTGACTGGATTTTGGCACCCGGACAGCGCCGATGAGACGAGGTTGAAGGTTATGAACATCATTCAGACGCTCGAAGCAGAGCAGGTGGCGAGCCTTTCGGAAGGCAAGACCATTCCCGCATTTGCGCCCGGCGATACGCTTCAGGTCAATGTGAAGGTCGTTGAAGGCACGCGCGAGCGCGTCCAGACGTTTGAAGGCGTCTGCATCGCCCGCTCCGGCGGCGGCATCAACGAGAACTTCACGGTTCGCAAGATTTCCTACGGCGAAGGCGTCGAGCGCGTGTTTCCGCTCTACAGCCCGCTGATCGACTCGATCAAGCTGGTCCGCCGTGGCCGGGTGCGCCGCGCCAAGCTTTATTACCTGCGCGACCGTCGCGGCAAGTCCGCCCGAATTACCGAAAAGAAGCAGGATCGTCCCCGCCCGGAAGAAACAGGCGCCGCCTGATTTCTTCTGCTTTTCGCAGAACGAAGATTTCGAAGCGGGCGGGGCGCTCTCAAAGGCGCCCGGGCCCGCTTTTGTTTTGCAGGTACTGGCTGGCGGGACTCCGCTTCGGCCGGAAAAGCTCTATATAACAAGCCAACATTTAAAAATGGGGCAACCAAGCCGGCGCCACATGTTTCCTGAAACCCCGCGCTGTCGCGAAGCGGCGACGGGGGGAAGCGGCAGGCCCGGCCAAGGAGGTAGTCAAAATGGCTCCGCGCACGATGTACGACAAGATTTTCGACGCCCATGTGGTCGACCGGCAGGAGGATGGCACCTGCGTTCTCTATATCGATCGCCATCTCGTCCATGAGGTGACAAGCCCGCAGGCCTTCGAGGGTCTGCGCATGTCCGGCCGCGTGGTCCACGCGCCGCAGAAGACGCTGGCCGTCGCGGACCACAACGTGCCGACGACCAACCGCGCGGGCGGCATCGCCGACGAGGAAAGCCGCATCCAGATCCAGACGCTGGACGACAACGCCAAGGCGTTCGGGGTTGAATATCTGGAGATGGACGACATCCGGCAGGGCATCGTGCATATCGTCGGGCCGGAGCAGGGCTTCACCCTGCCCGGCACCACCATCGTCTGCGGCGACAGCCACACCTCCACCCATGGCGCGTTCGGCGCGCTGGCCCATGGCATCGGCACCTCGGAGGTCGAGCATGTGCTGGCGACCCAGACGCTGATCCAGAGCAAGGCGAAGAACCTGCGCATCAATGTCGTCGGCAAGGCGCCCGAGGGCTTCACGGCGAAAGACATCGTGCTCGCCATCATCGGCCATATCGGCACGGCGGGCGGCACCGGTTATGTGGTCGAGTTCGCAGGCGAGGCGATCCGCGACCTTTCCATGGAAGGGCGCATGACCGTCTGCAACATGACGATCGAGGCCGGCGCGCGCGCGGGCCTGATCGCGCCGGACGAAAAGACCTTCGAATATCTGAAAGGCCGTCCCCGCGCGCCCAAAGGCGCGGCATGGGAAGCCGCCGTCAATTACTGGAAGACGTTGCCTTCGGATGAAGGCGCGCACTTCGACAAGGAAATCGAGATCGACATCGCCAACCTGCCGCCCCTGATCACCTGGGGCACCTCGCCGGAAGATGTCATCCGGATCACCGACCGCATTCCCGATCCCGCCGATGTCGCCGACGAGGGCAAGCGCGCCGCCGTCGAGCGCTCGCTCGCCTATATGGGGTTGACGGCGGGCACGCCGATTACCGAGGTCAGGATCGATCGCGTGTTCATCGGCTCGTGCACAAATGGCCGGATCGAGGATCTGCGCGCCGCCGCCGCCGTCGCCAGGGGCCGCAAGGTCGCTTCCACCGTCAACGCCATGGTGGTGCCGGGCTCGGGGCTGGTGAAAGAGCAGGCTGAAGCCGAAGGGCTCGACAAGATTTTCCTCGAAGCGGGCTTTGAGTGGCGCGAGCCGGGTTGCTCCATGTGCCTTGCCATGAACGCCGACAAGCTGTCGCCAGGCGAGCGCTGCGCCTCCACCTCCAACCGCAATTTCGAGGGCCGTCAGGGCCGCGGCGGCCGCACCCATCTGGTGTCGCCCGCCATGGCGGTGGCGGCAGCCGTGAGCGGCCATTTCGCCGATGTGCGTGACCTGAAAAACTGAGGAGAGCCCGACATGGACAAGTTCAACAAACTGACGGGCGTGGCGGCTCCCCTGCCGCTGATCAATATCGATACCGATATGATCATCCCCAAGCAGTTCCTGAAGACGATCAAGCGCACGGGTCTCGGCAAGAACCTGTTCGACGAGATGCGCTATGACGAGAAGGGCAATGAGAAGCCCGATTTCGTGCTGAACAAGCCCGCCTATCGCCATGCGCAGATTCTGGTCGCCGGGGATAATTTCGGCTGCGGCTCGTCGCGCGAACATGCGCCATGGGCGCTGGCCGACTTTGGCATCCGCTGCGTGATCTCGACCAGCTTCGCCGACATTTTCTACAACAACTGTTTCCAGAACGGCATTCTGCCGATCAAGCTGCCGCAGGAAGACGTGGACAAGCTGATGGACGATGCCGCGCGCGGGGCGAATGCGGTCGTCACCATCGATCTGGAAGCGCAGGAAATTCACGGGCCCGATGGCGGCGTCATCAAGTTCGATCTCGATCCCTTCCGCAAGCATTGCCTGCTCAACGGGCTCGATGGCGTCGGCCTCACGCTTCAGAAGAAGGACAAGATCGACGCCTTCGAGGAGCGGCAGAAGATTTCGGAGCCCTGGCTTTAAGGGGCGAACGCCCTTTCGCCCGGCGCATGCCTTCCCGGCCTCTCTCCTGACGGGAGAGGGGTTCGGTTTTTAAAGCGGCGAGGCCGCACAAAACAACGAGTACATCATGAGCAAGAATATCCTGATCGTGGCGGGCGACGGCATCGGGCCGGAGGTGATGGGCGAGGTCGAGCGCGTCATCGGCTGGTACAATGACAACCGCAAGTTCGACGCCGTGGTTTCACACGAGCTTGTCGGCGGCTGCTGTTACGATGCCCATGGCGTTGCGGTGACGGATGAGACCATCGAGAAGGCGAAGGCGGCGGACGCCGTTTTCCTCGGCGCGGTGGGCGGTCCCAAGTGGGACAAGGTGCCTTATGAGGCGCGCCCGGAAGCGGGCCTGCTGCGCTTGCGCAAGGATCTGGAACTCTTCGCCAACCTGCGCCCCGCGCTCTGCTTTGCGGCGCTGGCCGATGCCTCCTCGCTCAAGCGCGAGATTGTCGAGGGCCTCGACATCATGATCGTGCGTGAACTGACGGGCGGCGTCTATTTCGGCGAGCCCAAGGAAATCACCGATCTCGGCAATGGCGAGCGCCGCGCCGTCGACACGCAGGTCTACACCACCAGCGAAATCCGCCGCATCGCCGCCGTTGCCTTCGATCTCGCCCGCAAGCGCGGCAACCGGGTGACTTCGGTTGAAAAGCGCAATGTGATGAAGTCCGGCGTGCTCTGGCATGAGGAAGTCATCAAGCTGCACGACGAGCAATTCTCCGACGTGAAGCTCGACCACATGCTGGCCGACAATTGCGGGATGCAGCTTGCCAAGAATCCCAAGCAGTTCGACGTGATCGTGACCGACAATCTGTTCGGCGACATGCTCTCGGACGTGGCCGCCATGCTCACGGGTTCGCTCGGCATGCTGCCCTCCGCCTCGCTCGGCGCGAAGGATGCGAACGGCAAGACGAAATCGCTCTATGAGCCGGTCCATGGCTCCGCGCCGGACATCGCCGGAACGGGTGCGGCCAACCCCATCGCCAGCATTCTCTCCTTCGCCATGGCGCTGCGCTACACCTTCGACCGGGGCGCCTGTGCGGACCTGCTGGAAAAGGCGGTCGACAAGGTGCTGGCCGATGGCTACCGCACGGCCGACATCATGCAGCCGGGCAAGACCCGCATCGGCACCAGGGAAATGGGCGACCAGATCCTCAAGGCGCTGGGCGACCTCAACGCCTGAACCATCAGGCCTCTCCCCGTTCAAGGGGAGAGGATTTCTCGACGGCAACGCGCCGCACCGGAGTGAAGCATTATGGGTTACAAAGTCGCTGTCGTCGGGGCCACGGGCAATGTCGGCCGCGAGATGCTGAACATTCTGGCGGAGCGCGAGTTCCCCGCCGACGAAGTGGTGGCGCTCGCCTCGCGCAGCAGTCAGGGCACGGAGGTTTCGTTCGGCGACAAGAACCTCAAGGTCAAATCGCTCGACAATTATGATTTCAAGGGCACCGACATCTGCCTTATGTCGGCGGGCTCGCAGGTGGCGAAGGACTGGGG
This sequence comes from Parvibaculaceae bacterium, assembly GCA_028283765.1. Lineage (GTDB taxonomy): Bacteria > Pseudomonadota > Alphaproteobacteria > Parvibaculales > Parvibaculaceae > JAATFR01. The sequence continues at coordinate 151,885 of JAPWJY010000009.1, read as the reverse complement.
CGCGCGGATCGCGGCGCAGGGCTGCGTCGTCATCGACAATTCGTCCTTCTTCCGCATGGATCCAGATGTGCCGCTGATCGTGCCGGAGGTGAACGCCGACGCCATCGCGAAATACACAAAGAAAAATATCATCGCCAATCCCAACTGCTCCACGGCGCAGATGGTGGTGGCGCTGAAGCCGCTGCACGATGCGGCGAAAATCAGCCGCGTGGTCGTCTCGACCTATCAGTCCACGTCGGGCGCGGGCAAGGATGGCATGGATGAGCTTTTCAACCAGACCCGCGCCATCTTCGTGAACGACGCGGTCAAGCGCGAGAAGTTCACCAAGCAGATCGCCTTCAACGTTATCCCCCATATCGATGATTTCATGGAGGACGGCTATACGAAGGAAGAATGGAAGATGGTGGTCGAGACCAAGAAGATTCTCGACCCGAAGATCAAGGTGACGGCGACCTGCGTGCGCGTGCCGGTGTTCGTCGGCCATTCGGAGGCGATCAACATCGAGTTTGAAAAACCGATCTCGGCCAAGCAGGCGCGCGACATTCTGCGCGAGGCGCCGGGCTGTCTCGTCGTCGACAAGCATGAGGACGGCGGCTATGTGACGCCGATCGAATGCGTCGGCGATTATGCGACCTATATCAGCCGCATCCGGGTCGATCCCACCGTGGACAACGGTCTTGTCATCTGGGTGGTTTCCGACAATCTGCGCAAGGGCGCGGCGCTCAACGCCATCCAGATCGCGGAAATTCTCGGTGCGCGCTATCTGAAGAAGGCGGCCTGACGCCTATCCCCAGATTTCCATCCGCAGGCCCTTTGCGTCGAGGGCCGGTTCTCTCGGCACCCGCCGCGCGGTGCCGAGGTGAATCTTTTCCGCGACGAGCGCGAGCACGGCGGCGTCCAGAATATCGTCGGCGGCGATCTTGGAGCGGGGACAGGAACGGTCTTCGAGCAGGCTCCGCCTGAACCCCGCCTTTTCCAGCAGGGCCTTTCGCTCCGCCGCGCCGTCAGGGTTCTTCTTCGCATGCGCCATCGGTTCCGCGCCGTTCAGCATGAAGAAGGCGAATTCCGGGTGGCTTTCATGCACCCGCGCCTGCATCGCGGGCGTCATCACGGCATCTATTTCCCGCATTTTCGGAAAGAGATTGAAGGTCTGCCGGGAGAGCGCGCGCGGCGGGTCTGAATAGTCGCGGTTGATTTCGCAGGCCTGGACATAATCGGTCGCCATCAGGGCGGCGCGCGCCGGAGGCGGGAACAGGCTCGATTTGCGCGGTCCCAGCACGGCGCGCGCCTGCAAATCAGCATGGCGTCCATGGACGCCGAGAAAATCGGGCAGGCCGATGGGCATGTCGATGGCGATGATGGCGGCGTCAAGCGCCAGCACATCCCTGAAGGTGGGGCAGAGCGTGAGCGAGGGTACGGCCCGACCCTCCATGTCCTTCAGCACGGCGACCCAGCCGCCCCGGCAGCCGTCCACGCCCGCGACGATGCTCATTCATCCGACTTTCAAAAATCGCTCAGGATGCCCTTGCGCTCCCAGTCGCCATAACGGGTCGGCTCGACGCCTTTGGGGCCGTTGATCTCGCGTGGCCGGGCCCTGGCCTCGGCGTCCGCGAGGCGGCGGCGCTCCTCGGCTTCGGCCAGGGCCCGTTTGGCCTCCGGGCTCAGAACCCTGGGCGGCGCGGCTTCTGTCTCGCCCGGGGACGGTTCGGGATCGTTCGTCTGGTCGGTCATGGCTCAACGTTCTTGAAGCAGGACTGTGAAACCAACATATAGGACGAAGCAGGGCCTGCGTCACCCCATGGGCGGGCCATGGAAAAGGAGACACGGAACACCGATGAACATGGCAAAGACCTTCATTCTGCTGGCGGCGCTGACGGCGCTGTTCATGGGCCTTGGCTATCTGATCGGAGGAGGCACCGGGGCTGTGGTCGCCTTTGTAGCGGCGGCGGGCATGAACCTTTTCGCATGGTGGAATTCCGACAAGATGGTGCTGCGCATGTATGGGGCGCAGGTGGTGGATGAGGCGTCCGCGCCTGATTATGTGCGCCTCGTGAAGCGGCTGGCGCACAACGCCGGGCTGCCTATGCCCGCCGTCTATATCATGCACAATCCCCAGCCCAACGCTTTCGCCACGGGCCGCGATCCCGATCATGCGGCGGTTGCGGCGACCACGGGCCTTCTTGAGATGCTGTCGCCGGAAGAGCTGGCGGGGGTGCTGGCCCATGAGCTTGGCCATATCAGGAACCGCGATACGCTGACCATGACCGTAACGGCGACCATCGCAGGCGCGGTCTCGATGCTGGCGAATTTTGCCTTTTTCTTCGGCGGGGCGCGCAACCGGGAAGGGGGCGGCACAGGCCTCATCGGCACGATCGCCCTCGCCATGCTCGCCCCCATGGCGGCAGGCCTCGTCCAGATGGCGATCAGCAGGACGCGGGAATATTCAGCCGATCAGGCCGGGGCGGAAATCTGCGGCAAGCCCTTGTGGCTCGCTTCGGCACTGGAAAAGATGGAAAGCGCGGCGCACCATGTGCCCAACCCTGCCGCCGAGGCCAATCCGGCGACGGCCCATCTGTTCATCGTCAATCCGCTGAGCGGAGAGGGGCGGGACAATCTCTTTTCCACCCATCCGGCGACGCAGAACCGGATTGCGCGTCTGCGCGCGCTTGCTGGTGAAATGGGCCGGGCCCAGGGCCGTCCCTGGGGATGATCGCGGGGCTGACGGCAAGCGAAAGCCACTCTTCGCGATTGATTGTATAAAAGGCCGAGACATTGCCCTGATGCAGACCGATGCGCCGGAAGCGCTGGCCTATGCGTTGCGCAACGCTGATGGAGGCTGCGTTTTTCGGCCGGATAATGGCGATGACCTCCTCCGCCTCCATCTGTTCGAAGGCGAAGCCGAGGGCTGCTTTTGACGCTTCGCTGGCATAGCCCTGTCCCCAGTGGCCGATCATGGTCGCGACCATCTGCCAGCTTTCGTTCTGCGTCATGGCGCGCTCGGCGCCCGTAAATTGCATGAAGCCTGTATCCGAGGTCATGGCGTTGAAGGGCGCTATGTCCGCGCGCGTCCAGAAACGCAGGCGCAGCCGCGCCGTTTCAATTTCGATCATCCTGCTTTTCCCGTGGCGCTGCCCATGCTCTAACCCCTTGATGACTGAGTGGCGCGAGAACGAAAAACGTCCTGTTGAAAATCCTGATGCCGCCAGCACCGGTTCGGCGGCGCGGACGGCTGCCGCCACGCTGGTCGATGCGGTGCTGTCCCGGGGCCGCGCGCTGGACGAGGCGTTCGAGGCTGAAGCCGCCCGGGGCCTGCTGCGCGATCTGCCGGGCCGCGACCGCGCCTTCGCGCGCGCCATCGCCACCGTGACCCTGCGCCGGCTCGGACAGATCGATTTCATACTGGGACAATTTCTCGAAAAGCCGCTGCACAAGCGTTCCGGGCTCACCCGCGATCTGCTGCGCACGGCCACGGCTGAAATGCTGTTTCTGGGGGTCAAGCCGCATGCGGCGGTGGCCTCGGCCGTGGATGCGGCGGCGGCTGATGAAGCCGCGCGCCATTTCAAGGGTCTGGTCAACGCGGTACTGCGCAAGGTGGCCCGGCAGGGAGCCGAAGTGCTGGCCTCCATGGGCGCGGAGGGTCTTGCCCTCAACACGCCGCGCTGGTTGCGGGAAAGCTGGCAGGCGGCCTATGGCGAGAGCGCGGCGCTGGCGATTGCCGAGGCGCATCTGAAGGAGCCGCCGCTCGATCTCTCGCTGAAGCCCGGCCTCGATGCCCATGAATGGGCAGGAAGACTCGGCGCGACACTCCTGCCGACAGGCAGTCTGCGGCTTCATCAGGCTGCACGGGTCGAGGCGCTCGACGGCTTCGAGGAAGGCGCATGGTGGGTGCAGGATGCCGCCGCCGCCTTGCCCGCCAGATTGCTGGGCGATGTCGAGGGCCGCGAGGTGCTGGATCTCTGCGCGGCGCCGGGCGGTAAAACGGCGGAACTGGCGGCGGCAGGTGCCCATGTCACGGCGGTGGACCGTTCCGCCAAAAGGCTTGAACGGCTGAGCCAGAATCTTGCCCGCCTGAAGCTTTCCGCCGAGGTGGTCGTCAGCGATGTGCTGGCGTTCGAGCCGGGCCGGACATGGGATTTCATCCTTCTCGATGCCCCTTGCAGCGCCACGGGCACCGTGCGCCGCCACCCCGACGTCGCCCTGCTCAAGCGGCCGACGGATCGCGACAAGCTGGTCCGGCTTCAGGGTGAATTGTTGAAAAAGGCGGCGGGGCTGCTCAATCCGGGCGGCACCCTGATCTACTGCACCTGTTCGCTGGAGCCGGAGGAGGGAATCCGCCAGATCGAGGCGTTTCTGGTGGCCAGCCCCGCCTTCAGCCGCCGCCCGGTCATGGCGCCGGAACTGGGTGGATGCGGAGAACTGGTGAGTGCGGAGGGGGATCTGCGGACCCTGCCGGGCCACTGGCCTGAACAGGGCGGGCTCGACGGCTTCTTTGCCGCCCGGCTGGTCAAAAGCTGAACCTGTCCCGGAACGGGACTGCGCCTTGTACCTTATGTCCTGAATTGCTAAGCATCGGGAAGGGTATGAACACATAAGTGAGTCGGCGCCCATGAGCCGTGACGTCAAGATCGCCCCATCCATCCTTGCGTCGGACTTTGCCCGTCTTGGCGAAGAAATCCGCGATGTCAGTGCGGCGGGGGCGGATTATATCCATGTCGATGTGATGGACGGCCATTTCGTGCCCAATATCACGCTCGGGCCCGACATCATGAAGGCCGTACGGCCGTTCTCCGGCAAGCCCTTCGATGTTCATCTGATGATCTCGCCGGTCGATCTCTATCTGGAGGCCTTCGTCAGGGCGGGGGCCGACATCATCAGTTTTCACCCGGAAGCGGGCCCCCATCCCCATCGTACGGTGCAGGCGATCAAGGCGCTTGGCTGCAAGGCGGGGCTGGTGCTCAATCCTGCGACGCCGCTTTCCTGCCTCGACCATCTGCTGGAAGAACTCGACCTGGTGCTGGTCATGAGTGTCAACCCCGGTTTCGGCGGCCAGAGTTTCATTGAAAGCGCGCTCGGCAAGATCGGGGCGATCCGCAAAAAGATCGACAGCCTCGGCCTCGATACGGAACTTGAGGTCGATGGCGGCATTAATTTCGAGACGGCGCCGCGTGCAATCGCGGCGGGCGCCAACGTGCTGGTGGCGGGCACCGCCACCTTCAAGGGCGGCCGCGAAGCCTATGCGGCGAACATATCGAGGCTCAGGGGAGGTGTCCCGGCGCCAGCGTCCTGACGGGCGCTGACCGGACCGAGGGAGATGGATGGCCGATACGGGAATTGATCAACCGCCGACGATCCGGGCCGAGATGCCGGTGCCGTCCACGGCTGAGAACTCGGTGGCCGATCTCGCGATGGCAGGCGCGCGCCATGCCCGTGACCATCTGCTGACCCGCGGCTTCTCCACATGGGCCTATCGCCAGACCTTGCGCGCGCTCGTGCCCGAAAGGGTCGTGCTGAAGCCGCTGGAAGTGCGCCCGGGCAGGGCTGACCGGGCCGAGCAGCTTTATCAGGGCCGCTGGTATCTCCCCGGTGCACAGGTGCGCATCGGGCCCGCCTCCTCGCCCTTCGCCGTCGTGCCGCCGAACCTTACGTGGTCCGAGGAACTGCATGGCTTTTCATGGCTGCGGCACTTCTCGGCCGCTGGCAACGAGTCAGCCCGCGCCTATGTTCGCTCCCTCATGGAGGAGTGGCTGGCCCGTTGCGGGCGCTGGGATGCGGGCGCGTGGCAGCCCCATGTCACCGGGCGCAGGCTCATGTCCTGGCTCGGCAACGCCTCTCTCGTCATCGAGGGTTCCGGGCCGATCTATCGCTCCCAATTGCTCGCCAGCATGGCCCAGCAGCTTTTGCATCTGTCGCGCACCAGCCATTTCGGTCCCCTCGGCGAGCCGCGCCTGACGGCGGCGATCGGCATGACGGTGGCAAGCCTCTGCCTGCCGGACCGCCATGGCCTCGTGGCCAGGGGGCTGGCGCGGGTGTCAGCGGAGCTGACCACGCAGATCCTGCCTGATGGCGGTCATATCAGCCGCAATCCGCAGGCCCAGTTCTCGATCCTGTCGGATCTGGTGGTGCTGCGCGACGCGCTGGTCCGGCGCGGCCATCCGGTGCCCAAGCCCATCCACGACGCCATCGACCGCATGATGCCGATGCTGCGCTTCTTCCGGCACGGCGACGGGCGGCTGACCCTGTTCAACGGCGCGACCGAAGGTGCGGACGGGGCCATTGACGCGACGCTGGGCTTTGATGACACAAGGGGCAAGCCCTTCGGCCATGCCCCCCATTCAGGCTATCAGCGGCTGGCGGCGGGGCCCGCCGTCATCGTCATGGATGCGGGTGTGCCGCCGCCGGGGCCGCTCAGCCACGAAGCACATGCAGGTTGCCTGTCATTTGAAATGAGCACGGGCCGCGCCCGCCTCGTCGTCAATTGCGGGGCGACGCAGATTCTGGGCTCGGAATGGGAATCGGTCAGCCGGGCGACGGCCGCCCATTCGACGCTGATCATCGATGACACCTCCTCGGCGCGCCTGATCCGCAACCGGCTCGTGCGCAAGCTGTTCGGCGGCCGGGTGATCTGGGGTCCCGATCATGTGAGCACAAGACGCAATGAAAGCGCCGAGGGTACATGGATCGAGGCGAGCCATGACGGCTATGCGCGCCTGTTCGGGCTCATCCACCGCCGCCGCCTGTTTTTGTCGACCTCGGGCGAGGATTTCCGGGGCGAGGATATTGTCGAGCCGGCCGCGGGCCGAAAGGCGAAAAGCCGGGACGCGCTTCCCTTCGCCGTGCGCTTCCATCTGCACCCCGATGCAAGGGTGTCGCTCGCCCACGACCGCATGACCGTGCTGGTGCTTCTGCCCAATGGCGACGGCTGGCAGTTCCGCGCCCGGGTGGCGGGCGGGCCGAGCGAACTGGGCATCGAGGAAAGCGTTTATCTGGGCTCGGGCGATGCGGCGCGGCGCTCTGAGCAGATCGTCGTCAACGGCGAGATTTTCCGGGGCGAGGCGAAGGTCAACTGGGCCTGGCGGCGGCTCTCCAGCCGGGGCGGCTCGCGGAACGCGAACGCCGGAGGCAGCCTGCCGGAGCCGCCCGAGCTTGGGCTGGAATAGAGCAGCGTTCCGCCGTGGCGCCGGGGACCAATTCATGCTATCGCCCGCATCAATCTCATCCCCCTGATGCCCTTCGCGGAGGCCCGCCTTGTCCCCGACCGTCAAATCCCATGCCGAACCCGCAGATCTCCAGCCGGTACGGCGCGCGCTCATTTCCCTTTCCGACAAGACGGGGCTGATCGAATTCGCGACCGCGCTGGCGGCGAAAGGCGTTGAACTGGTCTCGACCGGCGGCACCTCGAAGGCGCTCAAGGAAGCGGGGCTCACGGTGCGCGACGTGGCGGATCTGACCGGCTTTCCCGAAATGATGGACGGGCGGGTCAAGACGCTGCATCCGATGGTGCATGGCGGCCTGCTGGCGGTGCGTGACGATGCCGAGCACAAGGCGGCCATGGAGAGCCATGGCATCGGGGCCATCGACCTGCTCTGCGTCAATCTCTATCCCTTCGAGGAAACCGTCGCCCGGGGGGCTGGCTACGACGAGTGCATCGAGAATATCGACATCGGCGGTCCGGCCATGATCCGCGCGGCCTCGAAGAACCATGCCTATGTGGCCGTTGTGGTCGATCCCGCCGATTTCGCCGGGGTGCTGGCGGGCATCGAGCAGGAGGGCGGCACAAGGCGGGCGCTGCGCCAGCGGCTGGCCCAGAAGGCATATGCGCGGACGGCGGCCTATGATGCGGCGATTTCCAACTGGTTCGCGGGGGCCATCGGCGAAACTGCGCCCAAATGGCGCGCGTTCGGCGGGGAACTGAAACAGACCCTGCGCTATGGCGAAAACCCGCACCAGCACGCGGCCTTCTATGTCACTGGCGACAGGCGGCCCGGGGTGGCGAGCGCTGTGCAGGTGCAGGGCAAGGAATTGTCCTATAACAATATCAACGACACGGATGCGGCCTTCGAGCTGGTCGGCGAGTTCGATCCGGCGCAAGCGCCTGCCGTCGCCATCATCAAGCACGCCAACCCATGCGGCGTCGCAACCGGGAAAACCCTTGCCGACGCCTATCGCAAGGCGCTGGCCTGCGACCCGGTTTCGGCTTTCGGCGGCATCATCGCGCTTAACCGGCCGCTCGATGCGGAGACGGCGGAAGAAATCGCGAAGCTCTTCACCGAAGTGATCGTCGCTCCCGACGCTGATGAAAAGGCGCGGGCGATCATCGGGGCGAAAAAGAATCTGCGCTTGCTGGTGACCGGCGGGTTGCCCGATCCGGAAACGGCGGGCCTGACGGTGCGCACGGTCGCGGGCGGGCTGCTGGTGCAGTCGCGCGACGATGGCCGCATCGCGGGCCCGGACGACGTCCGCGTCGTCACGAAGCGGGTGCCGAGCCCACAGGAAATGGCGGACCTGCTGTTCGCGTTCCGCATCTGCAAGCACGTCAAGTCGAACGCCATCGTTTACGTCAAGGACGGGGTGACGGCGGGCATCGGCGCGGGGCAGATGAGCCGGGTCGATTCAGCCCATATTGCGGCGCGCAAGGCCGAAGAGGCCGCCCGCACGGCAGGCTGGGCCGAACCGTTGACGCGGGGCTCCGTGGTGGCGTCGGACGCCTTCTTCCCGTTCGCCGACGGGCTGATCGCGGCGGCGGAAGCGGGCGCTACGGCGATCATCCAGCCCGGCGGATCGATGCGGGACGAGGAGGTCATTGCCGCCGCCGACGAGCGTGGGCTGGCGATGGTGTTCACCGGGATGCGCCATTTCCGGCACTGAGGCGGATGACATCGGACTGACAGGAAAACGGGCGGGGAATTTCCCGCCCGATTTTATTTTGAGGAGCAATCCCGGCTCCGGGAATGGCCTTGCCGGGCGGCGCGTCACACCGCCTCGGCGCGCCCTTCCGAAACGAACAGCATCCCGAAAAGTCCGATCGCCATCAGGATCAGGATCGAGGCGAAGCCGATCCGCTGGCTATGCGAAATGCTGGTGGCGAAGCCGACGAGCAAAGGCCCCATGAAGCTGGTGGCCGTGCCGGACAGCGAATAGAGCCCGAAAAATTCGGACATTTTCGAGACCGGAGCAATGCGCGCCAGCATGGTGCGGCTGTTGGCGTAGGCGGCCGTGATGAAGATGGCGATCAGTACGACCACGATCAGATAGGTGAGTTCAGGCACCGTGGCGAAGAACGGCAGGGTCCAGATATGGGGCGTGGCCGGATCGAAGGGCATGAAGAAGAGTTCGCTTGGCGTAATGGACACGGCCATCAGGATGCCGAGCGAGGTGCAGCCGATGGAAACCATGATGGCGCGCTTGGAGCCCAGATGATCGTCGAGCCAGCCGCCGATGATGCCGCCGCCGACGGCGAAGATCGACAGCACGATGCCATAGATGGTGAGCGTGAGCGGACCCCATTTGAAGACGCCGGCGGCATAGACGCCGCCGAAGATCAGAACGGCGGTCTGCCCGTCATTATAAAACATGCGCGCAATCAGATAGGCCGCAACATTGCGATAGTCGCGCAGGCTTTTCAGCGTCCGCCAGACGCCGTGGATGCCCTGGTTGATGGCCTGAACCGGGCTGAGCTTCCTCGTCACCTTGATGTCCGGGGTGAAGAAGAGGAGCGGCAGCGTGAAGACGACGAGCCAGATGGCCGTGATCGGCCCGGAGATGCGGCTGTTCTCGAACTGCGAGACGTCGATGCCGAAAAGGGCATGGGACGGCAGGAAGCTCCATGGCACGACGCCCGGGAGCATGAAGGCATAGAGCATGAAGACGAGGATGAGCAGCGCGCCTGCATTGCCAAGGGCGAGCCCGAGGCCGGACAGGAAGCCGATCCGGTCATGCGGCGCCACGCTGGGCAGCATCGAATTGTGGAACACGGCGGAAAACTCGAACGCCACCGTGATCAGGATGATCAACAGGGTGATCGCCGTGAGGCTGAGCCCCTCATTGTTCGGCATCGCCCACCACAGCGCGAAAATCGCCGGGGCCATGATCGCAACGAAGAAGGCGATCCATGGTTTGCGGCGCCCGCCCGAATCGGCTATCGCGCCCAGAAACGGCGCCAGGAGCGCGATGACGATACCGGCAATGCTGTTGATCTGGCCCCAGACCGCTTGTCCCTTGACCGGGTCGCCGACAACATTGTTCGAAAAATAGGGGGAGAAAATATAGATGGTGATGAGAATGACATAAGGATTTCGGGCCCACTCGAAAATGGCCCAGCTCCACTGTCCGCGCGCGTTGGCGGCCTTTGTGCCTGCCGCCGAGGTTATTTCTCCCAGTTCATTGAAGCCCGTGTCGGGATGGGCTTCATGCAGCCCCACGGAATTGACGCCGTTTACCAAGATCACTCTCCCTCATTGCTCTGAACACGGCGGGTTTTCCCCGCGCTTTGCCGGATTCGTGGTTCAGGGCCGATTTTATTTTAATTCTGTCCGGCTATCGGACCACAAAACACGGCGAATGCCGAGAAGATTAAGCATGGTGGTCCGTACTGGTGAGAAAGGGGTTCTTTTTAAGAGGGCCACGGGGATCCCCGGTGAGGTGAATCGTTTTTCACATTATTTTCTGGATCCACATAAGGTGTTATTATCAAACGCACTTAGTTTTAATGAACATGCAATTGTGTCTGGGTTAACGCCCGAAAGAGTTTTGTGAAATGGACAAGTTGGGATCGTATCTGACCGGTACCGACCAGCAGCATTATCAGGTGCTTGCTGATGGTACGGTTCTTGATGCATCGCAACAGGTCGGTTTCGACCGGGTCGTTCGCATTGCGGCAGAGGTTTTCAACGCCTCGGTCACCATGCTGATGTTCGTCAATGGAGAGAAGCACTGGTGTCAGGCCGCCTGCGGGATTTCTGTCGAAGAAATCAGCGCAATCGCCGACAGTTCAAGATTTTGTCTGCATACGCTGGCGCAGGATGGCGCCTATGTCGTGGAAGATGCCAGCAGCGATCCACGCTACGCCCAGGATGCGCTGGTTCGTGACGAGCCTTATGTCCGTTTTTACGCCGGAGTTCCCTTGCGCACGGCTGAAGGCATTGTGCTGGGGGTGCTTTGTGTCTTTGACCGCGCGCCGCACATGCCGGGACAGGCCAAGCTCATGGCTTTGCAGGATCTGGCTCAGGGTATGGTTGCGGAGATGGTTCGGCAACGCCCTGACCGGCCGGTGGAAGGTGAACCAGCGGCGGATGATCCCGAACCTGTGCGCCGGGAAGATTATGCCCGCCTGATCGATTATATCGACACGGCCGCCGACATTTGCTGGGAAACCGACGAGCATTTCCGTTTCAGGAGGGCGGAGCCATGGTCTGGCCGGAACGGCCCGGAATCAGGCAGCCTGCTGGCGCTTGTCCAGGCCTTCGCGGGCAGCAGCCTTGCGACCGGGCAGCTCTGGCAACCCTATCTCGGCCATTTGCAGGCACATGAAGCCTTTCGCAATTTTTCCTTTCCCCTGGAGACGGGAACCGGTGAAGCCGAATGGTTTGAGGCCAGCGGCAAGCCCTATTACCTGCCGGCCGGAAGCTTCGGGGGCTATCGCGGCACGACGCGCAACATCACGGCCCGTGTAAAAGCCGAACGCCGGACTCGCAAGCTTGCCCAGACGGATGCTCTGACCGGCCTGCCCAACCGTCATGCTTTCCTTTACCACCTCGATGAAATGCTGAAGCTGGACCGGCTTTCCGGGGCCCTGCTGATACTCATCGACATTGACCATTTCAAGAAGGTGAACGATACGCTCGGGCATCATGTCGGTGACCAGTTGCTGGTCAGGGTTGCCGACAGGCTGCGCGAGGAGCTGGATGGCAAGGGCTATCTGGCGCGTATCGGCGGCGACGAATTCGTCGTGCTGGTGGATCCCTCCACCCTGTCCCTGAGCCTGCATCAACTCGCCATGAGCCTGCTTGGACGCCTGTCCGAAGTGCTGGAGATTGAAGGGCGGCGGCTCTACATCTGCGCAACCATAGGCATCTCCCAGCTTTCCGGTGAAAGCGCGGATCCGGGCGAGCGGCTAAAGATGGCCGATCTGGCGCTCTTCCATGCGAAGCTCGAAAACCGCGGCAGCTATCGCATCTTCGAGCCGCGCATGCTCGTCGAACTTCAGGAAAGCGAGGCGCTGCGCCAGGAAATTCATGGCGGCCTGAAAAACGGCGATTTCGAGGTTTTCTATCAGCCGATCTTCAATATCAGCCGGCAGATGCCCGCCACCGTGGAGGCCCTGATCCGCTGGCGTCATCCGGTCCGGGGGGTTCTGGCGCCGTCGGAGTTTCTGGAGGTCAGTGAACAGGCGGGCCTGATGCCCGAACTCACGCGGCTCGTCATTTGCGAGGCCGCGCTCGCGCTCGCCGCATGGCGGCGCGAAGGCCGTGCAATCGAGCGGGTCGCGATCAATCTGTCGCCTTCGATTTTCATCGGCTCATCCGTGATCGACTATATTTCGGAGGCGACGAGGGAGGCGGGCATCAGCCCGCACGATCTTGAGATCGAGGTGACGGAGACGCTGTTTCTGTCCGACAGCGTCGAGGTCGACAAGACCATGTCGCGCTTGCGCGCCATGGGCGTCTCCATCGCGCTCGACGATTTCGGCACCGGCTATTCGTCCCTTGTCCATCTGCGCCGGGTCAAGGTCGACCGCCTGAAGATCGACCGGTCCTTTGTCCGCGGCATGCTGGAAAACAATGTGGACGCGATCATCGTTCGCGCCGTGGTCGAGCTTGCCCGCAGCCTCGGGATCGAGGTGGTGGCGGAAGGGGTTGAAACACAGGCCCAGTTCGATGCGCTCGGGGCACTTGGCTGCCACTGCGCGCAAGGCTATCTGCTGGCCCGCCCGATGCCGGCAGACCAGATCGGCACCTATCTCGATGAAGCGTGAGGAGCCATCCGCGCCCCTGTCGAAGCCCTGGTATCTCTATATTCTGGAATGTGCCGGCGGACGCCTCTATACGGGGATTACGGTCGATGTCGAGGCGCGCTACAGGGCTCATGTCGAGGGAACAGGCGCGAAATTCACCCGCAGTTTTCCGCCGGAGCGCATTTTGATGGTCGCGGTCTATGCCGGCCGCTCACAGGCCTCGAAGGCGGAACATGAGATAAAGAAGCTGTCGCCTGCCGAAAAGCGCAGGCTTGCCGGAGTCTGAAACCCTGTCAGCCCAGAACGCAACGCCGTCGCCCTATGCCTATGCGCCGCCTCGCGAGCCCTGGCTGCCGGTGCTTTATGCGGACGAGGACATTCTGGTGCTCGACAAGCCGAGCGGCCTGCTGAGCGTACCGGGCAAGCCCGTCGAACATGCCGATTGTCTGGAGCGGCGCGCGCAGGCGGCCTATCCCGGCGCCATGACCATCCACCGGCTGGACCGCGACACTTCCGGCCTTGTGGTGATGGGGCTCAACCGCCGGGCCCATGCGCATATCAGCCTTCAGTTTGAAAAACGCCGGACCGGCAAATCCTATGTCGCGCGGGTCTGGGGTCATGTCGAGGGCGGGACGGGGGAGATCGATCTGCCGATCGCCTGCGACTGGCCCAACAGGCCGAAACAGATGGTTGATCATGCAACCGGGCGGCCCGCCCGGACAATCTGGGAGGTGACGGGGCGCGAGGCGTCGGCGACGCGGATGCGTCTGACGCCGCTCACCGGGCGTTCGCACCAGTTGCGCGTCCATATGCTGAGTCTGGGCCACCCCATACTGGGTGACAATTTCTATGCCCACCCGGCCGCGTTCGAGGCGGCCGGCCGTCTCCAGCTTCATGCGGAGAGACTCAGCTTCTTTCATCCGGCCAACGAGAGGGAGCGCGAATTCATCAGCCCCTGCCCGTTCTGACCGGCTGGACGGTCCGCCCGTAACTATACGACAAGGCTGTCCCCGTTTTCCGGGGTGGCGGGGGCGACGATGGGCAGGTGAAGCGTGAATGTCGTGCCCGTGGGGCCGGGGGCGCCGGTGGTGCTTTTCACTGAAATGGTGCCGCCCAGCAATTCGGTTACGATCTGGTGGACGATGTGCAGGCCAAGGCCGGTGCCGCCGGAATTGCGGGCCGTCGTGAAGAAAGGTTCAAATATCCGGCTCAGTTCCGTTTCCGCGATGCCCTTGCCGTCATCGGCGACCGTGATGATGACGTGATGAAGATCGCCGCCTGTGGCGCGTATTCTCAGGCACCCATGCTCCCTGCCGCTGAAGGCGTGAGAAAGCGCATTGCTGATGAGATTGGTCAGCACCTGGGCGAGCGGTCCCGGATAGGTGAGCAGCACAAGTCCCGGATCGAGTTCAAGCTCCAGCCTTACGCCGGTGGAAATATCCCATCTGCGAAGCCGGGGATCGGCATCGGGAATGAAGTCGCCCAGTTCGATTTTCCGCCGCTGGATGGTCGCCCGGTCGACGGCCACCTGCTTGAAGCGCTGGATCAGTTCCGTGCTGCGTCTTATGGCCTCCTGCGCCAGGGCAAGGCTGGCGTTGCTGTCGGCGAGATAGGCCTCAAGGTCGGATCTGCGCAATCCTTCGGTCAGGCGGGCTTCCAGTCCGGCAAGATCCTGCCGGGCCTTGCTCAGGGTGAGGGTGGCGCTGCCAAGCGGCGTGTTCAGTTCATGGGCGACGCCCGCGACCATCAGGCCGAGGGAGGACAGGCGCTCGGCGCGGGCAAGCTCTTTCTGGGTCAGGCGCAATTGCTGGTTCGTGTCGGAAAGGGCCTGGTTCGCTTCCTGAAGCGCCCGGGTATGGGAAGCCTCTTTTTCAAGACTGCCTGCAAGCCGCAGCGCGACGGCGAGCATCATCAGCCCCAGAGCTATGGCCAGCGCGGACAAGATCAGTTTTCCCCGGATCGTCCGGGCGATGACCTCGTGATTGTCGACATGGACAAGAATGGTCAGGCCCAGCTCATCGCCGCGGATCATCGTGGCGTCGCCTGATGTCAGGAGGCCTGATCCGACGGGAAACCGGTGAAAGGCCCAGTAACCGCTGTCATCTTCCCATTCCCCGTTATCGGCGCTCTGCATGGCCTTCCACAGGCCGGGCCGTTGTTCCTTCAGATTGTGGCCCGGCCTGGACAGTTGCCATGCCCAGTCATCCTCATGGGTCAGGCCCTTGATCCAGTATCCCTCCTGATTGACGAGCAGAAGATCAGCATCCCCCTCAAGCTTTTCCAGCCGGTCGAGCAGGCGCTGGGCCCGATAGTTGATAACGACGACGCCTTGCTTCTTGTCTCCCCTGAAGACGGGGCTTGCGACACGCAACATCGGCTGGATCGGGTTTTCAACCACGCCATGCTCGACGTTGAGATCGAGGGTGGAGAAATAGACGGCGCTGGCAGGCAGGCCGATGGAATGGGCGAAGTAGGGCCGGTCCGCCTTGTTCTGCAATTCATTCGCGGCGGCAAAAACCGCCGGGCCGCCCCGGTGGTTGATCCGCAACAATTCGTCGCCGGCCGGGCCGAGCCATCTGACCTGATCATAGTCCGGCACGCTGTTGGAAAAAGCGAGATAGACCTGGGCAATCCCGGAGTTCAGGGAAACATCGTTTGCCGGGAAGCGGGACGTGACATCGGCCAGAAACAGAACGTCGCGCCCGAGCCGGTCCAGTGTGCGTCCGAGCAGATCGCTGCCCTGAATCAGCGCCTGATCACGCTTGCCGATCAGCGCGCTTCTGCCGCTTTCCTCGATCTGGTACCACAACAGGGGAAATCCGGCGGCGGTTACCAGAAGCCAGGGCGCGATGAACACGGCCAGCCGGCGCCAGTGGCGGCGCAGGGCATACCATGAGGAGCCTGCCCATTCCGCGATATTGTCCCGTCGGGGCCAGCGAAGCGTTGCCTGCATTCTCAACTCGCCAGACGGGTCATGAAGGCGGAAAGGGGCTCGGGCCTGCCGGTCAGATAGCCTTGCGACAGGTCGCAGCCCCGTTCGAGCAGCCATGTGGCCTGTGCTTCCGTTTCAATCCCTTCGGCGAGCACCGTCATTTTCAGCCGGTGCCCAAGCTGGATCATCATGTCGGTGATGGAATTATCCTCTTCGGTTCGTCCAATGCTCTCGATAAAGGAGCGGTCGATCTTGAGCTTGGAGACCTTGAGAGACTGGAGGGTCTTGAGGGAGGAATATCCGGTGCCGAAATCGTCGATCGAAACCGGAAATCCATACGCGCGCAGGCTGGCCAGCACCGAGCCCGCCGTCTTGTCGCCTTCCATCGCCACCGATTCCGTTATCTCCAGTTCGAGACGGGCAGGCGAAAGACCGTGCCGCGTCACGGCGTCGATCATTTCGGCGGCGAATTCGGTCCGGCCCAGTTGCAGGGCCGAAACGTTCACGGACAGCAGCAGGTCCGTGTGTCCCGCCCGGTCAAGCGCCACAAGCGCCTCGCAGGCGTATTCGACGACCAGGCGGCCGAGCGGCACGATCAGGCCATTGGCTTCGGCAATAGGAATGAAGATGCAGGGCGGCACCACGACACCGTTGGGCCGCGTCCAGCGCGCCAGAACCTCCGCACCGATGATCTTGTGGCTCAGCAGATCGACCTGAGGCTGGAGCGCGACTTCAAGCTGGCGGCTCTGCAGAGCCTCGTAGAGATCGCGGGAGAGCGCGAAGCGGAGGCTTGTCGCCTCCTCGACGTCCGGGTCGTAATGGACGATATGTCCGGCCTCTCCGGGCCGCGCCCGCTTGACCAGAAGGAGCCCTGCGGCGATGGCCTCTTCGGCAGGGCCGGGAAAGCGGTCCAGATCGAGCCTTGCCGCCGCAATATCCAGAAAGAGCCCGTGGGATGCGTCTGACGGCTTTTCGAGCTGGCTGATTTTTTCGGCGTCCATCAGGTTGCTCGGGCCAAGGATGGCGAACGTGTCCTCATGCAGGCGCGCGACGATGCAGGGCTTGGGAAAGACCTCGTTCAGGCGGTTGGCGATCGCCTGCAGCATCAGATTGCCCTGTTTTATGCCAAGGGAAATGCAGCTTCGCGAATACTGGTTAAGCTCGATCATCATCATGGTGCGGTTGCGCGGCGGGGTGATTTCAATCGCGCTTTCGAGAACGCGCCGGAGGGTGTTGCGGTTGGGCATGTCCAGAAGATCGTCCTCATAGGCGATCCGGTTCAGCCGGCTGGTCAGGGCGATATTGACGAGGCCTGTGCTGATGTTCGTGGCGAACACCTCCAGAAGCTCCCGCTCCGTGTCGTCCAGATGACGGCCCGTCGCCAGATAGGCGGCGGTGTGCGGGGCAAGTTCCGTTCCCTCAAAGAACAGAACCTGGCTATGGGCCGTCGCGATGCTTGTCTGTTCCCGCAGCGAATGGGCCAGCGCCTCGCGGATATTTGTGTCGTCGAGCGTTTCGAGCGTCTGGTTCAGCACCCGGGCGAAACGTCCCGCCGACCCGATGATCCGTGCGCTGTGGGGCGGCTGGTCGTCGCGTACGCAGACGATCCCGTCTTCCGAAACGCCGAACAGCTGGGCCAGCTCATGGATGACCCGCCGGGAGAAATCCTCCATGCCCGCCGCGCGGGCGAGGCTGTTGCTGGCCTCGACAATGCTTTGCAGGCCATGGCGCGCCCGGTTGATCGAACGTATCTGCTCCCATGTCCGCAGGTTGCCGACCACGATGCTTTGCAGGCGCTCATTTGTAATATCGGTCTTCAGCCAGTAATCGCTGATGTCGAGCTGTTCGAGGGTGGCGCGCATCGGCGCCATGCCGGGCTGTCCTGTCAGAAGGACGATGCGTATGTCGGCGTTGCCCTGCATCTCCCGGATGTTCCGTACCAGCCGCAAACCGGCGTCGTCCGTTTCCATGACAACATCAAGGAGGATGACAGAGATGTCAGGATCGTCGGCCAGAATCCGGGCTGCCTGGGTTGCCGATCTTGCCGTCAGAAACTGCGGTTTGCTGCCCCGGTAGAAAAATCCCGAGAGAGACAGGCGCAGGGAGTTCTGGAAGGTTTCATCATCATCGACACTCAGAATCTTGAGCGGCTGTCCCCCCAGAGTCATTTCGTCTGAAGGCGTCGAATAGTCGAAAGCAGGTTCCGGTTCAAACTCGAAGAACCCCGACGAACCTTTGTTGGTATCTTCCGGCTTCTTGTCCATGGCCTGTTCCCCATCTGCATGGCGGTCATGGTTTATTATTGATTAAACTTTTTGTTATGGGGAGCTTTTTTAACGGGGGGGTAAGGATAATCGTGCGGACCGGGGCTCTGTACAGGATGTTTGCCCAGGGGGAATGCGTGTCCGGCCCCGGCCGGTCTTCGCTATTCAGGCAGATTTCTGCACGCAGACGGATCTCTGACTGCTCATGGTGCGGAAAAATGATGTCTGTTATCCGCCCCAGGTTGCAAAAAGGCCGATGGCGGCGGCGGCCATGACGGCTGTGGCAAGCCAGCCGACGATCTTGAGGCCGGCATGCAGCTGGAAATCGCCCATGGCCGCGCGATGGCTCGACAGGTGCATCATGATGGCCATCACCGGCACGGCGACGACGCCATTGATGACCGCGCTCCAGAACAGGGCCTTGATCGGATCGACGGGGCTGAAATTGAGAGCGGCGCCGATGACCGTCGCCACGGTCAGCGTGGCGTAGAAGGCCTTGGCTTCCATGGCCTTGCGGGCAAGGCCCACATGCCAGCCGAACATTTCGCCGACGGCGTAGGCGGAGGAGCCGGCCAGCACGGGCAGGGCCAGCAGGCCCGTGCCGATGATGCCCAGGGCAAAAATAAAGAATGAAAGGGGCCCCGCGATGGGCCGGAGCGCCTCGGCGGCCTGCGACGAGGTCTGGATGTCGGTTATGCCGTGGGCGTTCAGGGTTGCCGCCGTGGTCAGGATGATGAAGAGCGCGACCGCGTTGGAGAGCGCCATCCCGACATAGGTGTCGATCCGGATGCGTCTGAATTCCGCGGGCGCCTGCTCCGGCGCGCGTCCGAGCGGCCTTGCCAGCGGCCGCTCCCGGACCTCTTCCACCTCCTCTTCCGCCTGCCAGAAGAACAGGTAGGGGCTGATCGTCGTGCCGAGGATGGCGACGACCGCCGTGATGTAGGAGGTGTCGAATCTGATATGCGGCACGAGCAGCGCATAGCCGATGGTACGCCAGGGAAGATGGACCACGAAGGCGATGCCGACATAGGCGAACAGCGACAGGGTCAGCCATTTGAGAACGGAGACGTAGCGGGAATAACGGGAGAAGACCTCAAGGAGCACGGAGACAAGCGCAAACAGGGCGACATAGAGGAGCGCCGGGCCGCCGATCAGCAGTTTCAATGCGGCGCCCATGGCGCCAAGGTCCGCCCCGATATTGATGACATTGGCGGCCACCAGCAGCGAGACGATGCTGGAGACCATCCATGACGGATAATGCCGCTTCAGATTGCCGGCGATGCCCCGTCCGGTCACGCGCCCGATGCGGGCGCTGATTTCCTGGATGGCGCACATCAGCGGCCAGCTGAACAGCATGACCCAGCCCATCTGGTAGCCAAACCCTGCGCCGACCTGCGAATAGGTGGCGATGCCGCTCGGGTCGTCGTCAGACGCGCCGGTGATGAGGCCCGGTCCCAGTATCTGGAGGAGCTTCGGCCGTTCAGGCTGCTTGACGATCTCTGAAGGGTTCGGTTCAGCGGGGATGTCGAGTTCGGTCATGGCCCCTCGGTGGCGCACGCGGTTGTTGTTTTTATCGGAGCGGACGGCGCTTCAATCTACAGGCCCCGGCGGGAACTGTCCTGACTTTGTTGTCGCCCGGAGAGGGGGCGGAGCGGTGCATGGGCACCGCTCCGGTTATTGTCACGCCTTGATGAAGCGGAGCACGTCGGCGTTGAAGGTTTCGGGATCGAGCTGGGCGAGGCCATGGCAGCCGCCCTTGTAGATCTTCAGCTCGGCGCCCTTGACGATCTTTGCGGTCTTCAGCCCGGCCGCCGCGATCGGCACGATCTGGTCGTCGTCGCCATGGATGACGAGGGTGGGCTTGTCGATCTTCAGGAGATCCGCCGTATAGTCCACTTCCGAGAATTCATGGATGCAGTCATATTCGCCCTTGATGCCGCCCTCCATGCCCATCAGCCAGAAGGATTCGCGCAAACCCTCGTTCACCTTCGCGCCTTCGCGGTTGAAGCCATAGAAGGGCATCGTCAGGTCCAGAAAGAACTGCGAGCGGTTGGTCGCGGTGCCCTGGCGGATGCCGTCGAAAACCTCGAGCGGCGTCCCTTCCGGATTGGCCGGCGTCTTCAGCATGAGCGGGGGAACGGCGCCGACGAGCACTACCTTGGCAACGCGGCTGGTGCCGTGGCGGCCGATGTAGTGCACAACCTCGCCACCGCCCGTCGAGTGGCCGATCAGGATCAGGTTCTTCAGGTCGAGCTTTTCGATCAGTTCCGCAAGGTCGTCGGCATACTGGTCCATGTTGTTGCCGTCCCAGGGCTGGTCCGACTTGCCGTGGCCGCGACGGTCATGGGCGATGACGCGGTAGCCGTTCTGGCCGAAGTACAGCATCTGCGCGTCCCAGGCATCGCCGGCCAGCGGCCAGCCATGCGAGAAAAGAATTGGCTGTCCCTTGCCCCAGTCCTTGTAGGCGATTCTGGTTCCGTCCCGGGTGGTGATGGTGCTCATGGCGGGTTCTCCACGTTTCGAGGGTTGAGCTGATGTGGTCGCGGCGTTCAGGGATCCCGGCAGCGTCAGGGCTGCTGCAAGCGTGCCGCCGGCGACGAGAGCGTTTCTGCGTGTGAGTGAAAAGCGATGAGGTGCGTCCTGGGTCATTCGATGACCTCCGTTGCGGGTAAGCTCCGAACTCGATCTGTTCGTCAATATCGTACACGATTAGATCGTGTACGAGTTATTTGATCTATTCCGTTTCGGTTGTCAAGCGCTTGCGATTGCATCGTGCACGATTTATATCCTTGTCGCTACGATTTATTCCCGAGGAGAAGCGAAATGGCTGAACAGCCTGGACAGAAGACGGGCGACGGCCTTGCCCTTGATGAGTTCCTGTGTTTTTCGATCTATTCGGCCGGGCATGCCTTCAATCAGGTCTACCGCCCCCTGCTGGACGAGATCGGGCTGACCTATCCGCAATATCTGCTGATGGTGGCGCTATGGTCGAAGGATGAACAGACGGTCAAGGCGCTCGGGCAGGCGCTCTACCTTGAATCGAACACGCTGACGCCCATGCTGAAGCGGCTCGAGGGCCTCGGCTATGTTGCCCGCACACGCGATCCCGAAGACGAACGACAACTCCGCGTCTGTCTGACGGACCAGGGACGGGCCCTGCGCGCCCGGGCGGCGGCCATTCCCCCCTGCATCCTTGAAGCGATGGACATATCGCGGGACGATCTCGACAGGATTCAGGCCGGCATATCCACCATCAGGGACCATCTGCTGGCGCACGAGCACTGAGGGAGGGTGCGCCTTCCGCTCATATTGGAAAGGCGCTGCCGCCGACTCGCGGCGCGATCATATCATTCGAAAAAAGAGGCTGGTGCGGGTGGCCGGGGTCGAACCGGCACTCTGTCACCAGAACTGGATTTTGAGTCCAGCGCGTCTACCAATTCCACCACACCCGCTGCGCACGTCTCTCCCCGATCGGGGGTGACGAAGCGGGCGCATCATAATCGGATGGCCGTTGCGTTCAAACGGTTTCGAGAGGGATGGAGGCGATATTCGGCCCGGCGTGGCCTCATGGCCTTGTCTCTGGCGGCGGCGTGCCCCAGATTGGGTGCCGGAACTGTACTCTGGACCGGACCAAAACGCCCGGCCTTTGACATGTCTTCGTCGATCCTGCCAAAGCTGCCGGACAGGAGCCGGATTGATGTTGAGCCTGAGATCATATTCGGGACCCGTGATGGCCATCGCCTCGGCCGCCCTTTTCGGGGCGAGCACGCCGCTGGCCAAGCTTCTGCTTGGCGGGGGTGTAAACCCGGGGCTTCTCGCGGGCCTGCTCTATCTTGGCTCAGGCATTGGCCTTGGTCTTCTCCATCTCTTTCAACGCGCCAGCGGCAACGCGCTGGCAGAAGCGCCGCTTGAACGCCGCGATGCGTCATGGCTGGTGCTTGTCGTTCTCACTGGCGGCGTCGTGGGCCCGCTTCTTCTGATGACTGGCCTTACACACACGCAGGCCTCCACAGCCGCGCTGCTCCTCAATGTCGAGGGGCTCGCAACCATGGGGATCGCCTGGGTTTTCTTCAGGGAGAATGTTGATCGCCGCCTCCTGCTGGGCGCTTTCGCGATCCTTGCTGGCGCGATTGTCCTGTCCTGGCGGGGCGGGCTGGCCGGCCCGGGGCTGGGGTCGGTCGCAATTATCGGTGCATGTGTCGTCTGGGGCATCGACAACAATCTGACACGCAAGCTTTCATCGGCGGACCCGGTCCAGATCGCCATGATCAAGGGGCTGGCCGCCGGGACAGTAAATCTGGTTCTTTCGCTCTCGCGGGGCGCGGACGTGCCGCCCCTGCCGGAGGTTGTGGCAGCGGGCGCGGTCGGCTTTCTGGGCTATGGCGTCAGTCTGGTTCTGTTCGTTCTGGCGCTTCGCCACCTGGGTTCGGCGCGTACCGGCGCTTATTTCTCGACGGCACCGTTTATCGGCGCGATTCTGGCGGTCAGTCTTTTCGGAGAGCCTCTGACGGCGCAACTGATGGTGGCTGCGATCCTGATGGGGATCGGCCTTTACCTGCATCTGGTCGAGCGGCATGAGCACGAACATGCCCATGAGGTGATGTGGCACGCTCATCGTCATGTTCATGATGAACATCACCAGCATGAGCACGGGCCGGGTGATCCAGGCGGCGAGCCGCACACGCATGTTCACCGCCATAAGCCCATGATGCACCGGCACCCCCATTACCCCGACCTGCACCACCGGCATGGCCATGCGCATTGAGGCCACCCGGGCTATCGCCCCGGCATCCCGCCATTACCACTTTCAGCATAAACGCCAGAGCAATCATCAATCATATTGATCGGGGCGGCGTTCAATATCCTTCATGCAGAGAACATATTTGGGTGCCCGGGCGCGATAAGACGCATTTGCGCGGGCGCGCCGCCATGATTGAATGAGGGCATGACACATATTTCTTCCCGGCTGATCACCTGGCTCCTCTTTCTGGGCTGCACGGCAACCATTCTGGCAGCGCTCGCTTTCCAGTATCTGGGCGGGCTCAAGCCTTGTGAACTCTGTCTTCTGGAGCGGCTGCCCTATTACGCCGGGGTGCCGCTGACCCTGGCGGCCGTGTTCACGGCGCGGGAGGCCAATTTCGGTCATCTGCCGATCATCATATTGGCCCTGTGCGCGCTGGTGTTCCTGACCGGCACCGGTCTTGGCCTTTATCATGTCGGGGTGGAGCAGCGCTGGTGGGTAGGCCCGGCGGCCTGCACAGGCACTTTCATCATGCCAACCAATGCCGCGGATCTTCAGTCCGCCCTGTCGGGCGCGCGGGTGGTGCGCTGCGACGTGCCGGCGTGGACCTTTCTGGGGATTTCCATGGCGGCCTGGAATATGCTGATCTCGGCGGTGCTCACCCTGCTTGCCGCCGTTCCGGTCCGGCGCTTTCTGCGCGATGCCCGTGGAGAAGAATGATGTCTGATCCGTCTCAAAAGGATAGCGGCGAAAACAGTGAACACCCCGGCCTTGGTCTGCCGGGGGCATCGCGGCGCGCGCTGGTCGAGGAGATCGTGCGCGTCGATCATGCCGGGGAATATGGGGCCGTCCGCATTTATGAAGGACAGCTCGCGGTCTTCCGCCATCTCAAGCACAAATCGGGTATCGCCCGCTCGCTCCGGCACATGAAGAAGGAAGAAGAGGTCCATCTGGGCCGCTTCAGCGAGATCGTCAACGAGCGCCGGGTCCGGCCGACCGCGCTGATTCCGTTCTGGCATGTGGCGGGCTACGCCATGGGGGCTGCGACCGCGCTCATGGGCGAGAAGGCCGCGCACGCCTGCACGGCGGCGGTGGAAGAGGTCATCGACCAGCATTATCGGGACCAGCGCAAGCGCCTTGCCGCGCTTGGGGCGGACGAGCAACCGCTCAGCGATACGATCGAGGCGTTCCGCCTTGAAGAGGTCGCACATAAAGAGGCGGCGCTCGCCAGCGGCGCGGAGGAGGCGCCGGGCTACCGGCTCTTGTCGGCGGCGATCAGGACCGCCTGCCGGATCGCGATCAAGACCAGCGAGAAGATATAGGGCTCACGGCTCCAGTTCGGTATCCCAGTAGAGATAGTCCATCCAGCTTTCATGCAGGTAGTTGGGCGGGAACGCGCGGCCGTTCTGGTGCAGATCGTTCACGTCCGGCCGGTAGGGATCCTGAAACGGGAACATGTTGGCGACGGAGGGCATCATGCCGCCCTTGCGCAGATTGCAGGGGGAGCAGGCGGTCACCACGTTTTCCCAGGTCGTCTGGCCGCCGCGCGAGCGGGGAATGACGTGATCGAAGGTGAGGTCGCGATGGCGTGCCGCAATACTGGCAGGTGAAGCGGTCGCGCAGGAAGAGGTTGAAGCGGGTGAAGGCCGGGAAGCGGGCGGGCTTCACATAGGATTTGAGGCTGATCACGCTCGGCAGCTTCATCTCGAAGCTCGGGGAGCGGACAAAGGTTTCGTAGGAGGACACGATATTGACGCGGTCGAGGAAGACCGCCTTGATCGAGTCCTGCCATGACCACAGCGACAGCGGATAATAGCTGAGCGGTCTGTAGTCTGCGTTCAGTACCAGCGCCGGACAAGCATCCGGCGTTGCGAAGGCTCCATGCACGCCGATCTCCCAAAACATGGCCGGTCCAGAAAAGGAACCGTCCCATTTGTGTCACGGGAACATACTACATCTTGGGTAACAACTTTGTGAAGTCGACAAGCGCTGCGATCTTTAAAGGAAGCCGTCAGACATGAAATAACCTGTAAATATATAAGGATCTCTAATTTTTAATCATGTCACATTTTCTCCCACCCTCCGGGTTGGGATGATCGCATTCAAAAGGCCCCCTTTATCCTCTCATTTTGGCACGAATAACGGTCATCTGTGCATCGCGCAGACTTTTTTCGAGCTCATCCGCGAGACGCCAGGCTTTGCCGACAGGAGTCTCGACGACGGCGATGGGAAAGCGTTTTGCATTGGGTTGATCGTCGGTCAGCCGGACATGGCCCATTTTCTGGTCAGCCTGAAACAGAACGGGATTCATGGTCAATGTGGCCTTGATGGCCTCGAAAATCGACTGGAGCCGGTCCCGGCAGGGTTCGAGCACATGCCCTTTTTCCAGGTCGCCCGGCGCATGACTGCGCTGCTCGCGAGGGTCGAGCAGGGCGCCTGACATGGATGTGTCGAGATTGAAGAAATGACCGATCTCGACGATCTCCTGCGCGCCGATATTGTCCAGAATGACTGTTTTCGTGTGCGGGAAGATACGGATGAAATCCGCCCACAGCTTGACCATCGAAAGCCAGCCATGGATCGCGCGGATCGGGTCTTTATCGAGCAGTTTTATCGTGGAGATGAGCGTTTGTACCGGGTCGCGAAAAGTGAAGAGATAGCGGGCCTGATAGAAGCGGGCCTCGAAGAAGCTCAGAAAATCGGCCTCGCTGCAAAGATCAAAATGGACGTCACTGAAGGCCATTTTGTCGCCGACTATGGAATAATGGCTTGCAGCGGATTCCAGCCACTCCCACCACAGGGATGAACCGTGCGGGACAAACGCGGGTGCATAGCTCGATTTGGATATCTGGTTGTCCGCATGGGCGTGCTGGAGATTGTACTGTTCGCGGAAATCCGCCTGAGGGCCCCTCAAATAAAAATTCGCCTCCGTCGTCATGTAGACGTCGGGATGAGCATTGAGACATTCGGCCAGGATGGTCGTTCCCGAACGGGCATGTCCCAGAATAAAAATGCACCGCTCCGCAATCTGGCGGCAGGCCGCGATTTCATCAGACAGGCTATGGCCGGGGGACGGTTCTGCTTCATGGGCACTCATGCCTTCCAGCTTCGCCGTCATCGTTTCAATTTTATCGGACAGGGCTCCGGTGATCTGCGCAATCACGTCAGGACTGATGATTCCGGGGGATTCCGGCGTTAATGGCCGGGTTTGATCGTGAATTATGGGCAACAGGCTCAGATGTCGGACAAGACGGCCTATTGTCGCAATTTTTTGCATAATGGGAGTTGTGGACATGTGGACTCCCCCCTATGCCGTCTCACATATCGCCATAGAAGCGAAACCCCAGACAGATAAGATGATTACAATGTCACAATATTGTATTGCAAAAGGAGAGGAAATTTACAGCAAATAAACGTTGATGGTCGGCAAATTACCCTGCCGTCAGTTGTAAAAAGACATCTTCCAGCGTCGATTCCTCGGTCGTGAGGTCCACGACCTCGATGCCCAGCGCGGCGAGGCGGGCAAGCACGGCGGGGACGGGACTGTCCTTGGGACTGTAGTGCAGCGCCAGTTGTCCGTCCCGGCGAAGCTCGGGCTTCAGATCGTCGAGCCCTCCGGGCAGGCTGGTGATCGGGCGGGCGGCCCGGATCACGAGCTGCTTGTCGGAAAGCCGGGCCAGAAGCTGGCTGGTCGGCTCATTGGTCACCACCTCGCCATGGTTGATGATGGCGATGCGGTCGCACAGTTCCTGCGCTTCTTCCAGATAATGGGTGGTGAGCACGATGGTCGTGCCCCGGTCGTTGAGGCCTTTCACATAGTCCCAGAGCTGGCGGCGCAGCTCCACGTCCACGCCTGCGGTGGGCTCGTCCAGCACGATCACCGGCGGGTTGTGAACCATGGCCTTGGCCACCAGCAGACGCCGCCTCATGCCACCTGAAAGGGTGCGGGCATAGGCCCGGGCCTTGTCGGCGAGCCCCATGGCGTCGAGGATTTCCATGGTCCGGCGCTCCTTTTTGGGCACGCCATAAAGGCCCGCCTGAAGCTCCAGCGCCTCGAATGGCGTGAAAAACGGGTCGATGGTCAGTTCCTGCGGCACGATGCCGATGGAGGCGCGGGCCATGCGCGGATTGACGTCGATGTCGAAGCCCCAGATCGAGACGTCGCCGGAGGTCTTCATCACCAGCCCGGCGAGAATGTTGATGAAGGTCGATTTGCCCGCCCCGTTCGGCCCCAGCAGACCGAAGATCGATCCTTTGGGAATGGCGAGATCGATGCTTTTCAGCGCTTCCTTGGCGGGCTGCCCGTTCGAGGCGCGGTAGACCTTGCGCAGGGCGCGGGCCTCGATGGCGTTGGGGATTTCAGGTGCCTTGACGGGTTCGGGAGCCTGGGGAACGGCAAGAACTTCGGGATCGGGCAGATAGGACATGATTTTCTCAGGCTTCCAGATGCTGTCATTGCCGGTTCGCACAGGCTATGTCTCGCGCAGGCCCCGGTTATATAGTGGCGGGCCAACCCAACATAAGGAGGACGCGGCGCATGACAAGCGGGAGCGGTTCGGAAAAGGGCCATGCGCCGGGGCGTCAGGACCATGTCTTCCTGATCGACGGATCGGGCTATATTTTCAGGGCCTACCATGCGCTGCCGCCTCTGACCCGTTCGGACGGGATGCCGATCGGCGCGGTTTCGGGCTTCTGCAACATGCTTTACAAGCTGATCTGCGACACCCGGGACGAGTTCGAGCCAAGCCATCTGGCGGTCATTTTCGACGCCTCCGGCAAGACTTTCCGCAACGATATCTATCCTGAATACAAGGCCAACCGTCCGCCCGCCCCGGAGGATCTGGTGCCCCAGTTCGCCCTGATCCGCGATGCGGTGCGCGCCTTCGGGGTGCCCTGCATCGAGCTGGTGAACTATGAGGCCGACGATCTGATCGCGACCTATACCCGGCTTGCCCGCGCCGCCGGAGCCCGGGTCACCATCGTTTCCTCGGACAAGGACCTGATGCAGCTTGTGGGCGAGGGGGTCGATCTCCTCGACACCATGAAGATGAAAACCATCGGCCCGGCCGAGGTGGTCGAGAAGTTCGGGGTGCCGCCTGAAAAGGTCGTCGACGTGCAGGCCCTGTCGGGCGATTCGGTCGACAATGTGCCCGGCGTGCCCGGCATCGGCATCAAGACGGCGGCGCAGCTTATCCTCGAATATGGCGATCTGGAGCAGCTTCTGGCCCGGGCGGGCGAGATAAAGCAGCCGAAAAGGCGCGAAAATCTGACCGAATTCGCCGATCTGGCGCGGGTTTCGCGGCGTCTGGTCCAGCTTGACGGCGATGTGCCGGTCGAGGTGCCTTTCGAGGACATGACCGTGCACAAGCCCGACGGCAGGCTGCTGGTTTCCTTCCTGCGCGACATGGAGTTCAAGACCCTGACCCGCCGGGTCGCGGCCGATCTCGATGTGGACATAGCCGATGTTCCGGTTTCGGCCAGCCACCACGCTTTCGATGAGGTCCTGGGCGAGGAGGCGCCGCAGGAGGCTGCCCACGATGCCGGAAAGTCGCCCGGGGGCATACCGGGCGTGCCTTGTCCCGGCGGGGATGGCGATTTCGCCACGGCCGAGCATGTCTGCGTCACCGATCTTGCCGAACTCGACCGCTGGCTCGACGCGGCGCGGGAAAAGGGCTTCGTCGCCATCGATACGGAAACCGACTCGCTCGATGCGATGCAGGCCCGGCTGGTCGGCTTTTCGCTGTCCGTCGAGCCGGGCAGGGCCTGTTATGTGCCCCTGCAGCATGGCGCGGGCGAGGGGTTCGATTTTTCAGGCGAGAACGCCCCGGCCCAGATACCGCTGAAGGAGGCGCTGGCCGCCCTGAAGCCGCTGCTGGCCGATCCCGGCGTGCTGAAGATCGGCCAGAACCTCAAGTTCGACATGCTGGTGCTGCGTCAGCACGGGCTTGAGGTGTCGCCCATCGACGACACCATGCTGATGTCCTATGCGCTTGACGCCGGCCGCCACGGCCATGGCATGGATGAGCTTTCCGAGCGCCATCTGGGCCACAAGCCCATCCCCTATTCGCAGGTGGCGGGCACCGGCAAGGCCGCCATCACCTTCGACAAGGTGCCCATCGACAAGGCCACGGCCTATGCGGCGGAAGACGCCGACGTGACGCTGCGCCTGTGGCGGCACCTCAAGCCCCGGCTGGTCGCCGAACGCATGACGACGCTCTACGAGACGCTGGAGCGGCCTCTGGTGCCGGTGCTGGTCGAGATGGAGCGGGCGGGCGTCAAGATCGATCGTCAGGTGCTGGCGCGGCTGTCCGCAGGCTTCGCCCAGAAGATGGAAGGCATGGAGGAGGAAATCTACCGACTCGCGGGCGAGCGTTTCAACATCGGCTCGCCCAAGCAGCTTGGCGATCTG
Source organism: Parvibaculaceae bacterium (assembly GCA_028283765.1). Lineage (GTDB taxonomy): Bacteria > Pseudomonadota > Alphaproteobacteria > Parvibaculales > Parvibaculaceae > JAATFR01. Next base: position 122,590 of record JAPWJY010000009.1, on the reverse strand, counting down.
CTGTTCGGCAAGCTCGGGCTCGAAGGCGGGCGCAAAACCAAGACCGGCGCATGGAGCACGGACGCGGACACGCTGGAGACGCTGGCCGTGGTGCAGGGTGTGCCGCTCGCCCGCTCGGTGCTCGACTGGCGCGGCCTCGCCAAGCTCAAGAGCACCTATACCGATGCTCTGCCGACCTTCATCAATCCCGAAACCGGGCGCGTCCACACCTCCTATTCGCTGGCCTCGACCACGACAGGGCGGCTCGCCTCGAGCGAGCCCAATTTGCAGAACATCCCGGTCCGCACCGAGGAGGGGCGCAGAATCCGGACGGCCTTCATCGCCGAGCCGGGCAACCGGCTGGTTTCCGCCGACTACAGCCAGATCGAACTGAGGTTGCTTGCCCATATCGCCGACATTCCGGCCTTGCGGCAGGCCTTCGCGGACGGGCTCGACATTCACGCCATGACGGCGAGCGAAATGTTCAACGTGCCGCTGGAAAAGATGGATCCGTCGGTACGCCGCCGGGCCAAGGCGATCAATTTCGGCATCATCTATGGCATTTCCGCCTTCGGCCTTGCCCAGCAACTCGGCATTTCGCGGCAGGAGGCGGGCGACTATATCACCACCTATTTCGCGCGCTTCCCCGGCATCCGGGCCTATATGGACGCGACCAGGGAGACGGCCCACGCCCAGGGTTATGTCGAAACCGTGTTCGGACGGCGGATTTCGCTGCCCGCGATCAATTCCCGCAATCCCGCCGAACGGGCCTTCATGGAGCGTGCCGCGATCAATGCGCCGATTCAGGGGTCCGCCGCCGACATCATCCGCCGCGCCATGATCCGCATGCCTGACGCCCTGGAACAGGCGGGACTTCATTCGACCCGGATGCTGCTTCAGGTGCATGACGAGCTTATCTTCGAGGTGCCAGAGGAGGACGCGGAAAAAACCTGCAAGCTGGTGTCGAAAGTGATGGTCGATGCGCCCCATCCGGCGCTCGCGCTCTCGGTGCCGCTTGAAGTCGAGGCCCGGGCTGCCCTGAACTGGGACGAAGCGCACTGAGCGCGGCATCATTTTCCCCCGCGTGACGGTTCCGCCTCGCCCGCGCCGGGTGCATGATCGGGCGCAGGATCCGGTTTCACGAGGCTAAGCATGGCGTCCGGCCCCATCCCGCCCATGGCCGCCCCTTTTGCGGCCAATGCGGCGAGGCCCATCAGTCCGTTCGCGAGCGAGGGGGCGGGACGGCGTTCGCCCGACGGGCGCTTCTTCGTGCCCGACATGAACGCCGCGAGCGAGGAATCGGGGTTCTGCATTCAGGCGCGCGCGCGGCCCTCCGCCTTCGATGCGCCTCGCCCGGCGCTGTTCGGCCAGAACGCCCGCTTCGTGCCGGTCGATTCCAGCATGGCGGAGCTTTTCTCGCGGCATTTCCCGCAGGCCGGCACCCCGGCGGCGGCCGCCGCCGCCTTTGTCCGCAAGGCGCGGGAGCAGCGGCTGGCGTCGCGGGTGTTCCGGCGCAGGCACAAAAACGGGGAAGGCGGGGAGGAGGATCAGGTTTGGGAAATACCCGATCTGCCAGCCCTCTCGGTGCGGCTGATCCGCCGCATCTGGCAACTGCTCCAGCTTCTGGGTGAGAAAAAGTTCAACCGCCGGATCACGCACGATCTGGCAGACGGATTGCGGGCCGACCTCGAAGCACTCGTCGCCGCCCTGCCGGGACCGGAACTGATGGCGGCTCTTTTCCCTCAAGGGCGCTCACCGGTATCCGGCCTTTCGCCGCGCATCGGCGGGATCATGGAATGTTTCGAGACGGTGCGGGCCGAGGCTGCCGACATCGAAAAAATTCTCTTTCTGCTCAGCGACATGGTCAATATCGGCCATGCGGGGGTAAAAAAACCGTTGCGCGACAGCTTTGCCGCCCTTGCCCGGCGGATGCACTGTGCGCTCAAGGCGGGCTTTCATGAACTGATCGCCCTCGACAAGGCCTGGTGCGCGGCGATGCGGGCATGAAAAAGGCCGGTCCCTGTGGAACCGGCCTTCATGTTCAGACTGACCTGACGATTATTCGGCGGCGGGGGCCGCGTCGATGACGTCGGGATCGACGTGGTCGATGAACTTCTCGAAGTTGGCGATGAACATCTTCACAACCTTCTGGGCCTGCGCGTCATAGGCGGCCTTGTCGGCCCATGTGTCGCGCGGGTTCAGGATCTTCGTATCGACGCCCGGCACCGCGACCGGAACCTGGAAGCCGAAGTTGGGGTCGAGATGGAACTCGGCGTGGGCGAGGCTGCCGTCAAGGGCGGCGGCGAGCAGCGCGCGGGTTGCCTTGATCGGCATGCGCGAGCCGGTACCATAGGCGCCGCCGGTCCAGCCGGTGTTGACCAGCCAGCAGTCCACCTTGTGCTCGGCGATCAGGTCGCGCAGCAGGTTGCCGTAGACGGTGGGGTGGCGCGACATGAACGGGCCGCCGAAGCAGGTCGAGAAGGTGGCTTCGGGCTCGGTCACGCCCTTTTCCGTGCCCGCGACCTTGGCGGTGTAACCCGACAGGAAGTGGTACATGGCCTGCGAGGGCGTCAGCTTGGCGATGGGCGGCAGCACACCAAAGGCGTCGGCCGTCAGCATGATGATGTTCTTGGGGTGCGGAGCGCGGCCGGTGGCGCTGGCGTTCGGAATGAACGAAAGCGGATAGGCGCCACGGCTGTTTTCCGCAAGCGCCGCGCTGTCGAGATCGAGCTGGCGGGTCTCGGGGTCCATCACCACATTTTCGAGCACCGTGCCGAACCGCTTGGTCGTGGCGTAAATCTCGGGCTCGGCTTCCGGCGACAACTTGATCATCTTGGCGTAGCAGCCGCCTTCAAAGTTGAAGACGCCGCTTTCCGACCAGCCATGCTCGTCGTCGCCGATCAGCGTGCGGGTGGAAACGGCCGAAAGTGTGGTCTTGCCGGTGCCGGACAGGCCGAAGAAGATGGCCGTGTCACCCTTGTCGCCCACATTGGCCGAGCAGTGCATCGGCATCACGCGCTTGGCCGGCAGGTCATAGTTCAGCATCGAGAAGACGGATTTCTTCGTCTCGCCGGCATAGGAGGTGCCCGCGATCAGGACGATCCGCTTGGCGAAGTTGCAGGCGATCATCGTTTCGGTGCGCGCGCCGTGGCGGGCCGGATCGGCGCTGAAGCTCGGCAGGTTGATGATCGTGAACTTCGGCTGGAAATCGGCGAGTTCTTCCACTGCCGGTTCGATCAGCAGATCCTGGATGAAGAGCGAATGCCAGGCCAGTTCCGTGTACACGCGGGTCGGCAGGCGATGGATTGGATCGGCGCCGCCGAACAGGTCCTGAATGAAAAGCTCGCGGCCTTCGGCGAACTTGAGCATGTCGGCATGGAGAACGTCGAACTGCTCGGGCGTCATGGCCTTGTTGCCATCCCACCACACGGTGTTCTCGGTCGAGGCGTCGCGGACAATGAACTTGTCCTTGGCGGAGCGGCCGGTGTGCACGCCGGTCTTGACCACGAACGGCCCGTCCGCCGCCACATGGCCTTCATGCCGCAGGATCGCCTCTTCATAGAGGGCCGCGGGACGATAGTTCCAATGCGCCGCGGCGAGATTTTTAAATCCGCTTTCCTCGACACCATGCTTGCTGATGTAGGGCCCGGTCTGTTTCACACTTCTTCTCCATATGTGTCGAGGCTGTTCTCCGCCCCGTCCCGGCCCTGCCGGGAACCGATGCCGGTTCTCGGGGAATGCCTGCCGGAGGGCCAGGCCCTCATCAATTTCTAGGCCCGGCGCCCTGATCGGGCCACCGGTCCATGCCAAAATCTGTCTGGTTGGACCCTAACGACTTCGTCCCCCGACGTCCCGCGCAGCCGGTTGCCCGGTTTTTCTCTCCGCGGGTGAGCGATTTACGGGGCGGGCTGGCGGCCTGCCGCGGGTCTTCGACTCATGTCCCTCTTGAAAACCTCATTCCGAGGTGAAAATCCACAATAATTTGAGCGTCGAATTGGCGCAATGACTCTCATTTGCGTGAAAAAAGGTTTTTCCATCTGCCCGGCCGGGGGAGGCCCGGCGGGGCAGCCGGCGTCCCGGCCCCGCCGCTCCTTGACACGCAGCCGTATCCGGCGTCCGTCTGAAGGGTTACCATATTGCCACAATTTGGGCTAAAACCGGCCCTAGAGCAGGGTTTGGTGCCTGATGACGGGAGGCTGGTAGTTTCGTGATGGCCGAAAAGGACAAGGCGCATATGCCGACAATCGCGCTCGTGGATGATGACCGCAACATTCTGGTATCGGTCTCTATTGCGCTCGAAGCCGAGGGCTATCACGTCCAGACCTATAATGACGGGGCTGCGGCGCTGGCGGGCCTTTCGGCCAATCCGCCCGACATGGCCGTGTTCGACATCAAGATGCCGCGCATGGACGGGATCGAACTGCTGCGCCGCCTGCGCCAGAAATCGGAGCTGCCGGTCATTTTTCTCACCTCCAAGGACGATGAGATCGACGAATTGTTCGGGCTCAAGATGGGCGCCGACGATTATATCCGCAAACCCTTCTCCCAGCGCCTGCTGGTCGAGCGGGTGAAGGCGGTGCTGCGCCGCTCGCAGCCCAAGGCCGAGGGCGTGCCGGTGGAGCCCGGCGTCGGCGCGGTCGAGCGCGGCAAGCTCCGGCTCGATCCCGAACGCCATTCCTGTACTTGGGATGAAAAGAGCGTCGTGCTCACGGTAACGGAATTTCTCATCCTCCAGGCGCTGGCCCAGCGGCCAGGCTATGTCAAAAGCCGGGATTCGCTCATGGACGCCGCCTATGACGATCAGGTCTATGTGGACGACAGGACCATCGACAGCCACATCAAGCGTCTGCGCAAGAAGTTCAAGGAAGTGGATACGGACTTCGACATGATCGAAACGCTTTATGGTGTCGGCTATCGCTACAAGGAGGCCTGAGGGGCTCGACGTGGCGGAACCGGCCGGGGAAAAGACGGATCAGACGGTTGCCGGGTCGTTCCGTGAAACGGTGTCCCGGCGTCTGCGCGGGGCATCTCGCGCATTCCTTCTGCTCCTTGCCCAGGGCCGCTTCTACAGCCTGACCGGGCGCATCATCGCCTTCAATATGGTGGGACTGATCGCGCTGGTCAGCGGCGTGCTCTATCTCAACCAGTTTCGCGAAGGCCTGATCGACGCCCGCCGCCAGAGCCTGCTGACCCAGGCCGAGATCATTGCGGGCGCCATCGCCCAGTCGGCGACCGATGTCATGCCGCCTGACGTGATCGACCCGCTGGAGCGGCGCGACACGGGCCGCAAGAGCCGGAAAAAGCGGCCCAGTCCGCCGCCCCCGGCCGACGAGGACCTGCCGATTATCCCTGAGGATGCCTCGCCCATCCTGCGCCGCCTCGTGGTGCCGACCCAGACCCGGGCCCGGCTCTATGATGACGATGCGGTGCTGCTGCTCGACAGCCGCAACCTTACCGATACCGGCCAGATCGTCGCTTTCGAACTGCCGCCGCCCGACTGGCAGGACCGGCAGGGACCTTTTACCCGTCTTGAGGCGTGGGCGTGGTCCTTGCTGCCGGGCCGGGACCTGCCGCGCTATCGCGAGGCGGGCAGCCAGGACGGGACCATTTACGATGAGGTCTCGCGCGCGCTCAAGGGGGTGCCCTCCAGTATGGAGCGCATCAATGACCGGGGCGAGCTGATCGTCAGCGTCGCCGTGCCGATCCAGCGCTATCGCGCAGTGCTGGGCGCGCTGATGCTGTCCACGCAGGGCGGCGACATCGACAAGATCGTCCGCGCCGAGCGGTTTGCGATCCTGCAGGTGGCGCTGGTGGCGCTCGGGGTTTCCATCCTGCTCTCGGTGGTGCTGGCGGGCACCATCGCGGAGCCCGTGCGCAGGCTGGCGGAATCCGCCGAGATTGTGCGGCGTGGCAAGATCGCCCGCGCCCAGATCCCGGACTTCACCTCGCGCCGCGACGAAATCGGCAATCTTTCCGGCGTGTTGCGGGAGATGACCAATTCGCTCTATCTGCGGATCGACGCCATCGAAAGCTTCGCCGCCGATGTGGCGCACGAGCTGAAAAACCCGCTCACCTCGCTGCGCAGCGCCATCGAGACGCTGGATCTGGCCCGGGATGCCGGTGCGCGCGCGCGGCTGATGCAGATCGTGCAGGACGATGTGCGCCGCATCGACCGGCTGATCAGCGATATTTCCGACGCCTCGCGGCTCGATGCCGAGCTGTCGCGCCGGGACATGGCCGATGTGCAGGTGGTGACGCTGCTCGAAACCGTGGTCGATCTCTTCAACGAGACGGGGAGCGAGGAGGGGATGAGCGTCCGCCTGAATGTCGAGGAGGGACCGAAGGGGCTGAAGGGCTTTCTGGTCAAGGGGTTCGACAGCCGCCTGGGGCAGGTGATGCGGAACCTGATCGACAATGCGCTTTCCTTCAGCCCGCCGGGTGGCAAGGTGGCGGTGACACTGCGCCGGGCGGGCGATCAGGTGCGCATCCTCGTCGAGGACGAGGGGCCGGGCATTCCGCCGGACAATCTGGCGCGGATTTTCGACCGGTTCCTGACCGACAGGCCTGATTCCTTCGGCAAGCATTCCGGCCTTGGTCTTTCCATCTCCAGACAGATCGTGGAGGCGCACAAGGGCCGGATATGGGCGGAAAACCGGGCTCTGGCCGGCGAAGAGGGCGCGGGCGCACGCTTCATCGTCGACCTGCCCGCCGCCGATGCGGAGCCCAGGGGCAGATGACGGTTCGCCTTCATGCGACAGCGGTTTTTGCCGGCGGGCGCGGCGCTCTGTTGCGCGGTTCCTCCGGCCGCGGCAAGTCCGATCTCGCCTTCCGGCTGTTGCAGCGCTTCACGGATGCCCGGCTGATTGCCGACGATCAGGTCTGTCTGACGGCGCGGGAGGGACGGCTCATGGCCCGCCCGCCCGATGTGATTGCCGGGTTGCTGGAGGTGCGCGGCCTCGGTCTTGCGCGCGTGCCGCACATGGAGGAGGGGTCCATAGACATCGTCGTCGATCTGGTCGCCCGCGACGAGGTGCCGAGGCTGCCCGAGCCGCGTCATGTTGAAATCGAGGGCGTGCGCCTGCCTCTCCTCGCTCTCCATGCCTTCGACGCCGGCACGCCCGGCAAGCTGCGGCTGGCGCTCGCCACCATCGCCGTCCACGGATTTCCCGGCGAGGATGGCCTGCTCGGCTAGATAATCTTTATTTACGATTTTTCTTGTCTGACCGGCGCCTCCAAGGCTTAATGCATGGCATTAACAAGCTGGAAACAGCGGCTTCCGGGAGCGAGACATGGGACGGAAAATCCTTTTCATCACCACGGACCAGCAAAGGTTCGACGGGCTGGGAATAAACGGCAACAAATTCGCCCGGACGCCGGTGATCGACGGGCTGGCGCGCGCCGGATTCAATTACAGGCGGGCCTATAACCAGAACACGGTGTGCATGCCCGCGCGCTCGACCATGCTGACGGGGCAATATGCCCGCACCCATGGCGTCTATGCCAATGGCGTGCCGCTGCCGGAGGACGCGCCCTCGGTCGCGCAATATCTGAAGGACAAGGCAGGCTACAAGACCGCGCTGCTCGGCAAGGCGCATTTCGAGCCGAACATGGATTTTCAGGGCCGCTTCAAGGAGAATATCCGGCAGGCGACCGGCGATTTTGGACCGTGGCGCGGCTTCGACCGGGCCATCCACGCCACCCACACCGCGAATTTCTTCGGCCGCCCGGTCGGGCATTACGGGCGCTGGCTGAAGCAGAACCATCCCGACCATTTCAACGACTTCGCGACGCTTCTGGATGCGAGCGGCGGCGGCGACACCGGCGCGCCCGAAGCCAAGAACAACCCCATCCCGCGCGGCATGTATCACACCGACTGGGTGGCGGACCGGACCATCGAATTCCTGGACGGGCTCGATGCTGAAGACGACTGGTTCGTCTGGATGAGCTTTCCTGATCCCCACCATCCCTGGGATCCGCCGGCCTCGGAAGTCGGACGCCACGACTGGCGCGACCAGCCGCTGCCGGACGGCCATCCCGGCTCGGAAGAGGAACTCGTGAAGATCCTCTCCCGCAAGCCCGCCCACTGGCTGGCTTGTTATGAAGGCACCTGGGTCAATCAGGAAGGGGGCCCCGCCAACTACCGGCCAAAGGGCATCAGCCACGACAATATCAGGGAGATCAACGCCAAGGTTCACGTCATGAACGAACTGATCGACGAGGCGGTCGGGCGGGTCATGGCGCGGATCGGGGCGCGGGGCTGGGACGCGGATACGGACGTCATCTTCACCACGGACCATGGCGAGATGCAGGGCGACTTCGGCATGATCTACAAGGGGCCGTTCCACGTGGACGCGCTGATGCGCCTGCCCATGATCTGGCGGCCCGCTCCCTCCGCCAGCATGACGCCCGCGGAAATCGACGCGCCGGTCGGCCAGGTCGATCTGGCACCGACATTCTGCCGGATCGCGGGCGTCGAGCCCGCCTCATGGATGCAGGGTACGGCGTTCCCCGTGTCGCGCAGCGAAACCCGCGAGCGGATGATCTGTGAATGGGACAGCCAGTTCCCCGGCTACGGCATGCACATGCGCTCGATCTATCGCGACGGCTGGCTTCTGACCCGCTACGAGCCCTCGACCGTCGGCGAGCCCAACGGCATGGAAAAGATGCAGGAAGCCTTCAGGGATACGCCGCTCAGCGCCATTTTCGAGGCGCACAGCTCCATCGCCTATGACGGCACGGAGGGTGAGCTGTATCACGTCGGCAACGATCCCCATCAATGGGAAAACCTGTGGGACGATCCGGCCCACAAGAGCATCCGGGGCGACCTGATCGCCGATCTCTATGACAATCTCCCCGCCGCCCATGAGCCGAAGCTGGAGGTGATGGGCCCGGCGTGAGGCCATTCTCGCGGCAGACCCTTGGGAAAATCATGTTCTCCGCTTCAAAAACGGCGGCAAACCCGCTATCAAACCTCCCAACAATTCCAATCAAAGCCGTGCGATACGCGACGGCGCGGAAAGCGCCGGAGCTGCCGCTCCGGCAAGGGAGATGAAGATGACGGATACAGCCAGAAACCCCGGCCTCCCCGACAATTGGCCGGTGCTGAGCATGAAGGACACGATTGCGTTTCTGACCTCTCCCGGGACGCCGTTCGAGATGGAAACCGTGGATGTTCGCGGCGTTCCCACCCGCGTCTACAAGAGCACGCCGTCCAACCTGCGCGTGATCCTCGATGCGGGCCGGGCTTTCGGTGCGCGCGATTTCATCGTCTATGAAGGCGAGCGGCTGAACTTCGAGAACCATTATCGTGCGGTCACGGCCTTCGCGCGGGTGCTTGCGGACCGTTATGGTGTGAGGAAGGGCGACCATGTCACCCTTGCCATGCGCAATTTTCCGGAATGGTCCATCGTTTTCTGGGCGACGGTCGCGCTGGGCGCGGTCATCGTGCCGCTCAATGCCTGGGGCACGGCGGATGAACTCGAATATGGCATCTCGGACTCAGGCTCGAAAGTCGCCGTCGTCGATGGCGAGCGGCTGGAGCGCATCGCGCCCGGCCTGCCCAGTCTGAAGCTCGCCGGCGTGGTCGCCGTGCGCACGCCCGCGAACCTGCGCGGCGGCGCTGACGCCTTCGAGGACCTGATCGGTTCGCCGGACGGATACGCCAGCCTGCCGGGGGACTCCTTCCCGGACGTCGCCATCGATCCCGATGACGACGCCACGATCTTCTACACCTCGGGCACCACGGGCAGGCCCAAGGGTGCGCTCGGCACGCACCGCAACATGTGCACCAATCTCATCAACGCCATGTTTGGCCCTGCGCGCGCCATGATGCGCCGGGGCGAAATCCCCCAGCCGCCGGATCCGGCCGGGCCGCAGCGGGTGATGCTGCTCTCCGTGCCCCTGTTCCATGCCACGGGTTGCCACTCCATTCTGGTCGCGAACTATGCCACCGGCGCGCGCGTGGTGATGATGCACCGCTGGAATCCCGAACGCGCGCTGCAACTGATCGAGCAGGAAAAGGTCAACACTTTCGGCGGTGTGCCCGCCATGGTCTGGCAGGTGATCGAGAGCCCGGACTTCGATAAGTACGACACGTCGAGCGTCGATGGCGTCGGCTATGGCGGCGCACCTTCCGCGCCGGAGCTTGTTGCCCGCATCAAGCAACTGTTCCCGAAATCTGCGCCCTCGAACGGCTACGGCCTGACGGAAACGTCCTCGATCACGACGATGAATTCCGCCGAGGATTACGTCAACCGCCCGGACAGCTGCGGCCCCGCCGTGCCCGTCTGCGATGTGAAGGCCGTCAACGAGAAGGGCGAGGCCGTCGGCGTCAACGAAATCGGGGAACTCTGGATCAAGGGTCCCAATATCGTGAAATGCTACTGGAACAAGCCCGAGGCGACGGCGGCGGCCATCACCGAGGGGGGCTGGTTCCACTCCGGCGATCTGGTGCGCATCGACGAGGAAGGCTTCATCTATATTCTCGACCGCGCCAAGGACATGCTGATCCGCGGCGGCGAGAACATCTACTGCGTCGAGGTCGAGAGCGTGCTTTATGCCTTCGAGGGCGTGATGGATGCGGCTGTCGTCGGCATCCCGCATCGCGTGCTGGGCGAGGAGGTGGGCGCCATCGTGCAGGTCGCGCCGGGCAAGGAAATCGACGAGGCGCAACTGAAGGCTCATGTCGGCAAGCTGCTGGCCGCCTTCAAGGTGCCGGTGAAGATCGAAATCCGCACCGAGCCGCTGCCGCGCAACGCCAATGGCAAGATCCTGAAGGGCACGCTGCGGGACGACATGAAGAAATACGCAACGGCGGTCTGAGCGGAAAAGCGCGCCAGCATCTGGCAAGTCTGGACGGAGCGGCCCTCTCAAGGGGCCGCTTCTTTCATTTTGCGATGCCGGATGCCTGCGCTTCAAACCGGGGGAATAGCTGCTAGATTCGGCGCATCTGAAAACAGACGCAAAGAGCGGCGGCAGGAAGAATGCAAAGCCGTTCATGGGAGGATGTATGGAAATCTCGTTGAAGGGCCGTGTCGCGCTTGTGACCGGCGGCAGCCGGGGCATTGGCAGGTCGATTGCGCTGGCGCTTGCAGGCGCGGGCGCGGACGTGGCGATCAACTATCGCCGTGACGGGGAGGCGGCGGCCGAAACCGTAGCGGATATCGGGAAGCTTGGCCGCAAGGCGAAGGCCTATCAGGCGTCGGTCGAAAATTTCGACGAGGTTCAGGCGCTGGTCGCCGATGTGCTGAAGGATTTCGGCTCGATCGGCATTCTCGTCAACAATGCGGGCATCGCGAGCCGGGGCCGGGCGATTGCCGATACCGATCCTGCCGAGCTTGAGCGCGTCATGCGGGTGCATGCGCTCGCACCGCATTTTCTTTCCGGCCTCGTGGTGCCGCACATGCGCAAGGAGAAGCGGGGCGACATCATCATGATCTCCTCGGTGGCGACATTGCGCATGGCGGCGAACGGCGCGCCCTACAATATGGGCAAGGCCGCGATGGAGGCGCTGGCGCTGACGCTCGCCAGGGAGGAGCGCGTCCACGGCATCCGCACCAATATCGTCGCGCCCAGCCTCACGGATACGGAAATGGGACGGCGTCTGGCGACGGCGCGTTCCGGTGTCAGCGACATTCACGATCTGGACAAGCTCTATCCGTTCGGGCGGGTCTCGGTGCCCGAGGATGTGGCGGCCGCCGTGCTCTGGCTTGTCTCCGACGCCAATCCTTACGCCAACGGACAGAAGATCAACATCGACGGCGGCGGCATCTGATCGCCGGAGCGGACATGAAAAAGGCCGGTAGCGATACCGGCCTTTTATTTTGGTCGATGGCTGGTTATTCCGCCGGGATGGCCGCCTTGTCGCTGGCGGTGCGCTTGCGGAAAAGGGCGGGCAGCACATTGATGAACGACAGCAGGACGGCCGCCGCATAGGGGATCGACTGGACGAAGAGAACCGCGACCCAGAGCCGCGATTGCGTGTCCGAGAAGGAGGGGCTGAGCAGGAAGGCGATGGCCAGCCCCCAGATGATGATCAGCATCACGGTTTCCTCGCGCACCTGAATGAAGATGGCCGAAAGTCCCGGCTGGTCTTCAAGCTTGGGGGTGCGGAAGAAAGGCTTGTCCTTCGTGATGAAGCCCTGCAACACGGCCTTGGCGACGGTGTGGGTGAGGGCGAGCGCCGCCACGCCCGCGCCCAGCGAGTTCCAGAACCCGGCCCCCCGCACACGCACGGCATAGAGCGCCAGCGAGCGGATGAACTTGAAGGCGAAGCTGCCGATGGTCGGAATGAGGAAGGCCGCGACCGGCAGCGAAACCGATTTGGGGTCGATCAGCGCCCAGACGGAAACGAAGAAGCTCGTGACCGTGAAGACGAGGGCGAGGCCGTCGGCGAACCAGGGCAGCCAGCCGGCGATGAAGTAATAGCGCTGGGCGGCGGTGAGCCCACCTTTGGAATTCCACGGCAGTAGCGCCTTCCAGTGGTGCTTGACGATCTGGACCGCGCCATAGGCCCAGCGGAAGCGCTGGCCGATATAGCCCGCCAGCGTATCGGGGGTGAGGCCCTTGCCGAAGCTGTCGCTGACATAGACAGAGTCGTAACCCTGCCGGTAGAGCTTGAGGCCCAGTTCCGCATCCTCGCAGATGCACCATTCGGCCCAGCCCTCCGCCCCCTGAAGCGCGGTCTTGCGCACCATGGTCATGGTGCCGTGCTGGATGATCGCGTTGAAATTGTTCCGCTGCACCATGCCGATATGGAAGAAGCCCGCATATTCCCAGTAGACCATGTTCTTGAACAGGCTCTCATGGCCGTCGCGGTAGTCCTGCGGACCCTGCACGATAGCGACATCCTGCTTCTCGAAATAGGGCACCATGGTGCGCAGCCACGAGGGGATGACCTGATAGTCGCTGTCGATGACCGCGACGATGTCGGCGTCCTCCGCTGTCTGGGTCAGGCCGTAGTTGAGTGCGCCCGCCTTGAAGCCCGGCCAGTTTTCCAGATGGAAGAAGCGGAAGTGCGCGCCGAGCTTCTGGCAATGATCGCGCACCGGCTCCCAGACCGCGGGATCCTTCGTGTTGTTGTCGAGGATCAGAACCTCGAAATTGGGGTAGTCGAGACGGTTCAGCGCATTGAGCGTCTCGATCACCATCTCGGGCGGTTCATTATGGATAGGGACGTGGATCGAGATCTTGTTCTTGGGATAGTCGACATCATGCGCGAACGGCTTGAACGAGCGGTTGCCCTCGCGCGTCCAGATGACCTCGACGAACTCGATGGCTTCCGCCAGCAGCACGATCAGCAACAGGCCCTGACACAGGAACAGGAAACTCCAGACCACGATCTGCGTCGTCGTGAAATAGAGGCCGGTGGCGGAGAGGCCAGCCCAGGCGATGGCGGATGCCGCGATCTGCGTCAGGATCATGAAGATGATGACGCCGGCCGGTTTCACGTGATGACGCCGCAGCACGAACAGCACGGCGGGGATCATGGCGAGGCCGACCGCGATCGAGGCATAGATGCGCCAGTGCGGGGCCTCGATGATTTCGCCCGCCATGGGGAATTTGGGCTGGCGGTTGGCGTCATAAACGCCCCAGAAGGCGCCCGCCGCGCCTTCGTTCTCGATCTTCCACGGCTGGTCGAAGGCTTCCATCACATAATAGGTGAGGTGGCGCGCCTTGGCCTCGTTCATGAATTCGCGCAGGAAGGTCGCCTCGTTGACGAGGGAGGGCACGGCCTCCTCGTCCCACTGCTCCTTGGGCGAGTTGGGCGCCAGGCGGCGCGGGAACACCTTGCCGCTGCTGGGCCAGCCCACTTCCGTGATGACGATGGGCTTGTCGGGATAGCGGTCGTGGACCTGCTGCATCTCGTCGAGGATGTAGGGGATCGAGCGCTTGATATCCACACCTTCCCAGTAGGGCAGCAGGTGGATGGCGATATAGTCCACTTCCTTGACGAGTTCGGGATGCTTGAGCCAGACGTGCCACGGTTCGGCGGTGCTGACCGGCTTCCAGACCGTCTGCTTGACCTGACGGATATAGGTGATGATGTCGGAGGCTTCGAGATCGCCGCGCAGGATGGCTTCATTGCCGACGATCAGGCGGACGACGTTCTTTTTCCAGGCGAGCCTGATGAGGTTTTTGACTTCCTCGTCGTTGCGGTCCCTGCGCTGGTCGACCCAGGCGCCCAACGCAACCGACAGATCATATTTCGCGGCGATGTCGGGTATGACGTCGAGCCCGTCGATGGTGGAATAGGTCCGGATCGCCTGCGCGTGCTGGGACAGCAGCTTCAGGTCCTGATCGATCTGTTCGGACGTGGGCTGGCTGCCCTTGTTCGGATTCTGGCCGAAACGATAGGGGCTGTAATCGTAGCCGACGATTTCCCCGGTCCAGGATTCAGCCGAATGCGGCTGGTTGAAGGCGGACCAGACCGCCAGATTGGCGAAGATGACCAGCGGCAGCACGATCACCAGAAAGGCGGCGAGCCGAAAGAGTGCTGCAAAGCGTGACGGCTTTTCGGCAGGTTGGTTCATAAAAAACTCATGCTTTTGTGATCCCGGGCGGATCGTTCCGGGCCGTCCGGGAGGCCCATTGCATACATGTACCGGCTCATCTTGCACATTGCCCGATGGCGCCTGTGTGTTGGTGGAGCATCAGGGGCCGCCGTGACCGAATTATGGCAAACCCGGCGGGATTTTCCCCTTCAGCAATCATCGCGACAGACCGGCACCAGCTTCGGCTTTTAGTCTATCGCTCATTCGGCGGCAACGCCCCGGGCCTGCGCGGGGCGTTGCCGGGCGCCGCGCACGAGGCGGCCGTTCAGCACGCCGGTCGGCACGCCGTTCCGGAACGCCACGGCACCCGAAACGATGCTGGCGGTATAGCCGTCCGCCTTCTGGATCAGCCGCTTGCCGCCTGCCGGCAGATCATAGACGATCTGCGGGGAGTAAAGGCGCAATCCGTCGAAGTCGATGACGTTGACGTCCGCCTTCATGCCGGGAGCAAGGATGCCCCGGTCCAGCAGGCCGATCAGCTCGGCGTTGCGGCCGGTGAGGCCATGGACCAGCCATTCGAGCGGCAGTTTCGAGCCCCTTGTCCGGTCGCGGCCCCAATGGGTCAGGATCGTGGTCGGGAAGCTCGCGTCGCAGATGATGCCGCAATGCGCGCCGCCGTCGCTGAGGCCGAAGGCGGTGTTGGGGTGGGTCAGCATGGTCTCGACATCGTCGAGGCTGCCGCAGCTGTAGTTCATCAGCGGGAAATAGAGCAGCGCGCGGCCATCCTGCTCCAGCATCAGGTCCAGAACGATTTCGCGCGGGTTTTTCCCCGCCCGTCCGGCCCGGGCCTTCACGCTTTCCTCGGGCGCGGGCTCATAGTTGGGCGTTTCGCCGAGCGCGAACATCTTGTGATAATGGGTGCAGATCATCTCGATGATCTCGCCCTTCGGGTAGGCGGGCTCTTCCGCCAGCAATTGCGCCCGGAAAGCGGGATCGCGCAGGGCGGCAAGCTGCTCATCGAGCGGGGCATGGCCGATCTGGCGGAAGGTCTTGTGCATCACGAACGGGTTGAGGGACGAGGTCAGGCCCAGAAGAAGCCCCGTGGCGCGCGGCGGCACCTGGCCCCTGACCGGCAGCCCGGCGGCATTGGCGGCGGCGATATTGTCGAGCACGCGGCTCCAGACGGTCGGCCAGCGGTCGTCCTGTTCGATGGTGATCGAGAGCGGGCGGCCCGACACCTCGACCATGCCGCGCAGGATCGAAAATTCCTCGTCCGTCTGCTTGAAGTCGGCGATGAGCTGGAGCACGCCCTTGCCCGCCTCGCCCATGGCCCGGGCGATGCCGTGCAGTTCGGCGGCCTCGGCCTCCAGCGTCGGGGTCGGCGCGCCCTTCACATCCTTGTGCTTGAGGGTACGCGAGGTCGAAAAGCCGAGCGCGCCCGCTTCAAGGGCCTCGACGACCAGACGGCCCATCTCGGCGGTTTCCTCGGCGGTTGAAGGCTCAAGCGGCGTGGCGCGCTCGCCCATCACATAGGCGCGGACGGCGGCGTGGGGCACCTGAAGGCCGACGTCGAGGGCCAGCGGCGAGGCCTCCACGGCATCCATATATTGCGGGAAACTTTCCCAGTTCCACTTGATGCCCTCGGCGAGCGCCGTGCCGGGAATATCCTCGACCCCTTCCATCAGGCCCAGCAGCCAGGAGCGCTGTTCCGGCTTGCAGGGCGCGAAGCCGACGCCGCAATTGCCCATGACGGCGGTGGTGACGCCGTGAAAGGTCGAGGGCTGGAGATAGGGGTCCCAGGTGACCTGCCCGTCATAATGGGTGTGAACATCGATGAAGCCGGGGGTGACGATCTGGCCGGTCGCGTCGATTTCCTCCCGGGCCGGGCCGGTGACGGTGCCGACGGCGGTGATGACGCCGCCGTCGATGGCGACGTCGCCCTTGAACGGCTTGCCGCCGGAGCCGTCGTAAATGGTGCCGCCGCGGATGATGATATCGTGCATGGCTGTCCTCCCGGAATTTGTTTTCCGGGAGTTTAGCGCGAATGCGGCGCAGTGCGAAGGTCCGCGTTAGCCCTTCCAGCCGGGAAGGGTGCTGTGAGGGCTCTAGGAACCGCCCGCCCCGCCGGCCCCCGCACCGGCGCCGCCTACGCCGCCAATCCCGCCGCCGCCTCCATAGAGACCTTCAAGGCCTTGAATTGTACCATCGGCGTTCAGCCTGAAGTTCAGCATCCCTCCTCTTGGTGACTGGGGCGTTGCGGCAGGGGCTGCGGCCTGCGCGGCGGAGAGCTGGGCATTCCTCTGGTCCCGGAGCTGGTGGTTTTTCGCTATGAGGTCATTGTAGGCGGCCCCATTGACCCCGCCACCGCCCGAGACGGCTTCGATCTGTCGAGGGCTGAGAACCCGGTCATCCAGAGACGGTGAGAAACCTTGCGATGTCATGACTTCCTCCTGTCAAACGCAGTAGAAGACACAAGTATAAAAGCTTATTCCTAATAAAAATTGAATATATAGAGAGTATAATCTATTAATACTTAACTGTACTTAATTTGTGCCTGGGTGCGGCCGTGTCAGGGCTGTCCGCGGACAGTCCTGACACGGCCACAGGGTTCAGTTGCCTGTCTGCGTCTGCCCGCGCTGGCGGATGGCTTCGCGGCGATCCTCGATGGCCGATGATGAGACCGCCTTGTTGGCCGCGCCGGAAACGCGCTTTTCGGTGGCAAGCGCATCGCCGAAGCTCTGGGCGAAGCCCTCATTGATCAGGCTCTTGTAGCCGGTCAGGCATTCCGGGACGAGGGACAGCATGTCTTCCGCCAGTTTGAGGCTGGCGGAGATCAGTTCGTCGGCGGGCACGACCCGGTTGACGAGGCCCCATTCGGCAGCCTGGGCGGCGGAGAGGAAATTGCCCGTCAGCGACAGTTCCTTGGCGCGATAGAGGCCGATGGCCCGCGACAGCTTCTGCGACAGGCCCCAGCCCGGCAGGATGCCGACGCGGCCATGGGTGTCGGCGAAGCGGGCCTCGGGCGCGCAAATCAGCACGTCGCAGGCGAGCGCCAGTTCGAAACCGCCGGTGATGGCGACGCCATTGATGGCGCCGATGACCGGGCCGGAGAAACGGTTGATGGAGGTAACCGGGTCCTTGTCGTTGATGGTGGCGTTGACGCCGCCCGCTGCTTCCCCGCCCGCCGCGCTGGCGTCCTGGCCCAGTTCCTTGAGGTCGAGGCCGGCGCAGAACGCCTTGCCCGCCCCCGTCAGCACGACGACGCGCACGGCGGGATCGGCTTCCAGCGCCTCGAACGTGTCCGCGATGGCGGTGCGCAGCGGCCGGGAGAGTGCATTCATCGCCCGGGGGCGATTGAGGGTGACAAGGGCGATTTCGCCCCTTTTTTCGACCAGAACGATGGGTTCGTCGGCGGCTTTCGGCTCTGCGGACATGGGATTCTCCCTCGGGGCTATACTGTTGATTTGAAGTTACTGTAGTGTTGCTCTACCAGAGGGGTTGGGGCCTCGACAACGCACGATATGGGTCGCTTGACCTGTCGTGAGCTGTTGCGTATCCCTTTGCCTCCCGTTTGCGACAGCCGGAGGCTGGACTGTTGAGCATCGTCTCGTCCCGGGAGCAGCCGAGTAAAGGGCTTGCTCTTCATGCCGCGGCCATCGGGGTCGTCTTTGGCGATATTGGCACCAGCCCTCTCTATACGATCCGTCAGTGCTTCGATCCCGTGGTGGGACTGAAGGCTGGCGAAGCCGGCGTTCTCGGCATTCTTTCGCTGGTGTTCTGGGCGCTGACGCTGGTGGTGATGGTCAAATACGTCATCTTCGTCATGCGCGCCGACAACAGGGGGGAGGGTGGCGTGCTCGCCCTTGCCGCGATGGCGCTTGCCGCCATCATCGCGCGCAAGGGAAAAGGCACGGTGCGGCCCTCCGCCACCGTCATTATCGCGGCGGGCATGCTGGGCGCGGCGCTGTTTTATGGCGACGGAGTGCTGACGCCCGCCATTTCCGTGCTTTCGGCCGTCGAGGGCCTTCATGTCATTTCACCGGTGCTCGACCAGAGTGCGACGCCGATCGCCGCGGTCCTGCTGGTGGTCCTGTTTCTGGCCCAGAAGCGCGGCACGGCGGGGATAGGAGCCTGGTTCGGGCCGATCATGATCGTCTGGTTCATCGTCATCGCGGCGCTGGGCATTTACGGCATCATCAACAATCCGGTGGTGCTGAAGGCGCTCAACCCTGTTTATGGCGTCAGGCTCCTGTTCAGCGGCCATGTCGCACCCTTCGAGCTGCTGGGCGCGGTGGTGCTGTCCGTCACCGGCGCCGAGGCGCTTTATGCCGATATGGGGCATTTCGGCCGCAACACGATCCGCCATGTCTGGTTCGCCATGGTCTGGCCCGCGCTTGCCCTCAACTATTTCGGGCAGGGGGCGCTGCTGCTGTCCAATCCCGCGGCGATCGCCAATCCTTTTTTCCTGCTCGTGCCCGAAATGCTGCGCCTGCCCATGGTCGGGCTCGCCACCCTTGCCGCCATCATCGCCTCGCAGGCGGTTATTTCAGGGGCCTTTTCGATGACCAGCCAGGCGGTTGAGCTTGGCTGGCTGCCGCGCCTGCGCGTGCTGCATACGTCCGCGTCCGAAGTGGGGCAGGTGTTCGTGCCACAGGTCAACACCGCGCTGATGCTGGGCGTGCTGGCGACCGTGCTCACGTTCAAGAGTTCAGCCAATCTGGGGGCAGCCTATGGCGTGGCGGTCACCGGCACCATGGTGCTTACGACCTTTCTCTTTTTCGTCGTGGTGCGCCGGATCAAGGGCTGGGGCTTCTTGCCCGCCATCGCGCTCTGCGGCGCTTTCGCCTTTCTCGATTTCTCGTTTCTCATTCCCAATCTGGTCAAGGTCGAGCAGGGCGGCTGGCTGCCCATCATGATCGGCATCCTGATGTTCATGGTGATGCGGACATGGTGGCGAGGCCGCCAGATTCTCGCCCGCCGCTTCCTCAATGGCGCGGTGCCGCTGCGCTCCTTCATCGAACGTCTGTCGGACCAGAAGATACCGCGCGTCAAGGGCGCGGCCGTATTCCTGACCGCCGATCTCGATTCCGTGCCGACCGCGCTGCTGCATAATCTCAAGCACAATCAGGTGCTGCACCAGCGCGTGGCGATGCTGCGCGTCAGCGTCGAGGACAGCCCGCGCGTGCCGCTGGACGAGATGCTGAAGGTCGAGCTGCTGGACAATGGCTTCGCCCGCATCGAGATCCGTCACGGCTTCATGCAGACGGTGGATGTGCCCCAGCAACTGGTGCGCTGCCGTCCCTATGGCCTTGAGTTTCCGCCTATGGAAACCAGCTATTTCGTCAGCCGCCAGACGCTGGTGCCCGCCAAGCCTTCGGCCATGCCGCGCTGGCAGTCTCGGCTATTCATTCTGCTGACGGATTATGCCCTCGGTCCGACGGAGTTTTTTGGACTGCCGCCGAACCGGGTTGTCGAACTGGGCACGAAAGCCGCGGTTTAGGAAGCCCTCGCCTCGATCCGCTCCTTGCGGAGCTGCGAGCGGCGCACCTTGCCCGCGTCGTCGCGCAGGGGCTCGCTCACATATTCGAAGGTGCGCGGAATCTTGTAGCGCACCAGACGCTCGGCCAGATGGCTGGTAAGGGCTTCGGTGTCGATGGGTTCGGGCACATCGATGATGGCGTGCACGAGATTGCCCATGTCGTCGTCCGGGATGCCGATGACGCAGGAGGAGCGGATGCCGGGGAAGGCCTCGATGGCGGCCTCGATTTCGGCTGGATAGATGTTCGCCCCGCCGCTCAGGATCATGTCGGTGTGGCGGTCGGCGAGGTAGAGATAGCCATCCTCGTCGAGCCAGCCGACATCGCCGATGGATTCCCAGCCGCCGTCGATCTGCTTGGGCGACGCACCGATATAATGATAGGTGCTGCCGGGGCCCCTGTCGGGCATGAAGAAGACTTCCCCGATCTCGCCTGCTGGCAGGACGTTGCCCGCCTCATCGACGATCCTGACCTGCGAGCCCGCGCCGATGCGGCCGACCGAGCCCTTGTGCTGGAGCCATTCCTCGCCGGTGATCCAGGTGAAGCCCTGCGCTTCCGTGCCGCCATAAAGCTCGTGGATGCGGGCGGGGCCGAGCCAGTTGATCCACTCCTCCTTGAGCCATGCGGGGCAGGGCGCGGCCAGATGGAGGACGATGCGCAGCGACGAGAGATCATATTTGTTGCGGATTTCGGCGGGCAGATTCCAGATGCGGTGCATCATGGTCGGCACGAGATTGACCCAGTCGACCTTGTGGTTGGCGAGCAGGCCCAGCGTTTCCTCGGCGTCGAAGCGCGTCATGATGATGATGTGGTTGCCGGAGCAGAAGCCGCGCATCGAGAAGGAGAAGGGGCCGTTATGGTAAAGCGGACCGGGCACGAGCTGGGTGCGGCCGGTTTCCATCTGGAGCGGCTTTTCCATCGGATCGAACAGGCCGGGATCGTTCGACACGATGATCTTGGGACGGCCCGTGGAACCGCCCGAGGTCGGGGCCTTCCAGTAGCGCGAAACCCGCTCCGGCAGCGGCGCGTCGGAAAGGGCGGGATCGGGCTCGAAGCCGATGGGCAGACAGACGGTATCGCCATGAGTACCCTGCGGCACGCCCACGACCAGACGGGGATTGCCGACCTCGACGATCATGTCGCGCTCGATGCGGGGCAGGCGCGCAGAAATCGGCTGAGGCGTTGCGCCAAGCTTCCATGTGGCAAAGCAGGCCTCGAAGAACTCGATGCCGTTGGGCAGGCCGATGGTGACCATATCGCCTTCCCGCACGCCCAGCGCCTCATAGGCCCGGGCGAGGCGGTTGGTGCGGCGCTCGAAGGCGCCCCGGCTGATGGTTTCGCCTTCATGGCTGAGCGCGGGCGCATCCGGGTCGCTCTCCGCCCAGAAGGCGGGAATGCGCCCGATTGGCATGACTGTCATGGTTTCGTTCCCTGAATTTTCTTGGTC
The DNA here is from genome assembly GCA_028283765.1 of Parvibaculaceae bacterium. Classification (GTDB taxonomy): domain Bacteria; phylum Pseudomonadota; class Alphaproteobacteria; order Parvibaculales; family Parvibaculaceae; genus JAATFR01. Next base: position 101,135 of record JAPWJY010000009.1, on the reverse strand, counting down.
TCGTTATTTTTTTGATGTCGTTCTGGGTATTTTATAACGCCAGACTGAGCGATAGCGAACCGAATTGATCGGGTCCGTCCTGCCCGTGGAACTCTTCCGAACGCAGCACTTGCGTGAAGCTCAGGCGCGCCCGGCCCAGCACCACCACGACGCCGGCGCGCAGATCGCCGACCAGCGGCTTCTTGTCCACGCTCATGCTGTCGCGGAAACTGTTGCCGTCGAGGAAAATATCGCGGGCGACCGCGCGGCCTTCAAAGCCGCCGAAAAAATACCAGCTGAACTCCTTCGATGTGTGAAACCAGTCCGATCCGCCGATGCCGGGATAGATGCGGGTGGGCCGAAATCATCCGGCAGATCGGGGCCGATGCGAAAGGTGCCGCCCACGCCCGCAAGGGTCGAGATATTGCCGAGCGCGGCCATGCCATAGGGAATGAAATCGGTGTCCATGCCCAGAATCTGCGGCGTGTCGAAGACGCTGGAGCGCCACGCCCGCTCGAAGGTGAGGTTGAGTCCCGGTTCGTTCTTTATCTGGTTGTCCCAGCCCTTGGCCGTATCCACATCGATCAGGCTGTGAAACCCGTTCTGCACCTGCCGCCCCAGAGCGGCGGGGCCGACCATGCCGACGTCGAGGTTCCATCGATCCTGCCATGCCGAGCCGAGCGCCGTGGTGCGCACGCTCAGCAGCGAAAAGGTGAGATGGGTCCAGGCCGCATAAGGGCGATCCTTGTAAAGAGGCTGGCGGGCCTGCGTATCTTCAGGCGTGAAGATCACCTGACCGAAGGAGACGCCGACCCGGTGGTTCTCGGTCGCGATGCGGTTGGGATCGGCAAGCAGCGGCGGCGCGGCGATCTCCTTCAGCCATTCGGGCATGTCCTCGCGGGGCCCCGAAAGCCACGAAGCCTGAATGCCGTTCGTGTAATGCCTGTCGGTCGGGTTGAAGGCATATTTGTCGTTTTCGCTCTGGAGCGTGATGAAGCCGTTATCCGGCTGCGCGGCCTCGCTCGCCGTATCCGCGGCGAAAGCCGGGCCGGGTGGAACCATCATGGCGCCCAGCATCAGGGCGCAGGACAGCAGGCCCGGCGCGGCCATTCTCGCCTGCCGTCGGTGTTTTTTTGCCGGGTGCGATGCGATGGGCATGGGTGAGGGCGCTCCAGATTGTTTTCGCAGGACGCAAACAGGCAGAATCGCCGCCCGCTCCTTCATCCGCCAGCAGAATGACCATAATGGCTGGAAGATGGACGGGGAAGGATAATGCCGTTCATCCAACGTCCGGGGGCTCCATCCGGTTCCGGCCGGTGATCCCCGCTGCATCCCTGCGGCCTGGGGCAGGGGACACAATTATGTTGTCGCCGGTCCCGGTCGGGCTTTACAAGGGCGCATTGCCGCGCGCACGAGGGCGGGGTTTCCGCCCCGGGTGAAACTTTCATGTCCACTAAATATTTCGATGGCAGCAAGGCCTCCTATCTGCGCCTTACCCTCATTCTCGGCACGTTGACGGCATTCGCGCCCTTTTCCATCGACATGTATCTGCCGGCCTTCCCCGCCATCGCGGCGGCCTATCACGCCACGCCGGGCGAGGTGCAGACGACGCTGGCGGCGTTCTTCGCCGGGCTTTCTATCGGCCAGCTCGTCATCGGCCCGCTCTCCGACAAGTTCGGACGGCTGACGCCGCTGGTCACGGGCATCGTGCTCTATATCGCCGCGTCGGTGGCGGCCACCTTCGCCCCGACCATCGGAATGCTCGCGGTTATCCGCTTCTTTCAGGCGCTGGGCGGGTGCGCGGGGCTCGTGACCTCGCGCGCGATGGTGCGCGACCTGTTCAACGAACAGGATTCCGCACGGACCTTTTCCCTGCTGATGCTCGTCATGGGCGTGGCACCCATTCTCGCGCCGGTCACCGGCACCGCCATACTCGAAGCCACGAGCTGGCGCTCCCTGTTCTGGATGCTGGCGGGGTTCGGCATGCTCTGTCTTGTCATGGTCACCTTGTGGCTGGGCGAGACCCTGCCGCGCACGAAGCGCACGAAGGGCGGGATCGGCGATACGCTCTGGTACGTTTTCGAAGCCTATCTGTCGCTGTTGCGGAACCGGGGCTTTCTTGCCTACGCCTCGAGTTCGGCTTTTCTGTCGGCGGGGCTGTTCGCCTATATCACCGGCGCGCCTTTCGTGTTCATCGAGCATTACGGGTTGTCCCCCATCGGCTTCGCCGTGCTGTTCAGCACCAATGCGGCCGGGCTTATCGCCGCGTCGCAGATCAATGGCTTCCTGCTGCGCACATACCGTTCGCGCGCCATCCTGCGCATTTCGATCCGGGCAAGCCTCGCCGCGGCGCTGTTGCTGGTGGTGATGGCGGCGACCGGCTGGGGCGGCATGTGGGGCGTGGCGCTGCCGCTTTTCGCCTTTCTCTCGACCATCGGCTTTGTCGGCGCCAACGCCATGGCCGCCGCCATGGCAACGGCAGGCTCTTATGTCGGGCCCGCGGCCGCCCTTTCCGGCGTGCTGCCTTTCGCCCTTGCGGCCTGCACCAGCAGTCTCGTCGGCGCGCTTGGCAGTGTCAGCGCATTGCCCATGACGCTGGTGATCGTGCTGGCCGCCATCCTCGCCTTCACCGCCCACTCGCTGGCGCCAAGGCTTGAGAGCTAGCCGCGGCTGTCGAAGCTGATGCGGGCGCGGTTGATTTCCGGCTGATGGGTGAAGGCCCAGCGGGTCAGCGCGTTGAGCGCAGGGGCAAGGGTGAGCCCCAGTTCGCTCAGGCCATATTCGACCTGAGGCGGATTGGTCGGGAACACGGTGCGGATCACGAGGCCGTCGCGTTCCAGATGGCGCAGGGTCACCGTCAGCATCCGCTGCGAAATGCCGTCGATCTCGCGGCGCAGGGCGTTGAAGCGCCGGGGGCCTTCGGCGAGACGCAGCACCACGAGCACGCTCCATGCGTCGCCCAGCCGGTCGAGCACGTCGCGCACCGGGCATTTCCCCTCCCATGGGGCCAGCGGCTCGAAACTTTCATCCACGGATTTCGTGACCAAAGAGGCGGCTTTCTTCATCGGTTTCCCCGGTGCGGCGGTTCTCTCATGGTAACCTGGTGAGGTTCGCGTGCCTTCTTTAAACGCCCTGGCCGCTCTGCCATGTAGTTACCATCAGTAACTTAATAGCTTTCAGTTCCTTTGATAAGGGAAAGCGAACCAGCAGGAGATGTCATGAAAATCGCACTGATCGGAGCCACGGGATTCGTCGGCTCGAAGGTTCTGGCCGAGGCGCTCGCGCGCGGCCACAGCGTCACCGCCATCGCGCGGAATACGGGCAAGCTGCCCGCCGGCAGGAATCTCGTTGCCGTCGCGGGCGATGTGAACGATCCAGCGGCGGTTGCACGCCTCGTCGCGGGCCACGATGCGGTCGTCAGCGCCTATAATTCCATGCAGGACGGATCGGATGTCTACAACCGCTTCGTCGCTGCGACGAAGGCTATTTACGAGGGCGTCCGGCGATCCGGCGTGAAGCGCCTGCTGGTGGTCGGCGGCGCGGGCAGCCTTGAGATAAAGCCGGGGGTGCAGCTTGTCGATACGCCGGAATTTCCCGAAGTCTGGCGCGAGGGCGCCCGGGGCGCGCGCGAGGCCCTGACGCTTCTGAGGCAAGAAAAGACTCTCGACTGGAGCTTCGTCTCGCCCTCCCTGCTGCTGGAGCCGGGAGCCCGCACCGGCCAGTTCCGCCTTGGGGACGACGCGCCGCTCTTCGACGCGAAGGGAGAAAGCCGCATCTCGGTGGAGGACCTCGCTGTCGCCATCGTCGATGAGCTTGAAAATCCGCGCCATATCCGGAAACGCTTCACGGCCGGTTACTAGGTGATGCTATCGGGCGGACATGAAAAGGGCCGCGCAAGCGGCCCTCCCAGTCTGGTTTTCGTTTCTTGTTCTTGATGGGGTCAGCCGAGCCGTCCGATGGCGGCGACGACCTGATCGCTTTTTTCAAGGGTGACGTAATGGCCCGCCTCGGCGATGGAAACGAGTTCCGCGCCGGAGATCGCCTTCTTGAAGGCATGGGCATAGGCGGGCACGGTGAGGCGGTCGCTGTCGCCCCAGACGAGCACGGTTTTCGCCTTGATGCGGTAGAGCCGCTGGGAAAGGCCACGGTCGGGAATCGGGAACAGGATCTTGCCCGCCATGCCCATCTGCCTTGCGTTGCGCACCAGATAGGCCTTCAGCCATTCGCTGTCGTCGATGGCGACGCCCGCCGTCATCAGCGCCGTGCCGGCTTCCACGTCATGGAACAGATATTGCGGCATCTCGTAGGGCATGAGTGAGAAAAGGTCTGGCACCGGATGGTCGTCGAGCCACAGCCCCGCCGGACAGATGAGCGCCAGACGGCTCACATCATGGGGCGCGATGGCGGCAAGCTCGGCGGCGATCATGCCGCCCATGGAGTGACCGGCGAGGATCGGGTCCTTCAGCCCCAGCGCGTCGATGACGTCGGCGGTGTGAAGGGTGATGTCCAGCATGTCACGGAGTTCGGCGCATTCCTCGCTGTCGCCATAGCCCGGCAGAAGCGGGGCGTAGACATGATATTTTTCCGCAAGTTTTTTGAGGAAAGGATCCTCGCCCGTGATGCCGCCTGCGCTGTGCAGGAAGACGAGCGGCTGGCCTTCGCCGCCCTCGTAATACTGGACGGGCACATGATGGGTCTGGATGGTTTTAAGGGTGATCGTCATGGGCTCAATCCTTTCCGGCCATCAGGCCCGCCAGATCGCGCTCGGCGGGCAGGTCGCCCGGCGTGACGCGGCGGGAGAGCGGCTTGCACCAGAAACGGTCGTCATCGGCATAGTCGGGGAACATGTGGCGAAGTTTCGGCATGACCTTCTCGGCGAAGAGCTTGGTCGAATACATGCACTTGTCCTTCGGCATGTTGCCGACATGCAGCAGGCAGAAGATGTTGCCGACATTGAGACCCTTGATCAGTTCCTCCATGCGCTGGCGCACGGTTTCGGGACTTCCGGCGATGATGTGGCCCTGCTCGACCAGATCCTTCCAGCTCAACGTGCCATAGCCGCCCTTCGGCGGGGCATATTGCGACAGCGCGCCTGACTGGATGGTCTTGATGGTGCGGTAGCCGGGCGCGTCCGCGAAGCCCGGATAGACATGGAGGCAGCGGTTGTAGAAATAGCTGACATGCTCCGAATAGAGACGTTCCGCTTCCTCGTCGGTTTCCGCCACGCAGATGGTCTGCGCGAAGCCCGCCCGGTAGGGGCTTTCGTCGGGCGTATTGCGCTCGGCGACGCGGTCCCAGTAGCCCTGCAGCAGCGCCTTTGCCCGGATATAGCCGGAAAAGGACAGGTAGGAATAGGAGTAGGTATTGTCGATGCAGAAATCATAGGTCTCGACCGAGCCGCCGCCGGGAATATGGATCGGCATCGGGTTCTGGATCGGACGCGGCCAGATGTTGACGTGGCGCAGCTTGTTGTAGCGGCCGTTGAAAGCGAAGGGCTCTGGATCTTCCCATGCCCGTTTGATCAGATCGTGCGCCTCGCCATATTTCTCGCGCGTCAGCGCCGGGATCTGGCCATAGCAATAGTTGGTGTCCATCGAGGTGCCGACCGGGAAGCCCGCGACGAGACGTCCGCCGCTGATACAGTCCAGCATGGCGAATTCCTCCGCCACGCGCACGGGCGGATTGTAGAGCGCGATGGAGTTGCCGAGCACGACGATGGCGGCATCCTTCGTGCGCCGCGCCAGACCTGCCGCGATGATGTTGGGCGACGGCATGATGCCATAGCCGTTCTGGTGGTGCTCGTTGACGCCCACGCCGTCGAAGCCCAGCGTCGAGGCATATTCCAGCAGGTCCATGTACATATTGTAGACTTCATGGCTCTTTGCCGGGTCGAACAGTTTTGAATCGATGTCGACCCATACGGAGCGATGCTTCTCGCGGAAGTCATCGGGCAGATAGGGCCATGGCATCAGGTTGAACCAGGTGAATTTCATATTGCATTCCTCCCGTGGACCCTTGTTCTGGTCGTCCCCTTTTCGGGGTGCCTGGGCCCTTGTTTAGGGTGATTACCCTAGGCGGGAGTCTACAGGAGGCGGGCGGGTGCACGCAATTCGTTCCTCGTCCGGTCCGGCTCCTGGCCGGTTCAGCTTACTTCATGCCGCGGCGGGGTAATTCCAACTGGCATCGTCTCGGCCCATGTGGTTGAGTTTCCGGGGTTTTCACCGCAACTGAAGCCGCGCCGCCCGGGCCGGGATCGAGTGTTCTCATGATTGATACGACTTTGCTGCAAGCCGCCTTTCTCGGGGTTGTCGAGGGGGTGACGGAGTTTCTGCCCGTGTCCTCCACCGGGCATCTCATTCTCGCGGGCGAGCTTGTGGGGTTTGACGGGCCGATCGCCACGGTCTTCGACGTGGTGATCCAGCTTGGCGCAATCCTCGCCATCTGCGTGCTTTATTTCCAGCGCTTATGGGGCGTGCTGGTGCGCCTGCCATCCGATCCCGACGCGCGGCGCTTCGTGCTGCTGATCGTTGCGGCCTTTCTGCCCGCCGCCGTGATCGGCTTTCTGCTGCATGATTTCATCAAGGCGGTGCTGTTTTCGCCCTATGTGGTCTGTTCCTCGCTCATCATCGGCGGCATCGCCATTCTGGCGATCGAGCGCATTCACCCAAAACAGCTTTTCCATAGTGTCGAGCGCATCCCCTATGGGCGGGCTGTCGCCATCGGCTTCATCCAGTGTCTGGCCATGATCCCGGGCGTATCGCGCTCCGGGGCATCGATACTGGGCGCCTACATGCTGAACGTGGATCGCAAGACGGCGGCGGAGTTCTCCTTCTTCCTCGCCATCCCGACCATGCTGGGCGCGACGGTGCTCGACCTGTGGAAGGCGCGCCACCTGCTCGACCCTGATTATGGCCTGACCATCGCCGTTGGCTTCGTGCTGGCGTTCGTCTCGGCGCTCATCGTCGTCAAATGGCTGATCGGGTTCGTCAGCCAGCACACTTTTGTCGTGTTCGGCTGGTACCGGATTGTGCTGGGCTTGCTGCTGCTCGGCTGGTTCGCGCTTTATGGCGTAACCGGCATACAGGGCTGATCCGGTTCGCTGGCGGCCAGCGCATGGGCCATCCGCTTCATGGTGGCGGTGGCGCGGACGGATGACAGTTTCTGATCCTGCCGCAACCGCCGCCAGGTTTCGAAACTGAGCGTGGCATCCAGCGCCTCCAGCAGGATTTTGTCCCCGATCGCGTCGCGGGGGAGAATGCCCTTCAGGGCGGCGCGCAGCTTGCCGTTCATCAGCTCGTGGTCGGCCTGAAGAAAGGGCGAGCGGTGCCTGCCCGCTTCCGCCGCCGTCTTGAACGGCATGATCCTGTCGTAGAGGCGGCCGCGCCGTCCTATCTGCCGGTCGAGTTGTTCGAGCCATGGGCCATCGGGAAGGGGAGTCTCGATCAGGGGGCGGATCTCATCCATGATGAAACCGGATATTTCCGCAAAGAGGCTGTCCATGTCCCTGAACAGCCGGAACACGGTGCGAAGCCCCACGCCGGCCTCACCGGCGACGGCTTCGGCGTTGGGCTCGACCATGCCTGCGCGCACCAGCCGGATCATGGCCTCGATAATGCGGCGGCGGCTCTCGGCCGATCGCTGATGACGGCCATCCGGCTCCTTGCCGGGCTGGGTGGAATTCATCGTACTTTTATCCGTTACACAAATGAGGCGGCTCCGGCGCCGGGACCCGGCCAATGGAAAGTCTATCAGCTTTCTTTTCCGGCCTCATCCTGAACGATGCTTCCGGGAGCGGCGCGCTAATGTTTTGACATTATAAATGCCAAAACTATGCTCTGCACCAAACAAATGGAGAATGCGTAATGGCTCCCCCGGCGTCCCTGGTTCATTTTTATGGCTGTCCTCCCTCCATGTTCGCGGGCAAGATCCGCTCCTTTCTGCGCAAGAACGCGATTGCCTATGTCGAGCGCCTGCCCGCCGACGGACATTATCAATCGGTCGTGATTCCGGTGCTCGGGCGCATCTGGCTGCCGGTCATCGAGATGCCGGACGGGCGGATCGTGCAGGATACGACGGAGATCATCGATTTTCTGGAAGCGGAATATGGGTGTGAGAGCTGCTATCCGCAGACGCCGCGGCAGCGGATCATCGCTCTCATGATGGAGTTCTTCGGCGACGAAGGGCTGTTGCGCACCGTGATGCACTATCGCTGGAATTTCCTCGACCGGCAGGGCGACTTCATCCGCGGAGAGTTCGGCAGCTTCATGGCGCCGGGCACGCCGCGGGAAGATCAGTTCAGGCTTGCGGAAATACCCATGTCGCAAATGAGCGCCTATCTGCCCGCGCTGGGGATTACGCCGGAAACCATTCCCCAGATCGAGGATTCGTACCGGGAACTTCTCGCGGCGATGGATGCCCATCTGCACCAGATGCCCTATCTGCTGGGTGGCCGTCCCTCTATCGGCGATTACGGCATGATCGCGGCTTTCCATGCCCATCTGGGACGTGACCCGGTGCCTTCATTCCAGATGAAGTGCACGGCATCCCGGGTCGCGCGCTGGGTCGAGCGGATGAGCGCGGCGGATTCCGATATGCCGGAATTTGCCGCCATGCCTGCCGCGTTTCTGGATCAAGACGCAATTCCGGAAACGCTGGAACCCGTGCTCCGGCTCATGGCGACGGATCATCTGCCGGTCATCCTTTCGACGGTTGATGCCGTCAATCGCTGGCTTGAGGCGAACCCGGTCGAGGAGGGCGCGCCGATTGTGCCGAAGGGCACGCGCAAGGCGCTGGCCTCCCATGCGCCGGAGATTCGCGGCGTCGCGGCCCGGCAGGGCGTCCGCCATTATCAGATATGGATGCTTCAGCGTATTCAGGATGCCTGGGATGCCCTGCCCGCGGCGGACAGAGATGCGGTGGATGTATTGCTCGAACGGACCGGCCTGCGGCCGCTGCTCACGGCGCGCTGCACGCGGCGCATCGAACGCAGGGATTATGTGGAAGTATGGGGCCGGGCGAACTGACGGACGGACAAACCAATAAAACGACGAGACTTCGGGAGGAAGCGGCATGAATGGTCATTACAGGATTCTGGGCGGGCTGGGCTCACCCTATTCCATGAAGATGCGGGCGATCCTGCGCTATCGCCGCCTGCCGCATATCTGGTGCCAGATCAATGAAGCCAACATGCACGAGATGGCGAACGTGCGCGCGCCGGTCATTCCGGTCATCCAGTTTCCCGACGGCAGCTATCACAATGATTCCACGCCCATGATCTTCGAGCTGGAACGAAGACATCCGGAGAGCCGTTCCATCGTGCCGGATGATGCGGGCCAAGCCTTTCTGGCCTTCCTGATCGAGGATATGGCGGATGAATGGGGCACGAAGATGATGTTCCATTACCGCTGGTTCCGGCCCGTCGACCAGAAACAGATGAGCGAATGGCTATCTTTCGACCGGCTCGCGGGCCAGGGCGAGGCGCGCATCAGATCCTATGCGGCGGAGTTTGCTGAGCGCCAGACAGGCCGGATGGCGCTGGTGGGATGCACGGAAAAGAACCGGGCGCTGATCGAGGAAACATGCGATGAGGTGCTGGCGCTTTTCGAGCGTCACATCATGGAAGAGCCCTATCTTTTCGGATCGCGCCCGTCGCTTGCGGACTTCGGCTGGCTCGGCCAGTTTTCCCAGCTTGCGGTCGATCCCACGCCTGCCGCCCTGCTGCGCGCATCCGCTCCGTTCACGTTCCGCTGGCTGGCCCAGCTTGACGATGCGTCGGGTGTCGAGGGGACATGGCGCGACCCGGGCAAGCCGTTTCCGGATGCTGTCCGGGGGTTGCTGAAGCTTGCCGGGGAGGTTTACCTGCCGTTCCTGCTGGCGAATGCGGAAGCCCTGGCGCGCGGCGCGCAGACATTTTCCCTGAAGGCGCGCGGGCACGAATATGAGCAGGGGACATTTCGCTACCAGCTTCGTTGTCTGGCCGAACTGCGCGCGCGGTTCGCCGCCCTGCCGCCCGCCGCGAGGAGCGGTCTGATGCCGGTGTTCGACGAGTTCGGTCTTGCAGGTCCTTTGAGTGCCGCTGCCTGAGCGTATATGGATGGAGCGCTGATATTCACATCGGACTGTTTCTGGGAGGAAACCAATGAACCGCGTGCTTGCCCATACCGGCGCCCAATATCCGATCATTCAGGCCCCGATGGGCTGGATCGCCCGTTCGCAGCTGGCCTCGGCGGTCTCCAACGCGGGCGGCATCGGCATCATCGAAACCTCGTCGGGGGAGACGGAGGCCTGCAAGGCCGAGATACTGAAAATGAAGGAACTCACCGGCAAGCCCTTCGGCGTCAATCTGCCGATCATGTTCCTGCGCGACGACGCCATGCTGAAATTCGTCTGCGAGAGCGGGGTGAAGTTCGTCACCACCTCGGCGGGAAGCCCGGCCAAATTCGTCGGGCCGCTCAAGGCGGCGGGCATCGTCGTCTATCACGCGGTACCGACGGTGGATGCCGCGATCAAATGCGTGGCGGCGGGGGTTGACGGGCTTGTGGTCGAGGGGGCCGAAGGCGGGGGCTTCAAGAACCCGGAGGAGGTGTCCACGCTGGTGCTGTTGCAGGCGGTCCGGGCAAAGGTCGATGTGCCGCTGGTCGCTGCCGGGGGCATCTGCGACGGGCGCGGCATGGCGGCCGCCTTCGCGCTCGGGGCCGAGGCGGTGCAGATGGGCACGCGCTTCGTCAGCTCAGCTGAAAGCCCGGTCCATGAAAATTACAAGAACAGGATCGTGACGTCGAAGGAAACGGGCACCTATGTGCTGAACAAGAAGTCGACGCCCTGCATCCGCGCACTGAAAAGCGAGCGCATGGATGAAATCTATGCGGAAGGGCGAATGCCCGCCGACATATTCTCGAATATCCGCGACGTCTATTTCGGCGGAAACATGGAAGCCGCCCCGGCGCTGGCGGGCGAGACCGTCGGCCTGATCGACTCGATCAGGACGGCGAAGGAAATCATCGATGAAACCGTCGCCGGGTTCTTCGCCATCGCCGGGCGTATGGGAGGGCTGGCGGGGGCACGCACGTTCGGCTGACCCCCAGGTTTTCTTTGGTATCTACGCTTCAGTGAACGCTCGGCATCGAGTTCGGGAAGGCCCCCGAGCCGCCAAACCCGATGCCGAGATAAAGCCCTGACGCACTGAGCGCCAGAGCCAACCGGTGGCTCGCCCGCCAGAGCTGGGAAGGCCAGCGCATGTCGAGCGATGCCGGACACTCATCGAAGGGCATGTTGCCCTGACTCTGGAGTGCCGCGAGGAAGGAAAGAAGCCGCGCTTCATCGCCCGTGAGGCTGCGCCATTTCGGGCAGGGGAAGGCGAGGGGACGCGCGATGGTGGCGCCGAGCCGGCTGATGAGGTCGTCAATCAGTTCGGCCCCTTCGGGCATATCGAGCTTGTCGAAGGCGCCATGCAGCAGCATCTGCGCATCGCGGCTGCCGCTGTGATGGGCCCAGCCGATCCGTACCGCCCAGACGACGAACTGCTCGGGAAAACCGAGCGTCTCCATGGACTGGCCGGGCTTGTAGCTCGGGTGGGCCGGGGTGCGTTCCGTAAGCTCTACATAGTTGGTGGGCTTCATCATGCTCCTCCGGGCTCGCTCATCTGAAGTCATGATATTGAAACTGAGAATTACTCGCAACTAAAATTTCAACAAATTTCATGGGACCGTTAAGAGAGGGGAGAGGCGGGATTCTACCCGTCATCCATGCAAATTAATTGACACCCGGGCGCGCGATCTATAGACACGCCCGACAGAACGCAATCGCACGTGCCCCTTTCCTCGCGCTTCGGCACCTGGCTATGTAACGGCGTACGCGTCTCTTTTGGCAATTGTTTGAGATTGGCCCGTCGGGCCATCCTGCGGTTCCCCGAGGGAGAATGCTTATGCCGGTTTATAGTCTTAGGGGCTGACGCCCCTGATCGAAGTCGAGCCTTGCCTGCAAAAGTTCATTTTTCCTTAACAAGAAAATGAGACAAGCAGCGAGAACATCAGAATGTTTCATTCTGATACTCGGCACCTGTCGCGTTTATCTCGCGAAAATCATCAGTGACCGGCGCAAGAGCGGCTCCCGCCTCTCTTACCGGTCTGGTCCATCTACTGGTTGGGGAGGCGCATCATGTCGCAGACCGACGCCCTCTTCCAATTGGGGATCGACTTGAATCACGGTTCAAGGCAGACCCAGGCGGAAGTAATCGAGTTTCCTGTTGCCGTTGGCGCAGAAGTGAGCCCGCGCACGTCATCCGACGAGCGCAAGGATTTTTTCATCGAGCGCGATGGCGAGCGCTTCGCCGGCACCCATCTGATCATCGATCTGATCGGGGCGAGCCGGCTTGACGATCTCGATCATATCGAGCGCGCGCTCAAGCGCTGTGTGGAAGTGTCCGGTGCGACTCTGCTGCATATCCATCTGCATCACTTCACGCCCAACGGCGGCGTCTCGGGCGTGGCCGTGCTGTCTGAAAGCCATATCTCGATCCACTCGTGGCCTGAAGCCGACTATGCCGCGCTCGACGTCTTCATGTGTGGCGAGGCGCAGCCTCTCAACTCCATCGAGGTTCTGCGCGAGGCCTTCAATCCTTCTGAAATCCGCGTCGATGAGATCCGCCGCGGAAGCGGGATGGTATGAGCGATACGCCCCAGCGCTGGATGACGGAGCGTCTGCACGAGGGCTATCTGACGGCCTATCGCGCGGACAAGGTCTATTACGAGGAAGGCACCGGCCAGTGGAATCTCGTGATCTACGAGAACGCCCGCTTCGGCCGGATGATGTCTCTCGACGGCGTCACCCAGGTGACGGAACGCGACGAATTCATCTACCATGAGATGATGGCGCATGTGCCGATCCTTGCTCATGGCAAGGCGAAGAACGTGCTCATCATCGGTGGCGGCGACGGCGGCATGCTGCATCAGGTCACGCGCCACAAGGGCATTGAAAAGATCACCATGGTCGAGATCGACAAGGGCGTGGTCGATTTCGCCAAAACTCATCTGGGCGTGATCTGCCGCAATGCCTTCGACGATCCGCGTCTCGATCTGGTTATTGCCGACGGTTCGCTTTTCGTGAAGAAGCCGCCGCTCAAATATGATGTGATCATTGTCGACTCGACCGATCCCATCGGGCCGGGCGCCGTGCTGTTCACGCAGGAATTCTACCGCGACGTGAAGGGCTGCCTTGCCGAAGGCGGGGTCGTCATCACGCAGAACGGCGTGCCTTTCATGCAGGCGGACGAACTGCGTTCCACCATGGAGAAGTTCCGCAAGCTGTTCACCGTCGCCACCTGCTACCTCGCGACCGTGCCCACCTATGTCGGCGGGCCGATGGCGATGGGCTTCGGCACCAATGACGAAAGCCTGCTTTCGGTGCCGCTCGAAACGCTGGAGGCGCGTTTTGCCGTCGCCGGGTTCGCGACGAAATATTACACGCCGGAAGTCCACAAGGCGGCCTTCGCCCATCCGGTCTATGTGAAGGAAATCGTGGCGGGCGCCTGAGGCGTCCGCCATCTCTCAGTCCAGTTTCGTTGAAGAGACGATCACGCCGTCGGCATCGGCATAGAGCCAGTCGCCAGGCGCGAAGGTGACGCCGGCGAAGCTCACGAACACGCCGGCATCGCCAAGCCCGCGCTTTTCCGTCTTTCTGGGATGGGCGGCCAGCGCCTTGATGCCGACATCGCAATCGTTGAGTTCGGCGGTGTCGCGCACGCAGCCGTTGACGAGGATGCCGGTCCAGCCGTTCTGCTCGGCCAGAACGCCGAGATTGCCGCCGACCATGGCGCAATTGAGCGAACCGCCGCCATCGATCACGAGCACGCGGCCCTCGCCCGACATCTCCAGCAGTTCACGCACCTTGGTGTTGTCCTCGAAGGCCTTCAGCGTGACGATCTGGCCGGAAAAGGCGATGCGTCCGCCAAAGTCGCGGAAGACCGGCGCGCAGTGGCGCACAAGGCTGCCATGGGCGTCGGACAGGTCGGTGGTGGCGGTGCTCATTCAGCGGTCCCCAATTGCCGTAACGTCTGCTTCCACTTTGCGTGGAGGTTCAGTCTAGCCGATCACATGCCCTTGATGGAGGGGCAAATCGGATTAACCTGTAAACAGATAATCATTGTAGGGCCGGGATGTTTCGGAAATGCAAACCCGGCCGGGAGGAGCGTTATGGCGTTACAGCAGAGAACCGACGGGCCTTCCGTCGCCATCGTGGGCGCGGGCGTGGCCGGCATCTGCACGGGCATCAAGCTTCTGGCGGCGGGCAACCGGAATTTCACGATCTATGAAAAGGCGTCCGAAATCGGAGGCACGTGGCGGGAGAACACCTATCCTGGCTGCTCCTGCGATGTGCCGCTGCACATGTACCAGTTCTCGTTCGAACTCGATCCGGGCTGGGACAGGAAGTTTGTCACGTCGGCCGACATCAAGGCCTATCTGGAAAAGGTCGTGGACAAATATGGTCTGCGTCCTTTCATCCGCTTCGACACCGAGATCGAGGAGGCAAGCTTCGACGAGGCGCGCGGCGTCTGGCGTTTGCGCGGCGCGGGCGAAAGCTTCGAGGCCGATGTGATCGCGGCGGGCACGGGGCAGCTTCACCGTCCGCTTTATCCGGCCATTCCCGGGCGGGAAAGCTTTCAGGGGCCAAGCTGGCATTCGGCGGACTGGAACCATGGGTACGATCTCGCGGGCAAGCATGTCGGTGTGATCGGCACCGGGGCCAGCGCCATCCAGTTCGTGCCGGAGGTCGCCAGGAAAGTCGCGCGGCTCAGCCTGTTCCAGCGCACGCCCGCATGGGTCGTGCCGCGTCCGCAGCGCGATTTCGCGCCCTGGGAAAAATCGCTCTATGGCGCGGTGCCCGCCTTCATGCGGTTGCAGCGCTGGAAGATCTACTGGAGCGGCGAACTGCTGTTCTATGCCTTCCACAAGAGCGGCGACAAGATCAGGGAAATGGCCATCGAGGCGATGAAGGCCGATGTCGCCGATCCGGCAAAGCAGGCGGCGCTGACGCCGGATTATGCGCCGGGCTGCAAGCGCGTGTTGTTCTCCAACGACTGGTGGCCCGCCATGGGACGGAGCAATCTCGATGTCGTGACGGACCCCATCGAGACGATCACGGCGACGGGCGTGAGGCTGAAAAGCGGCAGGGACGTTCCGCTCGATGCGATCATCTATGGCACGGGTTTCGACACCACCCATTTCCTCGGGCCGATGAAGGTGACGGGCCTTGGCGGCGCTGACATCAAGGACGTCTGGAAAAAAGGGGCGGAGGCTCACCATGGCATGACCGTGCCGGGCTTCCCCAACTTCTTCCTGCTTTATGGACCGAACACCAATCTCGGGCATAACTCCATCATCTTCATGATCGAGTGTCAGGCGAACTACATCGTCCAGTGCGTCCGCAAACTGAAGGATGACGATCTGCTCTATCTCGATGTGAAGCCGGAAGCGCTCAGGGCCTCGAACCTCTCGGTGCAGAACGATAATGAAAACTCGGTTTTCAATGCGGGCTGCACGAGCTGGTATAAAACGGAGGAAGGCAAGGTCACCAACAACTGGGCGAACTACACGTTCAAATACTGGTGGCGGACGCGGCGTCCCGATTTCGCCGAATATAATCTGCGCAAGCGGTCTTCCGCTCAGAAGGCGATTGCGGCGGAATAGGCCCATCCGGGCCGGATGGCAGGCATGAAAAAGGCCGCGGAGTGATCCGCGGCCTTTCGTCTTTATAAGGTCAGCTTTTAGTGCTGCTCGGCGAACTGCGCGGCTTCGGTCGAGTCGCCCAGCGCCGTGGTCGAGCTTTCGCCACCGGCGGCTGCCAGCGAGACCAGATCGAAATAGCCGGTGCCGACTTCGCGCTGATGGCGCGTGGCGGTGTAACCCTTGGCTTCCGAGGCGAACTCGGCCTGCTGGAGTTCCGAATAGGCCGCCATGCCGCGGTCGCGGTAGCCCGAGGCAAGCTCGAACATGCCGTGGTTGAGCTGATGGAAACCGGCCAGCGTCACGAACTGGTACTTGTAGCCCATCGCCGCGATTTCGCGCTGGAACTTGGCGATGGTTTCCTTGTCGAGCTTGGCTTCCCAGTTGAAGGAAGGCGAGCAGTTATAGGCGAGCAACTGGTCGGGATATTCCTTGCGGACGGCTTCCGCGAAACGCTTGGCGTCGGCGAGGTTCGGCACCGAGGTTTCCCACCACAGCAGGTCGGCATAGGGAGCGAAGGCCAGACCGCGCTTGATGCAATGATCGACGCCCGTGCCGGGCTTCAGGCGGTAGAAGCCTTCAACCGTGCGGCCCTTGTCGAAGTCGATGAACTCGTGGTCGCGCTCGTCGATGTCCGAGGTGATGAGGTTCGCGGATTCGGCGTCGGTGCGGGCCATGATCAGGGTCGGCACGCCGGAAACGTCGGCGGCGAGGCGCGCGGCGTTCAGGTTGCGCTCATGGGCGCGGGTCGGGATCAGAACCTTGCCGCCGAGATGGCCGCACTTCTTTTCCGAGGCGAGCTGGTCTTCGTAGTGCACGCCCGCCGCGCCAGCCTCGATGTAGGCCTTCATGATTTCAAAGCAGTTGAGCGGGCCGCCGAAACCGGCTTCCGCGTCGGCCACGATGGGCAGGAACCAGTCGCGCTTGGCGCCGCCTTCAGAATGCTCGATCTCGTCGGCGCGCTTCAGCGCCCGGTTGATCTTCTTGGCGAGTTCCGGGCCGGCGTTTGCGGGATAGAGCGACTGGTCGGGATACATGGCGCCGGCGGTGTTCGCGTCGGCGGCAACCTGCCAGCCCGAGAGGTAGATGGCCTTGAGGCCGGCGCGGGCCATCTGCATGGCCTGGTTGCCCGAGAGAGCGCCCAGCGAATGGACATAGCCGCCGGAGTGCAGCAGCTCCCACAGCTTGTTCGCGCCACGGGTGGCGAGCGTGTAGTCGATCGGGAACGAGCCGCGCAGCTTCTCCACGTCTTCAACCGTGTAGTTGCGCTTCACATTGTCGAAGCGGCCCTTGGGCGCGCTCGGGATGATGTCGTAAAAGGTCTTGCTCATGGGTGGAATCCTTTGCAGGGGATAAGGTCGTTCGCGTCAGTTGGTGCGGGAAATCAGAAGTTCGTAAGCGGGGAGCGTCAGGAATTCGGGGCAGTCCGCCGCCGTCGCCATATCGTCGAAAAGGGCGATGGCGTCCGCGAAGTGGCCGTTGTTCCAGATGGTCTCGCCCAGCGTCGCGCGCAGGGTCTTCATTTCATCGGCCAGCGTTTCGCGGAAAAGCTCAGGGGTGACCTTGCGGCCGTCGGCCAGCGCCGCCCCGTGGAAAATCCACTGCCAGATCTGGGTCCGGCTGATCTCCGCCGTGGCCGCGTCTTCCATCAGATTGTAGAGCGGCACCGCGCCGCGCCCGCCGAGCCAGGCCTCGATATACTGGACGCCGACGCGGCAGCATTCGCGCATGCCTTCCTCGGTGCGCTCGCCGGTGTGCGGCTCCAGCATTTCCTTCTGGCCGTAGTTCACGTCCTGGCGCTGGCGGGTGAGCTGGTTCTTGTCCGGCAGCTTGCCGAAGATTTCCATCGCGACCCTGACGAGATCGGGGTGTGCGACCCAGGTGCCGTCATGTCCGTTGGTCGCCTCGCGCTCCTTGTCGGCGCGGACCTTGTTGAAGGCCGCCTCGTTCGCCGCCTCGTCGCCCTTCACGGGGATCTGGGCGGCCATGCCGCCCATGGCGAAGGCGCCGCGCTGGTGGCAGGTTTTCACCAGCATCAGCGAATAGGCGGAAAGGAACGACTTGCCCATCACCACCTGCGCGCGGTCGGGCAGCAGATAGTTCGGGTTTTTGCCGAGCCGCTTGATGTAGCTGAAAATATAGTCCCAGCGCCCGCAGTTCAGGCCGACGATATGCTCCCTCAGCTCATAGAGGATTTCGTGCATTTCGAAGGCGGCGGGCAGGGTTTCGATCAGGACCGTGACCTTGATCGTGCCCTGGGGGATGCCGAGCTTCTTCTGCGCATGGACGAACACGTCGTTCCACAGGCGGGCTTCCTTGTGGCTTTCCATCTTGGGCAGATAGAAATAGGGGCCCGCGCCCCGGGCGATGGACTTCTTCGCGCAATGAAAGAAATAGAGCCCGAAGTCGAACAGCGAGCCCGACATGCGCGCGCCATCCACCTCGACGTGGGCTTCCTCAAGGTGCCAGCCTCTCGGCCGCACATTGAGCACGGCGGGCTTGTCCTTGACGGCGTAGCTCTTGCCGGAACTGGCTTCGGTGAAGCCGATGTCGCCCGCCCAGTAGGCCATCATGTTGATCTGGCCGCCGATCATGTTGTCCCATGAAGGGGCAGCGGCGTCCTCGAAGTCGGTCATGTAGGATTGCGCGCCGGAGTTGAGCGCGTTGATGACCATCTTGCGGTTGTCCACGGGGCCGGTGATCTCGACCCGGCGATCCAGCAGGTCGGCCGGAATGGGGGCGATCCGCCAGTCGCCTTCGCGGATGTTGCGCGTCTCGGGCAGGAAGTCCGGCAGTTCGCCGGCGTCGAAACGCTTCTGGCGCTCGGCGCGGGCGGCGATGAGCTCGCGGCGGCGGCCGCCGAACAGGCGTTCCAGTTCCGCGACGAAGGCCAGCGCCTCGGGCGTCAGCACGGCGTCGAAGCCGGGCTTCAGCGGCCCCTTGACCTCAATGCCATGTGCCGTAACGGGCGAACCTGACTGGCTCATCTGTATGTTTCCTATCCGCGCGGTGGGAGTGATCTCTATTGCGCAGGGGTCATACAGATTCAACAGGCTCTTGTCACGCTAAACCCAACCCATTGAAATCATTAAAGTAAATATGTTGACAAGATTTGTGATTGAATCGGTTGAAAATGTAAATCTTGTAAAATATGCTCATTTCCTGAAGGAGCGCGGAAATGGCGGAAGCAGGTAAAAAAGTCTTTGTCGGCCCACGGGTTAGGCGGTTGCGGCGTAGCCTCAACCTCACCCAGGTGCGCATGGCGGAAGATCTGGGCGTTTCCGCCAGCTACCTCAATCTGATCGAGCGCAACCAGCGGCCGATCTCCGCCCAGGTGCTGATGAAGCTCGCCGAAACCTATGATGTGGAGCTGCGCAGCCTTGCCGGAGACGATGAGGCGCGCGCCCTTGCAGGGTTGAAGGAGGTTTTTTCAGACCCGGCGTTCCGGGATTCCCCGATCACCAACCTCGATCTGAAGGAAACGGCCTCCGTCAGCCCCGTGCTGGCCGATGCGGTGGTGCACCTCTACCAGCTTTACAGGGATGCGGTGACCAACTCCTCCATGCTGGCGGAGCGCCTGGTCGACCGCGACGTGGGCGACGGGGTCGAGGTCAATGGCCTGCCGCTGGAGGAGGTGCGCGACTTCATCAACAGCCGCAACAACCATTTCCCGGAACTCGATGAGGCGGCCGAAAGCCTCTACCGCAAGGCGGGGCTGGGGGCGGACGAGCCCTATGTCACCCTGCGCAACTATCTGCGCGATGCCCATGGGGTCACCACGCGGGTCGCGCCCGCCGATGTCATGACCGAACTGCGCCGCTACGACCGGCATCGCCAGACCATTTTCCTCTCGGAACTGCTGGATCAGCCCGGCCGCTCGTTCCAGCTTGCCTATCAGCTCGGCTATTTCGAGGAAGCCCGCACCATCGAGACGATCCTCGACCAGTCCGGCCTCGACAGCGAGGAATCGCTGAGGCTCGGCCGGGTCATGCTCGCCAATTATTTTGCCGCCGCCCTGCTCATGCCCTATGCCGCCTTCCTGAAGACGGCGGAGGATACCGGCTATGACATCCGCCTGATGGGGCGGCGTTTCGGCACCAGCTTCGAGCAGGTCTGCCACCGGCTCACCACCTTGCAGCGGCCGGGCGCGCGCGGGGTGCCGTTCTTCCTGATCCGCATCGACAATGCGGGCAATGTCTCCAAGCGCTTTTCCGCCGCCGGGTTCCATTTTGCCCGCTTCGGCGGCACCTGCCCGCGCTGGAACGTGCATGACGCTTTCCGCGTGCCGGGCCAGATCTATACCCAGGTCGTCCAGATGGAGGACGGCACCCGCTATTTTTCCATCGCCCGCACCGTCAGCCGCGCGGGCTCGGGGATCGGCGTGCCGGGGGATCAGTATGTGGTCGGTCTGGGCTCCGACATCGCCCATGCCCGCAAGCTCATCTACAGCCAGGGCTATGATCTGGACGATGAGCGTGCCGCGACGCCCATCGGCGTCAACTGCCGGCTGTGCGAGCGGACCAATTGCTCCCAGCGCGCCTTTCCGCCCCTCAAGAAGCGCTTCATGGTCGAGGAGCATGTCCGCGGCATCTCGCCGTTCGGGCGGGCTGTGGACGGCTCGTGACCATCAGGGCGAGGGAAAGACCGCATGGATGGCGAACGAGAAGACGCCAAGCGCCAGCACGCCGCCAAGCCAGAGCGCGCCGAACCAGAGGAGGCGCTTGCGCGTCTCCCCGGGTTTCCTGCCCTGTGCAGTCTCTGGCTCAGTCATGATGGGCATAGCCGCCTTCAGTGCCGACCTTGCCCCTGAACACGCTGTAGGCATAGACCGTGTAGAACAGCACCATGGGCATGGAAATGGCGATGCCGATCAGGGAGAAGACGACGCTTGAGCGTGGTGCGATGGCGTTGAAGATGGTGACGGAGGGCGGCAGCAGGTTGGGATACATGCTGATGCCGAAACCCGCGAAAGCACAGATGAAGAGGCCGAGCGCGCAGAAGAACGGCAGCCGTTCCTTGCCTGAAAGCAGCCCGTAGAACAGGGCGGCGGCAAGCAGCACGGCGAGCAGGGGTACCGGCAGGACATAGAGAGGGTTCAGCCCGGCAAACCAGCGGTCGGCGATTTCCGGGTGCATGGCGGGGGTGATCACGCTGATGGCCCCGAGCAGGATCAGCATGGCTCCGCCCATGGCGACGCCGATCCGGCGCGCCCAGTCCGCGAGTTCTCCCTGCGTCTTCATCACCAGCCATGTGGCGCCCAGAAGCGTGTAGGCGGCAACCACGCCAAGCCCCGTCAGCACCGTGAAGGGGGTGAACCAGTCGAACACGCCGCCCGCGAAACGGTCGTTCGCCACGGTCACGCCCTGAACGACGCCGCCGACCAGAATGCCCTGCATGAAGGCGGCGACCAGCGAGCCGCCGAAGAAGGCCCGGTTCCAGATGTGGATGCTTGTGTGGGCCGAATGGCGGAACTCGAACGAGACGCCCCGGAAGATGAGGGCGAGCAGCATGGTGAAGAGCGGAATATAGAAGGCCGGAAGCGCGATCGAGTAGGCGAGCGGGAACAGCACGAGGAGCCCACCGCCGCCCAGAATGAGCCAGGTTTCGTTGCCGTCCCAGATCGGGGCGACGGAATTCATGATGGTGCTGCGGGCGCGGTCGTCGGGGGCGAACGGGAACAGGATGCCGACGCCGAGGTCGAACCCGTCCAGCATCACATACATGAGGATGGCAAAGGCGATGGCCGCCGCCGAGATAAGGGTGAGGAGTTCCATGGCCGTCTCTCTCCTATTCCGCGGGGATGACGAGACCGGGGCGCGCGCCCTGGATCGCTTCGGGCGCGTCGCCCGGGTCGAGGGGCAGATCGGGGCCGCGCCGGATCAGCTTGACCATGTAGTAGAGATAGGCCCCGAAGAGCGCGCCATAGACGAGCAGGAAAGCCGTCAGGCTGACCGCGATGGTCTGGGCGTCGATGACCGGGGAAACGCTGTCCTTCGTTCTGAGGAGGCCATAGACGGTATAGGGCTGACGGCCGATTTCGGCGACCCACCAGCCCGCCACCGTGGCGACGAAGCCTGCCGGGAGGAACAGCGCCGAGGCCCGGTGCAGCCAGACCCAGTCATGGAGCTTGCCCCGGAGGCGGGCGAGGACGCCCCACAACGCGATGCCGAGAAAGCAGAAGCCGAGCCCGACCATCACCCGGAACGCCCAGAAAACGAGGCCGACCGGCGGACGGTCTTCGGCGGCCACGTCCTTGAGGCCGGGGAGCACGCCTTCCATCTCATGGGTGTTGATGAAGCTGCCGAGCTTGGGGATCGAGATTTCCAGATGGTTCTTCTCGGCCTTCGCGTCGGGTAGGGCGAACAGGATGAGGGGCGCGCCGGGCTGCCTGTCCCAGTTGGCCTCGATCGCCGCCGTCTTCATCGGCTGGTATTTGAAGACTTCCAGCCCATGGGCGTCGCCCAGCACGATCTGGAGGGGGGCCAGTACCATCAGCGCCCACATGCCCATGGAAAAGCCCTTGCGCGCGATGGCGAGGTGCTCGCCGCGCAGCAGATAGACCGCCGAAATGCCCGACACCAGAATGGAGGTGGTGAGGTAGGACGCCGTCACCATATGGGCGAGGCGGTAGGGGAAGGAGGGGTTGAAGATGGCCTTGAACCAGTCCGTGGTCACGAAATGCCCGGCCGCGACGTCGAACACCGCGCCCGCAGGCGTCTGCATCCAGCTGTTGGCCGAGAGAATCCAGAAGGCCGAGACGAGCGTGCCGCCCGCGACGAGGCAGGTGGCGAGGAAATGGAGCTTCGGCCCTACCTTGTCCCAGCCGAACAGCATGATCCCCAGGAAACCGGCTTCGAGGAAAAAGGCGGTCAGCACCTCATAGGCGATCAGCGGGCCGACGACGGGGCCCGCGATGCGCGAGAATTCCGAGAAATTGAGGCCGAATTCATAGGAAAGGACGATGCCGGAGACGACACCCATGCCGAAGGAAAGGGCGAAGACCTTCACCCAGAACTTGTAGAGGTGGACATAGACCGGCTGGCCCGTCCGCAGCCACTGCGCCTCGCACCAGGCCAGAAAACCGCCCAGCCCGATGGTCAGGGTCGGAAACAGGATATGGAAACTGATGGTGAAAGCGAACTGAAGGCGGGCAAGCAACACGGGATCGAGGTCGGACATGGGGCGATCTCCTGTTCTGGACGGTCACTATAGCCCCGGATCTGGTAGAAAATGAATCGTCATTTCGCCTCTGGGGTGCGTCGACGCAGGGCGCTGTGCCGCAGCCGGATCAGGCCCGGCTTGCCCGGGCTGCCCCGATCCGGTAGGTATCCGCCACCAGACCTGAGGCCTCACCAGCAAAACCGGACCCGATGAGCAAAGGCGAACCATCCACGAAGCCCTCCAGCAAGGTGCACCGCCCCTCGGCGCGCGTGCCCAAGGGCTTTCGCGACATTTCCGCCGCCACCGTGCGCGCGGAAGCGCAGATGCTTGCCCGCATCCGCGAGGTTTACGAGCGCTATGGCTTCGATCCGCTGGAAACCTCGGCCATCGAATATGCCGATGCGCTCGGCAAGTTCCTGCCCGACGAGGACCGTCCCAATGAGGGCGTGTTCGCCTTTCAGGACGATGACGAGCAGTGGATGGCGCTGCGATATGACCTGACCGCGCCGCTGGCCCGCTACGTCGCCGAGCATTTCGACGGCCTGCCCAAGCCCTTCCGGCGCTATCAGGTGGGGCCGGTCTGGCGCAATGAAAAGCCGGGACCGGGCCGTTTCCGCCAGTTCACCCAGTTCGACGCCGACACCGTGGGCACGCCGACCGTCGCCGCCGATGCCGAGATGTGCATGATGGCGGCGGATTGCTTCGAGGCGCTGGGCATCGCGCGCGGCGGCTACCGGCTGCGGGTCAACAACCGCAAGGTGCTGGACGGGCTGCTCGAAACCATCGGCATCGCGGGCGAGGAGGCCGGAGCCGTCGCCACGCGCATGACCGTGCTGCGCTCCATCGACAAGTTCGACAAGCTGGGCCGTTTCGGGGTGGAGCTTCTGCTGGGGGCTGGCCGCAAGGATGAATCGGGCGACTTCACCAAGGGCGCGGGCCTGGAGCCCGGCCAGATCGCCCGGGTTCTCGATTACGTCGAATCCGGTCTTGGTGCTGTTGGCTCCGATGCGGGCGACCGAAAGGCCGTGCTGGAAGGCTGGCGGGCCGTTGTCGGCGCAAGCGCGCGGGGCAATGAGGGCATCGACGAGTTGCTGGAGATGGACGCGCTGTTCGCCTCGGCGGGCTATGGCATCGACCGGATCGAGTTCAATTCATGGATCGTGCGCGGC
Organism: Parvibaculaceae bacterium; assembly: GCA_028283765.1. GTDB lineage: Bacteria > Pseudomonadota > Alphaproteobacteria > Parvibaculales > Parvibaculaceae > JAATFR01. The sequence goes on along the minus strand of JAPWJY010000009.1, from coordinate 77,107 downwards.
CTTGGCTATTACACCGGCCCGGTGTTCGAGTCCGAGCTTTTGTTCGAGGTCAAGGACGAGAAGGGCAATCCGGTCCGTTTCGGTTCGGTCGGCTCGGGCGGGCGCTATGACGATCTCGTCGAACGCTTCAAGGGCGTGAAGGTGCCGGCCACGGGCTTTTCCATCGGCATCAGCCGCCTTTACACCGCGCTCGATCTGCTGGGGCAGATCCGGCACGACAGCGCGGTCGCGCCGGTGGTGGTGCTGACGCTGGGCGACATGGCCGCCAGCCAGTCCATGGTCCGGGATCTGCGGGAGGCCGGCATCCGCGCCGAGATGTATCTGGGCGGGTCGGGGATGCGCGCGCAGGTCAAATATGCCGACAAGCGCGGCGCGCCGGTCGCCGTCATCGAGGGCGAGGATGAGCGCGCCCAGGGCATCGTCACCCTGAAGGATCTGATCCTCGGGGCGGAAATGTCGCGCGAAATCGAGGATAACGCCAAATGGCGCGAGGGCCAGCCCGCGCAGGTCAGCGTGCCGCGCGCGGACCTGGTGCAGGCGGTGAAGGACATTCTCGCCCGCCATGGGCTCCATAGAAGCGGCCTTTGAGCCGCTTTTCGTTTCCCGTCCCGATCCATGATATATCGTCCGCCTCTGGTGGATTGCTGCAAACAGGCCAGTTTCATGACGCAAACTGACACGACCCCCGTTCCTCCGGCCCGGGTTTCCGCAGCGCGCAACGCTGCCGCCTTGAAGGCGCGCGACGTGTTCGGGCGCGCCGCCTGCGCGCCCATCGAGCCCGCGATCCTGCAACCCGCCGAGCTTTTTCTCGACCGGTCAGGTGAGGATATCCGCCGCCGCCTTTATCTGTTCAACGATCCGGGCGGGGCGGAATTGTGCCTGCGCCCTGACCTGACCATCCCCGCCTGCCGCCACTATCTCGACAGCGCAGGCTCGAACGGCGGTCCGGCGCGCTACACCTATTGCGGCCTTGCCTTCCGCTACCGCGAGGATGGCGGTCCGTCGGAATTCCTGCAGACCGGCGCGGAGTTCTTCGGCCATGAGGATCGGGCGGGCGCGGACGCGGAGGCGGTGGGCCTCTGCATCGAGGCCGTGCGTGCGGCGGGGCTTGAGCGTTTCGAGATCGAACTGGGCGATCTTGCCCTGTTCGATGCGCTGATCGACGCGCTCGACATTCCATCGGCGTGGGCGGCAAGGCTCAAGCGCCACTTCTGGCGGCCAGACTATTTCCGTGAACTGCTGCGCGGCCTCAACGGCAAAAGCGGGGATAAGGATGGAGGCGCGAGCGCGCGTGAGGGGCTCTTTGCCGCGCTCAGCGCCGTCGAGCCGGAACGCGCCCGGGTGCTGATCGAGGATGTGCTGGAACTGGCGGGCATCGCACCCGTGGGCGGGCGCAGCGTGGCCGAGATTTCCGAGCGCTTTCTCGAACAGGCCGCCGAGCGGGCGAGCGCCCTGCCGCCGCCGCCGTCGAACTGATCGAGGCGTTTCTGGCGGTGAGCGCCCTTGCGCCCGAGGTTCCGGCCATTCTGCGCAAGCTCACCGGGGCGGCGGGCATTTCCATCGAGCCGCAGATCGCCGCCTTTGAGAAACGGCTTGAACTGATCGCGGCGCGCGGCATCGACGTGTCAAAGGCCCGCTTCGACACGGGCTTCGGCCGCAAGCTCGAATATTACACCGGCTTCGTGTTCGAGTTGCGCGCACCCGGACTGGATGCGGGCGAGCATGTCGCGGGCGGCGGGCGCTATGACGGATTGCTGAAAAGTCTCGGTTCGGAAAAAACCGTTCCCGCCGTCGGCTGCGCCATAAATGTCGAGAGGTTGGTGCGGGCGCTGGATTCCGGAACAACGACCCCGGCGGGAGCAGATGCCAATGTCTGATACGCTCATCATCGGCATCCCCTCCAAGGGGCGCTTGCAGGAAAACGCCAACGCCTTCTTCGCGAGGGCCGGGCTTGCGGTCAAACATTCCGGCGGGCGCGAATATGTCGGCCGTCTGGCGGGCATCGGCAACGCAAGGGTCGCGTTCCTGTCGGCCTCCGAGATCGCCAGCCAGCTTGAAAGCGGCGGCATTCATTTCGGCGTCACCGGCGAGGACCTGATCCGCGAGGAAATCACCGCGCCGGACAGCAAGGTCGAATTGCTGCTGCCGCTCGGCTTTGGCTATGCCGATGTCATCGTCGCCGTGCCGCAAAGCTGGATCGATGTCGCCACCATGGCGGACCTTGACGATGTGGCGCTGGCCTTCCACCGCCGCCACGGCAAGCGGCTGCGTGTCGCCACCAAATACATCAACCTGACGCGGGGTTTTTTCGCGGAGCACGGCATTTCCGACTACCGGATCGTCGAGAGTCTCGGTGCGACCGAGGGCGCGCCCGCGGCGGGCTCGGCCGAGATCATCGTGGACATCACCACGACCGGGGCGACGCTGGCGGCGAACAACCTCAAGATTCTCGACGATGGCGTGATCCTGAAAAGTCAGGCCAATCTGGTCGCGAGCCTGCGCGCCGGCTGGAGCGAGGGGGCGCTGGCCGCCGCGACCCAGGTGCTGGATCGCATCGCCGCCGAACGCCGGGCCGGGGACATGATGGAAGTGCGCTTTGAAGGCGGCGACGATGCGGCGCTGCTGGGCGAGCTTGAGCGGCGTTTCGCCGCCACTGTGCCTTATGCCCGGGCCTTCCGGGAAGCGCCGGTGCGCGTCGTCCATTGCCCGGCGGGCAATCTCTACGATCTGGTGGCCTATCTTTACACGCAGGGCCGCGAGACGGTGACGGCGGCGCGCACGGAATTCATTTTCGAGGCGGGAAACCCCTTGCGCGAAAGATTGCTGGCGCGCATCAGCGCCCGGTGAGCGGCGGATTTGCGGGCCGTGCCTTCAGGGGCATGATCCGCAGGGACGTGATCTGGTTGATCTGCTTGCCGACGATGGTGAACCGGTAACCGTAAAACGTGAAGGTCTGGCCGAGATCGGGGATGGCCTGCGCCTCATGGATGACGAGGCCTGCGATGGTCACCGCCTCGTCGTCCGGCAACTGCCAGTCGAAGGTGCGGTTGAGGTCGCGGATCGGCACGGAACCGTCGACGATCACGCTGCCGTCCGCCTGCGGGCGCGCGCCGGGCAGGTCGATGTCGTGCTCGTCGGTGATGTTGCCGACGATTTCCTCCAGAATATCCTCAAGCGTGATCAGGCCCATCAGCGCGCCGTATTCATCGACCACAAGGGCGAAATGGGCCTTGCGGCGCAGGAAGGCGTTGAGCTGGTCCTGAAGGCTCGTGTATTCGGGGATAAACCAGGGCTTTGTCGAGATGGTCTTCAGGCTGATCTCGTCGAGGTTCCAGCCGGTGCCTGCGATGGCGCGCAGCAGGTCCTTGACGTGCAGGATGCCGACGATGTTGTCTGGCTCCTCACGCCACAGGGGCAGGCGGGTATAGGGGCTTGCCAGCACCAGATTGACGATCTCCGCCATGGGCAGGCCGGCGTCGATCATCTCCATGCTCTTGCGGTGGACCATGATGTCGGTCACCTCAAGCTCGCGCAGGTCGAGGATGCCGCCCAGCATGTCGCGGTCATCCTTGATCACGCCGCCTTCACGGTGATGCAGATCGATGGCGCCGCGCAGTTCGTCATGGGCCGTCACGATGCCGATGGTTTCGCCCACGCGCACGCCGAGCAGGCGCAGCGCGCGCTTGACGATGAATTGCACGGCAAGCGTGACCGGCGAGAAAAGGACGATGAAAAAGCGGAGCGCCGGGGCGATGGCGAGCGCCACCCGGTCCGGGTTGGCGATGGCGTAGGTCTTGGGCATGACCTCGCCGAAGATGAGAACGAGGATGGTGACGAGAATGGTGGCGTAGACGATGCCCGCGCGGCCGAAAATCGTGAGCAGCGCGCTGGTCGCAAGCGCCGAGGAGAGGATATTGACGGCATTGTTGCCGAGCAGCAGCGCGCCGATCACCTGTTCGGGCTTTTCCATGAAGCGGCGGACCAGCCGGGCGCGCCGGTTCCCGTCTTCCGCCAGCTTGTGCATGGTGGCGCGCGAGGCGGCGGTGATCGCGGTTTCGGACCCGGAGAAGAAGGCCGACACCACCACCAGGGCGATGACGACGGCGAGTGTCAGGCCCAGTTCCAGCGACATCAGGCGGCCTGTTGCCGGGTGAGCACCGCCATCAGGTCGGCGTGGCTCACGTCCTGCGTGATGAAGGCCTCGCCGATGCCGCGCGCGAGAATGAAGGTGAGCCTGCCGTCCACGGCCTTCTTGTCGTGTCCCATCAATTCGATCAGCGCGTGGGCGTCCGGCAGGCCGCCCGCGACCTGATCGAGACGCGTCGGCAGGCCGGCGCGCTCCAGATGGCGGCGCATCCGCATCGCATCCTGACCCGGGCAAAGGCCGAGACGGGCGGAGAGATCGAAGGCCAGCACCATGCCGATGGCAACGCTTTCCCCGTGCACGAGCCTGTCGGAGGAAAAGCCGGTGGCCGCTTCCAGCGCATGGCCGAACGTGTGCCCCAGATTGAGCAGGGCGCGCACGCCGCCTTCGCGCTCGTCCTGCGCCACGATCTTCGCCTTCCAGCGGCAACTGGTTTCGATGGCCTCGATCCTCGCGGCCTGATCGCCCGCCTTTAGCGCATCGAGGCTGGTTTCGAGCCAGTCGAAAAAGGCGCGGTCGGCGATGAGGCCATATTTCACCACCTCGGCGTATCCTGCCAGAAACTCCCGCATCGGCAGGGTCTTCAACACATCGGTGTCGGCGAGCACAAGGCGCGGCTGGTAGAAGGTGCCGACCAGATTTTTGCCCTGCGGCGTGTTGATGCCGGTCTTGCCGCCGACCGAGCTGTCGACCTGCGAGAGCAGGGTGGTCGGAATCTGGATGAAGTCGATGCCGCGCTTGAGGATCGAGGCGGCAAAGCCGGTCAGGTCGCCGATCACACCGCCGCCGAAGGCGATCAGCATGTCGCCGCGCTCAAGCCCCATCTGGAGCAGATCGCCCATCAGGCTTTCAAGGATCGAAAAGCACTTGGTCTGCTCGCCCGGCGGCAGGATCACGCTGTCATGGCGGATGCCGGCTCCATCAAGGGAGGCTTTCAGCGTGTCGAGATGGTGCGCGGCGACATGGGCGTCGGTGACGATGGCGACGCGCTTGCGGCGCAGCAGGGGCGCGGCAAGCGCGCCTGCCCGGCCCACCAGCCCGGGGCCGACCAGAATGTCATAGGCCCGGTCGCCGAGTTCCACGCGAACGGTCTTGGTCGAATCCTGGGTCATGTTGCCTTCTGATGATTGAAATAGCTGTCGAGCGCCAGAATGATCGCCTCGACGACCGCCTCGTGCGGCCCCTCGATGCTTTCCACGGTGACGTGAGACTGGGCGTAGACCGGGTAGCGTTCCTCGATCAGGCGCTCCATCACGGCGCGGGGGTCGCTTTGCTGGAGCAGGGGCCGGTTGGAGCGGCGCGCCACGCGCTTCAGCAGCACGTCGAGGTCGGCGCGCAGCCAGACGGAAACACCCCGCTCGGCGATGCGCGCCCGGGTCGCGGCGTCCATGAAGGCGCCGCCACCGGTCGCCAGCACATAGGGGCCTTCGTCCAGCAGCCGGGCGATCACGCGGCGCTCGCCATCGCGGAAATAAGCCTCGCCATGGCGCTCGAAGATTTCGGGGATGGTTTCACCCGCCGCCTTCTCGATTTCGGCGTCGGCATCGACGAAGGGAAGGGCCAGCGCCTGTGCCAGCCGCTTGCCGACGGTGGTTTTGCCAGCCCCCATCAGGCCGACCAGCACGATGGAGCGCCGGCCGAGATGGTCGAGCAACGGTCCGGCCATCTGGCTGGCTTTCACGGCACAGCTTTCTCCGGATTGCCCTCTGGTCGGGGGGGCATCAAGGGCAGAGGCGGGGCCATTGGCGTTCGTGGGTCTCATTTCGTCCTGTTTTCGGTTCCGCGCGGGCGGATCGTGCCGGGAAAGGGGCCAGTCCTGCATCTGTCCCATTCTATCTGATTGCATCGCCCCTTCTATATGCGCAACTCTTGGGCCATGGTGCGTTGCGAATCAACAGACTTGGGCCGGTCTGGCTGTTTTTCGGGCAATTTCATTGCCGGGAATTCATGTTTTGAGCCCCATTTTCGCCGTATCCGGACCTTAATTTAACAGAAATCGTCCGAGGCTTCCGGTATGCTGGACCCCGGGCGGCTCAAGCCGCGAGTGCATCCCATGACGAAACTATCCCGCCTTGTGACGGTTTTGGCCGTATTTGCCGTTGTTGTCATCGGAGGCTTTACCTATCTCGCCGGAGTGGCCCAGCCCTCTGTCCAGCATGTGGAGAAAGTTCTGCCCGATGGCCAGTTCCCCAACTGATTGCCGGTACAGACGCAGAAGGCGCAGGCCGTTCGCATGGCTTGCCCTGATTGCGATGCTCGCGGCCGGGGACCCGGCGCGCGCGGATGAAACCGGGGCGGCCAGTGATTCGTCCGAGGCGCCGGTCAGCATCGTCCCCCAGGGGGTGGACAAGAGTTTCGCCGGGCAACTGCCGGCTTCTCCCGCCGGTGGCGCGGTGGCGGGGTCGTCCCCGGTACCGGCCGGCCAGGCCGGCACTGGCAGCACTGGTGCCGGCGATGCGCAGGGCCGCACCGTCTCGGGCGTGCCGGGCATGGCCGGGGACGCCGGTATCCAGGTTGGCGCGCTGGGGAGCGTCAGCGATACCACCCAGGGCCTGCTGAGCGACGCCCAGGGCGGCTACGGCGACCAGATGTGGCAGGGCGGATCGGATGCGGCCGCCCTTGCGGGGGAATTGGGGAAGCTTCCGGTCGATACCGGCTCGCCGGTCATGGCCGACATGACGCGCCGCCTGCTCCTGACGGGCGCGCAGCCGCCGCAAGGGGCGGCGCAGGCGTCTCCGGGCACTGTCTCCGTTCAGGGTGCCCGGCTGGAAAAGCTGGTCGAGATGGGCGATGTCGCTTCCGTCCTGACGCTGTCGGCCGATTCATCCGCCGCCAATGATCCTCATATCGCTATTGCCCGCGCCCGGGCGGCGCTGGCCAGTGGCGACCATGAGGCGGCCTGCGCTCTGGTTCCGGCGATGCCGGTGGGCGATGACCCTTCTCAGGCGCAGGCGGCGGCCTTCGGGCTTGAACTCACCACCTTCTGCCAGATCGTCAAGGGCCAGAAGGATCAGGCCAACCTCTCGCTCGATCTGGCCCGCGAGGAAGGGCTGGATGACCCGCTTTTCTTCGCTCTTGCCAGCAAGGCGGCGGCGGGCATCACGCTCAAGCCCGGTACGCCGTCGCGCGTCGATGAAATAGATTATGCCCTGATCGGCCTCGCCAATGGCCCGCTGCCGGTCAATATCGTGGATATTGCAGCGCCGTCGCTGATGGGCGCCCTTGCCAACCGGACCGATCTCAAGATCGACCAGCGCATTGGCGCGGCCGAACGCGCGGTCAGCAACGGCGTCATGGCCGGGACGGATCTGGCCCAGCTCTACCAGAGCGTTCCGCTCGGCGCTGCCGATTTCGCTGCACTGAAACAGGGCCACCCTGCGCAGACAGGCGGGTTGCTGAGGGCGCTTTATTATCAGTCGATCATCAATGAAACGGATCTGGCGGCCCGGGCCGATCTGCTGGCGGGCGGGCTCATCGCCACCGGCAAGGCGGGCGGCTATCAGCCTTTCGTGCAGGCGGTCCTGCCGGTCTTGCAGGGCTTTGCGCCCTCATCCACCTACACGAGGCTTGCACCGGTTGCGGCTCGCGCCTTTCTCTATGCGGGCGATTTGCCCGATGCGCAGAACTGGTATGGAGTCCTGAAGAATGGCGGGCCGAGCCTGGGACGCGATCTGCGCGAACTGGGCGCGCTGCTCCATGTCGCCGACGCCAGCATGCAGCCCTTCGATGCGGGCATCGAATCCGCAGACATCGGCGCTGACGTCCATTCCGATATTCCCGACAATGTCGCGTTTGCGGTGCTTGAGGCGGAACTGCTCAATGCGCTCGGCATGTCGGGCATCCCGGCGCTTTCCAACGCCTCGCTCAATCCCGGCGACGCCCTCAACGGCGTGGCCCCGGACCGGACGGCGCCGCAGCTTCCTTCCTCGGTGAGCCCCACGGGCTCACTTGGCGAAACCGTGCTCGTATCCCTCATTGCGCTCGGCCGCGGAGGGCCTACATCGGCGGCCCCTCCTGTCGTTTCCCAGGCAGTTGCAGTTCTGAAGGCAGTTGGTTTGGAAAACGACGCGCGCCGTGTAGCGGCAGAAGCACTCCTGGCGCGGAGTCGTGTTGGACGCGGGTGATACCATGCGACACACGGGTGAAGGCGAGAAGCACATTGACGCTTTTCTTGAGATGTTGAGCGCCGAACGGGGCGCGGCAAAGAATACCCTCGATGCCTACGGGCGCGATCTGAGCGATTTTGCGCGGTTCCTGGGAGCCGGCAAGGTTGAGTTGACGGCGGCCGGCCCTGACGGCATCCGGAACTATCTGGAGGAAATCGAGGCGCAGGGCTTCTCCGCTTCGACGGCGGCCCGGCGGCTCTCGGCGATCCGCCAGTTCCACGGTTTCCTCTATGCCGAGGGGTTGAGATCGGACGATCCCTGTTCATCGATCGAAGGCCCGCGCCGGGTGCGGCCCTTGCCGAAGACCTTGTCGGTGAAAGAGGTGGACGGCCTGCTGGAGGCCGCCCGCAAGATCGAGGACGGGCGGGCGCAGGAGGAGGCCGTGCGGGCCTACAAGCGCGCGCGCATCGTCTGCCTGATGGAAGTCCTCTATGCCTCGGGCCTGCGTGTCTCGGAACTGGTCGGGCTTCCCATCCATTCGGTGCAGGGCGATGAGCGGCACCTGACGGTTGACGGCAAGGGGGGACGCCAGCGTCTCGTGCCGCTGTCGCCCGCCGCACGCCGCGCCATCGACATCTATCTACCCCTGCGGGAGCGCAGGCTGGATGGGCAGCCATCCGACTGGCTGTTTCCCTCGCGCGGCCAGCAGGGCCACCTGACCCGGCACCGTTTCGCCCAGCTTCTCAAGGAACTGTCGATGGTGGCGGGGATAGACCCGGCCCGGGTGTCGCCACATACGCTCCGCCATGCCTTCGCCAGCCATCTTCTGGCCAACGGGGCTGATCTGAGGGCGGTACAGCAGATGCTGGGACATGCCGATATCTCGACCACCCAGATCTACACCCATGTGCTGGACGACAAGCTGAAGGCGCTGGTGCAGACGCACCATCCGCTCTCGGACGCCTCGAAGAGCTGAGGTTTCACTCCGGCCCATGGCGTCAGGTCCGGCTCCGACGCCATGGGCTCGTTGAGCGCAGGCAAACCCTGCGTCCGCGCCTGATTTCGGATCGGCCCGGTTTCCGGGGGCTTTTCCGGCGGTTTCTTCCTGTTGGGAGGCTCAGACGGCGCAGCGGGCATTTCTGCCTCCCGATTGCGGGAGGCGGCTGCGGAACCGGGGGCTTGTGGTTGACAAGGGCCCCTCCTCAAGCCAGTGTGCCGCGGTTCTTCGGGCCATCGCATGGCCTTAAAGTTTTCATAATATTGTTGTCGGCGCCAGCAGTTGCAGGCCCGCGGCCGGGAGCGCGATGCACACCTATCTCGACTTCGAGAAATCGATCGCCGAGCTGGAAGGCAAGATCCAGGAGCTCAAGGCGCTCGCGACCCAGGGGGCCCAGCAGGGTTCCTCCGTCAACATGCAGGACGAGATTGGCCGTCTTGAGCAGAAGGTCGGCCAACAGCTCAAGGAAACCTATGCCGCGCTCACGCCCTGGCAGAAGGTTCAGGTCGCGCGCCACCCTGCCCGCCCCCATTTCGTGAATTATGTCGGCAAGCTGATCGAGGATTTCACCCCGCTCGCGGGCGACCGCGCTTTCGCGGACGATCCGGCGATTCTGGGCGGCCTCGGCCGCTTCCGGGGCCGTTCGGTGATGGTTATCGGCCATGAGAAGGGCTGGGACACCCAGAGCCGGATCGCTCATAATTTTGGCCTGGGCAAGCCCGACGGCTACCGCAAGGCCGTGCGGCTGATGTCGCTGGCGGAGCGCTTCAACATTCCCGTGATCACGCTGGTCGATACCGCCGGGGCCTATCCGGGCCGCGAGGGCGAGGAGCGCGCGCAGGCGGAGGCCATTGCCCGCTCGACGGACCGGTGCCTGTCGCTCGGCGTGCCCCTGATCGCCGTCATCATCGGCGAGGGCGGATCGGGCGGCGCAGTCGGCCTTGCCGCAGGCAGCCGTGTACTGATGCTCGAACATTCGATCTACAGCGTCATCTCGCCGGAAGGGGCCGCCTCGATCCTGTGGCGCGATTCAGCCAAGTCGCAGGACGCGGCGACGGCGATGAAGATCACCGCCCAGAGCCTCTATGAATATGGCGTGATCGACCGGATCATTCCCGAGCCGGTGGGGGGCGCGCACCGCGAGCCCGACAACATCATCAGGGTGACCGGCGACGCCATCGACGAAGAGTTGCGTGACCTTGAAAAGCTCGACGCCGCCACGATCCGCAAGCAGCGCCGGGAGAAGTTCCTCGCGATAGGCCGTTCAGGCTAGCTCCGAGTCCGGACCCGCCTTTATCCTCACAGCATCTGCCTGAACGCTTCGCGCACGTCATCGGCGAAAAGCTCGGGCTCCTCCATCGCCGCGAAGTGCCCGCCCTTGTCCATCCTGCGCCAGCGCACGATGTTGTAGCTCCGCTCCGCCCATGAGCGCGGCGTGTCGGGCAGTTCATCCATCGGATATTCGCTGTAGGCGGTCGGTACGGTCACGCGCTCGCCGGGCTTGAGAGCGCCGGAACCTTCCGCCGGACCTGCCTTATAGAGGGTATTGGCCGAATTGATCGTGCCCGAGAACCAGTAGATCGAAAACTGGGTCAGGATCGTGTCGAACGCAAAGCGCTTCTCCATGCCTTCATGGGTATGTGACTTGTCGGTGTCGCCGAGGCGGTAATATTTATCCGCAAGCCAGCCCGCGAGGCCCGCGGGCGAATCCATCAGCCCGAAGGCGAGCGCCATCGGCTTGGTGGACTGGATGGAGCGATAGCCTTCTTCCTGCCGCCACCAGGCGTTCATCCGCCTGATCCACGCGCTTTCCTCCTCGCTCACGGGCGGCTGGGAGGCATGCTTGAGGAAGGGGCGGAGCGGCAGCATGGTCAGGTGAATGGCGAGCAGGCTGTCCGGATACTGGAGGGCGAGGCGCGAGGTGACGAAGCTGCCCCAGTCGCCCGCCTGCGCCGCATATGTGTCGTAGCCCAGCACCTGTGTCATCAGCCGGTGCCACAGATCGGCGATGGCGGCCGGGCCGATGGGCTTGCGGGGCTTCGATGAGAAGCCGTAGCCGATGAGCGAGGGGATCACCACGTCGAACGAGGGGCCGCCGTGCCCGTATTTTTCCGGGTGGGCGAGCCGGTCCGCGACATCGAGAAATTCCCGGAACGTGGAGGGCCAGCCATGGGTCAGGATGAGCGGCACGGCATCGCCGCCCGACCCCTTCATATGCACGAAATGGATGGTGTGGTCTTCACCCTCATCGCCGGTGAGGGTGGCGCGGAATTGCGGGAAGCTGTTGAGCCATTTTTCCTGCGGCCGCCAGTCGTATTTGTCGCGCCAGTGACTCACCAGCCGCTCCATGTAGGTGAGGCTGGTGCCATAGTCCCAGTGATCGTTCCCCTCGGGCTCGTTGGGAAAACGGGTGTTGGCGAGGCGATGTTTCAGATCGGCGATTTCCGCATCGGAAATGGCGAGCGTGAACGGATCGGCGGGCACGACGGGATGGGGCATGCTTATCCCCGGATCTGCCTGACGAAGGCGGCGACATCCCCGGCGAACGTGGCTTTCGTTTCCATCGCGGCGAAATGGCCGCCATGCTCGAAGTCGGTCCAGCGCACGATGTTGTAGCCTTTCCCGACCATTGAGCGCGGCGCCCATGATATGAATTCTTTGGGAAAATTGGCCACGGCCGTCGGCACTTCAACGCGGGTGCCCGGTGCCATCGCGCCGCCTTCCTCCATGAAGCCGCGATAGAACCAGGTGGCCGTGTTGAAGCTGCCGGTGACGAGATAGAGCATCAGGTTGGTGAGCAACTGATCCTTGCTGTAGGCGTTCTCGATCGAGTCAGGTCTCCCCGGTGCGCGCTTGTCCGACCATGTGTGGAATTTTTCGATGATCCAGCCGGCCGCGCCTACGGGGCTGTCCATCATCCCGTAGGAGAGCGTCTGCGGCTTGGTGGCGTGCAGGCGGAAATAGGCGCCTTCCATCTCAAAGTTCAGCGCGCTTTCTTCGGCCCATTTCTTCTCTTCGCCGGTTTCGGGGAAAACCGCCGGGCGCAGGCCCATCATGTTGAGGTGGATCGCCTCGCAGCCGCCGCCCTTGGCCGGCGAATGATTATAGCCAAGCCAGCCCGTGACCAGCGAACCCCAGTCGCCGCCCTGGGCGATGTAGCTGTCATAGCCGAGCACGTCGCGCATCAGCCGGTCCCACAGGGTTGCGGTATAGCGCGGCCCTATGGGCTTTCCGGGTTTGGAGGAAAAGGCATAGCCGGGCAGCGAGGGAATGACGAGATTGACGCCGTCTTCCGCGTTGCCGCCGAACTGCCCGGGGTGAGCGAGTCTGTCGATGACGTCATAAAACTCGAAAAAAGAGCCGGGCCAGCCGTGGGTCAGCAGCAGCGTGGCGGGGGCGGCGCCCGATCCTTTCACGTGGATGAAGTGGATATCCAGATCGTCCAGCTTCGCCTTGAAATGCGGGTAGCGGTTCAGTTCCCTCTCGCGGGCGCGCCAGTCATAGCCGTCTGTCCAGTAGGCACATAGCTCCTTGAGGTACGCCATGTCCGTGCCATAGGCCCAGCGGTCGCCGCCCTCGGCGATGTCCGGCATCTCATGCCACGTATAGCCGCGCACCCGGGCGAGGATCTCGTCCAGCTTCTGCTGCGGAATGTCGATCTTGAAAGGTGTCGCTCCGGCCATTGTTCGTTTCCCCGCCTGTTTTTCCTTGAACTGAATGGTAGAGATTCCATGCAGCGCGGCAAGGGTTATGCAGATTGTTCTGTCGGACCGTAAGAAAGTTTGCCGTGCACACCGCCTGCCGCTAAGCTACCTAAAATTAAGAATTACCTTCGGTTATGAGGAAAATATGGCCCGGGAAATCGCAGGAGAGGCACCCCTCAAGGTGTCTTTCCTGAAACGACATTATGCGCTCATCATTCTGACGCTCGCCTATACATCGAGCCATATCGACCGCGGCATCATCAATATCGTGATGCAGCCCATCAAGAACGAGTTCCATGTCAGCGATACGGCGCTGGGGCTGCTTTCCGGTCTCGCCTTCGCGGTGTTGTTCGCCACGCTCGGCATTCCCGTCGCCATGTGGGCCGACCGCTCCAACCGGCGCAACATCATCTCTCTTTCGGTCACGATCTGGAGTGCCATGACGGCCCTGTGCGGTCTGGCGGGCAGTTTCCCTGCATTGGTGGCCGCCCGCATCGGCGTCGGCATCGGCGAGGCCGGATCGAGCCCGCCGTCGCATTCCATGCTTTCCGATATTTATCCCAAGGAAAACCGCTCGACCGCCATGTCGTTCTATTCCGTGGGCGTTTATCTCGGCGCCATGATCGGTCTTGTCGGCGGCGGCTATGTCGCAACCCATTATGGCTGGCGGGAAACGTTCTTCGTCATGGGCATTCCCGGTCTGCTGATCGCGTTGCTGGTCCGCTTCACCATTCAGGAACCGGTACGCGGCCATGCCGATGGCATGGTCCATGACACGCAGGTGCGCGCGAACGTGCTGCATGTGTTCAGGCATCTGTGGAACACGAAGTCGGCCCGGCACATCGTCATCGGCCTCACGCTCGTTTCCTTCGTGGGCTATGGCGGCCTCACTTTCGGGCCGTCCTTTTTCGCCCGGAGCCTCGGTCTCTCGCCCCAGGCCGCCGGTCTGCTGCTGGGCCCGGTCGCAGGTATTGTGGGTGGCATCGGCGCCATCAGCGGCGGCTTTCTCGCCGATTATCTGGCGAAACGCGACATGCGCTGGAACAGCTGGATGATTGCGCTCGCAAAGGTGATAGGCATGCCGCTTACCGTCGTCTTCTACATGTCCTCGAACCTCAGCGTCATGATGCCGCTTTACGTGGTTTCCACCCTGCTTGGCGCCTTCTACCTCGGGCCGTCGTTCGCGATGATCCAGAGCATGACGCCGCTGCATATGCGCTCGCTCACTTCGGCGGTCATGCTGTTTATCCTCAACTTCATCGCCCTTGGTTTCGGGCCGCTCGCGGTCGGCATCATCAGCGATCTGCTGCATCCGCACTATGGCGAGGAAAGCCTGCGCTATGCCCTGTTCCTCACCTCCTTCATCGGGGTGTGGGCGGCGGTTCATTATTACTGGGCGGGCAAGACCTATCCCGAGGACGTGCGGCGCATGGAGGCGGAGCACCATCCGTCGAAAGTCTGAAGGCGCATCGACATGAAAAAGCCCGGTACGGATCATCCGTATCGGGCTTTTTATTGCGTATTATGACCTGGCGGCCGGGCTTTTACGCCAGAACGCCATGGCAATGCTTGAACTTCTTGCCTGAACCGCAAGGGCAGAGCGCGTTGCGGTTGATCTTGCCCCATGTGGCCGGACTCAGCGGATCGAAGGCGACGCCCGGGTCATTGCGGACGGTGCGCAGAACCGTGGCGGGCGCGTCCGACACGGCCGTGAACTCGTCCTCGCCGGTCGTCGCATCCACATGATGGGCCTGCATTTCCGGCAATGACGGCTCTTCGAGGGCCGGCGGCTCGGCCATGAACTGCATGTTCATGATCTGGCGGGTGACATCCTCGCGCAGGCGCTGCAACAGGCTCTCGAACAGCGCGAAGGCTTCCGACTTGTATTCGTTCAGCGGATCGCGCTGGGCATAGCCGCGCAGGCCTACCGCCTGACGCAGATGATCGAGCATCATCAGATGTTCGCGCCAGTGCTGGTCGATGGTCTGGAGCAGCACGGCCTTTTCGATCTGGCGCATCAGCTCGGGCCCGATCTGGGCGGCCTTGGCCGCCATCGCCCGGTCGGCATGGTCGCGCAGGCGCTCGCGGATTTCCTCGTCGGCGATGCCTTCCTCGGCAGCCCATTCCTCGATGGGAAGATCGAGACCCAGCAATTCGCTGGTACGCTCTTTCAGAAGGGCGGTGTTCCACTCTTCCGCATAGGCGCGCTCGGGGATGGCAGCGCTCACCATGTCGTCAATGACCTGATGGCGCATGTCGGCGACGGTGTCGGACAGGTCTTCCGTCTTCATCAGTTCGATGCGCTGGTCGAAGATCGCCCGGCGCTGATCGTTCATCACGTCGTCGTACTTGAGCAGATTCTTGCGGATATCGAAGTTGCGCGCTTCCACCTTCTGCTGGGCTTTTTCCAGCGCCCGGTTGATCCAGGGATGGATGATCGCCTCGCCTTCCTTGAGGCCGAGCTTCTGGAGCATGCCGTCCATGCGGTCGGTGCCGAAGATGCGCATCAGATCGTCTTCGAGCGACAGATAGAACTTGGAACGTCCCGGATCGCCCTGACGGCCGGCGCGGCCGCGCAACTGGTTGTCGATACGGCGGCTTTCATGGCGTTCGGTGCCGATGATGTAGAGGCCGCCTGCGGCGAGCGCCTTTTCCTTCTTCTGCGCTATATCGGCCTTGATCTCCTCGATCTTGCGATTGAGCGCCTGCTCGTCCTCGATCCCGGCGGTCTCTTCCGCGATGCGCATGTCGAGGTTGCCGCCAAGCTGGATGTCGGTGCCGCGGCCCGCCATGTTGGTGGCGATGGTGACCGCGCCCGGCACGCCCGCCTGCGCCACGATGAAGGCTTCCTGCTCATGGTAGCGCGCGTTCAGCACGTGATGAGGGATCTTCTTCTTCTTCAGGATGGCGGCGAGCGTTTCGGATTTCTCGATGGAGACGGTGCCGACCAGCACGGGCTGGCCCCGCTTCTCGCATTCCTCGATTTCCTTGACGATGCCGTCATATTTTTCACGGGCGGTCCGGTAGACCTCGTCGTCTTCGTCGCGGCGCGAGATGGGCTTGTTGGTCGGCACCTCGATAACGTCGAGACCGTAGATCTCCATGAATTCGTCGGCCTCGGTCATGGCCGTGCCGGTCATGCCCGCGAGCTTTGAATACATGCGGAAATAATTCTGGAAGGTGATCGAGGCCAGCGTCTGGTTTTCCGGCTGGATCGCCACCTGCTCCTTGGCTTCGAGCGCCTGATGCAGGCCATCGGAATAGCGCCGGCCGTCCATCATGCGGCCGGTGAACTCGTCGATGATGACGACCTTGCCGCCCTTCACGATATAGTCGCGGTCGCGCAGGAACAGCTTGTGGGCTTTCAGCGCGTTGGTGACATGGTGGACGATGGTCACGTTCTCGATGTCGTAGAGCGTACCGCTTTCAAGAACGCCGCGTTCGAGCAAAATCCCTTCAAGCTTCTCGTTGCCCTCTTCGGTCAGCGTCACGGTGCGCTGTTTCTCGTCGAGTTCATAATCCGCGTTTGTGAGTTCGGGGATAATGGCGTCAATCGTGTTGTAGAAGTCCGAACGGTCATCGAGCGGGCCGGAGATGATGAGCGGGGTCCGGGCTTCATCGACGAGGATCGAGTCGACCTCATCCACGATGGCGTAATTGTGTTCACGCTGCACCATGGAGGAAATCTGGTACTTCATGTTGTCGCGCAGATAGTCGAAACCCAGCTCATTGTTGGTCGCATAGGTCACGTCGCAGGCATAGGCCTCGCGTCGCTCGTCGTCGCTGAGCCCGTGCAGGATCGCCCCGGCGGTAAGCCCCAGGAAGTTGTAGACCCGGGCCATCCATTCCGCGTCGCGCTTGGCGAGATAGTCGTTCACGGTGACGACATGGACGCCCTTGCCGGGCAGGGCGTTCAGATAGGCGGCGAGGGTCGCGACCAGTGTCTTGCCTTCGCCCGTCTTCATTTCGGAAATCTTGCCGTCGTGCAGCACCATGCCGCCGACGAGCTGCATGTCGTAATGGCGCTGGCCGAGCGCGCGCCGGGCTCCTTCGCGCACGACGGCGAAAGCCTCGGGCAGCAGGGCGTCAAGCGTTTCGCCTTTGGTCAGGCGCTCGCGGAATTCCTGGGTTTTGGCGCGCAACTGCTCATCCGAGAGCTGAACCATCTCAGGCTCAAGAGCATTGATCGAGGCGATGCGGGCCGTGTAGCTCTTCAGTTTCCGGTCGTTTGACGTACCGAATATCCGCTTGGCAAGGGCGCCCAAGCTAGCCATCGGATAAATCCTTTATGCGGCGGCGCAACGCCCGGGAGGCGTCTGGCCGCTTATGGAACGCGGGGTCGGGGCCGCGAACCCCCCTCCGGCGGAGCCGGAATGGCGGTCTGATGATTGGACGACATGTAAGGGGCGCCCTCGCCTCTGTCAACGGCAGGGCCCATATGGATCAGGGGCGGATATTGCCAATCGGTAAAGTTTTAGCCTCACGGGCGCGGTTGCGGCGGGGGCTGGTCTTCGCCATGATGCGGACCGCTATATATGCCGGTTTTCATCGTTTCCGGCTGCTCAACACATATGGGAAATATTCATGCGGCGTCTTAACAGGCTCCTTACCATCACCCTGCTTGGTTCCGCTATGGGCATGGGTTTCACGGGGGGCTTGTCCGGCATCGCCCTCGCGGCGACGGCCACGGATGCCAAGGATGCGAAAACGCCATCCAGCGGGGACATCATCGCAACCGTCGATGGCACCCCCATCCGGGTCTCGGACATAGAGATGGCTGAGGAAGAGGTTGGCCCGGCCCTTTCGCGCCTGCCGGAGGAAATTCGCTTCCAGTATCTTCTCAGTATGCTCATTGATCGCCGGATCATCCAGATCGCGGCCCACAAGCAGAAGATGGAAGACGATCCCCGGGTGAAGCGCCGGGAAGCCTATTATGATGAAAAGGCTGTGCGGGACGTCTACTGGATCGAGCTGATGAAGTCGCGGATCACCGACGCCGACGCCAAGGCCTATTACGACAAGCAGATTTCGGAGGCCAAACCCCAGGAGGAGGTTCACGCCGAACATATCCTTGTCGGCACCAAGGAAGAGGCTGAAAAAGCCATCGCCGAGATCACGGCCGGAAAATCCTTCGAGGATGTCGCCAAGGAAGTTTCCAAGGACGGCAGCGCGGCCAAGGGCGGCGATCTGGGCTGGTTCACGAAGGACCAGATGGTGCCTGCGTTCGCGGATGCCGCCTTTTCGCTCAAGCCTGGCACGCTTTCCGGGCCGGTCCAGTCCGAATTCGGCTGGCATGTAATCAAGGTGCTAGAGACCCGCGACAAGCCGAAGCCCACCTTCGAGCAGATGAAGCCGCAGATCATCCAGACGCTTGCCCAGCAGGAAGGGCAGAAGCTGATGGAGGAGATGCGGCAGAAATCCAAGGTCGAGTTCATCGGCCCGGACGGCAAGCCCGTCGCCGCCCAGCTCGGCAAGGCGAGCGACGTCGCAGGCCAGCAACAGCCTGCCGATCAGCCGCAGCTCGCCCCCGCGCCGGTTGCACCCCAATAGGGTGGATTTCTGCCGCAACCACGCCATTCGGGGTTGCGGGAATTGTCCGCCTCGTTAATTGTCGCGCCGGGAGTCCGATGATCATCACCGGGGCCCGGCGTGACTGATTCGAGGGCGGCCATGGAAGACCTGAACAAGCGGCTGAAGACGAAAAAGAAGAAGAGCCCGGCCAAGGCGGGCGCCACGCGCAAGGCGGCGCCCAAAAAGCCGGCGGCCAAAAAAGCCGCGGCAAAATCGCCCGCCGCCAAACCCGGATCCAAACCGGGGACGGCAGCGGGGAAAGCGGCTTCCGCGGCGAAGCCGGTTGCCGCCGTCAAGAGCCCCGTGGCCAAGAAAGCCCCGGTTTCCCGCAAGCGGAAAATCGAGGCAAGGGTCGTCGCCAAGGCCGTGTCGAAGGGCCCGAAGGTTTCGCCGCTTGCGCCTGCCTCCTATCCCTCGCTGCCGCCCGTCGGCGGCGTCGTGCTCGGCACGGCGGCAGCCGGCATCAAATATCGGGGACGCGACGACGTGATGGTCGCGCGGATGATCGAAGGCACGCAGGCGGCCGGCGTCTTCACCACCTCGAAGACGGCTTCCGCGCCGGTCGAATGGTGCCGGGCCAATCTTGTCGAATTTGGCGAGGGGCGGATGCTCGTCGTCAATTCAGGCAACGCCAATGCGTTCACCGGCAAGCTCGGCACCCAGAGCGTGCGCACAGTGGGGGCGGCGGCGGCCAAGGCCGGAGGGTGCCGCCACAAGGATGTGTACATGGCCTCGACCGGGGTGATCGGCGTGCCGCTCGATCCCGCGCCCGTCGTTGCCGGGCTGCAAGACGCGCTGGCCGCGGCGGGCGATGAGTCCGCTCACTGGATGGCGGCGGCGCGCGCCATCATGACCACGGATACTTTCCCCAAGCTTGCCACCCGCACGGCAAAGATCGGCGGGCGCGAGGTCACCATCAACGGTATCGGCAAAGGCTCGGGCATGATCGCGCCCGACCTTGCCACCATGCTTGTCTTCATTTTCACCGATGCCGCCATCGCGGCGTCCGCCCTTCAGCCGGTGCTCCAGCAGGGCGCGCGCGACAGTTTCAACGCGATCACGGTGGACAGCGATACCTCCACCAGCGACACGGTGCTGCTGTTCGCGACCGGGGCCGCCATGAAGGGCGAGGAGCCGGTGACCCGGCTTGCCGATCCCCGGCTCAAGGAGTTCCGCGAGAAGCTCAACGAACTGATGCTCGATCTTGCCCATCAGGTGGTGAAGGACGGGGAGGGCGCGACCAAATTCGTCGAGATCACGGTCGGCGGCGCCCAGTCCTATCAGGCTGCCCGCCGGATCGGCATGGCGATCGCGAACTCGCCGCTGGTCAAGACGGCGATTGCCGGCGAGGACGCCAACTGGGGCCGCATCGTCATGGCGGTCGGCAAATCCGGCGAGGCCGCCGACCGCGACAAGCTCGCAATCAATATCGGCGGCATCGATGTCGCCCGCAATGGCATGGCCGTCACCGGCTATGACGAGGCGCCGGTCGCGGCCCACATGAAGGGGCAGAATATCGTGATCGAGGTGGATGTCGGCGTTGGCGCCTCGTCCGCGACGGTGTGGACCTGCGACCTTACCTACGAATATATCCGCATCAATGCGGATTACCGCAGTTGAAGCCCGGAGTGATCCGGTGAAGCGCCTGCTGCTGGTCGCGGCGGTCGCTCTCGTCGATACCGACGGGCGCGTGCTGATCGCGCAGAGGCCGGAAGGAAAGACGCTGGCGGGGCTCTGGGAGTTCCCCGGCGGCAAGGTCGAGCCGGGCGAGGGGCCCGAAGCCTGCCTTGTCCGGGAGCTGGACGAGGAACTGGGCATCGCGGTCAACACCGCCTGCCTTTCGCCATTCACCTTCGCCAGCCATGCCTATGAAGATTTCCACCTGCTGATGCCGCTCTATGTGTGCCGGCGCTGGGAAGGCATCCCCGCGGGCCGTGAAGGCCAGGCGTTGAAATGGGTGTTTCCGCGCGACCTGCGGAAATTTCCCATGCCGCCGGCCGACGAACCCCTGATTCCCATGCTGATGGATCTGCTCTAGAGCCACCGTCTCCCGCGGCTCTCATGGCAGCTGTGAAAGACTGCCGCATAAACAAAAAAGCGGACCGATCGTGAGATCGGTCCGCTCAGTATGCGTGGTAACACGTGGAGGGTTAACGCACGCCAAGCTGGCGCAGGGCTCCCGGCGTATAGCGATTGACGTCGAGTTCGTCGGCGAAATAGTTCGCCGGGGGCTCTTCGTTCTGCATCGTCATAGCGAGGTAGCGGCCTGCCTGAAGGTCGTAAACGGCTTCTGTCGCCTGTCCGCAGGAAGGAACATTGTAGCGCTGGATCATCTGGACTTCCTGGGTCCGCCAGAGCTGACCGCGGCCGTCATAGAGATCGGTACCCGTGACCTGCCAGCCGTCCTCATCCTGATACATGTCGCGGCGGGCGTACACGTGGCGCTGGTCGGGCTTAAGGGTCGCCCGGACTTCCCAGTTGCGGCGCAACTCATAGCGGATCACATCCTGATTGAGATGCTGCTGCTGGAGATAGTCCTTGTACGGCGTCACTTCGGCCTTGAAGTCGTTGGCGGCGACGATCTGCGGGGCAATGCCGACCACGGACCAGTCATAGCGGTCCGGTGCGCCATTGTAGCCGTCGAAGGCGTCGGAGGTGGTCAGGCCGTCCGCGTTCGTGCCGGGATTGTCATAGGAAATGGTCGGCGCGCGGCGCACGCGGCGGGTGCCGGGGCTGTACTGCCAGGCCTGGCGGGGCTGGATCTGCGCATTGATGCTCTCGTACACCAGAATGACGTTACCGGCCACGCGGGCAGGGGCAATCGTGTTCTGGATGTAATAGAGCGAGATGTTGTTCAGATCCTCAGCGCTCTTCTTGGTCGGATCGGCCCACTGGATGATCGCCTCGTCCTGCACCTTGCTGAGCGTGTAGTCGCCGCTCTGGGTCACCGGAGCGAAAGCATACTGGCGCGTCGACTTGAAGGAGCGGTAGCGCAGCAGATGGTTCCAGACGATTTCAAGCGCATTGTTGGGAATGGGGAACGGGAAGCCGAGGATGGCCTTGCCGACGCCATTGCCGCCGCCGATGAGTTCGCCAATGGCCGCGTTGTTCTTGGTTGCCTTGTAAACGGCTTCAGGCTGCGCGCAGGTGCGGCGCGACTGGTAGACGTTCATCTTGTAGTCGGAATACTGCTTCAGCAGCGCCTGATGGCCTGCGTTGAGGTAATCCTTGTATTTGTCGGCGTTCGCGCCCGTGATCGTGAACAGCGGCTTGTCGCTGGCGAACGGGTCGGCGAGATGATCGCCCGCCTTGTAGGTCACGTTGGACGGCACCGTGGCAAGACCGCCGGTCCACTCTCCCACATCCCCGATCGGGGTCTTTTCGCCGGCCTTTTCACTGCCGAAAGGAGTGAGGTCCTGGCCGATGCGCGCCACCTGGCCGGCAGGCACCGCGGCACAGGCTACGCCCGCGATGGCGGCCGCCGCAAACCCACCCAATGCCAGACGCAGCCCGGCTACCTTCATCCTTGATCTCATGGAAACCTCCCGATTACGTAACTTAAGGCCGCACGCAACCTTGTCCGTCTTTTTGTGACGTCTAATGAGTGAGATTTATGATTTTTTGTCAATCATCAAATCTCTGTTGATGTGCAACTAAATGCAAAAACTCTTAAACCGATGTTAAGATCACGCACTTTCACGTCAGGCGAGGGGAGGCGCCAAGCGATGAAAACAATAGAGGAAAATAGAAACCTCATACTGGAAGCCGCGAGTGCACAGTTTCTACAGTATGGTTATGTCAAAACAACAATGAGCGACGTGGCCAAGGGCTGCGGAATGTCGCCGGCGAATATCTATCGTTTTTACCCCACCCGGCATGAACTGGTGGACGCCGTGGCGGAGCTGTGGCTACAGGAAACCCGGCGTCTGGCTGAAGTCATTGCAAGGCGGAAAGGCAAGGCCTCGAAAAGGCTCAGGGAGTTCGTGATCGAGGTTCACCGGCAGGTTCGCGGTCAGCACACGTCGGGCGCGAAGGTGCATGAAATCTGTGAAATGGCCAGCCGCGAGCGTTGGCCCGCGGCGCGCCGTCATCGGGACATCATGACGTCGCTTCTGGCGGAGATCGTCCGTTCGGGGATCGAATCGGGCGAATTCGCCGACGGCGATCCGGACGCCACGGCTCCGGTCTTCATGGATGCGCTTCTGAAGTTTCATAATCCGGTATTGATCGCACAATATCACGCCGATCCGCTTGAAGCGCAGGCTGTATCAATGGCCGAAATGTTCCTGATGGTGCTGGGAAAGAGATGACGTCCGGCAGAAACGGATACCCGGGGATAATCCCGGGTATCCGGGGCCGTTAGATGTCGAGGTTGGACACGCTCAGCGCATTGTCGATGATGAAGTTGCGGCGGGGTTCGACCACGTCGCCCATCAGCTTGACGAACAGGTCGTCGGCTTCGTCGAGCTGGCGTATCCGCACCTGCAGCAATGAGCGCACGTTGCGATCGAGCGTGGTTTCCCAGAGCTGATCCGGATTCATTTCGCCAAGGCCTTTATAGCGCTGCATGGCTACGCCCTTCTGGCCTGCCGCGAACACGGCATCGAGCAATTGCGAGGGAGACCGGATTTCGTGGGAATCGTCCTTGCGGCGGAGAGTGGCGACCCGGCCATAGACTTCCTGCAAATGCTCATGCATCTGGTTCAGGCGGCGCGCTTCGGAACTGCTGATCAGCGGCCCGTCGATGAACAGGTCTTCCGCGACGCCGCGCAGCTCGCGCACGAAGCGCAGGCCGCCGTCTTCGGTCGGCGTGCCGCTCCAGCCGCCTTCGGTTTCATCCGACAGAAGATCGAGACGTTCGGCCATGCGGTTGGCAACAGCCGCAGCCTCTTCCGCATCGCCATGGGCCTCGGGGTTGAGCGCGCCGGCAATGGCCGCCTGCTCCACCACGAACCGGGGATATTTGGTCGGCAGGCTGTGCAGGATCACCCTTGTCGCCCGCGCTTTCTCGATGATGTCGCGCAGATCCTCGCCTGCCCGCTGCGAGCCGTCATGGAGCGTCAGCACCATGTCCGACAGACCCTGGGCCAGCAGATAGTCTTCAAGCGCGCGCTCGTCCTTCAGATAGGTTTCCGACTGGCCGCGCCGCACCTTGTAGAGCGGGGGCTGGGCGATATAGAGGTGCCCGCGCTCGATGATCTCGGGCATCTGCCGGTAGAAGAAGGTGAGCAGCAGGGTGCGGATATGGGCGCCGTCCACGTCGGCGTCGGTCATGATGATGATCTTGTGGTAGCGCAGCTTGTCGATGTTGAAATCTTCACGGCCGATGCCGGTGCCGAGCGCCATGATCAGTGTGCCGATCTGTTCGGAGCCGAGCATCTTGTCGAAGCGCGCCCGCTCCACGTTCAGGATCTTGCCCCGGAGCGGCAGCACCGCCTGATTGGAGCGGTCCCGCCCCTGCTTGGCGGAGCCGCCGGCGGAGTCGCCCTCGACGATGAAGATTTCCGATTTGGCCGGATCGCGTTCCTGGCAGTCGGCAAGCTTGCCCGGCAGCGAGGATATTTCCAGCACGCCCTTGCGCCGCGTCAGCTCGCGCGCCTTGCGCGCGGCTTCACGCGCGGCGGCGGCTTCCGCCACCTTCATGACGATCAGGCGCGCGTCGCCGGGGTGCTCCTCGAACCAGGCGCTGAGCGTCTCGTTGACAAGGCTTTCGACCACCGTGCGCACTTCCGAGGAAACCAGCTTGTCCTTGGTCTGGGAGGAGAATTTCGGATCGGGCACCTTCACAGAGAGGACGCAGGTCAGGCCCTCGCGGGCGTCGTCACCGGTCAGCGAGACCTTTTCCTTTTTCGCAAGACCCGTGGTGGTTGCATAATTATTGACCACGCGGGTCAGCGCGCCACGGAAGCCCGCAAGATGGGTGCCGCCGTCGCGCTGGGGAATATTGTTGGTAAAGCACAGCACATTCTCGTGGTAGCTGTCGTTCCACCACATGGCGACCTCGACCACGATGCCGTCGCGCTCGGACTTGATGGTGATGGGGTCTGCGATCAGCGCCGCCTTGGTGCGGTCGAGATAGCGCACGAAGGCTTCAAGGCCGCCGTCGTACCACAGATCGACCGTTTTGGGCTCGACGCCCCGGGCGTCGGTCAACTGGATCTTGACGCCGGAATTGAGGAACGCCAGTTCGCGCAGCCGGTGTTCCAGCGTGCCGTAATCATATTCGGTCCGGGTGAACGTGGCCTCGGAAGCGTGGAAGGTGATTTCGGTGCCGGTACGCGGCTTTCCTTCCTCGTCGAGGCCCGCTTCTCCCGTCACGATCAGCGGAGACACGGGCACGCCATGCTCGAAGCGCAGGAAATGCGCCTTGCCGGCGCGCCAGATGCGCATTTCCAGCCAGTCGGAAAGGGCATTGACCACGGACACGCCCACGCCATGCAGGCCACCCGAAACCTTGTAGGAGTTCTGGTCGAATTTACCGCCCGCATGGAGCTGGGTCATGATCACTTCGGCCGCCGACACGCCTTCGCCCTTGTGGATGTCGGTGGGGATGCCGCGGCCATTGTCGCTCACCGTCACCGAGCCGTCGGCATTGAGGCAGACCTTCACCGCGTCGCAATAGCCCGCCAGCGCCTCGTCGATGGAGTTGTCCACGACCTCATACACCATGTGGTGCAGGCCCGAGCCGTCGTCCGTATCGCCGATATACATGCCGGGGCGCTTGCGCACGGCGTCGAGGCCCTTGAGAACCTTGATCGACTCGGCGCCATATTCATTGTCGTCGTGCGGTTCGGTCTCAATATCGCTCATGGTCGTCTTTCCTCCGGGGCGGGGCAGCCTGGGGCTTGCCCGGCCTCATCAATCATCCAGCGGGGTGGCCGTCGAGCGTTCGACGCAAAACCCCTGAGCACGGGAGCCGAAGGCGGTAAAGAGCGCCCGGTCGGTTCCCGTCATGAAGGCCTGAAGGCCCAATTCCACAATTTCATCGAACAGCGCCGCGCGCCGCGTCTCGTCGAGATGGGCGGCCACCTCGTCCAGCAGCAGCAGCGGCGGATGTCCGCGCGCGGCCAGCAGCCGGGCGTTGGCGAGTGCGATGCCTATCAGCAGCGCCTTTTGTTCGCCGGTCGAGCACAGGCGCGCTTCCTGATCCTTGGCGGCGTGGCGCACGAGGAGGTCGCTGCGGTGCGGCCCTTCGAGGCTGCGTCCGGCGGCGGCATCCCGCGCCCTCGTTTCGGCGAGACGCCTGAGAAACCGGTCCTCAACCTCGACGGCGGCATGTTCAGCCAGTTCCGACTCCAGTGTGCCTTCAAGGGCGATGGCGGCCCGGGGAAAAGCGCTCTCGGTTGCGGCCTCGAAAGCACCCTTCAACCGGGCGATGGTTTCCACCCGCGCCGCCGCCAGCGCCACACCGTGCTCGGCCATCTGCTCTTCAAGGCCGGAAAGCCAGCCGGGTTCCCGCACATTGTCGGCGAGCAGCCGGTTTCGTTCGCGCAGCGCGCGCTCATAGGCATTGGCCCGGCGGCCATGGGCGGGGTCGAATCCCATCACGATCCGGTCGAGGAAGCGCCGTCGTTCGCCAGCCGCCTCCATGAACAGCCGGTCCATGGCGGGCGTCAGCCAGACGATACGCAGATGATCGGCCAGCGCGCCGGAGCCTGTCGCGGCCTCTCCATCAATACGCACGGTGCGCGAGCGGGCCGTCTCAGCCTTGTGCGGCTCGATGCCGGTGCCGATGCGCAAGGGACCCCATTTCGTGTCCAGCGCCGCCGCCACCGCCCATCCGCCCGCGCCCTGGACGCGCGCCAGATCTGCATAGGGCACCCCGCGCAGGCCTCGTCCAGGCGACAGCAGCGAGATGGCCTCCAGCAGGTTGGTCTTGCCCGCGCCATTGTCGCCGGTCAGCGTCACGGGCCGCCCGTCGAAGCTGAATTCGGCGCGCGCATAGGAGCGGAAATCCGTGAGCACGAGGCGGGCGAGCGTCGCGCCCCGCGCAACCGCCTCGCGCCGTGCAGGCACGGTGCTCCCGGTTGCATCCATCATGCCCCTGTCGAGGATCTCAGCCGTCAATGCCACTCCGTTCCGGGCCTCGTTTCAGCCTCATACCCGCATCGGCATGAGCACATAGATCGCATCCTCGTCTTCGCTGTCCTTGACGAGCGTGGAGGAGTTCGAGTCGGCAAAGGCGAAGGTGGCCTCCTCGCCGTCGAGTTGAGAAGTGATGTCGAGCAGATAGCGGGCGTTGAATCCGATCTCCATGGGCGGACTGTCATAGCTCACCGAGATTTCCTCGGTGGCGTTGCCGCTGTCCGGATTCGAGACCGAGAGCGTCAGGCGGCCTTCCTCGATGTTCAGCTTCACGGCGCGAGACTTCTCGGTCGAAATGGTCGAGACGCGGTCCACGGCCTCCGCCAGCCGCTTGCCCTCGATCTGCATCAGCCGGTCATTGTTGACCGGGATGACGCGGCTGTAATCGGGGAAGGTGCCGTCGATCAGCTTGGAGGTCAGCACCACCTCGCCGAACTGGAAGCGGATCTTGGTTTCCGAAACGCTGATCGCCACGTCCGCGCTGTGCCCGTCCAGCAGCTTCTGGAGCTCCAGCACGGTCTTGCGGGGGACGATGATGCCGGGCATCCCCTCGGCCCCTGCCGGAAGGGCATGATCGACCTGGGCCAGGCGGTGCGCGTCCGTTGCGACCGCGCGCAGCACCTGACCTGGCGCCTTGTCGGCGGCGTGGAAATAGATGCCGTTGAGGTAATAACGGGTTTCCTCGGTCGAGATGGCGAACCGGGTCTTGTCGATAAGCCGCGCGAGCGCTTCTCCCGGCAGGGTGAAGTGATGGCTGAGCTGGCCTGCGGACATGACCGGGAAGTCTTCCGAGGGCAACGCCTGCAGCGCGAAGCGGGAACGTCCGGCCGTCAGCGACAGGCGGCCCTCGTCGGCGCCGATCGAGAGTTCGACCTGGGCTCCGTCCGGCAGTTTGCGCACGATGTCATAGAGCGTCTGGGCGGGGGCGGTGATGCTGCCTGCCTGGGAAACATTGGCCGCAACCGATTCGACGACCTCAATGTCGAGGTCCGTCGCGGTCAGGATCAGTTCCCCGTCTGCTGCCCGGATCAGCACATTGGAGAGGATCGGGATGGTGTTGCGGCGTTCCACCACGGATTGTACGTGGTTCAGCGACTTGAGGAGCGCGCCGCGCTCGATCGTGATTTTCATGGTCCCCCTCGGGCTCCCGACGCAAAATTCAAGGTTCACGGCCTGCTGGCCGCCGGATTCCTGCCCGCGAGGGGTGAGCATACGCCGTCGCACCCTTCATCGGAGTGCAATCTGCCCCAGGTCCTGAACGTGGGGGAGGGCGGCAATCGCCGGCAGGCCCATCGGGGCCAGGACGAAACCGCCCGCGGGCTGCTCCCGGTTGCTGGCCGGTGTCCGCGGAGATGCAGGTGGGTGAGTATAACAGTTTCAGTGCCCTGTGCACCTTTTTCGGCTCAAATCCGCCAACCCGGCCTCATTCGCCCTCGCTTTCAGGGCGAATGAGGCATGGGGCTCAATGGCTGGCGTTTTCGAGCATCCGGCGGAGCAGATCGACATCCTCTTCCAGTCCGGCGTCGCTCTGGCACAGTTCGTCGATCTTGCGGACCGCGTGAATCACGGTCGTATGGTCCCGGCCGCCGAATTTCCGGCCGATTTCAGGGAGCGAGCGGGTGGTAAGCTGCTTGGACAGGTACATGGCGACCTGACGCGGCCGGGCAATCTGGCGGGAGCGCCGGGCCGACAGCAGATCGGCAAGGCGGACATTGTAATATTCCGCCACCTTGCGCTGGATCTCCTCGATGGTGACCTTGCGGTCGTTCGAGCGGAGCAGGTCGCGGAGAACCTCCTGCGTCATGTCGAGAGAGATGGGACGCCCGACGAGCGAGGCATAGGCGACGACGCGCTTCAGGGCGCCTTCCAGCTCGCGCACGTTCGAGATGATGCGGTGGGCCAGAAATTCGAGCACGCCCACCGGCATGTCGATATGGCCGGAACGGGCCATGATCTCGTCGGCCTTCGCCTGAAGAATGCCGAGGCGCAATTCATAATCCGTCGGATGGATGTCGGCGACAAGGCCCCAGCCGAGCCGCGAGCGGATGCGCTCCTCGATCCCTTCCAGATCGGAAGGAGAACGGTCGGCGGAGATGATGACCTGCCGGTTGTGGTCGATCAGCGCATTGAAGGTGTGGAAGAACTCCTCCTGCGTCGAGTCCTTGCCGGAGATGAACTGCACGTCGTCGATCATCAGCACGTCCACGGTGCGGAACTGCTGCTTGAACGCCATCGTGTCCTTGAACCGGAGGGCGCGCACGAACTGGTACATGAATTTCTCGGCGGAGAGATACAGCACCTTGCGCTCGGGGTGGAGGCGGCGGATGTCCCAGGCGATCGCATGCATCAGATGCGTCTTGCCGAGGCCGACCCCGCCATAGAGGAACAGCGGGTTGAAGCTCACGTCGCTGGCTTCGGCCACCCGGCGCGCGGCGGCGTGCGCCAGTTCGTTCGACTTGCCGACGATGAAGGCGTCGAACGTGAAGCGCTGGTCGAGCGGCGCGCCGACACCGGCTTCTTCGAGCGTCGAGGAGGTG
This sequence comes from Parvibaculaceae bacterium, assembly GCA_028283765.1. Taxonomy (GTDB): domain Bacteria; phylum Pseudomonadota; class Alphaproteobacteria; order Parvibaculales; family Parvibaculaceae; genus JAATFR01. The sequence goes on along the minus strand of JAPWJY010000009.1, from coordinate 47,963 downwards.
GCGTGGACAGGCGTCACCTCGCGGACGGATTCGCCGGAACCGGCATGGGCGGCGGCGAACTGTGCGGGTTGGGCCGCCTCGTTGAAACCGCTGACGGCAAGCGCGGGCGCGTCATCCTGGCCGTCTCTCGCATGGACCACCACTTCCACCCGCTGGAGCGTCGGGTCTTCCTCCTGCCAGAGCACTTCCAGCCGGTCCATATGGTGGGAGGCGATCCAGTTGCGCACAAAGCGGGTCGGCACACCGAGGACAACCCGTCCGGCATGGACGCCGATCATCTCGACCTGGGCAAACCAGCTGTTGTAGGTGGCTTCGCCCAGATCGGCCTGCAGCCGCGCGCGCACGCGCCGCCATGCGGAGGCAAGGGCTGAATCGGGTATGGGGCTCGCGCTCTTGCTGGAGGAGTCAGCCGTACCTGGATTGTTTGTTTTTATACCGCGGCCGCTATGAGTGGTCGCCGGAGCGGTCTTGTCCAAATTCGTCGGCCTCGTCTTGAATCCCGCGCGCTCTGAAAGGCGCACATCCCCACGTTCATTCTCTTACACGCCAGACCGGTTCAGGATCCGGCGTCGCGGCCTAACTCTGCCGCCAGGGGAGCCCGGAGGCCTTCCAGCCATTGGCTGTCCCCCGCTGCCGCGCCTCATTAAGGTCGCCCTCAAATCCGCCTGCGACGTTGTAGCTATGCGTAAAACCGGCCGCGCTGAGCGCGATGGCGGCCGCCCGGCTGCGGGCGCCCGAGCGACAGAGCAGCAGGATCGGGGTATCCCTGCCGATGGCGCCAAGACTGGATGTCACATCCTTCACGAAATCGCGATTGACGGTCATGGCCGGATAGGTCTGCCACTCGACGAGAACAGGGTCGCGTCCCAGCGGTGAAAGGTCGGGAATGCCGACGAAATTCCATTCGGGCTGGGTGCGGACGTCGACCAGAACGGCCTGCGGATTCCCGGCTAATGTCCGCCACGCCTCGTCTGCCGAAATATCGCCAGCATAGCTGGAAGGCAAGTCGCCAGATACGACGGGCAGAACAATGTGTGTCTTCGCGTCGCTCATTCTGCCCCCGCATTTATTTGTCTGTTACCCAAGTGGTAACAAACGTCTCCTCCCGGACGAGATTATAGAATCTGCCCGCCGTTTAAAAAAATAAACTGAGATGATTACTTTAGAATCCGTCAGTGCAACTGTGTCTTCTCTAAACGTTGCTCAATTTTTAGCAAATTGGCAAAGTATTCATCGCGCCGCCGGAGTTCTAAGACGATAACGGCAAGCCACCCGGGAGGCAAGTGCGATGATCCCGCATCGTCAAAAAAAGTACGTCAAAGAGCTATTCATTTGCCCAGGTGTCGCGGGGGCCACACATCGGCGATGCTTCGCAAAAATAGTTTAAAACCACTGTAAAATATGGGTTTATTAGACTGTCCCCATATCTAGTAGGTCCCATTGCAAGGGTGCGTATTGCGGCATCCCGAGGCCTGTGAAGGAGGCCTGCGCCAGATATAAGTAAAGCCCGCTATCAGGGATAGCGGGCTTCGTTAACATCTTGTTGCTGCTCAACGAATACTTGTTGAACTTATCTCGCTCGCGAGATCAGGCCGTGGCAAGGGTCTTGATGCGCTTTGCCAGACGCGAAACCTTGCGCGATGCCGTATTCTTGTGCACCACACCCTTCTGGGCGGCGCGCATGATCTCCGGCTGGGCCGCGCCAAGGGCGGCGGCGGCGGCATCGGCGCTGCCGGAGGCGATTGCTTCCTCAACCTTGCGGATGAAGGAGCGCATCCGGGTGCGCCGGTTCTTGTTCACGTCGGTGCGGGCGGCAATCTTGCGGATCGCTTTTTTCGCTGAAGGTGTATTTGCCATCGAACTACCAGTTTTCCTGATACCAGCCTCATGACAACCCGATCTGTCGATCAGGCCTTGATGCGCGAGGTGGCCGGTCAAAAATTTCAATCGGAACGGACAGGCGGGGACGAACGGCGGAACCGCGCATCCTGAACCAGATGTTCCTGAGACGGCGGGTTATACGCGGGGTCCCGCCGTCCGTCAACTCCGGTTCAGAGTCTGTTTGCAAGGGGTTACAGGGCATTAAAGCCCCGCCTGGCTCACTTGTTGGTGAATTTGGGCTCCCGCTTGGCGATGAAGGCATCCATGCCTTCCTTCTGGTCGTCGGTGGCGAACATGGAGTGGAACAGCCGCCTTTCGAAGCGGACGCCCTCGCTCAGCGTCGTCTCATAGGCGCGATTGACGCTTTCCTTGGTCATCATGGCGATGGGGAGCGACATGCCGGCAATGGTTTCGGCGACCTTCAGGGCCTCGTCGAGCAGGCTGTCGAGGGGGACGATACGGCTGACAAGCCCGGCGCTCTCGGCTTCGGCGGCATTCATCAGGCGGCCGGTCAGGGCCATTTCCATGGCCTTGGATTTGCCGATGAAGCGGGTCAGCCGTTGGGTGCCGCCCGCGCCCGGCATCACGCCGAGCTTGATCTCGGGCTGGCCGAATTTGGCATTGTCGGCGCAGATGATGAAGTCGCACATCATGGCGAGTTACACAGCCGCCGCCCAGCGCATAACCGGCAACGGCGGCGACCACGGGCTTGCGGCAGCGGGCGACCCGCTCCCAGTTGGCCGTGATGAAATCCTCCTTGTAGACGTCCATGTAGGATTTGGGCCGCATTTCCTTGATGTCCGCCCCGGCGGCAAAAGCCTTGGAGGAGCCGGTCACGACGAGGCAATGCACCGCGTCGTCGGCCTCAAAGGCGTCGACGGCCAGCGTCACCTCGTCCATCAGCGCCTTGTTGAGCGCATTGAGCGCCTCGGGCCGGTTGAGGGTGATGAGGCCGACCGCGCCACGCTTGTCGACAATGATATTCTGATACCCCATGGGGTCCTCCTGACGGTTCACTTCTTTGTTGTCCGCATATCAATCGGGGTCGATGGAGAAATGCACCTCGGTCATGCCTGCCTTCGCGGCGAGCACGTCGATTTCGAGGCGTTCTCCTTCTCGGGCGAAGGTCAGGCGGGTTTCGCCAGCCTTCGGGCCGGATCTGGCTGAGGTGGGCGTCCAGCCGAGGGCGGGCAGGCTGCTTTTGTAGAAGGCGGCGGCGTCGCTGCTTGCGACCTGGCCGCGGGCTCCGGCCCGTACGATCCGGCCGTCGGGGGCGTCGAACATGAAGGAACTGTCCTTCTGCTCCGTCAGCCCCGGCATCAGCGGCATGTCCTCGACCGCGGAGAGATAGGCGGCGGCCCTGCCGGATGACATGTGCACCAGCAGGCCCAGCATCAGGGCGCCGCACCAAAGGGCGGCGCGGCGGGCCGGGCTGGCAGTTGCCGCATCTGTCATCGTTGGCATCCCGGACAATAGAAGGTCGAGCGGTTCGACTGGACGATACGAACGACCCTACCGCCGCAGCCGGGCCTTGAACAAGCCTCGCCCTCGCGGCCATAAACCTGAAACTGGTGCTGGAAATAGCCGAGTTCGCCATCGGTCCGGGCGTAATCGCGCAAGGTCGAGCCGCCAGCCATGATGGCGTCCGTGAGCACGTCGCGGATGGCGCGGACGAGCCGCTCGGTGCGTACGGGCCCCGCCACGCTCGATGCGGTGCGCAGCGGAGATATGCCGGCCCGGAACAGTGCTTCGCAGACATATATGTTGCCAAGGCCCGAAACGGTGCGCTGGTCGAGCAGGGCGGCCTTGATCGAGGTGGCCCGCCCCTTTAGCCGGGCGGAGAGAACGGGGGCTGAGAAGTCATTGCCCAGCGGTTCCGGCCCCAGCGCGGCCAGATGGCGGTTGGCGCGCAATCCTGAGCCAGGCTCGTCACCGGCGCCATCGGGGGCGATCAGGTCCATGAAGCCGAACCGGCGATGGTCGGCATAGATGACGCGGCCGCCATCCTCCATGTCGAAGACGATATGATCGTGGAGGCCGAGCCCCTCTTCGCCGCCGGGGCCGCCATGGGGCATGGGGTGGTGGAACCGGCCCGGCCGGACCACCCCGGACGGGGCCATAACGGTGAAGCGGCCGGACATGCCCAGATGCGACAGCAGCACCTCGCCATTGTCGAGATGCAGCAGCAGATATTTGGCCCGGCGGTCGAGCCGCTCGATCCGCCGCCCGGTCAGCCGCTCCACGAAGCGTTCGGGCAGCAGGTAACGCAGGCCGGCGCGGCGCTGGAGTACGCGGGCAATGCGCTTGCCCTCCAGAGCGGGGACAAGTCCCCGCCGGACGGTTTCTACTTCAGGCAATTCGGGCATGAGGTCTTTGACTTCTGGTTAATTCTGTCGCGCCGTCCAGCGTAGCGCCCGGCGGCGGCCTGCGCTATGGTCGCGCGCATGAATGGCGAACCTCATATCTCACCGGACGAGTCCGCGCGCGCCGATGATGGCGCAACCACGCATTTCGGCTATCGGGACGTTCCCGAAGCCGAAAAGGCGAAGCTTGTCCACGATGTCTTCGAACATGTAGCCGGACGCTACGATCTGATGAACGACCTGATGTCCGGCGGTCTCCATCGGGCCTGGAAGCAGGCGATGATCGACTGGCTCTCGCCGCCACAGAACGGGCGGCCCTTCAGGCTCATCGACGTGGCGGGTGGTACCGGCGACATCGCCTTCCGGCTGCTCGACCGGGCCGGGCCGAACGCCAGCGTCGCGGTCTGCGACATCAACCGGCACATGCTGGGCGTGGGGCGGTCCCGCGCCGAAGCCCGGGCCTATGAGGGCAGGGTGGAGTTTGCCTGCGGCGACGCGGAAAGGTTGCCCTTTCCCGACCGTTCGTTCGACGCCTACACCATCGCCTTCGGCATCCGCAACGTGACCCATATAGACAGAGCCATCGCCGAGGCCTGGCGGGTGCTCAAGCCCGGCGGCCGGTTCCTCTGTCTGGAGTTTTCAGCGGTGGCGGTGCCACTCCTCGACAAGATCTATGACAGCTACTCCTTCAACATGATCCCCCGCATGGGCAAATGGGTCACGGGGGATGGCCAGCCCTATCAATATCTGGTCGAGAGCATCCGCAAATTCCCCGATCAGGAGCGCTTCCTCTCCATGATCGAGGCGGAGGGGTTCCGGCGCGTGCAATATCGCAACCTCACCGGCGGGGTTGCGGCCATCCATTCCGGCTGGCGGCTATAGAACGGCGATGTTTTCCTCGATTCATCACCTGATCCGGCTTGCGCGCGCGGCGCGCGTCATGAGCCGCCACGATGCCCTGATTCCCGGCGAACTGAGGGCACAACTGCCGCCCGGCACGTCCGTCCTGATCGCGCTCGCCCGGCTGCGCTTTCCATGGGAGGCAAAGCCCGAGCTGGTCGTCCGCAGCGACAACACCGAGGGGGAGCGGCTCGCCGTCGCGCTCGCGGCGCTCGGGCCATCCTATATCAAGCTCGGCCAGTTTCTGGCGACCCGGGCGGACATTATCGGCGGCGCGCTCGCCGACGATCTGGGCGAACTGCGCGACCGCTTGCCGCCCTTTCCCCGCAAGACGGCGATTGCGATCGTCGAGCAGGAACTGGGCCGGCCGCTGGACCAGATATTCACCGAATTCAGCGAGCCGATCGCGGCGGCGTCGATTGCCCAGGTTCACCGGGCGCGCACCGTGCCGGACAGTTTTTATCCCGAAGGCCGCGAGGTCGCGGTGAAGGTGCTCCGCCCGGGCGTCGAGGCGCAGTTCGCCGATGATCTGGCGAGCTTTTTCTGGATCGCGGCGCGCGCAGAGCGTCACACGCCGTCCATTCGCCGGTTGCGTCCGACACAGGTTGTCCAGACCCTGGCCGATTCCGTGAAACTCGAAATGGATCTGCGGCTCGAGGCCGCCGCCATGTCCGAGATGGCCGAGAATGTCGCGGACGATGAGGGCTTCCGGGTACCTGAGGTTGACTGGGCGCGTACCGGCCAGCGCGTGTTGACGCTTGAGTGGGTCGGCGGCACGCCTGCGGGCGACGTCGCAAGCCTGCGGGCCGCCGGTCTCGACATGAAAAGGCTCGGGACAAACATCATCCAGTCGTTCCTGCGTCATGCCATGCGCGATGGTTTCTTCCACGCCGACATGCATCAGGGCAATCTGTTCGTGGACCCGGACGGGACGCTCGTTGCCGTCGATTTCGGCATCATGGGCAGGCTTGACGCGAAGTCCCGCCGCATCATGGCGGAGATCCTCTACGGCTTTGTGCGCCGCGATTATCGCCGGGTCGCGGAACTGCACTTCGAGGCGGGCTATGTGCCCGAGATCAAGAACGTCGATGATTTCGCCCAGGCCTTGCGGTCCATCGGCGAGCCGATCTTCGGACGTTCCGCTCGCGATCTTTCGATGGGAAAGCTCCTTGCCCAGCTGTTTCAGGTGACGGAGCAGTTCGACATGCGCACGCGGCCGGAACTCATCCTGCTGCAGAAGACAATGGTCGTCATCGAGGGCGTCGCGCGAAACTTCGATCCGGATCACAACATATGGGAAAGCGCCGAGCCGGTCCTGAAGGACTGGATGATGGCGCGGTTCGCGCCCGAAACCCGGTTGCAGGAAACGGCTGATTCTCTTTTGCGGATAAGCCGGATGCTTGGTCAGTTGCCGGACATGCTGGGCCGGGCCGAGCGCGTCTCGGTTGCGCTTGGTGGCGCGCTCGATTCAAGCGGGTTGAAACTTCATCCGGCATCGCTGGAGCAGCTTGCCCGCTCAAACCGGCGCGGGAGCCGTCTTTTCTGGGCGCTTGCGGGGCTTCTAATCGGTGTCTGCGCCAGCTTCCTCCTTTCTTGACGCACCGCCTGTCAACGCCTATGGCTTGAACAGGCGGAAGACCGGGAAAGGGGGGCACATGGCTGAAAAGAACGGCATTTCGCCCCGTCGCGAGCCACGTCAGCAGCGTGCCCGGGCGCGCATCGACGCCATTCTCAATGCCACCGCCGAATTGATGGAGGAGCATGATTTCTCCAGACTCACGACCAATCTGGTTGCCCGGCGTGCAGGTGTGAATATCGCATCGATCTATCAGTACTTCTCCAACAAGAATGCGATCATCACGGCCCTCGCGGAGCGGATTCTGGCGGAATATCGCGAAGCGCTTTCGGATTTTCCCGAGAAAATAGCGAGTACGGAGGACTGGCGGCCGGTGATCAATTGCGGCCTGACCCGGCTGCTTGAAGTTGCGCTCCGACAGAAGGGACTGGAATCCCTCCGCCGCGCCATGAGTGCCGATCCCCGGCTTGCTGCTGTCGCCGAAGGACATGACCGGGCGGTTGCCGGCATTTTTGCCGAAGGGCTGCGGCGGCGCAAAACCTCCCTTTCCGAAACGCAGGCGATGGCGATAGCGGAAACGCTGGTCCGCTCCAGCCGGTTTCTCTATCTGTCCAATGGCCCGCTTTTCGGCGAGAAGGACCTGACGCTGGTGGGAGAGGTTTTCAAGATGCAATATGCCTATCTCGCCAATTACCTCGACCGGTAAAGCGGCGCTTTTTCCCGGTGGACTGAGGATAAACAATAATTTACCGGTATCTTTCGTGAATAACTGGATTCCCCACAAACTGCTGATACAATAGAGCCTGCCGGACGGTGTGGTTCTTTCGGCAAGGTGGAGCCTGGCATGTCACTTGGCGAACGCCGCATTCTGCTCGTCATCGGGGGCGGCATCGCGGCCTACAAGACGCTTGATCTCATCCGGCGCCTGCGCGAGCGCGGCGCGTCCGTGCGCGCCATCCTCACACGCGCCGCCGCCGAGTTCGTCACGCCGCTGTCGGTGGCGAGCCTGACCGGCGACAAGGTCTATCAGGACCTGTTCAGCCTGACCGATGAAGCCGAGATTGGCCATATCGAGCTGTCGCGTGCCGCCGATCTGCTGGTGGTCGCCCCGGCTACCGCCAATCTGATGGCGCGGATGGCGGCAGGTCTCGCCGACGACCTCGCGACGACGGCGCTTCTGGCCACCGACAAGCCGGTACTGATCGCGCCCGCCATGAATGTGCGGATGTGGGAGCACCGGGCGACCCGGCGCAATCTCGCTCAATTGCAGGAAGACGGCGTGCTGGTCGTGGGCCCCAACGAGGGGCCGATGGCCTGCAACGAGTTCGGGTTCGGCCGCATGGCGGAGCCGCTGGAAATCGTCGCTGCGATTGAAAAATTCTTCGACAGGGGTGATGCGCCTCAGGCGCTGGCAACGCCAAGGCTTGCTTCACCCGACCCGGTTTCCGCGCCCGTGACCGGGCCGCAGCCGCTTTCCGGCAAGCGCATCCTTGTTACCTCCGGGCCGACCCATGAGCCGATAGACCCTGTGCGCTATCTGGCGAATCGCTCCTCGGGCAAGCAGGGACATGCGATCGCTGGCGCGTTGGCCCGGCTGGGGGCTGAGGTCGTGCTGGTTTCCGGCCCTGTCGCCCTGCCGGACCCTGCCGGTGTCGAGGTTGTGCATGTCGAGACGGCGGACCAGATGCTTCGTGCCTGTGAAGCGGCATTGCCGGTCGATGCCGCGATCTGTGCCGCGGCGGTGGCCGACTGGCGCGTCGCCAGCAATGCGGACGAGAAGATGAAAAAGCAGCCGGGCGGCGAGCCCCCTTCGCTCCGGCTTGTGGAGAACCCCGACATTCTGGCCACCCTGTCGCATCACGCCAGCGCCCGCCCCCGGCTGGTCGTCGGCTTTGCCGCGGAAACGCAGAATGTGGTCGAGTTCGCCATCACCAAGCGCATCCGCAAGGGCTGCGACTGGATCGTCGCCAACGATGTGTCCCCGAAAACCGGGATCATGGGGGGGGACGCCAATACCGTTCACCTCATCACCGGCGGCAATATCGAGGACTGGCCGGAAATGTCGAAGCAGGACGTGGCGCAAAGGCTGGCGAGCCGGATCGCCGGGGAACTCAACGCCACGACAATGACGGCTGACGATATGGATTGGGATCAGCCATGAGCGTAACGGTCGATGTGAAGCGACTGCCCCATGGCGAGGGCCTGGCCCTGCCCCGCTATGAAACGGCGGATGCGGCCGGGATGGACCTGAGCGCGGCGCTGGCCGACGGCGAGGTGCTGGTGCTGGCGCCTCTCGCCCGCGCGCTGGTGCCGACCGGCCTTTCCATCGCCCTGCCGCGCGGCTATGAGGCGCAGGTGCGCCCGCGCTCCGGTCTTGCGGCGAAAAACGGGGTCACCGTGCTCAATTCGCCCGGCACCGTCGATGCGGACTATCGCGGCGAGGTGAAGGTCATTCTGGTCAATCTTGGCGATCAGCCCTTTGAGATCGTGCGGGGCCTGCGCATCGCGCAGATGGTCATCGCGCCGGTCACGCGGGCAACCCTCGTCGAGGTGGCGGCGTTGCCTGAAACGGTGCGCGGGGCGGGCGGTTTCGGCTCGACCGGCACGGCTTCAGGCTCATGATCGGGGAGGACCGGTAACATGCTGCGATTATCGCGAAAGACCTTCCTTGCGCTGGAGGCGGTGGTCGATGTGGCGGTCAACGCCCGCCCCGATCCGGTACAGTCGAAGGAGATCACCAAACGGCAGGGCATCCCCCAGCGCTACCTTGAGCAGGTGATGCAGCAGCTTGTCCATGCGGGTATCCTCAAGGGGGTGCGGGGTCCCGCGCGGCGGCTACCGGCTGGCGCGCGAGCGCCGGCGCATCACGGTCGGCGAGATCGTCCGCGTCGTCGGGGCGATGGAGCAGGCGGAAGACCCTCTCGTGGTGGGGCCGTCCGAACTGGGCGAGAAAGTGGTGGGACCGCTCTGGGAAGAGGTCCAGACCGACCTGATGGCGCGGCTCGACAACATCACCATCGAGGATCTCTGCCGCAAGGCCGAAAATACGGGCGCGGCGAGCGAGGGCAGCGCCGCCGATTTCACGATTTGATCCGGAACGGCCCGGTGAGGGCCTGTTCCGCCGGTTGGGCACAACCTTAAGGAAGTCAGAGAGGCCAATATGAGCAACTCCACGAAGAAACCCGGCCGGGGCCGGATTTACGACAGCATCATCGACACCATCGGCGACACGCCGCTGGTGCGTCTGCACCGCCTCTCGCAGGAAGCCGGCGTGGGTGCCGACATCCTGCTCAAGCTCGAATTCTTCAATCCGCTGAGCAGCGTCAAGGACCGTATCGGCGTCGCCCTGATCGAGTCGCTGGAGGCGGCGGGCAAGATCAACAAGGACACCCTCATCGTCGAGCCCACGTCCGGCAATACGGGCATCGCGCTCGCCTTCGTCTGCGCGGCCAAAGGCTACAAGCTGGTTCTCTGCATGCCGGAGAGCATGTCGATCGAGCGGCGCAAGATGCTGCTGCTGCTCGGCGCCCAGCTTGACCTGACGCCTGCCGAGAAGGGCATGAAGGGGGCGGTCGCGCGCGCCGAAGAAATACTGAGCCAGAACCCCAATGCGGTCATGCCGCAGCAGTTCAACAATCCGGCGAACCCCGAAATCCACCGCCGCACCACGGCGGAGGAAATCTGGAATGACACCAACGGGGCGGTCGATGCCGTGATTGCGGGCGTAGGCACCGGCGGCACCTTCACCGGTATCGGCTCCGTGCTCAAGGCCCGCAAGCCGGGCCTGAAGATGATCGCGGTCGAGCCGGAAGACAGCCCGATCCTGTCCGGCGGCCAGCCCGGGCCCCACAAGATCCAGGGCATCGGCGCGGGCTTCATTCCCGGCAACATGGATGTTTCGCTGATCGACGAGGTCATCACCATCGGCAACGAAACGGCGTTCCAGACGGCGCGCAAGGCCGCCCGCCTTGAAGGGGTGCCGGGGGGTATTTCTTCAGGCGCCGCGATTGCCGCCGCGCTCGAAGTTGGTGTAAGACCCGAAATGAAGGGAAAGACCATAGTGGTCATCATTCCCTCCTTTGCCGAACGCTATCTTTCCACGGCCCTTTTCGACGGGCTTTGAGGAACCGGAACCTGGTCCGGGGCGGTTCGGCGCCGCCCCGGGTAGTTGGACAGGTTTCCATGTTGAGTAAAATCAAGATTGACGGCTTTGTGATCGGACTGGTGGGGATGGTGGCGCTGGCCGTCCTCTGGCCGGAACCGGGGGCGACCGGCGGTTTTCTCCACATTGAATATGTGACGAGCTACGGCCTTGCCGTCGTCTTTTTCCTCTACGGACTCACGCTCGCGCCGGAGAAAATGAAGGCGGGCCTGATGCGCTGGCCGGTGCATATCACGATCCAGCTCGGCACATTCGTGCTCTTCCCCCTTGTGGTGCTCGGCCTCGGCTTTTTCGTCAGGGACCGCATTCCGCCGGAACTCTGGCTGGGCTTCCTCTATATTGCCGCGCTGCCTTCCACCGTGTCCTCTTCCGTCGCCATGACCTCTCTTGCGCGGGGCAACGTGCCGGTCGCCATCTTCAACGCCAGCCTGTCGAGCCTGCTCGGGGTTTTCGTGACGCCGCTGCTCATGGCCTGGTTCGTCAGCACGACGGGAGGCAACATGGCGGTCGGCCCGGTCATCCTCAAGGTGGTCATGCTGGTGCTGGTGCCCATCGCGCTCGGTCAGATCGCCCGCCACTGGCTTTATGAATGGGCGACGAGGCATCACAAGACGATCAAGCTCGCCGACCGGGTGGTCATTCTGGCCATTGTCTACAATTCATTCTCGGATTCGATGATGGAGCAGCTCTGGTCGAAGCACGACCCGAGCGTGATCGCCGAGATGTTCGTCGGCGCTATCGTGCTGTTTTTCATCATTTATTTTATCGTGAGGGCGGTCTGCCGGTTCCTCGGCATGAACCGGGAGGACACGATCGCCTGCGTCTTCTGCGCCTCGAAGAAGTCGCTGGCGACCGGGGTGCCTCTGGCCCCCGTCATTTTCGGTGCGGTTCCCGGGCTCGGGCTGATCATCGCGCCCCTGATGATCTTCCACTTTTCACAACTCGTCATCGTCAGCGTGATCGCGGGACGTTATGCGGAGGATGAGCGGACAGCCGTTGCGGCGTGAAGGTAGATGTCCGCGTCGCCTGCGCCGGGACCTGCTTCCACGCTGACATCGTGCGCGGTCACGGCCTCGCCGCAGCTCGTGCAGACGGGGCGGCTCGCCAGCACCGCGCCGCATTTCTTGTGGCGGCGAATGACGGCGGGCCCTTCCGGGTCCGCCATATAGGCGTCGCCCCATTCGAGCATGGCCAGCAGCACCGGATAGAGGTCGAGGCCCTTGCGGGTCAGCCGGTATTCCTCGCGCCGGGGCCGCTCCTGATAGAGCACCTTGTCCAGCACCCCCGCCTCCACCAGCTTCTTCAGCCGGTCGGCCAGAATGTGCCGGGCAATGCCCAGCCGAAGCTCGAACGACTCGAAGCGGCGGACCTTGAGAAAGCAGTCCCGCAGGATCAGCAGCGTCCAGCGGTCGCCGATGACGGACAGCGTGCGGGCAAGGGAGCAGGGCTGTTGATCCAGATCTTCCCAGCGCATGAGGGGCCTCCTTCTGATCTGGCGCAGTATAGCTTCTAGGGTTCGGAAACGGAACCAACGATCACTCTTTGCCGTTCCCGTCCGGCGTGGGGGCGGATAGACTGGCGCCATGGCCCTGAACGACACCCAGCTTGAACGCTATTCACGCCACATTCTGCTGAAGGAAATCGGTGGTCCGGGGCAGCGAAAGCTGCTGGATGCCCGGGTCTTGCTGGTCGGCGCAGGCGCGCTCGCCAGCCCCTGCCTGCTCTATCTGGCGGCGGCGGGGGTCGGCACCATCGGCATCGTCGATGACGACATTGTTTCGCTGTCCAATCTTCAGCGCCAGATCGCCTATGGCATGGAGGATCTGGGTGCGCCCAAGGTGGAGCGGGCGGCCCGGGCGGCGGCGCGCATCAACCCGGACGTGAAGATCGTCCCTCACCCTTTTCGCCTGACGCAGGACAATGCGCGCGATCTTGTCGCCCGATATGATCTGGTGGCGGACGGCTGCGACAATTTTGAAACGCGGTTCATCGTCAACGACGCCTGCCATTTCGAGAAGGTCACGCTCGTTTCGGCGGCGGTCGGGCGCTTCGATGGCCAGCTCGCCACCTTCAAGTCGCATCTGAACGATGAAAACGGGGTGCCCTTGCCGAATTATCGCGATCTGGTGCCTGAGATGCCCGAACCCGGCAGTATTCCCACCTGCGAGGAGGCGGGAGTGGTCGGGGCGCTGACCGGCGTGATGGGATCGCTTCAGGCGCTTGAGGTCATCAAGGAACTGACCGGAGCCGGTGAAAGCCTTGCCGGCAGCCTGCTCATCTACGACGCGCTGGAAACCCGTTTCCGCAAGATCCGGCTGAGGCACGATCCGGCCAATCCATTGACCGGCAGGCCGCCCGTATCTATGGCGCGCTGAGCACGGTTTTCAGCGTGTCGGGCCGGTCGGTCAGGATCGCATCGACGCCGAGTATAGCCAGGCGGCGCATGTCGGCGGGCTCATCGACGGTCCAGCAGGAGACGGTCAGGCCGAAGCTGCGGGCGAGCACCACTGTTTCCGGCGTCACGTCGCCATGCCAGGCAAACCAGCCGTCGGCGGGAGCCGCCGCGATGGCGCGGATCATGCGCTCGGCAAAGTCCTGGCCACCCTGCGCGCGCCAGTCATAGCCGCCGCACCATGGAGCTCCCCGGGCGGAGGCGGCGCGGATCAGCGCGCCTTCCGATCCGGGCTTGTCGGTGCTGGCGGAGAAATCCGCCGGGTCGACCTCGTGAAAAGGCAGGGTCGTGAAGGCGTTGGCGATCTCGGGGGCGAGCGATTTCGCCTGCGCCAGCGCCCGCCAGTCGAAAGACACGAATATGGTTTGTGCTTCAAGCCGATGATGGCGCACCAGCGCCACGGCGGCGGCGGCAAGCTCCTCCGGGCTGGCGGACTGGCTGAGGTCGAGCAGGGCCGTCTTCAGTTCGATGTAGAGACGGAAACGAGGCCCGGCTTTTTCCTTCGCCAGCGTGAGCAACTGATCGAGCGTCGGGATACGCGCGCCATCCATGGGCGTCTGGTCGGGGTAACGGGAGCCATAGCCAGATCCGGGGCGCAGATGGCCGACGTCGTAGCGTTCCAGTTCGGCGAGGGTGAGATCCTTGATCAGCGGTGTCGGCCGCGAGAGCCACTGGCCGTCCGGCCCGCGGGCGATGGCAGGCTTCAGGCTTTCATCATGATGAATGACCAGAATGCCGTCGCGGCTGAGATGGACGTCCAGTTCGACGCCATCCGCACTCGCCTCGATGGCGTGGGAAAAGGCTTCCAACGTGTTTTCCGGCCATAGGCCCGCACCGCCGCGATGGGCGATCTGAAGGGGGATGGAGCGACTCATGACGGCTCATTCAGGGGTGTGCGCATTTGTCCGCCACGATCTCCTGATTCCTCGGGAAAGGCGAGAAGCTTGTTGGCAGGAGAATATTGCGCTGCGATATCCTCCGGCAAGGAGGCGTGACTTACAAATATACAGAGGAACTAGTCCGAATATTTGAACAAAATTTAATAATTGCTGGCCGGGCGGCCCGGGGCCGGATTGGCCGGGTTCCAAATTAATTCAACATTTTGAGCGATTTATATGGGCATTGAGGACAGTTTGGCTATGGAAAGTTCTGGAATTAAGTTCCGGAATTCTTGTACGTAAAGTAAGTTTTTCGCGGATGGAGTCAAGAAACTCGATTTCCTATTCACATTCTGGACCACATATTTATCAGGTAAAAAAGAAAGAAATATTGCAAATATTATGAAATTCCCCCGCATTGAAATATAGTTTAATATATGAGTTAGCATGTTACTATTGAGCATGCATTTAACGGGCTCTTTCGGATTGGTTGAGGCGTCCATGCCGCAGCGGTGGGAGGGCTGATTTCTCGCATGTGCATCATGCGCGGGGCGAGCAGGGTATGGCATTTCATGCCTGTCAGATTGCTCTCATGAGTTCGAGAGCGGATTTCGGGATTGATCCCGGGATAGAAGACAAAGGTGGCGTATGTCCATATGGACGTCATGGTTGAGAGGGTGGCGCTTGCGCCGCCGGAAGCTCTCGTTCTATGAGACCCAGATAAAGGCGCGTAGGTCTTCTGCATCCAGTCAAGGTGGATTGCGGATTGACATGACCAGGCACAGTGAAGACGCACTGCGTCAGGTGTTGCTGTCTGATCCCAGCGAGGCGCGCCGGATAGCGGCCCGGCAGGAGCTTGAATCCCGGAATTTACCGGTCTGAATCCGGCGGGCGGATAGCCGTTGACCGGTTCATGGATCCGGCATTCTAAATCTCTGGCTCATATAAAATGCTCGGCTATGCTTCCTCCATAAACATAAAAATGGTGGGAGGAAGCGATGCGTTTTGGCGTGTTTTACGAACTGCAATTACCCAAGCCGTGGGCGGAAGGTGACGAGCACCGCCTGTTTCATCAGGCGCTCGATCAGGTCGAACTGGCCGACCGGCTGGGCTATGATCATGCATGGGAGGTCGAGCATCATTTTCTCGACGAATATTCCCATTCCTCAGCACCGGAAGTGTTTCTGGCCGCGGCCGCATCGCGTACCCGGAACATCCGTCTGGGGCATGGCATCCGTCAGGTCATCCCCAACTACAACCATCCGGCCCGCACCGCCGAAACATTGGCGACGCTCGATCTGATTTCGAACGGGCGTGCGGAGTTCGGCATCGGCGAGGGGGCGACGCGGCTCGAACTGGGCGGGTTCGGTATTCCGGCCAGGGAAAAGCGCGCCATGGCGCTTGAGGCCGCCGAGCAGATCGCGAACATGCTGGCGCTCGATCCCTATCCCGGATTCGAGGGTAAATATTTTTCGATGCCCTGCCGTAATGTCCTGCCCAAGCCTTTCCAGCGGCCTCATCCGCCCATGTGGATGGCCTGCACCAATCGCGACACGATCAAGGTGGCGGCCTCGCTTGGCGTCGGCGCGCTGGCCTTTTCGTTTCTCGATCCCGCCGAAGCCCATGCCTGGTCGGAAATCTATTACGGTATCATCCGCTCGGAGCAGTGCCGGCCCATCGGGCACAGCGTCAACGCCAACATCGCCATGGTCTCCAATTTCTCGGTGCATCATGACAGGGCCGAGGCGATCCGGCGCGGGCATGAGGGGTTCGAGTTTTTCAGCTATGCGCTCAACGCGATGGTGGCGCGGGACACGGTGCCGGGGCGCACTGATCTGTGGGGTGAATATCTGGCTCTCCGCGGCAACCGCACGCAGGAAATCATCGACGCTGTCGGCACCGGCGACAACGCCTCCGGCATCGGCACGCCCGACGACATGCGCGCGCACCTTCGCGCCTTTCAGGAGGCGGGCGTCGATCAGGTGATCTTCATGCAGCAGGCGGGCCGCAACCGGCATGAGCATATCTGCGAGTCGCTGGAGCTTTTCGCCCGGGAGGTCATGCCTGAATTCAAGGCGGAGGTGGCGGCGCGCGAGGAGCGCAAGGCACGGGAACTGGCCCCCTATATCGAGGCGGCGCTCGCCCGCAAGAACTGGATGAAGCCGCTGGCCGACGATGAAATCCCGGTCGTCCGCGCCTCCGTCGCCAAGGCGCAGGTCAATCAGTCCAGCACACCGGCAACGGGATCGGCGGCCAGCTAGCGGAAGGCGGGTTCGTCGAAGCTGCGCAGCTTGCGCGAGTGCAGGGTTTCCACTCCGTTCTCGCGGATGAGGCGCAGCGCCTCGAGCCCGATGGACAGGTGCTGGCTCACGCGCTGGCGGTAAAAACTGTTGGCCATGCCGCGCAGCTTGATCTCGCCGTGGAGCGGCTTGTCCGACACGCATAGAAGCGTGCCGTAGGGCACCCTCATGCGGAAGCCGTTGGCGGCCACCGCCGCGCTTTCCATGTCCACGGCGATGGCGCGGCACTGGTTGAAGCGGACGTAAAGCTCGTCATACCGGAGTTCCCAGTTGCGGTCGTCGGTCGAAACCACGGTGCCGGTGCGCATCCGGGTTTTCATGTCGGGGCCGCCAAGCCCGGTGACGCGCTCGACCGCTTCCTGAAGGGCGACCTGCACCTCGGCGATGGTGGGCACCGGCACCCAGGGCGGCAGGTCGTGATCGAGGACATGGTCGTCGCGGACATAGGCATGGGCGAGCACATAATCGCCCAGCATCTGCGAGCGGCGCAGGCCGCCGCAATGGCCGATCATCAGCCAGCAATGCGGGCGCAGCGGGGCCAGATGGTCCGTGATGGTTTTGGCGTTGGAGGGGCCGACGCCGATATTGATGAGGGTGACGCCCAGACTGTCCTCGCGGACGAGATGGTAGGCGGGCATCTGGGGCGGCGACGGGGGCCGCAGGCTCGCATCGGGGGGCGGCGCGCCGCATTCCTGCACGAGGTCACCCGGCTCGACGAAGCGGACATACCCTTCAGGACCGCCGCCCTGTTCCATGAGGTCCCGGCCCAAGGCGATGAATTCGTCGACATAGCGCTGATAGTTGGTGAACAGGACCAGACGCTGGAAATGCTTCGGGTTGGTGCCGGTGTAGTGATAGAGCCGCATCAGGGCGAGATCGACCCGCTCGGCGGTGAACAGGGCCAGCGGGAAGGCTCCGCCCGGCGGAGTCCGGTGGGTGCCGTTGACGATGGTGTCGTCGATTTCCGCGAGGTCAGGCAGCGCGAAAACGGCCTGAAGGTCCCGGACCGAGTCCGGGCCGATGTCGGTGGTCGCTTCCTCCACGATGAAGGGCAGCGGCACGGGCCGGTGGCTCACGCCGACCAGCACCTCGACGCCGTGATAGCTGATCAGCCGCTCGATCTGGGCCCGGTAATAGTCGTCGAAAAGGTCGGGCCTCGTCAGTGTGGTGCCATAGGTGCCGGGATAGGGCAGCGTGCCCCAGGAGGGGCGGCGGTCATAGACAAGGTCTTCCGGCCCGACGCTGATGCCCAGATAGGGATAGCAGGCGCCGTCCGCCGCCGCGCCGGCCGGATCGCCCGTGCGCTCCCCCGCCCCGAACCGCTCGAACCGGTTCCGTATGGTCCTGGCCGAGCGGCCATAAATTTCATGAATATGGGCCATCGCCTCATCCACGCTCCGGCAGCGCTTGAGATTGCGGGCCGGATGGGCGGGCTGGGGGATTGTGGTCATGAAGAAGGGGCTCCGGTGCGTCAGGCCGACATTGCGTCATGACTGACGCGCGCAGGCAAGGGTGGTTCATCCTTCGCTGCTCATTTCAGAACAGGGTATTGATTATGGATAATATATGAGGCGCATTCCGGGAATCATGCTGTGCCGGGCATCTGTGACACCCGGCCCGCTCGCCATGTGCGTCTCTCGCTTGACCCGCCGGGGAAAACCCTTATAAATCCCCGCTCTCGGGGCCGTCCGGCTTGAAGGGCATGCCGTGGCCGCCCGAAATGCGTATCGTTCGCCGCCAATTCCCTGGCTTTGCCGGGATCTTCAGCGGGTGGCGACAAAAATCTTAGGAGAGCAAAATGCCCAAGTTGAAGACGAAGAGTGGTGTGAAGAAGCGTTTTTCTCTCACCGCATCGGGCAAGGTGAAGCGCGGCCAGGCTGGCAAGCGTCACGGCATGATAAAGCGCACCAACAAGCAGATTCGCAATCTGCGCGGCACAACCGTGGTCAATGCACGGGATGCCGAGCGCATTGTGAAAATTTTCGCGCCCTACGGGCTCTGAAACCATCTGCTTATAAGGAGTTCTCATCATGTCGCGCGTGAAACGGGGTGTAACAGCCCATGCCCGTCATAAAAAGGTTCTGGACAAGGCGAAGGGCTATTATGGCCGTCGCAAGAATACCATCCGCATCGCCAAGCAGGCGGTCGAAAAGGCAGCCCAGTATGCCTATCGCGACCGCCGCGCGAGGAAGCGCAACTTCCGCGCCTTGTGGATCCAGCGCATCAATGCCGCCGCCCGCGAACAGGGCCTGACCTACGGCCGATTTATCGACGGCCTCAACAAGGCTGGTATCGAGGTGGACCGCAAGGTGCTTGCGGATCTCGCCGTGCATCAGCCCGAGGCCTTCAAGGCCCTGGTCGATCAGGCGGAAAAGGCGCTCGCAGCCTGATATAGCGCTGCCCGCATAACTGACCGTACAAGGGTTCGGGGTTCCGTGAGGGGTCCGAACCCTTTTGCTTTTGACATCCGGGATGACACCATGTCGAGCGACATCGAAACGCTGGAACGGCTTGAAGCCGAGTTTCTGGCCGCCGTGAAGGACGCACTGGACGAGCCGACGCTCGATGCCGTGCGTGTGGCGGCATTGGGCAAAAAGGGCCGGATTTCGGACCTGATGAAGGGGCTCGGCGGCATGAGCGCCGAAGAGCGCCAGTCCATGGGTCCGCTGCTCAATGGCCTCAAGGACCGGATCGGCGAAGCGCTCGCCGCCCGCAAGGCCGAACTCCACGACCTGAAGCTGGCCGCGCGCCTTGCCAGCGAGCGCATCGACGTCACGCTTCCGGTGCGCGAAAGCCCGCTTGAGGCGGGCCGCATCCACCCGCTCACCCAGGTCTGGGACGAGGTGGTGACGATCCTCGCCGATCTCGGCTTTGCCGTAGAGCAAGGCCCGGACATCGAAAGCGATTTCTACAATTTCACCGCGCTCAACTTTCCCGAAGGCCATCCGGCGCGGGAAATGCACGATACTTTCTATTTCGAGCCCCGCGCGGATGGCACCCGTCCGCTGCTGCGCACGCACACGAGCCCGGTCCAGATCCGCACCATGGAAAAGGGCCAGCCGCCGTTCCGCTTCGTCGCGCCCGGGCGCACCTACCGTTGCGACAGCGACCAGACCCATACACCCCAGTTCCACCAGATCGAGGGCCTCGTCGTCGATGAAAACACCCATCTGGGCCATCTGAAATGGACGCTGGAGGAATTCCTGCGCGCCTTCTTCGAGGTCGATGGCGTGGAGCTGCGCTTTCGTCCCTCCTTCTTTCCGTTCACGGAACCCTCCATGGAGGTCGATGTCCGCTGCGCGCGTCTCGGCAACGAGATCCGCATCGGCGAGGGCGACGACTGGCTGGAAATTCTGGGCTGCGGAATGATCCATCCCAATGTGTTGAAGAGCGCGAACATAGACCCAGAGCGCTATCAGGGCTTTGCCTGGGGCATCGGGCTCGACAGGCTCGCCATGCTCAAATACGGCATCCCGGACCTGCGGGCCTTCTTTGAAAGCGACCTGCGCTGGCTGCGCCATTACGGCTTTTCCGCACTGAATATACCGACGCTCCCGGGAGGGCTTTCCCTATGAAATTCACCCTCTCCTGGCTGAAGGATCATCTTGAAACCGACGCGACCCTCGATGAGATCGCGGAGCGGCTGACCACGCTCGGCCTTGAGGTCGAGGGCATCACCGATCCGGCGAAGAAGCTCGCGGCCTTCACGGTGGCGAAGATCATCGAGGCGGTGCCCCATCCCGATGCCGACAAGCTGAAGCTCTGCAAGGTCGAAACGCTGATTGATGGCAAGCGCGAGATCCAGCAGGTCGTCTGCGGCGCACCCAATGCACGGTCCGGCATTTTCGGCATTTTCGCGCCCTCGGGGGCGACCATTCCGGTCAACGGCATGGTGCTGAAGCCGACGAAAATTCGCGGCGTCGAGTCGAACGGCATGATGTGTTCCGAGCGGGAGCTTGAACTCTCGAACGAACATAACGGCATCATCGAGCTGGGCGAGGGCTTCGAGGTCGGCACCCCGGCGGCGGAAGCGCTGGGTCAGAACGATCCAATGATCGAGATCGCCATCACGCCGAACCGGCCTGATTGCCTCGGGGTTTACGGTATCGCCCGCGATCTGGCGGCGTCGGGCCTCGGCCTGCTGCGGCAGGGCAATATTGCACCGGTCGCGGGCGCATTTGAAAATCCGGTGGTGATCGCGATTGAACCGGACAGCGACACGGCCTGTCCGGTGTTCGCCGGGCGGCTGATCCGGGGCGTCAAGAACGGTCCGTCGCCGGAATGGATGCAACGGCGCCTGCGCGCGGTCGGCCTGCGCCCGATCAATGCGCTGGTCGACGTCACGAACTATATCTCCTGCGACCGGGCCCGCCCGCTGCATGTCTATGATGCCGCGAAGCTTCAGGGTGGCATCCGCGCCCGGCTGGGCCGCGAGGGCGAGAGCTTCACCGCGCTCGACGGCAAGAGCTATGACGTGGACGCGGAGATGTGCGTGATCGCGGACGATGCGGGCGTGCTGGGGCTTGCCGGCATCATGGGTGGCGAGGCTTCAGGCTCGACCGGGGCGACCACCGACGTGTTCGTCGAAAGCGCCTGGTTCGACCCCATTCGCACCGCCCGGGCCGGGCGGCGTACGGGCATCGTGTCGGACGCGCGCTATCGTTTCGAGCGCGGCGTCGATCCGGCCTTCGTGGTCTCGGGGCTTGAACTCGCGACGCGGATGATCGTGGAAATCTGCGGCGGCACGCCTTCCGAAATCACTATAGCGGGCCGTGCGCCCGAGCCGGAAAAGCGGGTGCTGTTCGATCCGGCGCGCACGCAAAAGCTGAGCGGCCTTGCGCTGGACGTGAGCGAGCAGACCAATATCCTCTCGGCGCTTGGTTTCAAGGTGACGCCGCAGGGTGCCCTTCTCGATGTGCTGGCCCCCTCATGGCGGCCCGATATCGATGGCTCCGCCGATCTGGTTGAGGAAATCGTCCGTGTTCATGGGCTGGACAAGGTGGTTTCCGTGCCGCTGCCCCGGCCTGAGGGCATTGGCCCGTCCCGTGGTCACGGGCGCGCAGCGGCGCGACCGGCTGGCGCGCCGTGTGCTCGCCGCGCGCGGGCTGGTCGAAACCGTCAACTGGTCCTTCATTCCGGCGAGGGATGCGGCGCTTTTCGGTGGCGGCGATGAGGCAGCCCCTCAATTGCGGCTCGCCAATCCCATTTCCGCCGACATGAGCCATATGCGCCCCAGCCTGCTTGCCGGCCTTATCGCGGCGGCGGGACGCAACATGGCGCGCGGCTTTGCCGATCTCGCCCTCTTCGAGGTCGGCCAGCAGTTCGCGGGCGACCGTCCCGAGGACCAGAAGCAGGCGGCATCCGGCATCCGGCGCGGGACCGCCCGGCCACAGGGAGCGGGCCGTCACTGGCAAAGTACGGGGGGGCCGGGCAAGGCGGGCCCGGTCGAGGCGCTCGACGCCAAGGCCGATGCGCTGGCGCTGCTGACAGCTCTTGGCGTGCCGGCAGCCAATCTCCAGATCACGGCGGATGCGCCCGCCTGGTATCATCCGGGCCGCTCCGGCGTGGTTCGCATGGGGCCGAAGACGGTGCTCGCGGCTTTTGGCGAGCTTCATCCGGCGGTCCTTCACGACATGGATGTGGCGGGGCCTCTGGTTGGCTTCGAGGTGTTTCTGGACGCGATCCCCGAGCCGAAGCGCAAGGCGACGCGGGCACGGCCGCCGCTGGACCTTTCAGGCCTGATGCCGCTGCGGCGCGACTTCGCATTCGTGGTCGATGCGGGGGTAGCGGCGGGCGATCTGCTGAGGGCGGCAAGGGGCGCGGACAAGCATCTCGTCTCCGAAGTTACGCTGTTCGACCTGTTCGAGGGCGGCGCGCTCGGAGAGGGCAAGAAGTCGCTCGCCATCGAGGTCACCATCGAGCCGCGCGAAAAAACGCTGACGGAAGAAGAGATCGAGGCCGTCTCGAAGAAGATCGTCGCGGCGGTCGAAAAGGCAACAGGCGGCAGCCTGCGGTCCTGACGCTGCGTTCCCTTGGGGCGTCCCCTTGGGGCTTTTCCATCAGGCGGGCTGCGGGGGTGACAAACCCCTCCAGCCCGCTACTCTTTCCTCAACGAGAATTAAAAATGAGGGAGAATGAATGATGGGTGCGCCCGCGCGGATCGAAACGGACCAGTTTGAATGTCTCACCTATGAGGTCGCGGAGCATGTCGCGATCCTCACCATCAACCGGCCGGACCGGCGCAACGCGCTGAACCGGCGGGCCTATGCCGAGGTTGAGGCGGGTTTTCGCGCGGCCTCCGCCGACCGGGACGTCCGCTGTCTCATCGTCACAGGCTCGGACCCCGCCTTCTGTTCCGGCGAGGACGTGAAGGAAATGATGACGGGCGCGGAAAAGGACAAAAGCATCACCCGCCTTACGGCCGTCCGGCCCGCGCCGACGCCCGCAGCCGTCGCCGCGCTCGAATGCGAGGTGCCGGTGATCGCGGCGATCAACGGCCCCGCGGTCGGCTGGGGCATGGAACTTACGCTTTTCGCCGATATCCGCATCGCCTCGGAGCGGGCGCAGATGGGGGAGATCTTCATCAAGCGCGGGCTTGTCTCCGATGTCGGCGGCCTGTGGCGGCTGCCCTCGCTGGTCGGCCCGGCCAAGGCGTCGGAACTGCTGTTCACCGGCGACGTGATCGATGCTGCCGAAGCGCACCGCATCGGGCTTGTGTCGAAAGTGGTGCCCCATGGCGAACTGCTGGCGGAGGCCCGGGTGCTTGCGAGCCGCATCGCCGCCAATGCGCCGCTGGCGCTGCGCTATATGAAGGAGGGCCTGCGCCGCACGGCCTATGGCAACCTCGACGAGATCGGCGGCTGGGTCAGCCAGACGCTCGGCGCCCTGTTCCAGACGGCGGATCATCGCGAGGGCGTGGCGAGTTTCCTTGAGAAGCGCGCGCCCCGATTTACCGGCAACTGAGCCGGACCGGAGACCAAATATCATGGCGCTGTTCTTCGATCAGGACTGGTTCGACGCCCGGTTGAGGGAGGCCGCGCTCAGCCTTGCCGATGTAGCCTCGGCCCTGCGCCTGCCCGAGGCGGCGGTGCGTGAAATCTGGAAGGATCAGCGCGAACTGGGGCAGGGGGATGTCGCAGCCCTCGCCCGGCTTCTGGGGGCATCTCCTGAGGAGGTGGTGCTCCATGCGGGGGTCGCCACACCCCTGCCGCAGGCGAAGCTCCCGGCTTCGGCCGGTTCTGCTGCCCCGGCCGGTCTTGCCGATGTGATCCAGCGGCTCGATGAGCTTTCCGCGCGATTCACCAAACTGGAACGAGCGATTGCAGACCTGCAATCGCTCGTCATCGCCACCCGGAGCGGAGGCCCCAAAGGGGATTGATTATTTCTTGCTCTCCGCCAGCGCCTTCAACTGTTCCTGCATGGCGGCGATCTGCTCTTTCAGCTCGCTCAATTCCGTCTCGCGGGCGGGCTCAGGAGTCTGGGCGGCGTCGGCGGGCGTCTCGCTTTTCTCGCTGCGGCCGCTGCCGGGTATGCGGGGCGCGAAGGGCGTGAACATGCGTACGGCGCTTTCGAACATGGCGAGGTTCTGGCGCACCTGATCCTCAAGCTGCTCGAACCGGCCCCGGCCGCCGAAGGCGTTCGCGAGGCGTTCGCGCATCTTGGCCTGATCGCGCGAAAAACTGTCCATGCTCATTTCCAGATAGGAGGGAATGAAGCTCTGGAGGCTGTCGCCATAGAAGCGGATGAGCTGGCGCAGGAAATTGATGGGCAGCAGATTCTGCCCCTTGCCTTCTTCCTCGAAGATGATCTGGGCGAGCACCGAGCGGGTGATGTCCTCGCCGGTCTTGGCGTCATGCACGAGAAATTCGCGGCCGTTTTTCACCATCTCGCAGAGATGGTCGAGCGTCACATAACTCGATGTCGCGGTATTGTAGAGACGGCGGTTTGCATATTTTTTTATGACGATCACGTCATCGTCGCCTACGGCGGATTTTTTTGCCACTACCCTACCCAACTGTTGTACGGGCTTGGCCGGTTCAACTTCAGACCATGGCATGCCGGGCAGAATGGTCCTGATTGCCGACATTGCCCTGATCCGTGCCGAATATGTCCGACCTCACACGCTGGACCTCACAGACGGCTATCTCACCCGCTTTTGCCGTAGCGCGCAAGTGTGCGGCAAAGGTGCGACAATGACAGGCGAGAGCAGTGATTTTTCGCGTTTGCGTGGGGGCTCCGGGTGGGGCAGCATGGCCGCAAACAGGGGATGGAACGCTGGCTCACCGGGCCGGGAGCCGCCGTCATCGTGAAATGGAGATGGGTATGTCGCAAAATGGTGTGGTAATCGTCGGCGCGGCACGTACGCCGGTCGGTTCATTCAACGGCGCTCTGTCGAGCCTGCCAGCCCATGATCTGGGCAAGATCGCGATCACGGCGGCGCTGGAGCGCGCAGGCGTCGCGGTCGATCAGGTTTCCGAGGTCATCATGGGCCAGGTGCTTCAGGCCGCTCAGGGCCAGAATCCGGCCCGTCAGGCCTCGGTCAATGCCGGTCTTCCCGTGGAAGTGCCCGCATGGGGCGTCAACCAGCTTTGCGGTTCGGGTCTGCGCGCCGTGGCCCTGGGCTTTCAGGCGATCCTCAATGGCGACAGCGACATCGTCGTCGCCGGCGGTCAGGAAAGCATGAGCAAGGCCGTCCATGCCGCGCACCTGCGCAATGGCACCAAGATGGGCGATGTCCAGTTCGTCGACACCATGATGCTCGATGGCCTGACCGATGCCTTCCATGGCTACCCGATGGGCGTGACGGCTGAAAATGTCGCCCGGCGCTGGCAGATCACCCGCGAGGAGCAGGACGCCTTTGCCGTCGCTTCGCAGAACAAGGCGGAAGCCGCCCAGAAGGCGGGCCGGTTCAAGGATGAGATCACGCCTGTCACGATCAAGGGCCGCAAGGGCGATACCGTCGTGACGGAGGATGAATATATCAAGCCCGGCGTCACGCTCGACGGCATCAAGGGTCTGCGTCCGGCCTTCGAGAAGGAAGGTTCGGTCACGGCGGCCAACGCCAGCGGCATCAATGACGGCGCTGCCGCCGTGGTGCTGATGAGCGCCGAACGGGCGAAGGCCGAGGGCAAGAAGGTGCTCGCCCGCATCGTTTCCTGGGCGCAGGCGGGTGTCGATCCTGCCGTCATGGGCTCGGGGCCCATTCCCGCCTCGCGCGCGGCGCTGAAGAAAGCTGGATGGTCCGTCGGCGATCTCGATCTGGTCGAGGCCAACGAGGCATTCGCCGCGCAGGCGCTTGCGGTCAACAAGGACCTCGGCTGGAACGTGGCAAACGTGAACGTCAATGGCGGCGCCATCGCCATCGGTCATCCGATCGGCGCTTCGGGCGCCCGCGTTCTCGTCACGCTGATCCATGAAATGGAGAAGCGCGACGCGAAAAAGGGGCTGGCCACATTGTGCATCGGTGGCGGTATGGGTATTGCAATGTGCATTGAGCGCGCCTGACAAACACAGGCGCCGAGGGCGGACCGCCGGGGGGTGGCCCGCCCGCAGCTCCCAGAAACGCCAGAGGAAAAGAACTTGTCCGACAAACAACGCATCGCCATCGTCACCGGCGGCACGCGCGGCATCGGAGCCGCGATTTCGGTTGCTCTCAAGGGGGCTGGCTACAAGGTCGCCGCCAACTATGCGGGCAATGACGAGGCCGCCAACGCCTTCTCCAAGAAGCACGATATTCCCGTCTTCAAATGGGATGTGGGCGATTATGACGCCTGTGTGCAGGGCATTGCCGCTGTCCAGCAGCAGCTTGGGCCGGTCGACACCATCGTCAACAATGCGGGGATAACCCGCGACGCCATGCTGCACAAGCTGACGCCGCAGGCGTGGCGCGACGTGATCCGGGTCGACCTCGATTCCATGTTCAACATGTGCCAGCCGCTGATCCTGCAGATGCGGGAAGCGGGCTTCGGGCGCATCATCAACATCTCGTCGATCAATGGCCAGAAGGGCCAGATGGGCCAGACCAACTATTCAGCCGCCAAGGCGGGCGTGATCGGCTTCACCAAGGCGCTGGCGCAGGAAGTGGCGAAAAAGGGCGTCACGGTCAATGTGATCTGCCCCGGCTATATCGACACGGACATGGTCGCGGCGGTGCCGGAAAAAGTGCTGGAGGGGATTATCGCCGGTATCCCGGTCGGACGCCTCGGCAGCGCTGGCGAGATGGCCCATGCGGTGCTTTTCCTCGCCGATGAAAATGCCAGCTTCATCACCGGCTCGACGCTGACTGCCAACGGCGCGCAGTTCATCGCGGGCTGATGACTGAATATGCCTCCGTCCGCTACCGGGCGGGGGTTCTGTTTTTTACACCGGGCGCGGCCAATGGGCGGGCGCTATCCTGAAGCCCGAATAGGTGAAGCCCGGCGCGACCGTGCAGCCGGCAAGGGTCCAGCCGTCCGGCACCCGGGCCGTCTGCCAGTGGCGGGTCGGCACCACGATCTGGGGGCGCTCTCCCTGGGCAAGGCTGGGGCCAAGGCGCAGCGTGGCCGCGTCCCGGGCGCCCTTTTCATCGAGGTGGGCCGCCATCGTCAGGTGCAGCGGGCTGCCCGCATACCAGTGCCAGACCTCGGTGGCGTCCACCCGGTGCCAGTGCGAAACTTCACCAGCCTTGAGCAGATAATAGATCGCGGTCGAATGCGACCGGATGCCGTCGCCCATTTCGTCCCGGAAGGTTTCAAGGAAATGGCCGCCTTCGGGATGAGGCCTGAGGCCGAGGCGCGCGATCACATCGTCCGCGCTCATGTCGGGATCGTGAATCATGTCCGGCATCAGAAATTGTCTTTGAGGCGGCGGGTTTCCGCGAACACGTCCACCAGCGGCGCGCCGGCGAGGCCCACGGTCTCCTGAAGGTCCTTGCTCGCGGGACGCAGGAACGGGTTGGTCGCCTTTTCGAGCGCGATGGTCGTCGGCACGGTCCACTCGCCGCGCGCGCGCTTTTCATCGACTTCCTTCGCGCGGGCCTGCAAGGCGCCGTTCTGCGGCTCCACCGTCAGCGCGAAGCGGGCGTTGGACTGGGTATATTCATGGGCGCAATAGACGAGCGTGTCGTCGGGCAGGGCGGCGAGCTTCTGGATCGAATCCCACATCTGCGCGGGTGTGCCCTCGAACAGACGGCCGCAGCCGAGCGCGAAGATCGTGTCGCCGACAAAGGCGACGCCTGCGTCCGAGAACGAGTAGGCGATATGGCCGCGGGTATGGCCCGGCACCTCGATCACCCTTGCGCTGGAAGCGCCCAGTTCGACGACATCATCCTCGCTGACCGCGCGGTCGATGCCGGGAATGACGGCTTCCTCCACCTTCGGCCCGATGATGGTGCAGCCTGTCTCCGCTTTCAGCGCCAGATTGCCGCCAACATGGTCGCCATGATGGTGGGTGTTGAGGATATGGGTCAGCTTCCAGCCCTTTTCCTTCAGGGCGGCGAGAATAGGCGTCGCGTCGGGGGTGTCGATGGCGGCGGTCATGCCGGTCTCGAGGTCGTGGACGAGATAACCGTAATTATCGTCGAGGCACGGAAACTGGTGGACTTCGAGGCCCTTGCTCATCGGTGTACTCCGGTACGGCTTATTTGAATGATTACAGACTAGCCTGTTGGCGGGGATAAATGAACCCGTTCGAATGTTTTCGCGTATCTGGCCCTTACACTTTCATTGTGCGCGATTTAGGCTCCGCGGATGCACATGGATGTGATCGACCTGCGCGATTTCTACAGCCGTCCGTTGGGCCGGGTGTCGCGCCGCCTCATTGACGGCCAGATTCAGAAGCTGTGGCCGGAGGTTTCGGGTCTTAATGTGCTGGGTCTGGGCTTCGCCACCCCCTATCTGTCCCCTTTTATCGGCAAGGCTGAACGGGTGCTGGGATTCATGCCCGCGGCGCAAGGCGTGCTGCACTGGCCCGCTTCGGGTCCCTCCCATACCGCGCTGGTCGATGAAGCCGATCTGCCGCTCGACGATGAAACCATGGACCGCGTGCTGGTCGTTCACGGCATCGAGGGGAGCGACAATCTGCGCGCCATGCTGCGCCAGATCTGGCGCGTGCTGGCCCCCGGCGGCCGGTTGCTCATCGTGGTGCCCAACCGGCAAAGCCTGTGGGCGCGGCGCGAGACGACGCCATTCGGGCAAGGGCAGCCCTTTTCGCGCGGCCAGATCACCCGGCTTCTGCGCGAATCGATGTTTAGTCCTTGCGGTTGGGCCTCAACCCTTTATGTACCTCCTGTCGACTGGGAGCCTCTGTTGCGCTCGGCCAATGTCTGGGAGCGCGCGGGGGATCTCATGTGGCCCCGGTTCGCCGGGGTGTTCCTGATAGAGGCGACAAAGCAGATTTATGCCGCAACGCCGGTGCCGGTCCGCCGCAGGCGCGTCCGGGTTCCCGCTTTCGGCGCGCCGGCACCTGCAGGCATTGCTGGCGCAACCGCGATACGCCATGGATAATGAGGCAAGAAGGAGACCCCCACATGAAAATGATCATCGCCGTGGTGAAGCCCGCCGTTACCGAAGCGGTCATCGATGCGCTGACTGACACCGGCATCTCTGGTCTGATGGTCAGCGAGGTGAGGGGCTATGGCCGCCAGAAAGGCCATACCGAGATATACCGCTCGGCGGAATATGAGGTGACGCTTGTTCCCAAGGTCCGCTTCGAGATCGCCGTCGATGACAGTCTGGTGGATGTCGTTGTCGACACCATCGCCAGGGTCGCCCATACCGGCCGGATCGGCGACGGCAAGGTCTTCGTGCTCGACCTGCTTTCGGCGCTTCGCATCCGCACGGGTGAAAAGGATTCGGACGCGGTGGCCGCCTGAGGCTTCGTCGCGCCGGAATTCAACTCTGGCGCGACATCGAGAATACGGCCAGTTCCGCGAACAGGTTGGCGCGGCGGCCGACGGTGCCGATGGGCTGCGATGTCGAGCCGGTGACGCTCAGGGCCTCGTCGATACGGAAGCCCGCCTCATGGGCCAGATCGACAAAATCGTAAAGCGTGCACAAATGGATATTCGGCGTGTCGTACCAGCTATGGCCGAGTTCCTTCGTGACCGGCATCCGCCCGCCCAGCAGCAGTTGCAGGCGCACCCGCCAGTGGCCGAAATTGGGCAGCGACACGATCGAGTGCCGGGCGATCCTGCGCATCTGGGTCAGCACCTCGCGCGGCTCCCATGTCGCCTGAATGGTCTGGCTCAGGATCACGTAATCGAAGGCGTCGTCGGGATAATCGCGCAGGTCGGTGTCCGCATCGCCCTGGATGACCGACAGGCCCCGGGTGACGCAGGCGTTCACGCCTTCCTGGCTCAGTTCGATGCCGCGCCCGTCCACATTCCTCTTCCGGGCCAGCAGGTCGAGCAGTTCGCCATCGCCGCAGCCGACATCGAGCACGCGGGCACCCGGCGTGATCATGCCCGCGATGATGTTGAGGTCTGCGCGCAGGGAAGAGGGGCCGTTTGTCCGGATCACGCTCATGCAAGGCCCCGCTGGCGGGCGGCCGAGCCGATGAAGCCGTTCAGGGTCGCAAACAGTTCCGGCTCGTCGAGCAGGAAGGCGTCATGACCCTTGTCCGTCTCTATCTCGACGAAACTCACATTGGCGGCCGCCGCGTTGAGCGCATGGACGATCTGGCGGTTGTCCGAGGTTGGAAACAGCCAGTCGCTCGAAAATGAAAACAGGCAGAAGCGGGTTTTCGTATTCCTGAAGGCGTTCGCCAGCACGCCGCCATGATCGGCTGCGAGGTCGAAATAATCCATCGCCCGGGTGATGTAGAGATAGCTGTTGGCGTCGAACCGGTCGACGAAGGACGAGCCCTGATAGCGCAGGTAGCTTTCGACCTGAAAATCCGCGTCGAAGCCGAACGTGACTTTTTCCCGGTCCTGAAGGTTGCGCCCGAACTTTCGGTGCAGCGCCGGTTCCGACAGATAGGTGATGTGGGCCGCCATGCGCGCGACGGCCAGCCCCTTGCTGGGGGTCACGCCCGCCGCAATGTAGTCGCCCATGCGCCAGTCCGCGTCGGCCATGATCGCCTGGCGCCCGACCTCGTGGAAGGCGATGTTCTGGGCCGAATGCCGGGCCGCCGTCGCCATCGGGATCGCGGAAAAGACGCGCTCGGGGTAGGCCGATGCCCATTGCAGCACCTGCATGCCGCCCATCGAGCCGCCGATGACGCAGAAAAGGTCCCGGATGCCGAGCTGCTCAAGGCACATGGCCTGGGCGCGCACCATGTCGGCGATGGTGATCACGGGGAAGTTGAGCCCATAGGCTGTCCCCGTGCGGGGGTTGATCTCTTTGGGGCCGGTCGTGCCCATGCAACTGCCGATCACATTCTGGCAGACAATGAAAAAACGGTCCGTATCGAGGGGCAGGCCCGGTCCGATGATCGAATTCCACCAGCCGGGCTTGCCGGTCACCGGGTTTTGCGAGGCGGCGTGATGGTCGAGGGTCAGCGCATGGCAGACCAGCACCACGTTGGATTTGTCCGCGTTGAGCGTGCCGTAGGTTTCATAGGCGATGGTGAAGGGGGCGAGCTGGACGCCGCAGTCAAGGGTCAGCGGCTCGCCGGGCCCAAAGGTCATCTTGGCCCGCGTCGCCTTTATATCCGGTTGGGCCGGGTGATCTTTCTGGCTCGTCTCGCTCATCGTCAGCTTCTCATTACCCCCTTCAAGGGTACTCCCTTCAGCTCCGGAGCCGCCTGCCCGGCACCGTGCGGGAGGCTGCATAGGTAGGGATTGGAGGGCGGAAATGTCAATGTTTTCTTTGCTTTTAACGGGTCGCCCCCGTATGAATACCGCTCTCCCCGGCAGGGGAAAACAAGGCCTTTGTCCCGAAGCGGGAAGGCCGTCAGAATGTCTTTTTAGCCTGTTCGAGACGCCAGATGAAACCGCTTGCGATGAAACCACTGAGTGAGGTCCGCGCCGAAATCGACAAGATCGACGGCGAGATACACGCGCTGATCATGCGCCGGGCGGAACTGGTGCGCGGGGTGGCGGAGGCCAAGGCGCAGGAAGCGGGTCTGGCGGGAGCGCAGGGCTTCACCGCCTTTCGTCCCGGCCGGGAAGCCGAGGTGATGAGAGCGCTCGCGGCGCGCCATCAGGGCGATCTGCCCTTGCAGGTGATTTTCCGCATATGGCGCGAACTCATGGCGACCGCGACCCGCATGCAGGGACCGTTCCGGGTCGAGGTGTTCGGCGGCGCGCAGGCGCTTTCCTACTGGGATCTGGCCCGCAGCTATTTCGGCTCGTCGACGGACATGGAGCAGCATTCCAGCGCCCGCGATGTCGTGCGCAGGGTGGCGAATGACCCTGCTTCCATCGGCATCCTGCCCCGCCCCGGCCCCGATGAGGATGGCGACTGGTGGCTGAACCTTGTTTCCGGGGAAAATGCGCCACGCATTGTTGCCCGTCTGCCTTTTCTTGAGATTGAGGGCGCGGAAAATGGTCCGGTCGCCCTTGTCGTCGCACAGGCCGACTTTGAGGAAACCGGCGACGACACCACCCTTCTTGCCGTTGGCACCTCGGGTACGGGAAGCGAGGGCCGCATGAGCGCCCGGGTCGAGGCTGCCGGTTTCATCGGCGAGCGTCTTTCCGTGATCGCCTCCAACGTGCCGGATGAACTGCGCTACAGCCTTTTTGCCGTGCCGGGCTTCGTCCGGCCGGACGATCCGCGCCTTGCGCAGCTTGTCCGCGACGATCTCATCGAAACCGTGCGGGTGCTGGGCAGCTACGCCAATCCCGTTCGCCGCGTCCGGGACGGAGCCTGATCCCATGACCTCTTCTTCCAGTTCCGCGAACCGGCCCTTTTCCCGGTCCGGTCCAGTACCTCGCAAGGGCATACTGGACATCGCGCCCTATGTCGGCGGCCGCGCCCAGGCGCCCGGCGCCGCGCGCGTCTTCAAGCTGTCGGCCAACGAAACCCCGCTGGGGCCCTCGCCGAAAGCGAAAGCCGCCTTTCTCGCGGCGGGCGAGGATCTGTGGATCTACCCCGAAGGGTCGGCAGCCCCTTTGCGCGAGGCCATCGGCGCGCGCTTCGGGCTGATGCCGGAGCGTATCGTCTGCGGGGCGGGCTCCGACGAACTGCTGCACCTGATCGCCCAGTGCTATCTCGGCGACGGGGACGAGGCGATCATGACGGAACATGGTTTCCTCGTGTACCCGATCGTGACGCGGGCGGCGGGGGCCACGCCTGTCGTTGTGCGCGAAACCAATCTGACGGCGGATGTCGATCTTGTTCTTGAGGCCGTCACGCCGCGCACGAAGATGGTTTTCATCGCCAACCCGAACAATCCGACCGGCACCTATCTTCCGGGATCGGAGCTTCGCCGCCTTCAGGCGGGGCTGCGGCCGGACATCATGCTGGTCGTCGATGCCGCCTACAGCGAATATGTCAGCCGGAACGATTATGAGGCGGGCATCGAACTCGTCTCGCAATCGGACAATGTCGTGATGACCCGGACCTTCTCCAAGGTCTATGGCCTTGCCGCCGCGCGGCTGGGCTGGCTTTACGCGCCCGAGCATGTCGTGAGCGTCATCAACCGCATCCGCAGTCCCTTCAATGTCTCGATTCCGGCCATGCGCGCCGGTGTCGCGGCCATCGAGGATACGGAGCATCTGGCCCGTTCCATCGCCCACAACAGCCAGTGGCTGGCGTGGCTCAGCGAGGAGATCGGCAAGCTTGGGCTTGAGGTGACGCCGAGCGTGGCGAACTTCATCCTGATCCGCTTTCCCGATACGCCGGGCCGCACCGTCACCGAGGCGGATGAATTTCTGATGAAGCGCGGCCTGATCCTGCGCCACGTCAAGGCCTATGGCCTGCCGCATCATCTGCGCCTCACCGTCGGCGGCGAGGAGGCGAACCGGCTGGTGGTCGAGGCGCTGGGCGCATTCATGAGCCGGGAGGTCTGATCCATGGGCATGTCCCCACGCTATGAAAAGGTCGCGATCATCGGGCTTGGCCTCATCGGCGGTTCGCTCGGCTTCGCCATCAAGCGGGGCGATCTTGCAGGCTGCGTCGCCGGCTATGCCTCATCGGAAGCGACACGCGCGCGCGGCCTTGAGCGCGGCTTCATCGACGAGGCGGCGGCGAGCGTGGCCGACGCGGTGAAGGATGCCGATCTCGTCATTCTGTGTACCCCGGTCGGCGCGCTGGAAGCGCTCGCCATCGAGATGAAGCCTGTCCTCAAGGCGGGCGCGACGGTGACGGACGTGGGCTCGGTCAAGGCGGCGGTGGTGCGCGATATCGGTCCGCATATACCCCCGGGCGTCCATTTCATTCCCGGCCATCCAGTTGCGGGCACCGAGGAATCAGGCCCCGACGCAGGCTTTGCTGAACTTTTCGAGGGGCGCTGGACCATCCTGACGCCGGTCGAGGGCAGCGACGAGAATGCCGTCAGGAAGCTTGAGCTTTTCTGGGAAGCGTGCGGCGCGAAGGTTGCGGTGATGGAGGCAGGCCAGCATGATCTGACGCTTGCCATTACCAGCCATGTGCCTCATCTCATCGCCTACACCATGGTGGGCGTCGCCGCCGATCTCGAAAAGGTGACGCAGGCCGACGTCACAAAGTTTGCGGCGGGCGGCTTTCGCGATCTCACCCGCATCGCGGCGTCGGATCCGACCATGTGGCGCGACATTTTCCTCAACAACAAGGATGCGACCATCGAGATGCTGGGCCGCTTCATCGAGGAACTGATGGCGTTGCAGCGCGCGATCCGCTGGGACGACGGCCAGACCCTGTTCGACCGCTTCACCCGGACCCGGGCGATCCGCCGGCAGATCATCGCGGCAGGGCAGGACAGCCCCGCGCCGAACTTCGGGCGCAACCCCCAGCATCTGACGCCCGCGGCCAAGGACGAGGAATAATCCCCGCAGAAGCCACCGTCATGGCGATCATGACGGTGGCTTCTGCGGCTAGCGTTCAGCCCTTCAGCGTGCACTTGCCATTGTTGATGACGACGACGTCGCGCTCCTTCACCCGGGCGCGGAACGAGGCGATGCCGCCGTCCTTCCAGATATCCACAAGGATCGTCTCGCCGGGGAAGACGGGGCTGGAAAAGCGCACGTCGAAGCCCGTGATGCGCGAGGGATCATGGTCCGCCACGGTTGTCGCCAGCGCCCGCGCGCAGGTGCCATAGGTGCACAGGCCATGCAGGATCGGCCGGGGAAAGCCCGCCAGCGCAGCGATCTCGGGATCGGCATGGAGCGGGTTGCGGTCGCCGGAAAGGCGATAGAGCAGCGCCTGATCGGGGCGGGTGTCGAGTTCCACGGTCTGGTCCGGGGCACGCGTGGGCAGGGCATGCGGCACCGGCGCGCCTTCGCGCGGACCGCCGAAACCGCCGTCGCCGCGCGCGAAGGTCGTGCTCTCGAGCGTGCAGATCTTGTCGCCGCCCTTTTCGCTGATCACCGTTTCCGTCACGACGATGGCGCCCTTGCCCTCGCCCTTGTCCCATGCGCCGATGGTGCGGGTGTCCACGCTGATGCGGGCTGCGACAGGCATGGGCCTGTGCAGGGTCAGCTTCTGTTCGCCATGCACGACCATCAGATAGTTGATGCCGCTTTCGCGCATGTTGCCCGCGCCCCAGGCGACCACGGTCGCGAGCGTCGGCATCGCCACCAGATTCTTTTCATAGACGAAGGGCAGTTCCTTCGTGTTCATGGGGTCGCGGCCGAAGCCGATGCCGAGCGCATAGAGCATGGTCTCGCGCTCGCCATATTCGAATTCCTGGCCCTGGGTTTTCAGCGACATCAGCTTGTCGTAGTTGATCGCCATTTCTCTCTCCCGTTGTTTTTTCAGAATTATTCTTGGCAACAGAAAAGCCGTTCGTCGCGCCGGGCGCAAGCATCTCATGACAGCGTGCGCCGGACCGCCCACCCGCCGCCGTCCGGCCCAAGAAAGACGACAGCGGCGGCCGGCTCTTTCGCAGGCTTCGACTGGCTGCAATGGGTGGTGGACAACTATGGGCGCAATCTAGCCGCGTGGCGCGAACAGGATGACGCCCGCGCCCGCGAGGCATATGAGCCCGCCCAGAATGTCCCACCGGTCCGGCTGGTGCTGTTCCACGAGCCAGAGCCAAAGGATGGCGGCGACGATGTAGACGCCGCCATAGGCCGCATAGGCGCGGCCCGCGGCATCTGAGTCGACAAGCGTCAGCAGCCAGGCGAAGAGCGCCAGCGAGCCCATGCCCGGCACGAGCCACCATGGCGATCTGTCGAGCCTCAGCCATGACCAGAAGGCGAAGCAGCCGGCGATTTCCGCAAGGGCTGCGGCGGCGTAGGCGGCAAAACTCGCCATGGAACCTCTTGTCTGGCTGTCTCGGGGGTGAGGCTAGCGCGGGATCAGCACCCAGTAGTCGAGATCGAGGATGACGCCGTCCGCATAGCCCTTGTCCACGGCGCCGGGGAATTCCGTGCACGGCAGATCCCTGGTCGCGATGGTGCGGATGCGAAGGGCGCCGAGGTCCGCGCGGCCCGGCAGTTCGGCCCGTTCCAGAATTTCGGACCAGGCGAACACCGTGTTGCCCGCAAAGCAGGGCGCGACGTGGCGTCCGCCATTGATGGCCGCGATCTGGAAGGCGTTGCCGAGCCCGTTGAAGGAAAGGCTGCGGGCCAGCGAGATGACATGGCCGCCATAGATCAGGCGGCGGCCGAAGCGGCCCTTGCCTTCCGTGAACTGGTTGAAGTGGACCTTGGCCGTATTCTGGTAGAGGCGGGTCGCGAGCATATGCTCGGCTTCCTCGATGGTGATGCCGTCCACATGGTCGATCTTTTCGCCGGGTTCATAATCGCCCCAGAGATGGCGCGAGCCGGAAAGATCGCTGTCGAGCGCGGTGAATTTCACGTCGGCGGCAACCGCCAGCCGGTCCGCCGTCACGGCCTTCGGCAGCGCGGGCACATGCTCATCGGGCGCAGCCGCCTCGACGGTGCGCTTGCGGACCATGACCCAGCGGACATAGTCGAGCACCACCGCGCCCTTCTGGTTGGTGCCGCGCGAGCGGACATAGACGACGCCGGTTTCCTTGTTGGAGTTCTCCTTGAGGCCGATGACCTCCGACACGGCTTTCAGCGTGTCGCCCGGATAGACGGGGGCGAGAAAGCGGCAATCCGCATAGCCCAGATTGGCGACGGCGTTGAGCGAAATGTCGGGCACCGTCTTGCCGAAGACGACATGGAAGGCGAGGAAATCGTCGAGCGGCGCGCGGGGAAAGCCGTGCGTGCGCGCGAACTCGTCGGAGGATTGCAGCGCGAAGCGGCCGCCATAAAGCGCCTGATAGAGCGCGGCGTCGCCCACGGTCACGGTGCGCGGCGTTGCATGTTCCAGCACCTGGCCCATGCGGAAATCTTCAAAGAAATTGCCGGAATTGGTCTTGCTCATGCTCATGGTCTGTCCTCAGCCGTTCGCGGCTTCAAGCTCGGCAATCGCATCGGCGATGGCGACGGTGCGTTTGGCGATTTCGGCATGGAGGATCTCAACCATGCGACCTTCCACCTTGAGGACGCCCTTCGACTTGTTTTCCGGCAGTTCGAAGGCGGCGATGGTCTTGCGGGCGAACTCGACGGTTTCGGGGTCCGGCGCGAAGATCGTGTTGCAGGGACCGACCTGCGAGGGGTGGATCAGCGTCTTGCCGTCAAAGCCCATGTCGCGGCCCTGTTCGCAGGTGGCGACGAAGCCTTCCGCGTTCTGGATGTCGTTGTAGACGCCATCGAGGATGATGAGGCCATAGGCGCGCGCCGCGAGCAGCGCGAGGCCGAGCGAGGTCAGCATGGGCAGGCGGTCCGGCGTATGCGCCGCGCGCAGTTCCTTGGCGATGTCGTTGGTGCCCATCACCCACACGCTCATGCGCGCGCCCGGGTTTTTCGCCACCGCCGCGATCGCCTGAATGTTGAGCATGGCAAGCGGCGTCTCGATCATGCACCACAATTGCAGGGAGGCCGGGGCGCCCGCTTCGGCAAGCGCCTTTTCGGCGCGCGCCACATCCTCGGGCGAATTGATCTTGGGCACCAGAATGGCGTCGGGCCCTGCCGCCACCGCGGCCTTGATGTCCTCCGCGCCCCAGGGCGTGTCGAGGCCGTTGACCCGGATCACGATCTCGCGCTTGCCATAGCCGCCTTCCTTCGTCGCGGCGGCCACCTGCGCGCGCGCCTCTTCCTTGGCGTCAGGGGCGACCGCGTCCTCCAGATCGAAGATCAGCGCGTCGGCGGGCAGGCTGCGGGCCTTGTCCAGCGCGCGGGCGTTGGAACCCGGCATATAGAGGACGCTGCGTCTGGGGCGAACGGTCTGGCGGCTCATGTAGCACTCCTTTCGGGCCTTTACGGCTTTACGGCAATTTGGGCTACTATAAGTGCTGCAAGCGCGAGGTGAAGGCCCCGCATCCATCAATCAGCAGGGATCGCCCGCCCTTGGCCAATATCCTGTCGATCTCGAGCGCGGTGGTGTACGGCCATGTCGGCAACAGCGCAGCGGCGTTCGCCATGCAGGCCCTGGGCCATGAGGTCTGGCAGATCCCGACGGTGCTGCTCTCCCATCATCCCGGCCACGGCAGGCCGTTCGGCCGGCGCACGCCGGGCGATGAAATCCTCGGCTATGTGAAGGCGCTGGAGGCGCGGGGCTGGCTTGGCCGCTGCGACGCCATCATGTCCGGCTATCTGGCGGAAACGGATCAGGGCGCGGCGATCGCGGAGGCGGCCGGGCGGGTGAAGCAGGCCAACCCGTCGGCGCTTTATCTGTGCGATCCGATATTGGGCGATGAGGACACCGGGGCCTATACGTCGCCCGAAATCGCCGATGTCGTGAAGGAACTCGCCGGGCTCGCCGACATCGTCACGCCCAATCTTTTCGAACTGGCGGTGCTGGCAGGAGAAAAACCCGCGACGACGGGAGACGCCATCGGGCTTGCAAGAACTCTCAAACCGGGCATTGTGGTTCTGACCTCATCCTTCGCGGCCGGAGGGCGTATCGCCAGCCTCGCCGTGATGCGGGATCAGGCATTGCGGGTTGAAACCCGCCGCCATGCCAAGGCCCAAAGGGGCGCAGGCGATCTCTTCGCGGGGCTCTTTCTGGGCGCCCTGTTGCTGAATACTCAGTCAGGCGCGGCGCAGGCCGGTCGTGGAAGTCCGGGTGAAGCGCTTGCCCTGGCTGCCGGCGTTACGGCGGATATTGTCGGCGCGAGCCTTGCGGCGGGCCGGGACGAACTCGCGCTCGCCGAGTTTCAGGGGTTGATGCGCCTGCCCGACACGCACCCGGTCGTGGAAATAGTGGGTTAGATCAAACATCGTCCTGTGCCTTTATTGCGGCTTCGCGCCAACCGCAGGCTTCTGATTGCTGCGCAGCACGAAAAGCGCGGGGTCCGCCTTTATGCCCTTCTGGACGTCCTGCAGGGCGACCGTGGTGTTCAGGCCCTGCGCGTCGGTGACGGTCCATTCCATCAATTCGATATGGGGTGTCGAGAAGTCGAGAGCAAGCCTGCCCGGCGCTTCGCCGGACTTGTCGGCCAGCACCACCCGCAGGCGGCCCGCGTCCCGGCTGACGCCAAGCACCCGGGCCTCATCGTCCAGTTTCACGTCCGGTTCGAGCAGGATGCCCAGCGGCGTGGAACTCAGGGGGTAGCGCTGCTCGACCTGATTGCCTTCCTGCACGATCACCCAGGTGCCATCGGCGACCACCAGCATCTTCGTGTCGCCGGAATATTCAAAACGCAGCCGGCCGGGGCGTTGCAGATAGAAATTGCCGTCGGTCACGGTGCCGTCCGGGGCGATCTGGAGAAACTTGCCCTGCAGGCTGGTCAGGCCGTTGAGATAGGTGCTGACAGATTGCAGATCCTGCCGGTCCTGCGTCGTCAGCGGCGCGGGATTGGCCGCCGCCGTCGCCGCATGAGCGCGTGACGAGCCCGCAGTCAGCAGCGCCACAACGATGACGGCAAGACCCACGAGAGCCGCTGCCAGCAGCACTCCCTGTCTCATGCGCCTGTTATGCTCAAGGTCGTTCATGAGGTGAGAAATAGGCAATGTTTGTGGCGGAATGAAGAAAACGCGGGGGTTCTTCCGTGGCGCGAACAGGCGAATCCGGGGCAGCGGGAACGAAGCGGTCAAGGTTCACCCATTCTGGTTATGGTCACTTTTTCGTCTGGAACTGAAGTGAAATCAGTACCTTGCGCCTTCACCCGGCTCGCCGATCAGAACCTCGCGGCGGCCTTGCGCGTTGGGCGCGCTGATCACGCCCTGCTCTTCCATCATCTCGATCAGGCCCGCCGCCCGGTTGTAGCCGATCTGGAGCCGCCGCTGGATATAGCTGGTGGTGGCCTTCTTGTCGCGGGCGACGATGGCGACCGCCTTGTCGTAAAGCTCGTCGCCCTCGCCGGTGCCGCCGAAGCTCATGGTTTCCGACCCGCCATCATCGGGTTCGTCGGTGATGGCTTCCAGATATTCGGGCGTGCCCTGCCGCTTGAGGAAGCTCACGACCTTCTCCACCTCGTCGTCGGAGACGAACGGGCCATGGACGCGGCGGATGCGGCCGCCGCCCGCCATGAACAGCATGTCGCCCTGGCCCAGCAACTGCTCGGCGCCCTGTTCGCCCAGAATGGTCCGGCTGTCGATCTTGGAGGTGACCTGAAAGGAGATTCGGGTCGGGAAGTTCGCCTTGATCGTGCCGGTGATGACGTCGACCGAGGGGCGCTGGGTCGCGGTGATGACGTGGATGCCCGCCGCGCGCGCCATCTGGGCGATGCGCTGGATCGCGCCCTCGATTTCCTTGCCCGCGACCATCATCAGGTCGGCCATCTCGTCCACGATGACGACGATGAACGGCATGGGCTCAAGCTCCATGCGCTCGGTCTCGTAGATCGCCTTGCCGCTTTCCGGGTCGAAACCGGTCTGGACCGTGCGGGAAATGGTTTCTCCCTTGCCCGCCGCCTCGGTCACGCGCTGGTTGAAGCCCTCGATATTGCGCACGCCGACCTTGGACATGGAGCGGTAGCGGTTCTCCATCTCCTTCACCACCCATTTGAGCGCGACCACGGCCTTTTTGGGGTCGGTCACCACCGGGGTGAGCAGGTGCGGGATGCCGTCATAGACGGAAAGCTCCAGCATCTTGGGATCGACCATGATCAGCTTGCACTTGTCCGGCGGCAGCCGGTAGAGCAGCGACAGGATCATGGTGTTGATGCCGACGGACTTGCCCGAACCCGTGGTGCCCGCGATCAGCAGATGGGGCATCCGGCTCAGGTCGGAAATCACCGCCTCGCCGCCGATGTTCTTGCCGAGCGCCAGCGGCAGCTTGGAGCTTGAATGCTCGAAATCGGCCGATTCCAGCAGTTCGCGCAGATAGACCATCTCGCGCTTCTGGTTCGGGAGTTCGATGCCGATGACATTGCGTCCGGGCACCACGGCGACGCGGGCCGAGACCGCGCTCATCGAACGGGCGATGTCGTCGGCGAGCGCGATCACGCGCGAGGATTTGATGCCGGGCGCGGGCGAAAGCTCATAGAGCGTGACCACAGGGCCGGGGCGGACATGGATGATCTCGCCCCTTATGCCGAAATCGTCCAGCACGGTTTCGAGGATGCGGGCGTTCTGTTCCAGCGCCTCGTCGGGAAGCTGGGTGCCCGCGGGCAGCACGCGCGGCTTGGCGAGCAGGCTGAGCGGCGGCAGTTCGTAGCTCCGGGGCTCATCGAAGGGCAGGGCGGGCTGCTTTTCCCGCTCGGCGCGGGCCGAGGGTTTGGCCCTGGGCGCAGGCCGGTCGACGCGCGGCGTGCGGACCGGGGCCTCGTCGGCCACCTCGTCGGGGAAATCGTCCGGCTCCTCCGGCGGGTAGTCGTCCTCGAATTCATCTTCGCTCGCCGCGGCAACAGGGGGACGCACCACGCTGGCGCGTCCGGCGACCTGCGGTTCGACGCGGACCAGCGGGGCTTCCTCCTCCTTGCGGGCGAGGAGCGAGCCAAGCCGTGCGCCGAAGCCGGTTTTGGCGGCGGGCGGATTGTCCGCGCCGGGCCGGGTCGCCACCAGCGTTCCGGCTTTCTTCGCTTCGGCCCGGGCGCGCGCAGACTGGGGTTCCTTGCGCCCGGCGGCGGACCGCGCGGAGGCGGACTTCTCCGTTTTCCCGCTCTCGCCGGATGTCTCAAGCGCACAGGAGAAAACGATCAGCCCGATGGAGAAGAGGGCCGAAACGGCGGCGATGATCAGATGGCCGATGCCGTTCGAGGCGAACAGGCTGGTCAGCATCAGCCCGGCGTTGACGATGGCCTGGCCGATGACGCCGCCGAGTCCGGAGGCGAGCGGCCAGAACGAGGGCACCGGCAGGGTGGCGAGGAAGGCCGACATGAAGAACGTGCCCATGAACCAGCCGGAGACGCGCCAGAGGAACCCGTCGGGTTCGCGGTGCTTGAGGAAGCTGTAGCCCCATGTGGCGGGCGGCGCGAAAAAGGCGGCGGCCCCCAGCCCCAGCGTTTGCAGGAGCAGGTCCGAGAGATAGGCCCCGACGATGCCGAGCCAGTTCTGGGCGACGCTGCGGGTGGCGTTGTTGAGGCTGGGGTCGCTCTGGTGCCAGGTGGAAATGGCGAGAAGACCGGCGAAGCAGACGAGAATGAGGCCGAGGCCAAGCGCCTCCTGCAACCGCCGGCGCATGAAGTCCACGACGGTTTCAGGTTCGTTGTTGCCGTGAGACACCGCTCCGGGATGCCCCCTCGTCCGCGCCATCCCTACAGAGCCTCCGCCATACGTTTCAACGCCTCTTCCATCACATTTTCCGCCTCGACCAGCGCCACCCTGATGAAGGCCCGGCCCGGATTGCCCCCGGCCACGCTCTCATCATCGCGCGCCAGATAGGCACCGGGGAGAACTTTCACCCCCGCCTCTGTCCACAGGCGGCGGGTGGCCGCCTCGCCATCCTCCACGTCGAGCCAGAGGAAAAAGCCTCCGGCCGGGCGGTAGAAACCGAATCGGTTCCCCAGAATACGCTCAGCCATGTCGATTTTACGCTGATAAAGTGTGCGATTGTCAGCGGCGTGGGCATCATCGGCCCAGGCAAGGGCGGAAGCCGCCAGAAGGGGCAGCGGCACCTGCGGGGCGGCGATGTTGCGCATGGAGCGGAATTTCGCGATGAACGCCCGGTCGCCCGCGCAGAAACCCGAGCGCAGGCCCGGCAGGCTTGAGCGCTTCGACAGGGAATGGAGCACGATCACATTGTCCGCCGTGCCGTCGAGTTCAAAGGCCGCCTTCAGCGCGCCGGGCGGGGCCGCGCGGTCGTAGATGTCGGCATAGCATTCGT
This sequence comes from Parvibaculaceae bacterium, assembly GCA_028283765.1. Taxonomy (GTDB): domain Bacteria; phylum Pseudomonadota; class Alphaproteobacteria; order Parvibaculales; family Parvibaculaceae; genus JAATFR01. Next base: position 5,172 of record JAPWJY010000009.1, on the reverse strand, counting down.
CCATGGCGAGCAGGATGCCGTGGCGGCGGGCAAGGAGGATGAGTTCCTTGAGATAGCCGAGATCCGCGACCGAGCCCTGCGGGTTCGCCGGGCTGCAGAAATAGATCATGGAGGTGCGCGCCAGCAGCTCTTCGGGCAGGGCGGCGAAATCCGGCAGGAAGCCGTTTTCCTTGGTCGCCGCCACATAGACGGGCTCGGCGCCTGCGGCGAGCGCGGCGGCGGCGTAGCACTGGTAAAAGGGGTTGGGCATCAGGATCGCGGGCTTTTTTCCAGCTTTGGCCAGCGGCGTCGCCACGATCGCCATGTTGAACAGCGCCTCGCGGGTGCCGTTGACCGGCAAAAGCTGGTTTTCCGGGTCGAGCCAGCCCTCGGGCAGGCCGAAGCGCCGGTTGAGCCAGCCGGTGGCCGCGGCGCGGAAGGCCGGTGTGCCGATGATCGGCGGATAGCGCCCGAAATCGGCGGCATTGGCGGCGATGGCCTCCATGATGAAGGCCGGGAATGGATGCCGGGGTTCGCCCAGCGACAGGGCGATCGGCGGCTTTCCGGGCGTCAGCCCCTCGATCAGGGAGGCAAGCCGGGCAAAGGGCGATTCAGGCAGGTCGGCGAAACGGGAAGCGCTCATGATCCTTGGACACACTCAGATCCTTGGGAAGACCCTTGGAAGACTTCGGGAAGACCCGCAGGGAATCTCTGCCGGGCCCGGCGGCCATGAATCGGCATCGCGCCGTACATTGCCGCCTATCCCCCCGCGGTGCAACCTGCGGTGGGGAAACGCTGGTTTCTCCCCGGTTTCATGCACTTTCCCGGGAAAACCGCGCCAAAAGCATGGCGAGAATTAATCTGAAGATTGTTTGCTTTTTCTGGTCAGCCGGTTGGAATGGGTCTAAAGGGTGCGGATCGCTTTCGAGACGCCCGATGAACTCTTCCCCCCAACAGCAAGACGGCCTGCCCGTCCCCCAGCGCTACTGGGCCATTTTTTCAGTCGCGCTCGCCATCACCATGGCCGTGCTGGATGGCGCCATCGCCAACATCGCGCTGCCCACCATCACCCACGATCTGGGCACGAGTCCGGGCGCCGCGATCTGGATCGTCAACGGCTACCAGCTTGCCGTCACCATTTCCCTGCTGCCGCTCGCCTCGCTCGGGGAGATTTTCGGCTATGCCCGGGTCTACCGAGGCGGGCTGATCCTTTTTGCCATCGCCAGCCTTGCCTGCGCGCTCTCGACCTCGCTCGAAACGCTGACCGTCGCCCGCATCCTGCAAGGCTTCGGCGCGGCGGGCATCATGAGCGTGAACAGCGCCCTGATCCGGTTCATCTATCCCCGCGCGCAGCTCGGCCGCGCCGTCGGCATCATCGCCATGGTGGTCGCCGTTTCGTCGGCCGTCGGCCCCACGGTCGCCGCCGCCATTCTGGCGGTTGCGCGCTGGCAATGGCTGTTCGCCATCAATGTGCCGCTGGGGCTCGTCGCCATCATGGTCGCCCGCACCTTGCCGGTGACGCCACGCGGCCGGCACCGCTTCGACTGGATCAGCGCCGGGTTGAACGCGGTCATGTTCGGGTCGTTCATCTCCTCCATCGACGGGTTCGCGCACGGGGGCGGGTTGCCGCTTTCGCTGGGACTGATGGCGCTGGCGATCGTGTCCGGCGTGCTTCTGGTGCTGCGCCAGCTTGAGCGGCCCTCGCCGCTTTTGCCGGTGGACCTGCTGCGCATCCCGATTTTCGCGCTCTCGATCTCGACGTCGGTCTTCGCCTTCGCGGCGCAGACGCTGGCCGGCGTCTGCCTGCCGTTCTTCCTGCAAACCTTCGCCGGGCGCTCGGAAGTGGCGACGGGCCTGCTCATGACTCCCTGGCCGTTGACCATCGCCATTGTCGCGCCCATCGCAGGCAAGCTCGCCGACCGCTATCCGGCGGGGCTGCTGGGTGGGGCCGGACTTCTCATTTTCGCCCTTGGCCTCCTGTCGCTGGGCTTCCTGCACCCCAATCCGGCCAGCATCGACATCATCTGGCGGATGGCTCTCTGCGGTGTCGGCTTCGGGCTGTTCCAGTCGCCCAACAACCGGGCCATGCTGTCATCCTCGCCGCCGGAGCGCAGCGGCGGGGCAAGCGGGATGCTGGGCACCGCCCGGCTGACCGGCCAGACCACGGGCGCGGCGCTGGTCGCGCTCATTTTCGGCATCGCCCCCGATCATTTCACCAATATCTCGCTGTTCCTTGGCGCAGGCTTCGCCCTTGTGGCCATGGGACTCAGCATGACCCGGCTGGCCGCGCCGTCGCGCATCTGAGGTTGCCGCCCCGATCTGTGGATAAAGCTGTGCATCAAGCGGGCATTATCCCCAGAGTACCCGAATCGCAGCCGGTGCCGGCGTTTCATGGCTGACTTTTCCCCAGGCGCCCGGCCCGTCTCCGGTGCGGGATTCCCCTGATCGGCTGAGCCGCAACTTATCCACAGCTCCATAGCCGCAAGACAACAAAAAACCCGGAAGCAATAAGCTTCCGGGTTGAAAACGGGATAACCCGCTGGGTGTGGGGGAGAGCGCCCCCACCTCAAGACGCTCAGATCGCGTCCACGTCCTTTTCACCGGTGCGAATACGCAGCACCTGATCGACGGGCAGGACGAAAATCTTGCCGTCGCCGATCTGGCCGGTCTTGGCCGCGGCGCTGATCGCCTCCACGACCTTGTCGGCCAGGTCGCCTGAAGCGGCGACCTCGATCTTGATCTTGGGCAGGAAATTCACGGCGTATTCAGCGCCGCGATAGATTTCCGTCTGCCCCTTCTGACGGCCGTGACCCTTCACTTCGGTCACCGTCATGCCCTGAATGCCAAGGGCCGTCAGCGCTTCGCGAACTTCGTCCAGTTTGAACGGCTTGATGATCGCAACTATGAGTTTCATCTCTCTCTCCCTTGCTCGGCCGTTACTGGATGGTTTCGCCATGCAGGCTGATGTCGAGACCCTCGACCTCTTCCTGTGGCGAGACACGCAGGCCGAAGATCGCCTTGACGATCATCAGCAGCACAAAGGTGCCGACACCGGACCAGATGAGAGTGGCAGCGACGCCTTCGATCTGGATGATGACCTGACCCCAGTTGCCTTCGAGTCCGCCCGACTTGCCGCCGATGGCGGTGGAAGCGAACACGCCGGTGAGGATAGCGCCGACGATGCCGCCGATGCCATGGACGCCGAACACGTCGAGCGAGTCGTCGTAGCCAAGCGCCTTCTTGAGGCTGGTGGCGCCCCAGAAGCAGATCAGGCCCGCGAGGAGACCGATCCAGAGCGCGCCGACCGGATCAACGAAACCGGCGGCAGGGGTGATCGCGACCAGACCGGCCACGGCGCCCGAGCAGAGGCCCAGAAGGGTGGGCTTCTTGTGGATGACCCATTCAGCCGTCATCCAGGCCAGGGCGGCCATGCCGGTGGCGATCTGCGTGACGACCATGGCCATGGCGGCACCGGTGCCGGCGCTCAGGGCCGAACCGGCGTTGAAGCCGAACCAGCCGACCCACAGAAGGGCAGCGCCGATCATGGTGAGCAGGACATTGTGAGGAGCCATGTTCTCATGACCGAAGCCCTTGCGAGGCCCGAGCACGAGGCAACCGACGAGGCCCGCGATGCCGGCGTTGATGTGAACGACCGTACCGCCGGCATAGTCCAGAACGCCCAGACCGCCGAGGAAGCCGCCACCCCACACCCAATGGGCGATGGGCGCGTAGATGAAGATCAGCCAGAGGGTGATGAAGGCGACCAGCGACCCGAACTTCACGCGATCGGCGAAGGCGCCGATGATGAGGGCGAGGGTGATGATCGCGAAGGTCATCTGGAAGACCATGAACAGGCTTTCCGGGATCGTGCCGGAAAGGGACGTGGCATCAAGGCCGACCAGGAACAGGCGGTCGAGACCGCCGATATAGGCCTGCATCGAACCACCGTCGCGGAAGGCGAGCGAGTAGCCGATGATCGTCCACAGAACTGTAACAAGGCAGCAGATCATGAAGGTCTGTGCCGCCATCGTGACGACGTTCTTCTTGCGGACCATACCGCCGTAAAACAGGGCAACGCCCGGAATGGTCATCATCAGAACAAGAGCGGTCGAAGTCAGCATCCAGGCTGTATCGCCTGAGTTCAGCGTCGGCGCAGTATCCGCAAAGGCGGTCCCCATCGTTGCGAGTAGTCCCCGGGTTGGTGGCCCCGGCTGGCCTTGCTCCGGCATTTCTTCCCTACGCCCCTCTGCAGAATTGGATGCCTGCGCGGTACCATTTCTCAAAAAAAGCATTATGCCGGACGAAAACACGACCGTGGAATGATTGTTTCGCTTGAATCCCGCCCCATGCGCACCACCCTGCGCTGATCAAATCTACATCAATTTGCTTTCAGGATAATCAAATTCTGATATTTGCCTAAATTTTGTGCTCGAATTTGATTGTATCTTGTCATAGGCGGCTGTCTGGCGAGATGGCCATGTCCAGGAGCGCCATGAAACCCGGCGGCGCAATATTCAGCAAAAAGAAGGATAATGCGGCTGAAACAGGCGCTTCCGGCCCGGCCGGGGGCAGGGCCGTGCGATGACTGCCGGGAACTTGTCTGGAAAGCCCGGTGCAGATCAGTAGGTGGAGGGCGTCGCCCTTGGCGCGGGCCAGCACGGCGGCATTTTCCGGCACAGGAGCGGTTTGCGGTGCAAGGGCGGCGGCGCGCGCCTTCTTGCGCCGGTCGAGTTCCTCGGTGACCCAGGCGATGAATACCATCAGCAGCACGGCGGCCGCGTCCACGCCATAGCTGAGGCCCGGCACGTGGGTATTGAGATTGATCACGTCGCCGCCCAGCGAAATCATCGTGCCGAGCGTGAAGCAGGGCGGGCCGTTACGGCCGATCAGCGTGAACCAGCGAAGCGGCGCGCGCGACCAGTCCGCCTCGATGCGGCTGACCGTGATGCGGGCAAGCCAGGCGGAGCGACAGGAAGCTCAGCAGGCGCAGGGCGTGGAGATCCGTCTTGCTGACGGGGTAGATCAGGTCAGTGATCGCCTTGGGGGGGAATGTCTCGCTCGCGCCAGGAAACTGCCAGATGATCGCCTGCATGGCGGCGGCAGCGGCTTGAACAGGCCCGCGGCCCAGGTCACCTTCGCGGTGTTGCGGTCCAGCGCGGCCAGAATGTCCGTGCCGCGGATGCCAAGGTCATG
>JAPWJY010000008.1:935000-2081955 GCA_028283765.1 Parvibaculaceae bacterium | reverse complement strand
GCGGGGGCTGCAGGTGGCACGCTGAGCTATAATCTGACGGAGAACTCATATCCGAGCACCATCCCCGCCAACATGAAGGTTGCCCGCAACCTGACGCTGACCCAGAACTACACTGGCAGCGGCCTGTCCGGCGATCTGCTGCCGGGCGAAGCCGATCCCAACCTGAAGTATTCCAGCATGCTCGGCGTCAACCAGATCGCGGCCGGTGGCTTCGATAACGTCACCCTGCGCATCCGCGACCTGTTCCTGTTCGATGGCAATGTCGATCTCAGCGTCGGCCGCAGCCTGAACATGGCCGGCGGCATCTACGCCGCCGGCCTCGACAGCGATGCCTCTACATCACAAGTGCATCTCTCGGCGCCTTACGTCCGTATCGACGGATGGTCGAAGAATGGCACCGTGCCACCCACGGGAATTTACTCAGGCGTGTCCGCGTCAACCTTCGGTCCTGCATCGCTGATCGCGAAGAATGCCAGCCTTACCATTTCGGCCGATCAGCTGGATGTCTATGGCCAGATCCAGTCGGGGGTGAATTCCAGATTTGGCTCGCTGCCAAAAATCACGGCGGCATCGTTTGGTCAGATCACGCTTGAGAGCGTGGGCGATATACGCTTCGGCGCCGGGTCGATGACTGCGGGGGGCGACCTTACGTTGCAGGCAGCGCAGATTTATCCGCTGAGCAATGCGGCAATGGGGCTTGTTGCGGGAGTGTATCAGTTGCCGAACGGCACTGCCGGCTACGATCCGAATGCGACGCTGACCATCCGCGGCAATGGCGGCTCTGTGCCTGACGTGCCGGCCTCGGTATTCGGATCGCTCACCTTTACCGCGCCACACGTCGATCAGGGCGGCGTGATCCGTGCCCCGCTTGGCGTCATTACGTTCAACGAGCTGATCGCAGCTTCGACTTCGAGCGTCGTCTTTCGCAACGGCAGCGTCACCTCGACCAGCGCTAATGGCCTGACCATGCCGTATGGCGGCACCAGTGACGGCATCACCTATGCCGGCATCGGAAGCCTTGACGATCTTGGTTCGCTCGAGAACGTCAACGGTGGCGCAACCGTGGTGACCGGCGTCACCGTTGCCGCCGGCACATTCACCGGCAAGAAGGGCGCGGTGATCGATGTATCGGGCGGCGGTAACCTGACCGGCGCGGGCTTTGTCTCCGGTCGTGGCGGCTCGGTGAACGTGCTGACAACGGCACTGGTCAACGCCAATCCGAACAATGCGGCATACAGTTCGGCGAGCAATAAAGTCTACGCGATCATGCCCGGCTATGCGTCGAAATACGCGCCGGTGATCGCGACCAACGGCGCGGGCGATCCGGCGATCGGCCGGCAGATCACGATTCCATCAGGCGTGCCGGGACTTCCCGCCGGCACCTACACGTTGCTGCCGTCGAGCTATGCGCTGTTGCCGGGCGCCTATCGTGTCGAGCTTGGTCAGACCAGCACGAATGGCATCGCGCCGGTCAGTCTGCCGAACGGTTCCGTCATCGCGTCGGGTTATCTCGGCGTCGCCAACACCGGCAACAAGGATGCGCTGCCGACGCAACTGATCCTGACGTCGGGTACCAAGGTACGCACCTACTCGCAATATAACGAAACCAGTTTCGCGGACTTCGCCATCGCGCAGGCGGCGGTGTTCAACGATGTGCGGCCGCGCCTGCCCAAGGATGGCGGCGTGCTGGAATTCGACCTCGGGCCATCCACGGGAAGCGGCAAGTCACTGTCGTTCGATGGCACGGCCCTGTTCAACGGTGCTAATGGCGGCATCGACGGCGCATTGATCATCAATACCTATAACAACGCCGCTGGCACCATCGACATCACCGCGGACGGCGCCACGCCAGTCGCAGATCATATCTCGATCTGGGCCGATGACATCAACGCCTTCAACGCCGCAACGCTTTTGATCGGCGGTTACAGCTCGTTCCTGAGCAATACCGCCAATGGCGACGGCAGACGTATCGCGTTTGCGGGCAACGCCAAGGTCAATCTGCTCGATGGAGCCGAGTTACGGGCGGGACAGGTGTTCCTGATCGGCAATTCGATCAATGTTGCGGGCACGGCTTCGATCGACACTCGCGGGCGCAGCAGCAATGGGGTCGATTCCACGCTCGGCTATGTCTACAGTAACACCTCTCCGCAAAATGCGGGTGCCGCCGGCCCCGCGATCCTGGCCGTTGGCAACGGCTGGTTTGATTTCCTGCCAGTCACGGGCACAAGCTCGATCAATATCGACAGCGGCGCGTCGCTTCTGACCGAGGGTAGCATCGTGCTGGCGGCGCCGGGCTCGCTCACCATGGGCAACGCCAATCTGGGCGCGAAGTATCTCACCGTGTCGCAGAACGTGATCAACGCCGGCACCGATGCATCGCTGGCGGCCGCCGCCGGACACATTCAGTCCGGCTGGAACCTGACCCAGAGCGTGCTGAATCAACTGCTCAACCCGTCATCCACGGCCGGCGTGCCGGCGCTGGAGCAACTGATCCTGACCGCCAACTCACTCGACCTGATTGGCGGCGTCGATCTCGATGCGCGCGGGTCTGGTTCGAATGTCGAATTCATCCTCAACACGCCGTCGGTCTACGGCCTCGGCGGCGCGGGCGATGTGGCCAGCATCAGGGCAAATACCCTGGTGTGGAACGGGGTGCGCACCGGCAACGGCTCAACAGCGAACCCCTATGGCAACCAGGCTCCAGCCGTGATCACCGCGGACGGGCCGGGCGCTGGCTCCGGTGTGCTCAATATCAATGCCAACGACATTGTGTTCGGCTATGACCCAAGCATCAGCCGGCCGACCGACGGCGCTTTGCTCGATCGCTATGCGGTCGGATTCTCCGGTGTCAACATTACGGCCAGCCACAGTATCACCTCGAACAGCGATGGCACGTTGCAGGTCGGGCTGTCGAAGGACGGTTCCGGCAAGTTGCAGGGCGGAAGCCTGAATATAACGACGCCGCTTTTGACGGCGGCGAATGGCTCGACCGTTGTTTATGATGCGGGCGGCGCCATCCGCGTTGTCGCTCCCAGCAGCGGCGTCGGCGATACGAAATCGGTCACCGATTACGGCGGTACGGTAGCTTTCAACGGCGACAGCGTCTTCGTCGATACCGCGATTGCGCTGCCGAGCGGCAAGCTCACCTTGAGCGCAACTAACGATGTCGTCCTCGGCGGCGACTCGGTGATCGATCTGTCGGGCCGTGCCGTCGCGTTCAACGACGTCACGCAATATAGCTGGGGTGGCACGGTCATTCTGCAGAGCGCGAATGGCAATGTGACCCAGTCGGCGGGTTCGGTCATCGACGTGTCGGCGCAGAACAATGTGGCGGGTTCGATCAGCGCGACGGCGATTGGCACGTCCAGCGGCGTCGTGTCGCTCGGCGGCTCGCTGAAGGGCGCATCGTCCGGCGGTTACGAAGACGGCCAGATCAGCATCGCGGCGCAGAGTCTCGGGAATTTCGCGGCGCTGAATAACAAGCTCAATGACGCCGGTTTCTTCGGCGCGCGCTCGTTCGACCTGAAGCAGGGTGATCTTGTGGTCGGCAACGAGGTCAAGGCGCACAGTGTCTCCATCTCGGTCGATGGCGGCAGCCTCACTGTCAACGGCACGATCGACGTCAGCGGCGCGACGCCGGGCAGTATCACGCTGGCGGCACGGGACGACCTGATCCTTGCATCAAGCGCAGTGGTCGATGCCCACGGCACCGTGCTGCAGACCGACAGTTACGGGGCTCCGGTCGAGGCCGACAACACAGCTCATGTTTCGCTGACGACGACCAGCGGCACGCTGACGCTGTTGCCGGGCGCGACCATTGACATGCGCGTCATCGATCCGGCAAACGCCGACATGAACGGCAATCCGGTCGCCTATGGCCACCTTGAATTGAACGCGCCGCGCACCGGCACGGCCTCGGGGACCAGCGCGACCGGCAACGACGCACAGATCAACGCCACCGGTGACAGCATTGCGATCTCGGCGACAGGACAACTGAACATCGAGGGTGCGTCCAGCATCGCGCTGAACGCCTTCGCCATCTACAAGAACGCGCCCGCCGATCCGAACGACGCCAACGGTCAGATCATCGATCAGGCCTGGCTCGATCTGGTCGATCAGGACAGCCAGACGTTCATCAGCAATATCTATGGCGGCAACGTCGCCGACGGTCAATTGACCGGTAATCTGCAAACCAAGATCGCGGGTCTGCTCGATCCGAACTACAACTCCGCTCTGCACATCCGACCGGGCGTTGAAATCCAGAGTAAGACGCCTGACGGCAATCTGTCGACCTCCGGCGATATTGATCTGGCAGGCTATCGGTACGGGCCGGGTGTGACATCGGTGCGCGGCTCGGGCGAGCCGGGAATGCTGGTGATGCGCGCAGGCGGCAACCTCAACATCAACGACAGCATCAATGACGGCTTCGACACGCCGCCAAGAACACCCGACGATAACTCGTGGCTGCCAGCGACAACAAAGGCCGTCGATACTCCATCGTTTGTATCCACTGATGCAATTACGGTTACGAGTAACCCAACGTTGCTTGAAGATTGGGTCGTTCCGGATGGTTATGCAACGGCGGATTTTATAGGGGCTGTCTTTACAACAGATGGTAATCTCTATTTCCCGGGAGATACTATTCCCGCGGGGGCAACAATCGACGCAACACAGTTTGGTGTTTGGCAGTTTCAATGGTTGGCAGGAATTACTGTCCCCGTAACCTCAGCAACTATGACGAATTACGGCAGTGGAATCACGTGGGCCATATCTCCCATGTTGGCGTCTGGCACACAATCATGGTCGATGCGGTTCGTGAGTGGCGCTGATCTTCTATCCTCGGATACCCGCTCATTGCGGACGGTGAATATGCTCGCTAGTTCCGGCAACATGACTTTGGATGATCCTCACTTCAGCGGTACACCGACAAACTTGTCTCCAAGCGTAATTCGTACAGGAACCGGCGATCTGGAATTCGTTGTTGGTGGTGACTTCAAGCAGAATTCTCCCTTTGGAATTTATACGGCGGGTACCGCCATTCCAGGAACCGGCACACCAGAAAACGATCTCTATAATTTAGGAAGGGGCGTTTATCTTGATGGTACGGTGCTCAGTGCAGGAAACACAGCTTATGAAATGACACTTAACTTACAACGCATGTACTATACTGAGCATGGCGGTGATGTATTCCTACAGGCCCAAGGCAATATTGAAGGGAATCCCACACCGAATTCGACCTCAGTTGGTGATTGGCTTTGGCGGCAGGGCGGCAATGGCATTGATCAGACAACGGCCTGGGGGATTAATTTTGGAAGCTACACATCAAACCCTGGCTTCAACAATCAAGGCCAGCCAGGCCCGTTTATACGGTTGAGTGCGTTTGAAGGTGTGGGGGCGCTTGGCGGTGGGAACGTCATGGTGCGAGCCGGTCGTGATATAGGCGATGCTGGCCAAGGAATTGTGTTTGCGGTCGGAGGGAGCGGCCGGGCTATTGATGACAAACTGGTGCAAACCGGTGGCGGAACGCTTTCTGTTACAGCCGGAAATAATATCGGCACGGGAGGAAATCAATTTGTAAATCTGCGGGGCGATATTGACATCGATGCTGGAACATTTGGCTCTCTCATCTCTACTAATTTCGGTTACCAAGCTGGCGATCCTAGGTCGTTGAACACTTTAGTTCCCTATAGCATGACGAGTCTTGCCGGAGGTTCGTTTGTGCCTGGAGATAGTGTCATCAGCATTCGCGCGCGTGGAGATATCGCTGTTGGAAATATCGTTGATCCCGGTCGGGTTGGTCTTAGTCAGCAAACAGATGTAGATGGACTAAATCAGGGTGTTACGTGGTTCACCTTATGGACTGACGCAACAGCTTTGAATGGTTTTGCGGCCGGCGGAGATGTCTCGCCATTGTCATTGGGTCAAGGAAATACGACAATCTTTTTGCCATCTATCCTGAATGCAGTCGCGGCAAATGGTAGTATCTATCTTTCTCCAGGAAGCAACGGGTCCAGTTTCATGTTGCCATCTTCAGATGGTGCGTTGGAATTGCTGGCTGAGGACTCGGTTATTCAACTCGGCAGTTCTCCTGCTTTGGGACCTCTATCAACGTCTCAAGCCAGTTTGGCGACTCCTTTCAGTCCTGGTTGGGAGTTGCGTAAGATCGTCGGGAATTCTTGGAGTATTGGTAGTTCAAATTATTGGGGAAATCCAAAGAGTGCGAGTGATAGCGTTATTTCCTGGACGGCGTATTCTTATAATGACGGGGGTTATAATCCAGACATAGGAAATGTCGGTACTGGCGGTAATCCCTTTGTGTTCGGGTCGAATACGGTCACCGACGATACCTCGTTCAGGGATGTGATGACACCTTCCCTTATCTACGCGGTCCGAGGCGATATAATGGGGCTGCGTTACGGTGAAACCTTTGTTCACAGTGAGACCCTTGGTGGTAAACTCGTCTCGACCAATTACTATCGCGCGGCCAAGCCGGTGCAGATCCTGGCGGGCGGCGATATCGTCAATGTATCCGGCTTGGTCCTGCAAAACGATCCGTCCACGATCTCGACCATCGCGGCAGGCGGCAGCATCATCTACGCCAATGTCGATGTCGCGGGTCCGGGTACGCTGGAGATGACGGCGGGCAAGAACATCTATCAGGGCTCGACGGCGAGCGTTGAGAGCATCGGTGCTCTGGTGTCGGGCGATACCCGTCCGGGGGCCAGCGTGGTGATGCAGGCCGGTGTCGGCGCAGGTGCGCCGGGTGAAGGACAGGTGGACTGGACGGATTTCGCCAAGCTCTATCTCGATCCGGCCAATCTCGCCGGCGACGGTCCCCTTGCCGATCAGCCCGGCAAGGTCGCAAAGACTTACGACAGTGAACTCATCGACTGGCTCAAGAGCAGGTTTGGCTATTCCGGTTCGGCGCAGGATGCGCTGGCCTACTTCCTTGCGCTACCAGCCGAGCAGCAGCGGGTCTTTCTGCGGCAGGTCTATTATGCCGAACTGACGGCGGGCGGACGCGAATACAATGACGTCAACGGCCCGCGTTACGGTAGCTATCTGCGTGGCCGCAACGCCATAGCAGCGCTGTTCCCGAACCAGAACGCCTATCAGGGCGACATCACCATGTTCTCGGCCTCGTCCGGAAGCGGAGCCAATGCCACGGTCAACAGCGGCTATGTCCACACCGACTTCGGCGGGGATATCCAGTTCCTTGCCCCGGGCGGCGGCGTCACCGTCGGCACCGAAGGGCTGGCGCCGGGAGCCGATGCCGGTCTCATCACCCAGGGCGAGGGCAATATCCAGATCTATTCGCAGAACAGCCTGCTGCTTGGCCTGTCGCGCATCATGACGACGTTCGGGGGCGATATCCTCGCCTGGTCGGCGGAAGGCGACATCAATGCCGGTCGGGGCAGCAAGACGACGGTGATCTATACCCCGCCCAAACGGACCTATGACATCTATGGCAATGTTGCGCTCGCGCCGCAGGTGCCCTCGACGGGTGCGGGCATCGCGACCCTCAACCCGATCCCGGACGTGCCCCCGGGAGACATCGACCTGATCGCGCCTCTGGGCACGGTGGATGCGGGCGAGGCGGGCATCCGGGTCAGCGGCAACATCAACATTGCCGCGCTCCATGTCGTCAATGCGGCCAACATCAAGGTGCAGGGGACGTCGGCGGGCATTCCGACGGCGGCGGTACCCAACATCGGGGCGCTGACCACGGCGTCGAACGCGGCCGGTGCCGCGGCGGCGACGGCGGGCAATGCCGGGCGTCAGGCCAACACCGGACAGGACCTCCCCTCCATCATCACCGTCGAGGTCATCGGATATGGCGGCGGTGAGGGCGACTCCGGCCAGCAACAGCAGCAGGATGGGCGGGTAAAACAAAAGGAAAGACAGAGCTATAACCGCAACAGTGTTCTGCAACTTGTCGGCAATGGCCCGCTGACCGAGACACAGAAGCGGACGCTGACAGAGGCAGAGAGGGAAAAGATCGATAGTGAGTGATCAACCGGACTATTCTTCCAGCCCGGACACAGGAAAGATAAAAGACATCGCAATCACGCAGACCGGATGATGCTCCCGGTATGGTTAGAAAGTCCGTACCGGGATTCGACGGCCTTGTCCGGGCCGCGTATGCTGGTCCAGCTCGAAAGCAACCTCGCCGCAGCAAGGATAACGCTATTGCATGAGCAGATTGCGAACCTTGATGAGGAGAGCGTGGCCTCTGGCGAAAGCGCAATTTCTCCGCCTGTGGGCAATGCTGGCCACTCAGCCAAGGGGCACGCCTATGGGAGCATTGTTGCGAAAGCCGGTCCCGGGTTCAAAAGGGGATGGCGTTCATGAGCAATTTCAGCGGCTTGGGAGGTCATTGGCTGGGGGACTAGGATTCGAACCTAGATAGGCAGAGTCAGAGTCTGCAGTCCTACCGTTAGACGATCCCCCAATGAAATCAGATACTTACAGCAGGGTTTCGTAACCTGTTCAGCAATCCGTTCCAGTGCGTGCCAGTTTCTAGCGATCTTTCGTGTGATCTGCAAGCGTTGCGATCATCGATTGGTTTCCTCTGTGTCCGCAGGGTGACTGGATCAGGCAAAAGCCGCAATTTTGTGTAGAAGGCGCGCGGCATGATCGGTATCGGCCTGCGTCTGGAGGGATTTGCGGCCGGGGTAAGCCCCATCCAGTCCGGTAGGGGACAAGTCTTGAGTAAACGCCAAAATGGCTCAGGAAATCCGGCTCATATCCGGTATTGGCTGACCAGTGTGTGACTATGACGGGAAGTCCAGCTCCCGGAAAACGCCGCTAATGCCTGTGCTTTAACCGGGGACGCGGAACTGTTACACTCGGCGCAACTTCAATTATGGAGCCCGGTTGACGGCAGGCTGCCCTGCGGCCTGCTTCCCGGGTGGAGAGATAGTGCCAGACGCACGCGATGCAGACGCCAGCCCATCGGGAATGGCGGACGGCGCGGACGGGCCATCATTGTTTCCGCTGAAGAGCGGGGTTTTCGTTGAAACCTCCTCAGGCGGGGATTCTGACGCCGGAACGCCCGGAAAAAAGAATGCCAGAGGCCGGCGTCGCCGCCGGGGTCGCGGGAAGAACCGCGCCTTGGCCGCTGTGGATGGTGCTGTCGAGCAGAAAAAGGCGTCTCCTCAAGCCATTCAGGCCAAGGCCATCCTCCCGTCGGCTGGATCTGGTGCGTCGCCCGCCCGCCGTCCGCAGGCCGTGCCGGACCGGGTTTATGGCGCGCTTGACCTTGGCACCAACAATTGCAGGCTTCTGATCGTCCGGCCTACGCCGGACGGCTTCCGGGTGCTCGACGCCTATTCGCGGATCGTGCGGCTGGGCGAGGGGCTGGCGACCTCGGGGCGTCTGAGCGAGGCGGCCATGAGCCGCGCCATCGCGGCCCTGCGCGTTTGCGCCGAAAAAATCCAGCGCCGGGGTGTCGAGCGGGTGCGCACGGTGGCGACGGCGGCCTGCCGGGCGGCGGAAAACGGGGCTGAATTCGTCGAACTGGTCAAGGCGCGGACGGGCCTTACCCTTGATGTAGTGACGACGGCCGATGAGGCACGGCTTGCCGTGCTGGGCTGCTCGCCGCTGCTCGACCGGCAATGCCGTTCAGTGCTGGTGTTCGATATTGGAGGCGGCTCCACGGAGCTGATCTGGGTCGAGGTGCCGGTTGAAGGCGTGCCGCGGATCGCCGACTGGACCTCGCTTCCCTATGGCGTGGTGACGCTTGCCGACCGTTATGGCGGCGTAGAGGTGCCGCCCGGGACCTATCAGGCCATGGTCGATGAGGTGTCGGCGGCGCTGGGAGCGTTCGCCGCCCGCCGGCCGCTGACGCCGGAGATTTCCGCGCGTGGTTTCCACCTGCTGGGCACGTCTGGCACTGTCACGACGGTCGCGGGCATCCATCTCGGGCTGGAGCGCTATGACCGCAACAAGGTCGATGGCGTCTGGGTCGGCTCCGAAGATGTGGTGCGGGTGACCGGCGAATTGCTGGCCATGGATTTTGCGGCGCGGGCAGCCAATCCCTGCATCGGCCGTGAGCGGGCCGATCTGGTGCTGGCGGGTTGCGCCATTCTGGAGGCCATTACGCAGGCCTGGCCGAGCCAGCGCCTGCGGGTCGCGGACAGGGGACTGCGCGAGGGCATCTTGCTCAGCCTGATGAATGCCGATAAGGCACGCGGACGGCGCAGGCGTGGCCGCCGGGGCCGCCGCAAGGGCAGGGGCGTGAGCACGCCGGCAGCCGTTTCGACGCAACAGGGATAAGGCAATGAGCAGCGGACCCGGAAAATCAGGGAGCGGTAAATCGGGCCGGGGTGGGGCCTCGATCGGGGACGACCGCGCGCTCAAGGTGCGGGTCAAGACCGCCAAAAAACGCACGACATCCTCGACCCTGTGGCTCCAGCGCCAGTTGAACGATCCCTATGTCCGGGCCGCCAAGCGCGACGGTTATCGCTCGCGCGCGGCCTACAAGCTCATCGAAATCGATGACAAGTTTCATTTTCTGAAATCCGGCGCGCGCGTGGTCGATCTGGGCGCTGCCCCCGGCGGCTGGTGTCAGGTGGCCATTGCCCGGGTCAAGTCCCAGACCGGCAAGGGCCGGGTCATCGGCATCGATCTTTCGGAGATCGAGCCTCTGGTCGGGGCAACCACGATCCAGCTCGATTTTCTCTCCGATGGCGCCGATCGGGTCGTAAAGGACCTGCTGGGCGGGGAGGCCGATGTGGTGCTTTCCGACATGGCGGCCTACGCCACCGGCCACAAGCAGACCGACCATCTCAAGATCATGGCACTTTGCGAGGTGGCGGCGGATTTCGCCATCGATGTGCTTTCGCCCGGGGGCACCTTCTGCGCCAAGGTGCTGCGTGGCGGAACGGAAAACGAGCTGCTCAACATGCTCAAGAAGCACTTCACCACGGTCCGGCATATCAAGCCCCCGGCCAGCCGGCAGGATTCGGCGGAAATGTACGTGATTGCGCTCGGTTTCCGCAAAGTGACCGGGGACGAGCCGGAAAACTGAGCCATTTCAGCGGGCTGCGGGAAATTTCATAATCGCTCGCGGTTCTCCTTTCCTTTCCCCGGCGGGAATGTTAGAAGCTCGCGTCAACACCTTGCAGGCAGGAGGTTGGCCGATGTTCAGACAAGCTTTCACTTTCGATGATGTGCTCCTTCAGCCTGGGGCCTCCTCCGTCCTGCCGAGCGAGGCCAATACGCAGACCCGTCTGACGCGCAGCGTATCCCTCAATATCCCGCTCCTTTCCGCCGCCATGGATACGGTTACCGAATTCCAGCTGGCGATTGCCATGGCGCAGGCCGGTGGTATCGGCGTTCTTCACCGCAATATGACGCCCGCGCTTCAGGCCGAGCAGGTGCGCCGGGTCAAGAAGTTCGAATCCGGCATGGTGATCAACCCGGTCACCATCACCCCGGACGCAAAGCTTTCGGAAGCCTTCGATCTGATGGAGTTCCATCATATTTCGGGCATTCCGGTGGTCGAGCCGGGCACGGGCAAACTGGCGGGCATTCTCACCAACCGCGACGTGCGCTTCGCCAGCAATCCTGATGAGCCAGTCCGCAACCTGATGACCAAGGAAAACCTCATCACAGTGAAGGAGGGGGTAAGTCAGGACGAAGCCAAGCGCCTGCTCCATGCCCATCGCATCGAGAAGCTGCTGGTCGTCGATAATGACTATCGCTGCATCGGCCTGATCACCGTCAAGGACATCGAAAAGGCCCAGTTGCACCCCAATGCCTGCAAGGACGAGCAGGGCCGCCTGCGGGTGGCGGCTGCAACCACGGTGGGTGATGAGGGTTTTGAGCGCACCCAGGCGCTGCTGGATGCGGGGGTGGATGTGGTGGTGGTCGATACTGCCCATGGCCATTCCGACCGGGTTTCCGCCGCGGTCGACCGCATCAAGAAATTCTCCAATTCCATTCAGGTGGTGGCGGGCAACGTGGCGACGGCGGAGGCTGCAAAAGCGCTGATTGGTGCCGGGGCTGACGCGATCAAGGTCGGCATCGGGCCGGGCTCCATCTGTACCACGCGCATCGTCGCAGGCGTTGGCGTGCCGCAGTTGACGGCTATCGTCGATTGCGTCGAGGAAGCGCGCAAGTCCGGCATTCCGGTCATCGCGGATGGCGGCATCAAGTTTTCAGGCGATCTGGCCAAGGCCATTGCCGCGGGAGCGGATTGCGCCATGATCGGCTCGCTCTTTGCCGGGGCGGACGAGACCCCGGGCGAGACCTTCCTGTTTCAGGGCCGCAGCTACAAGGCCTATCGCGGCATGGGCTCGGTGGGTGCCATGGCGCGGGGCTCGGCCGACCGCTATTTCCAGCAGGACATCAAGGACGCGCTCAAGCTCGTGCCGGAAGGTATCGAGGGGCAGGTGCCGCACAAGGGGCCGCTGGGCGCGATCATCCACCAGCTTATCGGTGGCCTGCGCGCCGCCATGGGCTATACGGGCGCGGCCACTATTCCCGATTTTCAGCACAACACGAAGTTTGTCCGGATTTCCTCGGCATCGCTGCGCGAAAGCCACGTTCATGACGTGACGATCACGCGCGAGGCGCCGAACTATCCGGGCAGCATGGGTTAGGACAATCTTTGACACCCGCCGCCCGGCTTAGCGCCGTCATCGAGATACTCACCGATATTGGCCAGTCCGGCCGCTCTGCTGACAAGGTGCTCGAAGCCTGGGTGCGCGCCAGCCGCTTTGCCGGGTCGAAAGACCGGGCCTATGTGTCCGAGCGTCTCTATCTGGTGCTGCGCCAGCGCGCGGCCCTTGCCCACGCCATGGCGAGCGATGCGCCGCGCGCGCTGGTGTTTGGCTCCGTGCGCCTGTTCGACCATTACGATGTGGATGCGATTTCGGCGCTGGCCACTGGCGAGGGCCACGCCCCGGCAATTCTGACGGATTATGAGCGTGAGGCGCTGGAACAGGCTGCCCTGCCGCCGGCGACGGAGAAGCCATGGGTCCGCCTCAATTATCCCCAGTGGCTGCATCCAGAATTCGAGCGCGCCTTCGGGGCTGATCTGGAGCGCCAGATGGAAGCGATGACGGCGCGTGCACCGTTCGACCTGCGCGTCAACACGCTGAAAACCAGCCGCGAGGCCGCCGTGCTGGCGCTTGAAGCCGAAGGGTTGCAGCCCGTTCCCACCCATTGCTCGCCCTGGGGCCTGCGCTTTGAAAAGCATCCGCGTATCGCCTCGCTGGAAAGCTTCAAATCAGGCCTGGTCGAGGTGCAGGATGAGGGCTCGCAGATTGCCTGCCTGGTCGCCAATGCCTCACCCGGCGAGCAGGTGGTGGATCTGTGCGCCGGAGGCGGCGGCAAGACCCTTGCCCTTGCCGCCATGATGAAAAACAGGGGACAGATTTTCGCGGCCGACATCAATCCGGCGCGGCTTGCGCGCATCCGCCCCCGGGCCGAGCGGGCGGGTCTGCGCAATGTGCAGTACCGGCAATTATCCCCGTTCGAGCCGGATGGGGCAGATAGCTCGATGGCTGACCTTGAAGGCCGCTGCGATCTCGTCTTCATCGATGCACCCTGTTCGGGGTCCGGCGCCTGGCGCCGCCAGCCCGATGCGCGCTGGCGGCTGACGCCTGAAGAGCTGGAGCGCCTCACCGCCTTGCAGGACGAGGTGCTGGCCCGTGGCGCCCGCCTCGTCAAGCCGGGGGGGCGGCTCGTCTATGTCACCTGTTCCCTGCTGCCGGGCGAGAATGAGGACCGCGTCGCCGCCTTTCTGGGCGCCCATGCGGGCTATGCCATGGAGCCCTGGCACACCGGCTGGTCGGCCGATATACCCCGGCCCCGCGGCAAGGGCACAGGGGGGCGCCCGGACCTTCGTTTGACGCCCGCCAACAGCGAAACGGATGGCTTTTATGTCGCCCGGATGCGGCGTCTGGGCGGGGCTTGACGCCATGGGGGAAGGGTGGTTTATGCAAAACATGGCCATTGGTTTTTCTCTTGGAAAACGCGTGATTCTGCCTGTTCTGGCGGCTTTGCCGCTGCTCGCCCCCCTCGCTGCCCATGCTGTGCCCGGCCCCTATGAAAAAGCGTCCAACATGCTCACCGCAAGGGGCGTAAAGGCCGTGGCGCAGGGAGATGCACTCGATGCCGTTCCGCTGCTGGAGCGCGCCGTTGTGGCGGACCCGGCAAACGCTCGCGCTCTCACCTTTCTGGCGCGCGCATGGCAGCAGCAGGGCAAGGCGCAACTGGCCCGCAAATATTATGATCTTGCCCTCAGTATCGATCCAGTCGAACCGGATGCGCTGAACTGGTCCGGCCAGATGGCTCTGGCGAGCGGCGATAAATCCGCCGCCCAGATCAACCGGGACCGCCTTGGCATCTCCTGCCCGAATTGTCCCCAGCACCGCGAACTTGCGGACGCCATCGCCGGCGTGAAACCCCTCAATCCGTAGACGAAGCATGTCCGATCGCATCCTCATCATAGATTTCGGTAGTCAGGTCACCCAGCTCATTGCGCGCCGCGTGCGCGAAAGCGGCGTTTATTGTGAGGTGGTGCCCTTCAACAAGGCGGATGCCATCTTCGAGAATTTCGCGCCAAGGGCGGTGATCCTTTCAGGGAGCCCGGCCAGCGTGACCGGCATCGGCACGCCGCGCGCACCAGAAAAGGTGTTTGCCGCGGGCATTCCCGTTCTCGGCATCTGCTATGGCGAGCAGACCATGTGCGCCCAGCTTGGGGGGCGGGTCGAGGGGTCGGAGGAGCGCGAATTCGGCCGCGCCATGATCGAGGTCACCGAGGATACGCCGCTCTTTGCGGGCATCGCCGCCAAAGGCGACAAGGAGCCTGTCTGGATGAGCCATGGCGACCGGGTGGTGGCGCTGCCCGATGGCTTCAAGACCATCGCCGTCTCGCGCAATGCGCCCTTCGCCGCCATCGCGGACGAGAGCCGCCATTTCTACGGCGTCCAGTTTCACCCGGAAGTCGTGCACACGCCCCATGGCGCGCAGCTTTTGCGCAATTTCACCCATGGCATCGCGGGATGCGCGGGCGACTGGACCATGGCCGCCTTCCGTGAAGCCGAGATCGCCAAGATCAGGGCACAGGTCGGCAAGGGCAGGGTCATCTGCGGCCTGTCGGGGGGAGTCGATTCATCCGTCGTCGCCGTATTGCTGCATGAGGCGATAGGCGATCAACTTCAATGCGTGTTCGTCGATACCGGCATGATGCGCATGGGGGAGGCGGATCAGGTGGTGAACCTGTTCCGGCATCACTACAACATTCCGCTGGTCCATTCGGATTCGAGCGATCTGTTTCTCAGCAAGCTTGAGGGCGTCAGCGATCCCGAGCAGAAGCGCAAGATCATCGGCTCGACCTTCATCGATGTGTTCGAGGCCGAGGCGCGCAAGATCGGCGGAGCCGAGTTTCTGGCCCAGGGCACGCTTTACCCGGATGTGATCGAAAGCGTTTCCTTCGCGGGCGGGCCTTCCGTCACCATCAAGAGCCATCACAATGTCGGCGGCCTGCCCGAGCGCATGAACATGAAGCTGGTCGAGCCGCTGCGCGAGCTTTTCAAGGACGAAGTTCGCGCCCTGGGCCGCGAGCTTGGCCTGCCGCCTGAATTTGTCGGCCGCCATCCCTTTCCCGGGCCGGGGCTTGCCATCCGCATTCCCGGCGAGATCACGCGCGAGAAGCTCGAGATCCTGCGCAAGGCCGATGCGATCTATCTTGAGGAAATCCGCGCCGCTGGTCTCTACGACGACATCTGGCAGGCCTTCGCCGTGCTGCTGCCGGTCCGCAGCGTCGGCGTGATGGGCGACGGCCGCACCTATGATTACGTCTGCGCCCTTCGGGCTGTCACCTCAACCGATGGCATGACGGCTGATTATTATCCCTTCCAGCACGAATTCCTCGCCCACGTCTCAACCCGCATCATCAACGACGTCCGCGGCATCAACCGCATCGTCTACGACATAACATCAAAGCCGCCGGGAACGATTGAGTGGGAATGATTTGATGTCTGGCATCAAAAGGCATGAAAGACCAAAAAGTCCATGTAAATGCGGGCTTTTTTACGTTTCTGACTGGCACGGTCTGGCAACTTTGGGCATCGCCAAGCACCGATTTTTTGTGGCATAGTTAATGGTATCAACTGTCGAGATACCATGTTTGGTGCCTAATACCATGTTGTCCTTGCCGGGGTCTTCATGGTATGAAACCAGCCTAATTGATTGATAAGTAATAGATTTTTGACAATCAGGGTGGGAATTTAGGGCGTGGTATTTGGAGTGAAGAACTGCGAAGGCCATGCTGACTGATACCAAGCTGCGAAATCTCAAGCCAATGGACAGGCTTTACAAGGTGAACGATCGTGACGGCCTCTATGTGGCCGTCACGCCTGCCGGATCGATCTCATTTCGCTACAACTACGCCCCACGGCAGACAGGAGACGATTACCTTCGGCCGCTATGGAGTGGGCGGCATCACTCTCTCAGAGGCCCGTGAGCGCCTGAGTGAAGCGAAGAAGCTGATCGCAGCGGGGAAGTCGCCTGCAAAGGAGAAGGCTCGGGACAAAGCCCGCATCAAGGATGCCGTGACGTTCGGCGCTTGGGCGGAAAAGTGGCTGCGAGGCTACCAGATGGCCGATTCGACGCGCGATATGCGCCGCTCGGTGTACGAGCGAGAATTGAAGCCGAAGTTTGGGAATCAGAAGCTGGCCGAGATTACCCATGAAGACTTGCGGGCGCTGACGGATGCCATCGTAGAGCGGGGCGCTCCTGCAACGGCTGTCCATGCCCGCGAAGTGGTGTTGCAGGTCTATCGTTGGGCTACTCAGAACGTTTTTCGCCAAGCCGAGGCTTTGCTGAAAGTCGCTGAAGCGGCGAGGGGGTTGCGCGCATGACACGGTCGATCCGCATTCACGCCTTTGGTGACGCCGATGTTCTCTGCCTGGAAGATGTCAAAGTTGGTGACCCCGGCAGCGGCGAGGTCCGCCTCCGAATTCACGCTATCGGACTCAATCGCACGGAGATCACGCTTCGCTCGGGGCGATCGCCCGCCAGGCCGCCTCTGCCGACAGGGGTAGACTTCGAGGCAGCCGGCGTCATTGAATCCATCGGTCCTGACGTCACGGGGGTCTCGATTGGCGATCGAGTGGCGCTCTCCGCAGTGACTCGCGACGATGCGAAGCTCGCCGCAATGAAATAGTTCGTCAGCGAAGGTCTTGCGGAGGGAGCGTTCCATCCGACGATCGCGCGCACATTTCGGCTGGAAGAGATCGCGGACGCGCATCGGTGCATGGAGCCCGGCGAGCAGGTCGACAAGATCGTCGTCTTGGTCTGTCCAGCTCCCTCTCATTGAATGGAAAGCGAAGATGAGCGCAACACGCTGGAGGATTGCGGTCCTCGATGACTATCAGAAGGTCGCGCAATCGATGGCCGACTGGTCAGTGCTGTCGGGCGAGGCGTCGGTGACGGTCTTCGACGATCATGTCGTTGCGCCCGATGCCGTCGTCGAGCGGTTGGGCGACGGGAGCTTTCACCGTCTACACCTATGCCGCCCCCTTCCTCGGCATGAGCACCGGACTCTCGTCAGAGCATGCCGGCATGATGATCACGCTGGTCGGGGTCTCGGCAGCGGCCGGTGTCGCGTTGGGCGGGATCGCGAATGACAGGTTCGGAGCGCGGCGCGTGCAGGTCGTGGTGCTTCCTTCCATGATCGTGGCCTTCGCGGGGCTGTCCGGCATCGCTTTCGCCTTTGCGCCGCATGCGCTCGCGGCGGTGATCCCGTTGCTCGTTCTCTGGGGGTGAGCGCCTGGGGCTTCTTCCCTTCGCAGCAAGATCGTGTGATCGGGGTGGTCGGCGTGCATCACGCCGCGATTGGGCTGTCGCTCAACGCCTCGTTTATGCAGTTGGGATTTGCCGCGGGCGCTGCCCTCGGATCGTTGGTCATTTTACTATCATCGACGCTATGGATCGGCGCCGCTGGCGCGGTGTGTGTCGCGCTTGCGGCACTCACTTCGCATCGCGCCTGGAAGGCCTCCGGTGGCTAGGCAGCGGCGCCTGGTGGGCGTCTCGCTTCTTCGTCGGAGCTGGCGGCAGCGTTGCCAGCACATGCTCGACGATCGCGGCGAGGCTCGCCTTGGAAGCTCCGGCTTTGGCCTGGACGCCTAAGCCGTGATTGACGGCCATGAGGTAGCCCGCCAGCATCGCACAATTGGTCGAGGGCGGAAGTTCTCCCTCCTGAAGACCGCGCTCGAGTCTGACGCGCCAGGCGTCCTCGGTCAGTTTTTGTCGTGCGATCAGTTCCTGTCGAATCGGTTCGGTTTCGGTGGAGCAAGCCAGCGCGCCGTTCAGGACGGCGCATCCTCGACCCTCACCGTTCAGGGTCTGGACGGTGATCGATCCCTCGAAAAAGCGACGAACGGCGCTGTGGACATCCGGCTCGGCGAGCGCTTCCCGCAGGTAGGTCAGATGCTTCGTGTCGTAGCGGTCGATCGCCTTGAAGAAGAGCGTCTCCTTGTTCCCGAAGGCGGAATAGAGTCCTGGCCGCGCAACGCCGGTAGCGCGGGTGAGATCCTCGAATGAGGTCCCTTCGTAGCCATTCTTCCAGAAGACCGACAGCGCGGCATCCAGCGCTTTGTCGACGTCAAATTCCCGGTGTCGTCCCATTACAACCTCTTTCAGTACCAATCATTATAAAAAGCTTGACGCCGAATGTCCAGATAAGATACCGATCGATATAGTAATAATCGGTATCGAATTGGAGCCAGTGTGGACGGCGGTGCGACAGGGCAGAATCAAGCGCGAGATCACAACGACGACCGTGCGTCCATTTCGGGTTGGATCGGCGTAGCCTCGATCGCGGCCGGCACGTTCGCGCTCGTCACGACCGAATTCCTGCCGATCGGACTTCTGTCACCGCTTGCCGCAAGTCTCGATGTCTCCGAAGGAGTAGCCGGGCTCTCTGTCACGGCGCCGGGTTTCATCGCCGCGATCGCGGGGCCGCTGCTGGCGCTGCTCGCGGGAAGCCTCGACCGTCGCATCGTGGTGATCGCGCTGACCGCCTCAATTGTCGCTTCGAATCTCACCGCTGCATTCGCCTCGAATTTCGCTGTCTTCCTCGTAGGTCGCCTGATCCTGGGGCTCGCGGTTGGCGGGCTCTGGACCTTCGCCGTCGCGGTCGGGCGCAGGCTCGTCCCCGAAAGTGCCGGGGCCAGGGCGACCTCGATCATCTCCGTGGGAATCTCGGCCGGCACCGTCTTCGGCATGCCGGTCGGTGCGGCCTTCGGCGACCTGTTCGGCTGGCGCGTGGTTTTCGGCGCCAATGCCGTGCTGGGTCTCGTCATCCTGCTGGTTCAGCTCCGCTTCCTGCCGTCGATCAAGGTCAGCACCGCCATCGGCCTCCGTCAGTTGCTCGAATTCGGCCGCGTGCCGATGGCGCGGATCGGGCTGATCGCGAGTGGCATCATCGCCGGCGGTCACTTCATCGCCTACACCTTCCTTGAGCCGTTCCTGCGCAACGCGTTGGCGCTGGGCCAGACCGGCGTGACTTCCGCGCTGGCCGGCTATGCGGTCGCCGGGATCATCGGGTCCTTCATCGGCGAGCGGCTGGCCGTCCAGAATGTGCGGCGCGCCTTTGCGGTGTCGGCGGCGGTGCTGGGGATCTCGGTACTGGCGGCGGCCGCGACGTTGGGCACGCCGGCCGGCTCCATCGCCCTGATCATGATCTGGGGCATCGCCTTCGGAGCTTGGCCGGTCTGCGTCCAGATCTGGATGTTCACGTCCTCGCCCAGGCTCTACGAGGCCGGCTCCGCGCTGATGGTCAGCGCCTTCCAGATCTCGCTGGCGGCGGGCGCGACTATCGGCGGCTTCCTGGTCGATTCAATCGGCGTCGCTGCGGCCTTCTTGTTCAGCGGTGCCGTGTCGATTGCTGGCGCCCTGTTCGTCCTCGCTTCTCGCGGCGCGCCAGTCACCACCACCACCCGGATAGAGGCGACTGCGGGAGAGACAGAATGAAAATAGGAATCTTAGGTGCGGCAACCGTGGGCTTGACGCTTGCGACGAAATTCGCGGTGGCCGGTAACGACGTCGTCATTGCGAACAGCCGGGGGCCGGAGAGCCTTGCAGCGGCGATCGCCGAGGCCGGATCTGGAGCAAGGGCCGCCACCGTTGCACAGGCGGTCGCCTGCGATGTGGTGTTCCTTGCGGTTCCGTGGCTGAAAGTGCCGGATGTGCTGACGCCGGATATCGCGTGGGACGGGCGGGTCCTCGTCGACGTCACCAATATTTTCGAAAGCACCGCACCGAATTATCGCGTAGCCGACCTCAAGGGCGATTCCGGCAGCGAGATCGTCGCCAGATTGGCTCCGGGGGCCAAGGTCGTGAAGGCGTTCAATACGCTGCCGTTCAAGGTGATATTCGCGCCGACGCCAGCGAATCTCAAGCGCGTGCTGTTCGTCGCTGGCGACGACGGCGAGGCTGTCTCGACCGTCTCGTCGCTGATCGGCGAACTCGGCCTCCATCCGGTCGCGCTCGGCTCTAATGCCGTCGCCGGACGGCTGATGGAACTCGGCGGTCCGCTCAGCTCGCTGGAGCTGCTGACGCCGGCACAGGGAGCGTCGTCATGAGCGACAGCGCTTTCAGCATGTTCGATGCGTCGATCACGGCCTTCCGCGGCGGCTTCCGCAGTCTGTCGGGATTGATCGACAAGGCAGAGGCTTTTGTGGCGTCGGTCGCGAGCAGCGAGGCTGCGCTGCTCGATGCGCGTCTCGCGGAGGACATGGATTCTTTCCGGCGGCAGATCCAGCATGCGAGCGACACCGCCAAGGCTTGCGCCATGCGGCTCGCAGGCCGCTCCGTGCCGCGCATCGAGGACACCGAGAGCACGCTGGAGGAGCTGCGGGAGCGGATCGCCAAGACGCTGGACCTGCTCGACCAGGTCTCGCCGGAGGATCTCGCCGGCAGCGAGAACCGCACCATCAAGGTCAACCTGCGCCGGCGCTGGCTTACCTTCGACGGGCGCTCCTATCTGCTGGAATACGCCCTTCCGAACTTCTTTTTCCACGTCACGACGGCCTACGCGATCCTTCGCCATCAGGGGTTGAAGATCGGCAAGATGGATTACCTCGTGGATGTCGCCCAGCGGCGGCAAAACCTGCCGCCCCGTGCCGCTCCCGGCAAGTCCCGCTCCTCAACCACCCGGAACGACTGAAGGAAACCGCCATGTCTGAAGGTGCTGAAGGATCAAGCACGTCCCTGTCCGGCAAGGTCGCCCTCGTGACTGGCGCCGCGCGCGGCATCGGTGTCGAAATCGTCCGCGAGCTTGCCTCGCGCGGAGCGCATGTCATCGTCGCCGCGCGCGACGTGCAGAGCGCGGAAAAGGTGGCCTCGGCCCTGCGCGAGCAGGGCAGCCAGGCCTCCGCGCTGAAGCTCGACGTGACCAGCGACGCGGACCTGAAGGCAGCCGCCGAGGCGATCGGCGCGGCGCATGGCAAGCTCGATATCCTGATCAACAATGCCGGCATCCTGCTCGACAGCCCCGATGGCGGCACGCCGGCGCCCCTGCAGCCCAGCGTTGCCCTGCCGAACGTGGTGCGCGAGACCTTCGAGGTGAACTTCTTCGCCCCGGTGTTCCTGACCCAGCTGCTGATACCGCTGCTCAAGCGCTCGGACGCGCCCCGCGTGGTCAATGTGTCGAGCATTCGCGGCTCGCTCGCGCATCTCTCCGACCCGGCCTCGCCCGTCTATCCCGTCCGCGCGCTCGGCTACGACACCTCCAAGGCGGCGCTGAACGCCTTCACGATCCTGATCGCGGAGGAGCTGCGCGGCACGCCGATCAAGATCAACGCGATCCATCCGGGCTGGGTCAAGACGACGATGGGCGGCGATCAAGCCCCCGTCACCGTTCAGGACGGCGCGCTGACGGCGGTCAAATACGCGACCCTCGGCGAGGACGGCCCGACCGGCGGCTTCTTCTTCCTCGACGAGCGCCTGCCCTGGTGAGCGCCCGTCGCCCTTCCGCATCTTCAATCGATCATCCAAGGAGTTCAGAATGAGCAAGCCGCTTTCAGGCAAGGTTGCCCTCGTCACCGGAGGCTCGCGCGGCCTCGGCGCGGCGACGGCTGCGGCGCTGGCCGACCAGGGCGCCGATGTCGCCATCAGCTATGTCGCCTCGGCGGAGAAGGCGAATGCCGTCGCCGAGGCCCTGCAGGCGAAAGGCGTGCGCGCCGCGGCCATCAAGGCCGACCAGGGCGATCCCGCTGCTTCGGAGCCGCTGATCCGATCCGTCGTCGAGCGCTTCGGCAAGCTCGACATTCTCGTCAACAACGCCGCCGTCGCCTGGCAGGGCAAGACTCTCGACGATCCCGAGATCGACAATGCCGCGATGGATCGCCAGTGGCTGATCAACACGATGGGCGTCATCGCCAATATCCGCGCCGCCGCCAAGGTGCTGCCGGATGGCGGGCGGATCATCTCGGTCGGCTCCGGGACTCGGCACCCGCGTCGCGTTTCCGGGCACCACGGACTATGCCGCGACCAAGGCGGCGATCGTCGGCTACAGCAAGGGCGCGGCGCGTGACCTCGGGCGGCGCGGCATCACCGTCAATGTGGTGCAGGCCGGTATGATGGACACGGATATGGCGGCCGGTTCCAAGGACAAGCTGCCGCCGATCATCATGGAATCGCACGCGATCCACCGCTTCGCCGGGGTTGATGAAGTCGCAGCCGCCATCGTGTTCCTTGCCGGGCCGGGAGCAGCCTTCATCACCGGCTCGGTGGTCGACGTGAATGGCGGCTTTACCGCCTGACGCCGTCCGTCCTTTCCTGCGGGGATTTGCAATGAGCAAGACGATTTCGGGCAAGGTCGCCCTGATCACGGGCGGTTCGCGTGGCCTCGCCGCCTTCGAGCAGCCGGACATCTTCGTCGCGGAATTGCGCAAGGCATTTCGCACCATGCGGGGCTGAGCCGGCGCGAGCCACCAATATTCAGCATCCATTGAAGGACATCAGATATGACACAGGATCTGGCAGGCAAGGTGGCCGTCGTGACCGGAGGCAGCTCGGGTATCGGGCTGGCGACGGCCAACGTTTTCATCGCCAGGGGCGCGCGCGTCTACATCACCGGGCGGCGGCAGAGCGAACTCGACGAGGCGGTCGCGCAGCTCGGATCGCAGGCAGTCGGCGTCCAGGGCGACGTCTCCAAGCCGGCGGACCTCGACCGGCTCTACGAGCTGATCCGCAAGGAGGACGGTCGCGTCGACATCGTTTTCGCGAACGCCGGTATTGGTGATGTCGCCGCTCTTGGAGTTCTGACTGAAGAACACGTCGACGCGCTTCTCGACATCAATATAAAGGGTGTGATTTGGACGGTGCAGAAGGCGCTGCCGCTGATGGACGGCGGTGGTTCTATTATCCTCAACGCGTCGATCGTGGCGAGCAAGGGCTGGGCGAATTGGAGCGTGTACAGCGCGACCAAGGCGGCAGTCCGCTCGTTCGCGCGCACCTGGTCGGCTGATCTCAAGGGTCGCAACATTCGCGTGAACGCGGTCAGCCCGGGTGTGATCCTGACACCGGGCCACCAGAAGGCAGGCCTCAAGACGGCGGAGCTTGAGGAGTTTTACACTTACGCCGCCGGCATCACACCGCTGGGCCGCAACGGTGAGGACAGCGAAGTTGCGAAGGTCGTCTCGTTCCTGGCTTCGGACGAAAGCAGCTTCGTGACAGGCAGCGAGCTGTTTGCCGACGGCGGTTTCGCGCAGGTTTGACCATCGGGCTCGACGCGGCGCGAGCCCCGATGGGAGAGTTAAAAACTAGCGGGTCGCCTCGAATTTCCCTGTGAGACGTCGACCATCTTTACGGAGATCGCGAGCGTCGTTCGTTTGGCCGGTCAGGGTGTTTGCTGGCCTCTTTCGAGTTCGGCGAAGACTTTGACCATCCAATCGATGAACACGCGCAGGCGCGTGCTCATATACCGGTTCGAAGGGTACAGGATGTGGAACGGGTGGCTTGGTCGGGTCCATTCGGTTAGGACTGGCACCAAGCGCCCATCCTGGATCGCGGCACGCAACTTCCATTCGAAGCTCTGCAGTACGCCCAGCCCGGCGATGCCTGCGGCAAGATGTGAGTTGCTCTCGTTGATGCTTAGAAAGGACTTCCCGGTCACAGCTACGCGGTTGTCCCCGCGCTCGAATCTGAAGGCCGTTGGCCTGCCAGTCCTCGCGAGACGGTAGTGGATGAGCATATGGCCGTCGGTGAGATCGTCCGGATGTAGTGGGACACCATGCTGTTCGAGGTACTTCGGGCTCGCCGCGGTGATCCATCTGGAAGTGCCGAGCGACCGGCTTATGAGCGCTTGGTCGTTGAGTTCGCCGCCTCGGATCGCGCAGTCGGCGCCCTCGCGTATGAGATGGACGGAACGGTCAGAAACGCTGAGTTCGATTTCTAACTCGGGATACTCTTCTTGGAATCGAGGCAGCGCCGGAACGAGTACCTCGCTGGCTACCCAGGAACTGGTATGGACAGCCAGCCTGCCACGGGGCTTCACGCGCTCGTCGAACACGCCGTCGATATCGGGGAGTTGCTGAAGCCAGACCGAGGCGCGCTCGTAGTATATCGCGCCCTCCTTGGTGACTTGTACTGATCGCGTCGTCCGATTGAGCAAGCGTATGCGAAGGTGACCTTCAAGCTCGCCGACGATCTTACTTACGGTAGCCTTCGGCATGTCGAGTGCGTCGGCGGCGCTGGTGAACCCCCCTGTCTCAACGACCCGGCAGAAGGCTTTCATCGCTACGAGCTGATCCATTTACTTCCCTTCACGTCCCTTCTCATTGTCTACCGTTGTGGACGATCATTCTATAAACTATGCGCTTATTGGAGACAATCTTTCCGTTACCTTCCGGGCAGCGGCGACGGTGCCGTAGTAACGTCCGGATGCGTAGATGAAACTCACCAGCAACAGC
Source organism: Parvibaculaceae bacterium (assembly GCA_028283765.1). Taxonomy (GTDB): domain Bacteria; phylum Pseudomonadota; class Alphaproteobacteria; order Parvibaculales; family Parvibaculaceae; genus JAATFR01. Next base: position 2,057,020 of record JAPWJY010000008.1, on the reverse strand, counting down.
TTCAATGACGGCCAGCGAATTCCAGACGAATTCGCCTTCGCAACAATTGCCGCGACAGATCATATTGCTCTGTCGAGAAACAAAAATCCTCATCTCGCATGGGATGCTGTGCCCGAAGGGACCGAGTCCTTCGTGATCGTCTGTCACGATCCCGACGTTCCAACTCGACCCGACGATGTCAACAAGGAGGGGCGCATCGTGCCGGCGGATCTGCCGCGGGCATCGTTCTTCCATTGGATCGTCGACGGAATTCCAGCGGACGTTCGAGAGATTGCGGCAGGCACCCACGCCAGCGAGGTTCAGCCGCGGGGAAAGTCGGCGTCGTCAGCTCCCGGCGGGCTGCGATGGGGTTTGAACGACTATACCGCCTGGTTCAGCGGGGACGCGGACATGGAGGGGGAATATTACGGGTATGACGGCCCGTGTCCTCCATGGAACGACGCGATCGTTCATCACTACGTATTCACGGTCTATGCACTTGGGGCCGCACATCTGGCCGTAGAGGGCAAGCTGGATGGTCGAACAGCTCTGGAGGCGCTGGCAAGAGCGCCGGTATTGGGCGTGGCTTCGTTGACGGGGCTTTACTCGCTGAATCCCGATCTGGCGGCCTCCTGTAGGCCGCTCACCCATTGTCTATGAACGTGGATAATCATTCCACAGACTGCGGTCTAATCTGAGACAATCGGCATACTTACCTCGGACCTGTGGCGCTGTTGCCGAGTCAATGTCGGGCAGGCCGCATCCAATCCAAATAGCGGCACGCGGTCGCAATTCATCTAAGGAAAAGTAAATGGCAGAATCTCTTGCAGGTAAAATTGCGCTCGTGACGGGCGGTGGTCGCGGCATCGGCGCGGCGATCGCCGTCGAGCTTGCCTCCCAGGGCGCTACGGTGGCGGTGAGCTATTCGGCGAGCGAGGCGAAGGCGAACGCGGTCGTGAAGAAGATCGAGGCCGCTGGCGGCTCTGCGATCGCGCTGAAGGCCGACCAGTCGATCGAAAGCGAGGTGATCGGGCTTGTCGCCGCTGTGGTGGAACGCTTCGGTAAGCTCGACATCCTCATCAACAATGCCGGCGTGTTCGAGGCCGGGACGATTGCTGATTCGGTCGATACGGACCGGTTCGACCGGCAGGTGCGGATCAACTACTCCGCCGTGGTGACGGCCATCCGCGAGGCGTCGCGTGTGATGAGTGAGGGCGGCCGCATCATCACGCTCTCCACCGGTCTCGCCACGAGAGCGAGCTGGCCGGGCGTGGCGGACTACGCCGCGACGAAGCGCGCGATCGAGGGCTACAGCAAGGGTGCCGCGCGCGACCTAGGCGCCAAGAACATCACGGTCAACGTCATCGGCACCGGATCGATCGACACCGACATGAATTCTCCAGATGGGCCCCTCGGCGAGCCGCAGAAGGCCGCGACGGCGCTCGGCCGTTTCGGGCGCCCCGAGGAAATCGCGGCGGTCGTGGCGTTTATTGCCAGCCCTGCCGCGAGTTTCGTCACCGGGGCCATCATTCCGGTGGACGGCGGCTACGCCGCGTAGTCACGCCGACAGCTTTCCCCCGACCATCGTCCGATAGCTGTTGCGTTTGAGCGGCGGCGCGCCTGTTCGGTCGGGGGACAGGGTCGCGCCGTAGCTGTCAAGTTTGCGGCAGACGGCCTGCCGTATCCCGTTCTTGGGTGCGGTCCGTTGTTAACGAGCCGGCGCTTTCGCACGCTGTGGATCAGTGAAAGTGCCCGATGACAAGCACAATCGAAACGGAGGCGTTCACGGCGTCGACTTCACGCAGACTTTTTCTCAAAGGTGTAGGTGGCGCCTCTCTGACGGCGGCGCTGGGCGTCGCCGCCGCGAAGGCGCGGGCCGAGGTGATCCTGCCCCGGGCGTCGAGCGCCATCAGGCCTTTCCGCATCGCCGTACCGGAAGCGGACATCGCGGACCTCAAGTCGCGCCTGGTCCGCACGCGCTTTCCCGAAAAGGAGACCGTCTCGGACTGGTCCCAGAGCGTGCCGCTCGAAAATCCGACCCCGGCGGAACTGGCCGCGCTCGACGGCATGGCGGACTTCTCCGACAATGGCGTGGGCTATTTCCGGGAAACGGGCACGCGGCCGCAGACCGTGGGCTATGGGCTGGCGGACAGCCCGGTCGGACTGGCCATGTGGATCTATGAGAAGTTCCAGGCCTGGACGGATAACCGCGGCGCTCCCGAGGACGCGCTGACGCTGGACGAGATGCTCGACGACATCTCGCTGTACTGGTTCACCGACACGGGCGCCTCCTCGGGACGCTTCTATTGGGAAAACGCCCCGCACGGGCCGGGCTTCAACTTCGGCACGATCGAGCTGCCGATGGCCGCCACCGTGTTTCCGCATGAGATCTGGCGCGCGCCCAGGGCCTGGGCCAAGCAGATGGCCGAACATCATCTATTGGAACGAAGTGGATCGCTCTAGCAGGGCGTGATAGATTGTGCTGACGGTACTTTTTGCGATCGAGTCGAGTGTGCGACAGAACACCGTGAGAGCGAAAATCGGCCGATTGGCTTCGATAGTTGGCGAAACGCCGGAAATATTTCTCCCGCAATTTTCCCTTTAAAATCAAAAGCGTAACTTTTTGACGTCTGAGGGGCGGATTTTCTCCTCGTAAGGCGATAATATTATTATATTTCAAATAGTTATGGTGGATTTAAATAATCGAGTGGGAGTAGAGGATGGCAGCCTTTGCGGATTTACAATGGTAGGCTGAAACATGTGAGTCTTGGGGGGAGGTGACCGCGTGAAACTGACACATTTCGTGCTGCAACGTGCATGGTTCATAAACGCCATGCTCAGTGAAACCCAGGGTATCTGGCCCGATCTCGAAGAACTTCTTACCGCCATTTACACGGAGTGGGTGCGGCTTGGCGATTTGGTTCTCGACATAGGCGTGAACCATGGCGTGCATACTCTCAAGTTGGCCAGGCTTGTCGGTCCCCAAGGACATGTTGTCGGTGTTGAAGCCGTGCCTGCCTTCGCCGCTCATACACGGAAGCTTTTGGGTCGCAGGGGTGATCTGTCGCGTCGCGTGACCTTGCATGAATGTGCGGTTGCGGCGGAAGCCGGTTTCGCAGACTTCTTTGTCACAAGCATAACCGATGGCGGTCTCAGCGGCTTGCGGTTGCGCCCCGTTATCGCGACGGAGGACTTCCAGCGCATTGTCGTTGAGACGAAGACGATAGACGCACTCTTGCCCGGCAAACCTGTACGTTTTGTGAAAATAGATATCGAGGGCGGCGAATATGACGCCTTGCGAGGTGCTTATACGCTCCTCGCGCAACAACCGCTTATTGCCTTTGAGTTTAATGAATCGGCTCCAGCCGAGTTCGGCTATCGTGCTGACGACCTGTACAATTTGTTGCTTGGCGCAGGCTATCGTGTGTTCGACATATTCGGCTTCGAATTGGACAGCGGAAGCGCCATGATGGGTGCACGCGTGTGGAATTTTCTGGCGATTCCCCCTGGTGTCGATGCCTTTGCCGTTACCGCCCCGGCGCGGCGGTTACTGGAAGCCAGGATACCGAAACTTTCCACTTTGAGGCCCACGCCGCCGCCGCCGCCAGAACTGGTCGAAGCGATCCGCCGCCAGGGAGGCCTGCCGGAGTTCGCCAACCATAGTCTCATATCGCGCGAGGATGAGAACTATAGCGGTCAAGTGAACGCGCACGATACCGGCGATGACGAGTGGTTTTCAAGCTTTCGCGGAACATGGCTTGATCGGCGCGACTGGGTGAAGGCCCTTGTGCAACGTAAGCTGGATCCACAACTGACGGCTGATATTCAACACTTCGCAGAACACGGTTTTGCAGTGCTTGAGGGTGCTGCCTCATCTGAGGCAATTGTGAACTTCCAGTCAGCGATTTCTCATGCATTTCGCGAGGGCAACGCGGATGTGCTCTTTCAGCATTCGGGTAGCGCCGAGACCACAAGGTTGACAGGACCTATCGACCGGAGGGGAACCCGTGTTGTCGATGCTTTTGTCCCGCTGCCAGCCGCGCTTGATCTCTTCGCAACGCCACGGCTTTTGTCATTTCTGGAGGCGGTTTTTGCAGAACAGGCTCTGTTGTTCCAGAGTCTCAGTTTCGATCAGGGATCGGAACAAGGGCTCCACAAGGACACAGCCTATGTCGTGGTCGACCGGCCGCACGAGCTTGTCGCTTGCTGGATCGCGCTTGAGGACGTTGCTGAAGGTTCTGGAGAACTCATTTATTCCCCTGGCAGCCATCGTGATCCCGACTTCACATTCGGCGATGGGCGCAGCTACTGGCAGCCGTCTGTCGATGGGCCCGCTATGCATAACGAGTGGGCGCACCGCTTGCGTGCCCAGGCGCAGGCACGGGGAATCCGGCGTTTTACAGCACGGAAAGGCGACATTCTGATATGGCATGCGGCTTTGACGCATGGTGGAGATCAAATTCACGATTCAACGCTTACCCGGCAAAGTCTCGTGGGGCATTTCTGCCCGGTTTCTGCACGTCCGCATTATTTCGATACGCCGCCATTCCGCGCCACCGTCCGTCGGCGCGGCCGGCTGACCTTTGCGAGTTCGCATTATGATTTGGTCAGGAGGGCGCCCTTTTTTCGCTGAATGTATGAGCGGATGCGGGTGACCGGGGCGGAGAGAAAGTCTGGAGCGCCAGGTTATGGCGGCCCCTTCACGGGTATCATATTGCGCTATGTCGCTGCGAGCGGAGCCGGAAAGCTCATCCCGTCGGGGCCCTGCGACTCTGTGGTCATGGCTATGTGGCCTCTGCTGTGACAGGATGTGTCCGTCACGCTGACAATACGAAGACTCTTAAGGTCATCATGGGCGATAGCGAATTTATTCGCCTTCCATCTTTGTCGAAGAGGACATCTCCATGGCCTATCAAAGTTTCAATCCCGCCACTGGCAAGCTCCTGAAACAGTTCGAGGAGATCAGCGACCAGCAGCTAGAGGCCAAGCTTGCGGCCGCTGCGGCCTGTTATGCGACATGGCGGCACAAGACCTATGCCGAACGGGCGGCCATCGTCGACAAGGCCGCCGCTCTCATGCGCGACAGGGCCGAGGAACTGGCGCATACCATGACGCTGGAAATGGGCAAGCGCATCGACGAAGCGCGCGGCGAAGTGGCTTTCAGTGCCGATATTCTCGCTTATTACGCCAAGAACGCCGAGCGTTTCCTTGCCAATGAAGAGCTTCATCCCAAGCTTGGCGAAGGCCATGTGGAGAGCAGTCCGATCGGCGTGGTTTTCGGTGTCGAGCCGTGGAATTTCCCCTATTATCAGCTTGCGCGTGTCGCAGGCCCCCATCTGATGGCAGGCAATGTGCTGGTCATCAAGCATGCCGGCTGCGTTCCGCAATGCGCCATCGCCTTCGAGAAGCTGTGGATCGATGCGGGCGCGCCTGCCGGTCTGTACACAAATCTTCTGATTTCGCATGAGCAGTCCAATCGCGTCGTCGATGATCCGCGCATCAAGGGCGTGGCGGTGACTGGCAGCGTCGCGGCAGGCAGAAGCCTTGCCGCCCGTGCGGGGCAGAACCTCAAGCCGTCCTCGATGGAGCTTGGCGGCAGCGATGCGTTCATCGTTCTTGACGACGCCGATCTTGAACATACGATCAAGTGGGCCGTCTGGGGACGGATGTACAATACGGGGCAGACCTGTTGCGCCGCGAAGCGGTTCATTGTCGTCGAGGCGCTTGCTGACAAATTCCTGGAGAAGTTCAAGGCCGCGCTTGAGGCCCTCAAGGCCGGGGATCCTCTGGATGAGAAAACGACGCTGGGTCCCTTGTCGACGGAATCGGCCCTGATCGACCTTTTGAAGCAGGTCGATACGGCGGTTTCGCATGGGGCGAAGGTGATCATGGGCGGCAAGCGCGTCGACCGTCCTGGGTCCTTCATGCAGCCCACGATCCTGACGGACGTCAAGCCCGGCAATCCGGCCTTCCGGGATGAATTCTTTGGTCCCGTCGCGATGTTCTTCCGGGTCAAGGACGAGGATGAGGCCATTGCGCTCGCCAATGACTCCGATTTTGGTTTGGGCGGTTCGGTTTTCACGAAGGATGTCGCCCGCGGGAAGCGCGTGGCTAGCCTGATCGATACGGGGATGATGTTCATCAACAACATCAACTGGTCCGATGCCGAGCTGCCTTTCGGCGGCATCAAGAACTCCGGCTACGGACGTGAACTCGGCGACATGGGTATTCAGGCGTTCGTGAACAAGAAACTCGTTCGCTACGCCGTGACCGACGCGCCGAGCTGAGACACGCCGGCCGGCACGGTGGTTCAGGTGCCGCCGGAGACGATGGCGATAAGGAGCTTCGCTCATCCGGGGCTCCTCGCCAGCCGCCGCATGGCTTGCGGCGATATCCCCCATGCTAATTGGGATGAGCGAGGCCGTATGTGGCCCTGGATTTGTAGCCGCAGCTTAATGCTTAACGCCAGTCAATCAGGCGGACCAAGGTTCAAAAACAAGGAACACCCTCATGGCGCACAAGATGCACGTTGCCGTCGTTGAAGGATTCGGAAAGCCTCTGGTGTTTCAGGAGTGGGATATTCCCACGCCCGGCCCGGGCCAGATCCTGATCAAGACCGAAGCCTGCGGCGTTTGCCACACGGACCTTCATGCGGCCCGCGGCGACTGGCCGTTGAAGCCGAAGCCACCCTTCATTCCCGGCCATGAGGGCATCGGCCGGGTTGCCGCCGTTGGCGTGGGCGTCACCATCGTCAAGGAGGGCGACCGGGTTGGCGTGCCATGGCTGTATTCGGCCTGCGGCCATTGCGAACATTGCCTGGCCGCGTGGGAAACGGTGTGCGCTGAAGCGGAGTTCGGCGGCTATACGAAGAATGGCGGCTTTGCCGAGTACATTCTCGCCGATCCCAACTATGTCGCCCACATCCCTGATGGGCTTGCGCCGCGCGAGGCTGCGCCGCTTATCTGCGCCGGGATCACAACCTACAAGGGCATCAAGGTCGCCGATGTCCGGCCCGGTGAATGGATAACTATCTCAGGCGCGGGTGGCCTTGGTCATCTGGCTATCCAGTATGCCAGAGCAATGGGACTTCAGGTCTGCGCGGTCGACATCGATGACGGCAAGCTGGCGCTCGCAAAAAGCCTTGGCGCCGATCTCGTCGTCAATGCCAGATCTCCCGACGCCGTGGAAGCGGTCCGGAAAGGCACCGGAGGCGGCTCGCATGGCGTGCTGATCACCGCTCCCTCGCTCGGCGCCTTCAAGCAGGGCATCGCCATGGCCCGCAAGCGTGGCACCTGCGTTCTGGTTGGTCTGCCGCCGGGGGAATTTCCGGTGCCCCTGTTCGATGTGGTGGCCAATTGCATCACCATCCGCGGCTCGTTTGTCGGAACGCGCGAGGACATGGCGGAGACGCTCGCATTCGCCGCTGAAGGCAAGATCAAGGCTGACATCGAGATGCAGCCCCTGACAGCCATCAATGACGTCTTCGACCGGCTGGAGCACGGCAAGGTGGCTGGCCGCATCGTGCTCGATTTCGCCTAGGCCGCACCAGGACCGGGGAACATCATGCAGGCAATGGTTCTGGGGCAGGCTTAAATCTCCTCTCGTATGGACGGATATGCCAGACAGGCAGCCGGGGCCGGGCGAGATACGGATCAAAGTCACCGCGTGCGGAGTCTGCCGCACGGATCTGCATGTGGTGGACGGCGAATTGCCCGACCCGGTCTTGCCGATCATTCCCGGCCACGAGGTCGTCGGGCGGGTCGACGCGATGGGGGCGGGTGTTTTCGGTTTTGCTCATGGCGAACGCGTCGGTATCCCCTGGCTCGGCCGCACATGCGGAGCCTGCTTTTACTGCCTCAGCAAACGCGAAAACCTCTGCGATCATCCGCTCTTCACGGGCTATACGCGGGACGGCGGATTTGCCACCGCCGCCATCGTGGATGCGCGTTTCGCATTTCCACTTGGCGAGGGCGGCAGCGACGCATCTCTCGCCCCGTTGCTTTGCGCAGGTCTGATCGGCTGGCGCTCTCTGGTCATTGCCGGGGATGGCAAGCGGCTTGGGCTTTATGGTTTCGGCGCTGCCGCCCACATCGTGGCACAGGTCGCGAAATGGCAAGGCCGCGACGTCTATGCCTTCACCAGAGAGGGCGATCTTGCCACTCAGGCTTTCGCAAGGGAGCTTGGTGCCACATGGGCCGGAAGTTCGGATGAGGCGCCGCCGGAGCGGCTCGATGCGGCCATCATCTTTGCGCCTGCCGGCGAACTTGTGCCGGCCGCGCTGAAGGCCATCCGCAAGGGCGGGCGCGTCGTTTGCGCGGGCATTCACATGAGCGACATTCCCAGCTTTCCATATGGGCTTCTCTGGGAGGAAAGACAGATCGTCTCGGTCGCCAATCTGACGCGGCAGGATGGTGTGGATTTTCTGAGGCTCGCTCCCGCGATCGGCATCGTCACCAAGGTCACGACCTATCCTCTTCAGCAGGCAAACGAGGCCTTGGCCGACTTGCGCGCAGGGCGCTTTGAAGGCGCGGCGGTTCTCTTGCCATAACGTCCCGTGCGGGCTTCTCATGGAGCGATGTCAGCCTTGACGAAACACGGAACCGTTCCATACTTGCCGTGTCCGCAATTCAGCCTCCCGCTGTAAAATGCGTGGTCTCGCATCCTGCAAGGATGAGCAGATTGGCCGCCATGTCTGTGTCTTGTCTCCGCGAAGTGGCTCCCCGATGACTGACATCCCCGCCGGGTTGACGAGCGACGAGGCTCACCGCCGCCTGATGAAGGATGGGCCGAACGCAGTCGTCGATGTCACGCAGCATCCGGTGTTGCGCGCTCTCCAGAAATTATGGGCGCCTGTGCCCTGGATGCTTGAGGCCGCGATTCTGCTCCAGCTCGGGCTCGGCGATTATGTTGAGGCAGGCGTTGTTGCGCTGTTGCTGTTGTTCAATGCAGGGCTGGGTTTTTTTCAGGAGGGCCGGGCGCAAGCGACGCTGGACGCCCTCAAGTCGCGTCTGGCGCTCGTCGCATCGGTGCGGCGGGATGGGCGCTGGACGACGGTCCCTGCCGCCGATCTGGTGGCGGGTGATGTGGTGAAGCTGTCGCTGGGCACGGTCGTGGTGGCGGATGTGCGCCTGACCGATGGGTCGATCCTGCTCGACCAGTCCATGCTCACAGGCGAATCCATCCCGGCGGAAGCGGGAGAAGGCACATCGGCCTATGCGGGCGCGCTCGTGCGGCGCGGCGAAGCGGTGGGAGAGGTTACCGCGACCGGGGAGCGCACCAGATTCGGGCGGACGGCTGAACTCGTCCGCACGGCCAGGGTCGAAAGCTCACAGCAGAAAATCGTTCTGCGGGTGGTCCGCAATCTGGCCCTGTTCAATGGAGCGACGACAATTCTTCTGGCGGCATACGCCTACTTCCTTCCGATGCCCGTTGCCGAGATCGTGCCTCTGGTTCTGGTGGGGATTCTCTCGTCGATCCCCGTGGCGCTGCCGTCCATGTTCACGCTGGCAGCAGCGGTGGGCGCGCGTTCGCTGGCTGCCAGAGGCGTCTTGCCGACGAGCCTCTCGGCCGTGGACGAGGCGGCGGGTGTCGATGTTCTGTGTTCGGACAAGACCGGCACCCTGACGCGCAACGAACTGGCCGTGATGGCTGTCCGCCCCATGCCGGGTTTCGATGAGGCCCATGTGCTGGCGCTGGCCGCTCTGGCAAGTTCCGATGGCGGGCAGGATCCGGTCGATGCGGCTATTCGGGCCGCTGCTGCGCGCAAACCCGTCCCAGATGCGCCGAAGCTGGTGACGTTTGTTCCATTCGACCCCTCGCTGAAACGGGCCGAGGCGAGCGTGCTTCAATCGAACGGCGTCACCGGGCGAATTGCAAAAGGCGCCTTCGCCGTGATCGGTGGCCTGTCGCATCCCTCTGCGGACGCATCGTCAATCGTAACGGAACTGGAGGCGAAAGGCTTCAGGGTTCTTGCGGTGGCAACGGGCCCGTCCGATGACTTGTCGATGGCGGGGTTTATCGCCCTGAGCGATCCACCCCGTGATGACTCGGCCGCTCTGGTTTCAGAACTGTCGGGTCTGGGCGTGCGCACCGTCATGGTCACCGGGGATGCTGAAGCGACGGCGCAGGTCGTGGCCGGCATGGTCGGTATAGCAGGGCCGGTCTGGGCGACAACCCCGCTGCCGGAGGATCTCAAGGCCGAGGCCTGTTCCATATTCGCCGGTGTGCTGCCGGAGGATAAATACCGCCTCGTCAAGGCGCTGCAGAAGGACGGCCACATCGTCGGCATGTGCGGCGACGGCGCGAATGACGCGCCCGCCCTGCGACAGGCGCAAATGGGCATCGCCGTTTCTACGGCAACCGATGTCGCCAAATCGGCAGCGGGCATCGTCCTGACCACGCCGGGCCTCGCCGGCATCGTCAGCGCGATCAAGGAAGGCCGCACGACGTTCCAGCGGATCCTGACCTACACGTTGCGGGCGGTTACGCACAAGGTCGTTCAGGTCCTGTTTCTGGGAGCGGGCCTCATCATCACGGGCCACGCCATCCTGACGCCCATGCTCATGGTCTTGATGATGGTCACCGGTGACTTCCTTGCGATGACCTCGTCGACCGACAATGTGCGGCCTTCTCCAAGGCCGAGTATCTGGCATATCCGCAATCTCACGATTGCCGGTATTGTCATGGGCGTAACCGATCTGGCGTTTTGCGTCGCCTGTCTGGCGGCCGGGAAATTCGCCATCGGTCTGGACACGGAGGCGCTGCGCACCATGGCTGTGGTGACGCTGGTGTTCAGTGGCCAGGCCGTCTTTTACGTCTCGCGCGAAAGGCAGCACATCTGGAGTTCATGGCCGGGCCGGTGGCTCATCGTATCGTCGATTGCCGATCTGTCGATTTTCAGCATCTTGTCCGTCAATGGCATCCTGATGACGGCGTTGCCGATGGTCATCGTCGCAGGGCTCTTTGCCGCAGCGATTGTCTTCGCTTTTATCCTGGATGCGGTGAAGCTCGCCTTGTTTCACCGGCTGGCGATCACATAACTTTCACTTGCTATGGCTTGTTGTCTCCGATGTTTCTTCGGCCTTTGGGGGGCCGTGAATGGCGGCATTTCGTTTCTCGATGGGTTGGCTGTTTCCTGTCCTTGTCGCCGTGCTTCTGCTGGCCAGTCCGGTCATGCTCGCGGCACAGACATCGTCGCCTGAAGAGCAGGCCGTCTATGATATTCCCGCCCAGTCACTCGAATCTGCGCTCAATGCCTACATCACGGCGAGCGGCGCGCAGGTGTTTTACGAGACAGCCCTGACCGCCGGCCGCCAATCGGGAGAAGTGAAGGGCCGTTTCACGCCGGCGGCGGCGTTGCGCGCGCTGCTCGCAGGCACCGAGCTTGCCGCCCGCCGCACGGACGTCGATGCGTTCGTTATCATGCAGGCTCCGGCGGACGAGACCGGTTCACCGGCCATTCTGCCGGACAGCCGCTTTTTGGGCGCATTGCAGACGGGAATCCTTGGCGCGCTCTGTCGTGACGTCCAGACGCGGCCGGGCACCTACAAGATCGCCCTTGAGCTCTGGATTTCACCCACCGGGGTGGTTCGGCGCAGCGCCCTTATCGGCTCGACGGGAAACGCCACGCGCGATGCGGCTTTTACCGCGGCGCTGCAAGGTCTGGTGATCGGCGCGTTGCCGCCGGCGGACCTGCCGCAACCTGTCTTTATGGCTATCGCGCCGCGTTCGCCACAGGAAACCGGGGACTGCAACGGCCAATAAGCCCGGCGCGCTCCGCTGGAACCGGGTCCGCCTGTAGCAATTTTGTCATAAGGCCCGGGTACGGTGCGGAGGCAATCGGGGCCGGATATTTTATGTATGCGTTGCCGGGTCCGATCAAGAGGAAGGGTTTCGTCGGTCCATGGCAGAAACGACATGGGGAACATTGCGTGATCTGCTGGCCGACAGATACGGGGAGCTCAAGGCGCGGCTGACGCGCCGCTTCGGCTCTGAAGAGCTCGCCAGCGAGAGCCTGCATGAAACGTGGCTGCGCCTGCATCGCCAGGGCGATGTAGGTCCGGTCCAAAATCCATCAGCTTATCTGTTGCGGGTTGCCGTCAACATCGCCATGGATCGCCTGCGATTTGAAAACCGGCTTGCCCGCCGGTCCGATGTCAAGGCGGCGCTTGAAATGGCCGATGTTGCTCCCGGCCCGGCGCAGGAGGCTGAGGCGCGCGCCGAACTCCAGGCCGTCATGGCGGCGATCGGGGAATTGTCCGGGCGCACCCGGGCCATTCTCGTCGCCTCGCGTATCGAGGGCTTGACGCATCAGATGATTGCGGATCGGTTGGGTATTTCCCGGCGCACGGTTCTTTATGAGCTGAAACATGCCGTCGAGCATCTGGAAGCCCGGATTGAACGAAATGATACGGAAAATTGCGCTTTCCGGGCCGGTGAATCGTCTTAGGAGACACCCGTCCGTCCGAATGCCTGAAAGGCAGGGGCATGGAAGCGTGGTGCAACATGAATTGAGTCCGATCGAACAATGAGCGACGTTGATAATCTGGTCGGCATGGAAGAGCCACTGAAGCGCGAAGCCTGGAACTGGGTTCTTCGGATGACCTCGGGCCACGCGACAAGGGCGGATATGGCGGCACTGGAACGCTGGTGCGCCCAGAGTCCTCTTCATGCCAGGGCGTTTACCCGTGCCAGCGGGCGGTGGAACGCTTTTGGCCCGGCGATCGAATCCGTGTTGCGGGAAGAGGGGGGCATGCCCTCCAGTCCGGTCACCCGGCCGGCGCGGCGTCTCGGGCGCCGTGCCTTTCTGGGTGGTGCGCTGGCGGCATCGGCGGCCGGCGCCGCGGTGATGATCGCCCGGCCGCCTCTGGACCTGTGGCCCTCCATCAGCGAATTTGCGGCGGATTACCGGACCGCAACAGGCGAACAGCGTCACATCATGCTTGCCGGCAGCGTCTCGGTGGAGATGAACACCAGAACCAGCCTGAACATCCTGTCGGCGTCGCACGGCGACCGCATCGAGCTGATCACCGGCGAGGCGGCGGTTACGGCGGGATCGCAATCCATCGAGGTAATGGCGGCGAATGGCCGGGCTTTGGCGCAGAACGCCCAGTTCAATATTCGCTATGATGGTCCCACCGTATGCGTGACGTGCCTTGGTGGCGTGGTTCTTGTCGAACAGCAGGGACGCTCGGTGAGCGTGCAGCAAAAGCAGCAGGTTTCCTATACCGGACATAGTCTCGGCCAGACGATGCCCATCGATCCGATGACAGTGACAGGCTGGCGCAAGGGAGATCTCTTCTTTCAGAACGAGCCTCTCGCCCAGGTGATCGAAGAGGTCAATCGCTACCGGTCGGGCAAGATCATCCTGATGAATGGAGAGCTTGGTCAACGCCGTTTCACCGCGCGCTTCAGGCTTGACCGGCTGGATGTGGTCGTCACCCAGTTGCAGGCGACCTTCGGCGCACGGGTCACGTCCCTGCCGGGTGGTGTCGTGCTGGTGAGCTGAAGAAAGCTCCAGCCTGAAAGTTACAAAAAACTTTGCAGATACGTTGCGCACTTGTGGCGGCTAAATCGTCTATGGCGGTCGAAAGAATCTGACGACCGGGCGAGGCCATGACGGCGGCGCTTGAATCTACTCGTACCGAGAGCCTGTTCATGCCCGTTGATCACGCTGCTGCTGTTCATTTTTCCCGTCGTACCGGCTTTTTTCTCCGTGCAGGTCTTTTCTCCACGGTAAGCCTTGCCGCTTTGTTGTCTGTCAGCTCCGGGGTGATTGCACGTCCGCTGGGTGGGGCCCCTGTACCGGGAGCGAGCGCATCTGCGGTAGCTGCGGCGCAGAGCGGCATCCAGCAGGGAGCGGTTGCAGCGGCGTCGGCGAGCAATTCTCTGGCGCGTGTGACGCAGGCGCTGACGGCGATGCGGACGGCGCAGCAGTCGGCGCGCAATCTGGCTCTGGGCGGGACGGGCACGGTGGCGAACGGTCTGGCGGCGGGCGGGCTTGTGGTGGCGCCGGGGGCTGTGCCGGGCTCGGCGCTGTGGCAGGGGGCCGCAGGGCCGGTGCAGTCGCAGAGCGGCGGGCAGACGCAGGTCGATATCCACCAGACCCAGCAAAAGGCGATCCTGACCTGGCAGAGCTTCAATGTCGGGCGCGAGACGACGGTTACCTTCGACCAGCAGGGCAATGCCTCCTGGGTGGCGCTGAACCGGGTCAATGACCCGAGCCTGGCGCCGAGCCGGATACTGGGTCAGATCCGGGCCGACGGCTCGGTCTATATCATCAACCGCAACGGTGTGGTCTTCGGGGGCTCGGCGCAGGTCAACACCCACAGCCTGATCGCCTCGAGCGCCGATATCGCCGATACGCAGTTTCTGAACAACGGCATCTACAGTTCCCGGTCCGGCAGCAGCTATACGCCAGGTTTCACCAATGCCGCAGAACTCCTGGGCCTGACCCCGGACGGCGGCAAGGTAACAGTGGAAGCGGGGGCACAGATCACCACCAACGCCCCGGTCTCGGTGACGGACGGCGGCGGCTTCGTCCTGCTGCTGGGTGGCGAGGTGAGGAACGAGGGGACGATCTCCACGCCCCGGGGCCAGACGCAGCTTGCGGCGGGCGACGACTTCATCCTGCGGCCGGGCTATGGCACCGATGCGAACCAGACCTCGACGACGCGGGGCAACGAGATCGCGCCGGTCCTCCATGCGGGCAGCAGTGCGGGCAGCGTCAGCAATAGCGGCCTGATCTTCGCCCAGCAGGGCGACATCACGCTGGCGGGCCGGACCATCGCACAGACCGGCGTGCTGGTCTCGACCAGTTCGGTCAACACCCGCGGCACGATCCATCTGCTGAACGCGGCCAGCGACACGGCGGGGTCCGTCACGCTGGACGAGGGCAGCCTGACGGTGATCCTGCCCGAGCTCGACAGCACGGATAGCGCGCTCAACAGCCAGCGCGACGCGCTGATCGCCGATTCCGCCCTCCAGAATGCTGCCCGTCAGGGCGCCTTCAATGCGCAGTTCAACAATCTGGGCCTGCTGGCCGATCGCGAGGATCAGGGCCGCATCGAGATCGTGACCGGGGGCGATGTCCTTTTCCACAACGGCTCGGTGACGCAGGCGCAGGGCGGCCAGGTGGCGGTCTCGGCCGGACACCGGGTGTTCGCGGAGACGGGCGCGACGATCGACGTCTCGGGCACGCGAGACGCTTATCTGGCGATGTCGGCCAACAATATCATGGTCAATGTGCAGGGCAATGAACTGAGGGACAGCCCGGTCAACCGCGACGGGGACTATCTGAAGAACGCCGATGTCTGGATCGACGTGCGCGATCTCACGTTCGTGCCGTCCGGCACCGGCGGCTATGGGTCGGACCGTTACTATACCGGGGGCGGGCTGCTTGAGGTCGGGGGCTATCTGGCGACCACGGCGCACATGATCGGCGAGTGGGCGGCGACGGGCGGCAGCATCACGCTGTCGGCGCCCGAGGTGGTGGCCCAGCAGGGCGCGGTCTTCGACATTTCAGGCGGCACGGTGACTTACGAGGGCGGCACCATCCGCACGACCAATTTCCTCGGGGCTGACGGGCGGCTCTACAATATCGGCAACGCGCCTGCAGACATGGAATTCTACGGCGTCGGCGAGGGCTTCATCCGCAAGCACGATCGCTGGGGCGTGACCGAGGTGTGGATGAGCCCGCTGGGCCGGGGCAAGGAGAGTGTCCGCTACGATCCCGGCTACACCGCCGGCCGTGACGCAGGCAGCCTGATCCTCTCCACCCCGACCAGCCTCTTCGAGGGCGACCATCGTCGCCGACGTGATCCAGGGCGTGCGCCAGACCGATGCACGGCCCGCAGGCGTCACCGACAGCTACAAGCTCACCCAGGACACAGCCCCACGCGCAGGCACCCTCGCGCTCGGGCAGTACACTGCGCTGGGGCGCACCGATCTTTACGACACCGATATCCTGATCGGCGATGTTGCCAACAGCACAGGCGGTCTCGCGGCCGGCGACGCCCTGCCGGCCAGCCGGGCCAACACGGCCTGGTTCGATGCCGCCCGGCTCAACGCCGACGGTCTCGGCGGCCTCGACCTTGGAACCCGCGGCGCCATCACCGTCGACCGTGACCTCACCCTCGCCAATGGCGGCTCCATCGAGCTCACCGCACCCGTCATCGATATCAATGCAAATATCACTGCACACAGCGGCAGCATCACGGCGACGAATATCATGACTTCGCCCAGCCTGGGCGCGGGAAGTCTGACGCTCCTGCTGGATGGCATCTCCGCCTTCACGCTTCATCAGGGCACTGTGCTCGATCTGCGCGGATTGTGGACCAATGCGCTGACCGATCCCGATGATCTTTCGGGCCTCGCGTGGCTCGATGGCGGCCGCGTCTCGCTGCAATCGACCGGGGACGTCACTCTTGAGCAAGGCTCGCTGATCGACGTCTCCTCAGGCGCGGCGATCCTCGCCACCGGCAAAACCCAGGGCGGCAAAGGCGGCGATGTCAGCCTTGCGAGCAACTTCAACGTCACTGACGCCACAGGCGAACTGGTGCTGGACGGCGACATTCGCGGCTATGGCGTCAATGGCGGCGGCACGCTGGCGGTTCAGGCCGGCCGCGTGGTGATCGGGAAAACGGACGATGATGAAACATCCGGCACCCCGCAAAGCGGTACGCTCGTTCTCGACGAAGGCTTCTTCAACAAGGGGTTCAGCGCCTACAACATCGCTGGCAACCGGGGCCTGACGGTCGCCGAGGGTGCGCAAGTCGACGTGACCGCGCCGGTTTTCCGGGTCACCGCGGCCGGCATGTTGCTGGCCACCGGCGCCGATCCGGCCGCCGGGCTCGAACTCTGGACGCCGCCGCTCTATCAGGAAGACCCTGTGAAGGGCGTGCTCACACAGCGACAGGGCGCAAGCCTCTCGCTGCAAGCCGGTACCAATCAGGCGCTGGCGAGTGACGTGCCATCGATCAGTCTGACGATCGGCAAGGATGCCGTGATCAACGTGGATCCGGGACAATCCATCGCGGCGGCCAGCATCGGCCAGCTGACGGTGGACGGCACGCTGCGCGCGCCGGGTGGCAATATCTCGCTCAAGACGCTGGATATTCTGTTCGATCAGGAGCAGCAACTGGTGCTGGGCGCGGTGAGCGGCCGGTCGATCTGGATCGGCGAGAATGCGCGGCTTGATGTGGCGGCAGTCTCGGCGACGGCGCAGGACTTGCTCGGCCGCCGTTACGGTCTGGTGTCCGGCGGCGGCGGCATCGTCATCGGCGGCGAGGTCAACGACGACCTCGGCCAGTCGACGGCATCGAACAGCTTTATCGTGGTGCGCCCGGGCGCGGTGCTTGACGCTTCGGGCACCGAGGCGACCCTCGACATTGCCGGGCTCGGTGCGGTCGATGTTGCCAGCAACGGCGGCAGCATCTCGCTTGCGTCCTACAACGGGCTTTATCTGGACGGGACGATGCTGGCGCGGGCTGGTGGCGCCGGTGCGGCTGGCGGCACCCTCAACGTCGCACTGCCGACGGCTGAGGTCAGAACATCCACCAACGATCCGGTTCATTTGCCGATCGCCGATCCGCGCGTGCGGGCGCCCCGTGCGCTGGTGCTTGGCGAGGCGCAGGGCGACTCCGTTCTGCCCACGGATCTGGAAGCCGGGGCGAGCGATGCGTCGCTGGTCTATGGCCATGCCCGGCTTGGCATCGACACCATGGCGAACGGCGGCTTCGACAACCTGTCCATCATGAGTGACCTGGTCCAGTTCGATGGCAATCTGAACCTGCACGTCGGCCAGAATCTCAATATCTATGGCCAGACCGGGCTTGCCGCCGGTGCGCCGCAGGATGCTCGCGTCGTGCTGGACGCTGCATATGCGCGCCTTGCCGGCTTCAACTACGGTTCGACATCGCCAAGTCCGACGATCACCCGGACGCCGGTCGGGAGCGCGGTACAGCCGATTTCCTTCGATTCCTATCTCGGTGTGACCGCAGACCTTATCGACATCCGCGACGGTACTACGGTGAATTTCGGACTGGCCAAGCTGCAAAGCAATGGGGACCTGCGCTTCCTGCAGGGGGTCAATCCCGTATCCCCGGGAGTTTACAGCACCGGGCTCAGCAGCAATGGCAGCATCACGCTGCGGGCCGCGCAGATCTATCCCGCAACCGGGGTCAAGGCGCAGGTGGGGGCGGCCCTGGTGCTGCGGATCGAAGCCGGCACAGCAGATACGCCGGCGGTGCCGTATTCGGCTTTCGGCGACCTGATGCTCACCGCGCCGACTGTTGAACAGGGCGGCGTGGTGCGGGCGCCCTTGGGGCATGTGCAGATCGGCAGCGGCGACAGCAAGGTGACCCTGCTGCCGGGCAGCGTGACATCGGTCAGCGGCGACGGGCTGCAAATGCCTTACGGCGGCACGGTCGACGGGCTCAGCTATCTGTATGACGGGAAAGCCGTCAAACTGATCGGCGTCGGCGGCTCCGATGGCAACAACCTGCTGCTCGGCGTGACCTTAAGCGGCACAAGCGTCGACGTGCAGCATGACGCCGTGCTCGATCTGTCGGGCGGCGGGGAATTGCTCGGCGCGGGCTTCATCAGCGGGCGCGGCGGTTCGACCGATGCGCGCTACACGCCGCTGATGCAGATCGGCTCCGACGGCAAGATGAAGCTGCCGGGATCGGCCACCAATCCGGTCTACGCTATCGTTCCCGGCGTGCAGAAGGGCTATGCGCCGCCGGCGGGCGCAAGCGGCGCTGTCGATCCGGTCATCGGCCAGCAGATCACGCTGCGTCAGGGCATTCCCGGCCTTCCGGCCGGCACCTACACGCTGATGCCTGCCAGCTACGCACTGTTGCCCGGCGCTTTCCGAGTCGAGCTGAACGGCCTCGTAAAGCCGGGCATGCCGATTGCCAGCAGTGCGATGGGCAACGGCTCATGGGCCACTGCCGCACAACTCGGCATCGTGAATACCGGCATCGCCGACAGCCTGTTCCGTCAGGTGATCGTGACGCCGGGCGCGGTGTTGCGCACTTATTCGCAGTATGATGAAACCAGCTACGACAGCTTCGCGCTGGCCGACGCCGCCCGCATCGGTGTGCCGCGGGCCATGCTGGAAGCTGACGCCAAGAGCTTGTTTCTGGATCTCAATCCGGGCGCGGGAGCAGATGCCTTCCGCTTCAACGGGACGGCTCTGTTCGGCGCCGCCGAGGGCGGCTATGGCGGCTCGGTCGAAATCGCCAAGACCGCCGGCTACACCACCGCCGATTTCGAGATCGTCGCGGCGGGATCGCAGGCCACCGCCGGCTTCAACGGCGTGACGCTCGACGCGGGTGTCCTGAACGCGATGGGTGCATCGCGTCTGGTGATCGGCGGCCTGCAATATGCGAGCTATGGCCAGAACGGAACGACCATCAATACCAGCCTTGGCGCGCACAATGTGGTGCTGCGGTCGGGTGCGACGCTGGCCGCGCCGGAAGTGTTCCTCTCGGCCGTCGGCGATCTGACCATCGAGCAAGGCGCCAGCATCAATACGCTGGGCCGGGGCAAGGCCGCCTATGATGCGACCGACGGCTTCAACTACGCCAACGGCACCGGCTTCGTTAGCGTGTCCACGGTAGCGGTGTCGAACGGCGTGCTGAGCATCCTGCCGGCGACGTTCAGCGGAGCATCGGGCAATCTGCAAATCGGCGCCTGCCTCTCGGGGGTATGCACGGGCGACACCGAGCTTTACTCGGAAGGCACCATCGTGCTGGGCACGTCAGGCCGGTTCGCACTCGACGACGCTGTGCGTTACGGCACGCGCAACCTGACACTGTCGGTGCAGGCGATCAATGTCGGCGACAGTGCCGCGCTGGCGGACGCGGAGGCGCGCAATGTGCTGCCGGCAGGCTTGTTACTGAACCAGAGCGTGCTCGACCGCTTGTTGCGGGGCGACACGCGATACGGCGCGCCCGCGCTGGAAACCCTGGTGCTGAACGCGAGCACGTCGGTCAATTTCTACGGCAGCGTGACGCTGGATACGATCGACCCGGTCACCGGCAAGTCGACGCTGGACACGCTGGTGCTGGGCACGCCGGCGATCTACGGCAGCGGCGGCGCCGGCGACGTGGCGACGATCCGCACCGGCAACCTGATCTGGAAGGGCTCGACCGCCGCGCCCGGCACGGTGGTCGCGGACGGCGCCGGCAACGGCATCGGCACGCTCAATATCGAAGCGGCGCGCATCGAGTTCGGCTACGGACCCGGCAGCCAGCCGACCGGCGAGGACAACGACGCCCGGCTGGCGTTGGGCTTTGCCAATGTCAACCTGCGCGCCAGCGACCGCGTCACCGCGAATGAAAAAGGCAGCCTGTCAGTGTACCAGTCGCAGGGCGCGTATCAGCCCGAGACCGGCTATCAGTACAGCGGCGGCAATCTCAATATCGAGACGCCGCTGATCACCGGCGAAGCCGGCTCGGTCAACAGCATCACCGCGGGCGGATCGGTCCGGCTGACGGCTCCGGCCGGGGCCGCGGCGAATTCCGCTGACGCCGCCCTCGGGGGTGAGTTGAACATCAGCGGGCATGACGTCTTCGTCGATACCGTAGTTGCGTTGCCGAGCGGCAAGCTGACATTGAGCGCCGAGCACGACCTGACGCTCACCGACCGCGCCGTGATCGACATGGCCGGCCGCACAATCGCCTTCAATGACGTCAGCAAATATAGCTGGGGCGGCGACGTCGTGCTGGAAAGCCGCAGCGGCGATATCCATCAGGCGGCGGGATCGGTGATCGACCTGTCGGCGCAATACAACCGCGCCGGAACGCTGAAGGCTCTGGCGCTGGATGACGCGGCCGGCGTGGTCGATTTGCAGGGCAAGATCCTCGGCAGCAGCAGCGGCATGTACGATGCCGGCGGCACGCTGGTGCCCTATGAGGCGGCGGAAGTTGAAATCCGCGCCCAGCACCTCGGGGACAGCGGTACGCTCGATACGCAGTTCACGGCGCTGAACCAGCGCCTGAACGACGGCGGCGTGTTCGGTGCGCGCAGCTTCCAGCTCAAGCAGGGCGATCTCACCATCGGCGACGGTCTGAAGGCCGGCGAGATCAACGTGTCGGTCGACAACGGCAGCCTGACCGTGCTCGGCACCATCGACGCCAGCGGCGCGAGCGTTGGCAGCATCTATCTCGCGGCATCCAACAACCTGACCATCGCCGGCAG
Source organism: Parvibaculaceae bacterium (assembly GCA_028283765.1). Classification (GTDB taxonomy): domain Bacteria; phylum Pseudomonadota; class Alphaproteobacteria; order Parvibaculales; family Parvibaculaceae; genus JAATFR01. Next base: position 2,035,837 of record JAPWJY010000008.1, on the reverse strand, counting down.
CGCGCTGCTCGACGCCCATGGCACCACCTTGCGGGTCGACAGCTACGGCAAGATCATCGACTCGCCGAACCGCGCCATCGTCAATCTGACATCGGGCGACGGACAACTGACGCTCGCATCGGGCGCCCGGATCGACCTGCGCCACGGCACCGACGCGCCAGTGGGAAGTACGGCCTACGACAACGACGGCCTGCCGCGCGGCACCCTCGAACTCAACGCGCGGCGCACCGGCGAGACCAGCGGCGACATCCGCATCGACGCCAGCGGCACGCTGGACATTCGCGGCGCGCGCTCGATCGCGGTCAACGGCACCTGGCAATACGACGACGCGGCCTACGGCACCGATCCGGCGGCCAGCGGCCGGCCGTATCAGGTGATCGACCAAGCTTACCTCGACGCCAAGAACCTGCAGAGCATCGCGTTCATGGACGCCGCACTCGCCAACCGCGACCTGATGGACAGCAAGCTGGCCGGCCTGCGCGCCTATACCGACGCGTTCCATCTGCGCCCCGGCGTGGAGATCGTCAGCGCGACGCCGGACGGCGATCTGGTGGTGCAGGGCGATCTCGATCTGTCGGGCTACCGCTACGCCAGCGTCAATCCCCACACGCAGCAGACCGGCGTCTACGGCTCCGGCGAACCCGGCGCGCTGGTGATCCGCGCCGGCGGCAATCTCGAGATCTACGGCAGCATCAATGACGGCTTCGCGCCGCCGCCGGTGACGCAGGACGACAACGGCTGGCTGCTGCTGCCCGGGGTCAATTTCAACGGCAGCGACACCGTGGTGCCCCACGGCGGCGTCGTGATCGCCGACGGCACGACCTATGAGGGCGGCACGACGCTGAACTACGATCTGCCGATCAAGGCGATGACATTCGACGGCGGACTCGTGATCCCGGCGCCCAGCGCCCTGACCGCGCCGCTTGCCGTGCCGGCCGGCACGGTGTTCAGCGCCGCGGTGCGCGACGCCTCCGGCACTATCATCCACGCCGCCGGTTCGATCCTCGGCGTTGCGGAAACGCTGCCGACGGGGACGCGGTTCGATGCCGGCATGCGGCTGCCGGGCACCGCCCAACTCGCGGCGCTGGTCTGGCCCAAGGGCGTGCCGCTGCCGCTGCAGATCGGAATTCCCAACGGCAGCACCTCCGCGCCGCGCCCCTATGTGCTGGACGGCGACCTCACCTTGCCGCTGGGCGCTTTCCTGCCGGCCGCCGCCAACATCAAACTGCCAGCCGGCGTCGACTCGGTCGACCTGCGTCCGTCCGCCAACAGCCGGCAGGGCGCGCTGTGGGCGCTGGCCCCGATGCTGCCGGAAGGTTCGCAGTCATGGTCGCTGCGGCTGGTGGCCGGCGCCGATACCACGGCGGCGGACAGCCGCATCGTTCAGGCCCATCCGAAGCAGGGCGACCTCCGTCTGGCCGACGCCCATTACGGCATGTTCGGCTTCGCCACCGGCGGCTATGGCTGGAGCCAGGAGGCCATCGATCTAATCGGTGATCCGAATCTGCACGCGGGTGATCCCATCGATCCCTCGCTTGCTGGCTATGACAGCGCCGCTCAATTGTGTTCCGACATTCCTGAATTTTGCGTCGTAGGCAACATCACCTACCAGCCGGTCGCCGGCAGCTCGCGTTTCAGCGTGGTGCGCACCGGCGCGGCGGATCTCGAATTGTTGGCCGGCCTCAACCTGCGCATGGATACGTTGTACGGCGTCTACACCGCCGGCACGTCGTCGCAGGGCACCGGCGCCAACGATCCCTACAATCTGCCGCGCGCCATCGGCCCCAATGGCACTGTGCTGAACGACTCCGATGGCGCCAACGAGAAATTCGTCGATGGCGGTCCCGACAGCCTGGCGCGCGCCTGGTATCCGACCGGCGGCGGCAACCTGACGGTGAAGGCCGGCGGCGACCTGACCGGCGACCTGATGCAGCAACTGTCCGGCGGCGGCTTCGGGCGGCCCAATCCGGAGGATACCGGCTACGCCTCCGCGGCGATCGGCACCTGGCTGTGGCGCCAGGGCAGCGGCGCGACGCTCGGTCAGGGCAACGACCAGCCGACCGCCTGGTGGATCAATTTCGGCAGCTATGTCCCGTCCTTCGGCAGCGGCACCGCCGACAGGATGGTCGGCTTCACCGGCTTTGGCACGCTGGGCGGCGGCAATCTGCGCATGGACGTCGGCGGCGATGCCGGCATCCTGAGCCAGCGCGGCGAGTTGCAGGGCGGCGCGGCGCATAATATGCACAGCCAGGGCCTGGTGCTGGCGGTCGGCAGCACCGGCCGCGTGCTGGCGGACGGCAGCCTCAGCCTGACCGGCGGCGGCGACATCGATCTGCGCATCGGCGGCACGCTGAATCCGTTCACCCAGGATGCCGTCTATAACCAGGACAACGCCGACAAGAACGCCGCGCTCACCGGCACCATCGTCAACCTGCGCGGCGACATGCAATTGCAGGCCGGCAGCATCGGCAACCTGCCTTTGCAATATGGAGCGTTCGTCTCCTCCGTGCGCGATACGCGCGCCACCGACCCGTTCGCGGCGACCGGGACGCGGGCCCAGCTCGGCCTCGTGCTCGCGCCCGGCGACTCCAACTACAGCATCTCCACGCGCGGCGACCTGGTTATCAAGGGCGTCGACGATCCCGGCCGCGTCACTTTGGCGAACAAGACCCCGTTCAGCGTGAACGGCGACAAGGGCAGCGGCGAAAGCTGGTTCTCGCTGTGGACCGCGCATACCGCCATCAACCTGTTCTCGGCCGGCGGCGATCTGACGCCGATCACCCCCAACGGCGACAATCCCATCGCTGGCGACATCGCGAGTACGGACTCCGCCTTTGTCTACCCCTCGATCCTCAGCGCGGTGGCCGCCAGCGGCAGCCTGTATTACGGCAACGCAGCGAAGCTAAACCGCAACGGAATCGATACCGGAGATCTGCTGCTGGCGCCGTCCGCCAACGGCAGGCTGGAATTCCTCGCCGCCGGCTCGATCTACGCCGAGGGCTATGATGTCAGCCAGTCCGGTGCGTCCAGCGGCGCGATGGCGACGCCGTTCCACCCGGCGTTCTCCGGGACGACCAATGGTGGCGTGACCAAGAGCAACCTTGCGGCCTCGGGTAACCGCGCGACTCCCGGCAGCAGCGGCATGTACCCGCTGTTCGCCTTCGGGCCGGATACCGTCTCCGGCGAATGGGACTTTGAAGATCCGGCACGGTTCTACGCGGTCAATGGCGACCTCGTCGGCGTCAGCAGCGGCCGGGTGATCACCTACGCCGCCGCCGACACCTTGCGCGCCGGACAGAAATGGTACCAGGGCGGGCCGGTGTGGATGATGGCCGGGCGCGATATCGTCGGCAGCGGCACCGCGATCGGCAAGGATGAGGTGTGGTCCAACTCCGACGTCGGAGATTACTCCAGCGCCGACAACCTGTTCGTCAACGGCGATGCGACCGATGTCTCGCAAGTCTCGGCCGGGCGCGATATTCTCTACAGCTCCTTCAACGTCGCCGGTCCCGGCACGCTGGACATCTCCGCCGGACGCAACATCCTGATGGCGGACAAGGCCCGCGTCACCTCGCTCGGCCCGGTCGTTCCCGGCGACAATCGTCCCGGCGCCAGCATCGCGATGCAGGCGGGCGTCGGCGCCAGCGGACCGGATTATGCGGCGCTGCTGCCCTATCTCGATCCGGCCAATCTGGTGCCCGCAGGCACGCCGCTCGAAGGCTCCGGCAAGGTCGCCAAGACCTATGAAAAGGAACTCGCCGCGTGGCTGAAGCAGCGCTACGGCTTCGACGGATCGACCGAACAGGCGCGGAGCTATTTCGGCAAGCTTGCACCGGAACAACAGCACATCTTCCTGCGGCAGGTTTATTACGCCGAACTCACCGCCGGTGGCCGCGAATATAACGATCCGGCCAGCACGCGCTTCGGCTCCTACCTGCGCGGCCGCGACGCCATCGTGGCGCTGTTCCCCGACAAGGATGCACAGGGCAATCCGATCACTTATACCGGCAATATCACGATGTTCGGCGGGTCGGGTGTTCGAGACCCAGTTCGGCGGTGCGATCAATGATGCTCGCGCCGGGCGGCCAGACCGTGGTCGACGTCGAGGGCGAAGTTCCGCCTTCGGTACGGCCGGCCTGATCACGCAAGGCAGCGGCGACATCGACATCTATTCGCTGGGCAGCGTGCTGCTTGGTCTCTCGCGCATCCTGACGACCTTCGGCGGCAACATCCTCGCCTGGTCGGCGACCGGCGACATCAACGCCGGCCGGGGGGCCAAGACCACGGTGGTCTACACCCCGCCCCGGCGCGTCTATGACAATTACGGCAGCGTCACTCTGGCTCCGACCGTGCCTTCGTCGGGCGCGGGCATCGCGACGCTCAATCCGATCCCGGACGTGCCCCCGGGAGACATCGACCTGATCGCGCCGCTTGGCACCATCGATGCGGGCGAGGCGGGCATCCGCGTCTCGGGCAATATCAACCTTGCCGCGCTCCACATCGTCAATGCGGCCAACATCAAGGTGCAGGGCACGTCCGCCGGCATCCCGGTTGCGATGGCCCCCAATATCGCGGGCCTGACGGCGGCTTCGAACGTTGCCGGGGCTGCCTCGAACGCGGCCGGTGATGCGGCCAACCGGTCCCGGCAAGGCCGTCTGGGTCAGGACATGCCCTCGATCATCACTGTCGAGGTCATCGGCTATGGCGGCGGCGATGGTGCGCCGCTACAGGACAAGCCGCAGGGACAGGACGGAAAGCGCCCCGGTGTCGACGGAAGGCAGAGCTATAACCCGAACAGCGCTGTCCAGTATGTCGGGGCTGGCGTATTGAACGATGAGCAAAAGCGGCAACTGGCGCAGGCCCAGTGAAGATCGGCACGCCGGGGCTGAACGATACGATCCACAGAGTGAAAAAGAACTGCCGCCCTTCGGCGGCAGTTCTTGCGCGTTGTCACCATTTGTAGGAGAGCGTCGCATAGAAGGTCCGCCCCATGCCATAGCTGATCCCGGTGAACGAGCCGTCGGCGATATATTCCTTGTCGGTGAGATTGTAGATGTTGAAGGCAAGCTGTGTGCCATCCAGCGACGGGATCGCTGTGCCGAGATCATAGCGCACGGCGGCGTCAAAGAGGGTGTAGCTTGAGAGCCTGATGGTATTGGCTTCGGTTGCATAGGTCGATCCGACGTAACGCGCGCCGCCGCCCAGTCCCAGACCATCGGCCCAGCCATCGTGAAGCGTGTAGTCCGCCCAGATCGAGGCGCTGTTTCTGGGAACGCCGCCCAGCGTATTCCCTTCAAGCCCGCTGTTGTCCCTGACGATCTTGTTCCGGAGATAGGTGTATGATGTCCGTATGCTGAGGTCGTTGCTCAGGCTCGTCACCGCCGACAGGTCGACGCCCCTGCTGCGGACCTTGCCCGTTTGCACGCTGAAATTGACGTTTTGCGGATCGGTCGTCAGCACGTTTTTCTGGGTGAGGTTGAAGAGAGACGCGGTGAAGAGGCTGTTGAATCCGTTCGGCCTGAATTTGATGCCGATTTCTTCCTGCTGGCCTTTGGTCGGCTTGAAAGCATCCCCGGTGGAATTCGTGCCGATTGTCGGCTGGAAGGACGTGGCATAGCTGATATAGGGAGCAAGGCCGTTGTCGAAGAGGTAGGTCAGGCCTGCCCGCCCTGTAAAGGCGCGGTCGGATTGAGATGCCGATGCGTTGGCAATCCGGTTATCCACATCGGAACTGGCCCAGTCCTCGCGTCCGGCCAGCAGAAGCGACCAGTGATCCCAGCGGATCTGGTCCTGCCCATAAAGGCCGAGCTGCCGGATCGTTTCCTTCGCGCTTTGAAAAACGGCTGGAAGCGGAATGTTCTGATGGTAGTCTGGTTCGAGAATATCCAGCGACGATGTTGTGCTCCAGCGGGTGAAATTATCCCATCGGACATGCTGGTAATCGAGACCGGTCAGAAGCGTGTGGTCGAGCGCGCCTGTGGAAAATATGGCTTCAAGCTGGTTGTCCACGCTGACCGTGTTGAGGCGCTCGTTCGCTGTGTATGACTGGCGGTCAAGGGTCCGGTTGTCGCTCTCCATCGCCAGGCCCTGAACGGCGGCGTAGTCGATGTCCATATGATTGTAGCGAAGATTCTGACGTACCGTGAATATATTGTTGAAGCGATGTTCGAACTGGTAGCCGATCATCGTCTGGGTGCGGCGGAATTTCTCGAAATCAATGTCTCCGGTATAAAAACTGCGGGAGATTTTCCCGAAGGGGTTGGGCAGGACGGTGCCGTCATAGGGCATCAGATTCCAGAACCCGCCTTTGGGATCATGGAGATAGCTGGATAATATCGTCAGGCTGGTGTTGGCGTCGGGTTGCCACGTCAGCGAGGGGGCAATGTTCAGCCGCTGCTCTTTGGTGTGGTCGATCTGCGCCCCGGATGTCCGGGCAAGCCCGGTCACGCGATAAAGGAAATGGCCTTCCTTGTCGACAGGGCCGCCAAGGTCGAAAGCCGCCTGTGCCCGGCCATAACTGCCGGTTTGCAACTGGATTTCGTGGATGGGCTCGCTCGTCGGCTTCTTGCTCACGAAGTTGAGAACGCCGCCCGGCGAGGCCTGCCCATAGAGCACGGAGGAGGGGCCCTGAAGAATCTCCACGCTTTCAAGCATATAGGGCTCGACCTTCGGCACCGACCATGTGCCTGAGAGGAGTTTGAGGCCGTCGAGATACTGATCCAGCGTAAAGCCACGGGCGCTGATCGAGTCGAGACGATTGTCGGGGTTGTCGCTGATATGCACGCCTGGGGCATAGCGCAGCGCGGCGCGGACGGTTTCGGCCTGTTGTGCGTCGAGTTCATTGCGTGTGATGACGGTGACGGTCTGGGGCGTTTCCAGCAGAGAGGCCCCCGTTTTGGTCGCGCTGGTCGAGCGTGTGGCCACGAAGCCGTTCACGCCATCGTCCCGGGTTTCCGTATCGGTTGCCGTCACGGATATGGGGGATAATGTCGCCGCGGCGGGATTGGCGGGCGCATCGGCTTTCGTCTGTTGCGTGTCGTCGGCTCGTGCGGCTGCCGGCGCCGCGAAAATGGTGGAAACCACCAGCATTGCCACTGCCGTATTGTTGAGCAGCAGCTCTCGTCCTGTCTGTCGCGTCATTCCCCTGATCAGCCCTTCAAATTACTGGCAACAATTTATGAGAGTGATTATCATTATATAATTATCCGCGCTCCCGAGGCGGGGACTGGATTTGTCGAGTTGAGGACATGCGCCGGCCGATTGAGACACTTTCCGACATAGATGATGCGGCCCAGCCAACGGTTCTGGCTGTAAGCAGGCAGAGGCTGGCCCGTCCGGTGACGATCAGATGGCATCGTCATGCGCGCGGTCAGATCCTGATGGTCTCGACAGGTTTGCTGACAGTGCAGACACAGCAGGGCGACTGGGTCGTGCCCGGGGGGCATATTTTCTGGATTCCCCCCGAACAGGATCATTCACTGCGGCTTTGTGGCGATTTCTCAGGCTTTTACGTTTACATTGAGCAGAGCGCCTGTGCGGCTCTGCCCCGGAAGTTCGGCACGGCGGCGACGCCCGCATTGCTGCGGGAGGCGATTTCGCGGATCGCCACATGGACGGAGCGTCCCGATCCCGGATCGCCGGAAGCCCGGATCGAGGCCATCGTCATCGATGAGGTGGCCGCCCTGCCGCTGGAGCGGGAATATCTGCCGATGCCGGCGCATCCGGGCATCATGCAGATCGCGCGCAGGATCATGACGAACCCGGCCGAGGGGCAGTCGCTTGAGGCTCTTGCGAGCGATGTCGGCCTCTCGCGCCGCACGATCACGCGGCGCTTCGTGCAGGAAACGGGGCTGACGTTTTCCACATGGAAACAGCGGATGCGGCTGCTGCAGGCGGTGGAGATGCTGGCCTCGGACGTCCCCGTCACCACCATCGCCCTTGATCTCGGCTATGACAGCCCGAGTGCGTTCACGGCTATGTTCCGCAAGCATTTCGGCGTCACGCCATCGCGGTTCATAAAACACCAGGGTAACGTGCCCGGTTCATAATAGAAGGAAGACTTGCAAGTTTTCCTGTTTATATCTATGTTGGGCGCATGACCGATACGCCCGACCCATCGATGCTCCTGGAAAACGCCGTCACCGAGCTTTCTCTCGGGCTTGGCCAGCTTTTGCGCCGGCTGCGTCTTGAGTCCAATCCCGGGGAACTGAGCTGGTCGCAGATCGCGGCGCTGGCCCGGCTCGACAAGGTGGGAGCCATGACGACGGCGGACCTCGCGCGGGCTGAAGCCGTGAAACCCCAGTCGATGGGCGCCACGCTCGCCGATCTGGAGGGGGCAGGGCTGGTTCATCGGCGAGCCCATCCGACGGACGGACGGCAGGTCTTGTTCGAGCTGACGCCGGAAGGAACCGAGGCGCGGCGGCAACGCAAGATCGCCAAGCGGGAATGGCTTCTGGCCGCCATGGCAAAGCTCGATCCGGCCGAACAGCAGACGCTCATTTCCGCCATTTCCCTGATCCGGCGTCTGGGAGAAACAGACGTCTGATCGCGGCCCTTTCCCAATGTCCTGAATACCGGGGGCGGGCATGCGCCGCGGCAACATCCAGCAGAAAGAAAATACCATGGCCGTCACGATGCTCGACCCGAAGAGCGCCCTCCTTGTCGTCGATCTCCAGAAGGGGATTGTTTCGCTTCCCGCGGCGCATCCGGTCGCGGATGTGGTGGCGAACGCCCGGATGCTGGCGGATGCTTTCCGCAACCATGGCCTGCCGGTCGTGCTCATCAATGTGGCGGGCATTGCGCCGGGCCGGAATGAACAGCCTCGCCATGCAGGAGGGCAGTTGCCCTGACGGCTGGGCCGATCTCGTTCCGGAACTGAACCGGCAGCCGCGGGATCATGTAGTGACAAAAACGACATGGGGCGCCTTCAGGAACACGGGTCTGGAAGAATATCTGAAATCGGCAGGCGTTACGCAGGTCGTCATTGCCGGTGTTTCGACCAGCATCGGCGTCGATACGACGGCGCGTCAGGCTTATGAAATCGGGTTGAATGTCACCCTTGCCATCGATGCGATGACCGATCTCAATGCCGACGCCCATGCGAACAGCATTGCGCGGATTTTTCCACGGCTGGGCGAGACCGGCACGACGAAGGAAATCATCGCCCTGCTGGAAACAGGGCGTGCGGGATGATCCCGGAGCGCGCTCCGGTTTAACGGCGATAACGCCCCTGTCCTTTTGCAAGAAACATTGTGCCCGGAACATTTCGCTCACTGAAAATATACAATTACCGCCTGTGGGCGGGCGGCGCGCTCATATCCAATGTGGGAACATGGATGCAGCGCACCGCCCAGGACTGGCTGGTGTTCACCCAGCTTACCCATCACAATGCGACGGCTGTCGGCATGGTGATCGGCTTTCAGTTCGGCCCGCAGTTTCTGCTGCTGCCCTGGACCGGTTATGCGGCGGATCATTTCAACCGGCGTAGGCTGCTGATCGCGACGCAGGGCGGAATGGCGCTGCTGTCCCTTGCGCTCGGCATGCTCGATGTTACCGGCCTTGTTCAGCTATGGCATGTGTATGTGTTCGCGTTTCTGTTTGGATGCGTGACTGCCATTGACGCGCCCGCACGCCAGACCTTCGTCTCGGAACTCGTCGGCGATGCCGACCTCTCGAACGCCGTCGCGTTGAACTCCACGTCTTTCAATGTCGCCCGGATGGTGGGGCCGGCCGTTTCCGGCGTCCTTATCTCCGGCGTGGGCTCGGGCTGGGCGTTCCTGATCAACGCGGCATCGTTTTGTGCTGTCCTCGGTTCACTCGGATTTCTGCGTCGCGGTGAGTTGCATCAAGGCAAAAGGGCAGGCAGGAGCCCGGGGAGCTTTGCGGAGGGATTCCGATATGTCTGGAAAAGAGCCGATCTGAAGGCCATTTTCTTCATGCTTTTTCTGATCGGCGCCTTCGGCTTTAACTTCCCGATTTTCATATCGGCCATGTCGGTCAGCGCCTTCCATGGGGATGCCAGTCAATATGGGCTCCTGATGTCGATCATGGCGATCGGAACGGTGGCGGGCGCGTTGCTCGCCGCCCGGCGGGAAAATCCGGGCTTTCTGGTTTTGCTGCCGGCGTCCGCGATCTTCGGCGCGGGCTCCGCTCTGGCCTCCCTCATGCCCAACTACGCGCTTTTTGGCCTCGCCCTCGTCATCATCGGCATATCGACCCAGACCATCACCACGTCGACGAACAGTCTGGTGCAATTGTCGACCGAGCCGGTCATGCGCGGGCGCGTGCTGGCGATCCTCATCGCCATCGCCCTGGGCAGTTCTCCTGTCGGTGCGCCTTTCGTCGGCTGGATATCCGACAGGTTCGGGCCGCGCTGGGCGCTGGCCGTCGGGGCCGCGTCCGGTTTCGCCGCGGCCGCCGTCGCCCTTCATTACCTCATGAAACATCGCAAGCTGCGTATCTCCTTCAGAACAGGTCGCCTTCGCTTCAGTATCGGCGAGGGACTTCAGGAACCGGTTCCGGCACTCGGGACCGGACTGGAATAAACCCTCATGGTGCCTGGAATTGCGCCCATGGGGAGGCTGGGCTATGGTCCCGCCTTCTGGGGGGAGTTCGTGGCTTTGCGCCCATAGGGGAGCAAGGCCTCCAGAGCGGAAAATGAGGGGCGTCAGCCGTTCATCCGGCTCAGCGGAGGTGAGATCATGTCGGTGCAGTCGAAGATAAAGCGGATCACCGTTCCCGAAATCCGGGCGCGCAAGGGTGCCGAGCCCGTGGTGTGCCTGACCTCCTATCATGCCCACACGGCGCGCATGGTGGACCCCTATGTGGATGTGCTGCTGGTCGGCGATTCCCTTGGCATGGTCATGTACGGCATGGAATCGACCCTCGGCGTCACCCTCGACATGATGATCGCCCATGGGTCGGCCGTCGTGCGCGGCACGGACCGTGCGCTGGTGGTGGTCGACATGCCGTTCGGCTCCTATGAGGAAAGCCCCGAGATTGCTTTCCGTAATGCCTGCCGCATCATCAAGGAAACGGGCTGCACCGCGGTGAAGCTCGAAGGCGGCGCGCGCATGGGCGAGACGATTTACTATCTTCAGGAGCGCGGCATTCCCGTTATGGGCCATATCGGCCTCACCCCCCAGAGCATTCAGGTGATGGGCGGCTTCAAGACGCAAGGGCGCACCCAGGAAGAGTGGGGCGGCCTTGAGGAGGACGCCCGCATCGTGGCGGAGGCTGGTGCCTTTGCCGTGGTGCTGGAAGGCATGGCGGAGCCTCTGGCGGCCCGGATCACGGACGAAATTGCCATCCCGACCATCGGTATCGGCGCTTCCGCCCATTGCGACGGCCAGATTCTGGTGCTGGAGGACATGCTCGGCCTCTCTCCCAACCCGCCCAAGTTCGTCAAGGAATTCGCGACGCTGGGCGCGCAGATCGCGGGCGCGGCGGAAGCCTATGCCCGGGAAGTGCGGGCCCGCAGCTTTCCGGCGGCGGCGCATACCTATGGTATGAAGAAAGTGCCCTGAGGCTTTATTTATTACGTACTGTTCTGCGGCGGGACCCACCGGACGGGCGTTTGCCTTCCGGTGGGTCTGACGCTATTTTGAGCCGCCTGAAATCCGGCCGTTCGTGAATCCTGTAGGGGTGGCCCGCCACCTGCGACAGACCCTGCTCTGGAGCTGAATTTTGTCTGACCTGTTGCGCGAAGTTCAAGAAGACATTCGCCGGGACCAATTGAAGAATCTTTGGGACCGTTTCGGCCTTTATGTCATCGGACTGGCGCTCGCGATTCTGGTCTGCACGGCGGGCTATCTGGGCTGGAGGACATGGAGCCGGGCGCAGGCCGAGAAGGTGTCGGCCCGCTATGACCAGCTCATTGCCGACGTCAAGTCGAAGGACGACAAGCAGGCGAGCGCCGCGCTGGGCGATTTTGCCGCCAATGCGTCGGGCGGTTACGCCGTGCTCGCCCGCTTCGAGGAAGCCGCTGCCCTGATCAGGGCCGGTGACCGGCAGGGCGCCGTCGCCGCCTATCACGCCATTGCCGCCGCTGATGATGCCCCCGACGTTCTCAAGGGACTGGCCCACGTCAAGGCGGCGATGGCCGAGGTCGATACCGCCAGCTACGAAGATGTGCAGAAAGAGCTTCAGGGCCAGACCGACACGAGCAAGCCCTGGAACAATGTTGCGCGCGAGCTGATCGGGCTGTCGGCCTACAAGGCCGGCAAATATGGCGAGGCCGACTCGAACTTTCAGGCGATCATCGACGACCCGGCCGCCTCGGCGGGGCTGCGCGACCGCGCCCATGTCATGAAGGCGCTGATCGCGCCCCTGTTGCCGCCGCCTGCCGAGGCCTCGGCTGTTCCCGCCCCAGATGCTTCCAAGCAGCCCAGCAAATCCCCGGAGGCTGCTGTGCAGCCCGGTAAATCGGAGTAACCCATGGCGATGCGTGGTGCCTTTCATGGCCGCACTTCCCGGCCCGCGAGCCTGTCCGACGGGCTGGTGAAGCTCGCCGGCATGTGCGCCCTCGGCCTTATGCTGACCGGATGCAGCACCATCGATGGCTGGTTCACCAGCGCGCCGGCGGCCAAATTGCCGGGCAAGCGGATTTCGGTGATGGCGCTTGACCAGAGCTTGCAGGCCGACCCGGATTTGCAGAGCGACACGATCTATCTGCCCGATCCGGTGGCGAACACGGACTGGCCGCAGCCCGGCGGCAGCCCGTCCAACGCCATGTACAATCTGGCCTCGTCGAACGGTTTCGAGAAAGCCTGGTCGAGCGATGCTGGCGCCGGTTCGAGCGGCGCGGCCCAATTGACGGCGTCGCCCGTCCTCGCGGCGGGCCGGATCTATGTGCTCGACGCCGAATCCACCCTGCGGGCCTTCGATGCCGCCACGGGCGAGCATGTCTGGTCCCAGGATCTGGTGCCGGAGGATGACGATCCGGCGGCCGGGCGGGGCGGCGGCGTCGCCTTCGACAATGGCCGTCTCTTCATCGCCACGGGCTTTGGCGTCGTCTATGCGGTCAATCCCTCGGATGGCTCGATCATCTGGAAGCAGAATGTGGGAGACCCCTTCCGATCCTCGCCGACGGCCATCGGGGGGCGCGTCTTCGCCGTGACCGCCGATAACCAGACCATTGCGCTGTCGCAGGACAAGGGCGACATCATCTGGCGTCAGCAGGGCATCTCCGAGACTGCGGGCATTCTGGCCGCGACCAGCCCCGCTGTCGAGGATACGACCGTGGTCGCGCCTTATTCCTCGGGCGAGATTTACGCCCTGCGCGTCGAAAACGGCAACGCCAACTGGAACGATTCACTCACCCGCACCGGCAACATGAGTTCGCTGACCGAACTCAACGACATTGCGGGCCGCCCCGTCATCGATCAGGGCAAGGTCTATGCGGTCAGCCATTCGGGCCGCATGGTCGCCATCGATCTGCGCACCGGCGAACGCATCTGGACGCGGGAGATCGGGGGCGTGCAGACGCCCTGGATCGCCGGGGATTATATTTTCCTCGTCACGCTCGATTCCGAACTGGTGGCGCTTCAGCGTTCGGACGGACGTGTCCGCTGGATCGTCCAGCTCCAGAAATTCGAGGACCCCGAGGATATTACGTCGCGCCGCATCCAGTGGAGCGGCCCTGTGCTCGCAGGTGGCCAGCTCGTTCTGGTTTCTTCAAGCGGCCAGATGATTGCCGCCTCGCCGCAGGACGGTAAAACCACCAAAAGCGTGGACCTTCCGGAAGGTTCTCTCATTCCGCCAATCGTGGCGAATGGATCCATCTATGTGCTGACCAATGATGCGGACCTGATTTCCTACAAATAGGAAGCCAGGTCCATCATGGTCCGCTGATGAAAGAAGGGTGGCCCCTCGTGACGTTCAAAGTCGCCATTGTGGGACGGCCCAATGTTGGCAAGTCCACACTGTTCAACCGGCTGGTAGGCCGCAAGCTGGCGCTCGTCGATGACCGTCCGGGGGTGACCCGTGACCGCCGGGAGGGCGACGCCCGGCTTTTCGATCTTCATTTCAAGATCATCGACACTGCGGGGCTGGAAGAGGCGACCGACGACAGTCTGGAGGCCCGGATGCGCCGCCAGACGGACCTCGCCATCGCGGATGCCGATGTCTGCCTGATGCTGATCGATGCGCGCGCGGGCGTCACCCCGCTCGATCTTTCCTTTGCCCAGATCCTGCGCCGCCAGACGACGCCCGTCATTCTCGTGGCGAACAAGTGCGAGGGCGGCAAGGGCACCACGGGCATGAACGAGTCTTATGAACTCGGTCTCGGTGAACCATTGGCCATCTCGGCCGAGCACGGGCAGGGGCTGGGCGAGCTATACGATGCGCTTGAGCCCTTCGCCGACAGTATTGCGGACGAGGAAACCGGGCTTGAGGTCGAGAGCCTGCTCGACTCCGAGGAGGTCGAGGGCTTTGACGCCGACATGCCCTACGAGCCTGATCTGGAGGTGCCGCTGCGCATCGCCATCGTCGGCCGTCCCAATGTCGGCAAATCGACCCTGATCAACCAGCTTCTGGGCGAGGACCGGATGCTGACCGGGCCTGAGGCCGGGATCACGCGCGACGCCATCGGGATCGAATGGACCTGGCGCGACCGGCGGGTCAAGATTTTCGACACGGCGGGCATCCGCAAGCGCGCCCGGGTCACGGAAAAGCTTGAAAAACTGTCAGTGGCCGACGCCCTGCGCGCCGTGCGCTTCGCCGAGGTCGTGGTGCTGGTGCTCGACGCCACCCAGCCGTTCGAGCGGCAGGATCTCCATATCGCCGATCTGGTGGAGCAGGAGGGCCGGGCCTTCCTCGTGGCGGTCAATAAATGGGATCTGATCGAGGACCGCACCGCCAAGCTCAAGGAACTCAAGGAAGTGCTGGAGCGGATGCTGCCCCAGATCAGAGGCGTGCCGATCATCACTTTTTCGGCGCTGACCTCCCGGGGAACCGAAAAGCTGATGCCGACCGTCGAAAAGGTCCATGAGCTGTGGAATTCGCGTATCTCGACCTCAAGGCTCAACCGCTGGCTTGAGGAGGCGGTTTCCCGCCACACCCCGCCCGCAGCCCGGGGGCGGCCCATATCGCTTAAATATATGGCGCAGGTGAAGTCGCGTCCGCCGACGTTCGCCATCTTCTCCAGCCGCGCGCCGGAGGTGCCCACCGATTACAAGCGCTATCTGGTCAATGGCATCCGCGAGGCGTTCGACCTGCCGGGGGTGCCGATCCGCATTTACATGCGCAAGACGAAGAATCCTTTCGCCAACAAGAAAAGCTGATCGATTCGGGGATGCGGCGGCTTGTCCATCCCCGAATCCGTTTTCATTCTGGAACGAACAGGCCACGCAATCTGTCCAAATCAGGGCAATTTAGCGATTTTTATGGCTAGGGATTAATTCTGAAATTTCAAGTGGTTAACAATATTAAAATACCTCCATATGCTTAATAACGAGGCGGGAAGTGGTGACGTTTTGGGCGTCCCGTTTCGGCATCGGCAGCGAAGGAGGAATTGTTATGTCTGAATTCACCAGGGGTCAGCGGCGTTCGCCCGCGAAGATCATCGGGCGCTGCGCGATTGTTTCCATGCTCATGATCGCCCCTCTCGGGCTTGCATCCTGCGGCACCGTGGTTGGTGCCGGCGCGGGCGGTCTTGTAGGCAACCAGTTCGGCAAGGGTAACGGTAAAACCGCGGCCACCATTGGCGGTGCGGTCGTCGGCGGCGTTCTCGGCCATGCGGTGACCGGCGACTAATCCCCGGCATTACGGAACCAGTTGGCCGCGCGGGTGTTTCACCCGGTAGTAATTCAACGATCACAGGAGATCTGAATGCGTAAACTTCTGATTGCGGCCATGGCCGTTGCACCGCTGCTGTTTGTGGCGGCGTGCGACGACAAGGGCCCGGCAGAGAAGACGGGCGAGAAGATCGACAATGCCGCCCAGTCTGTAAAGGACGCGATCGATCCGCCGGGACCGGCGGAAAAGGCGGGCCGGGCTGTCGACGATACGCTCGGCGACAAGAAGTAACCCGCTCATCCAGCCAGCTTGGCTTCGCCGGATGTGCCGGGGGGAGGGCAAGCTGGTTACTCAACTAACAGATAATAGGAAGAGGGAAATGAAATGCGCAAAATTTTGATCGTCATCGCCGCTGTGGCCCCACTGTTCGCACTGGGCGCCTGTGATGACAAGAAAAACGACACGACGACCCCGCCGCCTGCGGACACCACCACGCCGCCTGCCGATGCGCCCAGCATGGCGCCGGCCACGCCCGCGACGCCTCCGGCGACACCGGCAACGCCGAGCACGCCCAGCGATAGCGGCAACACCACGAACCAGTAATCGCCGCCAGCGGTTGCTTTTGATGAAGGAGGGGCGCGGTCAGGGATCGCGCCCTTTCGTTTACAGGTTGAACTGAACCGTTTCGCCGTGGCGCGCGCAACCGGGTGAACTCAGCTCGATAAAGAGCGGGGCAAGCACCGAAGGATCGGGCAGGATCGCCGGGTCTTCCCCCGGCATGGCCTTGCGCCGCATCAGCGTATGCATCGGGCCGGGGCTCAGCAGATTGGCCTTGATGCTGGTTTCATTGAGTTCGTTGGCCCATGTCTTGATCATGGCGTCGAGCGCCGCCTTGGTCACCGAATAACCGCCCCAGTAGGCCCGGCATTTCTGCGCGGCGCCCGAGGTCAGGAAGATGGCGCGTCCCGCGTCGGAACGCTTGAGCAGCGGCTCCAGCGAGCGGATCAGGCGATAGTTGGCGGTCACATTGATCGCCATCAGCTTGTCCCACTCCTTGGGATCGAGGTGGGAAAGAGGCGTCAGAACCCCCAGAATGGCGGCATTGCCGATCAATATGTCGAGCTTGCCCCAGCGCTCATGGATTGAAAGTCCCAGCCGGTCGATGGCGGCCCCGTCGGTCAGATCGAGCGGCACCAGCGTCGCGCTGCCCCCCAGCGTCTTGATCTCGTCGTCCAGATCCTCAAGCCCGCCCACGGTCCGGGCGATGACGATGAGATGGGCTCCTTCGGCGGCCAGCGCCAGGGCTGCGGCCCGGCCGATGCCGCGCGAAGCTCCCGTAATCACCGCCAGGCGGCCGTCCAGTCGTCCGGTCATGAAACTCTCCGGGTTCTCGATGAAACAAAGGCCCGCTTGCGCGGGCCTTTCGATAATGCGGGGATAGACATAATGGGATCAGGCGATTTCCGCCAGCAGGGAAAGCTGGTGGCGCTGGGTGCCGTTCTTGTCGGTCAGCGGGGTCGGATAGTCGCCGGTGAAGCAATGGTCCGTGAACTGGGGGTGGACCGGGTCGCGCCCCTCATAGCCGAGCGCGCGGTAAAGGCCGTCGACGGTGATGAAGGCGAGGCTGTCCACGCCGATATAGGCGCGCATGCCTTCCAGATCATAGTTCGCCGCCAGAAGCTGCTCCTGCTCGGGCGTGTCGATGCCGTAGAAATCCGGGTGGGTGATCGGCGGGCTGGCGATCCGCATGTGGACCTCCCTGGCGCCGGCCTCATACATCATCTTCACGATCTTGACCGAAGTGGTGCCGCGCACGATGGAATCATCCACCAGAATGATGCGCTTGCCTTCCACCACGGCCCGGTTGGCGTTGTGCTTGAGCTTTACGCCGAGCGCGCGGATCTGCTGGGTCGGCTCGATGAAGGTCCGGCCGACATAATGATTGCGGATGATGCCCAGCTCGAAGGGGATGCCCGAGGCGCGGGCATAACCGATGGCGGCGGGCACGCCCGAGTCGGGCACGGGCACGACAACATCGGCCTCGACGCTGCTTTCCGCGGCAAGCTGGGCCCCCAGCGCCTTGCGGACGTTATAGACGCTGTGGCCGCCGAACTGGCTGTCGGGGCGGGCGAAATAGATATATTCGAATACGCAGGGGCGTGGCCGCTGCGGCGGGAAGGGGTGGAGCGACTCGATGCCGTCCTTGGTCGCCACGATCATTTCGCCGGGCTCGACGTCCCGGACGTAGTCCGCGCCGATGATGTCGAGTGCAACGGTTTCCGAGGCGAGGATGGGCGCGCCCGCGAGGGTTCCGAGCACCAGCGGGCGGATGCCGAGGGGGTCCCGCACGCCGATCAGTTTCTTGTTGGTCAGCACCACGAGGGAGTAGGCGCCCTCGATCTGCTTCAGCGCGTCGATGAAGCGCTCGACGGTGTTCAGCTTCTGGCTGCGGGCGGTGAGCTGGAGGATGGTTTCCGTGTCCGAGGTGGACTGGAAGATGGCCCCCTGACGGACGAGATCGCTGCGGAGCGCGCGGGCATTGGTTAGGTTGCCATTATGGGCGATGGCGAAGCCGCCGCCCCAGAGATCGGCAAAGAGCGGCTGGACGTTGCGCAGCAGCGTGCCGCCCGAGGTGGAGTAGCGCACATGGCCGATGGCGCTGTCGCCGACCAGCCGGTTGATGGTCGCGGCGGACGAGAAATGATCGCCGACGAGGCCGAGACGCCGTTCGGAATGAAAGTGTTCGCCGTCGAAACTGACGATGCCGGCTGCTTCCTGACCGCGATGCTGGAGGGCATGGAGGCCGAGCGCGGTCAGCGCCGAGGCGTCGGGGTGGTTGATGATGCCGAAGACGCCGCATTCTTCCCGCAGCTTGTCGGCGTAGATTTCCTCGTCGGTGATGTAGCGCGCCATACAGTCGGTATGGGGTTCACCGGAGGTTTCCGAGAGCGAATCGATCGACGCCTCGGTCATAAGAGAATTGTGCTCGCGCATTCCACGGACTCCGAAAAGAGGCTCCGATAGCCACGATCCCTTGCAGGATCACCAGTCGCTCAATTCCCCGTCGTGCTGTCGAAAAGCCGATCCATACCCCGCCGTTCGGCGCTGTTATAGCCAGTGTTCCCGTTTGTGTCATTCCCGTTACTGCTATTCCCGGCAGGGCTCTTTGCCGCGTCGGTCGGATTACCCGCACCCTGTGGCGCGGAAGGCGCATCGGTCGAAGGCGAATATGGGGTCGATGGCGCCGGACTCAAGACGGACGACGCCGCCTGCCCGGTGGCCGGGGCCAGAGAGAAGAGGGCGGTCGAGACCTGTTCGAGCAGGGGCGTGAACTTCGACTGCGTCAGCCACTCGGGACGTTCCTGCTGGTTCGGGACAAGCCAGGTGAAAAACAGATAGCCGATGGAAACGATCAGCACGCCCCGGGCGATGCCAAAAATGAAGCCGAAGGTCCGGTCAAGCAGGCCCGCATGACGGTGGATGGCGTGGACATGCCGGTTCCAGCGGAAGGAAAGCATGGAAACGGCAATGAAAACGACGATAAAAAGGCCCGCCGCCGCAGCAACCGAGGCCAGCCATTCAGGCGTTACGAGGCCGTGAAGATAGGGCGTGAGGAGCGGATAGAACTTCAGCGCCACGATGGCCGCAACCACCCAGGCCAGAATCGACAGGACCTCGCTGGTGAAGCCCCGGGTCATCGCGAGCACACCCGATATCAGGATAATGACGAGCAATATCAGGTCAAAAGGCGTCACCCGGCTCTCCCCTTTGCATGGATTGTATCGTGATTCGGCTTTTCAGGCGTCCCGTACCATCAGATAGGCGACGAGTTCCGCAAGGTCTGCGACCTCTTTCACGGCCAGACCGCCGGGGATCGCCTTCGACGCGCCCCTGGGCAGGATCGCCCGCCTGAATCCCAGCTTTTCGGCCTCCTTGAGGCGCGCTTCCATCTGGTTGACGGGGCGAATCTGGCCTGAAAGGCTGATCTCACCGAAAATCACGCAGTCGGCGGGCAGCGGCACGCCGCCGGTCGAGGAAACAAGCGCGGCGGCGACCGCAAGGTCGGCGGCCGGTTCGTTGATCTTCAATCCACCCGCGACGTTGAGATAGACGTCCTGCCCGGCGAGCGACAGCCCGCAGCGGGCGTCGAGCACGGCGAGCACCATCGACAATCGCCCGCTGTCCCAGCCGACCACGGCCCGGCGCGGCGTGCCGAGCGCGCTCTGGGCGACGAGCGCCTGTATCTCGACCAGCACCGGCCTCGTGCCCTCTATGCCCGCAAAGACCGAACTGCCGGAACTCTGGCCGTCGCGCTCGCCCAGAAAGAGCGCGGAGGGGTTGGGCACTTCCTCAAGGCCAAGCCCGCCCATGGCGAACACGCCGATCTCGTTGGCGGGGCCGAAGCGGTTCTTGACCGCGCGCAGGATGCGGAACTGGTGTCCGCGCTCGCCTTCGAAATAGAGCACGGCGTCAACCATGTGCTCGACCACGCGGGGCCCCGCGATCTGGCCTTCCTTGGTGACGTGGCCGACCAGAATGACGGCGGTGCCGTGCTTCTTGGCGAAACGCACCAGCTCCTGCGTGGAGGCGCGCACCTGTGCGACGGTGCCGGGGGCGGATTCCAGTGCCTCGGTCCACATGGTCTGGATCGAGTCGATGACCACGGCGGCAGGCACCGGCGCGCGTTCCAGCGTCGCCAGAATATCCTTGAGGTTGGTTTCCGCGCCCAGTTCCACCGGCATGTCGGCAAGGCCGAGACGGCGCGCGCGCATCCGCACCTGCGCGATGGCCTCCTCGCCGGAAATATAGACGGCCCGGTGGCCGCGGCCGCCCAGCGCCGCCATCGCCTGCAGCAGCAGGGTCGATTTGCCGATCCCCGGATCGCCGCCGACGAGGAGGGCGGAGCCGACGACCAGTCCGCCGCCGGTCGCCCGGTCGAACTCCTCGATGCCGCTCGCCATGCGCGGCGGCTCGGCGCTTTCACCTGCGAGCGGCACAAGCTCGATGACGCGGCCTTTCTTGCCGCCGGCAATCTTTGCGGGGCCGCCGCCGACACCGGCGTTTTCAGCCGCTTCCTCGACAATGGTGTTCCATTCGCCGCATGAATCGCAGCGCCCGGCCCAGCGGGGGGAAACTGCGCCGCAGGACTGGCAGACGAAGATGCGCTGTGGTTTTGCCATGGAGCCTATCGCCGCCCGCTCATGGCTTCAGCAGGTCCATGGTGATCGGCCCCTCGGCGCGGCCATGGATGAACTGGTCCACATAGTCGTTGCCGCTGTCGTCGATCCGGCCGACCGGACCGTTCCAGATGATCCGGCCCTTGTAGATCATGGCGATATGGTCGGCGATCTTGCGGGCGCTCGCCATGTCATGGGTGATCGAGAGCGCGGTCGCGCCCAGATCCTTGACGGTTGCGATGATCAGATCGTTGATGACGTCGGCCATGATCGGATCGAGGCCCGTGGTCGGCTCGTCGAAAAAGATGATTTCCGGGTCGGCGGCGATGGCGCGGGCAAGTCCCACGCGCTTCTGCATGCCGCCGGAAAGCTCGGCCGGATAGAGCTTCGCCACATCGGCGCCCAGCCCCACCTTCGCCAGCTTTTCGATGGCGATGTCCCTGGCCTTGCCGCGGGCCATGTTGCGGCCCTGAATGAGGCCGAAGGCGACATTTTCCCAGACCGGCAGGCTGTCGAAGAGCGCGCCGCCCTGAAAGAGCATGCCGAACTTGGCGAGATAGGCGTCGCGGTCGCCCCCCCGCAGCTTCACCACGTCGACGCCATCGACGAGGATTTCGCCCGCGTCGGGGGTGATGATGCCGAGGATGCATTTCAGCATCACAGACTTGCCGGTGCCCGACCCGCCGATCACCACGGTGGACTCGCCCGAAGGGATGGAAAGGCTCAACCCGTTCAGGACGGTCTTGCTGCCGAACCGTTTGGAGACGTTCTTGAGGTCGATCTTGAGCTTGGTCATCGGCGCCTCAGGACTTGAAGATCAGGGAGGTCATGACGTAGTCGGCCGCGAGGATCAGGATCGAGGCGGTCACCACTGCATTCGTCGTCGCCCGTCCCACGCCCTGCGCGCCTCCCTTCGAGTTGAAACCGTGAAAGCAGCCCATCAGGGCGATAATGAAGCCGAACACCGCCGATTTGATCAGGCCCGAGGTCACATCATCGGTCTTGAGAAAGTCGATGGTGTTGGCCAGATAGACGCCGCCATTGAAGTCGAGGTTCTTGGTCGCGACCATATAGCCGCCCATCACGCCGATGATGTCGGCGATGAGGACCAGAATGGGCACCGTGATGACGGCGGCCACGAGACGCGGCGCCACCAGATATTTGTAGGGGTTGGTGGAAAGCGTCGTCAGCGCGTCGATCTGCTCGGTCACGCGCATGGTGCCGAGTTCCGCCGCGATCGAGGCCCCGACCCGGCCCGCGACCATCAGGCCCGCCAGCACCGGTCCCAGTTCGCGGGTGATGCCCAGCGCCACGATGGTGGCGACGATCGATTCCGAATTGTACTGGCTGCCGCCGTAATAGATCTGGAGGGCGAGCACGCCGCCGGTGAAAAAGGCGGTCATCGCCACGACCGGCAGCGAGAAATAGCCGATCCGCATCATCTGCTGGCCGAGGAGGCGGAAGAAATAGGGCGGGCGGACCACATGGCTGACACCGTTCCAGGTGAACAGGGAAAGCTGCCCGATTTCCTCAAGTGTCGCCAGAACGACCCGGCCGATGATCGCGAAGGGATTCCACATGTCAGATATTGTCTCCGGCGATGATGCGTCCGCCTGCTTTATAGACGCGGGCATAGCGTCGGCCTAGCCCCGTGAGGATTTCATAGCCGATGGTGCCGCAGGCGGCGGCCAGCTCGTCCACTGTGATATGGCTGCCGAGCAGCTCGACCAGCGCGCCGCGTTCGAGCAGGGAGGCGGGCACGCCGGTGACATCGATATTGATCATGTCCATCGAGATCCGCCCGACGATGGGGGCGAAATGGCCCCCGATACAGGCGCGTCCCTTGCCCGAGGCGCTGAGCGCCCGCATCAGGCCGTCGCCATAGCCCGCCGACAGGGTGGCGATCCGGCGGGGCTCCGTCGCGCTGAAGGTCGCGCCATAGCCGACGCTTTCGCCGGGCGCGAGCGTGCGGACCTGCTGGAGCCGGGCGTCGAGAAAAACCACCGGCCGGAACGGGTTGGGCTTGCCCGAGAAGGGATTGCCGCCAAAAACGGCGACGCCGGGCCGGACGAGATCGAAATGATGTTCGGGTCCCAGATAGATCCCCGCCGAATTGGCAAGACTGGCGGGGGCGTCCGGCAGCAGGCGGCGCAGGCGCTCGAAGCGCTCAAGCTGGCGCTTGTTGAGCGGGTGGGCGGCGTCATCGGCGCAGGCGTGATGGCTCATCACAAGGGTGAGGCCGAAGGCGTCCAGCAGATCGGGGCGCGCGGCGAGCGATACCGTTTCCGCTTCGGAGAGGCCGAGCCGGTTGATGCCGGTATCGATCAGCAATGCGGCGGGAAGCCTGCCTTCCTGCCGGCAGAAAGCCGCCCATTCCTCGGCTTCCGCGAGGCTGGAGAGGCAGGGGCGCAGGGCGTGGTCGCGGTAGAGCGTGGCGGTGCCGGGAAAGAGCCCGTTCAGCACATAAATGACGGCCCTGGGCAGGGTCGAGCGCAGGCTTGCGCCTTCGCCCGCCTGGGCGACGAAGAAGGTCCGGCAGCCCGCCTCCCACAGAGCCCGGGCGACAGGCGCGCCGCCGAGCCCATAGGCGTCGGATTTGATCAGGCTGGCGGCTTCCGCCCCCGGCGCGGCCTCGCGGACTGTGCGGTAGTTCCCGGCCAGCGCATCCAGATCGATGGTGAGGATGGCGCCAGCGGCCAGAAGCTCGACGGCGAAAGCGTCGTCCGATGGGGCGAAGGCGGCGGACCGCGGCTCGGGAAGGCTCAAAATCTCTGTTCCGGCAGATGATCGTCATGAACGAGGTCACTGAATCGGGTGACGTCCGCCTGGAACTGTAGCTTCGCGGTGCCGGTCGGTCCATGACGCTGCTTGCCGATGATGACTTCGGCAAGCCCGTGTATCTTCGCCATGTCGCTCTGCCACTGCTGATATTCAGGGGTATCCTCACGCGGAGCCTGCCGCTCCATGTAATATTCCTCGCGATAAACGAACAGCACGACGTCGGCGTCCTGCTCGATCGAGCCCGATTCGCGCAGGTCGGCAAGCTGGGGCCGCTTGTCCTCGCGATTCTCGACCTGACGGGAAAGCTGGGAAAGCGCGATGATCGGGACGTTCAGTTCCTTCGCCAGCGCCTTGAGGCCGGTGGTGATCTGGGTCACTTCCTGCACGCGGTTTTCCCCCGCCTTGCCGGACCCTGACAGCAGTTGCAGATAATCGATGACGAGAAGGCCGAGGCCGCGCTGGCGCTTGAGGCGGCGGGCGCGCGCCGCAAGCGTGGCGATGGTCAGGCCGCCGGTGTCGTCGATATAGAGCGGCACCGCCTGCAACTCGCGCGAGGCGTCGACCAGCCGGTGAAACTCGTCCTCATGGATGTTGCCGCGGCGGATTTTCTCGGAAGGGATGCTCGCCTGTTCGGCCAAAAGGCGGGTGGCGAGCTGCTCCGACGACATTTCCAGCGAGAAAAATCCGACGATCGCGCCATCCTTGACCTCGACCGAACCGTCGGAACGGTGCTCGGCGCGATAGTTCTTGGCGGCGTTGAAGGCGATGTTGGTGGCAAGCGCGGTCTTGCCCATGGCGGGCCGCCCGGCGAGGATCAGCAGGTCGGAGGGTTGCAGGCCGCCCAGCATCCGGTCGAGTTCCCTCAGGCCCGTGGAGATGCCGGAAAGGCCGCCGTCACGCTCATAGGCCGCCGCCGCCATGTCGATGGCATTGCGCAGCGAGTCGTGAAAGGGCTGGAAGCCCCCTTCATACTTGCCTTTTTCGGCAAGGCTGTAGAGCGCCTGTTCGGCGTCGAGAATCTGCTGGCCCGGCTTGTCGTCGACAGGGGCGTCGAAGGCGCGCAGGTGAATGTCCGAGCCGATCTGGATCAGGTCCCGGCGGATCGCCAGCTCATAGATGGCGCGGCCATATTCCTCGGTGTTGAAGATGGTGGTGGCCGCCCCTGCGAGACGCGCGAGATAGGGCGTGCCGCCGATTTCCTGAAGCGCCGTGTCGCGTTCAAAGAAATGCTTGAGCGTCACCGGCGTGGCGAGGTGGCCCTGCGTGATCAGCTTGGCCATGGCCTCATAGATGCGGCCATGCAGCGGCTCATAGAAGTGCCGGGGCTCCAGAAAGATCGCGACCCGGTCATAGGCCTCGTTATTGACCAGAATGGCGCCGAGCAGGGCCTGCTCCGCCTCGATATTGTGAGGGGGAGAGCGGTAGTCGAGACTTTCCGGCCCGGTGGCGGCAACCGGAAGGGCATAGGCGTTTGATGCAGATTCCATGTCTATTCAAATACTTGGTTTGCGGCCCGCGCGGGGAAAGAAAACTCGCCGATTCATATCTGCCCACAAGAAAGATATTCGACCCTGTGAATAACGGGGAAAACCCCAAATTTGTGCCATGGTGATGGCTCTTTATGGGCCTCTCTCCGGGTGGGGATAATTATCTTTCATTTTGAAGTTCCCCGTCTCTGGAAGCGGCGACGGAAATCACCGATAATTGCGTATCAGTTCCGTTGCCGGGGGGCATGGAGGCTTGAATGCGTCTCGCTCATTTCGCGTTAACGGCTGCCGCGCTGGCCGTGGCGCTGGCTATGTCCGTCATCGCGGCGCCTCAGCCTGTTGAGGCGGGCGTTTATGTCGGCGTGAATGTCGGCGGCTATCGTCCCTATTATCATGGCGGCTACAGACCCTATGGGCCCTATGGGTACAGGCACTATTACGGGCCGGGTCCCGTCGTCGTCGTGCCGCCCCCGGCCTATTATCCGCCGCCGGCCGTCGTCTATGCGAGCCCGCCGGTGGTCTATGCCTCCCCTCCCGTCGTCTATGCCCAGCCGCAGGTTCCGGCCATCGATCCCGGCACGCCCATCTACCAGCGGGCGGATGGCCAATATTGCCGGGAATATAATTCGACGGCCCGCATCGAGGGACGCAACCAGGCGATTTACGGCACAGCCTGCCGCCAGCCGGATGGAAGCTGGCAGTTCGTGAACTGACCGCTTCCTTGTGGCTTTCGGGCTTTCAAACGAAAAGGGCTGGCGCAAGGCCAACCCTTTGAGTTCGTCGATGGAGCAAACAGCTTTCAATCAGCCGTGGCGAGCTTGCCGGGTATTTCGACGGCGCGCAGGGCCTTTTCCCGCTCGAACATGTAGTCGCGCGTGATCGGCAGGGCGTCGATGGTCTTGGTGATCTGGAACTGGAAGTTCACCATGCCCTCGAAACGGAACGAGGATTCCGAGCCCGCCAGATAGAATTCCCACATCCGGCAGAACCGCTCGTCATAGATTTTGGCGGCGATGTCCCGGCGCGCCATGAAGCGGCGGCGCCATTCTTTCAGCGTTTCGGCATAATGCAGCCTCAGAACCTCCAGATCGGTCAGGATCAGGCCTGACTTCTCCACCACGCTGGCGACCTCGCTCAGCGCCGGAATATAGCCGCCGGGGAAGATGTATTTGGCGATCCACGGGTTGGTCGAGCCGGGCGGATCCAGCCTGCCGATGGTGTGGATGAGGGCGACTCCGTCCTCGGTGAGCAGATCGCGGACCCGGGAGAAATACTCGGGGAAATGGCCGACGCCCACATGCTCGAACATGCCGACCGAGACGATCCGGTCGAAGCGCTGGGTCAGGGTGCGGTAATCCTGCAAAAGGATCGTCACCCGGTTTGAAAGCCCCCGTTCAGCCGCGCGGCGGGTGGCAAGCCGGTGCTGTTCCTCGCTGAGGGTGACGCCGACGACCTCGACATCGAACTCCTCCGCCAGATAGAGCGCGAGCCCGCCCCAGCCGCAGCCGATGTCGAGCACCTTCTGGCCCGGCTGGAGGTTCAGCTTGGCGCAGATATGGCGCTTCTTGGCCAGTTGCGCCTCTTCCAGCGTCATGTCCGGGCGCTCGTAATAGGCGCAGGAATATTGCCGGTCGGCGTCGAGGAACAGGTCATAGATCCCGCCATCGAGATCGTAATGGTGGGCAACGTTCTGCTTGGCCTTGCCGACCGGGTTGTGCTGGTCGAGCCGGCGCTTGAGGCGGCGCAGGGAGGCCATGAAGAGCATGAAGCGATTGGGATAGTCGCGTCCCAGATTGGACAGGACCAGCACCAGGAAATCATAGATGTTGTGGGGCGCATCGATGACGAGGCGGCCATCCATATAGGCTTCGCCAAGCTTGAGATAGGGGTTGAGCGTCAACCCGAGGGCCACGCCCGCGTCCATGAGGCGGATGACGACAGGATCGCCCGTGCCGTCCCCAAAGGTGCGTTTCTGGCCGGCATGGTTCACCACGACGAGGGTGCCACGCGCAACGACCTGTCTGAGCAGTACTCCAAACAATCTGAGCACCTCCGCGATAGAGCAAAATCGAAGAGATGGCAGTCATGGCGCGCGTAAGCGCAACCATCGGCATTCGAGGCCCACCATCCCGAAGCTTTAAGTTCGCAACATTAAATTCTATGCATACTCCAATACAAAGCAGAAGAGGTTGATTTCGCTCGCTGTTGAGGATTTTCAACGAGGTAGCAGGGTTATGGCAGGCAAGCAGGCGCAGATTCTGGAAAGAAACGTGAGCCGCCGGGGAGTCATTCCTACCTGATTCGGCCAATACCGAAGGGGGCCGCGAATCGAAAACGCCTGCCTCCGTGAGGAAGCAGGCGTTCAAAAATCAGCTCAGGATGGGGAAGCTCAGGCTTCCGTTTCTTCTTCGACGGTGATTTCGACTTCGTCTTCTTCGAGGATTTCTTCCCCGGACTCTTCACCCTCGAACCCGGCGGCGACGTCGTCCTCGTCTTCCTTGGCGGACAGGCCGGCCGCCTGACGCTCGGCCTCTTCGGCGGAGCGGGCGACATTAATGGTCACGGTCGCGAAAACCTCAGGGTGAAGGGTGATATTCACCGGATGCAGGCCGATGGTCTTGATCGGATGATCCAGAACGACCTGATTGCGCTCGGCGGTGAACCCGCCCGTACCCAGCGCGTCGGCGATGTCGCGGGTGCTGACGGAGCCGTAAAGCTGCCCGGTTTCACCGGCCTGACGCAGAATGACAAACTTCTGGCCGGACAGTTTCTCAAAGACGGCCTCGGCTTCGGTCTTCTTTTCAAGATTGATGGCTTCAAGCTGGACGCGCTGGCTTTCGAAGCGGGTAAGGTTTTCCTTGTTCGCCCGCAGCGCCTTCTTGCGCGGCAGCAGGAAATTGCGCGCATAGCCGGGCTTGACGTTGACCACGTCACCCATCTGGCCAAGCTTGCCGATGCGTTCGAGAAGTACGACTTTCATAATCTCTCCTTGTCCTCGGGCGGTTCGCCGCGAGTTAGTCCCGGTCCGGCGCCTGTTGCAGAGAACGGGCGCGCAACCCGAGCCAGGGTTCCAACATGCCGAGCAGGCTTACCGGAATGGCAAGCCAGCCGACGAACAATAAAAGGGCGTAAAAGATGCCGAGGAAGAGTCCCCGGACGCTCCAGCGGCGGGAAATAACATGGATGACCGCCAAACCCAACAGAAAATAAGGAAGGGTGAGGATAACCGCGACCGCAATGGCCACATAGGCGAGCGGGCCGGGCAGGCAGGCCAGCACCAGCGCCGCCAGCCAGACATAGCTCAGGCTGCGGGGCAGGATCACGTAGCTGTAGGCCGGGCTCGGGCGGATGGCGTGGGCGGAGCGCGTCACCGCGATCTGGGCCAGCCACATGTTGCCCAGCATGGCGAGGGTCCAGACGATGAGGGAGGCTGATGGCAGCACGGCCCTGACGGAATTGGCCACATCCTCGGCGCTGAGCGGGGAATTGATGTCCTGAAGCGTCTTTGCCAGAACCCCCGGCTCGACCAGATAGATCCGGAGCATTTCCGCGACCGCCTGCTGCAGGCCCTCCGGGTAGCCGGTGAAGCGCAGCAATATGTCCACGGCGAGGATGAGCGCGGCCGCGATGCCCGCCGCCCAGATCAGCAGATGGCCGGCCGGATACCATTCGATGGCGCTGCCGTCATGGGTGGCATTGGGGGCGGCGCCAGAGGCGCTGGCAGGGGCCATCAGGCCCGTTTCCCGGAACAGCAGGGCGCGCTGGCACAGCACATAGGGCAAGAGTCCGTCGATCGCGAGGAAAATGCCCGCGACCGGCAGGCTCGCGACGGCGGTGAGGAAAACCGTGCCCGTGAGCAGGGCCAGCCCCAGAGCGCGCTGGCCCCAGCCAAGACCGGCGATGAACAGCGGAAGCGGCGTCAGATAGATGATCAGGCTTGCAAGCGTGCTGCCGGAGGAGGCCGAAAAGAACAGGAGCGCGCTGACGAGACCGGCCAGGACACCGATAATCCAGTAGGGCAGATTCAATGCATTACTCCCTCGAACGATCGGGCACAAAAAAACTCCGGCGCAGCCGAAAAGCCGCGCCGGAGCTTAAGGGGCGAAAGCCCGGCTTGATAGATGCGATCAGTCGATCACATAAGGCAGCAGCGACATGAAGCGCGCGCGCTTGATCGCGCGGGCGAGTTCGCGCTGCTTCTTGGCCGAAACGGCCGTGATGCGCGAGGGAACGATCTTGCCGCGCTCGGAAATGTAGCGCTGAAGCAGCTTCACGTCCTTGTAGTCGATCTTCGGGGCGTTGGCGCCGGAGAACGGGCAGGTCTTGCGACGGCGGAAGAAGGGACGGCGTGCGGGGGAAGCTCCGGTGGTCATTATGCTACCTCTCCTGCGCTGGCGTCTTCGTCACGGGGACGCGAAAAACGGGGGCGGTCGTCGCGAGGACGGTCGTCACGGGGGCGATCTCCGCGATCGCCACGGTCGCCGCGATCACCACGTTCATGGGCGCCGCGCGGACGGTCATCGCGGCCACGATTCTGGAGAACCGCGGACGGGCCGGCCTCATGCTCATCGACACGGATGGTCATGAAGCGAAGGACGTCTTCGCTGAGACCCATCTGGCGTTCCATTTCGGCAACAGCCGCATGGGGCGCGTCGATGTTCAGGAGGGTGTAGTGACCCTTGCGGTTCTTCTTCACCTTGTAGGCAAGGTTGCGAAGACCCCAATATTCGGTCTTGGCGATGGTGCCGCCATTTTCCGTGATGATGGTCGTGTACTGCTCGGTGAGCGCCTCGACCTGCTGCTGCGAGACGTCCTGCCGCGCAATATATACGTGCTCATAGAGAGCCATAGATGAGCCTTTCTGTTCCAATACCCGCAGAAACTCCGGCGCAGAGCCCCCTTTGAACCCAAAACCGGCCCTGTCGCGAGACAGAAGCGGGAAAGGCTCCCAGGAACATCAAAGAAGCGAAGACACCAGCGCGCGAACCCTTGTGGTTCTACCGTTCGCAGTCAAAACCGCCCACGGCGCACCGTTCAGCCTCCAACCGGAGCTTCTCGGAAGCGCGCACTATACGCAAAAGCGCCTCCGACGCAAGAAAAGGCTCGATCTCTCATGCTCCGGCTCCTTGAAGGAGGGAAATCATGAGCCAGGGCAATGGGTTAGGAGAGCCGGGAACCGCTTCTTCCCTTCATGCGTTCACATTTCATCGGCCACAAGACGAGGACAGGGTGATGCGGTACGTAAAGATGGCGTCAATCGGGGCGGTCATGGGGCTCGGACTCATGATGGCGGCCTGCAGCAGCGATCCGGAGCCTTTCAATGAAACCGCTTCCTCCGTGACGCTCAAATATGACGGCGACCAGATAGAGACGGCGACCAATCAGGCCGGCAAATATTGCGCGTCGCGCGGCGGCGTCGCCAGACTGCGCAATGTGAATGAGCAGAGCGATGGCCAGAACATCGCCGTTTACGATTGCGTGATGGACATGGCGCCGGCATCCCCGATGACCCAGCAGACAGCGCCGGCCACGCCCATGCCCATGCAGCCGGCCCGCTGAGCCGGGGCTTGACCGGCACGGCGGGCTGTTTCCTGCTATTCCGGTTTCAGTCTTGCTTCCGGCACGGCTTGGACATAATTGCCACCAAATTCATCCCAATGATCTGACATTAAAGACGCGAGTCGGGGCACCGTAACGGATTTTCCGGTGGCGCTTTTCAGCGATGGAGATCAAGAGATGAAAAGGTTGATGGTGGCGGGGGCCCTGGGGCTTGCTCTGGCCTGCCTTCCTGTGCTTGCTCAGGCGGCGCCTGCATTCGTGACCCGCAGCGCAAACCTGCGCGCCGGTCCCGATACGGGCTATCCGGTGGTGGCTGCGTTGCAGCCCGGGGTGCAGGTGGAACTGTTCGGCTGCATCCAGGGATGGAGCTGGTGCGATGTCGCCGTCAGCGGCTACCGGGGCTGGATCTATGGGGCCTATCTCCAGTCGGCCTATCAGACGCAGCAGGTGCCTGTGATCAATTATGGCAGCCAGCTGGGCATTCCGCTGGTCGTCTTCTCGTTCGGCAGCTACTGGGACAATTATTATCGCGGCCAGTCCTGGTATGGGGACCGGCAGCGCTATGAGCATTATCAGCCGCGTTATCTGGGCAGAGGGCCGGGGCCCGTTTACCGGCAGCCGTCCTATAACCAGCCCTCCCGGGGCGGCTATAACAACAACCAGCCGCGTCCCTATAATCCTCCCCGGAACCAGGGAAACGGGAACCCGCAGCACAACAACAATCCTCCCCGCAACAATCCCCAGCCGGGGGGGCAGCGTCCGCCGCAGCAGCAGTTCCATAATAATCCGGGCGGCGGCAAGCCCCAGCCGGGGGCCGTTCATGGCGCCCAGCCGTCTCACGCCCGGGGACAGCCGGGTCAGGGGCCCCGCTAGACCGGATACGGTTCAAATCACAGGCGATCACTGTTGAATATGGCGCTGTGTCTTGACACCCCTTTCCCAGCCGCTATGACTCCCGCGCCCGCCCGGTTCTCCGTGGCGGGCGTTGGAGCTTGATGAGTTGGGGGGACGATCCATGTCGCGCGCATTCACCTTTCCCGGGCAGGGCTCGCAGGCCGTCGGCATGGGCCGTGATCTGGCGACGGCGTTCGCCGCCGCGCGCGAGGTCTTCGAGGAAGTGGACGAGGCGCTCGGCCAGAAGCTTTCCCGGCTGATGTGGGAAGGCCCCGAGGATGAGCTGACCCTGACCGAAAACGCCCAGCCCGCCCTGATGGCGGTGAGCATGGCGACCATGCGGGTGCTTGAGGCGGAAGGAAATTTCCGGCTGGCCGGCAAGGTTTCCTTCGTCGCGGGCCATTCGCTAGGTGAATATTCGGCGCTGGCCGCCGCCGGGGCCATTTCGCTCAGCGACGCCGCCCGTCTGCTGAAGTTGCGCGGGCAGGCCATGCAGCGCGCGGTGCCGGTGGGTGAGGGCGCGATGGCGGCCCTGCTCGGCCTTGACTATGGGGCAGCGGCGAAAGTAGCGCAGGAAGCCGCCGGGGACGACGTGTGCCAGACCGCCAATGACAATGCGCCGGGGCAGGTCGTGATTTCCGGCACGAAAGCGGCCGTGGAGCGCGCCGCCGAGATTGCGAAGGCCCATGGGGCGAAGCGGGCGATGCTGCTGCCGGTCAGCGCGCCTTTCCATTGCGCCCTGATGCAGCCCGCCGCCGATGAAATGGCCGCAGCCCTTGCCGGGGTCGATCTCAAGGCGCCCGTCGTGCCGCTCGTCGCCAATGTCACCGCCGCCCGGGTGAGCGATCCCGCCACCATCCGCACCCTGCTGGTCGAGCAGGTCACCGGCATGGTCCGCTGGCGCGAATGCGTGCTCTATATGGAAGCCCAGGGCGTGACGTCGCTGATCGAGGCCGGGGCGGGCAAGGTGCTGACCGGGCTTGCCAGGCGGATCGCCAAGGATGTGAGCGCGAGCGCCATCAACACGCCCGCCGATGTCGAAGCCTTTCTTAAAGCCGTTTGATGTCCCATAACGGCCGCCTTTTCATGGAGGAACCCAGCCCATGTTCGATCTGACGGACAAGAAGGCCCTTGTGACCGGCTCCTCGGGCGGCATCGGCGCTGAAATCGCCCGGGTGCTCCATGCGCAGGGGGCGACCGTGACGCTGACCGGCACCCGCGCCGAGGCGCTGGAAGCGCTGGCGGCCGAGCTGGGCGGCGCGCGCGTGCATGTCGTTGCCTGCAACCTCTCCGACATGGCGGCGGTCGATCAGTTGCCCAAACAGGCGGAAGAAGCCATGGGCGGCCTCGATATTCTCGTGAACAATGCCGGCATCACCCGCGACAACCTGTTCATGCGCATGAAGAACGAGGAATGGGACGACGTCATCGCGGTCAACCTGACCGCCGGTTTCCGCCTGTCGCGGGCGGTGCTGCGGGGCATGATGAAGCGCCGCTGGGGCCGCATCATCGGCATCACTTCCGTGGTCGGCGTGATGGGCAATCCGGGGCAGGGCAATTATGCGGCCTCGAAGGCGGGCATGATCGGCATGAGCAAGGCCCTTGCGCAGGAAGTCGCAAGCCGCAATATAACAGTGAACACGGTGGCGCCGGGCTTCATCAAGAGCGCCATGACCGACGCTTTGACGCCGGACCAGCAGGGCCGGATCATGGCGACGATTCCAGCCGGACGGCTGGGGGAGGGCCGCGATGTCGCAGCGGCCGTGGCCTTCCTTTCGAGTGAGGAAGCCTCATACATTACAGGCCAGACCATTCATGTGAATGGCGGCATGGCGATGATCTGATCTGTTGGGGATAAAACTCCAATGAAATCAAGCTTCTGGCTGCGTCGGGACGAAAAAGGCGAATGGCTTTTGCCCTGTTGGCACCTTTCAGGAAAGTGTGTTACCAAGGCCCCGACGTGGCTTGCGAAGCCATCCCCTCAAAAGGATGGTCAGCGGGGGATGTCTTCCGCCCAATGAAGCTGAATATGCTTTACTGAAATGGTGTAGGACCGGTCACAACCAAATATTCTGAGGACGGAAAATGAGTGATATCGCCGAGCGGGTTAAGAAGATCGTGATCGAGCAGCTCAACGTCGAGCCCGAGAAGGTCGTGGAAAGCGCGAGCTTCCTTGACGATCTGGGCGCAGACAGCCTTGATACTGTCGAGCTGGTCATGGCTCTCGAGGAAGAGTTTGGCGTCGAGATTCAGGATGATGCAGCCGAGCGCATCCAGACCGTTGGCGACGCGGTCAAGTACATCCAGGAGAACGCCGCTTAATCGTTCTCGCGGGTTCGGGCATCGGGCATGCCTGAAACTCATACAGGAACGGGCTGTGTGCGGCTTTCGGGCCGTGGCGGCCCGTTCTTATCGACTGCCACAAGAAAAAAGGGTTTTGCGGACCCTGCGGAGTTGAAGCATGAGAAGGGTCGTCGTCACCGGTTTGGGGATGGTCTCGCCGCTTGGATGCGGTGTCGATGTGACTTGGAGGCGGCTCATCAACGGTGAGTCCGGTGCCCGCAAGATCACACGTTTCGATACTTCCGATCTTCCATGCAAGATCGCCTGCGAAGTGCCGCGCGAGGGCGAGGCGCCGTTCAATCCCGACGACTGGATGGATTCCAAGGAATCGCGCCGGGTCGACGATTTCATTCAATTCGCCGTAGCCGCCGCCGATCAGGCGCTGGCCGATGCCGGCTGGAAGCCCGAGAGCTATGAAGATCAGTGCGCCACCGGCGTGATGATCGGATCGGGCATCGGCGGCCTTCAGGGCGTGGCTGAAACGGCGGTCCTGATGCATGAAAAGGGTCCGCGCCGCGTCAGCCCTTTCTTTATTCCCGGCCGCCTGATCAACCTTGCCTCGGGCCAGGTTTCGATCAAGCACGGGCTCAAGGGACCGAATCATTCGGTTGTCACGGCCTGCTCGACCGGCGCGCACGCCATCGGCGACGCCTCGCGCCTGATCATGCTGGGCGATGCCGACGTCATGGTGGCGGGCGGCACGGAAGCGGCCATCAGCCGTATCGGCATCGCGGGTTTTACCGCATGCAGGGCGCTTTCCACCGATTTCAACGATGAACCCGAGCGCGCCTCGCGTCCCTATGACAAGGACCGCGACGGCTTCGTCATGGGCGAGGGCGCGGGTATCGTCGTGCTTGAAGAATATGAGCACGCCAGGGCGCGTGGCGCGAAGATTTATGGCGAAGTGCTGGGCTATGGTCTTTCCGGCGACGCCTATCACATCACTTCGCCCGAACCCGATGGCGACGGCGCTTTCCGGTCGATGCGCAGCGCGCTTGCCCGCGCCGGTCTTGCCCCTGCCGACATCGGTTATGTGAATGCCCATGGCACCTCGACGCCGATGGGCGACGAGATCGAGCTTGGCGCGGTCACGCGGCTCTTCGGCAATGCGGTCAACACCATGTCCATGTCCTCGACCAAATCGTCGATCGGCCATCTGCTGGGCGCGGCGGGTGCCGTCGAGGCGATCTTCTGCCTGCTCGCCATGCGCGACTCGATTGTTCCGCCTACGCTCAATCTCGACAATCCCTCCGTGGAAACCGAGATCGATCTGGTGCCGCACAAGGCCCGCGAAAAAGAGGTCAATTTCTCCCTGACGAATTCCTTCGGCTTCGGCGGCACGAACGCCTCGCTTGTTCTGGGCAAGGTTCATTAGGAGCAGGTGTGCCGGATGCGCGGCAAGAGCCCCCGGCCTGCCAGGGAAGAGCCCGACGCCAGAAGCCAGCTAAGGGCGAGGGGGGTCACCATTGCCTTGCTTGCGCCCACCGTCATGGGGCTGCTGTTCGGCGCCTTCTTTCTTTATGCCCAGTGGCGCATCACCGCGCCCGGGCCTGCGACGGATACGGTCATCGTCTGGCTGCCGCCGGGGACGGGCACCGGCGGCATCGCGCGCGAACTGACGCTCAGGGGCGCTGTTTCCGGCCGCTGGATGTTTCGCATCGCCGCCCTGCTGAGCGGCGAGCGCCAACACCTCAAGGCCGGTGAATATGCTGTGCCCGCGCGCGCCAGCATGGCGGATATTCTGACGATGCTGAGAGACGGCCGGGTGATCGAGCACAAGATCACGTTGCCAGAGGGGCTGAGCAGCGCGCAGGCGATGGCGATTGTCGCAAGCGACACGACATTGACAGGCCCCCCGCCGCCGATGCCGGCTGAAGGTGCATTGCTGCCGGAAACCTATGCC
Organism: Parvibaculaceae bacterium; assembly: GCA_028283765.1. GTDB lineage: Bacteria > Pseudomonadota > Alphaproteobacteria > Parvibaculales > Parvibaculaceae > JAATFR01. The sequence continues at coordinate 1,999,958 of JAPWJY010000008.1, read as the reverse complement.
TTTGTCCGGGGCGTGACGCGGGCCCAGCTCGTCGCGCGCATGGAGGCCTCGGCCCGCGCGCTGATGGCCGCTCAATGGGCCGACCGGGCCGCCGACATCGTGGTCGAGACGCCGCAGCAGGCGCTGGTGCTCGCTTCCATGGTGGAGAAGGAAACCGGCGTCGACAGCGAGCGCGCCCGGGTCGCCGCCGTGTTCATGAACCGGCTGCGGCTGGGCATGAAGTTGCAGTCCGATCCCACCACCATCTATGCGATCACGCGGGGCAGGCGGCCGCTCGGACGCGAACTGACGCGCAAGGATCTGGCGCTTGCCTCGCCCTACAACACCTATGTCGCGCCCGCTCTGCCGCCCGCGCCGATCTGCAATCCGGGCAAGGCCTCCATCGAGGCGGTGATGCACCCGGCCCGGACGAAGGAGCTTTACTTCGTCGCCGACGGCACGGGAGGGCATGCGTTCTCCGAGACGCTCGACGGGCACAACCAGAACGTCTCCGCATGGCGCGCGCAGAAGAAGAGCAGAACCACGCGGCCCTGAGCATGGAACCATCAAGACTATCGGCCCTGCGGACCGCTGCTATACTTGCCCCGAATTGATGAACGAAAGAGGACCTGATGCCGCTCCAGAGCATGACGGGATTTGCGCGCGCCGATGGCCATCATGAGGGCTACCGCTGGCATTGGGAGCTGCGCTCCGTGAACGGCAAGGGGCTCGATCTGCGCATGCGGCTGCCCCCCGGCCATGAAGCGCTGGAGCAGAAGCTGCGCGAGCGCGTGGGCGGCAAGCTGCGGCGCGGCAATGTGCAGATCGCCTTGCAGGCCGTGAATGAAAAGACGTCGGGCGGGGTGCGCGTGAACCGCGATGTGCTCGCCACCGTGCTGAGCGCGGCGCGCGCGCTGCGCGCCGAGGTCGATCTGCAGGATTCGACCGCGGAAGGCATTCTGGCGCTCAAGGGCGTGCTCGAAGCCGTGGAGATCGAGGAGAGCGAGGCGGAACGCGAGGCGCGTGAGCAGGCGATCGTTCTCTCGTTCGACGGGGCTCTTGCCGCGCTGGTCCGCTCGCGCCTCGATGAGGGGGCGAAGCTCGCCTCGATCCTGCTGCAACAGATTGCTCGGATCGAGACGCTGGCGCGGGAGGCGGAAGCTTCGCCCAGCCTCACGGTCGAGGCGCGGCAGGCGCGGTTGAAGGCGCAGGTGGATGAGCTGCTGGGGGCAAGCCCGGCGCTGTCGCCGGAGCGGCTCGCGCAGGAGGCCGCCCTGCTGTTCGTGAAGGGCGACATACGCGAGGAGATCGACCGGCTGATCGCCCATGTCGAGCAGGCGAAGGAACTGATCGCGGGCCGGGAACCAGCCGGACGGCGCTTCGATTTTCTGGTGCAGGAATTTCTGCGCGAGGCGAACACGCTGTGCTCGAAGGCCAACGATGTGGCGCTGACCCGGATCGGCCTTGAGCTCAAGACCGTGATCGACCAGTTGCGCGAGCAGGTTCAGAACGTGGAATGAGTACAATGGAAATGAAGCGGCGCGGCCTGATGCTGGTGTTGTCCTCTCCCTCGGGCGCGGGCAAGACGACATTGTCGAGGCGGCTGCTGGCCAAGGACCCTGAAATCTCGCTCTCGGTTTCGGTGACGACGCGGCCGCCCCGGCCGGGCGAGCGCCATGGCGAGGATTATCACTTCATCTCGCAAGAGCAGTTCGCGACGCTGCGCGACCGCAACGCGTTGCTGGAGCATGCGACCGTGTTTGAAAATTCCTACGGTACGCCGAAGGAGCCGGTGGAGCAGGCGCTCGCTTCAGGCCGCGACGTGCTGTTCGACATCGACTGGCAGGGCACCCAGCAACTGGGCGAGAACGCCGCGCGCGATCTGGTGACGGTCTTCATTCTGCCGCCATCCGCCGCCGATCTTGAAAAGCGCCTGATCACGCGGGCACAGGACCCCATCGAGGTGGTGCGCAAGCGCATGGCGAAGGCGGCGAACGAGATCAGCCACTATTTCGAATATGACTATGTGCTGATCAATGAGGACATTGAAAAAAGCCTCGCCGATCTTGAGGCCATCCTGCGCGCCGAGCGCCTGCGCCGCGACCGGCAGGTCGGGCTCAACGAGTTCGTGAAGGATCTCAGCGACGGCCTGTGAGGCAAGCCCCTCTCCCCGGCAGGAAGAGGGGCTTTTAGCCTGATTTTTACAGCTTCTTCTCGATGGGCGCGAGGCGGATCGAAAGTTCGCGAAGCTGCTTGGGCATGACCTCGGCAGGTGCGCCCATCATCAGATCCTGCGCCTGCTGGTTCATCGGGAACAGGATGACCTCGCGCAGGTTCTCGACGCCTGCAAGCAGCATCACGATGCGGTCGATGCCGGGCGCAATGCCGCCATGAGGCGGCGCGCCGTATTTGAAGGCGTTCAGCATGCCGCCGAATTTCTCCTCGACCGTCTCGGGGCCGTAGCCCGCGATCTCGAACGCCTTGTACATGATCTCGGGCTTGTGATTGCGGATAGCGCCCGATGAAAGCTCGATGCCGTTGCAGACGATGTCGTACTGGAACGCGGTGATGCTCTCGATGGTTTCCCGGTCGGCGGGATCAAGGGCAAGGAACCTGTCGTGGTCGAAGTTCGGCATGGAGAAGGGGTTGTGGGAGAAGTCGATCTTCTTCTCCTCCTCGTTCCATTCGAACATGGGGAAGTCCGTGATCCAGCAGAACTCGAACGCGCCTTCCTTGGTGAGGCCGAGTTCGCGGCCCGCGCGCACCCGGGCCTGCCCCGCGAACGAGGCGAATTTTTCCGGACGGCCGCAGACGAAGAAAACGGCATCGCCATCGCCGAGCCCGAGCTGGGTGCGGATCGCTTCCGTGCGCTCGACGCCGATGTTCTTGGCGATGGGGCCCGCGCCTTCGAGCGCGCCGTTTTCGGTGCGGAAGAAGATATAGCCAAGGCCCGGCTGGCCCTCGCCCTGCGCCCAGGCGTTCATCCGGTCACAGAAGGCCCGGCTGCCGCCGGTCGGGGCGGGAATGGCCCAGACCTCGACCTTGGGATCGTTGGCGATCTGACCGGCGAAAACCTTGAAGCCCGATCCGGCAAAATGCTGCGTCACCGCTTCCATCTTGATCGGGTTGCGCAGGTCCGGCTTGTCGGAGCCATACATGCGCATCGAATCCGCATAGGCGATGCGCGGGAAGGGCTTGGCGGGCACCTCGCGGCCATCGGCGAATTCCTCGAAGAGGCCGCGCAAGACCGGCTCGATGGCCTGGAACACGTCTTCCTGCTCGACGAAGCTCATCTCCACATCGAGCTGGTAGAATTCGCCGGGGCTGCGGTCGGCGCGCGCATCCTCGTCGCGGAAGCAGGGCGCGATCTGGAAATAGCGGTCGAAGCCCGCGACCATCAGCAACTGCTTGAACTGCTGGGGCGCCTGGGGCAGCGCATAGAACTTGCCGGGATGGAGACGCGAAGGCACGAGGAAGTCGCGCGCGCCTTCCGGGCTCGATGCGGTCAGGATCGGCGTCTGGAACTCGTTGAAGCCCGAGGCGGTCATGCGCCGGCGCACGCTGGCAATGATCTTCGAGCGCAGCAGGATATTGTTGTGCAGCGTTTCGCGGCGCAGGTCGAGAAAGCGGTACTTGAGGCGGATGTCTTCTGGATAGTCGGGTTCGCCGAACACCGGCAGCGGCAGTTCCTGCGCTTCCGAGAGCACCTCCATCAGCGTCACGATGACCTCGATCTGTCCGGTCGCGAGGTTTTCGTTGCGGGTTTCGGGCGTGCGGGCGACGGTTCTGCCCTCGATGCGGATCACGCTTTCGGCGCGCACGCGCTCGGCAAGGGCGAAGGCCGCCTTGTGCTCGGGATCGAAGACAAGCTGGGTCAGGCCGAAATTGTCGCGCAGATCGATGAACAGCAGGCCGCCATGGTCGCGCTTGCGATGGACCCAGCCCGAAAGCGTGACGGACGCGCCGACGTTGGGGGTGTCGAGTTCGCCACAATTGTGGGTGCGATACTTGGTCGGCGTCTGCGTCATCTTGTTGGAGCCTTGGGTCTGAAAGCCTTGGAAATCCGGATAATTACGGTTGAACCGATGGCGGAAAAGCGCATGGGAGGGGCTGTCTTGTCAAGGCTTCCCCGCGCCCGCGGGGATCGGCGGATTTCCTCAGTTTTAGTTAAGGGCGATGCGCCAGTGCAAGACAGGGTCCCGGCCATGAGGTATATAGAATGCCATGCATATGATCGATTCCAATCAAGAGCTTCAGGGGCTGTGTGAGCGCCTCAAGGGCTCCCGGTACCTGACCATCGACACCGAGTTCATGCGGGACTCGACCTACTGGCCCAAGCTTTGCCTGATCCAGGTGGGCGCGGAGGATGGTCCCCATATCATCGATCCGCTCGCGCCGGGCCTCGATCTCGCCCCGTTTTACGCGCTGATGCGCGATACCTCGGTGGTCAAGGTCTTCCATGCGGCCCGTCAGGACATTGAAATCTTCTTTCATGAGGCGAAGGCCATCCCCGACCCCCTGTTCGACACGCAGGTGGCGGCCATGGTCTGCGGCTTCGGGGATTCGATCGGCTATGAAACGCTGGCCAAGCGCCTCGCCAACGGCGATGTCGACAAATCCTCCCGTTTCACGGACTGGGCGCGCCGCCCGCTGAGCGAGAAGCAGCTGCAATACGCCGCCGCCGACGTGACTCACCTGCGCATCATCTATGAGGTGCTGGCCAAGCGCCTGATGGAGACCGGGCGCAGCCGCTGGGTCAGCGAGGAAATGGCGATTCTCCAGAATCCTGAGACCTATCAGCTTCGCCCCGCGGACGCCTGGAGGCGGCTGAAGCTGCGGTTCAGGGGCAAGCGCGGGCTCGGCGTCATGGTCGAGGTTGCGGCCTGGCGCGAGCGGCAGGCGCAGGAGCGTGACCAGCCGCGCAGCCGCATCCTCAAGGATGACGCGATCTACGAGCTGGCGACCCAGATTCCCCGCTCAAAAGAGGCGCTGGACGAGTTGCGGGCCATTCCGCGCGGCTTTACCGGCAGCAAGATGGCGGCGGGCCTGATGGATGCGATCGAGCGCGGCGTGGCGATGCCCGAGGACGAGATTCCCCATGTCGATATGCCCGAGCCGCCGCCGCCGGGCCTCGGGCCGCTGGTGGAACTCCTCAAGGTGCTGCTCAAGCTCAAATGCGAGGAAAACGACGTGGCCCAGAAGCTGATTGGCAACGTCAGCGATCTGGAAGCCATCGCCGCCGATGACGAGGCCGACGTGCTGGCGCTCAAGGGCTGGCGGCGTCAGGTCTTCGGCGAGGATGCGCTGAGGCTCAAGCACGGCGAACTGGCGCTGGCGGCCAAGGGCAAGCGCATCATTCTGGTCGAGGGCAAATTCGCCGAGAACCGCCGCAAGCCCATTCCTGTCGAATAGGAGGCTCGCCGGGTAGCCGGAAACCGGGGCGGGCGTTCAGCTAATTTCGATTTCGCCCTTGCGGTCCAGCGCCTTGGCGAGGTTCTGCATCCGTTTGGTGACCACGTCGCCGATCAGGGGCGCAAGGCTGGCCGGCACTTCCAGCGTGAGGGTCTTGGCCGTCGCCCTGAAGCGGGTGCGCGGCAGCACGCCGGTGGTGGCGCCCGAAAGGGTGAAGGCGAGGCGAAGCGCAAGGCCCAGCACCAGCGCGCGCTGGTTCATCTCTTCCGGCAGAAGATTGGTGATGTTGCCGACAAAGCCCGGCTCCCCCTTGCCCTCGTGGCGGTGGTAGCCGACCCGGGCGAGAAACAACCGCCCGGGATGATCGACGCCCGAGAAGGGCGCGAGCATGATTTCCGTCAGGCAATGGTGGGCGCGGTAGTCGGGATGCACATACCAGCCGATGTCGGCGAGGATGCAGCCCGCGCGGCGCAGCCGGGCCTGCTCGGCGGTTTCGCCCATCAGGTCGGGCGCGAACAGCGGCGCGGTCCAGACAAAGAACTCGTCATGGTGCTCGGGGAACCGGGCCAGCCGGTTGGCGAGATCGCGGCACCCCTCGATCAGCGGGTCCTTCGCCTGTTCCGCAGGCGAAAGCGCCTCGAAGAGAATGCCCTCGCGCAGGCCGTAGGAGGAAATCACCACCTCCCGGGCCTTCATGGCGGCGATAGTCTTTTGCAGCACCAGCGCGCCATAGGGCAGGGTGTCGATGCGCCGTTCGGAAATATCGGGAATCTGGGAGAGCGTCTTGGGGCCAAGACGCTCGATGACCTGGGCGAGGTCCATCGCGTCGCGGGCCGACATCACATAATGGTGGAGCACATGAATGGGGTAATCCCGCATCGCCATGTGGATGCGCGCCAGATTGCGCCAGACGCCACCCACGGCGTAGAAGCGCTCGCCCGCGTGCTGGCGCAGCCATGGCAGCGCCTCAAGGCCCTCATCGACAATCCGGCCCGCCGCTGAAAAATCGCCCCTGGAAATATCCATCAGGCGCAGGGGGCCGAGCGAGGTGGTCGCGCCCTGCATGACCTGACCGTCGCCGATGGGCACCAGTTCCAGGCTGCCGCCGCCCAGATCGCCGACGATGCCCTGGGCGTCGGGCGTTCCCGAAAGCACGCCGAGCGCCGAGAGACGCGCCTCATCCTCGCCTGAGACGAGCCGGATCGGCAGCTTGCAGATCCGCTCCGCCTCATCGAGGAAGCTGCGGCCGTTTTCCGCATCGCGCACGGCGGCGGTGGCAGCGATGACCAGATGGTCGATGCCGATCTGCTCGCGCAGCGCGGTGAAGCGGCGCAGGGCCGAATAGGCCTGCTCCATCGCCTTGCCATCGAGCCGTCCCGTGCTGGCGACGGAACGGCCAAGGCCGCACATGACTTTTTCGTTGAAGATCAGAACCGGATTGCGCTTGGCGGCTTCATAGACGACGAGACGGACCGAGTTCGAGCCTACATCGATGATGCCGAAATTGCGGGGCCGGTCTCGGTAGGAACTCATCCGTGAAATCGGCTCCTTGGCCAGTGTTTGCACCGTCGAACTCAAACGCGCCTGCTCATTCCTGGCCGGCCTTGAGATCAAACTTGGGGGGGACGTCCTTGTGTAAGGATTTTCCACGGCCAGACAGACTTGCGTTGTTCATGAAATAGGTGTGCGCGTTGAACGGTTCCTGACCGGGAGCCACGCTCATGCGCACAAACTTCCCATCCGGTCCCAGACTCCAGCTTTGCTGATTGTCCTTCAGATTCGCAACCATGATCTGCTCCAGCACCTGATCATGCACCGTCGGGTTCAGGATCGGGACCAGAACCTCAACCCGGCGGTCGAGATTGCGAGGCATCCAGTCAGCCGAGGAGATATAGACCTTCGCCTTGTCGGAGGGAAGCCCGTGGCCGTTGCCGAAGCAGACGATCCGCGAATGTTCGAGAAACCGCCCGACAATGCTCTTGACGCGGATGTTCTCGGAAAGACCGGGAACACCGGGGCGAAGGCAGCAGATGCCGCGCACGACGAGATCGATCTGAACCCCGGCGCAACTGGCCTTGTACAGGGCGTCGATGATCTCTGGGTCGACGATCGAGTTCATCTTCGCCCAGATCGCGGCGGGCTCGCCCGCTTGCGCGTGGGCAATCTCCTCGGAGATATGCTGGAGCAGGCGCGGGCGCAGCGTCGAGGGCGAAATCGCCATGGCCTGGAGATTCTTGGGCTCCGCATAGCCGGTGATGTAGTTGAATATCTGCGAAATATCGTGGGTCAGCACGGGATCGCAGGTGAACATGGAAAGGTCGGTGTAGACCTTGGCCGTGACCGGGTGATAGTTGCCGGTGCCGACATGGCAATAGGAGCGAAGCTGCCCGCCCTCGCGGCGGACGACGAGCGAAAGCTTGGCGTGGGTCTTCAGTTCGATGAAGCCGAAGACGACCTGCACGCCCGCGCGCTCGAGGTTGCGTGCCCAGGCGATGTTCGCCGCTTCATCGAAGCGGGCCTTCAGTTCCACCAGCGCCGTGACCGACTTGCCGGCTTCCGCCGCCTCGATCAGCGCGCTCACGATGGGCGAGTCCTTCGAGGTGCGGTAGAGCGTCTGCTTGATCGCGAGCACATCGGGGTCCTGCGCCGCCTGGCGCAAAAACAGCACCACGGCGTCGAAGGACTCGTAAGGGTGATGGACGATGAAATCCTTGGCGCGGATGGCCGAGAAGCAGTCGCCGCCATGGTCGCGGATGCGCTCGGGAAAGCGGGCGTTATAAGGCACGAACTTGAGGTCGGGCCGGTCATCGACGATGAGCTGGCTGGTCTGGGCGAGGCCAAGCAGGCCATCGACGATGATGACGTCATTGTCGGCGACGTCGAGTTCGTCGGTCACGAAATCGCGCAGCCTCGGCGACGTGTTCGAGGTGATCTTGAGCCGGATCACGGAACCCCGGCGGCGGCGCTTGAGCGCGCTTTCGAACGAGCGGACCAGATCCTCGGCCTCTTCCTCCATCTCGATGTCGCTGTCGCGCAGCAGGCGGAACGCGCCCTGCGCCACGACCTCATAGCCGGGAAACAGCCGGTCGAGGAAAAGCCCGATCATGTTTTCAAGGCTGAGGAAATGGATGTCGCTGCGCCCCTCGGCATTGACGCCCGGGCGGTCCGGCAGGCGGACGAAGCGTTCGATCTGGGCCGGCACCGGCAGCAGCGCATTCATCAGCTTGCCGTCATGAATGCGGCGCAGTTGCAGCACCAGCGAGAAGCCAAGGTTCGGGATGAACGGGAAGGGATGCGCCGGGTCGATGGCGAGCGGCGTCAGCACCGGGAACACGAGTTCGAGGAAGCGCGTTTCCAGCCACTGGAATTCGTCCGCCGTGACCTCGTTGGCTTCAAGCACGTAAATGCCGGTGGTTCGCAGCTTCTTGCGCAGATCCACCCATTGTTCCTGCTGGAAGGCCATCAGCTCATTGGCCTTGGCGTTGACCTGCTCAAGCTGCTGGGAGGGGGTGAGCCCCTCCTGGCTGAGCGTTTCGATGCCTTCGCGAATCTGGCCGCGCAGGCCCGCGACCCGGACCATGTAGAATTCGTCGAGATTGGAGGCCGAGATCGACAGGAAGCGCAGGCGCTCCAGCAGCGGATGGTTGGGATTCTGGGATTCTTCCAGTACGCGCTTGTTGAAGGAGAGCCACGAGAGTTCGCGGTTGATGAAGCGGTCCGGGCTGTCGATCGTGATCGCGGGCCCGTTGTCGGCCTTCGGCGTCTTCGGGGCCGGTGTCCGGATCTGGGTAGCCTCTGCTGCGGGAGCCGCCGCTGTGTCGCTCGTCATTGTCAGATTTCCCCGGGCCGTCAGGATCATCGGCCATCATGTTCGTTCAGCTCAAGCCCAAAGGAAAGCCGCGATCGCCGCGCTTTGCTGTGGGACAGAGGCAAACTAAGTCAAATTTGTGACGGAGGCGTGACTTGCCTTTGCAATTCGTAAAATCTTCATCGTGCAATAACCTTGATTTTCAAGGGTTATCGGCCCTCAACCCTTTACCAGCACGTCGGCGGCAAGCGGAATGGTGACCGGGCGCTTGCCCGACAGCGACGCCTCGTCGATGGCCTGCACGATCCGCCGGGCGGCGTCGACCGAGCGCTCGATCCGCTGGGCGAGGAAGGGCACCAACGTGTCGGGAATGCGCAATTGCCGGTCGGCGAACAGCTTCGCCAGCACGGCGCCGAGCAGCGCGTCGTCGGGCTCGTTCAGCGAAACCGCCGGCAGCGCCTTCACCCGCGAGGCCAGATCCGGCAGCTTCACCCGCCACTGGCCGGGCGCCGGGCGGGCCAGCAGCAGCACGAAGGCGTTTTCCGCATGCGCAAGGTTCAGCAGGTGAAAGAGCGCCTGTTCACCCTCGCCGGAAAGCTCGTTCGCGGCCTCGATGACAAGGGCGCCCTTGGCGAGCAGGACGGGCACGTCTGCGATCCGCAAATGCGGGCCGGTGACGGTGAGCGCCCGGCTCCGTTCGCGCCAGACCTCGGCCAGATGGGTCTTGCCGCTGCCCGCGGGGCCTGTCAGCGCCACCGCCACGCCGGGCCAGTCCGGCCAGCGGTCGATCAGGGCAACAGCCGCCTCATTGGCGGGGGCCACCAGAAAATCCTCGCGGCCATAGGCGGTGCGGCAGGGAAGGGCGAGGATAAGCTGTCGCGCCATTACGGCTTCCCGGTGGGCCCGGCTTCCGGCGGGTCATAATCCAGGCGAGAATGGTGCTTCGTAAGGCCCAGATAGAGGGTGCTCTCCAGATAGCGGCGCACCGCGAAGCGCACCAGCACGCCCATGATCGCGGCCAGCGGCAAGGCGAGCAGCAGTCCGACGAAACCGAACAGTTCCCCGAAGGCGAACAGCGCGAACATGATCCAGACAGGGTGGAGGCGGACCTTGTCGCCGACCAGTTTGGGAGCGAGGAAATTGCCTTCGATGAAATTGCCGACGCCGAACACCGCCGCGACGAGCCCGATCTGGAGATAGTCGCCGGGGAACTGGAAGAAGGCGATGGTGACGGCCGTGACCAGCCCGCTGATTGTGCCCATGTAGGGAATGAAGCTGAGAATGCCCGCCACGACGCCGATGACAAGGCCGAACCGCAGGCCGACGAGGGTGAGGCCGGTGGCATAGAAAATGCCGAGGAACAGGCAGAGCGTGCCCTGTCCGCGCACGAACCCGGCCAGCACCATGTTCATTTCGATGGCGATCTGGCGCACCGTATCGGCGTGATCGCGGGGCAGAAGCTTGTTGATCTGGGCGACCATCCGGTCCCAGTCGAGCAGCATGTAGAAGGCGATGACCGGGGCGACGACGACCAGCGAGAGGATGGAGACGAGCGCCAGTCCCTGCGACCAGATCGAGCTTGCCAGCGACACCAGCCAGTTGAGCAGGCCGCCGGTGGCGTCCGTCATGGCCGCCTGCACATCGCTGGAGCGCTGGCCGAGCAGGTGGGCGAGGCGTCCCCGGGTGACGTCCAGCATGAGGCTGCGGGCCTCGTGGATGAGGGAAGGCAGGGCTTCCACAAGGGCAAGGCTCTGGTTGTAGAGCACCGGCACCACCAGCAGGGCGGTGGCGACCAGAACGAGGATGAGCGCGAGAGTGATCAGCGCCGTCGCGGCCAGCCGCGAGAGGCCCCAGTCCTCCAGCCTGTCCGCCAGGGGATCGAGGAAATAGGCGGCGGCGAAGCCGACGATGAAGGGCAGCAGGATATGCTCGAACAGCCACAGGCAGGCGATCAGCGCGAGGATCGCGCCGAGCCAGATCAGGGCCTGCCGTTGCATGGTCATCTTGCGCCCTTACTCCCCATGACTGGCGATCCGCCAGCCGTCCGGTCCCTGAAACAGGTCGAGCGACTGGTCGGCCATGCTCCTGGTCAGTTCATCGGGGGTGCCGACATAGTTGAGCCCGACAATCGCGCCCTCGACGCCGAGCGCCTCCACGTTCACCCGGCGCACCGGCGCCAGATTGTCGAGGCGGCTGCGGATGGCCTGCCACTGGGCGAGGCTGGTGAAAGAGATATTGGCGTCGAGGCTGGACATGGCGACCGTCGAGACGGCGGCCCCGCTTTTCCAGCGGTCGGCAAGCGCATCGAAGCTGCCCTTTGCGGCCGCGGCATAAAGCGCGTCGGGCGTGGGGTCGGAAGGATCGGCGCTGAAGTTCTGGGTGATCTCGTCGAGCTTGCCGTCGCCGTTATAGCGGGTCAGCGTCACATCGAGCCCGCTGCCGGACGCATCGGGTTTCGCCAGGGCCACAAGGACGCCGCCCGCGCCATAGCGGGCCGCCAGCGCGCGAAGCGACGGCATGTCGCCGGAGAGCGCCTTGTCGGTGGGGAGCGTGCTCATATCCTCAAGGTCGGAAAGCGGCATGATCAGGGGCGCGACCGAATCACTGAGGTCGATCTGGCCCCAGGCGGTCCGCCACGGGTTCACATCGTCCCACAAAAGCTGCCCCGAGGGGCCTTCCAGCACCGGCACGATCACGGCGGGCTTGGCGGCGGTCGCGGTGAAGGGAATGTTGTTGGCGGCCAGAAAGCCCTGCACGGCATCGGGCCGGAAACTCACGATCAGATCGGCGATGTAGCGGGTGGAACTGGTCTTTTCGGAGGCGACCTGAAAGCTGCGCACCATGTTTTCCGCGTTGATGGCGCTGGCGACCGGCAGGTTGGGCCAATATTGCTTCTGGGTCAGGCGCTGCATCAGCTTCGTCAGCGCCAGCACCTGGCCGTTGGCCTGTGCGACCGTGCGGGCTTCCGTGGCGCTTTTGGCGGTTTCATCCACATGGACGCCGGACACGGAATAGGCGTCGGCGGCGAGGGACGGGCTGACGCCCAGGGCAAAAAGGGCGATGATGCTCAGGAAAGCCGCCTGTGCAGCCCGTTTCAGGGTTCGCCAATCGCTCATGCCGTCTTCAATCCCGTTCATCTGGTCGCACAAAACCGGTCACGCCCTGTTTTGCCAGATGCGGCAAAAAAGGGTATCCCCTCTCCAACAGCACACTACATCAACCGGTCAGTCAGGCGAAGGCCCCGGACGTCCGGCGTGCGTCCGTCATCTATCAGGAGTTGCTTCCCATGTCCTCAGGCCCGGTTCGCCCCCCGGTTCGCCCCAACGGCTACACCTATGCCCAGTCGGGGGTCGACATCGATGCTGGCAATGCGCTGATCAAAATGATCGCGCCGCTCGCCGCCTCGACGAAGCGGCCGGGCGCGGATGCCGAACTGGGCGGTTTCGGGGGGCTTTTCGACCTGAAGCAGGCCGGGTTCAGGGATCCGGTGCTGGTCGCCGCCAATGACGGCGTCGGCACCAAGCTCAAGGTCGCCATCGACGCCGGAATCCATGACACGGTGGGCATCGATCTGGTCGCCATGTCGGTCAACGATCTGGTGGTGCAGGGTGCCGAGCCCTTGTTTTTCCTCGACTATTTCGCCACCGGCAAGCTCGATGTGACGACCGCCCGCGACGTGATCTCAGGGATAGCCGAGGGTTGCCGGCAGGCCGGGTGTGCGCTCATCGGCGGCGAAACGGCCGAAATGCCGGGCATGTACGCTGGAGGGGATTACGATCTGGCGGGCTTCGCCGTGGGTGCGGTCGAGCGCGACGGCGTGCTGCCGCGACCGGATGTCGGCGAAGGCGATGTGGTGCTGGGCCTTGCCTCCACGGGGTTCCATTCCAACGGCTATTCGCTGGTCCGGCGGATCGTGGCCGATTACAGCCTTTCCTATGACGCGCCGTTCCGGGGCGAGCCGTTGACGCTGGGCCAGAAGCTGCTGGCTCCGACCCGCATCTATGTGCGCTCGGTGCTGGCGGCGATCCGGGAAACCGGCGCGGTCAAGGCGCTGGCGCATATCACCGGCGGCGGCTTCACCGAAAATATCCCCCGGGTGCTGCCGGACGACGTGACCGTCGAGATCGACGGCGCGTCGTGGGCGCTGCCAAGCGTTTTCGGCTGGCTGATGGATCTGGGCGGCATCGCCGAAACCGAAATGGCCCGGACCTTCAATTGCGGCATCGGCATGATCGTGGTCGTGGCCGCCGACAGGGTGGACGAGGTGGCGGGCGTGCTCGAAGCCCATGGCGAGGGCGTCTGCCGTCTGGGCTATCTGCGGGCCCGGACGGGCGACGAGCCGCAGGTGCGGATTTCCGGGGCGCTCGGCAGCGGCAGATGAAGATCGGGATATTGATTTCGGGCCGGGGCTCGAACCTGAAATCGTTGATCGAGGCCTGTGCAGCGCCGGGCTTTCCCGCTGAAATAGTCACCGTCATTTCCAACCGGCCGGAGGCGGCGGGGCTGGCGATTGCCCGGGCCGCGGGCATTCCGGCGCTCGCCATCGACCACAAGCTCTATCCCGGCCGGGAAGCCTTCGACGCGGAACTGGACCGGGCGCTGGAAGCGGCAGGGGTGGAACTCGTCTGCAATGCGGGCTTCATGCGCATCCTGTCGGATGGCTTCGTCGCCCGGTGGCATAACCGGCAGATCAATATCCATCCCTCGCTGCTCCCCGCCTTCAAGGGGCTCCATGTCCACCGCCGCGTGCTGGAGGAGGGCGTGCGGATTACCGGCTGCACGGTCCATTTCGTGCGCCCGGCCATGGATGAGGGACCGATCATCGCGCAGGCCGCCGTGCCCGTGAGGCAGGACGATACGCCGGAAACGCTCGCCGCCCGGGTGCTGGAGGCGGAGCACCTGCTTTATCCCGCCGCCCTCGGCCTTGTCGCCTCGGGCCGGGCGAGGGTGACGGGCGAGATTGTCGAGATCGACGGCATGGCAGGGAGCCGGTGCGGCCCCCTGTTCGTGCCTCCGCTCGATTAGGTCAGGGTTTGCCGTCGGCGAACACGGGCACCGGCAGCCTGTCCACGGGCAGGATGACGCCGTTCGAGGCCTTAATGGGCGCACCGTTCACGAGTGCGCCATAGGGGGGTGGGCCGAAGCTGATCTGCGGGCCGGTGCCGTCGATCGTTTCCTTTGAGCCCTGCACCGTCATGACCTGACGGGTCTTGCCCTTGATCTCGCCAACGTCGATCCGGCCCGGCACGATCTCATAGAGCAGCAGGGCCTGCGTGTTCTGTTTCACGCTTATGTTCGCCGGGGCCAGCATGTCGGCATAGCCGTTGGTGATGGCGTTGAACGCGGCATTGGTGGGCGCGAAAACGGTTCTGGCGCTGGCGCCGGTATAGGCGGATTTCACGCCATTGGCGTCGATGATCCGCACCAGGGTCGAGAATTGCGGATCGGCCCGGAGCTTGTCATAAAGCGAACCGGAGGCGGCAAGGGCCGAGGTCGCGCCAGCGGCAAGGAAAGCCAGGGCCGCGACAAGAATGCCCGCTTTTCGGATATATCCGGCTTTCATCATGGTTTGTTCTCTCCTGCTTGTGAATGCGGGATAAGGTCCGGCCGGTTCATCTCATCCCGGCCATGGTAAATTTTAACGGGCTGCGGCCGCCGTGGTAATGCTTCATGAACGCGCAGTCCGGGGGCAGGTTCCTTCCCGGAGGGGGTAACGTGGCAGACAGAGTGTTGGGAAAAGGCTTTTATGCGGTCGTGGCCGCATGTCTTGCCCTTATGGCCATCATCCCGGATTCGTGGGCGGATGGTGCCGTCCCCGTGGAATGGAGCGACAGTTACATGACCCGCGTGGAAGCCGAAGCCCTGCTCCAGACCCTCAACGCGACCTTGCTGGCGAGCCGCAGCGCGACGCAGACGCTGGAGAACTGGTGCCGGGATCACCGGCTCGCCGCCGATCCCAAAATCATCGCCTCGCGCAACAAGGGCGTGGTCAAGCCGCCCTCCGATGAAGTGTTGAAACTGCTGGCCGTGAAGCCCGGCGAAAAAGTGACCTATCGCGAGGTCAGGCTGAGCTGTGGCGACAGGATATTGTCGGAGGCCGACAACTGGTATGTGCCCGCGCGCCTGACGCCGGACATGAACAAGGCGCTTGAGGAAACCGATACGCCGTTCGGCAAGGTGATCCGCCCGCTCGAACCCTACCGGCGCACTTTCAGCGCGACGCTGCTCTGGCATCCGCTGCCCGATGGCTGGGAAACCGGCGCGCCGCTTCAGGCCGGTTCCGGCGGCGCGCTGCAACTGCCGCCCCATCTGCTGGAGCACAAGGCCATCGTGCTGACCAGAACCGGCCTGCCGATTTCCTTTGTGGATGAGCGCTACACGAAAGCCCTGTTCGAGTTTCCGCTGAAGGTGGCAGAGTAGCTTTCCCTTACCCCTCTGGAGCCCTGCGCCATGGCCGAGAATGCCCTTCTTTCACAAAAGATCAGCTTTCCCGGCAGCACCGGCGAGACGCTGGCGGCGAGGCTTGACCGTCCCAAGGGGCCTGTGCGGGCCTATGCCCTTTTTGCCCATTGCTTTACCTGCTCCAAGGATGTGTTCGCGGCGGCGCGGCTGGCCTCCGCCCTCGTCGAGCGCGGCTATGGCGTGTTCCGTTTCGACTTCACCGGCCTTGGCATGTCCGGCGGGGATTTTGCCAACACGAATTTTTCCTCCAATGTCGCCGATCTCGTCGCCGCCGCCGGTTTCATGCGTGAAACTTATGAGGCGCCCTCCATCCTGATCGGCCACAGCCTCGGCGGCGCGGCGGTGCTGGCCGCCGCCTCGTCGGTGCCGGAGGCCGTCGCCGTCGCCACCATCGGCGCGCCTGCCGATGCGGCCCATGTCCGCGAGCAGTTCAAGGCGTCGCTCGATGAGATCGAGACGAAAGGGGTGGCGCAGGTGGTGCTGGCCGGGCGGACCTTCACCATCAGGAAGCAGTTTCTGGACGACATCGCGGCCAGCGTGATCGAGGACAAGATCGCCCATCTGCGCAAGGCGCTGCTGATCTTCCATGCGCCTCTCGACCAGACCGTTGGCATCGACAATGCGAGCCGGATTTTCCTCGCGGCGAAACATCCCAAGAGCTTCGTTTCGCTCGATGGAGCGGACCATCTGCTGACAAGGCGGGAGGATGCCATCTATGTGGCCGAGGTGCTGAGCGCCTGGGCGTCGCGCTATCTGCCGGAACAGGCATCGGCTGATGCGCCTGCGGCGCTGCCCGAAGGGCTGGTGCGGGTGGCCGAAACGCGCGAAGGGCCGTTGCAGGCGCGGGTGGAGGTGGGGCGTCATGCCTTTCTGGCCGATGAACCTGTGGCGCTGGGCGGCGAGGACACGGGACCAACGCCCCATGAACTGCTTCTAGGCGCGCTCGGGGCCTGCACCTGCCTGACGCTGCGGCTCTATGCGGGCCGCAAGGGCTATGACGTGTCGCGCATTTCGGCGGAGCTTCGCCGGGGCAGCGAAAAAGTGAGCGTCGATGGCGTGGAAAAAGAAGTGGAAGTGATCAGCCGCGAGATTCATATCGATGGAGGGCTCAGCGATGACGACCGCGAGAAAATGCTCGCCATCGCCAACCGCTGCCCGGTTCACCGCACCTTGATGAACCCGGACAAGCGGATCGACACGAAGCTGGTGTGAGGGGAGCGCCGGCTCCCTTCACATCCTGACGGCCTTAGCTGCAACCGTTCGTCGCGCCGCAGGTGTTGCACTTGAGGCAGGTGCCGTTGCGGACCATGGTGAAATTGCCGCATTCGCCGCAGGCCTCGCCCTCATAACCCTTGAAGCGGGCTTCCGCGATCTGCGAGAGGCCGGCCACAGGCCCGGCACCCGCCGTCTCCGAGCGCAGGGAGGCGTGGACAGTCAGTTCCTGCGCTTTTTCCGTGGCGTCCAGCATGGCGCGGGTGGCGGTCATGTCGGCTGGCGCATATTCAGGCTGCGGCGCCCGGGCGGCGGCCGCGCCTCCCTTCACGAGAAAGAGATTGCCGAGCTGGTTGGAGCGGGCGAAGCCGGGGCTGACCACCTTGCTGGCGGGCAGGCGGCCTTCCTCGTTGCCGCTGCCCATCACGTCATGGCCGATCTCGCGCGGATCGACATGGCCGAGATCGTGGCGGCCGAGATAGGAGACGGCAAGCTCGCGGAATACATAGTCGAGGATCGAGGTCGCGTTCTTGATCGTGTCGTTGCCCTGCACGAGGCCCGCAGGCTCGAAGCGGGTGAAGGTGAAGGCCTCGACATATTCCTCCAGCGGCACGCCATATTGCAGCCCGAGCGAAATGGCGATGGCGAAATTGTTCATCAGCGAGCGGAAGGCCGCGCCTTCCTTGTGCATGTCGATGAAGATTTCGCCGATGGCGCCGTCTTCATATTCGCCGGTGCGCAGATAGACCTTGTGGCCGCCGACCAGCGCCTTCTGGGTGTAGCCCTTGCGCCGGTCCGGCAGCTTCTGGCGGCCCTTGGCGCGCTCCACCACCCGCTCGATGATGCGTTCCGCGACCACGCGGGCGCGCTCCATCTGCGGCTTGCGGGCCAGTTCCTCGGCAAAGCTTTCCTCGCCGCTGTCGTCCTCGTCCTCGAGCAGTTGCGTGTTGAGCGGCTGCGACAGCTTGGAACCGTCGCGATAAAGCGCGTTCGCCTTGAGGCCGAGCTTCCATGACAGCATGTAGGCGGCCTTGCAATCCTCTATGGTGGCGGCGTTGGGCATGTTGATGGTCTTGGAGATAGCGCCCGAGATGAAGGGCTGGGCCGCTGCCATCATGTGGATATGGCTTTCGGCGCTGAGAAAGCGCGTGCCGAGGCGGCCGCAGGGATTGGCGCAGTCGAACACCGGCAGATGCTCGTCGGCCAGACCCGGCGCGCCTTCCACCGTCATCGCGCCGCAGCAATAGAGATTGGCCGCGTCGATCTCCGCCCGGGTGAAGCCGATGGCGGCCAGCAGGTCGAAATCGAGGTCGTCCATGGCGTCGGCATCGAGGCCGAGAGCCTGCGTGCAGAACTCTTCGCCAAGCGACCATTTGTTGAAGGCGAAGCGGATGTCGAAGGCGGTTTCGAGCGCCTTTTCCACGTCGAGGATTTTCTCGGTGGTGAAGCCCTTCGCGCGCAGCGTCTGGTGGTTGACGCCGGGTGCGCCTTCCAGCGTGCCGTGGCCGGTGGCGTAATCCTCGATCGCCCGGATCGCCGCCGCGTCATAGCCGAGCGTGGCGAGGGCGGCCGGCACGGCCCGGTTGATGATCTTGAAATAGCCGCCGCCCGCGAGCTTCTTGAATTTCACCAGCGCGAAATCGGGCTCGATGCCGGTGGTGTCGCAATCCATGACGAGGCCGATGGTGCCGGTGGGCGCGATCACGCTGACCTGCGCGTTGCGGTAGCCATAGTCGCTGCCCATGCTGACGGCGAGTTCCCATGCGGCTCTTGCGTGTTCGATGAGATCGGCCTGCGGGCAGGCGTCGGCGTCGAGCGGCACCGGATGGATCGAAAGCCCCTCATAGCCGTCGCTTTCGCCACGGGCCGCGCGGGCATGGTTGCGCATCACGCGCAGCATGTGGGGGGCGTTGTCGCTGAAGCCCGGGAAAGCGCCCAGCTCCTTCGCCATCTGCGCGGACGTGGCGTAGGCGATGCCGGTCATGATGGCGCTGAGCGCGCCGGTCAGCGCCCGGCCCGCGTCTGAATCATAGGGAAGGCCGCTCGACATGAGCAGCCCGCCGACATTGGCGTAGCCAAGCCCGAGCGTGCGGTAGCGATAGGAGCGCTCGGCGATCTCGCGGCTGGGGAACTGCGCCATCAGCACCGAGATTTCGAGCACGATGGTCCAGAGCCGCGCGGCGTGGCCATAGGCCTCGACCTCGAAGCGGCCATCGTCGGCGCGGAAGGCCAGCAGGTTGAGCGAGGCGAGGTTGCAGGCCGTGTCGTCGAGGAACATATATTCCGAGCACGGATTGCTGGCGCGGATTTCGCCGGAGGCCGGGCAGGTGTGCCAGTCGTTGATGGTGGTGTGGAACTGGATGCCGGGATCGGCGGACGACCAGGCGGCGGCCGCGATCTGGTCCCACAATTCACGCGCCTTGAGGCTTTTCGCGACCTTGCCGTCGGTGCGGTTGATCAGCTTCCAGTCGGCGTCATCGACGACGGCGCCGAGGAAATCGTCGCCCACGCGCACGGTGTTGTTGGAGTTCTGGCCCGAGACGGTGAGATAGGCGTCGCTGTCCCAGTCCGTGTCATAGACGCGGAACTCGATCTCGGTGAAGCCCTGCCTTGCGAACTGGATGGTGCGCTGGATGAAGTTTTCCGGCACCTGGGCCTTGCGCGCCGCGATCACCTCGCGCCGGAGCGCCGGGTTCTTCTTCGCCTCGAAGCAGTCCTCGCCCGGCCCCTCGCAATTGACGCAGGCCTTGAGCACGGCGTTGAGATGCCTGGCGTTGATGCGCGAACCGGTGACGAGGGCCGCCACCTTCTGTTCCTCGACGACCTTCCAGTTGATGAAATCCTCGATGTCGGGATGGTCGATGTCGACGATCACCATCTTGGCGGCGCGCCGGGTGGTGCCGCCGGACTTGATCGCGCCCGCCGCCCGGTCGCCGATCTTGAGGAAGCTCATCAGTCCCGAGGACTGCCCGCCGCCCGCGAGCGGCTCATGGGAGCCGCGCAGATGGGAGAAGTTGCTGCCGGTGCCCGAGCCATATTTGAACAGGCGCGCCTCGCGCACCCACAGGTCCATGATGCCGCGCTCGTTCACCAGATCGTCGTTGACCGACTGGATGAAGCAGGCGTGCGGCTGGGGGTGCTCATAGGCGCTGGCCGAGGCGGTGGTGAGGCCGCTCGCCGGGTCCACATAGAAATGCCCCTGCGCCGGGCCGTCGATGCCATAGGCCCAGTGCAGGCCGGTGTTGAACCATTGCGGGCTGTTGGGGGCCGCCATCTGGGCGGCCAGCATGAAGCGCAATTCGTCGTTGAAGGCGCGGGCGTCATCTTCTGAATCGAAATAGCCGCCCTTCCAGCCCCAGTAGGTCCAGGCCCCGGCCAGCCGGTCGAAAACCTGCCGGGCGTCGCGTTCGGCCCCGCTGCGGGCATCGGCGGGCAGGTCATCCAGCGCCGCCTGGTCGGGCTCATGCCGCCAGAGGAAGGGGGGCACGCCCTCTTCGGCGACAGGGGTCAGCCGCGCGGGCACGCCCGCCTTGCGGAAATATTTCTGCGCCAGCACGTCGCTTGCGACCTGACTCCAGCTTTCCGGCACCATGATGCCGTCGAGCTGGAAAACCAGTGAGCCGTCCGGATTGCGGATTTCGCTTGCAGTGGATCTGAACGCCAGCCCTTCGTAGGGGGATTGTCCGTCCGTCGTGAAGCAGCGTTGGATGCGCATCGGATCTCCTGCCATAATCTTCGTCTATGGAGGGAGGCCATGGAGTCGATTCGCCGCTCCGCCATGGGATTCCACGGAAGATGCAGGCTTCACCGATGCTCGTAACGCGTGCCCAGGACCCCCTTGGCTTACGAGCGATGGTAGGGGTGAAATATTTTAGACACAAGATATTGCGTTTGAGTATTTGGCGGAAATCTGCGATTCGCCGGAGTTCCGCGCGGCCGGTTTTGCCGGACGGCCGCGCCGGACCGCAAGCCGGGCAGGCCGGATTACTGAGGTTTGGCCCAGGTCCGGCCATGCCGCTGGACCATGCGGCGCGGCAATGCCATATTCCGCCCGGATATGCGGCTGACGGATTGTGCGGGCCGGGCTCTGGCGTTGAGGTGTAACGGATGTCGTTGTTCTCTGAAATTTTCGTCTGGTGGCACGGGCAGACCATGGGCACCCGGTTCTACACCTGGCGCAAGGGCAAGCTCATGGGCACCGATGACCAGGGCAACAAATATTATCAGGCCAGCGA
Source organism: Parvibaculaceae bacterium (assembly GCA_028283765.1). Taxonomy (GTDB): domain Bacteria; phylum Pseudomonadota; class Alphaproteobacteria; order Parvibaculales; family Parvibaculaceae; genus JAATFR01. The sequence goes on along the minus strand of JAPWJY010000008.1, from coordinate 1,978,850 downwards.
CGGCGCCTCGATCGGCGGCTATGTCCGGCGCTGGGCCATCTATAACGGCGACGCCGAGGCGTCCCGGGTGCCGCCCGAGTGGCACGGCTGGCTGCATCATACGGTGGACGTGACGCCGGACGAATCGGGCTACCGGGTCAAGCCGTGGGAAAAGCCGCACCGGGCCAATCTCACCGGTACGCCGCTCGCCTACCGCCCTTCCGGCAGCATTCTGGCTGAAGGCGTGCGCCCGGCGGCGACCGGCGATTATGAGGCCTGGAAGCCGGAATAACGATCCGGGGCATGTGTGCCCGGCCCTGTGAGGAAGCAGATGCAGAATAATCTTGTGGAAACCCTGATCGGCGCGGTCGTCATCGCTGTGGCCGCGGTCTTCCTTTTCTATGGCTACAGCACGGCCAACGTGCATGGCGGGGGCGGCTACACGGTCAGCGCCATGTTCGACCGGGTGGACGGGCTGACCACGGGCAGCGACGTGCGCATCTCGGGGATCAAGGTCGGCACCGTGTCGAGCCAGTCGCTCGATCCCAAGAGCTTCGAGGCGGTGGTCAACATGAGCATCGACCCCTCGGTCAAGATTCCCGACGATTCCAACGCCAAGATCACCAGCAACGGTCTGCTCGGCAACAATTACGTCTCGATCACGCCGGGCGGCTCCACCGACGCCCTGACCAATGGCGGCGAGATTGAATATACGCAGGGCTCGGTCGACCTCATGGGTCTGATCAGCCAGGCGGTCTTCAGTACCAAGGGCGGCGACGACAAGGGCGCCAAGCCGGGCAATGCGCCTGAAACCCCGAGCGGCAATGCGCCCTGAAATGACGCGGACAGCGGCGAACCAGAACGTGATCCCTCTCTCTGCGCGTTCTTTCCGCTCGATGGTGGCTGCCGGTGCCTTGCTGGCGACAGCGTTCATCGCCCTGCCCGCCATGGCCGAGTCGGTTGACGCCATGCCGCCAGCTCCGGCTACAGCCGCGCCTGCAACCCCGGGCGCTCCGCCCGCAGGCGGCGCTGCCGGGGCGCAGCCCATGGTGGAGAATGAGGAATATGGCGTCGCCGTGTTCGGGGGGCTCGACAAGGTGACGGCCACGGTCACGAAGTTCGAGGCGAAGCTCGGCGAGCCGGTGGATTACGGCACGCTCCAGCTCATCGTCCGCTCCTGCCACAAGAAGCCGCCGGAAGAGACGCCCCAGACCAGCACCTATGTCGAGATTCGCGAGCACGACATCGACCACCCGGAAAATGTCGGGCAGACGCCGATCTTCAAGGGCTGGATGTTTGCCGAAAGCCCGGCGCTCCATGCGCTGGAGCACCCGGTCTATGACGTCTGGCTGATCGACTGCAAGATGCCCGCGCCATCGACGCCCGCGACCGGCAATCCGTAAAAATCCGCCGTGCGGGTAACCGCAATGCGCAGGCGCGCGCGATAGCGTTCGCGTGGGATTTCCGTGGCCCCGAACTGGCGCAGATGCTCGGTCACGAACTGCGTGTCGAGCAGCATGTAGCCGCCCGTCTTCAGCCGTGCGACCAGCCAGACGAGCGCGACCTTGCTCGCATCCGTTTCCCGGCTGAACATGCTTTCCCCGAAGAAGGCGGCGCCCAGCGACACGCCATAGAGCCCGCCGACGAGGCGGCCATCCTGCCAGCACTCGACCGAATGGGCATGGCCACGGGCGAATAGGGCGCTGTAGAGCGTGATCAGCCGGTCGTTGATCCATGTGCCCTGCCGGCCCGGCGCGCTTTCGGCGCAGGCGAGCATCACCTCGCGGAAGGCTGAATCGATCCGGACCTCGTAAGGATCGTGGCGGATCGTGCGGGCAAGCCGGGCGGGGAGGTGAAAATCGTCGAGCGGCAGGACGCCGCGCTCCTCGGGATCGATCCAGAACAGTTGGGGATCGTCGCGCGACTCCGCCATGGGAAACACCCCATAGGCATAGGCGCGCAACAATGTTTCAGGATCAAGCTCACTCATGCGAGAAGGCTTCTGTTCACTGGCGGGCGAGAAAGTCCTCCAGCCAGTGGATGTGATAGTCGCCGTTGACGAATTCGGGATCGTTGACCAGTTCCTGAAACAGCGGAATGGTCGTCTTCACGCCATCGACCACGATTTCGCGCAAGGACCGGCGCAGACGCATCAGGCATTCGTTGCGCGAGGTGCCGTGCACGATCAGCTTTCCGATCATGCTGTCGTAATAGGGCGGAATACGATAGCCGGTGTAAGCGCCTGAATCGACGCGCACGCCAAGGCCGCCGGGCTGGTGGAATTCCTTGATGACGCCAGGCGAGGGCGCGAAGGTGTGCGGGTCTTCCGCATTGATGCGGCATTCGATGGCGTGGCCATGGAAAACCACATCCTTCTGGCGGAAGCTCATTTCAAGCCCTGCCGCGATGCGGATCTGCTCACGGACGATGTCGATGCCGGTCACGGCCTCCGTCACCGGATGTTCCACCTGAAGACGGGTGTTCATCTCGATGAAATAGAACTGCCCTTCCTCATAGAGGAATTCGACCGTGCCGACGCCCAGATAGCCGAGCTTCTGCATCGCATTGGCGACGATGGTGCCGATCTTGTCGCGTTCTTCCTGATTGAGCGCGGGCGAGGGGCACTCCTCCAGCACCTTCTGGTGGCGGCGTTGCAAAGAGCAGTCGCGTTCGCCCAGATGGGCCACGTTGCCATGGCTGTCGCCGATCACCTGAATTTCGATATGGCGCGGCTGGCCCAGATATTTTTCCAGATAGACCGCATCGTCGCCGAAGGCGGCCTTGGCTTCCGTCCGGGCGGTGGAGAGCGCCGAGGACAGGCTCTCGCGATCAGGCGCAACCTTCATGCCGCGTCCGCCGCCGCCTGACGATGCCTTGACCAGCACCGGATAGCCGATCTCGTCGGCGATGCGCAGGGCGTCGGCATCGTTGGTCACGGCCCCGTCGGAACCGGGGACGACCGGGATGCCCAGCGACTTCGCCGTCTTCTTGGCGATGATCTTGTCGCCCATGATGCGGATATGTTCCGCCGTCGGCCCGATGAAGGTGATGCCATGGGCTTCGAGAATCTCCGCGAAACGCGAATTTTCCGACAGGAAGCCATAGCCGGGGTGGACGGCATCCGCGCCGGTGATTTCACAGGCCGCGATGATGGCGGGGATGTTCAGATAGCTGTCGCGGGCCTGCGGCGGCCCGATGCACACGCTTTCATCGGCGAGACGCACATACATGGCGTCCGCGTCGGCGGTCGAATGGACGGCGACCGTCTTGATTCCCATCTCGTGACAGGCGCGGTTGATGCGGAGCGCGATTTCGCCGCGATTCGCGATCAGGACCTTTTCAAACATGCCGGGTTTTCTCTCTTGCCATGCCGCGCGGTTGCCATGTCACTCGATGATGGCGAGCGGCTCGCCGAACTCGACGGGCTGGCCGTCCTCGACGAGAATCTTGACCACCGTGCCGCCCTTGGGAGCGGGGATATGGTTCATGGTCTTCATCGCTTCAACGATGATGAGCGTGTCGCCCGCATTGATCTTCTGGCCGATCCTGATGAAGGGCGAGGCGCCGGGCTCGGGAGAAAGATAGACCGTGCCGACCATCGGCGAGGTGACGATGCCGGGATGGCTCGCATCGGGCACGACGGGGGCCGCCGCGACAGTCACCGGCGCCTGCACGGCGACGGGCGCCTGCGGGGCGGGCACGGTCACGTTCTGGGTGACGTTGCGGGCGACGCGGACCCTTATGTCGTCGGTTTCGATCTCGATCTCGCTGAGGTCGGTCTCGGTCAGGAGCGCGGCAAGCTCCCGGATCAATTGCTGGTCGACGCCTGATTTCGTCATGTCGTCCCTGGTCTCTTTCTAGATGGCAAGCGATACGGGTCGCGTGTTTCAGTCGTTAAGGGCGTTTTTCAGGGCTTCGAGCGCGAGCAGATAGCCCGTCGCGCCGAAACCGCAGATCACTCCCAGCGCCACGCCCGAGATATAGGAATGATGGCGGAAGGATTCACGCTTGAAGATATTGGACAGATGGACCTCCACGGCGGGCAGCTCCGCCGCCGTCAGGGCATCGAGCAGCGCCACCGAGGTGTGGGTGTAGGCCCCTGCATTGATGATGATGGCCGAGCCCTTTTCGCGGGCCTCATGGATCCAGTTGACGAGCACGCCTTCCTCGTTCGACTGGCGGAAGTCGATGGCGAGGCCCAGATCGGCCGCGCGCGCACGCGCCATCGCCTCGATGTCGGCAAGGGTGGTGCGGCCATAGATCTCCGGCTCGCGCGAACCGAGCAGGTTGAGGTTTGGGCCGTTCAGAACATAGATCGGCTTGTCCATGGCGTACTTTGGCGGTTCCTGTGCGCCGGCCCGGCCCTGAAGGCCCGGCGGACGTTGAAATTTGGGTAAATGCGGCGGTTCAAGGCCGAATCCGAGTGCGCTTGTTATACGCAACTATCCCGCAGGGCAAAAGCTTTGAGGACTTGCCGCAGCGGGAGGCGGAAGGGAATGTCTCTGCTTTGTCCGGCGATGGCAAGTTATTGGTAAATAATATGGCGGATAATCGTGCCGCCTGCGGGTTGAATTGCGCAAGCGGGTCTGGGCATTATCGCCTCCATCGGCTACGGCTATCGAAACACGGGCGTGCGGCGAGTGAAAATGGCGATTGAAATCAGGCTCAACGGCGAAACGGCGTCGTTCGAGGCGCCCTTGACCGTGCTCGACCTGCTGGCCCGGCTGGAACTGACGCCCGGCAAGGTTGCCGTCGAGCGCAATCTCGAGATCGTGCCGCGGTCGAGCTATGGCGAGACGCCGGTGGAGCAGGGCGACCGTTTCGAGATCGTCCATTTCGTCGGGGGCGGATGAAGCGTTCCCGGTCCTGAATTCACATATTCTCGCTCGTTCTGCTCACCTGTTCGGCCCGCCTCTGGAGTGACTGCATTGACCAATCCCGCCCCCCTGAACGCCCCTGCCGCTGACGATGATGCGCTGGTGATCGCCGGACGCCGCTTTCGCTCGCGGCTGATTGTGGGGACGGGGAAATATAAAAGCCTCGCCCAGAACGCGGCGGCGGTGGAGGCGGCGGGCGCGGAGATCGTCACGGTCGCGGTGCGCCGGGTCAATGTCACCAACCCGAAGGAGCCGATGCTGGTCGACTTCATCGACCCGAAGAAGGTTACCTACCTGCCGAACACGGCAGGCTGCTTCACCGGCGAGGACGCGGTGCGCACCTTGCGTCTGGCGCGGGAGGCGGGGGGATGGAATCTGGTGAAGCTTGAAGTGCTGGGCGACCAGAAGTCGCTTTATCCCGACATGATCGAAACGCTGCGCGCCGCCGAACTTCTCATAAAGGAGGGGTTCGAGGTGATGGTCTATTGCAGCGACGATCCTATCATGGCGCGCCGTCTGGAAGAGCTTGGCTGCTGCGCGATCATGCCGCTTGCCGCGCCCATCGGCTCGGGGCTCGGCATCCAGAACCCCGTCAATATCCGCCTCATCATCGAGCAGGCGAAGGTGCCGGTGGTGGTCGATGCCGGTGTCGGCACGGCGTCGGACGCCGCCATCGCCATGGAGCTTGGCTGCGACGGCGTGCTGATGAACACGGCCATCGCCGAGGCGAAGGACCCGATCATGATGGCGAAGGCCATGCGCCGCGCGGTGGAAGCGGGACGTCTCGCCTATCTGGCCGGGCGGATGCCGAAGAAGCTCTACGCCGATCCCAGTTCCCCGCTCGCGGGCCTGATATAGGCCGGTCCCCGCCCGTTACAGGCGGGGATGTCGCGGTCAGCTTTTCTGGCTGGCCCGGGCGGCGTCGATGTGCTTTCGCATCTCGTCGGCGCCGATGGCGCCGGGCACAAGCTCGTTGCCGATGATGAAGGCCGGCGTGCCGTCGACCTGCAAGGTGCGCGCGAGTTCATAGTTCCCCTTGATGGTGTCCATGACCGAGGGGTCTTCCATGTCCTTTTTCAGCTTCGCGACGTCGATGCCATTATCTCTGGCGACGGTGAAGATGATATCATCCGTCAACGGACCTTTTCGGTGCAGCAGCGCCATATGGAAAGGCATGTACTTGTTCTGCCGGATCGAGGCGATGGCGGCGCGCGACGCGGTGACCGAGGCTGGTCCCAGAATGGGGAATTCCTTGAAGATGACGCGCACATGGCCGTCGTCCGAGGTCGCCTGCTGGAGCGGTTCGGCGGCGGCGCGGCAATAGCCGCACTGATAGTCGAAAAACTCGACGATGGTGACGTCGCCCTTCACATTGCCGCCGACGAAATCCGCCGGGCTCTTGTAAAGCTGGCTGGCGTTCTTGGCGATGGCGTCGCTTGCCTTGCTTTCGTTCTCGGCCTTCTGGCGCTTGTCCAGTTCCTGCATCACCTCGACCAGAACCTCGGGATGGTCCAGCAGATAGCTGCGAACGATGGTCCCGATCTCCTGTTTCTGGCTGTCGGAAAAGGCGGAGGACTCGCTGGCGGCGTTCGCCACCGGCGCATGGAGGCCCATCAGAGCCGCCAGAGCCAGTGCCGGGAAACGGGGAAATTTCATCAGTTGGCATCCTGTAAAATATCCAGCGCCTGTATCCATGGGGGGCTGCCGGACTTCAAGAGTTTGGAGGCGCGCAGCGCATGCATCCGCGCCTGACCAAGATCGCCCAAGGCATAGTAATAGTTCGCGGTTTGAAATTCCGCCATGCCTTCGTTGTTTAATTGTCCGTAAGCATTGGCGAGCTGGAAGTAGGTGAATGGATTCTCGCTGTCGAGTTTCACCGATTTATCCAGATAGGGCAGGGCTTTCGCCGCCTGTTTGCCATTGTCCACGGAAAGAATGGCCTGTCCCAGTCCGAGAAGAATCTGGGCGGAGTCCGGCGCCAGCCTGACCGCCTGTTCATAAAAGGGAACGGCCTCCGCGCCCTGCCCGCTTTCGAACAGGATCTGGCCCTTGAGTTCCCAGAGATAGGGATTTTCCGGCATCCGCTTGAACAGCGGCTCAAGCTGTTTCAGCGCGGCCGGTGTGTCGCCAAGCTGGTGATAGGCCACGGCGCGGCCATAACAGGCGTAATCCGTCGTGTCGCTGTCGGGATAGCGCCGCAGGGTGATCTCGGGCTGGTCCATGAAGCCATGGAGCTTCGCCTGTACCATTTTGAGCGCATGGATCGCTTCGGGCGAGTCCGTCTTCGAGAAATAGGGCGATGCCTCGACGCGATTGCGGAGCGCCGAGAGCCGGTCCTCCGAAATGGGATGGCTGCGCACGAACGGGTCCTGGCGATCGCTGGAAATGGCCTCCTGATCGCGGAAGCTGGCAAAAAGGTCCAGCATGCCCCGGCCCGACATGCCCGCCTTTTGCAGAAAGGTGGCGCCCGCCTGGTCCGCCTGGCTTTCCTGCATCCGGCTGTAGGCGAGGAGGGAGCGCTGGGCGACCTGGCTGCCGCCGGTGATGATCGCCATGCCGGCACCCCCGGCGCCCGCCGCCATGGCGCCGATGCCGAGCACGGCCGCCAGAATCATGGGCAGCCGCATGCTGCCCATCATTTCGCCGCCGCGGATCAGGTGTCCGCCCGCCATATGGCCGGTTTCATGGGCGATCACGCCCGCGATCTGGTTGGGGGAATTCGCATAGGTGATGAGGCCGGTGTTGAGAAACAGGCGCTGCCCGCCCGCGACGAAGGCGTTCACCTCCACGCCATTGACCAGGTAGATGTGCACGGCCTTGGGATCGATGCCCGCAGCCTTGAAGATGGGTGTGGCATAGCTCCACAGCAGGGCTTCGGTTTCGGCGTCCTGAATGAGGGCCAGATCGTCGGCGCGGGCCGGACCCGTCGAGAGCGGCAGCAGCAGGGACCAGATCAGCAGGGCAACAAGGAGCGCCCTCGAATAACGGGCAAGGCCGGGGCGCAAGGTGTCGATCATAGCCTTTCCATCAGGGTGCCCGGAAATGGCGCGCGTTGACGGCGCGGGGCGGAGACGACTAAACCCTATGGGCGGTCCGGCTGGCCGTCAATCGGACCGGCCGGCCGTGATGTCCTGCCCGGGCAAGGTTCTGCCTCTGCCCAACATTCTGGAAAGCCGGATCATGTGCCTCTCTGCGATGAACAAAACACGGGGCCCCGCCGCCCGCCTGGAATCGGGGCGGCTGCGCGCCGGCTCAAGGCTTGCCTGCCTGACGCTGGCGGGTCTTCTGCTCGCCGCCTGCTCCTCCTCGTCGAAGCCCTTCTGGAGCGGCAACGGCACCACCAGCGATGGACCGGCCACCAATGCCTTTGCCCGCGCCTACGCCCCTGTGCTCGCGGATCTGAGGAGCGGCAAGGACACCAATGACAGCTTCCAGGGCGCGGTCGTCGCCGATGAGCCGCAGGCGGCGCTGATCGCACAGCGTATTCTGGAGCAGGGCGGCAAGGCGGGGGATGCGGCTGCCGCGCTCTATTTTGCGCTCTCCGTCACCTATCCGGCGGCGGCGGGTCTTGGCGGAGGCGGCCTCTGCCTTGCCCATGCGCCGGGCGAGGCCGGAATCGAGAGCGTTTCATTCCTGCCGCGCAAGCCTGAGGCGGGGGGCGGCATCGCCGTGCCGGGCAATGTGCGCGGCATCGCCTATGTGCAGGCCAAATATGGCGTCATGGCGTGGCCTTCGGTGGTCGGGCCTGCTCAGGCGCTTGCGGCCACGGGCTTCACCGTTTCAAACGCCAGTGCCGCGCGCATTGTCAATGCAGTGAGCGTGCTGAATGAAAATCCGGCGCTTGCCCGCCAGTTCAGTGGCGATGGTGGCCTGACGGCGGCTTCCGGTTCGACCCTCATGGAACTCGATCTGGCGGGTACGCTCTCGGCGATCCGCCAACAGAATATCGCGGGATTCTATGCCGGGCCCGTGGCCCGCGCCCTCGTCAGCGCCTCGGCGGATGCGGGGGGCAAGATCACGCTTGCCGATCTCAACGCCTATCGCAACGACATCGCCCCGGCCCAGCAGATCGTGCGGGAGGACGTCACCCTTTCGCTGCCGTCTGACACCACCAACGCGGGGATTTTTACCGCCAATCTGCTCAAGACGCTCGGGACGGCGAAAGCCTCCGATGCGGCGGCGCTTGCCGCCACGGCGCAGCAGGTGGCGGGCCAGATGGGCGCGCCTGCCGCGCTGGATGCGGATATGGGCTCGACTTCCTTCGCCGTGGTCGATGGCCGGGGCGGGGCCGTCGCCTGTGCCGTCACGATGAACGGCCCCTTCGGGACGGGCAAGCTCGCCGGTTCGACGGGCGTCGTCTTCGCGTCCGCGCCCTCGACGCCGGTCTATGGTCTGGCGTCCACCTTCCTCTCGCCGGTTCTGGTGGTCGGCGGCAAGAAGAACAGCACCTATTTTGCCGGAGCCGCCGCAGGCGCGCCAAAGGCTGTGGCGGCGCTCGCCCTTTCATCCCGCCTTCTCGATGACGAGAACCTGACGGCCAGACAGGTGCTGGCGCAAGGGCCGCTGGATGCGGTCTCGACGGCCAATCTGATCTATTGCCCGGACGGCCTGCCCGGCAAGGGCGTCTGCGACACCGGCATCAACCCGGCCGGCGCGGGCATCGGCCTCACCGCGAGCGCGGCCGACAGATAGGCCAGAGCGAACCGGGTTTTCTGAAAGGAAAAGGGCGGCACCCGGAAGGTGCCGCCCTTTGTAATTTCGGTCCGGTGATGCCGGTTGAGCCGGATCAGGCTCCGCGGTTCCACCAGCCGCGGCGTGCCGGGGCTGCGGGCTTTTCGGGCTCGGCGGCTTTTTCGGCAACGGGCGTCCGGGGCAGCGGTGCGGTTTCGGCGGCAGGAGCTTCGGCCGTCACCAGTTCCGGCTGGACGGCGGCGGGCGCGTCCACAGCAGGCTCTGCCGGGGCTGCTTCGCTTGCCGCCGTCACCGGCGTCTCTGAGGCGGTGACGGAGATGGTTTCCGGCTCTGCCGGAGGCACTTCTTCATGGCCGCTGCGAATTTCGATCTGCACGGCGGCCTGAGGCATGGCAACTGCCTCAAGGGTCGGCGCTATGGGCGCCGGAGCTGCATCCTCGCGGAAATAGGCGAGAAGCGGTTCCTTCTCCTCCACCTCGGACACGGGCTCATTGTCCTCATCCTCGGCGTCGGCATCGACGATGTTGAACTCGCTGGCAGCCGGAATGGAGAAAACGCCGGGCGTGGGCTGATCGCCCTGTCCCTGCTCCTCGCCATCGCGACGGCGGTTGCGGCGTCCGCCCCGGCGTCCGCGGCGGCGGCGGCGGCGTGGACGGCCTTCCTCATCGAGATCGCTCTCGCCTGCGGTTTCGGCCCGGCCTTCCTCGTCTTCCTCATCGCCATCGGCGTGATCTGAATCGGCCTTGGCGGGCTCGCGTTCCTTCTGCGCGCCGCCGGGACGCTCGTCGCCTTCTCCGCCCGCGCGGCCACGCCGGCGGCGGCGGCGCTTGCGCCGGGGCTGGCCGTCATCCTCATCCTCGACGGTGGCGGCATCGGCTTCCTCAGCCTCTTCCACTTCTTCCTGAAGAACGAGGGGTTCCTCGTCATCGAGCGCGGCTGCGGCTGCGGCGTCCTCGCCCGAATAGGAACTGGAGATGCTGATCGCACCGGCGGCGGGACGCGCCCGGCTTGAGTCGCGCGGCGCGGCGGTTTCGATGCGCAGCAGTTCCGCGCCCTTCAGCGTGGGGTCCGTCTCGATGAAGACGGAGACGCCGTAGCGCAGTTCCACATCAAGCAGATTGTTGCGCTTCTGGTTGAGGATATAGATCGCGACGTCGCCCGGCACCTTGACGGTGAAGGCAAGGGCCTGAGCCCGGATCGCTTCGGCCTCAACGGCGCGCAGCACATGGAGCGCCATCGATTCGACGGAGCGGACAAGGCCGGTGCCCATGCAATGGGGACAGGTGATGGTCGAGCCTTCGAGCACGCCCGAGCGCATCCGCTGGCGGGACATTTCGAGCAGGCCGAAATGGCTGATCCGGCCGACCTGCAAGCGGGCGCGGTCGTTCTTCAGGCATTCCTTGAGCTTGCGTTCGACCGCCCGGTTGTTGCGGCCTTCATCCATGTCGATGAAGTCGATCACGATCAGGCCCGCGAGATCGCGCAGACGCATCTGGCGGGCGACTTCTTCCGCCGCCTCCATGTTCGTCTTGAGCGCAGTCGCCTCGATGTTGCGTTCCTTGGTCGCCTTGCCCGAGTTCACGTCGACGGAGACGAGCGCCTCGGTCGGGTTGATGACGATATAGCCGCCCGATTTCAGGGAGACCGTCGGGTTGAACATCGAGTCGAGCTGGTTTTCGACCTGATAGCGCTGGAACAGCGGCTGCTTGTCCTTGTAGGGCTGGACGTTCTTGGCGTGGCTCGGCATGAGCATCCGCATGAAGTTCTTGGCTTCGCGGTAGCCTTCGTCGCCCTCGACCAGAACCTCCTCGATGTCCTTGTCGTAGAGATCGCGGATGGCGCGCTTGATCAGGCTGCCTTCCTCATAGACGAGGGCGGGGGCCGACGATTTGAGCGTCAGCTCGCGGACGCTTTCCCACATGCGCAGCAGATATTCATAGTCGCGCTTCACCTCGACCTTGGTGCGCTTGGCGCCCGCGGTGCGGATGATGAGGCCCATGCCTTCCGGCACGTCCAGCGACTGGGCGATGTCCTTCAGCTTCTTGCGGTCGGCGGCAACCGAAATCTTGCGGGAAATGCCGCCGCCGCGCGCGGTGTTGGGCATCAGCACGCAATAACGGCCGGCGAGCGACAGATAGGTGGTCAGCGCCGCGCCCTTGTTGCCGCGCTCTTCCTTGACCACCTGGATCAGGATGATCTGGCGGCGCTTGATTACTTCCTGAATTTTATAGGAGCGGGACGGCGCCTGATTGTTGCGCTGGCGGCGCGGGGCGATTTCCTCAAGCGCGTCCTCGGCGCCGACCGACTCGATGGTCTGGTCGGATTCGACGGCCAGCGCTTCGGCAGGGCCATCCTCTTCGTCACCATGGCGGGGACGGGAGGGCTTTTCGGATTTTTCCGGGGCGTCCGCGGCGGAGGCGCTTGCCTCGGCCTGTTCGGCCTCGCGGTCTTCCTCGGCAGCTTCCGAGATCGCTTCCTGTTCCTGCTGACGCAGGATCGCCTCGCGGTCGGCGACCGGGATCTGGTAATAGTCGGGGTGGATTTCGCTGAAGGCGAGGAAACCGTGCCGGTTGCCGCCATATTCGACGAAAGCGGCCTGAAGCGAGGGTTCCACGCGGGTAACCTTCGCCAGATAGATATTTCCTCTTAACTGCCTTCTGTTTTCAGATTCGAAATCGAACTCTTCAACGCGGTGGCCATGCACGACCACAACCCGGGTTTCTTCCGGGTGGGCCGAGTCGATCAGCATCTTGCTTGCCATTGAGATAGTCTCCGGGGCGCTCCGCTTTCCGCGGCAGCCGCTCGATGGACGAGGGGAAGCCGAGCCTGGAGGGAACGCCGATTGTTGCTATCCGGGCATCACCATATGCGCCGCTTACGGGCACGAGACGGGAACCGGACTGGGTAGGAACGGGGTGGTATGTGTTGTGGATTGCGCAGGACGACACAGAGACAAGCCCGGCAACGCGATCGGATCGCTTCGCCCCGGCCTCTGGTCCTCTGTTCACTGCGTGCATTCTGACCTGTATGCGCCCTCAAATTCGCCGGGCGGCGGCGTAATCATTGTTTGTCCGCGAGGCTATCCCGCGGCAAGGGGCGGAGGTCTGGCTCGATGACGGGGCGGAACATACCGCCTGCGAACCCCATGACCGGCTCGCTGTCCCGAGACAGCCAGATCCTGACGGGAGGACGTATTCGCCGACAATCTCCCAGGCACTGTTGCCAAACGGGCACGCCGGGGCGGGAGACTTCTTTGCCTTGCCCTTTGTTTTTACTTTTGGAAACGAGGATTTGCAAGGTTGCAATATTTCCGACATCCGAATTGGCGAGTCTGGCCTCACGGGAGGATAGAGGAGGACTCCTCATCTGGACAAACAATAGACTGGTCTAAGCTACTGGGATTATGTATGATTCATTGAATTATGCTTTTGAGGGGAGCTTAGGGGCCCTGATGACCTTCCCGTTTCGGTCCTGGCGCGCAAAGAGATGAGGCCATTCCAGCCTTTTGCACATGTCCGCCGCCTTTTGGTGGCCGCTGGCGTGGGCCTCGCATTCATGGTGGCTCTCCCCGGTCTGACGCCCGCTTTTTCTTCAGGCATGGCGACGGTCGAGGCTGTCCGGCTTGGCGACCGCGGCGCGGAGACCCGATTCGTCGTGGAGTTCGCGCCCGGGGACGCCGCGCCGAAATACAGGCTTTCAAGTCTTTCCAACCCTGACCGGATCGTTGTCGAACTGCCGGGGACCGGCCTTGCGATGGGCGCGATGGCCGCGCCAAAGCCGCTCGGTGCCGTTTCCGGCTATCGCGCCTCCGTGGCGCAGGGCCCCCAGTCCCGGCTGACGGTCAGCACCGCCGGCCCGGTATCCGTCTCAAAGCAGTTCTTCCTGCCCGCCCAGCCCGGCAAGGGTCCCCGGCTGGTGATCGACCTTCTGCCGGCGGCGAGCAATGCCCTGGTGGCCTCGGCCCGGCAGGAGCCAGCCAGCCAGCTTCAGCCGCCAAGGGCGGAGGCGGCCTCCGCGCCCCGGACCATCCTTGCCTCGACGGGTGCCGCCCCGGCGAGCCTTGCCGCGACGGGATCGTCGAAAACCTCCCTTTTGCCGGCCACCGGCCAGAAATCCCGCAAGATGGTCGTGGTCCTCGATCCCGGCCATGGCGGCGTCGATCCCGGCACCCATGGGCCGAGCGGCGTCGAGGAAAAGACGATCACGCTTGCCTTTGGCAAGGAACTGGCGCGCCAGCTCCGGGCGAGCGGGCGCTATACGGTCTACATGACGCGAAGCGACGACACCTTCATCCCCCTGCGCGGCCGGGTCGCCTTCGCCCGCGCCCACCATGCCGATCTGTTCATGTCGATCCATGCGGATTCGATCCAGAGGGACAATATCCGCGGCATGTCGGTCTACACCCTGTCGGAAACGGCTTCGGACAAGGAGGCGGCGGCCTTGGCGCAGAAGGAGAACCGGGCCGATGTGATCGCCGGGATCGACCTCAAGGGGGAAACGCCCGAGGTGACCGACATATTGATCGACCTCGCCCAGCGGGAGACCAAGAATTACTCCTCCCATTTCGCCCGTTCGATCGTGTCCTACGCCAGCCAGCAGACGGCCATGCTCGATCCGAGCCACCGGTTCGCCGGTTTCGCCGTGCTCAAGGCCCCGGATGTGCCCTCCGTGCTGGTCGAGCTTGGCTTCCTGACCAATCCCAAGGATGAGCGCGAGCTGACTTCGCAGGTCTGGCGGCGCAAGGTGGCGGGCTCGTTCACCAGGGCCATCGACAGCTATTTCGGCGAGCAACTGGTTTCCACAGAACCTTGAAATAATCGTTTCAGGGATTGAGTGGGCTTGCTCCGGAGTCAAAGCCGGGTTTTTAGAGCGCCTTTGATTAATTTTCTGGCAACTTATCCCCGTCCCTGCGTCCATGCTGCATCATGAACGGGTGAATAATCGGAAGGATTTGAAAAGAACCTTCATGGCGGGCGCGGGAGAATGCTACATACCGCCCAAACTTCTGTGACAGACACCCGGCGCAAGGGACAAGCGGCCCGATGTTGAGGATATTTTCCTATCTGTTCAGCGTGCTTCTGCTGGCACTGATCTGCGGCGCGGCCGTGGTGGCGGCCTTCGTGTGGCATCTGAACCGGGATCTGCCGGACTATTCGCATCTGGCGAACTACCAGCCGCCGGTGATGACCCGCGTCTATGCCGCCGATGGCGAGTTGCTGGCGGAATATGCGAGCGAGCGCCGGCTTTACGTGCCCGCCAACGCCATTCCCCAGCGGGTGATCAACGCGTTCCTGTCGGCAGAGGACAAGAATTTCTATTCCCACAGCGGCATCGATGTCATGGGCATCATGCGGGCAATGTTCGACAATGTCGAAAATCTGTTGTCCGGTCATCGCCTTGCGGGCGCCTCGACGATCACCCAGCAGGTCGCCAAGAACTTTCTGCTGACGAACAGCCGCACCTTCGAGCGCAAGCTCAAGGAAGCGCTGCTGGCGCTGAAAATCGAGCGCGCCTATTCCAAGCGCAAGATCCTGGAGCTTTATCTCAACGAGATTTATCTGGGGCAGGGCGCTTATGGCGTGGCGGCGGCGTCCGAGAATTATTTCGGCAAGCCGCTCGACCAGCTGACGGTGGCGGAATGCGCCTATCTGGCCTCTCTGCCCAAGGCGCCGAACAATTACAACCCGTTCCGCTTCAAGGATCGCGCGACGGCCCGGCGCAACTGGGTAATCAGCCGTATGCAGAGCGATGGCTATATCAGCAGCGAGGAAGCGGCGGCGGCGACGGCCGAAAATCTTGCCGTCATTGCGCCCCAGAACAATGTCAAATCGGTGGATGCGGAATATTTCGTAGAGGAAGTCCGGCGCGAGCTTTCTGACCGCTATGGAGACAAGGTTCTTTACGAAGGAGGCCTGAGCGTGCGAACGACGCTCGACACGCGCCTGCAGGCGGAAGCCCGCAAGGCGCTGCGCCGGGGCCTTGTGGAGTACGACTTCAAGCGCGGCTTCCGGGGCGCGGTGGCCCAGCTGCCCGCGGGCACGGACTGGCGCAAGGCGCTCGCCGACATGCCGCTCGCCCCCGATCTCGCGCCCTGGACGCTGGCGGTGGTGCTCGATGTGACACCAGAGCGCGCCATGGTGGGGCTGCGGCCGCAGGTACAGCCGGACGGAACCTATACCACGACGGGCGCGATGGCCGAGATACCGGTTTCGGAACTCAAATGGGCGCGGCGCACTCTCCCCAATGGCGGCATGGGCCCGGCGGTCAAGGCCGCCGACCAGATTCTCGCCGTCGGCGACGTGATCTATGTCGCGCCGGTCTATGCGCAGGCTGCGACCCCGGCGGGAGAGGCGCCGGATCATTATGCGCTGCGCCAGTTGCCCGCCGTGAACGGCGCCATCGTC
Source organism: Parvibaculaceae bacterium (assembly GCA_028283765.1). Classification (GTDB taxonomy): domain Bacteria; phylum Pseudomonadota; class Alphaproteobacteria; order Parvibaculales; family Parvibaculaceae; genus JAATFR01. The sequence continues at coordinate 1,962,898 of JAPWJY010000008.1, read as the reverse complement.
TCGATCGATCCCCAGACCGGGCGCGTGGTCGCCATGGTCGGCGGCTTCAGCTATCAGGAGAGCGAGTTCAATCGCGCGGTGCAGGCCCAGCGCCAGCCCGGCTCCTCCTTCAAGCCCTTCGTTTATTCCGCGGCGCTCGACCGGGGCTATACGCCCGCGAGCCTCATTCTGGATGCGCCGATCACCTTCACCGGCGGTCCGGGACAGGACGCGTGGTCGCCGGAAAACTACAGCAAGCGCTTCTATGGTCCCTCGACCCTGCGGCTGGGCGTGGAGCAGTCGCGCAATGTCATGACCGTGCGGCTGGCCCAATCCATCGGCATGCCGATCATCGTGGATTATGCCAAACGCTTCGACATCAACGATCATCTGATGCCGGTGCTGGCGATGGCGCTGGGCGCGGGGGAAACCACCGTGCTGAAAATGACCAACGCCTATGCGATGCTCGACAACGGCGGGCGCAAGCTGACGCCTTCACTGATCGACCGGGTGCAGGACCGCTGGGGCAAGACGATCTACAAGCATGATGCGCGCGATTGCCCGGGCTGCGGGGATGACTGGAACGGGCAGGCCCCGCCCAATATCCCCTATACCGGCGAGCAGGTGATCAGCCCGCAGACGGCCTATCAGATGACATCAATTCTTGAAGGCGTGGTCGAGCGCGGCACGGCGTCCGCGGTCAAGGCCGTCGGCGTGCCGGTCGCGGGCAAGACCGGGACGACCAACGATTACAAGGACGCCTGGTTTCTCGGCTACACGCCCAACCTCGTGGCGGGCGTGTTCGTCGGCTTCGACAACCCGACGTCGCTCGGCAAGGGCGAGACGGGCGGCCATCTGGCGGCGCCGATCTTCCGCGACTTCATGATCGCGGCGATCGGTGACAAGCCCGCGATCCCCTTCCGCATTCCGCCGGGGATCGAGCTGGTGAAGATCAATGCGAAGACCGGCGCGCTGGCGCAGGCGGGCGATCCGGGCACTATTCTGGAAGCCTTCAAGCAGGGCACCGGGCCGCAATGGGGCGACAGCCCCTGGGCGCGCAGGCTGCCGGGCCAGCCCGGCGGCGCTGACGACGGCAGCGGAAATTCGGGGAACGGTGGCGGAGACGGGGATATTTCCACCGGTACGGGTGGTCTTTACTGAGGGTCCTTTCGCATGAAAGGACAGCGGGCATCAGGGTTTACAGGCGCGCGTGATCGCCATATGGTCCGGCTCGCTTTGCAGGCTGTGGCCTGAACGTTCGCGCCGACAGGGCACCGAGAGACGAAAATGAAAGCCGAAACACAGGTCGTTATCGACGAAATCAAGCAGTCGCTCGCGCTGCTGAGGAGGCATCTTTGACTGGGATCGCGCTCTTCGCCGCCTCGATGAACTGAACGCCAAGGCGGAAGATCCCGACCTCTGGAACGAACCTGAAAAGGCGCAGGCGCTGATGCGCGAGCGCCAGCAACTGGATACGGCCATTTCGCGCTACAGGCGCCTTGAAAGCCAGTTGAGCGACAATGTCGAACTGATCGAGATGGGTGAGGCCGATGGCGATGAGGACATCATCACCGAGGCCGAAACGGCGCTGAAACAGGCCCGCGTCGAAATCGCACAGGCGGAGATCGAGTCGCTCCTGTCGGGCGAGGCCGATTCCAACGACGCCTTCGTTGAAGTCCATTCCGGCGCAGGCGGCACGGAAAGCCAGGACTGGACGCAGATTCTGTTGCGCATGTATATGCGCTGGGCGGAAGCGAAGGGCTATTCGGTCGAGCTGATCGAGCGCCATGACGGCGAAGAGGCCGGCATCAAGTCGGCCACCGTGCTGGTCAAGGGGCACAATGCCTATGGCTGGCTGAAGACGGAATCGGGCGTTCATCGTCTGGTGCGCATCTCGCCCTATGATTCCGCTGCGCGCCGCCATACGAGCTTCGCCAGCGTCTGGGTCTATCCCTCCATCGACGACACCATCGAGATCGATGTGAAGGAAAGCGATTGCCGCATCGATACCTACCGGGCGAGTGGCGCCGGAGGACAGCACGTCAACACCACGGACAGCGCCGTGCGTATCACCCATATACCGACGGGCATCGTGGTGCAGTGCCAGAACGAGCGCTCGCAGCACAAGAACCGGGCGACCGCATGGAACATGCTGCGCGCGCGCCTCTATGAGGCCGAGTTGCAGAAGCGCGAGGAAGTGGCCAACAAGGAAGAGGCGAGCAAGACGGAGATCGGCTGGGGTCACCAGATCCGCTCCTATGTTCTCCAGCCCTACCAGATGGTGAAGGACCTGCGCACCGGCATTGAAAGCGGCAATCCCTCCGCTGTCCTTGATGGCGACCTCGATGAATTCATGGCAGCCTCGCTCGCCGCGCGGGTGAAGGGCGGTAGCGTCGATGTCGAAGACATCGAGTGATGCCGGGACTGATTTTGGGACAGATTTTGGAATGGAACCGGACATGACCGATAAAGCCTCTGCCTGCCCCTGCAATTCCGGGAAAAGCTTTGCCGAATGCTGCGGTCCCTATATCGCCCATGAAAAGCTGCCCGCCACGCCTGAAGCGCTGATGCGGTCGCGCTATTCGGCCTATGCCGTGGTGGACGTCGCCTATCTGGAAGAGACGCTGCTGCCCGGCACCCGTGACGATTTCGACGCCGAGAGCGCCAGAAACTGGGCGCAGTCGGGGGTGTGGACCGGCCTTGAGATTCGCAATACGGAAAACGATCCGGCCACCCCGGATGAAGGCTATGTCGAGTTCGTGGCCCATTATGAGGTGGAGGGCAAGCCGCACGCCCACCATGAGACGAGCCGCTTCGTGCGGCAGGACGGGCAGTGGTGGTATGTGGACGGCGTGACCGGCCAGCGCCCCCGCCGGGTCGTGAAGGTTGGCCGCAACGACCCATGCCTGTGCGGCAGCGGCAAGAAATACAAGAAATGCTGCGGCATGGCCGCCTGACGGGCCGCGCCCTTCCTGCCGCCGGGAGGTTTATTCCGCCGCGGCGTCCTGATCTCTCTCTGCAAGATCGAGCGGCACAAGCTGGGGCTGAACAAGAACGGGCTTGCCCAGGGCAGGCTCGATTTCGCCGGGTGACGGGGCCTCTTCGCCCCATGACGCTTTTTCCTGCGGTTCGCTCGTGTGGTGTATGCTCCCCTCGAAGCGTGCGCCCAGTTCGATGCCAAGCTCGCTATGGGTGAGCCCGCCTTCGAATACGGCCTGGGCGTGAAGCTGGACGCGCCGTGCGAAAATGTTGCCGGTCACGCGTCCGCGTACCGAAATTTCATCGGCCACCATCATGCCTTTCACGGTTGCAGCTTCGCCGATGGAAATGACGGCGGCGCGCACCGACCCATCGAACGTCCCGTCGATCTGGATCATGCCTTCACTGACGATATTGCCGCTCGCGACGACATCGCTGGCGATGAGGGAGGGGGGCGATTTTTGTCCGCTGCGCCGGATCGCGGAGGCGCCGGCATTTGCGGTGGCGGGCGATGCAGGCCCGGACTCTTTTTTATCTTTGCGAGAGAACATAATCACCGGCCTCCAAAAATTTGGCAGGGTCACGAACAATGCCATTGTACCAGATTTCATAATGCAGATGCGGGCCGGTTGAACGCCCGGTGCTGCCCAGATGGCCGATGCGGGTTTGCCAGGAAACCTTCTGGCCGGCCTTCACGTCTATTTCGCTCAGGTGTGCATAACGCGTAACAAAGCCGCCGCCATGATCGATCTCGATAAGCTGGCCATATTGCGGCTTCCATCCGGCGAACGACACGATGCCGGGAGCCGGCGCATGGATGACCGAGCCGTAACGGGCGGCAAGATCAAGACCCGCATGAAAGAGCTGGCGCCCTGTAAAGGGATCGGTTCGGCCACCGAAGGGGCTGGTGATCTCGTAATCGGGCAGAGGGCTTGCCAGCGGCATATGGGCCACGGCGTTTTCGAGCCGGGCGAGAAGGGAAAGATTATGTTCCGCATAGCTGAATGTGGTGGAAAAATCATTGCTGGCGGTGAACGGCAGGAGAGGCCCGCCCTGTGGCTTGTCGCGCGATGACTGGTAGCCAGCCGGGCGCATCAGCATGTCGGCGCTGACCACCCTTGTCCGCGCGATGCCCCGCTTGAGGATATCGATTTCACCAAGGGCGGCATCGCCGATCCCGGCAGCAAGTGCGCTCTGGCGCGCCTTCATCCGATCGATCCGCTCGCTTGCCGGCAGGGCGGAGGACGCCTGCATGTCTGGCATGGCGTCGATATTGTTCGATGAAAGGGGAACGAGCGTCAGGCCGCTGTTGGGATCGAGGCTTGCCATCCGGGTTTCCCGGGGCACAAGCGCCTGGGGCGCCAGCAATTGGGAGTGGCGGGCATTGGTCCCTTCCGCCGCGGAGGCAGGCTTTCCTTGCACGCTGCGCCGCATCGCGTCGAGGGCTTCTCCGGAGAGTTGACGGTTTTTCAGCAGGCCGGTCAGTTCATCCTGTTGTGTTTCGAGGGATTTGAGCTGATCGGTCAACTGCTCCGCTGCGTCCGTTTCTGCGCTCTTGCGGGTTTCATAGCGCTTGCGCAAGGCCGCGATCTGCTGCTCGTGGACGGCTTGCAGATATTTGATGCGTTCATTGCGTATCTCGACCGCGCGGTCGGCGAGCAGCAAGTTGAAGGTCGACCAGAAAAGCCATCCGGCAGAAACAAGGAGAACGGCGGCGGCGGTCATCTGGAGACGGGGCGTCAGGGAAAGGAAATGGACCTGGCCATGCTGGCGCAGATAGATCTGGCGTTCCACGAACAGCGAACCGATCCGGCGCCGCATCGTTTCAGCGGCTGCTGCGAGCTTCTTCCCTGACCGTTTCACGCACTGCCCCTCACGCGCATCCCCCGTTATTCAATCCTGATAAATTGTTCAATTACAATAGAGGGATGCCAAGGAGAGATAGCATTTCATATTATTTCTATTTTTATCTATTAGCTATAAACGGTTATCGTTTTTTATTGATAAAGGCTCGTAAAAGGACGGGAGAAGCCCTGAGTTTTCCCGCGCTTCATGGTTGAACGGCGGCTTCAGTGCGCCCCTGAAATAGGTTCGCACCATATAATGAAAAATCTCTGAAGGATCGCCGCCATTCATGGCTGCGAAATGGGTGAACCATTTCACGCCCATGCGGACATGATCCTGCTCCTCGCAATAGATGATCCCGATCATGCGGGCGCTGGCTTCATCGCCCGACTGGCGAAGCCGGGTGATCATGCCGGGCGTGACATCGAGGCCGCGCGCTTCAAGCACCATGGGCACGACCGCGAGCCGCCCCAGCAGATCGTCCTTTGTTTTTTCTGCTGCTTCCCAAAGTCCGGCGTGGGCGGGGAGATCGCCATAATGGCCGCCCAGCTCCTCAAGGCGGCTTGCGACCATCATGAAGTGGCGGGCCTCGTCGTCGCCGACGCCAAGCCAGTCATCGATGAAATCGTCGGACTGGTTCGCAAGGCCGAAGCGGGCGACGAGATCGAACGCGAGGTCGATGGCGTTGAGTTCGATATGGGCGAGCGCATGGAGAAGGGCGAAGCGGCCCTTTTCGCCGCCCGCCGAGCGCCGGGGCATGTCGCGGGGCGCGCGCAGTTCAGGCTTTTCGGGGCGGCCGGGATAATCCGGCAATGCGCCGCCGCATGTGCCTCGCCGCCCCTCATAAGCGCCTGCCCGCCAGTTCGCCACCACGGCACGGGCGAGACGGGCCTTTTCCATCGCATCCGTGCAGGACAGAACCTCAAGGAGGCCCGCGGCGAGGGGCGGTCGGGGCATTTACAGGGCTTCGACGGCGGCCAGCACCTCGGCGGCATGGCCCTTGACCTTGACCTTGCGCCAGATCTGGCGGACGGCGCCTTTCGCGTCGATCAGGATGGTCGAGCGGTCGATGCCCATGTATTTTTTGCCATACATGCTTTTTTCGACCCAGGCACCATAGGCCTCGATGGTTTTGCCGTCCTCATCGGCGCCCAGAATGACCTTCAGGTCGTGCTTTTCCTTGAATTTGTCGTGCTTGGCGGCACTGTCTTTGGAAACGCCGATGACGGCGGCCCCGGCCTTGCCGAAATCGCCGATCAGCGCGGAAAAGTCGATGGCTTCCGTGGTGCAGCCCGGCGTGTCGTCGCGGGGATAGAAATAGAGCACCACCGGCTTGCCCTTGAGAGACGAGAGCTTCACGCGCCCGCCGCCGTCGGCCGGCAGATCGAAAGCAGGGGCCTTGTCGCCGATGTTGATCGAGCTGGTCATAAAACTACTCCTGATGGACCTGACGGGAGGACTGCGCCCGAAAGGGGCTCCTGTATCGGGATCGAAATGAGACATGATCAGATAGTCATGTTAAACCGGGAAAATCCAGTCATCTATCCGGCAGGACAAAGGCATGTTGCAGTAGGGGCGAGTAAAGGAACTTTGGTCGATTGATCCGGCGAACCAGTCGCATCCTGCTTGAAGTGATGGCAATAGCCGTAGGCGCCGTCGTTCTCCTGGGCGCGGTTATGGCCTGGCAGCTTTCACGTGGGCCGATGGAAGTCTCCCTCCTCAACCGCACGGTCGAGGATATGGTGAATGGTGCCTTGCCGGGCGGCCATCTGTCGATCAGCAAGACGGTGCTCGACTGGTCCTCGCCGGACCGCCAGCTCGTGATTCGCCTCGATAACGCCGTTTTCACCGATGCGGGCGGCAAGGCCATCGCGACCGTGCCGCAGCTCGCCCTTCAACTGTCGATCCCCGCGCTGCTGAAAGGCCGGATCGCGCCCGCCGATATCGAACTGGTCGGGCCGAGCCTCACGTTGACGCGCCTGCCAGGAGGCCTTTCTTTCGGCCTCAGCCTGATGGATCGCAGCAAGGAGGAGGCGGGGGAGGGCAAGGCCGCCGAGAGCCATTTCGTGTCTTCGCTGATCGAGGCGCTGGCGCGCGAACCCGATACATCATCCTCGCTGGGCTATCTTTCCCGCGTGGCGATCCGCGGCGCCACATTGCGGTTCAACGATGCCGTGAACGGCGTGACGCTGGAGGCGAAGTCCGCCGTTCTGGTGGCCTATCGCAGCGACCGGGGCGTGGCGGCGCTTTACGAGAGCGACATCGTAACGGATGAGGGCGTGTCGCATCTGGTGCTGACGGGACGGATGCGCCAGGGCGCGCCGGGCCTCAACATGCAGGCGCGCTTCTGGAATGTGGTGCCTGCGGCTCTGGCGCGGCTGTCGCCCGCCTTTTCCGATTATGGCTCCATCGATGCGCCCGTCGACGGTACAGCCAATCTTGCCGTTTCGCGGAAGGGAGCGGTCGAGGGCGCGACGCTGGCGCTCGATGTCCGGTCTGGCAGCATCATCGCGCCTCTGCTGCAGGCGGCCCCCATTGCCGTCGACAAGGCGCATCTTGAGCTTCAGCTCGATGCGCTGAAGCATGTGCTGACGATCCGCTCCGCCCGTTTTCAGGCGCAGGGCAACAAGGCAGCCCTTGCCGGTGACATCAGTTACGTCAGCGGCAAGGGCCTCAACATCGATCAGGCGAGTTTCGACCTCAACGCCACCGGCATCACCCTGCTGCTGCCCGGTGTGCTCGCTGAGCAAACTATCCTCGACAATGTGGCCTTCAAGGGGGCCGTCGATTTCCGGACCAGCGAGGCGGAGGTCGGCCTGCTGCATGTGAGCCGCGGCGACATGGACATAAATCTCGCCGGCAGCGGGCGCTTCAGGGGAGGCGGACGGTTCGCGAAACTGACCGGCTCCATCGACCGGATTTCCATCAGGGAACTGCTGGCGCTCTGGCCGCTCGATGTCGGGAAAGACCCGCGCACCTGGGTTGCCGAGAGCATGACGTCGGGGTTTATTCCCACGTCCAGACTGTCGGTCGATCTGACGCCTGAGATGATCGCAAGAGCCGAGGCTGGCAAGCCGCTGCCCAATGAGGCCGTGCGGCTGACCTTCAATGTCGAGGACGCCACGATCATCTACGTCAAGGAACAGCCCCCCATTACCGGCGCCAGCGGGCACGCCCTGCTTCAGGCCGACCGCTTCGAGGGCTGGGTCAATCGTGGCGTCGTGACGGTGCCGAGTGGCGGTGTGATCACAGCGGGCAATGGCTATTTCCGCACGGATGATTTTGCCCTGAAGGACGCGCCCGGCGTCATCAACACGGACATTGCGGGTGCGACGCCCGATATTCTCGAACTGCTCGACATGAAGCCGTTCGGCTATATCTCCTCGTTCGGGCTCAAGCCTCGCGTCGTCGGCGGACAGGCGGCGGGGCACCTGATGCTGTCGATCCCGCTCAGCAAGCATGTGAGGCTCGATCAGGTGAAGATCAGCGCGCAGGTGAAGGCGAGCGGCCTGACGCTTCCCGATGTGTCGCCCGACATCAATATCACCGGCGGCGCTCTCGATCTCGACGTGACGCAGGATGAGCTGAAGGCGAAAGGCGAGGTCAGCCTCAACGAGGTGCCGCTGACGCTCGACTGGCATCAGCTTTTCAAGGCCCGGAATGGCATCACGTCCACCTACAGGATTTCCGGCACGGTGAAGAGCGCCGCCCGCAAGGCGCTCGGCCTCGACACAGGCGATGCGCTGACGGGTCCGGTCACGATCGATGCAACCCTTTCCGGCAATGGCGATGCAATCGATACGGCGCATGTGTCGGCCGATCTGACGGAGGCGCAGATTTCCGTTCCGCCGATCGGCTGGCGCAAGAAGCCGGGCGAAAAGGCCCACGTCACGACGGATATTCTTTTTCCCGGAGAGAAAAGCGACGGTCCCTTCCGGATCACGAACCTGATGCTCGACGGCGATGGCGTCGCGGCGCAGGGATTCGTCAATCTTTCAAAGACAGGCGCCTTGCTGCAGGCGGATTTGCGGGGCGTGAAGCTTGGACCCCGGAACGATTTCGACCTGACGGTGGATACGACGCCTGAAGGCGTGACGGCCATCCATCTCGATGGCCGCAGTTTCGATGCCGAACCTCTGCTCACGCGACTGGGTAAAAACAGCAACGAAGACAAGCACGACCAGACATCGACGCCGGTCGACATCAATGCCCGTCTCGATGAGGTTTATGGCGTCGATGAGGCGATCCTCACGGATGTGCGCATTGCCATGTCGCTGCGCGACGACAAGGTGCATCTGCTCGATCTCACGGGCGCCGACCAGCGCGGCGGCCATTTCATGGCGGTCCTGAGCCAGCAGGAGGACGATACGCGCAAGCTTGAAGCCAGAGCGGACGATGCGGGCGCGCTGGCGCGGGCGATGGGACTCTATGACAATATCAGGGGGGGCGAACTGGAGGCGTCGGGCACCATCGATGACCGCATGCAGGGTTCGCCCATGAGCGGCCTTGTAACGGTGAAGAATTTTCGCATAGTGAAGGCCCCCGTCCTTGCCAATATCCTGACTCTTGGTTCGTTCACGGGCATCCGCGACACGCTGGCGGGCGATGGCGTTTTCTTCGAGGAACTGACGCTGCCCTATCGCATGACCGACATGCGCTATTACCTTGATTCAGGGCGTGCGGTCGGGCCCGCCATGGGCATTTCCGTCTCGGGTTCCGTCGAGCGGCAGGGCAGCGTGATGGATCTGGAAGGCACGATCACGCCGGCCTATTTCCTCAATTCCTTTATCGGCCGGATACCGCTGATCGGGCCCTGGATCGTGGGGCGGGAGGGAGAAGGGCTCTTCGCCTTCACCTATGCCGTGCGGGGGCCTGTCTCCGATCCCGGCGTTTCCGTGAACCCGCTGTCCGCTTTCGCGCCCGGGTTCCTGCGCCGGATCTTCGAATATTCGACATCGCTCGCGAACAAGTCGCCCGATCCCGATCTGCCGCCGGTGGCGGGCAATGCGATGCTGCCTCCCCCGCGCCAGCCGGATGAGTAGAAGAAGACCGGAGAGAGCCCCGGTCTTCCTCACGCGGGCTTATTGCGCCAGCTGTCCGTTGGGCTTGTCGATCTCGACGGTGCAGGTCATGCCCGCCGCAATATGAATGTCGGAGGGGACCTTGTCGATGTGGATGCGTACAGGAATCCGCTGGGCGAGGCGGACCCAGGTGAAAACCGGACTGACATTGGCGAGCCCCTCGCCGTCGGCCTGATCGTTGGTGTCGGCGATGCCCCGGCTGATGCTCTCGACATGGCCGGTGACAAGTTCCGGGTAGCCCATCAGGCGAATGCGGGCCGGGGCGCCGACCTTGATATGCCGGAGCTTCGTTTCCTCGAAATAGCCCGCGATCCAGAAGCTGTCGCTATCTAGAACCGAAAGGCTGCGTACGCCCGCCACGGCGTAGTCGCCCGTTCTCAAATTCAGGTTCGTGACATAGCCGTTCACGGGGGAGCGGATGGTGGAGCGCTCAAGATCGAGCCTGGCGACATCGACGGAGGCCAGCGCCTCCTGGTAGGAAGCCGCCGATTCCGCCGATTTGCCTGTGTATTGCAGAACCTCCTCGGCGGAGGCGACCAGATTGGTCAGGTGCTGGCGCCGTTTGGCGTTGGCGGCATCGACAAGCAGGGTCTGATGCCGGCTCTCAGCCACGGCCTCGGCCTGTTGCAGCGCAAGCTGGAAGCGTTGCGGGTCGATGACGAACAGCACATCGCCCTTATGGACGAGCTGATTGTCCACGACATTGACGGAAACGATGGTGCCGGACACTTCCGGCGCGATGTTGACGACTTCCGCGCGGACGCGGCCGTCGCGCGTCCACGGATCCAGCATGTAGCGTTCCCAAAGCCGGTTGCCCAGATAAAGCGCCACGGCGACCATTGCGAATGTGACCGCAATCCGCACGACCCATTTGGCTATATGCATCATAGACCTCGACAGAGACTTTCTTCCGGTCAGGCCGGAAAATGGAGAACCAGAACGGACAGGATCGCGACATAGAGGCCCGTCTCGAAAAGCGCGGGATGCCAGACCCAGTTGAAAAAACCCAGACGCCGCAAGCCGAAGCGGACGGCCAGCATGAGACCAAGGGCGATCGCGGCATAGACCGCGAGCGGGGCCATATAGATGCCGCCAACGTCAATTTCCGTGAGCATTGGAAAGCCCCCCGTTTTTTACAAAGAAATAGGCGCGCTCGCGGATCTGGTCGCTGACTTCGCGCATCGACTGGGCGGCGCGCAGGAAGGCCGCCCGATGCTGCGGGTCAGTAGACGGAATGGCTTCGACGCGGGCCGACAGGGTGACGGCCAGCACCGCGGCCTCATGCGGATTCCCGTCAATGACGGACAGGCGGCGGAAGTGGGCGCGCAGATCGGGATCGATCAGGCCCGTTTCCACGATGGCGCGGCGGGCCCAGATGATTTCCTGACCGATGCGCAGCGCGGCGATGCCGCCATCGAGCATCGGCCGGGCATCGGGCGTGGCCGCCGTCAGCTCCGAAAGCCGGATCAGAAGGGAGTGGGTGTTCTGCTCGTAGGCCGTGAGGTCCGGGAGGGCCGCCGAGTTGATGAGCTGTCCCAGATCGTGGCGGATGGACCGCGACAGCCGCTTCACGTTGCGCTCCGGGGAGTCGGGCAGGATGGTCTGGAAGGCGACCACGGTGAAAACGGCGCCGAGCACCAGAATCATGGCGTTGTCGAGATAGCCTTCCACATCGAATTTCATCGGATTGCCAACGGCGACCAGCGTCACGAAGAAGATGAGAAAGCCTGCGGCCATGCCTGCATATTGGGGCACGCTCATGATCCATGCGCCGATGAACAGGACCACGCCGAATGCGCAGGCGAGCAGCGGGAAGCCGTCGATATGGGGCAGGATGGCGAAAGAGAAGATGAAGCCCACGAATGTGGAAAGCACGATGCCTTTCATGAAGTCGATGCTGGCAAGCTCGGGTCGGTCGCGGGTGGCGAGCATGCTGACCAGCGGCCCGACCAGCGACATCAGCAGGGCCCCGGTGTTCCATGCCGTCATGACCCAGAAAACCGAGGCGATGCTGACGGCAAGAGCCGCCCTTACGCCATTCTTCACGGCTGTACGGTAGTCGCGATGATGAAAGATGGCGGCCCGGTAGTCGCCAGGCGTGGGCGTGCGGGCTTCAAGCGTGGTCAGCGCGAACAGAAGCCGGTCCAGCAGCGCATCGAGCCGGACGAGCGCGGAGGCGGTCTGGGGCAGGTCCTGCGCTTCTGTTTCCGGTTTCATCTCGATGCGCGCCCGCACGTCCTGTCTTAACCGCTCGACATCGGCCGTGGTTTCAAGCCGGTGGCTGCCGGGGCCGAGCAAGGCGTGATCGGCGGGTGAAAGCGCGCCGCCCACGAAAGGCGCTTCGGCAAGCGTGCCGGGGAGCGCGGCAAGGGCCGCGCGCAAGGCGCGGCGGCGCTGCTCGATCTCGCCGGATTCCGTCGCCGCGAATTCGATCAGGTCGTTGATCTGGATGATGCTGTTGGCGGCGGCGCGGCGCTCCGGCACATGGGCGATGCCCGGTTCGCGGAACAGGCTGAGATCCATGTAGGCGATCAGATCCTGCGACAGTTTCAGCAGCCGTTTCTTCAGGTCGTTGGTAGCCCCGCTGCCCGCAAACAATGCCGAGACGACCGCCGAGCAGACGATGCCGACGCTGACCACGGAGATGCGGCCGGATATGATCTGAAAGGTCTGGTCAGGCGTGGCGGCGGCGGAAAAGGCGACGAGGGAAACGGTGTAGCCCGCCAGCACGGCGGCGTAGGAGCGGAAATGGCGCAGCAGCGTCGCGACCGTGGTGCAGAGGCCAAGCCAGAGCGCGAAGCCGGTGAAGAACAGCACCGGCGTCTGGGAGAAGAGTTCGAGCAGCACGATGGACGCGACGGCGCCGACGAGGGTGCCGAGAAACCGGTAGATGCTTTTCGACAGGATCATGCCGCGCACGGGGTTCGAGACGATCAGCACCGTTGTCATCGCCGAATAGGGCGTGTCGAGTTGCAGCGTATAGGCCACATAGAGGGCGAGCAGCCCGGCGAGCGTGGTGCGCGCGGCAAAAGGCCATCCCGCCGGTATGGGCAGCCAGTCGCGCTGGAGCGCAAGGCCGCGCTGCATGGTCTGGCGCGCATATTGGGGGAACATGGCGCGTGAGCGCGGCGCGGGCGATGCCGGGTTTTTTGCGATGTCAGTCATCGGGATGACTTCTTTTTTTTCCGCTGCGGGCGCGCAAGGCCTCGTCGATCTTTTCCAGCATGCCGCGGGAGATGGCGAATTCATCCTCATTGACGCTGGCGAGCAGTTCAGCCGCGATCCTGTCGGCGACCTCGCGCACCTGCGCCGAGATGGCGCGTCCGGCCGGCGTCATATAAAGCGCCTTCGAGCGGCGGTCGGTCGGGCTGTCGCGCCGCTGCACCAGATCCTGGGCTTCCAGATTGTCGAGAAGGCGGACGAGGGAAGGGCCCTCGATGCCCAGCGCCTGGGCCAGATCCTTCTGACGGATGCCGTCGCCAAGGCGGCCCAGGAAAAAAAGCGGGCGCCAGGTCGCATCCGTCAGCCCGTAGGCCTGCAGCTCATTGTCGAGTTCCCGCCGCCACGCCTGGCCCAGACGGTTGAACTGGACGCCAAGCTCCGCCGCCGCCGAAAAGGGCTGGGGGGGAACCGGCTTGATGTGGATCGGGTGCTCTGTCATATGATAGGACCATAATAGATAGTGTCCTATTTATTTTGGTTTCCAACCCAAATCAAGAGGCTGAAAACAAAAAAAGCGCCGCCCGGGGGGCGACGCCTTCTGTTTGCCGGGATGAACGCGCCTAGAGGGCGACGTTGATCACCTTGAGCTGGGTGAACTCGTTGAGCCCGTCCTCGCCCAGTTCCGTGCCGAGACCGGAGAGCTTGGAGCCGCCGAAGGGAATGTTGGGCGCAAGGTCTGCATGCTTGTTGATCCAGATCGTGCCGGATTCAAGCTTTGTCGCGATCTCATAGGCGCGCTCGGGGCTGGACGACCAGACCGAACCGCCAAGCCCGTAAGGCGAGGCATTGGCGCGGGCGACCGCATCGTCGTTGGTCGAGAACTTGATGACCGGCAGCACCGGGCCGAACTGCTCCTCGTCCACAAGGCGCGTGCCGTCGGTGATGTCGCGCACGATGGTCGGCCGGATGAAGAAGCCCGGCTGGTCGAGCGTGTCGCCGCCGGCGATGACCTTGCCGTGCTGGCGGGAATCCTCGATCAGCTCCTTCACCTTGTCGAACTGCATCTTGTTCTGGAGCGGGCCATATTGCGTGCCCTGCGTCAGGCCGTCACCGACGATGGCGGCTTCGGCAATCCCGGCCAGTTCATCGCACATCTCGTCGTAGATGCTCTCATGCACATAGAGCCGCTTCATCGCGATGCAGACCTGACCCGAGTTCTGGAAGGCGCTGGCGAAGAGCTTCGGCGCGGTCTCCTTCGGGTTGACGTCGTCGAGCACGATGCCCGCGTCGTTGCCGCCAAGCTCCAGCGTGACGCGCTTGAGAAGGCCAGCCGCGCCCGCCATGACCTTGGCGCCCGTGGCCGTGGAGCCGGTGAAGGAAATCTTGCGCACATCGGGGTGTGCGGTCAGCGCCGCGCCCAGATCATTGGCGTCGGTGATGATGTTGAGCACACCTGCGGGCAGAATATCGCGCACCAGTTCGCCGAGCTTGAGCGAGGTCAGCGGCGTGGTCGGGGCGGGCTTCAGCACCACCGTGTTGCCCGCGAGCAGGGCCGGGGGCAGCTTGAACGACATCAGGATGAGCGGGAAGTTCCACGGCACGATGGCGCCGATAACCCCGAGCGGGCGGCGATGGGCCTCCACGCGGCGGGACTCGCTGTTCTCGATCACTTTCACCGGCAGATCGAGCGAGGTGAAATAGCGGAAGAAGGCGGCGGTGCCATAGACCTCCATGGTCGCGTCGCCGATGGGCTTGCCCTGTTCCTGCGTCAGCAGGCGGGCGAGATCGCCGGCATTGGCCTCGATCACATCAGCAATTGCCAGCAGGGCCTTCTTGCGCTCTGCGATGGGGGTGGCGCTCCAGGCCGGGAAGGCGGCCTTGGCGGCGGCCACGGCCTGATCGAGCTGGTTCTTGTCGGCGCGCGGGCAGGACGCCAGAACTTCCTCGGTCGCGGGATTGATGACATCCATCGACAGCGCGCCGGGCACCAACTCGCCATTGATCAGCAGCTTGAATTCACTCATGACGTTTCCCTGGGTTGTCTGTTTGTTTTATTGAGACGATTACACCTACATTCCCGCCTCGCGCTCCTGCTTTCAAGAGGCGAGTGAAGGCTGGGCAAACCGGTCCTGACGGGAAAGCCTGCATGCCCCTGCGGCCGGTCCGGCCTGTGGGCATAAAAGACAGGCAGCGGGAGGGAGGGGAGAGCCCTGAATCAGATCGTGAAGCAGATCACGAGGCGCTCAACCGGCGGCGGTTGGAGCGCACCCGTGTGCGATATCCTTCCACCATATTGCTCATGATGGCCTGCGGGCTGTGCCCGGCGATGGCGCTGCTCAGGACCTTGAAACCGGCGTCATGGCTTGCCGCGACCTTCTCGGTCACCATCAGGTGACACTCCCGGCTGGCGGCGGAACCGCCCGCGGCCACCTTCATGAGCCGAAGCGCGATGACCTCCTGCGCCTCGAGACCCAATGCCAGCGTGTCATAGCCCAGACGTATCCATGCATCGAACATTCGCGCGCCTTTGGTGAAGAAGGGGATGAAACCCGGTAACCCAGCATGACAGATATGCGGGTGAATGTCCGGGATAGATCCCCTGGGTCAGCCTCTGGCGAGGCCATAATCGGCAAGCAGGGTCTTTTCTATGCCTTCGACGAGGGATATGCGGGGCGTCCAGCCTGTTGCCTCAAGGAAGCGGCTGGCGTCCAGCGACTTGTAGGAGGCGCCCTTGAAGGTGCCGGGCGGATAGGTGATCGACGCCTTCCAGCCCAGCGCTTCGATGACCGCATGGGCGGACTGGTCGATCGTCACCGGCGCGTTCGAGCTGCAATTCAGCATGCAATTGGCGAAAGCCCCGTCGGCGGCAAGGATCGCCTCGATCTGGTCATCCACATAAAGAAGGTCGCGCACGGTGCCGGGCTCACCCCAGACCGTGAACTCGCTGGCGCCGGCCTGCATTTCATGGACGGCGCGGTCGATCATGCCGGTCATGAAGTGGGTGCGGTCGGGCGCCTTGTGATCTTTCGGGCCATAAACGGTGGCAAGGAAGAGGTGCAGGTAGCTGAGGCCATACTGGGACGCATAGGTTTCGCTGCCCACCGCCAGCAATTGCTTGGCAAGCCCGTAGCCGCGCACGCTCGGGTGCATGGGGCCGGTCTGGAAATCGGCCTCGACGATGGCGCGGTCGATTTCCGGGAAGGCGCAGGAACTGCCGGTGGAAATGAGCTTCGCCTGGGGCTGGTGAAGCCGCCACGCCTCAAGCACATTGAGATGGATGCGGGCGTTGATGGCGATCAGTTCGCCCTGAATATCATATTGCGACTGGCCGGTGCGCTGGCGGGTGACCAGATGCAGGATGCGTCCGGCTGGCGGGGCTTCCTTGAAGATACGCTCCACGTTCGCCCATTCTGACAGATCACCCGCCGCGCGGCCGACGGCGTGGACGGGCCAGCCTTTTTCGGCGAAATAGCGCACGAAGTTGCGGCCCAGAAAGCCGTCTGCCCCGAGGATGATCGTCGTTTCGGCCTGCCGCCCTGAATCAGCCGTTGAAGCCATGCGCTTCCCACTCCTTGCGATACCACTCGATGGTGGGTCTCAATCCGTCTTCGAGGCTGGTGAAGTCAAGCCCGAAGGCGGCCTTGACCCGATCCGCGCTCGAAACCCGCCGGGGCGGGCCGAAGGCACCCGGTTGCCCGGCTTCGATGGGCTTGCTGTTTCCGGCAAGACGCAGCGCCGTTTCCGCCAGATGCTGGAGCGTGGCCGTTTGACCCGTGCACAGATTATAGGTTTCGTTGCGTCCGCTCCAGGCGAGCGATTTGACGAACGCCTCGACCACATCACCGGCATAGATGAAGTCTCGCTCGACCATCGGGTCGCCCTTGATGGCGAACACGGGATCGGCATTGAGGGCCTTCATGACAAAGGCAGGAGCCACATGCGCCTTGGTCAGCGTGGTGCTGTCATAGGGGCCATAGGGATTGGAGAGGCGGAAGATGATGCTGTTGACGCCGAAGCGCTGGGCATAAAGCCCTGCCAGCACCTCGGCCCAGCGTTTGGACCAGGCGTAGAAAGCCTCTCCCTGATTGGGAGCGGCGTTGAGATCGACAGGCACCGCATCGTCCATGACGGCAAGACCGGCACCATAGACGGCGACAGAGCTGGCGAGACGGACCTCGCTGATATGGCGCTCCGCGCAGAAATGATAGATGCGGGTGTTCGTCTCCGCGTTGTTCAGCAATATGTCGCTCTGGGCCAGATCGAAGCGGCTGGAATCATAGCGGTAGGCCCCCACATGAATGAGCGCCGTATCGGCCGGCAAGGCAGGCACACTGGAAAGGTCCGAGAGGGGGGCGACATGGGTGCAGCCCGCCACGGGACGGGGCGAGCCCGTGACGCCGACCAGCGTTTCCACGCGGCCGACCAGCGCCTCGACGAGATGCCGGCCCACGAAGCCGCTTGCCCCGACCACCACGACTGCCGAGGGAAGGCCTGTCATTTCAGCGCGTCTTTGCCGATGACCTGCAACTTCGGCACAGGCACGATGAACTCGCCGCCTGAAGCAAAATAGGCTTGCTCCTTGGCGATGAATTCCGGCAGGAAATTCCAGGCAAGCACGAGATAGGCGTCCGGCCGCTTGTCGCCTTCCTCGATAATGGGAATGCGCGAGCCCGGCATCATGTAGCCGACCTTCATCGGGTTCTTCTCTGTCGCCTGCTGCACGAGATCGGGACCAATGCCGAAACTGTTGAGCAGGGTTGCGCCCTTGGCCGGCGCGCCATAGGCATAGACGCTCTTGCCCTCGGCCTTGTAGCGGCGGAGCAGGGCGAGCAGATCGTCGCGCAGTTTCCAGACGTTGGCGGCGAACTTCTCATAGGTTTCAAATTCAGCAAATTTCTTTGCCGCCTCATCGGCGCGCATGACCTCGACCGATTTGCCGACCGGGCGCTTGCCCTTCGGCGCGACATGGATTTCAAGCGAACCGCCATGGATCGGCACAAGGCTTGCCTCGAAGACCTCCAGCCCGTGCCCGGCGAACAGGGCCTCGATCGACTTCAGCGTGTAATAGACCAGATGCTCATGGTAGACCTGATCGAAGGCGAGATTTTCGATCATTCCGCCCAGATAGATCGCCTGCACGACGAAGACGCCATCATCGGCGAGCAGCTTTTTCACGCCCTTGATGACGCTGTGCAGTTCCTCAAGATGGAAGAACACGCCGGCTGCCGTGACCAGGGAGGCTTTGCCCTCTTTCCCGACGATTTCGTCGGCCGTGGTTTCATTGAAGAAACGCACCCAGGTGGGCACGCCGTTCTTCAGGGCGAGATCGACCACATTGGCGGCGGGATCGATGCCCAGAACGCGCAGACCGAAGGGTTGATATTGCTTGAGCCAGGTTCCGTCATTCGCGCCGATGTCCACGACCAGTTCACCGGCTTTCAGGCCATAGGTTTTGATCAGGCGTTCGGCGGTTTCCTTGAAATGCTGGACAAGCGTCTTCGTGGTGCCCGAGACATAAGGGTAGTCCGAGAACATGCTCTCCTTGGGGATCGTGTGATCGATCTGCACCAGCGTGCAATCCTGACAGAAACCCACGCGCAACGGATAGAAAGGTTCGCGCTGGTCCGCCAGAGCGGGCGGGATGAGCCTGTTGCAGTGCGGCTGGTCCCCCAGATCGAGAAACAGGCTGACATTGCGCGAACCGCAACTGCGGCAGGTGATACCCATGGACGTCATTCGTAAAGCTCTCGTCTCGGTTCGTTATAAAGGCAGAACTCAGGAGCAGCCCGAAAATTTGGCGACATTCACAAATTTTCGGGCTGCTCCGGTTAGTTCTTGTGTCGGGTTATTCCCGCGAAAGGCATAATCGGGTTTTTGGATGAGGCCAAGCAATTCCGCATTCCGATTTGTCAGGCCAATTCGCTTGTTCCTGATACAAAAGTCGCCGGCTTATGATCTCCCATGGCATTTTCAATCTTGCGGGCAAGCCTGGCGCCCCAGCGGTTACATGGAAGTTCAATAAACCGGTAGACAAAGTGGGAAAGAACAAGGGTAACGGAGATAACAAGGACTGCCTGTGAGATTCCGTAAACCAGATCACTTGTGAATGCGCGCTGGAAAAACATGAATAAAACCAGCCATTGCAAGGCCATGACGGGGAAGTGGATAAGATAGATTGAGTAGCTTCGATCACCAATCCAGGTCAAAAAACCATATGTTTGGCCACCATTTTCGTGAAAAGCCCGATCTTGGCTGGCAAGAAGCACAAGTATAAAAAAAGCAAGCCCAACGACCAGCAATTCCGCATCGCCGCCGGAGTTGCCGACATTGTTAAGCGTTAAAAATATCGGGGCGCTGATAATGATAAAGGACGAAATATAAAAGCCTGTTCCTGATAGAGAGGCAGGTATCCTGATCCGAGCGGAGAGTGACCAGCATAATATGCCCAGAAGCATAAAATCGAAGCGGTAGGCAGACATATAACCGATTAACCCATTAATAGGCGGAAGAAGAGAGCCATTCGTTGCAACAGAAAGGCGCTGCCAGACGATCAGGGCATAAAGGATGCCTGTTATCCCTGTCACGGATCGAATGATGGTCTGCCGTTTGCAGCGAAGCAGTTTCAATACGCCGACGACCAGAGCAAATGCCGCATAAAACTGAAACTCTACCGATAGAGTCCACATAGCTGCGTTTACATAGAGAACTCGTGTAATATTTAGATTTATGAAATATCCGAACAGGATTGCCACGGCTTGCTCGATGAATTCGGATGTATTTCCGCCCAGATTTTCGTTGCCCCATCCCCCTTCCGACCGAAGCAAACACAGGGTGCCAGCAGAGAGTGCCAGGAAAAAAAAGATAGCGGGCCAAAGTCGCGTAATGCGCTTTACCATGAAGGAAAGGGGATTGAGCGCTCCCGAAAAAAATGATCTTGAAACCACAAATCCGCTTACGACAAAAAAAACCTCGACACCCACCCAGAAGGGCATGGTGGGACTTCCGGGGATGAATTTGAAAAGCGTCGCAGAAAGGCTCAAGTGATAGATCAGGACGGATATGATTGCGATTGCGCGCAGAATCTGGATGTCACCCAGTTTTTGTTTTTGATTGGCCATCTTCGAAATGTTTGTGTGCGCCATTAAGGTTTTTTCTGTTTGAGTTCAACGAATTCAGGCATCTGGTGTTTTACATATAGGGTTGAGCGGGCAATCGGTCCGGACATCCACTTCATCAGATTGTGCACACCCCCCCAAAAAATTTTGCTGTCAATCGGTGCTCCACGACCACCAATGCTGCTCATAACGATTGTCATTCAGGATGTCATACGCCGGGTTTTCCTCGAGTCCGAACAAAGCTTGGTGATGTCTTTCGGTTTTCTTGATGGCCCGCCATTTCTGAAGGCTGATCAGACCTCCCAGACGGCGATTGACGGCAGGAGATAATTCAAAACCGCGATAGGCCTGCAACAGGGCATTGATCTCTTTTTCAGATGAAGCAGCCCAGGCGGGGCGATCAGATCGGCCACCGAGATGGACAGCGAGACTTCTGCCGAGGTCGAGGTCTGTGCTCCAGTGCTGACAGTAGCATTTCCGATAGCGCAGCGTATCCCTGAACAAGGCGACGGCGTCATTTACGTCACGGTTTTCAAAGGCATAATCCATGCCACCAGGGGTGCGATGCAGATACCATGCGCGCAGATCCTCAATTTCGGCCCGAGGGTGCTGGGTTGTTCTTTCCTCGGGGAAATTGTTGAAAACGCCAAGGGTTTTCTCGACCGCCGCGCTCTTGATGAATGGGCCAACCCTGTTCTTGAATTCGGTGTCTCCTGCGCCTCTGAAACTCTCGTCGTAATAACCGAAGCGTTCATGCAGTGATTTGCGGTAAAGCCCGCCGACCCAGCTCAGGAACGTCGTGTCAAGATAGACCCAATCCTGCCTATATCCTCTCCTGTCATAGAGCATGACATCATGATCAAGTTGCCCCTTGCGGTCGACTTCCGTCACCATGGCATTCGAGATCATCCAGTCTATCTCGGGCCTTCTGTCAAGTTCAGCAGACAGAATATCGAGACATTCCGGATGGATCCCTTCATCGACACCGAGGAAACTGAGGTATTCGCCGCGGGCAAGCTTGATGGCCCGGTTCCATGCCATCTGGATGGTTTCGCGCTCATGAGTACGTACGAACAGGGCAGGGAAAGGTGTTTGGGACTGGATGGACTTGAAAATTTCATATTCTGCCGTGGGAGATGCGCTATCGACAAATACGAATTCTACCTGTCCCTTTTTGAGCAAGGTTTGCTGCATCAAAAGTCTGCAGAATAATTCTATCTTGTTGGCGGCATTATAGAGCGAAACGATAACAGTGACCTTCGGGCGGGAAATTCCGCGGCGGTCATCAAAAATCTCGAATGAAGTCGTGTCTGGCTTGGTGAGATGCCTGATTTGTTGTTGCTGGAGGTATTTCTTGATCCGCGTATTCGCTGTTTTCGGATCCCGATACATCAGGTCTGCAACGTCTGCTTCCGTGCTGAACCCGCCTTTTTGCAGAGCAGCAAGCGTATCATCAAGCAGGGAAAGCCGGTCAGAACCCAGCCATCGCATGATCCGCAACGCATAGGTTGCGGCGACAAGATCATTCCCGCGTCTCCGTTCAAGGCGCATTAATTCCCGAAACAGACGCAATCTGTCGAAGCGGCGTTCACCGACCATATCGCTCAGTTTATGAAGCTTGATCCGGGCTTCTTTGCTGGTGCGCTCCGGCATATGCAGTACTTCGGCTTGCCATTTCAACATCTGGGTCATTCGGTCGGACTGACCCAGATAGGCAAGTGGAACGCCGACCTTGTTAACGATGATTTCTCGCGCAACCTCCCTGATTTTTCCTTTCGGATCACGGACTGTCCTACGCACTTCTTTCCCGATATTTCCTCCCGACTTTGCAACGTTATATGCGGTACGGGCTACATGCCGGACGACCGGATTTTTCTTCACGGTATCGGCCAGTTGATCCAGCCTTGACTTGTCGGAGGGCTCTATGAAGAGATTGGGTCTGAGCGAGAAGAGGGCAAACTGATCCCCCAGATCACGCATGTAATTCGTGATCCTCTTGTTCGCCTCCATCTCCACGTCGTACATGTTGTCCAGTAAATCAAGTCCGGTTGTCGTATCAAGCATGCTGACGGCGCGGGCTGTGCGTTCACGCCACCGGTCATAATTGGAGAGTACATCCAGCAATATGGGAGCCGCGGAGCGGTCGCACTGCAGATCGATAATCAGATCCGATAATTCAGGTAGTTTCTCGCGGATATACCCGGCAAGACCCGCATATTGGCTGACCAGAACCGGGGCGCCCTGCATCAGGCTTTCCAGTCCTGTGAGGTTGAAAGTATCGTGACGTGACGGCAATACGGTAACGATGCGGGTTTCCTGCAGCCGATCAAGCTCGGTTGCATTCAGTCTCTCGATCTTCTCAAAATCAATTCCTCTCAAACGTGCAGCTTGCGTCAGAATATCATCGGATCCACGGCCCAGATGGTTGGGGCCATCCGGACCAATAATGAGGAGACGGCTATAAGCATGTGCCGGCAAAGACCAGGCGAGATCAAGGAAGATATCTGGCCCTTTCCATCGTTCGCGGCGGCCGATAAACGCAAGATCGGGAGGGGTTTTGCTTTTGGGTGGAATTGAAATTTTATGAGGACGGACGACGGACAGGGGATCGATCACATGGACGGAGAGATTTGAGTTTTTCTGGATATCCTGCGCGTATTTGTTGCTTATTGCATAGCGGCTTGCTGCGGAGTGGAGTTGCATCCGCTCGAAGAAATGTAATTCTGCAAAGAGTCTTTTGGCGTTTTTTCCAGGCCAGCCTCGGCGCCATGCTGCCGATAACGTGCCATGCAATGCGAGTGCCACATGACCAACGGGAATGTTGTGCTGCTCCAAAACCTGTTTTACGAACAGCCCGTTAAGCCGGTAGTCTGGCGTATCAACAACATCGAAACTTAATGTGGCATCATAGAGTTGAATGGATTTCGCAAAGTTTGCACACTCTTGATATATATAATACAGCCTGTGATGAGCTTCGGCCATTCCATCTATTATACCACGATAAAATAGCTTGAATGGAATGGCTGTAACATTGCGAGGCATATCCTGGGGTTCTGACCCCTTGCTGACAAAATAATAAAAATCCTTGTCCGGCGAATTAAGGATAATGTTTTTGTAGACTGTCTGCCCCCCCCCGATACTGCCGAATATATCAAAGTCTATGATCAGAATTTTCTGTCTATATTTCTTTTCCGCGATATTTGTTTTTGAGTGTTTTGGATCATGAATTTCTAATCTGTGAGCCAGGGAGGATTGCATCGATATACGCCTCAAATTTTGTCTGAAAAAGTTTGTCCTTGAAGTGCGACTCTGTATTTCTGCACTTCAATTCAGAAAGACTTCCACTCGTAACCCTGCGGCAGGGTATCAATCAGGAAGCGGATGATGCACAAGGTTTCTCTCCCGAGCCCATTTCCTCTCAAGTTTATCCTTGAAATGCAGGTGCCCCGCCCTCGTCACCATGTGTCCCCCCCTGGATATATCTCATATGAAATTTCATTACTCAGCTCTCACCGGATGGTCTCGCATTTTGTAGAGGCATAGGGTGTGCTTCTGGCAACACTAGGGACATATTTATGTCACCTCAAGAATGCTTTCATGAATTGGTCATGTAATAGGGTGTACTCCGCCAGTCCCGGGATGGAACGGTACTCAGTGTTAAAGCTTGAACTGACAAGCATTGAAGGTGAGGGCCGGGTTTTGTGGCCTGTGGGTTCTGGTTCGAACATAAAATGGTGCCCCCGGCAGGATTTGAACCCGCGACCCCCTGATTACAAATCAGGTGCTCTACCAACTGAGCTACAAGGGCGAAAGGGCGGGAAAACCGCCATTTTCTGACGAACGAAAGGAGAACATGTGGCCTGTCTCAAACTTGCGGCCAGCATCCGTTCCGGCTGTTCGCCTGCTGTGGTTCTGTAGCCCGCCCCTTCCGGGGCGTCAAGTTCGCCAGCAGTCCCGTTGGCTCCTCTTCATCCATAATTCATAGACGGATAGTGGCCTGTCTCACATGGCTCCGCAGGGGGAATCCGGCATGGCACGCCCTGAGGGAGTGAAAAACCGGGCATCCTGAAGAAAAAAGAGGTCCGGTTTGAGGATTAATCATGCCCGGCTATCCGGACAGAGATGTGGTCAGCCGCCGTCGCCCGGGAGGGCATAGGCGATCAGAGCATCGCCGACGGGCGTTTCCATGAAGTGGTGCCCGCCCGCCATGATGACGAGATATTGCTTGCCATTGATCTCATAGGTCATGGGCGTCGCCTGCCCGCCGGAGGGCAGGATGTCGCGCCAGACGGTCTTTCCCGTATTGATGTCAATGGCGCGGATCACATTGTCCGTGGTTGCCGCGACGAAGATGAGGCCGCCCGCTGTCACGACGCTGCCGCCATTGTTCGGTGTTCCGATCTCGATCGGCAGCATGGAGGGGATGCCGAACGGGCCGTTGGTGCGGGCTTCGCCGAGAGGACGGTCCCACAGGGTCTTTCCGCTCTTCAGATCGATGGCCCGGATGCCGCCATAGGGAGGCTGCTTGCAGAGCAACCCTGTGAACGGCAGGCGCCAGCCTGCATTGACGTTGATGGCATAGGGTGTCCCGGCCTGTGGATCGCCAGCACCCTCCGCACCGCCGATTTTCCCGCGGGTCTGATCCCGTGGCGCCCAGCCCAGCTTGTTGGCCTCGGCGCGGGGCACGAGCTGGTTGTAGTTGGGCATATCATTGTAATTGGCGACGATCACACCACGAGTCGGGTCGAAGGCGATGCCGCCCCAGTCCGAGCCGCCATTATAGCCGGAATATTCAATAGAGTGCCCCTCGCTGACCGGCGGCGTGAACATGCCGTGATAGGTCGCCCGGCGAAACTGGATCCGGCAGACCATCTGGTCGATGAGGGACATGCCCCACATGTCGCGCTCGGTAAGCACGGGCTTGGCGAGCGTGTGATAGAGCGAGAAGGGCTGCGTCTTTGCCCGCTGTTCAGGCTCGACGCCTCCTTGCGGCACCGGCCGCTCCTCGACGCCGGCAAGTGGCTTGCCGGTGCGCCGGTTCAGCAGGAAGATGTCGCCCCGCTTGCTGGGCAGCAGCAGGGCCGGGGTGGGTCCGTTCGCGCCCGGATAGTCAACCAGCGTAGCCTGCGAGCCGAGATCATAGTCCCAGACATCATTATGGACGGTCTGGAAGTGCCAGACCGGTTTGCCTGTCGTCACGTCCAGTGCGACGAGCGAGGTGGCGAATTTCTTTTCCAGATCGGAACGGCTGCCGCTCCAGTAATCGACGGCGGACAAGCCGAGCGGCAGATAAACAAGGCCGAGCGCCTCATCGCCGGATGCGGTGGTCCACATGTTCGGCGTGCCGCGCGTATAGGTCTGCCCTTCCGGCGGCAGTCCGTTTAGCTCCGGCTTTCCCATGTCCCAGGCCCAGCGCAGCGTGCCTGTGACGGCATCATATCCCTGAATAACGCCGGAGGGGGCGTCGCGCTTCTGCCCGTCGAGCACCTGATGGCCGACGACGATAACGCCGCGAACGATGGTGGGGGCCGAGGTGATCGAGAACATGCCAGGCGCATGTTCGCCGATGCCGGTGGTTGTGTCGACGATGCCGTTCTGCCCGAACCCGGCGCAGGGTTCGCCGGTCTTTGCATCGACCGCGATCACGCGGGCATCAAGGGTGCCCTCGATAATGCGCGCCGAGCAGGCGGCGTTCGGGTCGGTGTTTGGAACCTGATAATAGGCGACGCCACGGCAGGCTGCAGTATACGGAATATTTTCGTCCGGCACCTTGGGGTCATAGCGCCAGCGCTGCGTGCCCGTGGCGGGATCGAGCGCGATCATGATGTTCTTCGGTGTGCACAGGTAAAGGGTATCGCCTATTTTCAGCGGCGTGGTTTCCGCGCCGTAGGTGTTTTTCGTGCGTTCGTTGGGCAGATCGCCCGTGTGGAAGGTCCATGCGCGTTCAAGATGGGCGACATTGCTGACGTCGATCTGCTTGAGCGGCGAGAAGCGCTGGGCGGCGTAGCTGCCGCCATAGGCGGTCCAGTCCGCGCCTGTGCCCATGCCGCTTGCGGCGCTGGCCAGAGCCGGGGGAACCGGACTGTCGATACCGGGGATATTTGCGTAGCCGATGGCCAGCCCGCCGGCCACCGTCACCACAAGTACGGCGACGATGCCGCCAAGGGCGGCGCGCCAGCTATACCGGAACGGGGAGAGGAACGGGCATACCGCGATGACGAGAACAAGAAGGACAATGGGGCCGGTCACACGCGGCACGAGCGCCCAGCCATTGGCCCCGACTTCCCAGAAAGCCCATACGAGGGTGCCAAGGAAAACAATCCCGTAAATCCATGCACCGGCGCTGTGCGCCCGCGCCAGAAAGTAACCGGCAAGAAGAAGCCCGATGCCTGCAAGGATGTAATAGGGGGAGCCGCCCAGAGTCGCGAGCCATCCGCCGCCAATTGTCAGCGTCAGACCGATCAGAAGCAGGAGAAGACCGAGAAGGAAAGGAGGCCATGTGATATGCCGACGTATAACGGGATTATTATCCATTTTTGCCCTCGTTCGCTTGTGCGGATGTCACTCCGGTTTAATGCACACGAGGAGATATGGTTCCGTAGCCGTTGTAATGATCGTGGGCCTGCTCTCCGAAATGCCATCGTGGGGGGGGGGGCGGGCATGGGCCGGGGCGGAGCGGCGGGCATGAGGAAGGTGCATTTCATTGCGGCGCAGCATCATGGCGCTTGGCGCCATGGGTGTCGGTCCGGATGGTCGTATAGACCCATTCCTCACCAATAATTCGCCATCAATTCCGATACCCATTCGGGCTGGCGAACGTCGCCGCGCGGAAGAAACTCGCGCATCACTGGCTTTATGTCGATGACCGGGGTGCCATCAATCGCATCAAGCCCCTCAACCTCAAGCCTTGTTCCTTCAACGGCGATGATCCTGCATATCGTGACCCCCAGCCGATTGGGCCGGTTTTTGCCGCGTTGCGCGAAGATACCCGCCAGCGGCCAGTCCTGGCGTCCGCGCGGATGGCGCGCGCCGCTCTCGATCTTTTCAGGCGGCACCTTGTCGAAAAGAAAGATGATCTCGGCATGGCTGAAGGCATCGAGACCGGCGAGAGCATCGGAGGTGAAGCGATCAGGGGCCAGTTCGACAATCGAGCGGCTGGAACCCCAGTCATCATCGATGGGATCAGTCCTCCCGCCACGCACATGACCGATCGCCGTGATTGCATATTCCATTCGGTTTCCTCCGCTTTGTCTGGGGACACAAGAGACCTGAAATGATTTTTGTCCATTTGTACGCATTTGCACCTGTGTAGCAGGGCGTCAGGGACGGCGGCGGAAGGCTTCATAAAGGGCCACGGCGGCGGCGTTGGAGACGTTGAGGCTGCGCATGGCGCCTGCGGCGGGGAGTTTCGCCAGCAGGTCGCAGTGCTCGCGGGTGAGGCGGCGCAGGCCATCGCCCTCGGCCCCCATGACGAAGGCGACGGGGCCGTCAAGGGCGAGATCGGGGAGCGAATGGGGGGCGTCGCCATCGAGGCCGATGACCTGAAAGCCCAGATCCTTCAGTTCCTCGATGGAGCGCGACAGGTTCGTGACCTTGGCGACCCTGACCAGTTCCAGTGCGCCGGAGGCCGATTTGGCAAGGGTCCCGGCCAGGGGCGGGCTGTTGCGCTCGGTCATGACAAGGGCGGTTGCCCCGAAAACGGCGGCGGAGCGCAGAATCGCACCGACATTGTGCGGGTCGGTGACCTGATCGAGCATGACCACCACCCGGGCGTCCTTGCAGGCGTCCTCAAGGCTGTGGTCGGGGAGGGGGGAGGTCTGGAGCGCGACCCCCTGATGGACGGCGCCCGGGGGCAGGTGGCTGGCGATGTCTTCGGGGGCCGTATCTTCCGGGGCGAAGGGGAGGGGAACGCCAGAGCGCTTCAGCTCCTCCATGGCGTTGCGGGTCAGGAGCAGGCGCTGGTGCCGGCGTTCCGGATTGGCAAGGGCGGCCTCCACCGCATGGAAGCCAAACAGCCAGCTTTCATCGCCAGGCTTGCCGGAAGCCGGGCCTGTGCTGGCGCGGCGATCCTTCGGGCGGCTCTTGCCAGACATCGGGCCAGAGCCCGGGCCGGAGGGGCCGCGAGGCTTTTCATCGCGCCGGGGCGGACGGCGGTCGGCGCTGGAGCGGGCCGGGGCGGATTGCTTGCGCTTGCTCATGGAGGCCGCTTATATTGCGCACCCCGCGCAGATGCAAAGGGGGTTCTGTATGATGTTCGCGTGTCTGTGGCATCTTACAATGTAATACGAGTTGACACGGGGCCTCAGAACCGGAATAAACCGGCCCGTGTCTGGAACGGACAAGTCGGCAGCTTCTTAGGCTGTCACACAGCTTTTTGGGCGATCTCACTGGGAAATCAGCAGGAATCGTGACGGACTTGGGAGGGGTGCCCGAGTGGCTAAAGGGGGCGGACTGTAAATCCGCTGGCTACGCCTACGTTGGTTCGAATCCAACCCCCTCCACCATCCATCCGTTGCGTCTTTGTTGTTTTCGAGGGTAAATCCTGCCAGCCGGTGTCCGGGCGTGATCGACGCGGGTGTAGCTCAATGGTAGAGCAACAGCCTTCCAAGCTGATGACGAGGGTTCGATTCCCTTCACCCGCTCCAGTTTCGTTGTCCGGGCCCTTGCCGGTCCGGACGGGAGTTCGTGTTAGAGTATTCGTTTGGTTGCTAGATAGATCGTTGAAGGTGCTGGAAGCAGATGGCCAAAGAGAAATTTGAACGTACGAAGCCGCATTGCAACATTGGGACGATTGGGCATGTTGACCATGGCAAGACGTCGCTGACGGCAGCGATTACGAAGGTTCTTGCCGAGAAGGGTTACGCGAAGTTCTCGGCCTATGACCAGATCGACAAGGCGCCTGAAGAGAAGGCGCGCGGTATCACGATCTCGACGGCGCATGTCGAATACGAGACGGATAACCGGCACTATGCGCATGTGGACTGCCCTGGCCATGCCGACTATGTGAAGAACATGATCACGGGCGCGGCGCAGATGGACGGTGCGATCCTTGTGGTTTCGGCGGCCGACGGCCCGATGCCGCAGACGCGCGAGCACATCCTGCTGGCCCGTCAGGTTGGCGTGCCCGCGCTGGTGGTGTTCCTGAACAAGTGCGACATGGTCGACGACGAGGAGCTTCTGGAGCTTGTCGAGATGGAAGTGCGTGAGCTTCTGTCGAGCTATGACTTCCCGGGCGACGAGATTCCGATCGTGAAGGGTTCGGCGCTTGCGGCGCTTGAGGATTCGAGCGACGAACTGGGCCGCAAGGCCATTCTGGCGCTGATGGATGCGGTGGACGCCTATATCCCGCAGCCGGAACGCCCGAAGGACAAGCCGTTCCTGATGCCGATCGAGGACGTTTTCTCGATCTCGGGCCGTGGCACGGTTGTGACCGGGCGCGTCGAGCGCGGCATCGTCAAGGTTGGCGAGGAAGTCGAGATCGTCGGGATCAAGCCGACGGTGAAGACGATCTGCACCGGCGTCGAGATGTTCCGCAAGCTTCTGGACCAGGGCGAGGCTGGCGACAATGTCGGCATCCTGCTGCGTGGCACGAAGCGTGAGGATGTCGAGCGCGGCCAGGTTCTCTGCGCGCCGGGTTCGATCACGCCGCACACGAAGTTCGAGGCCGAGGTCTATATCCTGACCAAGGAAGAGGGTGGCCGTCATACGCCGTTCTTCACGAACTACCGCCCGCAGTTCTACTTCCGGACGACCGACGTGACGGGTGAGTGCACCCTGAACGAGGGGACGGAGATGGTTATGCCGGGCGACAACACGAAGCTGACGGTTCGCCTTCTGTCGCCGATCGCGATGGATGAGGGCCTTCGCTTCGCGATCCGCGAAGGCGGCCGCACCGTCGGCGCCGGCGTCGTCGCCAAAGTTATCGAGTAAGTTCTGAAACAAGATTAAATACCAGGGGCAAGGTGCTGACGCTCCTTGCTTTTTAGGAGTGTAGCTCAACTGGTAGAGCACCGGTCTCCAAAACCGGGGGTTGGGGGTTCGAGCCCCTCCACTCCTGCCACTCTAGGCCCGGCCCGCAAGGGCCAGCCTAGGGGTTATCAACGCCAGGACGCTTGACGGCGGGCCGGATTTCCGGACCGTCGAAAATCGTACTTGGCTTTTTTGCCGGAAGTCTGATAAACAGATGGCCAAGATAAATCCGCTAGAGTTCATACAACAGGTTCGGACTGAAGTGTCCAAGGTGACCTGGCCCACCCGGCGCGAAACGACCATCACCACCGTCATGGTGTTTTTGATGGTAACGTTCGCGACGGTTTTCTTTTTTCTGGCGGATCAGATTATGAGCCAAGGGGTAGCCCTCCTGCTCGGTATCGGCGGCTGAGGAGCGGACACGAGATTATGGCCAAGCGCTGGTACATCGTTCACGTTTATTCGAATTTCGAGAAGAAGGTGGCTGAATCCATCCGCGAGCAGGCGGAGGCAGCCGGGCTTGCCGAGCATATAGAAGAAGTGCTGGTGCCGACCGAGGAAGTGGTTGAAATGCGCCGTGGTCGCAAGATCAACGCCGAGCGCAAGTTCTTCCCCGGTTACGTGCTGGCGAAGATGGATCTCAACGACGAGATCTACCATCTGATCAAGAATACGCCGAAGGTGACCGGGTTCCTGGGCGCGGACAACAAGCCGTCGCCGATCCCGCAGTCCGAAGTCGACCGTATCCGCCATCAGGTGCAGGAAGGCGTGGAGCGGCCCAAGCCCTCCATCATGTTTGAAATTGGCGAGCAGGTGCGGGTGGCCGATGGTCCCTTCGCCTCGTTCACCGGTCTCGTCGAGGAAGTGGACGAGGAGAAGGCCCGGCTCAAGGTCGCGGTCTCCATCTTCGGTCGCGCGACCCCGGTCGAGCTTGAGTACGGTCAGGTCGAAAAGGTCTGATCGACGTATGTGGGAGGCGCATTGCCTGCGCCGGACCACTAACCCGTGTCTGTTCCGGTTTGACCGGAAGGGGAATGGAAAATGGCTAAAAAAGTTACTGGTTACATTAAGTTGCAGGTTCAGGCTGGTGCCGCGAACCCGTCTCCGCCCATTGGTCCGGCTCTCGGTCAGCGCGGCCTGAACATCATGGAATTCTGCAAGGCGTTCAACGCCCAGACGCAGTCCATTGAAAAGGGCACGCCGATTCCGGTGGTGATCACGGCCTATGCGGACCGTTCGTTCACTTTCGTGACCAAGACGCCGCCCGTGTCTTTCTTCCTCAAGAAGAAAGCCAACCTGACCTCGGGTTCCAAGACCCCGGGCAAGGGTGCGTATGCCGGTTCGATCACGAAGGCCCAGTGCTACGAGATCGCTGAAATCAAGATGAAGGATCTGAACGCCAACGATCTCGATGCGGCGGTTCGGATGATTGTCGGCTCGGCCCGTTCGGCCGGCATCGAAGTGGTGGAGTAAGAACATGGCTGCCAAACTTGCAAAGCGTGTTGCCGCCACCCGCGCCGGCATCGACCCGAAGAAGTTTTACGTCCTTGAAGATGCGATCAAGCTCGTCAAGGAGCGCGCCACGGCCAAGTTCGACGAGACCATCGAGGTTGCGATCGCGCTTGGCGTCGATCCGCGCCATGCCGACCAGATGGTTCGCGGCGTCTGCGAACTGCCGAACGGCTCCGGCCGGACGGTGCGCGTTGCCGTGTTCGCCCGTGGTGACAAGGCCGAGGCTGCCCGCAAGGCGGGTGCCGATATCGTCGGCGCCGAAGACCTCGCCGAAATCATCCAGTCGGGCAAGATCGAGTTCGATCGCTGCATCGCGACCCCGGACATGATGCCGCTCGTCGGCCGTCTCGGTAAGGTGCTTGGCCCGCGCGGCCTGATGCCGAACCCGAAGGTCGGCACGGTGACTCCGGACGTCGAAGCCGCGGTCGCCTCCGCCAAGGGCGGCGCCGTCGAGTTCCGCGTTGAGAAGGCCGGTATCGTGCATGCCGGTGTCGGCAAGGCGAGCTTCTCGGAAGAGCAGCTGCTGGGCAACATTCGTGCGCTCATCGAGGCTGTCCAGAAGGCGAAGCCTGCTGGCGCCAAGGGTACCTATCTCAAGCGCGTCGCTGTCAGCTCCACGATGGGCCCCGGCGTCAAGGTTGAAACGCAGTCGATCACCGTCGGCGCGTAATGAATTTGCCGCCCGGCCCTCATGGCCGTGCGGTGTGGAATTCCGGGCCGCCTTCCTTCGGGGTGGCGCGTCCGGGACAGGATGGGTGGGGCGGGTGCGCTGGAGTGATCCGGAGCGCCCCCTTGGCCGTCCTCAAGTGTTTCCGTCATGCCTCTGGCGAGGCGGAAACCCTGTCCGAGACTGCCGGCGTCGAAGCCTTCGGGCCCAGACTTAAACGCATACCGCACGTGAAATTCGTGCAAGCGGCCAGCATAGACGGGAGAAAGACGATTTTTGATGGCTGGCGCATGTCAGTCCGATGAAATCGGTTGGACCCGGGACAGGCAAGAGCGCTGCCTGGCCACTGCAAGGGTTTCTGTTCTTGCAGATGGACAAGCGGCAAATGCCAACGGCGGTGACGCCTGGACGATCCAGGCACTATCCGCCCCCAGGCACGCGAGGGGATCGCGTGCGACAGAGAGAGCCAAGTGGATAGAGCTGAAAAGAAGGAGCTCGTGGCGCATCTCAACGGTGTCTTCGGTGAAGCCACTGTTGTCGTCGTCGCCCACTATTCCGGCCTCACCGTTGCCCAGATCACGGATCTGCGCACGAGGATGCTGGATGCGGGAGCCTCGTTCAAGGTAACGAAGAACAGGCTCGCCAAGCTCGCTCTGGAAGGCACCCCGCTGAACGGGATCGTCAATCTGTTCAACGGGCCTACGGCAATCGCCTATTCGAACGATCCGGTCGCAGCCCCCAAGGTTGCGGCGGCGTTCGCCAAGGAAAACGACAAGCTCGTGATTCTCGGCGGCGCGATGGGCGAAACGGTTCTGGATGCAGACGGTGTGAAGGTTCTTGCCTCGCTGCCGTCTCTCGATGAACTGAGGGCCAAGCTTGTCGGCATGATCCAGACGCCAGCAACCCGCATCGCGGGTGTTCTGCAGGCGCCTGGTGGACAGCTTGCGCGCGTGCTGAATGCCTATGCCACCAAGAGCGACGCGGCCTGAAGCCGTACGTCATAAACCGATCCAACCGATTAGATAGAGAACCAAAACATGGCTGATCTTGCAAAGATTGTTGATGAACTGTCGAGCCTGACCGTTATCGAAGCTGCCGAGCTTTCCAAGCTCCTCGAAGAGAAGTGGGGCGTTTCCGCCGCCGCGCCTGTCGCCGTTGCCGCTGCTGCCGGTCCGGCTGCCGCTGCTGTGGAAGAGCAGACCGAGTTCACGGTCGTTCTTGCCGCTATCGGCGACAAGAAGATCGAGGTCATCAAGGAAGTTCGCGCGCTGACGGGCCTCGGCCTGAAGGAAGCCAAGGACCTCGTCGAGGCTGCGCCCAAGCCCGTCAAGGAAGGCCTGACCAAGGACGAGGCCGAGAAGGCCAAGGCCGCGCTCGAAAAGGCCGGTGCCAAGGTCGAACTCAAGTAATTTCCGGGTTCTGACGAATATCTGGCGGGACGGTTCGCGAAAGCGGACCGTCCTGTCGGCCCCTCAAGCGGGGGCATGAAAATCTCAAGGCCATATGGCCTGGCTTCGGACAAATGGTCCGGCAGCCGATGAAAAGCGGTCGCGAGGAATAGACATGACGCAGTCGTTTACTGGTCGCACGCGGGTTCGGAAGTCCTTTGGGCGTATCCCGCAAGTTACCGAGATGCCCAACCTCATCGAGGTGCAGAAGCTTTCCTACGACCAGTTTCTCCAGATGCAGGAACCCGAGGGCGGACGTAGCGACGAGGGCATCCAGGCCGTCTTCAAGTCCGTGTTCCCGATTACCGATTTCTCCGATACGGCGACGCTGGAATTCGTTCGCTACGACTTCGAGAACCCGAAATACGACGTGGAAGAATGCCAGCAGCGCGGAATGACCTTCGCGGCGCCGCTGAAGGTGACCCTGCGCCTGATCGTGTTCGAGGTCGATGAAGATACCGGCGCCAAGTCCGTCAAGGACATCAAGGAGCAGGACGTCTACATGGGCGATATGCCGCTCATGACGGCGAACGGCACCTTCGTGGTCAACGGCACCGAGCGCGTGATCGTCTCGCAGATGCACCGCAGCCCGGGCGTGTTCTTCGACCATGACAAGGGCAAGACCCATTCGTCGGGCAAGCTGCTCTTTGCCGCCCGCGTCATTCCCTATCGCGGTTCGTGGCTCGATTTCGAGTTCGACGCCAAGGACATCGTGTTCGTACGCATCGACCGCCGCCGCAAGCTGCCGGTGACGACGCTGCTCTATGCGCTGGGCATGGACGGCGAGGAAATCCTCAACACTTTCTACAAGCAGGTGTCCTATGCGCGGGTGAAGAACGGCTGGCGCGTGGTCTTCGACGCCGAGCGCTATCGTGGCGCCAAGCCCGAGCGGGATCTGATCGATGCCGACACCGGCAAGGTCGTGGTCGAGGCCGGCAAGAAGGTGACGCCGCGTCTGGCCCGCAAGCTTTCGGAAGATGGCCTCAAGGCGTTGCTGGTGCAGGACGAGGATCTGGTCAGCCGTTATCTGGCCGAGGAACTCGTCAATGTGCAGACCGGCGAGATTTATGCCGAAGCAGGCGACGAGATCACTGCGGAACTGCTCGCCTCGCTTCAGGAGGCTGGCTTCGACGAGCTTTCGACGCTTGATATCGACCATGTCAATGTGGGCGCTTTCATGCGCAACACGCTGGCCGTGGACAAGTGCACCAATCGCGATCAGGCGCTGATCGACATTTATCGCGTGATGCGCCCGGGCGAGCCGCCGACGCCGGACACGGCCGAAAGCCTGTTCAGCGGCCTGTTCTTCGACAGCGAGCGCTATGATCTTTCGGCCGTGGGCCGCGTGAAGATGAACATGCGCCTCGATCTCGATTGCCCTGACACCATCCGCACACTGCGCAAGGATGACATCATCTCTGTCATCCGCACGCTGGTGGACCTGCGCGACGGCAAGGGCGTCATCGACGACATCGACAATCTCGGTAACCGCCGGGTGCGTTCGGTGGGCGAACTGATGGAGAACCAGTACCGCGTCGGCCTGCTGCGCATGGAGCGCGCGATCAAGGAGCGCATGTCGTCGGTCGATATCGACACGGTGATGCCGCACGACCTGATCAACGCCAAGCCTGCGGCGGCTGCCGTGCGCGAATTTTTTGGCTCCTCGCAGCTTTCACAGTTCATGGACCAGACCAACCCGCTCTCGGAAGTGACGCACAAGCGCCGCCTCTCCGCGCTCGGGCCTGGTGGTCTGACACGCGAGCGCGCGGGCTTTGAAGTGCGCGACGTGCATCCGACCCATTATGGCCGCATCTGCCCGATCGAGACGCCGGAAGGCCCGAACATCGGTTTGATCAATTCGCTCGCGACCTATGCGCGGGTGAACAAGTACGGCTTCATCGAGAGCCCGTACCGCAAGATCAAGGACGGCAAGGTCACCGACGATGTGGTCTATCTCTCCGCCATGGAAGAGAGCCGCTACCGCATCGCCCAGTCGAACGTGCCGCTTAACAAGGACGGCTCGTTCCAGCAGGAATTGCTGAACTGCCGCATCGACGGCGACTTCGAGGTGGTGCCGCCCGAGCAGGTGGACCTGATCGACGTGTCGCCCAAGCAGATCGTGTCCGTTGCCGCCGCGCTCATTCCGTTCCTTGAGAACGACGACGCGAACCGCGCGCTGATGGGCTCGAACATGCAGCGTCAGGCCGTGCCGCTGATCCGCGCCGAGGCGCCGCTTGTCGGCACCGGCATGGAAGATGTGGTGGCGCGTGACTCCGGCGCCGCCATCGGCGCGCGCCGCACCGGCGTGGTCGATCAGGTGGACGCCACCCGCATCGTCATCCGCGCGACCGAGGAAAACGACACCTCGAAGTCGGGCGTGGACATCTACAACCTGCGCAAGTTCCAGCGCTCGAACCAGAACACCTGCATCAACCAGAAGCCGCTGGTGCGGGTCGGCGATATTGTCCAGAAGGGCGATGTCATCGCGGACGGTCCGTCGACGGAGCTTGGCGATCTGGCGCTCGGCCGTAACGTGCTCGTCGCGTTCATGCCGTGGAACGGCTACAACTTCGAAGACTCGATCCTGATCTCGGAGCGCATCGTTTCGGACGATGTGTTCACCTCGATCCATATCGAGGAATTCGAGGTGATGGCCCGCGACACGAAGCTTGGGCCGGAGGAAATCACCCGCGACATTCCCAATGTCGGCGAGGAAGCGCTCAAGAACCTTGACGAAGCCGGTATCGTTTATATCGGCGCTGAAGTGAACCCCGGCGACATTCTCGTCGGCAAGATCACCCCGAAGGGCGAAAGCCCGATGACGCCGGAAGAAAAGCTTCTGCGCGCCATCTTCGGTGAAAAGGCGTCCGACGTGCGCGACACCTCGCTGAAGCTGCCGCCCGGCGTTGCCGGTACGGTGGTGGAAGTGCGTGTGTTCAACCGGCATGGCGTCGACAAGGACGAGCGCGCGATGGCGATCGAGCGCGAGGAAATCGAACGCCTCGCCAAGGACCGCGATGACGAATTCGCGATTCTGGAGCGTAACGTTTATGGCCGTCTGGCTGAATTGCTCGATGGCAAGCCGATTGCGTCTGGTCCCAAGGGTGTCGAGGTCGGCGCCAAGGTTTCGCAGGCCGTGCTCGATGGCCTGAGCCGTGGCCAGTGGTGGCAGATCGCTCTTTCCAATGAGAAGAGCCAGGCCGAAATCGAGGCGCTGAAGAAGCAGTTCGATGAAGGCAAGGAGCGTCTCGAAGCCCGTTTCGAGGACAAGGTCGACAAGCTGCAGCGTGGCGACGAGCTGCCGCCCGGCGTGATGAAGATGGTCAAGGTGTTCGTTGCGGTGAAGCGCAAGCTCCAGCCCGGCGACAAGATGGCCGGACGTCACGGCAACAAGGGCGTGATCAGCCGCATCGTGCCGCTGGAGGATATGCCTTATCTTGAGGATGGCCGTCAGGTCGACATCGTGCTCAACCCGCTCGGCGTGCCGAGCCGGATGAACGTCGGCCAGATTCTCGAAACGCATCTGGGCTGGGCCTGTGCCGGTCTTGGCCGCCGGATTGCGGCGGCGCTCGACAGCTATCAGCGTTCGCAGAAGACGGAAGAGCTGAAGGCGCTTGTGACCTCGATCTACGGGCCGCAGCCGGGCCTGACCTCGCTCAACGATCAGCAGCTTGTCGACATGGCAAGCCTGCTCACCAAGGGCGTGCCGATTGCAACGCCGGTCTTCGATGGCGCGCATGAGCCCGACATCGTGGACATGCTGGAGCTTGCCGGTCTTGACGGATCGGGCCAGTCCACGCTGTTCGATGGACGCACGGGCGAGGAGTTCGACCGCAAGGTGACGGTCGGCTACATCTACATGCTCAAGCTCCATCACCTTGTGGACGACAAGATCCATGCGCGTTCCATCGGGCCTTACAGCCTCGTCACCCAGCAGCCTCTGGGCGGCAAGGCGCAGTTCGGCGGCCAGCGCTTCGGCGAAATGGAAGTGTGGGCGCTGGAAGCTTACGGCGCTGCCTATACGCTTCAGGAAATGCTGACGGTGAAGTCCGACGACGTGGCCGGACGCACCAAGGTCTATGAAGCCATCGTGCGCGGCGACGACACGTTTGAAGCGGGCATCCCGGAAAGCTTCAACGTGCTCGTGAAGGAAATGCGCTCGCTCGGCCTCAATATCGAGCTGATCACGAACGGTCAGGCGAGCTGACAATCGACTGCCGGACAGGCCCTCGGGTCTGTCCGGTCTATCGCCGGCCCTGCTTGGCCGGCGGACACGGAATCTGGAACTCGCGGGGTGTTTCAACCCCGAAAAGGCCATCAGGTGGCCATTAGGAGAAGCCCATGGACCAAGAGGTAATGAACCTTTTCAATCCGACGGTGCCATCGCAGTCGTTCGATCAGATCAAGATCTCGATCGCGAGCCCCGAGCGGATTCTTTCCTGGTCATTTGGCGAAATCAAAAAGCCCGAGACGATCAACTATCGCACCTTCAAGCCGGAGCGCGATGGCCTGTTCTGTGCTCGTATTTTTGGTCCGATCAAGGACTATGAATGCCTGTGCGGCAAGTACAAGCGCATGAAGTACAAGGGCATCATCTGCGAGAAGTGCGGCGTTGAAGTCACGCTCTCCAAGGTGCGCCGTGAACGCATGGGCCATATCGAGCTTGCCGCTCCCGTGGCGCACATCTGGTTCCTGAAGTCGCTGCCGAGCCGCATCGGCCTTCTGCTCGACATGACGCTGAAGGATCTGGAGCGCGTACTCTATTTCGAGAACTACATCGTTCTTGAGCCGGGCCTGACGCCCCTCAAGGAGCGTCAGTTGCTGTCCGAAGATGATTACATCGACGCGCAGGAGCAGTATGGCGAGGACAGCTTCACCGCTGCCATCGGCGCGGAAGCCATCCGCGAAATGCTGATGAGTCTCAACCTTGAGCAGATCGCGGCCGATCTTCGCGTGGAAATCGCCGAGTCGACATCGGAACTCAAGCCCAAGAAACTGGCCAAGCGCCTCAAGCTGATCGAGGCGTTCATCGAGTCGGGCAACAAGCCCGAGTGGATGATCATGACCATCGTGCCGGTCATTCCGCCCGAGCTGCGTCCGCTGGTGCCGCTCGACGGCGGCCGCTTCGCGACCTCCGACCTCAACGATCTCTATCGCCGCGTCATCAACCGCAACAATCGTCTGAAGCGGCTGATGGAACTGCGCGCGCCTGACATCATCATCCGCAACGAGAAGCGCATGCTTCAGGAAGCGGTCGATGCGCTGTTCGACAATGGCCGTCGCGGCCGCGTCATCACCGGCGCCAACAAGCGTCCGCTGAAGTCGCTCGCCGACATGCTCAAGGGCAAGCAGGGCCGCTTCCGCCAGAACCTGCTCGGCAAGCGCGTCGACTATTCCGGCCGTTCGGTGATCGTGGTGGGTCCGGAACTCAAGCTGCACCAGTGCGGCCTGCCCAAGAAGATGGCGCTTGAGCTCTTCAAGCCCTTCATCTACTCGCGCCTTGAGGCCAAGGGTCTTTCGGCGACCGTGAAGCAGGCGAAGAAGCTGGTGGAGAAGGAGCGTCCCGAAGTCTGGGACATTCTCGAGCAGGTGATCCGCGAGCATCCGATCCTTCTGAACCGTGCGCCGACGCTGCACCGGCTCGGCATCCAGGCTTTCGAGCCCGTGCTGATCGAGGGCAAGGCCATCCAGCTTCATCCGCTGGTCTGCGCCGCTTTCAACGCCGACTTCGACGGCGACCAGATGGCTGTCCATGTGCCGCTCTCGCTTGAGGCGCAGCTGGAAGCCCGTGTGCTGATGATGTCGACCAACAACATCCTGCACCCGGCCAACGGCTCGCCGATCATCGTGCCGTCGCAGGACATCGTTCTCGGCCTCTATTACGTCTCGCTGATGAAGCAGAACGAGCCCGGCGAGGGCATGGTTCTGAGTTCGATGGCTGAAATCGAGCATGCGCTCAACAGCAAAACCGTGACGCTCCACACCAAGATCAAGGCGCGTTACAAGACCGTGGATGCCGATAACCAGCCGATCGAGATTCTGGTTGAAACGACGCCGGGCCGGATGATGGTGGGCGAGCTTCTCCCGCGTCACCCCAACGTGCCGTTCGACATCGCGAACAAGCTTCTGACGAAGCGCGAAATCTCCAAGATGATCGATCTGGTCTACCGTCATTGCGGCCAGAAGGAGACCGTCATTTTCTGCGACCAGATCATGGCGCTCGGTTTCAATCGCGCGTTCCGTGCCGGCATCTCGTTCGGCAAGGACGACATGGTCATTCCCGGCGAGAAGGCAAAGCTCGTCGAGGAGACCCGTACGCTCGCCACTGAATATGAGCAGCAGTACATCGACGGCCTGATTACCCAGGGCGAGAAGTACAACAAGGTCGTGGATGCGTGGGCCAAGTGCACGGACCGCGTCGCCGACGTGATGATGCAGAAGATTTCGGCTGTTCAGATCGACCAGGAATCCGGTCGTGAGAAGCCGATCAACAGCATCTACATGATGGCGCATTCCGGTGCCCGTGGTTCGCCCGCCCAGATGAAGCAGCTTGCCGGCATGCGCGGCCTGATGGCCAAGCCGTCGGGTGAAATCATCGAGACGCCGATCATCTCGAACTTCAAGGAAGGCCTGACCGTGCTCGAGTACTTCAACTCGACCCACGGCGCGCGCAAGGGCCTTGCCGATACGGCGCTCAAGACCGCCAACTCCGGCTATCTGACCCGTCGTCTCGTCGACGTGGCGCAGGACTCGATCATTCACGAGTTCGATTGCGGCACGAGCGGCGGCATCACGGTGCAGGCTGTCATCGAGTCCGGCGAAATCATCGTGTCGCTGGGAACGCGGGTTCTTGGCCGCACCACGGCGGAGGATGTTCTTCATCCCTCTTCCGGTGAGGTCATCATCCCGAAGAACAAGCTGATCGTGGAATCCGATCTCGACACCATCGAGGGCGCCAACGTCCAGTCGATCCGCATCCGCTCGGTGCTGACCTGCGAATCGAAGAACGGTTGCTGCGCGGCCTGCTACGGCCGCGACCTTGCACGCGGCACGCCGGTCAATCTCGGTGAGGCTGTCGGCGTCATTGCCGCCCAGTCCATCGGTGAGCCGGGCACCCAGCTCACCATGCGTACCTTCCACATCGGCGGTACGGCCCAGGTGGTCGACAGCTCGTTCGTCGAGTCCAACCATCCGGGTACGGCGAAGATCCTCAACCGGAATATCGTCAAGGATTCCTCCGGCAATCTGATCGTCATGGGCCGCAACGTCCAGGTGCAGATCCTCGATGAGCATGGCCGTGAACGCGGCGTGCACAAGATGACCTATGGCGCCCGTCTCAAGGTTGATGACGGCTCGAAGGTCGACCGTGGCATGCGTATCGCCGAATGGGACCCCTACACTGTGCCGATCCTCACGGAAGTGACGGGCCGGGCGGAGTTCGAGGATCTGGTCGAGGGCATGTCCGTCCGCGAAGTGGCGGACGAGGCGACCGGTATCGTCAACCGGGTGATCGTGGACTGGCGCGCCTCGCCGCGTGGCTCTGATCTGAAGCCGGCTATCGTCCTCAAGGACGAAGACGGCAAGGTGATGACCCTCGCCAGCGGCAACCCGGCCCGCTATCTGCTCTCGGTCGATGCCATTCTGTCGGTTGAAAACCACTCGACGGTCCATGCCGGTGACGTGCTTGCGCGTATTCCGACGGAAGGCGCCAAGACTCGCGATATCACGGGCGGTCTGCCGCGCGTGGCGGAACTGTTCGAGGCCCGCCGTCCCAAGGACCATGCCATCATTGCCGAGGTCACGGGCCGGGTCGAATTCGGCCGCGACTACAAGAACAAGCGCCGGATCGTCATCCATCCCTCCGATGGCGCCGATCCCGTGGAATACATGATCCCCAAGGGCAAGCACATCACGGTGCAGGAAGGCGACATCATCGAGAAGGGCGAATTCCTGCTCGATGGTCATCCCGCGCCGCATGATATTCTGGCCATCTCGGGCGTCGAGGAACTGGCGGCCTATCTGGTGAACGAGATTCAGGACGTTTACCGGCTTCAGGGCGTGGCGATCAACGACAAGCATATTGAAGTGATCGTGCGCCAGATGCTCCAGAAGGTCGAAATCATCAACCCGGGAGATTCGAGCTTCCTTCCGGGCGAACAGATCGACCGTCCGGAGTTCGAGGCGGAAAACCTGAGAGTGACGGCCGAGGGCAAGCAGGTGGCGACGGCGTCTGCCGTTCTGCTTGGCATCACCAAGGCCTCTCTCCAGACCCGCTCGGTGTTCTCGGCTGCTTCCTTCCAGGAAACGACCCGGGTGCTGACCGAGGCTGCCGTCAACGGCAAGGTCGATGAGCTGATCGGTCTCAAGGAGAACGTGATCGTGGGCCGTCTGATCCCCGCCGGCACCGGCGGAATGCTGCGCCGCCTGCGCCAGGAAGCCCAGCGCCGGGACGATCTGATCGTCCAGGAGAAGGGTGGCGAGAGCCAGGCCGTGGTGGTTTCTGCCGACTGAGTCGCCGGATTTCCATACATATAAAATGACAAGCGGGTCGCAGCGAAAGCTGCGGCCCGTTTGTTTTGTGAGGCATTTGGAAACAGGATGTCTTTTGTTATGGTGATTAATTCTCAACAACAGACCTGATTCTTTGCTCAGGCTGCCTGAAGCAAGCCCGATGAGCCTTTTCTGGCGTCATTTTACCCGGTAAAAGCCTTGCCTGGTTGGCTGGAGGCGGCTCATTCAGGTTCAAAAGCCTCAATCCGGCTGAATCTTTGACAATTGCAAGGTTGGGTGTTGACGCGGCAGGGGGGGATAGGTAAGTTCCGCCCAGTTGAACTCAGGTGGTAGGGAGTTTGAGCGCGTGATCCACGCGCCGCCTAAACGCTGAGAACACAAGCCGATACCAAGTCTGTCGCATGATCCTTCGGGATCCTCTGCAAAAGGTCGCTGATCCCGGAAAGGGGGATGCGGCAGTGTTTGCGTCTTCATTTCCAGTTGGGGTGGGGCGCAAGCGTTGATGTTTTTTTAACGGGATCGAACGGGCGAGATCTGGATGCCAACGATCAATCAGCTAATCCGCAATCGGCGCAAGCCGCTTCCTGCGCGTAACAAGGTGCCGGCCATGGAGGCCTGCCCGCAAAAGCGCGGCGTCTGCACGCGGGTCTATACGACCACGCCGAAGAAGCCGAACTCCGCTCTGCGTAAGGTTGCGCGCGTGCGTCTGACCAACGGCTTCGAGGTCACAAGCTACATTCCTGGCGAGGGGCATAACCTCCAGGAACATTCCGTGGTGATGATCCGCGGCGGCCGCGTAAAGGACCTTCCTGGCGTTCGCTATCACATCATTCGCGGTGTGCTCGATACGCAGGGCGTCAAGGATCGTCGCCAGCGTCGTTCCAAGTACGGCGCCAAGCGTCCGAAGTGATCTGAGGGATTGAAATATGTCGCGTCGTCACCGCGCTGATAAACGAGAAGTCATTCCGGACGCCAAGTTTGGCGACGAGGTTGTGGCCAAGTTTATGAACAGCCTTATGAAGCACGGCAAGAAATCGGTCGCCGAGCGCATCGTTTTCGGTGCTTTCGACAAGATCGAGCAGCGGGCCAAGACCGATCCGCTGCGCGTGTTCCATGATGCGCTGGTTAATGTGAAGCCTGCGATCGAAGTTCGTTCGCGGCGCGTGGGTGGTGCCACCTATCAGGTGCCGGTCGAGGTTCGCCCCGACCGCCGCCAGGCTCTTGCGATCCGCTGGCTGATCAATGCCGCCCGGGCCCGCAATGAGACGACGATGGTGGACCGCCTGAGTGGAGAGCTGCTTGATGCCGCGAACAACCGCGGCAGCGCAGTGAAGAAGCGTGAAGATACGCACCGGATGGCGGAAGCCAACCGCGCCTTCTCGCACTACCGCTGGTAAAGAGTTAAGGACTGAAGGCGACCCGCTGTTATGTCTCGTAAGACACCGCTCGAACGCTATCGTAACATCGGCATCATGGCGCACATTGATGCCGGGAAGACGACGACAACCGAGCGGATCCTGTACTACACAGGCGTGAGTCATAAGATCGGCGAGGTCCATGATGGCGCAGCCACCATGGACTGGATGGAGCAGGAGCAGGAGCGTGGCATCACGATCACTTCTGCTGCGACCACCTGCTTCTGGAAAGACCCCAAGGACGGGGAACAGATCCGTATCAATATCATTGATACGCCTGGCCACGTCGACTTCACGATTGAGGTGGAGCGGTCTCTCCGGGTTCTGGACGGCGCCATCACCGTGTTCGACTCGGTGGCCGGTGTCGAGCCGCAGTCCGAGACGGTCTGGAGACAGGCCGACAAGTACAATGTGCCGCGGATGTGTTTCGTCAACAAGATGGACCGCACCGGGGCAAATTTCTACCGCTGCGTAGACATGATGGTGGAGCGGCTGGCGGCTAATCCGCTGGTTTGTCAGCTCCCGGTCGGTGCAGAAGGAAGTTTTGAAGGCCTTGTCGATCTTCTGAAGATGAAAGAGATCATCTGGAAGGAAGAGGGGCTCGGCGCCGAGTTCGAGTATCGCGAGATACGCGACGAGTACAAAGAGAAGGCCGCGGAATACCGCACAAAGCTCGTCGAGCAGGCCGTCGAAATGGATGATCTCGCGATGGAAGCGTATCTCAATGGTACGGAGCCGGACGAGGCCACCCTCAAGAAGTGCATCCGCAAGGGCACCATCGCACGCCACTTCGTGCCGGTTCTTTGCGGGTCTGCTTTCAAGAACAAGGGCGTCCAGGCGATGCTCGATGCGGTGGTGGACTATCTGCCTTCGCCGCTCGACATCCCGCCGGTAACCGGTCTGGACCCGCGCACGGAGGCGGAGATTTCGCGTCCTGCGTCAGACGATGCGCCGGTTGCGGCGCTCGCCTTCAAGATCATGAACGATCCGTTCGTCGGGTCGCTCACCTTCGCCCGGGTCTATTCGGGCGTGCTGACGACGGGGATGGCCGTCGTGAACACGGTAAAAGGCAACCGTGAGCGTGTTGGACGTATGCTGCAGATGCATGCGAACCACCGCGAAGATGTTAAAGAGGCGTTCGCGGGCGACATCATCGCGCTCGCGGGCCTCAAGAATACGACGACGGGCGATA
Source organism: Parvibaculaceae bacterium (assembly GCA_028283765.1). Classification (GTDB taxonomy): domain Bacteria; phylum Pseudomonadota; class Alphaproteobacteria; order Parvibaculales; family Parvibaculaceae; genus JAATFR01. Next base: position 1,918,023 of record JAPWJY010000008.1, on the reverse strand, counting down.
CGCTCAGCGATGTGGCCCATCCGATCCTTCTGGAGCGGATGGTGTTTCCGGAGCCCGTCATCGAGATCGCGGTCGAGCCGAGGACCAAGGTCGATCAGGAGAAGATGGGCATGGCGCTCAGCCGCCTTGCCCAGGAAGATCCGTCCTTCCGTGTTTCGGTGGACGAGGAATCCGGACAAACGATTATTAAGGGCATGGGTGAGCTTCACCTTGAAATCATCGTCGACCGCATGCGGCGCGAATTCAAGGTTGAGGCGAATGTCGGTGCTCCGCAGGTCGCCTATCGCGAGACGCTTACAAAGCGTGCCGAAGTCGACTATACGCACAAGAAGCAGACGGGCGGTTCAGGCCAGTTTGCACGCGTCAAGCTGGTTCTTGAACCGGGAGAGCCCGGATCGGGTTTCCAGTTCACCAGCGCGGTTGTTGGTGGCGCTGTTCCCCGGGAATATATCCCCGGTGTTCAGAAGGGTGTCGAGAGTGTCAGGAATTCGGGGCCGATCGCCGGTTTCCCGATGATCGATTTCAAGGTCACGCTGGTTGACGGCGCTTACCATGATGTCGACTCGAGTGTCCTGGCTTTCGAGATTGCGGGACGTGCAGCGTTTCGCGAGGGCGCCCTGGCCGCCGGTGTGACGCTCCTTGAGCCGATCATGCGGGTCGAGGTGGTGACGCCTGATGAGTATATGGGTGATGTGATTGGCGATCTGAACAGTCGCCGGGGTCAGATCACCGGTACGGAGCAGCGGGGCAACGCCCAGGTGGTAAACGCCATGGTGCCGCTGGCCAAGATGTTTGGATATGTGAACAGCCTGCGGTCGATGAGCCAGGGCCGGGCACAATATACGATGCAGTTCGACCACTATGAGCATGTGCCGCAAGTGGTGGCCGACGAAATGAAAAACCGCTACGCCTGAGACCGTCAGTAAGATCCGTCAGTGCCGAAGTTCTAGGATAATGGAGCGCCGAGATGGCCAAAGAGAAATTTGAACGTACGAAGCCGCATTGCAACATTGGGACGATTGGGCATGTTGACCATGGCAAGACGTCGCTGACGGCAGCGATTACGAAGGTTCTTGCCGAGAAGGGTTACGCGAAGTTCTCGGCCTATGACCAGATCGACAAGGCGCCTGAAGAGAAGGCGCGCGGTATCACGATCTCGACGGCGCATGTCGAATACGAGACGGATAACCGGCACTATGCGCATGTGGACTGCCCTGGCCATGCCGACTATGTGAAGAACATGATCACGGGCGCGGCGCAGATGGACGGTGCGATCCTTGTGGTTTCGGCGGCCGACGGCCCGATGCCGCAGACGCGCGAGCACATCCTGCTGGCCCGTCAGGTCGGCGTGCCCGCGCTGGTGGTGTTCCTGAACAAGTGCGACATGGTCGACGACGAGGAGCTTCTGGAGCTTGTCGAGATGGAAGTGCGTGAGCTTCTGTCGAGCTATGACTTCCCGGGCGACGAGATCCCGATCGTGAAGGGTTCGGCGCTTGCGGCGCTTGAGGATTCGAGCGACGAACTGGGCCGCAAGGCCATTCTGGCGCTGATGGACGCGGTGGACGCCTATATCCCGCAGCCGGAACGCCCGAAGGACAAGCCGTTCCTGATGCCGATCGAGGACGTTTTCTCGATCTCGGGCCGTGGCACGGTTGTGACCGGGCGCGTCGAGCGCGGCATCGTCAAGGTTGGCGAGGAAGTCGAGATCGTCGGGATCAAGCCGACGGTGAAGACGATCTGCACCGGCGTCGAGATGTTCCGCAAGCTTCTGGACCAGGGCGAGGCTGGCGACAATGTCGGCATCCTGCTGCGTGGCACGAAGCGTGAGGATGTCGAGCGCGGCCAGGTTCTCTGCGCGCCGGGCTCGATCACGCCGCACACGAAGTTCGAGGCCGAGGTCTATATCCTGACCAAGGAAGAGGGTGGCCGTCATACGCCGTTCTTCACGAACTACCGCCCGCAGTTCTACTTCCGGACGACCGACGTGACGGGTGAGTGCACCCTGAACGAGGGGACGGAGATGGTTATGCCGGGCGACAACACGAAGCTGACGGTTCGCCTTCTGTCGCCGATCGCGATGGATGAGGGCCTTCGCTTCGCGATCCGCGAAGGCGGCCGTACCGTCGGCGCCGGCGTCGTCGCCAAAGTTATCGAGTAAGAGATTGGTAATACCGGGAACACATCGGTGTTCCCGGGTGCCTGCGAGGGCAAGGGACCGAGTATGCAAAACCAGAAGATCCGAATCCGGCTGAAAGCTTTCGATCACGACGTGCTCGATGCCTCTGCCCGGGAGATTGTTAATACGGCACGCCGGACCGGCGCGCGCGTTAATGGTCCGATCCCGCTTCCGCGCAAGATCACCAAATATACGGTGCTGCGCGGGCCGCACATTGATAAGAAGAGCCGGGAGCAGTTCGAGACACGCGAACATCGTCGTGTCCTCGATATTGTCGACCCAACCCCGCAAACTGTTGATGCCCTGATGAAGCTGGATCTGGCTGCAGGTGTCGACGTCGAGATCAAGCTCTGATCAGAGCCTCTGGTCGCGGACAGATAACGAGGAATGGGACCCATGCGTTCCGGAGTGATTGTTAAAAAGCTCGGAATGATGCGGAAGTTCACCAAGGACGGCCGTCATATTCCAGTAACTGTGCTGAAGCTCGAAGGCTGTCAGGTCGTCGCGCAGCGCACGGATGAAATCAATGGCTACACGGCTGTGAAGCTGGGTGCCGGCATCCGCAAGGCGAAGAACGCTAATCGCGCGCTTCGTGGCGAGTTTGCTGCGGCCCAGGTCGAGCCGAAGATGGTTCTTTGCGAGTTCCGCGTCAGCCCCGAGAACCTTCTTGAGGTTGGCGTCGAGATCACCGCGGACCATTTCGTGGCCGGTCAATATGTCGACGTGTCCGGCACGTCGGTCGGCAAGGGCTTTGCCGGTGTCATGAAGCGCCACAACTTCGGCGGCCTGCGGGCCTCGCATGGTGTGTCGGTCAGTCACCGGAGCCACGGTTCGACCGGTCAGCGCCAGGACCCCGGCAAGGTGTTCAAGGGCAAGAAGATGGCGGGCCACATGGGCGCCGAGCGCGTCACGACGCAGAATCTCGAAATCGTCGAGACGGATGCCGAGCGTGGCCTGATCTTCGTGAAGGGTTCCGTTCCCGGATCGAAGGGCGGCTGGATCGAAGTGCGCGACGCCGTGAAGATTGCTCTGCCCGAGGGTGTTCCGATGCCGGCGGCTTTCCGCCGCCCCGGTGCCACCACTGGCGAAGCCACCGTAGTGGCGGAGGGTGCATAATGAAGGCGGACGTAACCACACTTGAAGCGGTCAGCGCCGGTACGGTGGACCTTGCCGACGACGTGTTCGGTCTGGAGCCCCGGGTTGACCTGCTCCATCGCATGGTCACCTACCAGCTGGCCAAGCGCCAGGCCGGGACGCACAAGACCAAGGGCCGTTCCGAGATTGCCTTGACGGGCAAGAAGTTCGTCAAGCAGAAGGGTTCGGGCGGCGCGCGTCATGGCGACCGCAAGGCGCCTCAGTTTCGCGGCGGCGGCAAGGCTTTCGGGCCGGTGGTTCGCAGCCATGCGGTCGATCTGAACAAGAAGATCCGCGTTCTGGCTCTCAAGCACGCGCTTTCGACCAAGGTGAAGGGCTCGAACCTCATCATTCTCGATGAGGCCGCGATCCCCGCGCCGAAGACGAAGGAACTGATCGCCCGGTTCGAAAAGCTCGGCCTTACCTCCGCGCTGATCATTGGCGGTGCTGAACTCGATCAGAATTTCGCGCTTGCCGCGCGGAACATTCCGAATATCGACGTTCTGCCGGCGCAGGGCATCAACGTGTACGACATTCTGCGGCGCGAGAAGCTCGTGCTCACGAAGGCCGCTCTGGAAAGCCTGGAGGCGCGATTCAAATGAGCACGACTGATCCGCGACACTACGACATCATCGTGAAGCCAGTGATCACCGAAAAGGCGACCCTTGCTTCCGAGCACAACCAGGTCATCTTCAAGGTTTCGCTCAATGCGACGAAGCCTGAAGTGAAGGAAGCCATCGAGACCCTGTTCGAGGTTAAGGTCAAGGCCGTGAACACTCTGCGCCGCAAGGGCAAGACGAAGCGTTTCAAGGGCTTCGTCGGCCAGCAGGGTGATTTCAAGAAAGCGATCGTGACCCTCGAAGACGGTTACTCGATCGATGTGACGACCGGGCTGTGAGCCTCGATAAACAGAGAAGCTTAGGACCATGGCACTGAAGCAGTACAAACCAACCAGTCCGGCACAACGTGGCCTGGTTTTGGTCGACCGGTCGGAACTCTGGAAGGGCAAGCCTGAAAAGGGCCTGACGGAGGGTCTGCGCGGGAATGGCGGCCGCAACAATCACGGCCGCGTCACGGCGCGCCGTCGTGGCGGCGGGCACAAGCGCGCCTATCGCCTTGTCGACTTCAAGCGTCGCAAGTACGACGTGGCGGGGATTGTGGAACGGCTCGAATATGATCCGAACCGCACGGCCTTTATCGCCCTCGTCAAGTATGCGGACGGCGAACTGGCCTACATTCTGGCGCCGCAGCGCCTGGGCGTTGGCGATGCGGTGGTCGCGGGCGAGCGTGTGGACGTGAAGCCGGGCAATGCGATGCTTCTTTCGAGCATCCCTGTCGGCACGATCATCCACAATGTGGAAATGAAGCCGGGCAAGGGTGGCCAGATCGCCCGTTCGGCAGGGACTTACGCCCAGATCGTCGGGCGCGACCAGGGCTATGCGATCCTTCGCCTGTCGTCAGGTGAGCAGCGTCTTGTCCGCGGCGATTGCATGGCCTCGATCGGTGCTGTATCCAACCCGGATCAGATGAATTCGACGGTCGGCAAGGCTGGCCGCAGCCGCTGGCTCGGCAAGCGTCCTTCGGTTCGCGGCGTGGCCATGAACCCGGTCGACCATCCGCACGGCGGCGGTGAAGGCCGCACTTCGGGCGGCCGTCATCCGGTGAGCCCCTGGGGCAAGCCGACCAAGGGCAAGCGGACCCGCCGCAACAAGGCTACAGACAAGTTTATCGTGCGCAGCCGTCATCTGCGTAAGAAGGGTTAAGGAATACGAGCATGGCACGTTCGCAGAAAAAGGGACCGTTCGTAGACGGATACCTGCTCGACAAGGCAGAGAAGGCTCGTACTTCCGGCCGCAAGGATGTGATCAAAATCTGGAGCCGCCGCTCCACGATCATTCCGCAGTTCGTCGGTCTGACCTTTGGTGTCCATAATGGACAGAAGCACATTCCGGTGGTTGTGAACGAAGATATGGTCGGTCACAAGTTCGGCGAGTTCTCGCCGACGCGGACCTTCCCCGGTCACGCCGCCGACAAGAAAGCGAAGAGGAAGTAAGCCATGGGCAAGCCTTCAGCACAGCGTCGGCTCGCCGACAATGAAGCGCTGGCCGTTGGCCGGATGCTCCGTGTGAGCCCCCAGAAGCTCAATCTGGTAGCCCAGCTCATTCGTGGCAAGAAGGTCGGTACCGCGATCGCCGATTTGACCTTCTCGCGCAAGCGTATTGCGGTCGACGTGCGCAAGGTGCTGCAAAGCGCCATCGCCAATGCCGAAAACAATCATGATCTCGATGTCGACGATCTGGTGGTTGCGGAAGCGTATGTCGGCAAGAACATGGTTTTGAAGCGCTGGCATGCCCGTGCGCGTGGCCGCGTCGGCCGGATCGAGAAGCTGTTCAGCCAGATCACGATCGTGGTGCGGCAGGTCGAGGAGAAAGCCTGATGGGTAACAAGATCAATCCGATCGGCCTGCGTCTCGGCATCAACCGGACCTGGGATTCGCGCTGGTACGCAGAAGGTAACGAGTACCAGAAGCTGCTTCACGAGGACCTTGCCATCCGCAAGATGCTCCAGAAGCTGCTGAAGCAGGCTGGTATCTCGAAGATCGTCATCGAGCGCCCGCACAAGAAGTGCCGCGTCACCATCCACACGGCCCGTCCGGGTGTGGTGATCGGCAAGAAGGGTGCGGACATCGACAAGCTGCGCAAGCAGATCGGCACGATCACGAAGTCGGAAGTTCACCTCAATATCGTCGAGGTGCGCAAGCCCGAGATCGACGCGATGCTGGTGGCCGAGAATATCGCCCAGCAGCTTGAGCGCCGGGTGGCTTTCCGCCGCGCCATGAAGCGGGCGCTGCAGTCGGCCATGCGCCTCGGCGCCGGCGGTATCCGGATCAACTGCGCGGGCCGTCTCGGCGGCGCGGAAATCGCCCGGACGGAATGGTATCGCGAAGGCCGGGTGCCGCTGCATACGCTGCGTGCGGATATCGATTACGGCGAGGCGACGGCGTTTACGGCTTATGGCACCTGCGGTGTCAAGGTCTGGATCTTCAAGGGCGTGATCCTTGAGCATGATCCGATGGCATCCGAGCGCCGGTCGCTTGAAGCTGGTGGTGGTGAAGGTGGCCGTTCGCGGCGCGAGGGTGCAGGCGCGTAATCGGGATTTTTCCGGTACGTCCTGTTGATCGAAGAGAGTTAGACAGATGTTGCAACCTAAGCGCACTAAGTTCCGCAAGGCTCACAAGGGTCGCATTCACGGGAACGCGAAGGGCGGAACGGACCTGAATTTCGGGGCCTTCGGGCTCAAGGCTCTGGAGCCCGAGCGGGTGACTGCACGCCAGATCGAGGCGGCGCGTCGTGCTATCACGCGTCACATGAAGCGTGCTGGCCGCGTCTGGATCCGGATATTTCCTGATGTTCCGGTCTCCAAGAAGCCGACCGAAGTACGAATGGGTAAAGGTAAGGGCGCGCCGGAGTTCTGGGCTGCCCGCGTGAAGCCCGGCCGTATCATGTTTGAGATCGACGGCGTTCCGCTGCCGATCGCTGAAGAGGCAATGCGGCTTGGGGCGGCGAAGCTGCCGATCAAGACGCGCTTCGTGGTTCGTCCCGGCGAGCAGGCTTGAGCCTGCGGCGCGAGATAAACGAAAGGGTAGGCCATGAAGGCCAGCGATGTACGTGATATGACGCCGGATCAGCTCGACGACGAGCTGTTGCAGCTCAAGAAGAAGCAGTTCAACTTGCGCTTCCAGGCAGCAAGCGGACAGCTTGAGAACACGGCTGAAGTTCAGAAGATTCGCCGCGACATCGCGCGCATCAAAACGGTTCAACGCAACCGTGCGCTCGTTGCGACCGAAGGTTGAGGTAGAAGACCATGCCGAAAAGAGTTCTCCAGGGTGTCGTCGTCAGCGACAAGAACGAGAAGACCATTGTTGTGCAGGTGGAGCGCCGGTTTATCGACCGCCTGCTGAAGAAGATCGTGCGCCGGTCGAAGAAGTATCATGCGCATGATGAGAGCAACAACCGCAAGGTCGGCGACGTCGTTCGCATCCGTGAATGCCGTCCACTTTCGAAACTGAAGAAATGGGAAGTGATCGAATAACAGCCTGACGCCTTTGGGTGACAGTTTTATTCGAGCCACTGTGGGAATAGAGACATGATTCAGCAAGAGACCAATCTGGAGGTCGCCGATAATTCCGGCGCACGCCGAGTCCAGTGCATCAAGGTCCTGGGCGGGTCCAAGCGTAAGTATGCTTCCGTGGGCGACATCATCGTCGTCAGCGTGAAGGAAGCGATCCCGCGTGGCCGTGTGAAGAAGGGCGATGTGATGAAGGCCGTGGTGGTTCGCACCGCCTCCGGCATCCGCCGCGCCGATGGCAGCGTCATCCGCTTCGACAAGAATGCGGCTGTGCTGATCAACAATCAGGGCGAGCCGGTCGGTACGCGTATTTTCGGCCCGGTCACCCGCGAGCTGCGCGGCAAGAACCATATGAAGATCGTTTCGCTCGCGCCGGAGGTGTTGTGATGGCCGCGAAGATTAAAAAGGGCGACAAGATTGTCGTTCTGACTGGCAAGGACAAGGGCAAGAAGGGGCAGGTTCTGTCCGTCTTCCCGCAGGAGGGTCGGGCGCTCGTTCAGGGTGTCAACCTCGTGAAGCATCATGAAGCGCCAACGCAGCGTGCGGCTGGCGGCATCGTGACGCGCGAGGCGAAGATCCAACTGTCAAATCTCGCGATCGAGGATCCCAAGACGGGCAAGCCGACGCGGGTTGGATTCAAGACTCTTGAAGACGGCCGCAAGGTCCGGGTCTCCAAGTCGTCGGGAGAAGTGATCGATGGCTGACGTTAGCTACCTGCCGCGTCTCAAGCGGTTCTACAACGAAAAGCTCCGCAACGAGCTCCAGGAGAAGTTCTCTTACAAGAACACGCTCCAGGTGCCGCAGCTGGACAAGATCGTGATCAATATGGGTGTGGGCGAAGCCGTCGCCGACTCCAAGAAGGTCAACAGTGCGCGCGCCGATCTCGAGGCGATTGCCGGCCAGAAGGCCGTGATCACCCGGGCGAAGACGTCAATCGCGACCTTCAAGGTGCGTGAAGGCATGCCGATCGGCGTGAAGGTCACGCTGCGCCGTGATCGCATGTATGAGTTTCTCGACCGGCTGGTCACGATTGCGCTGCCGCGCGTTCGCGACTTCCGCGGGCTCAATCCCAAGAGCTTCGACGGCCGCGGCAACTACAACATGGGCCTGAAAGAACAGCTCGTGTTCCCGGAAGTCGACTACGACAAGGTCGATCAGATCTGGGGTATGGATATTACGATCTGTACGACGGCGAAGACGGATGATGAGGCCCGCGAACTTCTGCGCGGTTTCAACTTCCCCTTCACGAAGTGAGATTGACGGTTTTGGATTTGTCTGCGGCGCTCGCATATGCAAGCGGGTCGAACGGAGGACTTAATGGCTAAGAAGAGCGCCATTGAACGTGACAAGAAGCGGCGTGTACTGGTTGCGAAGTTCGCAGCCAAGCGGGCTCAGCTCAAGGCGACAGCGAACGATGAGTCGTTGCCGATGGAAGACCGTTTCGAGGCGCGGCTCAAGCTTGCCGCTCTGCCCCGGAATTCGGCTCCCTCGCGCGTCCATAACCGGTGCCTGCTCACCGGCCGTTCGAAGTCATACTATCGTAAGCTCGGCATGTCGCGTATCGCGCTCCGGGAACTTGCCTCGAAGGGGCAAATTCCGGGCATGGTCAAGTCGAGCTGGTAAGGAGATCTAGCGATGACGATGAGCGATCCGTTGGGCGATATGCTCACACGCATCCGGAATGCGCAGCTCCGGGGCAAGTCCAAGGTCAACGTGCCTGCGTCCAAGCTTCGCGGCTGGGTGCTCGATGTGCTGGCCGATGAAGGCTACATCCGCGGCTATGCCCGGGTGGAGCAGGAGGGCAAGGCCGATTTCGAAGTCGAGCTCAAGTATCACGAGGGCCGCCCCGTGATCCAGGAGATCGAGCGCATCTCGAAGCCGGGCCGCCGCGTGTATTCGTCGGTGAAGGAAATGCCGACGGTGCGTAATGGCTTGGGTATTTCGATCCTCTCGACACCGAAGGGCATCATGTCCGACACGGCGGCGAGGGATCAGAATGTTGGTGGCGAGGTTCTCTGCCGCGTCTTCTGACGCGGCCGGGATAATCCGCTACGCAGGAAAATTTGGGAAGCTGACCATGTCGCGTATTGGTAAGAAGCCGGTTCCGGTGCCAGCAGGTGTGACGATCACACTCAACGGGCAGGACATCGCGGTAAAGGGTCCAAAGGGTGAGCTCAAGCTTACGCTCGTGGACGAGGTGACGATCGAGCAGACCGAACAGGGCCTTCAGGTGTCGCCGCGCGAAGATACACAACGCGCTCGCGCCATGTGGGGCCTCAGCCGGACGCTGGTGAGCAACCTTGTCACCGGCGTGACACAGGGTTTTGCCAAGACTCTTGAGATCAACGGCGTTGGTTATCGCGCTGCGGTCCAGGGCGCGAACCTTCAGATGGCTCTTGGTTACAGCCATGATGTGATATACCCGATCCCGGCCGGCATCACCATTGCCTGCCCGAAGCCCACTGAAGTGGTCGTTTCCGGGATCAGCGCGGCGCTCGTCGGCCAGGTTGCCGCCGAAATCCGCTCGAAGCGTGGTCCTGAGCCCTACAAGGGCAAGGGTGTGAAATATGCTGGCGAGAAGATCGTCCGCAAGGAAGGCAAGAAGAAGTAAGGGTTGAGCGATGAGCAAAATGCAATCTCTTCATGAGCGTCGTGCTGCGCGCAACCGCGCAAAGCTCGCGAAGATCGCGAACGGTCGCCCGCGTCTTTCCGTCTTCCGTTCGTCAAAGCACATCTATGCGCAGATCATTGATGATGTGCAGGGTGTGACGGTGGCGGCGGCCTCTTCCGTCGAGAAGGAATTCGGCGAGAAGGCAGGCGGCAATGTCGATGCGGCGGTCGTCGTGGGGCGCCTCGTGGCGCAACGCGCCGTCGATGCCGGCATCAAGGATGTCGTCTTCGATCGTGGCGGGTACATTTATCACGGGCGGGTCAAAGCGCTCGCCGATGCGGCCCGCGAAGGCGGTCTCAATTTCTAAAGGATCGATAAAGTGGCACGTAAAGAAAATCGGGACCGTGAAGAACGCGACAGTGAATTTGTGGACAAGCTTGTCCACATCAATCGCGTTGCCAAGGTTGTGAAGGGTGGCCGCCGTTTCGGCTTCGCCGCGCTCGTCGTTGTCGGTGACCAGAAGGGCCGGGTCGGCTTTGGTCATGGCAAGGCGCGTGAGGTGCCTGAGGCGATCCGCAAGGCGACCGAGGCTGCGAAGCGCGGCATGATCCGCGTGCCGCTGCGCGAAGGCCGCACGTTGCATCACGACACCACCGGCCATCATGGCGCGGGCAAGGTTGTGCTGCGCTCGGCCGCTGCCGGTACCGGCATCATCGCCGGCGGTCCGATGCGCGCCGTATTCGAGACGCTGGGTTTGCAGGACGTGGTGGCGAAGTCGCTGGGTTCCGCTAATCCCTATAACATGGTACGTGCAACGTTCGACGCGCTCAAAGGCGAGCAGAGCCCCCGTATGGTGGCCCAGCGTCGTGGCAAGAAGGTCAGCGACATCGTTGGCCGTCGTGCGGACGGGGCCATCGAGGCTTCTGTCGCCGACTGAGCGACGTCGTAGTTTCCGTTGCGTGGCAACGGAGAAGAAACAGGAAACGAGCTATGTCTGCGAAAAAGACTGTGACCGTTGAGCAGATCGCCAGCCCGGTGCGCCGCGAGCCAAGCCAGCGCCAGACGCTGGTGGGGCTTGGGCTCAACAAGATACGCCGTCGCAAGACGCTTGAGGATACGCCGGCTGTGCGCGGGATGATCAACAAGGTCGCCCATCTCATCCGTGTCGTCGAAGAGAAGTAAGCCCTTCAACCGGGCACGAGGACTAGATCATGAAGCTGAATGAGCTTTCCGATAATCCAGGTTCACGCAAGCCGCGCATGCGCGTCGGCCGTGGCATTGGCTCGGGCAAGGGCAAGACCGGTGGCCGTGGCGTCAAGGGTCAGAAGTCGCGGTCGGGTGTGGCGATCAAGGGCTACGAAGGTGGCCAGATGCCCATCCACATGCGTCTGCCCAAGCGCGGCTTCAAGAATATCTTCCGCAAGGACTTCAACGTCATCAATCTGGGCCAGATCCAGGCTGCTGTCGAGGCGGGCAAGATCGCGGCGGGTTCCGTCGTGAACCTCGAGTCGCTCGTGGCGTCCGGCATCGTCCGCCGCAACAAGGATGGCGTCCGTCTGCTGGCGCGCGGCGAGTTGACCGCGAAGCTTTCCTTCGAGGTCGATGGTGCTTCCGAAGCTGCAAAAGCTGCCGTCGAAAAGGCTGGCGGTTCCGTGAAGCTCCTTGGTGGCGACGCCGTCGCCGCGGCGTAATCGTTTCTTGGATTAGAACGAGTGGGCCTCCGGGCCCGGTCACGGAGAGCAGGGAATGGCATCGGCAGCTGAACAGCTTGCGGCTAATCTCAATTTTGCGGCGTTCGCAAAGGCGGATGAACTCAAGAAGCGCATCTGGTTCACACTGGGTGCGCTGCTTGTCTACCGGCTCGGGACCTATATTCCGCTGCCGGGTATCGATCCGCAGGCGCTGGCCCGGGTGTTCCACCAGAACCAGGGCGGCCTGCTTGGCATGTTCGACATGTTCGCCGGTGGCGCGGTCAGCCGCATGGCCATCTTCGCGCTCGCGATCATGCCCTACATCTCTGCCTCGATCATCGTTCAGTTGCTGACGTCCGTTTCGCCTCATCTCGAAGCCTTGAAAAAGGAAGGTGAGCAGGGACGCAAGCAGCTCAATCAATATACGCGCTATGGCACGTTCGTGCTCGCGGCGCTTCAGGGTTACGCCATCGCCATCGGGCTTCAGAGCGCCGAGCATGTGGTGATTAATCCGGGAATATTCTTTCAGATATCGGCCGTCATCACGCTGGTGGGCGGCACGATGTTCCTGATGTGGCTCGGTGAGCAGATCACCTCGCGCGGTGTCGGCAATGGCATTTCGCTGATCATTTTCGCCGGTATCGTGGCGCAGCTTCCCCATGCGGTGGCGGGCACGCTGGAGCTTGGCCGTCAGGGCGCGCTCTCGTCCGGTCTGATCCTGTTCATCGTCCTCATGATTGTGGTGGTGATCATGGCCATCGTGTTCATGGAGCGGGCACAGCGCCGCCTGCTGGTGCAGTATCCCAAGCGTCAGGTGGGCAACAAGATTTACGGCGGCGAAAGCTCGCATCTGCCGCTGAAGATCAACACGTCTGGCGTCATTCCGCCGATTTTCGCCTCGTCGCTGCTGCTGTTGCCGGCCACCATCGGCAACTTCATGGCGAACAAGGGCGGCCCGGAATGGCTGACGGCGATCACGACGGCTGTCGGACATGGCCAGCCGGCCTATATGCTGCTTTATGCCGCCGGTATCGTGTTCTTCTCGTTCTTCTACACCGCGATTGTGTTCAATCCGGCGGAGACCGCGGATAATCTGAAGAAATATGGCGGGTTTATTCCCGGCATCCGTCCCGGCAAGCGCACGGCCGACTATCTGGATTATGTGTTGACGCGCCTCACCGTGATCGGCGCGATCTATCTGACGCTGATCTGCCTGCTGCCCGAGTTTCTGATCGCCCAGTACCGTGTGCCATTCTATTTCGGCGGTACGTCGTTGCTGATCGTGGTCAGCGTGACGATGGATACCGTGGCCCAGATTCAGAGCCATCTGCTGGCGCACCAATATGAAGGACTTATCAAAAAGTCGAAGTTGCGGGGGTCTCGTCGATGAAAAAGCTTATTTTCCTGGGTCCGCCGGGGGCGGGCAAGGGAACACAGGCTCAGCGGTTTCAGGAGCGTTATGGTCTGGTCCAGCTTTCGACCGGCGACATGCTCCGGGCGGCCATCAATGCCGGGTCCGATCTGGGCAACAAGGTCAAGGACATCATGGCGCGGGGCGATCTGGTGCCTGACGATGTGGTTGTCGGCATCATAGCCGAGCGGATTGCCCAGCCTGACATCAAGGCGGGTTATATACTGGACGGTTTTCCGCGCAATGTCGCCCAGGCCGAGGCGCTGGACGAGATGCTGTGCTCCCGCAATGACAGGCTCGATGCCGTAATCGAGCTTCGGGTCGACAAGGGGGCATTGCTGGGCCGGATCGAGACGAGGGCGGCGGCGACCGTCGGCGGGGCCCGGGAAGACGACAATGCGGAAGCATTGAGCAAGCGGCTTGAAGTCTATAATGCGCAGACCGCGCCGCTGGTTGAATATTACGGTCATCGGGGTGTCCTGAAGACCGTCGATGGAATGCAGGACATCGATCAGGTGACGCACCAGATCGAGACCCTGCTTGAGCTTTAACAGACAGGACGAGGGGACATCTCCGGCTGTCCATGACTTGACTGGGAGGGCGTAAACCCTATAATCCCCGGCTTCGCCATGGCAGTGTCATATCAGACATCGACATCACGGCCAAAAACCTTTGAAAACCAAGGGTTTGGGGCGGCGAAGGGTCGAGTGTCTATGGTTTGCGCCGGGCATGCGATTCCCAGATTTTAGGAGAGAAACGTGGCCCGTATCGCAGGCGTTAATATTCCGACCAACAAGCGCGTGCTTATCGCGCTCACATATATTCACGGCATCGGCCCCCAGAAGGCACTTGAAGTCGTTGATAAGGTCGGCATTCCCCACGAGCGCCGTGTCAACGAGTTGACCGACGCCGAAGTGCTTCAGATTCGCGAAACCATCGACCGTGACTACATGGTCGAGGGCGATCTTCGCCGTGAAGTTGCCATGAACATCAAGCGCAAGATGGACCTGGGCTGCTACACCGGGCTTCGTCATCGTAAGGGCCTGCCTGTCCGCGGACAGCGCACCCACACGAATGCCCGGACCCGCAAGGGGCCGGCCAAGGCGATTGCCGGCAAGAAGAAGTAAGAGTCCTGAAAAGCTTTTGCCCGCACGTGAGTGCCGGCTGACATCAAGGTATGAATATCCATGGCTAAGGAAAAAGTCCGCATCAAGCGCAAAGAGCGCAAGAACATTGTCTCCGGCGTTGCGCATGTGGACTCCACGTTCAACAACACGATCATCACGATCGCGGATGCCCAGGGCAATGTGATCTCATGGTCGTCCGCCGGGGCGATGGGCTTCAAGGGCAGCCGGAAGTCGACACCGTTCGCGGCCCAGATGGCGGCGGAAGATGCCGGCAAGAAGGCCATGGAACATGGCATGCGTACACTTGAAGTTGCCGTGAAAGGCCCCGGTGCCGGACGTGAGTCCGCGCTTCGCGCCCTTCAGTCGGTCGGCTTCACGGTCACGGTCATCAACGATGTGACGCCGATCGCGCACAATGGTTGCCGTCCGCCCAAGCGTCGTCGCGTCTGACCGGCCCTTACCGGCCATACTGATATTTTGAAAGGGGGCTGGCTCTCTGGGCTCGCCCCCGGAACGCAATTTGGATACTCCCGATTGCATGTTCCGAAAAAACGGCACGAGGTTCTGAACGTGATCCAGAAGAACTGGGAAGAGCTGATTAAACCGAACAAGCTTGAGATTGCTCTTGGGCATGATCAGCGCCGCTTTGCGACGGTTGTGGCGGAACCCCTTGAGCGCGGCTTCGGCCTGACGCTCGGCAATGCGCTGCGGCGCGTGCTCATGTCGTCGTTGCAGGGCGCGGCCGTCACTGCCGTCCAGATCGACGGCGTCCTTCATGAATTCTCGTCCATCGCGGGCGTTCGTGAGGATGTGACGGACATCATCCTCAACATCAAGCTGATGGCGCTGCGCCTTCATGCCGATGGTCCCAAGCGCATGACCCTGACCAAGAAGGGTCCGGGCGTCGTGACGGCGGGAGACATCACCACCGGTGCGGACATCGAGGTGCTGAACCCCGAGCTGGTGCTGTGCACGCTGGATGAGGGCGCGGATATCCGCATGGAGTTCACCGTCAACTCCGGCAAGGGTTATGTCGCCGCCGACCGCAACCGGCCCGACGATGCGCCGATCGGGCTTATCCCGGTCGACAGCCTCTACAGCCCGGTGAAGCGGATTTCCTACAAGGTCGAGAACACCCGCGAGGGACAGATTCTCGACTATGACAAGCTCACCATGAACATCGAGACGAACGGCGCGATCAGCCCGGAAGATGCCGTGGCCTATGCCGCCCGCATCCTTCAGGACCAGCTTTCCGTCTTCGTCAACTTCGATGAGCCGCAGCAGAAGCCGGTTGAGGACACCCGTCCTGAACTTGAGTTCAACGCTGCGCTCCTCAAGAAGGTCGATGAGCTTGAGCTGTCGGTCCGTTCGGCCAACTGCCTCAAGAACGACAATATCGTCTATATCGGCGACCTCATTCAGAAGACGGAAGCCGAAATGCTTCGCACGCCGAACTTCGGCCGCAAGTCGCTGAACGAGATCAAGGAAGTGCTGGCCCAGATGGGGCTCCATCTCGGGATGGAAGTGCCGAACTGGCCGCCGGAGAACATCGAGGAACTGGCCAAGCGCTACGAGGACCAGTTCTGATTCAGGGTTTCGGCCTTCTCTTTTGAAGGCCGGTTTGTGACACGGGCCGCGTCGTGAAGACGCCGCGTTGGTAAGAGATAGAGGAGAGGATCATGCGCCACGGTAAAGCGGGTCGCAAGCTCAACAGGACCGCAAGTCACCGTAAGGCGATGCTCGCCAACATGGCGGTTGCGCTGATCAAGCACGAGCAGATCGTGACGACCCTTCCCAAGGCGAAGGAGTTGCGTCCCTACGTCGAGAAGCTCATCACGCTCGGCAAGGTCGACAATCTGGCGACGCGCCGTCAGGCCTACGCCGCCCTGCCGGAAAAGCAGTGGGCCGCCAAGCTGTTCGACACGCTCGGGCCCCGCTACAAGGAGCGCGCCGGTGGCTACACCCGCGTCCTCAAGGCCGGTTTCCGCTTTGGCGACAATGCCGCCATGGCCGTGATCGAACTGGTCGACCGCGACCTTGAAGCCAAGGGGCAGGACTCAGGCCCGGTGCAGGTGAGCGAAGACGACGAGGATTGATCCTCTTCCTTCCTCCCGGCGAAATGATCAGGGCAGTCCTTCGGGGCTGCCTTTTCATTTGGGGAAATCGTTGAGAGGCAGAGCAATCTTGCGTTGGCAATCCAGCAGGATACGTGGGTGATCACGGCGGACCGGCGATTTTACCAGAAACTGACAGAGGCCAGAGCCTACCGGGACAGGGTGCGGCTCCTGGGTCAGGATATTTCGCAATAAAGAGCTTGTTCAGCCGTTTAGATTTATTATCCCCACCCCTTCCGGAGCCCCCATATTCACTCCATCGCTCTCCAGCGAAGGGACGTGTCCGGAACGGCCGCGGGGGAGGGCGGGCGGAAGGGTGCCAGTGGGCTCCTTCCCGCATGCGGAGCGCCGAGGGCTCTGCCATCTGTCCATGTATCGTTTACGTCCGAGGCGCTTCCGCATCCCTGCCGAAGCCGTGCGTGCCGAAACCCCGAACCTGTGAGGTTGCGGGGCTGTTATCATTTCCCAAACTTCACTACCTATTCCGAACGGAAAATGCCTTTATTTGGCCGATGTCCTGCGGGAAAACGTGCCCGGCGGAGCACAAAGCTGAAGGGAGCGAGCATGATGAGAGTGCGGAAATTTCGTCCGGCGATGACGGCGGCGATGCTGGCCATGGTCACGGCGCTCGGCGCGGTGGCGGCTCATGGCGAGACGGCGCCAGCACCGTTGGCGGATGCCCGCACGGTGCCCACCTCAGATGCCCAGATCAGGCTTTCCTATGCGCCGCTGGTGAAGCGGGTCGCGCCTTCCGTGGTCAATGTCTACGCCAAGCGCACCGTGCGTACGCAGGGCTCGCCTTTCATGAACGATCCGTTCTTCCGGCAGTTCTTCGGCGGCAATTTCGGCATGCCGCGCGAGCGGGTCGAGCGTTCGCTGGGGTCCGGCGTCATCGTCGATCCCAGCGGCGTCATCGTGACCAACAATCATGTGGTGCAGGACGGGCAGGAACTGACCGTGGCGCTGGCGGACCGGCGCGAGTTCAAGGCGCGGGTATTGCTGGCGGATGAGCGCACGGACCTTGCCGTGCTCAAGATCGAACCGCAGGGCAAGCCGCTTCCCGCACTCCCCTTCGGCGACAGCGACGCGGCGCAGGTCGGCGATCTGGTGCTGGCCATCGGCAATCCGTTCGGCGTCGGCCAGACCGTCACCAGCGGCATCGTTTCGGCGACTTCGCGCACCAATGTCGGGGTGTCGGACTACCAGTTCTTCATCCAGACGGATGCGGCGATCAATCCCGGCAACTCCGGCGGCGCGCTCGTCACCATGGATGGCAAGCTGCTCGGCATCAACAGCTCGATCCTGTCGCAGTCGGGCGGCTCGGTCGGCATCGGTTTCGCCATTCCCTCCAACATGGTCCGTCAGGTGGTAACGGCGGCGGAAAATGGCAAGACGGTGGCGCGCCCCTGGCTCGGTGCCAGCATGCAGCCGGTGACGCAGGACATTGCCGACAGTCTGGCGCTGGACCGGCCCGTCGGCGCGCTGGTCAGCAATGTCTATCCTGAAGGCCCTGCTGCCCGCGCCGGGCTTCAGGTCGGCGATGTCATCCTCGCCGTCGATGGTTTCGAGGTCGATGACCCCCAGGGCGTGCTCTATCGCTTCGCCACCAGCGGCATGGGACACAAGGCGAAGATTGACTATGCCCGCAAGTCGTCGCGCGGAACGGCCACGCTCGTACTGGAGGTGCCTCCCGCCGTTCCCGCGCCGGACGAGAGCCTTCTGGCAGGCAACAGCCCTTTCACCGGGGCGACGGTCGCCAATCTTTCGCCGGCGCTTGCCGACAGGCTGGGATTTGAGGATCTCGGTGCGAAAGGGGTCATCATCACGGACGTGAAGGATGGCAGTCCCGCCGCACAGGTCCAGTTTCAGGCGGGCGACATTATCGAGGCGTTGGGCGGGGCCAAAATCGGCAGCGTCAGGGAGTTGAAAGACGCCATCGCCGCGACCTCCGGCAAATGGAGCTTCACCATCAACCGGAGCGGCCGGGAAATGACGGCGACGCTGAGGGGGGATTGACGCGCCGCCCCGCCCCGGGCCCCTGCCTTTGACACCTCCGGCCTTGCGGGCCTAGGCTTTCGCAAGGCTGAGATGGAGCATAGGGAGGAAACGCTATGTCATTCACCATTACCGCCAGCAATCTCGTCGGGGCCGTGCGCCTCAAGCGGGAAAATCCGGCCGCGGCACTGAAAAAGGCCCGCGAGCTTCAGCACGAACAGCACTGGGATATCATGATTGCGGAAAACGGCGATGAGGCCGCGCTGACCGAGACGGACTTCGCCCGCCGCTATCATCTCGAGTAAAAGCGGGGCCCGGGCTCATTCCCGCTCTGTCGGGGCAGGTGGAAAACATGCTAAACCCTGCCCATGAGCGATCTGTTTGAAGCCTCCGGCCTCCATGAGGCGGCCCCCCGGCCGCTGGCCGACAGGCTGCGGCCCAAAACCCTGGAAGATGTGGTCGGACAGGACCATCTGCTCGGCCCGAAGGGGCCGCTCGGGCGGATGCTGGCGTCCGGGCATCTTTCCTCGCTGATCCTGTGGGGACCGCCCGGCACAGGTAAAACGACCATTGCGCGCCTGCTGGCGGATCGGGTCGGGCTTCATTTCGAGCCGATGTCGGCGATCTTTTCCGGCGTGGCCGATTTGAAGAAAGTGTTCGAGGCCGCGCGCCTGCGCCGCTCCACGGGCCGGGGCACGCTTCTTTTCGTGGATGAGATCCATCGCTTCAACCGCAGCCAGCAGGACAGTTTCCTGCCTTTTCTGGAGGACGGCACCGTCACGCTGGTCGGCGCGACCACGGAAAACCCCTCCTTTGAACTCAATGCCGCGCTGCTTTCGCGCGCGCAGGTGCTGGTGCTGAACCGGCTGGACGATGCGGCCCTGCTGAGCCTGCTGGAGCGGGCCGAAGCCTATCTGGGCCATCCCCTGCCGCTGACGGAGGACGCCCGCGCCTCGTTGCGCGCCATGGCGGATGGCGACGGGCGCTATGTGCTCAATCTGGCGGAGGAGGTGGCGGCGCTCGGCGTAACGGAGCCGCTCGACACGGCGGCACTCATTGCAGCCGTGCAGCGCCGCGCGCCGCTCTACGACAAGGGCCGGGAGGGACATTATAATCTCGTCAGCGCGCTGCATAAATCGATCCGGGGCTCGGATTGCGATGCAGCGCTCTATTATCTCGCCCGGATGCTGGCGGGGGGCGAAGACCCGCTCTATATTCTGCGGCGGCTGGTGCGCGCGGCGGTCGAGGATATAGGCCTTGCCGATCCTGAGGCGGTGCATCAGGCGCTGGCGGCCAAGGATGTCTATGATTTTCTGGGTTCGCCGGAGGGCGAGCTTGCGTTGTCGCAGGCCGTGGTTTATCTCGCGACGGCGCCCAAATCCAACGCCGTCTACAAGGCCCATAATGGGGCCATGCGGAGCGCGCGGGAAACCGGCTCGCTCAACCCGCCCGCCCACATCCTCAATGCGCCGACCCGGCTGATGAAGGATCTGGGCTATGGCAAGGGCTATGTCTATGACCATGAAACGGCGGAAGGGTTTTCCGGGCAGGATTATTTTCCGGAAGGGATGGCCCGCCAGAGCTTTTACCAGCCGCTGGAACGCGGCTTCGAGCGCGACATCGCCAAACGTCTCGCCTACTGGAACAAGTTGAGACGGGAGAAGGGTGAATGAACCCCATTCTGGTGGTTGCGGCGGGTGGCGCGCTTGGTTCGGTCGCGCGCTATCTGGTCGGCGTCTGGTCGATGCGCCTGTTCGGCATCGGCTTTCCCTGGGGCACGCTTGCCGTCAATCTGGTTGGCGCTTTCGTGATCGGTCTTGTCGTCGAATTGTCCGCCCTCAAGCTGCAACTTGCGCCTGAAACGAGGCTTTTCATCGTGACCGGCATATTGGGCGGGTTCACGACCTTTTCAGCCTATGCGCTGGAAGTCAGCACGCTCATGCAGCGAGGCAACCACGCCCTTGCCGCGCTTTATGCCTTCGGCTCGATCATCGCGGGCGTAGGGGCGATCTTTCTCGCTATCTTTATTGTCAGGCGGATCTACGGATGAGTGAAGTACGCGCCATCAGCGTCAAGGAAGATGAAGGCGACCTGCGCCTCGACCGCTGGTTCAAGCGTCATTTTCCGTTGCTGACCCACAGCAAGCTGGAAAAGCTGCTGCGTTCCGGGCAGGTCCGCGTCGATGGCGGCAGGGTCAAGTCGAGCGCGCGGCTGGTGCCGGGACAGACCGTCCGCGTGCCGCCGCTGGGCGACGATGAAACGAAGGCGTCGCCCAATGCAGGCCACAAGCCGGTCACGGAGGAGGACGAGAAATTCGTCCAGTCCCTGGTCCTGCACAAGGACAAGTCCGTCATCGTGCTGAACAAGCCTTCGGGCCTTGCGGTGCAGGGAGGGACAAATACCGAGCGTCACCTCGACGGGTTGCTGGATGCGCTCCGCTTCGATGCCGCCGAGCGTCCACGTCTCGTTCATCGTCTCGACCGCGACACCAGCGGCGTGCTGGTGATCGCGCGCACGCTCAAGGCCGCCAATGCGCTCGGCAAGGCCTTCAAGCACAAGGACGCCTGGAAGGTCTACTGGGCATTGACCGTGGGCCTGCCCTCGCCGCGCCGGGGCACCATCGATCTGGCGCTGGCGAAACAGGGCGGTCTCGGGCGCGAGCGGGTTCATGCCGCCGAAGAGGGCGACGAGGACGCGAAGGAGGCGACCACCCATTTCGCCACCGTCGCGAACGCGGGCCAGCGCCTCGCCTGGGTCGCCTTCATGCCCCTGACGGGCCGCACCCACCAGATCCGCGCCCATGCCGCCTATTTGCGCACGCCGATTGCGGGCGACGGCAAATATGGCGGGGCGGACGCCCACCCCGGCGGCGAAATTCCGCGCCAGTTGCATCTCCATGCCCGCTCCATCGATATTGCCCATCCTGATGGCGGGCGGCTGCGCATCGAGGCGCCCTTGCCGCCGCATATGCGCAAAAGCTGGGAGCTGCTGGCCTTCGATCCGGAAGATGACGGCAATCCTTTCGCGGAGCTGCGCGGATGAGCGAAAGGAAACTCGTTCTTTTCGATTGCGACGGCACGCTGATCGACAGCCAGCACATGATCGTCGCGGCGATGAACCATGCCTTTGCGAAGTCGGGCCTTGTGCCGCTGCCGCGCGCCCGGGTGCTTTCGATCGTGGGCCTGTCGCTGCATCAGGCCGTGACCACGCTCATGCCCGATGCCGCCCCCGCGCTGGTCGAGGCCGTATCGGCGGGTTACCGCGATGCCTTTTACGAGTTGCGCAGCCGGCGCGATCTGAGCGAACCGCTGTTCGAGGGCATCATGCCGCTGCTGGAGGCGCTCGCGGCCCGCGGCGACATCCTTATGGGGGTGGCCACCGGAAAGACGCAGAAAGGGTTGAAGAATGTGCTTCAGAACCATGATATGGCGCGTTTTTTCGTGACCCTGCAGACGGCCGACGATGCGCCCTCGAAGCCTCACCCGGGCATGATCCATAACGCTCTCGCGGAAACCGGCGTTGCGGCGCGCGATACGGTCATGATCGGCGACACGACCTATGATGTGGAAATGGCGCTGGCGGCGGGTGCGCACGCCATCGGCGTCACCTGGGGCTATCATCCCCGCTCGGAGCTGGTCCGCGTCGGCGCTCACCATGTGCTTCATGATCGCGCCGGGCTGCTCCCGACCCTGAAGGGCATCTGGGGAGAAGCCGTCGAGGACAGGCTGGAGGAGTCCGCCTGATGAAATGGTTTTTTCGAGGTCTGATCGTCATTGCCGTTCTTCTGGGGGCGGGCGCCGCGCTGCTGGCGTCTCTCGATCTTGGCCGCTTCCGGGAGCAGGTGGAGGCGGAGGCGTCGCGTTTCACCGGCCGCGACGTGACGATCGGTGGCGAGCTTCATATCGGCCTTTCCCTCAGGCCGACCATTATCGTTGAGGACCTCGCCGTCGCGAATGCGACATGGGCGACAACCCCGAAGCTGGTCACGGCCCGGCGGGCGGAAATCAGGATAGCTCTCCTGCCGCTTCTGCATGGCGAGATCGCGCCGGACCTGATCGACGTCGATGGAGCCGTCATCGATCTGGAAACGGACGAGGACGGACACGGCGACTGGCAGACACAAATTGCGCAGGACGATCAAACCCCGACACAGACCGACTATCCGGCGCTTCTGAACGGGCTCGGCGCCATGCACGCCACGAACCTCGAAGTCCGCTATCACGACAGGAAGGCGGGGACGACGAACACGATGGTGCTCGACGAGGCGAGCCTCGTGCCGGAAGGGGCCGGCGCGCGCGTTCAGCTCAGAGGCAGGCTCGACGACAGCAGCATCGCGCTGGAAAGCCTGATCGGCGGAAAAGCGGGCGATGTCCGGCTGGGCGACACCTCTTTCACCGTCGGCCAGACCAGCATGAAGGGCGATCTGGCGCTGACGGGCACGGCCCCCGGCAGCTACAAGATTTCAGGCGCTCTCAGGGGCGACCAGTTCGACCTTACGCCCGTTCTGGATGCCCATCCCGACGCGGCCCACGTCTTCGGCCGCACCCCGCTGCCCTTCGCCCTGCTGCGGATGGGGAGTGCGGATGTGACGCTGGATATTGCCCGGCTCAGCTATCGAAAGCTGGTGTTCGACAAGGTCGATGCCCCTGTCCGCGTGGCCGCGGGCAAGCTTGATCTGCCGCTCCGGGGATTTTACCGGGGCAGCCCCGTTGCTTTCCATATCAGGGCGGATGGCGTCAGCTATGCGGCTGGCGTGGAGGGCGGCAGCACGGGCTTCGATCTGGGCAAGCTGCTCTCGGATCTCAATCTGACGACGCTTGTCAGCGCGCGCGGCGATCTGGCCGTGAAGCTCTCGGGAAAAGGGCCCTCCGTCCACGACATTGCTTCCAGTCTCAGCGGCCAGAGCGAGATGGCTGCGTCCGACGGCACCATCGGCACACGGACCTTCGAACTGGTGGCGACGGATCTGGCCCAGGTGCTGATCCCCAAGGGCAGCAACCGGAACGAAACGAAGCTCGCCTGTTTCCTCAGCCGGTTCGACTATGTGAATGGCGTCGGCACCTCGCGGGCCTTTGCCTTCGAGACGAGCGACATCGTTACCACCGGCGTGGGCGGCCTCAATCTGCGCGGCGAGACCGTGGACATGCTGCTTCAGCCGAAACCGCGCGATCCGAGCCTGATCAGCCTTTCGACGCCGGTCCGGATCTCGGGGCGGCTCGACAATCCCGGCATCAGCCTCGACAACATGGGGCTGGCGCGCAAGGCGGCCGAGGTGGCGGGCAGCGCGGCCCTGACCGGCGGCGTTGGCGCGATCCTGCCCCTGATCAGTTTTGGCGGCGGTGCGGCGGCGTCGAGCGGCAATTGCGCGGTTCTGGCAAGAGATGCTGCTGGTAAAAAGCATGACGGCATTACCGGCACGATCGAAAAAGGGGGAAATGAGGCGGGGGCGGCCGTGAAGGACGCGGCAAAGGGAGTCGGCGGCTTTTTCAACGATCTCGGCAAAGATATCGGCAAGGCTTTCAAATGAGCGACCAGAAGGATGACGCAGCCCCCTGGACCCTGTTTGATCTGGGCCTTGGACGCGGGCAGGTGCTGGATGAGCAGGTGCCCCATCCGGGCAACCGGCCTTTGCGCTCGGGCCGCAAGCGCTTCTACAAGGAGACGGGGACCCGGCCCGAGGGCGATGGCTATGCCGTGACGCTCGACGGCAAGACGATCAAGACGCCGGCCCGGTCCCTGCTGGTGGTGCCGGCGCAGGCATTGGCCGAGGCCATTGCCGATGAATGGGGCAGGCAGGGCGAGTTCATCGACCCGCGCACCATGTGGCTGACCAAGCTGGCCAACACCGCCATCGACCTTGTCAGCCTCCACCGCGAAGCCGTCATCGACGAGCTTCTCTCCTTTGCCGGTTCCGATCTGCTCTGCTACCGGGCGAGCACGCCCATGGAACTCGCCGAACGGCAGCAGCAAAGCTGGGGACCCGTCCTTGAATGGGCTGAAACGGCGCTGGGGGCCTCGCTGGTGGTCACTGATTCCATCCTGCCTGTCACCCAGCCCGATGAGGCGCTGGCCCGCCTGCGGGCCGCTGTCGCCGGTCTGGATGCGGCCCGGCTGGCGGCGCTCCACACGCTGGTCACCCTGACGGGCTCGGCGCTGGTCGGCCTTGCCGTGCTTCACCGTCATCTTGACGAGGCGGCGGCCTTCGAGGCTGCCCATCTCGATAATCTCTGGCAACTTGAGCAATGGGGCGACGATGACGAGGAATCTGTCCGGCTCGAAACCAGGCGCGCGGAGATGGCCGAAGCGGTCCGTTTCCTGCATCTGCTCGATGACGTTGCGTCATCCACGCAACGCGCCTGAAAGGCTTGCGGGCATTGGCATTGGTTTGTTTTGAATGCTATGGAAACGCCACGAAATACAGGTGGGCGCAGAGGGAGCGGTATGAAGGAAATTCTTCGCAAGCTTGAGGAACGTCGTGCGGTTGCGCGGCTGGGCGGTGGCGAAAAGCGCATCGCGGCGCAGCACGCCCGGGGCAAGCTCACGGCACGCGAGCGCATCGCGCTCCTGCTCGATCAGGACTCCTTTGAGGAGTTCGACATGTTCGTCGAGCATGATTGTCATGAATTCGGCATGGAAAATCAGAAGATACCGGGCGACGGCGTCGTCACCGGCTGGGGCACCGTCAATGGCCGGCCGGTCTATGTCTTCGTGAAGGATTTCACGGTCTTCGGCGGTTCGCTCTCGCGCGCGCACGCCCGCAAGATGACCAAGGTGCAGGACATGGCGCTGCGCACGGGCGCGCCGATCATCGGCCTGTTCGACGCCGGCGGCGCGCGCATCCAGGAGGGCGTGGACGCGCTCGGCGGCTATGGCGAGGTTTTCACCCGCAACGTGCTGGCCTCCGGCGTCATTCCGCAGATTTCGGTGATCATGGGGCCCTGCGCGGGCGGCGACGTCTATTCGCCCGCCATGACGGATTTCATCTTCATGGTCCGCGACACCTCCTACATGTTCGTGACCGGGCCGGATGTGGTGAAGACGGTGACCAACGAGACGGTCACCTCCGAACAGCTCGGCGGCGCCTCGATCCACACCACCAAGTCGTCGGTGGCGGATGGGGCCTGGGACAATGACGTGATCGCGATGACGCAGATCCGCCGCCTGGTCGATTTCCTGCCGCTGTCCAACCGCGACGAGGTGCCGGAACGGCCCTATTTCGACGAGCAGAACCGCATCGAGAAGTCGCTGGACACGCTGATCCCGGCCAACCCGAACATGCCCTACGACATGAAGGAGCTGATCCACAAGGTGGTGGATGAGGCCGACTTCTTCGAAATTCAGGAAAGCTTCGCCAAGAACATCATCACCGGCTTTGCCCGCATCGAGGGCCGCTCCATCGGTATCGTGGCGAACCAGCCGATGGTGCTGGCTGGCGTGCTCGACAGCGACGCCAGCCGCAAGGCCGCCCGCTTCGTGCGCTTCTGCGACTGCTTCAACATTCCCGTCGTCACCTTCGTCGACGTGCCGGGCTTCCTGCCGGGCACGGCGCAGGAATATGGCGGCCTGATCAAGCACGGCGCCAAGCTGCTGTTCGCCTACACCGAGGCGACGGTGCCCAAGGTCACGGTCATCACCCGCAAGGCCTATGGCGGCGCTTACGACGTGATGAGCTCCAAGCATATCCGCGGCGATTTCAACTATGCCTGGCCCACCGCCGAAATCGCGGTCATGGGCGCCAAGGGCGCGGTCGAGATCATCCATCGCGCCGACATCGACGACAAGGACAAGATCGCGGCTCACACCAAGACCTATGAGGACCGTTTCCTCAATCCGTTCGTCGCCGCCGAACGCGGTTACATCGATGAAGTGATCATGCCGCATTCCACCCGTTCCCGCGTCGCCCGGGCTCTCGCGCTCCTCAAGAGCAAGGAAATCGAGAATCCGTGGAAGAAGCACGACAACATTCCGCTGTAAGGGGACGAGGCACATGTTCAAGAAAATACTGATCGCCAACCGTGGCGAAATCGCCTGCCGCGTCATCAAGACGGCGCGGAAGATGGGCATCAAGACGGTCGCCGTCTATTCGGACGCGGACAAGGACGCGCTGCATGTGGAGATGGCGGACGAGGCCGTCCACATCGGTCCCGCGCCTGCCGCCCAGTCCTATCTGCTGATCGACAGGATCATTGAGGCCTGCAGGCAGACGGGCGCGGAGGCCGTGCATCCGGGCTATGGCTTCCTGTCGGAAAACCCGAAATTCGCCATCGCGCTCAAGGAAGCGGGCATCGCCTTCATCGGTCCCAACATCAAGGCCATCGAGGCCATGGGCGACAAGATCGAGTCGAAGAAGTTCGCCAATGCAGCCAAGGTTTCGACCGTGCCCGGCTATCTCGGCGTGATCGAGAGCCCGGCGGACGCGGTCCGCATCGCGGGCGAGATCGGCTATCCGGTCATGATCAAGGCGTCGGCGGGCGGCGGCGGCAAGGGCATGCGCATCGCCTGGAACGAGGGCGAAGTGGAGGAGGGGTTCGTCTCTTCCAAGAACGAGGCGCTGTCGAGCTTCGGCGATGACCGGGTGTTCATCGAGAAGTTCGTGACCGAGCCGCGCCACATCGAAATCCAGCTGATCGCCGACAAGTTCGGCAACACGGTCTATGTGAACGAGCGCGAATGCTCGATCCAGCGCCGCAACCAGAAGGTGATCGAGGAGGCCCCGTCGCCTTTCCTTGACGCCGCGACCCGCAAGGCGATGGGCGAGCAGTCCGTGGCGCTGGCGAAGGCCGTGAATTACGAGAGCGCGGGCACCGTCGAGTTCATCGTCGACAAGGACCGCAATTTCTATTTTCTGGAAATGAACACGCGCCTTCAGGTCGAGCATCCGGTGACGGAACTGATCACCGGCATCGACCTTGTGGAGCAGATGATCCGCGTGGCGGCGGGTGAAAAGCTCACGGTCACGCAGGACGATGTGAAGATCAACGGCTGGGCCATCGAGAGCCGCATCTATGCCGAAGATCCCTATCGCAGCTTCCTGCCCTCCACGGGCCGTCTGGTGCGCTACCAGCCGCCTGCCGAAGGAACCGCGGACGGTCTCACCATCCGCAACGACACGGGCGTTTATGAAGGCGGCGAAATCTCTATCTTCTACGATCCGATGATCGCCAAACTGTGCACCCATGGACCGGACCGTCTGGCGGCCATCGACCACATGTCGGTGGCGCTCGATGAATTCCGGATCGAGGGCATCCAGCACAATATTCCGTTCCTCGGCGCGATCATGGAGCATGAGCGGTTCCGTTCGGGCAACATCACCACGGGCTTCATCGCGGAAGAGTTTCCCGATGGATTCCATGGCGTGGATATTTCCCGGAGCCGTTCCGACCGGCTCGTCGCCGTCGCCATGTTCCTCCATGAGGTCCATGCCGCGCGCGCCGTGCAGATCTCCGGCCAGTTGCCCAACCGTCCCCGCAAGGTGCCCGACGAATGGGTCGTGGCCATGAAGACGAACAGCGAGGTCACCCGCCAGAAGATCAGGGTCCGGGAGTCGGACACGGGCCTCGAACTCGATTATCTGGATGCGGATGGCACGATTGCTTCCCGGCATCTGGTCGAGAGCGACTGGCGGCCGGGCCAGCCGCTGTTCAAGGGGCTTGTGGATGGCCAGCCGGTCAGTGTGCAGATCGACAGGGCGAAGCAGGGCTATATGCTCAACTATCGCGGCGCTTCGGCCCATGCCGCCGTCCGCACCACGCTTGGCGACAGCCTCGAGCAGCTCATGCCCGAGAAGGTCGCGCCGGACATGGGCAAGTTCCTGCTGTGCCCGATGCCGGGTCTGGTCAAGTCGATCAGCGTTGCCGAAGGCGACGAAGTGAAGGCGGGGCAGACGCTGGCCGTGGTCGAGGCCATGAAGATGGAAAATAATCTGCGGGCCGAGCGCGATGGCATCATCGCCAAGGTTTCGGCCAAGGCGGGCGACAGCCTTGCGGTCGATGCCGTCATTCTTGAATTTGAATGAAAGCGCCCTGAATCCGGCATTTTGCGATGGATTCGCCGTTCCTTGCCCCCGCCTCACGGCGGGGGTTTGTGTTTGAAAAGCTGCCCTGAAATTGCCATCTGTGCTGGTATGATGGCGCGTGGTGAACCCGGAGGATGGCGATCATGAAATTCTGGCTTGTGGTCATGGCCCTTCTGGCTTCGCTTGCCGCCGGGAATGCGTATGCCGGGGACAAGGCCGGCGGGGATGGCGTCCGGTGGAGTTCCGGTGACGATCTCTATCTGGCCGGGCGCAACATCATTGCCGGTGAGGACGTCAAGGGGTCGCTGACGGGCACGGCGGACACGCTGATGGTCCCCGAAGGCACGAAGATCGGCGGTAACGCCTGGCTTGCCGGACGCAACATCGCGGTCTCGGGAGATGTCGGCGGCAATCTGGAATTGCGCGGGGCCGATGCGCTGGTCAATGGCAAGGTCAGGGGCGACGTGCTCTTTTACGGCGGCAAGCTGACGCTCGGGCCGGATGCCGATGTGGCGGGCGCGGTGCGCTATTATGCGACCAGCGCCGCCGAGATCGATGACGGCTCTCGCGTCGGGGGGCATATCGAGCCCCATGTGCTCGCTGCGAGCGGCGACAAGGCGGTGGAGGGGCTCCAGCATCCCCGGTCGCAGCCTTTTGAAAGCTTTACCGAGCGCGATCTGGTCTGGCTTATCCCCGGTTATGGCCTCTCGATCGTGGGCGCGTTCATTCTTGCCGTGTTGTCGGTCATCGTTGCGTTCGCGATGCCGGGCAGCCCGACGCGGCTTTATGAAGCGGTGGAGGAGGGGCTGGCGCTCAGCCTGCTGATCGGGGCGCTCTGGCTTTTCGCCCTGCCGATTCTCGCCATCGTCGCCGCCGTCACCCTCATCGGCATTCCCGTCGCGCTGCTCTTGCTGCTGCTCTGGCCCATCGGCATTTTCTTCGGCCTTGTCGCTGCCGTGCTGATGATCGGCGGCTATGCGGTCGAGGTCATGGGGGTGGGGCTCGATTCCCGCAGCAAAAGCGTGATCGCGGCGATTGTTGGCACGTTCCTGCTCTGGTTCGGCATGACGATCCCCGTGATCGGCGGCGTGGTCTGGTTCATCGCCGTGGTCGCGGGCGTCGGGGCGATCACGCTCTCGGGCCGGACGCCGGTTGTTCTCAGGCAATAAGGGCCGGAACCGGGAAAACCTCGTTGAAGGTTGCTTTCAGCGCCATGTCCACTTCCGCCATCGAAACCAGTTGGCCGAGATCGACGAGGCTGGTCACGCCATACCGGCTGATGCCGCAGGGCACGATGCCGCTGAAATGATCGAGGTCGGGATCGACGTTGAGGCTGATGCCGTGAAAGGTGACCCAGCGGCGGATGCGCACGCCGATGGCGCCGATCTTGTCTTCCGCCTCCGCGCCCTTTTCCGGGCGGCGGACCCAGACGCCGACGCGGCCCTCCCGCAGTTCGCCGGTCACATTGAAGCGGGCGAGGGTGGCGATGATCCAGCGTTCCAGATCCTGCACATAGGCGCGCACGTCGGGCTTGCGGTTTTTCAGGTTGAGCAGCACATAGGCCACCCGCTGGCCGGGACCGTGATAGGTGTACTGGCCGCCGCGCCCGGCCTTGAAGACCGGGAAGCGGTCCGGCTCAAGCAGGTCTTCGATCCTTGCGCTGGTGCCCGCCGTATAGAGCGGGGGATGCTCGAGCAGCCAGACGAGTTCAGGGGCATCGCCATCCGCGATGGCGGCGGCGCGCGCCTCCATCTCCGCCAGCGCCACCTCGTAGG
This sequence comes from Parvibaculaceae bacterium, assembly GCA_028283765.1. Taxonomy (GTDB): domain Bacteria; phylum Pseudomonadota; class Alphaproteobacteria; order Parvibaculales; family Parvibaculaceae; genus JAATFR01. The sequence continues at coordinate 1,887,846 of JAPWJY010000008.1, read as the reverse complement.
GGACGGGAGCGTCGCTGATGCGCCATTCTATGCCGGACGGGAAATTCATGCGTCCAGATGTCGTGCTTTCCAGCGAAGGACGCAAGCCCTCTATTTGGCAAAGTTCAAGAGTTCAATTCCTATATTAACACTAGACAAATGTATGAATTACTAAATTACAAGAAACCATTGAATATTATCTGGAATAACCTTATTTCTAGCGTCCATTAGAGTTGCGGCTTTTCAGGAGGTCGATGGTGTTTCCGGTCATGGTCGATCTGGGCGGGCTTCCCGTGGTGCTGATTGGCCAGGGGCGTGCCGCCGAGCGCCGGTTGCGATTGCTGGATGAGGCGGGCGCGGCGCAGGTGAGCGTCTACAGCGCGGACCCTTCCGATAGCTTCCGGGCGCTGGCCGGATCGCGGCTCAAGGGTGCAAGGCCGCAGCCGGGCGTGGTCGAGGGGGCGACGCTGGTCATGCTGGCGGGCCTCGATGAGCGGGAAACTGAAATTTACGCCACGGCGGCGCGTGGGGCCGGGCGGCTGGTCAATACGGAAGACGCGAAGGCCTGGTGCGACTTTCATGTGCCTTCGGTGGTGCGCCGGGGCGACCTGCTGCTCACGGTTTCGACCAACGGCCGGGCGCCGGGCCTTGCGAGACGGCTGAGCCGCTGGCTTGCCGAGAGATTTGAGCCCGACTGGGCTGGAAAACTGGATGAAATCGCGCGTCACCGCGAAGCGTGGCGAAATGAGGGCCTCCCCGTGCCCGAGGTCGGCCGCAAGGTCGATCAGATGATCGAAGAGAAGGGCTGGCTCGCATGAGTGTTGCACAGCTGAAGATCGAAGACGGCCGCGCCGCCGCCATGGACGGTGTATCGGTGCTCTCGCAGCGCCTGCTGGACATGCGCGTGCGCTATGAGGGACTGACGGGCGGCGCGCTGCTTGAACAGATGATCAGGACTGAATTTCCCGGCGACATCGCCGTCGTTTCCTCGTTCGGCGCGGAATCGGCCGTGCTGCTGCATATGGTTGCTGAAATCGATCCGACCGTGCCGGTGCTGTTCCTGAATACGGGCAAGCTCTTTGGCGAAACCCTGCGCTTCCGCGACCGTCTGCAGGAAAAACTGGGGCTGACCGACATCCGCGCCGTCGGGCCGCACCCGGCCGATCTCGCGGCGCGTGATCCCAATGGCGTGCTCTGGAACGCGGACCCGGATGCCTGCTGCTTCGTGCGCAAGGTGCTGCCGCTGGAGCGCGCGCTGGCGGGTTTCAGCGCCTCCATCACGGGCCGCAAGCGCTTCCAGACCTCGGCCCGCGCGTCGATGGACCCGATCGAGGAAGAGCCCGTCAAGGGAATCGTTCCCGGCGCCGCGCCCTCGGGCACGCGCTTCAAGATCAATCCCCTGAGCTACTGGGGGCAGGAAGAGCTTGAGGCCTATACCGGTGCCCACAGGCTGCCGCGCCACCCGCTGGTCAAGGACGGCTATCTGTCCATCGGCTGCATGCCCTGCACCACCCGCGTCCCCGTCGGCGGCTCCTATCGTGACGGCCGCTGGGCGGGCACGGACAAGGTGGAATGCGGCATTCACATCCCGACGCCCAACGTGGACGGCGACGGCATTTGAGAAATCCGCAATTCGCTGCTTGAGGTTGGGCAATGGATTTGCTACACCCGCGCCCACTGAAGAGCGGGGGCGAAAGCGCCTGAAGGATATGCGGTCGTGGCGGAATTGGTAGACGCGCAGCGTTGAGGTCGCTGTGGGGCAACCCGTGGAAGTTCGAGTCTTCTCGACCGCACCATCCTAGAACTGGCCTTACCAGCCAGCTTCATGAAAAGCCGGGGCTGCGTCGCAGTGCCCGGCTTTTTCGTTTCTGCTGTTATGGCAATCTCTGCTAGTCATGAAGAATGACCCAACAGGCAGATTGACCCTCATGAACCCCGTTCGCGCCTTCACCCGTTCGTTTCTGCTGGGGAGTCTTGCTCTCGGCCTTATGGGTACAGGAGGGCAGGCGGCTGGCTGGGAACAGGGCCAGCATATGCCGGCGGGCCGCGCCTATGCGGCGGGGGCCGCTCTGGGAAATGATCTGTATGTGGTCGGCGGCGCGACTACTGCGGGCCCCGTTTCCGCCACCGAAATCTATGACATGAAGGAGGATCTCTGGCGCGCCGCCCCGGCTTTGCCGGTCGGGCTCCAGCAATTCGGCCTCGTGAGCCTGAGCGGCCGGTTATATGCGGCGGGCGGCTTTGCAGCAGCGGGGCGTAACGGCGAGGGCGGCGGCCCCAGCGCCGCGCTTTATGTGTTCGATCCGGCGGTCGGCGTCTGGATGGACGCCAGCCCCATGCCGCAGGCGCGGGTGGGGGTGCGGCTTGCCGCCATCGGCGAGCGGATCTATGCGCTGGGCGGACGCGGCGAAAGCGCGGCGGGCGTCTATGTCTATGATCCTTCGTCGGATGAGTGGTCGAAGGCGTCGAGCCCGATGCCTGCGCCGCGTTCGGGCGCGGCGGTCATCGCCATGGGCGGTCTCATCTATGTCATCGGCGGCCAGAACGGGGGCGTGCCCACCGCGCGCGTCGATATTTACGATCCGGCGAAGGGGGCATGGCGCGCCGGCCCGGCGCTCCCCGCCGCCCGCAGCGGCCTTGCCGTGGCGCTGGCCGATGGCGCGATCCATGTGGCCGGTGGCGAAGACATCAAGGCGCAGAAGACCTTTGCCGACCATTATGTGCTGGACCCGGCGGCGGGCGCATGGCGCAAGCTCGCGCCCCTGCCGACACCCCGCCACGATGCTGTGGCCGGAGCGGGGGCCGGCCGTTTCTATGTGATCGGCGGCGGCGCCGGGGCCGGGGTCTATGCCGTCTTCACCGCTTCCGATCAGGTTGAGTACAGTTCCACGAAATAAGCATGAAGAGCCGTCCAATGGCCGCGAACAGCTATCCCACTCTCGATTTCGATCTCGGTGAAACCGCCGAAATGATCCGCGACAGCGTGCGCGCCTTCACGGCGGACAGAATCGCGCCCCGGGCGGCCGATATCGACCGGCTGAATGCGTTTCCGCGCGATCTGTGGCCCGAGCTTGGCGGGCTCGGCCTGCTCGGCATCACGGTCGAGGAGGAATGGGGCGGGGCCGGGCTCGGCTATTTCGAGCATGTCATCGCGATGGAGGAAATTTCGCGCGGTTCGGCCAGCGTCGGGCTTTCCTATGGCGCGCATTCCAACCTGTGCGTCAACCAGTTGCGCCGCTGGGGCAGCGAGGCGCAGAAGCGCGCCTATCTGCCGAAGCTCATTTCCGGCGAGCATGTCGGCGCGCTCGCCATGTCGGAGCCGGGCGCCGGGTCGGACGTGGTGTCGATGCGCCTCAAGGCCGTGAAAAAGGGCGGCCATTATGTGCTCGACGGCAACAAGATGTGGATCACCAACGGGCCGGATGCCGATGTGCTGGTGGTCTATGCCCGCACCGACGCCGATGCGGGGCCGCGCGGCATCACGCCCTTCATCATCGAGAAGGGCATGAAGGGCTTCCGGGCGGCGCAGAAGCTCGACAAGCTCGGCATGCGCGGCTCCAGCACGGCGGAACTGGTGTTCGAGGGCTGCGAGGTGCCCGGGGAAAATATCCTCGGCAAGCTGAACGAGGGCGTCCGGGTGCTGATGTCGGGGCTCGATTATGAGCGCGCGGTGCTGGCGGGCGGGCCGCTCGGCATCATGCAGGCCTGCATGGATGCGGTGGTGCCCTATGTGCACGAACGCCGCCAGTTCGGCGCGCCCATCGGCACGTTCCAGCTCATGCAGGGCAAGCTCGCGGACATGTATTCGACGATGAACGCCTGCCGGGCCTATGTCTATGCCGTGGCACGGGCCTGCGACCGGGGCCGGACCACGCGCAAGGACGCGGCGGGGGCCATTCTCTATGCCGCCGAGAAGGCGACATGGATGGCGCTGGAAGCGATCCAGACACTGGGCGGCAACGGCTATATCAATGATTATCCCACGGGCCGCCTGCTGCGCGACGCCAAGCTTTACGAGATCGGCGCGGGCACCAGCGAAATCCGCCGTATGCTGATCGGGCGCGAACTGTTCAACGAAACGGCCTGATTCCGCTCCGGCATCCTGCCGTCACCTTGCGGAACGGGCGGATCACAGGAAGGGTCATCCGATGAAGGATCTGCCTCTCTCTAAGGTCTACCAGCTGCTCGAACCGGGCCCGGTCGTTTTGCTGACGACCGCCAGCCGGGGCCGGAGCAACGTCATGACCATGTCCTGGCACATGATGGTGGAGTTCACGCCGCCGCGGATCGCCTGCGTCGTCAGCACCGGGGATTACAGTTTCACCGCGCTTCGGGCGACCCGGGAATGCGTCATCGCCATTCCCGCCGTGCATCTGGCGGACAAGGTCGTCAAGGTTGGCAATTGCTCCGGGGAAGACACCGACAAGTTCGAGGCGTTCGGCCTGACGCCCCTGCCGGCGCAGGAAGTGCGCGCGCCCCTCGTGGCCGAATGCTTCGCCAACATCGAATGCCGTATTGTGGATACGCGGCTCGTCAACAAATACAATCTGTTCGTGCTGGAAGGCGTGAAGGCGTGGATCGATCCGAAGCAAAAAAACCCGAAGACCATTCATCATCATGGCTACGGGACATTTGTTGTCGATGGCGAGACGATAAAGCTTGAATCGAAAATGCCGTAGCTTCATGCCTGTCGCAGAAAACAGCCGGTCCGGGACCGGGCATATTTCCGAGGAGGGGAAATGACACAGGCTTCGACATCAGTGGCTTCCACATCCATCGACGCCGATCCGGTGGTCATCGTCAGCGCCGCGCGCACGCCCATGGGCGGCTTTCAGGGCGCGCTCTCCGGCATGACCGGGCCGGAGCTTGGCGCCCATGCGGTGCGGGCCGCCGTCGGGCGGGCGGGGCTCGGGGCCGATGAGGTCGATGAGCTGATCATGGGCTGCGTGCTGCCGGCGGGCGTGGGGCAGGCCCCGGCGCGGCAGGCGGCGCTCCGGGGCGGGCTTGCGCAATCGACGCCCGCGACGACGGTGAACAAGGTCTGCGGCTCGGGCATGAAGGCGGTGATGCTGGCCCATGACGCGCTGGCGCTCGGCCATGGCAAGGTGATCGTGGCGGGCGGCATGGAAAGCATGACCAATGCCCCCTATCTGCTGCCCAAGGCGCGCGGCGGCTTCCGGCTCGGTCATGCCGAGGTCAAGGATCACATGTTCCTTGACGGGCTGGAGGATGCCTATGAGGGCCGCCTGATGGGCACCTATGCCGAGGAGACGGCGCAGCATTACCAGTTTTCCCGGGAGGCGCAGGACGCCTATGCCCTTGAATCGCTGGCGCGCGCGAAGAAGGCCGTGACCAACGGCAGCTTCGAGACGGAGATCGCGCCGGTGACGGTCAAGGGCCGGGGCGGCGAGGTCGAGGTTTCACAGGACGAGCAGCCGCTGAAAGCCGATCCTGCCAAGATTCCGGCCCTCAAGCCCGCCTTCGCCAGGGACGGCACGGTGACGGCGGCCAATTCCAGCTCGATTTCCGACGGAGCGGCGGCGCTGGTGCTGATGCGGCAATCCGAGGCTGAACGGCGCGGCCTCAAGCCGCTCGCAACCATCCGCGGCCACGCCATGCACGCGCAGGCCCCCGCCTGGTTCAGCACCGCGCCCATCGAGGCCATTTCCAAACTGCTCAGGCAGGTCGGCTGGAGCGTGGCGGACGTCGATCTGTTCGAGATCAACGAGGCTTTCGCCGTGGTCGCCATGGCGGCGATGCAGGAGCTCGACCTGCCCCACGAGAAGCTCAATATCTATGGCGGCGCCTGCGCGCTGGGGCACCCCATCGGTGCATCCGGCAGCCGCATCATCGTGACCCTGCTCAATGCGCTGGAGCGGACGGGCGGGACAAGGGGCATCGCCTCTCTTTGCATCGGCGGTGGCGAGGCGACGGCGCTGGCCGTGGAACGGGTGGCATGAAGGCATCGCTGGCGGACCTGCTCTCGCAACTCCCCGGCCCCGTGACGGCGGAATGGCCCGGGGGAGAGCCCTTCGCCGGGGCGATGAGCCACGGCAGCATGTCGGTGGAGGTGTTCGCGCCCCGGGGCGAGGACCGGCAGGGGCCGCACGAGCAGGATGAGCTTTATTTCATCGTGACCGGCAGGGCCGATTTCGAGCATGAGGGCCGCCGCAGGGCCGTGATCCCGGGGGATGTGCTCTTCGTTCCGGCCGGAGACCCGCACCGGTTTCATGCCATGAGCGACGATTTTGCCACCTGGGTGGTATTCTGGGGGCCGGAAGGGGGCGAAAAGGCTTCTCAGGGGTAATTCCGGCGGCATTCTCTGTGGTTACGGAAGATATATGGCCCCCGGAACGCCCGCCGCAGGGCTTGCCTTTGGCGTGTCTTGGGCCTATACCCCCAGCCATCCCACACGCGGGGACGGGCGCAACCATGCCTTGAGACAGCTTCAGGAGTTGTCGGAAGGCCTCACAGGTTTCGTCCATCCGGTGCGATCCGGGCTTTTGCCCTGTGATCGTCATCCCCCCGCGGAGGTTAACCGGAAAATGGAGATAAAGTGCGATGGCACTCCCTGATTTCACGATGCGCCAGCTTCTCGAAGCCGGCATTCACTTTGGTCACCAGACCCACCGCTGGAACCCGAAGATGGAGAAATTCCTCTTCGGCAGCCGCAACAACATCCACATCATCGACCTTGCCCAGACCGTGCCGCTGCTGCATCAGGCGCTGGTCGCCGTGCGCGACATCGTCGCCGGTGGCGGCCGCGTGCTGTTCGTCGGCACCAAGCGTCAGGCGTCCGATCCGCTGGCTGCCGCTGCGCGCCAGTGCGCCCAGTATTACATCAACCACCGCTGGCTCGGCGGCACGCTGACGAACTGGAAGACCATTTCCAATTCGATCCGCCGTCTGCGCACGCTGGACGAGATGCTGAGCGGCGAGACCAAGGGCTTCACCAAGAAGGAGCTTTTGAACCTCACCCGCGAGCGCGACAAGCTTGAGCTTGCCATCGGCGGCATCAAGGACATGGGCGGCATTCCCGACATCATGTTCGTGATCGACACCAACAAGGAAGCGATCGCCGTTCAGGAAGCCCAGAAGCTCGGCATCCCGGTCATCGCGATCCTCGACTCGAACTCGAACCCCGACAACATCTCGTTCCCGATCCCGGGCAACGACGACGCGGCCCGCGCGATCACGCTTTATTGCGATCTGATGTCGCGCGCCGTCATCGACGGCATTTCCCAGAGCCAGATCGGCGCGGGCGTGGATGTCGGCGAAGCCGCCGAGCCTGTTTTCGAGGAACTGCCCGCCGAAACGCCGGCCGAGGCAGGTACGGAAGCCGCCGTTTAATCGACGCCTTTCCGGTTCGGATATTCCGGCCCCGGCGTCAGCGCCGGGGCCTTATTTACACGTAGATTGACCCCTTAATTGCCGAGGTAGACCCCATGGCCGATATCACCGCGAGCATGGTGAAGGAGCTGCGCGAAAAGACCGGCGCAGGCATGATGGATTGCAAGGGCGCTCTCGTCGAAACGAGCGGCGACATGGAAGCAGCCATTGACTGGCTGCGCACGAAGGGCCTGGCCAAGGCCGCCAAGAAGTCCGGCCGTATCGCGGCTGAAGGGCTTGTCGGCGCGGTCACCAGCGGCACCACGGGCGCGCTGGTCGAGGTCAATTCCGAGACGGACTTCGTGGCCCGCAACGCCGATTTCCAGACGATGGTCGGGACGGTCGCGAAGCTGGCGCTCGACTCCGATGGCGATCTTGAGCTGCTGCTCGGCACCCAGGTGCCCGGCGCGGACAAGGCCGTGAAAGAGCATGTGGCCGAACTGGTCGGCACCATCGGTGAAAACATGAACGTGCGCCGCGTGGCGACGATCAGCGTCGAGAAGGGCGTTGTCGCCGCCTATGTGCACAACCAGATCGTGCCGGGCCTCGGCAAGATCGGCGTGCTTGTCGGTCTTGAGTCCACGGGCGACCAGCAGAAGCTGGCCGAGCTTGGCAAGCAGATCGCCATGCACATCGCCGCGACGAGCCCGCTGGCCCTGACCCGCGAAGAGGTGGACCCCGAGGTCGCCGAGCGCGAGAAGGCCGTGCTCATTGCCGAGGCGCGTGAATCGGGCCGTCCCGAGAACATCATCGAAAAGATGGTCGAAGGCCGGATGCGCAAGTTCTTCGAGGAAGTCGTGCTGCTGTCGCAGGCCTTCGTCATGAACCCGGACCACACCGTCGAGGCCGCGATCAAGAACGCCGAGGCCGGTGTCGGCGCGCCGATCAAGATTGTCGGCTTTGTCCGCTATTCGCTGGGCGAGGGCATCGCCAGGGAAGAAAGCGACTTCGCGGCGGAAGTCGCCGCTGCCGCCAAGGGCTGAGCCTCCAGAACTACACAACGGGAGCGTCTTTTCCCGACGCTCCCGTTGTGGCGATGTAAAAGCCTTCTGTCCGGGCATTGATCCATCGCCAAGGGCAGGGAGCCGCGTTATTGTCCGGTGCCCAGCCACCGATAGAGGCGATTCATGACCCAGACCTCGATGATGCCTGCCACCGCCTCCACCACCCCCCGCTACAAGCGGGTGCTGCTCAAGGTATCGGGCGAGGCCCTGATGGGCGAACAGGAATATGGCATCGATGTCGGGGTCGTCGACCGGATCGCGAACGAGATCAAGCAGGCCATCGACATAGGGGTCGAGGTCTGCCTCGTCATCGGCGGCGGCAATATTTTCCGTGGCCTTTCGGGCGCGGCGTCGGGCATGGAGCGGGCCAGCGCCGACTATATGGGCATGCTCGCCACCGTCATGAACGCGCTCGCGATGCAGAATTCGCTTGAGCGCATCGGCGTCCAGACCCGGGTTCTTTCCGCCATTCCCATGACCACGATCTGCGAGCCCTATATACGGCGGCGCGCCGTGCGCCACATGGAAAAGGGCCGCGTGGTGATTTTCGCCGCAGGCACCGGCAATCCCTTCTTCACCACCGACACCGCCGCCGCGCTGCGCGCCACGGAAATGGGCTGCGACGCCATGATGAAGGGCACGCAGGTCGATGGCGTCTATTCCGCCGATCCCAAGAAAGTGCCTGACGCGGAGCGCTACGAGCGCCTGACCTATCTCGACGTGCTCGCCCGCGACCTCAAGGTCATGGATACCTCCGCGATCGCGCTTGCCCGTGAAAACCGCATCCCCATCATCGTTTTCTCGATCAGCGGGGATCGTGAATTCGTGGCGGTGCTGACGGGGCAGGGCCGCTGCACCGTCATCAGCGACACCGTTTGACCCATGACCGACCAATACGCCTGACAAGGAAACCGAGAGATGGCCGCTGACGCTTTCGAGATCGACATTTATGGCAAACGCATGCAGGGCGCGATTGCCTCGCTGAAGCATGAATTCGGCGGTCTGCGGACGGGGCGCGCCTCGGCAAGCCTGCTCGACCCCATCATGGTGCAGGTCTATGGCCAGTCGATGCCGCTCAATCAGGTTGGAACCGTGATGGTGCCGGAAGCCCGGATGCTGGCCGTTCAGGTCTGGGACAAGGCCAGCGTCGGCGCGGTCGAGAAGGCCATCCGCTCGTCGGGCATCGGCATCAATCCGGTGGTGGACGGCACGCTGATCCGCCTGCCCATCCCGGAAATGAACGAGGAGCGCCGCCGGGAACTGGGCAAGATTGCCGCCAAATACACCGAAACGGCGCGGATTGCGGTGCGCAATGTGCGCCGGGACGCGATGGATGAACTCAAGCGCCTCGAAAAGGCCAGCACGATCAGCGAAGATGAGCTGAAGCAGCTTTCGGACAAGGTGCAGAAGCTGACCGACAAGATAATTGCCGAGATTGATGCGAGTCTTGCTCAAAAAGAAGCTGAAATCATGCAAATCTGAGGTATGTGAGGCTGTGGGTCCGGGGGGAAACTGTGAAGCCGGTTCGAGGGGATGTCTGAACGACCATGATGGTGAAGCCTGAGCATAAGGCGCTGGAAGGGCAGGCGGCTCTCTGCGTCCCCCGGCACGTTGCCATCATCATGGATGGCAACGGGCGCTGGGCCGCGAAGCGCCATCTGCCGCGCAAGATCGGCCACCGGCAGGGCGTGGAGGCTGTCCGCGTCATCGTGCGCGCCGCGGGCGAGATGGGCGTTGAGTATCTGACTCTTTACGGTTTCAGTTCTGAGAACTGGCGCAGGCCCGCCGAAGAGGTCAATGACCTGATGGGTCTGCTGCGCTTCTTCATCCGCCGCGATCTCGCCGAGCTGCATGAAAACGGCGTGAATATCCGCATCATCGGCGAGCGCGGCCAGCTTGCGCCCGACATCGTGCAGATGATCGAGGAAGCCGAATCCCGGACCCGGAACAACAGCCGCCTCAAGCTCATCATCGCCTTCAATTATGGCGGCCAGAATGAAATCGCCAGCGCCATGCGCCGGATCGCCGAGGATGTGAAGGCGGGGCTCCTTGAACCCGCCGAGGTCACCCGCGATCTGGTGGCGCGCTATCTCGATACGGCCGGCGTGCCCGATCCCGATCTGGTGATCCGGACCAGCGGCGAGAAGCGGCTTTCCAATTTCCTGATCTGGCAGAGCGCCTATTCGGAACTCGTCTTCACCGACACCTACTGGCCGGATTTCTCGCCCGAGCGCCTCGCCGAGGCGATTGCCGAATATAATGGCCGCGAGCGCCGTTTTGGCGGCCGCAACGAAGATGGCGCGAGCCAGGCGTGATGGCAGAAAAGGCGCTCTCCTCCCTGACCATCCGAATAATGTCCGCGCTGGTGCTGGCGCCAGTCGTTCTGGGGCTCGTCTGGGTGGGCGGTCTGCCGTTCCTTGTCCTGATGGGACTTGCCGCCGCGCTCATCGCCTATGAACTCAAGACCCTGCTTCTGGGCGGGCAGCGCAGCGATATGTTTTTGCTGGGTTGCGCGGGCGTTCTGGTCGTCGCCATCGCCGGGGTGGGGGCGCCCGAGGCCGGTCTGGTCATGGGGCTCGGGGGCTGTCTCAGCGGCATCGCCTGGCGGATCTGGCGGCGTCAGCCCCTGCTGCCGGTTATCCTGGCCCATGTCTATCTGGCCGTGCCGCTGGTCGCGCTCATCTGGTTCCGGATGGACCCGTCATATGGGCTGGCGGCGGTACTGTGGCTGCTGGCGGTGGTCTGGGCCACCGATATTTTTGCCTATGCGGCCGGGCGTACCATCGGCGGGCCGAAGCTCGCGCCCTCCATTTCCCCCGGCAAGACCTGGGCGGGCCTTGCGGGCGGCATGGCCGGGGCCCTGGTGGTGGGGCTGGCGACAGGATTTGTGCTCGGGGGAGGGCCCGGCTTTATCCTGCCGCTGCTGAGTGTCATGCTGGCTGTCGCCGCGCAGGCCGGGGACCTCTTTGAATCGGCCCTGAAGCGGCGGGCCGGCGTCAAGGATTCGAGCAGGCTTATTCCCGGACACGGGGGTATCCTCGATCGTGTGGACGGGCTGGTCGCGGCTGCAAGCATTGCCGCTCTCGTTGCGCTTCTTCATGGGGGCCCGACCCCCGGAGCCGGAGTCCTGATTTGGCCGTAACCGTTGAAGCCCGCAAAATCTCCGATGGCGCGCCACGTGCCGTGACGGTGCTCGGATCGACAGGCTCCGTCGGCTGCAGCACGCTCGACCTGATCGAGCGCCAGCGCGAGCAATATGACATTGTCGCCCTGACGGCTCATCGACGGGTCGATGAACTGGTCGAGCAGGCCCGCCGCCTGAAGCCGCGCCTTGCCGTGGTCGCCGACGAGGCCTGTTACGCCGAACTGAAAAGCGGTCTTTCGGGCACCGGCATCGAGGTTGCCGCGGGTGAGGCCGCAGTGAGCGATGCGGCGGCGCGGCCGACCGACTGGATCATGGCCGGCATCGTCGGCGCGGCGGGGCTTGCGCCCACGCTTGCGGCGGTAAGGCAGGGGGCCTGCATCGCCCTTGCCAACAAGGAATGCCTGGTTTCGGCGGGCGCGTTGTTCCTCAATGAAATCACCCGCTCTGGCTCACGGCTTCTGCCGGTCGATTCCGAGCATAACGCGATTTTCCAGGTGCTGGACGCGACTCGCCTCGACATGGTGGACAAGATCATCCTGACGGCCTCGGGCGGCCCGTTCCGCACTCGCAGCCTCGATGAGATGGCCGCCATGACCCCGGAGCAGGCGGTGGCCCATCCGCGCTGGACCATGGGGGCCAAGATTTCGGTCGACTCGGCCACGCTGATGAACAAGGGGCTGGAACTGATCGAGGCGCATTATCTGTTCCCGGTGGGGGCGGAGCGGCTGGACATCATCATCCATCCGGAATCCATCGTTCACAGCATGGTCGCCTATGTGGACGGCTCGGTGCTGGCACAGCTTGGCACACCTGACATGCGCACGCCGATCTCCTATGCGCTGGCCTGGCCGGAGCGGATGGAAACGCCCGCCAAGCGACTCGATCTGGCGGAAATCGGAGCCCTTCACTTTGAAAAGCCCGACGCCGGGCGGTTTCCGGCGCTCAGGCTCGCCCGGACGGCGCTGGAACAGGGGGGGCTTGCCCCGACCGTGCTCAATGCGGCCAATGAAATTGCCGTTTCGTCCTTTCTGGCGCGGCGGATCGGTTTTCTCGACATTTCCCGCCTTGTCGAGGCTATTTCGCAGAATCTGGCGATTGAACTCGGCGCGACCTTTCTCACTGACCCTGAACAGCTCGAAACCGTTTATGAAATCGATCATTTGGCGCGGGTGCGGGCAGAGGAATGGGTGCAAAAGCATTCCGTCTGACGTAGGCTGTGCCGTCTCGCGGCCTGCCGGGTGGTTTTGCCCGGCTCTGGAGCGCGCAGCGGAACAAACCGGGCGAAAATTGCCCGTCATCAGGCTGGAAACGTAGACACTATGGGTTTTTTGACTGAAATCGGGGGATTTGGCGGTTCGCTGACATCATATCTGGTCCCTTTCCTGTTCGTTCTGACGCTCGTGGTCTTCTTCCATGAACTGGGGCATTTCCTGATCGCGCGGGCCTGTGGCGTGGCGGTCGAGACCTTCTCCATCGGTTTCGGCAAGGAAATCTTCGGCTGGAACGATTCCAAGGGAACCCGCTGGCGCGTGAGCTGGATACCGCTCGGCGGCTATGTGAAGTTCGTGGGCGACGAGGGCGCGGCCAGCAATCCCGACTGGGACAGGATTTCGTCCATTCCCGAAGAGGAGCGCAAGGGCCTCTTTCATTTCAAGAAGGTCTGGCAGCGGGCGGCCGTGGTCGCAGCGGGACCGGTTGCCAATTTCATCCTTTCCATCGTCATCTTCGCCATCCTGTTCACCTTCGTCGGGCGCATGGAGTCGGCCGCCATCGTGGACAAGGTTCAGCCCGGCAGCGCCGCCGAGAGCGCGGGCTTCATGCCCGGCGACAAGGTCGTGAGCATCGATGGCGCAAAGATCGCCGACTTCGAGGACATGCAGCGCATCGTCAGCGCCAGCGGCGGCGTCGCGCTTTCGGTTACCGTTGACCGGGGTGGCGTGGCTACCACCCTGACCGCCACGCCCCGCGAGCAGGAAGTGACTGACCGGTTCGGCGACAAGCACAAGATGGGCCTGCTCGGCATCGTTCGCGACACGAGCGGCGAGGGCGTCAAGCTGGTGAAGACCAATCCGCTGACCTCGGTCTGGCTCGGCGCGCGCGAGACATGGTTCATTGTGGACCGGACATTCGTCTATCTGGGCGGCGTCATCACGGGGCGTGAGGACTCAAGCCAGCTTGGCGGTCCGCTGCGAATCGCCCAGGTTTCGGGGCAGGTCGCGACCCTCGGCTTTGCCGCGCTGATTAACATGGCAGCGATTTTGTCGGTAAGTATCGGGCTTCTTAACTTATTTCCCGTTCCCATGCTGGATGGCGGCCATCTTTTGTATTATGCCGTTGAAGGGATAAGGGGCAGACCGTTGGGGCAACGGACCCAGGAGTTCGGGTTTCGGATCGGACTGGCCCTTGTGATGATGTTAATGGTGTTCGCCACTTGGAATGATTTGGTCCATCTTCAGGTCTTTCAGTTCATTAGTGGTCTTTTCAGCTAGAAGATGACCAAGAGGCATGGCGGCATTTTGCACGGTCTCTATTTCAGCAAGCTTGAGAGCTTTGCGGCAAGGAAATGGGTGAGGGGATGAAGCGACTGGCCAGTGTTATGACCAGAAGCGGAGCGGTTTGCGGCGTTTGCCTCGCGATCGCTTTGGCTCCGGCGGGTGTTGCCAAGGCGGCAGATGCGACAGGCGCTTCCGGTGGAGGCGGCAATCTGCCGGGCGCCGATGCTCCCGCCAGCCCGGCCTCCGAACCGGGCGTGACCATCCAGAAGATCGAGGTGGTGGGCAACCAGCGTATCGAAGCCGATACGGTGATCTCCTATATGAGTTTCAAGGTGGGCGACACCTACAGCGCTTCGGCAGTCGATGACTCGCTGAAGGCCCTGTTCGTCACGGGCCTGTTCGCCGACGTGAACATCCGTCGCGACGGTTCGGCGCTTGTCGTTTCCGTCGTGGAAAACCCCGTGATCAACCGGGTGGCCTTCGAGGGCAACAGCGCCGTCAAGGAAACCGACCTGAAAGCGGAAGTGCAACTTCAGGCGCGTACGATCTATACGCGCGCCAAGGTGCAGTCGGATGTCGAGCGTATCCTCAATCTCTATCGCCGTTCCGGCCGCTTCTCCGCGACAGTCGACCCCAAGGTCATCCAGCTCCCGCAGAACCGCGTGGATCTCGTGTTCGAAATCAATGAAGGGCCGGTCACGAAGATCGGTGCGATCAATTTTCTCGGGAACTCGGCTTTCAGCGACTCGACGCTGCGCGACACCATCTCGACGACCGAATCCGCCTGGTGGAAGTTCTTCTCCAGTTCCGACAGCTATGATCCGGACCGGCTCAACTATGACCGCGAACTGCTGCGGCGCTATTACCTCTCCCACGGCTACGCCGACTTCCGCGTGGTTTCGGCGGTTGCTGAACTCAGCCGCGACGACAGCGCCTTCTACATCACCTTCACGGTCGATGAAGGTCCCGTCTACAATATCGGCACGGTCTCGGTCGACACCAAATACGCCAAGCTCGACAAGGGCATGCTGGAACAGCTTATCCAGACCAGGCCGGGCGATATCTATAATGCGAGCCTGATCGACAAGACTGTCGATGCGATGACGTTCAAGGCGGGCTCGAACGGCTATGCCTTTGCCCAGATCCGTCCACGGATCAAGCGCAACCGCGAAAAGCGCCTCATCGATATTGTCTATGAGGTGAACGAAGGCCCGCGCGTCTATGTGGAGCGCATCAACATCACCGGCAATGTGCGTACGCTCGACCGGGTGATCCGCCGTGAAATGGTGATGGCGGAAGGCGACGCCTTCAACAAGGTGCTGCTCGACAAGTCGGAAAAGAACATCCGGGCGCTCCAGTATTTCAGCAAGGTCGATATTACGCAGGAGCCGGGCTCGACGCCCGACAAGACCGTGATCGGCGTGAATGTGCAGGAGCAGTCCACGGGCTCGCTCTCGGTCGGTCTGGGCTATTCGACCATCGACAGCGTGGTGACGGATTTCGGTATTTCGGAACGGAACTTCCTCGGCCGTGGCCAGCAGGTGAGCGTCAATCTCTCGCTCGGCGCGCGGACGCGGCAGATCGATTTCCACTTCACGGAGCCGTTCTTCCTGGGACGCCGCCTCGCGGCGGGCTTCGACCTCTTCGGCGTGGAAACGGACTTCCAGGATGAGGCGTCGTTCGATACCCGCACCAAGGGCTTTGGCCTGCGTCTGGGCTTCCCGACATCGGAGCACGGCACGCTCGGGCTGCGTTATCAGCTCAAGCAGCAGTCGATCTTCAATGTGGCGACAGGGGCGTCGCTGGCCGTCATCGCGGCTGAAGGCTCGGAGGTGCGCTCCATCGTCGGCTACACCTATTATTACGACATGCGTAATGATCCCATCGTGCCCACGGGTGGCTGGGATGCGCTGTTCGATCAGGAGTTTGCGGGCGTGGGCGGTTCCGTCCGCTATCTCGCCTCCACGTTCAAGACGAACTACTATTACGAGGTTGCGCCGAGCTGGGTCGCGAGCCAGAAGTTCAATCTGGGCTACATCTTCGGCATCGGTGAAGACGTGAAGCTGAACGACCGCTATTTCCTCGGCGGCGATGACTTCCGCGGCTTCGAGCGGGCCGGTATCGGCCCGCGAGATCTGGCGACCGATGACGCTCTGGGTGCGCAGGCCTACTATTTCGGCACCACTGAAATCAGCTTCCCGAACGGGTTGCCGGAATCCCTGGGGATTTCGACGAGCCTCTTTACGGACTACGGTTATGCAGGCAGGGCGGATGAGCCCGAATTGACCGATGGCGAGAACAAGCTTGCGCTGCGGGCGTCGGCGGGTCTCAGTGTCTACTGGAATTCGCCGTTCGGGCCTGTGCGCCTTGATTTCGCCAAGGTGATCAAGAAACAGACCTACGATAAAACTCAATTGTTCCAGTTCAGTGCTGGTACTCAATTCTAGGCAAAAGGGAAATTATGATCATGAGGCGTATGGCGTTGACTTCGCGCGCTTTTGGATTTGCAGCGGCGATGTTTGCCGTGGTGAGTCTCGTTTCCGTTTCGCAGGCCAATGCAGCCGGCGCGACCTCGATTCTGACGGTCAACACGGAACAGCTCTTTCTTCAGTCGAAAGTGGGGCAGAGCGTACGTTCACAGATTCAGACAATGGCTCAGAAAATTCAGGCTGAAGGCCGCTCGAGTCAGGCATCTCTGCAGGATGAGGCCAACAAGCTGACCCAGCAGCGTTCGACGATGGCCCAGGAGCAGTTCCAGCAGAAGGTGCAGGATCTCCAGAAGCGCGAAGCCGATCTCCAGGCCCGGATGCAGAAGAAGGGCAGCGAACTCCAGAACGGTGGCGAAGTTGCCCGCAATCAGGTTGAGACTGCCCTGCGGCCGATCTTCACCGATCTGATGACCAAGCATGGCGCGGACATCATCATCGACACGTCCGTGATCGTGGCGTCGAAGGATGGCCTCGATGTGACGCAGGAGGCGATGACCGCGCTCAACGCGCGCCTCTCCACCGTGACGGTGACGCCGACGGCGGCGAAGCCCTAATTATCGCAAGACAGGCGCCGGCGGGTTTCGATCCGCTGGCGCTTGCCTGCCAGCAACGAACGGGATCAGGGCGCCGGATATGGCTGATACGAGATTTTTTGCCAATGCCGGACCTTTCAAGCTTGCAGAGATCGCGGCCTGGATCGGCGTTTCCGTGCCTGATGGCGCGAACCCCGATCTTCTGCTGGAAGATGTCGCGCCGCTGGACAGCGCTGCCGCCGGGCATGTGAGCTTCCTCGACAATCCCAAATATGCCCATCAGTTCGAGACGACCCGGGCGGGTGTGGTGATTACGCATGCCCGCTTCGCGGACAAGGCGCGGGCCGGGCAGCTTCTCCTCATCGCCAAGGATCCCTATCGCGCCTATGCGCGGACGGCCCAGCTTTTTTATCCCGACTCCGTGCGGGCGACGGACCGGTTTGGCGAGCCCGGAACCATTCATCCGCTTGCAGCCATCCATCCGAGCGCCAGGATCGGCGCGAACGTCACGGTTGAGCCCGGCGCATCCGTGGGCGCGAACGCCGAGGTGGGCCGCGACAGCGTTATCGGCACCGGAACCAGCATCGGCAAGGGCTGCACCGTCGGACGGAACTGTTTTATCGGCCCGAACGTTACGCTTTCTCACGCCCATGTCGGGGACCGGGTGATCCTTCATCCCGGCGTCCGCATCGGTCAGGACGGTTTCGGTTTCGCCATGGGATTGCCCTCCCATGAGAAGGTGCCGCAACTGGGCCGGGTGATTATTCAGGACGATGTAGAGATCGGCGCCAACACTACGGTGGATCGCGGTGCGGGGCCCGACACGGTGATTGGCGAAGGCACCAAGATCGATAATCTGGTCCAGATCGGACACAATGTGCAGATCGGACGGCATTGCATCATCGTGGCGCAGACCGGCATTTCGGGCAGTACGCATCTGGAGGATTTCGTGGTGCTCGGCGCGCAGGTGGGGATTACCGGGCATCTCACGATCCATGCCGGCGCCCAGCTTGCCGCGCGCAGCGCCGTTATCCACGATGTGCCTGCCGGGCAGAAATATGGCGGCGTGCCTGCGCGTCCGGTGCGCGAATGGCAGCGCGAGGTTATCGCCGTAATGCAATTGGGGCGCCGGGGGGCGCCGAAGAACAAACCGGACCCGGATTAGGCCGCCGGCCGGTTTTGTGCGTTGGCTGAGAAACTTGATTGAAGAAGGGTGCGAGGATGAGCGAAATTGAGGCTGATGGGGCCCAATCCGCAGACATCAAGCGGGTGATGGAACTGTTGCCACACCGCTATCCGATGCTGATGATTGACCGGATCATCAAGATGGACGGCAGCAACTCTGCTGTCGGGATCAAGAATGTAACGATCAACGATCCGTTCTTTCAGGGGCATTTTCCGGGGCATCCGGTGATGCCCGGCGTTCTGATCATCGAGGCGATGGCCCAGACCGCCGGCGCGCTCGTCATCCACAGCATGGGCATGGACGCGAGCAGGCTGCTCGTCTATTTCATGACCATCGAGAAGGCGCGTTTCCGCAAGCCGGTGGTGCCGGGCGACCGGCTCGAAATTCATGTGAAGAAAGTGCAGAACCGGGGACCGGTGTGGAAGTTTTCCGGTGAGGCGAAGGTCGATGGCGTGCTGATGGCGGAAGCCACCTACAGTGCGATGATCATCGATAATCCGGGGGAAAAATGAGCATCCATCCGTCCGCCGTCATCGATCCGCAGGCCAGAATCGGGCAAGGCGCCCACATCGGTCCTTTCTGTGTGGTCGGGCCGGATGTGACGCTTGGCGAGGACGTCGTGCTTCATTCCCACGTGGTGGTGACGGGGCGGACCTCGATCGGTCCGCGCACGCAGGTCTATCCTTTCGCCTCTCTGGGGCATCCGCCGCAGGATCTCAAGTTCAGCGGCGAGCCGAGCACGCTGGAAATCGGCTCGGACAATATCATCCGTGAAAACGTGACCATGAATCCGGGGACAAAGGGCGGCGGCATGAAGACGGTGGTGGGCAGCCACTGCGCGTTTCTCGCCACCTCCCATGTCGGTCATGACTGCATCGTCGGCGACCATGTGGTGTTTTCCAATGCGGTCCTGCTTGCGGGGCATTGCCAGGTCGGGGATTACGCCATTCTGGGCGGGGCTGCGGCTGTGCACCAGTTCGCCCGGATCGGGGCCTATGCCTTTGTCGGCGGCATGAGCGGGGTCGAGAACGATGTGATCCCCTATGGGCTGGTGATCGGCAACCGGGCGCATCTGGCCGGGCTCAATCTCGTCGGCATGAAGCGGCGCGGCTTCGGGCGCGAACAGATCGCAACCATGCGCGCAGCCTATGAGCGCCTGTTCACGGGCGAGGGCACTTTCCGCGAAAGGGTGGAGGCTGCGGCCCATGAGTTCGCCGGTGTGGACGAGGTGATGCAGGTCATCGATTTCATCCGCAGCGACAAGGATCGCGCGCTCTGCATGCCGCGGCAGGAGCGCGCGGCCTGAGGGCCGGCGACCATATGGAAACAGCGCGCCACATCGGGACACTCGGGATCATCGCTGGCGGTGGCCCTCTGCCCATGGCGGTGGCGGATGCGGCCATCGCCACGGGGCGCGCGGTCTTCATCGTCGGGCTTGAGGGCAATGCGGATGATGGCATCGCCGCCTATCCTCATGGCTGGGCGCGGATCGGGGCCATCGGCAAAACGCTTTCCCTGCTCAAGGCGGCCAATTGCACCGAGGTTACGCTGGTCGGCCCCGTCAAGCGGCCGGACCTGAGCAAGATCGTGCCCGACGCGGTTGGCTTCAGATTGCTGCCGCGCTTTGTCCGGCTGCTGGCGCAAGGGGATGACGGCCTGCTGCGGGGCGTTGTCGAACTGCTTGAAAAGGAACATGGCCTCAAGGTCATCGCCCCCCATGATGTGGCGCGCGATCTGCTGGCGCCGGAAGGGGTGCTCACCCGCAAGGTGCCCGATGCCGGTCATGAGCGCGACATACGCGCTGCCGTGCGGGCGGCTCATGCCATCGGTGTCCTCGACATAGGGCAGGGCGCGGTTGCCTGCCGGGGCGTGGTGCTGGCGGTGGAGGCGATCGAGGGCACGGACATGATGCTGGACCGGGTCGGCAATCTCGATCCGCGCCTGCGCGGTACGAAGGAGCAACCTGCCGGGGTGCTGGTGAAACTGCCGAAACCCGGGCAGGAGCGGCGCATCGATCTGCCCGCCATCGGTGTGCAGACGGTGGAACATGCAGCCGCGGCGGGCCTTGCGGGCATTGCGGTGGAGGCGGGCGGTGCGCTTGTCGGTGATGCCGAGGCGCTGGCGCGCCGGGCCAATGCGCTGGGCCTTTTCGTCACCGGCCTTTCGCGCGAAACGGTGGAGGCCATGCTGCGCTGATGACGGTGCCGGTTCCCCATATCATGCTGGTGGCGGGTGAAACGTCCGGCGATGCGCTGGGGGCCGCGCTGATGGCGGCGCTGAAGGAGATGACCGGGGGCGCTGTGCGCTTTTCCGGCGTCGGCGGCGAGAAGATGATCGCCCAGGGGCTCGTTTCCATATTTCCCATGACCGACATTGCCGTGATGGGGCCGCGCGAGGTCATCCCGCGCCTGCCGCTGATCCTGCGCCGGATGCGCGAGACGGCAAACCATGCGGTTGAAACCAGGCCCGACGTCATGGTCATCATCGACAGCCCGGACTTCACCCATACCGTCGCCAAGCGGGTGGCGAAACGCGCTCCGCAGATTCCGATCGCCAACTATGTGTCGCCCAGCGTCTGGGCCTGGCGGCGAGGGCGCGCGAAAGCGATGGCGAAATATCTGAAGCGCGTGCTGGCGTTGCTGCCGTTCGAGCCGGATTTCTTCAAGGCGCAGGCCGGGCTCGACTGCATCTATGTCGGGCACCCCGCGATCGAGCGGATTCCGACGCCGGAAAGCGGCGTGGCCTTCCGGCACGCCCATGGCATTCCCACCGATGCGCCCGTGCTGGCGCTGCTGCCCGGCAGCAGGCTCAATGAGGTGAAGCGCCTGATCGGTATCTTTGGCGAGGTGGCTTCGGCGCTTCATGCGTCCATGCCGGACCTGCGGTTCGTGCTGCCGACCGTGCCCCATGTCCATGCGCTGGTCGAGGCGGAGGCGGCACGCTGGTCCGTCTCCGTTGAAATCGTTTCCGACGAGATGGAAAAGCGCGGCGCCTTTGCCGCTTCGACGGCGGCGCTCGCGGCCTCCGGCACGGTTTCGCTGGAACTGGGGCTTGCGGGCGTGCCGATGGTGATCGGCTACCGCATCGACGGCATCGCGGGGTCTCTTGTCGGGCGGATGCTGAAGGTGCCTTCCGTGGTGCTGGTCAATCTCATTCTTGACCGCCCCTCCGTGAAGGAATTCCTGCAGTACTTGTGCACGGTCGAAAATCTCGCGGCCGCGCTAAAACCCCTTCTCGGCCCCACGCCCGAACGCGCCCGGGCGCTCGCCGATCTTGAGGATCTGCGCCGGATCATGGGTGTCGGCGGCGAAGCGCCCAGCAGGCGGGCGGCGAAGGCGGTGCTGGAGATGCTGCCGGGCAAGTTGAAACCGGCTGGATAAGTCCCTTACACCGGCATGTTGTCGATCAGCCGTGTGCGTCCTATTCTGGCCGCGACAAGGATGCGGGCGGGTGCGCCGGCCTTGCCGCTGGTGAAGGGCGTGAGTGAACTCGCGTCGCAGATGGCGAGATAATCGACGCTGTCGAAACCGGCCTCGATGATCCGGCGCTCGCCTTCAGCCGTGACGGTGGCAACATCCTCGCCCTGCGCGACGCTACTGGCCGATTCCCGCAGGATGACATTGAGCTTTGCGGCGACCGCGCGCTGCTCCGGGCTGAGATAGGCGTTACGGGATGAAAGCGCCAGGCCATCGCTTTCGCGCAGGGTCGGGCCGGGGACGATGGCGACCGGAATATTGAGATCGGCGACCATGCGCCGGATCACCATCAATTGCTGGTAATCCTTCTCGCCGAAGACGGCGACATCCGGCAGGGTCTGCAACAACAGCTTTGAAACCACTGTGGCGACGCCGGCGAAATGGGTTGGCCGGAAACTGCCTTCGAGCGGTGCGGAGACGCCCGCGACGGTGACCGTCGTGGAGAAACCCTGCGGGTACATTTCATCCGCAGACGGCGCGAAGATGAGATCGGCGTGGCCGGCCAGCTTTTCCGCGTCCGCGCTTTCGATGCGGGGATAGGCGCTGAAATCCTCGTTCGGGGCGAACTGGGTCGGATTGACGAAAATGGAAACGACGACGCGATCCGCCTGCTGGCGGGCCAGATCGACAAGGCTGATGTGGCCGGCATGAAGCGCGCCCATGGTGGGCACGAGGCCGACGCGAAGTCCGGCCTTTCTCCAGCCGCTGACGATTTCGCGCAAATCCGTGACGGTGCGCGCCACGGGCAGGGCATAACTCTTCTTGTTCTGGGTCATTTTCAGTCTCGTCCGATGCCAACGGCGCCGACCATAAGGGATCGCCGGAACAGGCTCAATGGGGCATGGAAGGGGGCTAAGTCACACCATTTCTTAACCTTTCTTGACGGGGAAAAGAATGCTAGGTGCTAAACTGGAAAATGCGTACCTGTGGAATACCCGGCAGGGCAGGCGGGGACGGCATCATTGATTTGAAGGAGAGGCGCTCGCCCGGCGCCGGAATGGAAACGCTCATGTCGGCAGACCAGACGGATCAGGAGCCATCACGGCAAGAGGCTGCGCCTCTGGCGGACGCAACGGTCAATGCGGCTCATGTGATCGTGCTCGGCAATGAAAAGGGCGGGTCCGGCAAGACCACCACGGCGATGCACCTGATCGCCATCCTGCTGCATGAGGGAGCCAGGGTTGGCTCTATGGATCTGGACGGGCGGCAGCGTTCGCTGACGCGCTATATCGAGAACCGCCGCCGCTGGACCGAGGAGAATGGCGTCGAATTGCCGATGCCGGATCATCACGTCATCGAGCGCAGCGACGATGAGAACCGGCTGGAGGCCGAGCGGATCGAACGCGAGATGTTCGAGGGGTTGCTGAAGCGGCTTTCGGCGGAGAATGATTTCATCGTTATCGACAGCCCCGGCAGCGATACCTATCTCTCGCGGCTGGGCCATTCCTATGCCAACACGCTGATCACGCCGATGAACGACAGCTTCGTCGATTTCGATCTGCTGGGCCGCGTCAATCCGCAGACCTACAAGGTCGAGGCGCCGAGCCTCTACAGCGAAATGGTCTGGGAGAGCCGCAAGAAGCGCGCGGTGAGCGATGGCGGCTCCATCGACTGGGTGGTCATGCGCAACCGCCTCTCGCAGCTTGACGCGAAGAACAAGCGGCGCGTCGAGAAGGGGCTTGAAGGGCTTGCCGCCCGCATCGGTTTCCGCCTCGCGCCAGGCTTTGGCGAACGGGTCATCTTCCGGGAAATGTTTCCATCCGGCCTGACCCTGCTCGATCTGATGGAGGAGGGCGTGGATACGCCCATGTCCATGTCCCATGTCGCGGCGCGCAATGAAATACGCTCGCTGCTCGATACGCTCGACCTGCCGATGGTGTTGCGCGGCGAGCTTGAGGAACTGGAAGACTGAAGTTTTAAGGGCAGGCCCTCAGGCCGGGTCAGACGGGCGGGATTGCGATGCAGCTGAAGCTCTTGCGGCCCAGATGCCCGCAGGCGGCCCTTGCGGCGGCTTCCGTCTTGAACCCGCCGAAGCGTGAGCGATAGAGCGTCTTGCCGGAGTCGGTTTTGACCGCGACAGTCGACGGCACTACTTTTTTCAATTGTGTCGGCGCGATCTTCATCGCCTCCTTGATGCGGCTGACGGCGAGATCGGGATCGCTGTAGGCGCCGATCTGGATGACCCACGTGCCTCTGGGAAAGAGCGGATCGCCCAGCTTCCAGGCAACGGGCTCCCCTTCTCGCGTGCGGTTGCCGTCGCTGCCGCCGGTGGAGGCTTCGGCCGGGGTGATCAGCATGTCGGCGACATTGGACGCAAGGCTTTTGCTGCCTGAATCCGTTTTCCCGGTTTTGGCGGGGCGGGCGGCGGGCAAGCTGTAGGCGACCCTGGTGACGGATGCGGACGGTGCCTGTTTGACCGGCCGCGCAGCCGCGACGGCGATCCTGGCTGGCTTCCGGGTTGCCGCTGCTTTGGCCGGCGGCGTCTCGACAGCCTGATCGTCATCGCTGTTATCGAGGATGGCGTCCATCTTCGCTGCGGTTTTAGCCGTTTCAATGGTGTTGGCCGGTTTGGAGCTGGCAGCCACTGCCGGTGTGTTTTCGTTCGAGGCGACCAGCGTCGGGGAGACGCCACCACTCAGCGGCGGAGTCTTCAGGCTGGCGATCTGGAGAGACGGACGCGAGATGGCATCCGGCAGGGCGGCATCCAGCATGGCCATCATGCGCAGGTCGCGGGCGCGCACACTGGAACCACCCAGCACCACGCCCACGACGCGCCGGCCATTGCGGTCCACGGCGGTGGTGAGGTTGAAGCCGGAAGCGGCGGTGTAGCCGGTCTTGAGGCCGTTGGTGCCGGCATATCTGCCGAGCAGATGGTTATGCGAGGGGATGATCTGGCCGCGCCATGCGAATTCAGTGGTGCTGAAATAGGCATAGTACTGCGGAAAGTCGCGGCGGATGCGGATGGCGAGGATCGCCATGTCGCGGGCCGTGGTGAGCTGGCGTGGGTTCGGCAGGCCAGACGCATTGACGAAACTGGTGTTCATCATGCCAAGGCGGCGCGCCGTCGAGGTCATCCGGCTGGCGAAGGCGGCTTCGCTGCCGCCGATGTTTTCAGCGACCGTCACCGCCACGTCATTGGCCGATTTCGTCACGATTCCCAGAATGGCATCCCGCACGGTGATGGTGTCGCCCGGGCTGAACCCCAGCTTGGAGGGAGCTTGGCGGGTTGCGTAGGCGGAGACGCGCAGACGGTCATCCATGTGCAGCTTGCCCGCATCAAGCTGGGCGAAGAGCATGTAAAGGGTCATGACCTTGGTGAGCGAGGCGGGATAGCACTGAACGTCCGGATTCAACGAGTGAAGAATCTGGCCCGAATTTGCATCCACCACGAATTCGGCCTGATTGGGCGCCTTGTAGGCCGAAACATGCTTTTTCTTCTTTTTCGCGGCCATGGCCGGATCGGCAAGCATGAAAACGAGAAGAAGGGCGAGGGTAACGGTCAGGACAGCCTGCCACCACGTTGCGGCCGGGCGCGCACTCGCAGATTTATGCGACCTTGCAAGCGTACCGGCCAACATCGGCGTCCCCATTCTTTCAATACCGGATAGAAGCGGGTTTCCCCCCTGAGAAGACCGGAATCCGGATCAACCCGTTATGACTGGCAAATCATACTGATTAAAAAACGATTTGCGAAGTTTTTTTTGACTTTTTGAAATGAAAAATCCCATGAATCCTGAGGGTTGCCAATGATTGTGAGTTCAGAACATGAGGAGATCAGTTATAAGCAATTAAATATTTAACAGTATTCGCTTTCATCTGGTCCGGCCGTTTTTCTCGGCTGTCCTCCGAAACCCGATCCGGAGCGGCATTCTGCTGACAGCCGGGTGGTCACACAAGGTGGCAAATCATGGGTAATATTTAATGAAGACCGGCGTCGTATGTGGACTGGGTCATGCATAAATCCGGACAAACAGGCGGTGTTTTTCTGCCGGAGTCCGGCGCGTCCGCCTGTCTTGTTGCGACCAGAATAACGTTTCGGCCTTAAAGGCCTTTGAAATCTGACTTTTTCTCTTATGTAATATTGCCAACGGGCTGGGAATCGCCTGTCGCGACCGGGGCCTGACGGGACCGGTCGCTACGGGAATGCTGGAAGTGGTGTGAGCTGGGTATGAACATGGCCGATGACACGCGGCAGGGCGATGATGGCGGAGTGTCGACCGGCATCATCACGAAGACGCGGGCGAAGACGAAAAAACCTTCGCTCTACAAGGTTTTGCTCCTGAATGACGATTACACGCCGATGGAATTCGTCGTTCATGTGCTTGAGCGCTTCTTCAACAAGGGGCGTGAGGATGCTGCCCGCATCATGATGCATGTGCATCAGCATGGGGTAGGGTTATGTGGCCTCTACACTTACGAGGTCGCCGAAACGAAAGTGACGCAGGTGATGGATTACGCGCGCCAGAACCAGCATCCGCTACAGTGTACGATGGAAAAGGAGTGACTATCTCCAGTTCCGGGTTTCAGCGCGAAGGTCAAGAAGGGAAGGTCAACCGTGCCATCATTTTCCCGTAGTCTCGAAGAGGGCCTTCACCGTGGTCTGGCGCTTGCCAATGAGCGCAACCACGAATATGCAACGCTCGAACATCTCCTGCTCGCCCTGATTGATGATCCGGACGCCGCCGCAGTGATGCGGGCATGCAACGTCGATCTCGATGTCCTGAGACGTCAGCTCGCGAATTATATCGATAACGAACTGTCGAGCCTCATTGTCGAGGATGGCGACGACTCAAAGCCCACAGCGGGTTTTCAGCGCGTGATCCAGCGTGCCGTCATCCATGTCCAGTCGTCCGGCCGCGAGGAGGTGACGGGGGCGAACGTGCTCGTCGCCATGTTCGCGGAGCGCGAAAGCCATGCCGCCTATTTCCTGCAGGAGCAGGACATGACGCGCTATGACGCGGTGAACTACATCAGCCATGGCATCGCCAAGCGCAGCGAACTGAGCGAGCAGCGTCCGGTGCGCGGTGCGGCCGGCGGCGATGAGGCCGAGGCGACCCGTGAAAAGCCCAAGGGCAGTCCGAAGGAACGCTCGACCGAGGCGCTCGACGCCTATTGCGTCAACCTCAACGAGAAGGCGAAGTCGGGCAAGATCGACCCGCTGATCGGACGCGAGAAGGAAGTGGAGCGCACGATCCAGATCCTGTGCCGCCGCCAGAAGAACAACCCCCTGTTCGTGGGCGACCCGGGCGTGGGCAAGACCGCCATCGCCGAAGGGCTCGCGCGCCGCATCGTGCTGGGCGAGGTGCCGGAGGTGTTGCAGGACGCCACCATTTTCTCGCTCGACATGGGCACGCTGCTGGCCGGCACCCGCTATCGCGGCGACTTCGAGGAGCGTATCAAGGCGGTGATCAAGGAGCTGGAAAATTATCCCGGCGCCATCATGTTCATCGACGAAATCCATACGGTGATCGGTGCCGGCGCCACCAGCGGCGGCGCGATGGATGCCTCCAACCTGCTCAAGCCCGCGCTTGCCAGCGGTTCGCTGCGCTGCATGGGTTCGACCACGTATAAAGAATATCGTCAACATTTCGAAAAGGATCGCGCGCTCGTACGCCGGTTCCAGAAGATCGACGTGGCCGAACCGTCCGAAGAGGATACGTTCAAGATCCTCAAGGGCCTCAAGCCCTATTTTGAGGAGTTCCACAAGGTCCGCTACACGGACGAGGCGGTGCGTCTCGCGATCAAGCTTTCGGTGCAGTATCTGCATGACCGCAAGCTGCCCGACAAGGCCATCGACATTCTGGACGAGGCGGGCGCCTCCCAGATGCTGCTGACCGAGGCGCGGCGCAAGAAGGTGATCGGCGTCAAGGAAATCGAGACGATCATCGCGACCATGGCGCGTATTCCGGCAAAGACCGTGTCGAAGACGGACACGGAAAAGCTGCGCGATCTCAGCGGTGATCTGAAGCGGGTCGTCTTCGGTCAGGATGCCGCCATCGACGCGCTGGCCTCCTCGATCAAGCTGGCGCGCGCCGGGCTTCGCGATCCTGAAAAGCCGATTGGCTCCTACCTCTTCTCGGGGCCGACGGGCGTCGGCAAAACGGAAGTTGCGCGCCAGCTTGCCTCGATCATGGGCGTCGAGATGCTGCGCTTCGACATGTCGGAATATATGGAGCGGCACACCGTCTCGCGGTTGCTTGGCGCGCCGCCCGGCTATGTCGGCTTCGATCAGGGCGGTCTGCTCACCGATGGCGTCGACCAGCACCCGCATTGCGTGCTGCTGCTCGATGAAATCGAGAAGGCGCATCCCGATCTCTTCAACATCCTGTTGCAGGTGATGGATCACGGCAAGCTGACGGACCATAACGGCAAGAAGATCGATTTCCGCAATGTCGTCCTGATCATGACGACGAATGCGGGTGCGGCGGATATGGCCAAGAACGCCATCGGCTTCAGCCGCGGCAAGCGCGAGGGCGAGGATGAAGACGCGATCAAGCGCCTGTTCACGCCGGAGTTCCGCAACCGGCTCGATGCGACGATTGCCTTTGGCCATCTGCCTGCCGACGTGATCTCGCGGGTTGTCGAGAAGTTCGTTCTTCAGCTCGAAGGCCAGCTTGCCGACCGCCACGTCACCATCGAGCTGACGCCGGAGGCCAACGAATGGCTTGCGACCCGGGGTTATGACGAGCAGATGGGCGCCCGCCCGCTTGCCCGCGTGATCCAGGAATCGATCAAGAAGCCGCTGGCCGACGAGGTGCTGTTCGGCAAGCTCATCAAGGGCGGTCACGTCCGCGTCGGTGTCGCCGAAGGTGGCGACAAGCTGCTCTTCGACATCGAGGAAGCAGCGCCGAGGCGCAAGGAGCCCAAGCGCCGGGAGCCGAAGGGCCCCGGCGGCGATGGCGGCGTGCCGTCCCCCAAGGTGCCGGAACTGGCCGAGTGACAGCCAGCATTCGACGGATATAAAAGGAGCCCGGTTCTGAAGAGATCAGAGCCGGGCTTCGTGGTTTCAGCATTTTCTTGTGATATTTGACCGGTTGGTTTCATGCGATTTTCGAGCGCGTTTTTTTCAGGATTCTGCTTTTTTCTGGTTATGGGACTGGGCGGTTGCTCCACCGTTTCGTCGGGTTTTTCTTCTGTGTCGTCGATGGTCGGGCTGGGCGACGACAAGCCGGACGACAGCTCACAGACAAAGCCGCAGACACCGGCGGAAACCCCGGTTCCGGCGTCGGAGCCTGACAAGAATACGGCTTCCACGCCTGCACCATCGATCCAGCCGTCCATTGCATTTGGACGTCAGGATATGCTTTATCCCCGTTCTTTCAGCGACGACCCCTCGCTTGTCGACCGGGCCGGTGTGCCGCCGGACGTGCTGAGCGCCGTGATAAAGGCGCTGTCGAAACCGGATCTGGTCGCGGCTGAGCGGGCGCGATTTGCCAAGGATGCGGCGGTCGTATCCGCGCCCTACGGATGTGCCAGCCCGAAGCTGCTCTATCGCGACGTGATTTCTCCGGTTACGCGCCCGGAAACGACTGGCGACGGCGCATCGCTCTCCGTCGACAGGGCCACTTTTATCGATAGCTGGGCTTTCGATCGTTGCGGCGCGAATGTGCGGTTCAATTTCCTTGTGCTGATCGAAAAGGACGGCCTGTCGAAACTGACGATCCTGCCGCCCGGCGTCAGCCTGACGGATTTGCTCCTGATGCGGGACACCTATCCCAAAATTGGTGGCGCGATGAAGGCGCTGGCCGCGAAAAATGGCAAAAGCTGCGACGCGAATAGCGAGATGATCGTGGATCGCAAGCCTGCTAACGCGCCGGGGGAAACCATGGACCGCTGGAGCGAAATCTGGTCGATAGCGGGCTGCAACGGCATTACCGATCTCACGGTGAGCTATGATCATACCGCTGCGAACGGAGCGACCGACATCAAGGTGACGCCGGTTGCGCCGGGCAGCTAGGCGCTCTCGCCCAGCGCCTCGATGATGCGCGCGGCGTGGTTTTTCAATTCGCCGAAATCCGCCATCTCGCGGGCATGGAACTTCAGTTCCAGCCCATGGGCGCGCGGGATGAGATGCGTGTGGATGTGAAACACGGTCTGTCCCGCCGCTGAACCGTTAAGCTGCACGATCATCAGGCCCGGCGCGTCGAAAGCCTTTCTGACGGCGGGCGCAAGCTTCTTCACCGTCAGCGCCATGGCGACGGCATAGTCGGGCGCAAGGTCGAACAGGTTCTCGGCGGGAAATTTCGGAATCACCAGCGTATGCCCTTCGGCCTGCGGCATCACATCCATGAAGGCGAGGGTCTTGTCGTCTTCATAGACCTTGAAGCTCGGCATCTCGCCGCGCAGGATTTTTGCAAACACGTTGCTGTCGTCATAGGCCATGGGCATCACTCGGTTTCTGATGAATCGGAGGCACTGTGCCGGAACGGCGAGTGTTCGCCAAGCACCTCGATGCCTTCCTCCACATAGCGGCGCTCGCGCTCCAGATAATCCTCGACCGCGCGGCGGAACGAGGGATTGGCGATCCAGTGGGCGGAATAGGTGTGCACCGGCAGATAGCCGCGCGCCAGCTTGTGCTCGCCCTGCGCGCCCGCCTCGACGCGGGCAAGGCCGCGTTCGATGGCGAAATCGATGGCCTGATAATAGCAGCACTCAAAATGCAGGAACGGGTGGTGCTCGATGGCCCCCCAGTTGCGCCCGTACAGTGCATCCGAACCGATGAGGTTAAAGGCGCCCGCAATATAGCGCCCGTTCCGCTTCGCCATGATCAGCAGAATGTCCTCCGGCATGCGCTCGCCGATCAGGCTGAAGAAGGTGCGGGTGAGATAGGGCGATCCCCATTTGCGGTTGCCGGTATCGATATAGAAGGCGAAGAAGGCGTCCCAGTGATCTTCGGTGATGTCCTTGCCGGTCACCCATTCGATTTCGACGCCGTTTTCCAGCGCCTGCATGCGCTCCTTGCGCAGGTTCTTGCGCTTTCGCGAGGCCAGCGCGGCAAGGAAATCCTCAAACGAAGCATAGCCTTCATTCTGCCAGTGAAACTGCTGGTCGGTACGTTGCAGCAAGCCATGCGCGCCGAGCCGTTGCCACTGGCGTTCCGGCAGAAACGTGAAGTGGGCGGAGGAAACCTCATGCTGTTTCGCCAGTTCCAGCACGGCGGCGAGCAGCGTGTCCTCGATGGCGTCGCGATCCGGTCCCGGCCTTGTCAGCAGGCGCGGGCCTGTCGCGGGGGTGAAGGGAACGGAGATCTGCAACTTGGGGTAATAGCTGCCGCCCGCGCGCTCGAAGGCGTCCGCCCAGCCATGGTCGAACACATATTCGCCACGGCTGTGGTTCTTGAGATAGGCGGGCGCGGCGCCGATGAGATCGCCCGCCTCGTTTTCCAGCAGCAGATGCTGCGGCAGCCATCCTGTCCGGCGCGTGGCCGAGCCCGATTCTTCAAGGGCGTTGAGGAAGGCATGGCGCAGGAACGGGTTGACCGGCTCGCCCGCCGGCGTCGCGCAAGCGTCCCACACTTGCGGCTCAACTTCCGCAAGGCTCTGGATGACCCGGACGACAGCGCTTTTCTGCATCAGGCGATCTCGAACACGGCGTCAACCTCCACCGCCACATTGAAGGGCAGACTGGGAGCTCCCACGGCGAAGCGGGCATGTTTGCCGGTGTCGCCCAGCACAGACACGATCAGATCGGACGCCCCGTTGATGACGGCCGGATGCTGCTCGAAGTCAGGCGTCGCATTGACGAAGCCGCCGATCTTGACGCAGCGCCGGACGCGCTCGAAATCGCCTTCGCAGGCGAGGCGCAACTGGGCGAGGATATTGAGCGCGCAGAGCCGCGCCGCCTGCTGGCCCTGTTCCACCGAAAGCCCGGCCCCGAGCTTGCCCTGAAATTCAAGGCCTGCGGGCCCGGCAGGCACCTGCCCGGCGATGAAAACGAGGCTTCCGGCGACCACGTAGGGAACATAGTTTCCCGCTGCGCCGCGCGGCTCCGGCAGCGTGATTTCCAGTTCCTTGAGCCTTGTTTCGATACGTCCGGCCATTTCATTCCTCGATTTCTTGATTGCGGCCGTTGAAAGCGCTGGCCGCGCGGGAGAGGGTATCGCTATCTTCCAATATCCTGCAACGCCAGCCCGTCCGTGGCAGCCGGACGAACCTGAAGAAAGTGTAACAAGATGAAGGCTCCCATTCGCACCCCGGCAGACGACGGCCTTTATATGCCCGCTGAATGGGCACCCCATGCCCGCTGCTGGATGCAATGGCCGACCCGGGGCGACATCTGGGGCGAGCGCTTTCCTGAAACTTACATGGCCTATGCGCGGGTAGCGCGCGCCATCGCCGAGTTCGAGCCGGTGTCGATGGTGGTCAACCCGGAAGACGAGGCCCAGGCGCGGCTCGCCTGCGGCCGTGGCGTCGACATGGTCGTGATCGAGATCGACGATTCGTGGGCGCGCGATTCCGGCCCCATCTTTCTCACCGATGGCGCGGGCAAGGTCGGCGGTGTGCACTGGAAGTTCAACGCCTGGGGCGGCAAGTTCGCGCCCTGGACCAATGACGAGCGGGTGGGTGGCGAAATCCTCAAGAATCTGGGTATGCGCAAATATCGCGGCCCCCAGATTCTCGAAGGCGGTTCGATCTGTGTGGACGGGCAGGGCACGCTGCTGACCACCGAGGAATGCCTGCTCAACCCGAACCGGAATCCCCATCTTACGAAGCAGGAAATCGAGCAGAATCTCGCGCTATATCTGGGCGTCAGCAAGATCATCTGGCTTGATCGCGGCCTTGAGGATGACGAGACCGACGGCCATGTCGACATGATCGCCTGCTTCGCCCGGCCCGGCACGGTGCTGCTGGCCATGCCGGACGATCATAATGACGCCAATTATGCCCGCATGGCGGATAATGCCGAGCGTCTGGCCCGCGCCCGCGATGCCCAGGGGCGTCCCCTTGAGGTCATTGAGGTGCCGATGCCCAGCCGCAATCTGCAACGCGCCGGAGGCGGGCGGCTGTGCCAGTCCTACATCAATTTCTATTTCGCCAATGGCGGCATTGTCGTGCCCGTATTCGACGATCCCAATGATGAGCGGGCGGTCAAGATTCTGGGCGAGGTCTTTCCGGACCGGAAAATATCCCCGGTGCCGGGCTTTGAAATCTCGCTCGGCGGCGGCTGCATCCATTGCATCACCCAGCAGCAACCGGCCGGCGAACCGCTTGCGGACTGAGCCGGGGCGGATTCAGGCTTCCCCCGGACTCCCATTGTGTGGGAAAGGGGCGACAGGCCTTTCTTTCTCCGCTCTTTATTCCCCCTCAGGAGGCAAATCCCCAATTCAGTGCTATATGCTGCACATGATCATCTTGTGACAAACGAGTCGCCTGGAATGGCTTATATGCGTTGGGTGGGGACGAAAGCAGGCGGCCGGATGGCGGCGCTGGTGGCATGCCTGTGCATTCTTTCCAGTGGACCCATGGGGGCGGCCGAGGTGGAGGATGTGGCGGCCGCCTTTCAGCCGCACCTCTCCGTTTATGATCTTTCGCTCGATCCGGCTTCCGCTTCCGACGACATCTCGGCTGTCGATGGCCGGATGGTGGTCGACTGGCGCGGCGGGCAGGCCTGCGGCGGCTATACGGTCAACCAGCGGCTTGTCACCCGGGTGATCGATTCGGGCGGAAACAGCGGCACCAAGGATTTGCGCCTGAGCACCTGGGAGGCGCTTGACGGCAGCCGCTACCGATTCAATTTTACGCTTTATGAGGATGGCAGCATCACTGACACGCTGTCAGGCACGGCGGCGAAGGAGGGCGACAAGGTCGTCGTCACCTATGATGATCCCGACGGGGAGCATCTGGATTTGCCGGGCAATGTGCTTTTCCCCATGGCGATGACCCTTGCCATCGAGCGTGCGGCCCGGCAGGGCCAGCACCTTGTTACAGCGCCGGTGTTCGATGGCACGGACAATCGCAACATCTATGACCTGACCGCCGTGATCACACCATCGAAGCCTGCCAGCGCGGACGCCATCGACGCGAAAATCAGCGGTGCGGAAGCGGGCGCGCAGATCAAGACGCTGGAGGCGTGGCCGGTGTCGCTCAGCTATTTCGCACGGGGCGGCAACGCCGATGGCGCGCCGGATTTTCAGGAAACCTATCGTCTGTTCCCCAATGGCGTGCTGAGCAGCCTGCGGCTCGATGATGGCGATTTTGCCCTGCTGGGCAAGCTGCGCGAAGTCAAATATCACAAGCGCGACGCCTGCTGACGATCAGGTCCGGCCCCGGCCCTTGCCGATGGCACCTGGGCCGAATTTCTCGCGCACCTGATCGATCGTGCGCTCGATCACGGCGCGCTTTTCCGCATCGGGGTCGAACATGTCGAGCGGATCGGCCCCGGCCGGATCGCAGAGCGATGAAATGCCGATGCCGATCAGGCGAAACGCCGTGCCGTCCGCTTCCTTCAACAACAGCGGGTGGGCGGCGCGATAGATGGTTTCGGCCAGTTGCGTCGGATCGGGCAGGGTCAGGCTGCGGGTGCGCAGGCTGAAATCGGCGGTCTTCAGCTTCAGCACCACGGTTTTGCCTGCCAGTTGCTGGGCCTTGGCGCGGGTGGAGAGCTTTTCGCACAGCCGCCACAAGGTGGCGTCCAGCTTCTTTTCATCGCACACATCGTCCAGAAACGTGGTTTCGGCGGAGATGCTTTTCGTTTCCCGGTCCGGGGAAACGTCGCGGCTGTCGAGGCCGCGCGACAGACGGTGGAGGCGCGTGCCCATGGCCCCGTAGCGCACCATGAGGGTGTGCTCGTCCATGCGCTGCAATTGCGCGATGCTGGTGATGCCGTCGCGGGCGAGTTTCGCCTCCAGCGACTTGCCCACGCCCCAGATGAAGGAGACCGGCTTCGCAGCCAGAAATTCCATCACGCCGGTACGCCCGATGATTGAAAAACCCCGGGGCTTGTCGAGGTCGGATGCGGTCTTGGCCAGAAACTTGTTGAAGCTGAGGCCGATGGAGACGCTGACGCCGATCTCGTTCTGGATGCGCCGGGCAAGGCGCGCCAGCGTCACAGCCGCGCTGGCATGATGCAGGCGCTCCGTCCCCGTCAGATCGAGGAAAGCCTCGTCGATGGAAAGCGGCTCCACCAGAGGTGTCGTCTCAAGCATCAGATTGCGCACCTCGCGGCCGACCCGCGCATATTTCGCAATGTCAGGTGGTATGACGACGGCATGAGGGCAGGCTTTGAGCGCCTTGAACATCGGCATGGCGGAGCGCACGCCATAGGTGCGGGCGATATAGCAGGCGGCGCTGACCACGCCGCGCTTGCCGCCGCCCACGATCAGCGGCTTGTCCAGAAGCTCGGGATTATCGCGCTTTTCCACGGTGGCGTAGAAAGCATCGCAATCCATGTGGGCGATGGTGAGGTCGTGCAATTCGGGATGGAAGAGGAGGCGCGGGTGGCCACACACGGGGCAGCGCCGCGCATCCGGCGACACAAGGGCCAGACAGTCCCGGCATATCCCCTCGCTCATCCGGCAGCCTCCCCGGCGGGCCATAGCCATGCGGCGCCCCGCACGCCCGAGGAGTCGCCATGCCGGTTCTTCACAATCCGGGTATCGACCCGATCCGAAAATACATGGTGGGGAAGAAGGGCGGGCACAAGCTCGTAGAGCGGGGCGATATTGGAGAGGCCACCGCCCAGCACGATAATGTCCGGGTCCAGCACGTTGATGATGGTGGCAAGACCGCGGGCGAGCCTGTCGGCATAACGGGCGATGGTGTCATGGGTCTTGCTGTCCCCATGGGATGCGGCTTCCACGATTTCCGGGGCGGATCGCGTTTCGCCGGTCACGCGCGCATGGTCGGCCTCAAGGCCGGGCCCCGAGATCCATGTTTCGATGCAGCCATGCTTGCCGCAATAGCAGGGAGGGCCGGGGCGCTCCTCGTCGCGGGGCCAGGGGAGCGGATTGTGGCCCCATTCCCCGGCAATGGCGTTGCGCCCGGCAAGGAGCCTGCCTTCGATCATGATGCCGCCGCCGACGCCGGTGCCGAGGATCACGCCAAAGACCGAGCGTGCGCCCGCTGCCGCGCCGTCGCTGGCTTCGGAAAGCGTGAAGCAGTCGGCATCATTGGCGACGCGGACCGGGCGGCCCAGCGCCTCTGCAATGTCGCGGTCAAAGGGGTGGCCGTTCAGCCAGGTGCTGTTCGCGTTCCGGATCAGGCCCGTCGCCAGCGACAGGCTGCCTGGAATGCCAAGGCCGATGCTGGCCGCTGATGCGCCGGTTTCAGTCTCAAGGGCATGGACAAGCTGGCAAACGGCCTTGAGCGTCGCTCCATAATCGTCGCGTGGCGAGGGTATCCGCAGGCGGGCGCGTTCTTCGCCATCCGCCCCCAGAGCGATGCCCTCGATCTTGGTGCCGCCCATGTCGATCCCGATCCGCATGTGAGACCGTTCAATGCCCGAGTTTATCGAGATGCCGTTCGATGAAACCGCGGGCATCGTTCCAGTCGCTGGTGTGGAAGTGGCTGTGCTTGCTGGGGGGGATAAGTTTTGCCAGCCGCTTGTCCGCGATGAAATGGATCAGGGTGGCGTCGTCGTGCGCGCCGGCGACGGAAGCCAGATTGTGGGGAATGTCGTCGAGAAAGAAAACGGGCGCTTCCACCCGCGCCGCCAGCCGCTTCACGGCCGCGCCCTTGAGGCCCTTGTTGGCGATGACAGGGTAGGGCATGCCCTGTTCGGCAAGGCTTGCTGCCCGGATATGCCGCTGGCCGCCGGGCACATTGGTCAGCACCACGATCTGGACGCGGTCCGCGAGCGCGAGCAGCGCGTCGCTGGCCCCGCTCACGGCTTCAAGCTGGCTCGCTTCCGAGGTGAAAAAGGCTTCCAGCAGTGCGGGCACTTCAGTGGTCGGGACGGCGATATTGTCGGAACGGCGCTTGATATTGCCGGTCAGCGCATAGCTCTGGAGATCGAGCCAGAGGCCCTGCGTCTCCAGATAGCGCTCAAGCCCGACGCAGAACTGGAGCAGCACCTCGTCGGCATCCGATATGAGCAGGGGACGGCCGCGCACGAGATCGATGGCGTCGATCTGCGCGATGATGTCGTCTTCCAGTTCCGGCGGCAGGCTGTCGGCGCTCATATCTCGCGTACCTCGAAATTGCCCGGCAGGGCGTTGCGGATGCCCAGCATGTCTTCCGGACGCACGGACAGGGCGCTGGCGACGGCGATAATCGTTTCATCCTGAAAGAGGACGAAATCCATCACGGCGGCGAGCGTCTCGGGCTCGCCCGCCCGTTCGCGCAGTTCCTCGTAGCCAAGCCCGGTCAGGGCGATGAACCGGTCCAGCAGTTCTTCGTCGCCCGCCACATATTGCAGGGCCTGCAAGGCGTAAACGAGCGCCTGATCCTTGTTGGCGGGCAACGCCATGGGCCGATCTCCGTTTATTATTATGCTTCAGCTTGTCATGCCGGGGGTGGCCAGCCCAACGGAAAACGGCGCACCCCGCTTTCACGAGGTCCGCCGTTCCATGGAAATCTCAAGCTGCCTGCGTTGCCGCCAGAGCTTACTTGATCTTCGTTTCCTTGAAGTTCACATGCTTGCGCAGCTTGGGATCGTATTTGCGCATCACGAGCTTGTCGGTCTTGGTGCGTGAGTTCTTGCGGGTCACGTAGAACGAGCCCGTGCCTTCTTCGCTTTCAAGCTTGATCTTGATGGTGGCTGGCTTCGCCATGGGACCAAATCCTTAGAAGTTGAGGCGCAGCGCACCCTGGCGCGCGCCATGAAACATATCACCGCATATGCGAATTTGGCGCAGCCTACTCAGGCAGGGGGGGAAGTCAAGGGGTGAGCGCCATTCACCCCCGGTTGCCCAGTGCGCGAACCCCGGCAATCACGATATAGACGAGGCAGATCGCGCCCATGACCAGCATCAGGCCATGGGGATCCCACCAGTCCATGGCGATGCCGGAAAGGGGGGGAATCGTCAGGGCGCCCATGGCGTACATCATCACGAAGGCCGAATTGGCTGCCGCCAGATCCGCCCCCCGGAAGCGCTCGCCCAGATAGGTCAGACCAACGGAATAAAGCCCGGCGACCACGCCCCCGTAAAGGAATAAAACAGGAACAAACGTCCAGACCGAATGGATGGCGAAGGGCATGGCGATGGTGCCCGCAAGCCCGGCGGAAGCGCAGATCAACAGGAGAAGCCGCTTGTTCATCTTGTCGGCGATATAGCCGAGCGGCATCTGGCAGAAGATGTTGCCCGCGGCAAAGACGGAGAGGATCAGGGCCGCCATCTGCTCGGTATGGCCGGACCGCAGGGCATAGACCGGCAGGAGATTGAAGATGTCGGTTTCCGTTGCCCCGTAGACGAGACCCGCCAGGGTTGCCGCCGGGGCGGCGAACAGGATGGCGATGAAACTGTGCTTCGGCCGGCCCTCGATTTTCGGGGTCAGTCCCGAACCGAACAGGACGAGCGGCACAAGGCCGAAGAGCGAGATGCCGCCGATCATGGCAAAGGGCAAAAAGCCCTTGTGGCCGGTGAAGATGAGCAGGAAGGGGCCCAGCGCGAAGCCGCAGGAGAGAATCGTTCCGTAAAGCCCCATCAGCTTGCCCCGGTTCTCCTGGGTGGCCAGCTGGTTGATCCAGAACTCGGAAACGACGAAGAGGCCCGTGCCGCCAAAACCCATCACGAAGCGGATGACGAACCAGGCTCCTAGATTGGGGATGAGATAGAATGTCGGTACGGCGCAGGCCGAAATCAGCACTGCGGTGATCAGAAATTTCATGACCCCGTAGCGCCGAAGCAGCCGGGGGATGAACGGCGTGATCATCAGGTTGGCGATCTGCGGCATGGCCGTGTTGAGGCCGATCAGGCTGCTCGATACGCCCTGACTGGCGAGCGAGATCGACAACAGGGGCATCGTCGCGCCGAGCGAGAGGCCTGTTACGGTGATGCAGGCGATGACCGCGATCAGGCTGCTGCGGCGTTCTCTGGGCGTCAAAACGGAGCTGCCGGCCGGGAAGGTTTGTCCTTCAGCCATGAAATTTCTCAGGGTTTTTGGGCGGCTCAGCCGCGAACGAGCGGTCGTTCGTTTCGGTAGGAATAGAGAGGCGGACGGGGACGCTCCGACCCGGCCGCGCGTTTTGCGACTTCTTCTAGCACAAATTCCGTAACATCTATCAGGGGCAGTTTCAGCGCCTGCGAAAGCGGATACCAGTCCAGATCGAGGAGTTCGCCGCTACCCTGAAGAGAGCCACGGGCCTGCGGGGCGGCGGCGGAAAAGAAGCGGGCATGAAACCGGATCGGGCTGCTGGCGGGCGTAATGGCACGGGCGATGAAATCGAGCCCATCGAGCGCAGCGGCATGTCCGGCCCCGGCGAACCCCTCCCAGCCCTTGCCCACGCCCGGATGGCCCGGGGCGGAGAGCATCAGGCCCGTTTCCTCGAAGGTCTCGCGCACGGCGGCAAGAGCGAGCGCGGTGGCAAGCGGCGTGCGCGTGCCCGCCGCATTCAGCGCCTTCATGGTGGCATCGCGCAGCGGCGTTGCCGGTTGCGCCAGCAGATCGCCCGGATCGAGCTTGCCACCGGGG
The DNA here is from genome assembly GCA_028283765.1 of Parvibaculaceae bacterium. Classification (GTDB taxonomy): domain Bacteria; phylum Pseudomonadota; class Alphaproteobacteria; order Parvibaculales; family Parvibaculaceae; genus JAATFR01. The sequence continues at coordinate 1,848,580 of JAPWJY010000008.1, read as the reverse complement.
AAGACGAAGGCGTCGGGGATAAATTTCATGCGCGCATGACGCCGGCCCATCAGGATGCACGGCTCCTCGCCCGATGAATCGATCAGGACGAGGCTGGCCGCATGGCGCGGCCTGACGGCGCGCGGACGTTCGGGGATGGCATCCATCACAGATGTTCGCGCACGGGGTTGCCGTTGCGGAAAAAGACGAAAGGTACGGGCCGTTCGGCTTGCCGCGCGACGGGCAGGGCAAGGCGTTCGTCCAGTTCATCGAGAATGACGCGGGTGATGTTGGGCAGATCGAGGCCCTTGGCGTCGTCCACCGTCAGCCAGTGCAGGCCAAGCAGTTCGCCCGACCCTCGCGTTTCCTGCAGGTCACCCTGCACCAGTTCAGCATCGGCGATGAAGAACCGGGTATCGAAACGCTTCGAGCGGTAAGGCGGCGTGATCGCCCGGGCGATGAATTCCATCTTGCCAAGCGCGGGCGCGACCCCGTTCAGAAAATAGTCGGCCCAGTCCTTGTTCTTGCTGGTCATGGGCTTTTCCACCTTGCGGCCGAGCACGAGGCCCGTTTCCTCGAAGGTTTCCCGGATGGCGGCGAGCGCCAGCGCACGGGCGCGCGACGGCGAAGGCTTGCCGCGCATCCGCTTCATCAGCCGGTCGAGAGTTGCGGGCGAAAGATCTTCCACCGCCTTGATGCGCGTGTCGGCGGCATCGAGACGGCCGCCGGGAAAGACGAACTTGTTCGGCATGAATTTATGATTTTCGTGGCGCTGGCCCATCAGGATGCGCGGACGCGGACCGTCATGGCGCACAATGATGAGCGTGGCCGCTTCTCTGGGGCGGACGGCGAGCGTGTTCTTTTCCCGCAACTCCTGCCCGCGTGATTCCTTCGCATCGAACGTGCTGTTTGCGGTTTCTGACACGATCCTTCTCCCTTTTTAATTCATTGTTGGGATCAGGATGGCGCGCGAAGGCCGGACTGTCCAGTTTTCGCGCCGGGATGGAAAATGAAAAGCCGCAAAGCAGGGGCTTTGCGGCTCTCATTCTCGGTCATGCAGATGGAAATCTCAGTCGATGGTCGGTCCGCCGAAGCCGTGCATCCGCATGGCCCATTGCATGCCGACGACAGCGCCCTTGATCCGGGGTAGCAGCGCGACGCAGCACAGCGCCGTCAACGCAGGCCAGCCGATCATGGACAGCAGCAGGGACGGCGAATATTCGATCTCGATGAAGAACATCAAAGGGACAATGAGGTGGCCGACGATCAGGATGGTGAAATAGGGCGGCGCATCATCCGCACGCTGATGGCTGAAGTCTTCACCGCATACGGAGCAGTTATCTACAACCTTCAGGTAATTCCTCAGGAGCTTGCCTCTGCCGCAGTTCGGGCAATGGCCCATGAAGCCGCGGGTCATCGCCTGTCTGACCTGGCGGTCACGCAACGCGCGGACAGGCGTGCGAACGGGGGGGAGCTGATCGCTGAGGCTGATTGGCATTATACTCTCCTTTTGATTGCCTGATACATTGGCGATCTGGAATTATTATAAAATGTGGCAGGTTGCCGCGTCACTGCCTGTTTTTGGGGCCTATCCTCGCGTCCTTGTCGTTTTCCCCGCCTTTTTGACGGGCGTGGGCGAGCGCCGTTGTCTTGGCAGGCCCGTCCGGCTGCCCGGTTTGGAGGCCCCGCGGGCCTTGCCCTTGATGCCGCCTTCGATCAACTGGAAGCGCAGGCCGCCCGTCACCGGCACGGCCTCCTCAAGCCGCACGATGACCGGAGAGCCCAGACGGAAGGTCAGGCCGGTGCGTTCGCCGATCAGGGCGTGCAGATTCTCATGGTGGTGGAAATAATCGGTGCCAAGGCTGGAAATAGGGACAATACCGTCCGCGCCGGTGTCCTCCAGCTTGACGAACAGGCCGAAGCGGGTGACGCCGGCGATCCGTCCCCGGAATTCCGCGCCGACGTTCTTTTGCAGGTAGGAGGCGATGAAACGGTCGGTCGAATCGCGTTCGGCGACCATGGCACGCCGCTCCGTCACCGAAATATGTTCCGCGATCTCGACGAGTTCATCCAGATCATGGGGGCCGAGCCCATCCGTGCCAAGTTTGAGGCCGGTTATCAGCGCGCGGTGGACGATCAGGTCCGCATAACGCCGGATCGGCGAGGTGAAATGGGCATAACGGCTCAGATTGAGCCCGAAATGACCCAGATTCTCCGGTGAATAGACGGCCTGCGCCTGGCTGCGCAGCACCACGTCGGAAGCCATCTGCTCGAACTCGCCGCCCTTGAGCTGGCGCAGCACCTTGTTGAAGTTTTCCGGCTTGACCACCTGTCCCTTGGCGAAGGGTACGTCGAGGGTCGCGAGGAATTCGGATAATCCCCGGATTTTTTCCGCAGAGGGTGTATCGTGAACGCGGTAGATGAGGCCCGTGTGCCGCGCTTCCAGCGTTTCCGCCGCGCAGACATTGGCCTGAATCATGAACTCCTCGATGAGGCGCATGGATTCAAAACGCTCCGCCCGGCGCACGCCCTTGATATGGCCTTTTTCATCAAGCTGGATCTTGAATTCCGGCAGGTCGAGTTCGAGCGGGCCGCGTTTATCCCGCGCCCTGGCGACAGTCTTGTACGCATTCCACAAGGGGGTGAGCGCCGTATCCATCAGGGGGGCGGCGGCCTCGTCCGGGGTGCCGTCAAAGGCCTGCTGGGCCTGACCGTAGCTCAGCTTCGCCGCCGAGCGCATGATTGCGCGGATGAAGCGGTGGCCCCGCTTGTTGCCATGGGCGTCGAACACCATGCGCACGGCGAGGCAGGGCCGGTCCTCGCCCTCGCGGAGCGAGCACAGGTCGTTGGAAATGCGCTCCGGCAGCATCGGCACCACCCGGTCGGGGAAGTACACGGAATTGCCGCGCTTGCGGGCCTCGACGTCCATGGCCGAGCCGGGGCGGATATAGGCCGCCACGTCCGCAATGGCGACGATGACGACATGGCCGCCTTCATTCTTTGCGTCGTCGTCGGGCATGGCCCATACGGCGTCGTCATGGTCGCGGGCGTCCGGCGGGTCGATGGTGACGAGCGGCAGGTCGCGCAGGTCTTCGCGGTCCCGGGCGTTCGCCTGCGGCGCGCGTTCGGCTTCCGCGATCACTTCCGGCGGGAAATGGTCAGGAATGCCCTGGGCATGAATGGCGATCAGCGAGATCGAGGTCTGGTCGTCGGCCCGCCCGAACACATCGGTGATGCGCACGCGCGCCGCGCCGAAGCGGTTTCCGGGGATTGTTTCGGCCAGAACCAGATCGCCGTCCTTCGCCTCGCCCACATCCCCGGCCTGGACCTGAAAACTGTTGCGCACGCGCTTGTCGACCGGCTCGATGCGGCCGCCGCGCTCCTGCGCGCGGAAAAGGCCCAGCACCCGTTCAGCGCCCCGGCCGACGCGCTTGATGACGCGGGCTTCATAGTCGAAATCTTCCTTGTCCTCGCCGCGCGTCCGGCTCAGCCGGGCGAGCACCCTGTCGCCGACTCCCGCGGGGGGCTCGGGCGTGGTCTTGTCGCTCTTGCGCTGGGGCTTTTCGGGCGCGACGACGATGCGCGGGGCAGGGGCCTCATTGTCCCAGTCGATCGGCTTTGCCACCAGTTCGCCATCGGCGTCGCGGTGCGTGATCTCGATCACCGTGATGGAGGGCAGTTCGCCAGCGGGGATAATCTTTTTGCTGCCCTCGGTTTTGGTCAGCGCGCCTTCATCGGTCAGTTCCCGGATGAGGCGCTTGAGCAGGATGCGGCCGCCAGCCTTGATATTGAACGCGCGGGCAATCTCGCGCTTGCCGACCTTGCCCGGCGTTTCCTTCACGTACTGGAGGATTTCCTCACGCGAGGGGAAAAACGCATTTTCATTTTTTGGCGCAGCTTTCGGCGCGGCCCCCTTTGCCTTGGGGGTTTTGGGTTTTGCCCGTTTGGGGGCCGTGCCGGGTACTTTTGGTTCTCTGGCCACTCAGTCTCAATCTGCTGCGTCGGAGGATGCGCTGGATGCGGCATTCTTTTTAGGGGCGGCTTTCTTCGCGGCGGGCTTCTTTGCTGCCGGTTTGGCTTTCGCCTTTGCCGCAGGAGCCTTTTTAGCCGCTCCGGCCTTGGGTTTGGCGGTCTTTTTTGCGGCGGGCTCGGCTTTTTCGGCCTTGGCAGCCGTCACTTTCTTCGCCGGAGCCTTTTTGGCGGCTGCCTTCTTCGGCTTCTTGCCGCCGCCCCTGGCCGCCTTGGCGTCAACCAGCGCCGCGGCTTCCTCAAGCGTCAGGGAGGCCGGGTCCGCGCCATTGGGCAGCGTGGCGTTGGTGTCGCCATGCTTGACGTAAGGGCCATAGCGCCCGGCATAAAGGCCGATGGGGCCGCCCGCCGTGGGATGCTCGCCCAGTTCCTTGATGGGCTTGGCCTGCCGCGAGGCCCCGCCGCCCTTGAGCTTCTTTTCGGCCAGCACCGTCACCGCCCGGTTGAGGCCGACGGTGAAGACTTCCTCCGGGCTTTCCAGGTTCGCATAGGTCCCGTCATGCTGGACGAAGGGGCCGAAGCGGCCAAGGCCCGCCTTGATCGGCTTCCCGGTTTCCGGGTGCACGCCGACGTCGCGGGGAAGCGAGAGCAGGGCGATGGCCTTTTCCAGATCGATCTCGGACGGCAGCCAGCCCTTGGGCAGGCCGGAGCGCTTGGGCTTGTCCTCCTTGCTGGCGGCCTCGCCAAGCTGGAGATAGGGGCCGAAACGCCCGGCCTTGAGCACGATTTCCTTGCCCGATTCAGGATCGGTGCCGATTACCCGGTCGCCCGGCGTCTCCGCGCCGTCCGCGGGCACGGTCAACTGGCGGGTGAACCGGCATTCAGGATAGTTCGAGCAGCCGATGAAGGCGCCGAACTTGCCGAGCTTCAGCGAAAGCTGGCCGTTCTCGCACGAGGGGCACTTGCGCGGATCGGAGCCGTCACCCTTGTCCGGGAACACATGGTGGCCCAGCACCTCGTTGAGCGTGTCCAGCACCGCCGTCACGCGCAGGTCGGATATGCCCTCGACCGCACCGGAAAAATCCTTCCAGAACTCGCGCAGCACATCCTTCCAGTTGAGTTCGCCCGCTGAAATCTTGTCGAGCTTCTCCTCCAGATCGGCGGTGAAGCTGTATTCGACGTAGCGGCCGAAGAAATTCTCAAGGAATGCCGTGACCAGCCGTCCCTTGTCGTCCGGTATGAAGCGGTTCTTGTCCATATGGACATAGCCCCGGTCGCGCAGCACGGTCAGGATGGAGGCATAGGTCGAGGGGCGGCCAATGCCCAGTTCCTCAAGGCGCTTGACCAGCGTGGCTTCGGAGAAGCGCGGCGGCGGCTCGGTGAAATGCTGGTCGGCGCGGGCCTCTTTCAGGTCGAGCCGGTCGCCCTTGACGACCTTGGGCAGGCGGCTGCCATCCTCGCCATCCTCGGGCTCGTCCTTGCCTTCCTGATAAAGCCGCAGGAAGCCGTCGAAGGTGAGCACGGACCCGGTGGCGCGCAGCCCGATATGGCCGTCGTCGGAGAAGATGTCGATAGTGGTGCGCTCAAGCTCGGCGCTTTCCATCTGGCTGGCGACCGTGCGGTTCCAGATAAGCTCGTAGAGGCGGCGCTGGTCATCGTCCAGCATGGTTTTGACATGCTTGGGCAGGCGGGCGAGGTCGGTCGGGCGGATGGCCTCATGGGCCTCCTGCGCGTTCTTTTGCCTTCACCTTATAGATGCGCGGCGCGCCGGGCACATAGGCCTCGCCAAACTCATTGTTGATGACCGTGCGGACATCGGCGATGGCCTCGTCGGCGATCTGTACGCCGTCGGTTCGCATATAGGTGATGAGACCAGTGGTTTCCCCGTCGATGTCGAGGCCTTCATAGAGGCGCTGGGCCACCTGCATGGTCCGGCTGGCCGAGAAGCCAAGCTTGCGGGACGCTTCCTGCTGGAGCGTGGACGTCGTGAAGGGGGGCTGCGGATGGCGCTTGCCGGGCTTGCTCTCGATGCTCCGGACGCTGAACCTGGAGGCCTCGATGCGGGCCTTGACCAAAGTGGCCGATTTCTCGTCGGTCAGGTCGAATTTATCTACCTTTTCCCCGTCGAGAACCTGTAGCCGGGAGGTCAGGCCATGGCGGGTGCCGGTCAGGAAATCGGCCTCGATGGTCCAGTATTCCTGGCTGCGGAAGGCCTCGATCTCCATTTCCCGGTCGCAGACGAGACGCAGCGCCACCGACTGCACCCGGCCCGCCGAGCGCGAGCCCGGCAGCTTGCGCCAGAGCACCGGCGACAGGGTGAAGCCGACGAGATAATCGAGCGCGCGGCGCGCCAGATAGGCGTTGATCAGTTCCAGATCGAGGTCGCGCGGATGGGCCATCGCCTCCAGCACCGAGCGCTTGGTGATGGCGTTGAAGACCACGCGCTTCACGTCGATGCCCTTGAGCGCCTTCTTGTGGTTCAGCACCTCAAGCACATGCCAGGAGATGGCCTCGCCCTCGCGATCCGGGTCGGTTGCGAGGATCAGGCGGTCGGCGCCCTTGAGGGCGGAGGCTATGTCATTGAGCCGCTTCTGGGATTTGGCGTCGGTGTCCCAGCTCATCAGGAAATCTTCGTCCGGCTGGACGGAGCCATCCTTGGAGGGCAGGTCCCGGACATGGCCGTAGGACGCAAGAACGGTGTAGTCCTTGCCCAGATATTTGTTGATGGTCTTCGCCTTGGCGGGCGATTCAACAACTACGACATCCATTAAACGACCAATCTTGCCTTGAAAATGTGCCAGAACCACACTGAAGGCACGTTGTTCCTGCCCTCACCGACCGCGCAGAACATGGGGAAAAGCCCGGGGGCTGTCAAATGGGGCCGGATTCGGCCTGCGGCAAGAGGCTATCTGGGGTGGCATCCGCCAGCGAGACAAGCTGGCCGGGTTCGCGCACCAGCCTGCCGGCAAGGTCCAGTTCCACCAGCACAATCCTGACGGTGGAGGCAGGCAGGCCGGTCTGGCGGATGATTTCATCGATGTCGACCGGGGTCGGCCCCAGACGTTCGAGCACGGCGCGGCGCCCGGCCTCGCCGGGCATGGCGGCGGGCCGTCTTTCGGGACGGAAGGCTGCAGGTTCCGGCTCGGAGAGGGGCAGGCGCAGGCCGCCGCCCAGGGCATGGACAATATCATCGACGGTTTCGACCAGAGCGGCCCCCTCCCGGATCAGCCGGTTGGAACCCCGGCAGCGGGGATCGAGCGGGGAGCCCGGCACGGCCAATACGTCCCGGTTCTGCTCAAGGGCAAAGCGCGCGGTGATCAGCGAGCCGGACCGCAAGGCGGCCTCGACCACGACGACCCCCGCGGAAAGGCCGGAAATGACCCTGTTGCGGCGGGGGAAATATCTGGCGAGGGGTGGGGTGCCGAGCGGCATTTCGCTCACCAGCAGGCCCCGGGTGGCGATGTCATGCTGGAGGTCCGCATGTTCCTCGGGATAGATGCTGTCGAGCCCCCCGGCGATCACCGCCACGGTGCCATGGGCGAGCGAACCCCGATGGGCGGCGGCGTCGATACCGCGGGCAAGGCCCGAGACCACGGTGAATCCCTGTTCGCCCAGCCCCTGCGCCAGCATTGCCGCCAGCTTTACCCCCGAAGCCGAGGCATTGCGCGCCCCGACCAGCGCGACGCAGGGACGGTCCAGCAGATGGAGATGGCCCTTGACGCAGAGAACCGGCGGTGGCGGCTCGGCGCTGGCCAGTGCGCGGGGATAAGTGGGATCGCCCAGGATCAGCAGATCGGCGCCAAAGGCATGGATGGCTTCCATCTCCGCCCGGGCCGAGGCGGCGCTGGCGATGCGGATCGCCTTCTGGCGGCCGCCTCGCGCCGCAAGCGATGGCAGAATCTCCAATGCCTGCTCCGCGCTGCCGCAATGCGCGATCAGATCGGCGAATGTGACGGGACCAACATTCTCCGACCTTGCGAGGCGCAGCCGGGCGAGGCGTTCGGAGGTGGGGAGGGACGCAACAACGCGGGGTGGAACCTGACGATGCATGATGCGCCTCTCGGTTTGTTCCGGCCATATTGCAATGCCGGCCCGGTGACGTCGATTGGAATTACGCCTCTATCCCCTGTTTCATCAGGAGAGGGACGTTGTTGCGGACTGGCACATAAACAGGTCCGCCATGTCTCATATTGAGGCTTTCTGAAGCATTCCGGTTCGTGATTGCGCTTCACAATTCATGGAACCCTTGCCATATGTCATTGGCCTCCATTTCGAGGCGTAGCGACCGGCTTTGGCCAACATTTTATTACTGATTGTATTTCACGCTGGCCCTTGTTTCCCCCGGAAGGGGCCGGTCAGAAGAAAGAACCATTATGAAGAAGATATGGATTATCGTTCCTGCCGTTCTGGTGGCCATTTTTTTGCTGTTTGCTGCTTGTGTTGCCGGAGTAACCCTCGCCGCAAAATCCCCGGCTCACACCGGTTCAAGAAACGCCTCCGGGAGCGCCGTTTCCGTACTTTCCACTGAACTGGGCAGAGTCGGGGTGGAAGCCTTCACCGCACCTGACTACAAGCCTGGCACCATCAAGCATGTGGTGCTGTTCAGATATGCAGCAGAAGTGGACGATGCCCGGAAAGAGGAGGTGATAAAGCGCTTTCTTGCGCTCAAGGATCAGGCCCGGCGCAACGGGGTTCCTTATATCAGGGAGATCGAAACCGGTGCGCAGACAAGCGGCGAGGGCATGGCCCACGGCTTCGAACAAGCCTTTGTCGTTACGTTCAATTCAGAAGGAGACCGCAACTACTATGTGGGAACCCCGGTTGTAACCGATCTTTCCCATGTGGACGGGGCGCATGCCGCGTTCAAGAAATTCGTCGAGCCGTTCCTTGAGAAGGGCCAGGACGGCGTGCTGGTGTTCGATTTCCGGCCGGACTGAACACGACTTCTCATTGTTCAAGCGGAACAAATAAAGAACATTTATGGACATCTAGGAAATTTAAAGTCAATATGTCCAAGAGTCACCCAGTGATAATGGAGATAGCAGGATGCCACAAGAGGCCCGTACGAAGTTCAAGGTTTTGCGCGAGCGAGCGGGTCTTACTCCAGAAGAGGCGTCTGATCTGCTGGGGGTCTGCCTTAGGACGATCAAACGTTACGAAAAGGGTGACATCCAGCCAAAACCGCTTGTATTCAAGACGCTTCAGGACATGGCCGACAAAGGTAACTCCCGAAGGCCTTCACATTTCCGCTTCATTGATCTTTTTGCAGGCATAGGCGGGCTTCGCCTTGGCTTTGAGAGTATTGGTGGACATTGTGTGTTCACCTCCGAGTGGGATGTGCATAGCCAGAAGACCTATACCCTCAATTTTCGGGATAATCACGAGATCGGGGGAGACATTCGGGAGTTTTCGGAAAATCCGGACAAGATTCCCGGACATGATGTTTTGCTTGCCGGTTTTCCCTGCCAGCCCTTTTCAATTGCAGGGGTTTCCAAGAAGAATGCTCTTGGCCGACCACATGGATTTCTGTGCGATACACAGGGCACGCTGTTCTTTGATACTGCCCAGATCATTGCACATCATCGCCCGGTGGCGTTCGTACTGGAGAATGTCAAGAATCTTGAGAGTCATGATGGGGGCCGTACATTTGCGACAATAATGAATGTACTGACCAATGAGCTGGGATATCACATACAGCATCGGGTCATAAGTTCGGAACCATGGGTGCCCCAGAAACGGGAGCGCATCTTTATTGTCGGCTTCCGTGAGCCTACGGCCTTCAATTTTGCAGGTCTGAAGCTTCCGGACGCAACCCGGGGACCGAAACTCGGCAGTATCCTTGAACCTCATGATGAGGTTGACCCGAAATACACGCTGACACCCCGGCTTTGGGAGTATCTGCAAGGTTACAAGGCCAAGCATCAGTTGAAGGGTAATGGCTTCGGTTACAGTCTCTTCGGCCCTGACGATGTGACGCGCACCCTTTCAGCCCGTTACTACAAGGATGGTTCCGAGGTTCTTGTCGATCAGCCAGGCAAACGGCCTCGTCGACTGACCCCTCTGGAATGTGCCCGTTTGATGGGATTCGACAGGGGTGAGCGACGCTTCCGGATCGAGGTTTCCGACACCCAGGCCTATCGCCAGTTTGGTAATGCTGTTGTTGTGCCGGTGGTGGAGTTCGTCGCCCGGGCGATGCAGCAACATATTGATGATGCGATGCGGGCTGCTGAACTTGCCCCTGAAAAGAACTGGAAGGTTCGTGAAGTGACGAGGCCTGCGCCTAAAGTTGCTGCTGCGCATGGCTGACATTGTAACACCTGAAGTCAGAAGCCGGATGATGTCAGGTATCCGGGGAGCCAATACGGCACCGGAACTGATCCTGCGTAAAGGACTTCACAGGCTTGGATTTCGTTTCAGATTACATGACAGGCATTTGCCCGGGACACCTGATCTGGTTTTCCCCCGATTTCATGCCGTGCTCTTTGCTCACGGATGTTTCTGGCACGGTCATGATTGTCATTTGTTCAAATGGCCTTCAAGCAGGCCAGAGTTCTGGAAGGAAAAGATCAATCGTACGAGGGAGCTTGATATCCGATCCGGTATTGCATTGGCTAAAGCAGGCTGGCGTCAGGGAGTGGTGTGGGAGTGTGCGTTGAAAGGAAAAACGAGGCTGCCCCTGGATGAAGTTATAGAGGCCTGTGCAACATGGTTGAGGTCTGATCAGGCCTGTCTTGAAATTGAGGGAAGGCGCTGATGAAACGGGGGCAACTGTCTGACTATTTTGAGGGCATTGTCGTCAAGCGGCTGAGTGCCGTTGAGACGACACCGGCCCTGTCGAACCAGCATGAATTCAATGGCACCGCCCCGCTTCGTCAGATGATGGGAGATGCAGACCGGAGGAATATTCCCACCCGGTTCATCTGGCTTGGGCAGGAGCAGGAAGCCATTACCATCGAGGGCCGGGTGAGTTGGTACGATGCGCGGCGAAAGCATCCAACCCGGACGGAATACCGTCTTTATTATGACAGCAATGAAGTGACGGAAATGATGGCGGCGGGGGATGCATTCTTCCTTGCCATGTGTCGCGATGGCTCTGCAATGGTCATCATCACCCCGGACGGGACAACGATCCAGAACCAGTTGCTCTGGCTGTTCGCTCTCGAACAGCAGCCGGAATTTCAGTTTACCTTTCAGGAAGTGAAGGGGAACAGAAACGTCGAACTTGATTTCGCTGCCCGCTATATCCTTGACGAACTCGGTCTTGAACTTGAGGAGCCGGAAGCGGGAAAGCTGGATGATCTTGTTGAAAAATTCGGGCTGGTTTTTCCAACGACACGTCTGTTCTCTGAACTGGCCCGATCTTCATTGCCTGAGGTATCTGCTCTTGATGATCCCGATCTCGCACTGGTTGAGTGGATGGAGCGTGAGGAGCAACTGTTCAGGCGGCTTGAAAGACGAATTGTTGCAGAGAGAATCGGAAGCGGATTTCAGCTCGCTGGCAGCGTGGACATTGATGGTTTTCTCAGCTTCTCGCTGAGTGTTCAGAACCGGAGAAAGTCCCGCGCCGGATATGCGCTGGAAAACCATCTTGAGGCTGTTTTTCGCGATCATGGCATCGTCTATGCACGCGGTAGCGAAACCGAAAACCGGAATAAGCCTGACTTTTTGTTTCCGGGGCCAGCCGAGTATCATGATCTCTCTTTTCCTGAAAACCGTCTTACCATGCTTGGTTCGAAATCCACGCTCAAGGACAGGTGGCGACAGGTGCTGTCTGAAGCAGAACGTATCAGTGAAAAGCATCTTTTGACACTGGAGCCGGGGATATCGGAAAACCAGACCGATGAGATGCGGGCAAAACGGCTGCAACTGGTAATCCCGCAAAGAATTCAGACATCTTATCGTCCGGAGCAAAGAAGCTGGTTGATGAATGTAGCGGAGCTTCTCGCGCTTTTGCAGAGCCGGCAAAACATGCTCCGGGTCTGAACTATCACTTCTTGTCCCCGCCGATCTTGCTTTCCGTGCCCTGGACCAGACGGCCGATATTCTCGCGATGGGCGAAATAGATCAGCACCACGAGGATGGAGATGATGCCGGCGAGCGAGGGCTTGCCCAGAAGGGCGAGCCAGACCGGGGTCAGCAGGGCGGCAAGAAGGGCGGACAGGGACGAATAGCGCGTGACCAGGGCGATGAGGAGCCATGTGGCGCAGAAAATGAGCCCGACGGGCCAGTAAAGCGTGAGCAGGATGCCGATGAAGGTCGAAATGCCCTTACCGCCCCTGAAGCCGAGCCATACCGGATAGACATGGCCGAGAAAGGCTCCCAGCGCCGCCGTGACGGCCATGGCGCCGGTTGAGGGGCCGACGTGCCCGGCAATCAGGATGGCGGCCACGCCCTTCGCCGCGTCGCAGGCGAAGGTGGCGAGCGCGACCCATTTGTTGCCGGTGCGCAGCGCGTTGGTCGCGCCGATATTGCCGGAGCCGATGTCGCGCAGATCGCCCAGACCCGCCATGCGGGTGAAGATCAGGCCGAAGGGGATCGACCCCAGCAGATAGCCGATCAGGGCGGCGGCGATGAGCCAGAGGCCGCTTTCATGCCAGTGCAGCGTTTCGATCATGGCTTCAGGCTCCCGGGTCGAGCGTGAAAACGGTCCGTCCGGCGACAATGGTGCGCAGGATGCGGCCTTCAAGGCGGGTTTCGTCGAAGGGGGAATTTTTCGAGCGTGAGCGGAGTTTCGCGGCGTCGAGCAGCCATGGCTTGTCGATGTCGACCAGAACGAGATCGGCCGGCAACCCTGCCGCAAGGCGGCCGGTTTTGAGGCCGGCGAGATCGGCGGGCACGAAGCTCATGGCCCCGATCAGGCGGGCCAGCGGCACCTGTCCATTGTGATGGAGGCGGAGCGAAACCGGCAGCAGGGTTTCAAGGCCGACCGCGCCGAAGGCGGCTTCCGCGAAGGGGCGGCGCTTGGTTTCTGGGTCTTGCGGGTCATGGCCGGAGACGATGACGTCGATGGTGCCGTCCTTCAGGCCCTCGATCAGCGCGAGGCGGTCATCTTCATGGCGGAGCGGCGGTGAGAGCTTGAGGAAGGTGCGGTAGGTGCCGATGTCGTTCTCGTTGAGCGCAAGGTGCGGGGCGGAGACGCCGCAGGTGACCTTGAGGCCGCGTGCCTTGGCCTGCCGGATCAGCTCGACGGAGGCGGCGCAGGAAACCTGCGCGACGTGATAGCGCGCGCCAGTCAGCTCGACGAGGCGCAGGTCGCGCTCGATCATGATGACTTCGGCGATGGCGCTGATGCCGGGCAGGCCCAGACGGCTTGCAAGCTCGCTTTCATTCATCGCGCCGCCTGCCGCCAGATCGGGCTCCTCGGCGTGCTGAATGATGAGAGCGTCAAAAAGGCGGCTGTAGGCCATGGCCCGGCGCATGACCAGCGCATTCCTGACGGCATGGTTGCCGTCGGTGAAGGCGAGCGCGCCCGCTTCCTTCATCAGGCCGATTTCCGTCATCTGGCGGCCTTCGAGGCCGACGGTGAGGGCGGCGGTCGGGTAGACGTTGACGATGGCGGTATCACGGGCCCGGCGCAGGATGAAATCGACCAGCGCGACATTGTCGATGACCGGATCGCTGTTGGGCATGACCAGGAACGAGGTGACGCCGCCTGCCGCCGCAGACTGGCTGGCGGTGGCCAGCGTCTCGCGATATTCCGACCCCGGCTCGCCGGTGAAGACGCGCATGTCGACAAGGCCGGGACAGAGCAGCTTGCCGTTGCAATCGACGGTCTCGACGCCATCGGGCACGCCGTCCGGGAAGAGGTTCGGGCCGAGATCGGCAATGAGACCATCCGCGACCAGCAGATCGCCCTTTACGTCGAGGCCGCTGGCGGGATCGAGCAGGCGGGCATTGAGATAGGCGGTTCTGCTCATCGTGACGCCTTCCCCGCGGATGCTTCTGCTTCATTGGGGAGATTGCGGGACAGCGCGTCGAGCACGGCCATGCGCACGGCGACGCCCATTTCCACCTGTTCCTGAATGAGGCTGCGAACCACGTCGTCGGCGACCGCGCTGTCGATCTCCACGCCCCGGTTCATCGGGCCGGGATGCATGACCAGCGCGCCGGGTTTGGCGCAGGCAAGTTTTTCATAATCGAGGCCGTAATAATGAAAATATTCGCGCTGGGAGGGTACGTAGGAACCGCCGGTCATGCGCTCCAGTTGCAGGCGCAGCATCATCACGATGTCGCAGCCTTTGAGGCCCTCGCGCATATCCGTGAATATCTCGCAGCCGAAGCGTTCGACGCCGCGCGGCAGAAGGGTCGGAGGGGCGATCAGGCGCACGCGCGCGCCGAGCGTGGAGAGAAGCAGAATGTTGGAGCGCGCCACCCGGCTGTGCAGGATGTCGCCGCAGATGGCAACCGTGAGGCCTTCGATGCGGCCAAGGCGGCGGCGGATGGTCAGCGCGTCGAGCAGCGCCTGGGTCGGGTGTTCGTGGGAGCCGTCGCCCGCATTGATGACCGAGCAACTGACCTTGCGGGCGAGCAGATCGACCGCGCCCGAATCCGCATGGCGCACGATCAGCAGGTCGGGGCGCATGGCGTTGAGCGTCACGGCGGTGTCGATCAGCGTCTCGCCCTTTTTCATGGAGGAGGAACTGACCGACATGTTCATGACGTCGGCGCCGAGGCGCTTGCCCGCCAGTTCAAAGGAACTCTGGGTACGGGTGGACGCCTCGAAGAACAGGTTGATCTGGGTGCGACCGCGAAGAACCGCGTTCTTCTTGTCGATCTGCCGGTTCTGCTCCACATAGCGGTCGGAAAGGTTGAGGAGCCCGGCGATGTCGGGGGCGGAAAGCCCTTCGATTCCCAGCAAATGCCGATGCGGGAAGAAGGGGGCGGTGCTATGGGCATCTGTCATCATCGCTGCGATGTATAGGACGGGCCCGGGCAACGGGCAAGTGCAGCGGACAAGTATGGTTATGAGGTATGGGGCCGGCCGGCTTTCCCCTCTATAATGACAAAAGAGACCCGTTCAGACAGGCTTCTGGCAGACGGGCTATCTGGAGGAGACACCGGCCATGACCCATCCGTTCGCGACTCATGAGGTTTTCAACCAGCCGCCGCCGCTTGAGGAGGTGAACTGGTTCAGCGCCGACCGGGCGCTGGTGGAAACGGTGGAGCGCGAAGGCGGCAGGGCGGCGAAAGCCTCGCTGGCGGCCTTCGGCGCGAAGATCGGCACGGCCGAAGTGATCGATCTGGGGCGGCAGGCGAACAGTTACCTGCCGGTGCTGAAAAGCTTCGACAGATTCGGTCACCGGCTCGATCAGGTGGAGTTCCATCCTGCCTATCACCAGTTGATGGCGCTGTCGGTGGAGCAGGGGTTGCACAGCTCGCCGTGGGAGCATCTGCGCGATGGGGGCGAGCCCCGGCCCGGGGCCATCGTCTCGCGCCTTGCGGGCACCTATATGATGACGCAGGTGGATGCGGGCCATGGCTGCCCGATCACCATGACCAATGCGGCAGTGCCCGCCCTGCTGTTCCAGCCCGATCTCGCGGCCCAATGGGTACCCCGTATTCTTTCCCGGCACTATGACAAGCGGTTTCTGCCTGCCCATGAGAAGGCCGGCGTGACCTTCGGCATGGGCATGACAGAAAAGCAGGGCGGCACGGACGTGCGCGCGAACACCAGTACGGCGGTGCCGGTCGATGGCGGCGGGCCGGGCCGGGAATATCGCATTACCGGGCATAAATGGTTTTTCTCCGCGCCCATGTGCGATGCCTTTCTGGTGCTGGCGCAGGCCCCCGGCGGGCTTTCCTGCTTTCTGCTGCCACGGTTCACCCCGGACGGCGAGGTGAACGCCATCGCCATCCAGCGGCTGAAGGAAAAGGTAGGCAACCGCTCCAACGCCTCGTCCGAGGTGGAGTTTCAGGCGGCGTCGGCCTGGCTGATCGGGGAAGAGGGGCGCGGCGTGCGCAACATCATCGAGATGGCGACCTATACGCGCCTCGATTGCGCGGTCGCCTCCGCCGGGATGATGCGGCAGGCGGTGTCGCAGGCGATCCATCATTGCGCCTATCGCAGCGTGTTCCAGAAGCATCTGATCGACCAGCCCTTGATGACCAATGTGCTGGCTGATCTCGCGCTTGAGGCGGAAGCCGCCGCCGCCCTGTCGTTCCGGGTGGCGCGCGCGTTCGACCGGGCGGGCAAGAGCGAAACGGAAGCGGCGTTCCGCCGGATCATGACGCCGGTCGCCAAATACTGGGTCTGCAAGCGCGCGCCCAATCTCGCCTATGAGGCGATGGAGTGCCTTGGCGGCAATGGCTATGTCGAGGAAGGGGTGGCGGGGCGGATCTACCGCGAGATGCCGGTGAACGCGATCTGGGAAGGCTCGGGCAATGTGATGTGCCTTGACGTGCTGCGCGCGCTCGGGCGCGAGCCCGAGGCGCTTGAGATCCTGTTCGCGGAGTTCGGGGCGGTCCGGGGCGAGAATGCCCATTATGACCGGGCGCTTGAGCGTCTCCGCGAGGGCTTTGATGATTTCGGTACGCTCGAAGGGCGCTCGCGGCAGGTGGTGGAGGATCTGGCGAAGATAGCCGCCGCCTCGATCCTGATCGCCCACGCGCCGGCCTTTGTGTCCGACGCCTATTGCGCCTCCCGGTTCGGGAGCGGGCACGGCGATCTCTATGGCACGCTGCCTGCCGGCGCGGACCTCAGAGGCATCGTCGAGCGGGCGAGGGTCGAGCCGGGCCGATAGGGATCAGGCCGCCTCGTTCGCCATGTAGATCGAGCGTTTCGGGCGTTCGAAAATCCGCTGAACCATCGGCTCGAAGGCTTCGAGCGGCATGCTCTCATAATTGGGATCGAACGCTGCCTGATCGTAGAGATGGCAGAACTGCGCGGTGTATTCGTAGGAGGGGTGGCCCTTGAACTGATCGCGCAGGTTGCGGTCGAGGCCTGCGAAGTGGAAGAAATAATAGCCCTGGAAGATGCCGTGCTTTTCGACCATCCAGTGGTTCTGTTCCGAGACATAGGGCTGCACGATGGCGGCGGCCACGTCCGCATGGTTGCTGGGCCCGAGCGTGTCGCCAATGTCGTGCAGCAGGGCGCAGACGACATATTCCTCGTCCCGGCCATCCCGGAAGGCGCGGGTGGCGGTTTGCAGGCTGTGTTCCAGCCGGTCCACGGCGAAGCCGCCGTCTTCATTGTCCAGAAGCTTCAGATGCTGGATCAGGCGGCCGGGCAGCTTGCGCGAGAAGGGCTCTTCCTTTTTGGCGATGATCATCCAGTCGTCGAGCGTGCCATCGACCATGGCTGTAAACCCGGCATGTGATTTTTCGGCGGTCCCGGACATTGGTGGCTCCTCGCGAAGGACGGGTTCTGTATGCGTGATGCAATTTGATACGTGCCGTATCGTGTTGTCAATACGCTGCGTATCGGATTGTCAAAGTTCCTGATATTGCTATGGTGCGCGCACATTGAGCGAGGTGCAATTGGACCAGAATCTTCCGCCATCCACCCGCCGCAGGCCCCGTGTGCGGCCGACTCGGGAAGAGACGCGCCAGGCCATCCTGAAGGCGGGGGAGGAGGTATTCCGCGAGCGGGGCTACCAGCCTGCTTCCATCGAGGAGATCGCCGCGCGGGCCGGATTCACCAAGGGCGCGGTCTATTCAAGTTTCGCCAACAAGGACGAGATTTTCCTTGAACTGTTCACCGCGCGGGTCGAGCGCCGGTCAGCCCATGTCATGGAGACTGTTCGCGCGGCGGCGCCCGGCGAGGCGCAGGCTCACGCGCTTGGTGTCGCGCTTACCGGACTGATGGACAGCGAGCCGGACTGGATACCGCTGCTGCTGGAGTTCTGGGTCCATGCCCTGCGCGATCCTGAGCTTCGTGCGAAACTGGGCGCGCTGCGTCAGCGTGTTCGTCATTCGCTCGCGGCCGGTTTCGGCTCGGATACGCCGGTCTCGCCCGAGATGGCGGCGACACTGGTCTTCGCTCTGGCAAACGGGCTCGCGCTAGAGCGACTGACCGATCCGGCGTCCGTGCCCGATTTTCTGCTGCCCACCGTGCTGGAGCGGCTGTTGCACGGATATGTCCATGACGGGATGAAGGACTGAACGGCAACGGCCGGGCGGTTCTGAAGAGGCTGGTTCTTTCTAGAGATAGCGCAGCCGTTCAAGCGCGCCTTGCAGAATGTAGGCGGCGGCCATCTTGTCCACGACTTCGCCGCGCCGTTTGCGGCTCGCGTCTGCTTCAAGCAGCGTGCGGGTGACGGCGGCGGTCGAGAGCCGTTCGTCCCAGAAGGCGACAGGAAGCGGGCAGAGCGGGGCGAGATTGCGCACGAAGGCGCGTGTCGATTGCACGCGCGGCCCTTCGGTATTGTCCATGTTGATGGGGAGCCCGACGACCAGACCGCCGACATCATGGCGGGCGATGATCGTGAGCAGTTGCTCGACGTCCGCCTTGAACTTGACGCGGCGGATGGTTTCGAGCGGCGAGGCGACCGTGAGCGAGACGTCGCAAAGGGCAAGGCCGATCGTTTTGGTGCCGAGGTCGAGGCCGAGAAGACGCTGGCCGGGCGCGAGCCGGGCGCGCAGATCGGCGATGCCGGTCACCAGAGTGGGGGCCGCCGGTTTTTTGACAGGGGTCTGGGAAACAGGATCGCTCAGGGAGCCTCCGGCAGGTTGAACTAGGCTGGCCCCATGGCCACATCCATCCCTGATTGTCCCAAATCGCAGGGGACGGCAAGCGCGAAAGCATCCTTTTCCAGCTTTGTTGCGGGTTGCGAGGGGCTTTGTTAGGTTGCGCCCTTAATTCCCGGGGCGGGACATATGCTCCCTGCCTCCATCGTCTCCAAAGGAATCCCATGTCGGTCGATCAGAATACGGTCCGGCGCATCGCCCGGCTCGCCCGCATCGCAGTTACGCAAGAGGAACTGGCCCCGCTCGCGGGAGAGCTTTCCGGCATCCTCGCCTGGGTCGAGCAACTGAACGGGCTGGACACCACGGGTGTCGAGCCCATGACCAGCGCCGTCGCCATGTCGCTCAAGTCGCGCGAGGACGTCATTACCTCCGGCAATCTGCAAGCCGAGGTCACGCGCAATGCGCCGCTCTCCGAGGATGGCTTTTTCGTCGTTCCCAAGGTTGTCGAGTAAGGGGTGAACCATGACTGATCTGACAAGGCTGACGCTGGCCGCCGCGCGCGACGGGCTCGCCAAAAAGGACTTCACTTCCGGGGAACTGACCGGCGCCTATGTGAGCGCCATCGAGGCGGCGAGCACGCTCAACACCTATATTACCGTGACCGCCGACAAGGCCCGGGAGATGGCAAGGGCATCGGATGAGCGTATCGCCAAGGGCGATGCCGGCGCTCTGGAGGGCATTCCGCTCGGCATCAAGGACCTGTTCTGTACGAAGGACGTGCTGACCACAGCGGCGAGCCACATTCTCGACGGCTTCGTGCCGCCTTATGAATCAAGCGTGACGCAGAATCTGTGGAACGACGGCGCGGTCATGCTGGGCAAGCTCAACAACGACGAGTTTGCGATGGGCTCGTCCAACGAGACGAGCTTCTATGGCCCGGTCATCAACCCGTGGCGGCGCAAGGGCTCAGACAGCAAGCTCGTGCCCGGAGGCTCCTCGGGCGGATCATCGTCGGCGGTTGCCGCGCGTCTCTGCCTCGGGGCGACGGCGACCGACACGGGCGGTTCGATCCGCCAGCCGGCGTCCTTTACCGGGACGGTCGGCATCAAGCCCACCTATGGGCGCTGCTCGCGCTGGGGCGTGGTGGCGTTCGCCTCCTCGCTCGATCAGGCGGGACCGATCACGCGCGACGTGCGTGATGCGGCGATCCTGCTGCGCTCGATGGCGGGTTATGATGAAAAAGACTCGACCAGCGTTGACCGCGCGGTGCCGGATTATGAGGCGTCTCTCGGCCAGAGCGTGAAGGGTCTGCGCGTCGGCATCCCGAAGGAATATCGCGTGGAGGGCATGCCGTCCGAGATCGAGGCCCTCTGGGCGCGCGGAATCGACTGGCTGAAGGCGGCGGGCGCCGAGATCGTGGAGGTGAGCCTGCCGCATACGAAGTATGCCCTGCCCAGCTACTATATCATCGCCCCCGCGGAAGCCTCATCGAACCTCGCCCGCTATGATGGCGTCCGCTATGGCCTGAGGGTCGCGGGGAAGGACATCACCGACCTTTACGAGCGCACGCGCGCCGAGGGCTTCGGCGCGGAGGTGCGGCGGCGGGTGCTGATCGGCACCTATGTGCTGTCGGCGGGTTATTATGACGCCTATTACGTCAAGGCCCAGCAGGTGCGGGCGCTGATCGCGCGTGACTTCACGCAGGCCTTCGAAAAGGTGGACGTGCTGCTGACGCCGACAGCGCCCTCGGCGGCGTTCGGCATCGGCGAGAAGACGGCGGACCCGCTGTCGATGTACCTGAACGACGTGTTCACCGTTCCGGTCAATCTTGCCGGGTTGCCGGGCATTTCGATCCCCGCCGGGCTTTCCGGCGAGGGGCTGCCGCTCGGCCTGCAGCTGATCGGGCGGGCATTCGATGAGGAAACATTGTTTCGCGCGGCCCATGCCATCGAGCAGGCGGCTGATTTCACGGCGGAACCGGAAGCATGGTGGAGAGCGTGATGCGCGAGCCTCGTAAGGAAGATCTGATCGAGGGGGCCACCGGCCCGTGGGAAATCGTTCTCGGACTGGAAGTACATGCGCAGGTCGCCTCGAAGGCGAAGCTGTTCTCCGGCGCCTCCACCGAATTCGGCGCCGAGCCCAACACGCAGGTGAGCTTCGTCGATGCGGCGATGCCCGGGATGCTGCCGGTGATCAACTGGTACTGCGTCGAGCAGGCGGTGCGCACCGGTCTTGGCCTGAAGGCGCAGATCAATCTGCGCTCGGTGTTCGACAGGAAGAACTATTTCTATCCCGACCTGCCGCAGGGCTATCAGATCTCGCAGTTCAAATATCCCGTGGTCGGCGAGGGCGTCATCGTCATCGATCTGCCCGGCCAGCGCAGCGTATCGGTCGGCATCGAGCGTCTCCATCTGGAACAGGACGCGGGCAAAAGCCTGCACGATCAGGACCCGTCCAACAGCTTCGTCGATCTCAACAGGTCAGGCGTGGCGCTGATGGAAATCGTCTCGCGCCCGGATATGCGATCCGCAGAAGAAGCTCAAGCATATGTCCGTAAGTTGCGGACGATACTGCGTTATTTGGGAACGTGCGACGGCAACATGGATGAGGGTTCTCTGCGCGCGGACGTGAACGTCTCTGTGCGCCGGATCGGCGCGGAGCTGGGCACGCGCTGCGAAATCAAGAACGTCAACTCCATCCGCTTCATCGGACAGGCCATCGAATATGAAGCCCGCCGCCAGATCGACGTGCTCGAAGACGGGGGTGTCATTACGCAGGAGACAAGGCTGTTCGATCCGAGAGCCGGGGAGACACGGTCCATGCGCTCCAAGGAGGAGGCGCATGATTATCGCTACTTCCCCGATCCCGATCTGCTGCCGCTGGTGCTGACGCAAAACCAGGTCGACGCCATTGCCGCCAGTCTGCCGGAATTGCCCGATGAGAAAAAGGCGCGTTTCATCAGCGCGTATGGTCTCTCGCCCTATGACGCCACCGTGCTGGTTGCCGAACGTGCGCCGGCGGACTTCTATGAAGCGGTGGCGAAGGGGCGCGATCCCAAGCTCGCCGCGAACTGGGTAACGGGTGATTTTTTCGCCGCGCTGGCGCGTGAAGGCTTCACCATAGAGACCTCTCCGGTCTCCGCGGAGGCGCTCGGACAGCTCATCGACCTCATCGTTGACGGCACCATCTCGGGGCGAATCGCCAAGCAGGTTTTTGAAAAAATGTTCAAAGACGGTCGCGACCCGGCCAAAATCGTCGAGGAAGAGGGGCTTCGTCAGGTCACAGACCTGAGCGCCATCGAGGCCTCCATCGACGCTGTGATCGCGGCAAATCCCGACAAGGCGGCGCAGGCAAAAGACAAGCCGAATCTCGCAGGCTGGTTTGTTGGTCAAGTCATGAAAACCACGTCTGGCAAGGCAAATCCGCAAGTTGTCAATGAAATCCTGTTGCGGAAACTTGGCATTTCATCTGCCGGCTGATTGAAATTTCAGGCTCTTCCCGGTCCTTGGATTGGGGCTCCGCAAACCGCGGATAGCCTCAATCTGAGGACTGTATTCATCCCCCACTATTGCCGAGTTTGCTTGACACGCTCATAGTAAATGCGAACGTCCCGTGTTGTTGGACGTCCGATTTGTAAGTTGCGTCCACGGAATGTCGCCTGCCGATATCATTTTGGCGCATCAGGAGCATGCAAAGCTATGGCAACGAAAACGACGACTGCAAAACCCAAGACGACCGCGGCCAAGAAGCCGGTGGTCAAGAAGGCCGCGGCGGTGAAGAAGCCTGTGGTCAAGAAGGCTGTGGCTAAAAAGCCCGTCGCCAAGAAGACGGCCGCGGTGAAGAAGCCCGCCGTGAAGAAGGCGGTTGTGGCCAAGACGCCTGCCGTGAAGAAAGCGGCTGCAGTGAAGAAGCCTGCCGTCAAGAAAGCGGTTGCGGCCAAGAAGCCCGCCGTGAAGAAGGCCGCTGCGGTCAAGACGCCCGCTGTGAAGAAAGCGGCCGCGGTGAAGAAGCCTGCCGTCAAGAAAGCGGTTGTGGCCAAGACGCCTGCCGTGAAGAAGACTGCGGCTGCCAAGCCTGCGGCGCGTAAGCCGGCAGCGGCGAAGACGGTTGCAGCGCGTAAGCCTGCCGTGCGCAAGCCGGCTGTGAAGCGGGTTGCCGCCGCAAAAAAATAACGATCGCCAGGCGCAGACCTGTCACGGACAAGGTGGCGGGCGCGCAGGCGGGCTGACGAAAGCCGGTTCTGCCCGGAAGACCGCCGCACAGGAGCTGGTTGATTTCTGCTATTGGCCGATACCAGACGGCTGGAAGATTTCAATTATGCTTGTGGAGTGCGGCCTTCCGTACAAGGTCTTGCTGGTCAATATTGGCGATGGCGAGCAGTTCAGGCCGGAGTTTCTCGCGGTCGCGCCGAACAACCGGATATCTGCGATCATGGACTCCGATGGCTGGGTGGCACGCCGGGTTCCGTCTTTGAATCCGGTGCGATCCTTTAATATCCGGGATCCGGGTCGTAAACGGGTAGATTTTACCCGGAGGATGATCGGCAGCGTATAGAGATGGAACAAAGGTTGTTCTGGCAGATGGCGGGGCTTGGGTCCATGGCCGGTCAGGCTCGCCGTTTCAGGCAATGTGCGTCTGGAAAGCTGCGATTACCTTGCCGGGAGTTGTCCGATTGCAGGTATGGCCTGCTGGAGCTGGGTCGTGCCTTACGGAAACCAGACAGGATCTTGAAGATTTTCGGTTCTGAAGCTCTGGTTCGAGCGGATAGGCAACAGGCCGGCCGTGCAGCGTAGCTCTGCCGTGGGGCGCGATTTGCGCCGCGCGGCACCGGGCGACGACAGCAAGGAGGCCGAAGAAGCGCGCAAGATTCTGTTCAGGCAGCGGGTGCGATAGTCTGGCGTGATGGTCCGTAAACTTCCGGCGGGCGGTGCTTCAGGCATCGCCCGTTTTGTTTCCGGCATGCCGGATTATCCTTAATCGTCTTGCAAGCCTGTGCGTGGTGTCGAACAGCTTCTTCTCCCCGCGGCGGCCGGGACATGGTATAAAGGGTCAGCATCTTCGCCCATCTGTGCGGAAAACGAGGTTTGAATGCCGGAACTTTTTCATCTGCGCACCTTTTCCCCACGCGCTTCCCTTGCCGCCTTTCTGGCCTTTGCGGTGTTTCTGCCGACAAGCGCCATGGCGCTGACCGAAGTGACCGGGGTGAACACGGTCAAGCGTAACGACAAATTCAACTCGCAGCAGGAATGGGGAAACCCGCTGGTGCTGACCCGTGCAGGGCACATCACCAGAGTGATGGACGGGAGATACGGGTTCAGCATCATTGATGCCAGCGGCACCAAGATCGCCGATTTCCTGACGCCTCAGGAAGCCATCGGCTTCAAGCTTGCGGCCGGCGAATATAAGGTCGAGCCTGCCCTGTGCCGGATCCACCGGCATCATCATGTCGAAGTGACCGTGACTGAAGATTGAGATATGCCTGCCAGGGATAGCGAGCTGGCTTGTGCCGGGCCCGGCGCGGACCCATATGGCGGTGAGAAAACTCCTCTCTCATTTCCCTCCAGCATGGGCGCAACATGATCGATCTCTACACCTGGACCACCCCCAATGGCCGCAAGGCTTCCATCATGCTTGAGGAGTGCGGCCTCGACTATGAGGTGCATACGGTCAATATCGGTAAAAACGAGCAATTCGAGCCGGCCTTTCTGAAGATAAGCCCGAACAACCGCATTCCGGCGATTGTGGATCGCGATGGCGACGGCGGTCCGGTTTCTGTTTTTGAATCCGGCGCGGTCCTGATCTATCTGGCGGAAAAGACCGGCAAGTTTCTGGCGCCCAGGGGTGCGGCACGCGTCAAGGCTCTCGAATGGTTGATGTGGCAGATGGGCGGTCTTGGCCCCATGCTTGGGCAGGCCTTTCATTTCTCCAACGCGGCGCCTGAAAAAATTCCCTATGCCATTACCCGTTATCAGACCGAGGCCGCGCGCCTTTTCAGGGTGCTCGACAAGCGGCTTGGAGAGGCGGCCTTTCTGGGCGGGGATTATTCCATCGCCGACATGGCGAGCTATCCCTGGGTGTCGGGGGCCTTCGGCCTGATCGCAAAGGCGCAGCCGGAGGCCGTGGGCGAGGCGGCGAACATCCGGCGCTGGCTCGATGCCGTTGGCGCGCGGCCCGCTGTACAGCGCGGGATGGCTGTGCCCTCCCTCTGAGAGCGATTGTCCTGTCCGATAGGGCATGATTTATCGGATGGTTCGGCTATGTTGGGGCCTTGTCGAAGAACGAGGCCCCCATGGTTGATGCAGTCGAGGAACTTTTGCAGATTCTGGATCTGGAAAAGATCGAGGAGAATATTTTTCGCGGCCACAGCCCCGATGTGAGCTGGCAGCGGGTGTTCGGCGGACAGGTGATCGGGCAGGCGCTGATGGCAGCCTACCGCACGGTCGATGCCCGGGTCTGCCATTCGCTGCACGCCTATTTCATCCGCCCCGGCGATCCCAGAATTCCGATCCTCTATGAGGTGGATCGCGCGCGCGACGGCAAGAGCTTCACTACGCGCCGAGTGGTTGCGATCCAGCACGGCAAGCAGATTTTCAATCTGGCCGCCTCGTTTCAGGTGCCCGAGGAAGGCTTCGAGCATCAGTTCCAGGAGCCCGACGTGCCGGGGCCGGAGCATCTGCCGAGCGAACTGGAGCGCCGGGCCGCCATTTCAGGCGAACTGCCGGAGCCGGTCCGGATTCATTTTGCCCGGCCAAGGCCGATCGAGATGCGCCCGGTCGACCCCCAGGCCTACATCGATCCCGCGCCCATGATGCCGGTGCAGAATGTGTGGTTCAGAACCGCGCGGGAAGTGCCCGACGATATTGCGCTTCAGCAATCCATCCTCGCCTATGCGTCGGACATGACCCTGCTCGATACCTGCGTGCGCCCCCATGGCGTGAGTTGGGTCTCGGGCAAGCTGCAAACGGCGAGCCTTGACCATGCCATGTGGTTTCATCAGCCGGTGCGGACCGACCAGTGGCTGCTCTATGCCCAGGACAGCCCCAGCGCTTCCGGCGCCCGGGGCTTCAACCGGGGTAGCATCTTTACTGAGGACGGCACGCTGATCGCCTCCGTAGCCCAGGAAGGGCTGATCCGCTGGCATGACGAATAGGGCAGAGGAAGGGGTAGGAGCAGGCCGGATGCCGGGTTTTCCAGCCTCGTCATGGCTTTTTCTTGCCGCCGTTTCTCCATCTTTTTCCGGGAAGGGGCGGTTTTGAGAGAGATGTTCCCTCGCTGTGGTATCGGCGCTTGCCACCGCCCCATATCCTTGGCATATACGTCGCGCACGCCGGACCGGTCCTGAAAAGGCTGGCCCGAGACGGGACGGAGGGGTGGCCGAGAGGCTGAAGGCGACGGTTTGCTAAACCGTTATAGGGTCTAAAGCTCTATCGTGGGTTCGAATCCCATCCCCTCCGCCAAACACCAGAAATCACAATAAAATCAACGGATTAGAATCCTCCCTCGGGATGGCCGTCTACCGTCTGTGGCCTCTGCAGCCCGTTTGCCGGGCTGTTTTGGTGTATTATTTCCCCTTTTTGTATCAAAAAGTACCACGGCTCATGGAGCCGCTTGGTACCAGGAGGCCGCCTCAAGCCCCTTTGGGCGGTCGCTTCTCCCATAAGTACCAAAAAGTACCACGCCCTCGACCGGTACAAGGGAGACCAGCATGGCCAACATCCTCAAGAAGGGCCCCCGCCAGTACCTGACCCGGATCAGGCGGAAGGGGCCGGACGGCAAGCGGGTCCTCAGGACCAAGACCTTCGAGACCCGCGGCGAGGCCGAGGAGTGGGCCGCCCAGATCGAGGGGCGGATAGCCAGCCGGGACTTCGTGGACAGGAGCAACCTCCAGCAGGACAGCCTGTCGGCCGTGCTGGACAGGTACGTTGAGGGTCTGAGAGGCCTCAAGTCTGAGAGGGACGCCAGGCTTACGGCTGCGATGTGGAAGCGAGAGCCGTTCGCCGGGTACGCCATCGGCGCAGTGACGTCGAGGGACCTGGCCCAGTGGGTCAAGCGGAGGAGGGACGCCGGGAAGGCCGCGAGCACGATCAACAATGCCCTCCACTTTCTCTCAAAGTTCTTCAAGGTCGCCCGTAGGGAGATGGGCTACGAGGGGCTGGAGAACCCGGTCGACCACGTCACCAAGGCGAAACAGGGCGAACCGAGATCGGCCCACCTCACACCTGAGCAGGAGCAGGCCCTTCTTGATGCCTGCCAGGGCTCGAAGGCCGAGTACCTGATCTGGGTGGTCCGCATCCAGCTGGCGACCGCGATGAGGCAAGGGGAGGTGGCGAGGCTGCGGTGGGAGCACGTCCACGAGACCCACGTGCACCTGCCGGTTACGAAGAACGGGTCGGCGAGGGACGTGCCGCTGACCATGGCGGCTCACGAGCTGTTCCAGGAACTCGCCCGGGAGTGGCCCAGACGGCAGGCATCACCACCTATACCCCGACGGCTGGCACCAGATCGGTCGTGGTCGAGGGCGTTGGCGGTGGCGGCGCAGGCGGCGGGGCTAACGCGGGAGGCTCGGGATATGCTTCGGCAGGCGTCTGCGGCGGAGCTGGCGCTTATGGCCGGGCGCGTTTCACCTCGGGATTCTCTGGGGTGACCATTACGATCGGGGCTGGCGGTACACCTGCGGCGGCAACGGCGGGAGGGAACGGCGGGACGAGTTCGTTCGGGTCCCTGCTCACCATGCCAGGCGGCCATGGTGGCACTACTGGCCCGGCAAGCCTGGGCAGCGCCTCTGGCGGTAACGGCCAGGCCTCCGGCGATCCTTCAGGTGCGAATATCTTTGGCACGTCGGGAGGCCTCGGGACGTTGTCGCTCGGCTTCACGACCGGCCAGGTCTCCTTCGGCGCGTCGGGGGGCGACAGCTACTTTGGCCCTGGCGGCACGGGGGCACCGGCAAACTTTTCCGGATCCGCAGGGATAGCTCCCGGCAGCGGTGGCGGTGGCGTCATCGGCACCAATAACTCTGCGCCGCTAACGGGCGGCGCTGGCCGCGCAGGGATGATAATCGTTTGGGAATACGAATGATGAGGACCTTCGCAAGAATCGACGGCGGGGTCGTCGCCGAGATCATAACCATCGTCTCGGACGTCGACAGCCTTTACCATCCGGACCTTGTGGCCACGCTCGTCGAGGTCACATCTGCCGACCCCGTGCCCGGCGAGCGGTGGACTTATGACGGGCACGCATTCTCTGCTCCCGCAACTCCGGCCGTGTCCGAGGCGCAGGCCCTCTCCCTGAGGGACAGCATGCTGTCGGCTACTGACTGGCTTGTCATCCGGCATCGCGATCAGGCGGATGGAGGACTGGAACAGACCCTGACGTTGGAACAGTTCGGTTCCCTCTTGGCCTACCGGCAGGCACTGCGCGACCTCCCGGCCACGTATATCAACATGGTCGGCGTCGTCTGGCCGTCCTGGCCACTCGCATGAAGAGGAACCTCGCATGTACCAGATAGACAGCCCAAACGCCGTGGCTGCGATGCCAGCTCCCGAGCCTGCGGGCTTGCCGGGTTGGTTCAATGCAGGGAACCCCGCGCTCGGAATCCCGTATACGACCATGACGAACGACTGGGCGAACGGAATCCAGGGTGAGCTGCTCGGCATACTGGTTGCGGCGGGCATCGCGCCCGACAAGGCACAGACGAACCAGGTTCTGACGGGCATCGAGATGCTGATCCAGAGGCAAGCAGGTGTCTTCGCGCAGGACACCGGCGCGGCGAATGCGCTCGTCATCTCTCCGGCATTGGCCGTCACGGCTCTGATTGCCGGGCACAAGTTCACCGTCAAGGTGAACGCCGCGAACACGGGCGCGACGACGCTCAAGGTGAATGCTCTTGAGCCCGTGCCCATCAAGACGATTACTGGAGCGGCACTGTCTGCCGGTGCGCTCCCGGCGGGCGGCATCGTGCAGTTCTGCTACGACGGCACGAACTTCCAGGTCATCTGATGCCTGACGCGATCATAGAAGTTCTGTCTCTATACGGCCCGCTCGCGATGGGGTGGGTCTGCTGGTTCATCGTCGACAGCCGGGCCGCCAAGGATGCCCACGAGCGGGAAGCCCGGCTATTGGACACTGTTCAGAACAATACCATCGCTATGACGACGCTGGCCGAGCGGGTCAACGTCCTGACATCAAGGAGCTGCTAATGAGCATAACCTCACTTCAGACACTGCTGATGTTCGTACCCGTATTTTCCAGGAAGCAGTCGCTCTCGAAGCGGCGAGACGAGCTGATGGCCGCCAATCACAAGGCACTCGCGGTTCTGAAAGAAGCGCTGGACGTGCCGGTGCGGGCCGCCAAGCCGGAGTAGCCGTACACCCGCCTAAATAGGCGATGACGGACGAAGACATCATCGACGGGATCATAGATCACGAGGGCTCAGCTTACACGAACCGTTCCGCAGACAGAGGAGGGCCGACGCGCTTCGGAATAACCCAGTCGACCCTGGCCAAGTGGCGAAAGTGCCCTGTGACGCCCGCCGAGGTCGCCAGCCTCAGCGAGGGTGAGGCGCGCCAGATATACGAGAGCATCTACATAACCGAGCCGGGCTTCTCGAAAATCGCAGACGATGCGGTGCGGGTCCAGGCCATCGACTTCGGCGTCAATAGCGGCCCCGGCAACGCGGTCAAGTCCCTGCAGGGGCTCCTCGGCCTCGCTTGCGACGGTGTCCTCGGGCCTAAGACGCAGAGCGCCGTTAACGCCTTTCCAGATCAGGCCAGGCTGAACATCAACCTCGCCAAGGCCCGCCTGAAGTTCCTCGCCTCTATCGTGCACGACTCGCCGGGGCAGGCGGAGAACATCAACGGCTGGGTCTCCAGGGCGATCTCCTTCTTCTAGGTAAAAAAATGAGCTTTTCCTTCTCCGATCTGGGCAAGACCATAGGGACCATAGCGGGCGACGCCGTCCCGCTGCTGACCAACGTGCTGACCGGCAACGTGCCCGGAGCGGCCGCGAGCGTGGCTGGGCTCATCGCGAAGGCATTCGGGACAGAGGACGCCTCGCCAGATGCACTGGCCCAGATCATATCGTCCGACCCGCAGGCGGCGTTCAAGCTCGCGCAGCTGGAGTCGAACGAGAGAATCACGCTCGCTCAGCTGAATGCGCAGACGGAGCAGGCGAGGATCGCCGCCGAGACGACATCCATTGCGGCAGTGAACCAGACCATGCAGGCCGAGGCCGTAGCCTCCGCCAACGAGAACTGGTGGCAGACGGGCTGGCGGCCGTTCAATGGTTACGTGGTGGGCCTCGCGAGCCTGCTGTCGGTCATCGCAGTGTTCGCGCTGGCAGGCATTGCGATCGTCCTCAAGGACCAGACCGCCCTGAACGCGATACCGGTGATCACCACCGCAGTCACCACGGTCCTTGTTATACCCGGCGCGGCTGTCGGCATCACCGCGTGGCACAAGGGCGTCCTCCAGCGCGAAGAGGTGAAGTCACGTCAGGGCTGAGATCATCCCAGAATCTGCAGCCCATGCTTCTGCACGAGCGACAGCAACTTGAGCGCCATGCCGCTGGGCTTCTTGGCACCTGTCTCCCACTTCTCGATCGTACTCTCGCTCGTGTTGAGGTAGCGGGCGAACACCGGCTGGCTGACGTGGTTTTTCTCGCGGAGCAGCTTGATCTGCTCTGGCTTGATCGCAGGCGGGACAGCCAGGCAGGACTCGTCGAAGTGGCGCATGGTCGCCTTGTCGATCGTGCCAACGCGGAACATGCCAGCAGCGCTGCTGTGGATCGCTTCGAAGGCGTCACTCTTGAACTTTGACTTTGTCGTCATGGCAAATCTCCACTAGTTCCTTGGCTGCGAGTTCCTTGTTGATGGCATCATCCGTCTTCGCGGCATAGACATCGGCCAAGTCACGGAACGCGCCCAGCTCATCCTCGTCTATGTTATCCCTGTCCTTCTTCGCGAACAGGTAGGCATAGACCCAATACTTTCGACCGCGTGCCAGAATGATGCTGCGGTGCATGTTCTTGTTCAGGCGCTTCTTGAACACCCCGCCGCCCAGATCGTCGGCCTGGCCCTTCATGACCTCGCGGATGGCCTCGCAGAGCTCGGCGTCGTTGATGTGTGCCTTGCGGGCCGCCTTTGAGAACCAGGCAGTCTTGAAAACTCGCATCGTTTGCTCGGTGTATGCCATGGATATATGTAACACTTAGTGCTACTAAAATAAATAGAAATATGGGTACGACGCGCATATTGGGACTCGACCCTGCCGCCAGTTTTGGTTGGGCGGTCCTGGGCGACGGGTGCGAGTCGCTCGGGGCCCTGAAGTTCGACTTTCCCAGTCCGGCCAGGCAGCGAAGGGGCAAGGGAGCCGTTATTGGAGCGGCCACTGCGGCAGCATTCTCTGGTGTGGGCGATCTCAAAGATACTTGGGGGGTGACACCTCGACACCCGCCGGGCTGGCGGAGAGTGCCGGCATGCACGGCATCGTGGGTGGTGTTTCAAGCGTTGCCAGCGGGGGGAAGTTTCAGGCAGGTTTTCTTGCCGCGGCAATCAGTGATGGCGCTTCCCCGATGCAGGCCCACACGCTCAGCCAACTTGCAATGGCAGAAGCGCAGACCGCTGTCGTCGGAGGAGTTGGCTCCGTTCTCGGCGAGGGGAAATTCTCTGATGGCGCTGTGACAGGAGCGTTCGGGTACCTGTTCAACTGCTTGGGACATGTATGCCCCGACGGGTCGACTCCATCGGACGGGGTGAATGAAGCCTTTGGTGTTGACGCACTTATGGTCGCAGGCGCGGCTGTACTAATTCCAGTAGCCTATGTAACTATGTAACAATGAAGGGTATGAGGTATATTCCGCTTGGGGAGTCGCCGCAGAAGGCGCAGAGGGGATCGGTGCCTTCTCACCGATCAACCCGGGACCGCTTGCGTCTGATATCGCGAATACATTCAGAAGCGCTACGTATGAGGGTAGCGTTTTGAGCGAAGATACGACGCTCTATCGGGTGATCGGTGAGGGCGGGAATCCCGCTGGGGCCTACTGGACCTCGACACAGCCGACCGGTCCGTTGCAGTCGGTCATAGACTCTGCGCTGGACCAGAGCTGGGGGAATACTGCGACTACGATGATCACGCGCACCTTCCTTGCCGGCACGCAGATATACAGCGGCGCGGCAGCCGCGCAGGGCGGCCTCGTTGGCGGAGGAAGCCAAATTTACATTCCGGGATTAGTGCCATGACCAATCAACGCGCGGCGGTCGTATGGGAGGAAATCCATGGCTTTGACAGTCCTGGAGAGTATCAGCGCTTCGTGCGCTATATCGAGCAGCAAGTGGCTGCTGGGTCGGCCCGAGAGCTTCCGGCCGACCCCCTATACGGGAAGGGGATGATCTATGGCGGTCGCTGGTTTCAGGACATCGATACCGGTGCTGTCTGGAGACTCGTGCCACCTGATTTTCCCTTTCGCGGGTTATGGGAGCCGGTCGTTCCCAATGTCGGAGGATAGACGCCGCAGAAGAAGCAGCACCGCTGGCCGAGGATATTCTCGGCCGAACATCTTCGCTGTACGACACTTCCATAACGCGCGCGGGCAGCCAGTATCTGAACGTTCAGACCGATGTGGGCGCGGCGGAGTTTCAGCAAAACCTGATATCGAACGGATATAATGCTGTGAAACAGTCGGAGGGGGCCACGATTCTGAATAATGGGACGAATACGTTTACGATTTATACGCGGACGAGCACCGGAGCCCCCGGCGCACAGTTTTTTGGGGGCAATGGCAGCATCGTGAAATATTCGCTGGGCGGGCCATGAGCCGCTTTGCCGAGGACGGTTTTAGGGAGGCGAGTGTGCGACCCTCTGATGACGCGAAGCGCCGAGCGTTCGGCCATGTGTTTGGTTCGATCAATAGCGCGGTGAGTTTTCCCTCACAGGTTTTTCTGGGGAGTTGGGGCGCATTCTTGTTTTTCGAGTCCGACCGTTTGTTTTCACCAGGTTTTGCTGTGATCGCAGCTGGCTTGCTAAATGCGGAAGGGGCGGAGGTTTGTTGCCTGCTCAATCTCAGCGAGACGGACCGGATGGTGTATGAGGAAGCAGCCATGTTGTTCATTGATGCTGGGATGGAGCCGCATTCTTATGATGCCGCGCTACGACAGGGCGGGCCGGCCAATGGCTGGCTGTTTGGCATGGACCGGTATGGAAGCGCGTCGGATCGGGGGGGATGGAGCATTTACTGCGAGAAGGGGAACGACGTTGCCGCCATTGCCTTGCGTCATCCCCACGATACAGGAAAGTATGTTGAGTGTCTGAAACAACTGCATGCGGAACCGATTACGGTGCTCCTCAAGGCTGGCTCCGCAGCATCTGTTCCATTCGGCGAATTGACCGAGCCTTGGCGCCGTGGCCTCACCCAGTCCTACGCTGGCTTCGGGTGCTGATTGGCGCGACCATCGCCATTATGCCAAGTCGAACATTAAATGCGTAGAGAGGGCCCTGACCGGGGCACCGGATTCTTCAGTTTGGGCTGATTCGGAATATGGCGGGATATGGCAAGATAAAGCGGATTTGTGATCCGCCGGCCCTTTGGGCGTAAGTGGTTGTCTGCATATTGGTTTTTGCAGTGTGCGGGGGTGACGATGACGTATTGGGTGAAACGCGTGATCCTCAAAGGCGGCGAGTTAGTCACAGAGCGTGAACTCGGGCCGGAAGAAAATCGGTTCGATGGTCCCGCTCCGGTCGTCGGCGACACAGTTACGGTTACGGTGCGAGGGCGACCATTCCTTGCGGAGGTGGTTTGGGGGAACTGGCCGGACCGCTCTGATGAAATTGATCCGCAGGTGGTGGTCCCACTCCGGGTGAAGGAACTTTAGCCGCACCATGGAGTTTGTTGGACGTGGGCGAACTGACCGCGACATAGTTCCTGATGATGGAGTTGCCCGTGCGCGCCCCTGAAAAGACGGTCGTCAAAAAGCTCCTATTTCTAGGTGAGCAGGATGGGCGTCCAGAGCGGATGTTGAAAGAGAAGCTCTCCAAATTATTTAATTTCGGCGGAGAGATTGAGAGCGCCTACTTGGCGCAGGTTGATTTTGGAAATGGAATTGATGCCTCCGTGGCTTTATGTCTGCGGGTCCAAGGAAATGTTCAGGAGAAAATAATAAGTTATGTCGGCGCGGCTTTCTCGAATATTTTTAAAACGGATCAGCATCTGGATATAATATTCCTGAATGATGATCAAGAACTCCAATTGAAGCGCGTCTGTAGGCCATTTTTCTGTAAATAGAAGCTAATGCTCTTCAGGGTCCTCGGCAATCAGCACACCTTCCAGATGGGGCAAACCGTTCCTCGGTGAGTTCGCCGACCTAGCCACTCTGTTACTGCGTAACGTTCTCTGCTCCTGGCAGGACACGAGAGCGTAGCAGGGGGCGGGGTTGGTGGCGTTTTGGAACGATAGCAAGATAAAAGGCATTGGCTCTATGAGCCTCGCAAGTCCTTGTCTGCACGTCGTTTTTTATGGAACCCTGGCGCCAGGGGATGGAGCCATGGCCGGTTATTCTACGGTCAGCACTTTGACATTGTAGGGATTTTTTATGTCCCCATGATCCTTGCACGCTGGCTTGGAGCGGACTAGGCACGCCATCGTGCCGTCAAGGGCCGGCCTGATGGCCGCTCGGCTGACGCGACAGCTACGCCGCCCTCTGCCAGCCCGGACGGTCGCTCCTGCTTTCGGGCAATTCGGTCTCGGAACGCAGTATCGTTCGTCTATGACGTTGGGCGAGTTGCTTGAACAAGGCTATCTTTCGGAGGCCACCCCATGACCATCAAAAGCTACCCGGATCTGCCGGACTGGACGTTCCAGATCGCCGAGGTTTCGGCGGGCGTCTACGAAGTGATCGCAACCGGCCGGGCCGGCCATAGGGTCTCAGATAAGGGGATCGACGTCGAGGATCTCACTAATGCCTGTCGAGAGCGCGCGTCGGAAATCGGCTCGCTGAGGTGATCATTCGCAGCAGAGGGGGTAGAGGGAATTGGTGTCTTCTTGCCGATCAACCCCGGGCCGCTGGCATCTGACATCGCGAATACGTTCAGAAGCGCTACCTACGAGGGGAGTGTCCTGAGTGAGGATACGACACTATATCGGGTGATCGGCGAAGGCGGGAATCCCGTCGGCCGTCATTGGAGCAGCCACTGCAGCAGCATTCTCTGGTGTGGGCGATCTCAAGGACGTTTGGGGGGTTGATACCTCGACACCCGCCGGGCTGGTGGAGAGTGCCGGCATGCACGGCATCGTGGGTGGTGTTTCAAGCGTTGCCAGCGGGGGGAAGTTTCAGGCAGGTTTTCTTGCCGCGGCAATCAGTGATGGCGCTTCCCCGATGCAGGCCCACACGCTCAGCCAACTTGCAATGGCAGAAGCGCAGACCGCTGTCGTCGGAGGAGTTGGCTCCGTTCTCAGCGGGGGGAAATTCTCTGATGGCGCCGTAACAGGGGCGTTCGGGTATCTGTTCAATGATTGCTTTGAAAATTGCGACTGGAGTCATTATCAGTCCCCGGATGGTATAAATGCCGAACACACTAACGCTTCAAGCATTTCAGCTTATAATAACAACTTTATTAATGATAGTTTGGAGGCGGCCTCTGCTAGTATGGGAGTGGCTTATGGGTATAGTGGTTTTGTAGCTGAAGCTTCATGTTCTTTTGGATCATGCTATAGTGGCATTGGTATAGGTTTGGGGGAAGTTGGTTTTTCGAAAGGTCTTTCTGTAGATCACGTGATTTATACGAACGGCCCTGAGACCTATGGCTTCACGCGTCAGAGCACTATTGCCTTTTTCCCGTTTTTTTATGGACCTGTTCTTACCCTATCATCTACTAATGGTGTGGATACTCTATCTGTATCTATGGGAATAGGAGCTGGGGCAGCTATAACATCGACAAGCGGGTATTCTTGGAAAATAAAATAGGAATAATTGATGAAAATATTAGATATTTTGGTATGCATTGATGCCTCTTTAATGTTTTCATGGCTAATTCTCGCCGTTATACTTAATTCGTATATTAAACGTGCGGAATCCAGTATTTGGGAAAAACTTGGTTCTCCTGAGTTTTTCCCACAGAGAAATCATAAAGCTAGGCCATCACATGCGTCGTTTAGAATGTTTCTCTTTTCCTTTCAATCTCAATCCGGTCAGATTAAAAATTCCTCTATTCGTTATATAATATTATCTATGAGAATTTTTTATATATTGGCTGGTATTATTTTTATAATATCTATTTTTATAAAGTATAAATGATCATACGTTTTCAATATATATTTCTATTGTCGCTAAAACTTAAGACAGTGTTCGTGCGAGGCAGTAGCCCAGGTTACCCCAGTGGCTATGTCAAATATCAAAATGCTAGCGGTCAAGACGTAGATCCGTACACTGGTCGAACTATACCGAACAGACTGAGCCATTATCCGATCAATTGAGTATCATGAAAACAATTCTTCAATCATTGATAGGAAAGAAATTGCTTGATGCCATTCCCGCTGAGCAAGGCGTAAGGATGTTGTTCGATGATGGCACTGTTTTGGTATCATTTAGCAAGACGAGTATTATTTGTGATTATAAAATAAAGTATTCCGACCTGCTTGATAGAACTGTAAAATCAATAAATGAAGAAATATATTCTATCAAGATATATTTCAGTACCTCAGTGAGTGTACTTATCTCCTTACATGGTGAGGAATCTACTGGCCCAGAATTTTTAGAACTTGTTTTGCCCACTGGGCAAATAATCGTTTGGAACTAATTTTGTGAAGTGCCGTAGTCTCAGGGGATGCCATTTCAGAAAAATTCTATGAAGTAACAATCTCAATACCGTTTATGGGTATCACAGCATAGACAAGCAACATGGTTAGATCTTGTTGCCGGGAGGCACCTGAAAGCAGAATATGTCGCATATCTTCCGTCATCTCATGATCTGGATTTAGGTTGAATGTCAGACGCCGGTGATCTCTCCCTGATTTTGGCAGACTTTGCCGGGCATCTTGTCTCGTCGCTCAAGCTGTCGGCTCAGGATCTTCAGCGGGCCGGGCATCTGGCGGAGAATGGCGGAGAGGATCTGGGGCTCGTTCTCACCCGGCTTGGCCTGATTTCGGAACGGGATCTGGCTGAAGAAATTTCACGCTTCCTCACTATTCCCCTTGTCGGGCTGGACCAGATTTCTGACGAGCCTCTTCCCGATGATGTCCTCAGCAGCCGTTTCCTTTTGCAGTCCCACATCATTCCCCTGTCCGTCTCTTCGGATGCCGTCTCGATCGCGATGGCCAATCCCTTCGACCGGGGTTTGCTCGATGCCATCCGCTTCGCCACGGGCAAGGCACCGCGCCTGAGCGTATCGACCTGTTCGGACATAGAGGCCGCGCTTGACCGGCTATACGGCGACGGGAAATCGCAGATCAGCCAGATCGCCGACAATGCCGGGGCCTTTCATGACGAGGGGGCTAGCGACGATCTTGAGAGATTGAGGGACAGCGCCAGCGAAGCCCCGGTTGTCCGCGTCACGATGACCCTTGATTGTATATCAAGCCGATATAGAATTGTGTGATGTGCGCCCAAAGGCCTTGTTCAGTGGCTGGGCAGCAGGCGAATTCCACTCGACGCAGCAGAGAGGTTTTGACGATGTCCGGTCCTGATCATGGTGGTGCAGCCGGGGGAGAGGCGGACGTTCTGTGGTTCCTGCCGACCCATGGCGACGGGCATTTTCTGGGGTCCGACACCGGGGCGCGGCATGTCTCGATCGGTTAT
The DNA here is from genome assembly GCA_028283765.1 of Parvibaculaceae bacterium. Taxonomy (GTDB): domain Bacteria; phylum Pseudomonadota; class Alphaproteobacteria; order Parvibaculales; family Parvibaculaceae; genus JAATFR01. Next base: position 1,811,226 of record JAPWJY010000008.1, on the reverse strand, counting down.
CTGAGGCAGATTGCGCAGGCCGCCGATGAACTGGGCTATTTCGGCGTGCTGCTGCCGACCGGCCGGTCCTGCGAGGACTCCTGGGTGATCGCCTCGGCCCTGGCGCCATTGACAAGGCGGTTGCGTTTTCTCGTCGCCTTGCGTCCCGGCCTTCAGGAACCCACCGTAGCGGCCCGCATGGCGGCGACGCTCGACCGCATTTCGGAAGGACGCCTGCTCATCAATATCGTGACCGGCGGCGATCCGGTGGAACTGCGCGGCGATGGCGTGTTCATGGATCACGCCGAGCGCTATGCCGTGACCAATGAGTTCCTGCACATCTGGAAAGCGCTGATGCGGGGCGAGACGGTCGATTTCAAGGGGGATCATCTACAGGTTGAAGGTGGGCAGCTTTTTTATCCCGCAGAACAGTTTCCCTATCCGCCGATCTATTTCGGGGGCTCCTCGGGCGTCGGTCAGGAAATTGCGGCCGAGCATGTCGATGTCTATCTGACATGGGGCGAGAAGCCCGCCGATGTAGCGGCCAAGATCAACGAGATGAAGGCGCTGGCGGCAGCCCGTGGCCGCACCCTGAGCTTTGGAATCCGGCTCCATGTCATCGTGCGCGAGACGGCGGAGGAGGCATGGCGCGCCGCGGACGACCTCATCAGATATGTGGATGATGAAACGATCGCGCTGGCGCAGAAAACCTTTGCCCGGCACGATTCCGAAGGCCAGCGGCGCATGGCCCGGCTGCATGGCGGGCCGGCGCGACCAGCTTGAGGTCAGCCCCAATCTCTGGGCGGGCGTGGGACTGGTGCGCGGCGGCGCGGGAACGGCCCTTGTGGGCGATCCCCAGCAGGTGGCGGACCGGATGAAGGAATATATCGATCTGGGCATCGACCGGTTCATCCTGTCGGGCTATCCGCATCTGGAAGAGTGCTACCGCTTTGCGGAACTGGTTTTCCCGCTGTTGCCGCTCAAAGCGACGACCGGAAAGCCGAAGGGCTCCCGCAACGCCGTCGCGTTCGGCGAGGTCATCGCCAATGCCGTCGTGCCGGCCCTCAGGCAGACATCCCAGTCCTGAAAACAGGGGCGGCATGACGCCGCGATCCGGGGTTTTCCGCGATTTACCTGGGCGGCCTCTGGCGCCGTTGCGCCGGAACCTTACAATGCGGGGATAACGCGTCCCCGCATTTGTGCACCTTTTCTCCTGAATGATTCCGCGATGAACGCCGACGAGCTTATTCCTGACTGGGCGGCGATTGGCGCTGTCATACTGGGGGTGACGGCTTTTGCCGTTGCCCAGGGGTTGACCTATCCGCTGATTTCGCTGGTGCTGGAGCAGAAGGGTGTGCCGGCAAGCCTGATCGGGCTGAACGCCATGGGCTTTGCGGTGGGGCTCGCCATCGCGACATTGCTGGTCGGCAGGCTGACTGTCTTCATCCGGGGCGACAAACTCATCATCGGGGCGCTTGTCGGCTGCTCCTTGTGCCTTGCGTCCTTCTCGATCTTCGACTCCGTGTGGATCTGGTCCGTCATCCGGGTTCTGCTCGGCTTTTGCGCCAGCCTTATCTTCATGCTGAGCGAGGCATGGCTCAATTCGTCCTGTCCTGACCGGTTGCGGGGCCGGGTATCCGGTCTTTATGGCGCGGGCATGTGCGCGGGCTTTGCCGCGGGGCCGCTCGCCATTCCGCTGTTCGGCACCCAGCACGGTTTCGCTTTCGCCTCTCTTGCCGTCTATCTGGCGCTGGTCGCCTTCGTCACGGCGGTTCTGGGCCTGCGTACGCGCACCAAGCCGGAACCGGCCGCCGCAGCAGGGGCGCTTTTCGGGTTCATCCGGGGCGCGCCGCTTCTGATCGCCACGGTCGTGGCCTTCGGCATCTCTGATATTGCTGCTGTTTCCGGCATGCCGGTCTATTTTCTGAAAACAGGCCATTCACCGGCTTTCGCCGCCGTCAGCGTGACCTTCATGGCCTTGCCGACGGCGCTTGCCCAGCCCTTCGTGGGATTGCTGCTCGACAGGGTTTCGCGCCCGTTCGTCGCGATCATCGCGAGCTTCATGGCGGCGGCGAGCTTTCTCGCCATTCCTTTCCTGCCTTCCGAAACGGCGATCCTGGCCAGCTTCGCGCTGCTCGGGGCGGCGAGCTTCGCGCTCTATACCTGTGCGCTGACCCTGTTGGGAGAAGGTTACAAGGGCAGCGTGCTGGTAACGGGAAGCGCCGTGTTTGCGCTTGCCTATGCCATCGGCAGCGCGACAGGCTCGGGCGTCACCGGCGTTGCCATGGATATCTTTCCCCCTTCGGCGGGGCCGCTCGGGGTGGGCGCCATTCTGACGCTCTTCACCGTGGTCCTGATCTTCGGGCGGCACACCCTTGTCCGGGTGAAATGAAATTCAGTGCACGGCGGCGTACATGATCTTTTCTTCCGTCGCTTCGGCAGGAGAGAATTCCTCGACGATGCGGCCTTGCCGGGAAACGAGAATCCGGTCCGACAGGTTCATGATCTCCGGCAGGTAGGAGGAGATGACGACCACGCCCAGCCCATCATCTGCCAGCCGGTTGATGAGCTGGTGAATTTCCGCGATGGCGCCGACATCGACGCCGCGGGTGGGCTCATCGAAGATGATGAGGCGCGGCTTCTCGATCAGGCTCTTGCCGATCACCACTTTCTGCTGGTTGCCGCCGGAAAGCTCGATGACGCGGGCATTGCTGTTGATCGCGCGGATGTTGAGCGCGCTGCTCCATTCCTGCGCCAGCGCCCGCATTTCACGGATGCTGACGATGGGCAGTTTCTGCCGTCCGGTCGTGAGCAGTCCCGAATAGAGGTTCTCGGCGATGGACATGGTTTCAAAGAAACCCTCGGTCTTGCGGTCTTCGGTGACATAGACGATGCCATCCTTCACCGCCGGGCGCGGCACCGCATAGCGGACGGGATTGCCTTCAAGCTCGATTTCGCCGCCCCGGGTAAAGTCGCGCTTGTAGATGCCGGCGATAATCTTGGCCGTTTCGGTGCGGCCCGAGCCGATCAGGCCGAAGATGCCGGTCACCTGCCCGGCATAGACTGAAAAGGAATTGTTGCGGACGACATTGCCCATGGAAATGTCCTGAACGCTCAGGACCTTTGCCTTTGGCGGGCGCACCCGGTCGATGGCGTCACGATGGCGGTAAAGCTCGCCTGAAAGCGTGCGGCCGACCATGGCGTGGATGATGCTGTCGCGATCGAGGTTTGCGGCATCATTGGTCACCACATGTTCGCCGTCGCGCAGGATGGTGATGCGGTCCGACAGCATCAGCGCTTCCTCCACCGCATGGGTGATGAAGACGACCGAAACGCCGTTCTCCTTCAGGCGGCGCACCAGCGCATAGAAATGGCGTTTTTCCTCAGGCGTCAGCGTGGCGGTCGGCTCATCGAAAATGATGATGCGGGCATTGAGGCGCACAGCGCGGGCGATTTCCACCATCTGGCGCTTCGCCGCGCCAAGGGTGGCGATGGTCGCGGTCGGGTCCACGGGGAAGTTCAGCGACTGGAGCAGTTGCTGGGCGGCGATATAGATGCCCCGCAGCCGGTTGAAGAAGTTCTCGTCGCCCAGATAGAGATTTTGCGCCACGGTCATCGAGGGCACGAGGTTCGTTTCCTGAAAGACCATGGCGATGCCGAGCTTCAGCGCCTCGGACGGATTGGTGAAGCGGACCTGCGTGCCTTCATAGAACATGTCGCCCGCTGAAGGAGGAACGACGCCCGCCATGATTTTGGTGAGCGTCGATTTTCCCGCGCCGTTCTCCCCCAGCAGGGCGTGAACCTCGCCCTTGCGCAGGTCGAAATCGACATCCTTGAGGGCTGGCGCGCCGCGATAGGATTTGGTGATCTTCCGCATCGAAAGAAGCGTGGTCATGGCTTTTTCGCTCCCGCCGTCAGTTCGATGATGCTGTTGCCGCCGCGCGATGCCGCCAGCACCCGGCCGTCCAGATCAAGGGCGGAGGTGATGCCGTGGCGGGTTCCGTTGGCGCGGCTGTGGTAGCTTGCGACCGGCTGGAAATCAGCATCGAGGCGGACAAGCAGGCCATAGGAACGGGTCGGCGACCATGGCTTATGAACGCCCATGGTCTTGACCCCGCCGCATTGCAGCGGCTCGCGAAAATCGATGCCGGAGGAAAGGGCAGGGGCGATCCAGAAGCGCGGATCGACTTCCGCGATCATGATACGGCGGTAATCGTTTTCGCCCAGAACGAATTCAAGCAGCCGGTTGCGCGGCGCGAACAGTGCAAGCCAGAAACCGCTGCCCGAGGCGGGCGAGAGCCGGCCCGGATAGCCCGGCAATTTGTCGAGCAAGGTGCACGTCCGTCTGTTGGCGATTTCGACCAGACGATGCTTCCAGCTTTCGCTGACGACGACAGCGCCGTTTGCGCCGGCCGCGATGCCGTTGGGCCATGCCAGTCCCTTGAGCAGCGCCTCATGGTTGCCGGTGCGCAGATCGATGCGCCAGAGCGAACCGGAGCAGCCGAGTTCCAGCAGATCGCGCGCCCACTGGCTTGGCCGGACATGGCTGGAGCCCTGCACGACGAGCAGCGTGTCCTTGTCCGCGAACAGGAGCGCCGTCGGGCAGAACAGCTTTTCAGGGCCAATGGCTGGGATGGTTGAGAGAACCTTGAGTGATCCGTCGAGCAGCAGGATGCGGCCATCGTCGAGCGCAAGGCCAAGCCCGCCATCCGGGCATGCCGCGAGCGCGGCGATCTCGCTGTCGAAATGGGCGATGGCGGCGGGTTCTCCGCCCTGCGTTCCCAGTTCGTAAAGTGACTTGCCGCTGGAAAAAAGGGTACGCTGGTCTGACGACACGAGATTGTCGGGAGCCGGAATATGAGCGAGCGCAATGGCGTCATCCAGCGCGCTGTTGGGCCTTAGCGCGCCGTCCATCGGCGGGATGGTGATGGCCTTGCCGCGGAAGAAGTCCAGAACCCGGGAAAAGCTGAAAGCGTTCATGATTTCGCTCCCCAGTAGGACCGGTTGCTGGTCCATGCCGGATCGGCGCCGTCGAGCTTGTAGCGGCCGATGCGGTTGTTCAGGATACCGCCGACATAGAGGTATCCCTTGTGCTCGCGCATGGAGGTGACCATCGGATGGCTGAGGCCGCCGAGGTTGCCGAGCACGTCGCTGATCTCGCCGTTCTCGTCGAACTTGACGACGCCGCCCTGATTGATGTTCGGGAAAAGCCAGTCGTCCTGTGGCAGGCGGCGCGTCATGCGCCGGCGCATGCCGGGCTTGCGCAGCGCGATGTCGAAGCTCGGCGTGCGCATGCCGAGCCAGGCCATCCAGTAGCGGCCATCCGAGGCGCGGTTGATATTGTCAGGGTAGCCCGGCATATCCTTGATGACGATTTCGACCGTGCCCGCCTTCGGCCCGTCGAACCAGTAGCGGCTGACGCGGCATGCCCAGGATTCAGCGAAGAAGAAGGACTGCCCGTCATGGGCCATGCAGACGCCGTTGGCGTAGGTCAGTCTGTCGAGCACGGTGCGGGTTTTGCCGGTGCGCGGGTCGTAGCAGAGGATGCGGCCCGTGGGCCGCGCCTCGATGCTGTCGAGCGCCCAGTCGTGGGCGTCATAGCGCGTCGTCGAATCCGTGAAGAAGATACGCCCGTCCGGCGCGATGTCGCAGTCGTTGGGATCACGCAGCCGGGCATCGTCGATGACGGACAGGCGCGAGCGGTTGGTTTCGGCGGACAGGCGCGAGACCTCCTTGTCCGGCGTGATCGAATAAAGCCCCATCGCGCCGACGCAGACCTTGAGCGCGCCGTCGCGGTCGAAGGCGAGGCCGAGCGGAAAGCCGCCGGTATGGGCGAAGACTTCGTGACGCTTGTAGTCGGGGGCGAAGTAGCGGACCACGTCGCCGTGGCGGGTGCCGCAATAGAGATGATCGTCATTGTCGAGGATCACGTCTTCCGGGCCTTCAAGCTCGCCGAGCCCGATGAACTCGGTGTTCGCCAGCCGGTCGTTGAGCGCGTAGGGGGAACCTGAATCCGGCGCCGCCGAGCGGCTGGCGTCCATCTTCGCATAGATCGGCGCGACATAGACCTTGGCCAGCATCTTGTGACGGTTCTTGAGCCAGCGCACATCGAGGATGACGGCGAGCGCCAGCACCACGCCCAGCACCATCTGGTTCGCGCCGCTGTTGAAGCCGAGCCGGATCAGGCCGTTGGTCAGCACCAGCACGACCACGGCGCCCATCAGGCCCTTGGCGATGGAGCCGCGTCCGCCGCCCAGGCTGTTGCCGCCGACCACGGCCGCCGTCAGCGCCATGATTTCAAGGCCTGCGCCGGTGCCCGGCCCCACGCCGCTCAGGCGCGCCGCGATCAGAAAGCCCGCGATGCCGCAGCAGACGCCGGAGATGACGTAGCTCATGAAGATCGTGCGGCGCACCGCGATCCCGGCATTGTAGGCCGAGCGGCGCGAGCCGCCGACGGCGAGGATATGCCAGCCGGGGCGCAGCCGCGTCAGGAAAATATGGGCGATGATGGCGACGACGATGGCGGCGACGAAGCTCACCGGCAGGTTGAGGATCGTGCCGTCCCCGATGAAATCCCATGTCGGCGAGGACACGTCGGAAAGCTGGATCTCGGCGGCATGATCGACGACCAGAATGTCGAATATGGCGCGCAGGATGATGAAGGTGACGAGGGTGGTGAGAAAAGCCCGCAACCGCAGGTAGCCGATCAGGAAGCCGTTGAACGCGCCCGCGAGCGCGCCGACGCCAACGGCGGCAAGGAACGCCAGCCAGATCGGCATGGCGAAGATATAGACGACGCTGACGGCGGCGAATGCGGTGAGGCCGAAGATCGCGCCGACGGAAAGATCGATGCCGCCGCCCAGCATGACGATGGTGAGGCCGATGACGACGATCGAAAATTCACCGAGTTGGCGCGAGGCGTCGCTCAGGCTCTGGATGGTGAAGAAATTCGGGATGAAGGAGCCAAGGCCCGCCACGGTCAGCAGAAGGAACAGCAGGGGCACCAGATTGTCGGCCCAGCGCTTGGACAGGATTTCCCCGATGAGATGGTCGGGAATGTACTTGTAGCGCAGGCGCGCCAGACTTTCAGAGAGGGCCATGGAATCCGACTTGCGAAAAAAGACGGCGGGGGAAGCGGAGCGTCCGCTTCCCCCTCTATATCATATACCGGCGGTTACTTGGCCGCGGCGGCTTCGGCGGCCTTGTTTTCCTCGATGCTCCAGCAGGTGCCGGGCTTGAGGTCGGCCTTGGTCGTGATTTTTTCAGGCGTGTAGAGCCATGTCTTGGCGTCGCCCGGCTTCAGGCCGCTTTGCAGCAGGAACTTGATCAGGGTCGAAACGTCGCGGGACTGGTTGGGTACGTCGGTGGCGACCAGCGCGTCGATGGTGCCGCTTTCCAGCAGCTTGCAGTCGGCCGCTTCGCCGCCGCCCGTGGTGGCAAGGAATATCTTGCCGGTCTTGCCCGCAGCGCGGATCGCGGCGGCCGTGCCCTGGGCCGTCTGGTCCCAGAAGTCGACGATGCCGCAGACGTCGGGGTGCTGCTGGATCAGCGTCGCCGCCACGTTGCGGGCCGTGGTGGCGTCCCAGTTGGAGTCAGGCGCCGCCACGATCTGGAAATCGGGGTGATCCTTCAGCACGTTCTGGACGCCCTTGTACTGGTCGAGGCTGGAGGCGTTGACCTGATCGCCCTGAATGAGGCCGATCTTTTTCGAGGAGTTCGGCCCGCATCCGGCGATGACTGCCTTGGTCTCAAGCTCGCCCAGCGTTTCCCAGTTGCTGCCGACGAAGGCGTCGGAGGCGTAGTTGCTGGGATTGTCGACCTGGATCACGAAAATGCCCGCCTGCTGGGCGCGCTTGTAGAGCTTGGAGTAGGACTGGAGGTCCGGCGTCTGCACGACGATTGCGGCAGGCTTGGAGCCGATGGCGTCGGTGATGGCCTGGGCGCCTGCTTCCGTGTTCCAGTTGGGATCGCGGACCTCGAACTTGCCGCCCGCTTCCTTGACGGCGGTGCCGATATAATGCGCCCAGCCCTGCGCCAGATCCTCGCCCATGGCCATGGGGACGAGGATGACGGTCTTGCCGTCAAGCGCCTGCTTGTAGGCGGCAGGGCCCGGATCCTCCCGGCCAAGCGCGGGAACAGCTCCCAGAATCAGCACGCCCGCGGCGGCTGCGAGTGTCTTCCATTTTGCCATTTTGTCCCTCTTCACGTGAACGTGGGCTTTGTTGTCAGATATCGCCAGCCTGATCGGTCTGCTCATCGCGGGGGTTGATGAATCCGTCGGCAATGAGTGCAACAAGCAGAAAGCTTGCCTTGATCAGTTTCTGGTAGAGATCGGGAATGTCGAGAATGGTCATGGCATTGAGCAGAATGCCGATCAGCAGCGTGCCGACGATGACATTGCGAATGCCGCCCTTGCCGCCGCTCAGCCCGATGCCGCCGATCACCACGACGAGGATGATGTCGTAGAGCAGCGTCGAATTGACGATGCGGGTGTTCATGGAGTGGAGGCTGGCAGCCATGATGACGCCCGCCACGAAGGCGATCAGCGCGGAGACGATGTATTGCAGCACGATCACCGGGCGAACCGGGATGCCCATGTTGCGCGCCGCCGCGAAATTGTCGCCCATGAAATAGATGAAGCGGCCAGGGCGGGTGAAGCGCAGCGCCAGAAAAGCGAGAAAGGCGATACCCAGAAAGAAGTAGATTTCAGCCGGAATGCCCAGAAACTTCAGCTCGCCCATGGCCATGAAGCCGGTCTGGTTGTCCGGCATATAGACGACGTCGCCGCTCAGCCATTGCGAGCGGCCAATGCCATAAACAAAAGTGCCGCTGGCGAGCGTCGCGAAAATGGCAGGCACCTCGGCATAGGCGACGAGGAAACCGTTGATGCCGCCCATCACGATCACTCCGGCCAGCGTGATCGCCAGCGCCGAGGGCAGCGAATAGGACATGTTCAGAAGCTGCAACATGCAGGCGACCGAGATCGCCAGTATGGAGACGACGGAAAGGTCGATGCCGCGCCCGATCACCACGATGCCCATGCCGATGGCGAGAATGCCGAGCAGGGCCACGCCGCGCACCAGCGTGACGATATTGGAGGCCTCGATGAAGCCATTCAGAAAGATGGAACTGGCGATGAAGATCGCGACCGCGAGGAGCAGGACGACGGTTTCTTGCCGGATGTGCGAGCGTATATTCATGCAGGGATCTTGCGTAAGGCTGCCTCCCGAAGGCATCTCGGGGCACTATAGGGTTGCTATGCTTTTATGACAATTACAAAAGTAATTGACTATATCGGCTTAACAGAGATTTGGGCGGATGAAAGCCCGGGCCTCTGCGTCTCTATGTCGCCGTGGCCGCGATCAGGAGCTTTTCATCGGGAGCGACCCGAAGGCCCGTCACCATCCGGTTGGTCTCGCTGGCCATGCCGATGACCGCCAGAAGCTCATGGCGCATGGCTTCCGTCATGCCCGCCTTCTTGGCCGAGGCGGTGTGCGAAACGATGCAGTAGTCGCACGAGTTGGAAATGGAAACGGCGAGATAAATCAGTTCCTTGGTGAGCGGGTCGAGGGCGCCCGGCGCCATGACTTCCTTGATGCTTTCCCAGGTGCGGCGAAGGTTCTTCGGATCGTTGGCGAGGACTTTCCAGAAATTGTTGATCCAGTCCACATTGCGCGTCGCCTTGATGTCGTCATAGACGGCTTTGACCTCGGGCGAGGCGTCTTCTTCCTCGATCAGCTTGACCAGCGACATGTTCATTCCTTTGGCAGTGAAGCGATGAGCCCCGCCGGAGCCGGGGCGTGGGATGAGTTTGGCAAATATGTGGAAGGATTTCCATCTGACACGGAAAGGAACCTCCGGCCCGGTCATGCGTCGATCCGTTTGCGCGGGAAGCGCGATTGCTAACGGGAAGGAAAGACCATGCCACGCGGTGAAAAGTCAAAATATACCGATAAACAGCAGCGCAAGGCCGAACACATCGAGGAGGGCTACAAGGAGCGCGGCGTTTCGACCGGGGAGGCCGAAAGACGCGCCTGGGCGACCGTGAACAAGCAGGATGGCGGCGGCAAGAAGCCCGGCGGCTCCGGCCGGGGCAAATAGGCGCAAACCGGTCGTTGCCGGCCCTTTTTTGAAGGGTGGGCCTTTTCCTGTATCCATGGCCGGACAATATGTAATGCCCAATGTAATGCCCACAGGATACGTTTCCCCGGGGATAAAGCAGAAAGACGGTTCAATATGGCCAGCGAAAACCCGCTCCTGTTCGCCTCGGCGCTTCCCTTCGGGATGCCCGATTTCGCGGCTGTCAGGCCGGAGCATTTCCGCCCGGCTTTCGACCTCGGCATGACGGAGCAGCGCGCCGAGATCGCCGCCATTACCGGCTCGGACGAGAAACCCGGTTTTGCGAATACCATCGAGGCGCTTGAGCGAAGCGGCCGGCTGCTGCGGGATGTCGGCGCCGTCTTTTCCAACCTCACAGGCGCGCATACCAATACGGCCTTGCAGGCGGTGGAGCGCGATATGTCGCCGCTCATGGCGCGCCATCGCAACGCGATCTTTCTTGACGATGCGCTGTTCGCGCGCATCGACGATCTTTATGGGCGGCGCAGCCAGTCCGGTCTCGACGCCGAGCAGGCGCGGGTGCTGGAGCGCTACCACACGGCTTTCGTGCGGGCAGGGGCGGGGCGGCCAAAGGAAGTCAAGGACCGGCTTGCCGCCATCGCCGAGCGGCTGGCGTCGCTTGGCACGCAGTTCGGCCAGAATGTGCTGGCGGATGAGGAAAGCTGGAAGCTGGTGCTGGAGGACGAGGCCGATCTTGCCGGTCTGTCCCCCTCCCTGCGCGCGGCATCCGCGCGGGTGGCGGCCGATATGGGCCTTCCCGGCAAGCATGTGATCACGCTGGCGCGCTCGCTGGTCGAGCCGTTTCTGGCTTCAAGCGCCCGGCGCGATCTGCGTGAGCAGGCGTTCAGGGCGTGGGGCGCGCGCGGCGAAGCGGGGCAGACGGACAATCGCGGCATCATCACCGAAACGCTGGCCTTGCGGGCCGAGCGCGCCCGGCTGCTGGGCTATGAGAATTTCGCGGCTTTCCGGCTTGCGGACTCCATGGCGAAGACGCCGCAGGCCGCGATGAACCTGTTGCGCTCCGTCTGGACCCCGGCCCGCGCGCAGGCGCTGCGCGAGCGGGAGGCCTTGCAGGCTCTGGTTCACGCGGATGGCGGCAATTTCACCATCGCGCCGTGGGACTGGCGCTTTTATGCCGAGCGCCGCCGCAAGGCCGAGTTCGATATCGACGATGCCGAGATCAAGCCCTACCTGCAACTGGAGCGCATGATCGAGGCGGTCTTTTATACCGCACACCGGCTTTTCGGCCTTGTCTTCACGCCGCGCCCGGATATTCCCGCTTACCATCCCGATGTCCGCGTGTTCGAGGTCACGGATGCGGCGGGCGCTCATGCCGGGCTTTTTCTCGGGGATTATTTCGCACGGCCTTCCAAGCGCAGCGGGGCCTGGATGAGTGCCTTCCGGGTGCAGGAAAAACTGGACGGGGACGTGCGCCCGATCATCGTCAACGTCATGAGCTTTTCCAAGGCGGCGGAGGGGGAGGCGGCGCTGATCTCGTTCGATGACGCGCGCACCCTGTTCCACGAGTTCGGCCACGCGCTCCATGGGCTTTTGTCGGATGTGACTTATCCCCTGATTTCCGGCACCAATGTCGCGCGCGATTTCGTCGAGTTTCCCTCGCAACTGTTCGAACACTGGCTGGAGCAGCCGGAGATACTGGAACGCTTCGCCGTTCATTATCGCACCGGCGAGCCGATCCCGCGTGCGCTGCTCGACCGGCTGCTGGCGAGCCGCACCTTCAATCAGGGCTTCGCCACGGTTGAATATGTCTCCTCCGCGCTGGTCGATCTGGAAATGCACCTGCTGGATGAGCCGGGCGCGCTCGACCCGGCAGCCTTCGAGACGAAGGTGCTGGAGAATATCGGGATGCCCGAGGGGCTCGTCATGCGCCACCGCCCGCCCCATTTCCAGCATGTGTTCGCGGGCGAAGGCTATTCGTCGGCCTATTACAGCTATCTCTGGTCCGAGGTGCTGGATGCGGACGGATTCGGGGCCTTCGAGGAGGCGGGCGACGTCTTCGCCCCGGCCGTAGCGAAGCGACTTCATGATTTCGTTTATGCCGGGGGCAACCGCCGCGACCCGCAGGATGCCTATGAGGCCTTCCGGGGTCATGCGCCCGATCCCGCGGCCCTGCTGCGCAAGCGGGGACTGGTTGAGCAATCCGATGCGGCCTGAGCGGGCCGCCTTCGCCCCACGGCAAACCATGAGTTGATAATCATTCTCAGTCGGGATATGGCTCAGGCCACCGGACCGCATGACTGAATGGTTTCGCCTTGAAGGAAGCTGGCACAAAGCTCGATCTCTATCTGCATCACCGTGCGGATCTGATCGACTATGCCGCTCCCATTGTCGGGGACCGGATGCAGGCAGAAGACGTGGTTCAGGAAGCCTGGATGCGGTTTTCGGTCGCCGTGGACAAGGAGCGCGGCGAAGCCGACAGGATCGTCCAGCCGGTCGGCTATCTCTATCGCATCGTCCGCAATCTGGCGCTCGATTTTGCCCGCCGCCTGACCAGCGACGCCTGGCACCCTGCGGGGGAGGCGGTGTTGCAGGAGCTGCCCTCGCGCCATGCGAGCCCGGAACAGGAGACGTTGCACCGAAACGAGTTGAGGCTTGTGGGCGAGGCGCTGGCCGAACTGCCGCAGCGGACCCGGCTCGCTTTCGATCTGCATCGTTTTGAAGGCAAGACCTTTGCCGAGATCGGTGTTGCGCTCGGTATTTCCCAGACCCGGGCGCATAATCTGGTTCAGGAGGCGATGCTCCATTGTATGGAGCGGCTGGGAGAAGCCAAAAGCACGCCAGACCGGAGGCGGCCATGAGCGGGACGCCAGACACCATCCATCATGAGGCTGTCCGCTGGTTCCTGCGCCTGAAGGCGGAGCCCTCCAGCCAGACATTGCGTAATGAATTCGAGAACTGGCGCGGGCAGAGCGAGCGGCATGGTGAGGCTTTCGCCGCTGCCGGGCAGGTCTGGACGCTTGCGGGCAGCATCGGCCCTGCGGCAGACCGGGCGGCGGTTGCGGATTTGCACGCGAAGCGGGCGCACCTGAAGCTTTATGGGGCGGCCCTGGCGCTGGCCGCCTGCCTGCTCGTCGCGATTTTCTCCCCCCTGAGCCTCATGGTCCGGTCTGATTACAGGACGGCGGTGGGTGAGCGCCGGGATGTTGCGCTCGCTGACGGCAGCCATGTGCTGCTCGATTCCGGCAGCGCGATCGCCATCAACTACAGCAATGGCGCGCGCGGTGTGACGCTGCTTGAGGGGCAGGCCTTTTTCGAGGTTGCAAAGGATCGCCGGAGGCCCTTCACCGTTCGGGCGAAAAAGGTGACCGTCACGGTCACCGGCACGGCTTTCGATGTCAGTCTGGCCCGCGACGAAGTGGGAGTGACCGTCGAGAGCGGCTCCGTCCGGGTCGATTTTCCGGGTGAGGGGGGTACGCGCAACCTCCTGCTGGCGCCGGGCGACCGGGTTCGTATCGGCGGGCAGGGGAGCCTGATGGCCGATACCCTGCCGGTCCAGAGCGTCGCCCCGTGGCGGCGCAACCGCCTGATCCTCGAAGGCGCCAGCATCTCGGAGGCGGCGGACGAGATGCGCCGCTATTACAGCGGGCTCATTGTCGTGACCGATGATGGCCTCGCCAGCCGCCGCATCACCGGCGTCTATGATCTGGGCGATCCGGTCCGCGCGCTGCGCACGGTGGTCGAGCCCCACAAGGGCCATGTCCGCGAGGTTACCCCTTGGTTGCTGATCGTCTCCGGCAGTTGAACCGTTAATTTTTCTGAAAAATCGCATTTTCTTCCTGAAGAACCGGCTTCGGTCTCCGTCTCTTCCTTAGTGTGTGCAATTAATAATTGCTCGCAGGTTTCTCTATGAGGTATCTGCGCAGTGAAGGGGACTTGGCGTGTCGAAGGCGTGTAGCGGAATATCGGGGATAAACGGCCGTTCTGTGGCCCGGTTGATGGGGACGACGGCATTGCTCGCCGTTGGCTTGTGGGCCATGGCGGGAAAGGCCGGGGCGGCGGAACAAGGTGAGGCGGCCCGGCAGGTGGTGGCTGCAAGCCAGCAGCGCGCCTTCGATATTCCCGCCCAGCCGCTTGCAAGCGCGCTGACCCTCTTTGGCGACCAGTCCGGGATGCAGATCACGGTCGATAGCGCCATTCTGGGTGGTCTCAACGGGCAGGCTGTCTCCGGCACCCTGCCGCCGGAAGAGGCGCTGCGCAGGCTGCTCGCGGGCACCGGCATCAGCTGGAGTCTTGCCGATTCATCCACCTTCGTGCTCAGCCGGATCGATACGGGCGGAAGTTCCCTGCTTGAGCCATTGCATGTGACGGGGCATGGAGATTCCCTCTCGCAATGGGAAACGGCGAGCGGTTTTGTGGCCACTCGCGCGACGACGGGCTCCAAGACCAATAGCTCTCTGCTCGAAGTGCCCCAGACGATCAATGTCGTCACCAGCGACCAGATCGCCGCGCAGGGAGCAAGCAGCCTTGCCCAGGCTCTTCGCTATACGCCGGGCGTTGTCGCGCAATATGGTGACACGGACCAGCGTTACGACTGGTTTACGGTGCGCGGCTTCACGCCACCCGGGCGCTATCTCGATGGTCTGCGCCTGCCATTCGGCGCGCGGGGCTACTCGCAGCCCAGGATCGAGCCGTATGGGCTTGAACAGATCGAGATACTGAAGGGGCCGGCATCGGTTCTGTATGGGCAGGGGTATCCGGGCGGGATGATCAACATGGTCAGCAAACGGCCAACCGAGGACGCCATCCATGAGGTGGAGCTTCAGTACGGGACGCATGACCGCTACCAGACAGCCTTCGATTTCGGCGGCAAGGCCGATCAGGAAGGGGATTTCCTCTACCGGATCGTCGGTCTCGGGCGGCTCTCGCAGACGCAGTACGATCACGTGAAGGAAAGGAAGGGCTATATCGCCCCGTCCCTCACCTACAAGCCGGACGAAAAGACCTCGATAACGCTTCTGGCTGAATATCAGAAGATCGATTCACCCGGCGGCGGTGGCGGTCCCTCGCTGCCTGCGAATGGCACGCTTTATACGGGCCTCTATCCGGAACTTCCCCGCGATGCCTTTGTGGGGGAACCGGACTATGACAGCTTCAAGAGCGAACAGGCCTTTATCGGTTATGAGGCTTCTCATCAACTCGATGATACCTGGACGTTCCGGCAGAATCTTCGCTACGCCTATGTCGATACGGATACGCAGCGCGTACAGGCCTTTTGCGGGAGTCTGGCGAGCTGCAATCCGGCCGCGCTCAACCGCTATGCCTGGGCTTTCCCCGAAAGCGCGCGCATGTTCACGGTGGACAATCAGGCTATTGCCCATTTCTTCACCGGGGCGATTGAACACACGCTGCTCTCCGGCATCGATTATTCCTATGAAAACAGCCGCTACGCCGAATCTGCCCTGTCGGTGCTTCCCACAACCTTCAACGCCTATGACCCGGATTACAGTACGGTCATCACCCGGCCGGATGTCGCCACAAGGATCAACCAGAACCGGTCACAGGTCGGCCTCTACAGTCAGGACCAGATGAAATGGGAGCGCTTCGTGCTTACGCTGGGCGGGCGCTATGACTGGGCGGACACCGATACCCGGAACCGGGCGGGCGCCACGGACGCCACCGTCAGGCAGAAGGACAGGAAATTCACCTGGCGCAGCGGCCTTGTCTATAATTTCGATAATGGTGTTGCGCCCTATGTCAGCTACAGCACGTCGTTCAATCCGGCGAGCGGCACGGCGCGCGATGGCAAGCCCTTCAATCCGACGACAGGCGAGCAATATGAGGCCGGCGTCAAATACCAGCCGGCCGGGATGGACAGCTTCATCACGGTTTCCGCCTATCAGCTCACCCAGAAAGACGTGCTGACGCCGGACCCGGTGAACTACAGCTACAAAGTGCAGACGGGTGAAGTCCGGGTGCGTGGCCTTGAAGTCGAAGGCAAGGGCGAAATCAGTGACGCCGTTTCCGTCATCGCCTCCTATGCCTATACCGACAGTAAAATCACCCGTGACAACCCGACGGCGGCAGGCGTAAGCACGCAGGGGAATCGCCTCTCCTACGTTCCCCGCCATCAGGCGGCGCTTTGGCTCGATTACGCGGTGCAGTCGAGTGGCGCATGGGGCGGCGTGAGCATGGGCGGCGGTCCGCGCTATGTCGGCCAGACTTTCGGGGATAACAATAATTTGTTCAGTGTGCCCGGCTATACCCTGTTTGATGCGGCGCTGCGCTATGATCTTGGCCGGCTGGATACGACCCTCAACGGATTGCAGGCGGCAATCAATGTGAGCAATCTGCTGAACAAGAAATACGTCTCCTCCTGCCTTGGCGCCATCGGCTGCTACTGGGGGGATGGGCGGACCATTTACGCCACCCTGAATTACAAATGGTAGGTGTTGAAAGCGCCGGGCAAAGCGCCGGACCGGCCTGAAATGAATTTTCAGCCGGCCGGATGCTTGCCGGAGCGGAGGGTGGGCCTATATTGTTCGATATAAATCGAACAACCCCGTCGTGAGGATAGAACGATGCCCACTCTCTTCGACCCGATCGTTGTCGGCGATCTCACCTTGCCCAACCGCATCGTCATGGCGCCGCTGACGCGCAGCCGTTCCCACGAGGAGCGGGTGCCCGACGCGCTGGTGGCTGAATATTACTGCCAGCGCGCCAGTGCGGGCCTCATCATCAGCGAGGCCACATCGGTCACCCGGGCGGGCGTCGGCTATGTCGCGACTCCCGGTATCTGGTCCGCCGAGCAGGTCGAGGGCTGGAAGCTGACCACCAAAGCCGTGCATGAGGCGGGTGGGCGCATCTTCATGCAGCTCTGGCATGTCGGGCGCATTTCCGATCCGAGCCTTCAGGAGAATGGCGTAGCTCCGGTTTCCGCCAGCGCCATCGCCGCGGAAGGCCATGTCAGCCTGCTCCGCCCCGAGCGGCCCTATCCGGTGCCGCGTGCTCTGGAAACCAGCGAGATTCCCGGCATCATCGAGGCTTACCGCAAGGGGGCTGAAAACGCGAAAGCTGCCGGTTTCGATGGCGTCGAGATCCATGGTGCGAACGGCTATCTGCTCGACCAGTTCCTTCAGGACATCTCAAACCATCGCACCGACAATTATGGCGGCTCCATCGAGAACCGGGCCCGGCTGATGCTGGAAGTCACCGATGCCTGCATCTCCGTATTCGGCAAGGGCCGGGTCGGCATGCATCTGGCTCCGCGCGGCGACTCTCATTCGATGGGCGACAGCAATCGTCCGGCCGTGTTCGGCTATGTGGCGAAGGAACTGGGCAAGCGCGGTATCGCCTTCATCTGCGCGCGTGAGGCCGAGAAGGACGACAGCCTCGGCGACCAGCTCAAGGCGGCATTCGGCGGTGTTTATATCGCCAATGAGGGCTTCACCAAGGAAAGCGCCGAGGCGATCCTCGCCCGGGGTGGCGCGGATGCGGTCGCCTTCGGCAAGGATTATATCTCCAACCCCGATCTGGTGCGCCGTTTTGCGGAAAATGCGCCGCTGAACAAGTGGAACGCCCGGACGTTCTACTCGCCGGGTGCCGAGGGCTATACCGACTATCCGGCCCTTGAGAACGCGAGCGCCTGACGGTTTTTCCGGCAGAAGAATGAAGAAAAGCCGGGCACAGCGCATGTGTCCGGCTTTTTTGGTTCAGGCGCTACTGGTTGCCGTCCGGGCCGATGCGCATGGTTGCGATGATGCCGACCTGATTGCCGGGAATATTGTCGGGGAGCGGCGGAAAGGGACCTGCATTGCGGATGGCATCCATGGCCGCCCGGTCCAGCGCCGCATTGCCGGATGACTGGAGCACGCGCACATTGATCATCCAGCCCTGACGCGTGATCGTCATGCCGCAGGTCACAACGCCGTCCGCGCCCCGGGCGGTCGCCGAGGGATAGACGATGCTCTGCATCACCATGTCGCGAATCTCGTTCAGATAGGCGTCGC
The DNA here is from genome assembly GCA_028283765.1 of Parvibaculaceae bacterium. Lineage (GTDB taxonomy): Bacteria > Pseudomonadota > Alphaproteobacteria > Parvibaculales > Parvibaculaceae > JAATFR01. The sequence goes on along the minus strand of JAPWJY010000008.1, from coordinate 1,793,161 downwards.
CGCCGCCCTGGCCGGCAATCGGGCTCTGCATCTGCGCTTCGCCTTCTTCCAGCGCGGGCGTACCGGGGGCGGGCGGCGCATTCAGCGGTGCTGTCGGCGCGGAGGAGGGCGTCTGGGTCTTCTTGCCCCGGGAACTCTTTTCGCTGGGCTTCTCCGCCTTCTTGAACGCTTCTCCCTTGTCCGCGTTGGGCTCAACCTTGCGGCTCTGCTCCTGCGGCGTTTTCTGCACCTGGGGCTTCTGCTCCTGCGCGGTCGCAGGCGGCCTGGGATGGTCCTTCTTCACCTCGGTGACGCGGCCCGGCTTGAGCTTGGGGCTGCCGCCCGATTCCTGATATTTGAGTTCCGGCGGCGTCTCGGGTTTTTTCTCCGGCTCAGGCTTCTTCTGTTCCTGCGGCACGGGCTTGGGCGCGGGTTTCTTCTCCTCGGGCTTGGGCTGAGGTTTGGGTTGCTGCGGCTTGGGGCGTGGTCTGTTCGGCTCGGGCTCGGGCACGAGCTGGACCGAGATCGCCTTGGGCGGCTCGGCCAGCTTCGGCGTTTTGGGTTTCCATAAAATCAGGATGCCGAACAGGATCATATGGACGAGAAAGGCGATCAACAGCGCGATGACGGCGCGCTTGCCCTTGAAGCCCGGCTCTTCGAAAGGAATGAAATGCTCGGCGGGACCGAGCTTGAAGGGCAGCGCAGGCGTGGACTTATCCGTAATGCTCAACTTGTCCACATCCATGTTCCAGACAGCGACCTGCGCGGGAATCCTTGATCGCCCGGAGGGTTCTCCTCGGCGCAGAATAGGTTTGGCAGGTTTCTTCGCCAATGGAAATTCCTGCGTGAGAAGGGCGGGCCATGACAAGAACTTCAGACGGGCTGAAATCCGTCGGCCGGCGGGGTGAAGGTTTCGTCCCCAAATGACCCCTGAACCATGCCCATGGCGATCTCGCGTTCGCCCATCAGCACGAAATCCGCACCGTTTTTGCGCAGATAATCCAGTTCCTCGTCGGAATGGGCGCGGGCGATGATCCTGAGGCCGGGGTTTTCCGTCCTTGCCGTGGCGACAATCTGTCCCGCCTCGAAGCCATTGGGGATGGCGACGAACAGGGTGCGGGCCCTGTCGATATTGGCGGCGGTGAGCACACCGGGCTCGCCCGCATGGTTGTTCATCGTCTCGAAACCGGCGAAGGCAGCCTCTGCCGCGATCTTCTTGCGCTCCTCGATGACCAGGATCGGCTCGTCGTCATCCTTGAGTTTCTCTGCAATGACCTGGCCGACCCGGCCATAGCCGACAAGCACCACATGGTCTGCAAGGCTTGTCTGGACCAGAGGTTCCAGAGTGGCGCTCTCCGCCTCGGTGTCGGGCAGTTCGTCGGAAGACTGGGATTTGAGGAGCTTCGGCAGCCATTTGTCGACGGCATAGAAAGCCGCCGGATTGACCAGAATCGAGATCATCGAGCCCGCCAGCACAAGATCGCGCGCCTGTTCACTCATCAGGCCCAGACTGACGCCGAGGGCGGCGAGGATGAACGAAAATTCACCGATCTGGGCAAGACTCGCCGAGATCATCAGAGCGGTTGATTCCGGTTTGCCGAAGGCGCGCACGATGCCGAAGGCGGCCAGCGATTTGCCCAGAATAATGATGATGCAGGTGCCGAGCACCGGCAACGGTGCCCGGATCAGGATCGAGGGGTCGAACAACATGCCGACCGAAACGAAGAACAGCACCGCGAAAGCGTCGCGCAGCGGCAGCGTTTCTTCCGCTGCGCGATGGCTCAGCTGGGATCCGGCCAGCACCATGCCTGCGAAAAAGGCCCCGAGCGCGAACGAAACATCGAAAAGCTTGGCGGCGCCGAACGCGATGCCGAGCGCAATGGCCAGCACGCCGAGGCGGAACAGCTCACGCGATCCGATATGGGCGATATAATGCAGCAGCCTGGGGACGAGTTTGCGTCCGAATAGCAGCATGACGGCGACAAAGGCCGCGACCTTGCCGAGCGTGATCAGCATGGTCATGCCGATCTCCTCGAGGTCCGGCCCGGCAACCCCCGAAGCGGCGCCTGCATTCGTCTTGATCAGATCGGCAAGGGCCGGCAGCAGGACCAGGGCCAGCACCATCGCCAGATCCTCGACGATGAGCCAGCCGACCGCGATGCGGCCTCGCTCCGTTTGCAGCAATCGCCGTTCCTGAAGTGTGCGCAGCAGCACGACGGTGCTCGCGACGGAAAGGGCAAGGCCGAAGACCGTGCCCTCCGCGAGCGGCCAGCCCATGAGCCAGCCGAAGCCCATGCCGAGCAGGGTTGCAAACCCGATCTGGACGATGGCGCCGGGAATGGCGATGGCCCGGACAGACAGGAGATCTTCAAGCGAGAAATGCAGGCCGACGCCGAACATGAGCAGGATGATGCCCACTTCGGCCAGCTCATTGGCCATTTCCTGATCGGCGATGAAGCCGGGTGTGAAAGGGCCGGCCAGTACGCCTGCGAGCAGATAGCCGACAAGGGGAGAAATACGTAGCCGTGTTGCGATCGCCCCGAGAACAAACGCTAGACAAAAACCGCCAACGAGCGTGGCGATCAGGGGCGTTTCCTGGTGCAAACGTTAACTCCTGGAAAGATTCGGCATGAATTAAAGACTGAAACCGGCTGAACCGTAGCCGACAGGAAGCATGAAAAACTGGTTATCTTTAGCATAACCGCCAAATGCGGTATCAATGTGCCAACAAAAATGCTTCCTGCATATCGCGGATCACCATGAGACGGCTTTTTACAGAACCTGTCTCTGCATGGTATTTGCCCACCTGCTCGTTTTGAAGATGCCCGGATGGATTGCTGAGATGAATTTCCCGCGCTGGAGCCGGTTGACGATACGCATGCGCCTTACTGTCGTGATCGGGTTTATTCTTGTCCTGTTTTTCCTGACCACGAATCTGATCAGCTTCCGGGTATCGACATCAGCTCTCAGGCACACAATTCTGGAGAACGAGCTGCCTTTGACGAGCAGCAATATCTATTCGGAAATCCAGACTGATCTTCTGCGGCCGATCCTCGTTTCCTCGCTCATGGCGAATGACACCTTTCTCAAGGACTGGATGCTTGATGGTGAAAAAAATCAGGACAGTCTCACGCGCTATCTGAATCAGATCAAAAACCGGTATGGCAGCTTTACCAGTTACCTGATCTCGGCGCGCACGCTGACCTATTATCATTTCACGGGTATAACCCGCCCCATTATCCCGGCCGATCCGGCTGATGCCTGGTTTTTCCGTGATGGAAAAATGTCGACGCCCTATGAGGTCAATGTCGACATCAACCAGGAGCAAAAAGACGAACTGACGATTTTCATCAACTACAAGGTTCTCGATTATCAGGGGAATTTCATCGGCATCACCGGTATCGGACTGAACCTCAAGTCTGTTTCCGATGTGATGACGCGCTATCAGCAGAAATATCAGCGGGACGTTTATTTCGTCGATTCCAAAGGCAATATCATTGTCCGGTCGAGCGGGGCTGACGTCAAAGGCGACAACATATTGACTGCGCCGGGCATCTCGGTGATCGGAAAGCGGGTTCTTGCCACCAACGAAGGCTATTTCGAATACAAGCGCGACGGCGAGCACATGCTTTTGACCACCAAGGCCATTCCTGATCTTGGCTGGCACGTCATTGTCGAACAAAGAGAGTCGGATGCCTTCCGTTCCCTCTGGCGCGGCTTTCTCACCAATATCGCCGTGGGGCTTATCGGCATTACCCTCACCATCGTTGTCGTAAGCTATGCGGTGAATATCTATCAGCACAGGCTGGAGCAACTGACCATCACCGACAGGCTGACGGGCGTCGGCAACCGGCAGAAGTTTGAACAGGCTCTGGAAAAGGCGGTCAGCCATGTAGGGCGGGCTGAGCGCTCCTACGGGCTTGTCATGTTCGATCTCGATCGCTTCAAGGATATCAACGATCAGCTTGGGCATCTCAAGGGGGATGATGCGATCCGGCGCGTGGCGCAGGCGGCGCTTGGAGTCCTGCGTTCAGCCAGCATGTTGTGCCGTTGGGGGGGCGAGGAATTCAGTGTGCTAATTCCCGATTGCAAGCCGGAAGATATCGCGGAGATTGCGGAACGTTTGCGAGCCACTATTGAAGTTGAACCTTTGTTTGTGCCGGATACCGGACAACGGATCACCGTCAGTGTCGGGGCGACGATGCTTGTCCGGGGTGATACCGCGCAGACCGCCGTTCACCGGGTTGATGCCGCGCTTTACCGGGCGAAGCTGGCCGGACGAAACTGCGTAAGGCTGGACGAAGGCAATGAAGCGGCTGCCATATGAGCGGCCTTTCCGGCCTCAAAGATTTTCCATGGCCAGGAAGTTGTCTATGGCGGCGATCACCTCTTTCTCGTCGAGAAAGGGCACATGACCGCGGGCCGTGGCGGTGACGGAATGGCAGCCGGGATGTTCCGCGATCATCCGCTCGAATGTCTCCTGCGACAGCACGTCCGAGTTTTCACCGCGCACCACGAGAAGCGGCAGATGGGCCAGCGCGCCGAACAGGGGCCATGTCGCAGGCAGCGGACCTTGCGATGCCGCCAGCGCCGCATGCAATCCCTCCATGATCTTGGGATCATAGGCAAGCGCCGGCGTGCCATCGCGGTCATCATAGGTGCGGCTGGCGAAATCGATCCATTGCTGGGTTGTGACGTTGGGGAATTTGCGTTCGTTGGCGCGGCGCAGATGGGCCACGGCTTCGGGCCAGCTTTTGGGCGGTGTTGCGGTGCCTGATTCCGAGATCCGCTCCAGTCCGGCGCGTTCGATCTCCGGGCCGACGTCATTGAGAATGACTCCGGCGAGAGCAGCGGGACGCAGGGCCGCCATCAGCATGGCGATCAGCCCGCCGCGCGAGGTGCCGACGAGCAGCACCCGGCCAAGGCCGAGCCCTGCGATCAGGTCCAGAATGTCGCCCAGTTCAAGCTGCGGCGTATAGTCGGCGATCTTGCCGGTGAATTGCGACTGTCCGCGCCCGCGCAGATCGGGGCAGACGACCCGGCGTTCGGTTCCGAGCCATTCGGCCAGCGTGACGAAGTCCTTCGAGTTGCGGGTGAGGCCGGGCAGGCACAATACCGGGGTCAGCCTGGAGGCGGCGTCGCCATAGTCGCGCACGAAGAGGCGCACCCCTTCCTGCGTGGTGAACTGGCGTTCGGCATAGAAAATATCGTTTGCGCTCAGCCCGGGGGAGCGGACGGGATCGCCGCCTTCCTCTTCTGCCGGTTCCATATCGTCCATCATGGTCAGCTATGTCCCGGTTTGAAGGGGAGTTGCAGGCTGGAGCGCGCTGGCGGCGCGAGGGGAGCAGGCTTCGCCGCCGGCGGCTGGGCGGATGGGGTAAGTTGAGCAGGCGCGGACTGCATGGGCGCGGGCGCGTCGGCCGGATCGTCGCTCGCCTCCACGGTGGCGGGCATGGCGGCAAAGGCCGGAGAACTGGCCCGGCGCAGGTCGGCGGCAATCGCCAGATCCATGTTCTTGCCACTCAGCCGGTTGCGGTAAACCTGCACGTTTTCCATCACGCGCTGCACGTAGTTGCGCGTTTCCGTGAACGGGATTTGTTCGATCCAGTCGATGGGATCGACGCTGGGCGCGCGCGGGTCGCCATATTTGCCGATCCACTGGGTCACCCGGCCGCCGCCCGCATTGTATGCGGCAATTGTCATGATGTAGGAGCCGTCATACTTGCCTGCGAGATCGCCCAGATGGGCGGAGCCGAGTGTGGCGTTATAGGAGGGGTCCGTGGTCAGCCGGGCCGTCGAATAGGGCACGCCGACCTGACGGGCGACGATTTTGGCCGTGCCGGGCATGAGCTGCATCAGGCCGAGCGCGCCTGCCGAACTGGTGGCCTGCGGATTGAACTCGCTCTCCTGACGCGAAATGCCATAGACGAGCGCGGGCTCCACCTGGGGGCCCAGCCGGGCATAGTTCGGGATCACGGATACGGGATAGGCGCGGACCGGCATGATGACGCCGCGCTGGGCCGCCACTTTCGAGACGCGCACCGACATGTCCGGCAGACCGATCGACATGGCGAAATCGGCAAGTTCGGCAAGCTGGGCGGGCTCGCTCAACGTGTCGCCCATGTGCAGAACGAAGGTGCGGGCCAGATTGGGGCGGCTGATCTGCAAGGCCATCCTTGCCGCGCGGGCCAGTTCGGTTTTGGCGAAATGCTTTTCGGTGGTGGCGCTGGTGGCTGGATCCGGCGGCAGTTGCAGCTTGATGGCCCGGCCTGGCCCGGCAAGTTCGCTCAGCGCCAGTTGCCCATAGAAGCTGGTCGAATATTGCGAGGCCTGCCGGTAATATTTCAGGGCCTCGTCCTTGTTGCCGAGCGCGGCCTCGGTCCGTCCCAGCCAGTATTTCGCCCGCGATTTGCTGACCGGCGTCGAGACACCCGCATCAAGCTGCTGGAAATGGGGCAGGGCCTGTTGCGGCTTGTTGAGATATTGCAGCGCAATCCAGCCGGACATGAATTCGGCGTCGGCGAAGTCGCTGCCGGAACTGAGCCCGTTTTCCGAAACCAGCTTGTAGGCTTCGGCATAGCGGCCCTCGACCAGCATCTGGCGGGCGGCGATGCGGCGTTCGACCCACCAGTCGGCCGGGCTGACCATCTGGTGGCCCTGCGTCGGCGCGGTCAGCAGGATTGGCAGAGCGGCATCCGGGTCGCCAACCTTGCGTTCATAGCGGGCCTGCGCATAGAGGAGGCCGCCGTTGCGCCGCAGATAATCGGGCACCCTGGACAGGGCGTCCGGTGCCTTGAAGCTGCCGCTCATGAGCTGGACGCGGGCGTCGGCGAGCGTGCCTTCATCGGGGCCGAGCAGCGCCACCATGCGCCGGGCGTCGCTGTAATCGCCATCCCAGAGCAGCCGGTCGAAGCGGGCTTCATGCGCCCACATCGGGATAAGAGCGCCGTCGCGGGCAAGGATGCCCTGCTGTTCGGTGACGGTGAAATCGCCGTCGATCCAGGCGCGCATGATGGTGTCAGCGCCTTCGTTCTTCTTGCCGGTGGCGACGAGCGCCTCGCCATAGGCGATCCGGCCGTCAGCGGTCACCGGCGTATGCCGGGTGAACCAGGCGAGCGTGTCCGGCGTACCGGCCGTCAGGAGAAGGAAAGCCTCCTCCGCCCGCTGGGAGAGGATCTTCTGGCGTGGCCATTGCGGATTCTGCGCCTGAAAACTGGCGATTTCACTGGCCGAAGCGCCGCTGTCCTGCGCCATCAGCCGCGTCCAGCGGGCGATCTTGGCGGCGACCGGATCGGTGAGCGTGGTCTCCAGCGTCCGCGCCGTCGCCCAGTCGTCCTGATCGCAGGCCTTGAGCGCCGCGGTCAGCGTCGCTTCGTCGCTGCCGGTGAGGGCGGGGGCGGTGTCGGCGGCATGGGCGGTCCCGGGTATGGCTGCGCCCACAAGGCAAACGCCCATGAGCAGGCTTGCCGTCAGGGCCATGGCCGATGCCGGAAAGGACCGGTTCAACAGGGCTGTCACCTTCAAGCGGGTCTCCGCTGCTCAATAGACCGGCAAATCATCATGATGGCTCATGCTACATGGCGGGCCGGGGCGAGGCCATGGAAATTGCCGCCAGAATAGGCAAATTCCTCAAATTCTAGAGCAAGATAGCCTGCCGCTCCGGTTGCCGCTGCCGTGCGATGGAGCTATGTTCCACCCGCTCCGGAGGTCCGGAGCGTCGCGCCAGGAGCTAAACCCATGTCTACTGCTACAAGGTTCAGGGGATCGATCGTTGCCCTGATCACGCCCTTTCAGAACGGGCGAGTCGATGAAGATGCCCTCACGGCCTTCGTGGACTGGCAGATCAAACAGGGGACGAACGGGCTGGTGCCGTGCGGCACGACGGGCGAATCGCCGACCCTGAGCCATGAAGAACACAAGCGCGTGGTGGAACTGACGGTGAAGGCCGCCAACGGGCGCGTGCCCGTGATGGCGGGCGCCGGTTCCAACAACACGGCGGAGGCGCTGGACCTGCTGCGCCATGCCGCCGATGTCGGCGCTGACGGGGCGCTTGTGGTCACGCCCTATTACAACAAGCCGACGCAGGCCGGGCTCTATGCCCATTACAAGGCGCTGAACGACGCGGTCGACCTGCCGATCTTCATCTACAATATCCCCGGGCGCAGCGTCATAGACATGTCGGTCGAAACCATGACCCGGCTCTTTGAGCTGAAGAACATCGCCGGCGTCAAGGATGCGACCGCCAACATGCAGCGCGCCAGCCTGCAGCGTCAGGCCATGGGGCCGGATTTCATCCAGCTTTCGGGCGAGGACGCGACCGCGCTTGGCTTCAACGCCCATGGCGGCGTCGGCTGCATCTCGGTCACGGCCAATGTCGCGCCCGCGCTCTGCGCCGATTTCCAGAAGGCGACGCTGCACGGCAATTACACCCGCGCGCTGGAATTGCAGGAAAAGCTTTTGCCGCTCCACACGGACCTTTTTGCCGAGTCCAACCCCTCGCCGGTCAAATATGCGGCGTCACGTCTGGGGCTCTGCACCAATGAATTGCGCCTGCCGCTTGTGCCGGTAACGCTCGCGACCGAGGAAAAGGTCGACGCGGCGCTCCGCCACGCGGGGCTGCTTAACTGAGATCGGGACCAGGACGCCATGTCCTCGAAGAGCGGCGGCGCGAAACGCAGAACCGACGATGGCCGCAAGGTCATCGCGGACAACCGCAAGGCGCGGCATAATTATTCCATCGGGGATGTCTTCGAGGCGGGCGTCGAGCTGCGCGGCACCGAGGTCAAATCGCTGCGCGCCAATCAGGCGAGCATCGCGGAAGCCTATGCGCAGGTGAAGGATGGCGAGGTCATGCTCATCAATGCCTTCATCCCCGAATATCTGCAGGCCAACAAGGAAAACCACCCGCCCAAGCGCCAGCGCAAGCTGCTGCTGCATAACCGTGAAATTGCGAAACTCTGGAACGCGGTGCAGCGGCAGGGCATGACGCTGGTGCCGCTCAAGCTCTACTGGAACGAGAAGGGCCGGGTGAAGCTGGAAATCGGGCTAGCGCAGGGCCGCAAGCTCGCCGACAAGCGCGAGCACGAGAAAGAGCAGACATGGAACCGCGACAAGGCCCGGCTGCTGCGGGATCGCGGCTGAATGCCGAAATGGCTTGATCGCCCGGCGCTGCTGGTGGTGTTCGCCGCGCTGTTCTGGAGCGGCAATGCCGTGGTGGGGCGCATCGCCGTCGTCGAGGTGCCGCCGGTCACGCTCGCTTTTCTCCGCTGGTTCATCGCGTTCGGCATCGTCATGCCGTTTGCCGTAAAGGCCGTATGGAACGACCGGGCCGTCATCGCCCGGAACTGGCTGCTGCTGGCGGCTTTCGGCATCATCGGCGTCGCCGCCTTCAACACCTGCCTCTATATCGGCTTGCGCACGACGCAGGCCATCAATGCCGGGCTGTTGCAGGCCGGTACGCCCATGATGATCGTCGGCTTTTCGGCATTGCTGCTGCGCGAGCGGCCCTCATGGCGGCAATTGCTCGGACTGGCGGTCGCGATCGCCGGCGTCCTCGCCATTCTGCTGAAAGCCGATGTGGAGGCGCTGGCCTCGCTGCGTCTCAATGGCGGCGACATCTGGGTGCTGGCCGGCTGCATTCTCTATGCGCTCTATTCGGTGTTGCTGCGCTGGCGGCCGCAGATGAGCGCGCTCTCTTTTCTGGCCGTCACCTTTGCTTTTTCATGGATCGGCCTGCTGCCTTTCAGTCTTGTGGAGCTTGCCCATTCGGCCCCGATTCCGCTCAGCGCGAAGAATCTGGGTTCGATCATCTATGTCGGCATTTTCCCCTCGGTTCTGTCCTACCTCTGCTTCAACCGGGCGATTGAACTGGTGGGCGCGGCGCGGGCGGGAATGGCTCTTTATCTGGTGCCGATGTTCGTCAGCGTCATGGCGGTGGTGCTGATCGGCGAGCCCTTCCACTTCTACCATCTGCTGGGCATGGCGCTGATCCTCGGCGGCGTCGCGCTTGGCAGCCTCAAGGCTTCTCAGCCCGAGCGCCAGTAGCGGATGGCGTCGTCCCGCTCGAAAAGATAGAGCAGGGTCCGCAGCGCCTCGCCGCGCGCCGATTTCAGTTCCGGGTCGCGGCCCAGCACCAGCCGGGCATCGTCATAGGCCGCCTGCATCAGGTCCGCGTGTACATTGAGATCGGCATAGCGGAAGGCGGGCAGGCCGCTCTGGCGCGTGCCGAGCAGTTCGCCCGCCCCGCGCAGCCGCAGATCCTCCTCGGCGATGCGGAAGCCGTCCTCGGTTTCGCGCAATATCCTGATCCGGCGCGTCGCCGTCTCGCTCAGGGGCGACTGATAGAGCAGCAGGCAGCTTGATTTATCCCCGCCCCGGCCGACCCGGCCGCGCAACTGGTGCAACTGGGCAAGGCCGAAACGCTCGGCATGCTCGATCACCATCACGGTTGCGGCAGGCACGTTCACGCCGACCTCGATCACCGTGGTCGCGACCAGAATGCGCGTTGCCCCCTGCTCGAAATCCGCCATGGCGGCATCCTTCGCCGCTTCCTTCATGCGCCCGTGGACGAGCCCGACCTTCGCACCGAAAAGCCCGGACAAGTGCTTGTAGCGGTCCTCGGCGGCGGCGGCGTCGACCTCGTCGGATTCCTCCACCAGCGGGCAGACCCAGTAGACCTGCGCGCCCGCCTGCACGGCGCGGTCGATGGCGGCGACGACGTCTTCCAGCCGCTCGATCGGCAGGGCCCGGGTTTCGACGGGTTTGCGCCCCGCCGGTTTTTCATTGAGCTTCGAGACATCCATGTCGCCATAGGCGGTCAGCGTCAGCGTGCGGGGAATGGGCGTCGCGGTCATCACCAGAATGTCCGTGCCGACGCCGCCCTTGGCCTGCAATTGCAGGCGCTGATGGACGCCGAAGCGATGCTGCTCGTCCACCACGACCAGCGCCAGCGCCCTGAACACCACCTCGTCCTGAAAGAGGGCGTGCGTGCCGATCAGGATGTGAATCTCGCCCGCCGCCAGCGCCGCCAGAAGCTCCGTCCGGCGCTTTCCCTTGTCGCGGCCGGTCAGCACCTCCACCCGGACGCCGATGGCGTCGCAGAGGGGCTTGAGGCTTGCATAATGCTGGCGGGCGAGGATTTCCGTCGGCACCATCAGCGCGGCCTGGGCATCGGCCTCCACGGCATTGAGCATGGCGAGCAGGGCGACGATGGTTTTGCCCGAGCCGACATCGCCTTGCAGCAGGCGCAGCATCCGGCGGTCCGAATTCATGTCCGCCTCGATTTCGCCCAGCGCCATCCGCTGCGCGCCGGTGAGCGTGTAGGGAAGGCCCGCGATCGCCTGCGCGCGCAATTGCCCGTCCCCCTTGACCGCGCGTCCCGGCAGGCGGCGCATCCGCGCCCGCACGATGGAAAGGGCAAGCTGGTTCGCCAGCAGTTCATCGAAGGCGAGGCGCGCCCGGCCCGGGGCCATGGGGGCCAGATCATCTTCCCCCTGCGGGTTGTGGACGGCGATGAGGGCGTCATGCCAGTCCGGCCACACCTGCTTGCGCCGCCATGCCGGGTCCTGCCATTCCGGCAGTTCAGGCAGCTTCTTCAGCGCCGCCTTGATGCCTTTCTGCACCACTTTCAGCGTCAGGCCGGCGGTGAGCCCGTAGACCGGCTCGATCAACGGCAGGCTCGCCAGTTCCTCCGGCGCGACGATATGGTCGGGATGGGTCATCTGCGCCTGCCCCTGATAAAGCTCGAAGCGCCCGCTGATCACGCGGATCGAGCCTTCCGGCAGGGTCTTGTTCAGATAATCCTCACGTCCGTTGAAGAAGATGAGCTGCATTTCCCCGGTCGCGTCGCGGACATGGACCCGGTAGGGCAGGCCGCGCCGTTTGGACGGGATATGGGTGCCGACCATGACCTCGATGGTCACGGTTTCGCCCGCCACGGCCGCCGCGATGGTCGGACGGCGGCGGCGGTCGACGAGGCCGACAGGCAGATGGGCCAGCAGATCGATGATTTTCGGCCCTGCGGCCCTGCTCACCAGCTTTTCCAGCCGGGGGCCGATGCCGGGGAGGGTGGAGACGGAAGCGAACAGCGGATAGAGGATCTCAGGCCGCATGGGGGGTGTCCATGCTGACATTTGCCCGCATCTGGCCTATATCCCTTGCAAAGCGCAGGAGAACAGACATGACCGATCCCGTCGACGAGGCCCGCGAGCAGGCGCTCGAAGTGCGCCGCAAACGGCTCAGGTTCCGGTCATGGCACCGGGGAATCAAGGAAATGGATCTCATTCTGGGCCATTTTGCTGACAGGATTCTCTGGCATCTTACCCCGGAAGAGGTGGACGAATACGAGAGCTTGATCGAGCTTGAGGATACAGTGCTTTACAACTGGGTCACAGGGCGCGAAAACCCGCTGCCCGAATATGATACCCCGATTTTCCGGCGCATCTGCGAATTGAAACACATGGAAGGGACGGCCGGTCGCCACGTCGATTGAGTTGACCGCCGGACGGCTTGGCCTTGTCTGATCTCACCAGAATCATATCCGCTCCCGGCCGTCTGACGCTCGGCGAGACGCCGGAAGGCTTTGACGCGCTGCTGGTCGCCGACATGGCGCGCGGCAACGCGGGCAAGGGGCGTGGCGCGCTTCTGTTCGTTGCCCGCGACGATTCCCGCGCCGCCTCCATGGCCGAGGCGCTGGGCTTTTTCGCGCCGGACGTCGAAGTCTTGCGCTTTCCGGCCTGGGATTGCCTGCCCTACGACCGGGTTTCGCCCAACCCCGAGATCACCAGCCGCCGCATGGCGACGCTGGCACGGCTTTCGACCCGGCGCGCCGACGATCCGGCCCCGCTTGTCGTCATCGCGACCATCAATGCGGCGCTCCAGCGCGTGCCCGCGAAATCGGAGCTTGAGCGGGCCGCCTGGTCGGCCAGGGTCGGCGACACGATCGATGTGAACCGTCTGGTCGATTATCTGGTCGCCAATGGCTATGCCCGCACCGGCACCGTGCGCGAGCGCGCCGAATTCGCGGTGCGCGGCGGCATCATCGACGTCTTTCCGCCCGGTTTCGAGTCGCCCGTGCGGCTCGACCTTTTCGGCGACACGCTCGACGGCATCCGGGCCTTCGATCCCGAAAACCAGCGCACTACCCTGCCGCTCGGCGCGCTGGAACTGGTGCCTGCCGGGGAAATTCACCTCGATAGCGAGGTCATCCGCCGTTTCCGCGCGGCCTATGTCGCGAAATTCGGCGCGGTGAACGATGGCGATCCGCTCTATGCGGCGGTGTCGGAAGGCCGCCGCCATCAGGGCATGGAGCACTGGCTGCCGCTCTTTCACGCGCAGCTCGACACGCTGTTCGATTATCTGCCCGATGCGCTCGTCACGCTTGATGCCCTTGCCGACGAGGCCCATCTGGAGCGGCTTGCCCAGATCAATGATTATTACGAAGCGCGCCGGGACGCCGCCGATCTGAAGGCGCTGAACCTCACGCCCTACAAGGCCCTGCCGCCGACCGCGCTTTATCTCAACGAGAGCGAATGGCTGTCGCGGCTTGCCGAGCGGCGCCTGCGCGTGCTTTCGCCCTTCGCCGCGCCCGATGGCGGCACGGCGCTCAATCTGGGGGTGAAGCTCGCCCGCAATTTCGCCCCTGAGCGCCAGCAGGAGGGGATAAATCTTTTCGAGGTGCTGGGCAGCCACATCTCGGCGCTCCGCCGCGCCAGGAGGCGCATCGTCATCGCAAGCTGGAGCCAGGGCTCGCGCGAGCGCCTGCACAGCGTGCTGAACGATCACAAGCTCGGCAGCATCGCTCTTGTCGATCGCTGGGCCGATGCGCTGGCCGCCCCGCTGGCGCAGGTCTCGCTTATCGTGCTGGGGCTTGAGGCGGGGTTCGACACCGCGGACATGTCGGTGATTTCCGAGCAGGATGTGCTGGGCGACCGCCTTGTGCGCCAGAGGAAAGCGCGCCGGGCCCAGAACTTCCTGACCGAGGCGGCAAGCCTCGCGCCCGGCGATCTGGTTGTCCACGTCGATCACGGCATCGGTCGTTTCGACGGGCTTTACACCATCGAGGTGCAGGGTGCGCCGCATGATTGCCTGCTGGTGCTTTATCAGGGCGGCGACAAGCTCTATCTGCCGGTCGAGAATATCGAGCTTCTGTCGCGCTACGGCTCGGACGAGGCGGGGGCGCAGCTCGACAGGCTGGGCGGTTCCGGCTGGCAGGCGCGCAAGGCGAAGCTCAAGCACCGCATCCGCGAGATGGCGGGCGAACTGATCAAGATCGCCGCCGCGCGCGAACTGAAAAATGCGCCCATATTCGAGCCGCAGCCGGGCCTTTACGACGAGTTCTGCGCCCGCTTTCCGTTCACGGAAACCGAGGATCAGGATCAGGCGATCAGCGCCACGCTGGAGGATCTGGGGCGCGGCCGTCCCATGGACCGTCTCGTCTGCGGCGACGTCGGCTTCGGCAAGACCGAGGTGGCCCTGCGCGCCGCGTTCGTGGCGGCGATGGCGGGCCAGCAGGTGGCGGTGGTGGTGCCGACGACCCTTCTCGCGCGCCAGCATTTCAAGTCGTTCGCGGAGCGTTTCCACGGATTGCCGGTCAAGGTGCGCCAGATCTCGCGGCTGGTGCCGGGCAAGGAAGTGACGGAGGCAAAGGCGGGGCTCGCCAGCGGCGATGTCGACATCGTCGTCGGCACCCATGCGCTGCTCGGCAAGGCGATCAAATTCGCCCGCCTCGGCCTTGTCATCGTGGACGAGGAACAGCATTTCGGCGTTGCCCACAAGGAGCGCCTGAAGCAGTTGAAGGCCGACGTGCATGTGCTGACGCTGACGGCGACGCCCATTCCCCGCACCCTCCAGCTTGCGCTCACCGGCGTGCGCGAGCTTTCCATCATCGCCACGCCGCCGGTCGACCGGCTCGCCGTGCGCACCTATGTGACGCCGTTCGATCCCGTCGTGGTGCGCGAGGCGCTTTTGCGCGAGCATTATCGCGGCGGCCAGAGCTTCTATGTCTGCCCGCGCATCTCGGACCTTGCCGAGGCCGAGCAGTTCCTGCGCGAATATGTGCCGGAAGTGAAAAGCGTGACCGCTCACGGACAGATGGCGGCGGGCGAAATCGAAGACAAGATGAACGCCTTCTATGACGGCAAATATGACGTGCTGCTGGCGACCACCATCGTGGAATCGGGGCTCGATATCCCGACCGCCAACACGCTTGTCGTGCACAGGGCCGACATGTTCGGGCTTTCCCAGCTTTACCAGATCAGGGGTCGCGTCGGCCGCTCCAAGAGCCGCGCCTATGCCTATCTCACCGTGCCCGCCCGGCAGCGGATCACGCCGGCGGCGGAAAAGCGGCTGAAGGTGCTGCAATCCCTCGACAGTCTGGGCGCGGGCTTCACGCTGGCGAGCCACGACCTCGACATTCGCGGCGCGGGCAATCTGCTGGGCGACGAGCAGTCCGGCCACATCAAGGAAGTGGGCTACGAACTCTATCAGGACATGTTGCAGGAGGCGGTTGCAGCCCTGCGCGGCGGCGGCGCGGCGGAAGACGAGGAGGGGCGCTGGTCGCCCCAGATCAATGTCGGGATGCCGGTGCTTATCCCCGAAAATTACGTGCCGGATTTCGATGCCCGCATGGCGCTCTACCGCCGCCTCTCCGATGTCGAGACCCGTCCCGAGATCGAGGGTTTCGCCGCCGAACTGATCGACCGTTTCGGGCCCCTGCCGGAGGAGGTCGAGGCGCTGCTCAAGATCGTCGAGATCAAGGCGCTCTGCCGGACCGGCAATATCGAGAAGATCGACGCGGGCCCCAAGGGCATCGTGCTCAGCTTCCGCGACAACAGCTTCCCCAATCCGGCGGGCCTCGTCGAGCTCATCAACAATGAGCGCGGCAAGGCCAAGCTGCGCCCGGACCAGAAGCTGGTTTTCATGCGCAATCTGGATTTTCCCGAGGAACGCCTCGCCAGCGCCTACAAGCTGACCCGCGAACTGGCCGGGCTCGTGCCGCAGGCGAAGGCAGCGTAAAGAGCATTTAACAAAAGCTTGACTAGTGTACACTTTTTTGATACACTCAAAAACCGGGGTCAAGTTTATATATTTTTGGCCTGTTTTTATTAAGGATAATTAAACGGTGGGGATATTTAATTGCCTTTTGAATGGGATGAAAACAAGCGCCATGAAGTCATAGCGAAACATGGTGTCGATATTCTTTACGCGGCCCTCATTTTCGAGGGCGAGATTTTAACCCGAATTGATGACCGCCGCGATTATGGCGAGAGGCGGTTCATTTCTCTGGGGCTGGTCGATGGGGAATGTTTCGTCGTCGTGCATACTGCGCGCGCTGATGCGACGCGCCTCATCACAGCATGGAAAGGAGGTCGCGATGAGCGATCCAGTTATGAAGAAGGCGTCGCTGGCCGATATCCAGAAGCTGAAGGATGAGGGCAAACTGTTCCATGATCCCAAGGCCCCGGAAGGTGAGGCACTGGGTGCGGATTTCTGGGCGAAGGCGCATGTGGAGGGGCCTCGAAAGCCCCGCTCCGTGCATCTGAAACTTGATCCCGAGGTCTTCGATTTTTTCTATGCGCAGTCGCAAGGAAAAGGCCATCTGACGCGGATGCAGGCCGTTCTGAAAGCCTATGTGAAAGCGCACACTCCCTCGTGACGTGTTATGCGGATATCCCGATATCCGCCAGCCGGTCGAACATTTTCACGAACAGGGCTGATTCCTGTGCGCCGACCAGCAGATATTCCGTGTTGATGACGAAGCTCGGCACGCCGCTGATGCCCATTTCGCGGGCCGCCGCGTCCTCGCGCGCGATCAGGTCGCGGTCCGCGTCGGTGCCCAGCAGTTCGCGCACAATGTCGGCGTCCATCTCCGCTTCCCGGGCGGCGTCGACCAGCACGTCCGCCTTGCCGATGTCCTCGCCATCGGTGAAATAGCGGCGAAACAGAATGTCGACCATGCGGTGCTGCACGCCCGCCGTGCCCGCCCAGCGGATCAGCCGGTGGGAATCGACCGTGTTGGGCGAGCGCTCGATCCTGTCGAAGTTGAAGTCGATGCCGAGCGTTTCGCCCATCTCGCGAATGGTGTTGCCGATGCCGCGCGCCCGCTCGGGCCCGAACTTCTTTTCCATGTAGGCGCGCCGGTCATAGCCCCCGGCCGGAATGGAGGGATCGAGCTGGTAGGGCCGCCAGCCGATTTCGATCCCGTCCAGCGATTTGCCGAGACTGACCCGCTCCGCCAGCGCCGCGTCGAGCTTGCGCTTGCCGATATAGCACCAGGGGCACACGGTGTCGGATACGATGTCGAGCTGCATGGAGCGCCTCCGGGTTCTTTATGTTCGTTATGGCCGTTGCGGAAAATTATGCGCCCTCGCGACAGGGTAGCCAAGCGCCTTGACCCGCTCCCCGGGCTCCCTAGGATGCCCGGCAAAACTCAGGGAGCGCCATCATGACCACTCAGGAAATCACTCTGCCGTCCTATGATCTCACCGGCAAGACGGCCCTCGTCACCGGGGCGACAAGCGGGCTTGGCCGCCGCTTCGCGCTGGTGCTGGCGAAGGCGGGGGCGAGGGTCGCGATCACCGGACGGCGGGTCGAGCGGCTGGCGGAGCTGAAAAAGGAGATCGAGGCGCTGGGCGGCACGGCTTTTCCCGCGGCGCTCGACGTCACCGATGTGGCCAGCATCCGCGCCTGCCTCGATGCGGTGGAGCAGGGGCTGGGGCCGGTCGATATTCTGGTCAACAATGCGGGCATGAATGTCGAGGCGCTGCCCGCGCAGGTCACGCCCGAGGGCTATGACACCATGTTCGACACCAATGTGCGCGGCGCTTTCTTCATGGCGCAGGCGGTGGGCACGCGGCTGATGGCGCGCAAGGCCCCGGGCCGGATCGTCAACATCGCCTCCATCGGCGCCCACAAGGTGCTGCCGGGCCTCACCATCTACTGCATGACCAAGGCCGCCATCGCCATGATGACGAAATCGCTGGCGAAGGAATGGGCGCGCTCGGACATCAACATCAACGCCATCTGCCCCGGGTTCATCGAAACGGAGCTGAATGCAGACTGGTTTGCGAGCGAGGGCGGCCAGAAGCAGATCAGGACCTTCCCGCGCCGCCGTCTCGGCCTTGAGGAAGACCTCGACGGCACCTTGCTGCTGCTGGCCTCAGACCATGGCCGCTTCATCACGGGCTCGCTGTTCACGGTCGATGACGGGCAGTCGATCTGAGCCGCTGACCCCCCGCACTAGCCATCCGGGGGGCAGGCGGTTATTGTGCGCGGCCATTGCAGGGCGCCGGGTTCGCGGCGTCCGGCCCGAACCGTACCGGCCCCTGGAATCATGAACGTTTTCAATTACTTTGAAGTCCAAATCATTGCCGTTCTGGAAGCGCTGACCCGGGAAGGAAAGCTCCCCCAGGGGCTCGACTTCACCCGCGTCACTGTCGAGCCGCCGCGCGATGCGAACCATGGCGATCTCTCCACCAATGCCGCGATGGTGCTGGCGAAGCCCGCCGCGCTCGCGCCCCGGGCCATTGCCGAGATGCTGGCCGAGCGCCTGAGGCCGCTTGAAAGCGTCACCGAAGTGTCGATCGCCGGGCCGGGCTTCATCAATCTGCGGCTCGATGATGCGTTCTGGTGCGCCCGGATCGCCGATGTGCTGGCGGCGGGGCCGCGCTATGGTGAAAGCACTGCTGGACAGGGCCTCAGGACCAACGTCGAATATGTCTCGGCCAACCCCACGGGCCCGATGCACGTCGGCCATTGCCGGGGCGCGGTCTTCGGTGATGCGCTGGCGAGCCTGCTGGTCAAGGCGGGCTATGACGTGACCCGCGAATATTACATCAATGACGCGGGCGGGCAGGTCGACGTGCTGGCGCGCTCGGCCTATCTGCGTTACCGCGAGGCCTTGGGTGAAACGATCTCGATTCCCGAGGGGCTCTATCCCGGCGACTATCTGGTGCCGGTCGGCGAGCGGCTCAAGGCTGAGCATGGCGACAGGCTGCTGTCGCTCGATGAGGCCGAATGGCTCCCCATCGCCCGCGACACGGCGATCGACGCCATGATGGCGCTGATCCGCGAGGATCTGGCCGCGCTCGGCATCGCCCATGACGTGTTCTTCTCCGAACGCACGCTCCATGCGTCGGGCCGGGTCGAGGAAACGCTGGAGGCGCTCAAAGCCAAGGGGCTGATCTATCAGGGCGTGCTGGCCCCGCCCAAGGGCAAGCTGCCGGATGACTGGGAGGAGAGGCCGCAGACGCTGTTCCGCTCCACCGATTTCGGCGACGACGTGGATCGCGCGTTGAAAAAGTCGGATGGAAGCTGGACCTATTTCGCCGCCGACATCGCCTATCATCGCGACAAATATCTGCGCGGATTCCGCAACCAGATCGACGTCTGGGGCGCGGATCATTCCGGCTATATCACCCGCATGCAGTCCGCCGTGAAGGCGATCTCGGACGGGAACGCCGCTCTCGACGTCAAGATCTGCCAGCTGGTCAAGCTGTTCCGCCGCGGCGAGCCGGTGCGCATGTCCAAGCGCTCCGGCAGTTTCGTCACCCTGCGCGATGTGGTCGATGAGGTCGGCAGGGATGTCGTGCGCTTCATGATGCTGATGCGCAAGAACGACGCCCCGCTCGATTTCGATTTCGCCAAGGTGACCGAGCAGTCGAAGGACAATCCGGTCTTCTATGTCCAGTACGCCCATGCGCGCATTCAATCTGTGCTGCGCAACGCCGGAAAGGATCTGGGCGAGGAACTGACGCCTGCGCTGCTGGCCGGGGCGGGCCTGTCGGGCCTTCGGGACGAGGCGGAACTGGCGCTGATCAAATGGCTTGCCGCCTTCCCCCGGCAGGTCGAGCTGGGGGCCGAGGCACATGAGCCTCATCGAATCGCCTTCTACCTGTATGATCTGGCCTCGATGTTCCATTCGCTCTGGAACAAGGGCAAGGACGATCCCGCGCTGCGCTTCATCATCGCGGACGACAGGCCCCTGACGCTGGCGCGCCTTGCGCTGATCAGCGCCGTGGGGCATGTGATCGCCTCTGGCCTTGCGATTCTGGGCGTGGAACCGGCGCAGGAAATGCGCTGAACGAGGCTGGGGCGGGAGCCGGGACGAACCGATGCGGGATCAGCGAGGGCGCGACTACGGCGCCGAGGACGAAGAAGACGTAAGGGACCGGATGCGCTTCCTGAAGGGCGCGGGGCTGGTTCTGCTCGCCTTTGTCTTTGCAGGAGCGCTGGTCATGGCCTACCGCAGCAGCATCCGCACCACCGCGACAGCGGGCCTCACCGGCGGTGCGCTGCCGGTCATCCGGGCCGATCATACGCCCTACAAGATGGCCCCGGACACGCCGGGCGGGGTCGATATTCCCCATCAGGACAAGGAAATCTACGACCGGCTGAGCGGAACGGCGGAGCCGGGCGTCGAGCGCCTGCTGCCGCGCGCCGAGGAGCCGATCGATCTTTCGGCGCAGACCCAGAACAATCCCCCGCCGCCGGACCCCGATGCGCTGGCGGCGGCAAGCGCGCCCGCGCCTGCCGGTGCGAACCCCATGCCCGCGCCGGGACAGCCGGTGCCGGACCCGACCGCGCCTGCGGCGGCTCCCGTAGCTCCGGTTACCCCGGTTACACCCGATACCGTGGCTCCCCCCGGC
This sequence comes from Parvibaculaceae bacterium, assembly GCA_028283765.1. Taxonomy (GTDB): domain Bacteria; phylum Pseudomonadota; class Alphaproteobacteria; order Parvibaculales; family Parvibaculaceae; genus JAATFR01. Next base: position 1,772,537 of record JAPWJY010000008.1, on the reverse strand, counting down.
ACTGTGCCTGCGTCGGAGGCCGAGAAAAAGGCTGAGGAAGCGCTGCCGGAGCCGATCGCCGAGGGGGAATATGTCGTCCAGCTCGGTTCGGCCAAGGATCAGGCCGCGACGCTGAAGCAATATGCGCGGCTCCAGAAGAAATTTCCGGGCCTGTTGGGCAGTCTCGCGCCCAATATCCAGCGGGCTGACCTTGGCGACAAAGGCATCTTCTATCGCCTCAGGGCGGGGCCGCTCGACAAGAGCGCGGCGGAACTGCTGTGCGACAAGCTCGCCTCGCAGGGGCAGGCCTGCCTCGTCAAGGCGAAGTAGGCATGAGCGGTACAGGAACAACGGCGGCGATCTACGGGTGCCTCGGCACCAGCCTCAGCGCGGAGGAGAAGGCCTTCTTCGCCCGGACCCAGCCCTGGGGCTTCATCCTGTTTCTGCGCAATTGTGAAAGCCCGGAACAGATCGGCGCGCTCAGCGCCAGCCTGCGCGACTGCGTGGGGCGGGATGCACCCATCCTGATCGATCAGGAAGGGGGACGGGTCCAGCGCCTCAGGCCGCCGCACTGGCCGCTTTATCCCGCGGGCCGCCGCTATGGCGATCTCTATGCCATGGACAGGGAGCAGGGCCTTGAGGCCGCACGGCTCGGCGCGCGGCTGATGGCTCACGACCTCAAGGCGCTCGGCATCGACGTCGATTGCCTGCCGGTGCTCGATGTGCCGGTGCCCGGCGCCCATGACGTGATCGGCAACCGCGCCTACGGGCTGACGCCGGAGCCTGTCGTCGCGCTTGCCCGCGCGGCGGCGGACGGTCTGCTTGAAGGGGGCGTGCTGCCGGTGGCGAAACATATTCCCGGTCATGGCCGGGCCGGGGTCGACAGCCATCTTCATCTGCCGGTTGTGGAAGCCTCTGCCGGTGAGTTGCGGGCCACCGATTTTCCGCCGTTCCGCGCGCTCAACGACCTGCCGCTCGCCATGACCGCCCATGTCGTCTACACGGCCTTCGACGCGGCGGCGCCCGCGACCACCTCCCGGAAAGTCGTTCAGGAGATCATCCGGGCTGAAATCGGCTTCGGCAACTGCCTGATGTCGGATGATCTTTCGATGCAGGCGCTCTCCGGCACGCTGGGCGAGCGGGCCGGCGCCAGCCTCGCGGCGGGTTGCGATCTGGTGCTCCATTGCAATGGCAAAATGGAGGAAATGATCGAGGTTTCGGCGCGGGTGCCCGTGCTCTCGGGCGAGGCCGCCGTGCGGGCGAACCGGGCGCTGGGCGCGCGCCGGGCCCCCGGACCCCTCGATGTCGAGGCCGCCCGCGCCCGCTTCGCCGAACTCATCCCCGTCATTGCCTGAGAGTGAAACTGTCGCTCCGGGCGGCATCCCGCGTTATAAGAGGGAAAGTCGAGGAGTGAGGTCATGATTCCAGACGCGCCGTCACCCGATACGGTCTCCAACGTCATTCCTTTTCAGGAGGGCCGCCCCATCGCCGTGCCTGCCGCGGAAGGCGAGGCGCTGCTGATCGTCGATCTCGATGGCTATGAGGGTCCGCTCGACGTGCTGCTGGCGCTGGCCCGCAACCAGAAGGTCGATCTGACCCGGATTTCGATACTCGCGCTTGCCGAGCAATATCTGGTCTTCATCAATCAGGCCCGGCATCTGGAACTCGACCTTGCCGCCGACTATCTGGTCATGGCGGCCTGGCTCGCCTATCTGAAGTCGAAGCTGCTGCTGCCGCCGCCGGACGAGGAGGAAGGCCCCTCGGGCGAGGAAATGGCGGCCCGGCTCGCCTTCCAGCTGCAGCGGCTTCAGGCCATGCGCAAGGCGGTCGAGGATCTCTCCGCCCGCAAGCGGCTGGGCGTCGAGCTTTTCCAGCGTGGTATGCCGGAGGGTATTCGAGTCGTCAAAACAAGCCTTTATGATGGAAATCTCTACGATATTCTCAAGGCTTATTCCGAGCAGCGGGTCAAGAACTCGGTGTTCAACTATCAGCCGAAGAAACTCGCCATCGTCGCCATCGAGGCGGCCCGGCGCAGGCTGGAGGGAATGCTGGGCATGATGATCGACTGGAGCCGGATCGACGTTTACCTGCCGAAAGAGTATACCCACGGACCGTTGCGCCGTTCGGCGCTGGCCAGCACCGTGTCGGCGATGCTGGAACTGGCCAAGGACGGCGAGATTGAACTGGATCAGGCGGGGGCATTCGGACCGCTTTATGTGAGAAAGCGTGTTACGCCCCGGCCGGAACCCGTTGATAATGATGATGAAAACTGATGCAGGCCCGATGACGGACGACGTTCAGATCGAACAGGGTGGACGCCCTGAGGATGAACAGGCCCTGGTGGAGAACCCACAGGGTGAGGATCTGCACGAGGTAAACGATATAACGCCTTCATCCAAAATAGAGAATACCATCGAGGATGATGTTTCGGGTGAACCTGACGGTCGGCCGGACGAGGCCCCGCAGGAGGTGCCCGGCGAGCAGGCGCCCGATGAGATGCCGGTGGGGAACCCCGAGGAACTGCCCGCGGACGGGGAGGAAAACGCCCCGATTTCGCCGGTTTCGCCCCCTGAATTGCCGGATCATGGCTCGCTTCTGCGCATGGCCGAGGCCCTGCTTTTCGCGGCTGCCGAGCCGCTCGATGTGGACAGCCTCGCCGCCCGCCTGCCCAAGGGGGCGGATGTCGGCGCGCTGATCGAGGACATACAGGCGCTTTATGCGGACCGGGGCGTCCATCTGGTCCGGGTCGCGAACAAGTGGATGTTCCGCACGGCGGACGATCTCGCCCACCTCATGAGCCGTCAGGCGGTGGAGACGCGAAAGCTCTCCCGTCCGGCCATGGAAACGCTTGCGATCATCGCCTATCATCAGCCGGTGACGCGGGCCGAGATCGAGGAAATCCGTGGCGTCTCGGTTTCCAAGGGCACCGTCGACGTGCTGATGGAGACGGGCTGGGTGCGCTTGCGGGGCCGCCGGCGGACGCCGGGACGGCCCGTGACCTACGGCACCACGGAGGCGTTTCTGGTCCATTACGGCCTTGAATCCATTTCCGACCTGCCGGGCCTTGATGAACTGAAGGCAGCGGGCCTGCTCGAAGGCCGCCTGCCGCCGGGCTTCGAGGTGCCGAACCCCAGCGATACGGGGGGCGAGGGGGATGGCGAATTCGGCGACGAGCCGGAGGAATATGGCGCGGCCATCGATGCGCATCTGGACGCCTTGCCGGTCGATGAGACCGGGAACGGGCCGGACGAGGCCGAGCCATCCTGACAGGGGCCCGCCCTTATTTGGAGGGCCGGGAAAGATTATCGTGGAATGACAGCCCGTTGTTGGGCTTAACTGACCAGGGTCATGCGCTTTAGGGGTGGAGCGGCAGGGCCGGTTTGGAGAGTAATATGGGATTGAGCTGGATTCACATTCTGGTCGTGGCCGTGCTGGTGTTCATGCTGTTTGGACGCGGCCGCTTCTCGGACATCATGGGCGACGTCGCCAAGGGCATCAAAAGCTTCAAGAGCGGCCTTTCCGATGATGAGAAGGAGGTCGAGGCCAAGCGCGAGCAGGCCCGCGACTACAAGACCATCGACGCCACCGCCGAGACCGAAAGCGTCCTCCGCGACAAGGACCGGGTTGCGAAGTAAGGAGGCGCGGCTGAGCGATGCCGGGCTGCCAGGAGATGGCAGGGTGAGGGTTTCTGACTCACAAGTCTCTGCTCTTGCCGTTTTCTAAATCTCCGGCGTTGCCCCCCAAGGGGGCAGGTGACCTCAACCGATAGGCTATCGAGCCGCCGTTCCCGGCTCACCCCTGTTCTGGAAGCGTTTCATGTTCGATATTGGCTGGTCCGAACTGCTGCTGGTCGCCATTCTGGCGATCGTCTTCGTCGGGCCCAAGGATCTGCCCCGGCTGATGCGCACCATCGGCGTCTATGTCGGCAAGGCCCGGCGCATGATGGCGGAGTTTCAGCAGGCGTTCGAGGATCTCGCCCGCGACAGCGAGCTGGATGATTTGCGCCGCGAAATCTCCGAACTCAAGCGCCAGACCCAGATGCCGCTCACCAATATCCGCAACACCATCGAAAAGCCCGCGACGGCGACGCCTGCCTCCACCGAGTCGTTTTTGCAGCCCGTGCCCTCGCCGGAAGAGATCGAGCGTCTGGAGGAAGGCGCCCCCGCCGCCCCGGTCCAGCTTCAGCCCGCGCCGGTGCCTGACGCGCCGCCTGCCCCCGATGCGCCGCCGGCCGTTGAGCCTCAGGCCCAGCCCGGGCCGGGAGCGCGCTCATGAGCGAGGTCGGTTTCCCGGAAAAGGATCCTGAATACAGGAGCGAGGAGGACATCGAGATCGATGCCTCGCGCGCGCCGCTGATGGAGCATCTGATCGAGCTGCGCTCGCGGCTGATCAAGTCGCTGATCGCGATCGCCATCTCCACGGTGGTCTGCTTCTACTTCGCGGGCGACATCTTCAACCTGCTGCTGCGTCCGTTCGAGATCGCGGCGGGGCACAATGCCTCCGATGTGAAGCTCATCTTCACCGCGCCGCAGGAATATTTCTTCACCCAGCTCAAGCTCGCCATGTTCGGCGCGATCTTCGTCTCGTTTCCGATCCTTGCGAGCCAGATCTACATGTTCGTGGCCCCGGGCCTCTACAAGAACGAGCGCCACGCCTTCCTGCCGTTCCTGATCGCGACGCCCATCTTGTTCCTGATGGGGGCGGCGCTGGTCTATTTCATGGTCATGCCGCTGGCGTTCAAATTCTTCCTGTCGATGCAGCAGGCGGGCGGCGACGGCAAGGCGGCCATCGAGTTGCTGCCGAGGGTCAGCGAATATCTGAGCCTCATCATGTCGCTCATTCTCGCCTTCGGCTTCTGTTTCCAGTTGCCGGTGCTGCTGACGTTGCTCGGCAAGGTTGGCATCGTCGATTCACAGATGCTCAAGAAGGGCAGGCGCTATGCCATCGTCGCGTCCTTCGCGGTGGCCGCGGTCCTGACGCCCCCCGATCTCCTGTCCCAGATCAGCCTCGGCCTGCCGACGCTCGTGCTTTATGAAATCTCGATCTGGACCGTCTGGCTAATCGAGCGGAACCGCGAAAAAGAGCGCAAGGCCCGCGAGCAGGCCGACGCCGCCGCGCCCTGATTTGCCCCCTTAAATCACCTCTCCCGCGCATGGGGGAGAAGTCGGCGCGCAGCGCCGGGTGAGGGGGGCAGCATCCGGCGGGCTCAGAACCCCTCACCCAGGCCTTCTCCCCGGAGGAGCGAGGCAAGGTTGCGAAACTGGACGCCCTTGCCGGGAAGCCTGTATAAGCCGCCCATAGTTTCGCGCCTTCAGAACAAAGCGGTCGATCCATGCACGACATCAAAGCCATCCGCGAAAACCCGGAGGCCTTCGACGCCGGTCTCAGGCGGCGGGGGCTTGAGCCCCTTTCGGCGCAGGTGCTGGCCTTCGACGAAAAGCGCCGCCAGATCCTGACTTCGCTGCAGGAATTGCAGGCCCGGCGCAACGAGGCGTCAAAGCAGATCGGCGCGGCCAAGAAGGCGGGCGACGACGCCCTGTCGCAGAAGCTGATGGACGAGGTGACGGCGCTCAAGACCGCCCTTCAGGAGGGCGAGGAGGCCGAGCGCCAGATCGACAGGGAAGTCGCCGGCTTTCTGGCGGCGATCCCGAATATTCCCAATGACGAGGTGCCGGACGGCGCCGACGAGCACGGCAATGTCGAGCGCACGGACCGTGCAGGCATTCCGGCGCGCCGGGCGCTCGACACCAATGCGCCCAAGCAGCATTTCGAGCTGGGCGAAGCGCTCGGGCTGATGGATTTCGACACGGCCTCGAAGCTTTCGGGCGCGCGTTTCGTCGTGCTCAAGGGCAAGCTTGCAAGGCTGGAACGCGCCATCGCCAGCTTCATGCTCGATCTGCACACGGGCGAGTTCGGCTACACCGAGGTTGCGCCGCCGCTGATGGTCAAGGACGACGCCATGTTCGGCACGGCGCAACTGCCGAAATTCGCCGATGACCAGTTCCATACCGACAATGATCTGTGGCTCATTCCCACGGCGGAAGTGCCGCTGACCAATCTCGTCCGCGAGTCCATCCTGTCGGAAGAGGAACTGCCGAAGCGCTTTACCGCCTACACGCCCTGTTTCCGGCTGGAAGCGGGATCGGCGGGGCGCGATACGCGCGGCATGATCCGGCTGCACCAGTTCTCCAAGGTGGAGCTTGTCTCGATCACCACGCCGGAGAAATCGGCGGAGGAGCATGAGCGGATGCTGGGGTGCGCCGAGGAGGTGCTCAAGCGCCTCGGGCTCCATTACCGGGTGATGACGCTCTGCACCGGCGACATGGGCTTCGCCTCGCGCAAGACCTATGACATCGAGGTCTGGCTGCCGGGGCAGAACGCCTATCGCGAGATTTCATCCTGCTCGGTCTGCGGCGATTTTCAGGCGCGCCGCATGCAGGCCCGGTTCCGTCCGCGCGGCGAGAAGACCACGCGCTTTGTCCATACGCTCAACGGTTCCGCGCTCGCGGTCGGGCGCACGCTGGTGGCGGTGCTGGAAAACTATCAGCGTGCGGACGGCTCCATCGAGATTCCCGAGGCGCTGCGGCCCTATATGGGCGGCCTTGCCGAGATCCGGGCGGAGTAGACGACGAGACGGCCCTCTATCTAAAAAGACCTATCCTCAAGACACTGAAAAGGGTTCCCGTGGTCAAGACCAGCAAGAACAAGCCGCTGCGCATTCTGCTCACCAATGATGACGGCATCCACGCGCCGGGGCTGAAGGTGCTGATGAAGATCGCGCGGAAGCTTTCCAGTGACATCTGGATCGTCGCGCCCGAGGACGAGCAGTCCGGCGCGTCCCATTCGCTCACGCTCGCCCATCCGCTGCGGGTGCGCAAGCTTGGGCCGAAGAAGTTCGCGGTGCGCGGCACGCCGACCGACTGCGTGATGATGGCGGCGAAGGTCATCATGGAGGACCAGTTGCCCGATCTGGTGCTCTCGGGCGTCAATCGCGGGCAGAACATCGCCGACGACGTCACCTATTCCGGCACCATCGCAGGCGCGATGGAGGGCACCCAGCTCGGCATTCCCTCGATCGCCCTGTCGCAGGCCTTCGGCTTCGATGCGAGTTCGCGGGTGCGCTGGGCCTGCGCCGAGACCCATGCGCCGGGCCTCATCGAGAAGCTTTTGAAGGCAGGCTGGCCCGGCGATGTGCTGATCAACCTCAATTTCCCGGACGTGGATCCCAAGGACGTCAAGGGCGTGGAGGTGACGAGCCAGGGCAAGCGCGACCAGTCGCTGCTCCACGTCGACAGGCGCATCGATGCGCGGCACAATCCCTATTACTGGCTGGGTTTCGAGCGGATTGCGAGCAAGCCGCGCACCGGCACCGACATTCACGCCATTTATAATGGCTGGATTTCGGTCACGCCCTTGCATATGAACCTGACGCATACCCGCACGGGCAATGCGATCAGAAAAGCGCTAGGCTGACACAGGGTGGACAAGGGTGAGCGGGCAGGCGGGCGTTCCATGAGCGATGAGTTCGACCAGGAGAAGATCGAGCTTGTCATGGCTTTGCGCAAGCAGGGGATCCGCGACAAGAATGTGCTGGCGGCGCTGGAGCGGGTGCCGCGCGAAACCTTCATCAACACCTCGTTCAGGCGGCAGGCCTATGAGGACCATGCGCTCCCCATCGAGTGCGGCCAGACCATCAGCCAGCCCTTCATCGTCGCCTACATGACCGAGAAGCTCGAAGTGGGCGACCGGATGAAAGCGCTGGAAGTGGGTACCGGCTCGGGCTATCAGGCCGCCGTGCTTTCAAGGCTGTGCCGCCGGGTCTACACGGTCGAGCGCTACCGCACGCTGCTGCGCGACGCGGTCAAGCGCTTCGAGGCGCTGCATCTCCACAACATCACCGCCAAAGCTGCCGACGGCAACGAGGGCTGGCCCGAACAGGCCCCGTTCGACCGCATCATCGTCACGGCGGCGGCCAGCGCTGTGCCGCAAAAGCTCGTCGATCAGCTCAAGATCGGCGGAATCATGGTCCTGCCGGTAGCCGTGCCGGGTTCGCGCGGGGTACAAAACCTCGTTCGCATCATCCGCACCGAGGAAGGTGTGATTCGCGAGGACCTGATGCCGGTCAGATTCGTGCCGCTGGTGGCAGGCGTTGCCCGCGAATCATGATGAACTTGGCGGGGCAGGGGGCCGGAGCAGGTCGGAGAGCACGTCGGGAAGGGCATGATCGAGGGAGCCGCAGGAAAACGCCGGAATGACAGCGTGCCGCGCCCTGCGGGCGTGTGGTCTTCCCTTGCCTGCCTTCTCGCCGCGCTGGCGCTTGCCGGTTGCAGCAGTCCGGCCCCATGGTGGGACCAGCCGGGCATGGGACCGGACGCAGCCTCCCCCATCCAGTCGAACGGCGGTTCCAATACGGTCACGGTCAGACCCGGCGACACGCTCTATCGCATCGCGCGCACGGCGGGCGTGCCGATCCGCGCCATCATCGACACCAACGGGCTGACGCCGCCCTATACCGTTTCAGCCGGGCAGCAGCTGGTGATCCCGGCCGGGCGCTATTACACCGTGCGCAAGAGCGACACCCTCTATGGCATTTCCCGCAGCTTCGGCATCGACATGGCGACGCTCGCCAGCCTGAACGACCTGCGCGAGCCCTACACCATTTCCGAAGGCGAGAAGCTCCAGTTGCCCGCCGAAGCCAGTGCCCCGGCGGCTGCGGCTTCGGATACGGACACGGAATATGGCGCGGTGACGCCCGCAGCGCCGGTCGCGGGCGGGGCCCAGCCTTCGGGCGGGGTCAGTTCCTCGGCCCTGCCGCCGCCCGGTGCTTCAACCGCCCCGGCCAGCGCGCCAGCCCCTGCGCAGGCGTCCTCCGCGGCCACGGACCGGTCCACACAGTCCGGGGCGGTGGTATCTCAACCGGCTGAGGTGTCCCCGGCCACGCCCGCCCCGGCAGCAACCCCGGCGCCCCCGCCCACCGCCACGGCGAGCGTGATCCCGTCGGCGGGGATGATGTGGCCGGTGCGGGGCCGGGTCGTGTCGGCCTATGGCAGCCAGGCGGGCGGCACGCGGAATGACGGCATCAACATAGCGGCAGCGGCGGGCAGCCAGGTCGTGGCCGCCGACAATGGCACCGTCGCCTATGCGGGCAACGAACTGAAGGGTTATGGCAATCTTCTCATCGTCAAGCAGGCGAACGGGGTGATGACCGCCTATGCCCATAACCAGAAGCTGCTGGTGGCCCGTGGCGCGACGGTGAAAAAGGGTCAGCCCATCGCACTGGTCGGCCAGACCGGCTCCGTGACGTCGCCGCAGCTCCATTTCGAGGTCCGCAAGGGCTCGAAGGCGGTCGATCCGATGAGCGTGCTCCCGGCGCAGGGCTGAGCGGAAACGGCGATGCCGGGGCGGGCCCCGGCATCATGATGCGCATTCTTGCAGAAAGAGGGTCTACCTACGCGGTGGCGTCCGCGCCTTCATCCTCGTCGTCATATTCATAGGCGGGCGCCTGCACGGCGGGCGTCCGGCTCTCATGATTGCGGCCGATGGTGGAGCGCAGCTCCTCCAGATCGACGAAAAGGTCGGCCTGACGGCGCAGTTCATCCGCGATCATGGGCGGCTGGCTGCGGATCGTCGAGACGATGCTGACGCGCTTGCCCTTGCGCTGGATCGCTTCGGCCAGACGGCGGAAATCGCCGTCGCCGGAGAAAATCACGATATGGTCGAGCTTGTCGGCCAGTTCGAGCGCGTCGACGGCAAGCTCGATGTCCATATTGCCCTTGAATTTGCGCCGCCCGGTCGCGTCCACGAACTCTTTCGCGGGCTTGGTCACGACGGTGTAGCCATTGTAGTCCAGCCAGTCGATCAGCGGGCGGATGGGGGAATATTCCTGATCCTCCAGCAGGGCCGTGTAGTAATACGCACGGATCAGCGTGCTTTTGCTGCGGAAAAGCTCAAGCATCCGGCGGTAATCGATGTCGAAACCGAGTGAGCGGGCGGCTGAATACAAATTCGCGCCGTCGATAAAGAGAGCAATACGCTCTTCAGGATAAAAATGCATCCGTTCCACCTCTACAGCGGGGCATTATGAGAAAAACTGCCGTCCCTTGCAGTCTTTCTCCAGACTTTAGCCCGCCTGTTAAATTGATCTTTGTTCAACGCCTTTGCGCAAACTGTGAGGGTAATATAATCATTTTTTCCGTATTGGAATGTAAGAGCATTTAAAAAACATCACATGATATTAATTGGACTGGGCGCAAACCTGCCGTCAGAGCTTGGCGACCCCCGCGAAACCTTGGGTGCGGCGCTGTCGATGCTTGCGGCGCAGGGTGTTGTCATAGAGGCCCGTTCGCGCTGGTACCGGACCCCTCCCATGGGGCCCCAGCCCCAGCCCGCGTTCGTCAACGCCGCCGCGCGGCTGGGGACGCAGATGGGGGCGGAGGCGCTGCTGGCGCTTCTGCACCGCACCGAGGCGGCGCTTGGGCGGATCCGGGCCGAGCGCTGGGGCGCGCGCGCAGTCGATCTCGATCTGCTCGATTATCATGGCCGGATCGAAAATCAGGGCGGCGTTTCCGGTCTTGCGGCCGGAAACGGCCCCATTCCCCTCAGTTTGCCCCACCCCGGCATCCCGGAGCGGGCCTTCGTGCTGGTGCCGCTGCTCGATATCGCGCCGGGCTGGACCCATCCGGTTTCCGGCCTGAGTGTAGCCCAAATGCTTGAAAAGCTTGGAAATGCGGCTGATTTGGGGATAGAGAGCATTTCCGATTGAAGTCAAGGGCTTCTTTTGGTAGTTACTCGCCTCTTGCTGGATTGTGACTGGTCCGGGCAGCCCTGACATTCGGGTTGCTGGCCGTTTCTTCCTCCCTTCCTGTGGAAAGAGGCTCCCCATGGCACGCGTAACCGTCGAAGATTGCGTAGAAAAGCTCGATAACCGGTTTGAGCTGGTCTTGCTGTCCGCGCACCGCGCCCGCGCCATTTCGGCCGGTTCCGAACCCACCGTTCATCGTGACAATGACAAGAATCCGGTGGTCGCGCTGCGCGAGATCGCCGTCGCGACGGTCGGCGTCGAGGAACTCCGCGACGATTATATCAGCGGGATGCAGAAGCGCGTCGAGACCGAGGAGCCGGAAGCCGAAACCGTGAAGCTGCTGCTTTCAGGCCAGGGCAGCGAGATCGACGACAGCTTCGGCAACGCCGGCGAGATGGGCGGACGCATGAGCGAGGAGGAGCTTCTCCGTGCTATCCAGAACCAGATCGATTCGCCCCAGCAGAAATCAGCTGACGCGGACGATGCGGAGCTTGATGACTAGGAAGCCCCGTTTTCCCGGTTCCCCGGGAAACTTTGATCCGGTGGAATGCGCCGCTTGAATATGCCGCCTGGGCCCGAAGGGTTCCGGCGGCGTTTTTGTTTCTGCTTCGGGCACCCCATATGCACAATGGATAGTGTGCAAGTCCGGACGGATGGCGGTTCGAGTGTGTTTGAAGGGTGCGACCTATGGCGATGCTGCGCCAATATGAGCTGGTTGACAGGGTTCTGGCCTATGATCCCAAGGCCGATGAGGGCCTGATCAACCGCGCCTATGTCTATGCCATGAAGCAGCATGGCTCGCAGATGCGCGCCTCGGGCGACCCCTATTTTTCGCACCCCATCGAGGTGGCGGGCATTCTGACCAGCCTCAAGCTCGATACCGCCACCATCGTCACGGCGCTGCTGCACGACACGATCGAGGATACCGGCTCGACCATGGCCGAGCTGACCCAGCTTTTCGGCGCACAGATCGCCTCGCTGGTCGATGGCGTGACCAAGCTCGGCAAGATCGAGTTCACTTCCGAACGCGAGAAACAGGCGGAGAATTTCCGCAAGTTCCTCGTCGCCATGTCCAACGACATCCGTGTTTTGCTGGTCAAGCTGGCGGACCGGCTGCACAACATGCGCACGCTCCACTTCATTCCCTCGCCCGAGAAGCGCAAGCGCATCGCCCAGGAAACGCTGGATATTTATGCGCCGCTGGCCGGGCGCATGGGCATTCAGGAAATTCGCGAGGAACTGGAAGATCTGGCCTTCAAGCAGATCAACCCGGAAGCCCGCGAAACCCTGATCCGGCGGCTGGACGAATTCCGCACCAACAGCGGCGATCTTGTCGCGCGGATCGAAAAGGCCCTGCGCGAACGCCTCAAGGAGGCGGGGATAGAGGGCGAGGTCAAGGGCCGCGAGAAAAGCCCCTATTCGGTCTGGCGCAAGATGGAGCGCCGCGCCGTCTCCCTTGAGCAATTGTCCGACATCTACGGCTTCCGGGTCGTCGTTGCCGACGAGGCCGATTGCTACCGGGTGCTCGGCATCCTGCACACCACCTGGCCGATGGTGCCCGGCCGGTTCAAGGATTACATTTCGACGCCCAAGAACAACGGCTACCGTTCGATCCACACCACGCTGATCGGTCCCGAGCGCAAGCGCGTCGAGGTGCAGATCCGCACCCGGAAGATGCATGAGGTGGCCGATTTCGGCATCGCCGCCCACTGGCTTTACAAGGAGGGCCGGGGCGGCGCGGAGGCTTCGCCCGAGTTCGCCAGCACCTTCCGCTGGCTGCGCCAGCTTGTCGAGATGCTGGAGCATGGCAGTACGCCGGAGGAGTTTCTGGAGCACACCAAGCTCCAGATGTTCTACGATCAGGTTTTCTGCTTTTCGCCCAAGGGCCTGCTCATCACGCTGCCGCGCGGCGCGACGCCCATCGACTTTGCCTATGCGGTCCATACCGACATCGGCGACACCTGCGTCGGCTGCAAGGTCAATGGCCGCCATATGCCGCTGCGCACGATCCTTCAGAACGGCGACGAGGTCGAGATCATCCGCTCGCAGGCCCAGCGGCCCTCGCCCGCCTGGGAGGCGCTGGTGGCAACCGGCAAGGCGCGCTCGGCGATCCGCCGCGCGCTGCGCCAGGCCAAGCTCAACGAATTTTCCAAGCTTGGCCGCCAGATGATCAAGAGCCTGTTTGACGTGCGCGGCAAGCGCGCGTCCGACAGCGTGATCGAGCGCGCGCTCGGGCCGCTCAAGCAGGAAAATATCGAGGATCTCTTCGCCGCCGTCGGCGCGGGCGAGGTGCGCCCGGAGGATGTGTTCGCGGCCGTCTATCCCAAGCTTGCGCTGCCCGGGGACAAGGAAGCGCCCGTCACTGGCAAGAAGGGCAGGCCCAAACCCGGCGACGAGCGCGCGAGCGTGCGGATTTCTGGCCAGAGCTATGGCGCGGCGGTGAAGTTCGCGCCCGACACCTTTCCGCTGCCGGGCGAGCGCATCGTCGGCATCCGCTCGCCGGGGGAAGGGGTCATCATCTACCCCATCGATTCCCCGGGCCTTGAAGCCTTCGATGCCGAGCCGGAGCGCTGGGTCGATGCGAGCTGGGATATTCCCGCCGCGTCGAGCCAGACCTTTCCGGCGCGATTCGTGATGACGGCGGCCAACAGGGTCGGCTCGCTGGGCGGGATCACCTCCCTGATCGCTGATTATGGAAGCAACATCATCAATCTGAGCATGAATCAGCGCGATGCGGATTTCTACGACATCCACATCGACATAGAGGTGACTGACATCAAACATTTGTCCCGGATAATGTCGGCATTGAACGGGATTTCGGGTATCAATGCGCTCACGCGGGTCCGTAAATAGGCGGGCGAATGGCTCTGTCTTTCGGGTGCGCTTGCGCTATACCGGCAGGGCCGGAACCATATTTGTATCGAAGGCGAGCATGAAAGAAGCCCAGGTTCTCAAAGAGTTTGAAAAGGCCGGCGCGCTGTTGCAGGGCCATTTTATCCTGTCGTCCGGCCTGCGCAGCCCGACCTTTCTCCAGAAGGCGCTGGTCTTCATGGACCCGAAACGTACGGCCAAGCTGTGCCGGGCGCTGGCCGCGAAAGTGCGCGACGAGATCGGCGAGGATTTCGACGTGATCATTTCACCGGCGGTCGGCGGCATTATCCCCGGTTATGAAACGGCGCGCGCCTTGGGCGTGCCCGCCATGTATGTCGAGCGCGAGGCGGGCGAATTCGTGCTGCGCCGGGGCTTTCCGCTGAAAAAGGGCGCGAAGGTGCTGATGGTCGAGGACATCGTGACCACCGGCCTTTCCTCGCGCGAGTGCATCGCCGCCATCCGCAAGGCGGGCGGGCGGGTCAAGGCGGCGGCCTGCCTGATCGACCGCTCCGGCGGCAAGGCGAAGGTCGGCGTCAAGCTCATCTCGCTCTGCCAGCTCGACATCCCCGCCTATCCCGCTGACAAGCTGCCGCCTGAACTTCAGGCGCTTCCTCCCGTCAAGCCGGGCAGCCGGGGCCTTGCATAGGAGAAGCGAGCATGTTTCGCCGCCGGGTCCCGCTACACCCGATCGACCGATTGAGAAACAATCTCTGGCCGCGCTCCGGCTGGAAACGCGCGCTCAAATATAACTGGTACCGGATGACCCGCCTGTCGGGATCGCCCCATGGCATCGCCGTCGGGGCAGCGGCCGGTGCTTTCGCGTCCTGCACGCCCTTTCTGGGCCTTCATGTGGTCTCGGCCGTGATCATTGCCTGGGTGTTGCGGGGCAACTTCTTTGCCGCGGCGTTCGGCACCTTCGTCGGCAATCCGCTGACCTATCCGTTCATCTGGCTGGCGACCTATGACATCGGCGCCTTCGTCCTGGGGCATAAGGGGGGCGGCCCGGATGCCGCTTCCGTTTCGGGTGATCTGCTCTCCCTGTCGGCTTCGGCGTGGCACAAGGTCTGGCCCCTGTTCGAGCCGATGATGATCGGCATGGTCCCGGTCGGGCTGGCCGCCGCGCTCATCACCTATGGGCTGGTCAACTGGGGCGTGCAGGTGTTCCGCGTGAAGCGGCACAAGCGCCTCCACGAGCGTTACCACCAGCAGCAGGCGCGCCACCCCCACCATGCCGCCAGCCGGGCTGCCTATCCGCCCGGTCCTGTCCCCATCGCCGCCCCCCTGCCGGTACGAAAGCAGGGCGCAAAGCCGGGACGGCACTGAATTTCCGTTGAGAGGGTTCCCTTGAGAGGACGATGCCGATGACTGGCGACCGCCATGATCCCGCCCATCTGAGGCTTGGCCTCAATATCGACCATGTGGCAACGGTCAGAAACGCCCGGGGAGGCGCTTATCCCGATCCGGTGCGGGCCGCCCGGCTGGCGGAAAGCATTGGCGTCGATGGCATCACGGCCCATCTGCGCGAGGATCGCCGCCATATCCGCGACGACGACATCGCCCGGCTGATGGCGGAGATTTCCCTGCCGCTCAATTTCGAGATGGCGGCGACTGAGGAAATGCTCGCCATCGTTCTCAAATACCGGCCTCACGCCGCCTGCATCGTCCCGGAAAAGCGGGCCGAACTGACCACCGAGGGCGGTCTCGACGTCGCGGGCCAGATGGACGCCCTGCGTGATCCGGTGGCAAGGCTGCTCGACGCCGGTATCCGGGTTTCGCTGTTCATCGACCCCGACGCCCGCCAGATCGAGGCGGCAAAGGCGCTGGCGGCGCCCGTGGTCGAGCTTCATACCGGTACTTTTTGCGAGAAAGCCACCCATGGCGATGTGCAGGGCCGTGCCCGTGAGCTTCTCCGGCTCAGGGAGGCGGCAAGCCTTGGCGCCGGCCTCGGCATCGAGATTCATGCGGGCCACGGCATCGATTACGACACGGTGGGCGAGATTGCCGCCATTCCCGAAATGCGCGAACTCAATATTGGCCATTTCCTGATCGGCGAGGCCATCTTTACCGGGCTTGAGGATGCGGTGGCGCGGATGCGCCAGTTGATGGATGAAGCCCGGGGGCCGGCGATCCTTGCCGGAGTGGGCGCATGATCATCGGCATCGGCAGCGACATCATCGATATCCGCCGTATCGAAAAGACGCTCTCGCGGTTCGGTGAACGCTTCATCGAGCGGATCTATACGGAAACGGAAAAGGCGAAATCGGAAGCGCGGCGCGAACGCGCGGCCTCCTACGCCAAGCGTTTCGCCGCCAAGGAGGCCTGCTCCAAGGCGCTGGGCACGGGATTGCGCCGGGGCGTCTTCTGGCGTGACATGGGCGTGGTCAACCTGCGCTCCGGCCAGCCGACCATGGCGTTGACCGGGGGGGCTCTGCGGCGTCTCAGGGAAATGACGCCGGAGGGCATGGAGGCGGTCATCCACCTCACCATCACGGATGATTTTCCCCAGGCGCAGGCCCTGGTCATCATCTCGGCGGAGCCGCGCGGCACAGCTATGGAAAATGGTTGACGCATGGCCGGGAACGGGCGGGTTGTCCGCATCCTCCCTTATGCTATTGTCCCGCGCGTCAACGATCCCGGCTCAGGTGCCGGAACAGGAAATGATGAGAATTCATGGTCGACAAGACTGACACTGCCCGGTCAAGCACCACCGGTGAGAATGTGCGAACCATCGCCTATGCATTGCTGGTGGCGCTGATCATACGGGCGTTTCTGTTTCAGCCATTCAATATTCCCACGGAATCGATGCTGCCGACCCTGCTGGTCGGGGATTATCTGTTCGTTGAGAAGTATGCCTATGGCTATTCAAGGCACAGCTTTCCGTTCAGCCCGCCGATCTTCAGCGGTCGCATTTTCGGCTCCGATCCGGAGCGGGGCGATGTGGTTGTCTTCAAGACACCTTCCGACAACCGGACCGACTTCATCAAGCGCCTGATCGGCCTGCCGGGCGACACCATCCAGGTCACCCATGGCGTTCTCATCCTGAACGGCAAGCCGGTGCCCAAGGTGCGGGTGCAGGATTTCGTCGATATCGACCCCTTCGGCAATGAGCGCCGCGTGCCGCAATATCGCGAGACCTTGCCTGACGGCAAAAGCTACCTGACGCTGGATCTGCTGGATGACGGCCCGGAAGACAATACCGACGTCTATCGCGTGCCGCCCGGCCATTATTTCATGATGGGCGACAATCGCGACAATTCGACGGACAGCCGTGTCCTGAGCGAAGTAGGCTATGTGCCCGCGGAAAATCTGGTCGGCAAGGCAGAAGTGATCTTCTTCTCGGCCAATGGCGAGGCCCATTGGTGGGAAATCTGGAAATGGCCGCAGGGGATCCGCTGGGGCCGTATTCTGAGGTGGGTGCAATAAACGGAGGACGGATGGCCCGCGGTCACCATGGCAAGCGCATAGATACCGGCGGTCATCCCGACCGGATGCTGCTTGAGGAAAGTCTGGGCTATCGTTTCTCCGATCCTGACCTGCTGAGCGCCGCCCTGACCCATTCCAGCGCGACCGCCGCCAACGGTGCGCCGGTCATGAGCGAGCGGCTGGAATTTCTGGGCGACCGCGTGCTTGGCCTGATCGTCGCCGAGGAACTGTTCCGCCGTTTTCCCGATGCCGCCGAAGGAGAACTCGCCGTCCGGCTCAACGGGCTGGTGCGCAAGGAGCGCTGCGCCGAGGTGGCCGGGCGGATCGGGCTGGGCGATCATCTGGTGCTGGGCCCGAGCGAACGCCGGGTCGAGGGCAGGGTGAAGCCGACCGTGCTGGCGGACGCCTGCGAAGCGGTGATCGCCGCGCTTTATCTCGATGCCGGGTTCGAGGCCGCCCGCCGTTTCGTGCTGGGCGCATGGGGCTCCTTCGACATGGGGCCTGTGCGGGCCCAGCAGGACGCCAAGACCGCGCTTCAGGAGCGCGCCCAGGGACGCGGCCTGACCTTGCCCAGATATGAGGTCAGGGACCGCCACGGTCCCGACCATGCTCCCGAATTTGTGGTAGAGGTTTCCATAGACGGGCTTGGCGCGGCCATGGGGCAGGGCGCTTCCAAGCGTCTGGCGGAACAGGCCGCGGCGGAAGCGCTGCTCGGCGCACATGAATTATGGTAATGAACAATATGAACGATGAACCGGATCATGATCTGACCGAGGCCGATGCGGGCGCGACCCGTTGCGGTTTCGTGGCCGTGATCGGGGCGACCAATGCGGGCAAGTCCACGCTGGTCAACCAGCTTGTCGGCTCCAAGGTCGCCATCGTCACCCACAAGGTCCAGACCACCCGCACCCGCATCCGTGGCATTGCGCTCGAAGGCGCGTCGCAGATCGTGTTCGTCGATACGCCGGGCATCTTCAAGCCCAAGCGCCGTCTCGACCGGGCCATGGTCGGTGCGGCGTGGGGCGGTGCCGCCGACGCCGACATCGTGATCCTGCTGGTCGACGCGGTGAAGGGCCTGACCGGGGATGTGGACCGCATCGTCGCCGGCTTGCAGAAGGAGCGGCGCAAGGCCGTGCTGGTGCTCAACAAGGTGGATGAAGCGCCGCGTCCGGCCTTGCTCAAGGCGGCGACCGTGCTCAATGAAACCGGCATCTTCACCGACACCTTCATGATTTCGGCGCTGACGGGAGACGGCGTGCCCGATCTCAGGCGCTTCATCGCGGAAAAGCTGCCCAAAAGCCCGTGGCTCTATCCCGAAGATCAGGTGGCGGACGTTCCCATGCGTTCGCTTGCCGCCGAGATAACCCGCGAAAAGCTGTTCATCCGCCTTCATGAGGAGCTGCCTTACGCGCTCACCGTCGAGACGGAGAAGTGGGAAGAGCTGAAGGACAAGTCGATCCGCATCGAGCAGGTGATTTTCGTCCAGCGCGAAAGCCAGCGCAAGATCGCGCTTGGCAAGGATGGCCAGACCATCAAGGCGGTCGGCCAGTCCGCGCGCAAGGATCTGGAGGAAATGATGGGCGTCCGCGTCCATCTGTTCCTGTTCGTCAAGGTGCGCGAGGGCTGGGCCGACGACCGGGCGCGCTATCGCGAAATGGGTCTCGACTTCACCGACTGAGCAAGCGACGGGAGCCTGAGCAGCAGCCATGGAATGGTCCGGTCACGGCATAGTGCTCTCGGCCCGGCCCCATGCGGAATCCGGCGCTGTGGTGGAGGTTTTCACGCAGGATCATGGCCGCCATGCCGGGCTGGTGCGCGGCGGGGCCTCGCCGCGCCGCAAGGGCATGCTGCAACCCGGCAACAGCGTCGCGCTGGTCTGGCGGGCAAGGTTGGCCGAGCATCTGGGCACCTTTACCATCGAGCCTTTGAAGGCCCGCGCCGGAATTCTCATGCAGGAGCCGCTGTCGCTCGCCGGACTGGCGGCGGCCTGCGCCATGGTCTCCATCCTGCCCGAACGCGAGGCCCATCCCGGACTGTTCGCGGGCTTTGAACTGTTGCTCGACCGGATGGAGGAGCCCGGCATCTGGCCCGCCCTGTTCGTGCGCTGGGAACTCGGCCTGTTGCAGGAAATGGGCTTCGGCCTCGATCTCTCGCACTGCGCCGTCACCGGCGGACGCGAGGACCTTGCCTATGTTTCACCGCGCACGGGCCGGGCCGTCAGCCGTGCGGCGGGCGAACCCTACAAGGACCGGCTGTTTCGCCTGCCGTCATTCTTTCTGGGTTCGCAGGCAGGCTCCGTCACCCCGGACGATGTGAGCGAGGGATTGCGGATCACGGGCCATTTTCTGGAACGGCACCTGTTCACGGCGGGACGCGCGAAGCTGCCGGATGCGCGGATCAGGCTGGCGGAAAGGCTGGCCGTCAAGGCGCTCTGAAAGAGGTCAGATGGCGTCGCCCCAGCCGGCGCGCCGGGCGGTCCGGTAGGCGTCCTTGTCGCGCTTGCTGACCAGCCGTTCCTCCAGATGTCCCTTGTCGGTACAGAGCTTGAGGCTGATCCGCCCCGGCGCGCTGCGCGGCGGCGTCAGCACCCGGGCCGCAGGCGGGCGGACAGGCGACCGCGACGCGGCGACATAGATGAATTTCTCGTCCTCCCATGGCACATCGGCCTCCTTGACCTGCCGGTGCAGGCGCGAGCGGGCGACGCGGCGCGAGAAATGGCACCAGTCCGGCGAGATGACAGGGCAGGCCGCGCTGTGCGGGCAGGGGGCAACCAGATGCGCACCGAGCGCCACAAGCCGGGTGCGGGCATCGAGAATGCGCTGCCAGCCCGCGGGCGTGCCGGGCTCGATGATGAGGAGAATGCCGCCGGTCAGTGCCCAGAGCCTGTCGATCAGCCGCTCGCGGGAGGGGGGCTCAAGTTCGTCCAGCACATAGGCGAGCGTGACCAGATCGCGCGGCGGCATGTCCGGCAGGCCCTGATCGAGATTGCGGTCCTGCCATTCGACCTTTGCCACGGAAATATCGCCTGCCAGCCTGTGGCCCAGCGCCCGGATCGGGGCGCTGGCCTCGATCAGCAGGGCGTCGTCCAGCGACGGCCAGCACTCCGCCGCCGCCCACATGGCCGAGCCGGGGCCCGCCCCGACATCGAGCATGGTTCTGGGGGCGAACTCCCCGGCTATCTGCGAAACCGCGCTCATGCTGGCGCTGATGGCGGCGAAAGTGGCGGGCAGCCGGGTGGCGAGATAGGCAAGCGCCGCCAGATCGCCGGCAAGGTGAAAGCGCCCGTCGCGGCGCTCGGCGCGGTAGCGCTGCGACAGCAGACCGGCTGCGCGGGTCAGATCGGCGCGGGGCACATGCGCCAGCGCCTGCTCGACGGCGAGACGCAGAGGGGCAGGAAGTTCCATGGCGCGCAAGATATGCCGGTTTGCCACAACCGAAAACAAAATAAGAACAGAGAGGCCACATATCTGCCGCTTCAAGGGCTGATTTTGCCGCCGATATGTGGCACCCCTTGCGGACCGGATAATTTCGTGACGAATCGATGAGTAAGCCATGCCCAAGGTCGTGACACCGCCCCGTGATCCCGAACCAGAGATCGGCCTGAAAGGCGCGCTTGAGGAGCGATACCTCGCCTATGCGCTTTCGACCATCATGCACCGCGCCCTGCCGGACGTGCGCGACGGCATGAAGCCGGTGCACCGGCGCGTGCTGTTTGCCATGCGCCAGTTGAAGCTCGATCCCGGTTCCGGCTTCAAGAAATGCGCCCGCGTCGTCGGCGATGTGATCGGCCGCTATCATCCTCATGGCGACCAGTCGGTCTATGACGCGCTGGTGCGCCTCGCGCAGAGCTTCAGCCTGCGCTATCCGCTGGTCGACGGGCAGGGCAATTTCGGCAATATCGATGGCGATAACGCCGCCGCCATGCGTTACACCGAGGCGCGCATGACCGAGGTGGCGCGCCTGCTGCTCGACGGCATCGACGAGGACGCCGTCGATTTCCGCGAAACCTATGATGGCGAGGATCAGGAGCCGGTTGTGCTGCCGGGGGCTTTCCCCAACCTGCTGGCGAACGGGGCCAGCGGCATCGCGGTCGGCATGGCGACCAGCATTCCGCCGCACAATGTGGCCGAGCTTTGCGACGCCGCGCTCCATCTGATCAGGCATCCCCAGGCGTCCGCCGCCAAGCTCGTCGAGTTTGTGCCTGGTCCCGATTTCCCGACCGGCGGCATCATCGTGGAGAGCCGCGAGTCGATCGCCGAGGCCTATGCCACGGGGCGCGGCGGGTTCCGCGTGCGCGCGCGCTGGCATCAGGAGGATCTGGGGCGCGGCACATGGGTGCTGGTCGTAACCGAGATCCCCTATCAGGTACAGAAATCGAAGCTGATCGAGCGCATCGCGGACCTGCTGAACGCGAAGAAACTGCCCCTTCTGGAAGACGTTCGCGACGAGTCCGCCGAGGATATTCGCGTCGTGCTGGTGCCCAAGAGCCGCACCGTCGAACCGGCGCATCTGATGGAATCGCTGTTTCGCACCACGGAACTCGAATCGCGCATCCCGCTCAACATGAACGTGCTTTCCGCAGCGCAGGTGCCCGCCGTCATGTCGCTGCGCGATGTGCTGCGCGCCTGGCTCGAACATCGCCAGATCGTGCTTCAGCGCCGCACCCGCTTCCGCCTCGACAAGATCGTCAGGCGGCTGGAACTGCTGGAAGGCTATCTGGTCGCCTATCTCAATCTCGACGAGGTGATCCGCATCATCCGCGAGGAGGACGAGCCCAAGAGCGTGCTGATGGCGCGCTTCTCGCTCAACGACAATCAGGCGGAGGCCATCCTCAACATGCGCCTGCGCTCCCTGCGCAAGCTTGAGGAAATGGAAATCCGGGGCGAGCACGCCACGCTCTCCGCCGAGCAGGCCACGCTCAATGCCGTTCTGGCCTCCGACGAAGAGCAATGGCGGCTGGTTTCCGATGAAATCCGGGCGCTGAAGAAGACCTTCGGCCAGTCCACGGAACTGGGCCGCCGCCGCAGCACGCTGGATGACGCGCCGGTGCTCGACGCCATGCCGGTGGAAGCGATGATGGAGCGCGAGCCGGTCACCATCGTCTGTTCCGAAAAAGGCTGGATAAGGGCCATGAAGGGCCATATCGAACCCGGCGCCGACCTGAAGTTCAAGGAGGGGGATGGCGTCCGCTTCCTGTTCCATGCCCAGACCACCGACAAGCTGGTGGCCGTGGCGACCGACGGGCGCTTCTTTACCATCGGCGCGGACAAGCTGCCGGGCGGGCGCGGCAACGGCGAGCCGCTCAGGCTGATCATCGAACTGGGCGAGGCGCAGGATCTGGTGGCGCTGTTCGTTCACCAGCCGGGCCGCAAGCTCATCGTCGCCTCGCGCGAGGGCAACGGCTTCATCGTGCCGGAGGATGAGGTGATCGCGACCAAGCGTTCCGGCAAGCAGGTGCTGAACGTGACCACGCCCGACGAGGTGGCGGTGTGCGTGCCCGTCGAGGGCGACCATGTGGCGGTGCTGGGCGAAAACCGCAAGCTGCTGGTGTTCCCGGTCACGGAACTGAACGAGATGACGCGCGGCAAGGGCGTGCGCCTGCAACGCTACAAGGATGGCGGCCTTTCCGACGTTCGCAGCTTCACGCTGGCCGACGGCCTCGTGACCTACGACCGCTCGGGCCGGGCACGCACCTTCACCGAGCTTGCCGAGTGGAAGGGCGCGCGCGCCCAGGCCGGCTATCTCGCCCCCAAGGGCTTCCCCGCCAACGGCAAGTTCGGCCAGCCGGGCTAGGAGCCCTGGCTCAGGTCACTCTCCCTTTGGAAGGGGCGAGGGGGAGGGGAAGAAGGGGTATCCGTTCACGGTCTATTTCAGTGTGAGCTTTACCCGGTCCTCATAGCCCCAGTAGCGGATCAGCAGGGCATAATCGCCCGGTTTGACCCGGCGGGTGTCGAGCGGCAGGGGATAGGTTTCTTCAAGCGACTGCTTCGCCTCGACAAAGCGCGTGATGCGCACGTCCGGGCAGTTGTCGCTGATGCCCGACTGCACGAATTCCCCGGACGGATCGACCAGAATCCAGCGGAAGATGCTGCATGAATCCGGCGCAGTGAGGGTCAGCACCTTGTTTTCATTATTTTGCAGCTTCACGGTCACATCGAGGTCCGCCGTCGGACGCAGCGCGTCGATGGGCATGGGCTGGTTGACGCTGATGGCGAGGTCGACCGGATTGCCGAGGTTTATCGCGCCGGTATAGGAGAGATAGGCGGCGAAGATGCCCGTGGCGAGGATCAGCAGGCTCATGAACATCATGCGCCGGCCGGTCTCTCCGGCGTCTTTCAGGGGCGGCTTTGCCATGGATAGCTTCCTGCGTCGTTCGGGCGCCGCTTATTTTTCGAGAAGCTGCCAGCCTTCGGGGCCGAGCGCTTCGAGCGGCTTGAAGCGGGCTTTGTAGGCCATCTTTTTCGAGCCGTCGACCCAGTAGCCCAGATAGACATAGGGAAGCCCCAGCGCCAGCGCGCGGCGCACATGATCGAGGATCATGTAGGTGCCGAGGCTGCGCTGGGTCTCGTCGGGCTCATAGAAGCTGTAGACCATGGAGAGCCCGTCGCTCAGCATGTCGGTCAGGGCGGCGGCGATGAGCCGGCCCTGCGAGGAGCGCCCAACGACAGTCCCGTCCTCCGTTTTCGGCACCCGGTATTCGATGATGGAGGTGCGGATGGTCGTATCCTCGACCATGGACTGGTAGTCGAGCATGGTCATGTCGGCCATGCCGCCGTCCCAGTGCCGCTCGTCCAGGTAGCCGCGCAGCAGGGAAAACTGTTCGGAGGTGGCCTGGGCCGGGCGCATGGTCGCGCGCACATCCTCGTTGCGCTGGAGAACGCGGCGGAAACTGCCCTCGGGCTTGAAGTCGGCGGCCACGATCCTGACCGAAACGCAGGCGTTGCAACCGTCGCAGGCAGGCCTGTAGGCGATATTCTGGCTGCGGCGGAAGCCGGACTGGCTCAGCATGTCGTTGAGTTCGATCGGGCTGTTGTTGAGCAGGTGGGTGAAGACCTTGCGCTCATAAAGACCGGCCAGATAGGGACACGGCTGGGGCGTCGTGATGTAGAACTGGGGAAGACGCTTGCTGTCGTGCTCTGTCACAGTCCGTCTGATGCTCCTGCCAGATGCCCTTTCAGCAGAATAGGGACTCAGGCAAAGCGGCGCAAATAGATCGTGCCGCAGATGAAATCATGAAGGCAGCGGCGGCGCTCGTTGAAAAACGGGATGAGCAGCAGGATGACCACGCCGGCGGTGACGAAATAGAGGGCGGTGTGGAGAAAGGCCCGGAGATAGCCGGGCCTGAGACCCTCCACGGTCAGCATCTCGATGCCCATGAAGCGCATGCCGGCGGTGGCCGACCAAGGCCCGCCCAGCGCCAGCGTGAAATAGGCCAGCACCACGATCCAGACGAGGGTTTGGCCCGGCCAGATCAGGCCGAAGCTGAGGATGCCGATCAGGAGCGACACGAACAGCACGGCGATCATGACAACCCCGAGAAGGGCGAGGTCGATCAGGAAGGCGAAGATGCGGGCGCTCAGGATGCCCTCGAAGGCCTGCGGCGTCAGGCCGTATTTCTCCTCGCGGCTCCGCCCGCCGCTTTCGGGTTCGGCGTCGATGATGATGGGTTTGCCGGAATTTGTCATTTTCGGGTCCGATATTCGGGAAGAGATGGGAAGCCGGATGGTCCGGTTCCGGTGCATGCAAATGGATTTGCCAAAAACCGGCTATGCGTATTACTCAGAGCGGGGCCAAATGGAAACAGGGCCGGAACGCTCGGCCTGACCATGATTATGGCATGATAATCCCGTGTTCGCGTATCCGGGCAAGAAGGTTGAGCAAGATGTCTGACGAAAAGCGCCGGTTCCGCAATGCGCTCGGCTGGTTCACCACCGGCGTGGTGGTGATTACGACCCGGATCGAGGGCCGCGAGCCCCTCGGCATCACGGTCAATTCCTTTTCCTCGGTTTCGCTTGAGCCGCCCCTGCTGCTGTGGTGCCTCGACAAGGGTTCCGACACGCTGCCGGTTTTCGAGCGGTGCGAGCATTTCACCGTGAATATCCTGCATGAGGATCATCAGGAAACGTCCAACCAGCTTTCCCGGCGCGGCGATCATTCGCTGGCCGGGATCGGCGTCCGCGCGGGCGAAACGGGCGTTCCCTATCTGGCGGAGGCGCTCGCCCATTTCGAGTGCAAGGTCTATGCGCGCCATGAGGCGGGCGACCACATCATCATGATCGGTGAAGTCATCGGCTTCGACCACAAGGAAGAGGGCCGTCCGCTGCTCTATCATCGCGGCGCCTATCACGCCCTGCCGAAATAGGCGCGGGGATTACAGGGATTATCATGGCCGGTTTTTCTTCCGGTCTTCCTCGTCGAGCGCGATCAGATTGTCGCGCATCCGGCCGATAGCCTCGATCATGGCGAGATAAAGCCCGGTCGGAATGCCTTCCGCGCCGCGTTCATGAATCTCGGCATAACGCTGGCGGCCCGATTCGGCCCGCTCATAGACCAGCGGAGTCAGGTAGATGCATTTCGCCCGGCCGTCGGTCGGGTGGCTGCGGCGCTCGATCAGCCCGAGCGCTTCAAGCTCCGTCAGATGGATGCCGATGGAGACCTTGTGCATGTGGAGCTGGTTGGCCAGTTCCGTCTGGGTCTGCCCGTCGGCCTCATAGAGCGTCATGATGATTCGCGTCTGGTTCCGGCTGAGATTGGTGCGGCGGTCATAGATCGTGCTGAGCAGATCGCCGAGCTGGGTGATGAGCTGGACGAAATATTGCGGGGCCAGGCGTTCATCAGGGTGGCGGGCCGTTTTACCCGTCAATTCCGCTGAAACCGCCACCTCGGCCCCTGCATCCTCAATCGCCATGCTGTAATACCCCGCCGCCTTGCCGAAACCGCTCTCTTGACGCACAGGGCCCCGGGTGTTTTCGTAAGTATGATTTACTAAAAAATGAGCGCGACATCATTTTAATGAATTATACCGCGCCAGCCTGTCAAAGCCATGCGTCATGCGTGGAGCCATGTGAAAGGGAGAGAGCATGGCGATGATTGCTGATGTCAACTGGGCCTTCAGAGAGCCCCACAGCAAGGACCGTCAGCGCGCGAGCACGCTGGCCTCGGGGCTTGTCCACGGGCTTTTGCTCCTGTTCCTGATTCTGACAGGCGTGCAGCTTGGCGGCGGTTCCGGCCGCAAGGCGGGCGAGGGAACCGGCAAGGCGCTGGAAGTGACGCTGGTCCATGCACAGGCGAAAGCACCTGCCGCGGCCGCCGCGCCGAAAGTGACGGCGCCCATGCATCCACGCTCGCAGGTGAAGGAGGCTCCGCAGCCCAAGCCGCAGGTCGTAAAGCAGGCAAGGGCCGTCCAGAAGGTGGCAAGGCAGCCCCGGCCGCAGGCCAGCGCCGCGCCGGTCCTGCCGTCGGTCGCCGCCGGTTTCGGCAAGGGGACGCCGGAGGCGGTCTATGGCGCGGCCGATGGCAAGAGCAGTTCGACTCCGGCGGGCGGCGCCGGCACTGGCACGGGGCAAGGGTCCGGCGCGGGGGTGGAGAAGGGCATCAACGGCCTGCCGCTGCCGCCCAAGAAGGGCCGCAAGCTGACCGCGCAGGAGGTGCGCGAGCGCATGGTCGGGCACGGGTTCAAGCTTGAGATCGGCCGGGTCCAGCAGGCGAACTCGAACCGGCTTATCAACAGCACGATCAAGCTCAACGCGGATGGCTCGACCGACGTGGACGTCACCGCCTACTACTACCAGACCGGCCACGACCTCTACTCGTCGACGGACGAGAAAAGCGGCAAGGGCAGATGGTGGATTGAGGGCAATCGCTGGTGCCATCAGTCGGAAGACATTCAGTACAACACGAAGAACTGTTACGACGTTACCGTCGATGGATCGACGATCCGGTTCTATTACGCCGAATGCGGGCTCGGTTCGAGCCTGCTGTGCGCGCAGGGGCAACTGGCGGCGCAGGGCACGATGGAATAGCAGGTTATTCAGGGCGTGAGCTTCATGATGCCGGTCGCTCCCGCCTCTGCCGCTGCGCGCCCTGTTGGGATCATGATCATCGCTCCATCAGCCCAGCCGCCGGCCATGTCGTCATAATGGGGAGAGGCGGGGTTTCCCGACTGGCCCGTCGTGATCATGTAGAGCGAACGGTCGAGGTCCGAGAGGTCATAGATCGCGCGGTAGCCCGCCGCATGGATATTGGCGTAGGGCCTTGCACCCGAGGCGGAAAAGCCGCCCCGGTCGATGGTTTCAGCCCCGCCGGACGAGGGCCGCTCGACATCGAACCAGAGCCGCAACAAGGGCACCATGGTGCCCGGAAAATGCCGGTTCCAGACCGGATGGGCCTCGCCCCAGCGCCATGCGGCCGGATCGGCGCCATAGGCGGCTGACAGCTCCTTCAGCGCCTGCGCCAATGCCGATGAGAGGAGCGGGGCGCAGGGGGCGGGTTTCTTCTGGCCGGAATTGTCGCACCAGTCCGAGGCGGTCTGTCCCAGAACGGACATGATGAGCGGTTCGCGGATATCGGCGTCGGCGATGGCTTTTTCCCCAAGCATGTTGCCGGTGATGGCGCGCGAAAAACCGCGCATCCAGCCTGTGAAAATCAGCGGTTCAGGGCGGTCGCGGTCATAGCTGCCGTTCCACCCGCCGAGCAGGGCCAGCGCCTGCCCGGAAAGGGCATTTGCGGGCACGGTTTCGAGCAGCTTTGGCAGGGTTTTGACAGCAAAAAGCGAGACATTGTCCATCTGCATGGCGCGGGTGCTGGAGGTGTCCTGAAGCTCCTTGCTCTCCAGCAACTGGATGATGCGCTCCGCCCGTTCCGCCGGGGGCCAGTCGTTGGTGACGACATAAGGATAGCTGTCAGGCACGACCCTGTTGTTGGCGTTGACGATCATGCCCGACGCCGGGTTGTAGCTGCGGGGCAGGGCGTCGAACGGAATGAAGCCGGTCCAGTCGTTCTGCGAGAGGTCGCCGCGCACGGGCACCAGACCATGGCCCTCATTGCCGGGGCCGCGCACCGGGATGAGGCCGGGACTGACAAGGCCGATATTTCCCGCCACGTCCGCATAGGCCATGTTCTGGATCGGGCCACGGTAATTGCGCAGCGCCTCGTTGAATTCGGACCAGTCGCGGGCGGTGGCGAGCTTCATGCCCGCCGATATGGTGAGATCGCCGGTGCCCATCATCGCCCAGGCCATGGCCAGCACGGTGTCATCCGACGCAGGCTTGCCCGCATAGGGCATGACCGGACCATGCCGGGTCGAGCGCACGGCGTAATCTTCGTCCTTGCCGAAGCGGACATGGATGGTCTCGTGGCGTATGGCGAAGGGCTTCCAGCCATCGGGGGCGAGATATTGGGCCGGATTGTCCGGGTTCAATTTCTCGATATAGAGGTCCTGCGTATCCGCGCCCGTGGTCGTGTCGCCCCAGGCGATCCGGTCGTTGCGGCCAAGCAGGACGCTTGGCAGGCCCGGCACCGTCGCGCCGACGATATTGCCCTGCGGCGTCGAAAGATGGGCGAGATACCAGAGCGAGGGGGCCAGCATTCCCAGATGCGGATCGTTGGCGAGGATCGGCTTGCCGCTCGCCGTGCGCCTGCCGCCCAGAACCCATTCATTGGAGGCGCCCTTCGGCACGAAACCGGGGAAAAGAGTGCGCAAATCCGCGCCCGCCAGCGCCAGCGTAACCGGCGCGCCGACGGGATAGGCTGGCCAGAATTCGCTCAATGCGGCGGGGCTGAGTTTTTTCATCATATCCGCGCGGGTGACCTCATCGCGGGCGTTGCCGGACAGCATCAGGCCCAGCACCTTCACCAGCATGATGCTGTCGGTTGCCCGCCACGGTTCGGGCGAGGCGAACAGGAGCTGGAATTCAGGAGGGAGCGGCTTGTCGCCGGTGGTGATATAGGTGTTCACGCCCTGGGCATAGGCATCGAGCAGGCCGCGATCCTCATCGTTCAGCCGCCCGTAGGTATCGCGGGCCGCGGCGGCGAAACCGAAGGTGCGCATATATCTGTCGAGGGAAAGCGTGGTGCCGCCGAAAAGCTCCGACAGCCTTCCCGCGCCCGCCCGGCGGAACAGCTCCATCTGCCAGAGCCGGTCCTGCGCATGGACATAGCCAAGGGCATGGAGCGCATCCTTAAGGTTTTGGGCATAGATGTGCGGAACCCCGTGGGCGTCGCGCACCACGTCCACCGGGGCTTCAAGGCCGGGCAGGCGGTGCGCCCCGTTCCAGCCGGCCACGGAACGCAAGGCCTGCACGTAGAAATAACCCGCGCCGAGCCCCGCAAGCCCGGCCAGCGCAAGGACCGTGAAGAAGGTCCATTTCGCCATTTTCTTCAGGGCCTGTTTTGCCATCGAACCTTGCAACCTGTTAGACCTTGGCCCTGAACTTTGTTCCGGGTGATGGAGACTACAAGACATGGGCGAGCGCGTCGCGTTTCTGGGTTTGGGTGTCATGGGCTTTCCCATGGCGGGACATCTGAAGGCCGCGGGCCATGAGGTGACCGTCTATAACAGGACGGCGGCGAAAGCGGCGCTCTGGGTTGAAAAGCATGGCGGCCTTTCGGCCCCGACCCCTGCCCAGGCCGCCGCGGATGCCGATTTCGTGTTCGCCTGCGTCGGCAATGACGATGATCTACGCTCAGTGACGGTGGGCGCGGACGGGGCTTTCGCCGCCATGAAGAAGGGCGCGCTGTTCGTCGACCACACCACGGCGTCGGCGACGGTCGCCCGCGAACTGGCGCAGGCCGCGCAGGTGCCGGGTCTCGGCTTTCTGGATGCTCCCGTCTCGGGCGGGCAGGCGGGCGCCGAAAACGGCGTTCTCACCGTGATGGTGGGGGGCGACGAGGCGGCCTATGCCCGCGCCGAGCCGCTGATCGCGAGCTTTGCCCGCTCGGTCCGGCTGATGGGGCCTTCGGGCTCGGGCCAGTTGACCAAGATGGTCAACCAGATCTGCATTTCGGGGCTGGTGCAGGCGCTTTCCGAGGGCATCCATTTCGCGCAGGCCGCAGGCCTCGACGCCGCCGCCGTGGTGGAGGTGATTTCCAGGGGAGCCGCCCAGTCCTGGCAGATGGAAAACCGCTACAAGACCATGATCGCGGGCGCGTTCAACCACGGCTTCGCCGTCGACTGGATGCGCAAGGATCTCGCCATCTGCCTCGATGAGGCGCGCCGCAACGGCGCGCATCTGCCCCAGACCGCTCTCGTTGATCAATTCTACGCGGAGGTCCAGTCTATGGGCGGCGGCAGGTGGGATACATCGAGCCTGATCGCCCGGCTCGGCCAACCGGCGAAAAAATGATGTTTTCATCCTGTGAGGAGATCTGATGAAGGTGCAGCGATTTGCGTCCGTTGAGGATGTGCTTACGAGGCTCGACCCGTCCTATCCGATCTTCTGTATCTTCCCCGATGTCCTCAAGGACAGGGCGCGCCTGTTCATCGACAATTTCCCCGGCACCGTCATGTATGCGGTCAAATGCAACCCGCACGAGATTGTGCTGAAAGCCTTTCATGAGGCGGGCGTCCGGGATTTCGACACGGCCTCGCTGACCGAGATCGCCAAGGTCAGCGAACTCTTCGATGACGCGCACTGCTACTTCAACCATCCGGTCAAGGGACGTGGCGTGCTCGATTCCGCCAACCGCGTCTATGGCATCAAGGATTATGTCGTCGATCACATCAGCGAACTCGACAAGCTGAACGCGGTTGTCGGCACCGACATTATCGTGGAGGTGCGCATCGCCACGCCCAAGGGCAGCGCCATTTATGATCTTTCCTCCAAGTTCGGCGCGAACGAGGCGGATGCGGTGATGCTGCTCAGGGAGGCGAACCGGCGCGGCTGCAGGACGGCGATCGCGTTTCACGTCGGCAGCCAGTGCATCGACCCGGACGCCTACCGCGTCGCCATGGAGTTGGCCGCAAAGGTGGCGGCGCGCGCCCAGGTGCCGCTCGAATATCTCGATATCGGCGGCGGATTTCCGGGGCACTATAAAAAGGACATTCCGCCGCTCTCCGCCTATTTCGACGTGATCGCGAAAACCAACGACCGCCTTGCGCTCGGCATCAGGCTGTTCTGCGAACCGGGCCGCGCGCTCGTTGCCGATGGCTGCTCGATCCTGACGCAGGTTCACCTGCGCAAGGAGAAGGACCTTTATCTCAATGACGGGGTCTATGGCTGCCTGTCGGAAGTGCGCGACGGCTATCTCGATCCGCCGGTAAGGGCCATCGGACGGAAGCGCACGCTTGAGGGAGAACTGGTGCCTTTCCATATTTTCGGCCCGACCTGCGACTCGATCGATCATCTTCAGATCCCGTTTCATCTGCCCTCGGACATTGATGAAACGGACTGGGTCGAGGTCGGTCTTGTCGGCGCCTATTCGCTGGCGCTGCAATCGGGCTTCAACGGCTTCTATACCGACGCCGTGGTCAAGGTCGACGGCGTCAATCAGGTTTCGGCATGACAAAGCCCGCCCTGCGCCTTTCGGTTCAGGGCGGGCCGCTCCGCTGGTCATGCGATGGAAACCGAAGGGGGCACATCCGTTCCCCGCATGGCGGGAGAGCTATTCCTTGGATGGCTGATCGGGGATGGGGGCCATGGTGCCGTGCGCGCCGCCCGTTCGCGGACCTCTGGAGAGTTCGCCTTTTTCAATGACGCCGTTCTTGTTCTTGTCCATCCAGCCGAACATCTTGTCGGCCTGGGCCACGAAGTCGGCCTGCGTCACATAGCCTTTCTTGCCGGTATCGAGCCGCTCGAAGGCGTGTCCGGCAAATCTCCCGCCGCGTTTTTCAGCAGTTTTGTCGATCTGGGCTTCGGTGATGTAGCCCTTTTTGCCGGCATCGAGCTTGTCGAAGCGTTTGTCGGAAAACTCCCTGGCCCGGGCAGCGGCGAAGGCGGCATATTCCTCCTTCGTCACCTTGCCGTCATGGTCGGCATCCATCTTGGCGAAGATTTCCTTCGTCCGCGCCTCGCCTCTGGCCTCCACAGCCTTGTCGAAATCGGCCTTCGTCACCTTGCCGCTGCCGGAGGTATCCAGCGCCTTGAAGCGGGCGACGGCGGCCTGTTCCATTTCAGCCCTGGTGATGGTGCCGTCATGATTGGTGTCCGCCTGCCCGAACGGGGCGTGGCTGCCGTTGCCGGCCGCGCTGGCGGCCATGGGCAGGAAAGCTGACAAGGCCAGAACAGCGACGCCATAAAGAACGTCTCGCGTGATTTTCATGGGTGTGTCTCCGCTATGGTTCGAACGACGCCGCGGCGATCATGTGTGCCGCCACAGGCCGTTCTTGCCAATAAAACGGGAGGATCCGGAAAATCCGTCGGATTATTTTATGGTGGAAAGACAGCCGGCTGGAGGCTATCCGTCCGGGTTTTTTGCTCTCACGGCATAATCAATGGTGAGAAAGCAGTTTCGCCGCTTCGAGCGCGAAGTAGGTGAGAATGCCGTCCGCGCCCGCGCGCTTGAAGCAGGTCAGGGATTCCAGAATGGTTTTTTCCCTCGCCAGCCAGCCATTTTCAAATGCGCCCGCCAGCATCGAATATTCACCGGAAACCTGATAGGCGAACGTCGGCATGCCGAAACCCGTTTTTACGCGGTGCACGATGTCGAGATAGGGCATGCCCGGTTTCACCATGACCATGTCCGCGCCTTCGGCAATATCGAGCGCCACTTCGCGCATCGCTTCGTCGCCGTTGGCCGGGTCCATCTGATAGGTCCGCTTGTCGCCCTTGAGCGCGGCGGTGGAACCGATGGCGTCGCGGAACGGGCCATAGAAGGCGGATGCATATTTCGCGGCATAGGCCATGATCTGCGTGTTGGTGTGGCCCGCGATTTCGAGCGCCTCGCGGATCGAGCCGATGCGCCCGTCCATCATGTCCGACGGCGCGATGATGTCGCATCCGGCCTGCACCTGCACAAGCGCCTGACGGATCAGCACCTCGACGGTTTCATCGTTCAGGATGACGTCATTGTCCGTATCGAGAAGACCGTCATGCCCATGGCTGGTGAAAGGATCGAGCGCGACGTCGCACAGGATGCCGAGGTTCGGCACGGCCTTCTTGATGGCGCGCGCCGCCGAGCAGATGACGTTCTGCGGATCGGTGGCGATGGAGCCTTCCGGGTCGCGCCGTTCGATGGGGGTATAGGGGAAAAGAGCGATGACCGGGATACCCAGTTCCGCCGCTTCCTCGGCCGCCGCCACCGCCTCGTCCACGCTCAGCCGGTTCACGCCGGGCATGGAGGCGATGGGCTCGCGCCGGGTGCTTCCCTCGATGACGAACAGAGGCCAGATCAGATCGTTGGCGCCAAGGGCGTTCTCTGCGATCAGCCGGCGCGACCAGTCCGCGCGGCGGTTGCGGCGCATCCGGATCTGGGGAAATTCAGCAGCGGGAAAGGTGCGGTCAGCCATGAGGTTTCTCCTTGTGCAGGGACTTTTAGACCCCTCAACCGGCCCGCGCAACCTGACGCTACGTCACAGCTTTGCGGCGGCTGACTGAATATTCAGCGATGCGTTGACACCATGGGAAAGGCTCGGATAGACCCGCAAGGGGATACGAGGGAGAGTGAGCGATGCAATTCGAGCCGACCGAAGATCAACGCGCGTTCCAGCAGGTGGCCCGCGACTTTGCCGGGGCCGAACTCGCGCCTTACGCAGCGGACTGGGACCGCG
This sequence comes from Parvibaculaceae bacterium, assembly GCA_028283765.1. Lineage (GTDB taxonomy): Bacteria > Pseudomonadota > Alphaproteobacteria > Parvibaculales > Parvibaculaceae > JAATFR01. Next base: position 1,738,758 of record JAPWJY010000008.1, on the reverse strand, counting down.
AGGCGTTCTTTCCGGTCGAAACCTTGCGCAAGGCGGCGGCGCTCGGTTTCGCGGGCATCTATGTCCGCGAGGATGTGGGCGGCTCGGCCCTGACGCGCCTTGATGCGGCGCTCATCTTCGAGGCGCTTTCCTATGGCTGCACCTCCACCGCCGCCTATCTTTCAATCCATAATATGGCGTCCTGGATGATCGACCGGACCGGCTCGGACGAACAGCGCCAGAAATGGCTGCCGCGCCTGACCAGCATGGACCTGATCGCCAGCTATTGCCTGACGGAGCCCTCGTCGGGATCGGACGCGGCCTCGCTCAGGACGAAAGCCGTGCGCGACGGCGATCATTATGTGCTCGACGGTTCCAAGGCCTTCATTTCCGGCGGCGGTGTATCCGACATTTATGTCGTGATGGTGCGCACCGGCGGCGAGGGGGCGAAGGGCGTTTCATGCCTCGTGGTGGAGAAGGGCACGCCCGGCCTTTCCTTCGGCAAGCGGGAAAAGAAGCTGGGCTGGAATTCGCAGCCGACCGCCCAGGTGATTTTTGAAAACTGCCGGGTGCCGGTGGCCAATCGTCTGGGTGAGGAAGGCGAGGGCTTCAAGCTCGCCATGATGGGGCTCGACGGCGGGCGTCTCAATATCGCCGCTTGCGCGCTCGGCACGGCGCAGGCGGCCTTTGACGCGGCGAAAAACTATATGGAGGAGCGCAGGCAGTTCGGCCGGGCGTTGAAGGAGTTTCAGGCGCTCCAGTTCCGGCTGGCGGATATGGCGACGGAGCTTCAGGCAGCCAGGCTCCTGCTCTATTACGCGGCGTCGCGCGTCGACGCCAAAGCTTCCGATGCGACCATGCAGGCGGCCATGGCCAAGCGGTTCGTCACCGATGCGAGCTTCAAGGTCGTCAATGACGCGCTCCAGCTTCATGGCGGCTACGGCTATCTCAATGATTTCCCGCTGGAACGGCATCTGCGCGATGTGCGCGTCCACCAGATACTTGAGGGCACGAATGAAATCATGCGCGTCATCATCGCGCGTGAACTGTTCCGTTGAGGGTGGGCGCGGATGAGTGAGGAAGCCGAAGTTCTGTTCGAGCGCCGTGGCGGCGCGGGAATCATCACGCTCAACCGGCCAAAGGCGCTCAATGCGCTGACGCTCGGCATGGTGCGCCTGATCCATCCCCGGCTGGAAAGCTGGGCGCTGGACGGCGATGTCCGGACCGTCATCCTTGAAGGGGCGGGCGAGCGCGCGCTGTGCGCGGGCGGCGACATCCGGGTGCTGCACGACTGGGGCCGGGCGGGCGATCCGCGCCTTATGGAATTCTACCGCGAGGAATATCGGCTCAACCGCTATATCAAGCGCTATCCCAAGCCCTATGTCGCGCTGATGGACGGGATCGACATGGGCGGCGGCGTCGGCCTCTCGGTCCATGGCTCGCTCCGGGTGGCGACGGAGCGGCTCGTGTTCGCCATGCCGGAAACGGGGATAGGGCTTTTTCCCGATGTCGGCGGCACCTTTTTCCTGCCGCGCTGTCCCGGCGCGACCGGCATGTATCTGGCGCTTACCGGCGAGCGCCTGCGCGCCGCCGACGCGATCTATGCGGGTATCGCCGATATTTTCGTGCCGGGTGACCGGCTGGAAGCGCTGAAAGCCACGCTTGCCGAAGGGGCAACCCCCGAGGACGTGACGGCGGCTTTCGCGGCCGATGCCGGGGCGGCACCTCTCGCTTCGCTGCAGGAAAAGATCGACCGGCATTTTTCCGCAGCTTCGCTCGAAGCCGTTCTGGCGTCGCTGAATGAGGCGGCGGACGGGGGCGACGCATGGGCGAAGGCGACGCTGGCGACCCTTGCAGGCAAATCCCCGACCAGCCTGCTGGTCACGTTTTCGCAGATGAAAGCAGGCGCGAAGCTCGATTTCGAGGCCTGCATGCAGCTTGAATACCGCCTGACCAACCGGTTCATGGAGGGGCATGATTTTTACGAGGGCGTCAGGGCGGTTGTGATCGACAAGGACCAGAAACCCCGCTGGCAGCCGGCCCGTCTGGCGGATGTGCCCCGGGCTGATATAGAAAAATGCTTTGCACCCCTTTCCCGGGGGGAATTGAGCTTCGAATAGCATCCGGGCGTGAACGGGCTGCGGCCCCGAGGAGGATCTGATGGCGACTGTCGGTTTTATCGGTCTCGGCAATATGGGGGGGCCGATGGCCCGCAACCTGGTCAAGGCCGGTCACACGCTCAAGGTCTTCGATCTGTCGGAGCAGGCGGTCGCCGGGCTGGTGGCTCTGGGCGCGCAAAAGGTGGCCAAAGCCGCCGATGTGGCCCGGGACGTGGATGCTGTCGTGACCATGCTGCCCGCGGGCGCGCACGTGAAATCCGTCTATCTGGGCCCTGAGGGGCTTCTTGCCGTAGCGGCAAAAGGGACGATTTTCATCGATTCGTCGACCATCGACGTGCCCAGCGCCCGCTCCGTCATTGCCGAAGCCGACGAAAAAGGCATGAGGATGGTCGATGCGCCGGTTTCCGGCGGGGTGGGGGGTGCCGAGGCCGGCACCCTGACCTTCATGGTGGGGGGAAGCGAGGCGGCCTATGCCGGCGCCGAGCCATTCCTGAAGCAAATGGGCAAAAACATCTTCCATGCTGGAAGCGCCGGCAATGGTCAGGTCGCCAAGGTCTGCAACAACATGATCCTTGGCATTTCCATGATTGCAGTCTCCGAAGCTTTCGTCCTTGGAGAGCAATTGGGAATAGACCCGCAGGTGCTATTCAATATTTCCTCAGTATCGTCCGGGCAATGCTGGTCAATGACGACTTATTGCCCGGTCCCGGGACCTGTCCCGACATCACCCGCCAACCGCGATTACTTGCCTGGATTTACCGCTGCGATGATGCTCAAGGATCTTCGACTTGCGCAGGAGGCCGCGCAGGCATCGAAAACACCTATTCCCATGGGAGGGCAGGCCGCCCAACTCTACGCGCTGATGGAGGCAAACGGCCACGACCAGATCGATTTTTCAGGAATTATTAAGCTAATCCGTGGCGAAATATAATCGAAACGGATTATCTCCAAGATTAGCTAATATTGAGTTAAACTGTGGGCGTTCAGTTTTTGCCCGCCCGGAAGTCCCTATCGGAAATGGGGACTTTTAGTAAATTATTTTATATTTTTTCAGTCATCGACTGACGGAGCAGGATTTTGTTGTTAAGCATTTTAAGGAAGCACTTTTTATGACAAAAACAGACCTGAATAAAGCGATTAAGGGGGCAGGCATCCCTGCCGAATCAATGAAGCAATCTTACCTGGAAGCACTGGCCTGTATCGAGCGGCTGCACCGGCGTCTGCTCGACGTCATCAAGGATGAACTGGACCGTATTGGCTGCACCGAAATCAACAGCGTACAGGCGCTGCTGCTGTATAATATCGGCGAAGCGGAAATGACGGCTGGCGAACTGCGCACCCGTGGCCATTATCTGGGGTCGAATGTTTCCTATAATCTCAAGAAACTGGTTGAGACCGGGTATATCAGCCACCAGCGTTCCGAAATCGACCGCCGTTCGGTGCGGGTGCGCCTGACGCCCACGGGGCTCAACGTCTGCAATGCCATCAACGATCTCTACACACGCCATTGCGAGGTGTTGTCGGAAAACGGCGAGCTTGACGTGAAGGCCTTGCAGTTCGTCAGCACGACGCTTCACCGCCTCGACCGGTTCTGGACAGAGCAGATACGCTTCCGCATCTAGCCGTGGGCTGAAGCATGGGCCGCCTTAATGGCTGGTAGCGTCCGGCGCGCCAAGCCTCTAGCTTTCCATTGGTTAATTGTTCTGAAACCGGATGGAAATGAATATGCGGCCAGCGAAGTTCCCCTTTCTTGAGCATGAGGGCGTTCTCGCCTTTGCCCACAGGGGCGGGCTCAGCGGGCATCCCGAGAATACCATGGAGGCCTTTGAGGCGGCCGTCGCCCAAGGTTATCGCTATCTTGAAACCGATGTGCATGCCACGCACGACGGCGTTCTGCTGGCTTTTCACGACGACAGGCTCGACCGCCTTACCGACCGGCAGGGCTATATCGCCGACCTCGATTATGCGGAGGTGTCGAAAGCCCGCATCGGGGGCGTTTACCCCATCCCGCGCTTTGACGAACTGCTGGCATCATGGCCTCAGGCCCGGTTCAACATCGATCCCAAGGCCGACCGCTCTGTGTTGCCGCTGGTCGAGATTCTGAGCGCTGCCGGAGCCATCGAAAGGGTCTGCGTCACCTCTTTTTCAGGCAGGAGGACCCGATATGTCCGCGAGGCGATGGGCCCCGGCCTGTGTACGGGACTTGGGCCCCTGGGCACCATGCGGCTGCGATTTTCAAGCTGGTCGGGGCCCTTGCGCGGACTCTGGGGTGGTTTTGCCGAGGGTTGCGCCCAGATTCCCGTCGAGGAGCGGGGCATTCCGCTCGCTGACCGCTCCCTGATCGACCGGGCCCATGAGGCGGGCCTTCAGGTTCATGTCTGGACCATCGACGATCCGGCGGAAATGGCACGGCTGCTCGATCTGGGGGTCGATGGCCTGATGGCGGACCGGCTCGATGTGCTCAAGATGGTTCTTGTGGAAAGGGGGCTTTGGGCCTGAAATGGCTCTGCCAATTCTGCGACAATTCGCTTGTCGTATGGGCCGGGTTCGCTGTTATTGTGCGGGCAACGCCAAGACAATCTCTCAAGAGAACCGGCGACCGGCCCTCAAGGGGTCACAAAAGGATCAGGCGAAGGAGCGGGTATGGACTATGAGATGGAGCTTTCCCGGGCCCTTAATGCTGTGAGGGAAGAGGGCCGCTATCGCGTGTTCGCCGATATTGCTCGCCACCGTGGTGCTTTTCCGCGCGCCAGTTTCCACACTGAAAAAGGCACCCGCGACATTATCGTCTGGTGCTCCAACGATTATCTCGGCATGGGGCAGCACCCCGTCGTTGTCGAGGCCATGCAGAAGGCCATCAAGGAGGTCGGCGCGGGCTCGGGCGGGACGCGGAACATTTCCGGTACGACCCATTATCACGTCGAACTGGAAGCCGAGCTTGCGAGTCTGCATCAGAAGGAAGCCTCGCTTCTCTTCACCTCGGGCTATGTCGCGAATGATGCGACGCTTTCTACGCTGGCCAAGGTGTTTGGCGACTGCATCATCATTTCCGATGAACTCAATCACGCGTCCATGATCGAGGGCATTCGCCGCGGGGGTGGCGCCAAGCGCGTGTGGAAGCACAGCGATCTCAGGCATCTTGAGGAACTGCTGCGCGAGACAGATCCGGCCAAGCCCAAGATCGTTGCCTTCGAGTCGGTCTATTCCATGGACGGCGATATAGCCCCCATCGGGGATATTTGCGACATCGCCCATAAATATGGTGCGTTGACCTATCTGGACGAGGTCCACGCGGTCGGCATGTATGGTCCTACCGGTGGCGGCATCGCGGAGCGCGATGGTGTGCTCGACAAGGTGGACATCATTGAGGGTACCCTTGCCAAGGGCTTTGGTGTCATGGGCGGTTATATCGCCGGTTCCTCGGTGCTGATCGACGTGATTCGTTCCTATGCGCCAGGCTTCATCTTCTCGACGTCGCTTGCGCCGGTTCTGGTGGCGGGCATTCTGGCCAGTGTGCGCTATCTCAAGCAGAGCAATCAGGAGCGGGACCAGCATCAGGAGCGGGCAAGCCGTTTGCGCCATATGATGGCTGACGCAGGCCTTCCCGTGATCTGGTGCGACAGCCATATCGTGCCCGTCATGGTGGGCGATCCGGTCATCTGCAAGCAGGTCAGCGACGAGTTGCTGGAAGAGTTCGGCATGTATGTCCAGCCCATCAACTATCCGACCGTGCCGCGCGGAACCGAACGCCTGCGCTTCACGCCTTCACCGCTTCATGACGACGATATGATGCGCGATCTCGTGGATGCGCTCGACAAGGTCTGGACAAGGCGCAATATCCGCCGCGCCGCCTGAGCATTCCCTGACGCCAAAACAGAAGAGCCCGCATCGCTGCGGGCTCTTTTGTGTTTCAGACGTCTGAAATGCTCAGGCGCGGCGGCGGCGCGGTTTTGTTTCCACGGCAGGACCCCGGCCCAGGCCGATTTGCTTGGCAAGGCGCGAACGTTGCTCGGCGTAATTGGGGGCGACCATCGGATAGTCTGCGGGGAGACCCCAGCGCTGGCGGTATTCCTCAGGCGAGAGACCATATTGCGATCGCAGATAACGCTTCAGCATTTTCAGTTTCTTGCCGTCCTCAAGACAGATGATGAATTCGGGTGTGACCGACTTCTTCACTGCTACGGCAGGCACACGTTCCTGGACAGGCTCTTCACTGCGGGAGAGTTGAGATAAGGCGGATGCTATCGACTTGATCAGGCCGGGTAAATCAGCTGCAGCAACAGAGTTGTTGCTCACATAAGCGGAAACAATGTCCGCTACCAGCTGGAGTAACTCTTCTTGATGAGCCAGATCGGTTGTAATCGTGTCAGTCATGATCCGGAACCACCTCTTTGATTTTTCGTACCGTAAATGTGAGTAAAGTCATATTTCGTTCTTCTGTACTCCTTGCTTCCATTTGAATCAAGCAATGAACGAGTTGTTTATTCACTACCTTCCTAATATGCGGGATTTTTTCAAAATGATAGTTCCATGTAATTGGCTGCATTAGGAAAAGAAGCAGGAATTTTGAGTGTTTTACCTATATAATTTGGGAAATAATTTCTCTGATTGAGCGCTGCAAAAAGGTAAACAAGTTGGTAGTGCTCTTGATGGGATGTCTGTGCCGGGTTTCGGGTGGCGCTGAAGACCGGATTACTTGTCCGGCAGATGTCCGATTCATTGGCGCTGACACTTACATGTGCTAAGCACCAGCCGCAGGAAGCGAGGGTGTCGCAACCATTATAGCGGACCGCTCTCCATAACGATTTTTCTCAAGACCCCGGCTTCGGGCTGCAGCGAATCTCCGTTGCATCGGCGCGCAGGCGGTCAACCACACATTCTTGGAAGGAGCTTCTCATGTCTCTCGTCGAAGCAAATAACGCTCCCGGCCACGATCAGGGCTTCTTCACCCGCGGCGTCGCGGACACGGATCCCGATCTTTATGCCGCCATCCGCAAGGAACTCGGCCGCCAGCAGAGCCAGATCGAGCTGATCGCCTCGGAAAACATCGTCTCGCGGGCCGTTCTGGAGGCTCAGGGCTCCATTCTCACCAACAAATATGCCGAAGGCTATCCGGGCAAGCGCTATTATGGCGGCTGCGAATTCGTGGATATTGCCGAGGAGCTGGCGATCGAACGGGCGAAAAAGCTGTTCGACTGCGCCTATGTCAATGTTCAGCCCAATTCCGGTTCGCAGGCCAATCAGGGCGTCATGCTGGCCCTGATCAAGCCGGGCGACACGGTACTCGGCATGAGCCTTGATGCCGGCGGCCACCTCACCCACGGCGCGGCCCCGAACCTCTCGGGCAAATGGTTCAACGCCATTCAGTATGGTGTGCGCCGTCAGGATGATCTGATCGATTATGATCAGGTCCGCGATCTTGCCCGCGAGCACAAGCCCAAGCTCATCATCGCGGGCGGCTCCGCCTATCCCCGGGTTATCGATTTCAAGGCGTACCGGGAGATCGCCGATGAGGTCGGCGCCTATCTGATGGTCGATATGGCCCATTTCGCGGGTCTTGTGGCGGGCGGCATCCACCCGAGCCCGCTGCCTTACGCCGACGTGGTGACCACCACGACCCACAAGACGCTGCGCGGCCCGCGTGGCGGCATGATCCTGTCCAACAACGAGGACATCGGCAAGAAGATCAATTCGGCGATCTTCCCCGGTCTTCAGGGCGGACCGCTGATGCATGTGATCGCAGGCAAGGCCGTCGCCTTCGGCGAGGCGCTGCGCCCCGAATTCAGGCTCTATGCCCAGTCGATCGTGGACAACGCCCATGCGCTGGCGTCGGTGCTGGCGGAAAAGGGTCTGGACATCGTTTCGGGCGGCACGGACACCCATCTGATGCTGGTCGACCTGCGCCCCAGGAACCTGACCGGCAAGGTTGTCGAGCATGAGCTGGAGCAGGCGGGCATCACCTGCAACAAGAACGGCATTCCGTTCGACCCTGAAAAGCCGACCATTACCTCGGGCGTGCGCCTCGGCACCCCGGCGGGCACCACGCGCGGATTCGGCGTGGCCGAGTTCCGGCTCGTCGGCGAGATGATCAATGAGGTGCTGGATGGCGTCGCCGCGGGGGGCAGCGCCAAGGAAGAGGCCATCGCCTCGGTCAAGGCCCGGGTGCAGGAGCTTTGCAAGCGCTTCCCGATCTATGGCGGTGCGCGTTAAATTTACTGTATATAGTCAGATGGGGGCGGGGCGCTCCCATCTGGACATGGCTGGCCGCAAGGTCTGAAGCACGAAAATCAGGGGGGACGTCCGTTCATGCGCTGTCCGTATTGCGGCAACGAAGACACGCAGGTGAAGGATTCACGTCCGACCGAGGATAACACGGCCATCCGCCGCCGCCGGTTCTGTACGGCCTGTGGCGGCCGTTTCACCACGTTCGAGCGCGTGCAGCTGCGCGAACTGACGATCATCAAGGCCAGCGGGCGGCGCGTGCCCTTCGACCGTGACAAGCTCATGCGTTCCGTGCAAGTCGCGATGCGCAAACGGCCTGTTGAGCAGGAGCGGATCGAACGTATGGTGTCAGGGATTGTGCGGCGCCTTGAAAGCATGGGCGAAACGGAGATCCCCTCGCAGGTGGTCGGCCGTCTCGTCATGGAAGGCCTGCATTCGCTGGATGCCGTTGCCTATGTCCGGTTTGCTTCGGTTTACCGGAATTTCCGGGAGGCGAAGGATTTCGAGGAATTCCTTGAGGAGCTGAGCGGTCCCGTCAAGACGATCGATGACGAGGACGAGGATCTCTGAGCTTCTCACCAGCCGCTTCCCCGGGGACGGCTAACGAGAGCAATATGATCCGACCGCACGACATGCGCTTCATGAAACTGGCCCTGAACCTCGCCGTGCGTGGTCTGGGGCAGGTTGCGCCCAATCCGGCGGTGGGCTGTGTGATCGTGCGCGAGGAGGAGGGCGAAGAGCCCCGGATTGTCGGGCGCGGCTGGACCCAGGCGGGCGGGCGGCCCCATGCCGAGACCGAGGCGCTGGTGCGGGCCGGGGATCTGGCGCGTGGCGCCACCGCCTATGTCACGCTTGAACCCTGTTCCCATCACGGCAAGACACCGCCCTGCGCCGAGGCGCTGATCGCCGCCGGTATCCGGCGCGTGGTCGCGGCCATCGGCGACCCCGATCCGCGCGTGTCGGGGCGTGGCTTCAGCCTGCTGCGGGGCGCGGGCATCGAGGTGGTCGAGGGCGTCTGCGCCGCCGAAGCCGCCGAACTCAACAGAGGTTTTCTGCTGAAAGTGACCGAGGGGCGCCCGATGGTGCTGCTCAAGGTCGCGAGCACGCTCGATGGCAAGACTGCCATGCGCTCGGGCGAAAGCATGTGGATCACGGGCCCCGCCGCGCGCCGCCGTGGCCATCTGTCGCGGGCGCTGGCGGACGCCATCATGGTGGGCTCGCTCACCGCCATCATGGACGATCCGGAACTGACCTGCCGCCTGCCAGGGCTTGAGGGGCGCTCGCCGGTGCGCATCGTCGCCGACAGCCATCTGCGCCTGCCGCTGACCTCGAAGCTCGTCCAGCAGGCTGGCGCAAGGCCTCTGTGGCTCGTCGTGACCGAGGGCTGCGATCCCGTTCGCCGCGCCGCCTATGAGGGCTGTGGCGTCCGCATCATCACCGCGCCGGCGAGCGCGGGCGATCATATCGACGTGGCGGCCGCGCTGCGCGAATTCGGCAGGCTGGGGCTGACGCGGCTTCTGGTGGAGGGCGGCTCCCAGCTTGCCGCGGCCCTGCTGCGGGCGGGGCTTGTGGACCGGATCGACTGGTATTTCGCGGGAAAGCTCATAGGTAGTGATGGCCATCCGGCGATCGCAAGCCTTGGCATAGAGAACCTGATCGATGTTCCCCGGTTCGAGCTGAAAAGTCTCGTACCGCTCGACGGCGATGTTCTGGCACGCTATTCAGCGCAGCCATAAGGAAAGTCCGGCATGTTTACAGGCATCATCACAGACGTTGGCAAGGTCCGCTCCATCGCGAAGACGGGCGACACCCGCTTTGTCATTGAAACGGCTTACGATACGGATGGCATCGATCTGGGCGCTTCCATCGCGTGTGCGGGCTGCTGCCTCACGGTCGTCGAAAAGGGCCGGGACAAGGCGGGCAACTGGTTCGCCGTCGACGCTTCCGCCGAGACGCTGGAAGTGACCACGCTCAGCCGCTGGAAGGTGGGCACGCCGGTCAATCTGGAGCGCGCGCTCAGGCTTGGCGACGAACTGGGCGGCCACATCGTTTCGGGGCATGTCGACGGCATCGCCCGGATCGTCTCCATCGAGCCCGAGGGCGATTCCCGCCGCTTCATCTTCAAGGTGCCGAAAAAGCTGAAGAAATTCATTGCCGCCAAGGGGTCCGTCACGCTGGATGGAACCTCCCTGACCGTGAACAAGGTCAAGGACAACCAGTTCGGGGTGAATATCATCCCCCACACCCAGTCGGTCACGACCTGGGGGCAGTCTCAGGCCGGTGATCTGGTCAATCTGGAAATCGATGTTCTCGCCCGCTATGTCGCGCGGCTCGCGGAGAAAGAGTGAAATGGCGTATAAAGAGTATCTGTCCTCGATCGAGGAAGTTATCGAGGACGCGCGCAACGGCAAGATGTTCATCCTTGTCGATGCGGAGGATCGCGAGAATGAAGGCGATCTGGTCATGCCGGCCCAGATGTGCACGCCCGAGACGATCAATTTCATGGCGAAATACGGCCGTGGCCTGATCTGCCTCGCGCTCACGGGCGACCGGGCGCAGCAGCTCGATCTCCAGTTCATGACCTCGAACAACCAGACCCGCAACCAGACGGCCTTCACCGTCTCCATCGAGGCGCGCGAGGGCATTACCACCGGCATTTCGGCGCATGACCGCGCGCACACGGTATCGGTCGCCATCGACCCGACCAAGGGACAGAACGACATCGTCTCGCCGGGCCATGTGTTTCCCCTCGTGGCGCGCGACGGCGGCGTGCTGGTGCGCGCTGGCCATACCGAGGCCGCCGTCGATATTTCACGCCTCGCGGGGCTCTATCCCGCCGGGGTGATCTGCGAGATCATGAATGATGACGGCACCATGGCGCGCCTGCCGGATCTGGTCCAGTTCGCCCAGCTGCACGGCCTCAAGATCGGCACCATCGCCGATCTCATCGCTTACCGCCGCCGCTACGACCATCTGATCCACCGCTCCATCGAGACCGAGCTTGACTCGAAGTACGGCGGCCATTTCAAGATGATGGTCTATCTCAACACCGTCGAATATGCCGAGCATATCGCACTGGTGAAGGGGGATATATCGACGCCCGAGCCGGTACTGGTGCGGATGCACGCGATCAATGTGTTCGACGATCTGCTGGGCGCCGAAGGCGACCGCGCAGACCTTCTGCGCGAGGCGATGGGCATCATCGAGGAGGAGGGGCGTGGCGTCATCGTGCTGATCCGCGATACGAGCACGACCATCGTTTCCGACATGTTGCTGCGCAAGGGGGAGGGCGCCGAGCAGGGCTTGCCCCGCCGTTTGCGCGAATATGGCGTCGGCGCCCAGATTCTGCTTGATCTGGGGGTCAATGACATGATCCTGCTCTCCGATACGGACCGCCGCATGGTGGGTCTCGACGGCTACGGCCTCAGGATCGTCGATCAGCGGCCGATCAGCCTGCACAAGCGGGCGGGAACAACGGAAAAGAAGGTCAAGGGAGCATCATCTTGAGCGAGTTTCAGGCCCATATCCTGATCATCGAGGCGCGGTTCTATGAAAAGCTCGCCGACGAGCTGGTCAAGGGCGCGATTGCCGAGCTTGAGGCGCGTGGCGCGACCTATGACCGGGTCGCGGTGCCGGGCGTGCTCGAAATTCCATCGGCCATGAAATATGCCATCGATGCCATGGACCTCGACGAGGATGCGACGCTTTACGATGGTGTGATTGCGCTCGGTTGCGTCATTCGCGGCGAGACCACCCATTACGATATCGTCTCGAACGAAAGCGCGCGCAAGCTGATGGATCTCGCCGTCGATTTCTCCGTGCCGCTCGGCAATGGCATCCAGACAGTGGAAAATGAGTCCCAGGCCTGGGCGCGGGCGCGGGTCGACCAGAAGAACAAGGGCGGCGGCGCGGCGGCGGCCTGCCTCGACATGGTCGCATTGAAAATCGCATTCGGGGTTTGAGGGAAAATTTTGTCGTCACAGCCCACCACGCCCCCGGCCCGGAACCGGTCCCGCACCGAAGCCCGCCGGGCCGCCCGCATGGCCGCCGTTCAGGCGCTCTACCAGATGGATATTGCGGGCACCGATGTCGGCGACGTGATCGATGAGTTCGTCATCGAGCGCTTCCCCGGTATGGACGAGGAAGGCGAGCCTCATCCGGAAACCGATGTCGCCCATTTCACCGACCTGCTCAAGGGCGTGGTCCGCGAACAGCTTGAGATCGACCCGCGCATCGACGCGGCGCTGGCCAGGGGCTGGACCCTCTCGCGCCTCGATTCCATTCTGCGCGCTATTCTGCGGGCGGGCGTTTATGAGATGCAGCGCTGCCGGGACGTGCCCGCCAAGGTCGTCATCAATGAATATGTCGACATTGCCCATGCCTTCTTCACCGGCGAGGAGCCCGCGGTCGTCAATGCGGTCATCGACCGGGTCGGCCGCGACATTCGCGTTGGCGAACTGAAGTAGGGCTGGACTTCGGGCCATCCCGTCCCAGAATATTCCCATGGCTGAACACACCCCTTCCGATGGCGACCGGCCCGACGAGTTCACCCTCATCGAGGAACTGTTCGCGCCTCTGGCGGCGGGGGCCGGTGGCGCCTATGGGCTGGAGGATGACGCGGCCACCTATACGCCGTCGGCGGGCCATGAACTGGTGCTGACGATGGACGCCATCGTCGAGGGCGTCCATTTTCTGGCTGGCGATTCCGCTGATCTGGTCGCGCGCAAGCTGTTGCGGGTGAACCTGTCCGATCTGGCCGCCAAGGGCGCCCGGCCCGTGGGCTATCTGCTGACCGCCGCCTTTCCACGGGCCATGGACTATGCCGGCATGCGCGCCTTCGCGCGAGGGCTTGCCGAGGACCAGCGCCGCTTCGGCCTTCATCTGTGGGGCGGGGACACGGTGGCGACGCCGGGCCCCGCCACCTATTCCCTGACCGCTATCGGCGAGGTGCCCTCGGGCCGCGTAATCCGGCGCGGCGGCGCGGACGAGGGCGACGACATCTATGTCACGGGCACCATCGGCGAGGGCGCGCTCGGCCTCCTCGCCGCGCAGGATCTGTTGCCGGGGCTGGACGCGGACCTTGGGGCGGCGCTCGCCCTGCGCTACCGGTTGCCGGAACCCCGGATCGCATTCGGGCTGGCGCTGCGCGGGCTGGCGACGGCCGGACTCGACATTTCGGACGGGCTGGTGGCCGATCTTGGTCATCTCTGCCGGGTTTCAGGAGTGGGCGCGCGCATCGAGCTTGAGGCCGTGCCGCTTTCTCCCGGCGTTCGCGCCGCCATCGCGCTCGATCCGTCCCGTTTCGAGCGGGCGCTGACTGGCGGCGACGATTATGAGCTTTTGTTCACCGCGTCTCGGGCGGACCGCACACGGGTCGAGGCGGCGGCGCTCAACTGCGGCCTTGCCGTCACCCGCATCGGCGTGGCGAGCGGCGAGGGGCCTGTGTTCGTGGATGGGTCGGGGACGGAAGTTTCCTTCGCACATGCGGGATATACCCATTTCTGAAGGCTGGAACAGCTTCCACTCCAGATGGGTCGCCTTGAGAAAGAGGCGTGCAAAAGCTATTTTGCGTCATTCAAGCTTCATCTTTTCCTGATAGCTCGCGGTCCTGATTTAGAGGAAATTCATTTCGATGAACCAGTCGTTATCCTTCGTGAAGCCGATTGTTTCCGGTCTCTTCCTGTTGGTTCTGCTCGCTGGTTGCACGACATGGGTCAAGCCCGGGGCAACGCCGGTAGAGCGTGACGCCACTTTGAGCCAGTGCCGCGCCTATGCCTACCAGCGGGTTACCCCCAACCTTGTCACCACCATGGTGGATGCAGGCGGCTACCGGCCCGGCTGGCGCGAATGTTACAAATATCATGGCCAGACGCGGTGCCGCTGGAACGCGGGTTTTTTCGTGCCGCCGCGCTATGCCACCGTTGATGCCAATCGTGGTTCGCGCGACGCCGTGATCGAGAATTGCATGTATGTGAACGGCTGGCACGAGGAATAGCTGCATCTTTTTTGTGCCTGCGGGACAGGCTTGCGGACTGTCAGACGGGGAACGCTGGTTGCGTTCCCTGTTTTCGTTTGGCATCGTTGTGATCGTTTTTGACTTGTATGCGTGAGGAGGAGGGGGAGAACGGTCCATTCCGGCGCTTGTTCCGGGAGCTTGTTCTTGTGCGTCATTCCCTTCTGGACTGTCCGTCAACGAACAAGGAAAAAAAATGAGCACAGTATTGTGGGCTATCATCGGCTGCGGGCTGATCGCCATTCTCTATGGTGTCTGGGCGATCCGGTCGGTGCTTGCGGCTGATCCGGGGAATGCGCGGATGCAGGAGATTGCGGCCGCCATTCAGGAGGGAGCGGCCGCCTATCTCAATCGTCAGTATACAACAGTCGCCATCGTCGGCGTCGTCATCTTTGTCATCGTTTCGTATCTCCTGTCCCTGAAGGTCGGTATCGGCTTTCTGGTGGGAGCGTCCATGTCGGGACTGGCCGGCTATGTCGGCATGAATGTCTCGGTGCGCGCCAATGTGCGCACGACCCAGGCCGCATCGCGCAGCCTTGCGGCGGGGCTTGCCATTGCTTTCCGCTCCGGCGCGGTCACCGGCATGCTGGTGGCGGGGCTGGCGCTCCTGTCCGTCGCCGTTTATTACGCGGTGCTCACGGCGGGCTTCGGCCTTGTGCCCGGTTCGCGCGGCGTTATCGACTCGCTGGTCGGGCTCGGCTTCGGCGCCTCGCTCATTTCGATCTTCGCAAGGCTCGGTGGCGGCATCTTCACCAAGGGCGCCGATGTCGGCGGCGATCTGGTCGGCAAGGTCGAGGCGGGCATCCCCGAGGATGATCCGCGCAACCCGGCCACCATTGCCGACAATGTCGGGGACAATGTTGGCGATTGTGCGGGCATGGCCGCCGATCTCTTTGAAACCTATGCGGTGACGACCGTTGCGACCATGGTGCTGGCGTCGATTTTCTTCAGCGCCGATCCCACCCATATGATGCTTTATCCGCTGGCCATTGGCGGCTCGTGCATCCTGACCTCCATCATCGGCACCTTCTTCGTCCGGCTGGGGGCGAGCAACAATATCATGGGCGCGCTTTACAAGGGCTTCATTGCCTCGGCTCTGCTCTCGCTGGTGCTGCTCTGGTTCGTGACGGATCACGTCATCGGCCTCGATACCGTTTTCTCGGTCGGCTCATCGGTCTTCACCGGGCGCTCGCTCTATTTCTGCGGCGTTGCCGGGCTTGCCGTCACCGGGCTCATCATCTGGGTGACGGAATATTATACCGGCGTCAATTTCCGCCCGGTCAAGAGCATCGCCGCGGCCTCGGTGACGGGGCATGGCACCAATGTCATCCAGGGACTGGCCATCTCGCTTGAGGCCACGGCGCTTCCCGCGATCATCATCGTCGTCGGCATTCTGGTCACCTATTCGCTGGCCGGTCTGTTCGGCATCGCCATCGCGGTCACCACCATGCTGGCGCTGGCGGGCATGGTTGTGGCGCTCGACGCTTTTGGCCCGGTCACGGACAATGCGGGTGGCATTGCCGAGATGGCGGATCTGCCCGCCGAGGTGCGCAAGACCACCGATGCGCTCGACGCTGTGGGTAATACGACGAAGGCCGTGACCAAGGGCTACGCCATTGGTTCGGCGGGGCTTGGCGCGCTGGTGCTGTTCTCCGCCTATACGCAGGACCTCACCTATTTCTCGGCCTCGCCGGACCTCTTCCCTTATTTCAGCGGAGTGGTGGCGGACTTCTCGCTCTCGAATCCGTTCGTGGTCGTGGGTCTGCTGGTCGGCGGCATGCTGCCCTATCTCTTCGGAGCCATGGGCATGACGGCGGTGGGGCGCGCCGCAGGCTCCGTCGTTGAGGAGGTGCGCCGCCAGTTCAAGGCCGATCCCGGCATCATGGCCGGCACCTCGAAGCCCGACTATGCCCGGGCCGTCGATATGCTGACCAGGGCGGCGATCAAGGAAATGATCATTCCCTCGCTGCTGCCGGTGCTCTCGCCGATCGTGCTCTATTTCGTCATTCTGGCGATCGCGGGCAAGTCGGCGGCTTTCTCTTCGGTGGGCGCGATGCTGCTCGGCGTCATCATCACCGGTCTCTTCGTCGCGCTTTCCATGACGGCGGGCGGCGGCGCATGGGATAACGCCAAGAAATATATCGAGGACGGCCATTACGGCGGCAAGGGCTCCGATGCCCACAAGGCGGCTGTGACTGGCGATACGGTCGGCGATCCCTACAAGGACACGGCGGGGCCCGCCGTCAATCCGATGATCAAGATCACCAATATCGTCGCGCTGCTGCTGCTGGCCGTGCTGGCCCATGCCGGCGTGATGTAACCGGCTTCATCAGATGAAAAGCCCCGCGAGAACGATTTCGCGGGGCTTTTTTCTGGAGCGGCATATGCCGGAACCGGGGATTAATACCCCGAACTGCCCGCGCCGCTGGCGCCGCCTGCGCCCGGCAGCGTCGCGCCCTTGGCGCCGCTGTTGGTGGCGTTGTTGAATTTGCCGACGTTGGAGAAAAGCTGCTGGATGACGGTCAGCTCCTTGCCGCGTGTCGGCGTCGTGCGGGTGACGAAATCGACCACCTGACCGTCCTTCAGGCCATAGAAGGCAACCCGCTCGACTGCTTCATTCTTGTCGAAATAGACCGCCATCACCTTGCGGTCGATCTCCTCGGGCGGATACCAGGCATAGGTCTTGACGGTGCTGGACATGTAGAACCAGGACTGTCCCTCGATGGTCGAAACCGTGGAGGGCGAGCCCAGATCTCTGAGCACCTGCGCCTGCGGGTCGCCGACCTTGACCTTTTCCACATCCTTGGCGTCGAATACGTAGCCATGCTCCACGATAACCGGGGTGCAGGCAGGCAGGGCAAGGCCCATCACCGCGAACAGGGCCGCCGACAGCATGGCCCTTGACTGGACACGGCTCCGGGCGCATGTCCGGGCCGGTGTTCCGGCGCGGGCCCGTCTTCCGGCGCGTGAAGGGGTCGAAATCATGCTGGGATGCTCCCTGAAGGCGTCATCGACAAGTCTTTCCATCCGTTGACCTACCCTTGTCCGGCTGTAAATTCAATATGCACCGGGCGCGACGCCGTACGGGAGCGCTGTGAGCCAGGAGCGGGGCGATGATCTTCAAACGATTCTTTGGGCGTAACGACGGGCGCGAGGCGGCGCTGAGCGCCTACCGGGCGCTTGTGGCGCAGGCCCGGTCCCCCGAATTCTATCGTAACGCAGGCGTGGCCGACACGCTTGACGGTCGCTTCGACATGCTTGTCCTGCACGTCTTTCTGGCGCTTTTTCGTCTCAAAAGCGAGGGTGAGGAGGGCAAGGCCTACGGCACGGCGCTGCTCGATGCCCTGTTTCTGGACATGGACGAGTCCCTGCGCGAGATCGGCATTGGCGACATGTCGGTCGGCAAGAAGATCAAGACCATGGCCTCCGCCTTTTATGGCCGCGTCGAGGCCTATGACGCGGGACTCGCGGCCCCGCAGCCCGATGAACTCGTCGCAGCGATTCGGCGCAATCTGTTTCCTGGCCTCAAGGCTGGTGAGGGGCCGGACGGCAGCGAGGCCATTGCGGATTATGCCCGCGCCAGCGCTGCCCTGATGGAGAAGCAGCCTTTTGCGGACATGCTGGCGGGCAAATTCCACTTCGCTCCGCTGCCGCTTCCTGTTGCCTGAGTCGAGGTCTTTCATGCAAGGCGATCCTGAACCCGAATTCAGCCGTGAAATCGCGGCCGAGGAGATTCCGCCGACCGGCCGCACCGTCGATCTCGCGCCCACGGCCGGGGAGCGCGCGGCGCTTGCTGACCGGCTGGGGCTGGTCGATCTGACGGCCTTGCATTTCAGGGGGCAGGTCAGGCCATGGCGCAAGCACGGTCTGACGCTCGAAGGCACCCTCAAGGCCGCGCTGGTGCAATCCTGCGTCGTCACCCTTGAGCCGGTGGCCGAAACCATCGACGAAGCGGTGAAGCTGCATTTCCTGCCCGAGGATCTGATCGAGCGCGACGAGCGCCGCCGCCAGCGCAACGAGGAGCGGGAGATCGTCTTCGACCTGGATGCCGAAGACCCGCCCGAACCCATGTATAACGGTCGAATCGACATGGGCGAGGCCATCGCCGAACAGCTCGCCCTGCTGATGAACCCCTATCCCCGCGCGCCGGGGGCGGACTTCAGTCTTGAGACCCCGCCGGAGGGGAAGCTTTGAGTTTCCGGCGGCAACCAGCCTAAATCCGGCCAGGGGCTGGCGGCTCGCCGTGCCCTGGAGCCGCGAACGGGGTAAATTGTTGTTTCCGGCCCTGAAACCGTTATGTTCGGGGCGCGTTTCTAACACGCAGGGGCTTACGCGCAGGGAGCGAGAGACAGGTTGGTTGCTGAACTCACAGTGGCGCTTGACGGCATGGGGGGCGATTTTGGTCCGGAAACCGTTATCAGCGGTGCCGACATTGCCTCGGTCCGGCATCCCGACGTCCGTTTTTTGATCTTCGGCGACCGTGCCATTGTCGAGCCGATCCTGCTCAAGCATCCGCGGGTCGCGGCGGCCAGCACCTTTGAACATACCGACGTTTCCATTTCCATGGACGACAAGCCGAGCCAGGCGCTCCGGCGCGGCCGGCGCACATCGAGCATGTGGAAGGCCATCGACGCGGTGAAGCAGGGCCGGGCGGGCGTTGCCGTCTCGGCGGGCAACACCGGCGCGCTGATGGCGATGGCCAAGGTCATTCTCAAGACCATGCCCAATGTCGAGCGCCCGGCCATCGCGGCGCTCTGGCCCACTCTCCGCGGCGAGAGCGTGGTGCTGGATGTGGGGGCGACCATCGGGCCCCATGCCTTCCAGCTCGTCCAGTTCGCGGTCATGGGCGAGGCCTATGCGCGCGTGATCTTCAACATTGAAAAGCCGACCGTGGGCCTGCTCAATATCGGGCAGGAGGAGGTCAAGGGCACGGAGTCCGTGAAGCTCGCCGCCCAGATGCTGCGGGAGTCGAGCCTGCCCATCATCTTCCATGGTTTCGTCGAGGGCGACGATCTGGGCAAGGGCACGGTCGATGTGGTCGTGACCGACGGATTTACGGGAAATATCGCTCTGAAAACCGCCGAGGGCACAGCCCGCCAGGTGGGTGAATATCTGAGCCAGGCGATCAGCCGCTCCTTCTTCGCCAAGATCGGTTATGTCTTCGCTCAGGGCGCCTTCAAGACGCTGCGCGCCAAGATGGACCCGCGCGCGTCGAATGGCGGCGTCTTTCTGGGGCTTGATGGCCTTGTCGTGAAAAGCCATGGCGGCACGGACGGCATCGGCTATGCCGCCGCCATCGATGTCGCCATCGATGTGGCGTCTGCCAATCTGCTTGGCAAGATCCGGACCGATCTCGATCTCCTGACCGGCTTTCGCGAGCGCTTCATGGCGCCGGGAGCCGAGGCGGGCCGGAAGGCCGCTGATGTTACCGAACCACCCGAGGTTGCCCTGTCGTGACAGTTCCCCGTAGTCTGGTCATCGGTTGCGGCAGTTATCTGCCCTCCCGGACGCTCACCAATGACGATATGTCCAGGATCGTCGATACCACGGACGACTGGATCGTCGAGCGTACCGGTATCCGCGAGCGCCATATCGCCGCCGACGATGAATTCACTTCCGATCTGGCGCTGAAGGCTGCCGAGGCGGCCATTGCCGACGCCGGGATCGACGCGCAGGAGATCGATCTGATCATCCTGGCGACGACCACGCCGGACCTGACCTTTCCCGCCACCGCCACCGCCGTTCAGGCCCGGCTGGGGCTGAAGCACGGGGCGGCCTTCGATATTCAGGCGGTTTGCTCCGGCTTCGTTTATGCGCTGACCATCGCCGACACCTTCATCAAGGCGCGCCAGGCCCGCACCATTCTGGTCATTGGCGCTGAAACCTTCTCGCGGTTGCTCGACTGGACCGATCGGGGCACCTGCGTGCTGTTCGGCGATGGTGCGGGCGCGGTCATCGTGCGGGCGGGTGAAGGCGAGGGCACGATCCATGACCGGGGCATCCTCACCTGCCATCTCCATTCCGACGGTCGTTATCAGGATAAGCTCCACGTCGATGGCGGCCCCTCCCGCACAGGGACGGTCGGCCATGTGCGCATGGAAGGGCGGGACGTTTTCCGCCATGCCGTGACCAACATCGCCGATGCCATCAAGGAGGCGCTGGCCGCCACGGGGCTCAGCGCGGATGATATTGACTGGTTCATCCCGCATCAGGCTAACCGGCGCATTCTCGACGGCACGGCGAAGAAAATCGGCCTTGCCCCTGAAAAGGTTGTCTTTACCGTTGACCGGCACGGCAACACTTCGGCCGCCTCGGTGCCGCTCGCTCTTGATGTGGCAGTTAAGGATGGTCGCGTAAAGCGCGGAGATCTATTGCTTTTAGAGGCAATGGGTGGTGGCTTTACATGGGGCTCGGTCCTGCTGCGCTGGTAAGGTGGCCACCTGACATCTGCCGCCCCGGCGCATCCGCTTGGGTGAGCAGTTAAGAAGATCACCCATCCCTTTGATATTGACGGCTTTCTCCGTGCGGCTTACCTTTTTGTCTCCGCTGGGCGGAGACAACAGCTATGGGGGCGAGATGGGGGATACATTAACGCGGGCGCATCTGAGCGAGGCAGTCTACCAGGAGGTAGGCCTGTCGCGTCATGAATCCGCCCAGCTTGTCGAGGTTGTGCTCGACCGTATCTCCGAGTGCCTCGTTCGCGGCGAGGCGGTCAAACTCTCTTCCTTTGGTTCCTTTTCCGTGCGCCAGAAGGGCGGCCGTATGGGCCGCAATCCCAAGACGGGCAAGGAAGTGCCGATCAAGCCGCGCCGCGTGCTGGTGTTCCGGCCGAGCCACGTCCTCAAGCATCGCATCAACAAGGATCTGACCGGCAAGCCTCATGCCCTTGATTAGGCACCGGCTATTGCATTTTTCTGAGATAAGAAATCAGAAATATCGGGTAAGGAATTGATTTTTGGCACAAAAGTCACGCGAGGCATTCAGAACCATCAGCGAGGTCGCCGAGGAACTCGATGTGCCCCAGCATGTGCTGCGTTTTTGGGAAAGCAAGTTCACGCAGATTCGTCCGATGAAGCGGGGCGGCGGCCGGCGCTATTACAGGCCCGAGGATGTGGACCTGCTGCGCGGCGTCCGCGCGCTGCTCTACAGCAATGGCTTCACCATCCGCGGCGTGCAGAAAGTGTTCCGCGAGCATGGCGCCAAATTCGTTTCGGAGACGGGGCGGGGCATCGCGGATACGGCGGCGTTGACCCTCGTGAAGGAGGCCGTCCGTTCCGAGGAGGCGCCGGTTCCAAGCCCCAGGCGAAGCAGCGCACCGGCCGTCACGGTGTCGGCGGCGGTGGGTAGCAGTGCCGTCATCGGGCGTGTTATCGATCAGCTCAAAACCCTGAAAGTCGAACTCGACCGGGGGCGGGCCAGCGCTGCGCGCAGCCTGCCGGAGCGATAAATCAGGTGTTGGCTTCCTTTGGGATCGCAGGTTTCCGTTACCTTTGAGATATCTCTGAAGCCCTTGAGAATTCTTAAGTTTCCGCCGTTGCCTTTCTTTGCGAGTCGCGTCTATAGTGCGCCGCCTTGAAGGGAAACCGCTTCAGGGAATCTTGACGGAGCGTAGCGCAGCCCGGTAGCGCACTTGTCTGGGGGACAAGGGGTCGTGGGTTCGAATCCCGCCGCTCCGACCAAATTAAAAAAAGCCGATGCATTCTTCTGTAATGCATCGGCTTTTGATGCTGAACCGGCATTGGTTCACCGGAACAATGTAAGGCGGATGGCTAGACACCCAGTCATGCTATCCGCCTTTTGTCATACAGGATCCGAGTATTTCTGACCGGCCTGAGCGCCTGTATATGGCGTTTCGCGTCTCATCAAAGAATTCACTTGAAGATCAGCTTACAAGGACTGCTCTTGAAGGATTGTGAGGGTATTGGTATCGCCGTCCGTGGCATAAACGAGCCCATCAGAGTCCGTTGCGAGCCTGATCGCAGGGCCTGTTATGGAGGCGCCAAGCTGTATTATATCGACTATTCTACCAGTATTTGTAGTATCGAAGACATAGAGATAACCCACTGCACTCTCATTGTCCTCAATATATGAAAGAGCATAAAGCCGTGGATAAATCTGGCTGTGTACAATATCGTCGAATTGTTGGGAATCAAAAATTTTGGAAACTACCGCATCTGAAGCCGTATCGATGACAATTATGCCTGATTCCAGTGTCGCATAAACTTTCTTGCCGTCATTGCTTGCTGCAACCTTCCCGAGAAATCCAAAGTTACTTCCCGTGCCGGTAATACGTGAAATCTGCTTGTCATTTATGGCATCAATAACAGCCAGGCCATACCCTGTGTTGTCAAGTGCGTTTCCCCCTACATAAGCTTTGCGCCCATTGGGAAGGAATGCGAGGCCAACATCTGGATCGACATCGGGGGAGATCACATTTAGCAGGCTGGTGTCGGGGCCGAGTGCGAGAACCATTGACTTTTCATTTAAATAGACCTTTTGCCCATCGGGACTGAAGGCGAAGGCCCGGGCTCCGACGGTTGTATCCGTTATCTGGGAAGTACTCGTATTGAAAATATATGTTTCGCCCAATTCTTGAGAGAAGATAAAGGCCACTGGATCCGTCGGGCTGCATGTGATCATGCTAACGGCTGATGGCATGGGTATGTCATCCATTTTACTGAAGACGAAAGACCCATCACTCTTTTTGATTTTTTTTATAATGGATAACGAGGGGGCGCCAGTGTTGGCGACGAATATTTTTGACTCTACATTGCTGAAAGCAGCGCCGGATGGCTGTTTCCCGGTCGGAAAGATTGTAAGGACTGATGTCGACGACAGATTATTATTGCCCATAATTTATTCTTTCAATTTTATAAAAAATAGTATGCAGAGTATTCGGTGAACCCAAGCCTGTATGGATTTGTCCGGGCGATTCCCTGGGCCCTTAAAGAGATATGCAGTGAGTAAGTGGTCTGTGACAGCGTGTCCGGCCGTTGGCCTTTTATTATGTGGGATCCGGTGTTCATGACCGGCCTGAGCGCCTGTATATGGCGTTTCGCATCTCATCAAAGAATTCACTTGAAGGTCAGATCAAAGAGACTTGTCTTGAAATATCGTAATAGTATTTTTCTTGTCGTCTGTAGCATAAATGAATCCATCCAGATCTGTAGAAATATTAATGCTGGAATATTCATCGGAGTTTTCAAGATGTATCAAATCGACTATTTCACCGGTATATGTAGTATCTAAAACATATATGACCGGTATTATACTTCCTTCGTAAGTCCCATTTGTTACAGCGTAAGACCGTGGGTGAGCTTGGTTTGATGTAATAGTTGAAAATAATTCATTCTCAAATATCGCATAATCAAAAGTATCTGTATCTGTATCAAGAAAACTTATTCCTGATCCAAATGTAATAATGAGGACTTTATTTCCGTCATTTCTTGATGAAATATTTTGTAGTCTCATATAAGTACTTCCGGGCGCAGAAATACTTGAAATCTGTTTATCGTTTACAGCATCTATAACGGCTACATTTTCGTGTGTATGATCAGATCCACCTCCACCTACATAGGCCTTGCTCCCGTCGGGGAGAAGTGCGAGTCCTGTGCCTGCGTAGGCGTTATCAAGATAGATTATTTCTTTCAGGCCGAAATTGTCGGCGTGGAATACGAGAACTAGCGCCCCTTCATTGTAATAGACCTTTTTTCCGTCAGGGCTGAAGGCGATGGCTTTGGCTGAGACGATTGTTTGTATTATCTTGGAAGTGCTCAAGTCGAGAATATATGTTTCGTCTTTTTCAAGAGAAACAATGTGGGCAACTGAATCTGTCGGGCTGCATACAATTATGCCAACAGATGATGGCATGGGAATGTCATTCATCTTGCTGAAGACGAAAGTTCCGTCGTTCTCTTTGATTTTTTTTATAACGGTTACTGAGTTGTCGCCGGCATTGGTGACGAATATTTTTGACTCTACATTGCTGAAAGCAACGCCGGATGGCTGTTTCCCGGTTGGAAAGGTCGTAAAGGCTGATTTCGACGACAGATTATTATTGCCCATAATTTATTCTCTCAATTTTATAAAAATAATTCTCAAAATAGAAAGTGAGCCAAAGCTTATGTGGACTTGTTCGGCCGTTCTCTTAAGCCGCTCACTTAAAAGGATATGCAGTGCGTAAAAAGAGGGTGAGACATCGGGATTGCCGTTGCATGAATATTTGCTCCCATGCAGGGGAGAACAAATCCGGTCCAGTCTTGTGAAAGACAAGGGCTGAATATGGGAAGTGGAGAATAGCCGGGGGCGTTTTGAAGCGGGATCCGGCTTCTGTGCCCGCATTCCCTTATGGACAGGCCGCGCGCATTGCGGCAAGTTCGCGCCAATTATCCCGGGCGCATCCGCGTCCGCTCAAGGAGTCGCGTTCATGGCCCAGCTTCTGCCCATTCTGATTTTCTTCGCTGTGCTGCTCTTGCTCAACAAGACAACTTTCGGCCGTTTCGACTGATCTGACGGCCTGAACCGTTCAGGCAGGCGACGGACGGTCGGGCCGGACCATCCAGACGATCAGGAAGCGGGCCGGAAACGCCCAGATCGTGCCCGCGACCAGATAGAAGACGAACTGCACGAATCCGTTCTGCGGAATATGGCCGCTCACCGCGATGGTCATGATCAGCAGCGAATAGAACAGCAGGAAGATCAGGAGCACGATGGTGCCGATGAGTTTCCGGGTTCGCAGTCGAAGGGCCATGATCGTCTCCGCGGGTCCGCCGGACAGCGGCGGACGCTCTGTTTGAATAGCCGCCTTTTATGGCATCGGCCGTGCCGGGGCAACTTCACGTCCATTCCCGCCCGGATGACAGGCGACGGGCAGGACGGAATATCGGTTTGACCATGACGTCTCTTGATGCTGCCGACGCTGTTTCCCGCTCCTCCGGTGGCTCCGGCCGCCACCCGGCCCGGCGCGCTGTCGCCCTGTGGCTTTTCGGGGTCGCGGCGCTGGTGATGGCCATGGTGCTGGTCGGTGGTTTGACCCGGCTTACGGGCTCGGGGCTTTCAATCACCGAATGGAAGCCGGTCACCGGGGCCCTTCCGCCCCTGAGCGACATGGCCTGGCAGGCGGAATTCCAGAAATACCAGCAGATCCCCCAGTACCGGCTTGTGAACGAGGGCATGAGCCTTTCAGAGTTCAAGGCGATCTATTTCTGGGAGTGGGGGCACCGGCTGCTCGGGCGGCTGATCGGCGTCGTCTTCGCTGTGCCCTTTGTCTGGTTTCTGCTGACGAAGCGCATCGAGCGCGCCATGGTGCCCCGCCTTGTGCTCATGTTCGTGCTTGGCGGGATGCAGGGGCTGCTCGGCTGGTACATGGTCAAAAGCGGCCTGATCGAACGGGTCAGCGTCAGCCAGTATCGTCTGGTCGCGCATCTGGGCCTCGCTGTGCTGATCTATGCCTATATCTGCTGGATCGGCTTCAGCCTGTGGCGAGGGCCTGCGGCGCGGATGTCGACGCCCGTGCCGGCAGGCGTCAGGGCGGCGGCCTATGCCCTGGCCGTTCTCGTTTATCTACAGATTCTGCTGGGCGGGTTCGTCGCCGGTACCGATGCGGGCTTCATCTATAATTCATGGCCCCTGATCAAGGGCGCCTTCATCCCTGAAGGCCTGTTCTTCATCACGCCCGCGTGGCGCAACCTGTTCGAGAATGTCCTGACCGTGCAGTTCGACCATCGCATGATGGCCTATGCGATCACGCTGTGCGTTGCCGCTTTCTGGGTGTGGCTGCGCCGCCTGCCGCATTCCGGCTTGCGGCGCTCAGGCAGCCTGCTGATTCTGGCCGTTCTCGCGCAGGTGGGGCTCGGCATCTGGACGCTGCTGGAGGTCGTTCCCATTCCGCTCGGCGCGGCGCACCAGATCGGCGCGATGGTGGTATTTTCGCTCGCCCTGTGGAATGCGCATACGGCATCCCGGTAGACCTGTTCACCCAAAAAGAGTTCCTGTTGTGGATTTTCGGGGCATATGGCCCGGAAAACGTCCATATTTTGCCGATTTTGCTGCGCTGCAAAACGCGTAGACAGGTATTATTGAGTTAGGATTAAGTTGTTATAGGTTTTTTAATTATATAGAGCCTAATATAGATAATCATATGAGATAATGCTTGTTGCATTACTGCTTCACTCTTGGCGAATTCAGTAAAAATTCCCTACATTTTCTGGGCAGATGCGGTGCTGACATTGACTTGAATGTCGCTCTTGCTCTCCACTGGCAGGGAGAGCGTGGTGACTCGGGAAGGGTGGCCGTCAAAGGGCAGGCTTCTTCGGCTCCGCGCAAAATAAAAAAGAAGATCAATAGAGAGACTCGGGAGGGGCTCAATGACTTTCAAAAATATCCGTACACTGCTCCTGGGCGGTGTGGCGGGCCTGGTGACGCTCGCTTTTTCGCCAGGGGCTTATGCTCTCGACTTCAACCTCGGGACGGTCAGCGCCAATCTTGATACGACCGTGAGCCTTCAGGCTGGTATCCGGACCTCTGCCCAGGATTGCACTTTCATCAGCAAGAGCAGCGGCGGTTGCGGTCCCTACAACATGACAGCCAATGGTGATGATGGCGACATCAACACCAAGCAGTGGCAGCCCTATACGACGCAGCTCCAGATTTCGCAGGAGTTGCAGCTCGACTGGCAGAATTATGGCGGCTTCTTCCGCTGGAAGGGCTTTTACGACTACTGGGGCAACCAGCAGCTCGGCACGAACAGCACCCGCTTCGGTTCCCGTCCCCTGAACGATGCCATCCGCGGCGATGGTGCGCGTGACGGTTTCAACGGCGCGGGCTTTGGCGCGCGCCTGCTCGACGCCTTCGTTTATGGCAAGTGGGATGTGGGCGGCAACCCGCTCAACATTCGTCTGGGCAACCAGGTCGTTAACTGGGGTGAAAGCCTGTTCATTCAGGGCGGCATCAACTCCTATCTGGGCTATGACGTGACCGCGTTGCGGACCCCCGGGTCGGAACTGAAGAACGCCGTGACGCCGATGCCGGCGATCTACGCCTCGGTCGGCCTGCCAGCCAACTTCAATCTGGAAGGCTGGTATGAGTTCCTCTGGAACCCGGTGCATCTCGATGCGGTCGGCAGCTTCTTTGATACAAACGATTTCTTCGGTCCGGGCGGCGCCTATCAGGTGCTTGGCGGCGAGTATAACGGGCTGGTCAGCAAGTACGGCGGCGTGAGCCAGGCCATCAATGGCGGCGGTTTCATGCTGCGCGGTGATGACGACGAACCGAGCAACCAGGGCCAGTTCGGCGCCAAGATCGGCTATTATGCGGACTGGCTGAATGACGGTACGGATCTGGGGCTCTACTACACCAATTTCCACTCCGCGTTCCCCATTCTCGCCTATACCGCGCCCACGAGCACGTTGCTCAAGGCCGGGCAGGTGGCGTTCGCCAGTCAGCGGTATCTGGCCCAGTACGCCTCCAACATCCATATGATCGGCGCGAGCTTCAACACGACGCTCCAGGATCTGCTGGGCGGTACCGCGCTTTCGGGTGAAGTGGCCTATTCGCCGAACATGGCCTTCCAGATCGCCACCAGCACCATTCTGGGTGAGGATCTGGGCGTTGCCTCCACCGGCGGCAGCCTGACGAGCGCGGGCGACATCATTCCGAGCTACAGGCGCAAGGGCGTCGTGACCGGCCAGTTGCAGACCGTGAGCACGCTCTCGACCACCAGCCCCGTTACCGACTTCATCGGTGCGGATCTGACCCTTCTGCTGGCCAACGTCGGCTTCCAGTATCTGCCGAACACCAGTGGAACCGATCACCTCAGCATCAACCGGGCTGATCAGTACAGCGACAATCCGCTGATCGACTCCGTTCTGGGCAGCGGTCAGTGCCCCGGCGGCATTTCCGCAAACGGGACTTGCGCGGGTGCGAAATATGCCAGCTCTTTCTCATGGGGCTACCGCCTCATGGTGAGCCCGCAGTACAACAACGCCTTCGGGACGTCGCTCACGATCTCGCCGCTTCTGGTCTGGTCGCATGACGTCACCGGCTACTCCGCCGGTCCGATCGGGCCAGCCTTCATTGCTGGCGTGAAAAAGATCTCCACCGGCTTCAATGCATCTTATCTGAACTCGTGGAACCTGAACGTCCAGTGGACGACCGCCTTCGGCAACAAGTTCCGCAACTATGCCTACGACAAGGACTTTGCGAGCGCGACACTGTCCTATTCGTTCTAGAAAATCTGACTGCAATACACGGATCTGGGCGGCCGGCGAATTTATCGCCGGCCGTTTGGCATTTTGCGTAAAGCCATATGCGACCGGGTTTTTTGCGTGTCCGCCCTGCGGGAAGATTCTTGATGCGTTCTGATCAGGGGCGAATCTATATAGATATATTTATACTGATATTATTGTTTATATTTCCCTTTCTCATGTGACAATATGTGGCACAATTGCGCCGGTCCTGCCGCAAATGACGGGATTTCCGGCGTTTACTGACATTGCCCTAGGGGAAACGTTGACTTGAAAGTGTCTTTTGTCTTCCATGGACACGCGAAAAATATGGGGCTCCGGAAAGATAAACGTCGATAGAACGTGTTTTTCCGGTTTCGCGTAACAGTAAAACAAGAAGAACTCTAAAGAGGCTCGGGAGGAATTCATGAATTTTGGTAATATCCGTACGCTGCTTTTCGGCGGCGTAGCGGTCGTGGGGGCTTTTGCATTTTCACCCGGAGCCAATGCTCTGGATTTAAACTTCGGAAGTGTGAAGGCAAGCCTTGATACGACTGTCGGGATACAGGCGGGCATCAGAACTTCGGCGCAGGATTGCAGCTTCATCGCGGTAACGAACGGCGGCTGCTATTCCAACGCCAGTCCGCCCGGACATGGCTACACTTTCGGCACCAATTCCGACGATGGGGACATCAACACCAAGCAGTGGCAGCCCTATACGACGCAGCTCCAGATCTCGCAGGAGCTTCAGCTCGACTGGCAGAATTATGGCGGTTTCTTCCGCTGGAAGGGTTATTACGACTATTGGGGCAGCCAGCAGGTTGGCACGAACGCCACCGACTTCGGTCCGGTCGGTGTGGGCCCCAATGGCGGCAACCTCGGCAATCGCCCGCTGACGGATGGGCTGCGCGGCGACAGCGCCACGCGTTCCCTCAATGGAGCGGGCTTCGGCGCGCGTCTGCTTGACGCTTTCGTCTATGGCAGCTGGGATGTGGGTGACAATCCGCTCAACGTGCGTCTGGGCAACCAGGTCGTCAACTGGGGTGAAAGCCTGTTCATCCAGGGTGGCATCAACTCCTATCTGGGCTATGACGTAACGGCGTTGCGGACCCCCGGGTCGGAACTGAAGAATGCCGTGACGCCGATGCCGGCGATCTATGCCTCCATCGGTCTGCCGGATGGTTTCAGCCTTGAGGGCTGGTACGAGTTCCTCTGGAACCCGGTTCATCTCGATCCGGTTGGCACCTTCTTTTCCACCAGCGACTATCTGGGGCCTGGCGGCAATTATCAGGTGCTGGGGGGCGAATATAACCAGCAGATTGCAGGGCCCGGCGGTCTGGCCGGCGCCGTTGCCGGCGGCAAGATCATGCTGCGCGGCGACGACGACGAGCCGAGCAATCAGGGCCAGTTTGGCGCCAAAGTCGGTTATTATGCGGATTGGTTGAACGACGGCACGGATCTGGGGCTCTATTTCACCCACTTCCATTCCGCCTATCCCATCCTTGCCTATACCGCGCCGACGAGCACACTGCTCAAGAGCGGGCAGGCGGCGTTCGCCAGCCAGCGCTATCTGGCCCAGTATGCGCCGAACATCCAGATGATCGGTGCGAGCTTCAACACCATGCTGGATGATTTTCTGGGCGGCACGGCGCTCGCGGGCGAAATCGCCTATTCGCCGAACATGGCCTTCCAGATTTCGAGCGCCACCATCATGGGTGAGGATCTCGGGGTTCCTTCCAGCGGCGGAAATGGCATCCTGACTGCGCCGGGCGGCATCATCCCGAGCTACAAGCGCAAGACTGCCCTCACCGGCCAGTTGCAGACGACGAGCACGCTTTCGACCACCAGCCCGTTCACTGATTTTATCGGAGCGGACCTGACGGTTCTGCTGGCCAACGTCGGCTTCCAGTATCTGCCGAACACCAGCAGCAGCGATCAGCTCAGCATCAACAGGGCGGACCAGTATAATTTCAGTCCGCTGGTCGACTCGGTTCTGGGCAGCGGCCAGTGCCCGGGCTCATCCGCCGGGCGTTGCGCGGGCGCGCAATATGCGTCCTCTTTCTCATGGGGTTATCGCCTCATGATCAGCCCGCAATACAACAACGCCTTCGGCACATCCCTGACGGTGTCGCCGCTTCTGGTCTGGTCGCACGACGTCACCGGCTACTCCGCCGGTCCCATCGGACCCGGCTTCATTGCCGGCGTGAAAAAGGTCTCCGTAGGCTTCAATGCGTCCTATCTGAGCGCGTGGAACCTGAACATGCAGTGGACCTCGGCCTTCGGCAACAAGTACCGCAACTATGCCTACGACAAGGACTTTGCCAGCATGACGCTGTCCTACTCGTTCTGATCGAAACACCCTTCCCGGCAGCTTTGAGGCGGCCGGAGAGGGTGCCGGATCTGACATATTGTTTCCATAAACCGGTCCCGGGTTTCTCCCGGGGCCGGACCTTTTTGGGGCGCGGGCTTTTCAGAATCTGCTAGGGTTCCAGCCCTGCCATCAGGCGCGGTTCTGCCTCTGAACACCGTGCCGCTGTTTCAGGGAATTGATCCATGAGTCTCGATCTTCGCGATGCCCTTATCTGTGACGCTGTCCGCACGCCCGTCGGCCGCTATGGCGGCGCGCTGGCCAATGTCCGGGCCGACGATCTGGGTGCGATCCCGCTTCTTGCGCTGATGTCGCGCAACATCTCCGTCGACTGGAGCGCGGTCGACGATGTGATTTTCGGCTGCGCCAATCAGGCGGGCGAGGACAATCGCAACGTCGCGCGCATGTCGGCGCTGCTGGCGGGTCTGCCGGAAGGGGTTTCGGGCTCCACCATCAACCGGCTGTGCGGCTCGGGCATGGATGCGGTCGGCACCGCGGCGCGCGCCATCAAGTCGGGGGAAGCGCATTTGATGATCGCGGGTGGCGTCGAAAGCATGTCGCGCGCGCCTTTCGTCATGGGCAAGGCGGCCAGCGCCTTTTCCCGCGACGCGCAGATCTACGACACCACGATCGGCTGGCGCTTCGTCAATCCGCTGATGCAGCGCCAATATGGCACCGACTCGATGCCGGAGACGGCGGAGAATGTCGCGGCTGAATTCCAGATCAGCCGGGCCGATCAGGATGCCTTCGCGGTCCGCAGCCAGCAGCGCGCGGGCGCGGCGCAGGCCTCCGGGCGTTTCGAGCGGGAAATCGTGCCGGTGACCATCCCTTCGAAAAAGGGAGAAACGCTGGTCGGGCGCGACGAGCATCCCCGCGCGGACACGACGATCGAGTCGCTGGCGAAGCTGCCCACGCCGTTTCGCAAGGATGGCACGGTAACGGCCGGCAATGCGTCCGGCGTCAATGACGGAGCCTGCGCACTGCTCCTCGCCTCGCCGGAGGCGGCGGAGAAATATGCGCTCACGCCCATGGCCCGCATCGTCGCCATGGCGACGGCGGGGGTGCCGCCGCGCATCATGGGCATGGGCCCCGCGCCCGCCACCCGCAAGGTGCTGGCGATGACGGGCCTTTCCCTCGCGGACATGGACGTGATCGAACTCAACGAGGCGTTCGCGGCGCAGGGGCTCGCCGTTCTGCGCGATCTGGGCCTTGCCGACGATGCGGAAAACGTCAATCCCAACGGCGGCGCCATCGCGCTTGGCCATCCGCTCGGCATGTCGGGCGCGCGTCTCGTCACCACGGCCGCCTATGAGCTTCAGGCGCGCCAGGGACGCTATGCGCTCTGCACCATGTGCATCGGCGTCGGACAGGGTATTGCGATGATCATCGAACGGGTCTGAAATGGCTCCCTGATCCTGTGAACAAGAACAAAAAGACGGGGAGAAAACCATGAGCGACGAGACTGAAAATCTGATTGCGGCATCGACCATCCTGCTGCTGCGCGACGGCGAGGCGGGGCTTGAGGTCTTCATGGTGGTGCGCCATCACCAGATTGATTTCGCCAGCGGCGCGCTGGTTTTCCCCGGGGGCAAGGTGGACAAGGGCGACCAGCAGGAGAATATTCGTCAGTTGACTGATGGTGCGCATCTCTATGATGATCGTGAGCTTTATATGCGGGTCGCCGCCATCCGCGAGGCTTACGAGGAGTGTGGCGTGCTGCTGGCTCGCGACAGCTCCGGCAGGCTGGTGGATGCCGCCCGTTTGCGCGAGCTTGAATCTTTCCGAGAAAAGCTCAACAGCGGCGAGATCGGTATCGGCGAATTTTGCGTGGAGCAGGGCCTTCGAATCGCCGCTGACGCGCTGACGCCCTATGCCCACTGGATCACGCCGAAGATGATGCCGAAGCGCTTCGACACGCTGTTCTATCTTGCTGTCGCGCCTGAGGATCATGTCGCCATCCATGATGGCACGGAGTCGGTCGATTCCGTCTGGATTCGCCCGCATGATGCGCTGGCGGAAGGGCAGGCCGGCACCCGCACCATTATATTCCCGACACGGATGAATATCCTCAAGCTTTCACGCTATGCCACAGCGGCGGAGGCCATCGAGATCGCGAGCGCCACGCCGGTCGTCACCGTCATGCCGCAGCTTGAAAAGCGGGGCGACAAGGGCGTTCTGGTCATTCCCGAGGCGGCGGGATATGGCGTCACCGAAGAGCCGCTGGAAGCGGTCGCCAATGTGATGAAGGTGAAAAGCTGAGGAAAACATCATCGGGAAGCGGCTCGTCAGAAATCTGGTCCAGCCCGACAAGGGGAATGGTGAGGAAGCGTGAAATTTCTTCAGCCAGATCCCGTTCCGAAATCAGGCCAAGGCGGGTGAGAACGAGCCCCAGATCCTCTCCGCCATTCTCCGCCAGATGCTTGGCCCGCTGAATGTCCTGAGCCGACAGCTTGCGCGACGAAACAAGATGCCCGGCAAAGTCTGCCAATATTCGGGAGAGATCACCGGCGTCTGACATTCAACCTCAACCCGGCTCATGAGATGGTGGAAGATACGTGATATATTCTACTTTCAGGTGCTTGCATGGAATAAAAGGAAGTGAACTCTACTTCTTGTCAAAACATCCCGTACTACTAGGGGACTCCCTGACCAGATGAGTACCTATCTGCTTCTGCGCTGTCTGGAATAATTCTATAAAATCCCTACATAGAGCCTGAGGTAGAGGCGCTAGGTTTGAATCTTCAATTATCACATGCAAAGTGCCTGTTGAATCCCGCAGAACGTATAAGGCCAGACCGGGATTATCGGGCCGCTTGTAATCGAGGATCAGCGTAAGTTTCCCAAAATCCCCAGAGTCCCGCACCTCGCCTATATCTTTTGCGTGGGTAGGGTAATAACCAGATGATAAGGCAACTTTAAGATAATTTTGAATACATAACTCCTACTAGTTAGATACCCAATAGTTGTCGTTGTGCTCTATTCACTGCCGATGGATCGACAGTATCCTCCCGCTTCCCACGGAAGACAGCCTTATAACGTTCTAGTTGATAAAATAGTGTTCCGTGAATTCCTTCTGCATTCCTCTTCCTGATAGGGCGATTCCATATACGTTTCAGTGCTGCATCAATCTCATTCTGCTTTGGAAGGTCCGCAAGATCCTCAGCATATTGTATGTCTTGATCTTGTTCAGGGAAAAGCAACAAGAACTCTTCTTCCGTCGCTTGAAAAATACTAAATGTGCAATTTTGTGCACCGTCGATAATCTGAATATTTTTCATGTCTATATAACCTATTAATTTTCCTTATTGATGAGGATATTTGTTATCGTAATTTTTCCCACGAGGATTTTGTTGATCCCAGTGAGGGCCGCCATGAGCAGCTCCGCCTTGTCCGGAAGGCACCCACACAGTACCATCGCCAGATTCCCAACCAAATCCACGTCCATTGGGATTGGGAACCCAATTAGGGCCCCCCTTCGGATCTGAATAATCAGGGTGTCCAGTTTCTGCATTGCCCGGATATCCTGGTGCTTTAGGCCCATTGGGATCCCACGCATTTTCTGGGGGCGTGGCCATCAGTATATCGGCAGAGCTTCCAGCCAACCAACCAAGTGAGCCGCCGATGAACCCACCACCTACTGCACCCGCAGTCATGGTTGCAGGCGTTGCAATAACACATGCACCATAACTGACAATGTCACAACCGCCAGCTATCAAGCCCCCGCCTAAAATAGCACCTCCGATACTTCCAGCTCGTGCCCAATCGTGAGCCAGATCATTATATAGATATCCGAACGCGCCTGTTACGGCACCATCGGCGAATTTACCGCCGCCGAGAACGGAGCCGATGCCTCCGACGATAGCGGTTTGTGCTGTGCCCAATGCCATTTGGCCGAGCGTATTAGCCTGCATCGGGGAAGCGCCATCACTGATTGCCGCGGCAAGAAAACCTGCCTGAAACTTCCCCCCGCTGGCAACGCTTGAAACACCACCCACGATGCCGTGCATGCCGGCACTCTCCACCAGCCCGGCGGGTGTCGAGGTATCAACCCCCCAAACGTCCTTGAGATCGCCCACACCAGAGAATGCTGCGGCAGTAGCCGCTCCAATGATGGCTCCCTTGACTGTGCCGGTCGCGACCGCCCCGCCAACACCACCACTGATGCCAGCCACTACAGCATCAGGCAAGGTAAATGGCAAAGCAGGCAAAACCTCCCACTGCATTGTCGCGGCTGCGGCAATCGCAAGCACTGACCGGCCAAGAGGGCTTTGCCAGATATTGGCGATGGCATGGCCTATCGACTTGAAGAAGTGGCCGATGCTCTTGAAGAAGCCATGCCCGGTCGGGTCGGTTGCGGACAGGGGATTGTTATGAACTCATGCCTGGAATGAAACCATCCATGGTTTGAACGAAAATCCTCAGACCAGAAACTGCTCGTTCAATATCCGGTCTTCCAGGCTGTGGCCCTTGTCATACATCAGCACAAGGTCGATGCCTGAATCCTCCGCCACTTCCACGTCGATGATGTCGCGAAATTCCTTGTGGTCGGCGACGGCGCTGACCGGGCGCTTGCCCGGTTCGAGGATTTCAAAGCGGACGCGGGCGCGGTGGGTCAAAAGCGCGCCGCGCCAGCGCCGGGGCCTGAAGGCGCTGATCGGCGTCAACGCCAGAAGGGCCGCGTTGATGGGCAGGATGGGACCCTGCGCGGAAAGATTGTAGGCGGTCGAGCCCGCGGGCGTCGAGATCAGCACGCCGTCGCAGATGAGTTCCGGCATGCGCACCTTGTCATCCACGGAAATGCGGATTTTGGCGGCCTGATAGGTCTGGCGCAGCAGCGAGACCTCGTTGATTGCCAGCGCTTCCTGGCACGAGCCGTCGGCGCTCCGGGCCTTCATCCGCAAGGGGTGGAGCGTCGTCACCACGGCCGCCTTCAGGCGCTCGATCAGATTGTCGTCGCGATAGCTGTTCATGAGAAAGCCGACCGAGCCCCGGTTCATGCCGTAAATGGGCCGGTTGGTGCCGATGTTTTGATGCAGCGTCTGGAGCATCAGCCCGTCGCCACCCAGCGCCACGATCACGTCGGCGTCCTCGGGCCGGACATTGCCATAGCGCGCGGAAAGCCGCTGCAGGGCGTCCTGCGCCTCTCCGACATCTGTGGCGACGAAGGCGATCTTCTCGAATGTTCCGCGTGTGTCGGTCATGAGATCCCTGGGGGAGAAGGCCGGAGAGAGAGGAAGGATCAGCCGCCGGTCTGCGACATGTGGCGGGCGAGAGCCGGGCCATTATGGTCCCGGTCGATGATGAAGTCATGGCCTTTGGGCTTGCGCGAGATCGCCTCGTCGATGGCGCGGTCAAGCACGGCATCGTCATCGCTCGCCCTTATTACGGCGCGCAGGTCGGCGGCGTCTTCCTGGCCGAGGCACATGAACAGGGTGCCGGTGCAGGTCAGCCGGACCCGGTTGCAGGCCTCGCAGAAATTGTGCGTCAGCGGCGTGATGAAGCCGAGCCGCCCGCCGGTTTCCTTCACCCGCACATAGCGCGCGGGGCCGCCGGTGCGATGCGGGCTTTCCTCAAGCCGCCAGTGCTCGGCAAGGCTGGCCCGCACCTGTGACAGCGGCAGATATTGGCTGGTGCGGTCGCCGTCGATGTCGCCGAGCGGCATGGTCTCGATCAGGGTGATGTCGTGGCCCTCGCCATGGGCCCATTCGATCATCGAGGGAATTTCATGTTCATTGGCGCCACGCAGCGCCACGGTGTTGATCTTGACGAAAAGCCCGGCGGCTTTGGCGGCGGTGATGCCTTCCAGCACCTGTTCGATCCGGCCCCAGCGCGTGATCGCCCGGAATTTTTCCGGGTCGAGCGTGTCGAGGGAAACATTGATGCGGCGCACGCCTGCCGCCGCCAGACCGGCGGCGTGGCGGGCAAGCTGGGTGCCATTGGTGGTCAGGGTCAGTTCGTCGAGCGCGCCGCTGTCGAGATGCCGTCCCAGATGGCGGATCAGGCTCATCACGTCCCGTCGCACCAGCGGCTCGCCGCCGGTCAGGCGCAGCCTGCGCACGCCCCGGCGGATGAAGGCCGACGCCACCCGGTCCAGCTCCTCCAGCGAGAGCACCTCGCGTTTGGGCAGGAAGGTCATGTGCTCGGCCATGCAATAGACGCAGCGCAGGTCGCAGCGATCCGTCACCGAGATGCGCAGATAGCTGACATGGCGGCCGAAAGGGTCGACCAGTGGGCCGCCCACAGGGGCATCCACGCCGTTGAGGCCAAAATGGGAGTCGATCAGGTCCATGGGAGGTAAGATAGCGCTCTTTGCGCCAAATCCATCCCCCCGGCGGATGCTATGGTTAAGTTATTGTTAGCATAAAGACCAAAACCGTTCCGGGAGGACAAGTTTCATGCCAGCGTTCAAGTCCGGGCACGCGCCTCGCTATATCCTGAGCATCGACCAGGGAACCACCAGCACCCGGGCGCTGCTGTTCGATGGGGCAGGCTCCCCCATGCGGGTGCGCCAGAAGGGATTGCGCCAGATTTACCCCGCCGATGGCTGGGTCGAGCATGACGCCGGCGAAATCTGGGCGGCGACGCTGGAGGTTTGCCGCGATGTCATGAGCGAGGGGATGCATGCGAGCGACATAGCCGCCATCGGCATCACCAACCAGCGCGAAACCACGGTGCTGTGGGAGCGGGCGAGCGGCCGTCCGCTCTACAACGCCATTGTCTGGCAGGACCGGCGCACGGCGGCGTTCTGCGCCGCGCTGAAGGCGCAGGGACTGGAGGCGATGGTCCAGAGCAGGACCGGCCTGCTGATCGACCCCTATTTTTCAGGCACCAAGCTGGCCTGGCTGCTGGAACATGTGGAGGGCGCAAGGGACAAGGCCGAAAAAGGGGAATTATGTTTCGGCACGGTGGATAGCTGGCTTGTCTTCAATCTGACCGGAGGCCGGGTTCACGCCACCGACGCCACCAATGCCTCCCGCACCATGCTGTTCAACATCATTGACCAGAAATGGGACGAGGAACTGCTGTCCCTGCTGCGCATTCCCGCCTCGCTGCTGCCGGAGGTGAAGGATTGTTGCGCCGATTTCGGGGAGACGGCGGTAGGCGTGTTTGAAAGCCAGATCCGGATCGCGGGCATTGCGGGCGACCAGCAGGCGGCAACCGTCGGGCAGGCCTGCTTCGAGCCGGGCATGATGAAATCGACCTATGGCACGGGCTGTTTCGCGCTGGTCAATACCGGGGACAGGCTGGCGCTTTCCTCCAACCGGCTGCTCTCGACCATCGCCTACAGGATCGGCGGCAAAACCAGCTATGCGCTGGAAGGCTCAATCTTCATGGCAGGCGCGATCAGCCAGTGGCTGCGCGACGAAATGGGCATCGTCGGCCATGTCGCCGAGACTGAGGCGCTGGCGCGGGAGGCCGATCCACGGTCCGCCGTCGTCATGGTGCCCGCCTTCACCGGGCTTGGCGCGCCTTACTGGAACCCGGATGCGCGCGGGGCGGTGTTCGGCATGACGCGCGACACGGGGCGGGCTGAATTCGTGCGGGCGGCGCTTGAGGCCGTCTCGTTCCAGACCTGCGACCTGATGGAGGCCATGGCCGCCGATATGGAAGCCGCGCATATCGTGAGCCCGCGCGCCCTCAGGGTCGATGGCGGCATGGTCGCGAACGACTGGTTCGTCCAGAATCTGACCGATATTCTCGATTGTCCGGTCGAGCGCCCCGTGGTCACCGAAACTTCGGCGCTGGGCGCGGCCTATCTCGCCGGAATGCAGGCCGGTTTCTACGGCGGCCCCGAAGAGGTGGCGGCCAACTGGCAGCGGCAGCGGGCCTTTGCGCCTGAAATGCCCGCCGGGGAGCGTCAAGAGCGCTATGCCCGCTGGAAGCAGGCTGTCGCGCGCATCCTCTGAAAGGTCTATGATCGGGCAAAATCATCAGGAGGAAACCCCCATGAACGCGCTTCCCACAGACACGCTGGTCGCAAAGCTCAAAGGCGCGCTGGGGGCGGGGGGCGTGCTTGAGGGCGAGGAGGCCGCCGCCAGGGCGCAGGGCGGCTGGAGCAAGCTTGGCACCCCGCATCTGGTGCTGCGCCCTTCCTCCACGGCGGAGGTTTCCGCAGCGCTGAGGCTGCTTCATGAGGCGGGACAGCCGTTCGTGCCGTGGGGCGGCAAGACCGGGCTCGTGGAGGGCGGTAACGCCGAGGGCGGCGTGGTCCTGTCGCTGGACCGGATGAATGCGATCGAGGAGATCGATCCGGTCGGGGGCACCATGACCGTGGAGGCGGGGTGCGTGCTCCAGACGGTGTGCGAGGCCGCCGACAGGCAGGGGCTGCTGTTCGCGCTCGATCTGGGCGCGCGCGGCTCGGCTACCATCGGCGGCAATATCTCGACGAATGCGGGCGGCAATCGCGTCATCCGCTATGGCATGATGCGTGATCTGGTGCTCGGGCTTGAGGCGGTGCTGGCGGACGGGACGGTCATTTCCTCGATGAACCGCATGATCAAGAACAATGCCGGTTATGATCTGAAACAGCTTTTCATCGGCACGGAAGGGACGCTCGGCATCGTCACCCGGGCCGTGCTGCGCCTGCAACCGAAACCCTTGTCACAGGACACGGCGTTCGTCGCCGTCGAGGATTTCAAGGATCTGCCGCGCTTTCTGCGCCATATGGAGCAGGCCCTTGGCGGCACGCTTTCCGCCTTCGAGGTGATGTGGGAGAGCTTCTATTCTCTGGTGACCACGCCGCCCGCTCTGGGCCGCCCGCCGGTGCCCCATGGCCATCCCTATTATGTGCTGGTTGAGGGGCTGGGCAGCGAGCAGGCTTCCGACTCCGCCCGCTTCGAGCGCGCGCTGGAGGCGGCTCTTGAAGCGGGCATGGTCAGCGATGCCGTGATCGCCAAAAATCAGGCCGAGCGCGATGGCATGTGGGCGTTGCGCGACGATGTCAGCCAGGTCGTCCGCCTGGGCTCGATCTTCACCTTCGACGTCAGCCTCAGGATCGCCGATATGGAGGGCTATATCGACGAGGTGCGGGCCGGTCTCGGCGCCATCACGCCGGACTATGGGCTCGCCGTGTTCGGCCATATGGGCGATGGCAATCTGCATGTGATCGCAAGCGTGGGAGATCATGGCATCGAAGCTCGCCGCAAGGTGGAGCGCGCCGTCTACACGCCCTTGCGCGCGCGCGGCGGCTCGGTGTCGGCCGAACATGGCATCGGCCTTGAGAAGCGCCCCTATCTCAACTGGTCGCGCTCGGACGAGGAGGTGGCCCTGATGCAGCTTCTCAAGCGCACGCTGGACCCGAAAAACATCCTCAATCCCGGCAAGGTGCTGGAGCCGGCGGGGCTGGCGGCAGCGGCTGAATAGACCGGTTGAAACCGGCGGGAGCCTGACGGTCCGTTCGCGGAGAGAGACGTTTCCATCCCGGCATATAAAGTTTCAATCCCTAGTTGACAAATTGTCAGAATGGATTGAGGCTTTGCTCATGATGATGGAAAAGGCAGAACGCACAGAAGCTGGGCAAACCGGCCACGTCGCTCGATCCGATGATGGCGCGAACCCGATAGCTCCGCAACCGGATATACCCGAGACGGGTCCGGCCAAACGGCGGCTTGAGAGCCGGCGCAAGCTCATGGAGGCCGCGCGGCGGCTCTTTGTGGAGAGGGGCTATCATGCCACGCGCCCGCAGGATATTTCCCGCGAGGCGGGGGTGGGGCACGGCACCTTCTATCTCCATTTCGACGACAAGCTCGACTGTTTCCTTGCTTTCGGCGACGAGGCGGCGAGCGAACTCGATGTCATCATCGCGGCGCATCTGGTTTCCGTACAGACGTTGGACGATGCGGTGCTGGAAATGCTGCGGGGCATCTTTGAATATTCACGCAAGAACCCCGGTGTGCTGGCAGCCGCGCTGACCGATATCAGCGTGTTGTCCACGGGCGAGGAGGTTGACCGGGTCGTGCCCGCCGACCGCTGGTCGCTCGGCTGGGGCA
Organism: Parvibaculaceae bacterium; assembly: GCA_028283765.1. Classification (GTDB taxonomy): domain Bacteria; phylum Pseudomonadota; class Alphaproteobacteria; order Parvibaculales; family Parvibaculaceae; genus JAATFR01. Next base: position 1,697,845 of record JAPWJY010000008.1, on the reverse strand, counting down.
GGTTTCTCGCGGAGATGCAGGCCAAGGGCCACGTCGCGCCGGATGTGGACACAACGCTCGCGGGCTATCTGATCGTCGGCGCGATCCGGCAGGGCGGCGCTTATGCCTCGCTCAACGGGCTTGATCGCGACAGCACCATTGAAGCCATGGCGAAACTGTTCGTGCGCGCGCTCAAGTGAGGGCGCGGCGCCTGAAACACCGGCCGAAACACACCGGCTGAAAAAGAAATACAGGCTGAAAATAAAGGGCTCCCTTGATGGAGCGCACTCAGGGCGAGAGGAACGTTCAGATGGTAAAGACGGTTTACGAAAAGGCTGAGTTGCTGGCTAATGATCCGGGCCTGACGCCCCATGAGGCGGCAGGCTACCAGCTTCACGGCGGCTTCGATGCGCAGGGCAATTATGTCTCGCCGCGCACCTGGCACCGCTGGCCCGCCGTGCGGGAATGGGGCGCGCAACTGGTGGCGCGGGGCTGGCCGCTGATCGATTCGACAACGGACCTTCTGCATCGGGGTGCCTACCCGAACCAGGCGCAGAGCAAGTTGTTGCTGGCCAATGGCTATGGCGAGTTCCTCTGGAATTCACTCACCGTCACCGGCATCATCGAGGCCCGCGGCCGAGCGCTGGTCGAGCTGGTCGCACCCGATTTCCAGAATTTCATCGTCGATGATATTTCCCACACCTGCACCGGCCATCTGCACAAGGGGTTGCTCTGGGCCCATGGCGCGGACGAGGGCGGCAGCCCCGATGAGCCGCATCTGGGCGCGCATGACCAGATGTGGTTCGCGGCCCGCGACCTGCTGTTCGGCAAGGATGCCTATCCCATCCCGGAAGTGCCCGAAAGCATCAGCCGGCCGGATCAGGGCCGCCAGATGCCGCAAATCCATCAGGGACTGGAACAATTGATCCTGCTGATGATGAATGTGCTTATGATCGAGGTGCGGGCCGAGAGTTTCTTTGCTTTCTGCTGCGACCTCATGCGCGATCCGGCCACCTTCACCGGCCGCCGCGCCGATGCCGACAAGGCCGCCCTGATGATCGAGCGCATCCGCACCGACGAGGCGATCCATGTCGCCTATCTGCAGGCCGCCATCTCGGAGATGCGCAGCTTCACCTTCCGCACCACCGATGGCGGCACCGTCGCGGGCAAGGATCTGATCGACCCTGTCTGGGCCGGCATGGTCCACTGGCATGGGGTGACAGAGGCGGAACTCTCCAAGATTCGCGGACGGGAAGCCATCCAGACGCGCCTGCCCGCCGGGCTTTTCGGCGAGTTCGACGCGCTCGACGACGAGGCGCGCAAGGCCGCATAGATACTCGTCCTCAATCCGGTCAGCCGGATAGGGGCAAGAGAAGAAAAACAATACGTACCGGGAGTACAAGGATGAAGTTCGGAATCTTTTACGAACACCAGTTGCCGCGCCCATGGGGCCCCGACAGCGAACTGAACATGATTCAGGAGGCGCTCGACCAGGTGGAGCTCGCCGACCGGCTGGGCATCGACTATGCCTGGGAAGTCGAGCACCATTTCCTTGAGGAATATTCGCATTCCTCCGCGCCGGAGGTGTTTCTGGCCGCCTGTTCGCAGCGCACGAAGAATATACGCCTCGGCCATGGCATCAATCTTATGCCGCCGAAATACAACCATCCCGCCCGCGTGGCCGAGCGGATCGCCATGCTCGATCTGGTCTCGAATGGCCGGGTCGAATGGGGCACCGGGGAGAGTTCGGCGCTGGCCGAGCTTGGCGCCTTCGGCATCGACGTTTCTGAAAAGCGGGCCATGTGGCGCGAGGCCGTCGAGCAGACCGCGAACATGATGGTGATGGACCCTTATCCGGGTTTCGAGGGGCAGTTCTTTTCCATGCCCTGCCGCAATGTGGTGCCCAAGCCCACGCAGCGCCCGCACCCGCCGCTCTGGGTCGCCTGTTCCAACAGGGAAACCATCAAGCTGGCTGCGCGCCTTGGCATCGGCGCTCTCACCTTCGCCTTCGTCGATGCGGCGGAGGCCAAAAGCTGGGTCGACGATTATTACCGCATCTTCAGGGAGGAGTGCGTGCCCATCGGCCATGCGGTCAATCCCAACGTCGCCATGGTCACCGGCTTTTCCGTTCATGAGGATGAGGCGGAAGCCCGCCGCCGGGGCATGGATGGCTTCCGCTTTTTCAGCTACGGCCTCGGCCATCATTATATTTTCGGGGAGCATACGCCTGGGCGGACCGACATCTGGGCAGGCTTCGAGGCGGCGCGCGGCGACATGCCGGAAGCGGGCGGCAACCGGGGCATCGGAACGCCCGATCAGGTCCGGGCGCACCTGAAGGATTTTCAGGATGCGGGCGTCGACCAGGTGATCTTCATCCAGCAGGGCGGACGCAACAGCCATGCCCATATCTGCGAGGCGCTTGAACTGTTCGCCGCGAAGATCATGCCCGAGTTCAAGGCCGAGGCGGCTGAACGCGAGCGCCGCAAGATGGAGGAACTCGCGCCCTATATCGAGGCCGCGATGAAGCGCAAGGTCTATATGAAACCGCTGACGGACGAGGAAATCCCCACCATCGTCGCTCTGGGCCGCCAGATCGTCGGACAGCAGGCCAAGGCTCCGGCTGCGGAGTAAATATCAGGGAACCTCTGCTCTTTCTTCCCCCTCGCCTCTCCGGAGAGATGGCCGGGGTGAGGGGCCCTGAGCTGCTGTATCCCACAACCCCTCCCGAACCTGCGGGAGGGGTTGATAGCTTGCGTCGGTCTTTTATTTCGCCGCTTTCAGCAGAATGTGCCGTTTTTTGCCGAGCGAAAGCTTGATCACGCCGTCGTTCATCTGGCTGTCGCCGAGCACCAGCTTGTCGTCGCTGACCGGCTCGTCGTTGACGCGGACGCCGCCGCCCTTGATCTGGCGTCGGACTTCGCTGGTCGAGTCGCACAGGCCCGCGATGACGAACGCATTGAGGACGCCGATGCCTGCTGCAAGGTCGGCGGCCGGCACTTCCACCGTCGGCAGGTTGGCATTGGCCTTGCCCTGCTCGAACGTGTCGCGCGCCGCCTGCGCTGCGCGTTCGGCTTCTTCCCGGCCATGGGCCATGGCGGTCGCTTCGGTCGCGAGAATCTTTTTCGCCTCGTTGAGTTCCGCCCCTTCGAGTGCCTCGAGCCGGGCGATTTCATCGAGTGGCAGTTCCGTGAACAGGCGCAGGAAGCGGCCGACATCGGCGTCTTCCGTGTTGCGCCAGAACTGCCAGTAATCGAACGGCGCGCGCATCTCCGGGTTGAGCCATACCGCGCCCGACGCGGTCTTGCCCATCTTTACGCCGGAGGAGGTGGTCAGCAGCGGCGAGGTCACGGCCATCAGGTTCGCGCCATCGACCCGTCGGCCAAGCTCGATGCCATTGACGATGTTGCCCCACTGGTCCGAGCCGCCCATTTGCAGCACGCAGCCATATTTGCGGTGCAACTCCACAAAGTCATAGGCCTGAAGGATCATGTAATTGAATTCGAGGAAGGAAAACGGCTGTTCGCGCTCCAGCCTCAGCTTCACGCTGTCGAAGGAGAGCATCCGGTTGACCGAGAAATGCCGCCCGAAGTCGCGCAGGAATTCGATGTATTTGAGCCCGTCGAGCCAGTCGCGGTTGTCGACCATGATGGCGTCGCAAGCGCCATCGCCGAAGGTGAGAAAGCGCGAAAACACCTTCTTGATGCCGTCCTTGTTCGCGTCGATCTGCTCGTCGGTCAGAAGGGGACGGGCCTCGTCGCGGAAGCTCGGGTCGCCGATGCGCGTGGTGCCGCCGCCCATCAGCACGATCGGGCGGTGGCCCGCCTGCTGGAGGCGGCGCAGCATCATGATCTGGACGAGGCTGCCTGCATGCAGGCTGGGTGCCGTGCAGTCGAAGCCGATATAGCCGGTCAGCGTGCCCGTGGATGCGCGCTCGTCGAGGGCTGCCTCGTCCGAGCACTGGTGGATGTAGCCGCGAGCGGAAAGGTCGCGCAGGAAATCCGATTTGAACGTCATCATGGGCACTTGCGTTGGAAGGGTAGGAGCCGCCCATGTAGCACGGTTCGGCGCGGGATTCACCCCTTGCCAGCCTTATGCGCTTCGGGGAGCCGCCAGGCCGAAAACCTGATTTGACAGGCCGGATTTGTTATTTTCCCGGCCGTTTTCTTTTGCCGGGGGCGGGTTGCTTTCATTTGGCCATGATGTAAAGGGTGTGCGAAACTTTCATCCCGGTTTCGCGCCTGATCGCGGATTTTCCGCAGGGGAACCCGGCAGAAGCGAAACCAGCCCGGAACAAGCATGCCCAGCACCGACGCCCGCGCCGCCCGTATTCCAGGCCTCACCCGCGCCATCGGCCTGATGAGCGGCACCTCGCTCGATGGCATTGACGCCGCGCTCATGGATACGGATGGAGCGGGCATCGTCCGGCGCGGCGCAAGCCTTTCGATTCCCTATACGATCGAGGACCGGCTGGTGCTTGCGACCGCGCTTGAGGCGGCCAAAGGCTGGGATGCGGACGCGCCCATGCCTTCGGAAGTCGCCGAGGCGGAGCGCCTGCTGACGCTTTCCCATGTGCTGGCGGTGAAAAAGCTGCTGAAAAAGGCGAAACTCAGGCCATCCGACGTCGATCTGGTCGGGTTTCACGGCCAGACCGTGCTTCATGCCCCGGCTTTGCGCCGCACGGTCCAGATCGGCATGGGCGATGTGCTCGCCCGCCTCACCGGCATCGACGTGGTCAATGATTTCCGCTCGGCGGACGTGGCGGCGGGGGGCGAGGGCGCGCCGCTGGTGCCACTCTATCACCGGGCGCTGGTCGCCGGCGCGGGGCTCGGCCAGCCGGTCGCCCTGATCAATATCGGCGGCGTCTCCAATGTCACTTTCATTGGCGCGAATGGTGCCGGGGAGGCGTGGGACGAGGCCGAGGGGGGCCTGCTTGCCTTTGACACCGGCCCCGGCAACGCGCTCATCGACGACTGGGCGATGAGGCACAAGGGCGAGCCGGTCGACTGGGACGGCGCGCTGGCGGCCTCCGGCCGGGTCGATGAGGGGGCGTTGGCCCGGCTCCTCGATCACCCCTTCTTCGACCAGCCGCCGCCCAAATCCCTTGATCGCTTCTCCTTTTCCCCCGATGCGGTGGCGCATCTTTCGGCGGCCGACGGCGCGGCGACGCTGACGGCCTTCACGGCGGCGGCCATCGCACGCGCGGTGCGGCTGATGCCGCAGGCCCCCGCCCGGCTCATCGTCTGCGGCGGGGGACGCCATAATCCGGTGCTGATGGAAGCCCTGCGCCGCGCCTCGAATATCACCGTCGAAAAGGCGGAAGACAGGGGCTGGCGCGGGGATGACATCGAAGCGGAGGCCTTCGCCTATCTTGCCGTCCGGGCGAAAAAGGGCCTGCCGCTCAGCCTGCCCGCGACAACCGGGGTGCCGGAGCCAATGCGCGGCGGCCGGTTTCACACGGCAGGGTGATCTTCTGTAGAGGCGTTTCGTGCATAAACCGTCATCTTATGAGCTTTTCAGGGGCTTTCTGACCGTAGGCCTTTACGGTTTCGGCGGGGTCCTGCCCTGGGCCCGATGGATGATGGTCGAGAAGCGCCAGTGGGTCGATACCGTCACCTTCAACGAGATGGAAGCCTTTGCCCAGGCCATGCCAGGGCCCAACGTCATCAACCTGTCGGTCGTCGTCGGCGCGCGCTATCAGGGCCTGCCTGGCGCGCTGGCCGCGCTTGGCGGCCTCATCGTCATGCCGTTCCTGATCGTCATCACGCTGGGCCTCGCCTATGACCGCTGGGGCGCTATTCCGGCAATCCATGACACCCTTGCCGCGGTTTCGGCCGCCGCCGCCGGTCTGGTGATCGCAACCGCCGCCAAGATGCTGAAGCCGATGATCACCCGGCGCAGCGCCGTGCGCCTGCTGTTCTGCGCGCTGGCCTTCACCGGGGTCGGGTTTCTGGGTTATTCCCTCGTCTGGGTGCTGCTGGCGCTGGCCCCGGTCAGCGTCTGGCTGGCCTGGAGGCGCACGGCGTGAGCGTTTCCCGGATCCTGATCAATCTTCTGACCCATTTCGGCTTTCTGTCGCTTGTCGCCTTCGGTGGCGGCAACGCCGTGCTGCCGGAAATGCACCGCATGGTGGTGGAGCAGATGCACTGGATGAGCGACGGGGATTTCTCCCGCCTGTTCGCCGTCGCCCAGGCCGCGCCCGGCCCCAATGTGCTGATGGTGACCCTGATCGGCTGGAAAATGGCGGGACTGGCCGGTGCATTGGTCGCGACTCTCGCCATGATCGTGCCAAGCTCGGTGGCAGTGTTCAGCCTGTCGCGGCTGTGGATGCGCTATGAACATACAAGGATAACGCGGGCGCTCCGGGAGGGCGTGGTTCCGGTAACCCTTGGCTTCATCGCGGCGGGCGGCTTGCTGCTGGCCAAGGCTGCCGACACGAGCTGGCCGTTCTTCTGCGTCACCGTGGCGGCGGCGCTGTTCACTTACGCCACGAAATACAACCCGCTGTGGGCGCTTGGCGGCGCGGCATTACTGGGAATTGCCGGCGTTATATAGGGCGCGGCCCGTGCAAGACCGCGCCCCTGGCATGTCAGTGCCGGAGGGGTCAGGAAGCCTCTTTGGCCGCCGCCGCCGCTTCCATCCGGCGATCCAGATAATCGCCCGAGATTTTCATCACGTCGCCCAGATGATCGCCGAAGAAATGGTTCGCGCCATCGATGGTGGCATGGTCGATGACGATACCTTTCTGGGCCTTCAGGCGATCGACCAGCTTCTGTACATCGGCGGGCGGGGCGACCTGATCGGCGCTGCCGTTCAGGATCAGGCCTGACGAGGGGCAGGGCGCGAGAAAGGTGAAATCATACATGTTGGCGGGCGGGGCGACCGAGATGAACCCGGCGATTTCCGGCCGGCGCATCAGCACCTGCATGGCGATCCAGGCTCCGAACGAATAGCCCGCGATCCAGCATTCCCGGGCGTCATTGTTCTGCGCCTGCAACCAGTCGAGGGCGGATGCCGCGTCCGACAATTCGCCGATTCCGGCGTCGAAGGCGCCCTGGCTGCGGCCGACGCCGCGAAAATTGAAACGCAGTACCGAAAATCCACGGTCGATGAAGGTCTGGGCCAGCGCCAGCGTCACCGAATTGTTCATGGTGCCGCCGAACTGCGGATGCGGGTGCAGCACCAGCGCCATCGGGGCCTGCGGCTTCTTGTTGGGGTGATAACGGCCTTCGAGACGGCCGGCGGGTCCGGTAAAAATGACCTCGGGCATAATGGTTCGCTTTCCACGCTCTGGTTCGGGGTTTCGGTGATGGTGCCTAAAGCCCTACGAACGGCATAGGTTATTTCTGTGGCAAATCGAGGCACACGGGGTGGATTTTAAGCCAAAACGTGCTAAGTAGTTGACTGAAGCACTAGGAGAAAGAAGCCCTTGAGGCGAGCGTCAGGTATTTCCCCGGTCAGGGACGGGCGCTCGGAGCCGAAGGGTCTCTTTTTCTGACTGTGCGCCGTTTCTTACCACAAGCGCCGGGCCGGATTGCAAGCAATTACGTCAATCCGGGTCGTTTGAGGCCGGTGCGAACCAAAAAGGTGCGATGTGAAGCTCACGACAAAGGGCCGCTATGCGGTTATGGCGATGGCCGACCTCGCCCGGCATAGTGCAGGCCAGCCGGTCGCTCTGGCCGATATTGCCGAGCGGCAGGAAATTTCACTGTCCTATCTGGAACAGCTTTTTGCCAAATTGAGGCGCGGCCACCTCGTCAAGAGCGTGCGCGGCCCGGGCGGCGGCTATCTTGTGGCCCGCCTTGCCGACGACATCCGCGTCGCCGACATCATCATGGCTGTGGACGAGCCGCTGGTCGCCACGCGCTGCGAATTTGGCAGTCCCAAGGGCTGCATGTCGGATTCCAGCCGCTGCATCACCCATGATCTGTGGGATGAGCTGAGCCGCCAGATTCACACCTTCCTGTCCGGCGTTTCGCTGGGAGATGTGATCTCCGGGCGCATCGCGGCGCATCGCCCGGCGGATGGAGTCGATTCCAGGCTTGCTTTTACGGCGCAGCCGCGCCGTGTGGCCGAGGCAAGTGCCGCCGCCGAATAGCGGGGACGCCAGCATGAATACAGCGCGCAGCTATTTCGACCACAATGCCACGGCCCCGGTGCTTCCCGAGGCGATGGAAGCGGTCGTGCGCGCGCTCGAGATGACCGGAAACGCTTCCTCCGTTCATGGCGAGGGGCGCTCGGCGCGGCGGATCGTGGAGGAGGCGCGTGGAGACATCGCGGCGCTTTTCGGGATCAAGCCGTCGGGCGTGACCTTCACAAGCGGCGGCACCGAGGCGGCAAACCTCGCGATCCATATCGCGGTTCGCGCGCTGGGCGTCACCCGGCTGATCGTTTCGTCGATCGAGCATGATGCGGTCCGCGCAAGCGCAGCAAGCGCGGGCGTACCGGTCCGGCTTCTGCCGGTGACCGGAGACGGCGTGGCCGACATGGCGGCGCTGGCCGGATTGCTGGCGGAAGAGGGCGGCAAGGCGCTGGTCGCACTGATGCTGGCCAATAATGAGACCGGCGTGATCCAGCCGGTGGCGGAGGCCGCGAAGCTGGCGCATGGGGCGGGCGGGCTGCTCTTTGCCGATGCCGTGCAGGGCGCGGGCAAGCTGGATATTGAATTTGCGGGGCTCGGCGCGGATATGGCGGCGGTTTCAGCCCACAAGATAGGCGGCCCGATGGGCGTGGGCGCAATGGCCATGCGTCCCGGTCTTGCCGCCGAGCCGCTGATCCGGGGCGGCGGACAGGAATTCAGACGCAGGGCCGGAACGGAAAACGTGCCGGGCATCGCCGGTTTCGCGGCAGCGGCGCGGGTGGCTGGTGAGCGCCGCGCGGGGATGCCGGACCTTGAGCGGCTGCGCGGGCGGCTTGAGACGGGGCTTGCGGCGGTTGCGCCCGATCTGGTGGTGTTCGGCGCGAAGGCGGCGCGGCTCTCCCAGACCAGCCTGTTCTCTGCGCCGGGACTTGATGCGGAGAAGCTCGTGATCGCGCTCGATCTCGACGGTTTCGCGGTCAGCTCCGGCTCCGCCTGCTCGTCGGGCAAGGTGATCCGGAGCCATGTGCTGTCGGCGATGGGCGTTGATGATGATCTGGCGCGGGGCGCGATCCGGGTCAGCCTCGGGCCGGGCAACAGGGATGATGAGATTGATCGTCTGGTGAAGAGCTGGGGCCGCGCCTATGCGCGCTTCCGGACCCGCTGGAACGAGACAGGCGCGCCTGCCGAAAGGCGGCGTGCCGCAGGAGTGGAGTATTGAAATGGCGGCTGTACGCGAGACCGTGGAAGCGGTGCAGGATCTGGGCGGCGAACGCTACAAGTACGGCTTTTCGACCGAGATCGAGTCCGACAAGGCCCCCAAGGGCCTGAGCGAGGACACCATCCGCTTTATCTCGGCCAAGAAGGACGAGCCGCAGTGGATGCTCGACTGGCGGCTTGAGGCCTACCGGCGCTGGCTGACCATGGAGGAACCGGCCTGGGCCAAGGTTTCCTATCCGCCCATCGATTTCCAGGACGCCTATTATTACGCCGCGCCCAGGCAGAATGCGGGTCCGTTGTCGCTCGACGAGGTCGATCCCAAGCTGCTGGAGACCTACAAGAAGCTGGGGATTCCGCTGGCCGAACAGGAGATTCTGGCGGGCGTTTCCAACATCGCCGTCGATGCGGTGTTCGACAGCGTGTCGGTCATCACCACCTTCAAGGAAAAGCTGAAGGAAGCGGGGGTTATTTTCTGTCCTTTCTCCGAGGCCGTGCGCGAGTACCCCGATCTGGTCAGGAAATATCTGGGCTCCGTGGTTCCGGCCTCGGACAATTATTACGCCACGCTCAATTCGGCGGTGTTCTCGGACGGCTCGTTCGTCTTCATCCCGGAAGGCGTGCGCTGCCCGATGGAATTGTCGACCTATTTCCGCATCAATGAAAAGCAGACAGGCCAGTTCGAGCGCACACTGATCATCGCGGAAAAGGGCGCCTATGTCAGCTATCTGGAAGGCTGCACGGCGCCCCAGCGCGATGAGAACCAGCTTCATGCCGCCGTGGTGGAACTGGTGGCGCTGGATGAGGCGGAAATCAAATATTCCACAGTGCAGAACTGGTATCCGGGCGACGAGAACGGCCGTGGCGGCATCTATAATTTCGTCACCAAGCGGGGCGATTGCCGGGGCAAGAACTCGAAAATCTCATGGACGCAGGTGGAAACCGGCTCGGCGGTGACCTGGAAATATCCAAGCTGCATCCTGCGCGGGGATGGTTCCAGCGGCGAGTTCTATTCGATCGCGATTTCCAACAATGCCCAGCAGGTCGATTCCGGCACCAAGATGATCCATCTGGGCTCGAACACGACCAGCCGGATCATTTCCAAGGGCATCGCGGCGGGGCGCTCGTCCAACACCTATCGCGGCCTCGTCAGCGTGCATCGCAAGGCCGAGAATGTGCGCAACTTCACCCAGTGCGACAGTTTGCTCATTGGCGACAAATGTTCCGCGCATACGGTGCCCTATATCGAGTCGAGAAACCCGACCGCGATCCTGGAACATGAGGCGACCACCTCGAAACTGTCGGATGACCAGTTGTTCTATTGCCGCCAGCGCGGCCTTGGCACCGAGGAGGCCGTGGCGCTGCTCGTCAACGGTTTCTGCCGGGACGTGCTGCAAAAGCTGCCGATGGAATTTGCGGTCGAGGCCCAGAAGCTGGTCGGCATCAGCCTTGAGGGCAGCGTCGGCTGAGCAGTCTGCTCTGATCGCCGGAACGGAATTTGAAGAGAGAAGTTGAAGAAATGCTTGAGATCAAGAACCTGCACGTGACTGTCGACGGCAAGGAAATCCTGAAAGGGATCGACCTTTCGATCGGCGCTGGCGAAGTGCACGCGATCATGGGACCGAACGGCTCGGGCAAATCGACGCTTTCCTATGTACTGGCGGGCCGCGACGGCTATGAGGTGACGCAGGGCTCTATCCTGTTCAAGGGCGAGGATTTGACGGCGAAGAATGTCGAGGAGCGCGCGGCGGCGGGCATTTTCCTTGCACTTCAATATCCCATCGAGGTGCCGGGCGTGACCACCATGACCTTCCTCAAGACCGCCGTGAACGCCATCCGCGTCGCCCGTGGCGAGGGAGAGCTTGATGCCGTGCGCTTCCTGAAGCTGGTGCGCGAGAAGGCGAAGCCTCTCAACGTGACCGACGAGATGTTGAAGCGCGCGCTCAATGTCGGCTTTTCCGGCGGCGAAAAGAAGCGCGCCGAAATTCTCCAGATGGCTCTGCTCGATCCTGCGCTCTGCGTGCTGGACGAGACGGACTCAGGGCTCGACATCGATGCGCTGAAAGTGGTGTCGGATGGCGTGAACATGCTGCGCTCGCCCGGGCGTTCCATGATCGTCATCACCCATTATCAGCGCCTGCTCGACCATATCGTGCCGGACCGCGTGCATGTGCTTTCAGGCGGGCGGATCGTCAAATCCGGGGATAAGGAACTGGCGCTCGAACTGGAAAAATCGGGCTATGCCGATTATGCGGCGGATGCGGCATGACCATGGCAGCCAGAAACATCAAAACCGGCATCGCCGAAAGACGCCTGATCGAAGAGGCGGGAGCACCCGGTTTTTCTCACGCCGGCTGGTTCGACAAGGCGCGCCTCGCGGCGCTGGATTCCTTTGAGGCTGCGGGCCTTCCCCATCGACGTCTGGAAGACTGGCGCTATACGGATCTGCGCCAGATTCTTGAAAAGCGTCTGACAAAAACAGAGGAAACTTCGGGCCGTTCCGATGCGCCTGCCGGGCTGCTCGATGCCGTCGACGCCTATGTGGCGCTGATCGGGGCCGAGGGCGTGGAAGGCGATTTCTCCGGCCTGCCCGAAGGGGCCGAGATCGTGCCGCTCGGCGATGTGCTGGACGAAGGCTGGGTGCGCGACGCGATGGACGCCTCGGTCTTCGGCGATACGGACGCCCCGCAGGCCGCCGCGATCATTGACCTCAACACGGCGCTTCTGGGCGGTGGCGTGGCTATTCACATCGCGCACGGCGTGGTGCTGGAAAAGCCGATCCACCTTGCTTTTTCAGGCAATGGCACGCGCCATCTGCGCAGCGTGATCGTGCTGGAGGAAGGTGCATCGGCCTGCGTCATCGAAAGCCATCAGGCCGGGGCCAACGCTTTCAGCGATTTCGTGAGCGACATCCGGCTGACGCGCAACGCCTCGCTGACGCGCATCCGGATTCAGAATGACGACAGGTCCGCGATCCATCTGGCGAGCGACCGGATCGTGCTGGGCGAAGGAGCGGTGCTGGACGGTTTCCTGATGACCCTTGGCGCTGCCGTATCGCGTAACCAGAGCTTTGTCCGCTTTACAGGCGAGGGCGCGCGCGCCACCGTCAATGGCGTCTATGCGCTGCGCGGTTCGCAGCATGGCGACCATTTCTGCCTGACGGATCATGCCGTGCCCGGCTGCGAGAGCGTGACGCTCTACAAGGGCGTGCTGGATGACGCTTCGACCGGCATCTTTCAGGGCCGGGTGCTGGTGCGCCCCGACGCCCAGAAAACGGACGGGCGGCAGGCGAACCATGCGTTGCTGCTGTCGCGCGAGGCGACCATGAACGCCAAACCCGAGCTTGAGATCTATGCGGACGATGTGCAGTGCGCCCATGGCAGCACGGTGGGCGAACTCGACCGCGATGCCGTTTTCTATCTGCGTTCGCGCGGGCTCGATGAGGCAAGCGCGCGCCAGTTGCTGATTTCCGCCTTCCTCGATGAGGTTTTCGAGGCGGTAACCCACGAAGGCGTGCGCGATATTCTGCGCGTTATCGCTTCTGAGTGGTTTGTACAGGAAAGGAGCCGGCATCATGAGTGAACTGCCGCTCAATATCGCATCGAGAGCCGCCTATGATGTGGCGCGCATCCGGGCTGATTTCCCGATCCTCGCGCGCACGGTCTATGGCAAACCGCTGACCTACCTCGACAATGGCGCATCGGCCCAGAAGCCGCGCCAGGTGATCGAGGCCATGACCCATGTCATGGAAACGGAATATGCAAACGTCCATCGTGGTCTGCATTATCTTTCCAATGCGGCGACCCAGGCTTTCGAGGATGCGCGCGAGAAGGTGCGCAGCTTCCTCAATGCGGGCTCCACGGATGAGATCATTTTCACCAGCGGTTCGACCGATGCGATCAATCTGGTGGCGTCGAGCTATGCCAGCCCGCGCATAGAAGCGGGCGACGAGATCGTGCTGACGGTGATGGAGCATCATTCCAACATCGTGCCGTGGCATTTCCTGCGCGAGCGTCAGGGCGCGGTGCTGAAATGGGCCCCGGTCACGGAGGAGGGTGATCTCGATCTGGACGCCTTCGAGAGTCTCCTTGGGCCGAAGACGAAACTCGTCGCGGTCACCCACATGTCGAATGTGCTGGGCACGGTCACGCCGATGAAGGAGATCATCCGGCTGGCCCATGCGCGCGGCATTCCCGTCCTGATCGACGGCAGCCAGAGCGCGGTGCACCTCGATGTGGATGTGCGCGATCTCGACTGCGATTTCTTCGCCCTGACCGGGCACAAGGTCTATGGGCCGACCGGCATCGGCGTGCTCTATGCCAGGCGCGAGCATCTGGACGCCATGCGGCCCTATCGCGGCGGCGGCGAGATGATCCGCGAGGTCACCATGGAGGCGGTCAGCTATGCCTCGACGCCCCACCGCTTCGAGGCGGGCACGCCCGCCATCGTCGAGGCTATTGGATTGGGGGCCGCGCTTGACTATATGCGATCAGTGGGCCGCCAGCGGATCGAGGCGCATGAGCAGGGTCTTCTCGCTTATGCGACCGAAAAGCTGACAGAGATCAATGATCTGCGGATCATCGGCACGTCGCGGAGCAAGGGCGCGATCATCTCCTTCACCATGGGGGCGGCGCATGCCCATGACATCGCGACCATCATTGATCGCGCCGGCGTGGCGGTTCGGGCCGGGCACCATTGCGCCCAGCCGCTGATGGAGCGCTATGGCGTGACGGCGACCTGCCGGGCGTCGTTCGCGATGTACAATACGCGTGAGGAAGTGGACCGGCTTGTCGCCGCCCTTCATGATGCGAAGTCCTTTTTTGGTTGAGGTCGGCGAGAATGAACAATGCGGCGCCAGCGGTCGATGAAAAGCGCGACGTGCTCGATGTGAGCAAGGGCGAGAGCCATGTCACGTCCGTGCTTGAAAGCCATGGAGAATCGGCCATTCCGGCCGAGGAACTGGCGGCGCTGACCGATGACCTGATTGCCGCGCTCAAAACCGTCTATGATCCGGAAATCCCGGTGGATATTTACGAACTCGGGCTTATCTACAAGATCGACGTGTCCGATGACCGGGACGTGGCGATCGAGATGACCCTGACCGCGCCCGGCTGTCCGGTTGCAGGCACCATGCCGGGGATGGTCGAGGATGCCGTGCGTTCGGTGCCCGGCGTCGGCGATGTGTCGGTCAACATGACCTTCGATCCGCCGTGGGATGCGGGGCGCATGTCGGACGAGGCGCGTGTCGCGCTCAATATGTTTTAGATGTTACAGGGCCGCTGGAGCTTAAAATGGCAAGACCGAGACCCAAGGCGATGACACTGACGGACCGGGCCGCCGAGCGCATCCGCGCGATCATGGAAAAGTCCGAAGGCAAATATATCGGCCTGCGCGTCGGCGTCGAAAAGGGCGGCTGCGCGGGCATGCAATATACGATGGAATATGCCGAGGAAGCCGGGAAGCTCGATGAAGTGGTCGAGGACCGCGGCGTGAAAATCCTGATCGACCCCAAGGCCATCCTGTTCCTGCTGGGCACGGAAATGGATTACGAGACGGACCGTTTCACCTCCGGCTTCAAGTTCAACAACCCGAACGTGACGGATGCTTGTGGCTGCGGCGAGTCCGTGACCATCGCGCCCGCACAGGCCGAGCCGCTTCAGCCCGGCGCCTGATGGCCGTCAGCGCCGAATACAAGAGCTTCATCGGCGAGATGCTGGAGGGGCTCGGGCCAATCCGCATCCGCAACATGTTCGGCGGGGCGGGCGTTTATCTCGACGATCTGATGTTCGGTCTGATCCTGAGCGAAACCCTGTTCTTCAAGGTCGATGAGCGCAATCTCGCCGATTATGTGGATGAGGGGCAGGGGCCTGTCAGCTATGAGATGGCCTCAGGCAAGATCGTCGAAATGTCTTATTACGAAGTGCCGGAGCGGCTTTATGACGAGCCGGACGAGCTTGCCGTCTGGGCCCGCAAGGCGCTCGACGCCGCTCTGAAGGCAAGGGCGGCGAAGCCCGCCAGATCAGCGAAAAAATCACCCCGGAAACCGCGCTGACGGTTTCCGGGGATTTTTTTTATCTGTTTCTTTACTTGCCCTGAAACTTCGCCGGGCGCTTTTCGAGGAAGGCTTTTACCCCTTCCTTGAAGTCGGCGCTGTTGCCCGCCGTGCGCTGGAGCTGGCGCTCAAGGTTCAGTTGCTCTTCATACGTATTGTCGGTCGATTCCCAGTAGAGCCGCCTGATGCCCGCGAGCGAAACGGTCGGACCATTGGCGAGGTCGAGCGCGAGCTTCTTGGCTTCGGGGATCAGGTCGGCATCGTCATAGACGCGGTTGACGAGGCCCCATGCCAGCGCGGTTTCGGCGGGAAGCTTCTCGCCGAGCAGCGACAGTTCCATGGCGCGGGCCTTGCCGACGAGGCGCGGCAGCAGCCATGTCGAGCCGCCATCGGGCACAAGGCCGATGCGGCGGAAGGCCTGCAGGAAATAGGCGGAGCGGGCGCAAAGGACGAGATCGCCCATCATGGCGAAGCTCATGCCGACGCCGGCGGCGGGGCCGTTCACAGCGGTGACGACCGGCAGAGGCAGGTTGCGCAGGCGGCGCAGGAACGGATGATAATGGGTTTCCAGCGCCGAGCCCGCATCGGTCCGGCCGCCATTGTTGTCGCCCCGGCCTTGCAGGTTGGCGCCGGTGCAGAAGCCGCGGCCCTCGCCGGTGATGAGGAGCGCGCGCACGCCGTTGGCCGGATCCTCGACCGCATCCATGGCCTTGCCGAGGCCGCCGATCATTTCCGGCGACACGGCGTTCATCACTTCGGGGTGGTTCAGTGTCAGAATGGCGACCGGGCCTTCCAGTTCCAGTCTGGCGCGTTCAAAGTCCATTTTCGTCTCCCTTTTGATTTTTGATTGGAAATCAGGTGCTCAGGCGGTGAATTTCGCATCGCGTTTCTGAAGGAAGGCGGTCACGCCCTCGCGGAAATTCGGATGATCGCCGACCATGCCCTGCGTGTCGCGCTCATAGTCGAGCTGTTCGGCATAGCTGTGGCCGAGCGACACGTCGAACGCCTTGCGGATTTCGGCAAAGGCGTTGGCGGGGCCCTTGGCGAGGCGGGCGGCCAGCGCCATGGCCTCGGCCATGAGATCGGCGTCTTCCACGCATTTCCAGATCATGCCCCATTCGGCGGCCGTTTCGGCGGGGAGCTTGTCCCCGGTCAGGGCAAGACCGAGCGCGCGGGCGCGGCCGACAAGGCGTGGCAACTGCCATGTGCAGCCCAGGTCCGGGATCAGGCCGAGCTTGGGGCCGAAAACCTGGATGAAGCTCGCCGATTTCCCGGCGATCACGATGTCGGCGGCCAGCGCCAGCCCGACGCCGCCGCCCGCCGTGGTGCCGTTGACGGCGCTGATCGTGGGCTTGGCGAGATCCATGATGGCCCGCATCATCGGGTTGAAGTGCTTGTCCATGCCATGGGCCACGCCCTGGCCGATGCTGAGGCCGGGCACCGGCGCGCCCTGGGCGGCAAGGTCCGCCCCGGCGCAGAAGCCCCGGCCCGCGCCGGTGATGACGAGAACGCGGGCGGCCTCGTCGCCCGCGACCTCAAGCACCGCGGCATGAATCTCCTCGATCATCCTTGTATTGATGCTGTTGAGCACATCCGGCCGGTTGAGCGTGAGGAGGGCGATACCGTCCTTTGTTTCCAGCGTGATCGTTTCCCGGGTCATTTTCCGTCCGTTCTGATTTGTTTGCCGGGGAGCATAGACGGGGCCGGGCCGGGACAAAAGCGGCCTTTGGGGCCTCTTCCGGGAGGGGCTGGGAGCCGCTACGTCAACTCTTCCGCGAACATACAAATATGCCCGCCGGGGCTGCATCGGGCCCGGTTTTAGGGTAAACTTCCCAGTTAGCGGGCGGATGGATGAGGTTGCCCGAACCAGAACAATGAACCAGCCCGGCGGCCACCGGCCCCGGCGTTGAGGGAGAGAACCAATGTCGGTCGTCGAGATAAAGGGTGGCGACGCAGCCGCCATTGCCATGCAGGAGATACTTGACCGTCAGAAGACGGCGCATCTGCGTGAAGGGCCGCTCAGCGCCGAAAAACGCATTGACTGGATCAACCGGGCCATCGCGCTTCTGGTTGATAACCAGAACGAGATCGCCGACGCCATTTCCGCCGACTTTGGCCACCGCAGCCGCGAGCAGACGCTGCTGACCGACGTCATGGGCTCGATCGGCCCGCTCAAGCATGCGCGCGCCCACCTGAAAAGCTGGATGAAGCCGGAAAAGCGCAAGGTCCAGTTCCCGCTCGGACTGTTTGGCGCAACGGCCCGGATCGAGTATCAGCCGCTCGGTACGGTCGGTGTCATCAGCCCGTGGAACTTTCCGATCAATCTCACCTTCACGCCGCTGGCGGGCATTTTCGCGGCGGGCAACCGCGTCATGATCAAGCCCTCGGAATATACGCCCGCCACGTCGGAGCTGATGCAGCGCCTGTTCAGCACCGCCTACGATGAAACGGAAGTTGCCGTCATCGTCGGCGGGCCGCAGGTGGGCGAGGCCTTCTCGAAGCTTGCGTTCGATCATCTGCTGTTTACCGGTGCCACCTCCATCGCCCATCACGTCATGCGTGCGGCGGCGGAAAACCTTGTGCCGCTGACGCTGGAACTCGGTGGCAAGTCGCCGGTCATCGTGTCGGATACGGCCGATCTCGATGATGCGGCGGCCCGCATCATGACCGGCAAGATGATGAACGCCGGGCAGATCTGCCTTGCACCGGATTATGTGTTTGTGCCTGAAAGCAAGGTCGAGGGCTTTGTCAGCGCCGTGCAGAAGTCGGTGAAGACCATGTATCCCGCCCTGCGCGACAATGACGATTACACGTCCGTCATCAACCAGCGCCATCTAGACCGGCTCAAATCCTATGTCGATGACGCGAAGGCCAAGGGCGGGCGCGTGGTCGAGGTCAATCCGGCCAATGAGGATTTCAGCCAGCAGCCGAGCTACAAGATGGCGCCGACGCTGGTCATCAATCCTTCCGATGACATGAAGGTGATGCAGGACGAGATTTTCGGTCCGGTGCTGCCGATCAAGGGCTATCGCGATGTGAGCGAGACCATCGACTATGTGAACGGTCACGCCCGCCCGCTCGCGCTCTATTATTTCGGTCAGGACAAGGCGGAGGAGAACCGGGTGCTGACGCGTACCACCTCGGGTGGCGCGACGGTCAACGACGTGATCATGCACGTCTCGATGGAGGATCTGCCGTTCGGCGGCGTCGGCCCCTCTGGCATGGGTTCTTATCACGGCCTTGATGGCTTCAGGACCTTCAGCCACGCCAAGGCGGTCTATCATCAGGCGAAGTCGAAGATGGTGGCCGAGCTGTTCCGCGCGCCCTATGGACCCAAGACGCGCAAACGCCTCGCCTCCATGATCAAGAAGTAGAACCGGGGATAAGCCTGACATCAGTTCCGGGCCGCATGGAGGGCGGTGTTCGCACCGCCCTCCCGCTCGGACATGCCCTCCGCCATGGACGGCGGATCAGGCCTGGCGACAGTCTCATCGCGATGCGACGGCTGTCATTTTTCGCGGGCAAGCAATTGGTCGCAGCGGCGGTTCTTCGGTCGTTGCACCTTGCTCTTTTCCCGGCAGGCTCTTGCAAGCGAAGAGCAGGCCGAATTCGAGTGGGCTGAAAGATTCAGCCTGGATCCAGCGGTAGCTGGCGGGAAGCGGTCGATTCCGGTATGGAACGTGACCAGACTTCATGCGCCGCTTTGTCGGGGATGATCCTTCCATCCCTCATTATACAAACGGTTTTTCGGTCAGATCATCATCGGTGTGATCATTTTCAGCCTCGGCCCCTTGTGGTTGTTTCGTGCCGGGGACCGATGCTTGAAGGCTATTTAATCGTGCCGGGCTCCGCAACATCTGCATGGCGAAATGGATGCAGTTGCCGTGGCTTTTCCAAATTGAAAACACAAGACCCCGGCACATGGTGCCGGGGTCTTGATTCCCGAAGATGATGGAAGCAGGAGGCTAGGCCGTCTCTGTTTCCGTCTCGACGTCAATGTCGTCGCTGATCTTGCGCTTGGGAAGCTTGACCGGGCGCAGCAGGAAGGCGGGGACATGATCGCCAAGCCCGATGACGCGGTCGTGGTTGTCATCCTGATAGCGGCGGGGCTGCGGCTGGGCCGGGCGCACATTGCGGTCATTGGCGGCATGATCAGCCGGCGCATGATCTTTCGCGGGGCGGGCGGCGCGTTCGCGCGGCGCGCGGGTCCGTTCGGGCGCAGGACGTTCCACGGGAATTTCACGGACCTGTTCGTGGGCCTGGGTGTCGCGGATTTCCAGCGGCTGGTCAGTGTCGGCCAACAGGGGAACGGGCAGGGCATCGGCGCTCTGGGCCGGCACAGCCTTGGGCTTTGCCGTCCGGGCGCGGCGCTTCGGCTTTTCCGCCGGGGCCGCCGCTTCGCCATCCGCTGCCGGGGCGGCGTCTGCCGCGACAGGAGAGGGTTTGCCGCCGCTGCTATAAAGCTCGCTCTCCTTCAGCGGATTGCCGATCAGTTTTTCGATGGCGGCCAGATATTTGTCGTCCGACTTGGTGACAAGCATGAAGGTGGCGCCTTCGCGGCCCGCGCGGCCCGTGCGCCCGATGCGGTGAACATAGTCCTCCGCATGGATCGGCACATCGAAGTTGAACACATGGCTCACGTCTGGAATATCGAGGCCGCGGGCGGCGACGTCGCTGGCAACCAGAAGATCAAGCTCGCCGTTGCGGAACTTTTCCAGCGTTTTCGTGCGCACGCTCTGCTCAAGATCGCCATGGAGCGCGCCGACCGAGAAGCCATGCTTCTCAAGGGAGCGATAGACAATGGTGACGTCGGACTTGCGGTTGCAGAAGATGATCGCGTTCTTGATCGTCTCGTTGCGGATCATTTCGCGCAGCTTGTCGCGCTTGTCTTCCTTGGTCGTGCGCACGATGGATTGCGTCACGGTGAGCGCGGTCGAGGCCGGGCGGGCAACTTCGACGCGCTCCGGGTTCTGCTGGAAGGCCTCGGTCAGGCGCTGGATTTCCGGCGGCATCGTCGCCGAGAAAAGCAGGGTCTGGCGCGTGAAGGGAATCTTGCGGCAGATATCCTCGATATCGGGGATAAAGCCCATGTCGAGCATCCGGTCGGCTTCGTCGATGACGAGCACCTGAACGCCGGTGAGCAGCACCTTGCCGCGCGAGATCTGGTCGAGCAGACGGCCGGGGGTGGCGATTAGCACGTCCACGCCGCGATCAAGCTTCTTGTCCTGATCGCCGAAAGCGACGCCGCCGATCAGCAGCGCCATCGAAAGCTTGTGATATTTCCCATAGGTCTCGAAATTCTCGGCAACCTGCGCGGCGAGTTCGCGCGTCGGTTCAAGGATGAGGGAGCGCGGCATCCGCGCCCTGGCGCGGCCACGTCCCAGAATTTCGATCATGGGGAGGGTGAAGGATGCGGTCTTGCCTGTGCCGGTCTGGGCGATGCCCAGAACATCGCGGCCCGCGAGCACATGGGGGATTGCCGCCGCCTGAATAGGTGTCGGGGTGGTGTAGCCCGCTTCGGCAATCGCCTTGAGGACTTCCTGTCCCAGGCCAAGCTCGTCAAAAGTCATGTATACCGTTCATTCGCAGATGGCGCGCGCGGCTCTGCGGGATGGTTATTGTCTCGACGGAGAGGTTCTTTATCTTCGCAGGGCTGCCCTGACGCTCGAACCTTGACGTTCGAAGGAAGGCGGGCGCGCGACCTGCCTTTCGGCGCGAACCATAAGCAAACCAACGTCTTTGTCAACTGAATGCGGCTCTGGCACGCCATTCTCATGTGCAGGCTGTTGCCGTTTGTCCACGGTTTGTTTGCTCTGTAAGCGCCTTTTACTTGTTCCCGGGCGGCTGATGGGGCGGCAGCATTGCCGCGAACAGATTGTTCATGGCCTCGGCATAGCCGGGACTATTGGCTTTGGGGATGCCGGGCGCGCTGAGCGCGCCCCGGGCGACGAGCCTGTCGGCCATGCAGTAGGCGGCAAAGACCCGAAGCGGCGCATCCTGCGCTTTCCCTTCGAAATCGTCGGGATTGGTGCACATGGCCGCCGAAGGGGCGCTCCCTGCCGGGTTGAAGATCAGCACGAGACGGCCATGGCGTCCCGGCTCGCTGGCGGGGGTGAGCGGTGTGGCGCTGGCCCAGCCGGGCGCATGGAGGCCTTCCAGCGTCTGGGCAAGGGTCGCGCCTGCCCGGGGCGCGCCATAGATCTCGGCCCGGAAGCCGCTCGCACGCACCATCTGGGGGCTATAGAGGTTCGTCTGGTTGACGAAGGTGATCTTGTTGGCGTCGTTACACCCGGCCAGCCCCGACAGACCCGCCAGCAGGGCGGTCAGACGTCTGAAGATCGCCATGCCCCGGCTGCCCCCCTAGATGTCCAGATCGGTGGCGAAGGCGGCGCGTTCCTGAATGAACTGGAAACGCAGTTCCGGCTTGTTGCCCATGAGCTGGGCCACGGCCGCCGCCGTTTCGTTCACCTCGTCGGCGTGCATCACCACCTTGAGCAGCGTGCGCTTGCTCCGGAGCATGGTCGTTTCCTTGAGCTGGGCGGGCATCATTTCGCCAAGCCCCTTGAACCGGCTGATCTCGACCTTGCCGCGGGCGCCGAATTCCTTTGCCAGCAACTCGTCCTTGTGGCCGTCGTCGCGGGCATAGAGCGTCTTGCCGCCCTGGGTCAGCTTGTAGAGGGGCGGCACGGCGAGGAAAAGGTGGCCCTGGCGGATCAGGTCGCGCAGTTCCTGATAGAAGAAGGTGATGAGGAGCGAGGCGATATGGGCGCCGTCCACGTCGGCGTCGGTCATGATGATGACCTTCTCGTAGCGCAGATCCTCCTCGCGATAGCCGCTGCCGGTGCGCACGCCCAGAGCGAGGACAAGATCGCTGATCTGCTGGTTCTGGGCGAGCTTGCCGGAACTGGCGCTGGCGACATTGAGGATCTTGCCCCGGAGCGGCAGAATGGCCTGGCTGGCGCGGTCGCGGGCCTGCTTGGCGGAGCCGCCGGCGCTGTCACCCTCGACGATGAAAAGCTCGGAGCCCTCCGCGCCGGACTGGGCGCAATCGGCGAGCTTGCCCGGCAGGCGCAGCTTGCGCGTCGCGGTCTTGCGGCCGACATCCTTTTCCTGCTTGCGCTTGAGGCGTTCGTCGGCGCGGTCGATCACCCAGTCGAGCAGCTTGCCCGCCTGCTGGGGCGAGGCCGCCAGCCAATGGTCGAACTGGTCGCGCACGGCGGTCTCGACGAGGCGCGCGGCTTCGGCGCTGGCGAGCTTTTCCTTGGTCTGGCCCTGAAATTCGGGCTCGCGGATGAAGACGGAGATGAGCGCGCCTGCCGAATTCAGCACGTCATCGGCAATGATCTGCTGGCCCTTCTTGTTGCCGGCGAGATCGGCATAGGCCTTGAGCCCCTTGGTCAGCGCCGCCCGCAATCCAGCCTCGTGGGTGCCGCCCTCGGGCGTCGGGATGGTGTTGCAATAGGAATGGACGAAACCGTCCTCCTCGCCGAACCAGGCAATCGCCCATTCGACCGCGCCGTTGGAGCCAGCCCGGGAAACCTTGCCGGAAAAGGGGTCGGCGGTAACGGTGAGAAGCCCGGATGTCTGGGCGCTCAGGAAATCGACGAGGCCGCCCGGAAAATGGAGGACATCCTTCTCGGGCGTCGCGTCCTTGATGAGCTCGGCCGCGCAGGACCAGCGGATTTCGACACCGCCGAAAAGATAGGCCTTGGAGCGCGCCATCTTGTAGAGGCGGGCGGGCTTGAACTGGGCGGCGGGGCCGAAAATCTGCGCATCGGGATGGAAGGTCACCTTGGTGCCGCGCCGGTTCTGGGTGCGGCCGCGCCGCTCGAGCCTTGTTACCGGGATGCCGCGCTCGAAGCGCTGGAAGTAAAGTTCCTGATCGCGGGCAACCTCGATGTCCATCCAGTCCGAGAGCGCGTTGACGACCGAGGAGCCGACGCCATGGAGGCCGCCGGAGGTCTCATAGGCCTTGCCGCCGAACTTTCCGCCCGCATGAAGCGTGGTCATGATGACTTCGAGCGCGGACTTGTCCCGGAACTTGGGGTGGGGATCGACCGGGATGCCGCGGCCATTGTCGATGACCGTCAGGCTGCCGTCGGCATGGAGCGAGACGTCGATCCAGTTGGCGTGGCCCGCCACGGCCTCGTCCATGGCGTTATCGAGGATTTCCGCGAAAAGATGGTGCAGCGCGCGCTCGTCGGTGCCGCCGATATACATGCCGGGGCGGCGGCGCACGGGCTCAAGCCCCTCCAGAACCTCGATGTCCTTGGCGGAATAGTCTTCCTCCGCCCGGGAAAGGGGCTTTGCCGGAGCCTTGTCAGCTTGAGTCTTGCCGGTCTGGGGCGCCGGATTGCGGGCAGGGGCGGGCGCGGCGAACAGATCTTCCGTCAGATCGGCTGCCTTGGAGGCGGATTTGGTCGTCTTGCGAGCGGACATGAGACTCTTGCGTTGAGAACTGGCAGGGAGAACGAGACGTGAACTTCCGAATCGTCGCCAGTGTAACGGCATGGGTGGAGGCGGGGCAATGAGGCGCCGCCACTCTGCTCATATTTGCCTGTATGGGTGTCCCGGGCCTGACCGCATCCCGGTTGCAAGGGGGGCTTACTGAGGCTCTGCGGGCTCTGTGATGACCAGAAAGCCGGTCAGCTTGTTGGGGCCAAAAGTATGGGTCAGGGGCACGTCGGCGGCGTCGCGGCCATAGGCGATGAGCACGCGGCCGATGCGGGGCGCATTGTTGCGCGGGTCAAAGGCATACCAGTGCCCGCCCAGATAGACCTCCATCCAGGCGGCGAAATCCATCGGCGCATAGGGCGGCGGCAGGCCGATGTCGCTGACATAGCCGGTGCAATAGCGGGCGGGGATATTGAGCGCACGGCAGAACGTGATGGCGAGGTGGGCATAATCCCGGCAGACCCCGCGCCTTTCCATGAAGGCTTCCGTGGCCGTGCGGGTAGGGCGGGAATAGGCATAGCCGAACGTGATGTGATTGTGCACATAATCGCAGACGGCCTGCACCCGGGCCCAGCCGAAGGGCTGGTTGCCGAACAGGTTCCAGGCGATCTCCGACAGCCGGTCCGTTTCGCAATAGCGGCTGCCGAGCAGGAACTGGATCGTATCGGAAGGCAGATCCTCCACCGGATGCTGGAGCGCGCCATGGCCGACCATGTCGATATAGCCGGAGTCGCGGATGACCGTATTGGTGGAAATACGGAAGGTGCCCGCTGGCGCCATCAGCCGGTTGCACCGGTTGCCGTAATTGTCGGTGTAGCCCTGAATTGGAACGGACGGGGTGGTGATTATATAGTCGGGATATTCAAGATCCGCCACGCGAGAGGGATGCACATTGAGCATCATGATCATCGGCGTTGGCGCCGGCAGTTCATAGGTGAGTTCACAACCCAGTCTGATCAGCATATCGGCTCCGTCTGGGCAAGCGCTCCGGGATCGGAACTCTCAGGCAATGTGGACGGTTCTGATGCTGGAAGCCAGCGATCATTGAGAAGCGTCTCCGGGAATATAAACGGCGCTGCCCTGCAGAGGTTCCATCGTCTTCGGGGAAAAGTCCGCCGCCGGGAGCCTTGGCGCTTCTCGTCCCTCACGGGCTGGGGTAGTTTGCCTTTCATGGAAGGCGAGCCCCGTTTGCTCATCTGGTGACAATTGGATTGAAGGATCTTTGCGATGAGCAGCATTCACTTCATCGGCGGCGAAAAGGGCGGCGTGGGCAAGTCGCTCGTGGCGCGTCTGCTGGCGCAATATTGCATCGACAAGGGCCTGCCGTTCGCGGGCTTCGACAGCGACAAATCCCATGGCGCGCTGATGCGTTTCTACGCGGGTTTCGCTACGCCGGTGAAAGTCGAGGATTATTCCAGCCTCGACCAGATGATCGAGGTCGCCATAGAGGACCCCAATCGCCGGATCATCGTCGATCTGGCCGCCCAGACCCAGCATGCGCTGGTGCGCTGGATCGAGGAATCGGGCCTGCTCGACCTCGGCAATGAGCTCGGGCTTTCGCTGACCTACTGGCATGTGATGGATTCAGGCAAGGATTCCGTCGACCTGCTGCGCCGGTGGCTCGACGAGTTCGCCGGACAGATGAAGCTGGTGGTCGTGCTCAACGAGGTGCGCAGCAAGATTTTCACGACGCTGGAAGAATCCGGCGAACTCGACCGCGCGCTCGCCTACGGCGCGCAGGTTGTGTCTGTGCGTCAGTTGCACGAAGGCACGATGCAGAAAATAGACAGCCGCAGCACCAGCTTCTGGGCCGCCATCAACAATCCTGACAGGGACGTCACGGGCTTGAGCATTCTGGAGCGCCAGCGGGTTCGCGTCTGGTTCCAGAGCGCCTATCAGGAACTGGAAGGGATTGCGATCTAAACGCAGTCTGAAAGAAAGGTTATCCCCGGTGCGGGCAATAGTGCCGGGGAGTCCTCTACCAGCGGCCCGAGGATCCGCCTCCGCCCGAACTGCCGCCCCCGCCGCCAAAGCCGCCGCCTCCACCGCCGAAACCGCCGCCACCGAAGCCTCCGCCACCCCACCGGCCGCCGCCGCGCCCGCCGCGTCCGGTCATCCGTTGCCATATGACGAAGATCACGACCACGATCCAGATCAGCACCAGCACGCCGTTGAAGCCGTCGCTCCGGGTGAATGACTGTGGCGATTGATCGTCTCCGGCAGGCAGGGCGTTGCCGCCGAGTACGGCGAGGATAGCCTTGCTGCCTGCCTCGATCCCGCCATCCATGTCGCCGTCGCGAAAGTGAGGGGTGACGGTGTCGCGGATGATTTGCGAGGCGATGGCGTCGGTCAGCGTGCCCTCAAGGCCGTAGCCGACCTCGATGCGCATTTCGCGCTCCGCGGGGGCGACGACGAAGAGAACACCATTGTTCTTGTCCTTCTGCCCCAGCGCCCAGCGCCGGAACAGCTCGTTTGCGTAGGTTTCGATGTCGAGGCCGCCCAGCGAGGGCACGGTGGCGACCACGACCTGATCGCCGGTTTTGGCCTCGTGGCTCCGCAGCAGGTTCTCGATCCGGTTGAACGTCTCGGGCGAGAGAACATGGGCGTCGTCGACGACGCGGCCCGTCAGGGCCGGGGCGGTAAAATCGGCCGCGCCCGCGCTCCCCGCAAAGGCCCATATCGCCAGAGCGGCAAGGCCGATGAGGAACGCGCGCAGGCGGTTCATCAGAACTCGACCTTCGGCGCTTTTTCAGCCCCCTCATCCGCCGCGAAATTGGCGCGCGGCTTGGAGTCCGGATAGAAGATCATCGCGATGAGACGGCCGGGGAAGGTGCGCAGCGTGGTGTTATAGGTCTGCACCGCCCCGATATAGTCGCGCCGGGCGACCGAGATACGGTTTTCGGTGCCCTCAAGCTGGGACTGGAGCGTGAGGAAGTTCTGGTTCGCCTTGAGGTCGGGATATTGCTCGGCAACGACCAGCAGCCGGGAGAGAGAGCCGCCAAGTTCGCGCTGGGCTGCCTCGAACTGGGCCACGGCGTCGGGGTCCTTGGGGTCCGGTGCGGCGATCTGGCCGACTCTGGCGCGGGCGTTGGTCACTTCCGTCAGAACTTTCTCCTCGTGCGCGGCATAGCCCTTCACCGTCGCGACCAGATTGGGCACGAGATCGGCGCGGCGCTGATACTGGTTCAGCACCTGCGACCAGGCGGCATTGGCTGCCTCATCCTGCGTCGGGATGGTGTTGATGTTGGAAAAGACCCAGACAGCCGCCAGTACGATGAGGCCGACAATTCCCAGAAGCACGGTGCGCATGGCATTTTCCCTTGGTTATCCCGGTTGGGGGAACGCTAGCGGGAGATGCCCGAAAAGGCGAGGGGAGACCTTGCCGGGCAAGGCTGCGGCAAATCCGTTGCTCACAGAACAATCATGCCTGTCAAAACGGCAAACAGGCCCGGACGCATTCAGCCCTTGCTGCAAGCTTTCAGGCACCGCTTTCCAGAAACAGCCGGTAGGCGGGGTTGGCCGTCTCGTCCCAGCAGGGATAGCCCAGTTTCGCCAGACGCGCCTCGAAGCGGCTCCGGTCCGCATCGGGCACCTGAATGCCCGCCAGCACCCGGCCATAATCCGCGCCGTGATTGCGATAGTGGAACAGAGAGATGTTCCAGTCCTGACCCAGTTCGCCAAGGAAGCGGATGAGCGCGCCGGGGCGCTCGGGAAACTGGAAGCGGTAGATGCGCTCGTCGGTCATGCCCGAGGTGCGGCCGCCGACCATATAGCGGACATGGACCTTCGCCATCTCGTTGTCCGTCAGGTCGACGACGGGATAGCCCGCCTCGCCGAGCAGGGCGATGAGCTGCAATCTTTCCTTTTCGCCGCCGGTAAGGCCGATGCCGACGAAAATCCGGGCCGGATCACCGGTATGCCCGGCATAGCGATAGTTGAACTCGGTGATGGAGCGCTGGCCCAGCGTCTCGATGAAATCGCGGTAGCTGCCGGGCCGCTCGGGAATGGTGACCGCGAGCAACGCCTCGCGATGCTCGCCGATGTCGGCGCGCTCGGCGATGTGGCGCAGGCGGTCGAAATTGAGGTTGGCGCCGCTGTTGATGGCGACAAGGCTCCCTGAGAGCTTATCCGCGCGCTCCACATAGCGCTTGAGGCCGGCGAGCCCCAGCGCGCCTGATGGTTCGGCGATCGAGCGGGTGTCGTCATAGATGTCCTTGATCGCGGCGCAGATCTCGTCGGTGCTGACGGTGATGACCTCATCCAGCAGTTCCCGGCAGATGCGGAAATTTTCCTCGCCCGCCTGACGCACGGCCACGCCATCGGCAAAGAGGCCGACCTGATCGAGGATCACCCGTTCGCCCAGCCGCAATGCTTCGGCCATGCTGGCGGCATCGTCCGGCTCGACGCCGATCACGCGGATTTCGGGGCGCAGGAACTTGGTGAAGCAGGCGATGCCCGCCGCGAGCCCGCCGCCGCCGATGGGTACGAAGATCGCCTCGATGGGATCGGGATGCTGGCGCAGCACCTCCATGCCCACGGTGCCTTGCCCCGCGATCACGTCGGGGTCGTCATAGGGGTGGATGAAGGTCAGGCCGCGCTCCGCCTCGATGGCGCGGGCAATGCCGTAGGCCTCATCGAAACTGTCGCCATGGAGCACCACCTCGCCGCCAAGGGCGCGGACGGCGCGAATTTTTATCCCCGGCGTGGTGCGCGGCATCACGATGGTGGCCGCGACGCCCAGCCGCTGCGCCGCCAGCGCCACCCCTTGCGCGTGATTGCCCGCCGAGGCGCAGATGACGCCCCGCGCCAGCAGGTCCGGGGAGAGGCCCGCCATCTTGTTGTAGGCCCCGCGCAGCTTGAAGGAGAAGACCGGCTGCAAATCCTCGCGCTTGAGGTGAATGGCGGCGCCGAGGCGGGCGGAAAGGCGCGGCAACGGATCGAGCGGGCTTTCAATCGCCACGTCATAGACGCGCGAGGCGAGAATCTTCTTCGCGTAGTCGCTGAAGGACATGGGCTGCGCCGTCAAGGGGATGGCCTCTCAGATGAGTCTTTTGATGGACCTGTTTTTCCAGACATACCGATAATAGACCGTCTGGAGGCCCAGCATGACGGAAAAGGCGACGGGGTAGGCGGCCCATACGCCCTCGATGCCCATGTGAGCGCTCAGATAATAGGCGACCGGCACCTCCACGCCCAGAATGGAGGAGACTGCAATGATGGTCGGAATCAGCACCGTGCCGCTGCTGCGCATGATGCCAGCGAGCACGCCCGCGAACCCGAACAGGATGTAGCTCCATAGCGTGACGTGGAGCAGCGTCTGCGCCAGTTCGAGGACGGGACCATCGGTGATGAAAAAGCCGATGATGGTGCGCGAGAACAGATAGGCCAGCAGAATGAGGCCGCCGGTAACCGCGAGATTGACCAGCAGGCCCGTGCGGGCGATGTTGCCCAGTTCATTGCTGCGGCCCGCGCCGATGGCCTGCGCGCTGAAGATGGAGGCGGTGATGGCGATCGAAACGGCGGGAAACTGGACATAGTTCACGATCTGGTTGACTGCGCCATAGGCCGCTGTGGCGTGCGATCCATAGCTGTTGACCAGCGACAGCACGACCACTTCCGCCAGCGAGATCAGGATCATCTGGATGCCTGTCGGCACGCCGATGCGCAGGACCGATTTGAGGATGGTCCAGTCCACCCGCATATGGCGCAGAAGCTCCCTGTCGGGGGCAAGTGGATGAATATAGTGGCGCATGTGAACCGCGAGGAAAATCAGCGCGGAAATGAAGGAGACGATGGCGGCCAAAGCGCCGCTCAGAAGCCCCATCTGCGGCAATCCGGCCCAGCCGCGGATCAGCGCGGGCGTGACGATGAGGCCGACGACGGTGGACAGGCACAGCGCCAGCAGCGGCGTGGTGGTGTCGCCGACGCCACGCATCATGGCTGTCGCGAGCAGGAAGGTGAAAAGGCCGGGCATCGCGATCAGCATGATGCGGGTATAGGCGGTGGCGTCGGCCAGAATGTCGGCCGGGGTGCCGATGGCGGCGAGCAGTTGCCGGGTGAATATCCCGCCGAAAATCGCGATCAGCGCGCCGCCGGCGATGGCGACCGTCAGTGTCGTGCCCGCGACCTGCTTCACCTTTTCATGTTCTTCCGCGCCATAGGCCTGACCGATCAGGACCGAGGCCCCGGAACCGAGCCCGATGGTGAAGGAAATGAAGAAGAACAGCAGGGGAAAAAAGGCGGAAACGGCGGCAAGCGCGCTCACCCCGATCATCTGACCCAGATAGATGTTGTTGATGGTGCCCGAAAGCGCCTGCAACAGATTGCTGAGCATCATCGGGCCAAGAAAGAGCACGAATGCCTTCCATAGCGGGCGGCCGGTTTCAAGCAGTCCCGGCGTCCTTGCATTCGTCATCGCGGATCGGCTTCATCAAAGGTCAAAAATTATGGTTAACCGGTTTAGCACGGGCGGGGATGAATTGGTAAACCGGTTTTACCTCTCCGTTCCGGGCCGATTTCCGGCTGGTGCATCGGGGAAAGGACGATCAGGGCAGGTCGCCGGTGATATAGCGGGCGGTCAGCTCCGGATCCTGCATCGGGATGAAGTGGGTGAACCGGGGCAGAGGCACGTCCCGGCCATGGGGAAAGACCGACGCCGCGTCCTTCCAGGTGGGGGAGTTGGAGAAATCCATGGGGTCGCGGTCGGGCGCGGGCTCCTTCGCGCGAAGGACTACAACCGGCACCTCGATCTTTGCGGCCAGGGGATAGATATTCTTGCTGGCGTGCCCCAGATAGACGGACGCCTCGATGGCGGGCGGGCAGGCGAGCACGAACCCCTCGCCGGACGCGTCAGGTTCGAGGCCGTAGCGGCAGTAATCCGCGAGCACTTCCTTTTTCCAGAGCGAATAGGGCATCCGCGCCTCGAAGCGGTTTTCCATTTCCTGCCATGAGGCCCACTGGTTGCGGCGGCGGGCGACCGGATGATCCAGGCTGGCGGGCGGCGTGAAGGCGTCATAAAGCTCGGGCGCGATCATCACCGGATCGACCAGCAGGAGGCGGCTGAAACATTCGGGATGGCGGGCCGCCACCTGTACGAGGCAATGGCCGCCCATGGAATGGCCGACGCCGATGGCGCCGCGCAGGCCCAGATGCGTCACCAGTTCCGATACATCGGCGGCGGGCAGGCGCCAGTCCGCCAGCGGTCCGGTCTTCTCGCTTCGGCCATGTCCGCGCAGGTCGACGGCGATGATGCGATAGCCTGCCGGAAGGGCGGCCACGGTCTGGTCCCAGACGCGCGCATGAAAGCCCGTGGCGTGAATGAGCAGGATTGCCGGATCGGCGGTATTCCCCCATTCGAAATAGGCGATGCGCGCGCCACTGGCATGGAAGTTCTTCTCGGCAGGGGAAGCATACATGAGCGTTTCTTTGTTTTTTTGATGAAACTTATACCCGGCATA
Organism: Parvibaculaceae bacterium; assembly: GCA_028283765.1. GTDB lineage: Bacteria > Pseudomonadota > Alphaproteobacteria > Parvibaculales > Parvibaculaceae > JAATFR01. Next base: position 1,666,611 of record JAPWJY010000008.1, on the reverse strand, counting down.
TTGGCGCGATGCTGGGGCGTCCGTCACTAGAAATGCTTGCGCCCACCGATCTCGTGAAACCAGTCGTCGGGATAGGGATACCACCAGTCCTGCACGGCGGGCTTGTGATCCATGATCACCATCTTCGCCCGGCGGAAGGCCTCCATGCCCTGGCGGCCGAGTTCACGCCCCAGTCCTGACGCCTTCCAGCCGCCGAATGGCAGCGCGTCATTGTCGATCATCGGGTTGTTGATCCAGACCATGCCGGATTCAAGGCGCTCGGCGGCCTCCATCGCTTCTTCAAGGCTGGTGGTGAATACTGATGCACCCAGCCCGAATGGGCTGTCGTTCGCCATGGCGATGGCCTCGTCGAAATCCTTCACGCGGCAGATGCTGGCGACGGGGCCGAAACATTCCTCGCGCATGATCGCCATGTCATGGCTGACGCCGGTGAGGATGGTAGGTTCATAATACCAGCCGGTGGCCTGTCCGGGCGGGATGCGCCCGCCGGTGACGGCGACGGCGCCTTTTGCGCAGGCGTCCTCGACCAGCCGGATCACCTTCGCGCGCGCGGCCTCGCTGACCAGCGGCCCGATCTCGGATTTGTCGAGGCCATGGCCGATGCGCAGACGCCGCGTCTCGCGGGCGAAGGCATCGACGAAGGCGTCGTGAATGTCGTCGACCACATAGAAGCGCTCCGCCGAGGTGCAGACCTGCCCGGAAAGATGGAAGGCGGCCATGGTCGCGCCCGCCGCCGCCACATCGAGGGGCGCGCTCGACCCGATGATCATGGGGTCGCTGCCGCCCGCCTCGATCACGCAGGGTTTCATCAGCCGTCCCGCCGCCGCGCCGATCGCTTGTCCGGCCGCGACCGAACCTGTGAAGGCAACCGAATGGGTTTTGGCGGACTCGATCAGTGCCTGCGCCACCGGCACATCGCCCGGCAGGCAGGCGATCAGACCGGCGGGCAGGGGCGCGAAAACCTTCATGAATTCGAGCGTGGACAGCGTGGTCGCGAGCGCAGGCTTGATGATGCAGCCATTGCCGCAGGCGAGCGACGCCGCCACGGTCCAGCACATCAAAAGGATCGGGAAGTTGAACGGCATGATATGGACCGAAACGCCGACCGGCTCATAGCGCGCATACTGGAAGGAGCCCGCCTGCGTTGCGCCCGCCACCTTGCCCGCGTCGTCGCGCGCCATTTCCGCGTAATAGCGGAAGACCGGCGCACAGTTGGCGAGTTCCCCGATAGCTTCGGGGTAGGGCTTGCCCATTTCGCGGACCATCAGTTCAGCACAGAAGGTCAGGTCCGCCTGTTCGATGGCGTTGGCAAGCTGGTGCAGGATCTTCGCCCGCGACTTGGCGTCAGTACGCTTCCAGCCCTTCTGCGCGGCGTTGACGCGCTCAAGCACCAGATCGATCTCGGCGGGCGTGGCGTCCGCAAACTCGCCCACCTTTGTGAGCAGTCCCGGATCGATGACGGCCCGCACCTCTCCGCGGGCCTCATGCCAGACCGGATTGAGGAAATAGGCGGCGCGGGCGGGATCGAACATGGGAGAGTCCTTGCAGCTTTCAGTCAGCGGATCATATAGACCTTGGAGACGGTCTCATGCACGGTGCACACGCCCTTCCAGTCCTGCGGGAAGAAGGCGATGGTATCGGGCTCGATCTCGATCACCTCGCCATTGTCATGCACATAGGTGCAGCGCCCGGCAAGGAAATGGCAGAACTCGTCGCGGGTGACGTGGCAGACCCACTTGCCCGGCGTGCACACCCAGATACCGCTTTCGGATTCACCGTTCGGCCCCTTGTAGAGCAGCTTGCCCGAGGTATGCGACTGGCCTTCGATCATGGTCGGGATGATGCCCCAGTCGACAAGATCGCTCTGGGCCAGCGGGTTTTTCAGCACGGGAGTGGTCATGGAGTGATTCCATTTATGAGGTGAGTATGCTGGCGCTCAGGCCAGCAGATAGACGTTGCGCATGGTTTCGTGAACGGTGCACTCGCCGCTCCAGCCAGCGGGAAACATGATGACCGTTCCCGCCGAAACCTCGATGATTTCACCATCGTCGCGCCGGTAGGTCGCCGAGCCCGCCACGAAATGGCAAAGCTCGTCGCGGGGAATGGCGAGCCGCCAGCGACCGGGCGTGCAGACCCACAGGCCGGATTCGGGCTGGTTGCCCGGCCCCTTGAACAAAAGCCGTCCACTGGAATGCGACGCGCCTTCAAGCGCATCGGGTTGCGCGCCCCAGTCAACGAGATCGTCGCGGGTGGAAGCCTGATAAAGATGCGGCGCGGTCGAATTGAGCGTGTCAGCCATCATACCGGCCCGTTGCAAGCAGGCTGTCGAGCACATGGGCGGCCTTGGCCGGGCCGTTCTGCGCCCGCATATGGGCGCTGGTGGCGGCGAGCTTGGCCTTCATGGCCGGGTCCGTGATGCAGGCGGCGAGCTTCGCGGCCAGTTCCTCATCGGTCCAGTCATAGCGGGGCATCTTGAAGCCATGGCCGGTTTCCTGCACGCGGGTGGCGTTGTCATGGCCGTCCCAGACATAGGACATGATGATCGCGGGCTTGCCGAAGAAGAGGCACTCGGTGAACGAGTTGTTGCCGCCATGATGGATCACTGCATCGACCTGCGGGATGACGGAGGGCTGGGGAAACCAGCTCTCGACGATGACGTTTGGCGGCAGGTCGGTATATTGGTCCTTGTAGTCGCCGACATTGACGAGGGCCCGATAGGGAAGCGTGCCGAGCGTGGCGATGATGCGCTTGAGCAGATCGACATCGCCGGAACCGAGGCTGCCGAAGGAGACATAGATGAGCGGCTTGTCGTTGTTGGCGGCGAAGACCGGTACCTCATAAGGCTTTTCGGTGCGCACGCAGCCTTCCAGATACTGGAACCGTTTCGGGTCGAGCGGATGGGCGCGCCGGAATTTTACCGGCTCCGGGTAGAGCAGCAGGTTCATGAAGGGCGAGGCTTCAAAGAACTCGCCGACGGGGTAGGGGGCTTCACCGTTCTCTGCGAGGAAGGCGTTGAAATCATCATGGATGGGCCTGATCACCTCATTGAAGCGGGCCCGGAATTTCGCGTGCCCCTCATGGTCATCCTGTGAAAGGCCCGAAAGATGCGGCGGGATCTGCGGGTCCTCGATCTCGTTTTCAGAACAGGAGATGATGCGCACCCAGGGCTTGCCGAACTGCTTGATCGCGGGAAAGAGGATCACATTGTCCACGCAGATAAGGTCCGGCTTCACCTTCGCGAGGACGCCGGGCAGATCCTTCTGCGCCCATTTGGCGGTATCGACGATCGCGGCCCAGCATTCCTTCACGTAATTGTCGATCTGGTCATAGGGCGATTTGCGGAAATTGGGGATATGGCCGTTGATGAAATCTTCCCAGTATTTCGCCATCTGCTCCGGCGGCATGGGCTCGGAAAGATTGACCGGGTGGGTCTCGAAACCATAGCCCTCATAGACGCCCACAAAGCCCGGATCGGAGAGAAAGACGGCCTTGTGGCCGAGCGCCTCGACCGCCTGCGCGATGCCGACGGAATTGAGGGCGGGGCCGTAGGCCCCTTCGGGAAAGAAGGCGATGGTCTTCTGTGTCATCTCGGCCTCGGTCGTTGCAATCGACAAATAGGGCTATCGGGCGCTTCCAGCCTCTCTTTTTTTACCGCGTCGCCGGGCATGGGCGGCGGCCGGGTACAGTTCTATGCGATCGGGATAGCCAGCGGCAACGGGGGGGATGCCCGGCCATGAAAAAGGGCCGCCCGCGAGGGCAGCCCTTTGACGATATTCAGGTGGCAATGTCCGGCCGGGAAGGTTCCAGCCGTCAGATGCGCTCGATGATGATGGCGGGCGCCATGCCGCCGGCGGCGCACATGGTGACGAGGCCGCGGCGCAGGTCGCGGCGCTCAAGCTCGTCGAGCAGCGTGCCGATCAGGATGGAGCCGGTGGCGCCGATCGGGTGGCCGAGCGCCATCGCGCCGCCATTGACGTTGACCTTGTCGCGATCGAGCTTGAGGTCACGGATGAACTTTTCGGTCACGACGGCGAATGCCTCGTTGATCTCGAAAAGATCAATGTCGTCGAGCGTCAGTCCGGCCTTTTCCAGCACCTTGCGGGCGGCGGGCACCGGGGCGTTGAGCATCAGCGTCGGCGAGTCGCCCATGTTGGCGTAGGCGACGATGCGGGCGCGGGGCTTGAGGCCATGCGCCTTGGCATAGGTCGGGGAGGACAGCAGGATCGCCGCCGAGCCGTCGACCACGCCGGACGAATTGCCCGCGTGATGGATGAAGTTGATGTCGAGGCCCGGGTGCTTGGCGAGGATCAGGCTGCGGTAGGTCGTGCCCTTGTCGTCGAGCGGAATGTCGGCCAGCGCCTGGAACGAGGGCTTGAGGCTGGCGAGGCCTTCCAGCGTCGTCTGCGGACGCGGGAATTCCTCGTGATCGAGGGCCAGCGTGCCGTCTTCGCGGTAGACAGGAACAAGGCTCTTGTCGAAATGGCCGTTGGCGATGGCGTGGGCCGCGCGCTGCTGGCTGACCAGCGCAAGCTGATCGACGTCGGCGCGGGTGATGCCCTCAAGGGTCGCGATGGCGTCGGCGCAGACACCCTGATTGGACTGGGGATGCGAGGCGCGCAGGCGCAGGTTGCCGCTGTCCATCATGGGCGGGCCGTCATCATTGCCGGAGCGGCGTCCGGACATGGACATCATTTCGGTGCCGCCGGCCACGATGAGGTCTTCCATGCCCGACATGATCGAGGCGGTCGCCATGTTGACGGTGGTGATGCCCGAACCGCAGAAGCGGTCGAGGGTGACGCCGCTGGAGCGGATATCATAGCCGGCGTCCAGCGCCGACATGCGGCCAAGGTCGCCGCCCTGCGGGCCGCGCTGGGAACTGGTGCCCCAGATCACGTCATCGACTTCGGACGTGTTGAGATTGTTGCGCTCGGCCAGCGCCTTGAGCACGGTCGCGCCCAGTTGCTGGGGATGAATGTCGGCAAGCGCGCCCTTGCCGACTTTGCCGATGCCGCGCGGTGTGCGGACGGCATCGATGATCCAGGCTTCAGCCATTTTCCTTAACTCCCTTGTTAAATCTCTTGTTCTCGTATTCGGCCGATAATCCGGTTATTCCGACGAGCCGCACTTGGCGGCGTTCGTGAAGCAACAGGCGGGATGGTGCGCTGCTCCTGCATCGATCCCGGGCCTCAATGTGCCTGGAAGGGCGATCTCCATGCGGATCGCCTGATGGCGGTCGAGGTCAGGCAGGTCATTGTGTACGCCTGAAACTGCTGAGCCCTTGGTTCCCGGATTTCCTCGGTTTTCGGTTATGTGCTCTCGTTTTAACCGAGCCGCCGACGCCTGCGCAAATGATAAGAATCCGGGCCCGTTCGGGGGCGCTGCACGGCCTTGGAAACCCTGCGTCAACCTTCCTGGGCGCTGGAAAAATCCGGTCGAACACAAGGGAATCCCTGAGCTTTCAGGACATTTTCCGTCTATTCAGGAGGGGCAGGTCCTGCCCGGCATGATCCGGATCATGGTTCGGGAGCGGATGCGCGAACGCTGGTGGCGCAGGGGCATTTCTGCCCGCGCTGCGCCGCCGGAGACCTGCCAGTATGAGTTTGTTTAATGCTCTACCGAGGTGGATGTTTTCACCTCAGCCATGGGCGATCCGCTGCCTTGCGGCTTTCCGGCGTTTGCGCAACAGCCAGCCGACCGCAAGGCCGGCGCCTGCAAGGGCAAGGAAGGCAGCTGTCCTGTTGCGTTCGGCCTGCTCGACAATTTCGATGCTGTAGCGTTTGCCGTTTGCCGTCGTGTGATGGATCAGGGAGGTGCCATTCTCAACCAGATCGTCGAGCGCATGGCGGGCATCGCCATAGCGATGCTCGGCCCTGCCGATGATCTGGTCGATGACGCCGCTCGCCTGAAGGCCGGATCTGCCCGCGATGCTGCCCACCGCCGTCTTGGCCCGGCCCTTGAGATTGCGGGTACGCCCATGCCGCTGGTTTCTGTTCATCGTTCCGCTTTCCTTTATGCCTGCACGCATCCTTTAAAGGGGTACGCTGAGGCGAGCTTCCGGTTCCACGGATATGCCCGCGGAGGAGAGGGAACGTCTGCCGCCCCGCTATATGCAACGGGGCGGCATCTTTGGCGTCGTCAGGCCGCGAGGAAGCCTTCCAGCCGCTGGCGGATGATCGTCTCGGCCTCGCTGATGATGCGCTCGATCAGCTCCTTGCAGGTCGGAATGTCGTGGATGAGGCCCGCGACCATGCCGCAGCTCCAGGCGCCCGCATCCATTTCGCCCTGCTGCATTACCCGGGGATAAACCCCGCCGACCAGATCGTGGATGTCGGCGATGGTGACGTTTGCTCCCTTTTCGCGCTCGATCTCGACGATCTTTTCCACCGCGCTGTTGTCGAGCACGCGCTCCGTGTTGCGGAGCGAACGCATGATCAGGCGGGTATCGAGTTCGCTGGCGGCCAGCAGGGCCTTCTTGACGTTTTCATGGACGGGGGCCTCCTTCGTGGCGATGAAGCGGGTGCCCATGTTCATGCCTTCCGCGCCCAGCGCCATGGCGGCGACGAGGCTGCGCGCATCGGCCATGCCGCCTGAGGCGACGAAGGGGATTTTCAGCTCTTCCGCCGCGCGCGGCAGCAGGATCATGTTGGGCACGTCATCCTCGCCGGGATGGCCGCCGCATTCAAAACCGTCGACGCTGACCGCATCGCAGCCGATCTTCTCGGCCTTGAGCGAATGGCGCACGGAGGTACATTTGTGGATGACCTTGATGCCTGCCGCCTTGAGCGAGGGCAGATATTGCTCGGGGCTGCGGCCCGCCGTTTCCACCGCCTTCACGCCGCCTTCGACGATGGCCTGGATATATTCCGGATAGGGCGGCGTGGTGAAGGCGGGCAGGAAGGTGAGGTTGACGCCGAAGGGCTTGTCCGTCATGTCGCGGCAACGGGCGATTTCCTTGGCCAGATCCTCCGGCGTGCGCTGGGTCAGACCGGTGATGATGCCAAGGCCTCCCGCGTTCGACACGGCCGCCGCCATTTCGGCAAAGCCGACAAAGTGCATGCCGCCCTGAATGATGGGATGCTTGATGCCGAAAAGTTCGGTGATGCGTGTCTTCATGGGTTTCCAACTTTCGTTTCGTTTATGGACGGCCGGGGCAGCCGGTATGCGTTGCGGGGCTTGCCGTCGCCTGTGGGAGAGTGCCGCGATCGGTTTCCCGTTGCCAGTTCAAATCTCCATCCTGTCTGGCGGGACCGCGCAACTGAAAATACATGGGCGGGGAGGGCTGGCCGCCTCAATCGCGGGAGCGGACGCAGGGACGCGCAGGCAATTTCAAAAAATTGCATTCCCCACCGGGATTCTTTTCATTACATTCAGATAACCAGTGCGAACTGCTTAATCGTGAATTTCCCTGCCCGGCGGGTCACTTCCGAGCCGGTTGGCCTGAGCTTTGCGTCACGTTTTTGAGCGCAAAACCACGCTTTTTGACAGGCAGATCGCTGAATCACACCGAGGACGAGTTATGACGAACCATCTCAAGTTCTACATCGACGGCAAATGGACTGACCCGGTGGTGCCCAGGGCGCTTGAGGTGATCAATCCCGCGACCGAGGAGGCCTTCACCTCCATTTCGGCCGGATCGGCAGCCGATGTGGAACTGGCCGTCAAGGCGGCAAAAGCCGCTTTTCCAAGCTTTTCGCTGACCACGCGCGAGGAGCGGCTGAAGCTGCTGCGCCGGGTGCTGGAGATTTATAACGAGCGCTACGAGGAAATTGCCGAGGCGGTGTCGCTGGAGATGGGCGCGCCCCTGAGCTTTGCCCGTGAGGCGCAGGCCTGGGCCGGTCAGGTGCATCTGGAAGCGACGATCAAGGCGCTGGAAGAATATGAATTCGAGCATCAGCGCGGCACGACGCGGGTGGTGCATGAGGCGATCGGCGTCGTCGGCCTGATCACGCCATGGAACTGGCCGCTCAACCAGATCGTCTGCAAGGTCGCGCCGGCGATTGCGGCGGGCTGCACCATGGTGCTGAAGCCGAGCGAGATCGCGCCCGTCAGCGGCATCATTTTCGCGGAAATCATGGATGCGGCGGGCACCCCCAAGGGCGTGTTCAACCTCGTCAATGGCGACGGCCCTTCGGTCGGCCAGGTCATCGCCTCCCATCCCGACGTCGATATGGTCTCGTTCACGGGCTCGACGCGGGCGGGCATCATCGTCGCCAAGTCGGCGGCCGACACGGTGAAGCGCGTGGCGCAGGAGCTGGGCGGCAAGTCCGCCAACATCATCCTGCCCGATGCCGATTTTGAAAATGCGGTGGCGACCGGCGTGACCTCGTGCTTCGCCAATTCCGGCCAGTCCTGCGATGCGCCGACGCGCATGTTCGTGCCGCAGGATCGCCATGACGAGGCGCTGGCGATCGCCAAATCCGTGGCGGAAACGCAGACCGTGGGCGATCCAACGTCTCCCGGCACGGTGCTCGGGCCGGTGGTGAGCCAGGTGCAGTTCGACAAGATCCAGCGCCTGATCGAGGCCGGGATCAAGGAGGGCGCAACGCTGGTGACCGGCGGGCTGGGCCGTCCTGACGGGCTCAACCGGGGCTATTACGTCAAGCCGACCGTATTCGGCAACGTGCAGCACGAGATGACGATTTCGCGAGAGGAAATTTTCGGGCCGGTGCTCGCCATCCTGCCTTATGACAGCGAAGCCGAGGCGATCACGAAAGCCAATGATTCCGTCTATGGGCTTGCCGCCTATGTGCAGTCGAAAGACATTGCCCATGCGCGCAAGGTTGCGGCGCAGTTGCGCGCCGGTACGGTCAATCTGAACTATCCCGACTGGGACACCCACGCGCCCTTCGGCGGCTACAAGCAGTCCGGCAACGGGCGCGAATATGCCGACTGGGGCATCCATGATTTCCTCGAAATCAAGGGCATCGTCGGCTACGGCGCCTGATGCGAAGGCTTCTGCCCGGGTTTGCCCGGGCAGAAGCGGCATGCCCGGCAAGGCGCGTATCCGCGGACGGCGTCAGGACGCCATTGCCGTCTGCAAACCGGCCCTGTATAGCCTGTTCTCACGCAACAGGAGGGTTCCATGAGCAACGGCACGCGCACCATTCTGATCGGGGCCTTCGTGATCGTCGTGGCGACCATCGCCTCGTTTTTCATCAGGCCGACGCTGCATGTCCCGCCTGCCGGGACCCCCGCCGCCTCCACGGACGCTGGCGCGAACAACTAGCCTTTCACGCTCCCGTCACCAGAATGGCCCGAAAATCGTTCACATTGGTGAGGGTCGGGCCGGTCGCGACTGAATCTCCCAGTGCGCCAAAAAAACCGTGCCCATCATTGCCGTCGAGGCTTTTCTCCGGTGAGAGTCCCAGCGCCCGAGCCCGCGCCAGCGTGCCTGGCGTGAGGATCGCGCCTGCGATCTCCGCGCCGCCGTCTACGCCATCGGTGTCTCCGGCGAGGGCATAAATGTTTTTATGCCCGCCGAGCGCGATGCCGTGCGACAGCAGAAACTCGACATTGCGCCCACCTTGTCCGTCGCCGCGCACCGTCACGGTGGTTTCACCCCCCGAAAGCAGTACGCAGGGCGCGGTGAAGGGCTGATTCCTGTTGGCGATTTGCAGGGCGATGGCGGCGAGCGTCTTGCCGACGTCGCGGGCCTCGCCCTCGATCCGGTCGCTCAGGATATGAACAGGGAGACCCGCCTGTGCCGCCACCTGCGCTGCGGCTTCAAGCGCCATTTGCGGCGTGGCGACAAGATGGACTTCGGTCCCTGACAGACGCGGATCGCCGGGCTTGACCGTTTCGCCGCGTCCGCTCGTCAGAATGTCAAGCGCGGCGGTGGGGACATGGATAGCGTAGCGGTTCAGAATGCCGAGCGCATCGGTGCAGCTTGTAGGATCGGCGACGGTGGGGCCGGAGGCGATATCCAGCGGATCGTCGCCGGGAATATCGGAAATGAGCAGGCTCACGACCTTTGCCGGGTGGCAGGCGGCGGCCAGCCTGCCACCCTTGATGGCCGAGAGGTGACGGCGCACGCAGTTCATTTCCGAAATGCTGGCCCCTGAGGACAGCAGCGCGCGGTTCAGCGCCTGCTTGTCTTCCAGCGTCAAGCCAGGCTGGGGCAGCGGCAGCAGGGCGGAGCCACCCCCGGATATGAGGCAGAGAACCAGATCGTCCGCCGTAAGATGACTGACCAGATCGAGCATGCGCGCGGCGGCTTCAAGCCCCGCGGCATCCGGTACAGGATGGGCGGCCTCGACGATGTCGATGCGCGAACAGGGAACGCCATAGCCATAGCGCGTCACCACCAGCCCGCTGAGCGGCCCCGGGCAATGATCCTCGACCGTGCGCGCCATGGCGGCGGACGCCTTGCCCGCGCCGACGACGATGAGGCGTCTCTTCGGCGGCGGCGGAAGATAGGGCGGCAGGCACAGCGCGGGCTGGGCGGCGGCGATTGCCCTGTCGAACATGGCGCGCAGCAGGGCGCGCGCGGCTGTTTCGTCCATGGGAGACTGTTTCACCCTTCAGTAGATGCCCGTTACGAGATTGCTTGGCCTGCCGGCAACGAAGTTCTCGATATTGTCGATAAGCTGGTCGGCAAGTATCTGCTGGGCTTCATCGCTTGCCCAGGCGACATGGGGCGTCACGATGACATTGCTTCGCTTTGCCATGCGCATCAATACGCCATCGGCGGGAGGCGGTTCGGGCAGGGTGACGTCGAGACCCGCGCCCGAAACGAGCCCCTGATCGAGGGCGATCTCAAGGTCTTCCTCGATGACGATGCCGCCGCGCGCCGTGTTGATGAGGAGCGGACGGCGGCGCATCTGGCGGAATTCCGCCATGCCGATCATGCCGGCCGATTCCGGCGTCAGCGGGCAATGCAGCGTCAGCACATCGCAGGTTTCAAGCACTTCATCCCAGGGGGTGAAGGCCGGATCGGTGTTTGCCTTGCCCTTGCGCGCCGCGAACATGGGCATCATGCCAAAGGCCTTGCTCATTTCCGCGACTCGCCTGCCGATCACGCCTGCGCCGATGATGCCGATGCGCGCGCCGTTCAGATCATGGACCGGGCCATCGAAAAAACAGAACTGGTCGGCTTCCTGCCATTTGCCGGCGAGAACACCATCCCGATAAGGAATAATGGCGCGCCGCAGCGTGAGCATGAGGGCGAAGGCGTGCTCCGGCACAGTGTTCAGCGCATAGCCTCTTATGTTGGCGACAGCGACGCCATGGTGCTGGCACCAGTCGCGGTCGACCGTGTCCGTACCCGTCGCAGCCACGGCGATCAGCCTGAGGCCGGGAAGCTGCGAAAGAGCGCCGGCGGTCAGGATGACCTTGTTCGTGATCGCGATGGTTGCGCCTTTTAGTCTCTCGACGATCTGGTCCGGCCCGGTGTCCGGATAGGCGATCATTTCATGCGGGAAACCGGGATCGCGAAGGTGAATCTGCGGGGCGATCGTACTGCGATCCAGAAAGACAATGCGCTGCATACGCGACTCCAAAAACACATGATCCGGGGCATGAGAAATTGCCGTTTAAGTCAGATGGCTGGCCTGATGAGCCCGCCGGAGCATATGCGGCATAAAGATTCCATGAAATTAAGAGAAGATAATGTTGCGCTGCCGCATGGATTTTCATGCAAGGGATATTCGAGCGATCACCACAATTTCATCCAATTTTCCGCTATAATGTTTCAGGATTCGTGGCGACAGTGAATATGTCCCGATGTCTCCTCATGCCGATGAGCCGCAAAGGCCGGGGTGGAGCATATGGGAAAAGACGGGGAGGCGGGAATGCGTTTATGCGGTGACCGGCAGAAAAAGCTGGCGTTGCTGACTGTTCTGGGCGCGCTGGCCTGGCAGATGCCGGGTATGGCGCTGGTGATTTCTCCGGCGCAGGCTGAAACGTCCGCTCCTGCCGTGACGCCGAGCGAGGCAAGCGGTATGGCCCTTTACAAGCGCGGCCTTTATCCAGAGGCGCTGGCTGAGTGGAAAAAGGCGGTCGAGGAGCGTCACGATATGGGAGCCGCCTATCAGCTCGGCGTCGAATATCTGGATGCCAAGGTGGTAAAGCGGGATGTGCCCACCGCCATGCGCTATTACAGGCTCGCGGCTGAAGGCGGGGACGCCCGGGCGCAGATGGATCTGGGCTCTCTTTACGATGCGGGATCTGGTTTGAAGGAAGACCCTGGACTGGCTGCCAAATATTATCTCGCGGCCGCCGAACAGGGTCTGCCGACCGCCCAATACAACATCGCAGTCATGTATGAGAGCGGAACAGGCATCGCAAAAGACCCGGCAAGGGCCTATATGTATTTCTATCTGGCCGACAAGGCAGGCTTTGAGCCCTATGCGGCCACCGAGCTTGAGCGGCTGACGAAGACGCTGCCACCTGAAAAAATCCGGCAAGGCACTTTGCTTGCCGAGAATTTCAAACCGCGGAAAGTGAGTTTCGCGGAATAAGCCGGTGCTCTCCGGCAAGACTGCCCCGCTCCGGCGGGGCTTTTCTTTATGTCGCTTCATCTCCTATGGTGAGGCAGGGCAGGAAAAAGCCTGTAAATAATAATATAGAGGGCTGGAATGCAGGGTAGCTGGTCGAACTGGTCTGGATGGGTGAAAGCCTGGCCCCGGGAAATCGCCATCCCGGAGACAGAAGCCGACTTGCAGCGGGTCGTGCGCGAGGCCGAGGGCGGCGTGCGGGTGGCAGGTTCCGGTCATTCCTTCACCGCTCTGGTGCAGACCAACGGCACCATCGTCTCCCTGCAGAAAATTACGGGTCTGCTGGACGTGGACGACGTGCATGAGCGCGCGCGCGTGGGTGCGGGCATCACCATCCGCGATCTGGGGCCGCTGCTTCATGAAAAGGGCCTTGGCCTGATCAATCAGGGCGACATTGACCGGCAGGCGATTGCGGGGGCGGTCGGCACCGGCACCCATGGCACCGGCGGGACACTCGGGTCGCTTTCCTCGGCCGTCCGGGGCTTCCGGCTGGTGACGGCCAGCGGTGAGGCGATTGACTGCAATTCAGAGGTGAACGCCGATATTTTCGATGCGGGCCGCGTTTCGATGGGATCGCTCGGCATCATGAGCGAAATCACCCTGCAATGCCGCAAGGCCTATGCGCTGGAGGAAAAAGGCGGCCGGATGCCCGTGGACGAGGTGTTCGCCCGCGCGCCGGAATTGCGCGACGCCAACCGGCATTTCGAGTTTTTCTGGTTTCCCTTTGCCCATGAGGTGCTGACCAAGACCCTGAACGAGACGGACCGGCCGGTGAAACCGCGAAACCGCCTGCCGGATGGCGCGGATGCGTCGGAAGACAAGCTGTTTCGCCAGTTCTGCGAAGTCGCACGCCACGTTCCCTTGATGCGCGGGCCGTTGCAGAAGTTCATCACCCGGGCGAGCGGTTCGCGCTATGCGGGCAGCGCGGGCCGGGCCTACTGGTCCCACGATGCGTTTCCGAGCGACCGCAACGTGCGCTTCAATGAAATGGAATATGCGGTGCCCGCCGAAAAAGGCATCGACTGTGTTCGCGAGGTTGGGGAGCACATGCGCCGGTGCGGCGTCAATTTTCTCTTTCCCATCGAGTTTCGCTATGTCGCGGCGGATGATGCCTGGCTCAGCCCGTTCTATCATCGCGCGAGCGTCAGTATCTCGGTGCACCAGTATCATCGCCAGCCCTATGCCGAGCTGTTCCGCGGCATCGAAGAGATTTTCAGGCGCTATGAGGGCCGTCCGCACTGGGGCAAGCTGCACACGCTGGGCGCTTCGGAGCTTGTGGCGCTCTATCCCCGCTGGGATGATTTCATCGCGCTGCGCCGCCGGCTCGATCCACAGGGCAAGTTCCTGAACCAGCATCTGCGGCGCGTGTTCGGGGAAAGCTGATCGCCCCCGTTCAGGTCAGTCCGAGGCCAGCGCCACGGATTTGACCAGAGCCCAGACAGCATGACCCCGCGCAAGCTGAAGATCGTCGACCGCCCCTTGCGTGACCCGGGCCGTGATCTCGATATTCCCGCCGCCATCCAGCCGGATGGTCACGTCACGCTGTCCGCCGGGCGCGACATTGATGCGGTCGATGCGGCCCGGCAGGCTGTTGCGGATGCTGAGGCCGTGCGGCGTCTGGGTGGCGATGGCGATGTCGCGGGCATGGAGGCGCAGGCGCAGCGCCGTTCCTGGTTGCTCGTGCCGCAAGGGTACGCGCAGCTCAAGACCGCCGCCCAGCGAAAGGCGCGTGATCATTTTTTCAGGCTCATGCGCGGATATGCTGGCATCGAGGATGGTGCCCAGATCAGCATCCATGCCGGGTGTGCCCGCAAGGAGCTGTTGCACATCCGGCCTGTTCAGCACCTGCGCCGTCCCGCCTGTGGCGAAAACCCGGCCCCGGTCGATGACCAGCACATTGTCGGCAAGCCGGATGACCTCATCCAGATTGTGACTCACATAAAGGATGGGGAGGGAGAGGCGCTGGTGCAGCATTTCCAGAAACGGCATGATTTCGCGCCGCCGCCGCAGATCGAGGTTCGCCATTGGCTCGTCCATCAGCAGCAGCCGGGGCGATGACAACAGGGTGCGGCCCATGGCGACGCGCTGGGCTTCGCCGCCGGAAAGCTTGTGCGGCAGGCGTTCCAGCAGATTGGCAAGGCCGAGGAGAGTAATGATTTCATCGCGTGCGCCAGCGGACGCGATGCCCCTGCGGCGCGCGCCATAATCGAGATTGCGGGCGACGCTCATATGCGGGAACAGGCGAGGTTCCTGGAAGACATAGCCGATGCGCCGCTTTTCCGGCTTGAGGAAAATGCCCGCCGCACTGTCGTGAAAGACATGATCGCCGAAGCTGATGCGGCCTTCGGCCTGCCGGTGCAGCCCGGCGATGATGCGCAGCAGGCTCGTCTTGCCAGCCCCCGAAGGGCCGACGATGGCGGTCGTGCCGTTACCGGCTTTCAGCGAAAGCTCAAGTTCAAGTGTGCCGAGGCGCGCGCGCAGATCGGCCTGAAGGATTTCCCCGCTCATGATGCCCCGCGCAAACGGCGTTGCATGACGCGGGAAAGCCATTCCGACAGGAACAGGGCTCCGGCGGCCAGAACGAGCGACAGTACCACGATGCGAAGGCCGAGCGCTTCGGAGTCGGGCGACTGGAGCACGCTGTAGAGCAGCAGCGGCAGCGTTTGGGTTTCGCCGGGAATGTTTGCGGCGAAGGTGATGGTCGCGCCGAACTCGCCGAGCGCGCGGGCAAAGGCGAGCAGGGTGCCCGCTATGATGCCGGGCATGATCAATGGCAGGGTGACGCTGACAAAAGCGCCGAAACCGGAAGCGCCCAGCGTGCGCGCAGCCGCTTCCAGCCCTTCGTCGGCGGCCTCGATCGACAGCCGCACGGCGCGCACCAGCAGCGGGAAGCCGGTGATCGCCGCGACCAGCGCCGCGCCCTTCCAGTTGAAGGCGAGCGTCAATCCGAACTGGGCGTGGAGGAACGCGCCGATATAACCGGCGCGCCCGAACAGCAGCAGGAGAAGATAGCCGGTCACCACCGGCGGCAGCACGAGAGGCAGGTGAACGAGCCCGTCGAGCAGCATCCGGCCGGGAAAGCGTCTACGCGCAATGAGCCACGCGATGGCGATGCCGGGCACGAGCGAAAGGGCGGTGCCGATCAATCCCACTTTCAGCGAGATCGACAGGGCCTCCATTTCGGCGGGGCTCGGGTTGAACATGCGCGTCAGCCATATGCCCGCAGGCGGGCAAGGCCTGCGTCCAGATCCGCAATCAGGTCGGATGCATCCTCAAGCCCTGCATGAATACGCAGCAGGTAGCCATCCTCCTGCCATTTTGTCGCGCTGCGCACGGACCTGGGATATTGCGGCACGATCAGGCTTTCAAA
The DNA here is from genome assembly GCA_028283765.1 of Parvibaculaceae bacterium. GTDB lineage: Bacteria > Pseudomonadota > Alphaproteobacteria > Parvibaculales > Parvibaculaceae > JAATFR01. The sequence continues at coordinate 1,650,747 of JAPWJY010000008.1, read as the reverse complement.
CCCACCCCAGGAATAGCCCATGCCGAAATATTCCAGATGATCGAGCATCGCCGCCATGGCGTCATGCGCGCAGGGCTTGAGCAGAATGCTGAACAGGCCCGATGCGCCGGTGAAGTCCCTTTTCCAGAGTGCATGTCCCGGGTCGCTCTCCAGCGCGGGATGAAGCACGCGGGCTACTTCGGGTTGCGCCTTGAGCCAGTTGGCAAGCTGAAGGCCGGTCTCCATATGCTGCTTCAGGCGCACGCCCATGGTGCGCATGCCGCGCAAGAGAAGATAGACGTCATCGGGCGCGACCGACACGCCAAGCGTGCCATGCCCGGCCAGCGTTTTGTCATAGGTCGCCTGCGTGCAGGTGATCGAACCCATCATCACGTCGGAATGGCCGCAGAAATATTTGGTGGCGGCCTCGATGCAGATGTCGACGCCATGATCGAAGGCCCGGAAAAAAAGCGGCGTTGCCCATGTGTTGTCGAGCATGACGATGATGTTTCTGGCGTGGGCTGCGGCGGCGATTGCGGGTATGTCCTGCACTTCGAAGGTGAGAGAGCCCGGGCTTTCGGTGAAGACGACTTTCGTGTTCGATTTGAACAGTTTGGAAATACCTGCCCCGATCAGGGGATCGTAATAATCGACCTCGATTCCGAACCGCCGCAATATGCCCTCGCAGAAACTGCGCGTCGGCCCATAGACGGTGTCCACCATGAGCAGATGGTCGCCATGATCAAGGTGGGCGAGCAGCGCCGTCGTCACGGCGGAAAGGCCGGATGGCGCCAGCAATGTCCTGTATCCACCCTCGATTTCGGCAATGGCGTCCTGAAGGGCCGTGGTTGTGGGCGTGCCGCGCCGGCCATAGGAATAGGGCAGCGTTTTCTTTTCCAGCGATTCAACCGTGGGATGGAGAATTGTCGAGGCGTGATATACGGGTGGATTGACAATTCCATGGTTCAGCCGGGATTCGCGGCCGGCAGTGACAAGGGTTGTACTGGGATGAGACGGTTTTTTAATCATGTCGCTTTAACTGTCTTTCCGTTGACGGATCACGACCGTCTGCGGGTTGTGAAGGGGCGCGCTATCGTAAATACTGCCAACAGGGTCCATCGGGCGAGCGAAGTGTAAGCAGAAACATCGCTCAAAATTAATAAATATCCATAATTTTGGGTGAGAAAACCTTCGAATTCGATGAATCTGTCGGTTCAGCTACGGGGAAGAATAATGAGAAACAGGTTCACAGCTCTGATTATCGGCATTTTGATCGGCGCTGCCCTGATCTATTTTCTGCGTCCCAATCCGCCGGGGTGGGAAGCCGCGCAGACCGGGGCGCCGTCCTCAACTGCGTCCGCGCCTGCTCCCGTAGCGGTGGCTCCGGCTGCGACAAATACGGCCACAACTACCGCGGCTGCGGGAAGCACGCTTGCGGCGGTGAAGGCGCGCGGCTACCTCAAATGTGGCGTCAGCCAGGGGCTTCCCGGCTTTTCGAACGCGGATGACAAGGGCCAGTGGGCCGGTATCGATGTGGACACCTGCCGCGCGATAGCCGCGGCCATTTTCGGCGACGTCAGCAAAATCCGTTATTCGCCCTTGTCGGCGAAAGAGCGTTTTACGGCGCTCCAGTCGGGTGAAATCGACGTGCTCACCCGCAATACGACGCTGACACTGACGCGCGACACATCGCTGGGTCTCGATTTTACCGCGGTCAATTATTTCGATGGGCAGGGCTTTCTGGTCAAAAAGGAAGGCGGCATCACCGATGCGGCCGGGCTCAACGGGGCCACGATCTGTCTCCAGACCGGCACCACGACCGAACTCAACGTCGCGGATTATTTCCGGACCCGCAACATGACCTACCAGATCGTCGCCTTCGAGCGGAACGATGAGGCGTTGTCGGCATATGAACAGGGGCGCTGCGACGCGCTGACGACGGATGCCTCCGGCCTTTATGCGGAGCGGCTCGAACTGAAGGACCCTGCGGCGCACGTCATTCTGCCGGAACTCATTTCCAAGGAGCCCCTGGCGGTTGCCGTGCGGCAGGGCGATGACCAGTGGGAAGACATCGTCCGCTGGAGCTTCTACGCCATGCTCGATGCCGAGGAGCTGGGCCTGAACTCCACCAATATCGATGACGCCAAAAGCACCACAAGTCCCGAAGTACGCCGGTTTCTCGGGCTCGATGGCGATTTCGGATCGATGCTCGGTCTTTCCAACGACTGGGCCTACAATGTCGTGAAACTGGTCGGAAATTATGGAGAAATTTTTGAGCGGAACGTCGGCAAGGGATCCCAGCTCGGGATTCCGCGTGGATTGAACGCGCAATGGAAGCAGGGCGGTCTGATGTACGGGATGCCGATACGTTAATCGCCGAATCTGCTGCAACGACGGATGGTTATCAACAGGGGAGAGTTCGATATCTATGGTGATGAAGGAGCAGAAGGCATCGCGACCCGTAACGCTTGGCTGGAGTAACCCGAAATTCCGGGGGATCGTCTACCAGCTTCTTATGGTCTTGTGCCTCGGCGCCATCATCTGGGTGATGGCTGGTACGGCGATAGAAAACCTTCACCGTCTCGGCATCGCCTCGGGATTCGGCTTTCTGAATCAGCCTGCCGGATTTTCGATCATCATGTCGCTTGTTCCTTATTCGGAACAATCGACCTATGGCGATGCCTTCATCGTCGGCCTGCTCAATACGCTGCTCGTGGCGGTCATCGGTGTCTTTTTCGCCCTCATCATCGGCTTTACGGTCGGCATCGCCCGTCTTTCCGGCAACTGGCTGGTGGCGCGGCTGGCCGCCATTTATGTCGAGACGCTCCGCAATATCCCGCTCCTGCTCCAGCTTTTCTTCTGGTACATCGGCGTTTTGCGCGCCATGCCAAAGCCGGCGGCGAGCCTTGAGCCCTTGCCCGGATTCTTCCTTAATAATCGCGGCATCGTATTGCCGCATCCTTATGAGGCGGATGGATTCTGGTGGTTTGCCGGCGCCATCGTTCTGGCGCTGCTCATCGGCGCCGGGCTGCGCGTGCTGGCGCACCGGCGCCAGAAGGAAACCGGACAGATTTTCTCCTGGATCAAGATATCGTTGCTGGTGCTGGTTATTCTGCCGCTCATTTCTTTCGTCTTGCGGGGCGCTCCGCTTCATTTTGAATTTGGCGTCCTCTCCGGCCTCAACTTCAAGGGCGGGCTGCGCCTGATCCCTGAATTCGTGGCGCTCACGCTCGGTCTTGCAACCTATACGGCGGCCTTCATTGCTGAAATCGTCCGCTCGGGGATCGAGTCCGTCGATCGTGGCCAGCGTGAGGCGGCGCAGGCGCTGGGCCTCACCAGGTCGCAGACATTGCGCCATGTCATCGTGCCGCAATCCATGCGCGTGATCGTTCCGCCCCTGACGAGCCAGATACTGAATCTGATGAAGAATTCATCGCTTGCCGTTGCCATCGGCTATCCGGACCTCGTGTCGGTTTTTGCCGGCACGGTGCTCAACCAGACGGGGCAGGCGGTGGAGGTCATCGTCATCACCATGGCCGTTTATCTGCTGCTGAGCTTTATTGCCTCCGGTTTCATGGGTTGGTTCAATAGCCGCTATGCGATCGTGGAGCGCTGATCATGACCCAGTTGACGCTTGCCCCCGTCCGCCGCCGCATCAGCGCCATTGCATGGGTGCGCGAAAATCTCTTTTCCAGCCCCTTCAACACGGTGCTCACGCTGGCGGCGCTCTATCTGATCTGGCTTGTGGTTCCGGCCCTGCTCGACTGGGCCGTGTTCAGGGCCACTTTCACGGGCCTTGACCGCAAGGCATGTCTCGGCGCGGATCAGGGCGCCTGCTGGCCTTTCATCACGCACAATCTCGGCCAGTTCATTTACGGGCATTATCCCGAGGAAGAGCGCTGGCGCGTCAACACCACCTTTGTTCTCGGCATCGCCGGGCTCGTGCCACTCATGATCCCGCGCGTGCCATGGAAGCGCCTGAACGCCCTTTATATGCTCGGCTTTTTCCCGCTCGCTGCCTTCGTGCTGCTTTCGGGGGGACGCTCCGGCCTCAGCCCTGTTGACACCGCCTATTGGGGCGGCTTCATGCTGACGCTTGTGGTGGCGGTGACGGGGATCGTGCTGTCGCTGCCTCTCGGCATCGTTCTGGCGCTGGGGCGGCGCTCCCGGCTGCCGCTGATCCGCCTGTTCAGCGTTATCTACATCGAATTCTGGCGCGGCGTGCCGCTTGTAACCGTGCTGTTCATGGCGAGTGTGATGTTACCGTTGTTTCTGCCGCAGGGCGTGACATTCGACAAATTGCTGCGCTGCCTGATCGGGGTCACCTTGTTCTCGGCAGCCTATATGGCGGAAGTGGTGCGCGGCGGCCTGCAGGCTATTCCCCGCGGGCAACAAGAGGCGGCGAGCGCGCTCGGTCTGGGGTACTGGCAAAGCATGTGGTTCATCGTCATTCCGCAGGCGCTGCGCCATGTCATTCCGGGAATCGTCAATACCTTTATCGGTCTTTTCAAGGATACGACGCTGGTGCTCGTGGTCGGCCTGTTCGATCTTTTCGGCATGGTCCAGTTTCAGCTGTCGGACGCGCGCTGGTCCACGCCGCAGACGCCGACCACGGGATATGCGTTTGTCGCATTCGTTTTCTGGGTCTGCTGTTTCGGCATGTCTCGTTATTCCATGTCAATTGAAAAGCGGCTCAAACAGGGAGGAAGCAAATGATGGATTCACTCGAAAAGGCTTCTTCTGTGCGGGATCTCGCAACCGCCCGAGCCAAGATTGAAATCGACGGGATGAGCAAATGGTATGGCACGTTTCAGGTGCTGAAGGACATCAACCTCAACGTGCTTGAAGGCGAGCGCATCGTCATTGCCGGGCCTTCGGGCTCAGGCAAGTCCACGCTCATCCGCTGCATCAACCGGCTTGAAACCCATGATGCGGGCCGCATCGCCATTGATGGTGTGGAACTGACGGACGATCTGCGCCGTGTCGATGTAGTGCGCCGCGAAGTCGGCATGGTGTTCCAGCAGTTCAATCTTTTTCCGCACATGACGGTGCTGGAAAATCTCACGCTCGCGCCGGTCCTCGTGCGCAAGATGCCGGAGGCGGAAGCGCGCGACGTGGCCATGCAATATCTTGAGCGCGTGCGCATCCCCGAGCAGGCGAACAAGTACCCCGGCCAGCTCTCCGGCGGCCAGCAGCAGCGCGTCGCCATCGCCCGCGCGCTCTGCATGAACCCGCACGTCATGCTGTTCGACGAGCCGACGTCCGCGCTCGATCCCGAGATGATCAAGGAAGTACTCGACGTGATGATCGGGCTTGCCGAGAGCGGCATGACCATGCTCTGCGTCACCCATGAAATGGGCTTCGCGCGGCAGGTTGCCGACCGGGTCGTCTTCATGGATGGCGGCGAGATCATCGAGGCTGATGTGCCGGAGGAATTCTTCGCGCACCCCAGGAATGACCGCACACGGGCTTTCCTTCAGCAGATCCTGTCCCATTAGGGCAGAGAGCGGCGAAGTCTCAAGGCTCCTCGAATTCGACCTGTTCTTGTCCGACAGGCGAGAAGCCGCAGCGCTGATAGAGCGACAGCGCCCGGGGATGATCCAGCGTGCAGGTCTGCACGATCAACCGCCCGGGGCCATGGGACCATGCGGTCCGTATGATTTCCGTCAGGAAATAACGTCCGAGCCCTTGCCCGATGGTTTCCGCGATCAGGCCGAAATAGACGAGTTCGGCCGTCGGCATCGAGCGAAAATCGAGTTCGGCGAAGCCCACCGGCGCGCCGTCGCGGTAAAGCACATAGATGGCGACATCGGGGTCATGGATGATGGCGCGGAGCGCGTCATCGCTGAGCTTGTGCCGGTCCACCCAGACATAATCGCCCCCGACAATCGTATAGAGATAGCGGTAGAAGTGGAGTGGCGGACGGGTGACGCGCATCAGCGAGAGCGAACCGGAAGGGCGCGGCAGGTTGAATGCGGGCGCGCTCGACATTTCCAGATGGGTAACGGTGGCCTGATGTTTGCGGCCCATGGCTCGCGTTCCTCAGGCTTGCGTCTCGATGGGCAGGTCCGCCGACGAGCCCCACTCGGCCCATGAGCCGTCGTAAAGCGCGACATCATGCTTGCCGAGCGAATAGAGCCCGAGCGTGAGCACGGCGGCGGTGACACCGGAACCGCAGCTTGTCACGACCGGCTTGCCGAGATCGAGACCGGCCCTGGTGAAAAGCGCGCGGATTTCATCGCCGGGTTTGAACGTGCCGTCTTTCGTCAGCAGGGAGGTGAAGGGCAGGTTGAGGCTGCCGGGAATATGTCCGCTGCGCAGGCCGGGGCGGGGTTCGGCTTCCTCGCCGGTGAAACGCTGGTGGCTGCGCGCGTCGATCACCTGCTCCTGTTTCGTCTCCAGGTTTTTCAGCATCTGCGCGCGGTCGCGCACCAGCGCCTGATGAAAGCGCACGGTGAAATGACGGGCGCTGCGATAGGGCTTCATGTCTTCCAGATCGCGGCCCTCCGCCTTCCACTTCGGCAGGCCGCCATCGAGCACGGCGACGTCGCGGTGCCCCATGATGCGGAACATCCACCAGACCCGGGGCGCGCTGAAAACGCCGGACCCGTCATAAATGACGAGGCGCTGTCCATCGCCCACGCCGAGGGCGCGCATCCGGGAGGAGAATTTTTCCGGCGAGGGCAGCATGTGAGGCCAGGGGCTGGAAAGGTCCGCGATCTCGTCCATGTCGAAGAACACCGCGCCAGGAATGTGCCCTTCGTCATATTCCTTGCGGGCGTTGCGCCCGGCGGCGGGCAGATACCAGGAGGCGTCAATCACGGTCACGTCCGGCGCGGACAGGTGATCGGCAAGCCACTGGGTCGAAACGAGCGGATTTACAATGGTCTGTGTCATTGCTTTCCCTCCAGCCATGCCGGAAAGGGCAGGCCCTTTTCCTTCAGGAACGACGGGTTGAACATCTTGCTTTGATAGCGCGTGCCGTAATCGCACAGAATGGTAACGATCCGGTGTCCGGGGCCCATGTCCTTCGCGAGGCGGATCGCGCCAGCGATATTGATGCCGCTTGATCCGCCAAGGCAGAGGCCTTCCTCCTTGAGCAGATCGAAGATGATGGGCAGGGCTTCCTCGTCGGGAATCTGGAAGGCGGCATCGATCGGCGCATCTTCCAGATTGGCCGTGATGCGGCCCTGGCCGATGCCCTCGGTGATCGAGCTTCCCTCGGCTTTCAACTCGCCGTGCTTGTAGAAATTGTAAAGCGACGCCCCCATGGGATCGGCGATCCCGATCACGATGTCGCGGTTCTTGTCCTTGAGGCCGATGCCGGTGCCAGCCAGCGTGCCGCCGGTGCCGACCGCGCAGATGAAGCCGTCAACGGTGCCGTCGGTCTGGTTCCAGATTTCGGGCGCGGTGGTTTCGATGTGCGCCTGCCGGTTGGCGATATTGTCGAACTGGTTGGCCCAGATCGCGCCATTGGCTTCGCGCGCGGCCAGCTCTTCGGCAAGGCGTCCTGAGTACTTCACGTAATTGTCAGGATTGGAATAAGGCACGGCGGGCACCTCGATCAGCTCGGCTCCGCACAGGCGCAGCATGTCCTTCTTTTCCTGCGACTGTGTCTCGGGGATGACGATGACGCTGCGAAAGCCCAGCGCATTGCCGACGAGCGCAAGCCCGATGCCGGTATTGCCGGCCGTCCCTTCCACGATCACGCCGCCGGGGCGCAATGTCCCTTTGGCGATGGCGTCACGGATGATGTAGAGCGCTGCCCTGTCCTTCACCGACTGGCCGGGATTGAGAAACTCGGCCTTGCCCAGAATGTCGCAGCCGGTGATCTCGGACGCCTTTTTGAGACGGATAAGAGGCGTATTGCCGATGGAATCCACCAGCCCGTTCTTGATGTCCATGAAGCCCTTCACATCTTCCCGCGTTTGCAGGCAACATACGAAGGCGGGGGGCCGGGTTCAAGGCTGGTCTTGTCCCTGAAGCCGGGCCCGGTTCAGAACCAGCCATTGCACCATCAGAACGGTCTTCAGATCCTGGATGCGCCCGTCCTGCCCTGCGGCATAGGCCTCGTCGAGGGAGACGACGAGGGCGCGGATATCCTCGCCTTCGTCGGCGAGGCCATGGACCCCGCCGCCCGCCCCGGAAAGGTCGGCCCGGGCCGCGAACAGGTGGGCCCGCTCGCCATAGCCGCCCGGCGAGCTGTAGCCGGTCATGATCGGCATAATGTCGCGGATTTCACAATTGCCTTCCTCGACGGCCTCGCGCCGGGCGGTTTCGCGCGGATCCTCGCCGGGCTCGACGATCCCGGCGATGCCCTCGACGAGCCAGGTCGCCTCACCCCAGTGGAGCCCGCAGGTGCGGAATTGCTCGACCAGCAGGATGGCGTCCAGCGCCGGATCATAGGGGATGACGACCATCACCTCGGCGATGGTGTAGAGGTCGCGCTCTATCGGTGCGGACCATGCGCCATCATAGCGGCGGTGGCGCAGCTTGAAGCGTTCGAGCTTGCCCCAGCCCTGTCCGATCGTTCTGCGCTCCAGAATGTCGATGTCGGCGAGCGTACGGGGGCTGGGAACGAGATGGCTTTCCATGAAGACTCACAAGGTCGGAAGGGGCGGCACAACACAATAGCCTGACCCTACACCACCCGCTTCCGGCCCGTCACCCGCACGGGCCCCTATTTGCCGGTGCTGTCGGTCGTCTGGTCCATCATGCGGAAGGCGAACAGCACGGGCACGATGGTGAAGGCCATCACCGCCAGCACCACCACATTCACTTCCGGCAATCGCTGGCCGAGGCGGATGGCGCCGAAAATCCACAGCGGCAGGGTGTTCTGCGCCCCGGCGGTGAAGGTGGTCACGATCACCTCGTCGAACGACAGCGCGAAGGCCAGCAGCCCGCCCGCGATCAGCGAGGTCGAGATCAGCGGCAGCGTGACCCGGCGGAAGGTGGTGAATGTATTGGCGCCCAGATCGGCGGAGGCTTCCTCCAGCGAGCCTGAGACGCGCCGCAGGCGGGCGATGACGTTGTTGTAGACGATGACGATGCAGAAGGTCGCGTGCCCGATCACGATGGTCCAGTAGCTGAGCCCCATGCCCCAGAACACGAAGAACGAGTTGAGCGCCATGCCGGTCAGGATGCCCGGCAGCGCGATGGGTAGCACCACCACGAGCGACACGGCTTCCTTGCCGAAGAACTGAAACCGGTGGACGGCGAAGGCCATGGCGGTGCCGAGCAGCACTGCAATCGTCGTCGAGACGATGCCGACCCGGGCCGAGAGCCACAGCGCGGTCCTGATCTCGTCGTTCTGCCATGCCGAGCCGAACCATTTGAGCGTGAAGCCCTGAATAGGGAAGCTCTGGATGTTCGAGGCGTTGAACGCATAGATGATGATGAGCACGATGGGCACGAACAGGAACAGCAGGATGGCGGCTGTCCACAGGCCGAGCGCGATGCGGGTGAAGCGGGTTTCCATGAGTTTCGCCTCACATCATTTCAAAGGCGCCGAGGCGGCGCGCGACGAGCAGGTAGATGCACATGACCACGAGCGGGATCGCGGCGTAGGCGGCGGCAAAGGGAATGTTGTTCGCGATGCCGACATTGGCATAGACCACATTGCCGATGAAATCCGAGCCCGGCCCGCCGACCAGAATGGGGGTGATGTAATCGCCCAGCGTCAGCGAGAAGGTGAAGATCGAACCTGCGATGATACCGGGGAGCGCCAGCGGCAGCACCACCTTGCGGAGCGTGCGAAAACCACGCCCGCCCAGATCCTGCGACGCCTCGAACAATGAATGGGGAATGCGCTCGAGCGCGGCATAGATGGGCGTGATCATGAAGGGCAGCCAGATATAGCTGAACACGATCCACATCGCCCAGTTGGTATAGCCGATATTGAGCGCGGGCAGGCCCAGATGGGCCAGCGACCAGTTGAGCAGGCCATCATTGGAAAGGATGAGCCGCCAGGAATAGACCCGCGCCAGATAGCTCGACCAGAGCGGCAGCAGCACCAGTGCGAACAGCGCCGCGCGCAGTTTCGGCCCGGCGATCCGCGCCATGTAATAGGCGAAGGGAAAAGCAAGAACGATGTCGGTGATCGTGACGATGGCGGCCATGCCGACCGTGCGAAGCGCGATGGCCCGGTAGGTCGGATCGCCCGCGATGGTGATGAAATTGGTCAGTGACCATTCATGGATGATTTCGCCGGTGAAATCGTCCACTGTCCAGAAGGCGGAGACGAAGAGCGCGACGAGCGCTGCGAGATAGATCAGCACGAACCAGCCGAGTGGCGGCGTCAGCAGCAGGGCCGCGCCGAAACGGGGGTGCCGCCACAGCAGGGCTGAAAAGCGCCGTAATGCGCCGGACGGCGTAGTCTGGGTCGTCAGTGCGGTCATGCTGCCTTCAATTCGCCCGCCGGAGTCCGGGAGAGTAGCCTGGAGAGAGAATGTCCGGGGTTGCCCCCGGACATCATGCGCAAAGGGGCGTCAGCCCTTGATCTGCTGCCACTTCTGTTGCCATTTCGTGTAGTTGGTGCACGACTTGGAGCCGTCGCCACATTCGGCGCGCGGCGTTTTCCAGAACTTGATCTTGTCGAAATAGGAAGCCGGCGCGTCGAGGTGATATTTCGTGCACGAGCCCGCTTCCAGCTTGTCCATTTCAGAGCAGGCCAGCTTGTTTGCCGGTGTCGCCCCGAAATAGATCGCCTGCTGCGCCTGCACCTTGGGGGTGGAGACATATTGCATCCACAGATAGGCGCAGTTGGGATGTTTGGCCTTTGCCGACAGCATCCATGTGTCCGCCCAGCCGGTCGCGCCTTCGGCCGGGATGGTGTCTTCCACCTTCACGTTGGCGGCCTTGAGCGTATTGGTCTGGTAGGGCCATGCGGCGCCGACCACGGCATCGCCGTTCTTGAACAGCTCGATCTCGTCGGAGGCGAGCGCCCAGTATTTCTTGATCAGCGGCTGCTGGGCCTTGAGCAGGTCGCCGGCTGCGTCGAGCTGCTTCTGGGTCAGCTCATAAGGATCCTTGATGCCGAGTTCAGGCTTGGTCGCCATCAGATAAAGGGCTGCGTCGGCAATCTGGATCGGATTGTCCGGCACCGTCACCTTGCCCTTGTAGGCGTCCGAATAGATCACCGACCAGCTTGTCGGCGCGGGCGTCACCTTGTCGGTGTTGTAGAGCAGGGTGTTGGGGCCCCAGTCATAGGAAATGCCGTAGTGGATGCCGTTTATCGTGTTATGCGGCGGCGACTGCAACTGCGGCAGGAAGTTCTTGTAATCGTCGATCAGGTCGACGCTCACGGGCTGGACCGCGCCGCCATAGATGAGGCGCAGCGTGGCGTCGCCCGAGGCTGAGACGAGGTCATATTCCGAGCCGCCGCCCTGACGCATCAGCGTGACCATTTCGTCGGACGAGCCCGCATATTTGCGGTTCACCTTGCAGCTTGTCGCCGCCTCGAAGGGTTTTACCCAGTCGTCCTGCGCATAGCCTTCCCAGGCCACGATATTGAGCTGTCCTTCGCCCTTGCCGATCGACTTTGGATAGTCCGGCTTCACGGGCGCGGCCATCGCCGTGGTGCCAAGGGCGATGAGGGCCGTGATGCCCACGCCCGCCGCCACCCATCCTGTCATCCGTTGCTGCTTCATCTGCCCCTCACTTTGCTATGCGCGTCAGAGCGCGTTGACGTTTTCTGGCCGCCAGGAAACCTGCACATGTTCGCCACGCTGGCGGGCTTGCGAGGCGGAGAAACGATCCAGATTCTGCTGGACCACAGTGACGACCGCGCCGCCGGAAAGCTCGACCAGATAGCGCGAGAACATGCCGACATAGATGGCGTCGCGGACGATCCCCGGTTCGCCATGATAGCCTGCGGCGGCAAGCGTGTCGCCACTGCCTGTCAGCACCATCTTCTCGGGGCGGATCATGATCCGCCTGCCGTCCCGGTCGAGAATATTGGTGGTTCCCAGAAAATTCGCGACGAATTCGGTCGAGGGCTTTTCATAGACCTCGACAGGCGTGCCCATCTGCTCGATCCGGCCCTTGTTGAACACGGCCAGCCGGTCGCTCATGGTCAGCGCTTCTTCCTGATCATGGGTTACATAAAGGAAGGTGATGTTGACTTCCGCCTGAATGCGCTTCAGCTCGCTCTGCATCTCCTGACGCAGCTTCAGGTCGAGGGCGCCCAGCGGCTCGTCCAGCAGCAGCACCTGCGGACGGTTGACGATGGCACGCGCAAGGCCCACCCGCTGGCGCTGGCCGCCTGAAAGCTGGGCCGGCAGGCGCTCGCCGAAGCCCTCGAGCCGCACCATGCGAAGGGCCTCATCCACGCGGGTGATGATGTCGGCGCGCTTCACGCCCCTGGTCTCAAGACCATAGGCAATGTTCTGCGCCACGCTCATATGAGGAAACAGGGCGTAATCCTGAAACACCGTGTTGATGTCGCGGTCATAGGGCGGTTTCTTCGTCACGTCCGCACCATTGATCTCGATCATGCCGCTGTCGGGCAGCTCGAAGCCCGCGATCAGCCGCAGGGTCGTCGTCTTGCCGGAGCCGGAGGGACCGAGCAGCGTGAAAAACTCGCCCCGGCGGATTTCCAGATCCACATGCTCCACCGCCACCGTGCTGCGATAGGTTTTGCGGACATTGTTGACCCGGACGATGATCTCGCCAGAGACGGGGGCGGGCTGGGATGCCATGAGTGCCTTTAAATCAAATTCGTCAGAAGATCAGGATAAAGCTGCAACGATTTATATTTCATCCCATTGCCCTTGAACCGGCAAGTATGCCTGAGGCAATTCAAATTCAATTTTGTGAACCGGATTGGGCCACTCAGGGCTTCGATGTCGTGATGGCGACGGATTCGGTATAGATGAACTGGACCAGTTCGCCGGTTTTCAGGGTCTTGAGCTTGCGGCGGAGCGCAGGGTCCTGAATGCCGAACACATGGACCTTGCCGCTGGGTCCGGTCACCGTCACCTCATGGTCCTTCAGGTCGATCGAGGTGATCCGCCCGACCATGGTGGTCTGGCGCAGGGCGTTGACACCGGGCATCTCCTTGCCTTCGGGCATATGAGTGATGGTCTCGTCCATATGCTTGGAGAGCTTGCCCTGCGAGGATTTCAGCAGATCGGTCACGACCGTGCGCGAGAAGCGGATGGTCACCAGGTCGCCGACGGCGAGGTTCTGGAGATTGGTCGCCTGGTCGCTGAGCTGCACGACCATCGGCTTGCCGTCGGCATCGGCGAGCGTGACCTTGCGGTTGGCCGCATCGATTGCCAGAACATGGGTATGGACCACGCCGGTCTGTTCAATGCCCGCCAGGGGTGCATCGGCCGCCATGGCCGGAAGCGTGCCGATGTTCGCCAGCGCCGTCAGGGCAGCAAAAGAGACGGCCCCCAGAATTGTTGTCGCTTTCATGGCCGGATTTTCCTGATTGTTCTTTAGTCGGGATATGATCTTTTGACGGATGGACTTATCCCGCGAAGGCCGTCGAAAGCGGGAGAGACGCAGGGCCTGGTCTAGCTGGTCTTGGCGTTGATCGTGAATTTCACCTGCACCTGATGGCCCGCGACATCCTCGCCCGCCCACTGGCCGGTGCCGACATCGAAGGCCGTGCGGTCGAGCGTCGCCGTTCCTTCCGCCTTGGCGTCCTTGCCGGTGATGTCGAGCTGGAACGCCAGATTGACGGGCTTCGAGATACCCTTGAGCGTCAGCGTGCCCGCCGCCGTGTAGGTGTTGCCGCCGGTATGCGTGAAGCTTGTCGCCTCGAAAACGGCGGTCGGATGGCCTGCGACGTCGAACCAGCCGCCGGTCGGCAGATTGCCGTCCCGGTCGGCGTCGCCGGTGGTCACGGACGCGATGTCGATGGTGATCTTGACGGAGGAATGGGCAAGGTCGGCGGGATCGAAGGCAATGGCCCCATCCCATTTCCTGAACGAACCGGAAAAGGGCGCGCCGCTCTGGGTGGCTGAAAAGCCGAGCTGGCTCGTGGCCGGATCGACGGTCCATGTGGGGGCGGCGGCAAGGGCCGGCATTGTGAACGCCATCGCCGCCATCATGGCGAGGCTGGCCATTCTGATCCGTGTGAAAATCATTCTTTGTTTCCTTTGAAACCCGGCAGCATGCGTTTCAGCACGTCGTCGCGGTCGATGATCTGATGTTTCAGGGCGCCAAGGAAGTGGAGGGCGATCAGGGCGATGGCGATCCAGGCGACGGTGGAATGGATGCTTTCGCTGGCCTCATGGATCGCCGCCTTCTGCTCGCTCGCGCCGAGGAAGGCGAGCGGTGGCAGTGTGAACAGGTTGAAGATATAGGTCGGCAGGTTGAGCTTCGAGGTCGAGACGATGGCCCAGCCGGTGAAGGGCATGATGATCAGCGCGGCATAAAGGCCATAATGGGTAAAATGGGCCGCGACGCGCTCGAAGCCGTTCATGTGCGTGGGCAGGGCAGGCGGCGTATGCAGCGCGCGCCACAGCATCCGCACGATCACCAGCGCGAGAATGGTGATGCCGATGGATTTATGCAGCTGGAAAATCGGAAACTTGTAGGGGTCTGAATTGGGCAGGTCGGACATGTAGAGGCCGAGGCCGAGCATGAAGATGAACAGCACGGCGATGATCCAGTGAAGGGCGATTGCCGTGCCGGTATAGCGGGCGGCATTGCCGGGGTTCTGCATGGGTCCATCCCTCATGGGGTCAATTGGTAGTGACGATATGTTCGCTGCCCGGCACGATATAGGTCTGATTGGACGCATTGAAACATTGCGTGGCCCCGACCAGCACGGGCTGCCCATCCGGGGTGACGGCGTCACGCACCACATCCTGACAGGCTCTCGTCGGCTTGTCGCCGTCGAACGCGCCGGCGCCGGGCAGGCTGAACAGATCGCCCGCGGCATAGGCGGGGTTCGCGGCGTTGCGCCAGAGCGAGGCGTTGTCCTGGCCGGACGGCAGATCGTCGCCGGAGAACCAGCCGTTGCCGGGCACCATCACCCGCTGCTGTATGCCGCGTACCAGCGGCGTGAGGTCGGCGGGCGGCCCGCCGCCGGGGTTCTGGAGGGTGGCATGGTCCGAGGGGCCCGCGCTTGCGGGCAGAGGCCGGGCCGCCGTCAGGGCGGCCAAGGCCAGAAGGGCGAGAGTCCAGTGAAAGCTCTTCATCAAAGCCTCCTTGGGGTTGGCTTTACCAGTGGCCGGTGTTGGGCATCGAGGCCCAGGGTTCCTGCGCGGGCAACGCACCGTTCTTCTGCAACAGTTCGACCGAGACATTGTCGGGCGAGCGCACAAAGGCCATGTAGCCGTCCCGCGGCGGGCGGTTGATCACGGTGCCCGCCTTTTGCAGCTTTTCGCACAGCGCATAGATGTCATCGACCTCATAGGCAAGATGACCGAAATTGCGGCCTTCGCCATAGCCTTTTTCATCCCAGTTATGGGTCAGTTCCACCTGCGCCTCGCTCTGGCCGGGCGGAGCGAGGAAAACCAGCGTGAAGCGTCCGGCTTCATTTTCCATCCGGCGCAGCTCTTCGAGGCCAAGCTGGTTACAGTAGAAATCGAGAGAAGCGTCGAGGTCGCTTACGCGCACCATGGTGTGAAGATATTTCATCGGGGGCTTGCTCACTCTTTAGACCTGGACGCCGGAAGGCTCGGGGAAAATGCCTGTCCGGCACGGGAAAACCGGTTTCAGACTACAACTTCGGGTCCATCCGGGCCAGATTAAACCCATATGTGGCGGAGCGGGTTTCATGATCGAGGCATTGCGGAAACGGATCGACGAGGCGGCGCAGGTAGTTATTTTCACCGGGGCGGGCATTTCCACCGAATCGGGCATCCCCGATTTCCGCAGCCCGGGCGGGGTCTGGACGCGCTACGCCCCGATCTATTTCAACGAGTTCGTCGCCTCGGCGGAAAGCCGGCGCGAGGCCTGGCGGCGCAAGTTCGAGCTTGATGAAACGCTGCTCACGGCCCGGCCCAACAAGGGACACCGGGCCATCGCCCGTCTCGCCCATATTGGCAAGGTCCGCCATGTCATCACCCAGAACATCGACAACCTGCATCAGGACTCGGGCCTTTCCGAAAATCAGGTGATCGAGCTTCATGGCAACGGCACCTATGCCACCTGCCTCGATTGCGGCGCGCGCCATGAGCTTGAGGCGATCAAGGCGGCGTTTCTGCTCGATGAGGAGCCGCCGGTCTGCCGCCTGTGCGGGGGTATCGTCAAATCGGCGACCATCTCTTTCGGTCAGGCCATGCCGGAGGAACCCATGCGCCGCGCCCGGGAGGCAACGCTGGCCTGCGACCTGTTTCTGGCGGTGGGCTCATCCCTGCAAGTTTATCCGGCCGCGGGGTTTCCCATCCTCGCCCGCCGCAACGGAGCGGATCTCGTCATCCTCAACCGGGAGCCAACGCCGCTCGACGACATCGCCAGCCTCGTCATCCATGAGGAAATCGGGGCCGTGCTGGCACAGGTCGCCCGGCTCAACGACCATTGAGGCCGTTTGGACCGCTGGCGGATTTAACGGGGCAAATAAATCTCGCCCTTGAGATAAAGCACGGCTTCCCCGGCGATCTTCACCCGCTCGCCTTCGACATCCAGATGCAACGTGCCGCCACGGGGTGAAATCTGGCGGGCGGTCAGCCGGGTCTTGCCCAGCCGCTCGCCCCAGAAGGGAGCAAGGGTGCAATGGGCCGAACCGGTCACCGGGTCCTCATCGATGCCCTGCGCGGGCGCGAAGAAGCGGGAGACGAAGTCGATTCCAGGGGCGTCGCCCGGCGCGGTGGCGATCACGGCGAAACAATCGAGCGCCGCAATGGCCCTGAGGTCGGGCGTCAGGGCCTGCACCTCGGCTTCGCTGGCGAAAACACACATTATGTTGGCGGCTGAACGATAGCTGGCCTGTGGTGCTGTGCCCAGCGCCTCGGCCAGAGCCTGCGGCGTCTCGATGGCCTGTGTGGCGCGGGCCGGAAAATCCATGACGATCAGATTGTCTTCGCGAACCACTTTCAGCGTGCCAGCCTGACGGGTCAGGAAGTCGACGTCCGCGCGGCCGGGTTGCAGCAGGCTGAACAGAAGGTGGGCGGTTGCGAGGGTGGCGTGACCACAAAGGTCAACCTCGACGGCAGGTGTGAACCAGCGCAGTTCGAAATTGTCACCATGGGGCACGATATAGGCCGTTTCGGCCAGATTGTTCTCGGCGGCGATGGACTGAAGCAGTTCGTCATCCGGCCACGCACTCAAAGGCACGATAGCGGCGGGGTTGCCGCTGAACAGCGCGGAGGTAAAGGCGTCGACCTGATAGATCGGCAGCGTCTTTGTACTCATGCCCGCGTCCCCCTCACTCTTGCACTTACAACTTCACTATAAGAATCTCGTCAGGAATGTATCGATTCAAATGAGGGGGACGAAGCGGGGCCCAGGGCCCCGGCTCATGAGCGCCAGAACGGTTTTTCGACTTCATGCAGCGCGTCGGTGAGCGTCACGCCAATGTCCTGCAGAAGGCGCGGATCGCCAGCGAGCTTGGCCAGTTCCCGGCGTTCGGTCACGCGGCGGCTCCAGGTGGAGAGCAGATCGAAAGCGTTCAGCACAGGCGTGCGGTTCTGACGACGGCTGGCATGCGTGGTGGAAAGCTGACGGTGGGTCTTGGACCCATCCAATGACACGATTGTACCCATTTAATTTCTCCTCAGAGGCTAGATTGTATCTATATCCGGGAAGATGGTTGATTTTTTAAAAGATTCAATCCAAATATTGTCACTGTGACAATATGGCAGCCAGATCTCACCCATTTTCCCGGTCCCCGCTATCTCGCGATAGCGGATGCGCTGGCGCTCGACGTCAAATCGGGCGGTCTTCAGCCCGGTGACCGTTTGCCGACCCACAGGGAACTCGCTTACAGGCTCGGCGTCACGGTCGGCACGGTGAGCCGGGCTTATGCGGAAGCGGAACGCCGGGGTCTCATTGCTGGCGAGGTGGGCCGGGGCACCTATGTCAGGACGCCCGAGCCGGAACTGCCTCATTCTTCACCCACGGATCCGGTGCCGGGCCTGCCCGACGCCGTCGGCATGGACCAGAACCACCCGATCATGGGCCGGGAGCGCGACATGCTCGGCGCCACCCTTGCTGAAATGAGCCGGGACCCGCAAACGTCAAGTCTCCTTCTCTACCAGAATCATGCGGGCATGGTGGCGCACAGGGCTGCCGCCGCCGCGTGGCTCTCGAAATCCGGTTTCAGCGCCCATCCCGACCGGGTGTTATTGACCGACGGGGCTCAACATGGGCTGGCGGTGGCGATCAGCGCGATTGTCTCGCCCGGCGATTGCATCGCAACCGAAGGGATGACCTATCCCGGCATCAAGGCCGCCTGTCAGTTGCGCCTCGCGCGCCTTGAAGCGGTTGCGATCGACGATGAAGGACTGATCCCCGAAGCCTTCGCGGAGGCTTGCCGCCATCACCGCGTTCGCGCCCTTGTTACCACACCAAATTTGAATAATCCTTTAACGGGTGTGCTGTCCCTGCGCCGCCGCGAGGCCATCGTCGAAATCGCAAGGCGTCATGACGTCCTCATCATTGAGGATGACGTCTACGGCTTTCTCGTCGACCGTCCGGCCCCCTTCGCCGAACTCGCGCCCGAGCGAACCATCCACATTTCCAGCCTGTCGAAGTGTGCCGCGCCGGGGCTTCGCTTCGGCTTCATCCATGCGCCGGACAATCTGCTTGAACGGCTCGGGCAGATCATCCGTTC
Source organism: Parvibaculaceae bacterium (assembly GCA_028283765.1). Classification (GTDB taxonomy): domain Bacteria; phylum Pseudomonadota; class Alphaproteobacteria; order Parvibaculales; family Parvibaculaceae; genus JAATFR01. The sequence continues at coordinate 1,632,035 of JAPWJY010000008.1, read as the reverse complement.
GACCGTCTGGATGGCGACGCCTCTCAGTCTTGAGGTCGGGCGGCGCTGGATTGAAAGCGGGGAGATGGACAAGCTCGCCGCCGAAAAGCGCACCGCCGCCATCCGCCGCCAGACCATTGCGGGCCAGTTCCTCGGCAATGTCATGCAGAGCCATCCCGCCGCCTATCATTTCTGGCTGCCGCTGCCGGACGACTGGCCGGAACGCGAATTCGTGACCGAGGCCCGCCGCCGCAGTGTGCTGGTCACGCCCGGCAGCGTGTTCACGGTGGGCAGGGGCTCGGCGCGCAATGGCGTGCGGGTCTGCATCGCTTCGCCGCCGAACGAGGAGACGCTGGTGCGTGGTCTCAAGGTGCTGCACCAGTTGCTCAACGCAGAGCCCGATCCCATCGTTTCAGTGATCTGAGGGTGAATCGGGGACGAGGCTTCGCCTTACCGCCCCGCGAAATCCGCGAGATCGACAATGTCATGGTGGCTGTGCACCCGCGTGCCCCGGATAGGGTCCGCCGCCGCGCCGATCATGGCGGAGGCCACGCGCGCGGCGGGCACGCTGCGCCACTGGCTGAAGGAGCCGAGGAGGAGCGGGTCGATCAGCGGCATGACCAGCATGGCCAGTTGCTCCGCCAGACGGCGCTCGGGACGATGGCCGGTGAGCAGGCCCGGCCGGAAGATATGGAGCGATTCAAAGCCGGTGGCTTCCACCGCCTGTTCGGTCTCGCCCTTGACGCGGGGATAGAAAAGCTTCGATTGCGGGTTCGCGCCTGCGGACGAGACGAGGCAGAAGCGCCGCGCGCCCAGCGACTTCGCCAGTTTTGCGAAGGAAACGATATGGTCGAAATCGACCTTGCGGAACGCTTCCTGGCTGCCCGCCGCCCTTATCGTCGTGCCAAGCGTGCAAAAGGCGTCGTCCACCTTCACGCCTTCAAGGGCGGGCACATCATGCAGGCGTGTGAAATCGACGATGATCTGGTCGAAGCGCGGGTGGCTGAGGGCAACCCGGCGGCGGCCGAGCGAGATCACTTTTTCATAAGCCGGGTAATGCGCCAGCTTGTCGGCCAGATGGGTGCCGACAAGCCCGCTCGCGCCCGCGATCAGCGCAGTCCTCATCGGCTGAAGAACCAGATCGCGATCAGGGCGACCAGAATGAGCACCGAACCCCAGACCCAGGGGGAGAGGCCCCCGGCCTCGTCATCGGGGATAAGTGGAATGCCGGTGGGCGCGATATTGTCGGACTCCGGCGATTTTTCACCCGCGCGCGGCAGTGGCGTCGCATCGAAGCCGGTTTCGGGCTCGTCGGTGCCGTCGGTCGTGTTCATAAAATCATGTCCTTTCGCGAATCCACCTGTCCGGTGCGAGTTTAGGGCGTCGCGGGTCTCATAGATAGGTCAGCAGCAGTGTCACGCCAAGCAGGACGACCACCCACAGCGCCATCGAGCCGACCGGCAGGGTGCGGGCAAGCGGCCCATCGGGCCCGGCCATCCTGAAGGTCCGCGAAAGTCCGGTATCGAGCAGGCGTTTTCGCCAGCGGGCGAACCGGGCCCATGGGCGTTTGGCCGCATCCGCGATTGCGGCTCCAGTTGTCCCCGCTTTCCGGCAGAGCCAGGGCATACCGGGCAGTTCGTGGGGGAGCCATCCGAGTTTCGCCAGCGCCAGCCAGATCAGGCAGCCCGCGCCGGACGCGAGCAGTTGCATGAGAACCGGGTGGAGACTGTAGGGCTGATAGGGCGTGTCGAACGGCAATAGCCGGTACAGGAGGCCGGGGACGAGGCCGATGCCGAGCGAAAGCAGGGCGGAAAGGCCCATGGCGAAGCGCATGGCGAGGGGAGCTTCGGCGCTGATGACCGGCGTGCCGGTGAAGAACACGCGCCCCGTCTTCATCACCGCGGCCATGAACACGCCCGCCGAGGCGGCATAGAGAAGGTCCTGCACCAGCGGCGTCGCGGCGGAAAAAGTCAGGCTCTTTGTCACGAAGCCGGAGGTCAGCGGCAGGGCGGCGAAGCTCAGCGCGCCGATGAGTATGAAGCCCGCCGTCCACGGCATCGTCTTGCAGAGCCCGCCAAGCTCACTCTCCTTGATGGTGCCCGCCCCCGCCAGCACCGCGCCCAGCGCCATGAACATCAGCCCGTCATAGATGATATGGGCGAAGGCGTGGCCGACCGCGCCATTGATCGCCAGCGGCGTGCCGATGCCGATCCCCACCACCATGAAGCCGAGCTGGCTGTTGAGCAGATAGGCGAGCGACTTGCGCAGGTCGTCCGCGCCGAGCGCATAGGGCAGGGGCAGCAGCGCCATCGCCACGCCGACGGGGATCAGGATGTCGCAGCCGGGAAAGCCCCGCGCCAGCGCATAGATCGCGAGCTTGGTGGTGAAGGCCGCGAGCGTGACCGCGCCGGTGACGGTGGAGCGGGGATAGGCGTCGGCCAGCCAGCCGCCGAGCAGCGGAAACGCGGCCTTGATGGCGAAGGCGGCGAGGATCGTCCAGGTGGCGAGGCTCTCCAGCGTCATGGCCTCGAAGGCGAGCGAGCCGGTTTCGCGCCAGAGCATCGCAAGGCCCGCGAACAGCAGCACGCCGGAGCCCACCTGCACCACCAGATAGCGCATGCCGGCCTTGTAGGACGCTTCGCCGCCCTTTGCCCAGATCAGCAGGACGGACGAAAGCGCGGTCGCTTCCCAGAAAATGAACAGCGTCACCAGATCTCCCGCGAAGACCGCGCCGGTGGCCGCGCCTGCATAGATCAGCGTCGCTGCCTGCTGCACGCTGTCGCGAAGATGGAGCGCATAGAGGAGGGCGAGGAAGGCGGCGATGGAAAAGGCGAGGCCGAACAGCCATGAGAGCGCATCGAGCCGGAACAGCGTGAGCGCGAGCCCCAGAAACCGGATCTGGCCATATTCGCCATAGGGCATCGCCGCGAAGCTTGCAAACGCCGCGACGGGTACGGCAAGCAATACCAGCGCGCGCACCCGCCCGTTCGGGCTCAGCGGCAGCACCAGCGCGGCGGCGAGGTAGATAAAGGCGGGCGACAGGCTCTGAAACAGCATATCCATCAGAAATGCCCTCCCGCTGTGGGGATCAGCGCGATCAGCCAGTAGATCCTGTCGGCATGGAAGAACAGGACAATGGTGCCGATGGCGGTGAGGCAGGGTGGCAGCACGCACAGGAGTGGTGCTTCCTTCAGTGTGCCGAAGCCGCGCAGCGCCGTGCCCGCCTCGGGCAGGAAGAAGGCGCGCGCCGGGATCGAGAGCAGATAGATGACGTTCAGCAGCGAGCTTGCCATCAGCACGATCAGCAACACCTGCTGGTGGGCGTCGAGCGTGGCCAGCATCAGATAGAATTTGCTCCACGCGCCGCCCGTTGGTGGAATGCCGATGATCGAGAGCGCGCCGATGGCGAAGGCGGCAAAGGTGAACGGCATTCGCCGCCCGAGTCCGTCCAGTTCGCTCACCTTCGTTTTGTGGGTGGCGACATAGATACCGCCTGCGCACATGAACAGGGTGATCTTGCCGAGCGCGTGCATGGCGATCTGCATCGCGCCGCCCATCACGCCGCTTTGCACGGCAAGCGCCATGCCGAGCGTGACATAGGAGAGCTGGCTTACCGTGGAATAGGCGAGCCGCGCCTTCAGGTCATCCTTCGTCATGGCGATGATCGAGGCCGCGAGGATGGTGAAGCCCGCGAGCCAGACGAGCCACACCGATGCGCCGGTCTCGGCCAGATAGTCCGTCCCGAAAATATAGACGCCGACCTTGAGCATGGTGAACACGCCCGCCTTGACCACGGCGACGGCGTGCAGCAGCGCGCTCACCGGCGTCGGCGCCACCATGGCGGCGGGCAGCCAGCGATGGAACGGCATCAACGCCGCCTTGCCGATGCCGAATGCGAACAGCGCCAGCAGCAGCGGGGCGAACGCGGGCGGAAGATGGCCGCGCACGATGCCGCCGGGCTCGAAATCGAGCGTACCGGTCGCGCCATAGGTCCAGATGATGGCGGGCAGCAGAAAGCAGATCGAGGTGCCGAGCAGGATCACGAGATAGGTCCGCGCGCCCTTTCTCGCCTCATCTGTGCCCTTGTGCGCGACCAGTGGATATGTCGAGAGCGTCAGCGCCTCATAGAAGATGAACAGCGTCAGCAGATTGGCCGAGAAGGCGATGCCGATGGCCGATGAAATGGCGATGGCGAAGAAGAGATAGAAGCGGGTCTGGTCCGTTTCGCCGTTGGCGCGCATGTAGCCGATGGCATAGAGCGTCGTCAGCACCCAAAGGCCCGAGGCGATCAGCGCGAACATGAGGCCGAGCGGCTCGACCCGGAAGGCGAGGGACACGTTCGGCAGCATCTCGAACAGCGAGGCGGAGGGTCTCGCGCCCGCCATCACCTCCGGCAACAGCCAGCCGACCATGATGAAGGTGACGATGCCACCGATGAGGCTCACCGCGTCGCGCTGGTTCGGGCGGTCGCCGAACATATGGACGAACAGTCCGATGATGAGCGGAATGAGGATGGAGAGCGGCAGGGCGATGTGATCGGTCATCCGCCCACTCCCGTCAGGTGTGGCAACAGGCTCCGCGCCGCCGCGTTCGCTCCTTCCATGATGAGGGCGGGCTGCACCCCGGCATAAAGGCTCACGGCCAGCAGGCCCCATGCCGGGATCACCATGGCAAGCGGCACGGGCTCGATCACGCGGGTCTCGTCCGCCTTGCCGAAACAGGCGGTTTCGACGATCCGCCAGACATAGCCGAGCGCCAGCAGCGATGAGAGGAGCACCGCGCCCGCGAGCCACCATTGCCCGGCGTCGAGGGCGGCGGAGACAAGCGCCCATTTGGAGATGAAGCCTGCCGTCAGCGGCACGCCGATGAGGCCGAGCCCGCCCGCCAGAATGGCGGCCATCGTCCAGGGCATTGTCCGCCCTATGCCCCTCAGATCGGAGAGGCGGCTGGTGCCGGTCGCGAGCGTGAGCATGCCCACCGCCATGAACAGCGCGCCTTTGGTCAACCCGTGATTGACGATATTGACGAGGCTTGCCGCCAGACCCTGCGGCGTCATCAGCGCGATGCCGGTGAGCATGTAGCCGGCCTGCGCGATGCTCGACCAGGCGAACATGCGCCTTATGTCGTTCTGGAAGATGGCGACGGTGGAGGCGGCGAATATGCCGATGATGCCGAGCGGCATCACCAGCAGTTTCAGCGTTTGCGCCTCGAAGGGATCGTCGAGGCCGAACACCGTGTAGAGAAAGCGGATCAGCACATAGAGCGAAACCTTGGTGGCGGTCGCCGCCAGAAAGGCGGTCACGGCGGGCGGCGCATAGCTGTAGGCGTTGGGCAGCCACTGATGCAGCGGCATCATGGCCAGCTTCAGGCCGATGCCAACGAGAATGAAGCCATAGGCCATCCTGACGGTGCGGTCGGCGGGAGCGGTGGCGAGCCGGTGGGCGAGGTCCGCGATGTTGAGCGTGCCCGTCGCCATATAGAGAAAGCCGATGCCGATGACGAAGAAGCTGGCCCCGATGGTGCCCATGATCAGATAGTCGAACGCGGCCTTGAAGGCGCGCCGGTCGCGCCCGCCGCCTGCCGCCACCAGCACGTAGCTGGCGAGCGACGAGATTTCGAGAAAGACGAAGATGTTGAAGACGTCGCCGGTGATGGTCACGCCGAGCAGTCCGGCAAGGCAGAGCAGCAGGGCGCTGTAGAAAAGGTTCTGCTGCCGGGGCTCGACGTCACGGCCGATGCTGCCGCGCGCATAGGGCAGCGCGAAGCTCGCGATGCCCGCGATCAGCGGCAAGATGAAGGCGTTGAGCGCGTCGGCGCGATATTCGATGCCGAAAGGCGCGGCCCAGCCGCCGAGCGAATAGGATAGAGGGCCCTGTCCGGCAACCCTGATGAACAGCGCGACGGTGAGGGCGAAGCTTGTCCAGCTCGCGAGCGTCGCAATCGCCCAGGTGGCATGCCGGTTGCCGGTGATCAGGCAGGCGGGGGCGGCCATCAGCGGCACCAGCACAACCAGCACGGGAAGGTGTTTCGCGATGAACCCTGCGGTGGCGCCCGCGATCATGCCGGGCGCTCCGTGCGGTGCATGTCCTCGATTACGTCCTCTTCGATGGAGCCGTAGCTTTCCTTGATGCGCACCGCGAGGGCGAGGCCCACGGCGGTGGTGGCGATGCCGACCACGATGGCGGTCAGGATCAGCACATGGGGCAGGGGATTGCTGTAGACCTCGCCCGCCCGGCCCGTGTTCACCGGAGCGGTGCCGCCCGTCACCTTGCCCATGGAGATGTAGAACAGGAACACGGATGTCTGGAAGATGTTGAGCCCGGCGATCTTCTTGATCAGGTTGCCCCGGCTCACCACGATGAAAAGGCCCGTCATCATGAGAATGACGAACATCCAGTAATTGTAATGACCGGCAATCGAGCGGATCAGGTCGGCCATCACCATTCCTCGTCTTTTATCTGGGAGGGCAGGCGGGCGGCGAAGGCGATGAAGATCGCGAGCATGACGCTGGCGACCGTGATGCCGACGCCCAGTTCCACCAGCAATATGCCCAGATGCTGGCCCTCGACCGGCGTCGCGCCGAACGGCGCATAGTCGAGATAGTCGGCGCCCATCAGCATGGAGGCGGCGCCCGTGCCCGCATAGAGCAGCACGCCGGCCGCCATGGAGGCCCGGATGAAGCGCCAGGGCAATACGCGCAGCAGGCGGGGAATGCCAAAGACGAGGCCATAGAGAATGAAGGCGACGGCGATGATCACCCCGGCCTGAAACCCGCCCCCCGCGCCATGGTCGCCATGGAACTGCACATAGAGGCCGAACAGCAGGATGGGAGGAATGATGAGCTTGGAGACGACACGCAGCACCAGATGATGTTCCATGCCGGTCAGACCTTTCCGCTGCGCGCGTCCGGCGCGTCATCGCGCGGGCCCGATACTTCACCGCGGGAGCGGCGCGCGCTCCGCAGCAGAAACAGCACGGCGACCCCGGCGGTGAAGACAACCATCGTTTCACCCAGCGTATCGAAGCCGCGGTAGCTGGCGAGAATCGCGGTGACGAAATTATCGATGCCAATCTCCTTCGGCGCCGTCGCCAGATAATAGGGCGCGACATGCGTATGGACCGGCGCGGCGGGATCGCCGAACAGGGGCAGATCGGCTGTGCCATAAAGCAATGCAGCCCCGGTCGCGATGGTCACGCCAAGGGGCACAAGCTGGTTGCGCCGGATCGGGGCTTCGTGACGGGCGGTCAGGGCGAGCGCGCCCAGCATCAGCACGGTGGAGATGCCTCCGCCCACCGCCGCCTCGGTAAAGGCGACGTCGACGGCATCAAGCGCAACGAACAGGCTGGCGGAAAGCAGGCTGAACACGCCTGCCAGCATCACCATGGCGAAAAGATTGCGCAGCCGGATCATCATCACGGCCGTGGCCAACAGAGCGAGGATCAGCGCCAGATCGATGAGGGTCATGATCATCGTTCATCCCTCCCTTGCGTTTCCGCACCCGTCGATGAAACGGGGATAAATGAATGGCTTTCGTCTTTGGCCAGCCGCGCGGGCCGCAGGCCAGTGACGAAGGCGGCGTTCGCCAGCGCATGGGTCGCGGTCGGACCGGTGATGGCGATGAAGAGCCCCAGCAGTGCCAGCTTCACCGTGGCCTGGCTCCAGCCTGCCTGGAACATCATGCCCACCAGCATCAGTTCGGCTCCGAGCGTGTCGATGATGCCCGCCGCATGGAGACGCGCCCAGAAGTCGGGCAGGCGCAGCAGCCCCAGCGCCCCGATCAGGATAAAGACTGACCCGCCGGCAAAGGCAATGCCGCTTGCAATGTCGCGTATGAGTTCCAGCCAGCCTGTCATGCGTCCTTCACCTCCACTGGCGGCGCTTCCCCGGCTGCCGGGGAGAGGGTGCCTGTATCTCCAAGCGTGCGGTAGCGAAAGAATTTCAGGATGGCGATCGTACCGATGAAATTGACAAGGGCGTAGAGGAGCGCGATGTCCAGAAAATCGGGACGGCCCGTCACAAAGCCTGTCAGGGCGATCAGCAGCATGGTCAGCGTGCCAAAGCAGTTGACTGCCAGCGCCCGGTCATAGCGGCCCGGTCCGGCAAACAGGCGAAGGGCGGCAAGCCCCATGGCGATCCCCGTCGCGGCGACGGCTGCGGCCAGAAGGCTCATGTCTGCCCCGTTTCTGTTGCCGTGACGAGCCTGTCCATGGCGGCGAACGCTTCCGGGGAAGCGGCGTCATGAGTCAGCGCATGGACTAGAAAGACGCCGTTTGCCGTTTCCACGGTCACCGTACCCGGGGTCAGTGTGATGGAATTGGCGAAAAGTGCCTTGCCGAAGCCGCTTTTTTGCGAACTTGGTACGCGGATAAATTGCTGGGCGATCTGCGGGCGGCGCGACAAAATGACCTTCGCAATCGCAATATTGGCCTTTATGACCTCCAGGGCGATCCAGCCTGAATATGCTGGTATGCGGATCATATTCGGAATTTGCGTGTCCCTGTCGTCAAGAAGGCCCATCCGGTACGAAACCAGAAGGCACGCAAGGCAGGAGAACAGGCCCAGGATCAGCGGCATGGTCATGAAAAGACCTGAAAGGGCCAGCCACAGGCTCGCCAGAACCAGCAGAAATATCAGCGGCCGGGCCATTAAATTCCTCTCTGCTCTCTATGGCGTTGCAGCAAAAAGAGTGCTGCTTCGCACCCGTTTTACCGCAGTAATTTGCATACGGTGAAATTTGTTGTGCGGTTAAATCTGAATAGACATTTAATGGGACGATCTCGTGCATGCTTTCATGGTTTTAAAATTGCCTCCGGGTTTAATACGATTGTAGGTTAGTCGGGTAGTACAAGGGGAGGGTCCGCGAATCGGGCATTGTGCATGAGTAAGCCTATGCCAATGACCATGCGTGCGGCCAGTTTGGATGCGTGGCTGGGATGGAACAAACACAAACAAACGCTGCGGTCGGCACAGATCCGACTTTCGAGATAGCGGGTGTCGTCAAATGGTTCGATGAGGTCAAGCAATACGGCTTTGTTGTGCCCGTTGACGGTAACGGGGACATTCTTGTTCACAAGTCTTGTCTCAAACTCGTCGGACTGGAGCGCCTTGAGGAGGGGGCCACAGTCATAGTCGAGGCGGTTAAGCGGCAAAAAGGGGTTCAGGCCGTTCGCATCATTCACGTCGATGACTCAACGGCCGTCAGGCCGGTGGCGCCGCCGGCAAGGTCTTCTGCAAGGATACAGAGCCTGCCGGTCGTGGCGGAGGGCGATTTCGAGGTCGCTCTGGTTAAATGGTTTAACCGGGCGCGGGGCTATGGTTTCGTCACCCGGGGCGAGGGGACGCCGGATATTTTCGTTCATATGGAAACATTGCGCCGGTTCGGCATACGCGATCTCATTCCGGGCCAGACCGTTCGTGTCCGCTTCGGCCAGGGCCCCAAGGGCCTGATGGTTGCGGACATGGAATCCGACTGATTTTGTTCGGATGATCAAATTCATCTGCGGGGCTTGCGGATTATCATCCGTAGGCCCCGTATGTTTCCGGGTTTATACGTGAGTGATGATGACATGGGCGCGATTAAAAAAGATGTAACCGGAGAGGACGAAACCGGAAAAACCGGGGATATTGAATCCGCTCCGCCCGAAGGGTTCGAGCTGTCCTCGACCCGGGGGCCATATACCACCCATAACGGCCCGTTCTTCCACAAGGTCACCGATGACGGGTTCTGGCACGGCGTGCGGGTCCAGCGGCGTCACTGCAACTCCCAGGGCATCGCCCATGGAGGCATGTTGATGAGCTTTATCGACGGTTTGCTCGGCACCGCCGTCTGGCGGGCCACGCGCGGCGTGGGCCTCACCGTCCGGCTCAATTCCGATTTTCTGTCGTCGGCCCGTCCGGGCGAATGGCTGGAGGGAACCGCCCGGGTCACCCATGCGGGCCGTTCGGTGGTGTTCTGCGAGGGCGAGCTTTATGTGGGCGCGCGATCAGTTCTGAAGGCGAGCGGGGTCTTCAAGCTCATGCATCGCCACGGGGAAAAGGCCTGAGAGGCAAGGGCGCGAACGGGCTGCAGAGCAGGGTGTCCGGAGCCTCTCCCTACCCCTTCAAAAAGGTAGCCCAACCCTTGCCAAAAGGTGGGAAAAGCCTGCCTTTCGGGAGGCATATCGGGAGATGTTTTGGGCCCATCCCCTCCAATCCGGTTGCGGTCCGGCCTGCGACGGTGTACTTCATCCCCCTCGTCGGGGCATAGCGCAGCCTGGTAGCGCATCTGGTTTGGGACCAGAGGGTCGGGAGTTCGAATCTCTCTGCCCCGACCATCTAAATCATTGAAATCATTTAACTAAATCTTGATGCAGGCCGAGCAGGGATTTGGGTTCGAGGAATGCCTCCAGCCCATAAGTGCCATATTCCCGGCCGATGCCCGATTGTCTGAAGCCGCCGAAGGGCGCCATCGGCTCATGGGCCAGCGTGTTGATCAGCACGCGCCCCGCCACGATCCTCTCCGCCACCTTGCGCGCCCGATCCATGTCGCCAGAAAGAATATAGGCCTGAAGGCCATAGACCGTGTCGTTGGCGATGGCGATCGCTTCTTCCTCGTCCTCATAGGGGATGATCGACAGCACCGGGCCGAAGATTTCCTCGCGCGCGATGGTCATGTCATTGGTAACATTGGTGAAAATCGTCGGTCGCACGAACCAGCCGCCGAGTTCGTCCGGCCGGTCCTCGCCACCGGCAAGGAGGGTCGCTCCCTCATCGAGGCCGATGCGGATATAGCGCTGCACGCGGTCCCACTGTTTCCGGCTGACCATCGGGCCGATGGCCGTTTCCGGATCGCGGGGATCTCCGGTCCGGATTTCTTCGGCTGCCGCCTTCGCCAGCGCCTCGATCTCGGTCAATCGGCTGCGGGGCGCCAGAATGCGGGTGCCGGCGATGCAGGCCTGTCCGCTGTTCATGAAGCCCGCGCCGATTGCCAGCGGAATGGCCTCGGCCAGACTGGCGTCGTCGAGAATGATGGTCGGCGATTTGCCGCCAAGCTCAAGCGTGATGCGCTTCATCGTCTCTGCGCCCGCGCGCAGGATTCCCTTGCCCACGGTCGTGGAGCCGGTGAACGAGATTTTCGCAATATCGGGATGGCTGCCGAGTTCGGCGCCCACCACCTCGCCGCGCCCGGTGACGATGTTGAACACGCCGGCCGGCAGCCCCGCTTCGTGCAGGGCCTCGGTTACCACCTGCGTCTGAAGAGCGCTCATTTCGCTTGGCTTGATGACGGCGGTGCATCCGGCCGCAATGGCGGTCGCGAGCTTGCCGCAAATGAAACCGGCGTTGCTGTTCCAGGGCGTGATGAGTCCCGCCACCCCGATGGGGGTCATGATGACCTCGGCGGAGGCGATGCGCCGGGTGAAGTCATAATCCTCCAGCACGCGCACCATATCGAGAAACTGGCTCGCCGGATGGTCCGCCATGAAACCGGCGCGGGAAGAAGGCGCGCCATATTCCTCGATGATCGCCTCCAGCAGGTCGTTCCGGCGGGCCGTGACAGCCTCATGCATCCGCACCAGCAGGGCGATACGCTCCGCCTTGCTGGTGCGCGAGAAGGCGGGAAAGGCCTCTTTCGCGGCGGCGATGGCGGCGCGGGCATCCGTCTCATCGGCGAGGCGGACCTGCCCGGTCACCTGTGCGGTCGCCGGATTGTAAAGATCGAACAGTTCCTGTCCGTGCGGCGTGACGAACACCCCGTTGATATAGATCTTGTCGATGAGGCGCATGGCGTTCTCCCGGCTCATGAGGGTGGAGAGGCGGAAGATAAGGCGTTAGCTTTGATGCGATAAGCCATGCAGACTGGCATGATCTGGTGCAGGAATCCGGACAATGAGAACCTCGGGGCTGGTTGAACTCGATGCCGTGCTGGCGGTGGCGCGGCACCGGGGCTTTCGCGCCGCTGCGACGGAACTGGGCATGTCGCGTTCGGCGCTCAGCCACGCCATCGCCACGCTGGAAGCGAAGCTCGGCGTCCGGTTGTTCAACCGGACCACGCGCAGCGTCTCGCTGACCGAGGCGGGCGAGCAGTTTGTCGCCGGTGTGGCGCCCGCGCTGGGGGACATCCGCGAAGCGATGGCGCGGGCGGGCAGCCATCGCGACACGCCTGCGGGTACGCTCAGGATCAACAGCTCGGCCGGGGCCGCCAACCAGATCATGGAGCCGGTCATTCTGGAATATCTGCGACGCTATCCCGATATGACGGTCGATATCGTCACCGAGGGGCGGCTGGTCGACATCGTCGTCGATGGTTTCGACGCGGGCGTCAGGCTGGCGGAACTGGTGCCCCGCGACATGATCGCGGTGCCGCTGGAACCCGACCAGCGCTTCGCGGTGGTGGGATCACCCGCCTATTTCGAGACGCATCCCAGGCCCGCGAGCCCTGCCGATCTCGTCCATCACCGGTGTATTCGAAGCCGCCTGCCGAGCGGCGGCATCTATCACTGGGAGTTCGAGCGCCACGGCGAGGCTGTTACCGTGGACGGCAAGGGACCCCTGATTCTCGACGATGCGGGGCTGATGCTGAAGGCGGCCCGGGCTGGCGTGGGCCTTGCCTATCTTAGCGAAAGCCGGGTTGCCGGCGATCTTGCCGCCGGTACGCTCATGCGCGTGCTCGATGAGTGGACGCCGCCTTTTCCGGGCCTCTGTCTTTATTACTCCGGACGCAGGCATATGCCCGCGGGCCTGCGGGCGCTGATCAGCCTGATCCGGGAACGGTCCTGATTGGCCATTTCAGGCCAGTTCCGGCCTCACACAGTCACGGCCCGCAGCCTTGGCGGCATAGAGGGCCTGGTCGGCACGTTTGACGAACCCGAACATGTCGGTCTCCCCGGGCAGGCTTGTCGACAGGCCGATGCTGACGCTCGTGTTCAGGTTCGCGCCTTCCAGAACGATGGGGAGTGAACTGACGGACAGACGCAGCCGCTCCGCCACCCCTGCCGCCGTCTTGTGATCGCTTGAGGGCAGGAGGATGGCGAATTCCTCGCCTCCTATCCGTCCCATGCTGTCGCCGTCCCGCAGGAGCTTCTGGCATCGCCGGGCGACTTCACGGAGCGTCGCGTCACCCGCGCTGTGGCCATGGATGTCGTTTACGGATTTGAAGTGATCGAGATCGAGCATCATCAGCGACACGGGTATGCCGGACGTCTTTGCATTCTCCAGCGACAGGGCCAGCCGCTCGAAAAAGCTGCGCCGGTTGAAGAGGCCGGTCAGCGTGTCCGTATTCGCCAGCTGGCGCAGATTTTCCTCCAGTCTTCGTTGTTCTGAAATATCCCAGAAAACAAAGACATGCAGGTCTCCGATCGACCTGTATCTGAACTGGATTATTTTGCTGGTGCCATCCTTGCAGGCGACGACCCAATCCTTCATCAGGATTTCATGGTTGGTCGCCCGTGATGTGTCCATGGCGTCGTACCAGGCCTTGCGGGCGAGTTGCCTGTATTCCGGGTCCGGGTAACCGAGCTCCCACCAGTCGTCCAGTCCGGAGACCTCCCCGGGGCCATAGCCAAACATCCGGTCAGAATGGTCATTGGAGAAAATTTCTTTCAGGTCGCGATCATAAATCTCAACGGCGACCGGCATAAAATTGAGAGCCTCGATAATATTTTGTTGAGAAATCATGGCGTTGTTCAGGGATGTTGATGTTTGCCACGTTCTGGAGATGGTCAGGAGCCAGTCTGCGGACCCCATATCCACCGGGGTGCCCTGAACCAGAATCTGGATCGGCGGCTTTCCCTCGGGCGTGTAAGCGGACGTGATTTCGAAGGGGAAAGCCTGATGAGCGCCGCTACCGTGCGGAATCAGGAGGGGAGCTAATTGCCGGCAGGTGCGTTCGGTAAAAAGCAAGGAGAGCGGCTGGGGGAAAAAATCATCTTTGATTTCAAATAATTGCCGGGCCGCCATGTTGGCGGACAGGACAACGGGCTCACTCGCGCCCGTTTTGCTCTCCTGCCTGTCCATGCTGTTCGCCGACAGCAACAGGAGGGGCGCCTTGACCCACTCCAGCCATGCCGGCGGTGTGGCTTCCCCCATTATAGCCGCGCCTTTTATTATGCTCGCTGGTTTAACCCGAAGAGCGATAGTAAGGAGCCCGGCAGGAGAAGGCCATTCCTTATGTCCATTTTTACATTATTAAATTGAAATAAATATTTATCGATAACTACTGGAGCGGGCATATGCAGAATATAATCTAGATTATCATGATATAAATATAAGTAATTGTATATGTTATATATTTTGAAATATGATGTTGTGCCGGAAAGACATTGGGCGGCACATGATCAGATATGCGGAGCGGTCCTGATCCGGGGGTGGCGTCCAACCTTCGCGATTTGTCCGGGGCGCGGAAAATCGCCCTGGAAAAGCTTCGTGACGGCATGTTTCCAAAGCGGCCAACTGTGCTAGACATTCTTCTACTACCTTGTTCGGGAAAGCCTTTCGGCAATGAAGATGAGGGAGGCTCATGCCCGATAGCGCTGTCATTTCAGTTGGCCGCCGCCTGCGCGTTCTGCCGAACGTATGGGATATCGTCGCTCTTTGTCTGGTCGTGGGTACCCTGACCTCCATTACCTTCGGGGCCCGGCAGCTCAATGCGCCGCTGGAAACCGTGCAGGTCGCCAATATCAGCCTCGATCCGGCCATGCTGCCGCAATATGCGTTGCGCACCACCTTGCGGATGATGGCGGCGCTGGTCGCCTCGCTGATCTTCACCTTCATCTATGCGACGGCGGCGGCCAAGAGCCGTCAGGCCGAGCGCGTCCTGATCCCCATACTGGATATTCTTCAATCCGTTCCGGTACTTGGCTTTCTTTCCTTCACCGTCACCGCGTTCATGGCGCTGTTTCCGGGCAGCGTGCTGGGAGCGGAGTGCGCGGCCGTCTTCGCCATTTTCACGGCGCAGGCCTGGAACATGGCGTTCAGCCTCTACCAGTCGCTGCGCAACGTGCCGCGCGATCTCGACGAGGCGTCCCGCGCCTTCGGCCAGACCACCTGGCAGCGTTTCTGGCGGCTGGAGGTGCCCTTCGCCATGCCGGGGCTCGTCTGGAACATGATGATGTCCATGTCGGGAAGCTGGTTCTTCATCGTGGCGTCCGAGGCCATATCCGTCGGCAAGACCACGATCACGCTGCCCGGCATCGGCTCCTATGTGGCGCTGGCGATCGGGCAGCGGAACCTGCCCGCCATCGGCTATGCGATTCTCGCCATGCTGGTCGTCATCATGGCCTATGACCAGCTTCTGTTCCGCCCCCTCGTGGCCTGGTCCCGGCGGTTCAAATCGGAGCAGGGGGACGATCTGGGCGACGACGATCCGTGGGTGCTGCTGCTGTTGCGCCGGGGCCGTCTCGTCGCCTATGCGGTCCGGCCCTTCATCGCCATGGTGAACAGCGTGACCCTGGCCCGCCTTGAGCCGCTCTCCGGCTCCCTGACCTTGCCGTCCCGGGTGAGCGGCGAGGGGGTGCGGACAGCCGGCCGATATGTGGGCGTGACGGTGTGGTGGGGCTGTGTAGCCATCGCCACCGGTTTCGGGTTTTACGCGCTTTACAAGGAGATGGCGGGCTCCATCGGCACCGGGGACATTCTTCTTTCCATCCGGTATGGCTTTTACACGCTCGCGCGGGTCGTGGTGCTGATCATACTCGCCTCGGTCTTCTGGGTTCCGCTCGGCATCTGGATCGGGCTTCATCCGAAGCTGTCGCGCGCGCTCCAGCCTGTCACCCAGTTTCTCGCCGCCTTTCCGGCGAACCTGCTGTTTCCGGTCGTCGTCGTCGGTATCCTTCATTTCCATCTCAACCCGAATGTCTGGCTGAGCCCGCTGATGATCCTCGGCGCGCAATGGTACATTCTGTTCAACGTTATTGCGGGCGCCAGCGCCTTTCCCGGCGATCTGAAGGAGGCGGCGGCCTCGTTCCGGGTACGCGGGGTCAACTGGTGGCGCAAGGTGATGCTGCCCGGCGTCTTCACCTATTTCCTGACCGGGGCCATCACAGCGTCGGGCGGCTGCTGGAACGCGAGCATGGTGGCGGAACTGGTGAGCTGGGGCGACACGCGGCTGGAGGCCCAGGGGCTCGGCTCCTACATTGCCCGGGCGACGCTGGCTGGCGACTATCCGCGCATTGTGCTCGGCATCACCGTGATGGCGATCTTTGTCACCCTGTTCAACCGTATCCTGTGGCGGCCGCTCAGCAATTACGCCGAGCGCCGTCTGCGTCTGACCTGAACGGGTCAAGAGGAGGTTTCATGAGCCTATCGACCACGCAAATGCAGGCCCTTGAAGAGGCGCGTCAGCATGTGCTCGATGTGAGCCATCTGCGCCAGACCTTCAAGCGGAGCGGCAACCAGAGCGAACTGGTGGTGCTCGACGATGTGAGCATGATCCTCAAGGAGGGGGAAATCGTCGGCCTGCTGGGGCGCTCGGGGTCTGGCAAATCGACGCTCCTGCGCGCGATCGCGGGACTGACCGCGCCCACCTCCGGCGACCTCAAATTCAAGGGCGCGCCCATAGAGGGCCCGACGCGCGGGATCGCCATGGTGTTCCAGACCTTTGCCCTCTTTCCCTGGCTGACGGTGCTGGAGAATGTGCGCCTCGGCCTCGATGCACATCACATTCCCGAGGAGGAGGCGCATCAGCGCGCGCTCGCCGCGATCGACATGATCGGGCTGGACGGGTTTGAAAGCGCGTTTCCCAAGGAGCTTTCCGGCGGCATGCGCCAGCGCGTCGGGCTGGCCCGCGGCCTTGTGGTCCATCCCGACATATTGCTGATGGACGAACCATTCTCGGCGCTGGACGTGCTGACGGCCGAAACTCTGCGCACGGACCTGCTCGACCTGTGGGTCGAAGGCAAGATGCCGATCAAATCCATCCTGCTCGTCACCCACAACATCGAGGAGGCAGTGCTGATGTGCGACCGCATCCTGGTGCTGGGATCGAACCCTGGCCGGGTGAGGGCGGAGGTGAAGGTCGATCTGACGCAACCTCGGAACCGGTTTGATCCGACATTTCAAAGCCTTGTGGACGATATTTACGGTCTCATGACAACCGGGGAGAAGCCTTCCGCCGCCCATGCCGCCCGCAGCGAGGCGCATCCGTCTCATCCGCTTTCGATGGAACTGCCGCGCGTTTCCACCAACCGGCTCTCCGGCCTGATCGAGGCGCTGGCCATCGAGCCCTATCTGGGACGCGCCGACCTGCCTGCGCTGGCTGATGACATGCAGATGGCGACGGACGAACTGTTTCCGATCGCGGAGGCCTTGCAGTTGCTGAGATTCGCGGTGGTCGAGGGCGGCGACATCAGCCTGACGGAGACGGGGCGCCTGTTCGGTGAATCCGAAACCAATGAGCGCAAGCGCCTGTTCGCCGAGGCCATGATCGCCCATGTGCCGCTCGTCACGCATATCCGCCGGGTTCTCGACGAGCGCCCCGGACATCAGGCCTCCTTCTCCCGGTTCGCCGAGGAACTGGAAGACGCCATGTCGGAAGACCGCGCGGAGCAGACGCTCCGCGTGGCGATTTCATGGGGACGGTTTGCCGAACTTTTCGCCTATGACGAAAACTCGCGTCTGTTCAATCTGGAAAACCCGACCTGAGACAAAATCCGGCCAGAGACTGGGGAACCCCTAGCAGCATACCTCGGGGGCCAGTTCCCGTTTGCCCAGCCAGTAGGCCCGCTTGGCGATGCGTTCGATTTTGTCGCTCGCCCAGCGGTCCGCACCCTGGTGCGATACAGACCCGGTAAGATCCAGCACGCATTCAATATCGAGATTATTGAAGCCGTGATTACGGAGCAGGGTTGTTGCCGCCCGCTCGTCGAGGAAATGTGTCATTTTGGGACCTCCTCGTCCTTGGATGCTCTGGTTCTGTTTAGGGCATTCACGCAACGGTCGGGTGACAGCCGCGATAACCCCCTGTGACAACGCTTATCATCGTTGTCGTAACGACTTAGCTTGCAATTGGGTCCGTAGTTGGGCGATATAAAGTCCAATTTGGACCAGTCTGCGACCTAGAGGTTATTTGATGGCGCGCGCCCGCATTTACAAGCCTGCGAAGACCGCAATGCAGTCCGGCCGGGCCAAGACCAAAAAATGGGTGCTGGATTTCGAGCCGGCCGCCGCCAAGGCCATCGATCCGCTGATGGGCTGGACGAGTTCGGGCGACATGAACCAGCAAATCACGCTGCGCTTCGACACCAGGGAAGAAGCCATCGCCTATGCCGGGAAATACGGCATCGATTTCCAGCTTTTCGAACCGGCCGAGCCGAAAAATACGCTCAAGGCCTATGCCGATAATTTCAAGGCCGACCGGATCGGCCAGTGGACGCATTGAGCGGACGCCTCAGGCGCCGTCCATAGCGATCCGTCATCACAAGAGTGTCCTCACGCCGCTCCGGGCGCGCGCCCTCCATGGCCCAGAGGTCCCGTAGCTCAGTTGGATAGAGCAACTGCCTTCTAAGCAGTAGGTCGCAGGTTCGAGCCCTGCCGGGATCACCATAAATTACATTGCGAATCCGCGCTGGGTCAGGATCTGAACACGGGAGCCGTTGTGGACTGGCGGCGATCCATGGCTTGGCGGGCAGCCGAACTGGCGGCGGTAGAGGCGCGAGAAATTTTCGACCGAGCCGAAGCCTGAACCCAGCGCCACCTCCGTCACGGTGAGGTCGGTCTGCTGGAGAAGCTGATGGGCTTTCGCCAGCCTGATCCGGGTGTAATGCTGGATGATGGTCCGGTTGAAATGCTGCCGGAACTGCCGTTGCAACTGGCGCAGCGACAGGCCGGTTTCCCCGGCGATTTCCTCGCACGACAAAGGTTCGCCAGACTGTGGCTCTTCGATGGACTGCTGCATGACGGCGAGCGCCTTTTCTATCGCTGAGGGGACCGTGCGGCGGTTGCCGTCGTCCGGGGCGACGCCCTGCCAGCCGGTGGCGTCGCGCACCTGGGTCACGAGCATGTGCCGGGCCACGTCGGCGGCGAGGTCGGGCGCGATGCGCTCGGCCATCCAGGCGAGCATCATGTCCAGAATCGAGGTGGCCCCGGCGCAGGTCAGCCGGTTGCGGCCCATGGTGTAGAGAAGCGTCGAGGCCGCGACGTCGGGATAGCGCTCCTGAAAACCCTTGAGATTGTCCCAGTGGGCGGCGGCCTCATGGCCATCAAGAAGGCCCGCCGCGGCCAGAAGCTCCGATCCCGTCTCGATGCCGCCCATTTCCACGCCGAAACGGGCAAGCCGGCGCAGCCAGCGGGTCACATCCCGGTTTTTCGCATGTTCCTTGGGGGTGAAACTCGCCACCACGAACAGCGTGCCGGGAAACTCCGCCGTGGCGAGCGAACTGTCGGCCGCCGTCTTCATGCCGTTGCTGGCCCGCACCGGCTTGCCGTCAGGTGAAATCAGGGACCATTCAAAGATTTTGTCCTGCGTCAGCCAGTTGGCGATGAACAGCGGTTCGACGGCAAGGGCGAGGCCCAGATGAGAGAAGTCCGGCAGGAGCAGGAAACCGATTTTATGTGCCGCCATGCCGCGCTGTCCCGCCGGTCCTGAAAATTAAACGGCGCTTTTTGCGATCCATATAAAAAGCGTCTTAAGTTTGTCGTTTTTAATCATGTCCGGTTCCTCTGCCCTCCGCAAGATTATCCCCATGAGCAAGGCTAAAAACCTTGCTGGCCCCCGAACAATGAGGATAGCCCGTGCCGCAGATCAGCCGCGCCTGGGACGAGCAGGATGCCGAGGAAGCCTATTCCTTGCCCGCCCATTTTTTCTACGACCAGAAAATCTTCGACGCCGAAAAGAAGGACATCTTTTTCAAGTCATGGCACATGATCGGCCATGAAAGCGAACTGGCGACGCCCGGCAGTTTCCTTACCCAGGACATTTTCGAGCAGAGCGTGATCGCGACCCGGGACCGGGACGGCAAGATTTACGCCTTCCACAATGTCTGCCAGCACCGGGGCAACCGGCTGGTCGAGGAGCGCCGGGGCAAGTTCAGCCCGGCGCTGGTGCGCTGCGCCTATCACGCCTGGGCCTATTCCATGGATGGCGCGCTTCAGGCCGCGCCCCGGACGGAATGCCTGAAGAACTTCAACAAGGCGGACTATGGCCTCAAACCTGTCCGGGTCGAGAATTACGGCGGCTTCGTCTTCGTCAATCTCGATTCCGACGCGCAATCCGTCGCCGACATGGTGCCGGGCGCGCTCGACGAGATGCGCCGTTTCCTGCCGGATCTCGACCGCCTGCGGCTGATCGAGGAAGTGGACGTGATCGTCGACGCCAACTGGAAGGTGATTCAGGAAAACTCGATCGAAGGCTATCATTTCGACCTCTCCGGGCCTGTCCACAAGGAGCTTGCCGCGCTGATCGACTACAGCGGCTACGACCTGACCAGCCATGACAACTGGTGGACCTATATCGGCCCGCCGGCGAAGGGCGAGACGACCCATGCCTATGGGGTGGAGATCGGGAACGCGACCTACCAGACGCCCTGGTTCTTCAACATCGGGCTGTGGCCGAACACCACCTTCTATTCGTTTCCGTACACGGACATGATCGGGACTTTCATCATGATCCCGCTCGACCCCGAGCGCTCGCTGCTGCGGTTCGGTTATTACGGGATCGAGGGGCGCGAGTTGCCTGAACTGACCCAGGCCGCCATCAGGTGGATGAACACGCAGCTCGGGCCGGAGGATATTCAACTGAATGTCTCCAACCAGAAGGGGCTGCATTCGTTCGGCTTCACCCATGGCCGCTACCTGATCGACGCCGAGCGCAGCAGCTACAGCGAGCATCTGGTGCACCATTTCCACAAGCTCTGCTATCAGGCCATCCGTGGCGCGGAGCATGGTGCATGAGCAAGGCTGACGAGGCGGCCCCGGCCTACGATTACATCATCGTCGGCGCGGGCTCGGCCGGATGCGTGCTCGCCGCGCGCCTGACCGAGGACGAGGATTGCCGTGTGCTCCTGCTTGAAGCGGGCCCGGCGGACAAAAGCTGGCAGATCCACATGCCCATGGGGATCGGCTCGCTGCTGTCGTCGGACCGTTTCAACTGGGCCTATGTCTCGGACCCCGAGCCGCATCTGGATAACCGGCGGCTGACCCATCCAAGGGGCCGGGTGCTGGGCGGGTCCTCCTCGATCAACGGCATGGTCTATATCCGCGGCCATGCCAATGATTACGACCTCTGGGGCCAGACCGTGGGCGGCGGCTGGAGCTATGCCGACGTGCTGCCCTATTTCCGCCGGGCGGAAAGCTATGGGCGCGGCGCGGACGACTGGCATGGCGGCGACGGGCCGCTTCATGTTTCCTCGCCGGATATCTCCCGCTCGCCGTTGTGCACGGCCTTCGTCGAGGCGGGGCTTCAGGCGGGCTATCCCTATACGCCCGACTTCAACGGGGCTCAGCAGGAGGGCTTCGGCCCGGTGGACCGCACCACCCGTGACGGCAAGCGCTGGAGCGCCGCAAGGGGCTATCTGGGGCAGGCGAAGGGCCGGCCCAACCTTACCATCGAAACGGGCGCGCTGGTCCACCGCGTGCTGCTGGAAGGCACGCGCGCCACGGGCGTTGTCTGCTCGGTCCGTGGCGCGAAGCAGACGTTTCTCGCCAATAAGGAAGTGATCCTCTCGGGCGGGGCCATCAATACGCCCCAGATTCTCCATCTCTCCGGCATCGGCGACGCGGACTATCTGCGCAGCGTCGGCATCGAGCCCGCCCATCATCTGCCCGGCGTCGGCGAGAATCTGAACGATCATCCCGACATCGTGATCCAGCATCGCTGCAAGCTGCCGGTTACGCTCTATCCGGTGACCCGGGGGCCGCGCAAATGGCTGACCGGCATCCAGTGGTTCCTGTCGAGCTCAGGCGATGCGGCGACCAACCATTTCGAGGCCGGGGCCTTCATCCGCAGCCGGGCCGGGATCGAGCATCCCGATCTGCAACTGACGCTGATGTCGCTCGCCGTGATCCCCGGCACCGCCGACACGGTGCCCGAGCACGCCTATCAGGTTCATATCGACCTGATGCGCCCCAAAAGCCTCGGCTATGTGCGGGCGCGCTCCGCCGACCCGACCCAGCCACCGGCGATCTGCTTCAACTATCTTGCCGATGCGCGCGATCGCGAGGATCTGCGCCAGTCGGTCAAGCTGGTGCGGGAAATCCTGGCGCAGCCCGCTTTTGACTCTTATCGGGGGGAAGAACTGTTTCCCGGACCGCAGGTGCAGAGCGACGATGAAATCGACGAGTGGCTGAAGAAGGCCATCGAAACCTGCTATCATCCGGTTGGAACCTGCAAGATGGGCGCGAGCACGGATCCATTGTCGGTGGTGGATAGCGAGCTGCGGGTGCATGGCCTCACCGGCCTGCGCGTGGTCGACGCCTCGATCATGCCGTCCATCGTCAGCGGCAACACCAATGCGCCGACGATCATGATCGCGGAAAAGGCGAGCGACATGATCCGCGGGCAGGCGATGCCCCGGATGGAGGAGGCGCCGGTATGGCTCCATCCCCATTGGCAACAGGCACAGAGATAGGTCCGAAAGGCATTCCCATGCAGATCTCTTCATCCCTGAAACAGTTCGGCAGCAATGAGGATCCCGTCTGGCAGGCCCGGGTCGATCTGGCGGCGAGCTTCCGCTGGTTCGCGCGCCTCGACATGCACGAGGGGGTCGCCAACCATCTGAGCGTTGCCGTCTCGCCCGATGGCGGTCAGTTCCTGATGAACAGGGCAGGGCGGCATTTCTCGAAGGTCCGGGCGAGCGACCTGCTGCTGCTCGACGCCCATGGCGACCGCGAGGCCATGGGCCCGGATGCTCCCGACCCGACCGCCTGGCACATCCATGCGCGGCTCCATGCCTTGCTGCCGCAGGCGCGCTGCGTCATGCATCTGCATTCGAAATATGCGACCGCGCTTTCGGCGCTGGCTGACAGCACCCTTTATCCCATCGACCAGAACACCATGCGGTTTTTCGGCCGGGTGGCGCTCGATGACGCGTTTCCGGGCATGGCGCTGAACGATGATGAGGGCGACAGGCTCGCCTCCAGACTGACGGACGGCAAGAGCGTGCTGATGATGGGCAATCATGGCGTGCTGGTGACGGGCCCCACCGTCGCCAGAGCATTTGATGAATTGTTCTATTTCGAGCGGGCCTGCGAAACGCTGATCACCTGCTATATGACCGGCAAGCCGATTCGGATCGTCTCCGACGAGATCGCGGCGCTGACGGAACGGCAATGGGCGGAATATCAGGGACTGGCGGAAGCGCATCTGCGCGAGGTCAAAGCCATTCTGGATGTCGAGGAACCCGACTACCGAACCTAGGGAAAGCCTGCCTCGTTATTACGGGAACTAACCCGGCCTGAATAAGGCCGGGCGGGTCTTTTCAGGCTGTCCACGCCTTGGCAGGGGCCATTTTCAACACGATCCATTTCATCATGCTGGCGTCCGTGCGGGTGCCGGAATGGCAACGCCATTCGGGATCGCCGGTTGTGTTTTCATTGTCACACTTTCTCGACTTTCGCAGCGGCAAGCGACGGAAAATGGAATTTACATTGAAAGTTTTGGAACAGCATTGCTGTATTAAACCTACATGAATTAAAAATAAGGTGGTTACACCTAGATAATTTATAAATAGGTCGAAACGTTTTGATTTCGATCAAGGGGCGTTGCCGGGGGGTCTGTTCCGGCAACTGGAAAATAATAAACGTCCGTGTTGGAGGAAGACCTGATGAGGGTTATCAGTTTCCGTTCGTTGCTCATGACTGGAGCAACTGGCGTAGTAGCGATGTGGGCAGGGAATGCCTCCGCTGTGGATTTCAATCTCGGTAACATCAAGACGAGCGTCGATACGACCGTGAGCCTTCAGGCGGGCATCAGAACGTCGGGTCAGGATTGCTCTTTCGTCAGCTCCAGCAATGGCGGCTGCGGCGCCTATGATTTCAGCCGCAATTATGACGACGGCAACGTCAACACCAAGCGCTGGCAGCCCTATACCACGGCGGTGAAATTCAGCCAGGACATCCAGCTTGAGTGGGAGAACTACGGCGGCTTCGTCCGCTGGAAGGGCTATTACGATTACTGGGGCGCCAATCAGGTCGGCACGCGCAACGGCGATTTCGGTCCCGCCGGAACCGGGCGCGGCTACCGTTCGCTGGACGATGCGGTGCGCGGCGACAGCGCCACGGACTCGATGAACGGGGCAGGGCATGGTTTGCGCCTGCTGGACGCTTTCGTGTACGGCAACTGGGAGATCGGCGACAATCCGGTCAACGTCCGCCTCGGCAATCAGGTCATCAACTGGGGCGAAAGCCTGTTCATCCAGGGCGGCATCAACTCCTATCTGGGGTATGACGTTTCCGAACTGCGCACCCCCGGCTCCGAGATCAAGAACGCGGTGACGCCGATGCCGGCGATCTATGCGTCCGTCGGCCTGCCCAACAATTTCAGCGCCGAGGCGTGGTACGAATTCCTGTGGAATCCGATCCATCTCGATTCGGTTGGCACCTTCTTTTCAGGTACGGACTATTTCGGTCCCGGCGGCAACTATCAGGTCATCGGGCTTGAGTACGACCAGGCCGTGCAGCTGGCGGGCGTCGCCGGTGCGCTCCAGAGCGGCCTTGTCCTGAAGCGTTCGGACGACGATGAGCCCAGCAATCAGGGGCAGTTCGGTGCAAAGGTCGGCTACTATGCCGACTGGCTGAATGACGGAACGGACACGGCCCTCTACTACACGAACTTCCATTCCGCCTATCCGATTCTGGCCTACACCTCGTCGGTCAGTCCGGCAACGGCCATCACGCAGGCCCAGATACTGCGGAGCTTCGCCGGGTCGAGCTACCTTGCCCAGTATCCCTCCGATATTCATATGTTCGGTGCGAGCTTCAACACCATGTTGCAGGATCTGTTTGGCGGCACGGCGCTTGCCGGTGAAATCGCCTATTCGCCGAACATGCCGTTCCAGCGCGCCACGACCACGCTTCTGGCGAACAATCTCGGCTTCACCACGGACGGAACCTCCCTCATTGCGCCGGGTGACATCATCAACGGCTATCGCCGCAAGGATGTGATCACCGGCCAGTTGCAGACGACCAGCACGTTCGCGACATCCGAGCCGCTGACCGATTTCCTGCGCGCGGATCAGGTAATTGTTCTGGCGAACGTCGGCTTCCAGTATCTGCCGGACGCAAGCAGCAGCAGCGACCAGCTCAATATTCCCCGTGCTGACCAGTATTCGATCAGCAAGATTGCCGATGCGGCGGTCGGCAGCGGCCAGTGCCCCGGCGGCAGCTCCTCTTCGGCAAGCTGCCCGGGCGCCCGCTACGCCTCCTCATTCTCCTGGGGCTACCGGCTTTACTTCAGCCCCCAGTACAACAACGCTTTCGGCACGGCTTTGACCATATCGCCGCTGCTGGTCTGGTCACATGACGTGACCGGCTATTCCGCCGGTCCGATCGGACCCGGCTTCATTGCCGGCGTGAAGAAGGTTTCGGTCGGGTTTAACGCCGCCTATCTGAGCAACTGGAACCTCAACGTCCAGTGGACCAGCGCCTTCGGCAACAAGTTCCGCAACTACGCCTATGACAAGGACTTTGCCGCCGCCACCCTGTCCTATGCTTTCTGACAGGCGGCACGAGTTGGCCTGCCGTTCCTGACGGCACGAAAACGAAACCCCGTTCCTTCGCTGGAGCGGGGTTTTCCTTTTGTGGGCAAGGCTTTTGCGCGCAGGCATGGATGGATTTAAAGGAAAGGGCGGCAAGGCCATGGCCGTGGCGGCGCGATGCCGCTAGTCTTTCTGATCTGTATCTGTGTGGAAAACGGGAGTGGAAACGGTGGACAAGATCAAGGGCAAAGTCGTCGTGATTACAGGCGCGAGCAGCGGCCTTGGCGAAGCCGCGACGCGGCTTTTATCCGCGAAGGGGGCAAAGCTCGTCATCGGTGCCCGCCGCAAGGAGCGCATCGATGCGCTGGCAAGCGAGCTGACGCAGGCGGGCGGCGATGTGCTCGCGCTGGTGACCGATGTGACGAAGCGGGCGGAAGTGCAGGCGCTGGTCGATGCCGCCGTCGAGCGGCATGGCCGGATCGACGTCATCATCAACAATGCCGGGCTTATGCCGAACTCGCTGCTGGAGCGGCTCAAGGTGGATGACTGGGACCAGATGATCGACGTCAATATCAAGGGCGTCCTTTACGGCATCGCGGCCGCGCTGCCTTACATGCAGCGCCAGAAGTCGGGCCAGTTCATCAATGTCGCCTCGGTCGCGGGACACAAGGTGCGCAGAAGCAGCGCCGTCTATTCCGGCACCAAACATGCCGTCCGGGTCATTACCGAAGGCCTGCGGCAGGAGGTGAAGCCCTATAATCTGCGCACCACCATCATCTCGCCCGGTGCGGTCGCGACCGAACTGCCCGACAGCATCACCGACCCCGAGGTCGAGCAGATGGCGCGGGAGACCTACAAGACCGCAATCCCGGCCGACTCCTTTGCAAGGGCGGTGGCGTTCGCGATCGACCAGCCCGATGACATCGACATAAATGAAATCCTGTTTCGTCCGACGGTTCAGGAATATTGAGGCAGGTCAGCCGGCCCGGGTTTTCTCAGGCCGGCTGCATTTTGCTTGCGACAAGCTTTGCGAACAGCATGTTCGCCGCAATGACCAGGGCTGCGCCGATCAGGGTCGCAGCCAGACGATCAACCAGAATGGCAAGTTCGACGGGGCGTCCCGCATCGAACAGCAGGATGATGAGCGGCGTCATGCTGGCGGTATAAGCCAGATAGTTGCGCACCCGCAGCCATGGGCCAAGGCTTGCCAGCACCCCGATGATGCAGACAAGAATCCAGGGCTCCAGCGTCTGTGACACGAGCAATCCCGTCGCCGCGACGCCGAGCGTCGCGCCAAGGGCCCGCTGCGTCACCTTCACGGGCAATGCTTCAAGCTGGCGATGGCAGAGAAGCGTCACCGTCAGGGCGATCCAGTGGAAGTGATGATGCGGCCAGTACCAGCCGATCATGCTGGCCGCGCCAAGGCAAAGGGCGAGCCGCAACGGATATTGCCAGCCGGGCAGGCTTTTGAGCGTTTGTACCAGCCGCCTGAATTTCCAGGTGGCGGCGGTTGCAGGGGCAGCGGGCGGTGGCGCAATGGAAATCCATCCGGCTGCCCGGAAAGCGCTGCCGAAGGCCAGCACCAGAGCGCCTGTCCAGAGCGCGCCCAGCGCGATCAGCACCAGCAGGCCGCCGCGATGGGGCGATGCCTCCATCAGGTTGAAAACCATGATGAGAAAAACGATGAAGCGTCCGCTGGCCACGGCCATGGGGCGGCTGTAGCCACCGGTGAGCGCGGCAAGGCAGGCAAGGACGATCATGCCCACATCCGCCCACCACGATTCTCCGGCAATGAGGGCGGCCGCGATCACGGCACCCAGTACGGCCGCGTAAATGCCGGAAAGGGCCTGCAACTGGTCGGTGAGGTTGCGGCCGATGCGGACGTTGCCGACAAGGAAGGCGCCGAATGTTGCCACCATGCCCAGAGGCAACCGCCCCGCCGATGTGGCGAGCAGGATGGGAACCGCCATGCCAAGGCCGACGGACAGCATGGCGACCCTGTCCGCGCCCTCGCCCGGCGACCAGCGGAATGTATCTGCGAGATGCCGTTTGCCCCTCACCGCAGCCCTCTCTCAATCCAGAAACGGGCCGGCCCCCGCCACATTCAAGATGGCGGGGGCCGGATTTCGTTCGATGGTGGACAGTTTCCTTGTCAGATCATTCGATTACAGATGATCCGGGTTTCCATCCACGATCTGGAAGACGACGCTGGACTTTCCGCCTCCCATCAGGCGCGTCACCGTGCCATCGGGATTGGCGACATAGTCAAAGCAGCCGCCTGTACGCTCAGAACCGAGATTGACGCAGAACTTCTCGTTCTCGATCTTCCAGAACCCCTGATAATGCTGCCACTGACCGGCTTGTGCGCAGGGCCGCTCCTGACCGCGAATCTTTCCGTCTACAGTATAATGTTCCTGAAAATCCATGCCGCCTGCGGAGCAGGCCTGATATTTCCCCTCGATGGTGTTGCCGATGACGAGTTTCGCGATGTCGGCGCCTTTCATATATACGTCCGCCATGACGGAAGTTGAGAGCAACGCACAGGCAACCAGAAGTGAACGGATTGCCACTTTACCGGACAATTTCATTTTCTTTCCTCCCCCTCGTTTGACTTATGGGAGGACAAGGATATGTGGGTGGATGGCTTATCCATATAGATCGAAAGTACTGGATTGAAAGACGCGGATTGACGCAGGTCTGGTCCACCGAATCTGGATCAAGAACCATGCGAATATTCCCGGGGCAGGTTGCTGGCTGGTGTATCGGACATGAAACGGGCCTAAATCCGGGTTATGACTAAAAATATATGGAGGATCGGGCAGAAAATTTGAGGCTTTGGGCAAGCGTCCCGGTCCGCCAGAGACCATGTTTGTGCAGCGAAACAGATTTGGGAGTTGCCGATGTCAAACGGAACGCAGAAAAATTCAACGGGAAAAGTGGCGATTGTCACCGGCGCCAGCCGCGGCCTTGGCCGCAACACGGCGTTCAGCCTCGCCCGCAAGGGAACGGACCTCATCATCACCTATCACTCGAACAAGGCCGAAGCGGAAAGCGCCGTGGCGGAGATCGAGGCGCTTGGACGCAAGGCCGTCGCCTTCAGGCTCGACACGGGTGATACCTCCTCCTTCGACGGCTTTGCGGACGATGTCCGGCAGGCCCTGAAGGAAACATGGGGGCGGGAGACTTTCGATTATCTCGTGAACAACGCCGGCATCGGCCACAACGCGCTCTTTGCCGACACGAAGGAAGCGGACTTCGACCGGCTCTGCAATATCCATTTCAAGGGTGTTTTCTTTCTCACCCAGAAGCTCCTTCCACTGATCGCCGATGGTGGACGGATCGTCAATCTTTCCTCCGGGCTTGCCCGCTTCAGCCTGCCGGGCTTTTCTGCCTATGCCGCGATGAAAGGGGCTATCGAGGTCCTGACCCGCTATCTGGCGAAAGAACTCGGGGCACGCGGCATCACGGTCAACGCCGTGGCGCCGGGCGCGATCGAGACCGATTTCAGTGGCGGCGCCGTGCGCGACAATCCCGACTTCAACAGGTTCGTCGCTTCCTCGACGGCCATGGGCCGGGCGGGCCTGCCCGACGACATCGGCCCGATGATCGCCGCGCTGCTGTCCGATGACAACCGCTGGGTGACGGCCCAGCGCATCGAGGTTTCCGGCGGCATGTTCCTCTGACGGGCTGTCGATAATCGACAGGCCGATGCCACAGGAGAATGCGGCGGACCGGAGCGTGCATATCTTTGCCCTGTCATGTAGATAATGGCCATTCAGCGCCCGCCGGAATGCTGTGGGTTGGCGGGCGCTCATGGAGGACCCTATGCGGCAGGAAATAAAAGGCGGATGCCTGTGCGGCCAATGCCGCTATGTCAGCGAGGCGGAGCCCATAAATATCCGGGTGTGTCACTGCCGCCGGTGCCAGAAGGCCACCGGTGCGGCCTTTTATGCGCGCGTGATGGTGCCGATAGACAGCGTTTCAATGAGCGGGCCGATTGGCTGGTTCAGCGCTGAGACCGGAGTGAGGCGCGGGTTCTGCACCCTTTGCGGCACGACGCTTTTCTCCGAACGGCGCAGCGCGAACGCCATCGGTCTCTCGATGGGCAGCCTCGATCAGCCTGACAGGTTCAGGCCGACCGAACATATCTGGACTTCAGGCAAGCAGATATGGGTCAATATCGACGATGGCCTGCCGCACTATCCGGAAGGGCTGCCTTCCTGAGAGGATGCCGGACGTTTCTGCGATCTGTTCCACCCCGAACATGATCCGGTAGCGGATTGTTGTCGCTCACGGAGCTGGGGCCATCGCCGCAAGCTCCCGGCATCCTTGCCGGACTTGCGGAATTTGTTCCCTGAAATCCGTGTCCGGCGTGATCGCCGCGCCGAGGATCATGCCGCGGGCGAGGGGCAGGGCGGGCATGGTTGGCACGAGGCGCATGTCCAGACCCTCGGCCACCTGCCTGAGTTGCGCCGCACATTTATCGCCCCCATGGCCGCCATAGGTGACGATGAGGAGCGGCTTGCCATGCCATTCGCGATGGCAGTGATCGATGGCGTTTTTCAGGACTGCGGGATAGCCCCAGTTATATTGCGGCGAAACGAACACGAAGGCGTCGGCCTCTGCGATTTTTTCGCTCCATTTCCGCGTATGCGGCTGCATATAGAGGCCGGTTGCGGGAATGTTGGGTTCGTCGTCCATCGGCAGCGGCCATGCCGCCAGATCCACCAGCTCAAAGTCGAGGCCGGTCTCTGCCTGCCCGATTCCGGCGACCCAGGCCGCGAGGGCAGGGCAATGCCGCCCGGCCCGCACGCTGCCCATGATCACCAGAACCTTGGGTTTGCCGGTGGGAGCAGGGGTCATTTCAGGCCGGCATCCTGCCGTGCGCGCTCCATCAGCACGACGAAATCCTTGTCGGCGTCTCCCGCGGCCATGGCGGCGAGGAAGCGGTCGCGCGCGATGGCGGCGTAAGGCAGCGGCACGCGATAATCGTGCCCCGCCGCAAGAAACATCTCGGTGTCCTTCAGGCCCAGGGTGACCGATGCGCCGGGATAATCATAGGAATGCTCGACCATCAGCTTTCCGTAGTTCTTGTGCACCGGCGCATTGCAGAAACTCCCGGTCATGATCTCGAAAACCGTGCGGGGATCGGTTCCGGCTTTTTCGTTCAGCGCGAAGACTTCCGCCATCTGCTCGATCGTGGACATGATCATGAAGTTCAGGGAAAGCTTGACCAGATTGGCCTGCACCGGATCGTCGCCCACGGCGAAGATGCGGTGTCCGAAGGCCTTGAGCGCGGGCTCGATCCGGGAACGCAAAGGTTCAGGCCCGGCCACGATGACGAAAAGCTCTCCGGCGACGGCGGCAGGCGGACGGCCTAGCACATTCGCCGTGACATAGCCCTGGCCCCGTTCGGCATGGCCGTCGCGCAGGCGTCGGGCCTGATCGAGCGACAGCGTACTGCAGCAGACATGGATCGCATCTGGCTCCATCGCTGTTGCGATGCCCTCATCGCCGAATGTCGCCGCCTGCGTCGTGGCGTCGTCGAAGAGCATCGAGAACACGACTTCGGCACCCTTCGCGGCCTCGGCCGGCGTCCGCGCGAGGCGTGCGCCATCGGCGACCAGATCGTCAGCCTTGCTCGCCGTGCGGTTGTAGAGGGTGACCTCATGCCCGGCATCGAGCAGCCGCCGCGCCATGGCGTGACCCATCGCGCCAAGTCCCAGAAAACCGACCTTCATAATCATATCCTTCACGGCAGAGCTGCGTCTGCCGGCAATGTTGATTGACCGGCGCATCTTGCAGCTTGCCTCTCTTGGCGTGCTAACGCTTTCAGGCCATAATTTTACTCATGTACGCCAAACTGACCATGGTTCCGCCGCAGCTGAACAACGAGCATGACGAAGCGCCATGGCTGGTCGGCGGCTATGCCAGACAGG
This sequence comes from Parvibaculaceae bacterium, assembly GCA_028283765.1. Taxonomy (GTDB): domain Bacteria; phylum Pseudomonadota; class Alphaproteobacteria; order Parvibaculales; family Parvibaculaceae; genus JAATFR01. Next base: position 1,600,512 of record JAPWJY010000008.1, on the reverse strand, counting down.
AGACGCGCCGCGTCGCCGACCGGCACAGCCATCAGCGCGGCCAGATTCTCGGGATCATGGCCGGTGTCATGGGCCTGCGGACGGACAAGGATTACTGGCTCATCGGGCCCGGCCAGGCCCTGTGGCTGCCCCCGGGCCTGCCGCATACGGCAAGCTCGCATGGCGCGGTCGGCGGCTGGAGCCTTTATGTCGGGCTCCAGCGCTGCGGGGACCTGCCTTCCGCACCCTTTCTTGTGCAGGGCACGCCGCTCATGAATGCGCAGGCCGACCGCCTGTCGCGCATGACCTTCGAGGGCCTGTGGAACCCGCCGCTTGCGCGGCTTGCTGAAACCTTCTGGGACGAGTTCCTGTCGCGGCCTCATGCAACGCTGTCCCTTCCCCTGCCGTCCGATCGCCGCCTTCGCCGGGTGGCGGAGGCGCTGAGCGAACATCCCGGCGACCCGCGGTCGCAAGAGGCATGGGCCGGTTTTGCCGGCATGTCGCTGCGATCTTTCGTCCGGCATTTCTCGGGAGAGACGGGTCTTCCTTTTTCGGTCTGGCGTCAGCGTGTGCGGATATTGAACGCACAGGAACAGCTTGCACGTGCGGAACCTGTAACCGAGGTGGCGTTGAGCGTGGGCTATGAGAGCCTGGGTGCGTTCGCCTCAACATTTCGCCGTCTTACCGGCTATAACCCGGGCGAATATTCACGCCTGTGCCGCTCGCAGGATGGTGGATTGATGGGAAAGGATCCGTTCCCGGCTCCGGTCGGCTAAGTGTCCGGAATGGGCGGCCCGAGGGGCTGGATGTTTTCAGCCTGCGGCAGGTTCGAACTGGCCGGTATATGCGGCTTCTTCCCCGCCCAGTGAAGAGGAGGCCGGATTCCGGCTGCGGCCATATTGCCGTGGCGAACAACCCATGACTCTCTTGAAGGCCGTGCTGAAGGCGCTTTCGGATTCATAGCCGAGCGCCAGCGCAATGACGGAAACGGGGTCGCTGGAGTTCACGAGCCTGTCGCCGGCCCGCAGCATCCGCCATCGGGTCAGATATTCCATGGGCGATGCGCCGACCGTCTCCCTGAATTTGAGGGCGAAGGTCGATCGAGACATGCCTGCGCGCTCCGCCAGTTCCTGAAGTGTCCAGCGATGCGCCGGATCCTCGTGCATGGCGTTGATCGCCGCGCTCATCTGTTTGTCGGCCAGGGCGAAAAGCCAGCCGACGCCGCCTTTCAACCCTTCCGCCAGATGCAGCCGCAGAGCCTGAACCAGCATCAGATGGGCCAGATGTTGCGCGACCAGAAAGCTGCCCGGCTGCGGCTCGCGCAATTCCTGCTTCATCCGGTCCATGGACCAGCGCAATGCCGACTTGTCCGCTTCCTTCCGGATATGGACGATGGGTGGCAGCATGCCCAACAGGATGCCGGCATGACAGCCGGTCAGCGCGAAATGTCCGCCGACAATCGAGAAATCCCCGCCGCTATTGAGCACAGCGATGCCGCCATTCAGCCGGGTCGGAAAGAACATCCGGTAGTCGGTGGGTGTCAGGGCAAGATCGCTGGTAAGGCGGAAAGGCCATCCGCGCGGCAGCAGAAAGCAGTCTCCCGTCTTCAGATGCGCCGAGCCGGGAACGCCTTCCACGGCCAGCCAGCCCTGACCGGAGACCACAGCGTAGCATTTGATGCCGTCATGCTGGCCGAACCGGATCGACCACTCTCCGCCCGCATCGAAACCGCCGAACATGTAACCGCGCGGTTGCAGCAGCGACAGCACGTCTGAGAGGGGATCCATGGGGCGCTCCGGACGATTGCGAAGATAATACGGACTTTACAGCATGGATCGTATTTTCCAACGGCTTATCTTGATGGTTGGCACGCGAACGCGGCCATGAAATCAGGTGAAGGACAAATCGATGCGTGTATTCGTTACCGGCGCTACGGGCTTTGTGGGGTCCGCCATCGTTCAGGAACTGATCGGCGCGGGCCATCAGGTGCTTGGTCTTGCCCGTTCGGATGCGGGCCTCCAGTCTCTTGCCGCTGCGGGTGCGCAACCGCATCGGGGCGATCTTGAGGATCTGGACAGCCTGCGCAGCGGTGCGGCTGCATCGGATGGCGTGATCCACACGGCTTTCAACCATGATTTCTCGAAATTCGTGGCAAACTGCGAGATGGACCGGCGCGCCATCGAGGCGCTCGGCGCCGCGCTCGAAGGCTCTGACCGTCCGCTGCTCGTCACGTCCGGGATGGCGCTGCTCGCGGCGGGCCGCGTCGCGACAGAGGAGGATGCGCCCCCTCCCACCTCCGCCACTTATCCCCGCGTTTCGGAAGCCGCCGCTGCTTCACTGGCGGCGCGCGGGGTGCGCGCGTCGGTGGTCCGTCTGCCCCCGTCGGTCCATGGCGATGGCGACCACGGCTTCGTGCCGCGCCTCATCGATTTCGCGCGCCAGAAGGGCGTGTCGGCCTATGTGGGCGAGGGGCTCAACCGCTGGCCCGCCGTGCATCGGCTCGACGCCGCCCGCCTTTACCGGCTGGCGCTTGAACATGGCGCTGTCGGGGGCCGGTATCACGCGGTCGATGAAGAGGGAGTGCCGTTCAAGGACATCGCAGAAGTGATCGGCCGCCGCCTGAACGTGCCGGTCGTCGCCAGATCTCCCGAAGAGGCGGCTGGCCATTTTGACTGGTTCGCACTGTTCGCAGCGATGGACGTTCCGGCCTCGGGCGAACGCACCCGGGCGCTGCTGGACTGGGAGCCGAAACACGCGGGGCTTATCGCCGACATCGACCAGCCGGGTTATTTCAAGAGCTGAGCCGAAGCGCGAGGGCGGCGAGCGTCACAAGCAGAACCGGCAGGGTGAGCGTGACGCCCACCCGGAAATAATAGCCCCAGCCGATCCGGATGCCTTTCTGGCCCAGCACGTGCAGCCACAGCAGGGTTGCGAGCGAGCCGATCGGCGTGAGCTTGGGGCCGAGATCGCAGCCGATTACGTTGGCGTAGATCATGGCGTCCCTGACGGCACCGCTCGCATGGGCCGGGGCGATCGACAGGGCGCCCACCAGCACGGTCGGCAGGTTGTTCATCACCGAGGACAGCACAGCCGCGATGATCCCGGTGCCGAAGGCGGCGCCCCACACGCCACCCCGGGCGGTGAGATCGAGCAGGGCGGAGAGGTGGCTGGTCAGGCCCGCGTTGCGCAGGCCATAAACCACCAGATACATGCCCAGCGAGAAGATTACGATCTGCCATGGCGCGCCGCGAAGCACTTTCCTGGTCGAGATGATGTGGCCGCGCGCGGCGATGAGGATGAGCAGTGCCGCGCCGGCGGCGGCGACCGCGCTCACCGGGATGCCGAGCGGTTCGAGCAGGAAAAAGCCTGCGAGCAGCAGGACCAGCACCGCCCATCCGGCGCGGAAGGTGGCAGCATCGCGGATGGCCTCCCGGGGCACGCGAAGCTGTGTCGCGTCATAGGCCGCGGGGATGTCGCGCCGGAACAGCAGCAGGAGCGCGCCCAGCGTTGCCGCAATCGAGGCGAGATCGACCGGCACCATGACCGAGGCATAGTCGCCAAAGCCGATATGGAAGAAATCGGCCGACACGATGTTGACGAGGTTCGAGACGACGAGGGGCAGGCTGGCGGTGTCGGCGATGAAGCCTGCGGCCATCACGAAAGCGAGCGTTGCTTTGGGGCCATAGCCCAGCGCCCGCAGCATGGCGATGACGATCGGCGTCAGGATGAGAGCGGCGCCATCATTGGCGAACAGCGACGACACGGCTGCGCCGAGCAGCACGGCAAGGGAGAAGAGGCGACGTCCATGGCCCTTGCCCCATCGGGCGACATGGAGCGCCGCCCATTCGAAAAACCCGGCTTCGTCGAGCAGCAGGCTGGTGATGATGATGGCGACGAAGGCCGCGGTCGCGTTCCATACGATGCCCCAGACCACCGGCACGTCGGCGGGCGAGACGACGCCGGTGAGCAGCGCCACGGCCGCGCCGCCCAGCGCGCTCCAGCCGATGCCGAGTCCCTGGGGTTGCCAGATGACGAGCGTGATCGTGGCGAGAAAGACCGCGAGCGCGAGCAACATCAGATGACGCGCCGGCCGCTGGCGTCGATGACCTGTTCGCCATCCTCTTTCGCGAACGCACCGAACTGGCCCCGGGGCAGCAGGTCGAGCACGGTTTCGGAGGGGCGGCAGAGCCTCACCCCGAGCGGCGAGACGACCAGAGGGCGGTTGATGAGGATGGGATGCGCCATCATCGCATCCATCAGCGCATCGTCGGAAAGTGACGTGTCGCCAAGGCCCAGATCCGCATAGGGCGTACCCTTCTCGCGCAGCAGATCGCGGGGCGTGATGCCTGCGCGCGCGATGAGCCGGGCGACCAGCAGACGAGAGGGCGGGGTTTTCAGATAGTCGACGACATGCGGCTCGATTCCGGCATGACGGATCAGGCCCAGCACGTTGCGCGAGGTGCCGCATGCGGGGTTGTGATAGATCACGACATCGAAGTCCATCAGGCGTTCTTTCCGCAGCAGGGGGCCAGTTCGGCGAGGAGGGGCGCGCATAGCTCCGGGCTGCCGGCGCAACAGTCCTTGATGAGGAAGAGCGTCAGTTCGCGCAGCCCGTCGAGGTTCGCCCGGTAGATGATGGAGCGGCTGTGCCGTTCCGCCCGGACCAGCCCGGCGCGGGACAGGATCGCGAGGTGCGCGGACATGGTGTTTTGCGGCACATCGAGCCGGCGCGCGACCTCGCCCGCCGCAAGCCCCTCCGGCTCGTGGCGCACCAGCAGGCGGAAAGTATCGAGACGCGTCCCCTGGGCAAGCGCACCCAGCGCGGCGATAGCCGGTTCATTATCCATATATCTACAATAACGGATATATGGAACAGGGCAATGGATTTCTCAGAAGGATGGAACCGGATAAGATTTCGGACATCAGAGCGATCGCTTGTCTCGCACTGGATACGGACAAGCTTGATGATCACCGATGTGCTTGCTCTAGAGCGGGAGATGAGCATCTGGCCCGCCCTGCAGAGTGTCGCTTGATGGAATAACAGTCAGTTCAAGGTATAGCCTAATGTCGTCTCGACTACCTCGCCTTTGACGACCGTCCGGCCACTAAGATCAAGACGTTCGTGACTCATCGGCACTATCGGTTTCAGGCCAAGATCGTAAGGATTGGGGAGCCGCAAAAAATGGATGCTCTTCCCGGATATGGCGATATCACGCTCAGGACAGGGAACGATAGTCTGAAACACCTCATTGCCATAGGTCAGAACGAATGTTTGATAGGGGACAAGCAGATCATCGCTTAGCCGCCGCAGTAATATTGCGTTGATCCCGTCGAACGGGGAGACACCAGGAACAAAGGTATAGAGGACAGGAAAATTGTTCACCAGTCCCACCGAATGATCGGGGTTGCGTATCCATGAGAGGGCGGCCTCAAAATTCGGCAACTCAGCCTCGGGCATGAGCGAAAGCGCCATCTTGGTGAAGGCTTTCAAAACTGCGATCGGTGTGTAGGGATCGGCGCAGAGCTTGAGTTTGATCTCTCGTGTATCCTCATTCACCACAGCTATTGGATTATGGTCCTGCGTGACCTGAAACCCACCATCCTTATGTTCAAAACGCCAGCTTTTATTTGGCCCTTTATGAGCTGGAATTCCTTTTTTTCCGCGAATGCAAGACATAGTTCGTTGGGCTTTGGACCAGTTGCCAAAGTCGGTTTCAATACCTACACCGAATAATGCGTTGCACTCATCACACTCGTAGTTCGTGCTAAGACTTTTATTGCCGATACACTCCGGGATGGCATGGGCTATCTGCTGGAAAGCCACCTCGGGCTTGCTCCGCCCACAAAACCGACAGGTGCCCTCCTGTGATCCACGTAAAATAAGTTTTTTTCCCGGTTCCAATTGCCATTGAGCAATGGATGAATAGTGCTCGTCATAAAAACGACACGCCTTATGCGCTTCCGGCTTTGCATCAGGGAAACTGTCATGAAACGAGGGCATCGCATCAATCCTTAGGCTTATCCTGAATATGGGTAAGACCTGATTGGTTGGCAACGGCGCGTGGCCGCAAAAGGGGAGTCCATTCTCGACCTTATTCCACTGCATTGGTAAGATATAACGTCGGTAGTCATGAGGTAGTCTCGAGCGTTTTGGCGTGGGCTGGCGGCGCGTAGCGAACGGATTTCGAACTTGCCCCGCTGATTTTGCTGCGATTGTGCAGCATAAAATCAACTATACAAATATTCGTCTTATTATAAGATTGATTGCATGATCCACATAAAAGCATCCTCATTATAACCACGAAAAAGAACGCCATTATGACTTATGATCATATTGCAGGCCATAACATTGAACGGTTGGCGGCCTTAAGCGATGCGGTTTTTGCGGTGGCTATGACTCTGCTAATTCTGGATATTCATGTACCATCGATTGAGACTGTGCATTCGGAAAAGGATCTGTGGCAGGCGTTGCTGGCGTTGACGCCTAAGGCCGGAATGTTCGCAATGAGTTTCCTGACTCTCGGGATTTTCTGGGTCGGGCAGCAAACACTATTAAGCCACTATGTAAAAGGTGACAGAAATATAGGCTGGTTGCATATTGCCATTCTTTTTGCCATTTGTTTGATGCCGTTTTCTACCAATCTTCTTGCGGAATTTATTACCTATCGCACGGCCTTTATTATTTATTGGCTGAATATATTGGTTTATGGCGTCTTGTCTTATACGAGCTTGCGTTATGCTACAAAACGGAAGTTCATCAAATCCGATATCTCTGAGAATATCTATGCCGCGATGCAGCAGCGCATATTAACTGCTCAAATGCTATATGCCTTTGGCGCTTCTCTTTGCTTTATCAATACGTATTGGGCTCTAGGCTTTATACTGCTCGTTCAGTTGAATTATGCAGTTTCGCCTTTGTATTTATTAAAAAATAAAAATTGATAATTTAAGGTCGCAGCGCAAGCCTTCCTCATGCTTGGCTCGAACTGAAGTCATAAGGATTGTTAGGCATTCTTTCATTTTCGAACCCAACGAACCGTTGACCGAGATTCGAACTCCGCGGGATTAATCGCTTTACTCTATCAAATTGGCGGAAGAGGTGGGATTCGAACCCACGGTGGGCTTGCACCCACGGCGGTTTTCAAGACCGCTGCCTTAAACCACTCGGCCACCCTTCCACGCGGGAAGACATAAGTGAGGCGGGCGGTGAAGGCAATCGGGATTTGCGCCGAAAGCCGGTCAATCCGCCGCGATGCCGGGCCCATGTGAGGCAACCTGGGGGGCAAGCTGGTCGGGGGTGGGGTGGGCATGGGCCCCGCGGCCGCTGATTTCATCACCGGCGTTGGCGGCCATTCTCCAGAAGGAAATCGAGGAAAGGCCCATCAGCACACCCACCACCACGAAGGCAGGCCAGAAATCGTTGGCGCTGAGTTGCGCCTGTCCTCTCGCCAGCAGGGTGAAGTGGAGCAGCATGGCCCCGCAGCCCACGCCGAAGCTGAGCGAAAGCTGCTGGGCGACGCTCGAGAAGGTGGTGGCGCGGCTCATCCGGGGCGAGTCGATGTCGGCATAGGCCAGCGTGTTGAGGCCGGTGAACTGGAGCGAGCGGAAGAACCCGCCCACGAGCAGGGTCAGGATGATGACCAGATGGGGCGTCTCCGGCCTGAACAGGCCATAACAGGCCATGAAGACGGCGCAGAGCAGCGAGTTCCACAGCAGCGTCCGGCGAAAGCCGAGGCGGCGCAGGATCGGCCCGGCGGTGAATTTCATGGTCATGGCGCCCGCCGCGCCGGCGAACGTGATCATGCCGGATTCGAAGGGCGTGAGGCCGAAGCCCAGTTGCAGCATCAGCGGCACCAGAAAGGGCAGGGCGCCGATGCCCATGCGGAACAGGAAGCCGCCGCCGATCGCCGCGCTGAAGGTTCTGATGCGCATCAATCTGAGATCGATGATCGGAAAAGCGGCCTTGCGCGCGTGAAGGTAATAAAACACCAGAAGAACGACGCCGCCACTGACCAGCCCTGCCGTCCAGATACCGGGGATAATGTCGCGCCCGATGGTCTCGAAGCCGAACATGGCGCCCGCAAGGCCAAGACCGACGAGGGCGAAGCCCGGCCAGTCGAAGGAGTCCGAGCGCGGCTCCTTGATGTTGGGGATCAGCATCAGGGCCAGCGTGAGGCCCAGAATGCCGATAGGGATGTTGATCAGGAATATCCAGCGCCAGCTGCCGAATGTGGCGATGAAACCGCCCAGCGGCGGCCCGAGCACCGGCCCCAGCAGCGCGGGCACGGTAAGGTAGGCCATGGCCTGCACGAGCTGGGCCTTGGGGATCGTCCGTAATATGACCAGCCGCCCGACCGGCACCATCATGGCACCGCCCATGCCCTGAATCACGCGGGCGATCATCAGGCCCGGCAGGCTGGACACGCTGGCGCAGCCGATCGATCCCAGCGTGAAAATGATGATGGCCGAGGAAAAGACCGTGCGCGAGCCGAAGCGGTCCGCCATCCAGCCGCTGATCGGGATGAAGATGCCGAGGCTGAGCAGATAGCAGGTGATGGCGAGATTGAGCTTGAGGGGGTTTTCGCCCAGGGAGCGCGCAATGGCGGGCAATGCCGTGGAAATGACCGTCGAGTCGAGATTTTCCATGAAAAGGGCGCAGGCGACGATCATGGGCACGATGAATTCGCGCGATATGGGAGATTTGGTCAGGCGCATTTTCGCTTCCCTGCGAACAGGGGCCTTTTCGGTATCGGGCAACGTCTTCCCGGTTGCGGCGGACAGGACAGCACCATTTTGTCCAAATTTTGTCAGATGCTGGCCCAGATAGTCATGTTTTGAAGCAGGCGACAAGGGTTGGCAGGGGGAGGGGCGGCGTCCCGGCGGCCCAGCCTTGCCGGGAATCAGGGGGCGCTTTATAAAATTTGGGTGGGCTTGCCGTCTGCGGCCGGGGGTATGAGAAGGGAAATTCGATGGGGGTGCCCGCTATGCTGATCCACCGCAGGCGGGCCTGGTTCAGGGGGGTTGCCCTTTGTTCCTCGCTTGCGCTGGCGGCCTGCGGCACCACGGGCGGATCTTCGGGGTCCGGCACCACGAAAGGCACCTTTTCCCGCACCGCGCCGAGCAGCCCGAGCTACAAGGTCGGCAAGCCTTATCAGGTTGCAGGCGTCTGGTATTACCCCAAGGAAGACACGTCCTACGATTCCACGGGTATCGCCTCCTGGTATGGCCCCCAGTTCGATGGCCAGCACACCGCCAATGGCGAGGTTTTCGACATGAACGCCATCAGCGCGGCGCATCCGACGCTGCCCATGCCGGTGCTGGTGCGCGTCACCAATCTGGAAAACGGCAAATCGCTGATCGTGCGCGTCAATGATCGCGGCCCCTTCGTGAATGGCCGGGAAATCGATCTGTCCAAGCGGGCGGCACAGCTTCTGGGCTATGTCAACAAGGGCACCGCCAAGGTCCGGGTGCAATATGTGGCCATAGCCCCCATGGAGCCCGGCGAGGACCAGACCATGGTGGCGGCGACGACCGACGTCGACGATAGCCATTTCTATGCGGCCAAGCCGCAGACCGAGGCCGATCAGGCGCAGGTAGCGTCGGCGCCTACCGATTCGGTGTCTCAGACGGCGATCGCGCCGCTGCCACCCGTGCAGGGCGCGCCCGCGGGCCAGACGCCGGCTTCAGGCGGCGGCATGGCGCCGATCGCCGATGCGGAGCCCCGGCCCGGCGTTCAGGCCCCGACCAGTTCGCCCGTCGAAACAGTGCCGGTTCCTGCCGATACAGGCATTTACGTGCAGGCGGGTTCCTTCAGGGTGCGCGACAACGCGGTCAAGCTGAGCCAGAGCCTGTCATCGGTCGGCAAAGTCAGCATTACGCCGGCGAATATAGACGGCCTTGAATATTATCGCGTAAGAGTGGGCCCGATGTCCGATGTCGATGCGGCGGATGCGGCCCTGTCGCAGGTGATTTCGCGCGGCATGAGCGGGGCGCGCATCATCGTCGACTAGAGGCGATCCGGATTTTCGGGTTTTCGCCATCGTGCCGGGGGGCACCGGGCCTGCGGCCCAGATGGAACAGGCCGGTCCGGGAACGGCTTTTCCATTTAATGAAACATTATCCCGGATGAGGATTATCAGCTCATGAAACGTAGAGCTTCGTTGTTTACCTCCAGCCTATGCGCCCTGCTTATGCTTACGGCTTCCGTGCAGGGTGCGCTGGCGGCAAAGGCCAAGGATCTTCCCCCCGCGCCGACCACAGGCACCGGTATCGATACGCTGGCGACAAATGTCGTGCTGATGGATGGCGATACGGGTGAGGTCCTCTGGCAGAAAGACGGCGAAACACTGATGCACCCGGCCAGCATGAGCAAGCTCATGACGCTGAGCCTGCTGTTCGATGCGTTGAAGGCGGGCAAGGTCAAGCTCGACGACAAGTTTACGGTCAGTGAACGAGCCTGGCGGGAAGGTGGCGCGGCGACCGGCTCCTCCACCATGTTCCTCAAGATTGGCGACCAGATTGCAGTTCAGGATCTGATTCAGGGCATTATCGTGCAGTCCGGCAACGACGCCTGCATCGTGGTGGCGGAAGGGCTGGCGGGCACGGAGGAGGCGTTTGTCGATCAGGAGAACAAGCGCGCCAGGGAACTGGGGCTGACCCAGTCCACGTTCCGCAACTCGACCGGATGGCCCGATCCCCAGCATCTGATGACGGCGCATGACCTCGCCACGCTCGCGCGCCATCTGATTTATGATTTCCCAGATTATTATCATTTTTTCTCGGAAAAGCAGTTCACCTGGAACGGGATTACCCAGGGCAACCGCAATCCGCTGCTCTATACCGATGCCTCTGTTGATGGTCTGAAGACGGGCCACACCGAGGAGTCCGGGTTCGGGCTGACGGTCTCGTCCAAACGCAATGGCCAGCGCATGATTCTGGTGCTCAACGGTCTGCCGTCCATGCAGGCCCGTGCCGACCAGCCACGCCGCATCCTCGACTGGGCCTACCGCTCGTTCCGCTCCTATCAGCTGTTCGATGCGGGCGCGACGGTCGACACGATCCCGGTCTGGCAGGGCGTGGACACCAAGGTCGCCCTGATAACACCTGCCGCCGTGAAGGAGGTGCTCTCCACCGAGCAGCGTCCGGCCCTCAAGGTGACGGTCGTTTACGATCTGCCCGCCAAGGCGCCGATCACCCAGGGTCAGCAACTGGCGACCCTCAAGATCGAGGCACCGGGCAAGCCTGCCCGCGAGGTGCCGCTGGTCGCAGCCGCTTCGGTCGAGCGTCTGGGCTTCTTTGGCCGGGCGATGGAGGGTCTCCACCAGATGGTGTTTGGCTCCAGGCAATAGGTGGGCCTCAAGGGCATGACTCGGGGTGTCTTTATCAGCTTTGAAGGCGGGGAGGGCGCGGGCAAGTCAACGCAAGCCCGCGCCCTTGCCGACCGGCTTCGGGCCGAGGGCAAGTCCGTTCTGCTGACCCGGGAGCCGGGCGGTTCGCCGGGGGCGGAGGAGATCCGCCATCTGCTGGTGACCGGTGAGCCGGGGCGGTGGACGCCCGAGACCGAGACGCTTCTTCATTTCGCCGCCCGGGCGGATCATCTTGCCCGGACCGTGCGCCCGGCGCTGGCCCGGGGCGACTGGGTTCTGTGTGACCGGTTCGTCGATTCGACCACGGCCTATCAGGGCTACGGGCAGGGAATCGGCCTGCCCGACATTGACTGGCTTACGCGATTCATTGTCGGCGATGATGGGCCCGATCTGACCTTCATACTGGATGTGCCCGTGGAAATGGGCCTCAGCCGGGCGGCTGCCCGTACCGGGGATGAGAACCGGTATGAACGCATGGACAGGACCTTCCATGAGCGTTTGCGCGCCGCTTTTCAGGATATTGCCCGCCAGAATCCGGCGCGGTGCCTTGTTCTCGATGCCACGCGTCCACCCGCTCAGACAGGCATGATCATTTGGGATGCAGTAAGGTCACACCTGTTGCCCTGAGGACATGGCTTTATGACACAGGAATGACATCTAAGTTTTTGTCTTGCTTGGCTTTTCTGGAATTTTTCTGACTTTTTTATTTGACCCTGGCTTTGCGGTCCCCTTAAGTTTGTGTGACGGAAGAATTGTTTGCGGGGGACGGTTGCGTGAAAATTAGGCAAACAGGTGCGGGGCGCCAGCTCTGGCGTAACGCAGCGATGACCCCCCTTATGGCCATCACTTTCCTGAATGCCGGTTGGGCTACCCAAGCCTTCGCCAGCAACACAGCAATTCCCCTCATCCGTCCTTCTTTCAGCAGTTTCAGCCTTTCCAGGTCAGAGCCCGATCTTCGTGATCTCGATGCCCCGGCTGTCGTGTCTTCCGACGATCTGGGGGGAACCCGCAAGGTTGTGGTCACGCTCAAGAAAGGCGACACGCTCAATTCTGCCCTGACTGCGGCAGGTGTTTCCGCCACCGCGCAGGCATCCGCCATCACGGCGCTGGGCGATCTTTATGATCCCATGCAGGTCTCCACGGGAGACGAACTCGACCTCACCATGCGGCCGAACCTGCGCAATCCCCGTATCAGCCATCTGATGGCGATGACCTTGCGCTCGAAAAACCAGCCGGACCTGACCCTTGTCACCGGTCCTGACGGGGCGCTGCGGACGGCGGTGCCGGATCAGGCATGGTCTGTCGATGTTGTCTCGCGGACGGGCAGCATCAGCGGGGACGTATTGAAGGATCTGGCCTCGGCGCAGGTGCCGGCCAGTGTCGCCCGCGAGGTGCAGACAGCCTTTGAATATGACCCCGCCATCCCCTCGCGGCCGAAAAAGGGCTCCAGATTCACAGTTGTTTATGAATCCGCCGTGACGGCTGGCAGCGGCTCCCGGGGGCTGGGACAAACCCAGCGCCTGCGTTATGCCTCGCTGGTTGTGCGGGGACGTGAGCATCGCGTCTATCGCTATGAGACCAACGCCGGGGCCGTGGCGTTCGTCAATCCGCAGGGTGAGGGCGTCATGCCTATCCGGCTCGGCAAGGTCATCGACTCGAAGGAAATGACCTCAGGCTGGGGCTGGCGCATCCATCCGGTGCTCAAGCGCAAGATTTTCCATAAGGGGCTCGATTTCCGCGCGCCGCGCGGCACTCCCGTCTATGCGGCGGAAGATGGCGTCGTCAGCCAGATCGGCTGGCGCGGCAATTATGGCCGCCTCGTCACCATTGCGCACTCGGCTGCCGTTTCCACCAATTACGCTCACCTCAACGGCTTCGCGCCGGGACTGCATGAGGGCTCCCGCGTGAAGAAGGGGCAGGTGGTCGCCTATGTGGGTCATTCTGGCCTCGCCACCGGCAACCACCTCTATTATGAGGTTGTCGTGAACGGCAAGCAGGTCGACCCGGGCCGCCGCGACCTTGGCGTCAAGATCGACCTCGCCGGGTCCTCGCTCAACCGTTTCCAGACTTATGTCGCGACGATCAGCGACCAGACCACCGAGCAATAATACTCTTGGTCGATGCGTTGCTTGGTTCTGTTCCGTGCGCCGTGGTAACAACGGGGCATGAGCGAATTTCCTGAAAGCGACCGGCTTGGCGACTTCCCGCATCCGCGCGAGGCGGGCTCTCTGATCGGTCAGGAAGAGGCGGAGCGGGCCCTCTTTGAATCCTTCATGTCGCGCCGCCTGCATCATGCATGGTTGCTGACCGGGGCGCAGGGCATCGGCAAGGCGACGCTGGCCTATCGTTTCGCCAGATTTCTCCAGCATTATGAAAGCCCCGAACGGGCGGAGGCCTTCCGGGCGACCGGGCTTGGCGTGCCTGAGGATTCAGGCGCGGCGCACCAGATCATGGCCCAGAGCCATCCAGGCGTGCTGGTGCTGCGCCGTCCCTATGATGAAAAGACCAAAAAGCTTCGTACGGTTATCCCCGTGGACGAGGTGCGCCGGCTCACCCCCTTCTTCGGGATGAGTTCGGGGGCGGGCGGCTATCGCATCTGCATCGTCGACAGCATCGACGACATGAACGCATCGAGCGCCAACGCCCTGCTCAAGATGCTGGAAGAACCCCCGCAAAAGGGGCTTTTCCTGCTGATTAGCCATCAGCCGGGGCGGCTCCTGCCGACGATACGCTCGCGCTGCCGGACGCTGGCGCTGAGGCCGCTGTCGACCCCTTTGATCAGCGAGATTCTCGAACTTAGCCATGCCTCGATCAAGCCCGGCGAGGCCCAGGCGGTTGCGGCCCTTGCGGAGGGGAGCGCCGGGCGGGCGCTGACCATCGCGGCGGGAGGCGGGCTCGCGCTTTATCAGGAAATGATCGCCCTGCTGAAGCCCTTGCCGAAGCTCGACGTGCCGATGCTGCACACGCTGGCCGACCGGATCGGCCGGGCGACAGCCGCTGCCGCCTATGACACTTTCATGGAACTGCTGCACGACTGGCTGCAAAAGCTGGTGCGGGCAGGGGCTGGCGTGCCGCCCGGGCCTGAGATCGTGCCTGGAGAGCATGTGCTGATGCAGAAGCTGCTCGGGGGGGCGAGCCTTGAACAGTGGGTTCAGGTGTGGGAAAAGATCGGCCACGCGATCGCCCGGGCGGATACGCTCAATACCGACCGCAAGCTGGTCATCCTCAACGCTTTTTCCTGGCTTGAGGGCGCGGCCCGGGCATCCGGGGCAGGTGCGCGGATGGCCCGCTGACGGAGACAGGCGGGGCGCGCGAATCCTGTTATTCCCGCTTTTCGGACGGGAAAGTGAGCGAGGCCATTGTGGCGAAGAAGCCGTTCTACATCACGACCGCGATCGCCTATCCCAACGGGGCGCCGCATATCGGCCATGCCTATGAAGCCATTTCATCCGATGTGATCGCGCGCTTCATGCGGCTGGACGGCTATGACGTGCATTTTCTGACCGGCATTGACGACCATGGCCAGAAGATGGTGCAGACCGCCAAATTGCAGGGTAAGACCGCGCAGGAACTCGCCGATGAAATGGCGCCGAAGTTCAAGGCGATGGACGCCCGTTTCAATATTTCAAATGACGACTTCATCCGCACGGTGGAAGAGCGCCATGTGAGGGCCTGTCAGGCGCTCTGGGAAAAGCTTGCCGCGAAGGGCGATATTTATCTCGGCGGTTATTCCGGCTGGTATTCGATCCGTGACGAAGCCTATTACGACGAGGAAGAGCTGACGGCGGGGGACGACGGCCGGAAATATGCGCCGACCGGCACCCCTGTCGAATGGATCGAGGAGGCGAGTTATTTTTTCCGCCTGTCGGCCTATCAGGAAAAGCTGCTTGCCTATTACGAGGCCCATCCCGATTTCATCAAGCCCGATGCGCGCCGCAACGAGGTAACGTCCTTCGTGAGGCGGGGTCTTCACGACCTCTCCATTTCGCGCACCAAGATCGACTGGGGCATTCCCGTGCCCGGCGACGAAAAGCACGTGATGTATGTCTGGCTCGATGCGCTGACCAACTACATCACCGCGCTTGGCTATCCCGATGTTGATGGAGATATGTTCCGGAAGTTCTGGCCTGCGGATGTGCATATCATCGGCAAGGACATCGTGCGCTTCCATGCGGTGATCTGGCCCGCCTTGCTGATGGCCGCCGGTATTGCCGTGCCGCAGCGGGTGTTCGGCCATGGGTTCCTCTATAACCGCGGCGAGAAAATGTCGAAGTCGATCGGCAATGTGATCGATCCGTTCACGCTTGCCGACGGCTACGGGGTGGACCAGCTTCGCTATTTCTTCTGCCGCGAGGTGCCATACGGTCAGGATGGCAGCTATAGCCATGAAACGCTGGTGAACCGGATCAATGCCGATCTCGCCAATGATCTGGGCAATCTGGCGCAGCGCTCGCTCTCGATGATCGCGAAGAACTGCGAGGGCAGGGTGCCGGAGCCGGGCGCGTTCTCGGACAACGACAAGGCGATCCTCGCGCAGTCTCTGGGCGCGCTCGAAAAGGCCCGTGCGCATATGGCGGACTTCGAGATCCACCATGCGCTCACCGCCATCTGGGATGTGGTGGGCGAAGCCAACCGCTATTTCGCGGGCGAGGCGCCATGGGCGTTGCGCAAGACCGACCTCGCGCGCATGGGCACCGTTCTTTATGTGACGGCGGAGGTGATCCGCCGTGTCGCCATTCTGGCGCAGCCGGTGGTGCCGGAAAGCGCCGCGAAGCTGCTCGACATGCTGGCGGTCGCGCCGGATGCGCGCAGCTTTGCCGAAGTGGCGGATGCGGCGCGGCTTGCTCCGGGGACGGAACTTCCCGCGCCTGAGCCAGTGTTCCCCCGTTATGTCGATCCGGAGGTTGCATCCTGATGGGCCTGCCTTTCCTCGTCGACAGCCATTGCCATCTCGATTTTCCCGACTTCGCCGGGGAAACCGACGAGGTGGTGGCCCGCGCCCGCGCAGCGGGCGTCGGCATCATGGTCACGATCTCGACCAAGCTGACCGAATGGGACAAGGTGCGCGCCATCGCGGAGCGCTATGAGAATATCTACTGCTCGGTCGGCATCCACCCCCACGAGGCGGGGAGCGAACCCGAAGTGGATACGGCAAAGCTGGTGGAACTGGCGCGGCATCCCAAGGTGGTCGGCATCGGCGAGACCGGGCTTGATTATTATTACGAGCATTCCGACCGGGATGTGCAGATCGCCAGTTTCCGCTCCCATATCGCGGCGGCGCGGGAAACGGGCCTGCCCCTGATCGTGCATACCCGCGAGGCGGACGAGGACACCGCCTCGATCCTGAGCGAGGAAATGGCGAAGGGCGCGTTTCCGGGCCTGCTCCATTGCTTTACCTCCGGCAGGGCTTTGGCCGGGCATGCGCTGGGCCTCGGCTTCTACATTTCCCTTTCGGGCATCGTCACCTTCAGAAATGCCGAGGATTTGCGTATGACGGCAAAAGATGTGCCGCTGGACCGGTTGCTGGTCGAAACGGATTCGCCCTACCTCGCGCCCATTCCCCATCGCGGCAAGCGCAACGAGCCTGCCTTCGTGGTGCATACGGCGGCGCGGGTGGCGGAAGTGAAGGGCGTGACGGCGGAGGAACTCGCCGCCGCGACCACACGTAATTTTCTGAAACTGTTCAGTCGCATTGTTCCTCCGGAGAGCCTATGAAGCTGCGCGCGACGATACTCGGCTCCGGTTCGTCAGGCGGCGTGCCGCGCATCGGCAATCATTGGGGCGCATGCGACCCGGCTGAACCTCTCAACCGGCGCACGCGCTGCTCCATGCTGGTCGAGCAATGGGACGATGATCCGGCAGAGCGCACCGTGGTGCTGATCGACACCTCGCCCGACATGCGCGAGCAGCTTTTGCGCACGGACACCGACTGGGCCGACGGGGTGCTCTACACCCACGATCATGCGGATCAGGCCAATGGCATCGACGATTTGCGCATGCTGGCGCTTAACCGCCGCCGCCGGGTCGATGTGTGGATGGACAAGGCGACGACCGCCACGCTGACCAGCCGCTTCAGTTACTGCTTCACGCAATTGCCGGGTTCAGGCTATCCCGCCATTCTCAATCACCATCTGATCGAGGCGCCGCTGGCGCCCATCACCGTCGAGGGACCGGGCGGGACCGTCACGGCCATCCCGTTCGATCAGGATCATGGCGAAATTCGTTCTCTGGGCTTTCGCATCGGGCCGCTCGCCTATTCCAGCGATCTGGTCGATCTTCCCGAAGAAAGTTTCGGGGCCGTGGAGGGGGTCGAATGCTGGGTGGTCGATGCCTTGCGCTATACGCCGCATCCCTCCCATGCCCATGTGGACAAGGCCGTTGGCTGGATCGAGCGGATCTCACCGAAGCTTGGTGTGCTGACGAATCTTCATATCGATCTCGATTACCGTAAGTTAGCGGCAGAATTGCCCGAGGGCATTATCCCTGCCTATGACGGCATGGTGCTTGAGTTCGATTATTGAGTCTCAGTAAGGGCCGCCCTTGTATATGGCGTTGAGCTGCTGTTCCAGCGCGTCAATGCGCTGACCGTAAGTCTTTTTCAGGCAGGATATGTCCTTGCCGCAGGCTTTCCGCATGGTCAGGAAGTCATGTTGACGATCCTGCATGTCGCCCCTGACGCCCATGCCCACCAGATGCTGGGCGACATCATAGAGCGTCGCCATTTTGACATCGAGTTCCCCAAGCTCGCCGTGGGTGCAGATGGCGATCTCGTCGGCGGCGCGGGCCTGCTTGCAATCAAAGCTCGCCGCCTGCGCTGGAGAGAGGGTGAAGAACAGGGCCAGCGCATAGAGACCCGGTAATTTTCCATTCATGAATATCCCCATCTTTTCCAGCTACCCCATGATATTCCAGTCTAGATAAATAGCTTTGGCCTTGGGTAATTTCCGTTACATTTTGAGACAGGAAAAAATCAAGAAACAGAACAAGGTGGGGTTGATGCGTTTCAACAGGCTGCTCATCGCCAATCGCGGCGAAATTGCCATCCGGATCGCGCGCGCGGCAGGCGAACTGGGGATCGCTACCGTCGCCGTCTACTCGCAGGACGATGAAAAATCCCTGCATACCCGCCGCGCGGATGAAGCCGTCGCCCTTGCCGGGACCGGCGCCTCAGCCTATCTCGACATTGAGGGCATCATCGCCGCCGCAAAGGCATCGGGATGCGACGCCATCCATCCCGGCTATGGCTTTTTGAGCGAGAACGCGCATTTCGCGCGCCGCTGCGCCGAAAACGGCATTCGCTTTGTCGGCCCTTCACCTGCGGCTCTTGAGCTTTTCGGCGACAAGTCCAAGGCCCGCGCCCTGGCGCAGGAAACGGGTGTGCCGTTGCTGCCGGGAACGCAGGGGCCGACCAGCCTTGAGGAGGCGCAGGCGTTCTTTGAATCGCTCGGAGCCAATGCCGCCGTGATGGTGAAGGCGATTGCAGGCGGCGGCGGGCGCGGGATGCGCGCTGTCACGCGGATCGGGGATCTCGCGGAAGCCTTCGAGCGCTGCCGGTCCGAAGCGCTGTCGGCCTTTGGCGCATCGGATGTTTATGTCGAGCAGTTCCTGCCCCGCGCGCGCCATATCGAAATCCAGATCATCGGCGATGGCCGGACTATCACTCATCTGGGCGAACGGGAATGCTCGATCCAGCGGCGCAACCAGAAGATTGTCGAGATTGCGCCGAGCCCGACGCTGGATGACGGCCTGCGCCAGGAGATCGTCGCCGCCGCTGTGCAGATGGCCAGCGCCGCGCACTATGACAGCCTCGGCACCTTCGAGTTTCTGGTCGATGCGAGCGAAAGCGGCACGGAGGCGACCTTCGCCTTCATGGAAGCCAATCCCCGGTTGCAGGTCGAGCACACTGTGACGGAAGCGGTGACGGGCGTCGATCTGGTCCAGACCCAGCTTGAAATCGCCGCGGGCCGCACGCTGGCCGATCTCGGGCTGACGCAGGCCGAGGCGCCCGCGCCGCGCGGCTTTGCCGTTCAGGTGCGGATCAACATGGAGACGATGGACGAGAGCGGCAACGCCAAGCCTTCCGGCGGCACCCTCAGCGCGTTCGAGCCGCCATCAGGCCCCGGCATCCGGGTCGATGCCTATGGCTATGCGGGTTACCGCACCAATCCCGGCTTCGATTCACTGCTCGCGAAGCTGATCGTCTCCTCGCCGTCGCCCGATTACAGAGATGCGGTTGCGCGCACCTATCGCGCGCTGCGCGAATTCCGCATCGAGGGGGTGGCGACCAATATTCCATTGCTGCTGAATCTGCTCGCGCATCCGGCCTTTGCCGCCAATGAGGTTTACACGCGCTTCGTCGAGGATGAAGCCGCCACGCTTGCCGGCACGATGGATGCGCACAAGCCCATGTTCTTTGCGGGCACGGCGGACGCCCATGCTGGAGCAAAGACGGACGCGGTGGCAGGGCCTCAGGGCTCCGTTGCCGTGGGGGCGCCCATGCAGGGCCGCGTCATCAGCATCGACGTCAGCGAAGGTGAGCGCGTGCCTGCCGGCAGGCAGGTGGCCGTGATCGAGGCGATGAAAATGGAGCATCTGGTGCTGGCGTCGCAAGCGGGCATCGTGCGGCTCGTGGCGGCGGGCGCGGGCGATACGCTCTATGAAGGCGATGCGCTACTTTTCATCGAGCCTGCAGAGGTTGAAGCCGAGGCGCTCGTGGAAGAGGGCGTGGCGGATCTCGACGCCATCCGGCCCGATCTGGCCGAGGTGATGGCGCGCCATGAACTGGGGCTCGATGCCGGCCGTCCCGACGCCGTGGCGCGGCGGCGCTCGCGCAACCAGCGCACGGCGCGCGAGAACATCGAGGATCTGTGCGATCCGGACAGCTTTATCGAATATGGCGCGCTGGCGCTGGCCGCCCAGCGCCGCCGCCGCCCGATGGATGAACTGATCAAGATGAGTCCCGCCGATGGCCTGATCACCGGCATCGGCAGCATCAACGGGACGCTGTTCGACGAGGAGAAGTCGCGGGCCATGGTCATGGCCTACGACTTCACCGTTTTCGCCGGCACCCAGGGCGCGATGAACCACAAGAAAAAGGACCGGATGCTGGATATCGCCGACGAGTTCCAGCTTCCCATCGTGCTTTTCGCCGAAGGTGGTGGCGGCAGGCCGGGCGACACCGACGCATCGGGCGTGGCGGGTCTTGATACGCCTTCCTTCGTGAAATTCGCCAGGATGAGCGGATCGGTGCCGCTGCTCGGCATCGTGTCGGGCCGCTGTTTTGCGGGAAATGCGGCGCTGCTGGGTTGTTGCGACACGATCATCGCCACGAAAAATTCCAATATCGGCATGGGCGGCCCGGCCATGATCGAAGGCGGCGGCCTTGGCGTCTATCTGCCGGAGGAGGTGGGGCCGCTCGACGTGCAGACGCTCAATGGCGTGGTCGATATTGCCGTGGAGGATGAGGCCGAAGGCGTGGCCGCGGGCAAGAAATATCTCTCCTATTTTCAGGGCGCGACGCCTGACTGGAGCGTGGACGATCAGCGCGAGTTGCGCCGCCTGATCCCTGAAAACCGTTTGCGCATCTATGATGTGCGCAAGGTTATCGACCAGTTGGCGGACAAGGGCTCGGTGCTGGAACTGCGCCGCGATTTCGGCATCGGCATCATCACGGGTTTCATCCGCATCGAGGGCAGGCCCATGGGCCTGATGGCGAACAACCCGTCCTTTCTTGCGGGCGCAATCGACGCGGACGCCGCCGACAAGGCCGCCCGCTTCATGCAATTGTGCGATGCTTTCGGCCTGCCGATCCTCTCGCTCTGCGACACGCCGGGCTTCATGGTCGGGCCTGAAATCGAGAAGAAGGCGCAGGTGCGCCATGTCTCGCGCATGTTCGTCACCGCCGCCAATCTGTCGGTGCCCATCTTCACCGTCGTTCTGCGCAAGGGTTATGGCCTTGGTGCCCAGGCCATGACCGGCGGCAGCTTTCACTCGCCGTTCTTCATCGTGTCGTGGCCCACGGGCGAGTTTGGCGGCATGGGGCTCGAAGGGGCCGTGCGGCTTGGCTACAAGCGTGAAATGGAAGCGATCGAGGATCCGGTGGAGCGCGACGCCTTCTTCAACAAGATGGTCGCGAAATCCTATGCGAACGGCAAGGCGATCAATATGGCGTCGTTCCTTGAGATAGATGCGGTCATCGATCCGGTGGATACGCGGCGGTGGGTGCTGCGCGGGTTGAAATCGGTGCCGTCGCGAGGTAGCACCAGCGGGAAAGAAAAAGCGCGGAGCTTCATCGATACCTGGTAACGGATTGTGCGCTTGCTGGTCTTCATGACATTTTAGGCAGCGTGAAGGTCAATACCTTTCCAATCCAGGTCGATCCTGTCTTGTCTCGTGTCCTGCCGGACCAGGGCAGGAGAGATTACCTGCCATTGAAGACCTGCTGGAGGTTGTAAACCGTGTCGTTAGGCAATGGGACTAGGTCCACAGGGTTTGATTGCAGCGCCATATCGCTGGAGGCGCTCGAAGCGGTACACATTGGAGTCTGGTACTGGGATGCCGCTGCCGATCGTGTTTACTGGTCGCCATGGCTATATCAGATATTGGGGGTTGATCCGGCTCTTGCTGCTCCCTTCCTTTGCCGAGCAGATGAACTTCTATGAGGCTGAAAGCTATTCGCGTTTGCAGGAGGCCGTTTCTGTCTGCCTGAAAGAGGGTGAATCCTTTTCACTCAAGCTGAAGATTGCCCATTCGGTAGGCCCGGACCGGATTATGCTGGTGCATGGCGGGTTGCATAAGGTTGAAGGCATGGAGGCGACGGGCCTGGTCGGCACCGCCCAGGACATTACGGACCGGACGCATACAGGAAGCAGGCTGCGGCTTGCCGAGGCCGTTTTTCAAACGACGCAGCAGGGCATCTGCATTGCCAGCTCAGACCGACGTATACTGAGGATCAACAGGGCCTACGAGCAAATTACGGGGTTCACGCCGGATGAGATTATCGGCCAGGATATAGGGATCATACGTAGTGGAATGTATCCGCAATCCAGATATGAAACGACATGGAAGGCCGTAACTACAAACGGATATTGGGATGGGGAAACCTATATCCGGCGTAAATCCGGCGATATTTTTGCAGCCCATGTCATGATCACGATGGTGAGTGACGAATCTGGAGAGCCCACACATTTCATCGGATTTCTGCGCGACATAAGCGAGAAACGTCAGCAGGAAGAGCGTATCGACTATCTTGCGAATTTTGATGCGCTGACAGGTCTGCCAAACCGGGTTCAATTCAATAATCTGGCAGCAAAGCAGCTTGAAGTCTGGCAGATAATGCAAGAATCCAGCGCATTGGTGTTCATTGGCATTGACCATTTCAGCCGCATCAACGACACGCTTGGGCACAAGCAGGGAGATGAGCTTTTGCGGCAGGTGGCGGCAAGGGTTCAGGACGCGCTGCCTGCCGGTTCATTGCTGGCGCGTCAGGGAGGAGACATTCTGGTCGCGCTGTTGCCTCTTGCCGATAGGGTGCAGGATGTCATGGAGGTGGCTCAACATGTGCTCGACAAGCTGCACGATCCCATGCCAATCGGTGAGATCGAGATAGGTATAACGGCCAGTATCGGTGTGTCCGTCTATCCTTGTGATGGAGCACAACTCGACGATCTTCTGAAATATGCCGATGTGGCTCTCCGTGCGGCCAAGGCAGGAGGGCGGGATACCTGTCGCCGCTTTTCGCAGGAGATGAGCGAGAGAGCCCAGTATCAGCTTATGATCGAAAACGACCTGCGCCGTGCGATCGGATCGGATGAGCTTCAACTCTATCTGCAGCCCCAAATCAATCTTCATACGCATAAAATACGGGGATTCGAGGGGCTTATCCGCTGGCAACATCCCCGGGAAGGATTTCTGTTGCCGGGAGCTTTCATCGATGTGGCTGAAAGTTCGGGCCTGATTGTGCCTCTGGGAGCAAAAGTGTTCTCGCTGGCGTGTGACAGGCTGGTTGCCTGGCGTGATCAGGGGCATCCGATGGTGCCGATTTCCGTCAATGTCTCGGCGCAGCAGCTCCTTGATCTTACCTTCGTTCATGACATCAGGGAAACGCTTGCGCAGAGGGATATTGATCCGCAGAGCATTATCATCGAAATCACCGAGAAGACGCTGGTGAACAATGGTAAACGCGGCGCAGACAGTCTTCAGGAGATGACAGCCATGGGCCTGAAGATTTCCATCGATGATTTCGGCACCGGATATTCGAGCCTGAATTATTTGAGCAAGCTCACGGTCGACCAGATCAAGATCGACCGCTCCTTTGTCTGCGAACTTCCCGGCAATCACCAGACTCTCGTCATTCTGAAGGCTATCATGGCCATGGCCCGTGAACTGGGTCTGGAGGTTGTGGCGGAGGGCATCGAGACTGAAGGGCAACTGGCAACGATCAGGCAACTTGGCGTGCCAGTCGGGCAGGGCTTTCTGCTCGGCATTCCAACCCCGGATGGAACCATCAGGACCCTTTCCTCCTGACATCTACACATGGACCAACCGCCGGATTTCTCCGGCGGTTAATGATTTTCAGAAAGTGTAGCGCAAGCCCGCATAGAGGCTGGCTCCGTCTCCCGGATAGAAGATCGCGGTGGAAACCTTTCTGGCATCCGTCACCGTGCTGACGTCGGTGATGTAATGCTTGTTGGTCAGGTTACGGGCATCGAGATAAAGCGACATGCCATTATCCCAGTCCATCCCGGCCTGAAACCCGATGAGGGCGTAACCTGGCACTTTCAGTGTATTGGCGTTATCCGCCCAGGGGCCGTTGGGCACCCAGTCCAGCACCGGCGCAAATGAAAATCCGTCCGGGTGACTGTACGTGAGCGTTGTGCGGAGCACATTGCGGGGAACGCCGGCGATCTGGTTGTCGCCATATTGCGCATCCCCGTCGAAACGGAAGTCGCTGAAATTCCATAGCTGTGTCAACCGCAGATTGTCATCGGTCTTGCCATCCAGAATATGTCGTGCGACATCGACCCAGCCGGAAAACTCGATGCCTTGCAGCATGGTCCGGTCCGCGTTGAACGTGGAAGCGGGAATGTCCGGGCTGACGGTGAACTGAAGCATCTGGTCGCGCACCCAGGAATGATAGGCGGTGATATCCCAGCCGACCCTGTCGAGGCTTCCCCGGGTCCCTGCTTCCAGCGTATAGGCATGCTGGGCGGAGATGGGAACGAAGCCTGTCGCGCCGTTTGCCTGTGTCTGGGCAAGATCCGTAAAGTCCGGTACATCGGCGCTACGGGTCACATCGACGAAGGCCTGCACGTCTTTTTCAGGCTCCCACAGCAGGCCGATTTTCGGGTTCACGCCATCATAGTCCGCATTGGCGCTGTTTTGCCGGTTGCGCCGGTCGGTGTAATCGCGGCTGTCGTGAAAAGCCTTGGCTCCGGTCATCAGCGCGACCTTGTCGAAAAAGAAGAACCGGTTCTCGAAATAGGCTTCGTAGTTTTGGGCCTTCTGTTTTGCATCGAGTGTCTGCTGGCCGCGCGAGCCGGCAAGGTTGACGTATTGGTCAGCGTCCGTGGTGCCGGCAAATATCCGGCCGCCAACGATCAGATCGTTGCGCCTGCTCCAGAGTTTCAGGGAGGCGGTGTAGCGGGGCGCAAGGCCATAGGTCCAGCCATCCTGATCGATCACCTGAAAAATGGGATGGAACAGGGATTTGTGGATGGCCCAGCTATCCACATCGATCTGGCCGGTATCGAGCGAGATCGAGGTGCGGTTGGCGATGCGTTCGGTCCGGCTGTTGCGGGCCTGATTACCGGTGAGGGAACTGGCGGCGGCCTTTGTCGGGTGATGGAGAGCATCGCTCATGGTCAGCGTGCCCGGCAGTTGCTGGTCGACCAGATAGGCGCCGAGATAGAAACGGGTTTCCACCCTGTCATTGATGCGATAGCCGATATTGCCGTTGAACTGGGCGTATTTGCCGATCTCATGGTCCCGGTAGCCATGGGAATAAGACGTGCTGCCCCCTGCGAGAAAGTCGACATCGCCATAGGCGCGCGCGATGGCAGCATTGCCGCGGACCGTGTTGTAGCTGCCGCCTTCAAGCCGGAACATGTTGGGCGCAATGGCGGTGTAGGCGGTCGGTGTCACAAAATTGATGGCCCCGCCCAGAGTCGTGCTGCCAAAAGCCAGCGCATTGCCGCCCTTGTAGACCTCGACGGAACGAAGGCCGAGCGGGTCGATCTGGTAGAAGTCGCCGCTGCCATCCGCGGCGTTCATCGGAATGCCATCCTGCAGAATCTCAATACCGCGGGTGTGATAGCCCCGCGCGAGACCGGAGCCACGCATGGAAAGGCGCATTTCCTGGCCGTAGCGCTGTTCGACCAGCACGCCGGGGGCATCCTGAAGCACCTGCCGGATCGAGCCTGCATAGCGGTTGCGGTAATCCTCGCTGTCGACGAAGCCGACTGATCCCACCGTCTGGTTCAGCGTGTCGTGCTGTGTTTCCACATCGGGCTGGGTCAGCGATCCGCTGTCGGGGGCGGTGATGGTGAGAGGTTTGAGAACAGGCGTGTTCGCGTCATCGGCGGCATGGGCCGCTGTTGAAAACAGGAGCGCCAGCAGCATCTTGGCGCCATGGCGAACGGGAAAAAAAGACATGCGTATCCCCCACCCGGCAGGGCCGGGTTTTATGGTTTCAGGTCAGACGGACGCGGCCCGCGTGGAGGCGGGCGCGCGTCGGCTCCGGCGATCTGGAAATCAGTGCTTCATGTTGCCCATATCGCCCATGCCGCCGTCCTGATCGGGCAGGACGTTGACATAGGGGGCGGGGTCTTTCACATCGTGCCAGGCCTGACCGGCGGCGGGGATGTTCACCCACTTGTTCATGCCGGTCTGGCAGGTCTGCACGACGGGAAAGTAGACGGGCATGCCTTTATCCATCCCGGCCATGTCATGGTCCGGCATGGGCGGCAGCTTCATGACAAGGCCGAACGTGTCGTAATAGGCGTCGGGCAGGGGCCCGCCCTTCCACTCCACCTCGCTCACGGTTTCCGTGATCATGCGGCCGCCATCGCCCTTCACCGGGGTTTCGAGCTTGCGCATGGTGAGTTTGATCTTCCAGCCCGGTTTCATCTGCGGCTTGACGGAGACAAGACCCTCGGGAATGGAAATTTTGATGGAGGTTGTCGCCGCGCCATCGCAGCCGTGAGGTACGGAAAAGGATGTCTGGAAATAATGTCCCCACATGGCCTGATTGGGCTGGGCCGTGATATGGGCGAAAGCGGGGGCGCTGAGGGCGATGCAACCGGCAAGGGCGCATGCGCCAGCACGCGCGAGCGTTGTCATGGACATGATGAAACTCCTGATGATCGGGAAAGAAATCGGATCAGGAGAGGTGGGGTGGGGCTCTGGCTTCGCCGCTGCGGGGCGCGGCGAGAGGGGCCGGCACCGGCAGGGCAGGTTGTTCGACATGGCCCGCAACGCCGAGCGCGACGTTCAACTGGGCGACCGCGACAAAGGCCAGCGGCCCAACCATCCGCAATGTCAGGCAGATGGGGCAATGAGACTTGTCGAGAGGCGTGGCCGGGTTCTTGTGCTCTGATTCATCGATGCTGGTGCAGAGCGCGTGGGGATCGAGGGCCGCCACGAAGGCGATGGCCGCAGCTTTTGAGGCGTCCATATGGACGGTAATGCCAGCCAGCGGATCGGACGGCATATGCCGCATGGGCAGAAGCGGCCCCAGCGAATTCAGCAGCAGGCCGAGCAGGGCAAGGATGCCGAGCACGCGCGAATGCCGAATTCTGCCTCCCTGCCACATATTTTGCCCCCGATCTGGAAAACCCGCAGGTTCAAGCTAGCCGTCAGGGCACCGGTTTTTTCAAGAGAAAAATTAAGGATGCGACCTTTTAGAGCATAAAATCAGCCTGCGCTTTCACCAGCCTCCGGGGGCTCCGTCCCAGGCTGCAGTCCCAGCTGGCGGGCGGCTTCATCTATCGGCGTGCCTTTGGGGATGATCAGCCAGCCGCCGGGCCTGTCCGCGCGCAGGGCGACGACGGCACCCTTCGGGCAGACATCGAAACAGCCGACTTCAAGGATCATCTGCGGTCTTTTTCGGGCCTTGCCTTTCGGGGATGGCAAGACCCGCCGGAGCGCCTTGACGAAGGAGGTCTTGCCATCCGGGCCAAACCCGCCGTCCAGTTTCTTTGAACATTTGCGGCAGACGAGAACGACATCGCGCCACTCGGATTTCACCTGCCTGATCGCTTTTTGTTTCGTGTGCACGGCGATTCCTTGTCGGCAGGTGGAGTTTCCTGCCTGCGGTCAGTCCTGAAATACCGGACGCCGCTTTTCCAGATTGGCCATGATCGCCTCTTTCTGGTGTGCGCCGCCAATGAGCTTGTCCTGCTCGACGGACTCGGCCAGCAATATGCCCGCGGCGTCAAGCGAGGGAATGGCGTTGAATATCCGTTTGCCGGCGCGGATGGCCGTCGGGCTCTTGTCGGCGATCTCGCGCGCGCTCGCCATGGCGTCGGCATAAGGATCCTGGCTCAGGCGCGTGGCGAAACCATAAGCCAGCGCTTCCTCGCCGGAGAAGATGCGGCCGGTATAGGTCAATTCACGGATGATGTCATCGCGGGCCAGATGGCGCATCAGTTCCATGCCCGCCATGTCCGGCACCAGCCCCCATTTGATTTCCATGACGGAAAGCCTTGTTTCCGGCGCGACGTAGCGCATGTCCGCGCCAAGCGCGATCTGGAAGCCGCCGCCGAAAGCAACGCCATGGACGGCGGCGATGACCGGCACGGGGAGATTGCGCCAGACCAGCGCGGCATATTGGGCGCGGTTGGCGATGCCATGGGTGCGGCGCTCAAGCTGGCCGAGATCGGATTGTCCTTTCTGCACCGGGGCTTCCCTGCCGCCTGCCATGCGGCTGAAGTTGCTCATGTCGAGACCGGCGCAAAAGGCGCGGCCTTCACCCGACAGAACCACTGCCCGGATGCCCTTCTCATGGGAGAGACGGTCGCCGGTTTCGATCAGCGCCGTGAACATGGCGTCGTCGAGCGCATTCATCTTGTCGGTGCGGTTGAGCTTTACGTCGGCGACGCCGTCGGTGAGGGTGACTTTGATCCGGTCGGTCATGGCGTTCTCCCTGACGCACAGTTTCTGGTTACCGCCAGTGATATACGCCCCGCGCGGCATGGCAAGAGGCATGATCCGGCCAACGGATGGGGCGGACAAATGTCCGCAGGGTCCGGGCCCGTTACAGGCGAAAGGTCAGGATAACAGGCTGAGCGCAAGGCAGAGGGGAGCAGCAAGCGTCAGGGCTGCGGCAACCCGCGGGCGAAAGGCGAGAAGGAGGGTGAAGCCGAGCGCGCCGCCTGAAAGGACTCCGAACCCGGCCACCGGGCCGATGACGGAACCCCAGGCGAGAATGCTGACCACAAAGGATGCCGCAAGAGCAGACCAGCCCGCCATTTTAAGCCCCAGCGCCTGTCCGCGCGTCGGGGCGCGGGAGCGCAACTGGCGGTGATGCCGCTGCATCGAAAAGGCAAGGGCGGCAAAGCCGGCATAGGACAGCGACAAGGAGAGAAACATCAGCATCGGAACTACTCGGCAAGCGCGGGAGAGGCTTTGCCGCGGTGTTGCGGCGGGACCGCCGGACGGCGGCCCAGATGGCGGGCAATGCCGATGAAGATCGCAGCCCCGGCGAGCGCGGCGAGATCGACGCCCGCTAGGCCATAGTCGCCCCGGCCAAGCGTCACGGCAAGATTGTCATGGGTCGTCAGCGCGTTGAGCACGGGCAATCCAAGCGCCAGAAAAGCGGCGGATGCATATTGTTCGATCCAGCCGCGCGTACGGCTTCTCTCATGGTCCCGCCTTGCGATACAGGCGCGAAGGAGAGCATGGAAGAGACATAGCAGCCAGATGAAGAAGAAACATTTTATCTCCTGGCCGGAGCGTGCCGCGAGATCGAGGGGCAGGAGCCTGTTGGCCCAGAAATAACCGAGGCTGGCATTCATCAGGCCTGCGACGATGGCGATGTTGATGGCTTCCGCCAGGCGGAAGAAGAAAGGGGCGGCTTCGGTGTCCGCGCCCTGTTTCTTGCGGCGCTTGACGGTGAAAAGAACAAGGCCGGTCGCGATCATGGCTGAACCTGAGAGGCCGCACATGAAATAGAGCCAGCGCACCGTATAGCCGCCGAACTGGGCGAAGTGGAGGCCGCTCAGCACCGTGGAGATAAAGGGCACGTCCAGCTTGCCGGAGATGGCCCGGTCCTTGAGCGCGCCGGTAACGCCATCGAAGACGAGATGATCGCGGGTGAGCGCGAGACGGACGCCGTCGCGTTGAACAAGGCCGATCTGGGCATTGGCATGGCCAGGGTTGGCGATCTGGATGAACCAGATGCCGCCATCCTCGCCCAACTCTCTTTCCGCCTGGTGAAAGAGCGGCACGAGGGAGGTGAGGGGGGCCTTTTCCTTTGCCGGT
Source organism: Parvibaculaceae bacterium (assembly GCA_028283765.1). Taxonomy (GTDB): domain Bacteria; phylum Pseudomonadota; class Alphaproteobacteria; order Parvibaculales; family Parvibaculaceae; genus JAATFR01. Next base: position 1,570,687 of record JAPWJY010000008.1, on the reverse strand, counting down.
GGCGGCGGGCGGTTGAAGTGCAGGACCTCGGTGAAATAGGCACCGGGGTTCTTGGCGTAAAGCGCGTAAAGGCCGCTCGGCATGAGGGTTGCGTAGAAAACGGCAAGGCCGGTGAAGGCGATCATGAAATAGAAGGGCAGCACCAGAACGCCGGTCACGTTATGGGCGTCGAGCCACATGCGCTGGGCGGAGGCACCAGGCCGGAAAGTGAAAAAATCCTTGAAGAAGCGCCGGTGAGTGATGATGCCGGTCACCAGCATCGTCAGCATCGCCATGCCCGCCGCGCCGACGAGCCAGATGCCGATTACATTCCCGGCATAGAGCGAATAATGAAGGGTGAAGAAGAAATTGCCGCCGATCGTTTCGCGGGATCTGATTTCCTGCCCAGTCGAAGGATCGAGAGTCGTCGTCGTCTCATTGCCTGCTCCCCGCCCCTTGCCGGTGCGGATCGTGGTGCGGATCGCCGGGTCACGCGGTCCCGGCAGCGAGAATTGCCAGACTGGCGCATCGGGCGCGGTACGGGTGAGGAAGGCGATGGTGCCTTCCAGCCCCTCGTCGGTGAGGGGGCCTGCCGCCGCCAGTTCCGGCTGCATCCAGCGCGTGATTTCCTTGTCGAACAGCGACAGCGTGCCGCCGATGAAGACGACAAACAGCACCCAGCCGAAAAATAATCCAGTCCAGGTGTGGAGCCATGCCATGGATTGGGTGAAACTGTTCTTCACGGGCGCTCCGTCAGGCTTTCAGAAAATAGAGGGAGGCTGCGACCGCAGCGCAGCTGAGCGTGACCGTAAAGAGCCCGGCCCATGCGCGCGTGGCGCTGCGAACCGAGAAAACCCACAAGATGGCCAGCAGATAGGGAATGAAACCGAACAGGCACGCCGCCACCGCCGCATTGGGCCGGCTGACGGGCAGCAACAGGGCGAGCATGGCGGTGAAGGCGAAGGCCAGCGCATACCCGCCGAAGATGGCCGCCAGCACCCGCGATGCGATGCTCCATGACGCGCGGGTGCCGAGCGGAAATTTACGCAAGCTCAAAACCATTATCCTTTGCTCTTTACCATCTGTAGGACAGTGTGCCGGTGAGCGTCCGGCCTGCGCCATACCAGCACCAGTTGTTGCTGTAGCAGGACGCGACGTAATCCTTGTCCAGCAGGTTTGAAGCGTTGATGCTCGCGCGAATGCCTTCGAGGCTGGACGACAACACGCCCAGGTCATAGTGGATCGCCGCATCCAGCAAAGTGTATGAGCCGGATTTGAAGGTGTTTTCCGGGTTGCCATAGCTGGCGCCGACATAGCGCACGCCAAGCCCTGCGCCAAGCCCTTCCGCCGGTCCATCCTGCAGCGTGTAATCCCCCCAGAGAGAGGCGAGGTTGGAAGGTATGCCAACCGGTACATTGCCGGCATAGCCGGAATTGTCCCTGGTGGTCTCGGTATCGAGATGGGTATAGGCGCCGACCAGATCGAAGCCTTCCGCAAGGCTCATATGCGCTTCAATCTCGACGCCCCTGGTCTCGATCTCTCCGGTCTGGACGCTGTAGAAGGGATGAAGCGGATCGGCTGTTTGCACGTTCTGCTGTTTCAGATCATAAACCGCCAGCGTGGCGAAGCTGTTGAAGCCGGCCGGCTGATATTTGACGCCGCCCTCGATCTGCTTGCCGGTGGTGGGCTTGTAGGCCTTGCCGTAATAATCGACGCCGGTCGTCGGCATGAATGATGTGGAATAGCTGATATAGGGCGAGAGGCCATTGTCGAACAGATAAACAAGGCCGGCGCGCCCGGTCATCTTGTTATCCGACTGTTTCGACATGGCGGCGGAAATTCTGTTGCTGGTCGCCTGATAGGCCCAATCCTGACGAAGGCCCGCCAGAAGCACCCATTTATCAAACCTGATCTGGTCCTGGGCATAGAGACCCGTCTGGGTCTGTCTCTGGTAGGTGTCGACGCTCGTGAGGACAGGAGGAATGATCTGATAATAGACCGGATTGAAGATATTCAGGGTCGGGGCGAGCCCATTACCCGTCTGGTTTTCACTGTCGGTCCTTATGTAGTCGAGCCCCACCAGAACCGTGTGCTCAACCGGACCGGTCGCAAATTTTGCTTCGATCTGGTTGTCGATGACACCGCCATTCACCCGTTCGTCCGAAAAGGTCGCGAGCCGGTTCAATGTGATATTGTCAGCCTGGAGATTAACGGAATAAACGCTGTTGTAATCGGTCGTGGTATGCTGATAGCGCGCATTCTGGCGAAATGTGAATATGTCGTTGAACTTGTGTTCAAATTCATAGCCGGCGAAGGCCTGTGTCCGGTCGAACTTTTCATAGTTCGGATCGCCGTCGTAGAAATTGCGTGAAATCTTTCCAACCGGGTTATAGAGCACCGTGCCTATGGACGGTATGGAACCGAAGGAACCGTTTTTGGGGTCATGCTGATAGCTGGATAAGATCGTCAGGCTGGTTGTATCGGTCGGCCTCCATGTGACGGCAGGGGCAATCATGAGCCGCTTGTTTTCAGTCAGATTGATCTGATTGTCGGACCTGTTGGCAAGGCCTGTCAGCCGATAGAGAAACGTCCCGTCCGATCCGGGCACGGGTCCTCCGATATCAAAGGCCCCCTGATAAAAATGGTTGTTGCCGGTCTGGGTTTCGATAACTCCGAAGGGTGTGTCCGCCGGGTGTTTGCTGACCATGTTGACGATGCCGGCAGGCGAGCCCTGTCCATAGAGCACCGATGAGGGGCCCTTCATCACCTCGACCCGGGAAAGCGCCCACATGTCCATCTGTGGAAAGGCGAAGACACCGCCGGACAGGTGCAGGCCATCGAGATATTGATTGTTGCTGCCGGTTGAAAGGCCGCGGACTGTCATCAGGTCATATCTGGTCGCTGCGCTGCCGCGTGTACCCGGCACGACGCCCGCTGTGTAGCCCAGCGCCTGGTTGAGGCTTTGGGCGTTCTGTGCCTGCATCTGGTCTTCGGTTATGACTGAAATCGATTGGGGCACTTCCTTCAGGTCCGCATCGGTTTTGGTGCCGGTCCGGGCCTTCGTGGCCACATAGCCGCCAGTCTGGCTGTTGTCGCTGGGGGAGACGGCATCGACCGTGATGGGCGCGATTGTTTTCGCCGGGCTATCCGGTGGGGTGGGAGCCTCATCGGCGGCGCTCGCGGGAACAGCAAAGGCCATGACGCTGAGGATCAGGGGGAGAACGGTGAAAGCCCTGCGATATCGGCCGGGTTTAACGGAGGCATGGAGCCGGTTTTTGACAGGAGAACTCACATGCGAAAACATCAATAACCCCCGGTTTTAAACGGATATGCAGAAGCCAAAGCGTTTAGGGTGGATTCATAAATAAGAATGAATCGCATATTTATCGGCTCGGGGGAGCGATATAGAAACTAATAATTAATATCAATTCATATTGGGCGTGACTATTGATTTTATGGAAAGCTGTCGTTTTCGGATCACAAGGCGTTGTCTTGAGTTAAATTCTCTATAGAGAATTATGTTATCCATCGAGAATTTTTCTTGCCGGCTTATCTCCGCCTGACTAGGGTTGGCGCAACAATGATGGCTCCCGCAAACGGAGCATCGGCAAAGTGAAGAAGAAGGGAAGCGCCATGGGCAAGGTTGATCTGGTCATTCGGGGCGGCACGATTTTCGACGGGCTGGGAGGCGAGAGCTTCGAGGCGGACGTGGCCATCCATGATGGCCGGATCGTCGAGGTCGGCACGGTTTCCGCCTCCGGTAATGAGGAAATCGATGCGAAGGGATTGATGATCACGCCCGGCTGGGTCGATCTGCATACGCATTATGATGGGCAGGTCACCTGGGACCAGCGCATGAGCCCATCCTCGATCCACGGCGCGACCACGGTCATCATGGGCAATTGCGGCGTCGGCTTCGCGCCGGTGCGTCCCAGCGATCACGATACGCTGATCCGGCTGATGGAGGGCGTGGAGGATATTCCCGGCGCGGCGCTGCACGAGGGGCTTTCGTGGAACTGGGAAAGCTTCGCCGATTATATGAAAACCATCGAGGATCTGCCGCATGACATCGATGTCGCGGTGCAGATTCCGCACGGCGCGCTGCGCGTCTATGTGATGGGCCAGCGCGGCGCGGACCGCGAGCCTGCGACAGAAGCCGAAATTGCCGAGATGGGCGCGCTGGTGCGCGAAGGCATCAAGGCCGGAGCCATCGGCTTTTCCACCACGCGGACGATGGTTCACCGCACCATTGACGGCGATCTGACGCCGACGGTGGGTGCGGCGAAGGCGGAGCTTGTGGCGATTGCCGAAGGGCTGCGCGACGCCAATGCGGGCGTGCTCCAGTTCGTCTCCGATTTCTCCGACCTCGACAATGAATTCGAGATGCTGTGCGAGCTGACGGAAATTTCCGGTCGGCCTCTCACCTTCTCCATGGTGCAGGCGGATGTGGTGCCGAACCAGTGGCGCATGTTGATGGAGCGGCTGGATGCCGCCGCTGCCCGGGGCGTCAATATCAAGGCGCAGGTGGCGGGACGTCCGGTCGGCCTGATGCTGGGGCTTCAGGGGTCGGTGCACCCGTTCATGACGCGGCCTTCCTATCGCCCGATCATGGATCTGCCGCTGGCGGAACGCGTTGCGATCATGCTGGACCCGGCCTTCAAGGCGAAGCTGCTGGCTGAAGCGCCGGAGAAGGGGCATCCCTTCATCAATTCGCTCGCGGGCGCCTACAACAAGATGTTCGATCTTGGCACGCCGCCGAACTATGAGCCCGATCCGAAGGATTCGGTGGCGGCTCTGGCGAAGAAGACGGGCCAGAATCCCGACGAGATCGTCTATGATCTGCTGACCGCGAACGGCGGCACGGGTTTCCTGTTTTTCCCGCTGCATAATTACACCGACTTCAATCTCGACAATGTGCTGACCATGCTGAAGAACCCGAACACCCTGTCGGGCCTTTCGGACGGCGGCGCGCATGTCGGCGCGATTTGCGACGTGAGCCTGCCGACCTTCATGCTCACGCACTGGTGCCGGGACCGGAATGGCGAGCGGCTCGATCTGGCGACCGTCATCAAGGCCCAAACCAAGGACACGGCGGATGCCGTGGGGCTTTACGATCGCGGCGTGATCCGGCCCGGCTACAAGGCGGACATCAATGTGATCGATTTCGACCGGCTGCAGTTGCGCTCGCCGCATATGGTTTACGATCTGCCATCGGGTGCGCGCCGCCTGATGCAGGAAGCGGACGGCTATGTCGCGACCATCGCGAGCGGCAAGGTGATCTATCGCGAGGGCGTGGCGACCGGCGAACTGCCGGGACGGCTTGTGCGTGGGCACAAGGCGGCGCCGGCAGCGGTGGCGGCGGAATAATATGATCCGGGGAGTATTGATGGCCGTCCCGATCAATGCTCCCCTCTCTCACCGGGAGACGATCCCCGGGAACAGGGAGAGATAATGAAACGGCATGAACGGATCATGGTCTGATGGATAGAGCCCCGGGTCTTGTCCGCGACACGGAAGCGCACGAGGCTGCTTCTCCTGACAGTGCCGAAGCGCCGGTCAAGTTTGTCGGTGCGGTTGTCGCCGCGCTCGACATCATGCGCTTTCTGGCGCAGTCGGCGGAGCCTTTGCGGCTGTCGCAAATTTCGCGGGCGCTGTCGCTCAACAATTCCACCTGTCTGAATATACTGCGCACGCTGGAGCGCGACCGGATCGTGCTGTTCGACAAAACCAGCAAGCTCTATTGCGGGGGGCCGGGTCTCGTCGATCTGGCCTTGCCGATGATCGAACGCGAGGAAGGCCCCCGGCGCTTCGACCGGGCCCTTGACGTCGCCGCGCGCGAGCTGGGGGTCACGGTCGCCCTCTGGCGGCGGGTGGTGGACCAGATCGAACTGGTGGCCGTGGCTGAATCGTCGGAGACCATGCGCATCGCCTTTACCGTCGGCCGGCGGGTGCCTCTGTTCGTTGGGGCGATGGGCCGGCTGATGGCGTCGCGCAGCGGCCTTCGCGGCGAGGCGCTGCGGCCCGGTTTCGAGCAGGTGCCCTGGGCCCGGAAGCCGGATTTTACCATCTGGCAGGATGAGGTCGCCATCGCCGCACAGGCGCAGGTCGCACTCGATCATGGCCATATCAACCGGGGCATTCTCGGGCTGGCGGTGCCTGTGGAGGAAGCGGGCGCGCTGGTGCATGTCTGCTGCGCGACGATGTTCGAGGAAGAGCAAAGCGACGAGAAAGTCGTCTCTATTATTGAACGTTTGAGAGACCTCGCCCGGATTGCCCGGGAAGTGAGATTTTGAAAAAGCCGGACGTTCTGATGCCCTTCTTATGCCGCATCGCAACAGACTCTTGGCAAATCCCCTGAATCCGGGCTAAACATAACCCTCTTAACCTCGTGTCGGCCTTTGCGCACCGGGAGGACCTTTCCTCCGGGCGTGCTCATTCAATGATGAATTCGGGTTTGGACAGGCATTCTGACTGCGGTTTTCCGCATGATGGGCGCTCCGTCACGTCCCGATGTGCCGTCCCTGGGACGGCGGCGACACGCTGATCGAGAGCTAAATCTTCAGCCGGATGGGCCAGCAAATGGGGCCAGGGGCTGTTTTCCTTGGGAACGCGCTTCCTTGTCCGCCTATGCGGACAGGCTGCGCCCATATATAAGGCTGATCCGAAGTGGCATTTCTCCCGACAAGTCCTCCCCTTGCGCGCGCGCTGGCTGAACGCAACTACAATGAGCCGACGCCGGTGCAGACCGCTGTGCTGGAGGCTGCAAGTGTCGGGAATGACCTGCTGGTTTCAGCCCAGACGGGGTCCGGCAAGACCGTCGCCTATGGCATCGCCATCGCCGAAACCCTGCTTGAGGGAGCCGAAACCCTTGGGCGGGCGGCTGAACCGCTGGCGCTTATTGTCGCACCCACGCGCGAACTTGCCTTGCAGGTGCATCGCGAACTGAGCTGGCTTTACGAATATGCAGGTGCAAGGGTCGTCTCCTGCGTCGGCGGCATGGACCCCCGGCGCGAGCAGCGCGACCTCGCCGCGGGCGCCCACATTGTGGTCGGTACGCCCGGGCGTCTGCGCGACCATCTGGAGCGTGGCCGGCTCGATGTGACCGGGCTCAGGGCCGTCGTGCTGGACGAGGCCGACGAGATGCTCGACCTCGGCTTCCGCGAGGATCTGGAGTTCATTCTGGAGGCGACGCCCGCCGGACGCCGCACCCTGCTGTTCTCTGCCACGCTGCCCAAGGCCATCGCCACGCTGGCCAAGCGTTACCAGCACAATGCGGTGCGTCTTGAAGTATCGCGCGGCGAGCAGGGCCATGCCGATATTGAATATAGGGCGATCCGCGTCGCCCCCAACGACATCGAACATGCGGTCGTCAATGTGCTGCGCTTCGTGGAATCGCCCAGCGCCATCGTGTTCTGCAACACCCGCGAATCCGTACGTCATTTGCAGGCGATCCTGCTTGAACGCGGATTTGCCGCTGTCTCGCTGTCGGGCGAACTGAGCCAGTCCGAGCGCAATCAGGCGTTGCAGTCGCTCCGCGATGGCCGCGCGCGGGTCTGCGTGGCGACGGACGTGGCGGCGCGCGGCATCGACCTGCCCAATCTCGGCCTCGTCATTCATGCCGACCTGCCCAACGATCCCGAGGTGCTGCAGCACAGAAGCGGGCGCACCGGACGCGCGGGCCGCAAGGGTGTGAGCGTATTGCTTGTGCCGGTCTCCCGCCGCCGCCGCGCCGAGCAGTTGATGGCCAGCGCCCGGGTGCAGCCGGTCTGGAGCGGCCCTCCGTCAGCGGAAGATATTCGAAAGCTCGATCAGGAGCGTCTGGTTCAGGACCCGTTGCTGATGGAGGAATCGAGCGAGGAAGATCTCGCCATGGCGCGCACGCTGCTGGCGGCGCGTTCGGCGGAGGACATCGCAGCAGCGCTGGTCCGCGTCTACCGCTCGCGCCTGCCGGCTGCCGAAGAGGTGTTCGATCCCGGTCAGGGGCGCAGCGAAAGCCGTGAGCCCCGTGATGCCGGAGCCCGGAAACCGCGTGAGCGGGACCGCGATGGTGCGCGCCCGCCACGTGCCAGCACATTGCAGAACGCCGTCTGGTTCAGGCTCAATGTGGGCCGCGACAGCAATGCCGATCCGCGCTGGCTGCTGCCTATGATCTGCCGCCGGGGCAAGATAACCAAGCAGGACATCGGCGCGATCCGAATCTTTGACCGCGATACGCGGTTTGAGGTCACGGAGCAGGCGGCGGCGAAATTCGCAACCGCGATCAAGCGCACCGATGGGGGCGATATCCAGATCGAACAGTTGCGTGAAGGACATGGCGACGCCGGGAATGCCCCGCGAGCGCCGCACAAGCCCCGGCCCGAGGGCAGGGCGGCTGATCACAAGCCGGAGGCCGCTGCCGGGTTCAAGCCAGCCAGAAAGGCGGAATTCAAGCCGGGCCGGAAAGCCGAGCATAAATCCGCCGGTGCACCGGTGAAAAATGCGCCGGTCAAGAAAAAGAAGGCGCCGCGCGACTGACGGTTGCCGGGCTCAATAACGCCGCAACAATCCGACGAGACGGCCCTGAACCTTGACCCGGTCAGGGCCGAAGATGCGGGTTTCGTAAGCGGGATTGGCGGCCTCAAGCGCGACCTGATCGCCCTTGCGGCGCAGGCGTTTCAGCGTCGCCTCAAGATTGTCGACGAGGGCGACGACGATATCGCCGTTATTGGCCGTATCGCAGCGCTGGATGATGACGGTGTCGCCATCCAGAATGCCGGCTTCGATCATGGAATCGCCGCGCACCTCAAGGGCGAAATGCTCGCCCGCGCCCAGCAGGCTGGTCGGCACGGTGACCTGATGGCTTTCTTCCTGCAAGGCCTCGATGGGCGTGCCCGCCGCGATCCGTCCCATGAGCGGCAGCGACAGGCTGTCGTTTGCCGCATCGGGGAGGGAGGCCGCCGCGACATCGCGCGAGACCGGTCCGGCCTTGCCCAGGCTGCCCTCGATGACGCTGGGGGAGAAACCCCGGCCCCGGGGCTGGGCGAGACTGGGAGAAGCCGATTCCGGTACTTTAAGAATTTCAAGCGCCCGGGCGCGATGGGGCAGGCGTCTTATGAAGCCGCGTTCCTCCAGCGCCGTGATGAGCCGGTGGATGCCGGACTTCGAGCGCAGGTCCAGCGCTTCCTTCATTTCGTCGAAAGACGGCGAGACGCCTGCTTCCTTGATGCGTTCATTGATGAACATCAGGAGTTCATATTGCTTGCGCGTCAGCATCCTGCTCGCCCCCGGCGGATCATGGAACAAAACAAAAACATAACAAGATCGTTCTAGTTTGGTTCTTCTGCTTCGTCAAGCGTTCCTGTGGATAAAATATCGGACGATTCAGGTCCAGAGTGGAAGGATCGTGACCGGATCATCCGTGTTGGCGGCAGGGGCATGAGGTGGACGGACAATCAGGCAGTCCGAGGCCGCGAGCAGGGAGAGCATGGAACTGTCCTGCTGCTCGAAGGGACGGACGCGGACCATGCCGCCCTCCCTTTCATAGCAGGCGCGGATATAATCCTGCCGCTGGTCATTGGCCTTGAGCGGCGCGGCGAGACGGGCGGTAGTCTGGCTGTTGTGGGGCTCCGCGCCCTGAAATTTCCGGATCGCCGGGACGAGAAACAGCAGCGCGCAGACAAGCGCGGACACGGGGTTTCCCGGCAGTCCCAGCATCGGCAGCGGACCGTAGCTGCCGAACATCAGCGGCTTGCCCGGGCGCATGGCAATGCGCCAGAAATCGAGCGTCAGCCCGTCGCTTCCAAGGGCGGACTGGACCAGATCATGGTCGCCGACGGAAGCCCCGCCCATGGTGACCAGCATGTGGCAGCGCCGCGCGCCGCGCGCCGTGGCGCGGATGACGTCGGCATCGTCCGCCGCGATTCCCAGATCGACCGGCTCGCCGCCCGCCGCCTCGATCAGGGCCGCCAGACCGTCATTGTTGGAGGAGACGATCTGGTCCGGTCCCGGCGCGTTTCCCGGCCTTACCAGTTCGTCGCCGGTCGAGAAAAAGGCGATGAGCGGCCGCTTGTGCACGGGCAGTTCGGGCACGTTCATGGCGGCGGCGAGCGAAATGTCGAAGGGATTGAGCGTGCGGCCCTGCGCAAGCCTCACGTCTCCTTTGGTGAAATCGAGCCCCTTGCGGCGGATGTTCGCGCCCATGCGCGCGGCCTCGTTGAGGGTTGCATGATCGCCCTCGCGGCTGACGTTTTCCTGAATGACCACGGCATCTGCACCCGACGGGACCGGCGCGCCGGTGAAAATGCGCACAGTCTCTCCCGGGGCGAGGGGGCGGTCAAAGCTGCGGCCCGCGGCGGATTCGCCGATCACGGTGAGGCTGGCCTGCGCCGTGGCATCGGCTGTCCGCACGGCATAGCCGTCCATGGCGGAAATGTCCGAAGGCGGATGGGTGCATCTGGCCTCCACATTTTCGGCCAGAACCCGGCCACGGGCCTGATGGAGGGGAACCGTTTCCGCTTCCAGCGGCTCGATGGCCGCGAGGATACGGGCCTGTGCTTCCTCGACCGGGATCAGCTCACTCATCACGCCACCTCGAAAGTGCCGGATTTGCCGCCGCTCTTGTGCACCAGCCTTAAATCCGTGATGCGCATGGCGCGGTCCACGGCCTTTGCCATGTCATAGATGGTGAGGCAGGCGACGCTGGCGGCGGTGAGCGCCTCCATCTCCACGCCGGTCGGGCCCGTCACTTTTGCGGTGGCCGTCACCTCGATCAATGAGCGGGCCTCATCGGGCGCGAACTCGATGGTGACGCTGCTGAGGGAAAGCGGATGGCAGAGCGGAATGAGGTCGGCGGTGCGCTTGGCGGCCATGATGCCCGCGATGCGGGCCACCTGCAGCACTTCGCCCTTGGCGAGCGCGCCTTCCACAATGAGCCGGAGGGTGGCGGGCTCCATCTGGACGACGCCTTTCGCCACGGCCATGCGTGCGGTGGCGGATTTTTCCGACACATCCACCATGCGGGCTTCGCCCTTTTCATCGAGGTGGCTGAGTTTTCCCGTCATGGCGGTTCCTGCATCGAGGCACGGCATCATCATTTTGCGAGTATAGCCCCTCAGGACCCGCCGCGCACCGCCCCGTAAATCAGGGTAAAAGCGATCGCCCACATGACAAGGCCGACGAGAAGATCGATCGCCCGCCAGGCGGCGGGACGGGCAAGCACGGGCGCAAGGGCCCGCGCGCCATAGCCGATGCCATAGAACCACAGGGTTGAAGCGAACATGGCGCCCAATGCGAAGGCGACACGGGCCGCGCCCTCATGCCGCCCTGCGATGGAGCCGAGCAGCACGACGGTATCGAGATAGACATGCGGGTTGAGCAGGCTGACGGCAAGCACCGTCATCAGCATCTTGCCGGAGGAAACCGGTGCTGCTTCACCGGTATGGAGCGCGCCGGGTTTCAGCGCGGCGCGGAAGGCGCGTGCGCCATAGGCCAGCAGAAAGAGTGCGCCGCCCCATGTCGCAATGCTGGTGAGTAGCTTGCTTGATGCGATCAGCGTGCCGACGCCGGCGCTGCCAAGCGTGATCAACGCGCAATCGCACAGGATGCAGACGGTCGTGACCAGAAACACCGATTGCCGCTTCAGGCCCTGACGGAGCACGAAGGCGTTTTGCGCGCCGATGGCGATGATGAGCGAGCCGCCAAGTCCCATGCCCTCCAGAAAGGAGGCTGCATTCACGATTCCACCACCGGCGGCGTGAGGAGCGCGCGCGTGGCCTCTTCCACATTTTCCTGGCGCATCAGGCTTTCGCCGACGAGGAAGGCGCGGACATTGGCGGTTGCGAGGCGTTCAAGGTCGGCAATCGTGGAGATGCCGCTTTCCCCCACGATCCGGCGTTCGCGCGGCACCAGCGGCGCAAGCCGCAGGCTGGTGTCGAGCGTCGTCTCGAAGGTTTTCAGGTTGCGGTTGTTGATGCCGATGAGCGGGCTCGTCAGCTTCAGCGCGCGCTCAAGCTCGGCTTCGTTATGAACCTCGATCAGCACGTCCATATTCCAGAACAACGCCGCGTCTTCCAGGGTCTGGGCCTCGTCGTCGGTCACGGCGGCCATGATGATCAGGATGCAGTCGGCGTTCCAGGCGCGCGCCTCGACCACCTGATAGGGATCGTACATGAAATCCTTGCGCAGAACCGGCAGCGACACGGCTGCGCGGGCGTCCGTGAGAAAGAGCGGATCACCTTGAAAGGAGGGCTTGTCGGTGAGGACGGAAAGGCAGCTTGCGCCGCCGCGCTCATAGGCTTTGGCAAGCTCGGGCGGATTGAAATCCTCGCGAATGAGCCCCTTCGACGGGCTTGCCTTCTTGATTTCGGCAATGAGCCCGTAGCGCCCGCTTTCGATGCTGGCGTCGAGCGCCGCCTGAAAACCGCGCGGCGGGCTTGCGTCGCGCGCGCGCGCCTCGATCTCGGCAAGAGGATGGGCGGCCCTGGCGGCGGCGATTTCCTCGCGCTTGTAGGCGCCGATCTTTTCGAGAATATCAGCCATGGGCGGCCTCCTGATTATCGGGAACCGCATTTGAAACGGCGATGAGGCGGGCGAGCGTCGCGCGCGCCGCGCCGCTGTCGATGAGGGCAGCGCCAAGCGCCGCGCCCTCTTTCAATGTGTCCACCTTGCCCGCGACCATGAAAGCCGCCGCCGCATTGAGCAGAACGATGTCGCGATAGGGCCCGGCCTCGCCTTCGAGCAGCCGGGTGAGCGCGGCGGCATTGGTTTCAGGATCGCCGCCCTTGAGATATTGAAGCCGCGCGCGGGGCAGGCCCGCATCCTCCGGCGTCACCTCATAGCTGGTGATGTTTCCATCCTTCAGTTCCGCGACATGGCTGATGCCCGTGGTGGTGAATTCATCGAGCCCGTCCGAGCCGTGGACGACCATGGCCCGCGTCGCGCCCAGATTGCGCAGCACCTGCGCGAAGGGCTCGACCCAGCGTGCGGCATTGACGCCGAGCACCTGATATTTGACGCCCGCCGGATTGGAGAGAGGCCCGAGCAGATTGAAGATGGTGCGGATGCCGAGTTCCGAGCGCACGGGCGCCACATATCTCATCGCGGCATGGTGGGCGGCGGCGAACATGAAGCCCACGCCTGCCTCGCGGATGCAGGCGGAAATCTGGCCGGGGGCGATGTCGAGCCTGATGCCGAGCGCCTGCAGCACATCCGATGAGCCCGAGCGCGAGGAGGCCGCCCGGTTGCCGTGCTTGGCGACGGGAACGCCGCCTGATGCCACCACCAGCGCGGTTGCCGTGGAAATATTGTAGGTGCCATGGCCGTCGCCGCCGGTGCCGACAATATCGATGGCGTCGGCGGGCGCGTCCACCTTCAGGGCGCGTTCGCGCATCACGGTCGCGCCCGCGGTGATCTCCGCCACGGTTTCGCCGCGCAGATGCAGCGCCATCAGGAAAGCGCCCATCTGGGCCGCGCTCGCCTCGCCTGACATGATGATCTCAAAGGCGTCGGTCGCTTCGCTGGCGATCAGTGGCTTGCCGTCCGCGATCTTCGCGATCAGGCGCTTGAAATCCCCCATCACTGCGTCCCCGTTACGCGCGTTCCTGCACGCGAACGTGCGCCAGTTCCAGAAAATTGCGCAGCAGGTCGTGCCCATGTTCCGAGGCGATGCTCTCGGGATGGAACTGCACGCCATGGATCGGCAATGTCTTGTGCTGGAGGCCCATGATGACGCCGTCCTGCGTCTGGGCCGTTATCTCAAGCGTCTCGGGCAGGCTCGCGCGCTCGACGATCAGCGAGTGATAGCGGGTCACTTCAAGCGGGCTCGGCAGGTTGCGGAAAATGCCTTTGCCGGTGTGGTGCACGGCGCTGGTCTTGCCGTGCATCAGCTCGTTGGCGCGGATCACCCGGCCGCCGAACTGCTGGCCGATGGCCTGGTGGCCGAGACAGACGCCCAGCAGCGGAATTTTGTGGGCGGCGGCGGCCTCGATCAGCGCAAGGCAGATGCCCGCGCGGTCCGGGTCGCAGGGGCCGGGCGAGATGACGATGGCCTCGGGCTTTTTCGCCAGCGCCTCGTTGACGCTGATGCGGTCGTTGCGATGGACTTCCGCCATGGCACCAAGCTCGCCCAGGTAATGGACGAGGTTATAGGTGAAGCTGTCGTAATTATCGATCAGAAGCAGCATGGCGAAGGTTCCTTTGACGAGCCCCTTATATATGTTTTGCAGGCCGCTGGCACAAGCTTGCTTGTTCTTGAAGCGTTCCCATGTTTTCGTGCGCGCCGTGAAAAGATTCGCTGGGGAGCGATTCGACAAAGGGCGTGATCCATGGCGCGAAGAGCCGGTAGCGGAAAGCCGCGCAAATCTCCCTCAAGGCCAAAAGCCGGTTCTTCGATCTGGTACCAGATCGTGCTTGGCACCGTTGCGGGGCTGGTGCTGGTCGGCCTGATCGTTTTTCTCACCGTCTGGCGGCACGACAAGCAGGATTTCAACCGGATCGTGTCGGAAACGCAGGGCGTGCCTGCCAGTTCCGAACAGAAACCAGTTCCCCCCGTTCCGCCTGTTCCCCCAATCGTGGCCGCCCCGCCGGTTGCGCCTCCCGTCACGCCTCCGCCAGTCGTAACGCCACCGGCAAATCCGCCTGTCGTCGTTGCGCCGAAAAAGGCTGAAACGGCACATACAGGCAGGGCCGTGATCGCCCTTGTCATCGATGATGTCGGCATCGACAAGGCGGGTGCGCGCAAGGCTATCGCCCTGCCGCCGCAGATCACGCTTGCCTTCATGCCTTATGCGACGAACGTGGCCGCCGAGGCCCGGGAAGCGCTCGGGGCTGGCCATGAAATTCTGGTGCACATGCCGATGCAGCCGCTGGGCGCCGCCGATCCCGGGCCTCATGCGCTCAGGGCCGACGACACGCCTGAAAAGCTGCAACAGGAGATCGACTGGAATCTGGCGCGCTTCTCCGGCTACACCGCGGTCAACAACCATATGGGGAGCCGGATGACGGAAGATCCTGCCGCCATGCGCATCCTGATGAAGACGCTGAAGGCGCGCGGCCTGTTCTTTCTCGATTCCCGCACCACGGCGCGCACGGTTGCGGCTAAAATCGCCGGGGAGGAGGGCGTGCCCTCCATCTCGCGCGACGTCTTCATCGACAATGATCAGACCCCTGCCGATGTCGAGCGCCAGCTTGCCGAGACGGAGCATATCGCCCTGAAAACGGGCGTTGCCATCGCCATCGGCCATCCCCATCCGGTCACGCTTGCCGTCGTCAGCGAATGGCTGAAGACGCTCCCGGCGAAAGGGATCGAACTGGTCCCCGTCGCAAGCGTGGTGAAGCGCTAGAACCGTTTTGCAACGTCACCACAGACCACCTCTCCCCATGGAGACGAGGGGAAATGACGATCTGAATATGGAGCCTGCTACTGCCGCCGCCCGGCTTCACTTGCGTAGCGCACGGCTTCCTCGGCTGCGCGGAAGAGCGCCTTGGCCTTGTTGATGGTTTCCTGATGCTCGCCCTCGGGGCTTGAATCCGCCACCACGCCGCCGCCTGCCTGCACATACATCCTGCCATCCTTGACGATGGCGGTGCGCAGCACGATGCAGGTGTCCATGTCGCCCCCGGCGGAGAAATAGCCGACGCAACCGGCATAGGGTCCGCGCTTCTGCAATTCCAGTTCGTCGATGATCTGCATTGCCCGCACCTTGGGTGCGCCCGAGACGGTGCCCGCGGGAAAGCCCGCGATCAGCGCCGAGATGGCGTCATAGGCGGGGTCGAGATCGCCCTCGACGCTGGAGACGATATGGATCAGGTGGGAGGTGAACTGGAGGCCGAACTTCTCGGTCACCTCGACCGAGCCGATCTTCGCGACGCGGCCCACATCGTTGCGCCCGAGGTCGAGCAGCATCAGGTGCTCGGCATGCTCCTTGGGATCGGCCAGAAGCTCCGCGCCGATTTCCGCATCCTCGGTGTGGTTGCGCCCGCGATGCTTGGTGCCCGCGATGGGCCGGATGGTGACGCGGTTGTCGCGGACGCGGACCAGAATCTCCGGGCTCGAACCGACGATGGAAAAGCCCTCGAAATTGAGGAAATAGAGATAGGGGGAGGGATTGATCCGGCGCAGCGCCCGGTAAAGCGCGAAGGGCGGCAGCGTGAACGGGGCCTCGAAGCGCTGGGACAGCACGACCTGAAAAATGTCGCCCGCCGCGATATATTCCTTGGCCTTGCGCACCATCGCGAAATAGTGCTCGCCCGGTGTGTTCGACTGCGGTTCGGGAATGGGGTCAACATCGCCATAAGGCGCTGCATGGGGCAATGCCTTGTCGAAGCCGAGCATGACCTCGTTCAGCCGCTCGTCCGCCCGGGCGCGGGCGGCTCTGGCGCTGACGCCGGGCTCGGGCCGCACCGGGGTCACAAGGATAACCTCGTCCTTCACGGAGTCGAAAACGGCGATCACGGTCGGGCGCAGGAAAATGCCGTCGGGCAGGCCCAGCGCATCGGGGTTCTCGTCCGGCAGATTCTCCATCAGGCGGACCGTGTCATAGCCCATATAGCCGAACACGCCCGCCGCCATGCTCGGCAGTTCTTCCGGCAGATCGATGCGGGATTCGGCCAGCAGCGCGCGCAGCGAGGCGAACGCGCCTTCGGGGCAGGGCTCGAAGGCCGTGCTGTCGAAGACCGCCTTGCGGTTGATCCGGGCCTCGTTGCCCTGCGTTTTCCAGATCACGTCCGGGTCGAGGCCGATGATCGAATAGCGCCCGCGCGTATCGCCGCCCTCGACGGATTCGAGCAGAAAGCTGTTCGGCTTGCCGTCGGCAAGCTTCAGCATGGCGGAGACCGGTGTTTCCAGGTCCGCCACCAGCCGCGCCCAAACAACCTGAGGCCTGTCCGCATTATAGAGCGCCTCAAATTCGGAACTGGTCGGTTGGGTCATCGTCAGGCTCGTTAACTTTCAGTCGGGCAATCGTCTGCACAGGGGCATGGAGCAGGGGCGGCGCCGGGGATCAGTTCTGCGGTTCGCCGCTCGCAAGGGTTTGCTGGAGCAGACGGGTGTTCAGTTCCACACCCTGTATTTTTTCCAGGCCGTTGACCAGCGTGGCGACGAAATCATTCTGCACGCCCTCGTTGAGCGAATTTTTGAGCTGGGCGACATTCGCCTCGACCGGGTCGGGATTGATGATCTTGTCGACGTGCATGATGACCAGGCTCTGGCCATATCCCGCTGCTCCATAGGAGTATTTGCCAGGGGCGACGCCGAACAGATTGGCGACGGACATGCGCGAGAACGTGTCGTCGCTGCTCTGGCGGCCGAGCGGCGCGGAAATGATGACCTGACGGCCGACGCTCTTCGCGAGATCCTGAATGGAAGCGCCCTTGTCGCCCTTTTCGACGAGGCTCTGGGCCAGCGCCAGCGCGTCGGCCTGCTGCTTCTGGGTCTGCCAGAGCTTGATCACGTCGGCCCGGACCTCGTTCAGCGGACGCTGCTGGGCGGGATTGACCGCATCGACGCGCAGCCAGTAATAGCCGCCCGCGCCGGTATCGGAGGGGTCTATGTCCTGACCCGCCTCGGAGCGGAAAACCTTGTCGAGCAGGCTTGGATATTTGGGCAGCGCGTCGGGGCGCTTTCCGTCGGCGCCGGTGCCATCCGAATTTATCGAGGTGAACCTGACGAGCTTGAGGCCGTTCTTCTTGGCGATGTCTTCAAGGCTCGAACCACCCGCGCGGGCGTCCTCGATGGCGTTCTCCTGATCGTAGATGGCGTTGGAGACGCGCTGCGAGGCAAGCTGCTGGCGCAGCTTGTCCCTGACCTCGTCGAACGTCGAGGTCTTGCCCGGCGTAATGTCCGTGACGCGCACGATCACCGGCCCGAGCGGCCCTTCGATGGGCGCGCTTATGGCGCCCTTGCCGAGCGCGAAGGTGGCGTCCGCGACCTTCTGCGACTGCATCTGGTCATGGGAAAGAGTGCCGAGCACATAGTCGGCGGGCTTGAGGCCCCGGCTCTCGGCTTCCTTCTCGAAGCTTTCTCCCTTGGCGATCCGGTCGGCGGCGGCGCTCGCTTCCTTGATGTCGGGAAAGGCGATCTGCTCGACGGTGCGCATCTCCGGCACGTCGAATTCGGCGCGCCTGGCTTCATAGTTCTGGCGCAGCTCATCGTCGGGAATGGCGGTGGCGGCGGCCATGGCGGCGGGATCGAGCACCATGATGGTGAAGTCGCGGGTTTCAGGCTTGGTGAAGCGGATGGCGGCCTGCTTGTAATAGGCCTCCACCGTCTTGTCATCGGGCGCGGCGGGCATCTTCACGGAGTCCAGCGGCACGATGAAGTAGGAGGCGACGCGCTGCTGGTTCTGGTACTGGTAAATGGTGTCGACCATCAGGCCGGGCGCTTCGATGCCGGCGCTTGCCGCATCCAGCAACTGCTTGCGCATGAGGAAGCTGCGGCGGTCCTCGACGAAGTCGCGTTCGCGCAGGCCATTGCGTTGCAGCAGCATTTCATAGCCGGCCCGGTCGAAGGCCCCGTTTGCGCCCCGGAAGGTCGGGTCCCTGGTGATGTCCCGGGCCACGGCATCATCGCCCGCCGCCAGACCGAGCCGGGAGGCTTCCTGGTCGAGGGCCGCGATCCCGATCAGGTTGGAGAGCACCTGCTGGTCGATGCCGTATTTGCGGGCGTCCGCAATGGTCACGGGCTGGCCGAACTGCTGGGAAAGCTCCTGAATGGCGATCTGGAGTTTGCGCTGAAACTGCTCGACCGGGATCTTCTTGCCGCCGACCGTCGCGATCGTGGTCGAGGAAAGGCCGGTGAAGGCGCCCGCGACACCCCAGATGCCGAAGCTTACGACCAGAAGGGCCATCAGCGCCTTGGCGACCCACGTGCGGGCACCGCGTCTCATTACGTCGAGCATAAATTCGTTTCTTCCAGTTTCGGGTGTCTTTCCGGCCCGGAGCGCTCCGGATTCGAAAAGGGGCTTTGGCCGGTCAAACTCATATCATGGGACATGATTGAGACAAGACGCGGGCGGGCGAACCGGGCGCATCATAGGGGTGGCCCTCAAGTGGGGGCAAGGGCCGGGATGCCCGCGTTTTCAGCCGCTGGCGCGGTCTCCGTCGCTCTGCTAAATCCTGTCCATAAGGTATCCCGGATCTCCAGACCGGGGATAACATGATTTGCAGAGGGGCAAGATGGGGTCGGAAAAATCGGTCAGGCGGGTCAAGGCGCTTGTGGCGGGCAACTGGAAGATGAACGGCCTCAAGGCCTCGAAAAAGGAAATCCGGCGGCTCGCGAAGAAGCTCGATGCGGGCGGCAAGCCGAAATGCGACGTCCTGATCTGCCCGCCCGCCACCCTGATCGGCGTCCTGAAGGAAGAGGCCAAGGGCACGGGCATCGCCATTGGCGGTCAGGATTGCCATGCCAAAGCCTCCGGCGCGCACACCGGCGACATCGCGGCGGCCATGCTCAGGGATGCGGGGGCCGGCTATGTCATCGTCGGCCATTCCGAGCGGCGCACCGACCATCATGAAACCGACGAGGTAGTAAAGGCCAAGGCCGAGGCTGCCTGGGAGGCGGGGCTTGTCGCCATTATCTGCGTGGGCGAAACGGGCGGCGAGCGCAAGGCCGGGGAAACGCTGGCCGTGGTCGGCCGTCAGGTCACCGGCTCGGTGCCGGAAGGGGCGACGCCGAAGAACATGGTCATCGCCTATGAGCCCGTCTGGGCCATCGGCACCGGCCTCACGCCGACGGCGGAGGATGTGGCTGTCGCCCATGGCCATATCCGCGCCCTGCTGACGGACCGTTTTCCCGAAACGGGCGCGTCCTTCCGCATTCTCTATGGCGGTTCGGTCAAGCCCAACAATGCGGCCGAACTGATGTCGGTTCCCAACGTCAATGGTGCGCTCGTCGGCGGGGCGAGCCTCACCGCGGATGACTTCTACGGAATCATTTCAGCCGCCTATCTCTGAGGCTTGCCTCATTATCCGGTTTTGACGGAAAGCTCCGTCCCGCTGCGCAACGGCAGCAGGGCGGAAGCAAAGCCGTTGGCGGGGTTGCGCACGAAGGCCAGGTAATCGGCGAAGGCAGCCGGGAAATGGCCGACATTGTCGCACACCACCATCGCGCCGGGGCGAAGCTGGGGGGCCATCAGCCGGATGATGGGCTCCGCCAGATGCACCCAGCCATCGACCAGCAGAAAATCGACCGGGCCGCCGCAATCGGCAAGGGTTTGCAGGGCATCGCCCTCCCGCAGGTCGATCAGCCCGTCCACGCCCGCTTCGGTAAAATGCGCGCGGGCCTTTTCCGCCTTGGTCGGCTCGATCTCGGTACCGATCACGATGCCGTCGCCGCCCTGATCGCGGATCGCCGCCGCCATATAAAGGGTCGAGACGCCAAAAGACGTGCCGAACTCGACGGCGCGGCGCGCCCCGAGGCTGCGGCACAGCAGGTAGATCAGCCAGCCCTGTTCAGGATCGATGGGGATCAGCTTGTCGCGGTGATAGTCCGTGCGGACATGTTCGGAAGGCTGGCGCCCGAGTTTCGCGAGCAGGGCGGCCACGCCATAGTTGGCGATCAGGCCCGGAAGCTGGTTTCTCGCCTGTTTGTGCAGGCGGCCGAGGACGCCGTTGATCCGGGGATCGCGTATGGGATTGGACTTGGGCGCGCGCATGTTCGATCTCCCGGCTGATGGCGGGGATTTTCCATCCCCTTGAGCAATTCATTATTAATAATAATTATTAATATTAAAAATGGAAAAGCGAATGCGGTGCAAGGGGCGTGGGAGCGATATTTCACATGAAAGTGACGTGGCCTTCCCCTCCGGGGCTGGAAACTCATGCACGCATAGGCTACAAACCGCCCCATCGGACAGGCCAAGGGCCTCGCGCCGCCCTTTCGCTCGTGACAATCGGGCGTTCGTGACAACCGGGAAGTTCGCTCCGCTATGGCCACTATCATCCTTGTGATCCACCTCATGATTGCCGTGGCGCTTGTCGCCGTGGTCCTGCTGCAGCGCTCTGAAGGCGGTGCCCTTGGCATCGGCGGTGGTGGCGGCGGCGGTGGATTCATGTCGGGACGGGGTGTTGGCAGCGCGCTGACGAGGGCGACGGCCATCCTTGCCGCGGCCTTTTTCGTCACCAGCCTGGCGCTCGGCTTCATCGCGGCGCGCGGCGGCAAAAGCTCCATTCTGGACGGTCTGGCGCCTGCGCCGTCCACGTCCGGCATCACGGTTCCTGCCCCTCTCACCGTCCCGCAGGCCGACCAGAGCGCGCCTGCGCCGGGCGCGACGCCTGCACCTGCTCCCGCAGCGCCGGCAACGACGCCTGCGGCTCCCGCAGCGCCTTCTACGCCTGCGGTGCCCAGAGCCCAGTAAGCCTCACTCGGGCTTTCACTGTTCTGTTACGGATTTTTACCGGACCGGCATGAGATTAGCGGTCCGAATCGCAATGTTTTGAATTAGGGTCAAGTTCCATGACGCGGTACATCTTCATCACCGGCGGCGTGGTCTCTTCATTGGGCAAGGGGCTTGCCTCTGCAGCTCTCGGAGCCCTCCTGCAAGCGCGGGGCTACAAGGTCCGGCTGCGCAAGCTTGATCCCTATCTGAACGTCGATCCGGGCACCATGAGCCCCTATCAGCACGGCGAGGTCTATGTGACCGACGACGGCGCGGAGACCGATCTCGACCTTGGCCATTACGAACGCTTCACGGGCGTTGCCGCCAATCAGGGCGACAACATCACCACCGGCCGCATCTATCAGGACATTCTGGCCAAGGAGCGCCGGGGCGATTATCTCGGCGCGACCGTGCAGGTCATTCCCCACGTCACTGACGCGATCAAGGATTTTGTGCTCTCCGGCAATGAGGGCATCGATTTCTGCCTGTGCGAGATCGGCGGCACCGTTGGCGACATCGAGGGCCTGCCGTTCTTCGAGGCGATCCGCCAGCTCGGCAACCAGTTGCCGCGCGGAAACACCTGTTTCATCCATCTGACGCTGCTGCCCTATATCCCGAGCGCCGGCGAGATGAAGACCAAGCCGACCCAGCATTCGGTCAAGGAACTGCGCTCGATCGGCATCCAGCCCGACATTCTGATGTGCCGCTGCGACCGTCCGATCCCGGAGGACGAGCGCCGCAAGATCGCCCTGTTCTGCAATGTGCGCGAGCACGCCGTGATAGAGGCCGCCGACGTCGACACCATTTACGACGTGCCCGCGCGCTATCATGCGGAAGGTCTCGACCGCGAGGTGCTCGCCACCTTCGGCATCGCCGATGCGCCCGAGCCCAATCTCGACGTCTGGTCGAACATCACCCACGCCATCCGCGAGCCCGAGGGCGACGTCACCATCGCCATCGTCGGCAAGTACACGGGCCTCAAGGACGCCTACAAGTCCTTGATGGAGGCGCTGGTCCATGGCGGCATCGCCAACCGTGTGCGCGTCAATCTCAAATGGCTCGAATCGGAAATCTTCGAAACCGAGGACGCCGCCTTCTATCTTGAGGATGTGGACGGCATTCTGGTGCCCGGCGGTTTCGGCGAGCGCGGCTCGGAAGGCAAGATTCGAGCGGCGGAGTTCGCCCGCACCCGCAAGGTGCCCTATTTCGGCATCTGTTTCGGGATGCAGATGGCGGTGATCGAGGCAGCGCGCGATCTGGCCGGGATCGAGCAGGCCAGTTCCACGGAATTCGGTCCGACCAATCAGCCCGTGGTCGGCCTCATGACCGAGTGGATGCGCGAAAACCAGCTTGAGATTCGCGCCGCCAACGGCGATCTGGGCGGCACCATGCGGCTTGGCGCCTATGACGCCTTCCTTGATGAGGGCTCCAAGATCGCCTCGATCTACGGCACCACCCGGATCAGCGAGCGCCACCGCCACCGCTATGAAGTGAACATGTCCTATCGTGAGTTGCTGGAAAAAGCCGGCATGTCGTTCGCGGGCGTGTCGCCGGACGGCTTATTGCCGGAAACCATCGAGTTCCCGGATCATCCCTGGTTCATCGGCGTGCAATATCATCCGGAACTCAAGTCGAAGCCCTTCGCGCCCCATCCGCTGTTCCGCTCCTTCATCGAGGCGGCCCTGACCCAGAGCCGTCTCGTCTGAAGAGGGCCGTCTCGTCTGAAGCCGGTCCGTTCGCGGAAATCAGACCGCCGCGCTCAGCTGGATTTCCAGCTTCCAGTCGGGCAGCACGAGCGGGGACTGGACGCAGGCGCGGGCCGGGGGATTCTTCTGGTCGACCCAGGCGTCCCAGACCTTGTTGAAGGCGGCGAAATCGCCCATGTCGGTGAGCCAGACCGTGGCGGTCAGAATCTTCGATTTGTCTGTTCCCGCTTCCGCGAGCAGCGCGTCGATTCCGGCCAGCACCTGTTCGGCCTGCCCGGTGATGGACTGGCTGGCGTCCTTCGCCACCTGTCCGGCGAGATAGACCATATTGCCGTAGACCACGGCTTCGCTCATGCGATGGTTCGAGCCAATTCTTCTGATCGTCATGTACATTGTTCCCTGAAACGCCCGTCCTGGGGCACGCTGGCATAGCAATCCGGGATCGCCGAAGCAACCCGGCGGACGGCATGGGATTATCGCGCCCGGATGCTATATATAGGCCTCGGATATTCCCGAGGCCTTCGAGTGAGGTAGACCATGCCCGCCAACGCGACCGTCAAGCTCGGTTCGATCGAGATCGCGAACGACAAGCCCTTCACCCTGATCGCGGGGCCTTGCCAGCTCGAGAGCCGGGACCATGCCTTCGACATGGCCGGCGCCATTCAGGAAATCACCCGGCGGCTCGGCATTCCCTTCATCTACAAGACCTCCTACGACAAGGCGAACCGCACCAGCGGCAACTCGAAGCGCGGTCTCGGACTTGAGCTTTCGCTGCCGATCTTCGAGGACATCAGGCGCGAGTTCGGCGTGCCGGTGCTGACCGACGTTCATGAGCGCGATCAGTGCGCGGAGGTCGGTTCGGTGGTCGACGTGCTCCAGATACCGGCTTTCCTGTGCCGCCAGACCGACCTGCTGGAGGCGGCGGCGCACACGGGCAAGGTGGTCAATATCAAGAAGGGCCAGTTCCTCGCGCCCTGGGACATGAAGAACGTGATCGCGAAAGTCGTCGATGCGGGCAATCCCAATGTGATGGCGACCGAGCGCGGCGTCAGTTTCGGCTACAACACGCTGGTCAGCGACATGCGGGCGATCCCGATCATGAAGGAGCAGTGTGGCTGTCCGGTGGTGATCGACGCCACCCATTCGGTCATGCAGCCGGGCGGGCAGGGCACGGTGTCGGGCGGCGACCGGCGCATGGTGCCGGTGATCGCACGCGCCGCTGTCGCCATCGGCGTTGCCGCCGTCTTCATGGAGACCCATCAGGACCCGGACAACGCGCCTTCCGATGGTCCCAACATGGTCAAGCTTGCCGATCTGGAAAAGCTGCTGGCTTCGCTCAAGCAGTTCGACGAACTCGCGAAGGCGGCGTGAGGGGGCGATTCAGCCCCGTCCGCGATAGGGGGCGACGCCCTGATCCGGCACCCACAGGCCTTCGGGCGCTGCGCCCGTCTGCCAGAACACGTCGATCGGGATGCCGCCGCGCGGATACCAGTAGCCGCCGATGCGCAGCCAGCGCGGCGACAGCGTTTTGATGAGACGCTTGGCGATGGCGATGGTGCAATCCTCATGGAATGCGCCGTGATTGCGGAACGACTGGAAATAGAGCTTGAGCGACTTCGATTCGACCAGCCATTTGCCCGGCACATAGTCGATGACGAGGTGGGCAAAGTCCGGCTGGCCCGTTACCGGGCAGATCGAGGTGAATTCCGGCGCGGTGAAGCGGGCCAGATAATCCACGTCCGGATGCGGATTGGGCACCCGCTCCAGCACGGCGCTCTCCGGCGAAAGCGGAATGTCGGTCTGATAGCCAAGCTGGCTCAACCCGGACTGCCCCGGATCGGACTGGACCGCACCGGCTTGCGGCGCTTTTTTCTTCTTCCCGCTCATGTTCAGGCCTCCGGCCCGGTATAGACGCAGCCCTCGCGGCACGAGGCGCGGTGGATTTCAACCTGGGCGATTTCCGGCAGCGGCGTTTTCAGCCGTTCCCAGATCCAGACCGCGATATGTTCCAGCGTCGGCTTCTCAAGCCCCTCGATGTCATTGAGCATATGATGATCGAGTTCCTCGCGCACCGCCATCAGCGCGCGCTCGAAATCCTCGAAATGACGCAGGATGCCGGTCGCCGGATTGGGGCGGCCTTCCAGCCAGATCACCACGCGAAAGGAATGGCCGTGCATCCGCCGGTTGGGATGGCCGTCGGGCGCGTCAGGCAGGAAATGGGCGGCATCGAAATAGAATTCTTTATAAATTCGCATTAAGGTATTCCGATAAGCTTATGTGTTTGAAGGCTTAAGTGCCATTTCGGGTGCGCCATGCAATAGGCGGTGGCGGCGACGATGTTGGCGGCCTGGTCCGGTCCGTCCATGGCTTGCAGGAAAAAATGCCGGAATGCCAGATGTTCGAAGCGTTCGGGCCGGGCTTTTTCCTGCGGGAAAACCAGCTTGAGTTCATCGCCCCGGGTGAGCGCGAGGATGCTGTCGGCCTTGGGGCTGACGCAGATCCAGTCGATGCCGTCCGGCGCGGGCAGGGTGCCGTTGGTTTCGACCGCGATGGAAAAGCCCCGCGCATGGAGCGCCTCGATCAGCGGCTTGTCGAGCTGGAGCAGGGGCTCGCCACCCGTACAGACGACAAAACGCTCGCTGATTGAATGGCTTGCCCATGTTTTTTCAATTTCATCGGCAAGAAGGGCGGCGGTGGCGAACTTGCCGCCGCCCAGGCCATCGACGCCCACGAAGTCGGTGTCGCAGAAGGTGCAGACGGCTTTGGAGCGGTCCTGTTCGCGGCCCGACCAGAGATTGCAGCCGGCAAAGCGGCAGAACACGGCCGCGCGGCCCGCGTTCGCGCCTTCGCCTTGCAGCGTATAGAAGATCTCTTTGACGGCGTACATGTCGGGTTCCGGTCAGGCGCGCTCAGCCGCGCGCCATTTCTCATAGCCTCTGGCGCGCAGATCGCAAGCCGGGCAAGTGCCGCACCCATAGCCCCAGTCATGGCGCACGGAGCGCTCGCCCCGATAGCAGGTATGGGTCTTTTCAATCACGATATTGACCAGCGCCGTGCCGCCCAGCGTGCCGGCAAGGGCCCAGGTGGCGGCCTTGTCCAGCCACATCAGCGGGGTTTCGATCTGGAACGGGCGGTCCATGCCCAGCGTCAGCGCATGGGCCAGCGCCTGAAGGGTGTCGTTGCGGCAATCGGGATAGCCGGAGAAGTCCGTCTCGCACATGCCGCCGACAAGGGTCTGCGCACCGCGCCGGTAGCCGAGCGCCGCCGCATAGGTGAGGAAAAGCAGGTTGCGGCCGGGTACGAAAGTGGTCGGCAGGCCGTTCTCCCCCATCTCGATCTCGACATCGCGGGTGAGCGCCGTGTCCGAGATGCGCGAAAGCTCCGGCAGGGCCAGCACATGGTCCGGCCCCAGCTTCGCCGCCCAGTGGGGGAAAGCTTCACAGATCGCCTCGCGCACGGCCGGGCGGCAGTCCATCTCCACCAGATGTTTCTGCCCATAGTCGAAACCTACGGTCTCAACCATGTCATAGCGTTCCAGCGCCCAGGCGAGGCAGACGGTTGAATCCTGGCCTCCTGAAAAGAGAACGAGCGCGCGTTTTGATGGGGACTCACTCACGATAAACTCTCTGGCGGTGGCTCTGGGGCTGGCGGAAAAGCCGTCTGGAAACGTTGGCAAAGGCCGGGGAACGCTTCCGCTTCGGCCTGTCCTGACCCTTGCAGGATAGCGGATCGGCATGGATTAGGCCATCGGGGCGGTCATGAGCCCCTGTGGAGGCTTCACCCGGAGATGAAACCAAACCGCTCCGGCAGGGGGGTGAGACCCTGCCGGAGCTGTCTGCCGTTCCGTCCGGCTGGCAAGACGCCGGCCCGGCAGAACGGCGCGCCTTCCACATTCTGAAACGCGAAAGGCGCTTGCGGAGACAAAATCAGCGGCCCTTGTAAGCTCTATTCAGACTGCCGCCAAAGTAATTCTTGCTGGAGAATCTCACATAATTTCAATGGCGGGTCATGATCCGGTGATCCGGGTGACATTATTCTTGCGCCGGACGGGCGGGCGGAAGCCTAGGCGGGCGCGACGTCACCCTCTGCAATCGGCCCTGAAAGCGATATATTGATAGGTAAAAACCGCTTAACGCGACTTGCAGTAGGTGGGTTTCCTGCTGATACTCATGACAAGCGGCATATATCCCGCTTGGCGTGAAACCTCGAAGAAGGGCACGCCGGGCGCGAATGGCCGGATCGATAAACCCCCGCAAGAGGGATGCGGTCCGCCCTGTGCCGAAAATAAAAATACCGGACCCGCCTGTTCACGAAATGACTGTTGGATCAGGCAGGCAATAACGGGAAACGCACTGCCTTTTGGACAAGTCGCACAAGCGATAGCCGGAAGAACATCTGCTGACGGGGAGGGAAGCAAGATGAATACGAAGGAAGTTCTGCTCAGTATCCTCATGCGGGGACCCGCAACTGGTTACGACATCAAGAAAACACTTGAGACGAGGATTGCGAACATTCTGGATGTGAGTGTGAGCAATCTTTATCCGGCGCTCAACGAGCTTGCGTCGGAAGGTCTGGTCACCTGCCAGCGTGTGGAGCAGGACAGCCGGCCTGCGAAGAAAATTTATGAACTGACGGAGACGGGACGGGAAAGCTGCATCGCCGCGCTGATGAGCGGGGAGCCGCGGCATCGTATCCGCTCGGAATTCTGGTTCATCCTTGCCTATGCCCCGTTTCTGCCAAAAGAGCGGATCAGGCAACTGGTGGATCAGCGGCTGGCCGAGATTTGCGAAAGCTTCGAGCGGATAAATGAAATCCGCCGCACGGACGGGGATGAAGGCAACCACGAGGGACAATCCTTCGTGCTGGGTCTTGCAAGTGCCATCTGCGAGGGCGAGCGCGCCTATATCGAGCAATATCGCGAAATGCTGCTGAAGAATATTCCTGAACAGGCTGGCGCTCCGCGGGGCACGGTCGAAGGCCTGATGGCCTGATCTTCAACAAGCCCGAAGAAGCGCCCGCGAACTTTCGCGGGCGCTGGTCATGGCGGATCGCACGGGCCGGGTTTCTTCTCTCCGACGACGTGTCCTGCGTGACGGGAAGCCAGTACGCCGTATGGCTGGCCATAATCCGGCGATGTGGCTTTGCCTAATGCCATCCGGTCCGTTAAAACGCCCTCACCGAAGACAACGCCAACCGGAGCTTATTCATGGCAGCCATCATCGACATCATTGGCCGCGAGATTCTCGACAGCCGTGGCAATCCGACCGTGGAGGTCGATGTTCTCCTCGAAGACGGCTCGCTGGGCCGCGCGGCGGTGCCCTCGGGCGCTTCGACCGGCGCTCATGAAGCGGTGGAACTGCGCGATGGCGGCACGCGCTACAAGGGCAAGGGCGTGCTCAAGGCGGTCGAGGCCGTCAACGGCGAACTGTTCGATGCGCTGGCGGGGCTGGACGCCGCCGAGCAGATCCAGATCGACCGGCTGATGATCGATCTCGACGGCACCGAGAACAAGAGCCGCCTCGGCGCCAACGCCATTCTCGGCGTGTCGCTGGCGACCGCCAGGGCGCAGGCCATTTCACTCGGCCAGCCCCTGTTCCGCTATCTTGGCGGCCCGAGCGCGCGGGTGTTGCCGGTGCCCATGATGAACATCATCAACGGCGGCCAGCACGCGGACAATCCCATCGACATTCAGGAATTCATGATCATGCCGCTCGGGGCCGACACCATGTCGGACGCCGTGCGCATGGGCTCGGAAATCTTCCACACCCTGCGCGGCGAGCTCAAGACGGCGGGCCACAACACCAATGTCGGCGACGAGGGCGGCTTTGCCCCCAACATCTCGTCCACGGACGAGGCCATCGGCTTCATCCTGAAGGCGATTGAAAAGGCGGGCTATGTGCCGGGCGAGGACGTGTTCCTGGCCATCGACGCGGCCTCCACGGAATTCTACAGGGACGGCCTCTATCACCTCGCGGGCGAGGGCAAGAAGCTCGATGCCGGCGGCATGATCGACTATTGGGCGGACCTGATCGGCCGCTACCCGATCCTCTCCATCGAGGACGGCATGGCGGAAGACGACTGGGAAGGCTGGGCGGCCCTGACGAGCAGGCTCGGCAACGATGTCCAGCTTGTCGGCGACGATCTCTTCGTGACCAATCCCAAGCGCCTGGCGGAAGGCATTTCCAAGGGCATCGCCAACTCCATCCTCGTCAAGGTCAACCAGATCGGCACCCTGACCGAGACCCTTGAGGCGGTGGAACTCGCCCACCGCAACGGCTATTCCGCCGTCATGTCCCACCGCTCGGGTGAAACCGAGGACTCGACTATCGCCGATCTCGCGGTCGCGACCAACTGCGGCCAGATCAAGACCGGCTCGCTCGCCCGCTCCGACCGGCTCGCCAAGTACAACCAGCTCCTGCGCATCGAGGAAGTTCTGGGCGCCTCCGCCGAATTCGCGGGCGACGGCATCGTCGAACTCGAATAGACGCCAATAAATCCCGCGGCTCCGGGCTGTTTTTCCGGGGCCGCGCGCTGGTTCCGGTCAAGTATTGAGAGGCGATACTTGACCGGATCGAGCAAGCTGTGATTCTTTAGCGTTCATGAGGGGTTACACGCTGATTCGAACGAAAGAACGGTTTCGCCTGCGCCACGGCATCCTGCCGATTCTGGTGATGGGCGGGATTTACTATTTTGCCGATCACGCGGTTTACGGCCCCCACGGCTTTTTCGCCATGATCGAACTGCGCAAGCAGGCCGCCGTTCTGGAGACGCAGGCGGCCGAGGTGCGCGAAATGCGCGAGCGGCTGGACCATCAGGTGTCGTTCCTGCGCCCTGAAAGCGTCGATCCGGACCTGCTTGATGAGCGGGTGCGCGCTTCTCTGGGCTATGTCTCGCCCAGCGACATGAAGATCTATCTCAACGACAAATGATCCCGCGGGCCCACGGAGTCCGTTGCGGCAGGACCGCGCGCGGGCGGTCTGTCACATAAATTATATTGAAAACAAATCGTTAAGGCGCATGTGTTAGGAGCGCACGGGGGTCGCGCTCGCTTCGGTGGCGGGTTAGACTTCGATCTCGTCGCAGCGTTCCAACCGAGGCATGCCGATGGCTAATGATGCAGCCGAATCCGTGAAAACCGGGGATAAACCGGCCGTAGCGGGTTCCATAGTAACTCCGCCCATTCCCGATCCCGAAACCGCCATGACCTCGCCAGAGCTGTTGACGGCTTACCGCGAGATGCTGCTGATCCGCCGCTTCGAGGAGCGGGCGGGCCAGATGTACGGCATGGGCCTGATCGGGGGCTTCTGCCACCTCTATATCGGCCAGGAGGCGGTCGTGGTCGGCGCGCTCGGTGCGCGCGATCCGGGCGATCAGGTCATCACCGCCTACCGCGATCACGGCCACATGCTGGCGACCGGCATGGACCCGAAGGGCGTCATGGCTGAACTGACCGGGCGCGAGGGCGGCTATTCGCGCGGCAAGGGCGGCTCCATGCACATGTTCAGCCGGGAAAAGAATTTCTTCGGCGGCCACGGCATCGTCGGCGCGCAGGTGCCGATCGGCACCGGTATCGGTTTTTCCAACAAATATACCGGCAACGGCAAGGTCTGCCTGACGTTCCTCGGCGATGGCGCGGTCAATCAGGGGCAGGTTTATGAAAGCTTCAACATGGCGGAACTCTGGCAGTTGCCGGTGGTCTACGTCATCGAGAACAACCAGTACGCCATGGGCATGAGCGTCGCGCGCTCGTCCGCCGAGACCAACCTGTCGCGGCGCGGCCTCTCCTTCAACATTCCCGGAGAGCAGGTCGACGGCATGGACGTGCGCGCGGTGCGCGCCGCCTGCGCGATGGCGCTTGAGTGGTGCCGCTCCGGCAAGGGGCCGATCATTCTGGAGATGAAGACCTACCGCTATCGCGGCCACTCCATGTCCGACCCGGCGAAATATCGCGCCAAGGAGGAAGTGGACAAGATGCGCCACGATCATGATCCGCTGGAACTGGTGCGCCAGCGCCTGCTGGCCGAAGGGTTCGTGACCGAGGACAAGTTCAAGGAGATCGACAAGGAAGTGAAGGCAATCGTGACCGAAGCGGCCGAATTCGCCCAGGCGAGCCCCGAGCCCGACCCCGCCGAGTTGTGGACCGACGTGCTCGCGCCGGACGCATCATCCGTGAAAGCGGAGGCGTAAATGGCCATTGACCTGCTGATGCCCGCGCTCTCGCCGACCATGGAAGAGGGCACGCTGACCAAGTGGCTGGTGAAGGAAGGCGACGAGGTTCATTCCGGCGACATCATCGCCGAGATCGAGACCGACAAGGCGACGATGGAATTCGAGGCCGCCGACGATGGCCGGATCGGCAGGATCCTCGTCGCGGAAGGCACCGGCAACGTCAAGGTGAACACGCCGATCGCGGTGCTGCTGGAAGAGGGCGACAGCGCCGACGCGAAGGTGAAGGAACCGGAGGTGAAGCCCGCCGGTGCTCCCGCCGGAAAGACGGAAGCGGCGGCGCCTGAAAAGAAACCCGAGCCGAAGGAAGCGTCCGCCGCGCCGCGCATCGAGGCCGTCTCCGATCCCGAATTGCCCGAGGGCGCCAGCTTCACCAGACAGACGGTGCGCGAGGCCTTGCGCGACGCCATGGCGGAAGAGATGCGCCGCGACCCGAGCGTGTTCGTGATGGGCGAGGAGGTCGGCCAGTATCAGGGCGCCTACAAGGTGACGCAGGGCCTGCTCGATGAATTCGGCGCGAGCCGCATCGTCGACACGCCGATCACCGAGCATGGCTTCACCGGCCTTGGCGTCGGCGCGGCGATGGCGGGGCTTCGTCCCGTCGTCGAGTTCATGACCTTCAATTTCGCGATGCAGGCCATCGACCAGATCATCAACTCGGCGACCAAGACGCGCTACATGTCCGGTGGCCAGATGAGCTGCCCTATCGTGTTTCGCGGCCCCAACGGACCCGCGGCGCGCGTCGGCGCGCAGCACAGCCAGGATTATTCGGCCTGGTATTCCCATGTGCCGGGGCTTCGCGTCATCGCGCCGTTCTCGGCGGCCGACGCCAAGGGCCTGCTCAAGGCGGCGATCCGCGATCCCAATCCGGTGATCTTCCTCGAAAACGAAATCCTCTACGGCAAGACGTTCGATGTGCCGGATATTCCCGATCATGTCCTTTCCATCGGCAAGGCCCGGGTGATGAAGGAGGGCAGGGATGTGACGGTCGTTTCGTTCAGCCACGGCCTCACCTATTGCCTCGACGCCATCCCGGAACTTGAGAAGCTCGGGATCGACGTCGAGCTGATCGATCTGCGCAGTCTGCGTCCGCTCGACATCGGCACGGTCATCGCCTCGGTGAAGAAGACCAACCGGCTGGTGACGGTCGAGGAGACATGGCCGCAGAGCGGTGTCGGCGCGGAAATCGCCGCCCAGGTGCAGGCGCTGGCCTTCGATTATCTCGATGCGCCGATCCTGCGGGTGACGCAGAAGGATGTGCCGATGCCTTATGCGGCCAATCTCGAAAAGCTTGCCCTGCCGAGCGCCGATGAAGTGGTGGAGACGGTCAAGGCCGTCTGCTATCGCTGAGGAGAGCCAGATGCCGATCAAAATTCTGATGCCCGCGCTCTCGCCGACCATGGAGGAGGGCACGCTCGCCAAATGGCTGGTG
Organism: Parvibaculaceae bacterium; assembly: GCA_028283765.1. Taxonomy (GTDB): domain Bacteria; phylum Pseudomonadota; class Alphaproteobacteria; order Parvibaculales; family Parvibaculaceae; genus JAATFR01. The sequence continues at coordinate 1,537,994 of JAPWJY010000008.1, read as the reverse complement.
AAGGAGGGCGACGAGGTCCACGCCGGCGACATCATCGCCGAGATCGAAACCGACAAGGCGACGATGGAATATGAAGCCGCCGACGAGGGCCGGATCGGCAAGATCCTCGTCCAGGAGGGTGCGGAAAACGTCAGGATCAACACGCCCATCGCGCTTCTGCTGGAAGAGGGCGAGGACGTCAGCACCCTGAAGGATGCGGCGGCGGCTCCGGCTTCCAAAGCGCCCGAGGCGAAAGCACCGGAAGCCAAACCCGCTCAGGCGGCACCTGCTCCCGCTCCGGCAAAGATCGGAGCGCCGAAGCCCGAAGGAACGCCGAAGCCCGAAGTGAACGGGCATGAGGGCGCGCGGCTGTTCGCAAGCCCGCTCGCCCGGCGCATCGCAGCGGACAAGGGCGTCGATCTTTCGTCGCTGACGGGCACGGGGCCGCGTGGCCGCGTCGTCAAGGCGGATGTGGAAAAGGCACTGAAAGAGGGCGTGCCGCAAAAGGCGGCGGCCCCGGCTTCGACAGGCGCGGCCGCTCCCGGTCCCGCCATCGACCCGCGCAAGTTCTATGAAGACGGCAGCTACGAGGAAGTGCCGCTCGACAATATGCGCCGCACCATTGCCCGCAGGCTCGCCCAGGCGATGCAGGAAATCCCGCATTATTATCTGACCATCGATTGCGAGATCGACGAGGTGCTGAAAGCGCGCAAGGTGCTGAACGAGCGTGCGCCGGAAGGCGTCAAGCTTTCGGTCAACGACTTCATCATCCGCGCCTCGGCGCTGGCGTTGAAACAGGTGCCGGATGCGAATGTCAGTTTCGCGGGCACGGCGCTTTTAAAGCACAAGCACGCCGACATCGGCATTGCCGTGGCGCTGGAGGGCGGGCTCATCACGCCCATCGTCAAGGCGGCTGAAACCAAGGGCCTCGCGCAGATTTCAAGCGAGGTGAAGGATCTGGCCGAGCGGGCGAAGGCGAAGAAGCTCAAGCCCACTGAATATGAGGGCGGCTCCTTTTCCATCTCCAACCTCGGCATGTTCGGTATCAAGGAATTCACCGCCGTCATCAACCCGCCGCAGGCGGCCATCCTTGCCGTCGGCAAGGGCGAGGAGCGCGCCGTGGTGCGGGGCGGCAAGCTTGAGGTGGCGAACGTGATGACCGTCACCCTGTCGTGCGATCACCGCGCCATCGATGGCGCGCTCGGGGCGAGGCTGCTTGAGGCGTTCCGCGGCTATATCGAATATCCCGCCTCCATGCTGCTGTGAAAGGCAAGACCCATGGCAAACGACAGCTATGATGTGGCCGTGATTGGCGGCGGTCCCGGCGGTTATGTGGCGGCGATCCGGGCGGCGCAACTGGGCCTTAGGTCCGTCGTGATCGAGCGCGAGAATCTGGGCGGCATCTGCCTCAACTGGGGTTGCATCCCGACCAAGGCGCTGCTGCGTTCGGCCGAAGTCTATCATCTGATGCAGAACGCCGCCGATTATGGCCTGAGCGCGGAGAAGGTCGGCTATGATTCCGCCGCCATCGTCGCGCGCAGCCGCAAGGTCGCGGCGACGCTTTCCAATGGCGTGAAGTTCCTGCTGAAGAAGAACAAGGTCGATGTGATCATGGGCACGGCGAAAATCACTGCGCCGGGCAAGATCGCCGTCGAAACCGAAAAGGACAAGCAGGACGTCAGTGCAAGGAACATTATCCTTGCGACCGGGGCCCGCGCCCGCACCCTGCCGGGCATCGAGCCGGACGGCAAGCTCATCTGGACCTACAGGGAGGCGATGGTGCCAGACGCCATGCCCAGATCCCTGCTGGTGATCGGATCGGGCGCCATCGGCATCGAGTTCGCGAGCTTCTACAACGCCTTTGGCGTCGATGTCACCGTGGTCGAGGTCATGGACCGGGTGCTGCCGGTGGAGGACGCGGAGATTTCCGGCCTTGCGGAAAAAGCCTTCAGGAAGCTCGGCCTCAAGATATTGACCGGCGCCAAAGTCGAGAAGCTCGAAAAAGGCGGGGATAACGTCACCGCCACGCTGGCGCTCAAGGATGGCAAGAGCCAGACGCTCACGGTGGACCGGGTCATTTCCGCCGTCGGCATCACCGGAAACGTGGAAAATCTCGGGCTTGACGAACTCGGCGTAAAAGTCGAGAAGGGCCATGTTATGGTGAACCAGTGGCTGGAAACCGGCGTGAACGGCATTTATGCAATCGGCGATCTGGTCGGCGCGCCGTGGCTTGCCCACAAGGCGAGCCATGAGGGTGTGCTGGCCGCCGAGCGCATCGCGGGCGTGAAGGGGCTGCATCCGCTGGACGTCAGCCGCGTGCCCGGCTGCACCTATGCCAACCCGCAGGTGGCGAGCGTCGGTCTCACCGAGGCGAAGGCGATAGAGCAGGGCTATGAGGTCAGGGTCGGCCGTTTTCCCTTCCGTGGCAACGGCAAGGCGATTGCGCTGGGGGAAACCGACGGGCTCGTCAAAACCGTGTTCGACGCCAAAACCGGCGAACTGCTGGGCGCGCACATGATCGGGGCCGAAGTGACGGAGCTTATTCAGGGCTACACCATTGCCCGCACACTGGAGGCGACCGAGGCCGATCTGATCGCCTCGATCTTCCCGCACCCGACCTTGAGCGAAACCATGCATGAAGCCGTGCTCGACGCCTATGGCAGGGCCATCCATATCTGAGTTACCTGCCTGAAGCAGTCCGTTCCCGTCACCAGCAACCGAAGGTCACATGCTCGACATTTTTCTTGATCCCACAAACTGGGCCAGCCTGCTGACACTGACCCTGCTGGAGGTCGTGCTGGGTGTCGATAATCTGATCTTCCTTTCGATCCTCGCGGGCAGGCTGCCCAGACACCAGCAGAAGCTTGGCCGCAAGCTCGGCCTGCTGGCCGCCGTCGTCACCCGGCTGATGCTGCTCGCCTCGGCGGCCTGGATCGTGACGCTGAGAGAAACGCTGTTCACGGTCGCGGATCTCGACATTTCCTGGCGCGACATTCTGCTGCTGTCCGGCGGCCTCTTCCTGCTGGCGAAATCGACCATCGAGATTCATCACACCGTCGAAGGCAGGGACGAGGAAGCGCACCACGAGACGAAGAAGATGCCGAGCCTCTGGTCCGTGGTGCTCCAGATCGCGATCATCGACATCGTGTTCTCCTTCGACACGGTCATGACCGCGGTCGGCATGTCCGGCCATTTCGAGATCATGGCCTTCGCCGTCATCGCCGCCGTGGGGGTGATGATGTTCGCCGCCGAATCGGTCGCGGCCTTCGTCGAGCGGCACCCGACGGTAAAGATGCTGGCGCTGAGCTTCCTCATCCTGATCGGCATCTCGCTGGTGGCCGACGCGCTTCATTTCCATATTCCCAAGGCCTATCTCTACTTCGCCGTGGCCTTCTCTCTGGGGGTCGAATCTCTCAATCTGGCGGCAAAGGGCCGCCGGGCCCGGCGTCAGCCGGGCGAAGACAAGCCCGGCGGCGGCCATGGGTAATTGATTATCCTCGCTGTAATCTCTATCTCTTGAGGGTGTTTGCGTAGCGAAAGCCATCCCATGGTCACGATCCTCGACACCACCAACGGCCTCAGACCCCGCCATCCGGAAAAGGCGCACCGGCCCGACACGGCTGTTCTGCGCAAGCCGGACTGGATTCGCGTCCGCGCGCCCGGCTCGCCCGTCTATACCGAGACGAAGAAGGTGGTGAAGGAAAACGGCCTCGTCACCGTCTGCGAGGAGGCGGGCTGCCCCAATATCGGGGAATGCTGGTCCCAGCGCCACGCCACCATGATGATCATGGGCGACACCTGCACGCGGGCCTGCGCCTTCTGCAACGTACGGACCGGCATGCCGGGGCCGCTCGATGCGGACGAGCCCCGCCGGGTGGCGGAAGCTGTGGCCAAGCTCGGCCTGCGCCATGTGGTCATCACCTCGGTCGACCGCGACGATCTGTCGGATGGCGGCGCGCAGCATTTCGTCGAGGTCATTCAGGCGATCCGCGAGGCGGCGCCCCTGACCACCATTGAAATTTTGACGCCTGATTTTCTGCGTAAGGAAAAAGCGCTGGAAAAGGTCGTGGCGGCGCGGCCGGACGTGTTCAACCACAATCTTGAAACCGTGCCCCGGCTCTATCTCAAGATCCGTCCCGGCGCGCGTTATTTCCATTCCCTGCGGCTGCTCGACACGGTCAAGCAGATCGATCCCACCATCTTCACCAAGTCCGGCATCATGGTCGGGCTCGGCGAGAGCCGCGAGGAGGTTTTGCAGGTAATGGACGACATGCGCTCGGCGCATATCGATTTCCTGACCATCGGGCAATATCTGCAACCCACGCGCAAGCATGCGGCGGTGGACCGGTTCGTCGATCCCGACGAGTTCAAATCCTATGAAACGATTGCCCGCACCAAGGGATTCCATATGGTTTCGGCAAGTCCCCTGACACGTTCCTCCTATCACGCGGATGCGGATTTCGATCAGCTCCGCGCGGCGCGGCTGGCTTCGATGGGCCGGGGCTGATCCTTCATGGCGACCATCCGGCAGACAAAAGACGTGCCGCACGGGGCGGAGCAGATGTTCGCGCTGGTCGCGGGCGTCGAGCAATATCCCGAGTTCCTGCCATGGTGCGCGGGCCTGCGCGTCCGCAAGCGTGAGCAGGGCCCCGAGGGCGAGATCATCACGGCCGATCTGATTGCCGCCTACAAGATGTTCCGTGAACAGTTCACCAGCCGCGTCAGCCTCAATCAGGCGGCGCTGAAGATCGACGTCAGCTACATCGACGGGCCGTTCAAGCATCTGGAGAACGAATGGCGCTTTGAGCCCCTGCCGGAGGGCGGCTCGCGCATCCATTTCTATATCGACTTCGCCTTCAAGAACCGCCTGCTTCAGGGCATGATCGATGCGCTCTTTTCCAGGGTGTTCGAGCGCATGGTGCAGGCGTTCGTCGATCGCGCCGACGAGGTTTACGGCGTCGGCGGCGAGGCGGCAGTCATATCATCCTGAGCAGCAGGTTGAACGCCGTTTCCACCGTCTTGAGGCGGATTTCGTCGCGGCCGATGTCGCCGAACCGCTGCACCTCGTGCAGGATGCTCTTGCCCTCGCGCGCAACCCCGAAATGAACCATGCCGACCGGCTTGAGCGCCGTGCCGCCGCCCGGTCCCGCCACGCCGGTGACCGAGACCGCGATCTGGGAACGCGAGCGCATCAGCGCGCCTTCGGCCATGGCGCGGGCGACCTGTTCGCTGACGGCGCCATAATCGGCCAGAAGGTCTCCCGGCACGCCCAGCATCTCGCGCTTGGCCTCGTTGGTGTAGGTGATGAAGCCGCGATCGACCACGGCGGATGAGCCCGGCACTTCCGTCAGGCAGCCGATGATGAGCCCGCCGGTGCAGGATTCAGCCGTCGCCAGCATGATTTCGGCGGCCTTGCAGTCGGCCAGCACCTGTTGGGCGAGATGCAGCAGGGGGCGGGGATAAATGCTCATGCGCGCTCAAAGCCCAAGGATGAAACGGATGATCGCAAGCGTCAGTATGGCATAGATGGCGGCCAGAATGTCATCCGCCATGATGCCGAAGCCGCCCGTGAGCGCGCGGTCGGCCACGCCGACGGGCCAGGGCTTCCAGATGTCGAAAAGGCGGAAAAAGGCGAAGGACGCAAGCCAGGGCAGGAGCGCGAAAGGGGCGAAGGCCAATACCAGCCATTGCGCGGCAACTTCGTCGATCACGGCTTCCGAGGGGTCCTTGCGGCCCGAGATGCGGGCATATTCGCCGGTTGCCCAGACCCCTGCGCCAAAACAGATAAGCGCCGCGACGAGCAATCCCCATGAACCCGCCAGCGCATGGATGATGAGCGCGCAGGGCAGGGCGGCAAGGGAACCCCATGTGCCCGGGGCCTTGGCGAAGCGCCCGGCATGAAACCATGTGGTCAGCAGAACCACCGGGTCGAAGCGGTCGAGGCCGGGCGGCAGCGGAATGATCCAGCGTCTGTTCGACTTGCTGTGCGGCGGGGTCATGAAGCGGGAAACTCCAGCGTTGCCACCGCCTGCGCGGCGATGCCTTCGGCCCGTCCGGTAAAGCCCAGCCCCTCGGTCGTGGTGGCCTTGACGCTGACCCGGTCGAGCGGGATGGCGAGGATGTCGGCGATGCGCGCGCGCATCGCCTCGCGGTGAGGTCCGACCTTCGGACGCTCGCAGATTATGGTAATGTCGGCATGGTTGAGGCTAGCCCCTTTTTCCGCGGCCAGACGGGCCGCATGGGCAAGGAACAGGTGCGAGCCGACCCCTCGCCATTTGGGATCCGAAGGGGGGAAATGGCTACCTATATCGCCATCTCCAAGGGCCCCCAGAATGGCGTCGGTCAGCGCGTGGAGGCCGACATCCGCATCCGAATGGCCGATCAGGCCATGGCTGTGGACGATCTCCACCCCGCACAGCATCAGGCTTTCGCCGGGCCCGAAACGGTGCACGTCATAGCCCATGCCGACCCGGACCTGCCCCATGCCGCGCTGTTCCCTTGCTTTTATAAGGCGTTCGGCGCGCTCGATGTCCGGTGCCGTGGTGATCTTGAAATTGTCTTCCTCGCCCTCGATCAGCGCCACCTCGATGCCGCACGCCTGCGCGATCGCCGCGTCGTCGGTATGGCTGGTCCCGGCCATGGTTTCATGGGCTTTCAGGATCGCCTGAAAGCTGAACGCCTGAGGGGTCTGAACGCGGTAGAGAGCCTCTCTGGAGAGCGTTTCGCCCGCCCGGCCATCATGGCCCCGGCGCAGCGTATCGACGACGGGGAGGGCCGGGAGCGCCGCCTGGTGGCTGTCCAGCGCCTCGATGGCGGCGGTGATGAGGTCCGGGCTCGCGAACGGACGCGCGCCGTCATGGATCAGCACGCGGCCCGGTGTGTGGACTGCCAGCGCCCTGAGCCCGAGCCGGACCGAATCCTGACGCTCGCCGCCCCCGGAACAGGGCGGCAAAAGCTTCGGCAAGCCTCTGGCGGCCTCTTCATAATCCGCGATATGGTCGGGATGGATGACGGCCTGTATAAGGTCGATGCCGTCGTGGGCCGCGAAAGTCCTGAGCGTCCGCCGCAGCACGGTTTCGCCGCCGGCCGGGCGGTAAAGCTTGGGTTTCCCTTCGCCCATGCGGGTTCCACGCCCGCCCGCGACGATGAGGGCGGCGACAATGGTGTCCGAAGGCGGGGCGGCGTTGCTCATGGTGACTTCCTCGCATCGCCGGGCTGCCGGCGCAAGCGGGTTTTCTGCTTGCTGCAAGAGCGATGGGCAGGCTATTGTGTCGAAAATTTAAGCAACTTTGTTGAGTGCCCAATAATTGACCATCCAAATTGGCCCCCTGACCCTGTCGAGCCCGGTTCTGCTGGCACCGATGGCAGGCGTGACGGACCTGCCATTCCGCCGCACCGTGGCGCGGCTGGGCGCGGGTCTTGTCGTGTCCGAAATGGTGGCGAGCGCCGAACTGGTCCGGGCCCGGCCCGACGTGGTGCGCCGGGCGGCAGGGGCGGGCGACCTGTTTCCGCTCTCGATCCAGCTTGCCGGGCGCGATCCCGAATGGATGGCGCGAGGCGCGGCGCTGGCCGAGGCCGCCGGAGCCGACATCATCGACATCAATATGGGCTGCCCGGCCAAGCAGGTGACGTCGGGAGCCTGCGGCTCGGCGCTGATGCGCGACCTCGATCATGCGCTTGCGATCATAGAAGCAACCATCGGTGCGGTTTCGATCCCCGTAACGCTGAAGATGCGCACGGGCTGGGACGATGACAGCCGCAACGCGCCGGAACTGGCGAAACGCGCCGAGGCGGCCGGGATCGCGCTTGTGACCGTGCATGGCCGCACCCGCTGCCAGTTCTACAAGGGCCGGGCGGACTGGGGCTTTATCGCAAGGGTCAAGGACGCGGTCTCCATTCCGGTGATCGCCAATGGCGATGTGGCCTCGGTCGAGGATGCGGACGAGATTTTGTGTCTTTCAGGCGCCGACGGCGTGATGGTCGGGCGAGGCGCTGTCGGCCGGCCGTGGCTGCTGCGCGAGATCGCCCATCATCTGGCGACCGGCGGCGAACGCCTTGCCGCGCCGTCCCACGAGGAGCAGGGCGGCATCGTCAGGGCGCATTATGCCGACATGCTGGCGCTCTACGGGCCGAAACTGGGCGTGCGCATGGCGCGCAAGCATCTGGCGGCCTATCTGGAAAACGTCGCCCCGGAAAACGCAGGCGCGTCCGATCTGCGCCACGCGATTGTGCGCATGAGCGAACCGGGCGACGTCATTCAGGCCATCGAAGGTTTTTATGGCCTCGGCGCGGATGAAGCGCTGAGGGAACTTTATGTTCCGGACAGGAAGGAGGCGGCGTGATGGTTGGCCTCGCAGACAGCAAGACGGAGACGGGCGGCATGGCAAGATCGGCTCTGGCCAAAAAGGGACGTGTGGCGGCACCCGATCCCCAGGCCATTTTGAATGCTATTCCCCATCCGGTGCTGCTGGTGAGGAACGACATGACGGTCGCCTTCGTCAATGACCGGACGGAACAGTTTTTCGCGACAAGCGCCGTGGTGCTGCTGCGCCACCCGCTGACCGATTTCGTGCAGAAGAACAGCTCCATCATCGCCCTGATCGCGCAGGTGATCGAGCAGGGCACCAGCGTCAATGAATATGGCGTGGAACTGGGCAATCCGCGCACCGGCGACCGCTCGGTCGACATTCAGGTGACGCCGATGGCGGATTATCCCGATCTCGTGCTGGTGATCCTTCAGGAGCGCACCATGGCGCACAAGATGGACCGGCAGCTCACCCACCGCAGCGCCGCCCGCTCGGTGACCGGCATGGCCTCGATGCTGGCTCACGAGATCAAGAACCCGCTTTCGGGGATAAGAGGGGCGGCCCAGTTGCTGGAGCTTTCGGCGTCGAGCGAGGACCGCAACCTGACGCGGCTGATCTGCGATGAAACCGACCGGATCTGCAAGCTGGTGGACCGGATGGAGGTCTTTTCCGATGAGCGGCCGGTGCCGCGCGAGCCGGTCAATATCCATGTCGTGCTGGGGCATGTGAAGCAGATCGCCATGAACGGCTTTGCCCGCGACATCAAGTTTTCCGAGGAATATGACCCCTCGCTGCCGCCGGTCATGGGCGACAAGGACCAGTTGATCCAGGTCATTCTCAATCTGGTGAAGAATGCGGCCGAGGCCGTCAATCCGCCCGGCCGGGACCCGCGCGACAGCGGCGGCGAGATTACGCTGACCACGGCTTTCCGTCCCGGCGTGCGGCTTTCTGTGCCGGGCAGCAAGGACAGGGTGAGCCTGCCGCTCGAAATCTGCGTGATCGACGATGGCGAGGGCGTGCCCGCCGATCTCGTGCCGCACATGTTCGATCCGTTCGTCACGACGAAATCCTCTGGCACCGGCCTCGGCCTTGCCCTTGTCGCCAAGATTATCGGGGATCATGGCGGCATCGTCGAATGTGAAAGCCAGCCCCGCCGTACCGTGTTCCGCGTGCTTCTGCCCATGCATTCGCCTGGCAACCGCGACCGCAAATCAAGGGGAGCCTGACATGCCCAGTGGCACCATTCTTCTGGCCGATGACGATCCGGGCATCCGCACCGTGCTCAATCAGGCGCTTGGCCGCATCGGCTATGACGTGCGGGCGACCGGCAATGCCTCGACGCTCTACAACTGGGCTTCGCAGGGCGAGGGCGACCTGATCATCACCGACGTGGTGATGCCCGATGAAAACGCCTTCGACCTGATCCCGCGCATCAAGCGCATCCGTCCCGACATTCCGATCATCGTGATGAGCGCGCAGAACACGCTGATCACCGCGATCAAGGCGGCGGAACGCGGGGCCTATGAATATCTGCCCAAGCCGTTCGATCTCAACGAGCTGGTCAGGGTTGTCGGCCGGGCCATGAGCGCGCCGCGCGAATCCGCCGTGTCGCGCAGCCTGCCGGAAGATCAGGAAAAGATGCCCCTGATCGGGCGCTCGCCCGCCATGCAGGAAATCTACCGCGTGCTCGCGCGCCTGATGCAGACCGACCTGACGGTGATGATTTCGGGCGAGTCGGGTACGGGCAAGGAACTGGTGGCCCGCGCGCTCCACGATTACGGCAAAAGGCGCAACGGTCCGTTCGTCGCGGTCAATATGGCGGCCATTCCGCGCGAACTGATCGAGAGCGAGTTGTTCGGCCATGAAAAGGGGGCCTTTACCGGGGCGACCCAGCGCTCGGCGGGCCGCTTCGAGCAGGCGGAAGGGGGCACCCTGTTCCTCGACGAGATCGGCGACATGCCGATGGAGGCCCAGACCCGTCTTTTGCGCGTGTTGCAGCAGGGGGAATACACAACGGTTGGCGGGCGCACCCCAATCAAGACTGACGTACGGATCGTGGCTGCGACCAACCGGGACCTGCGCCAGCTCATTCATCAGGGCTTTTTCCGCGAGGACCTCTATTTCCGCCTCAACGTGGTGCCCTTGCGCCTGCCGCCGCTGAGGGAACGCTCGGAAGACGTGCTGGATCTTGTCCGTCACTTTCTCGCCAAGGCGGCGGATGAGGGGCTGCCGGTCAAGACCATCGACAGCGAGGGCATGGAACTGCTCAAGCGTTATCGCTGGCCGGGCAATGTGCGGGAACTGGAAAATCTGGTCCGCCGCCTGACCGCGCTCTATACCGACGAGGTGATCGGCGCTTCCGTGCTCGAGTCGGAACTGGCGGAACCCGACTTCGCCCGCGCCAGCACGGCGCCCTCGGAGGACGAAAGCCTCGGTGGCTCGGTCGAGCGAATTCTCAACCAGCTGTTCGGTCCGGATGGCGATATATTGCCCCCGGCGGGGCTTTATGACCGTATATTACGGGAAGTCGAGAGGCCGCTTTTCTCCATGTCGCTGGCGGCGACCCGGGGCAACCAGATCAAGGCGGCAGCCCTGCTGGGCATCAACCGGAACACCTTGCGCAAGAAAATCCGGGAGCTTGATATTCAGGTCATTCGGGGTTTGAAGTGACGTTCTGGCCCGCCAATGATGCAATCTTGCCACAATGTTGTTGAACGCTGGGCATGACCGGGCCACTATGTGGCATCGGTGACAATATGACGTGATGTTTGGAGCACAGTTTGGCTCCGGACGGCTCATTGTCCAGGGGCTGCGGCCCGGCACGAACAAATGTTGGGTCATGGCATCGTCAGAGCACAATCGACCGGCAGGCTGGGACGTCCGGCTTTGGAATCTTGCCTCGCGCAGGGGGAAATCCGGGCTTCTCGCGATCGGCTTCGCCATCGCCGCCATCGCGCTCGGCACCTTCACCTACATGCTGCTGACCGGGCTTACGCCCTTCCAGCCGACCCGCGCCCTGTTGCTTGCGTTGCTGGTGGCGAATCTGGCCGTCGTCTTCGTGCTGTTCGCCCTGATTTCATGGCGGGTGGCGAAAGTGATCATCGCCCGGGCCAGCGGTTCGGCAGGCGCAAAGCTTCATTCCCGGCTGGTGGCGACCTTTGCCATCCTCGCGGTGACGCCCGCCATCATCGTTGCGGTTTTCGCCGCCGTCACGCTCAACCGCGGCCTTGATTTCTGGTTTACCCAGCGCGCGCAACTGATCATGACCAATGCGCAGACCGTGGCCGAGGCCTATCTGCGCGAGCACAAGAACGTGATGCGCGGCGACGTGCTGGCCATGGCGACGGACCTGAACCGGGTCGCGCCGTTCATCGCGCAGGCTCCCCAGCGCTTCCAGCAATATCTGGGCACGCAGGCCGCCTTGCGCGCGCTGCCCGCCGTCTACATCATCACCGACAAGGGCCAGATTCTTTACAAGGCGACGGCGAACATCGCCCCTGAACTGTCCTTGCCCTCGGCGGGGCAGTTCCGGGAAGCGGACAAGGGCGACGTGGTTTTGTTCACCGTCGATCCAGGCAACCAGATCCGTGCGCTCGAAAAGCTGTCCGGCATGGATGGGGCTTATCTCTACGTCGCCCGCTTCGTCGATGCCCGGGTGCTTGAATATATCCAGCAGACGCAGGAGGCGGTGAACGAGTACGACAATCTCCAGACCCGCCGCTTCACCATTCAGGTCACTTTCGCGCTGATCTATGTGGCGGTCGCCATGCTTGTGCTGATGGCCGCGATCTGGATGGGCTTGTGGGCCGCGAACCGGATTGTCGAGCCGATCATCCGGCTGGTGCTGGCGCATGAGCATGTCTCGGCGGGCGATCTGAGCGCCCGCGTCGAGGTCGGCCAGACCGGCGATGAACTCGACATGCTGAGCCGCGCCTTCAACAAGATGACGAGCCAGCTTGAAAGCCAGCGCAACGCGCTGGTGGAGGCCAACCATCAGCTCGATCAGCGCCGCCAGTTCACGGAAGCCGTGCTGTTCGGCGTCAGCGCCGGTGTGATCGGGCTCGATGCGGAAGGGCAGATCCACCACGCCAACCGCGCGGCGCGCAACTTCCTCGAACCCGATGGCGGCGACATCGTCGGCCGGAACATTGCCGACGTCGCGCCCCGGATGCTGCCCTTGCTCAAACTCGCGCAAACCAATCCGCGCCGCTATGCGCAGGACCAGATCGTCCTGCCCCATAACGGGCAGGACCGTACGCTCAACCTGCGCATCACCAATGCCGACAGTGAAAACGCGGACAGCCAGATGAATATTGGCGGCTATGTTCTGACGTTCGACGACATTACCGAACTCGTGATGGCGCAGCGCACCTCGGCCTGGGCGGATGTGGCGCGCCGCATCGCCCATGAGATCAAGAATCCGCTGACGCCGATCCAGCTTTCGGCGGAGCGGCTGAAGCGGAAATATGCGAAGGAAATCGTCACCGATCCCGAGATCTTTCAGCAATGCACCGATACGATCATAAGGCAGGTGAGTGACATCGGCCGCATGGTGGATGAGTTTTCCTCCTTCGCGCGGATGCCTTCCGCCGTTTTCAAGCCGACCGAGATCAACGAGATCGTCCGTCAGGCGGTGTTTCTGCAAAGGGTCGGGCATCCCGAAATCGCCTATACGCTGCGCGCACCGGCGGAGCCTGTCGAAATCGACTGCGACGGACGCCTCGTCAGCCAGGCGTTGACCAATATTCTCAAGAACGCCGCCGAGGCCATTCGCGGCAACGAGGATGAGATGGGAGAGGACGCAACGATGAAGCCTGCCGATCACCAGATCGGCAAGGTCAATATCGATCTGATCGTCGATGCCGGGGCCGTGACGATCATGATTACCGATTCAGGCCGGGGCCTGCCGGAAACCGACCGGCTGAAACTGACGGAACCCTACATCACGACACGCAGCAAGGGGACGGGACTCGGCCTCGCGATCGTCAAGAAGGTGATGGAGGACCACGGCGGCACGCTTGTGCTGGAGGATGCGCCAAGGACGGAAGGCTGGACGACCGGCGCGCGGGTGCGCCTCGTTTTCATGCGCCGCGCCGGTGGCGCCACTCCTCTTGAGTTAAGGCAAAACGGAGAAACTGTACATGGCGTCTGATATCCTGATTGTTGATGACGAGGCAGATATTCGCGAGCTTGTTGCCGGGATTCTGAACGACGAGGGCTATGCCACCCGGGTGGCGGGGGATAGCGACGGCGCGCTGGCCGCGATCGAGGCGCGGATGCCGGGGCTGGTCGTGCTCGACATCTGGTTGCAGGGCAGCCGGCTCGACGGGCTCGAGGTGCTGGACGTGTTCCGCGAGCGTTATCCCAATCTTCCCGTCGTCATCATCTCCGGCCATGGCAACATCGAAACCGCCGTGCTCGCGATCAAGAAGGGCGCCTACGACTTCATCGAGAAGCCGTTCAAGGCCGACCGGATGCTGCTTGTGATCAAGCGCGCCATCGAGGCCGCAAGGCTGAGGCGCGAGAATGACGAATTGCGGATAAAGGTGGGCGACGATGCAACCCTGATCGGCATGTCCGCGATCATGAACCATTTGCGCAGCACCATCGAAAAGGTTGCGCCGACCGGCAGCCGCGTTCTCATTTCAGGACCTCCGGGCTCTGGCAAGGAGGTGGTCGCGCGCATTCTCCACAGCCGGTCGCGGCGTGCGAACTATCCTTTCCTCGCCATCAACGCCGCAACCATCTCGCCCGAGCGGATGGAGATCGAGCTTTTCGGCACGGAAGGCACCTCCAGCGAACCGCGCAAGGTCGGCGTGTTCGAGCAGGCCCATGGCGGCACGCTTTTCCTCGATGAGGTCGCGGAGATGCCCGTCGGCACGCAAAGCAAGATCCTGCGCGTGCTGGTGGACCAGACCTTCGAGCGGGTCGGCGGCGGGCCGCGCGTCAAGGTGGATGTGCGCGTCGTTTCCTCGACCAGCCGCGATCTGGCCGATGAAATCGCCAAGGGCCGGTTCCGCGAGGATCTGTTCCACCGTCTCAACGTGATGCCGATCCAGGTGCCGCCCTTGTCGTCGCGCCGGGAGGATATTCCCGGGCTTGTCGACTATTTCATCGGCCAGATCGCCAAGAGCGCGGGTCTGCCCTCGCGGCGCATTTCCGATGACGCGATGGCAGCATTGCAGGCGCATGACTGGCCCGGCAATGTGCGCCAGCTCCGCAACAATATCGAACGGCTGCTCATTCTCGCCTCGGGCGATCCCAATGCGGTCGTGACCGCGGACATGCTGCCTTCCGAAGTCGGCGCCTCGACGCCGATCCCCATCGGCGGCTCGGGGGGCGAGCACATCATGGCGCTGCCGCTGCGCGAGGCACGGGAAACTTTCGAGCGGGAATATCTGATCGCGCAGATCAACCGTTTCGACGGTAATATTTCCCGCACCGCCGCGTTCATCGGCATGGAGCGCTCGGCGCTCCATCGCAAGCTGAAGTCGCTGGGCGTGAACACCGGCAGCAGGCTGGACTGACAAGGGCTAGACGATGAAGGTAATTGTGTGCGGCGCGGGTCTGGTCGGGTTCGGCATCGCAAAGCAGCTTGCGGCCGAGCAGAACGACGTGACCGTGATCGACAAGTCGCCGGAACTGGTCCAGCAGATTGCCGATCAGCTCGATGTGCGCGCGATCGTCGGCCATGGCGCGCATCCCGACGTGCTGGAGCGTGCGGGCGCTGCCGATGCCGACATGCTGATCGCGGTGACTCATTATGACGAAGTGAACATGATCGCCTGTCAGGTGGCCCATTCGCTGTTCAATGTGCCGACCAAGGTGGCGCGCATCCGGGCGCAGGGCTATCTCAAGCCCGTCTGGCAGGATCTGTTCGGCGACGCCAGGCTCGCCATCGACGTCGTGATTTCGCCGGAGCTTGAAGTGGCGCGCACGGTGCTGCGCCGCCTCGCGGTGCCCGGCGCATTCGACGTGCTCGATTTCTCCGATGGCCGCGTCAATGTCGTGGGCGTTTCGGTCGAGGAGGATTGCCCTATCGCCAATACTCCGCTGCGCCAGTTGACCGAGCTTTTCCCCAACCTGCGCGCCCGCATCGTGGGGATCGCGCGCAATAATGAACTGTTCATTCCCGCCAGCGCCGATGAAATGCGCGCCGGTGACGAGGTTTACTTCGCGGCCGACGCCAAGGACGTGCGCCGCACGCTGGCGCTCTTTGGCCATGAGGACAAGGAAGCGCGCCGTGTGCTGATCATGGGCGCGGGCAATATCGGCCTTTATGTGGCGCAGGAGCTTGAAAAACATCACCCCGGCGTGAAGGTCAAGCTGATCGAGCAGAACCGGGAACGCGCCATGGTCGCGGCCGACCTGCTCAAGCGCGCCATCGTGCTCAACGGCGATGGCCTCGATCTCGATCTGCTCTCGGAAGCGGGCATCGGCGAGACGGAAACCATGGTGGCGCTGACCAACGACGATCAGGCCAATATCCTCTCCTGCGTCATCGCCAAGCGCGAGGGTTGCAAGCGCACCATGAGCCTTGTCAACAACCGCACCTATGCGCCGTTCATGCGCGCGTTCGGCATCGACGCTTTTCTCAATCCACGGGCAGTCACCGTTTCCAATGTGCTTCAGCATGTCCGGCGCGGACGCATCCACGGGTTGCGCGCGGTCCATGACGGGGCCGCCGAAGTGATCGAGGCGGAGGCGATGGAAACCTCACAGCTCGTCGGCCAGCCATTGCGGGATGCGGAACTGCCGGACGGCATGCGCATCGGCATGGTGGTGCGCGAGGGCGAGGTGCTCGTGCCGACGGGCTCGACCGAAATCATGGCCGGCGACCGGGTGATCATTTTTGCCCGCGCCGATGTGGTGCGCAAGGTTGAACAGATGTTCCGTGTCAGCCTTGCCTTTTTCTGATCGCCAAACTGAAATCCTGTTTCATTTCCGGAGCCTGAATTGTCCCGTGTTTCCTATGTCAACGGCCGCTATGTGCCTCACGCCGGGGCCTATGTGCATATCGACGACCGGGGGTATCAGTTTGCCGATGCCGTCTATGAGGTGATCGGGGTCAGTGGCGGGTTTCTGATCGATGAGGAAGCCCACCTTGCCCGGCTGTTCCGCTCGCTTGGCGAAATTCGCATCCCCCGGCCTTTCTCCGCGGCGGTGTTTCGCCACCTGTTCCGCGAACTGGTGAGACGCAACCGGATCAACGAAGGCATGATCTATTTGCAGGTTTCGCGCGGCGTCGCGCCCCGCGATCACGTCTTCCCGAAGGAGGGCGTCAAACCCTCCGTGGTGGCGACGGCGCGCCGTCTCGACCGGGCGGCCCTTGCGCATAAAGCGGCGGAAGGCATTTCCGTGATCAGCGCACCGGACAATCGCTGGGGGCGGGTCGACATCAAGACCACGGGGCTCCTGCCTAACCTGCTTGCGCGGCAGACGGCGCGGGAACAGGGTGCGCAGGAGGTCTGGTTCGTGGACCGGGAAGGGTTCGTGACCGAAGGCGGGGCGACCAACGCCTGGATCGTGGACAAGGACGGCACGCTTATCACCCGGCCGCTCGGACCGGACATTCTGGGCGGGGTGACGCGCGAGACCCTGATCCGGGCGGCGCAGGCTTGCGGCGTGCCTCTCGTCGAGCGGGCCTTCACCCTGGAGGAGGCAAAGGCCGCCCGGGAAGCCTTCAGCAGCGCCTCCACTTATATTGTCATGCCGGTGGTCGCGATCGACGGGCAGGTGATCGGCAATGGCGTGCCGGGGAGCATGGCCCAGCGTCTTCGCGAGGCGTTCGAAGCTGCGACTGTGCTGAGTTGAGCCGGTTGCGGGCGTCTTGCACCCCGGATCGACGCAAAAAGTTGGACTTTCTGTCGAAATGGCGTACTTCGCACTTGCAGCATCGCTGGAAAAACCCAGATTGTTAAATGAGAACTCAACTGCTTCGGGCTAACCTTATGGACCGTGGCAGGCGCGTTCAGGTTCGTCCCCGGCGGGAGCCGGTGGCGGACACCCTGAAATCCACAAATGGGGCTTACCCATGTCTGAGAAGATGCACAACTTGCAGGACACGTTCCTGAACCATGTTCGCAAGAACAAGACGAACCTCACGATTTTTCTCGTGAACGGGGTAAAATTGCAGGGTGTGGTAACCTGGTTTGATAATTTCTGCGTATTATTGCGCCGGGATGGCCATTCGCAGCTTGTGTACAAGCACGCCATCTCGACCATCATGCCGTCCCAGCCCATCCACCTGTTTGAAGGTGGCACGAGCGACGGCGGCGAGGAGGCCGGCACATCGGCTTGAATCTGACGGGTGAGTGCGATTATCGACGAGTTTGAACCGGACATTGAGCCGGAAGCGAAGCGTGGGCCGGTCTTTCATGCCGGTTCGGCGCCGTCCGTGCGTGCCCTTATCCTTGTGCCGCTGATGAAGCGGCAGATGGATATGCGCCGCTCCAGCCGGGCTGCCGCAGCGGGTGAAGAGCCCTCGGCCATGCGCTCGCCTGAATCCCGTCTTGAGGAGGCTGTCGGGCTTGCGGGCGCCATCCATCTCGACATTGTGGGGCAGGAGATTGTGCCTGTCGCCCGCCGCCGCCCGGCCACGCTGTGGGGCGAAGGCAAGGTCGAGGAACTGCGGGAGCGCATCGAGGAGCTTGAGGCCGAACTGGTGGTCATCGACGGCCATCTGACTCCGGTGCAGCAGCGCAATCTGGAACGCACCTGGAAGGTGAAGATACTTGACCGCACCGCGCTCATTCTCGAAATTTTCGGGGAGCGCGCCCAGACCCGCGAGGGCCGGCTTCAAGTGGAACTGGCCCATCTGACCTACCAGAAGAGCCGCCTTGTGCGCAGCTGGACCCATCTTGAGCGCCAGCGCGGCGGCTTCGGTTTTCTGGGCGGTCCCGGTGAAACCCAGATCGAGTCCGACCGCCGCCAGATTCAGGAACGGATTGCCCGACTCCAGCGGGAACTGGATGCGGTGAAACGCACCCGGGAACTGCACCGCAAGACCCGGCGCGAAGTGCCTTATCCCGTGATCGCGCTTGCAGGCTATACAAATGCGGGCAAGTCCACCTTGTTCAACCGGCTTACCCATTCGGACGTGTTTGCCGAGGATCTGCTGTTCGCAACGCTCGATCCGACCATGCGCTCGCTGGTGCTGCCGAGCGGGCGCAAGGTCATCCTGTCGGATACGGTGGGTTTTATCTCCGATCTGCCGACGCAGCTCGTCGCCGCGTTCCGCGCCACCCTTGAGGAGGTGCTGGAGGCCGAAGTGATCGTGCATGTCCGCGACATATCGCACGAGGAAACTGAAATCCAGAAAGCGGATGTCGAAGGTGTGCTCAAGGATCTGGGTGCCCGCGACGACGATGCGCGCCAGCGTATCGAAGTGTTGAACAAGATCGACTTGCTGCCTGCCGATGCGCAGGCGGCCATTCACAATGCCGCGTCGCGCGAAACCAATGTGGTTGCGCTCTCCGCCCTGACTGGCGAGGGCACGGACCGCCTGCTCGCGCTGATCGACCGTCTGATCACGGATGAGACGAAACTTTACATGCTGGATGCGCGTGCGGAGGAGGGGGGCGTTCTCGCCGCCGTCCACGCCGAGCATGCTGTGCGGGCAAGCGAGATTCACGATGATGGCTCGCAGGCATTGCAACTGGTGCTGAGCGATGAGGCCATCGGCCGGATCGAGAAGCGCTACCCGGGGTTTGCCCGGCGGCTGCATGCCGCCTCGCCGGAAGCCGCCCGATAATGCCGCCCGTGATGGACGCTGTGGCGGACCTCATGAAAGAGGTCGCCGCGCTCGAAATCATGCCCCGCTTTCGCCTGCTGGCGGAAGGCGACATCAAGGAAAAATCAAAGAACGATTTCGTCACCATCGCTGATCGGCGCGCCGAGGAATGGCTGACGCCGCGTCTGGAGGCACTGGTGCCGGGGTCGCGGGTTCTGGGCGAGGAAGCGGTTGCCGACGATCCCGCCCGGCTCGATCTGGTGCGCGATGAGGATGCGGTGATCTGGACGGTCGATCCCGTCGATGGCACAGGCAATTTCGTTGCAGGCAGTGAAACGTTCGGCGTTATGGTTGCGCTGATCCGCCAGGGGATTTCCGTACAGGGCTGGATCTATCTGCCCGTCAGCAAGAAGCTTGTCACTGCGGAACGCGGCGGGGGCTGCTGGCTGCATCAGGATGGAGAATCAAGACGTCTCGACAGCGAAGGTCTCTCCGCGCCTCTGGATGAATTGCGCGGGTCGCTCAACGTGAATTTTATGCCGCCTTCATGGAAGGAACGGCTTTTGCGTTTTGCAGAAGGTGTGAAGCGGATACCTTCCGAAAACTGCTCAGCTTTCGAATACACGCTGATGGCGCAAGGCCTGAAGGATTTCACCACCTATTACCGGATGATGCCCTGGGATCATGCACCGGGATCGCTGATCCTTGAAGAGGCCGGGGGCGCCATTCGCTCGCTTGAAACCGGCCTTGCCTATCGTCCGGCGCTACTGGCCATGCCCTATCTGCTGGTGCGTGACGCGGCGCGCTGGGAGGAGGTGGCCAAGGCCATCAAGGCGCGCTGATCACCCCATACGATCACTTGTCGCGCGCCTTTTCGATTTTCTTTGCCTCGTTCCACAGCGCGTCCATTTCCTCAAGCGTGGATTGCTGGGGCGTGCGCTTGTCGAGGGCCAGAGCATCCTCGATATGGGCGAAGCGGGACATGAATTTCGCATTGGCCCGGCGCAGCGCGGCTTCCGGATCGACCTTCAGGTGACGGGCGAGGTTGGCGTAAACGAAGAGCAGGTCGCCGAATTCCTCTTCCACCCGGCCGGGATGGGAGCCCGTGTCGAGCTCCGCGATCAGCTCGGTGGTTTCCTCCGACAGTTTTTCCAGCACCTCGCGGGTGCCGGGCCAGTCAAACCCCACCCTCGCCGCCTTGCCCTGGAGCTTCACGGCGCGGGTGAGGGCCGGCATGGTCGCAGGAACATCGTCGAGCAGATGATGACTCGCGTTTTTACCCAGCTTTTCCGCCGCCTTGATCTCGTCCCAGCGCAATTTGACAGCCCCGGCATCCGCGGCCGTCTCCCCGCCAAAAATGTGAGGATGGCGGCGGATCATCTTTTCACAGATGGATTGCACTACATCGGGAAAGGAGAACAGATCTGCTCCTGCGCCATGCGCGCGTGGAACACCACCTGGAGCAGCAAATCCCCAAGCTCCTCCTTTATGTCCGGGACATTGCCGCGCTCGATGGCGTCAGCGACTTCATAGGCTTCTTCAATGGTATAGGGTGCGATGGAGCGGAAATCCTGCTTCAGATCCCATGGACAGCCACTCACGGGATCACGAAGGGTCGCCATGATGGCGATCAATGCCTCGATGGAATCGGGCGACGGCTCTTTGCTGTTCCGGGACATGATGATTTCAGTCGAGCATATTGTCAGCGACAAACGGATTTGTTTTGCGTTCATAGCCGAAGGTGGAAACAGGCCCATGTCCCGGCACGAAGGTCATGGCCTCGCCCAGAGGCCATAGCCGGTCCCGGATCGACTCGATCAGTGTCTGATAGTTGCCCCTCGGCAGATCGGTGCGCCCGATCGAGCCCTTGAACAGAACGTCTCCGACGAGAGCGAGTTGCGAGGGCTGATGGAAGAAGACGACATGCCCCGGCGTATGGCCCGGGCAATGGCGCACACCGAACGTGAGATTACCGACGCTGACCTCGTCGCCATCCTCCAGCCACAGGTCCGGCTCGAAGTCCGGATAAAGGGGAAAGCCGTATTTCTCGCCCTGACGCCGCAGATCAGAGATCAGAAACTGGTCGTCGCGGTGAGGGCCTTCAATCGGAACCTTATATTTGACGGCCAGGGCGCCAGCGCCTGAGGCGTGATCCAGATGGCCATGGGTGAGCAGTATCTTCTCAAGCACGATGCCTTGCGCCGAAATCACCTCCTCGATCCGCTCAAGATCGCCGCCGGGATCCGATACCGCGCCCCGCATGGTCTCGTCATCCCACAGCACCGTGCAATTCTGCTGAAAGGGGGTAACGGGTATGATGACGGCTTTAAGAGCCATGGGTATCTCCTGAACGCGGCCAGCGAATGCCCCTGAAAGCTAGAGCATCTTCAGCCCGCCCGGAAATCAAAAACATCATACCTCTGGATCGTCCTCCAGTTTGATGCCCCGGGTCCGCTGGAGCCACAGGAGCAATTCCGCAACAGGTTCGAGCAGGTCGGCGGGGATATATTGCTCAGGCTTGACCTGGGCATAGAGCGCGCGGGCAAGGGGCACGTTCTGGACCACTGGCACGCCGGCATCTTCGGCCACGCGCCGGATATAGGCCGCAACCGCGCCACGCCCCTTGGCGAGCACCATGGGGATGGGCGTCTGCCCACGCTTGTAGTAGAGCGCCACGGCCAGATGCGCCGGGTTTGTGACAACAGCTGTGGCGCCAACAGCCGCCTGTGGATTGCCCTCGGCTACCATTTCCTGATGCAGGCGCTTGCGGGTCTGCTTGATAAGCGGGTCGCCTTCCATGTCCTTGTGTTCGCGCCGGATTTCATCCCGGGACATTTTCAGCTGGGACATGTGGTTGAAGCGCTGCCAGGCCAGATCGACGACACCCATGACGAGATAGACAAGCGAGACATAAACGACGAGGTAAAACACCATTTCGTGGAGGGCGCGCTCGACGGCAGGCACACCGCCTTCGGGAACGAGAACCAGAGAATGAATGCTGCCCTTGATCAGACTCCAGACGAGAAAGCCCATGAAGGCCGTCTTGAGAAGCGACTGGAAGAAATCCACCAGTGTTTTCTTTGAAAACATGTTTTTGGCGTTTTGCGCAATATTGAGCTTCTTGCCGCTGGGGGTGACGGCCTTGAACGACAGCATGAAGCCGACCTGCGCAAGATCGCAGACGATGGCGGAAAGCGAGGCGATGAGAACGATGGGCAGCAGGATGGAACGCGTCAGCTGGAAGATGGCTTCAAGGATGGCGGATATGGCTGCTGGAAAGGGCAGATTATAGACTTGCGCGGGAACGAGCAGAACGGCTTCGAACTGGCTTGAAAGAACATCGCTGCGGAACAGCAGATAAAAGCAAAGAATGGTTGTGGCAAGCGCAGAGGTCAGCGATTTCGATTGAGCGACCTGACCTTCCCTGCGGGCTTTTTTCAGCCGCTCCGGTGTCGGCTTCTCGGTTTTGTTGCTCATCGCATCAGGGGAGCAATGACGAGAGGAACACGCCGCAACAGATCGATCTCCCGAAAGATATAATCAACCAGAAAGGGCGTGTAGAGGGCCAGAACCAGCATGCAGATCGCACTCTTGACCGGCATGGCCAGATAAAAGACCTGCAATTGCTGGGCAAAACGGTTGATGAAGGCAAGGCCAAGTTCAGCAAGCGTCATCGCCAGCACCACAGGCGCAGCGAGGACGACCGCGAATTTCATCACGGCATCCATCTGCTGAAGAAAAGCCGAGGTCCCGGAGATTTGCAGGCTGGGCCAGAAGGCAAGGACCGGCCACAATGCATAGGATTTGAAGATAATCCCGGCCAGAATATCGAAGCCGCCCGCTGTCACGAAAAGAGCGATCATGGCTTGCCCCATCAATGTGCTGATGGGCGAATCCTCGACACCCGTCATCGGATTGAGCGAACTTGAAATGGTTGCGCCGCGCTGATTGTCCAGAAAGAAACCAAGTGAACCTGCGGCCCAGAACAGGCTGGCACAGAAAAAGCTCATCAACAGGCCAATAAAAATTTCCTTCATGACGAGCGGCAGTATCTGCTCGATGGTTACCGGCATCTGGAGCAGGCCATGATAGACAGAAGGCAAGGCGAGAAGCGCGAGGCTCATGGCCAGGCACATGCGCACCATGCCGGGAATGACCTGCGTTCCCATGAAAGGAAGAAGCGCGAAAAGCCCGCCAATCCTTGGGAGAGTGAGAGACAAAGAGGTAAGAAACGTCTTTATCCCCTCAATGCCGTTGATTTCCATCATTCACCATTGCGTAATATCCTGGAAATTCGTGAACAGCATGTACGTAAATTGATAGATTTCGGCGCCTATCCAGCTGGCCGTCAAAAGAAGGGTTATGCCCACGGCCGCAAGCTTGATGGCAAAACCCAATGTCTGGTCCTGCACCTGAATGAGAGCCTGAACAAGGCTGACCAGCGTGCCAAGCACGGTCGCCGCGATGATGGGCGGGGCGGAAAGCAGAAGAACCAGCACAAGGGTATGGTTCATAAAGCCCGCGACATCAAAATCCATCTTTATTCATCCTAGGCATAGCTCAGGATCAATCCCTCGATAAGCCGGGTCCAGCCATCGACCGCGACGAACAGAAGGAGTTTCAGCGGAAGGGAAATCGTTGTAGGGGACACCATCATCATGCCGAGCGCGAGCAGCACATTCGAGACGATGAGATCGATGACGATGAATGGTAGATAAAGCAGGAATCCGATTTTGAAGGCTTCCGTCAGTTCGGTCATCATGAATGCCGGAACGAGCACGAAGAAACTGCCGGTGCCTATCTCCTTTTGCATATCTTCGGGCCAGAGTTTTTTTGACGCCCCGACCAGGAACTCGCGTTCGGCAGAAGCGCTATGGCGGGTCAGGAAGCTATTCAGCGGATCGGAACCCTGCTTCAGCGTGTCGATGAACGAGGAGGGGGAGTCGAAGGCCTGGGGATTGGCCTTGAATGTCTTGACGCCACTGGAAAGGACCGGGGCCATGATGAAGGCGCTGATCATCAGGGCCAACGAATAAAGAGCAATGTTGGGCGGGATTTGCTGGACGCCGAGAGCGTTGCGCACGAGCGACAGCACAACCGTGATTTTGATGAAGGACGTCGTGGCAACGACGATGATGGGGAGAAGCCCCAGGATTGACAGGGTGATGATGAGGATAACCGGATCAGGGAAGTTCGACACGGCTATGCTGGTCTCCGGCATCAGGAATCCCGCCTGCCGAGGAGCTTGTGAATCCGCACGCCGGTTCGCTCATCGATCTGTACCAGGTCGCCGTAGCCGATCAGGCGGCCGTTCGCGCTGATCCGGACCTGCCTGCGCACATCTCGTCCCAGATCGAAGATATGGCCGGGACCAAGCAGGGCGAGTTCGCCGGCGGGTATTTCCTGTGTGCCCAGATCGAACGCGAGTTCAATTTCGATTGCATCAAAAGGATCCTCAGATTGCTCATGGGTGGCAGCGCTTTCCAGCGGAGAAGCCGGGTCATCCAGAGATTTTGGCAACAGATCTGTCTCCACCTGATCGGGCTCGAATGGGCTATCGGACATGGCAATCGGACCTTCCTCAAGAGTGATGGTGCTTGCGTTCAGGCGGCCGCGGAAGACCATATGGCGGCTGGCGCGAAGCAGGACGGCGTTGTCCGACAGGGCCGTCCGGTCGAACAAAACGATGCAGCCTGCCGTCAGACGCCTGAAGAGAGATAGAGGCAGGCACGTCGACCCTGCCATTATCCGCAGCGGTATAGGGATGGCCGTGACGTCATATTTCGGCACAGGCGAGAGGGCGCCAAGCGCCCGGCTGAAGAGGCGGGCGCCGCCTACGTCACAATGGATCTCGCCCTGAAGTGGCATGCTGCCATCGGCATTTTCCAGCGCAATATAGCCGATGGAGGGAAGGGGGCTTGCCTTGCGTCCAGCGGACCCGATTTGCCCCTCAATGCCTAATATTGAATTCAGGATACCTCGATGCATATCCAGAGCGCGTTCCATCAGGGCGGCTGACAGGGCGGGCGGCATGTCGCCGATCGCGCGGGTAACCCCAAAACCGGCAAGGATAAAATCCAGAACATGCTCGCCAAATGAGAGAGTGATGTGTTTGTCCGAAAACCTGTAATCCGCGCTCCAGACTTCATCTTCCGGTAAAGAGACATCGTGATCGATGGGGCGAATGGAGACGCGTCGGGCACTATTGTTGTCCTCATTGTCCAGTTGCCAGTCCGGTCGCGTACGAACAATCATATTGATAGCATCGGCATGAGCCGATGTTATGCAGGACAGTAAAACCGGAGTCAGCATGAAATGCCGGGCCAGGCGGAGATGATCTTGCCATGCAAATCCTCTCCAGCCTCTTCGCTCTTATTTTTTGCTGTCGCTAGATTAATGCGGATGTTCACCCGCATGCGCAGGCGTTCGCCCAGTGCAGCCGCCAGACCAGCCTGGTTTCCTGCCAGAAATGCGGCGCTTTGTGCCTGGGCCGTACTGAAATCGACATGGATTGTGTCGCCGCTTCGCCGCAGGGTAACGCGCGTATCCGGAAGAAGGCGTTCGGCGAGCGAGAGCGATATTTCACTATCTTTATTCAGAGGCCGGGTGGCAAAGATCGCCACATTGTTAATGATAGCATCTGCCAACGGGCTCAGATGACCGGGGATGGTCCCTGGATTTTCTGCTCTGACCGGATTGGCGGATTTTTCCGGATTTCCCTGCACATAAGTGGATGTAGCCGGTACGATCTCGCAATCCCGATCATGTCGGGTGGGCTTATCCTTTTTTCTGTTTCTGTTTTCCTCTTTGCCGTCACCATTTTCAGAATCTCTATCCAAGCCTGCCATCAAGGCGGAAAACCGATCAGACAAAGCTGAATTCGGCAGCGCCGGCGCGAAGGAAGCCGGGCAATCATCGGATGCCTTCAGTGAGTCTGTGGCAGAAAGTTTCATCATTTAAGTCTGTTATCTCTCTCGCTGACGATCCTGCTTGTTGGTGAGTTCGGATAAAACCTTGCGAAATCGCCAAATTGAGACGGGCGGCGCGGCTGAAATTCCTCCTGCGCCGAACTGTCCCGTCGTTCGTGATGCAAAGCCTCTCGAGAGTTCTCCAGTTTAAGGAGTTCCGATGTCTTTTCCTCGTTAACGAATTGCCTTCTGCATTCTGTTTCCGCAGCAGCCAGCATGCCCATGCTTTGATGAAGCGCTTCTTCGGCCTTGCAAAACCTTGATCTCAGATCCTCCATTTGCATACGCAGGCGGGAAAGATCGGTACAGGCATGATCCATGTCCTTCTTGCCGATGGTGCATTGCATAAGTCCTTTGAGAATGGCCTCTTCCGATTGCCGCATATGATTCTCAAAATTCCGCATTTCGTCTTCTTGACGATCTCTCTCCTGCTCAAGCCGATATACTTCATTCTTGCAGCGGATGGTTTCCAGTTCCTGCTTTTGCCGGCGGATTTTTTTAATTTTGTGTAGCGTTTTGAACATGGTGGCTAAAGTGCCGTTCTCAGGAGTTTCATCGTGTCTTCAAATGCAGATGGCACATCTGCATTTTGCAGCAGAAATTCACGCATATTGCCGATTTTCATGGTCGATTCATCTGCAACCGGATCAGACCCTGGCTTGTATTCTCCAACCCGAATGAGGAACTCCACATCCTGATAGGCAGAGAGGAGGGTGCGGAACTTTGCAGCAAGGGCACCATGAAGGGGAGAAACCACGGCATTCATCACCCGTGAACGGCTGTTAAGAATATCTATGGCCGGATAACGGTTTTCGGCTGCAAGCCGGGCCGACAGAACGATATGACCATCCAGAATGGATTTGGTTTCGTCGGCTATCGGCTCGGACATATCGTCCCCTTCAACCAGAACGGTATAGAAAGCGGTGATCGAGCCCCGGTCATTATTGCCCGTGCGTTCAAGCAGACGCGGCAGTTGGCTGAACACCGAGGGGGGGAAACCGCGCCGGGTTGGCGGTTCGCCCGCCGAAAGGCCGATTTCGCGTAATGCCCGGGCGAAACGGGTTAACGAGTCGAGCAGCAGCAACACGCGTTTGCCCTGGTCCCGGAAATATTCGGCTACGGCCGTCGCCGTCATTGCAGCCTTGCTTCTCTCCAGGGCGGAGCGGTCAGATGTCGCGACGACAATGACGGACCTGATCCGGTCTTCGGGTTTGAGATGGTTTTCGATGAATTCGCGGACCTCCCGTCCCCGCTCGCCAATAAGGCCTAGTACGATTACATCGGCCTTGCTGCCATGCATCAGCATCTGGAGAAGCGTTGATTTTCCACATCCGGCTCCGGCAAAAATGCCGATGCGCTGCCCTTCGCCACAGGTAAGCAGGCCATCAATGGCTTTGACGCCTGTGATGAAGGGCTTGTGTACCGTGGTCCGGGTCAATGGATATGGAGCATCGGCATCAAGGGGATATTTTTGCCATGATGGGTGCTTTTTCCGGTCCTCGGATATGAAGGGGCGTCCAAGGCCATCCAGAATAGTGCCGAGAAGAGGTTCGCCAACCTCAACCGACAGTGGCCGATGTAAGGAAACGACGTGGGAACCTGCGGTAATCCTGATCATGGATTCGACGGGTGTCAAAATGACGGTGTTTTTTGAAATGCCGGTAACTTCAGCATGCATGCTGGCCATGTTGGCTGCATCATGAATGACGCAGAGATCGCCAATGGCGGCGCCCGGCAGATATGCCCGTAGATTGTTGCCGAGGGCATCGGTGATTTTGCCCACGAGTGAAGGCTGTGGCAGGCGTCTGAGGCGTTTGCCTATATCGCCGATGAAATCACGATACGGGTTTTCTTCATGCATCATCTGCGATCCGTTTCGGCGCACGTTCTTGACCGTCCGTGAGCAGCTCGAGGATCAGACTGGTCTGGGCCTGAAGTGATGAAGTTACGCGCCCGACGGGCGACTCCACGATGCATTCAACATCCGAGAGTGCCGGATCGCTGGCGATATCGAAGCGCTTTACATGAGGATAGCTGTCGACAAGTAGATTGATGCGTTCACGCAGGCCCTGTTCATTCTCAGGGGATACTGTAATCAGGAGTCTTTCCTGATCCTGCAGTGGAGCCAGCAGCCGTGAAATATGGCCAGCCATCTGTTCCCCCGGGGGATATATGCCGATGAGATGATGCACAGCCTCTGCAATGATTCCGGCAATGCCGGCTTTGGTTTCCTCCAGATGCCTGATGTTGTTGTTCCTGATTTTTTTCAGCAAAGCTGCGGCTTCTGCCCGTCCGGATTCGAGGCCTTCCTGATGCGCTGTTTCCTGTGACAGTCGAATACTCAAAAGAACACAGAGAAGCATCCGGCAGGCCATATCCGATGCCGATAAGACAATCTCTTTTGCCTGTTCGAGATGCTCTACCTCGTCCGGAAACAGAACTTTCCGGACAGGGCTGGCATTGCCGAAATGGCTCAGAAGCAGAACTGTTTCATCCATTCCGGCCGCCATTGCTTTATTACTCGGAGGATAAAGCCTTCCAACGTAGTGGAGGAGGGGATCGTCCTCTCCGTTTCGTGGGGAAAGCGTAAAGCCAGATACGCATGTATCGGCTCTGACCCATAGCACACGGATCTCAATATTTCGTTTCCGCGGTGTTTCAGCGTATGTGAGGGATCCTTATCGGCTGCCCACAACACGGGTCTGGAATGCGTGGCGGAAGGAATGCGCAACAAGGGGGCCGCTACCATGATGATTTGCCATGTGCGCTCATCAAAAAGCGACTTCACGTATGAAAGATGCCGTGAATCAATGATGTTGTGAATGGATTGGGACATGTCGATGCCGCCCAGCAGAAGTGACAGGGCCTCCATTTCAAATTCGTTCAGCAACGCTATGGGCATCAGGCGATGAGAAAACATCTCTCTGGCCTGCATTGGCATATCGCGCAGATGGGGCAGGTTTTTGAAAGCGGCCGCGAGCAAGCGTGTTTGTTTGAGATGGACTCCGGGTTCTCCCGGAAAGATCGAACCGATCCAGGATGAATGAGCAAGACATAGGGGGGTAAAGAGAAACGCATAGAAGCGACAGAAAATCTCTGGCCTCAGCATCAATTGTTTCCAGAAATACCGGTCGCTTGTCTCATCGCCTTCAATGCGTTCGGGAGATGACACGCGAGCTGATCCGCCGGAAAGAATTGGAGAATTTCCACCCGATACCGGAAAGCGCGGCAACGGCCGAAAGGGCAAGTATCACCGCCAGGATCGTCCAATGGATGCCATGAGCAGGTGGCGCGGACAGGCCGGATTCATCATCCTGACTGTTTACAGCATCGGTGTCTTTCTCAGGACCTGTTGGCATGAAGGCCACAGAGATACGATCATAGGTCAGGCCGGGGATCGAGTTGGAAACCATCTTGCGGATGGTGGGTCCATTTCTGTTTGCATCGGTTTGAGGGTTGTAGAGCACGAGGACGGAGGCTGAAGGCGTCTGTGGCGTGACAGAGCGGGCCTCAGGCAAGGCAATATGGACTCGTGATGAAATGACCCCACTGATCTGGTTAATAGTGTCCTGGAGTGATTGGGAGAGTGCATAGGCATAACGTACGCGCTCTTCAAAAGGAGAAGAGATCAGTCCCTCTTTTTTGAAAATATCTCCGATTGACTGGAGCCTCTCCCGGGGAAGTCCCGCCATGCTGAGGGTATGGATCGCCTCACCGATCTGTTGGGGATCGACAGTGATCTGAAAAGACCCCGAACCGGTTTTTTCCTTGGCTGCCTTGATGTCATGCTGCTGCAAGACCTCGATGATTGTGTTGGCCTGCTCTTCATTGACGTCTGAAATCAATGAAACCGATGAACCGCAGGCCGCAAGCACAAGAAGCACGGCCAGAAATGACAACCTGAATATGCGTCCACCTGGCATCAGCGAGGCTCCGATCACTGCATCTTGGAAAGATCGGAAATGCTTTGGACCGTCTTTGCTGCGATTTTTGCGCCATAGTCCAGCGTTACAGTGAGAGAGGCGGCCCGCATCTGCGTTTCCAGCAATGTTATGGGAGAAATCGGCGCTTTTGCCTCATCTGAAGGTGTGAGGCCCCCTGATTGAAAAATGTCCTTTAATGGAAGGGAGGACGCTTTCTGTTCAGACGCGTCATTGGTGAACAGCATTTTCTCGAAATAACTTTCCATGGATCGCATACCCTCTTTTTTCGGAAGAGGAAGGCCGGAATCGTGGTTAACTTCATCCACGGCTTTCGCTATGACCGGACCGATAATATTTGTCATCATTTATCCTTCCAGAATGCTATCAGTCGCAAGAATGGAGTGTTTTGGCCGCCGTTATGAGAATCCGTTCCCAATTCCGGACCAGCTGGTCATCGGGTGAAATTGCTCTGGCGGCCAGGATTTCCGATTTTGATAATTGATCAAATCCGGCATTATACAATGAAAGGGCATTTGCGAGATAAGGCTCGGGACGCT
Organism: Parvibaculaceae bacterium; assembly: GCA_028283765.1. Lineage (GTDB taxonomy): Bacteria > Pseudomonadota > Alphaproteobacteria > Parvibaculales > Parvibaculaceae > JAATFR01. The sequence goes on along the minus strand of JAPWJY010000008.1, from coordinate 1,507,529 downwards.
TCGGGCGTGCACTTTTCAGGGCGTCGGTGATCGATGTAACAGACCGCTGGTCTCCCATGGCTGCGCCGACAAAGGAGACCTCCAGAAGAAGCCGTGCCAGCGTGCCATGTACCCGGTTTTGTATCTTGTCCATCATTGCATGAAATTATCTGTTAGTGGATGACAGGTGCAGAAGACTTGATCAGCAATTCGGATATTCTTGACAGTTTTTCCATCAGATCAGCCGCCATCTGATTTTGCTTTTCAGCCATGCTCGTGTCTTGTGTCGATCTTGCATCGGCAAGGCCGCGATTTGCGCCGATCCGACTTGCATCGGCATTTTCATTCTGGGCGTCGATCTCTCCTATGGCCTTTCCCGTATTACCAGTGCTGGTAAGGCTGGCATTGACGGCTTGTCCTTTAAGGTTTGTTTGTTCCATGGTCAGATGAAGAGTTTTAAAAGTATTTTCACCGGATGTGGTCTCCAGATTGGCGATCCGGGAAAGTCTGGAGCCATTTATTCCGGCAGTCACGCCGCTGGCGATACCGCTCCCCAAAGTAAAGGCGCTGCCGATGATATTTGCAATGAACTGTGAACGTGCTGCCGCACGCATCTTGTCTGCCTGCAAGTTCGCAATTTTTACACTTGCCAGCGTCTGTGAAAGAGCGTTCCTTGAGTTGTCTTCGGCCATTTTGCTCAGGGTTTGCATCAATTTCGACAGGATATAACGAAGCATGCCGGGTAAATCGCCACAGGTATTCAATGCTGGATTATCCTCCACTGTGTCCAGCATATTTCTGAATTTATCCTTTATCTGATCATTTGTTTTGTCAATTTTTGAGGGATCATAATTAACGTCCGTGGACGTATCTTGTAATGCCAAATAATCATTCCTGTATATGCGATCGAGGTTTCCAGTTGATGATGATATGTTCATGGGAAATACTCCTGTCACGCCAGATTTCGTATGAATTTTTTATTGATATCTGTGGTTGAAAGCAGAAAATCAGTCAGGTTTTGCATTGTTTCTGTAAAGCTGCTCATCTGATACTGGGCGTTCTTTGTCAGGAATTTCTGGAACTTCTGTTGTAAATCTATCTCTGCTCTCAATTCTGTTACGCGTGCCTCAATATCCGTTACATCCCGGGTGATATTGGCTGTGATGATGCCTGTTACGCCCAGGCCGACACCACTTACAAAAGATGCTGCAGACTGGACGACCTTCAACGATGCGGTAAGCAGGCGAGTCATCGCAACGGTATTGCCCGCAATACTGGCAACTCCTCCAGCACCCATTCCGAGCGGGGCGATGGCCGTGATAACTGCAAGTGCGATATTTACGCCCATGCCAATCTTGTCAGCCAGTTCTTTTGATGCGCCGAAAGACCGGGCGATCTTGGAAACGCCTGCTGCGATCCAGTTCTCCTGTTCACCACTTGCCGCATTCCATAAATCATTTGCCCCCTGTATGAGAAGAAATGCAGCAACGGCAACGCCTGCACCAGTTATCCCCACAGTTGCCAGAACGACGGCCGCGCTGATCAGCTGGACTACACCTGTGACGAATTTGAACAGCCGACTCCAGAAGGACATTTTTGTCGCTTCATTTTCCTTGCAGATTATACCGGCAAGAGCGGTCTGGTTGGCCTTGCTGATCATCTCAATGGTCTTGGTGGCATGCTCGCTTGCCGCTGCCGTATTCTTGAGACTGTTTGTTTCGGTTGTTATCCGGGCCTGCATAAGCATCCAGGGCACATTATCGGCGATAGAAAGGAGAGGTGGCAGTTGAGTATTGCCGCTGTCTCTGGTCTGTATAGTTTCCTGCGTGGAAGCCATACCGTTATTGTCCCAGATCAGGCTTGTAAGAAGATCATTTCTGTTTTTCTTTGCGATTTTATCGGCTGATATATCTTCATATGCGGCCCTATGGTGAAGGGGAGACATCGAATCCTTTCGACTGCCCCGTTCTTCCCATTGAAGCGGATGCTCATGAACCGGAAACTCAAGTGGAAATGAATCTGGTAAAGTCATAATAATAATCCGTTCACATGCACATTTCACGCATATCCGGTATGAAAATATATGCCGAAAGAATTCTTGCCTGAAATGATTAAATATCTGTTTCCACTTAACGTGTGTTCCCGATTACTGTCGAAACTGAGTCTGCGATTTTCTTGATGACATTAGAAGTGAGTTCCATGAATGCATTAAAGGCGGAGGTTGACTGCTGCATACTGGCAGAATCGAGGTTTGTCAGATTTTGCAAATTTGTTATTCTGGATTGAGCCGCCCCGATCCATGAGGTGAAATTTGCTTTCGTCGTCCAGTATTTGCCATTTGACTTGATGATGGTGTTGGCGGGAACGTCTTTTCCATCTACCTTCCCTTTCCGTTCAATGATGGTTTTTCCCATCCTCTTAAGTTGCTCAACGACATCTGGATCGGTTATTTCGGAAACATCCGTATTTGTGCTTCCGTTGTCCATTCCGTTTAATTTCCCAACCAGCTCATTCAATTTGTTGCTTTCGGCTGCCTTCTTGTCCAGGCCGATCTTCAGCGCATTCAAGGTGTTTCCATAGGAAACAAGTTTCTCGACCATGATAAGCATCATGATGTTTATAAAATCGTTTCCATAGGAAGGGGCAGACCAGATCTGCTCAAGCAGGATTCTTCCAGGGACTTTCTCATTTTCACCAATTCCATCAGTTAGCGAATAATTATTTGAATCCCTCATATGTTTTAAAGAAGAGGGGAATAGGGGTGGAAATGAGATTCTGGCCTCTGCCATGTCGGAAATATGGGCCATCATATGCCTCTTTCGTTTAAAAAATAACGCTCTCTATTCTTGTCTATCGTTAGTGCTTCATGTGCGGCTCCTGGTTCGTAGAAAATGTGGAAGAAAATTCTATATTGCGTCGTGATGTACCAAGCCCGAGGTATGTCTCGATGGGCTGGTTGCGCGTGACGACGTGCATGGAGCGTGAACTATTTTTTCTTTCTTTCGACATACAATGAAATCCATCATTCCGAATGAAAGAGAGTCTGATGTCCTCTATTCCTGTCAATCAACCGGCGCACATATACCGGCTGAGCCGGATTTATGATTCAAGGTTGAGGCAGAGGATTGGAACATCCTCTTTTCCCGATGATCAAGAATGCAGTGATTTATCTTCCAGTTTGCGTGGATCTGCCTGCGCAGTTCCATTGTGTCCTACCCCGATGGAAGCTGTTGTTAATATTGATATTGCCGATATGGCAGAGGAACTGTCGGTTGCTGCATCAGGGCAGCGGCGCAGGACGAGGCCTTACAAGGAAGAAGAGAATGACCTCGAGTTTCTTAATGTTGCAGAGAAGGATTTGGATGATGAGCCTGCCACTCGCGGCATACAGAGAGGAGGTAAAAGCAAGAGAGGTCATGAGGCAGGTGAGGTTGTTGAATATGAGAAGACGGCTGATTTGAGGAGATCTCCCGACCTTCACGATATTCGCCGGCAAGGACTGTCAGGAGGTGCGGAGGAAGGCATCTCGCTTGGAAATTATCTCTCAACCGGATTATCTGTCAGTGCATTTGTCCTGGCAGGTCAGCTCGATATTTCCGGCGGCACAAAAATTCAGAAAATTGGACAAGACGATATAGGAAACGATACTGGCGACATGGTTCTTGAGTTCGGGATCGAAAATGATTCCGGAGCCATGTCCGGGTACCGGTTCTTGCCCATGCCGGGTGACGATTTCACCGGAAATAGCCATTTTATCCTTGGGATTGGCTGTCAAACGAACCGGCGGGAAGCGCACTGGATTCCTGTTTCCAATCTTCGGAATCTTGAGTCTGAGGGGCATTTTCTTGCTACGGGTACGCTTGCCGAATGTCTCGATATTTTTAATGAGCGCTATCCTGGTGAGGATCTGGGCCGGCAGATTTTTCTTCAAATAAAAGAATTTGGAATTCTTCACAATGCGTTGACTGGCACCAACCAGAGAAGCCGGATTTTTGCTATATACAAGGCAGAGCAAAAACCATTGAAAATTCTCGCATACCATGACTGTGCAAATGAACTTGTTACTCAGGTCAATCAGCGCCTTGGCAGCTCCACCGGCATGACTGGTGATGATCTGGCGCGCCACCTAATCATCATGGCGGAGTAGGTAAATGCCAGAGGAAAATAGCCTGATTGATGATATGGCTTTTATCTATCTTGCGAAGGCTCTTGCGCCTGATCAGACCATGTTGCACGCGCAGCAAAAAATACCTGGTGAACCTCATCCACAACTTGTCTATGCCAATGAACTTTTATTTTTGTTGAAGCAGTTGCCGGAGGGGATGTTTAAAGACGACGAGCGGCGATCTGAAATTATATATAAAGCTGAACTTGCCTGTGATGTGCTGGCTGGGCATGAAATGACCATGCGGGTTTTAAAGAAATAAAAGGAATAAAGGCTAATTTGTTCCTTGTACGTCTATATCTGATATCAGGCAAGCTCAAGAAGATATCAAATTTTTGAGCTCTTTTCTGCGACAGGCATATTTTATTCATACATTCATGATCATTGGGATAATTTGACAAGTTCAGTTTTAAATATGCGCCTTGGGGCAATTCTGCAACTCCTGCGCAACCGCAACGATCTGGTCTTTTCCATCCTGATCGTGACTGTCGTGTTTATGATGATATTGCCTGTACCTCCCGAGATCATGGATGCGCTCATTGCTGTGAATATGTGCGCCTCGATCACGCTGCTCATGGTTTCCATGTATGTGTCGTCTCCTCTCTCTTTTTCCTCTTTTCCTAGCGTCCTTCTTATTACTACCCTGTTCAGGCTCTCGATTTCAGTTTCAACCACGCGAATGATCCTGCTTCATGCAGACGCTGGGCATATTATAGAGACCTTTGGAAATTTTGTTGTCACCGGCAATCTGGTTGTCGGGCTGGTTGTATTTATTATTCTCACAATCGTGCAATTTGTGGTCATCACGAAAGGAGCGGAGCGGGTGGCCGAGGTCGCGGCACGCTTTTCTCTTGACGCAATGCCAGGCAAGCAGATGGCTATCGATGGTGACATGCGTGCTGGATCGATAGATTCAGCCGAAGCAAAACGCCGGCGCTCCAATGTGGAAAAAGAAAGCCAGCTTTATGGTGCCATGGATGGTGCCATGAAGTTCGTGAAAGGCGATGCAATCGCAGGCATTTTGATTGTGGTCGTTAATCTGCTTGGTGGCATGATTATTGGCATCAGCCAGAAGGGAATGAGTTTTTCCGAGTCGGGAGCGCGTTATGCGGTGCTTAGTATTGGCGATGGCCTGGTTGCCCAGATTCCAGCTCTTTTGATCGCAATTACCGCCGGGCTGATCGTCACCCGTGTTTCAGGGACTGGCAGCAAATCCAGCAACGTGGGCGCTGATATCAGTGCACAGATTAGTGCGCAACCACGGGCGCTTCTTATCGGCGCGATTGTTATGCTTGGGTTTGCGCTTGTGCCGGGTATGCCATCAATTGTTTTCATCATACTGGGAGTGGTGATTGGTGGTCTTGGCTTCATTTTTCTACGTAAGGCAAAATTACAGGCTGGACTGGCTGAGAGCGAAGCCGGGATGGAGTTGGCTGAATCAAAAGGGATATGGACGGGGACCGGTTCTGCAGGTGGTGTTCCTTTCACAGTGCCCTTGCGAGTCATGCTGGCTCCATCATTCTATCATTCGTTCGACCATGATCACATTGTCTTGGCATTTGAGAATGAGTGCCGGAAGATAAATGGCGATATTGGAATTCCTCTGCCAAATACGGTGGTGATGCAGTCGGAGTTGTTGCAGGAGGGCGCCTATTGCATTCAGATAAACGAAGTGACGGCTGGTTTTGGAGTTGTGCTCAGCGGCCGATGCCTTGTACAGGCGCGGCCTGAAGAACTTGATCGGCGGGAAGTAGTGTTTGAACGAGGTGAACTCAATTTTGGCAAGAACCCTTCTCTTTGGATCAGACCAGAGACCCGGGATGTTCTCAAGGAGCAGGGTTTAGAAGTGCTGGAGCCGCTGGACGTAGTTATCCGGCACTTTGGGCTTTGTGTTCGGCGCAATGCCGGGGATTTTCTGGGTGTCCATGAAACCAGCTCAATTCTGGCAGCGCTGGAAGATAAAATGCCAGGGCTCGTCAAGGAAGTTCAGCGTGTACTGCCTGTTTCCAAAGCAAACGAAATTCTGAAACGTCTTGTTTCTGAAGATATTACGATCCGTAATATAAAGATGATCATGGAAGCATTGGTTGAATGGGGACAGAAAGAGAAAGATACCGTACTTCTGACGGAATATATCCGGTCAAGCCAACGTAACTACATAAGTGACCGATACTCAGACTCCAAGAATGTATTACATACCTATATGCTTGCGCCTGATATGGAAGACATTATCCGGAATGCTATCCGACAAACTTCGGCGGGAAGTTATCTCGCTCTCGACCCTGATATGTCAAAAAATATAATGCAACAAATCGAGGCAGTTCTTTTGCATGAAACAAGGACAACGGATTCTGTTCCTCCGGTTCTTCTGACGTCGATGGATGTGCGGCGTTATGTAAAAAAAATGATTGAGCCTGAATTTCCAGATCAAATCGTCTTGTCATTTCAGGAGCTGACACAAAATGTCAAGATTCATACTATGGGCAGGATAAAAATCTGACTTTACGCCCAAAAAATCGGCCCCGGATTTTGGAAGAAAATCGGGGCTTTATCTATATTCGCAAAGGCGGATCTACCAGGAATATTAAAATTTATACGTGATCTCTGAGATTCATCTGGGTGGTATTTCGGGCAAGCTGACGATCATTCTGTGGCGACAGGAGAGCCGAGGTATCGGTCTCGGTAGTTGAGATCATCTCCATCCAGGCCTCGACGGACTCGACGAACGTCTGGATATTCATATGAAATGTGGATACATCGAGATTATCGAGCTGGATGCGTGACATGAGTGCAAGCCGTCCGGATTCACTGTCAATGGCCAGGGTCGCACCCATTGTGCCAAGCCAGAAATAGTTGGCTTCCAGCACTGTTTTTAGAACCGTCTCTATATTGTGTTGAGGGTAATGAGCAACATAGGCGGAAAGCACCATTGTATCCGATTCTGGATCAAAACTGATACTCAGATAGATGTTGTCGTTATATATCAATGGGCAATTCTGATCTTCATTAAAAGAAAGTTGCCCAATTGAAATAAGGTCGCCAAATTCCTTGAGAAGCGCCGTCGCTTTTTCTTCAGATGTCATTTTTGATCATTACCCTTCATTCAGTATCCTGAATATGATGATGTCTGTGGATCGAGCATAAATCTGTTTCGAAAAGAGTAGGCTATATGATCATTCCAGGTGAGAGGACTTCGGTGGAAATATGGGAAACTCGACTGTAATCCTTCAACGATCACATCATGTGTTGCCTGGATTCATAATTCGGTTCGCTTTTCATAAGCGGACAACCGTGGGAGTAATCAGATAAATACGTTGGCGTTTGCTTGTCCTTTCTTCTACCGATTTGAAGAGTCCACCCAACATTGGAATATCCTTTAGAAGCGGTACGCCGCTTTCGACCTGAGAGTTTTCAGATTTTGTATATCCAGCAATCAGAAGACTTTGATGGTCGCTTACGATCGCCTGTGTATTCACCTTGTTCTCGTCTATAATGGGCACTTCTCCTTTTTCGACGTTGGGCGTAAAGACGCCATCTGTGATATCAACTGAAAGTTGAATGTCGTTTGGCGTGCCGCGTCGCTTGATAAGATGCGGCGTAATTCTGAGCATTGTTCCTGTTGAGATTTCAACAAGCTGGGCTACCCGCTCGCCTTGTACCTTGATGTTGATTGTCTGGCTGAGATCGATCAGCGCCTGAAGATTATCAATGGTAAGAATGGACGGTCGTGAAAGGATTTCAGCCCGGTTTTCTTGTGCGAGCGCCTGTAGTTTCACAAAGAAGGTAGCCTGGGCGCCCTCAACGAGGGTAGTCAGACGTGGGCCACCGGAGAATGAGACGCGAGCTTCACCGGGCCAGCCAATGCCGAGCCTTTGCAGATCTCCTGTGTTGACATCAATGATCGTTGCTTCAATTTCGATCAGAGAAGCGGGAACGTCCAGTTCGGCGATCAGGTTTTGATAGATCCGGATATTTTCCGGACGATCCTTTATGATGATGGCATTAAGGCGCACATCGGCCTGTATTGTCGCAATTGAATTATGCTCAGGATTGTTGAATGGGGCTGCATTCACAAGGCTGTCATTCTGGAAAACGGGATTGGGCAGCACATTTGGTCCTGCACCTTGCGTAGAGTTTTGCCTGCCATTTTTATCGTCAAGATTGATGTCCGTCACCTGACGGGTGTGGGAGGGCAAGGGAACGATCTGGGTGCCGATGGGGCCATTGCCGGTTATCAAATTTTGCAGGATGGTGGCAATGCCGGGCACACGCACCTGAAGGTCACGATAATTATAGGTGCGATCATCGGCAAAAGCATATTTGAGTTTGAACACCTGCATTTCAAAGTCCGCTGGACGATCGATTGGTAATCCGGAAACTGTCTTGATCACAAGATCGACATAGGCTGGCGGGCCGGAAATGATGACGACCCCTCGATCGGGTAATTCGCCCCAGCCGAATTTTTCCTGGAGAATCCCAAGGCCCAGAAGTGCTGTTTTCAGCCGTAAACTATCAGCTTGTCCAACCTTGATGATGCGTTGAATGGTGTCTGTTTTGGAATTGACATATAAGGTTCCGCCATAGGTAAACCAGTTAAGGGCATAGGTCGTGGCAAGGCGCTCAAGGAATTCGGTTGGTGTGGCAGAGAGAAACCGCCCTTCAACCTGGCCATGGATACGAGATGAAATGCTGACGCGGATTCCAAAATTATTGGCGAAGTTTTTTAATGTTGTCTGAATATCCTCGCCGGACGAGCGATAAGCATAGCTAGCATCAGGCCACGGCATTTCGGCGGCGGCAAGACGTTGTGTTGCGCAGCTGGCATAAATCAAAATGAAAAAAATAATAAAGACAGCGAAAACAGACGGGATCTGATGGTTTCCATATGACCGCCCTATATGAGCGGCAGATGGACGAAAGGAATGCATATCATAAGACCGATAAAGAGATAAGACGTCTACGTCATAATAAGTTCAATATGAGGGGAAACAGTAAAAATACTGCAAAGAAATTTTAGAAATGGATAATTGTGTTTCGAAAGGAGAGATTCACTAGAAATTTTATTGAGGTCTTTTTCCTTTAAAACGTGCTCCAGTTTTTCCTTAAGGTTGCATTAACCAAATGGGTCAATAATTGTGGGCATGACAGAAGACATTGCCATATAGCGATGTCGATCGAATGCTTCCAGGGCGTAGTTCATGAACACTTGTCGGGATGCATAAATCATGGATGGAAGCTGGGAAATCCTGGTTATTGACGGGGAGCAGAGGGGAGCAAAATGTGCTCTCCACTCCGATAGAATCCGGATTGGGGAGAGCGATGAATGTGACATCATTCTTAGGTCCGTTGAGATTCATGGGCGTATCTTTATTCTCAATAATGCGAATGGTCACTTCACGCTATTTTCCGAGTATGATGATCCTCGTGACATTTCCCCATTTCAGCCATTTTGTATTGCAGACATAACACTTTGTCTGGGCCGCGGAGAAAGATGGTATCTCGATCCGCAGCTTCTGAATGGGACGGTAAACAGCATAACGGAAGACGATGGGGAGAATTTTCGAGGCAAAAACTGTGATTTTCGGGATGTTTCAGATCTCGTGCCAGAAAGAAAACGCACTATGCGAATCTTGGCGGGAACATCTGTCATCGGAGGGATTATCTGTATGGTTCTGGTCATCAGCGCCAATGGATATATGGATAATGTTGAAGCCTCCGTTTCATATCCTTCTGCTGTAACTCCCCTTTCGCTTATTCAGACACATATTTCTGATCTTGGTTTTGGAGACCGGATATCTGCCCGGCAAACCGCGAAAAAGTCTTTCCTGGTTGAGGGGACTGTTCAATCGGATGCCCAGATTCTGAGTTTGAAAAAAGAAATGGAGATGAAAGGCATAAGAACAGAATTCAATCTGTCTTCTGATGAGGATATTTTCAGGACGGTCCAGGAGGTTGCCAGTTTATATGATGCCGATATCAGTGTTTCCATATTGGAGCCACATGTCATTTCTCTCTCCGGATATATTGCTACGCGCATGAGATTGAACGACATGACAGATGATATTCGCAGTAGCGTTGCTGGTGTCAGCCGAATTGACGATTCGCGCGTCATCACAGGTGATGCTGTTGCAGATCTGTTGGCTGATGAAATAAAGGCTGAAGGTCTTGAAAAAAATGTCCATGTCTCCGGCGATCAGAAAAATCTGGTTGTAACTGGAACACCAAACGATACCGAGCGCAGGATATGGCAGAATATCCGGTCCACTTATGAATCAAGAGCGGGGAAGAATATTTCATTTCAGGTTCTGTTTTCGCCGCCCCAATCAGAAATTCCATTTTCAATCAGGAGCATCACCATGGGACCAATCCCGTCCGTTATGACTTCTCTGGGGAGGCGCGTCATGGTGGGTGGGGCTCTGGCGCCAGGATTCCAGCTTGTTTCGCTCAATGAGAGTTCAGTGAAGATACGTTGGCGAAACGAGGAGTTTCTCCAGAAACTGGAGTAACAGATGTTAGATGATACACCCATTCATCTGACGGAGCTTGAACGTAAGCTCTGGAACGACGAGGCGGGAGATGTCAGGCGGGAGATTCTTGGTATCCTGAGTGCGGCCGAAGACAATTTCCAAAGCCAGTTGCAGGGAAATCCTGTACCTGACGATCGCACCTATATTTTAAAACTTCTGAACGCCTGCAAGGCTGCACGGCAGATTATTCTTTCTTACAGACGATCGCCGGCCACCTTCTTTGAATCATGAAGGGTATGAGGAAAAACCATTATGTCTTTTGATGCGATTATCAATACGCTGACGCCACGTCTTGACCAGGCAGAGCAGTCTGTTATGTCGGAAATGAAAAATCTGAATGTTAATGATCCAGGTCAGATGATTGAATATCAGGCCAAGATGAGTCTGTGGACACGTATCATCGATTTCAAAAGCACCCTGATCAAGGTTATGAGCGACATCTCTACAAAGATCATTTCACGCTTTGCATGATATGATCTGGTTGCCAGAGTCCAGTTTGGAGGCAGGTTCCCGGTCCGGCCTGCGCAGTCGGCTTTTCGATTGTCTCGGATATCTGATCTTTTTCAGCGGTAATGACTGGCATCAGCAGACTGATGGGGCGGATTTTGGCATATCAAAAAATGGATTGCCGAAATCTCTGGATTTCTTGTTATGTGGTGAGAGGGTAAAGGATATCGGTAATCACCTTGTGTCTCTGGTTGGGCATTTCTTTTGCCTTGATACGACGGCTGGAGAAGAGGGGCTATGGATTGAGTATCCATTGAGTAAGGTGGGTCGCTTCAAGCTACGGGAATTTTGTGCCGCCCGGCTTGTTGTCGCATATCTTGATCTGGCAATTTGCCGATTGCTTCCGGCCGGGCATCTTTTCATCTGGATACACCATACGTTAAGCCTGCAGATTTTTGGGGAATCCGTCTTGTCGGAACGACTTGTGCAGGCATGTGAGAAGCTCTTCCAGAGCGCTGACAGTGAGTTTCTGGATTTTGTCTCCGCATTAATAGATATGGGTTTTCCAACTCTGTTCTTTATGCAAACCAGAAATTTCGAAAATTTTATTGAAGTCAGATGCCCCGCAAAAGGGATTTATCCATTAACGACTGACCGTGATTTCAAGTCTCCATATAGAGGCAAGGGAAAGTATACAAGATCAGTAAGGAATGTTGCATATGTATGTTTTGTCGCGACTGCATTTGTTGCTTTGAGTCATTTTTGGGCAATGAAAGAAATATCCGATGCCCTCGACCTTATTTCTTCCAGGTAAGGGAGATAGCTGGATTGATATGCAAGGCGACAAAGGAATCTGGATTTCCACCCAGCTGCAGCCCATCCATTATCAGGCTGGAATAGAAAACGTCGCTCCTGACGGGGGCATACAGTTTCTCATCAATATTACGGAGCTCGTGCAAGATCCGTTACTACCGGCTCAAATTATGGCTGCGTCCCGAAAAACAGGCGAACACGCACCAATTCTTCCCTGCTGTATGGTTCTCTATGGTCTTGGTTCATTACCGGGAGCAGGCAGGATCATGTCTGCTGACATACAAGCACTGAACAATGTTTGTTTCTTTCGTTCATCGGCTGCTCAGGATGTCAGGTGGGCGTATGAAAACTTGTGCCGGAACATGGAGGAAATGTTATGTAGATCAAAAATCATATTCCCTGATCCTGTGTTTTTGTTCCGCCTACACCTTATGGAAGTCCTTGACCAGAAACTGTTTCCTTTGATCCGCAACTTGCTTGCCTGTACGGACATTGGCTCAATCGAATTATCTTTTGAAGCGGATAAAGTGCCGCAATCAGTCACGCCATATGTACACGCGTCCCGTTCCAGAGAGTGGAGGTTTCTTGACAACTCTGTTGGACCAAGGCTTCTTCTCCGGTCGGGGTTTTTGCGACGGTTGCTGGAATCTGTTCCTTCATACTTGTTCGTCGCCATCATTAGTCTTGTTCTGTTACTGGCTATGTTTGGGGGATGGCAGACTGTCCAGCAGGGCAGGATCATAGATGAATACCTCCTTCATAACGCCGGATTTCTCTCTCATCGATTGAATGCAGATGAGAGGGAAGAGACAAATGAAAAACCTTCGCCTGAAGAGCTGACGGCCCTTGCCGTACTGGTCAGAACAGAAACATGGGTTTCAAGTGGATATATAAATGCTTTATCCCCTTTGGCCGGTAATCTCAGTGAAAGATTGCGCAATCTTGTCAAGGAGCGGTTGGGTCCTGTCATTTCCAGTCTGACGACCAATAATGCCGATGCAGGCCTTGCAGATCCGCTTGCGCGGGCTGCGCTACTTGGACGGGAGGCGCGCGCATTCAGTCGCCTGGCGGGATCTGATGAAGCCGTGGCGATGATGACCATGCGGGGTTTCATGCGTCAGGCCGGGGGGCGAAATCTGGATCTGGGATTTCTGGAACGGAACTGGATACGCAAGGAAATAATGACGCTCCTTGCTGCAGAAAGTCCCAGGCTGAAGTCTGCTGGGATCTCCAGCCTGGATTTACGTGACCGGATTATTAAAACATGGCTTGACGGGCTGACCGTGAAAGAGGCGATGCCTGTTGTCGATAAATTCGCCTATGGCTTGAGATTTGCTCGGACGGAGGGGACTGGCGACGAAAAACTCCAGGACTGGACGGCATTTTTCAATCTGCTGATCATGGCGCGTGATCAGCTTGCCGCACCCCGGGCTCATCTTTTGTCGAAGGGATGCGGAGATATTGATTATATGCCTTTGTGGGATAGCTACGATCCACCTGAACGCGCGATATTAAAAGAATCAATCTGTAAACAGATAAAAAAAGAGCAGGCAATACTTCTGGAGCAGCAGCTTCCATCAGGCGAGTTCATTTTTGTCAGGGCGGGAAGCGATGGTGTAGTGCTGGATCCGAATCTGCGCGCCTCACTTGATATGCTGGAAAATTTTGCAAACCAGATTCCTGATTCATTTGATGCGCGCGATCTTAATGCCCTGGTCATGGAAGATGGCATACCTGAACCTGGCCGTCTGCTCGACATTGCTCGGCGTCTTGAAAAGATAAAAGTTCATCTCGATGAGGCTGGTAAAAATCCCTCTTATCCTGTCAGGAGTCTTCTTCAGAATTATCTGTCTTTGCGGATTGGGATCTGGGCGCGCAATACCCTGATAGACAGCTCGACACGCGCATATTCACTTGAACAGAATATAGAGCGCTTCAATTCGGCGTTGCCGGGCTTACGCCGTTGTCATGAGGTTCTTGCATATATCAACCCAGCGATGGCCGGGGATATGGGCTGGTTCTTTGGGGCAAGGGCTTATCGTCTCCTTGAGCAGGTTCAGGAGAGGCTGGAAAGTGATCCTGAATTTACGATACGTGGCGGCCAAAAGATTCAGATTCTGAAAGACGCGAAACCTCTCCTTTCATATGTCCTTGAAGGGAATAAGGATACCGACCTGTCGCGGCTTTCCGTGTTTACGGCAAGGAAATATGGGAATTGATTATTTCCGTTCTAAAGATGATTTCCGTGACCGGGAAACTCACTCTTTCTTAATGGAGGGTTGTTAACCTTAACAAGAGGGAAGGCCTCAATCTGGCATCGCGGCAGGAGGCAAAATTGGGCAGGATAGCGCACAAGGACGACGCTCGGACCCCTCTTGAATTTATTGTTCCGAATGCATCCGAGATGAACAGTCTGGAGCGTGAATTTGCACACTTCTCCAGAACACAGCAGCGCAGAGTCCGTCTGTTCATATCACGGAAGATAAGAAACCATGCAGATGCAGAGGATCTGGCTCAGCAAACATTTTTTGAAGCCTTCCGGTCGCTCAGGAATTTTCGGCATCAATCAGAGCTTTCCACCTGGATTCTTGGTATCGCTGTTAATGTAGTCCGAAATCATCTGTCTCGTGACAAAAATCGAAAATATACCTTTGTTGATATCGATACATTGTTCGATCATGAGGGAAATGAGATGGCTCCGAACCTGCGGGCGCGTTTTCATGTCGGGCTCGACAGATTGCGGGATGAGCTTGTTGCATTGCCTGATGAGCTGAGAGGCATCATACAGCTCGTGGCTTTTGAAGATCTTTCTTATCAGGAGGCTGCAGACATGCTCGGTATTCCGGTCGGTACCGTGCGGAGCCGTCTGTTCAGGGCCCGCGCCATGTTAAGAGAGCGGATGCCGCAGATGCTCGCCCTGATTGACGAGATGTGAGAAGAGGCAATCGTTCGTTTAAATGCCCTGTAAAAAAAGTAATATTTGCGTCACTTCCCCGGCGATGGTCTATATAGGCACAGTCAACCATCTGATGTGAGGTGTCGTAATGAAGCTCGACGGGAAAGTCGCGATTGTTACCGGCGCGGCCAGCGGAATTGGCAAGGAGATTGCCTCCGTCTATGCCTCCGAGGGGGCCAAGGTCGTTATTGCGGATCTGGCGCCAGATGCGGCCGAACAAACAGCGGCTGACTTTCGTGCGGCTGGTCACGATGCATTGGCCGTAGCCATGGATGTCACCAATGAAGATCAGGTCAATGCCGGCGTATCGAAGGTCGTAGAGACCTGGGGCGGGGTTGATATTCTGGTAAGTAACGCGGGTATTCAGATTGTCCATCCGGTAGAGGAGTTCACACTCGCCGAGTGGAAGAAAATGCTGGCCATTCATCTGGACGGTGCCTTTCTGACCACCAGGGCTTGCCTTCCTCATATGTATGCTTCCGGCCGCGGCGGCAGCATCATCTACATGGGCTCGGTCCATTCCAAGGAGGCGTCCTTGTTGAAGGCCCCTTATGTCACGGCAAAGCATGGGCTGATTGGCCTGTCGAAAGTTGTGGCGAAGGAGGGGGCGGCACACGGGGTGCGCGCCAACGTGATCTGCCCCGGTTTCGTGCGTACGCCGCTCGTGGACAAACAGATTCCCGAACAGGCGAAAACGCTCGGCATTTCAGAAGCCGAGGTAATCAAGAACGTCATGCTGAAAGAAACGGTTGATGGTGAATTCACCACGGTTGCAGATGTCGCTGCCGTTGCCCTCCTGTTCGCAAGTTTCCCGAGTAATGCCCTGACCGGACAGTCTCTGGTGGTGAGCCACGGCTGGTTCATGCAGTAGGGGGATAAATGGCCACAAAACCCGACGCCGGGAAGAAAAAATCTCCCGCGCCCAGATCGCGTGCACCCGCTCCCGCTCGCGCCCGGCAGGAGAAGGCCGGGGCGAAACGGGTTGAAACCATGGTCAATGATGCCGTCAAGGTCGATCTGGCCAGCCGGCCTGAAAAGCCTGTTCTGGTGCTACAGGGCGGTGGCGCCCTTGGAGCCTATCAGGCAGGCGTATATGAGGAGCTTGCCAAGCGAGGTTTCAACCCTGAATGGATAGCCGGCATTTCCATCGGCGCCATCAATGCCGCGATCATTGCAGGTAACCCGGTTGACAAGCGCGATGAACGTCTGCGTGAGTTCTGGGATTATATTTCTGGTGATCTGGTGGGCGAGGCGCTGTTTCCCAAGGGGAGGGCGCGGACAGTTTATAACGAGGTCAGCTCTGCCTATGCGGCGGTCTTCGGCCTGCGGGGCTTTTTCCAGCCCCGTTTCCCGCCTGCCTTCTTGCAGCCGGCGGGCTCGATACAGGCGCTCAGTCATTACGATACCGGCCCCCTCAAGGCTACGCTGGAGCGGCTGGTCGATTTTGATCTGATCAACTCCAAAGCTGTGCGATTCAGTGTCGGTGCGGTGAATGTCAAGACGGGCAATTTCATCTTTTTTGACAATGAGCATCAGCGTATCGGGCCTGAGCATATCATGGCGTCAGGCGCGCTCCCGCCGGGCTTTCCCCCCATCGAGATCGACGGCGAGTTCTACTGGGATGGCGGAATCGTTTCCAATACGCCCCTTCAGTATGTGCTCGATGACGGTCTTCATGAGGATATGCTGATCTTCCAGCTCGATCTTTTCAATGCGCGCGGCGAGTTGCCGCGTACCATGCAGGAAGTCACCCAGCGCGAGAAAGACATACGTTTTTCCAGCAGAACCCGTTTGAATACGGATGAGTTCAAGCGTCTTCAGTCATTGCGGGCGCGGCTCAACCATTTTCTCCATCGTCTGCCAGACGAACTGAAAGATGATCCCGATGCCAGGGCCCTTCTTCAGGCCAGCACCAGCAAGGCTGTATCGATCGTCCACCTGATCTATCGGTCGGCCCATTATGAAACCCAGTCCAAGGATTATGAATTTTCCCGTAAATCGGTGAACGATCACTGGAGTGCCGGGCAAGCGGATGTACGCCGTACCCTTGCTCATCCTCTCTGGTGCAATCGTTCCCGGCCCGAGGCCGGCATTGCGGTTTTCGATCTGACGCGCGATTCGAGCGAGTAACCTGTAAGTCTGGAGGCTGTGATGAAGCTGGAAGATGTAAGGAAGAATGCCTTTGCCATGCCGCTGACAAGCCCGTCCTATCCTCCCGGGCCGTATCGTTTCATCAATCGCGAATATATGATCATCACCTATCGCACCGACCCGGAATTGTTGCGCGCCGTGGTGCCTGAGCCGCTCGAAATTGATGAACCTCTCGTCAAATATGAATTCATCCGTATGCCGGATTCAACAGGATTTGGCGATTACACGGAGACCGGACAGGTCATTCCCGTCAGCCTGAACGGGGTCAGGGGTGGCTATGTTCATTCCATGTATCTGAATGACGAGGCGCCGATTGCAGGCGGGCGTGAGCTATGGGGGTTCCCCAAGAAACTGGCCAGGCCTACCCTCAGCGTCGATACGGATACATTAATCGGCACACTGGATTACGGCCCGCTCCGTGTTGCCACCGGCACCATGGGATACAAGCACATAGCTCTCGACCACGAGAAAATTCTGACCTCTCTGCTTGCGCCGAGCTTTTTGCTCAAGATCATCCCGCATGTTGACGGTTCACCGCGCATTCTGGAGCTGGTTCAGTATTTTCTTACCGATGTCACCGTAAAAGGTGCCTGGTCCGGTCCCGCGGCACTTGATCTGCATCCTCATGCGCTTGCGCCTGTGGCAGCCTTGCCTGTGCTGGAGGTCGTGAGCGCGGTCCATATCCTCAGCGATCTCACGCTTGATCTTGGCACCGTCGTCCACGACTATCTCAAGGAGTAAAGGCAGGACATGTCGATTATTCCGGAGCCGGGCAGATGATCATTATTGATGGCAAGACGCATGACATCGGTGGGCTTCTGGTCAGTCGGGTGCTGCCCGGCATCAAGCGACGGATGATCGGTCCCTTTGTCTTTTTCGACCATTTCGGGCCGGTCTTCATGGAGCCGGGGCAGGGCGTCAATGTCCGTCCTCATCCTCATATAGGTCTTGCCACTGTCACTTATCTATTCGAGGGCAGTCAGGTTCATCGAGACAGCCTCGGGACCGTCAAGTCGATTGAGCCCGGGGATGTGAACTGGATGAGTGCGGGCCGGGGGATTGTGCATTCCGAGCGTACAGACCCTGCGGTGCGGGCGGCGGGCCATCGCCTTCACGGCATTCAGTCATGGATCGCACTGCCTGTCAGCATGGAGCAGTCTGATCCGGCCTTTCATCAAACGACAAGCGCCGGACTGCCCCTGATTGAGCGGGACGGAATTTCCATGCGGCTGATTGCAGGAAGTGCCTTCGGCTTCCAGTCGCCGGTGCCGGTCGCCAGCCCCACTTTCTACCTGGATGTCCGTATGGGCGCCTGTAGCGAGTTTGTCCTCGACACGGAACATGAGGAGCGCGGCGTTTATGTTGTGGCAGGAGAGGTGGAGCTCGATGGAGAGCTCATTCGTCCAGGTCAGATGGCCTTTATCGAGCATCATCAGCCCGTGGCGATTGCGGCCATGGATGCGGCTCACCTGATGCTGCTGGGGGGAGATTCCATGGATGGTCCCCGCCATATCTACTGGAATTTTGTAGCGAGCCGGCCAGAACTGATCGAGGTCGCCAGGGAGGACTGGCGCGCACAGCGTTTTCCCAGAATACCCGGCGACGACGCTGAGTTCATTCCTTTGCCGGATTAAGGGCGCAACCAAAGAATCTCTGCCTTCAGGGGCCCGATTTCTCTATTTTTGCACCCGGCTCTTCATCGGCTTGTGCAGCAGTTTGCCCGGTTGGGAACGGATGTAAAATATCGGGTTGCACGGCAACCACACGGTTGCGGCCGGTGCGTTTACCATCATAGAGCGCCGCATCGGCGAGTGACATGATCTGGAGTAATCCTCCCATTTCAGGCGTCCATGTAACGACCCCGATGGAAACCGTCGCATTGAAGGCTTTGCCGTTCCAGGTCAACGTCCGCGTCTCGATCGCCTTTCGTATGCGTTCCGCCGCCGCCATCGCATGAGTATAACTTGTGGATGGCATTAACACGCAGAACTCGTCACCACCGATACGGGCAAGAAGATCATACGGACGAAGGCAATTGCTGATCGTCCGTGAAATGTTGGCCAGTATCCGGTCGCCACCGACATGCCCGTGGATATCATTGATAAGCTTGAAGTTGTCGACATCGATGATGAGCAGGGAGGGCGATGTGGAGTCGCGATTGGCGCGGGAACGTTCCCGATTGGCTGATTCGACAAATGCGCGCCGGTTGGCGACACCGGTAAGTTCATCGGTCGCCGCCAGATGCACTAGCCGGCGTTGCAGCTTGCTCACAACCATGGCCAGAAAGCCGAAATTCCAGAAAATTGTCGTCATCACCGCCATCAACAACAGGCTGTTTTCCAGTACCATGACGCGGGGTGAGTGAGGCTTCATGGCAAGAACCATGATGAGGGCACCGGTCACGAGCGCAGCTGCCTGGGCAAACATGGCAAAAGCGCTCGCTGCTGTGGTCATGTGGAGCGCTGACGGGCGCTTTAACATTTCATGGACACAGACAAGGGCTATCAAGGCTTCCGTACCTGCAATGACGATGATGCGGGTGTCTTCGAAATGAGATGCCAATCTTGAAAAAACGAGGATGCCGGCACAGAGAGCCATGACCAGAATGCAGGTCCACCACAGGGGTTTTCGTTCAAAAAATCGCCGGATGCCATTCCAGGCGACAAGGAAACCAAGGATTTGCAGGAGGTTGCCAACCGTAATGGCATTGTCGGCCGAAATAAATTCACCTACGCAGAGAGTGAGTCCGCCAAGTCCGCCAATGAGGCTTGCCATCGCCCACAGGCGAACGCCTGGAAACCGCGGAAATAATCGGTCAACACCCAGCCACGCCCCCGATTGAAAAATCAGGAGTACGGTCATGAAGATCAGGGTCGTCCAGCTATCCACAGTTGGCATAATGGCTTTGGCCGCAGTTTTCAGCCTCCCGAAAAGGGACGCCCCTTGAAACCGAACAATAGAACATATGGCTCATGGCCAGTTCGGTAGCGAAATTTACAAACCGGTCCGACGAGCAAAAGCCGGTAAAGCAGGAAAACTAATCTTTATTTTGGCCGAATACCTACGGCATGAAACCCGGATACGCAATAACTCCCTTGGTGCGACAAGGTTTTTGTTATGAAGAAAAGGAGCCGGATCATATTACATATAATTAGCCAATCGTCTTGGTCGGGTTTGTGGTCTCGTACATTTACTTTTGGGGCATTTCAGCTGTAAGTAATTTTTATTCTTGCTTTGCAAAATATGATTGACATTACAAGGTATGCATTGAGGCTGGTTTGAGTGGGAATCTTGTGGATTTGGTGGTTTTGAAAGGGGAGGACTGACCATGGTTCCAACGCCCTTTCCTGAGAACGATACTCTGTTTGTTGAGGCGTTCACACACTCACCTATCGGCCTTGCTCTTGTAGACCGGGCCGGGAACTGGCTTCGTGTCAATCCCCGGATTTGCGAATTGTTTGGCTATTCGAGCGACGAATTGCTGGCCAGTTCATTTCAGGAAATTACCTATCCCGATGACCTGACTGAAGACGAGGCCCTTGTAAAACTTGTGCTCGAACGGAAAATTCCCCGTTTTACCATGAGCAAGCGCTATATCCGCTCGGATGGATCTCTCTTGCGGGCACAACTCGATGTGTCTCCTGTATGGGGCCCAACGGGGGAGTTCTGGTTCTTCATCTCGCAGATACAGGATATTGGTGCCCGGCTCGATGCGGCCGAAGCGCTCAAGATGGCCAGGGATGATGCGGAGCTGACTTTGCGGGCGCTCAGCGACGGTGTGATCCGTCTCGACCGGCACCAGAATATTGAATTCATCAATCCTGCGGCGGAAAACATTCTGGGTTGGTCATGTATTACCGTAACCGGTAAACAGCTTGACGGCTTACTTACATTAAAACTGGCTGAGGAAGGCACATTCATCGGTAATCTCGCTGGAATGGGCACGGACTGGCAGCGCTATGCCGCCTTGACGCAGACGAGAGGCTGGATCCCGGTTGAACTCTCCCGCATCGAAATGAAGAATGCAGGCGGCCAGAGCGTGATCATGCTGCGGGACCTTTCCCTGATCGATGCGCTCACCGATCAGCTTCGCAGGCTTGAGACCCAGGACCCGCTGACGGAGCTTCCCAACCGTCATTCCCTTGATCGCATCGTACGCAGCCATTTTGGCCAGCTTGGCGTGCAGGAACAGATTTATATCCTCTATGTCGATATTGACCAGTTCAAGCTGGTCAACGACCATTTCGGCCATCGGGCGGGAGACGAGTTGCTTGCCCAGGCTGCGGGCTTTATTCTGGGCAGCAGCTTTGTCAGCGATGTGTGCCGTCTTGGCGGCGATGAATTTGCCATCGTTGCCTGTGCGCTCAGCAAGGCCGACATTGTCAATTCCGCCGAGCAATTCCGGCAGGAGATCGGTGATCACCGGTTTGTCTGGAACGACATGTCCTTCATGATCAGCGTAAGTATCGGTATTTCGGAAATCCTGCAGCCTGAGGAGCTTGACCAGGCCCTGGCGCAAGCGGATGCCGCCTGCAATCTGGCCAAGGCCGAGGGACGGGACCGGGTCCATTTTTATGACCCTGGTGAAGTTTCCATTGCGCGTTATGTCTCCGACATAGGCTGGGTCAGGGAAATCGAGCGCGCCTATGAAGAGCACCGGCTCTTTCTCTTCGGCCAGAAGATCATGAATATGAGGGATGATTCCTGTCACGCGATCGAGGTTCTGGTCCGGCTCGATGACGGTTCCGGCACATTGGTCGGGCCTGGCTCCTTCATCCCGGGACTTGAGCGTTTTGGCGCAATCGAGCGACTCGACAAATGGGTGGTCGAAAACGCTGTCAATCATTTCATCCGGCACTTCGAGAAAAACGGCAACGTGCTGCTTTTTGTCAATGTCTCCGGCATGTCGGTCGGCTCTGGCTCGTTCCGTATCTGGCTTACCCGGTTCATTGACCGGCAACCGCTGATCTGGGGGCGTCTGGTGCTTGAGATAACCGAGACCCGCGCCATCGAGCATCTGGAGGCGGCGCGCACGCTGGCAACGGCGCTTCGGGCGCGCCGGGTGCATATTGCCATTGACGATTTCGGCTCCGGCTTTGCCAATCTGGTAACGCTGAGAGGACTTAATGCAGGTTACGTCAAGGTGGATGGTGTCCTGGCCCAGCAGGCCTTCAGCGATCCGGTTGCCCGGACGATCGTCGAGACCATCTGCCGTGTCGCTCCGGATCTTGGCGTAAAGGTGATTGTGGAGCAGATCGAGCGTGACGATCAGTTGCGCTCATTGCAGGAGCTGGGGATCGACCTTTTCCAGGGGTATCGGCTTCATCTGCCTGAGCCCTTCGATACGATAGACGTGCATCTGCCGCTTGCGGTGACAAGCTGACCGTCGACGCCCGTCCCGTCCTCGCCTAATCTGCACCTGCACTTTATCCATGAGGACGGACCAGATGCGTAACGTGACGGTAGCGGCAACCCAGATGGCGTGTGACTGGGATATTCCCGGCAATATCGCCCGTGCCGAAAAGCTTGTGCGCGAGGCTCATGCCAAAGGCGCGCAGATCATCCTCATTCAGGAATTGTTTGAAGCGCCCTATTTCTGTCAGGACCAGATAGGCGATTTCTTTGCTCTGGCAAAGCCTCTGCAGGACAACCCGCTCATTGCCCACTTTCAGACATTGGCGCGTGAACTGGACGTTGTGCTGCCAATCAGCTTTTTCGAGCTGGCAGGGCAGGCCCATTTCAACAGCGTGGCGATCATTGATGCGGATGGCAGCGTGCCCGGCATCTACCGCAAGAGCCATATTCCCGATGGTCCGGGCTATACCGAGAAATATTATTTCAATCCCGGCGATACCGGCTTCAAGGTCTGGCAGACGAAACACGCCGCCATCGGGGTGGGGATATGCTGGGATCAGTGGTTTCCGGAATGCGCCCGTTCGATGGCGCTGAAGGGAGCTGAAATTCTCCTTTACCCGACAGCCATCGGTTCGGAACCGCACGACCCGGCGCTTGAATCGAGCGCCCATTGGCAACGTGTGATGCAGGGCCATGCCGGCGCCAATCTGATGCCGGTCGTGGCCTCCAACCGGATCGGCGTCGAGCCCGGCAAAAAGGGCACATCCATCACCTTCTACGGCTCATCCTTCATCGCGGATGCGACCGGCGCCAAAGTCGCCGAAGCCGACCGGGTAAGTGAAACCGTGTTGACCGCCAGTTTCGATCTCGACGCCCTTGCCGAACAGCGCGCCGCCTGGGGGCTTTTCCGTGATCGCCGCCCGGAACTTTACGGGACGCTGCTTACGCTGGACGGGGAGAACCGGCACGCTTCGATAAAGTAGGGGGCTCAGCCTGAACAACTGATTATGGACGAAGAGGGGAAACGGGATGGCAAAATATGACAGAAAAGCCGATCTGCCGGTCTCGTTGGCAAGACGCTATCTCGAACCCGGTCCCATTGTCCTTGTGTCGTCATCATGTCGTGGCAAAACCAACATCATGACCATGGGATGGCATACCGTGATGGAATTTACGCCGTCTCTGGTGGGTTGTGTCATCGCTGGCGGCAATCACAGCTTTCAGATGATCCGCGATAGTGGCGAGTGCGTGATCAATCTGCCGACGACAGCCCTCACCAACAAGGTGGTCGGCATCGGCAACAGCACCGGAAGCGAAATCGACAAGTTCAAGCATTTCGAACTGACAGCCGATCCGGCCGAGAAGGTTACGGCGCCGCTGATACGGGAATGCCACGCGAATTTCGAGTGCAGGCTCAGCGATGATTGTCTTGTCGACAGATATAATTTTTTCATTTTCGAAGTGGTGAAGGCGCATGTCGCCCCTTCGCCCAAACATCCTGAAACCCTGCATTACACCGGCGATGGCGTTTTCATGGTATCCGGCAAGATCATCAGCCGCCGCGGCAGGTTCCGGCCCGAAATGTTGTAGGGCCCGCACCAAAAAATATCCACCGGCCTGCAATTCACAAGCCGGTGGATTTGTGTCGGGGCGAAACGCCACGCGAGATCTATTCGTATGAGAACACGATGTCGTCAAGATCGATGTTCTTGAACACGTCCTTTTCCACCCAGTAATCCTGGGTGTGCTGCCACTCCGGCTTGTCGCCGCGTTTCGGCAGAAGGTGCATCCCGCGCATGAGGTATCCCGGATTGAAGTTTTCCGGGTCGATCCACGGGAGCAGGGGCATGTCCTTGTCTTCAGGGCGCAGCACAGGCGTGACCTTGCCTACGCCCTTTTCCTTCATGTGGTTAAGCAGCGCACAGACGAAATCGGCCAGCATATCGACCCTGAGCGTCCAGCTCGCGCGGAAATAACCGAAAACCCAGACAAGATTGGGCACGCCGGTAAACATCATGCCGCGATAGGTCACTGTATCGGAAAAGACGAGGGGCTTTTCGTCGATGCTGAACGCGATATCGCCCAGCACGTTGAGATTGAAGCCGGTGGCGGTCACGATGATGTCCGCCTCCAGTTCCGCGCCCGATTTCAGGAGAATGCCTTTCTCCGTGAAGCGTTCTATTTCATCGGTCACCACCGAGGCTTTGCCTGAGCTGATCCCCTGGAAGATGTCGCCATCCGGCACGAAGGCAATGCGCTGCCGCCATGGGCGATAGCTGGGGGTGAAATGCTTGTCGATGTCGAAGTCGGGGCCAAGATAGGCGCGCACGCCCTCCAGAAGCTCCTGCTTCACCACCTCGGGCTCCTCGATGGAGCGGCGGGTGAATTCGTCCTGGTCGAAAAGAATCTTCCGGCGGACGATTTCATGAATCCATGTCTCGTCGACCTGCAACTGGCGCAGCGTGTCGGCGAGATCGTTCGCGTTGCGGCCCGGGATGAAATAGGTCGGGGAACGCTGGAGCAGGGTGACATGAGCCGTGTCGCCCGCGATTGCCGGTACAAGGGTCGCCGCCGTGGCGCCCGAACCGATCACGATTACTTTTTTGCCCTTGTAGTCGAGATCTTCCGGCCATGTCTGGGGATGGACTATCTGGCCCTTGAACTTGTCCATGCCGTCCCATTCGGGCGTATAGCCTTCCGAATGGCGGTAATAGCCCTGACACATCCACAGGAAATTCGTCGTGAAGCGGACAATTTCCTTTGTATCTGTCCGCTGGGCCTCGAGCGTCCACAGCTTGTCCTCGTTCGACCAGTTCGCCGAAACGATCTTGTGGCGGTAACGGATATGCCGGTCCAGATCGTTTTCCTCGATGACCTCGTTCATATAGGCGAGGATCTTGTCCGCGCTGGCGATGGGGTCGCCTGTCCACGGTTTGAAACGATAGCCGAACGTGTACAGGTCGCTGTCAGAGCGGATGCCCGGATAGCGGTGCGTGTGCCAGGTGCCGCCGAAACTGTCCAGAGCATCAAGAACGATGAAGCTCATGTCGGGGCACTGCGTGGTCATATGATAGGCCGCGCCAATCCCGGAAATGCCCGCGCCGGCAATCAGGACATCGTAATGCTTGGCCTGTTGCGGTGCAGCATCCTGGAGGCCGGGTTTTGTGAGTGTTTCTGTCCCTGTCATCTGTAGCTTCTTTCTTTTGTTACTTCTGCTCTCCTTTCCTGCTCATATGGGCAACTTGGCTCACATGGCTGAAAGGGGCAGCCTGTCGCTAACTGACAAATTATCACCAATATTCTGTAGCGAATGGGTTTGACGTTCAAATGCTATCTGCAAATGAGCCATGTCACAATTGACGCAGGGTTGTCCAGCAGGAGATAGCCCAGCCAATTTTGTATCTTCACCTGCTGACGATACACGCACCAGCGGCGCGTGCAGGGTAAAATCACGGTCAGAATCATATACAAAAATGTCGGCATCTTCCATTGCTTTCCCGTCAAATATATTATTCGTACAGGGATCAATAAGGTGCTATGGATATGCAGCAGTTCCAGGCACCCGGATTGAGATTATTTGAAATGATACGTCTACGGCAGGTTGCTCTTGTTGCCCGCGATCTCGATCCCGTAGTTGCGGATCTTGCAGCGGTTTTTGGCCTGAAAGTCGCTTACCGCGATCCAGCCGTCGCCACTTATGGATTGGTCAACGCGGTGTTGCCGTTTGGCGGGGAATTCATCGAGATCGTCCAGCCGGTCACCCCCGATGCTTCGGCTGCGCGCTATCTTGAAAGGCGTGGCGGCGATGCGGGCTACATGCTGATTTTTCAGGTGCCCGACGCGTTGCGCCATCGGGTCCGTCTGGAAGAGCAGGGCATTCGCACCATCGCAAAGCTTGACCGGCCTGATTATACATTCACGCATTTTCACCCGGCCGATTTCAACGGCGTGCTGACCTCGATCGACACGCAGGACGATGGCCGCTCATGGCGTGACAGGCTGGGTCCATGGACGCCTGCGGGCCCGGACTGGCAGGCGTCCATGGCGGAGCCCGGCATTGCCGGCATTATGGGTGCCCGCATCCAGGCCGATGACCCGGCCGCCGTGGCGCAGCGCTGGGCCGGCCTGCTGGAGTCGGAGACCATCCCGGGCCATCCCGCTGCCATCCGGCTCGATAATGGCACAATCGAATTTACGGAGGCGTCAGGGCGTGCCGGGACCGGTTTCACAGCCCTTGATCTGGCGGTTGTTGACCCGGACCTCTATGTGGGCCGGGCGGAAAGCTTTGGCATCGAGACGGCTGAATGCGCTGTCACCATAGGTGGCGTCGCCATGAGGCTGCATCACGTCTGAATAAAAACAAGGCCGGATGCTGTACTGATGTAGTAACCTTGTATCAATTTTCCGTGAGCTTCTTTCCGTGAGATTCAGACTCTGTCGGTAAACCGCATTCATGCGGAGCCCGGCCTTTCCGGGATGAATGATGCAGGGTAGATGTTTCTGTCGCCATCACACTGACATTAAAATGGCATCTATACCATTCGAATTTTATCACAATGGTATAGATGCTCCCCATTCAGAACTTAATCTCCCGTATTTTAAAACAAATTCTTCTCAAGGATAAGGAGCCTTGTGCGGCTAGTTCATAAGTAATTCCGTATAGTGAATATTTAAAATGATGTGTCTCTTTTTTGGCAAAGATATTTCAGGGCAAAGACATGAGAAAATCGAAAATCATGCCCACAGGGCGCGGGCCGTTTCAGTTGGGTATTGCGGGGGGTGTTGCTCTGGTACTCCTGGTTAGCAGCCAGGCCAAAGCAACCTTGATAGTGACATCTGATCAGACGGTATCAACGGATTTATCCGAGTCTACCGGGCCCATCAATCCGGGATTTACTGTTTCCTCGCCAGCCACACTCACAGTCGCCAATGGCGGCATTGTCGGGTCTACTTTTTCAACAGAAGACTCCCTCTCAGTTTCACAGGTTGCCGCTGGTGCAAAACTCATCGTCAAGGGTGGAGGGACAGTCTTGGGGGCAACGAATATCATGGGCAAGTTGAGTGCTGGCGTGGGCGAGTCGACGCAGGCCGTGCTGACGGGGACGGAGATTCAGAACTTTGTTCTGAGCTTCACAAAATCAGATGATATTGCTGAGTTCGATAATGTGCTGGTGGAGAAGCTTACGGGTATAGATAGCAATGCCGCGATTTATTCTAGCGATACATCTATGACCATGTCGGCAAGGACTCATGTCGAAAGCAATGAACTCGGTATCCTTATAAGTACCATGTTCCCGCAACCAGTCAATATAACTATAAACGGATCTGCGATTAATTCAAAAGGAAATGCAATAAACACCTTAAGTTCAAATGGAGGAGGTGTAATATATATCACAACTACAGGCGCAAAAATAAAATCGGACAGTAATGGGGCCGGTCTGATCGGCCCCACGGTTTATGTTATGCATGGTGGATCTATTACAGGCACTGGCATAGTCGCAGATTCATCTGGTGCAGGTATAATTCTTACGCCCGGCGCAACGCTGTCTGCAGATCAATCGGCCTCTATTGCAGGAGAGGGTGCTCTGGGAGGGGGGGTGGAAATTTCCAATGACTTTCTTGTGGCAAATGGCCCGCCGCCTCCATCTGTAACCCTTTCAGATGGTACTATCGTAAGTGGTGGACGCAATGGTGTCCTGGTAAAATCCTCTGTAGACTCGGGCGTCTTGGGTATCTCTTCTGTTGCGATTGATAACGCCAGCGCGATCGGTGGAACCGGCGCGGCGGTCAGAGTCGAAGGCGCATTCAATACATTGACTCTCGATGTAAGGAACAATGCTCAACTGGTCGGGGGCAACGGAACTATTCTGGAAACGAATACCGGTGCAAGCGCCATGATGTCGGTCAGCAATGCCTCCCTGAATGGCAATCTTGACAATTCAGGTGGCGCGACCATGAACGTCTCCCTCAATGACAATGCAATGATAATCGGTATGGCTTCCAGAGTGTCCGAAATGGATATTAGCCCGACTGGTGCTTTCGTGATGACCGGGTCATCCGGCATCGGCAATCTGAAAATGACTCAAGGCGGCACGGTGAGGTTGAGCCGCGCACCGGGAGCAAACAATGTTCTCACTGTTGCCAATCTCTCGGGAGACGGCAATTTTCATATGAATGCCAATTTTGATACCGGAGCTGCTGATCTGTTGAATGTGACGGGAACGGCTGATGGAAATCATATTTTGCATATATCCGGCAGAGGAACGGATCCCGGATCTGGAATCTATGTTATTCCCGTGGTTGCGACGGTCGGAGCGGGGGCAGCCAATTTCACGCTGGATGGCCAGCGGGTGGACGTCGGTGTCTATGCGTACCAGCTCGTGCATCAGGGGAACGACTGGAATCTTGTTACGGCAGACCCTGACAATCCTCCTCCGTCCGGCCCTCCAGTCCCTCCAGTCTCCCCAGTTCAACCGATATCTCAGCCCAATCTGTCAAATTCCTCAAAAACAGTTCTTGGTCTGACTAATTCTACGCCAACGATCTGGTTTGGAGAAAACACCATACTCGAACAGCGTATGGGCGAGCTTCGTGCGGGGCAGATGAAGAGCAATGATGTCTGGGGTATCGCGTTCGGGCGCCGTTATGACATGGCATCGTCAACAGGCGTGAATTACAAACATAGAATGTTCGGCTTTGTGACCGGGGCCGACAAGAGGATAACGGTTAACGGTGGCACATGGTACCTAGGTGGAATGTTTGGCTATAGCAGATCTGATCTGTCCTTTTCTGGTGACTCAAATGGCACGATCGACAGCTATTCGCTGGGGGGATATGCCACATGGTTCAGCGAATCCAATTTTTATGTGGATACTATTCTCAAGCTGAATGAGTTCTCGAGCAAAGCGAATGTATGGATGAATGGTGGTGGCAAGTCAAAGGGGTCTTTTCATAATTGGGGAGGTGGCACTTCGGTCGAGATCGGCAAGAAGATTCCTCTGTTCTCAAGTGCCTATGCCCAGCCTTATGCACAGATTGCTGCTTTCCAGCGTAACGGAGACAGTTTTTCTCTCGATAATGGTATGAATGTCGACCAGGATACTGCCGGATCGATCCGTGGGCAGACTGGAACGCGATTTGGAGCTTCCTTCACCCTTCATGACGAGGACTCCTATATAAGTCCTTACCTGAAGCTGGCCATTATCGGGGAGATTGCATCTCGTAATGAAACCAGGCTTAACCGGACGAATTTTAATAATGACATGAATGGAACACGCGGCCTTGTCGGGGGAGGATTCGTCATGCAGGCGCGTGACAATCTGCAGTTTCATGCCGATGTTGATTATATAAAAGGACATCGCGTTGAGCAGCCAATAGGCGTCAATCTGGGCTTGCGTTACATCTGGTAGATGATCCGTGGCGGTAAAGTGATGCGCCTGATCGTTCAGGGGAAGGCATGGCCTTCTCCTGAACGATATTTGTGGTTCTCCCCAGGTATTGTCTTTTTCACACGGTCACTGTTGCGCTCGTAAGATCAAGAGATCCGGATGGGCGATGGCACAAGGGAATAGGCTGCTGCTGTTCCCCATTCTGTTTCCACAGTCAGTTGTGCGCTCCCTCCGATCACATTCTTTGCTGTTATCGGAGGCAAATTTATCTGGCCTTGCTCGTCCGTCGCCAGCGGTCCTGAATGGCCCGCGTCTTGAGGAGATGGGGAGAAGCTTATGTTGCTGTCAGGGGAAATTACGGCATTGCAGATAATGGATGGCCATCCTGTCCCATTTTCGTCGAGCAGGCTTATTCTTCTGTTCGTTGAACTGCCAATTTGAATAGCAAAGGAGTTGCCGTCTGCTGGATTGAAGGAAAATCCTGATCTGGCAGGCGCCAGCGCCAGATCGAAGGTTACTGAGTTGCCGTTGCATGAAGCTGTGGCTTTGAACAGAGCAGGGGTGGTCCCGGGAATGAGCACCAACGGCGATGTTAACCCGCCACTGCCGGTTGATTCTGATGTCTGGAGTTTGCCATTTCCAAACGTGGTTGTGGTCACGCCCCCTATTTGAAAATTGATCGTAGCGGTTTCTACGGGATTACCCGACTTATTCAGAGCTTTCACTTGGAGGGGATTGGGGAAGAAGGCATCGCCTGGAAATGCAATCTGGGCATCTCCGCTCGTAATCTGGAGGCTGTCAACATCGGCACTCAAGTCCGGCCTTGTCGTTTGCAGGATATAAGTGACCGGACTGCCAATTGAATCGGGTTGCCGTGCTAAAACGGTAAAATCATCAAAGGAATTTCCCGCCAGGGCCTCAGCGGCGGCAAATCCCTGTTGGTCCGTATATACCATAACGGATCCTTGAAAATTATCCTGGCTGCCTGCACGGCGCAATTTTGGGCTGTTCTCCTCATCTGTAGAGGAAACAAACGTAACGGGAATGTTTGCAACCGAAAACGAATTCGGCATCTGATGTGCAAGTATGCGGGCAATCAGTGGCTTGGGAAAAATGC
This sequence comes from Parvibaculaceae bacterium, assembly GCA_028283765.1. Taxonomy (GTDB): domain Bacteria; phylum Pseudomonadota; class Alphaproteobacteria; order Parvibaculales; family Parvibaculaceae; genus JAATFR01. The sequence continues at coordinate 1,476,631 of JAPWJY010000008.1, read as the reverse complement.
TTCCGGGGTCGGTTTTATAAGCATATTCGGAGACACGTGAGAGAGAATATTTATAACTGTCTCTATTTTCCATATTTATACCCGTAAAATTTATGTAACAACCAATATATTTTCCATTAATCATGAATTTTCTGTAAATTACACATAAATTATTTATTGTTTAGTTAAAATTATTGTACTTACAGAGAACGTATCAGATAGTGGTGGGGATGTATCGTCTCCATCATTTAAAATTGCGCAAATTGTGCATGATGTTGAAGAATCTACCTGTAGATAATATGTAAGTTTTGGATCTTTTCCTATTTGTACTTGACCTGATTGATCTGTTACGGCCTTAATAATAGAAGTTTTCTCGGTTGGATTTGAATTTTTATGAAAAAATCCGATTATTGGAGTTGGGGAGACAACTGAAATGGTCAATGTCTCTCCAGGAACGGGGGTTCCGCCTGACATCAATGCCGCGGTTATGGATTTTGAAATGGGCTGCCCTGTGAATGCAGAAATATTACCGGTTATCCAGGAGAGATTGTCTGGAACGGGGTTCACCGCCCAGCTGAACGAGGCTGTCATTGATGGAGATGATTCAGGAAATGCCGTGATTGTAACGGCTCCAGGTGTATCCAGGGCATAGATTGTCGCGGTCGCCAGTCCATTGTTGACGTTGATTGGATTTGTTATCGTCTTGTCATTTGTATCTGTGCTGCCGGCTACGAAACTGGCTGGAGACGTATCGTCAATTTTAAACACGATATTGCCTGGATCAAATGGACCTGGGCCGCTCAGCTGAGCTTTCAGCGGTTCAGGAAAGATTTTGTTGATCCGCGTGGACACGCTGTTGCCGTTTACAGCCGTAATACCTGCTACGGGTGTCCCGACAATACCTGTAAAGAATGGATTGCTCATGGCTCCTCGAAGAAGCCGGCCTGAAAGAGTAAAAGATTCTCCATTTTGGGCATTGGCAGAGGTCTTCAGTATCCTGATAACAGACTGACCATTTGTGTTGGTTCTAATGATCGTAATCCCGAACGTATTGGTTCCCGGAGGGTTGTCAAAAATGGCAATATTGGGATTGCTGATCATGAGCATGACATTGCTATCGGGGATGGGGTTGCCCGTGGCCGTGTCCGTGAGGGTAATTGTTATATCGTCAAAGAAATTATTAGGCTGGGCGCTCGCTCTGGGCGGTACAGCGGTAACAGTAATACTGGATGATGCATTAATAGGATCTACTGGTTTAAAGGAGATGACGCGGTTCATGTCATCACTAAAGAAGATCATGTCATCTGTTGGACCTGTATAAAGAATATTATCAGTATTAGGCTGGGCGCTCGCTCTGGACGGTTCTGTTGGACCTGTATAAAGAATATTGTCGGTATTCTGGGTAGTGGGTGGCAGGTCTGCAATCGCATATACAGGCGCGCCTTCCGGAGTCAGCAAAAAAACAGATTTTGCGTTAGACAATGTGACCCAGATAAATCCGGCGCTATCGACAAACAACCCCTTGGGTTGTGAAGCGTCTTCTGGAAATGAAACTTCCTTCTTCAGCTCTGCCTTGGGATTTGTCACATCCTCGATCGACCACAAGGAATTACCTAAATACGCCGTGATCCATAGCTTCTTTCCATCAGCGCCAAACTTCAGATCATGAAAATAAAGCGATGAATCGCTCATGGGGCCTGAAGGGGAAGTGCCCGCAGAAAAAAAGGTGGCGGTTTTTTGGGCCGGATCATAGTACCCAACCTTGCTCTGTCCGGCCTGTGTAAACCAGATTCTGTTGAAAATATCCAGCACAAGATGAGTAGGGCCGGGAAAATTGGTTGGCTGTGTCTGTACTGTTCTATTCAGATAAAAGCTGAGTTGCGTATCAACTGTACCTGTAAGGGTGATAGCTTGAAGGCTATTGGAGTTTTCATCAGCCACCCACATGCGCCGGCGGTTGCTGTCGAAAATAATGCCACGAGACTGGCATCCTTGAGGAAGGGTAACGACTTTCACATCGTTTGTTGCTGTCGTGCCAGGTGGAAAAAAATAAACGGTTTCATCCTGGAGATCCGTTACCCACACGTTCACGACAGTTGTTCCAGAATTGTCCATTTCCAGGGCAATTTCTGCGGGATAGGGAGCCGCTTGCAATGAGGCTGGCAATTTCAGTGTTGTGAGTACGTTTCCGGCTGAATCCAGGCGGTAAACGGTGCCTTGCAGGCCGCGGTTGCCTTGAGAAAAAAATCTTTTATCTGTTACCCATATGTTCCCATTCGGCTCTCTCGCAAAACCGCCTGCAACCGCATCATCGGGTAGTGTGTGTGCTGTAAGAATGGGCTGGTCTACCATTGTCGTTTCTCCCCAAATCAATCTGGATTAATTTAATTTCAGGTGTTGAAAATAAGCCTTGAAGAATTCTTCGATGCGAAGATGGGGGTCTGATGAGATTGCATCAGACCCGTCTTTTCATTCTCGAATTTAGTTGATCGAAAAATCATGTGACACGGACAGATTGTAATTGTCCATTGAGGCCGTAATAATCAATGTACCACTCGTTCCGATAATGATGGTTGGCATAATCGCTATACCCGAATCAATATCGACAACGTTTTCTCCTGCAGGCGGACTAATAAATGCCGAGTTGGCGCTGCTGCCAGAGAGAGCAAAATTTACCTGGCCTGATCTCAGGTCTTGCCCATTTATATCCGTAATTCCAACACTTATGGTCGGATACAATTTCTGTCCGGCCATAGAGCTTAAATCTGGAAGAGGATTGTGAAATTCGATTTTCGCCGGTATCTGGTTTTCGAGTACGGTCACATTGATCTGAGCCAACGGGGTTCCGGTATTTCCTGTAATCCGGATACGGAATGTTCCAGGTGTCATCTTTGTGAGGAGCGCAGGAACGACAACTTTTCCTGTGCGGGCGTCGGATACGCCGGTTGCCTCGCGTGTGCCCGTGGCTACAAAAGAAGCATCGCCTGTATCCTGTGAAATCCTGAATTGCACGGGCTGGTTGACTGCGGGTTTGCCATCTTTGTCATAGGCAATCACAGACCAGGAATTATTCACAGTTGTCCCCCAGGTCGCTTCCTGGTTCTGGGTGGTAGGGTCAAAACGGTTTATACTGAGAACAGTAAGGTCAATATCGGCGCTGATGTCTGGATAATCTGTCAGAAATCCATGTATCTTGTATGCGCCCGTCAGGACACTTGAATATAATGCAGGTGTCGTGATGGTTCCCCCATCATTGGTAATTCTGGTGATCTCAAAAGCTGGATCGGATCCATCCTCCTTGAAATATGGATTGCCCTGGCTGGTGATGGGCGTGTCATTCTGGGTGATCTGGACAGTAACACTTGCGCCTGACAGATCAGCCATGACTCCGCCGGACAGATATTGAACTTCGAACTGGATGGGCTCTACTATATATTGGCTGGTGGGGACCATATCGATTTCAGATGTTAGTGATTGCATTGTTTCAAATACTGGAGGAGTCCCGCTGCGAATTGTCACTCCTACACTTGATAAGGCGATGTCCTCCTCAACCGTAAGGGTGAGCACCTCGCTCCCTGCTTTGTTGCCCGCCACCAGAATACCCGCCGGAATGGTGACATATCCCTTGTCATCGCATACTGCAGTATAGGTGTATACGGACACTCCATTGTTATGAAAGGCTGTGCCGGAACCATTTTGGCTGATGGAAAAGTCCACTGATGCATAGCTCAGAGGTGTTCCCGGATCGCCTTTGGCTGAATCTCCTTCACTTATCAAAAAAGTCAGTACTGGAAAATTTCCATTTGCTTTTGCAATAATGTCGTCTTCAGAAGCCGGTGACGTGAGTACGCCTTGAGCGGCATATAAATAATGAAGCTCCATACTCGAAATAATACTGCCGCAGTCCTGTCTAACACGATCAGGAGCGATTGCAGAAAAACTCAGTTGGCAATTGTTCAGTGGTCCGGGAATGGGGGTATCAATTATGAATTGTCTTGATTCCCAATTCGAAGCCGCTGCGCTTGCTCCTCCGGTATCGGTGAATTCGGTGTGCTGGCCGTTTACACTGACGCTGACGATGCCTTCTGTAGTATAGCATGTACCAAAAAGATTCCGGCAGCTATTGAACCGGGCCACCATGTATCCCCCACGCTTAAGTGTGATGTCCTGGGACAATGTGCCGAGGCCGCCTCCCGCTGTGGTGTCCCCCGCGAGACCGATCACATTTGTGTTGTTAGGTTGAGCTAGTTGTGTCCGTTTGGAGCTCATCAGTGGATAGCTGATATCTTCAACACGCAAGCCACCTGCCGTCCGTTGCCAGGGTGCTGGAATTGGCCGTGGGTTAGTTGGCGTGGAGACATAATTCATCTCAGGTCCGGTATCGGAATTTTGACCTGTAAGAAAGGCATTTACGACAAGATTTTTTGACCCTTCGGGCATGAAATTTCTCCTTCATAAATTATAATCTGTAGGGACTATTTATTCATATTCAGTAGGCAGACATATATATGACGCGATATATATTTGCGAAATTTTCTACCTAGTGGGCTGGGCAGCTTGCCTGGTTCTGATCCGAAGCCTTGTATGAGAAAATCGATGGATTGCTCGCAAAGGTAATGGCGACGATCGGCACCAGCCGGGCTGCCTTGCTGCTGCAAAAGTCTTTTTGATATGATCTGGCCTCTGTCAGGCCTGCTGGCGTTGTATAAAAGAAGGCTTCGATGGGCAGCTTATCGGGTATCCCGGGGGCCCAGACAGCCACAAGCAACTCGTTCCATGTCTCTTTTAATATGACGTGGTATTTTCGTGTGGCATCCAGAGAAGTGGCAAATTTTTGAGCCACTTTGGTGCTGAACGAACAGCCGCCTTCACCGGTTTTTCCTGCATACCATTGTTCCGCAGTCATAATATTCAGTGTGTCACAGGAATTTATATCGCCTGTATAAAGGCCGGATCCGCATCCATAAGATACAGGTATACTGAGAGTGGAGCCATTTACCGGATACATACAGCGATATTCAAGAAATCTTCCCTGCTTTCTCGCTGTGTTTGTGTCGGTAAATATAAACCCGCTGGCATGAGCGAGACCGGATATTCTCAGATCGGACCGCAGATAGCTGAACGATACCGAGCCCAGCTGGAGCGCGCTGGGACTTGGATCCCAGCTATTATAAGCTGTACTGTAAGTTGTGCCTCTTATGACAATGCCGGCACAGTAATGCGCCGGAGTGCCCCCGGGGCAGGTATCAGTGACGTTCTGATAGCGGGCATTCAGTTCATCGGCGATGTCGTCAGCGAATAAAGAGACCGTATGGATACTTTTGCTCTGTGCCAGGGAGATGTCTGTCGTAATAAAGATCATTACAAGGAATAATATATTGCGTAAATGTGACACGCCTTTTCTCCATTTTTCATATTTTTTGAAAATGAGCTTATGAGACCAGCCGGCTAATGCGCCGGGCAGCTTGTCAGGGCCTGATCTGAATCCCTGTATGAAAAAATCGACGGATTGTTTGAAAAGATGATGGCGACGATCGGCACCAGCCGGGCTGCCTTGCTGGCGCAGAAGTCTTTCTGATATGATTGCGCCTCAGTCAGGCCCGTCGACGTTGTATAAAAGAAGGCTTCGATGGGCAGTTTGTCGGGTACCCCGGGTGCCCAGACGGCTACAAGAAGCTCATTCCATTTTTTGTTATATTTTCGGGTAGCTTCAAGAGAGGTCGAGAATTTTTTTGCGTCTTTGGTGCTGAAGGAACAATTGGTTGTCAAGTGCCACTGATCCGCAGTCGTCACATTGAGCGTGTCGCAGGAATTTATATCGCCCGTGTAAAGGCCGGACCGGCAGCCATAGCCTGTATCATTTACTCCTGTTCCGGCATCTGTCGGATAGATGCAGCGATATTCGAGGAATCTGTGTTGAGCGGCTGCCGTGTTTGTATCTGTAAATATAAATCCGCTGGCATGATAGATAGTGGATATGCCCAGATCGGACCGCAAGTAACTGAACGATTGCGAGCCCATCTGGAGTGCAATAGGGCTTGGATCCCAGCTCTCATATGATGCACTATAAACCGTGCTTCTTATGACAATACCAGCGCAATAATGCGCCGGGGTTCCCCCGGGGCAGGTGTCAGTGACGTTCTGATAACGGGCATTCAATTCATTGGCGATGTCGCCAGCGAAAGAGGAGGCAGCATGGATACTCTTGCCTTGTGCCAGAGAGATATCTGTTGTGATAAAGATCATTACAAGGAATAATACATTGCGTAAATATGACACGTCTTTTCTCCATATTTCTCCGGACAACCGAATATAGGCTCCGGTTTGTGGGGTCCATGGCGCTTCGCCGGTTTCTCTGAATTGTCGGATCTTGAAAATTCTGTTTTTGAGATATGGCCGCGGGTGAAAGTGTAGGCTGGTTGTTTGACGGGTGTGTACAAGGAAGCTGGTGGTGTATGTCAGGCGGAAATCATCTGCATCACGTCTGCGATAAATTTATATGTAGGCTGATCATATCAGGCGCAGGCGGGAGATGTCGTGCAGCTGTATCTGTCGGATGTTTCGCGGTGGCGCGCGCCGGTTTGCCAGTGGCTGCGTCGCGGCTGCCTGGCTGTTGCAGGGATGTCCTGAGGCCCGAAAGCTGCGATGTCTGCCGGCGAGGACAAGCCACTGCGCGTTTTTCGGGCCGGGAGGTGGCGGTTTTTGCCGTCAGATCCGAGAATGCATACCATCTGTCCCGTGGCTACGGTTAGCGCATAATATATATTATGGTATATTTTTATTTCAGGCATTTCGTGCAGTTGCGGTTTGACGCCGGATTGCGGCCGCATGCACACTGGCAGCCACTCAAAACAATAAACGCAACAGAGCGAGGTCCCCCATGGCGGACGGATATATCCCCGGCATCGAATCCATCAGACACAAGGTCGATGAAGCCGAATGGCGCGTCCGGGTCGATCTTGCGGCGCTTTACCGGCTTGCGGCGCTCAGCGGCTGGGACGATCTGATCTTCACCCACATCTCGGCCCGCGTGCCGGGGCCCGAGCATCATTTCCTGATCAACCCGTTCGGCCTGCGCTTCGCCGAGGTCACGGCCTCCAGTCTGGTCAAGATCAATTATGAAGGCGAACTGGTCGAGCCAAGCGCCTATGGCATCAATTATGCGGGCTTCGTCATCCATTCCGCGATCCACCATGCCCGCGAGGATGCCCATTACGTGCTTCACTTCCACACGGATGACGGCACGGCGGTGTCGTCGCAAAAGGATGGGCTCCTGCCGCTGAACCAGCGCTCCCTCGCGGTCATTCCGCGGCTTGCCTATCATGATTATGAAGGCGTGGCCCTCAATCTGGATGAGCGCGAACGGCTGGTTGCGGATCTTGGCGACAAGCCTCTGCTGATGCTGCGCAATCATGGCACGCTGGCGCTTGGCAAAAATCCGGGGGCGGCGTGGCTGGGGATTTATGAACTGGAACGCGCCTGCACGGCGCAGATCCGGGCACTCAGCGCAGGCCGGGATGGCGTCCTGATTGCGCCGGAAGCAGCCCAGGCCGAGGTGCGGGCCATGGTCAATGGCCAGCGCGCGGTCGGCAGCGGCGGCAGCGGCAGCACGTCGAAACTCGCCTGGGCGGCGCTGCTGCGTCAGGTCGACAAGGAGTCGCCGGGATACGACTCCTGAGCCCCGGCACTCCGGAGAGTCACTCCACCGTCACGGACTTGGCGAGGTTGCGCGGCTGGTCCACGTCCGTGCCTTTCAGCACGGCGGTGTGATAGGCCAGCAACTGCACCGGGATGGTGCAGATGATCGGCGCGATCAGCGGGTCGGCGGCGGGAACGAGGATTTGCCCGGTCAGGTCGTCGCCGGCGCGGGCAAGCCCGTCCCGGTCGGAAATCAGCACCACCCGGCCGCCGCGCGCGGCGACTTCGTGCATGTTCGACACGGTTTTTTCAAACAGCCCATCCACCGGGGCGATGGTGATGATCGGCATTTTCTCGTCGATCAGCGCGATCGGCCCGTGTTTCAGCTCGCCTGCGGCGTAGCCTTCCGCATGGATATAGGAGATTTCCTTGAGCTTGAGCGCCCCTTCCAGCGCCACGGGATAAAGCGCACCGCGCCCCAGATAGAGCACGTCGCTGGCCTTGGAGATCAGCGCCGCGACCTTCCTGATGTCATCGTCCGCCGCCAGCGCGTCGCTCACCAGCCTTGGCAGTTCCAGCAGCGTATGAACGAGCCTTTGCTCCTCGCCTGCCGCCAGCACGCCCCTCGCCTTGCCCGCCGTCACCGCCAGTACGGCAAGCACGGCCAACTGGCAGGTCAGCGCCTTGGTCGAGGCGACGCCGATCTCGGGGCCCGCATAGGTGCGCCATACAGTGTCCGCGTGGCGCGCCATGGAGGATTCGGGCACATTGACGATGGCAAGCGTCCGCAATCCCTGCGCCTTGCAATAATGGAGCGCCGCCAGCGTGTCCGCCGTCTCGCCGGATTGTGAAACGAAGACCGCGAGGCCCTTTTTGTCGATCACCGGTTCGCGATAGCGGAACTCCGAGGCGAACTCGACATCGGCGCTGATGTGGGCATAGCGCTCGAACCAGTATTTGGCGACGAGCCCGGCATAATAGGCCGAGCCGCAGCCGATGATGGTCACGCGCGAGACATCGGCAAAATCGAACGTCAGTTCCGGCGTCGCCAGTTGCTCGGTCATGGGGTCGAGATATTCGCCGATGGTGTGGCCGATCACTTCCGGCTGCTCATGGATTTCCTTGGCCATGAAATGGCGGTAATTGCCCTTGTCGACCATGGCGGCGGAGGCGTCCGTGGTGATGATTGGCCGGGTAACGGTCCTGCCTTCCGCATCATGGAAAACAGCGCCTTCACGCGTCAGTTCCACCCGGTCGCCTTCTTCCAGATAGGCGACCTGCGAGGTGAAGGGGGCAAGCGCGAAGGCGTCCGAGCCCAGATAAGTTGCGCCCCGGCCAAAGCCGACGGCAAGCGGGCAGCCGCGCCGCGCGCCGATCAGCAGGTCTTCCTCGCCCCGGAACATGAAGGCGAGCGCGAAGGCCCCGCGCAGGTCGCCCAGCGTCGCCGCCACGGCCGCCCGCGGATCGAGCCCCTTGTCGAGATAATGTGTGGCCAGGTGGGCGATGACCTCGGAGTCGGTTTCGGTCCTGAACACCGCGCCATCCGTCGTCAGCCGGCTGCGCAGGTCGCGGAAATTCTCGATGATGCCGTTATGGACCACCGCCACCCGGGCCGTGGCGTGGGGATGGGCGTTGTTTTCCGTCGGCGCGCCATGGGTGGCCCAGCGGGTGTGGCCGATGCCGATCACGCCCGGCAGCGGTTCAGCCTTCAGCTTCGCGTCGAGATTGACGAGCTTGCCCTCGGCGCGGCGCCGCACGATTTCGCCGTCGACCAGCGTGGCGATGCCCGCTGAATCATATCCCCGATATTCGAGCCGTTTCAGCGCTTCGAGAATTTGGGGAGCCGCCTGCTGCTGGCCGATGATCCCGACAATGCCGCACATGCCCTACTCTCCACCCTTCTTCTCATTCTTCGCCCGGAAGGCGCTGGCCCAGCCTGCCCGCTCGATCTGTTTTCCCCGGGCGACCGCCAGCGCGTCGGGCGTCACGTCACGGGTGATGACGCTGCCGGAGCCGATATAGGCGCCGTCGCCGATCTTCACCGGCGCCACCAGCGCGCTGTTGGAGCCGATGAAGGCGCCCGCGCCGATGTCGGTCAGATGCTTGTTGAAGCCGTCATAATTGCAGGTGATGGTGCCTGCGCCGATATTGGCTCCAGCCCCCACCCGTGCATCGCCGATATAGCTCAGATGGTTGATCTTGGCCCCGGTCTCGACCACGGCCTTCTTGATCTCGACGAAATTGCCGATATGGGCGTCCGCGCCGATCTCGGCCCCCGGACGCAGGCGCGCGAATGGCCCCACGATTGCGCCCGCCGCGACGCTCGCGCCCTCGATATGGCTGAAGGGCCGGATGGTGACATTGTCGGCGATGGTGACGCCGGGGCCGAAAACCACGTTCTGGCCGATCACCACATCCCGGCCGAGCCTTGTGTCGGTCGCGAAATAGACGCTTTGCGGATCGAGCAGGGTCACCCCCTCCTCCATCGCCTTATTGCGCGCGCGCCGCTGGAAAACGGCCTCGGCCTCGGCCAGATCGATCCGGGAATTGACGCCAAGCACCTCCTCCTCGAGTCCGCGCACCACCAGCGCCTTCAGATCGTGCTTGTGGGCGATGGCGACAATGTCGGGCAGATAGAATTCGCCTGCGGCATTGTCATTACCGACTTCGCCGATCAGGGCGGCGAGATGCTCAGCCTTCACCGCCATGGCCCCGCCGTTGCAGAGCCGGATCCCGCGTTCATCCTCGCGTGCGTCCTTGTGCTCGACGATATGGGTCAGGCGCTCTTCCCAGTCGAGGACAAGGCGGCCATAGCCGGTGGGATCGGCGGCTTCAAAACCGAGAACGGCAATGTCGGCTTCCTCTGCACAGGTCCGCACGAGCGCTTGCAGGGTTTCTTCGCGCAGCAGCGGCGTGTCGCCGAACAGGATCAGCACGACGCCCTTGCCCGGCACGAACGGCAGCGCGGCCTTCACCGCATCGGCAGTGCCGAGCGGTTGCGTCTGGATGGCGACATCGAGGTTATGGGCGCGCGTCCTGGCATAGGCTTCCACCCCGGTCATGGCGGGCGCCGCCACCAGCACCGTGCGGTGCGCGCCGAGCTTGCCCGCCACATCGAGCACATGGCCCAGCATCGCCAGATGGGCGATCTCGTGCAGCACCTTGGGTTTGGCGGATTTCATCCGCGAGCCTTTGCCCGCGGCAAGCACGATAGCGGTGATTTCAGTCATGATCGGATCGGTCAGCCTGTCTGGAGAGTCACGCACGGCAGAATGCTCGACGTACATTCTGAAGAAAAATAAACAATATTTTCAGGATATTACAGGCTCTGTCTCAGGTCCTGCCTCAGGCTGACGGCATGCTGGCCCCATGCCGCTCCGCCCGTCCCGCGAAGTCGCCGACGATCAGCGCCATGAGTTCGACCACGCGCCGGTCATCATAGCGGCCGGCCTGATCGATCATGTCGTTAACAATGCGGACCACGAAAGCGCGTTCGGCCACGCGCGGCCGGGCGATCATCAGTTCGTTATAGCTGGTGCGGATAAGCTGCTCATCTTCCTGAAACAGTCTTTCCTCCAGCTTTTCCCCGGGCCGGAGCCCGGTATAGACGATCTCTATGTCCTTGCCCGGGCGCAGGCCCGCCATACGGATCAACTGGCGCGCCATCTTCTCGATGCTGACGGGCTTGCCCATATCCAGCACGACGATGCTGCCGCCCGACTCCATGGCCTTTTCCTGCAAGGTGGCGGCTTCGAGCACGAGTTCGACCGCCTCGCGAATGGTCATGAAATAGCGGGTCATGGCGGGATGGGTCACGGTCAGCGGGCCGCCCGCCTCCAGTTGCTTCTGGAACAGCGGAATGACCGAACCCGCGGACCCCAGCACATTGCCGAAACGCACGGTGATGAAGCGCGTGCCCTGATTGCGTTTGCGCTCCTCTATGTCCAGCGTCTGGCAATAGGCCTCGGCGATGCGCTTGGATGCGCCCATCACGTTGGCGGGCGACGCCGCCTTGTCGGACGAGATCATCACCATGGTTTCCACGCCGTGACGCGTGCAGGTGTCGGCGAGATTGCGGGTGCCCAGCACGTTGGTCAGCACCGCCTGGGACGCCTGGCTTTCGAGCAGGGGTACATGTTTCAGCGCGGCGGCGTGAAACACGAGCTGGGGCCTGGTCGCGCTGAAGATGCGGTCGAGATGGTCGGCGTCGCGCACATTGGCGATCAGGGCCCGGCGCGGCAGGCGTGGCCAGCTTTCCGCCATCTGGCGGTCAATTTCATAGAGATTATATTCCGAATTATCGAGCAGCGTGATCTCGGCGGGACCAAGCGCCGCCACCTGCCGCACCAGTTCAGCGCCGATGCTCCCCCCCGCGCCTGTCACCAGCACCCGTTTGTCCTGCACCAGCGCCGTCATGGCGTCACGATCGAGCGCTGCCTGGGCGCGGCTCAGCAGATCCTCCACCTTGACGGGACGGATCTGGACGTCGCGGGCTTCGGTCGCGTCCTGCAACTGGGCGATTTCAGGCAGGCGGTGCAGGCCGATGCCGAACTCGTCGGCCAGTTCCAGCAATTCGTTCACCGGTTCACCGCGCAGCCTGGGGTCGGCGATGATGATTTTGGCGGGCCGCTGGTGCTTGCCGCGCAGCCGGGTCAGGAGGTCGCGAATATCGGACAGGCGCCCGATGACCGGCACGCCACGGATGCGGTTGCCCACGGGCCTTTCCCCAGTATCGACGATGCCGATGACCCGGTACTCGATCTCGTCGGAGCGGGCCGCCGCACGGATGAAGGCGTCCGCCTCGTCGGTGCCACCGATAAGCAGCACGGGGATCGACAGGGCGTGGTGGGCGGTAAGGCCGATCCGGCGCTCATGCAGCATCCGGAACGCGAGCCGCGGCGTGATGAGCAGCGCAGTCAGCACGAAGATATTGATGATCGGGGCCGAGCGCGGCAGGCCGTCGAGCCGCGTCCACAGAAACATCAAAAGCAGGAAGCCCAGATTGATCACGAGGCTGGTGCGCACGATCAGCATTGCGTCGTCCGTCGAGACGTAACGCCAGGCGATCCGCGAAAGGCGTGCACGCAACAACACGGCGAATGAGATCGCGGTGAACACGCCTGTCCAGAAAATGATGGGGTCGGTCAGGATCGGCAGATTCTGCGACCCGAGCCGCAGCATGATCGACAAGGGAAAAGATATCGCCGCGATCAGAAGATCAGCCGCGAATATCAGGTAATTCCTATATTTATCAATAAATTGCATATAAATTCTAATCTCTGCCCTTAGATTTTACGCATCATTTTCGTCTGGATTCATTGATAATGTGAGGCCTGATTCGGATGCCTGATGCCGACAGGGTTACCTTTTTATGATGACAATCGATCATACCAAACTGAAAACCGGGAACGGGCGCACGGACAGAACGCCTGAATAACCTTCCGAACTTACAGGATTCGGCGCGGGTGGGGATAACTCATCTTGTGGGCCCGCAGGCAATCAGGTCAAACGGATGGTCTGGAAAGCCGGGAATAATAAAGGTAAAACTTAAATAAATCGTATAAACCGATAAAACAAAAGGCCCTGTTCATGGCTGAACAGGGCCTCCAGATGTTTGTTTCTGATAATCAGAAACCGCTGGCGAGCGCCGGCAGCGGGCGGGCCTTTTCCATCCGCTCGCGTTTCAGGCCTTCCGCGATCAGGAACGACAGTTCCAGCGACTGGCTGGCGTTGAGGCGCGGGTCGCAATGGGTGTGGTAACGGTCACCCAGTTCCTGATCCGTGATCGCCTGCGCGCCGCCGGTGCACTCCGTGACGTTCTGGCCGGTCATCTCGAAATGGACGCCACCCGCATGGGTGCCCTCCGCGCGATGGACGGCAAGGAAGCTTTGCACCTCCGCGAGGACGCGGTCCACCGGGCGGGTCTTGTAGCCGGTCGAGCTTTTGATCGTGTTGCCATGCATGGGATCGCAGGACCACACGACCTTCTTGCCTTCCCGCTCGATGGCGCGGATGAGCTGCGGCAGATGCTTTTCGACATTGCCCGCCCCGAACCGGCCGATCAGCGTGAGCCGGCCCGGCTCGTTCTTCGGGTTCAGTATATCCGTCAGGCGCAACAGATCGTCCGGCTCCAGCGAGGGGCCGCACTTCAGACCGAGCGGGTTCTTGACGCCGCGCAGGAACTCGACATGGCCATGGTCGGCCTGCCGGGTCCGGTCGCCGATCCAGAGCATGTGGGCCGAGGTGTCGTACCAGTCGCCGGTGGTCGAATCCACGCGGGTCATTGCCTGCTCGAAACCGAGCAGCAGGGCTTCGTGGCTGGTGTAGAACTCGGTCGTATGCAGTTGCGGCGTCGATTTGGGCTCGATGCCGCAGGCGCGCATGAAGTCGAGCGCCTCGCTGATCCGGTTGGCGAATTCTTCGTAGCGCGCGCCTTCCGGGCTGTCGGACACGAAACCGAGGTTCCAGCGGTGCACGAAATCAAGGTCGGCATAGCCGCCCTGCGCGAACGCCCGGATCAGGTTCAGGGTCGAGGCCGACTGGCTGTAGGCGCGCAGCAGTCGCTCGGGATCGGGCACGCGCACGGATTCATCGAACTCGATGCCGTTGATATTGTCGCCCAGATAGCTCGGCAGCGTCACATTGCCGATGGTTTCCTCAGGCGAGGAGCGGGGCTTGGCGAACTGGCCCGCAATCCGGCCAACCTTCACCACCGGCAGGGCCGCCGCAAAGGTGAGGACGACCGCCATCTGGAGGATCACGCGGAACGTGTCGCGGATATTGTCGGCCGAGAATTCGGCGAAGCTCTCCGCGCAGTCACCGCCCTGGAGCAGGAAAGCACGGCCTTCCGCGACCTCTCCCAGCGCCGCCTTGAGATTGCGGGCCTCGCCTGCAAAGACCAGCGGCGGGTAGGAGCGCAGCCGTTGCTCCACGGCCAGCAGCGCCTCGCCGTCGGGATAGACAGGGAGGTGCTTTGCAGGCTTCGCCCGCCAGCTGTCCGGGGCCCATGCCGCCGTTGCCGCACCTTTTGTCCTGATCTCCGTCATGGTCCTTGTCCTTAAGAGTATTCATGCCTTGGCGCAAAGAAAGCGGGGCTGCCGCCGGACCTTCGGTTGAAGGTTCCCGCGCGCAACCCGCTGTCTGACCGGCTATATAAGCCTTCCACCGGCGAACGCAAAGAGCGTCTTTAAACCTTGTCGAGACCGAATATCGATTCAAGACTGGTCAAATTCATGCCGTGCTTGACGTAATTATAGGGCGTCACATTGACGGATTTGATGATCTTGCGCTGAATTTCCGTGCCGGGACCGCCATCCGCCCGGGGCACCATGTCGAAATCGATCACATTGATGCAGGCCGGGTCCTGCTCGAACGCCTGACAGGCCCTGAGCCCGTTGCCGGTGGCCCAGCCGAGGATCAGCCGGTTGATGCCCTCATGGGCCACCACCAGCATGGTGTGCCAGCCGGGTTCGGCCAGAAGCCCCGTGATGGCCCCGACCGCCCTCGCCTCCGCCTCGGCGAAGACCTCGCCCCCTTCGAGCATCCGCGCGCCGGGCTCTGACGCCATATCGAACGAATAGGCCATTTTGGCGGCGAGTTCGGCCCGGCTCCGCGCGCCGGTGATGGAGCCGCCATGAACCTCGACAAGTGCGGGGATCGTTTCAAGTTCAGGCACCTTTTGCCCGTCGCCCTGCCCGGCCAGCACCAGTTCCGCCGTGGCGCGGGTGCGGGGATAGCCTGAGGAGGCCGCCCGGTCGAAACTGACATGGGAGAGCGCGAGCCCCCCCGCCCTTGCCTGTTCCTCGCCCAGCGGGGTCAGCGGCACGACCTTGCTGTCGCCGCCCGCCGCCTGGATCTCGCGGCCGAAATAATCCACATGACCGTGGCGCATGAGGTAGATGCGGCGGCGGCCGGTGGTGCCGGGAAGTGCGGACATGGACTGAACTCACAATAGGACAGGAACCCGGAACATATGAAACCGGCAGGCCCCATGAGCCTGCCGGAAATCGGTCTAGATGGCTTCAGCTTTTTTGAGCGCGTCGATCTCCGCGCCGGAAAAGCCCCAGTCGGACAAGGCGGTCTCATTGTCAGCGCCGACGGTGGGCGCAGGACCCTGAATCTTCGAGGGCGTGCCAAAGAAGCGCGGCGCGATATTGGGCTGGGCCACGCCGTCGATTTCCACGATCGTTTCGCGCGCCTTGTTGTGCGGGTGGCCGATCGCTTCCTTGATGGAAAGCACCGGCGCGTAGCAGATGTCGGTGCCCTGCATGATCGCGTCCCACTCGTCACGGGTTTTCGTCTTCATGACGGCGGCGATCTTCTCCTTGAGCGCGGGCCATTTCGAGCGGTCCATCTGGGCGTCGAAATCGGCGTCCGTCAGTCCCGCCTTGTCGCGCAGGATGGCGTAGAACTGCGGCTCGATGGAGCCGAGCGAAATCCACTTGCCGTCCTTCGTTTCATAGGTGTCATAGAAGTGCGCGCCGCCATCAAGCATGTTGGTGCCATGGGGCTCTTCCCACATGCCGGACGCGGTGAAGCCGTAGAACATCGCCATCAGAGAGGTCGCGCCATCGGTCATCGCCGCATCGACGACCTGGCCCTTGCCGGTGGTCCTGGCCGAATGGAGCGCGGCCAGCATGCCCATGGCGAGATAGAGCGCGCCGCCGCCGAAATCGCCGACCAGATTGAGCGGCGGCACGGGCCGTTCGCCCGGACGGCCGATGGCGTGGAGTGCGCCGGTGAGCGAGATGTAATTGATGTCGTGCCCGGCGGCGAGCGCCAGCGGGCCGGTCTGGCCCCAGCCGGTCATGCGGCCATAGACGAGCTTCGGGTTGCGCGCGAGCGCCACGTCGGGCCCAAGGCCGAGGCGCTCCATCACGCCGGGGCGGAAGCCTTCCTGCAGAATGTCGGCGCTCTCGATCAGCTTGAGGCAGGTTTCCACCGCTTCGGGCTTTTTCAGGTCGAGCGCGATCGAGCGCTTGCCGCGGCTCGATATCTCATACTTCGAGCCGCCCCGGCTGCCCTTGCGGTCGATGCGGACGACTTCCGCGCCCATGTCGGCGAGCAGCATGCCGCAGAACGGCCCCGGCCCGATGCCGGCGAATTCGATGACCCTGACGCCCGAAAGAGGACCACTACCCATGTTCACCACTCCCCGATGATTGTTTGTTTGCAGGCAGTATTAGCGGCCCGGCGAGCGCCCGTAAACCGCACCGGATTTGACGCAGGGGAGGCTTGGGGAGCCATCAGACCCTAGGCAGACGAGCCGGCGGATTCTATACACGGGCCATGACCGACAGCCCTTATGCCTACCGGGGGGCGCTGCCCCCGGCCCGTTTCAACATGGCGCGCTATTGTCTCGGCGCAGCGGCGAAAGCCACGCCGGAGAAGACTGCGCTCATCGTCGTCACCGACGCAGACGCGCCTATAGAGGCCGCCGAGCGCTGGACCTATGGCGCGCTCGACGATGCCGTCCGGCGAGTGGCGGCGGGCCTGCTGGCGGAGGGTCTCAGGCCCGGCGACCGGCTGATGCTGAGGATGCCCAACACCAGCGATTATGCGCTGCTCTTTTTCGGGGCGATCGCGGCGGGCATCGTCGCGCTCCCCGCTTCCTCGCAACTGACGGAATCGGAAGCGGATTTTCTGCTCGCCGATTCAGGCGCGGCGGCGGTTGCCGTGGCGGGCGGGCTTGAGATCGATGCCGGACATGCGCGGGTGTTCACGCCCGACGATGTCGCCCGGCTCAAGGCGCATCCGCCCCTGCCCGATCATGCCGAGACGGTCTGCGACGATCCCGCTTTTCTGGTCTACACCTCCGGCACCAGCGGGCGGCCCAAGGGCGTGCTCCATGCCCAGCGCAGCGCCTGGGGGCGCAGGCCCATGTATCAGGGCTGGTACGGCATCGGCGTGGACGATGTGATCCTGCATGCCGGGGCCTTCAACTGGACCTATACGCTGGGCGTGGGCCTGACCGACCCATGGGCCAATGGCGCGACCACCGTGCTTTACACCGGGGAAAAGAATATCGAGGTCTGGCCGCGCCTGCTGGAACGGACAGGCGCGACGCTGTTCGCCGCCGTGCCGACGCTCTATCGCCAGATCCTCAAATATTGCGATCTCGGAAATCATGACCTGACGAAGCTGCGCCATGGGCTCACGGCTGGCGAGGCGCTCTCCCCCGCCCTGCTCGACCACTGGCGCGCGGCGACGGGCAAGAACCTGTACGAGGCGCTGGGCATGAGTGAATGCTCGACCTATGTCTCGACAGGCCCCGGCATGGAGATCCGTCCCGGCAGTCCGGGCAGGCCACAGCCGGGCCGCTCCATCGCCGTGCTGCCGCTCAATGACGGTACAGAGCCGCTGCCGCAGGGCGAAACCGGCCTTCTCGCCATCCATCGTTCAGATCCCGGACTGATGCTCGGCTACTGGAACCGGCCCGGCGAGGACGCGCAGGTCTATCGCGGCGACTGGTTCATCGGCGGCGATCTGGCTGAACTCGATGCCGACGGCTATCTCTGGTATCACGGCCGCGCCGACGATGTGATGAACGCCATGGGCTATCGCGTCTCGCCCGCCGAGGTCGAGGCGGCGCTCTCGAGTCACCCCGCCGTCGCAGAGGTTGCCGTCACCGAGCTTCATGTCCGGGAGGATGTGAGCGTGATCGCCGCCTTCATCGTGCCGCGCGAGGGCGCGAGGCCGGACAAGACGGACATTCTCGATCATGCCGCACAAACGCTTGCCGCCTACAAGCAGCCGCGCGAAATCGTTTTCGTGGAGAGCCTGCCGCGCACGGCCAACGGCAAGATTGTGCGGCGCGCGCTTCAGAAAAAGATTGAGCCGGCGGCGCCTTCCAAAGGCTGAGTCCCGTCAGGACCGGTCGTCGTGCAGGTCGAACAGGCGGCGGTGTTCCTGCATGGCGAAGCGGTCCGTCATGCCCGCGATGAAGTCGCAGACCCGGCGCGCGGTTTTCATCCCGCCTTCGCCGTCGCATCCCTGCTGCCATTCCGGCGGCAGCAGATTGGGTTCGGCGTGGAGCAGCCCGAACAGATCGCGGACCATGCGCCTGGCCTTGCTCATGGAGCGGTTGACCCGGTAGTGCCGGTACATGCGCTGGAACAGGAACCGTTTCAGCGCCGCGTCGTTCTCGGCCATCTCCCGGGAGAAGCCGACCAGCGGCCGCCCCAGCGCCCGGACCTCATCGGCGCTGCGGGGATCGAGTTCCGCGATCCGGCGCGAGGTTTCCGCGATCAGATCGTCGATGGTGAGGCCGATCAGGCGGCGCACGGATTCATGGATGACCCGGGTGGTGTCGAGGCCCGGATATTCGTCGAGCACCGTGCGGAACACGTCGCCCACCATCGGCACGGCGAACATGTCCTCGATCGTGAACAGCCCGGCGCGAAGCCCGTCGTCTATATCGTGATTGTTGTAGGCGATGTCGTCGGCAAGCGCCGCCACCTGCGCCTCGGGACCGGCATAGCTGTGGAGTTCCAGATCCTGCGTCTGGGCATATTCGACGATGGCGCGCGGCAGGTTCTCACTCCCCTCCCCGGGTTGCAGCAGCGGGCCGTTATGCTTGACGACGCCCTCCAGCGTTTCCCAGGTGAGGTTCAACCCGTCAAACCGGGGATAATGGCTTTCAAGCTTGGTCAGGATGCGCAGGGTCTGGGCGTTGTGGTCGAAACCGCCGAAATCTTCCATGCAGGCGTCCAGCGCCTGTTCGCCCGCATGGCCGAAGGGGGTGTGGCCCAGATCGTGGGCGAGCGACAGGGCCTCGGCCAGATCCTCGTCGAGCCCGAACACCCGGGCGACGGAGCGGGCGATCTGCGCCACCTCCAGCGAATGGGAGAGCCGGGTTCGGTAATTGTCGCCTTCGTGATAAACGAAGACCTGCGTCTTGTACTTGAGTCGCCGGAACGCGCCTGCATGGATGATCCGGTCCCGGTCGCGCTGGAAAACGGTGCGGGTCCGCGCCTCGGGTTCGGCATGAAGCCTGCCCCGGCTGCTTTCCGCCCGCGTGGCGAAGACGGCCGTGGCGGAGGGATTGGAAATGGGGCGTTCGAGGGTCAAGGTTTGATTTCCCGTGCGTCAGTCCCTACATGTGCTCATGCGGTTGGTTCGCATGGAACCCCAAAAGAGCCATTTTCGCAATATAATCAATTTGCTATTGTGGTTTTGTGAACAGGTGAAAGCATGAGCGACATATCGGCAGAGACGGTTTCGGACGGGCTCGACGCGCTTCCCGGCGCGGGCCTTCCCATCACGCTCAGCGCCAGCGCCGCCCGGCGCATCCATGAAATCATTGCCGGCACCGGCAAGGAGCAGAAACTGCGCGTTTCCGTCTCCGGCGGCGGCTGCTCGGGCTTCCAGTACGGCTTCGATCTCGACGATCAGGTGCAGGAGGACGATCTGGTGCTGACCCGCGATGGCGCGACCGTGCTCATCGACTCCGTGTCGCAGGTCTATCTGGCGGGCTCCGAGATCGACTTCGTCGACGATCTGATCGGCGCGGCCTTCAAGATCAGCAATCCCAACGCGACCGCGTCGTGCGGCTGCGGGACGTCGTTTGCGATCTGATCGCATCCCCTTCCGGATTTCGCTATACCGGATGCCTGTTATGCTTCGTTTCCAACCGGCACCGGACCTTTCATGAAAATCGCCTCCTTCAACGTCAATTCGCTCAAGGCGCGCCTGCCGAACCTCATCGAGTGGCTGAAGGAAGCCGGGCCGGACGTGGTCTGCCTTCAGGAAACCAAATCAACCGACGACACTTTCCCCCGGGGTCCGATCGAGGATCTCGGCTACAACCTCGCGATCCACGGGCAGAAAACCTATAACGGCGTTGCGATCCTCTCCAGGGCGCCGCTCGAAGTTACGCAGATCGGCCTGCCCGGCGGCGATGGCGACGACCATGCCCGCTATATCGAGGCGCTGGTGTCCGTGGGCGACACGGTGCTGCGCGTCGCCTCGATCTATCTGCCCAACGGCAATCCCGTGGACAGCGAAAAATTCACCTACAAGCTCGTCTGGATGGACCGGCTGATCGCCCACGCCAAGGGTCTGCTCGCCTATGAGGAGCCGCTGGCGCTGATGGGCGATTATAATGTCATCCCCACGCCTGACGACGTCTATGACCCCAAGGCGTGGGAGGGCGACGCCCTGTTCCAGCCCGAGTCGCGCGGCAAGCTGCGCGAACTGATCTATCTGGGTTTCACCGATGCCTGGCGCGCCTGCCACGCCGAGACGCATCGCTATACTTTCTGGGATTATCAGGCCGGGTCCTGGCCGAAGAACAACGGCATCCGCATCGACCATATCCTGCTCTCGCCGCAGGCGGCGGACCGGCTCAAGGGCAGCGGGATCGACCGTGACATCCGGGGCCGGGAAAAGCCTTCGGACCATGTGCCCATCTGGGCGGAGCTTGAGTTCTGAAACATTGCATATCAGTAAGTTATAAAATATTTCTGTGTCATTTCATTAAATGTAAAATCTTGTATTTCATGAATAATCGTTTTGTAGACAGAATATTGAAGCCACTATCTCAGACTTCAGGTCGTGTATTTCCTGACCGTTTGGCACGACAAGAAAAATAAAAACGGGGTGTTACATGATCAAGCTTACCTTCTGTCTCAGGCGCAAGGCGGGTCTCACGCTCGCGGAGTTTCAGGATTACTGGTTCAATCGTCACGCCCCGCTGGTCGCAAGCCATCGAGAGGCCCTGCGCATCGCCCGTTATGTGCAGTTGCACAGCCTCGAAGGGGCGGTCAACGAGGGCGTCATGGCGGCGCGCCATGCGCCGGAGCCTTATGACGGCGTGGCGCAATTGTGGTGGAACAGCCTGGACGATCTGATGGCGGGCTCCGGCACGCCGGAAGCCGCCGCGGCAGGCCGGGCCCTGCTGGAGGACGAGCGCAAGTTCATCGACCTCGAAAACTCACCCCTCTGGTTCGGCGAGGAAAAGATCATTTTCGGATAGGAAACGGGATGGATGCGTTTATCGCGAAGCTGCCGAAGGCCGAACTACATATCCATATCGAGGGCAGCCTCGAACCGGAACTCATGTACGCGCTGGCGGCCCGCAACAACATCCGCCTCCCCTATGCCAACGCCGAGGCGTTGCGAAAGGCCTATGCCTTTTCCAGCCTTCAGGATTTCCTCGACATCTACTATCAGGGCATGTCGGTGCTCATCACGGAGCAGGATTTCTATGATCTCGCCTTTGCTTATCTGAAGCGGGCCGCCGCCGACAATCTGCGCTATGCCGAGATTTTCTTCGATCCGCAGGGCCACACCGCGCGCGGCGTCGCCTTTGAAACAGTGATTAACGGCTTGTCGCGCGCCCTTGCCGATGGCGAGCGGCTGTTCGGCATCAAGGCTCATCTGATCATGTGCCTGCTGCGCCATCTCGACGAGGATGACGCCGGACGCACGCTCGATCTCGCCCTGCCCTACAAGGACCGGATTCTCGGCCTTGGCCTCGATAGCTCGGAGGTCGGCCACCCGCCGTCGAAATTCAAAAACGTGTTTGCCCGGGCGCGGCGGGAAGGATTCCGCCTCGTGGCCCATGCGGGCGAGGAAGGCCCGCCTGAATATGTCTGGGAGGCGCTCGACGTTCTGGGCGTCGAGCGGGTCGATCACGGCAATCGCGCGCTCGAAGACAAGGAGTTGGTCAGGCGTCTGGCGGCCGACAGGATGCCCCTGACCGTCTGTCCGCTATCGAACCTCGCGCTCTGCCGGGTTGTGGACATGCACGATCATCCCTTGAAGCGGATGCTGGATCTGGGGCTCAACGTCACGCTCAATTCGGACGACCCGGCCTATTTCGGCGGCTATCTGAACAGCAATTATCAGGCAATGGCCAACGCGCTCGGCCTCGGCAGGGAGGATCTGGGCGAGATCGCGCGCAACGGCTTTGCCGCCTCGTTCATGGACGAGGCGGAGACGAAGGCCGCGCTGGCGGCCTTCGACAGGGAGACGGAATAGGGTTTATCCCTCGTTCGGATTCGGATGCCCGGCGAGCCAGCCGTCCACCCTGGCGGCACCATCCCGCTTTTGCGCGTCGGACGCCCATTTGCCATATTTGGAAATGGCGTCCGCGACCGCCTGCTGGTCGCCTTCGCCCTGAAATTTTTTGGCGAGTTCCAGATACATCCAGCCATCGGTGTAGTTCTTGGGAATATCCTTCGCGCCCTCGAAATGGATTTTGGCGAGCGTCAGATAGGCGGGCACATAGCGCTTGGTGGCGGCGAGAATGTACCAGCGAATGCCCTCGGAAGGCTCGGGATCGATGCCGATGCCCTCGCGATAGACGCGGCCCAACTGATATTGCGCTTCGGGGAAGCGCTGCATCGCGGCCTTTTCCAGCCACTGGCGCGACTGGGCATAGTCCCGTTTCACCCCGGCCTGGGCATTGCCCTGTTCCAGATAGAGCCCGACCATGGTCTGTGCGCCGGGATGGCCGCCCATCGCCGCCTGATAATAATACTCATAGGCCTGCTTGTCGGACTGGATCACGCCCCGGCCCTGATAATAGAGGTTGCCCATGATCCAGGCCGCGCCGATGTTGCCGCCGGCGGCTGCCTTTTTCCAGTCCGCAAGGGCTTCATCGGCCTTGCCCGCCTTGTAGGCCATCACCCCGTCATTGAAGGCTGCGTCGGCCGCCGGCGTCGAGTCGGCCAGCACGGGCGCGCTGAAGCCCAGACCGGACAGCAGGGTCGCCGCAACCATCAAACGAATCTTCATTCTGTCTCTCCCTGGGGACGGCCTGGACCGCTCCGCTTGCGCCTGGTCCCGATCGTGCCGTCCGGTGAACCGCGCAGTTTCATGAACATTGTGGCAGAAGAACGCCCGCCTCCCAAATCCCGTTCCTTCCAGCAGGAGGTGCGACACAGGGGCCTGGGGAACCGATGGCAACGTTCGCATTGACGCGCCCTTGCCGGACGCGCCACCATCCCGGCAACCGGAACCAGAACAAAATCCGGAACTGAGGAGGAATATCCATGAAAGCCGCCGTCCTGCGCGAGGTGCGCAAGCCCCTCGTCATCGAGAACGTCCAGATCAACAAGCCCGGTCCGCACGAGGTGCTGATCCGCACCGCCGCCGCCGGCGTCTGCCATTCGGACCTTCATTTCGTCGAAGGCTCCTACCCTTATCCCCTGCCCGCCGTGCTCGGCCATGAATCGGCCGGCGTCGTCGAGGCGGTCGGCTCGGAGGTTCGCACGGTCAAGCCGGGCGATCATGTCATCACCTGCCTGTCGGCCTTCTGCGGCCATTGCGAATATTGCCTGACCGGCCATATGTCACTCTGCGTCAGCCCCGAAACCAAGCGCGGCGACGGCGCTGAGCCCCGCATCGAGCAGCAGGGCGCGGCGATCAACCAGTTCCTGAACCTCTCCTCCTTCGCCGAGCAGATGCTGATCCACGAGCACGCCTGCGTCGCGATCCGCAAGGACATGCCGCTTGACCGCGCCGCCCTGATCGGCTGCGCGGTCACGACCGGCGTCGGCGCGGTCATTCACACCTCGGGCGTCCGGCCGGGCGAAACGGTGGCGGTGCTCGGCTGCGGCGGCGTGGGCCTCTCCTGCATCAATGGCGCGGCCATCGCGGGCGCGGGGCGGATCATCGCCATCGACACGCAGGGCTCCAAGCTCAACCTCGCCAAGGAATTCGGCGCGACCGACGTGGTGAACGCGAAGGATGGCGACCCGGTGCAGCAGGTGCTGGAACTGACCAGGGGCGGCGTCCATCATTCGTTCGAGGCGATCGGGCTCAAGCAGACCGCCGAGCAGGCGTTCAGGATGCTCCGGCGCGGCGGCACCGCCAACGTGATCGGCATGATCCCGGTGGGCGTGAACATCGAGCTTCACGGAGCGGATTTCCTGGCGGAGAAGCGCATTCAGGGCTCCGTCATGGGCTCGAACCGTTTCCCCGTCGACATGCCCCGCTTCGTCGATTTCTACATGCAGGGCAAGCTCAAGCTCGACCAGATGATATCGCGCCGGATCAAGCTTGAGGACATCAACGAGGCCTTCGACGAACTCAAGCGCGGCGAATTGGCCCGCTCCGTGATCATGTTCGACCAGTGAGGAAGGTTTGGTCCGCTTTCTCATGGTTGATGGCGTTTGACGCCATCAATCGCCGATGGCATAATCCGCCATCATGAAGGCTGCTCTTCTTGTCCGCGAGCGTGTTATCGTCGGCGGGGTGCGTGTGCTCGGCTATGACAATGAACGGGGCAAGGGCGATCATCGTCATATCGAAGGACGGGAAGAGCCTTTTATCTTTACGACGATTGAGGAACTGATCGCTCGTTTTGTCCATGAAGTCGAAGCCATGCAGAGGAGCGGGTCATGAAAAAACAGGTTTTTGTCGGGAGCACGCTTCAGGATGCCGCGCGGCGTGTGGCCGACGTCTGGCGGCGAGCCGAACGCGGCGAAGCCGTTGAAACGCAGGACAATGTCATCTTCACCTCATGGTCGGCGCTCTCCTCGGCCATGACCGACAAGCGCTATGCGTTGCTGCGCCATCTGCACAAGCATCCCGCCCCGAGCATTCGTGCCCTTGCTCGCGATCTTGGCCGAGACTTCAAGCGGGTGCACGAGGATGTGACTGCGCTGGAAGCCATCGGTCTGGTCGAGCGAAAAGACGATATGCTTCATGCGGATTATGACAGCATTCAGGCCACCATCCTGATGGAGCCCGCCGGAGGCTAATCCGGGATCGGAGCCATGCTGGCTTTGGGGGCGGCAGGTGTGGATTTCAGCGTCCTGATCTTGGCCGCTGCGGGTTTGGCCGGCGTTACGGACGCGGGCTTCACGGCGGGGGCAGCCGCAGGCGATTTCCTGGCCGGGGCCGATCCCATGAAGGTTTCGAGGGAGCCCTTTTTCTTCGGCAGCATCGGCGGCAGCACGACCGGCTTCGCGCCAGCCACGGAGCCGGGCTCGGCCTCGATTGTCACGGCATCGGTCGGGGCTGCATCGACCTTGGCGGGCTCCTCCGTGAGCGGGATCGTGACCATCGCGTCGTAATTGTAGAAGGCCCGCTGCGGCACGCCCTGAAGCACGTCCAGCCGGTCCATCGCGCCTTTCGACGGCGTGAGGGTCGTGCTGCCGATCATGAACTCGCCCTGGCGGCAACTGATCGCGATGTCATCATCGCTTTTCTGTATCCGGACGGTCGCGGGCGTCCTGAAGCTGAGCTTGTAGTCGCCCTGCGCCAGATCGCACCTCGCCCCGTTGGGCTTTGTTGCGACGGAGAGTTCCTGAAATGTGGTGTAGTGCCGGGTCACACAGCCCCCGAGCCCCGACAGCAGAACCAGAACCAACGCATTTACCGCCTGACGAGAAACCATGTAGGCCAACTCCACAAACCTTCGGCTATGCCCCGCCAAGGCGCTTCAGGGCGTCTTCAAGCTTGGCCTGCGCAGCCAGACCGTCCGCCCGGCGTTCTTTCGTCTCTTCAACGATTTCTTCCGGCGCGCTGGCCATGAACTTCTCGTTGCCGAGCTTGGCGTCGATCTTCTTCAGATCGTCGCCGATCCGGGCAAGCTCTTTCCGGAGCCGGGCCGTTTCCGCATCGAGATCGATCACGCCGATCAGCGGCAGCAGCACAGAGGCCTCGTCCAGCACGATCTGGATCGCGCCTTGCGGCGTTTCCTGCGTGGCTTCCGCCTTTTCGAGACGCGCAAGACGCAGGATCAGATCCCGGTGCCGTTCCAGACGCGCAGCGTTTTCAGCATTCGCGCCCTTGATGAGCAGCGGAATTTTGGCCGAACCGGGCACGTTCATCTCTGAGCGGACCGAGCGGACCTCGGAAATGAGACGCAGCACCCAGTTCATCTCGGCCCCGGCCGCCTCGTCCATGAGGCCGGAAAGCTCCGGCCACGGGGCAAGCGCGAGCAGGCCCTTGCCGCCCGTGGTCTGCCAAAGCTCCTCGGTCATGAAGGGCATGAAGGGATGGAGCAGCGCCAATATCCGGTCGAGCACCCAGGCGGCCGTCGCCCTCGTCTCGGCCTTCGCCGCCTCGTCCGTGCCGGTCAGCAGCGGCTTGATGAACTCGACATACCAGTCGCAATAGATGTTCCAGACAAAGCGATAAAGCGCGCCCGCGGCCTCGTTGAAGCGGTAGGCTTCAAGTTCCGCCGTCACCTTCGAGGCGGTCTTGGCGATCTCCGCGATGATCCATTTGTTCACGGTCTGGGAGACGGCGGCGGGATCGAAGCCTTCGACACGGACGCACTCGTTCATCTCGCAGAAACGCGCGGCGTTCCACAGCTTGGTGCCGAAGTTGCGATAGCCTTCGACCCGGGCCTTGGCGAGCTTGATGTCGCGGCCCTGCGCCGCCATCGCCGCCAGCGTGAAGCGCAGGGCGTCCGCGCCATATTCGTCGATGAGTTCGAGGGGGTTGATGACGTTCCCCTTCGTCTTCGACATCTTCTGCCCTTTTTCGTCGCGGACGATGGCATGGATGTAGACGTCCCTGAACGGCACTTCCTGCCTGAAATGCAGGCCCATCATCATCATCCGGGCGACCCAGAAGAAGATGATGTCGAACGCCGTGATCAGCACGGAGGTTGGATAGTAGCGGGCAAGCTCCGGCGTTCCATCCGGCCAGCCCAGTGTCGAGAACGGCCAGAGCGCGGACGAAAACCATGTGTCGAGAACGTCTTCGTCGCGGGTGATGGCGGTCGGCTTGCCATAGTGCGCCTCGGCCAGCGCCGAGGCTTCCGCCTCGTCATAGCCGACGAATATTTCCCCGTCCGGCCCAAACCAGGCCGGAATCTGGTGGCCCCACCAGAGCTGGCGCGAAACGCACCAGGGCTCGATGTTGCGCATCCATTCATAATAGGTCTTTTCCCACGCCCTGGGCAGGAAACTGGTGTCGCCGCGCTCGACCGCCTCGATGGCGGGTTTGGCGAGCGTCTTGGCATCCACATACCACTGGTCGGTCAGATAGGGCTCGATGACGACCAGCTTCGACTTCTCGTCGTGCGGGACCATGATCTTGCGGTCCTCGACATGGTCGAGAAGGCTTAAGGCCTCAAAGTCGGCGACGATCTGCTTGCGGGCAGCAAAACGGTCCATTCCCCTATATTTCTCAGGGGCTTCGCCGTTGATCTTTGCATCGGGGGTCAGGATATTGATCAGAGGCAGCTTGTGCCGCCTGCCGACCTCGAAATCGTTGAAGTCGTGCGCCGGGGTAATCTTCACCGCACCGGAACCCTGTTCGGGATCGGCATGTTCGTCGCCGACAATGGGGATGCGCCGCCCGACCAGCGGAAGGATAATTTCCTTTCCGATCAGATGCTTGTAGCGTTCATCTTCAGGATTTACGGCAACCGCGCTGTCGCCCAGCATGGTTTCGGGCCGGGTGGTGGCGACGACGATGTAATCGCGCGTCTCGGTGCGCGCCGGTTCGCCGGTTTCCTCGTTGGCGGGAATTTCGACCTGATAGGTTTCGCCATCGGCCAGCGGATAGCGCAGGTGCCAGAAATGGCCCTTGACCTCTATGCTTTCGACCTCAAGGTCGGAAACCGCCGTTTGCAGACCCGGGTGCCAATTGACAAGGCGCTTGTCACGATAGATGAGCCCATCGCGATAAAGCTCTATGAATACTTTGGAAACGGCTCTGGACATGCCTTCGTCCAGCGTGAAGCGCTCCCGGCTCCAGTCGCATGAGGCCCCCAGCCGGCGCAACTGGTCGATGATGGTGCCACCGGATTCCGCTTTCCATTTCCAGACCCGCTCCAGAAAGGCCGGACGTCCGATGTCGCGGCGGCGCAGATTGCCTTCCGCCTCCATCTGGCGCTCGACGATCATCTGGGTCGCGATGCCCGCATGGTCGAGCCCCGGCTGCCAGAGCACATCCTTGCCGCGCATCCGCTCGAACCGGATCAGAATGTCCTGCAGGGTGTTGTTGAGCGCATGGCCCATGTGCAGGCTGCCGGTCACGTTCGGCGGCGGAATGACGATGCAATAGGGCTCGGCTCCCGCCGCGATCCGCGCCGGGTCGGGCTTGAAAACGCCGCTGTTCTCCCAGAGCGCATAAAGGCGGGCTTCGACATCGCTGGGCTGGAAGGTCTTTTCAAGCATGGCAAACTCGTTCACCGCGACGCGGGCACTCCCCTCGGGAGGCCACGCTCGCGGTCTGTCGGACTGGATAAGGGAAGGCTTTAGCGCATGGTCCGCCCGGCTTCAAGCTCAGGGAGCGGGCCGGATGATACGGCGGCGGCGTTCAGAAGCTGCTGCCCGGGCGGCGCTTGGAGATGCGCTCGATTTCCGCGCGTACCGCTTCGTCCACGATCTCGGTCAGGTTGGTGTCGAGCCATTCCTTGATCATGGGGCGCATCAGTTCGACGACGATGTCTTCAAGCGTGCGGCCCGCGCTGTTGCTGCGCGATACCGTGACTTCGCTTTGCAAGGTGTTGAAGGCTGCCGATGCGGCAGACAGGGCGGAATCGGAAACGAGACCCTTGAATTCATTGGACATGGCGACACGTTCCTCAATTTTATTCTCCGCAACCGGATCCATGACCGGCGTTGGCGCCGGTGTGAAAGCCGCAGGAGCAAGTGTGGGCGGGACAGCCACAGGAGATGGCGCGAGCGGTTCGCTGTCCGGCAGGGCGTCGGTCAGGTCGAGCACCTGATCTTCATCCTCATCCCCGGTACTGCCGTCCGTTTGGCCCTGCTGTGTTTCAGCAAAGCTGGCAATCGGCTGATCCTGTCCACTATCCCCGTTCCGGCCGTCGGTCGATACAATCTTGCGAATGGACGCGAGAATCTCGTCCATGGTCGGGTTCTGATCGGGATTCTGCTCGGTTGCCATTGCGTCCTTCAGTTAAGTCCTGATGCTGTCAGCTAAAATTCTATGACAACTCTGTCTCGCTGACCAGAGCCCCCATGCGGGAACCCTCAAACCTTTATCTCATTGCCCTTCCGAGGACGTGCCGAACCAGCTATCGCGTACATCGTCATAATTTTTGGTCGAGTCATAATACGGGACCGGCAGGTTAAGATCCTTCGCGCCCAGTCTACCCATGGTCGCCAGCAGATTATATCCAAAGATATAGATATTGGTGTCATACCGGACGAGATTGACCTGGGAATTGAGCAATTCCTGTTCGGCATTCAACACATCAAGAATGGTGCGCGAGCCAACCAGTTCCTCCTGTCTCGTGCCTTCCAGCGCCAGTTGATTGGCCCTTACCGCCTCCTGGCCCGAGACGAACTGGGCTTTGGCGGATTGCAACTGGTCCCAGGCGTTGGAAACATTCTGAACGACCGCATCGGTGGTCGCGGAAATCTGAAGTCTGCTCTGGCTGTTCAGCGCCTTGCTTTCGCGAATCTGGGAATATTCGGCGCCTCCCTGATAGAGGGGGACGGTCAGGACACCCATCAGGCTTGCGCCCGAACCCCGATCCACCGAGAGCGCGCTTTCGGTATATTGCTGGTACTGGGCCTGAACATCGAATTTGGGCAGAAGGCTGCCCTCCGCCACCTTGATGGCGTAGCTGGACGCCCGCTCGGCCTCGCGGGCCGCCTTGATGTCGGGATTGGTGGCCAGCGCCACGGCAACGGCCGCATCCTTGCTGGCGGGAAGCCCCGTGATCGGCGCGGGCCGTTCCAGCGTGCCGGGCATATGGCCGATGACCTGCAAATATTCGGCGCGGGCCTGATCGAGCTGCGCGCGCGCGCCCGTGAGCTGGGACTTCGAATCGGCAAGGCGGGCGACGGACTGGGCCACGTCCGTGGTCGTCAGGATGCCGACCTTGAAGCGGTCCTGATTGGCCTCGAGCTGGCGCTGCAGGACCTGCACGTTGTTTTCCTGAAGCTTCACGGTCGCTTCGTTCTGGATGACCGTGAGATAGGCGCTGGCCGCATTCATCAGCGTGCCCTGCTCCACGCCCAGAAGCTGTTCGCGCCCGGCCCTTACCGCGGCTTCGGCCTGCTGGACGGAATTGACGGTCTGGCCGCCGGAATAAAGATTTTCGCCAAGCGTGACCGTGCCTGTCGCGGGCTGAAAATCATCCTTCAGGCGGGAGGACTGGCCGCCGGTGTTGGCGACCTGCTGGTCGTGCTCAAGGCCATAGCTCGCCTGGACCGATGCGTTGGGACGATAGCCGGACAGGGCCTGCGGCACCTGCTCGTCGGTTGCCCGCTGTTGCGCGCGCTGGCCCTGAAGGCCGGGATTGCTTTCATAGGCGGCGGTGAAGGCATCCGTGATCGTTTCAGCCCGCGCGGGCAAAACCCATCCACTCAATGCCGTCGTGACAAGCGCGGCGCGAACCAATCCCTGAACGCCACGGTAACGGACAAGCCTCTTCATCCCATCTCTCCATCTGACCACCGAACGGGTTTGTCAAACGACGGTTGAAGGCCTTATCCGCCCTGTATCTCCGGCCGTTACCCCCGCCCCGCATCTGATTCCCGTCAAGGGAATAGCATCCAACCTGTTTCAGAATACAAACGCGTCCACAGCCTCAAAACCCGGCAGAGCCTCGACCAGCGCGTCGAAATCATCGCGCTTGCTGATCCGCCCATCGCTCTTGAGGTAAACGAAGCCCCGTCCCGCCGGTCCCTTGCCCACGACGGCGACCAGACGCCCGCCTTCGGCAAGCTGGTCGAGCAGCGCGGACGGCACATGGTCCACCGCGCCGTTCAGCACGATCACGTCATAAGGCCCCTGCTTTGGCTGTCCCTCCGGGAGAGAACCGGCCAGAACCGCCACATTGTGGATTTCCAGAGCGGCCAGATTGGCGGACGCCTTTTCCACAAGCTCGGGATCGTTTTCGAGCGCGACGACCGAATTGGCGAGCCGGGCCAGAATGGCCGTGGAATAGCCCGTCGCGCAGCCGACATCGAGCACCACGTCGCCTTCGCGGACTTCCGCCAGATGGACGAGCTTGGCGAAGGCGCGCGGCTCCATCAGGTAGCGCGCAGGCGAACCGGCCGCCGCGTCCTTCACCCTGATGCAATCATCCATGTAGGCGAAGCCCTGCCGTTCGGCGGGCACAAACAGCTCGCGGGGCACGGCCTGCAAGGCGTCGATCAGACGCCTCTCGGTCACGCCGCTACAGCGAATCTGACTCTCGACCATGTTCAGCCGCGCGGCAGCAAAATCCGTCATGGAAAGGTCCTGAAGCTCAAATCACACAAGGACGCCGCCCAGCCCGAACCGGACCGGCCGCCGCCGGCAGCAGATGCCACCCTGCAGGTTATAATGGCCGACAGATACAAACTCAATTGGCACCGGCTCAATTGACGTGGGACGACGGGAGACAAGGCCACCCATCGAAACCCGGGCGCTCTTGAAAAACGGCAGGCGGAGATGAACCGCTTCCCCTTATTCGGGCGGCCGTCATGTCGCCCCCATGGGGCGACAGAGATTGTGCGCGTCCCGGAGACCTGCTATATCGCGCACGCGCTCGGCGCACAGCGAGGCCACGTGGCGGAGTGGTTACGTAGCGGACTGCAAATCCGTGCACCCCGGTTCGATTCCGGGCGTGGCCTCCAAAATAGAACTCCTTTTCCTGAAATCGATTCCAGCCCGACTTCCGCGCCCAGGAACATTCCCGTTCGGCGCCGCCCTGCTTTCAAGGCTTTGCGCGGCCGCGCCTCCTCCCCTGCCTGCGCCTGCCCCACCAGACCTCGGTTCTGCGCCTGAAACGGCGGACGGGGTGAAAATCCACCGACAGGACCAGCAGGCCGAGCGGAATCATCCAGAATCCCAGAACCGGCAGGAAGCCGAAGCAGCCAAGCACGACCAGCGAGCCGCCCATGCTGATTCGCAGCGGCCTGTTGCCGGGAAGCCTGATGCGCTTGCGGCCGAGCAGAACGGATGCCACTGACAGGTTCTCCATGCGGGTTTCCCTGTCCAGAGGGTCAGGGGATCATGAAAAGACGAATTTAAAGGCCGAATGGAGATGGGGGCGGCCTCTTCCCGGGACAAGCAGCCGCCGCTTCCGATTTGGGCTTTCACCCCTGAAATATCTCTGCTATACGCCCCTCCATCGACAGCGAGGCCCTGCCCCGCGCCGATATTCCCCGGTAGCTCAGTGGTAGAGCAATCGACTGTTAATCGATCGGTCGCTGGTTCGAATCCGGCCCGGGGAGCCAGTTTTTCGCCGCAAGAGGCGCTCTGGCCACTTCAAGCTCTAAGCCCCCAAATTGTATATTCTCTGCTCTCTCGTGAAGCTCAGCCGGGCCTTGGCCTAATCATGGCTTGAAATCGGCTTTTGAACCTGAATTGGCGCAAGGGCTACAAGTGAATATTGTTGAGTCGGGGGGGACTTTGACATGCCTTTTTATTTTCGAAAATCTGTGACTGCGGGACCATTCCGGTTCAACTTCTCGAAAGGCGGCGTTGGCATGTCAGTCGGCGTACGCGGATTACGTATCGGCTCAGGACCGCGTGGACATTACGTCCATGCTGGCAGGGGTGGAATTTACTATCGGGCGTCGACTGGACATGCCGGGAAACGCCCTGTTGTTGCAGAAACCATTACCGATCGCCACGATGTCGTCCTCCAATCAAATGGCGTTTCGATGATCGAGGTGGATTCCGGCGACGTGCTGTCGATGCGCAATGAAGCGTTTAAAGATGTCCTTGATGAAATCAACGCCAAACGCCGTCTCGTCAAAATGTCCAGTGTGCTTGGGTGGATTGCGGTCACATTTGGTGTTCTGTCAGCGTTGGCATTGGGATCGGCAGGGTTCATTGGTGCAATATTAATGGTCCTCACTGGGTGGGCCGTTGGCCGATGGCTGGATTCCTACCGTCGGACTACCGTGCTTTTTTATGATCTCGACGCCTCGGTTGAGGCTACATACAAACAGATTGTCAGCAGTTTTGATGGGTTAATGGAATGCGCCGGTAAATGGCACATCGAAGCCGGTGGGGTCATACAGGACTTGACAGCTTGGAAGCAGAATGCGGGTGCATCGCATCTAGTCAAAAAAAAGCCAACGACGCTCGCCTATAAATTGCCAGGCAGCGTAACAAGCAACATTACGCCACCCATACTGCATGTGGGTAAGCAGATCATATATTTCTTCCCGGATATTATCCTCATCGAAGATGGCAAGCAGACCGGAGCGGTAAGCTATGCCGATCTTCGCATCCGGTGGCAGGATTCAAATTTTATTGAAGCGGGCACAGTACCCCATGACGCAAAGGTAATAGGACACACCTGGAAACACCCGAACAAAAGTGGTGGCCCTGATCGCCGTTTCAAAGATAATCGACAGATTCCGATTTGCCTTTATGAAACGATACATTTCTCCAGTGATAGCGGCATCAACGAATTAGTCGAATTCTCAAAGACAGGCAGGGCGGCTGCATTTGTTGATGCCTGCCGGGATTTATCGAAGTTAAAATCAGCAGCGAATGCGGCTCGCAGAGCGGCATTGCCAAGCTCATAGAATTTAAACGAGCCCTCCTCCCCCCGCTCACGATCGGGGTTGCCCCTCCCTGATCATTTCCCGAAACCATTCCGCCAGAGACGGCCCGTGCGGCGACCAGCCGAGGCGGCGGGCGTTGGCGGCGCGGACGTAGCTGTTGGAGGCGACGCCCAGACGGCCCGCTTCGCCGCGGCTCTGGATAATGGTTTCCAGCGGCAAGCTTGTTGTCCTGCCATCCAGTTCAGGCAGGGTGCTGATCATCCCGGCGATCTCCCTGAACGAATTGTGGCCGTTCTCGGCGAAGAAGAACGAGCCGCCCGGGGCCTTTTCCATCGCGAGCAGATAAAGATCGACGAGATCGTCGATATGCACGTTCGAATAGACATTGAGCCCCTTGCCGAAATAGACGCCCGCGCCAGCATGCCTTGAAAGGCCGATCAGGCCGGGGATCTGCTCGCTGTCGGGATGGAGGCCGCGCCCGGTGCCATAGACCATGGCCGGGCAGATGACGATGGCGCGAAGGCCCTTCTCGATCGCCGCCTGCCGGACATAGCGGTTCATGTCGACGCGCGGCCTTCGATAGGGAACCGGATCGAAATAGCTGTCCTCGTCCAGGGGCGTCTCAGCCGCATATTCGCCATCGGCATGGTCGGCGACGATGGCGGAGCCCGTGGTGTGGATGAAGAGCTTGCCGCTGCGCTCCAGCGCCGTGACCAGCGATACCACGGAACCCGGATGATCGGCGCTGGCGGTGTGGATGGTGGCGTCAGCCGCCCGGGCGGCGCTGGCCAGAAGGTCGGAATCGTCCAGCGTGCCGGAAACAGGTTCGATTCCACGCGCCTTCAGCAGCCGGGCTTTTTCTTCGGACCTGACCAGCCCCGTGACGGTATGGCCCGCCGCGACGAGCTTTTCGGCGATGGAACCCCCGATATAACCGGTGGCCCCTGTGATGAATATTTTCATGTGGTTAGACTCCCTGCCCGCGATGGCGCAGAAGCGCCGCCACGTTGCGCCCCTCAAGTTCCGCAAAAGCCGCGAAGGCCGCCTCGCCGGTCATGGCAAGGTCCGGGTCGAGACCATCGCCCAGCCGTTCGAGCTGCATGTTGTTCCAGGGCATGAAGTGGAATATCTCGAACTGCGTCTCGAAGCTCGGCAGGCGGTCCTTCTCTCCCGAGAGCAGATGCTTCGGCCCTTCAGGCTCCCCGATCATGGGGCGGCCGATGCCGACCACGTCTAGCTCTCCCTTCTCAAGGGATTCGGCCATGGCCGAGGCCGAGCGGAAGCCGCCGACAACCATGACGGGCATGGCGGCCACATCACGCACGGCCTTCGCGAAATTCACGAAATAGGCTTCGCGTTTCACCGTGCTCTGGCGCGGCCCGTCTTCTCCCTCTTCCTTCAGCGACAGCCCCATGACCTTGGGCTGCTCCAGCGAACCGCCGGAAAGCTCCAGCAGATCGAGGCCCGTCGCGTTCAGCCGCTTCACAAGCTCGATGCACTCGGTGCTGGTGAAGCCGCCCCTCTGGAAGTCGGAGGAGTTGAGCTTGATGCCGACCGGGAAATCCGGCCCGACCGCATCGCGGACGGCGGCCAGAACCTCGATCAGGAAGCGCGACCTGTTCTGCAGGGTGCCGCCCCACTGGTCTTCGCGCCGGTTGGTCAGCGGGCTCAGGAACTGGGAAATGAGATAGCCGTGCGCGGCATGGAGGGTGACGCCGTCAAAGCCGGCTTCACGGACCTGGCCGGCGGCAAAACCGAACTGGGCGATGGCGTGTTGGATCTCAGCTTCCGTCATGGCGCGGGGCTTTGCGAAATTGAAACCCGCGCCGCGCATCACGTCGAGTTCGACGACGGAGGGTGCGAGCGGCGCAGGGTTGATGGCCGCATCGACCTGCCGGCCCGTGTGGCTGAGCTGGGCCCAGAAATGCGCGCCACCGGATTTTCCAGCCTTCGCCAGCCGGGCAAGCTGTTCCCTGCCGCTGTTATCATGGATGACGACGTTCAGCGGGCGTTCGAGATGATCGGGATCGACCTGGATATTGCCGGAAAAAAGAAGGCCCGCGCCGGAATGGGCCCAGCGCCGGTACAGTGTTTCAAGCCGGAGCGTGGCATGGTTGTCCACATCGGACAGGCCCTCGCTCATCGCCGCCTTGCAGAGGCGGTTCGGCAGGGTCACGCCGCAAGGAAGATCGAGCGGGCGGGCAAGAAGCTGTAGCATCGGTTCACCATCCGGGCTGGCCGCGCCCGGGCGGCTTGCGGCGGCGGGGCTTCGGCTGTAACTGAAAAGAAAGGACAGCGATTGCTGTCACACATACGACAGTTATTGCTGTCGTATCCTGAGTCAAGAGGGAGCGCGTTTTTTCATGGCGAAGACCTGGTCGGCCGATAACCCCAAGGCGGGTCTGATGGCGCGCAAACGCGCCGTCATCGTGGAGGCCGCGCTCAAGGCTTTTCTGGATGCGGGCTATGCCGAGGCCTCGGTCAACCACATCGCCGCGGCGGCCGGGGTTTCGATCAAGACGCTTTACCGGCATTTCGAGAGCAAGGACGACCTCTTCACCGCCGTGATCAAGGCGGCCTGCAGCGAGTTGCCTGAGGATGAGGCCGCGGGAGATGAGCCCCCGCCGGACTGGTATGCCCTGCCCCCCGCCGAGGCGGTTCCGCTGGCGGGCGAGGAATATCTCCGCCATGCCCTCTCGCCGGACCAGCTCGCGCTCTACCGCGTCGTCGCCCGCGACGCGCACCGCTTTCCCGAAATCGGCCGGCGTTATCTGACGCAGACGGCCGGCAGCCGGGACGCCACCTTCGCCGCCTATCTCGACCTCTGGGCCGGACGCGAAGGCTGGAGCGTGCGCGACAGGCGCGCCGCGGCGCAGATTTATGCCGGATTGCTGAAGGCGCGGATTTTTGACGAGGCGCTGCTGGGCCTGCGTCAGCCCACGGACGGCGAGATCGTCGAGATCGCGCGGGAAGCCGCACAGCGCATGCTCCTCCTTCTTCGCGCCAATAGCTTGTGACGGACCAGAAACGAACCAGATGAATAGAAATTGAATATTATGTTTCTAAAAAATAATATTTCGGAGGATCAGGCAAGTTAACCGTGGATTCCGGCATTTTTCCAGGCCCCAAGGCACGATATTGAGGGACAGACATGAAGACGGGTGCCGAGGAAGTGTGACAGCATCCGATCCACCCTCCCTGTGCCGGGCGGAGGTTTGCACCCGGGCAATGCGACGAAGCGAAAGGGCTGACCATGGCGGCAAAATGGACCGAGGCGGATATCCCCTCCCAGAAGGGCCGCATAATCGTCATCACCGGCACCGGTGGTCTCGGCTTTGAGGATGCGCTGGCGCTCGCGCGCGCTGGCGCCCATGTCATCATCGCCGGCCGCAACCGGGACAAGGGCGCACAGGCGGTGGACGCCATCCGGCAGGACGCGCCCGATGCCTCTGTCAGTTTCGAGCTTCTGGACCTTGCCGATCTTGCTTCCATCGCCGCGTTTGCGGGGCGTCTGCGCGCCAGCCACGACAGCATCGATGTTCTGATCAACAATGCCGGGGTGATGACGCCGCCGAAACGCCGCGAAACCAGAGACGGCTTCGAACTTCAGTTCGGCACGAATTATCTGGGGCACTTCGCTTTAACGGCCCATCTCCTGCCCCTCCTCCGCAAGGGCCGCGCCCCGCGCGTCGTCACTCTGTCCAGCATCGCGGCGCGGCAGGGCCAGATCGATTTCGACGATTTGCAGGCAAGATGGAATTACAAGCCGATACCAGTCTATGCGCAGTCGAAGCTTGCCTGCCTGATGTTCGCCTTCGAGCTGGCGCGGCAAAGCGATGCCCATGGCTGGGGCGTCGCCAGCATCGCCGCCCATCCCGGCGTTGCGCGCACGGACCTGCTGACCAATGGCGCGGGCGAATGGAGTCTCTTCGGGCTTGCGCGCAAATTTCTGTGGTTCCTGTTCCAGCCCGCAGCCCAGGGCGCGCTGCCGACTCTGTTCGCGGCAACGTCGCCACAGGCGGCAAACGGCGACTATTACGGCCCCGACAAGATATCTGAAATACGGGGATTTCCGGCACCTGCCACGCCACCTGCCAAGGCGCTGGATGTGACGGCAGCAGCAAAGCTCTGGCAGGTTTCCGAAATGCTGACCGGCGTCATCTTTGAATGATGCCATAACAATCCGTCAACGAATTATAATGAATTTCTTCTATTGATCTGTCCAGCGATTAATATATTCAGACCGGCACTGGCGCCGGCAATTCTCTCAGTTCCATCGAGTCACGTTTGGGCGGCACGCCGAACATGCGGGCATATTCACGGCTGAATTGCGAGGCGCTTTCATAGCCGACCTGATAGGCGGCGCTCGCGACGTTGGCGGCGTCCGAAATCATCAGCCTGCGCGCTTCCAGCAGGCGCAATTGCTTTTGATACTGGAGCGGCGTCATGGCGGTCAGCGCCTTGAAGTGCTGGTGGAAGGACGACATGCTCATCCGGGCCGCCGCCGCCAGTTCCTCGATGCGGATCGGCCGCGTGAAATTCTCGCGAAGAACATAGATCGCATCCGTGATGCGCTGCGTATGGCTGTTGGGCAAGGCCAGCTTGCAAAGCTCTCCGCCATGGGGCCCGGTCAGGAGCCAGTAGCAGAGTTCACGCATGATCGCGGGATAGAGGATCGGGATGGCGGCAGGCGTTTCCAGCAAGCGCAGCAGCCGCGTGACGCAATCCTCCAGAGGTCCGGCCAGATCGTCCACGAAAATGCCCGGCCCGGATCCTTCAGAAGGTCTGGGAGGGGCGTCGAGCGCCTCCATCACCTCCCGCATCAGGCCGACGTCGAACTCCAGCGTCAGGCCGAGAAAGGGTTCCTTTTCGCTGGCGCGGGTGACGCGGCCAAAGGCGGGCAATTCGATGCTGACCACAAGCATCTGCATCTGCGCATAATCGAAGCTGTTCTCGCCCAGGGTGATCTGCTTCGCGCCCTGCACAACGATGCAAAGCGCGGGCTTGTAGACCTTATGGTAGGGCAAGGTCTCACCCGACGTCTTCAACAGGGTGAGACCTTCCACGGGCGTGAGGAACGGACCGTTTCCCCCGCCATGGGCCTCGATATAATTTTCGACCGGAGCCTTGAGAAACGATGTCATGCGAGTTCCTTCTCCAGCGGGTGCCGGGCCCCCCGGTTTCTGTAAACCGGCCATTTTCAAAATGTAGGAACAGGCAAGAATTTATACAAGGAAATCGTTCAGACGGCGATGGCGATATAGGCTGAAACAGTCAGGATCGAGAGAATGGTCGAAATGAGGATGACGCGGGAGGTGACGGAGGCTTCGCGCCTGTAGAATTCCGCCAGCATGAAGGACCCCGTTCCCGTCGGCAGCGCGGCAATGAGAACCGCGACATGGATCAGGGGCGGCGGCAGGTGAAAGACGAAGCTCGCCAGCAGCCATGTAACGAGGGGCTGAAGGATGAGCTTGAAGCCGACAAGGAGTGAGATTGTCACAGCGCCGGTCCTGGCACCTGTTCCGGCGCCCTCCTCCCTCCCCTTGCGCTTTTCAGCGAGGAACAGCCCCAGCGCCACGAGCGCGCAGGGAGAGGCCGCCCCGCCCAGCAGCTTGAAGATGGTTTCGACCGGAGCGGGGACGGAAAGACCCGCCAGCAGCACCAGCGCGCCCGCGGCCGGCGCGATCAGAAGCGGATTGCGGATCAGCGCACCCGCCACCTTGAGCACCAGATGCGAGCGGCGCGCCTCCGTTTGCAGCCCGGCCTCAATGAGGATGATGCCGAATGCGAAGATGACGCAGACGGTGAGAATGGTGGCGATGCTGGTTGGCGCGAGCGCGGCAGGCCCCAGCACAGCGAGCGCAAGCGGAAAGCCCATGAAGCCCGTGTTGGCGTAACCCGCGTTCAGGCCGTCGACCACCGCATCGGCCAGATGCACCTTCTGGCGAAGCCGGATCGCGATGGTAAGCCCGAAAACGGCGAGGCTGCCCAACCCGAACGCCAGAATGAAGCCCGGCTGCCAGATGTCGCTCCAGCGCGCATGGGCCAGAATGTCGAAAAGCAGCGCGGGCAGCGCGAGATTGACCACGAACCGGTTTATTTCGGTCGTGGCGTTCGCCCCCAGCATGTTGGCGCGCCGGGCCATCCAGCCGAGAAAAATGAGCGCGAAAATGGGCAGGACAACCAGAAGGGTCGAAATCATGGGAAACGCCGTTCATAGAGGAAATCGGGATCGGTGTTCCGCGCGTCGAAGCAATCAGGATAGCCTCTCTCCCGATGCCTGAAGGAATCACCGGGATCATTCATTCCGCCATATAGGCGGCGAATTTTTCCTTCCAGTCGGGATGCCAGCGCGAAAGGGCTGGCCGGTTCTCCACCAGATCGCCCGCCGCCCACAGGATGCGCTTTTCGTCCTGCGCCCGGGTCGTCTCGTTGTCCTGGCAGAGGATATAGAATTCATCGCGGGCGAGCCCCTCGAACAGGCGCTCCACCACCTGTTCCGGGGTCCAGGCGCCCGCGGGAAATTCGCTCCGCCGGGGAGTCGTCATGCCGGTATAGGTGAAGCCGGGGATGAGGAGATGCGCGCTGATGCGGCCGCCGGTCTTTTCCCGCAGCGTGTGCGCCAGCCCTTCGGTCAGCGCCTTTACGCCGGATTTGCTGACATTGTAGGCCGTATTGCCCGGCGGCTGGGTGATGCCCTGCTTGGAGCCGGTGTTGATGACGAGCCCCGGCCTGCCCTGCCCGATCATGGCCGGCACGAAGCTCTGCACCCCATGGAGCACGCCCATGAGATTGACGCCCAGCACCTGCGACCAGATCTCGGGACTTGACAGCACATCGCCGCCGCCGCCGATACCGGCATTGTTCATCAGAACCGAAACAGGCCCGAGCCGCTCCGCGACCGCCGCCGCCAGCTTCTCCACCTCGTCCCGGCTGGAAACATCGGTCTGGAGGGCCAGAACATCGCCGCCGATCCGGGCCGCGGCCTCGTCGAGGCCCGTCCGGTCCGCGATGCAGACCCGGAGCCCCCTGGCCGCAAGTGCCGTGGCGGCGGCAAGGCCGATGCCGCTTGCACCGCCGGTGATCACGGCCACGCCGCCAGCGGCCAGAGCGGGATGAGAGGCAAGTTCATTCATCGTCAGGATTCCTCGATGCAACAAGACCGGAACAGCGTTTTCTCCCACCCGCTCCAACCATACAGGCCGGTGAAAATCGCCGACAAGCTCCATGATGATCCGGCCCTGTGATAATCTGGAATTCTTGAAGGCAACCTGAACAATCCTTTCAGGCCAGCGGGGATTCCATACTTATGCGTCAGGATCAACTTGAAGGGCTGGTGGCTTTTGTCGCGGTCGCGGAGGAAGCGGGATTCTCGGCCGCCGCCGTGCGTCTGGGCGTTTCGCCCTCGGCGGTGAGCCAGTCGATCCGCCATCTTGAAAGCCGCCTCGGCCTGCCCCTGTTCAACCGGACGACGCGCAGCGTCAGCCTGACGGAGGCAGGCGCGCGCTATCTGGAGCGGGTGCGTCCCTGCGTGCGCGAGCTTGTGGCGGCGAGCGACGAGCTGGGCGGGGACGGGGATGAGCCCGCTGGCCTGCTCCGCCTCAACGTTCCCCGCTCGGGCTACATGATCATTCTGCAACCGGTTCTGCGCCGCTTTATCGACGCCTATCCGCGCATCAATGTCGAGGTGATGATCGAGAACAATCTCGTCGACATTGTCAGCCGCGGTTTCGATGCCGGCATGAGGCTGAGCAACATGGTCGAGAAGGACATGGTCGCGGTCAGGATCGGTCCCGCCATTTCAGTCCATATCGTCGCCTCGCCCGACTATCTGGAGCGCTACGGCACG
The DNA here is from genome assembly GCA_028283765.1 of Parvibaculaceae bacterium. GTDB lineage: Bacteria > Pseudomonadota > Alphaproteobacteria > Parvibaculales > Parvibaculaceae > JAATFR01. The sequence goes on along the minus strand of JAPWJY010000008.1, from coordinate 1,434,769 downwards.
CCCCGCGAACCGCGCGATCTTCTCAACCACGCCTGCATCTCCTTCCGGCATGTCACGTCCGGGCAGATCGAGCGCTGGGAATTCGTTCGCGACGGGGAGTCTTTTGAATTGCCGGTGACCGGACGCCTCATCATCAATGATTCCGCCGCCCTCGTTCAGTCCGCGCTCGACGGTCTCGGCATCGCCAACATGTTCAACGGCTATATCGATCCCTTCATTGAAAGCGGCCGGCTGGTCCGTCTCCTTGCGAACTGGAGCCCCTCGCTTCCGGGCTTCACGCTCTATTATCCCGATCGCCGCCGGGTGCCGCTGAAGCTGAGGGCCCTGATTGATTTCCTGCACAGGGAGCTTCCCCGCGTCACGCCTCACACCGGGGGCATGACGCGGGTTCCAGACATGCTTTATTAGACGAACCCGGCCACGCGGTGCGGCTTGTAGGGCGCTTCAAGGGCGCCGGTTTCCTCAGCCGTCAGGTTGAGCGACAGGGCCGCAAGGGCGTCATTGACATGCTGGGGTTTGGACGCCCCGACGATCGGCGCCGTCACGCCCTTCTTCTGCACCAGCCAGGCGAGAGCAACCTGCGCCCGGGGTACGCCCCGCTTGCTGGCGATGAGGCCGACCTGATCGACGACCTCGCGATCCCCCTCGACATAAAGCGACTTGCCGAAGACGTCGGTTTCCAGCCGTTCGGTGGTTTCGTTCCAGTCTCGGGTGAGGCGTCCGCGGGCGAGCGGGCTCCACGGGATCACCGCGAGGCCCTGGTCGGCGCAGAACGGCAACATCTCGCGCTCTTCCTCGCGGTACAGCAGGTTGAGATGGTTCTGCATGCTGACGAACTGCGTCCATCCATTGAGGCGCGAGGTGTAGACCGCCTTGGCGAACTGCCACGAGGCCATGGAGGAAGCGCCGATATAGCGCGCCTTGCCCGCCTTCACCACATCGTGCAGCGCTTCCATCGTTTCCTCGATAGGCGTGCGCGCATCCCAGCGATGGATCTGGTAAAGGTCGACATAGTCGGTGCCGAGCCGCTTCAGGCTGGCGTCGATCTCGGCGAAGATCGCCTTGCGCGACAGGCCTTCGCCGTTCGGACCGGGGCGCATCCGGCCGTGAACCTTGGTCGCCAGCACGATGTCCTCGCGTTTGGCGAAATCCTTGATCGCCCGGCCGACGATTTCCTCGGACGTGCCGTCCGAATAGACGTTGGCGGTGTCGAGGAAATTGATGCCGCTTTCGATAGCCAGCTTGATGATAGGCCGGCTCGCGGCCTCATCCAGCGTCCAGCTATGGTTGCCCCGCGACGCATCGCCGAACGTCATGCAGCCAAGGCATAGCCGCGACACCTCAAGACCCGTGGAGCCGAACTTCACATAATCCATGTCATGTCTCCCTTTGAGGAACGGCAGGCGGAATATTCTCTGGACGGAAGGATATGTTCCGCCCCTCCAGCCTGCTTCGATACGGAAATTTCATGTCCGGCGACAATATCACGCTGAGCGCGCGCGAACAGCCGTGACCTGCCGGAAAACGGCAAAGAAGGCGCGGGCAGCGTCATCACGCCACCCGCGCCTTGTTGTTTTCAGTCCCTGACGGACTCCGGCTTCACTCGAAATCGGTCGAGAGCGAAACGGCTTCCCAGGCGTCGATCTCGCTGGTGAGCTGGGCGATCTTCTCGCGCACCAGTTTCACCGCATCCTTGCCCAGCAGCAGATGAGCAGGCGGGTTTTCGGACTCGACGAGCTTGAGGATCGCCTGCGCCGCCTTCACCGGATCGCCGGGCTGATGGCCGCTGTAGCCTTCGCGCCTTTTGCGGACCGGTCCGAAGCTTTCGTCATAATCGGGAATGCTGCGGGGCGCGCGCACCATCGAGCGCCCGGCCCAGTCGGTGCGGAAACCGCCGGGTTCCACGGCGGTGACGTGGATGCCGAAGCTCGCCACTTCCTTGCCCAGGCTTTCACTGATCCCTTCGAGCGCGAACTTGCTGCCGTGATAATAGGCAAGGCCCGGCATGGTGATGATGCCGCCCATCGACGTGATGGAGATGATGTGCCCGGCGCGGCGCTTGCGCATGAAGGGCAGCACCGCCTTGGCGACCGCCACCGCGCCAAAGACATTCACCTCGAACTGGCGGCGAAGATCCTCGATCGAAGATTCCTCGACGAGCCCCTCATGGCCATATCCGGCATTGTTGATGAGAACGTCTATTGCGCCGATCCCGCTTTCGACTTCGTTGATGACCCGTTCAACTGAGGCATCGTCCGTTACATCGAGGATCCGTCCGAATGATCTTCCGGGTGCAAGCCGGTCGAATTCGGCCCGTGCGTCTTCGTTACGCAGCGTTCCAATGACGCGGTGGCCGGCCTCGAGCGCGGCTTCGGAAAAGGCGCGGCCGAACCCGGTCGAAACGCCCGTGATAAAAAATGTACGTGAGGTGGAGGTAGCCATGATCTTTTCTCCTTCTTCCGTGGAACAAGGTAGGGCCTGTCTTGGCTGGCAATAAGCCCTGCATTTCGGCCCAGCCTTTGAAGGCGGGCTTCATAAAGTGTGCAAGTTTTCAGAAGATTGTACAGACCAGCCGGATATTCCGGCGAAATGGTAGGCGGTGACGGGATCGAACCGCCGACCCTCTCGGTGTAAACGAGATGCTCTGCCAGCTGAGCTAACCGCCCGTTGCGACGGCCGGATGCGTTGATGAACCCGGAAATCCGGTTTCCACGCGAGCCCTGAGCCTCACAGCCCTTCTCCTACTTGAATGGGCCTGCCATTGCAATCCCCCGAAGCCCGCGCGAAGGTGAGCCTCGCCGGTATGTTCCTCCCTGCCCTTCGCGGCCTGCAATCAATATGAGTCAATCGTGCATCGTACTTTCGCGTCATTTGTTTCGCTTTATCTTTCAACGGCCATCCTGCTGATCGGCAATGGCCTGCTTGGAAGTCTCGTGCCACTACGTGCCGATGCCGATCATTTGTCCGCGACCACGCTCGGCTGGATCGGTGGAGCCTATTTTGCAGGCTTCCTGGCCGGTTGCGTGTTTTGCCCCCGGGTCGTACGCCGCGCGGGCCATATCCGCAGCTTTGGCGCCTTCGCGGCTGCCGCCTCCTCCGCTCCGCTGGTGCTCGCGCTCATTGTCGAGCCCCTCACCTGGTGCTTCTTCCGGGCGCTCACCGGCTTCTGCTTTGCGGGCCTCTACATGGTCATTGAAAGCTGGATCAACGAGAAGGCCACCAATGAAACCCGCGGCAGCCTGTTCTCGATCTACCTGATCGTGAATTTCATTGGCATCGTGCTGGGCCAGTTGCTGCTCAATGCGGCAAGCCCGGCCGGTTTCGTGCTGTTCGCCATCGTCTCGATTCTGACGTCGGCTGCCCTCATCCCGGTTTCGCTCACCCGCTCGGTCCAGCCCGCGCCGATCCAGACGGTCAATATCGACGTGCGCGCGATCTACCGGCTTTCGCCGGTCGGTTTCGTCGGCTGCTTTGTCGTGGGGCTCACCAATTCGCCGTTCTGGACGATGGGGCCGGTCTTTGCCACCCGCGCGGGACTGGACATTGCAGGCGCCTCCTATTTCATGACATCGGCCATTCTGGGAGGCGCGCTGGCCCAATGGCCCGTCGGCCGCATTTCCGACCGGGTGGACCGGCGCAAGGTCATCATCGGGGTTTGCCTCGTCGCGGCAGTGGGCGAGACCTTGCTGATGCTCGCCGGCTCCTCCGGCCATCCCTGGCTGTTGCTGCCGGCGGGATTCCTTTTCGGATGTTCGGCCCTCACGCTCTATTCGCTGTGCGTGGCCCATGCCAATGACAATGCCGGGTCGCGCGAATTTGTCAGCGTCTCAAGCGGATTGCTGGTGGCCTATGCAGGGGGCGCGATCATCGGGCCTGTTGCCGCCTCATGGGTTACGCCCCTGCTGGGTTTCCCGGCGATCTTCCTGTTCATGGCGTCCATTCACGGACTTTTTGTCCTCTTCGTGCTTTACCGGATCACCCGGAAAGAATCCGTGCCTGCGGAATCAAGAGCGGACTTCGTCTCCATCGCCATCTCCCGCACCGGGCCGGACCCGGTGGAACTCGATCCGCGCAACAGCCCGCCGGGCGCGGCCGCCGCGGAATAGAGACGCCCAAATGCAACGAACCGGCCTCACTGGGTGATGGCCGGCTCGCAGACAGATTGATTATTTTCCCGGAACCGGCTCACACCCCTGCGGGGTAATCAGGGCCGATCGGCAGGCGTCGCCGGTCAGGCGTTGACGGCGTCCTTGAGGCCCTTGCCGGCCTTGAACTTCGGCTGCTTGGAAGCCGGAATCTGGATCTTCTCGCCGGTGCGGGGATTGCGGCCCTCAGTGGCTGCACGATTCGATACGTCGAATGTGCCAAAGCCGACGAGGCGAACATCTTCGCCCTTGGTCAGCGTTTCGGTGATGCCTTCGAAAACGGCGTCGATCGCCTTGGTTGCATCTGCCTTCGAAAGCCCTGCCTTTTCGGCAACGACTTCAACGAGATCGTTCTTGTTCACTATGGACCTCTTTCTATTCCGGGACGGAGCCCCAATAAGGGTGGCAGTCTAGCCACGGGGTTCCGAGGGGGTCAAAGCAAAATCGTAAGGAAACTCTATAGAATCACCGACGATCGCTCTCTTTCAAAACAATGAACGGGGACTTTGGGTCCCCGTTCGCTGGTTAGTTGCGGCGCAATATCCCGCAAACTCGATGTAAGCTCAATGGGCTGTGATGCCTTCTGCACCCGATTTGTTACGAAGAGCGGCCTGTTCCGCGGCATAAGCCTCCTCATCCCACTCAATCGGGACCAGGGGTTGGGCCAGAGCATGGGCCAGAACCTCATCCACGGTCGAAACCGGGACAATTTCCATCCCGTTCTTCACATTATCCGGGATATCGGACAGGTCCTTCACATTGTCCTGGGGAATCAGCACCTTCTTGACGCCGCCCCGAAGCGCGGCAAGGAGCTTTTCCTTCAGGCCGCCGATGGGCAGCACCCGTCCGCGCAGCGTGATCTCGCCGGTCATGGCGACATCCTTGCGGACCGGAATACCCGTCAGCACCGACACGATGGCTGTCGCCATGCCGACACCGGCAGAGGGACCATCCTTGGGCGTTGCGCCTTCCGGCACGTGCACATGAATGTCCATCTTCTGGAACAGCGGCGGCTTGATGCCGAACCGCGTCGCCCGCGAACGCACATAGGAACTCGCGGCCGAAATCGATTCCTTCATCACATCGCGCAGGTTGCCCGTCACGATCATGCCGCCCTTGCCGGGCATCATGACGCCTTCGATGGTCAGCAACTCACCGCCCACCTCGGTCCAGGCAAGACCCGTAACCACGCCGACCTGATCTTCGCCTTCCGTCTCGCCGAAGCGGTACTTGGGCACACCGGCATAGGTCTCGATGTTGTCGATGTTGACCTCGATCGACTTCTTGTCGGACGTCAGGATCTCCTTCACGGCCTTGCGGGCGAGATTGTTGATCTCGCGCTCAAGACTGCGCACGCCCGCCTCGCGGGTATAGACCCGTATCAGCTGACGCAGGGCGCCATCGGTGATCGACCATTCCCCCTTGCGCAGACCATGGGCTTCGACAGCCTTGTCCAGCAGGTGGCCACGCGCGATCTCGACCTTCTCATCCTCGGTGTAACCCGCGATGCGAATGATCTCCATCCGGTCCATGAGCGGACCCGGAATGTTGAGCGTGTTGGCGGTCGTGACGAACATCACGTCCGACAGGTCGTAATCGACCTCGAGATAGTGATCCGCGAACGAATCATTCTGTTCGGGATCCAGCACCTCAAGCAGCGCCGAGGACGGGTCGCCCCGGAAGTCCGCGCCCATCTTGTCGATCTCGTCGAGCAGGAACAGCGGGTTCGTGTGCTTCACCTTCTTCATCGACTGGATGACCTTGCCGGGCATCGAGCCGATATAGGTGCGGCGGTGACCACGAATCTCGGCCTCGTCACGCACGCCGCCCAGCGACATGCGCACGAAGTCGCGGCCCGTCGCCTTGGCGATCGACTTGCCAAGCGAGGTCTTGCCGACGCCGGGAGGACCGACGAGGCAGAGAATCGGACCCTTCAGCTTGTTCGACCGGCTCTGGACCGCGAGATATTCGACAATGCGTTCCTTCACCTTCTCAAGACCGTAGTGATCGGCATCGAGAATGGCCTGGGCGGCCTTCAGGTCCTTCTTCACGCGGCTCGGCTTGTTCCACGGCACGGACAGGAGCCAGTCGAGATAGTTGCGCACGACGGTTGCTTCCGCCGACATCGGGCTCATCTGCTTGAGCTTCTTCAGCTCGGCATGAGCCTTCTCGCGCGCATCCTTCGACAGCTTGGTCTTGTCGATCCGCTGTTCAAGTTCGGCCAGTTCGTCCTTGCTCTCCTCGCCGTCGCCGAGTTCCTTCTGGATGGCCTTCATCTGCTCATTCAGATAGTACTCGCGCTGCGTCTTCTCCATCTGGCGCTTGACGCGGCTGCGGATGCGCTTTTCGACCTGAAGCACGCTGATCTCGCCTTCCATCAGCGAATAGACGCGCTCCAGCCGCTCGGCCACCGTCGCCATTTCGAGAAGCTCCTGCTTCTCGCTCAGCTTGATGTTGATGTGGCTGGCGATGGTGTCGGCAAGCTTCGAGGGATCCTCGATCTGCGAGACCGAACCCACAACCTCCGGCGGCACCTTCTTGTTCAGTTTCACATAGCTTTCGAACTGCGTGACCGCGGTGCGGGCAAGCGCCTCAAGCTCGGAAACGGGTCCCTCGTCCTCGTCGATGGGCGAGATGAAGGCCTCGAAGAATTCCTCATTCTCCGTGAACCGATTGATTTCGGCCCGGCGCACGCCCTCGACCAGCACCTTCACCGTCCCGTCGGGAAGTTTCAGGAGCTGGAGAACGGAACCGATGGTGCCGACGTCATAAATATCTTCAATGCCCGGGTTGTCGTCCCCGGGGTTCTTCTGCGCGACCAGCAGGATCTGCTTATCTTCCTGCATCACGCTTTCAAGCGCGCGTACAGATTTGTCCCGGCCCACGAAGAGCGGAACAATCATGTGCGGGAACACGACAATATCACGCAAGGGCAGCACGGGCAGCGGCGTGTCTCCGCCTGCCTTGGATCCCTTGCGAGAGAGATTCGTTTTCTCAGTCATTTGATACCTGCACTCTCTTCCTTGTCCCGATGGTCCGGTCGCATCAATTCTAGCACCAGGAGATGCAGCCTTTGCACCCCCGTTCTTCCAGCAAGCCTCTTTCCAGGAAATGAAACAACCGGTGGGCTTCGATGGCCCCCGCACCGGACCTGAAAGGCCCTCATGCGCTTCTGCCGGTCTCCCCGGGAACGGGGAGCAGGAAGGAATCACTTGTCTGGCTGAAAGTGCCGTCATGAAGACGGTTTCCACAGGTCCAGATCATTACCCAAATCGGCGTCCGGGCTCTTCCGGATTTCGACTTGCATATAGGCTAAATGGTGTATCCATCGGCCATTTCAAGGTCCGGCCCAAAGGGTCGAATTCGTGCCTTGAAAGCCCTCTCCCGATCCTTCTTCTCCCTGACACAACGGGCGGCAGGAGCCGAAGTTCCTGCCGCCCGGTGTTTCAAGGATCGCGTCCGTCTCAGGCGCTGGTGCCCACGTCGCCCTTGCGCTCGGCATAGATGTAGAGCGGCTTGGCATTGCCATCGACCACCTCGGCGCTGATGACCACCTCTTCCACGCCTTCAAGCGCCGGGAGGTCGTACATCGGGTCGAGCAGGATCGATTCCATGATCGAGCGCAGGCCGCGCGCGCCGGTCTTGCGCTCGATGGCCTTGCGGGAGATGGCCTTGAGCGCATCCTCCGAGAAGGTCAGATGGACATTTTCCATCTCGAACAGCCGCTGATACTGCTTCACGAGCGCATTCTTGGGCTCGGTCAGGATCTGCATCAGCGCCGCTTCGTCGAGGTCTTCCAGCGTGGCGAGCACCGGCACGCGGCCGACGAATTCGGGGATAAGGCCGAACTTGAGCAGATCCTCAGGCTCCAGATCCTTCAGAACGTCGCCCGTGCGCCGGTCATCAGGCGCCATCACCTTGGCGCCGAAGCCGATGGACGAGCCCTTGCGGCGATGGCCGATGATCTTCTCGATCCCGGCGAACGCGCCGCCGCAGATGAACAGGATGTTGGTCGTGTCGACCTGAAGGAATTCCTGCTGGGGATGCTTGCGGCCGCCCTGGGGCGGCACGGAGGCAACCGTGCCTTCCATGATCTTGAGCAGCGCCTGCTGGACGCCCTCGCCCGACACGTCGCGCGTGATCGAGGGGTTGTCCGACTTGCGGCTGATCTTGTCGACCTCATCGATGTAGACGATGCCGCGCTGGGCCCGTTCCACGTTGTAATCGGCCGACTGGAGCAGCTTCAGGATGATGTTCTCGACATCCTCGCCGACATAGCCGGCTTCCGTCAGGGTCGTCGCGTCGGCCATCGTGAAGGGCACATCGAGGATGCGCGCCAGCGTCTGGGCGAGCAGCGTCTTGCCGCAGCCGGTCGGGCCGATCAGAAGAATGTTCGATTTGGCGAGTTCGACGTCGTTGTTCTTCGCGGCGTGGTTGAGGCGCTTGTAATGGTTATGCACCGCCACGGACAGCACACGCTTGGCGTGGGACTGGCCGATCACATAATCGTCCAGCACCTTGCTGATTTCCTGCGGCGTCGGCACACCGTCACGCGACTTCACCAGCGAGCTTTTGTTTTCCTCGCGGATGATGTCCATGCACAGTTCGACGCATTCGTCGCAAATAAAGACTGTCGGTCCCGCAATTAGCTTTCTGACCTCATGCTGGCTTTTGCCGCAGAAGGAACAGTACAGCGTGTTCTTGGAGTCACCGCCGCTGACCTTGCTCATCCGTACTCCCTGGGCCGTGAAGCCGGACAGACCACGCCTCTTCGGCCCGTGGCGATCTGCCCGTTATTGGCCGGTTCGCCTCCCCAAGAAGAAGCATGAACCGTGCCGTTTCACCCGGTCCCGGCGGCGGGGAGATCCCGCCATCTGGAACCGGAAACTCTGATTCCCGTTTTCCCGCCCATCATGGGACCACGCCCGGCCGGGAGAAATCAAGAATCCATAAGATCATACTCGAAAGACGTTTCGGCAAGAGTCCTGACAAAAAACAGATATGAAACTGTGTCAGTCTTCGTCTCCCTGCCGCACCCCTTCCCTATACCTCTTCGGCCTTGAGCGCGCCGACATGGTCGATAATGCCGAACTCCTGAGCCCGTTCCGGGCTCATGAAATTGTCGCGCTCAAGGTTTTCTTCAACAATCTCATATGGTTGCCCGGTGTGGTGAACGTAAATTCTGTTCAGCCGCTCCTTGATGGCCATCGTTTCCTTGGCATGGATGACGATATCCGTTGCCTGGCCCTGAAAGCCGCCGGACGGCTGATGCACCATAATCCGGGCGTTCGGCAGGGCATAGCGCAAGCCCTTTTCGCCGGCGGCGAGCAGAAGCGAGCCCATGGAGGCAGCCTGCCCGATGCACACGGTCGAGACCGGCGAGCGGATATATTGCATCGTGTCGTAGATCGCGAGGCCCGATGTCACCACGCCGCCGGGCGAGTTGATGTACATCGAGATTTCCTTTTTCGGGTTTTCCGACTCAAGAAAAAGTAACTGGGCGATGATCAGGGTCGACATGCCGTCCTCGACGGGCCCGGCCACGAAGATGATCCGCTCCTTGAGCAGGCGCGAGAAAATATCGTAGGCGCGCTCGCCCCGGTTCGTCTGCTCGACGACCATTGGCACCAGATTCATGTAAGTCGCTAGCGGATCGTTCATTCCATACCTTCCAAGACCTGCGGGATCCGGGTTCCGGCGGCACCCCTGATGCCGCCCACGCCTCAACCCCGCCTCCAGATTTTGCCTGATTCGTTCGTCCGATCATGCACCGGACGAAGGGGCAGCGCCATACATGGGAAACGGGGAGGCCGCAGACAACCCGTCGCCCGGCTCAGATCCGCATCGCGGAAAAGAACCGGACCCCGGATAGCATGATCAGGCCGGAGATGACGAGGCCGGTCAGGCCGCCCTGCCCGCCGTGGCGGCCACACGCCGTCCGCCGCCTGCGGGCTTCAGCATCCCTGACGCGCCCTCAAGGCCGCCGGACGCCAGTTCAAGGCCCAGAAACCGTTCGGCATCGACAGGCCCCGGCAACAGGAGATCCCGGGCCAGACGGCGCTCGAAGCCGAAACGGCGGTAATAGGGTTCATCGCCGACCAGCACGACGGCGCGATGGCCCTGCGCCCGGGCAAGATCGAGCCCGCGCCTCATCAATGCCGAGCCGATGCCGCCGCCGCGCAGGGTCTCATCGACCACCAGCGGCCCGAGCAGAAGGGCGGGCACAGCTTCAACGCCCATGGCCACGGGCCAGAAGCGCAGGGACCCCGCCACCCGGCCTGCCGCGTCGAGGGCGACGAGAGAGAGGGAGGCGACGGGCGGAACACCCTTGCGCAGCTTGTAGACCGTCTTGCGGAAGCGCTCGCGGCCAAAGCCCCGGTCGTTCAGGCGATCGATGGCCGCGCTGTGGCCGGGCTCTTCAGGAATGAGAGAAAAACTGTTCATGATGTCCAGACTCCATGATCCCGAGCGCGCACGGTTGAAGGCGCGCTCGGGCATGAAGATGATGATGGGAGCCGGTTAAGGCATCGTGAGCCGGATTCGGACCTAGATGCAGACGCTGGCCAGCGGCGGAAAGCCGTTGAAGCAGACCGCCGAATAGGTCGTGGTATAGGCGCCCGTGGCGAGAATCCGCACCTTGTCTCCGGCAACCAGATCGACCGGCAGGCGGTAATCGGCCTTTTCGTAGAGAATATCGGCGCTGTCGCAGGTCGGTCCCGCCAGAATGACCGGCGAGGTTTCCTTGCCGTCATGGGGCGTTTCGATGCGGTACTTGATCGCCTCGTCCATCGTCTCGGCCAGGCCATGGAACTTGCCAACGTCGAGATAGACCCATCGTCGTCCGTCCGCGCCGCCCTTTTCCGAGACCAGCACCACTTCCGCCTGAATGACGCCGGCATCGCCCACCACGCCCCGGCCGGGCTCGATGATGATGTCGGGCAGGCTGTGGCCGAAATGGCGGGTCAGCGCCGTCATGATGGCTTCGCCATAGGCCGATATGGTCGGCACGTCGGTACGGTAGCGCGAGGGAAAGCCGCCGCCCAGATTGACCATGCGCAGATCGAGCCCGCGCGCGCCCAAGGCCGCGAACAGAGACGATGTGTGAGACAGCGCCTTGTCATACTGGGAAAGGTCCGTCTGCTGAGAACCGACATGGAAGGAGATGCCATAGGCATCGAGCCCCATGTCGCGGGCGGCGACCAGAAGATCGACCGCCATCTGTGGCTCGCAGCCGAACTTGCGCGACAGCGGCCATTCGGCTCCCTCGCACTCCATCAGCACACGGCAATAGACGCGCGATCCGGGCGCGACGCGGGCGATCTTCTCAAGCTCGGCCATCGAATCGAACGCAAACATGCGCACGCCTTTGGCGAAGGCCGCGGCAATGTCGCGTTCCTTCTTGATGGTGTTGCCGAACGAAAGCCGCGACGGCGGCACGCCGTGCTCAAGGCACAGATCGATCTCGCCCATGCTGGCGGTATCGAACGACGAGCCAAGCCCGGCAAGGCGCGAGACGATCTCGTTGGCGGGATTGGCCTTCACCGCGTAATAGATCTTCGCCGTCGGCAGGGAGCGGGCAAGTTCCACCCAGTTCTGCTCGACGATGTCGACGTCGACGACAAGGCAGGGGCTCGGCAAGTCGGCCGTTTCAAGATAGGCCGCGATCTTGCCGGAGACGCCGCCGCGCTCGGCGGTGTGCGCCAGCGCGCTCGGCACGACGGCAAGCGCGGCACGACGGGACGCCGCGCTGTCGTTTTCCACGGTTTCATTTTCAAAAGAAGAAAAGCGCGAGAGGGCACCAAGGCCCTTTTCGGTCGCAATCATCGTCAACACCCTTTCCGTCCCGGCCATCAGCCGGAGTAGCCAAAAAGGACGCTTCCGTCGTTGCATAAACCAACTGGGGCTCTTCACCCAACGGGGCCAGCGGCACGTGCGTGTGCGTCTTGAGGTGCGCGGGATATAAGCATTCCGCCTCTGGCGCAACAGGAAATATGCCCCTACGGATCATTTATTTTCATGCGTGTCCCACAGGGGACTTTCCCATGATCCATTATGGCTCTGACGCGACGGAATAATGACGAAATGACGTTGAAACAAGCCGCACCGGCCAGATCGGGACCTCTCTGGAGAGTCTAACGGGGTCATGGGGTTGCTTCACTAAGACAGGTGGACAAGGCCCGGCGTCATCGTCAGCATGGGCGCCCCGCGCCGATGCGGGCTTTCGAGCAGGAACGGACAGACATCCATGAGTCGCTTTGCATCCGGATTGAAGACAGGCCTTGCCGTGATCGGCGGGGTTGCCGTGGTCGTTGTCGTGCTGGCCTTTGCCGCCGACCGGCTCGGCTTCGTTCGCTTCTGGGGTGGAACGCCGCCGGCTGCACAGGCGAATGCCGGCACCAACGACCAGCCGCCGCCGATTCCTCTTGATGAGGTCAACCGGAAGCTTGCCGGGAAAAGCGTGACCGGCGGCGAAAGGGCCCGTCTTTTCTTCCTCAAGGGCGAATATGCGCGCAAGGCCGCCGACATTGACGGCTCGATTGCCGCCTATTCCGAGGCGATCAAGCTTGCCCCCGGCTTTCTGCCCGCCTATTTCGGCCGCGGCACGATTCTGTTCAATCAGGCCGATTTCGAGGATGCGGCCGCCGATTTCAGCAAATGTCTGGAGATCCAGCCCGGCCTTCCCCTCGCGCTGGAGCGCCGGGCGCTCTCCTACGCCATGCTCGGGCGCGTGAGCGAGGCCTCCGCCGACATCGACGCCCTGCCCGGCCTCGATCCCTATGACAGCCATGGCTATGCGTCCAGGGCGTCCGCCTATGACATGGTCGGCGATTCCGGCCGCGCGCTCATCTTTTACGCCAATGCCATCAACGTCGATCCCTCCGACCCCATGGTCTATGCCAACCGGGCGCTCACCTACAGCAATATGGGTGATTACTCCCATGCGTTCGCGGATTTCGACACAGCCATGAAAATGGCCCCGAAGGACCCGTTCGCCTACAGCCGTCTCGGACTGACACAGGTATTCAAGGGCCAGTACACCGACGCTGTCGGGAATTATGAAAAGGCGATCTCCCTCACCGTGGGGACGCCGGACGCCTATGACGTGATCTGGCTGCATCTGGCCCATGCCCGCGCGAAGCAGGAAGACCACGACGAACTGTTTTCCAATGCCGCCCGCCTTGACCAGAGCCAGTGGCCCTATCCGGTCATTTCCTACTATCTGGGCGACATCAAGGCCAACGCCGTGCTCAAGGCCGCGGAAGACAGCAAGGAACTCGGCAATATCTGCGAGGCCAACTTCTATGTGGGGTATGTCTCACTGATCGAGGGCCGCATGGCCGATGCGAAAGCGTCCTTCGAAAACGTAACCAGTCGCTGCCACCCCGGCTTCATCGAACTGCAGGGCGCCCGGCTGGAACTGGCCCGGATGGTGGCGAAGTAAAGCTTCAGGCAGCATCCGTGATCAGAGGCGGCTTCATCGCCTGTGCGCCCGCGCAAGCGCGTTGTCGAGCGTTGCCAGCGGAAATCCGGTTCGCTGCGCCAGTTCCAGACAGGCGGCGTCATAGATCGTCAGATGATGTTGCCGGGCGAGAGACAGAATGGCGGCCTCGTCCGGTATCTGGTCCACGATCACCCCGAGGCGGGCAAGCCCGGCCAGAAAAGCGGCCGTATCGGCCTGCGTGAGCCGGGCCCGGCGTTCCGTTTCCGGGCACGAGGCGGGCGACCGCCCGGCCATGGCGGGTGATGATGATCGTGGCACCGCGCTCGACCTCGTCGAGAAGCTGGGGAAGATGCGCCTTGGCCCCGGACGACTGAACTTCGCGCATGTTGCGGCCTTCCTGACCAATCAGATTGACCCGTCTGTTTCGATATAGCCCCTTCATTTTCCAAACAAAAAGGCCCGGTGTTGCCACCGGGCCTTTCATGTCAGTCAAACCGCCAAAATCAATGATTGTGGGTCGGATCCGTGCAAGTCTCGCCGTCATGTTCATGGGCATGCCCCTCATGATCGTGACCGGCGTGGTCATGATCGTGATCATGGTCATGGGCGTGATCGTGAGGCGGGATGTGCGGCAGCACGTCGGACTCGTCCTCGGCGAACAGTTCCTCGCGGGAGACTTCCTTGTCGGCGACCTGGGCCAGTTCGACGATGAAGTCGATGACCTTGTCCTCGAAGATCGGCGCGCGGAACTCGTTCAGGGCCTGCGGATTCTTCTGGTAATAGTCGAACACCATGCGTTCCTGACCGGGGAACTGGCGCGCGCGCTCCATGACGGCGCGGTTGATTTCCTCGTTGGTCACGGTGATCTGGTTCTTCTCGCCGGTTTCGGCCAGCACCAGACCGAGGCGCACGCGGCGCTCCGCGATGCGGTTGTAATCGGCGCGCACCGTCTCTTCCGGCTCTTCCAGATCGGCGAGGGTCTTCTTCTGGTGCTCCAGCTCCTGCTCGAGCTGCGACCAGATCTGGGTGAACTCCTGCTCGACCATGGAGGGCGGCACCTCGAAGGCGTGCAGATCGTCCAGCGCGTCGAGGAGCTTACGCTTCAGCTTCTGGCGCGAGACCTGATCATATTCGCCCTGGATCTGGGCGCGTACGGCGTCGCGGAGCTTGTCGAGCGCGTCAAAGCCGAAGTTCTCGGCGAACTTGTCGTCAATGACGGCCTCGACCGGCTTCTTCACGGCCTTGACCTTGACGTCGAACACGGCGTCCTTGCCGGCAAGCTGTTCCGCGCCATATTCCGCCGGGAAAGTGACGTTCACGACAACATCGTCGCCGACCTTCGATCCGACGAGTTGCTCCTCGAAACCGGGGATAAACCGGCCCGAGCCAAGCTCAAGGTCGGCATCCTCGGCCGCGCCGCCCTCGAAGGGCACGCCGTCGAGCTTGCCAAGGAAATCGATGGTGAGCTGGTCGCCCGTTTCGGCGGCGGCACCCTCCTCGCGCGGCTCGAAGCTGCGCTGCTGGGTGGCCAGACGCTCGACCGACTCGTCGACTTCCTTGTCCTCGACCTTGAGCACGGGGCGCTCGACCGAGATGGACTTGAAGTCGCCGAGGGTGATGTCGGGGATGATCTCGAAGGACATGCCATAGGCAAGGTCGGCCTTGCCGGCGACCACAGCCTCGATGTCGCCATCCAGATCGACCTTGGGCTGGAGCGCGGGGCGCAGGGACAGATCCTGCAGCGCCTTCAGGCTCGACTCGCCGATGACGTCCTGAATGACTTCCGTCATGACCTGCGTGCCGTAGGTCTTCTGGAGATAGCTGACCGGCACCTTGCCGGGACGGAAGCCCTTCAGGCGAATCTGGCTCTTGAGTTCATCAAGCTTCTTTGCCTGACGATCCGCGAGATCGCTCGCCGGGACCACAACCTTGAGTTCGCGCTTCAGACCGTCCGCGCTTGTTTCCGTGACCTGCATCATACCATCCATTGTCGGTGCGGCCGGGAAGCTGGCTCCCTGCCGCTTGATCTTGCTTTCGATGAGCGTGCTGACAGCTCGCTGGTGCGGGCGAAGGGACTCGAACCCCCACACCTTGCGGTACTGGAACCTAAATCCAGCGCGTCTACCAATTCCGCCACGCCCGCGCGCAAAAAGAGCCTCAGCCTGCCCAATCCGGCCATTGCCCGGGCCAAGCGAACCCGGCCCGCCCGCAGGCGATTTGGCGCCTTCTATATCAAGGGTATCGGGGGAACGCCAGCAAAAGAGCTTTGATCGAGCCGTTTGAGCACACCGGGCATCGCCTCGGGCAGATCCTCGGCGATAAGGCCAGTCCCAAGGGCGTTTCCCAGCTCGCCATGGAGCCAGACCCCGCAGGCCGCCGCCATGAAGGGTTCCATGCCGCGCGCCAGCAGACCGGCGATGATCCCGCCCAGCACGTCGCCCGAACCCGCCGTGCCCAGTTGCGGCCCGGCATTGGCGTTGATCGCGATCCGGCCATCCGGCGCGGCGATCACGCTGTCGGCGCCCTTGAGCAGCACAATCGCGCCCGATCTGGCCGCCGCCGCCCGGGCTCGCGCAGGTTTGGAGCCTGCCTGATCCGGGCCCAGGTCGGGGAAAAGCCGCCGGAATTCTCCCTCATGCGGGGTCAGGACCACGGGGCGTCCCGGATTGGCCCCGATTTCATCGAAAAGGACCGGGGGGGCGTCCGCATGGGCGGTCAGTGCATCCGCATCAAGGACGCAGGCCGCGCCGGAGGCCAGCACTGCCCGGACCAGCGGCCGGGTGCCCTCCCCCAACCCGAGGCCCGGACCGATCAGGCAGGCATTGAGGCGGCGGTCGGCAAGGATACCCGCCAGCCCCTCCGGCCCCCTGAAGGATTTGAGCATGATCGCGGTCAGATGCGCCGCATTGACCAGCACGGCCTCCGGCGGCGAGGCGACGGTGACCAGCCCCGCCCCGGTCCGCAGAGCCGCCCGGGCCCCGAGCCGCGCGGCTCCTGTCGACGTGGGGCCGCCACTGACAACGACCGCATGGCCCCGGTCGTATTTGTGCCCGGCGAGCTTCATATGCGGGAAATGGCTTCCCCAGAGCGACGGGCCATTGAGAAAGGCCTGGGGCTGGATCGTTTCCAGCACGGCGGGCGGGGTGCCGATGCCGGCGATCACCAGTTCCCCGCACCGGGCCCGGCCCGGATAAAGGTAATGTCCCGGTTTGGGACGGAAAAAGCTGACCGTGAGCGCAGCCTCGAACGACGTCCCCCGGACCGCCCCGCTGTCGCCATCGACGCCAGAGGGCACATCCACAGCAACAACCGGGATGCCTTCCCGGTTCACGCGCCCAATCAGCTCGGCCGCGACGCCTTCGACAGGCCGCGAGAGTCCCGCCCCGAAAATGGCGTCGACGATGAGCCCGGCTCCGGCGATGCTCTCAGGACGAAGCGGCAAAACATCGCCAAACCATGCCACCGCTGCTGATGCCGCATCGCCCTTGAGCATGCCGCGCTCGCCAAGCAGCCAGAGCCTGACCGGCCAGCCCTGCTCTGCGAGCAGACGGGCGACGACGAAACCGTCTCCGCCATTATTGCCCGGCCCGCACAGCACCGCCGTCTCGCAGGGCGCGAAGCGGGCGATAATCGCTGCGGCGACGGCCCGCCCGGCATTCTCCATGAGCGTGATGCCGGGAATGCCGCCCGCGATCGCCAGCCGGTCGGCTTCCCCCATTTCAGCGACACTGAGAAGCTCAGGCATCAATTAACCCTGGTTGAGGCCTCCCGGCCCAGTTCCACAACCGAGAGCACGCCGCCATCCGTGTTGAAAATGTTCACGGAACAATTGTCGGGCTGGAATATGGTGACCCGGTCATCCTTCTGTGCATGGCCGACGAGCACGTTGACGGCGATGAAATGGCTGAAAATGATCGTATCCTGCGTCAGTTCCAGCACCGCCTCGGCCAGATTTCTGCGCCAGTCGAGCAGGGTCTGGACGAAATGCAGATGGTCGGCATTGGCCTCCGCCGAAGTCGCCTCGGCCCATGTTCCCGACATGGTCTTGCGCAACCAGCCGACCCGGGCCGCGACATCGTCGATGGGCGAGGGAATTTCGGCGACCCGCGGCTCGATGGCGGGAACGAGGCTCCAGGCGGACGCCAAGGGCACCGCGGTTTCGCGGCAACGCTTCAGGGGCGAACTGACCAGAGGGAGCGGGCTGCCGGTCCGCCGGGCAATTTCAACTGCGGCAGCCTCCGCCTGGGCCTGACCCGTGGCGTCGAGGCCCGGGTCCTTGTCCGCGTCCCAGCCTGCCGCCGCCTTGCCGTGCCGGATCACATAGATGGTGGGCATGAAGCACTCCCTGTACTGGCAAACAGATTACAGTTTACGCCTGTTCGCGAAAGAAGCGATGAAAGTTCGGCTGGCCGGTGTGCGCGGTCAACCCGCCATCGACGACGAGATTGATGCCGGTGATATAGGAGGCATCACCGGAGGCAAGAAACTCGATCGCCGCCGCCATTTCATCGGGCTGCCCGGCGCGGGCCAGCGGTACGGTCCGGGCATATTCCGCCATGATCCGGTTGTCGGTATGGAGGGCTGCCGCAAGCGGCGTCTGCACAAGGCCCGGCGAGATCGCATTGACGCGCACGCCATCCTTGCCGTGATCGAGCGCCAGTGTCCGCGTCATGTTGATGACACCGGCCTTCGCCGCATTATAGGCGGCGAAACCGTAATCCCCGGCGATGCCGGAAATGGAGGCCGTGTTGACGATATTGCCCCGCGCTGTGATGAGATGGGGCATGGCCGCACGGCAGGCGAAATAAACCGCATCAAGGTCGATGGCAAAAACCCGCCGCCATTCTTCCGGTGTCGTCTCGGTGACATAGCCGAACGAGCCGACGCCCGCATTGTTGACCAGCACGTCGAGATGGCCAAACTCAGCAACGGTTGTCTCGATCAGCCCCTCTATGTCGGTCTGCTGGCTTACGTCCACCTTGCGGGTGAGCAGGCGATGGCTGCCGAGCGTGAGGCCCAGCGCCTCGCGCTGTTCTCCAAGCGCATCCTCGTTGAGATCGGCGAGCACGAGGGTCGCGCCCTCCCCGGCAAACCGCCGCGCGGCGGCCGCTCCGATGCCCGACGCACCGCCGGTGATGACGACAACCTTGCCTTCAAATTTACCCATCAGTCCCTGCTCCCGGTTTGGTCTTGTTTTGATTTTATTCCCGGAATAGAGCCGCTGGAGCATGGGCATTGCAAGCGATTAAGAGGATGGCAAACAGGCGTCAGACATCTCCCTGATTTGACAGAACCCGGGCAACATACAGAATTTCAGCATAAAATCCTGATCGTGCTCAGGATATTGGCTACAAAACAGGATAGCCGTCTCGTATGGTAATGGCCGAAGCAGGGGGCTGCCTCTATTCATCCTTTATCTGAATCAGGATTGCCTGCTGAATTTATACGCCGCCGGGCCCGCAAACGCGGTCCATTATCTCACGAGGGATTATAATGAAGTCTTTGGTTAATTTGGCCAAGCGTTTGCTGGATAGCAAACCCGATGCGGCACTTGCGATTACGACGGCTCCCTCGATTGCGCCTGAGGCCAGTTTCCAGATTCCAAAATTCTGGGAAACCAGCTACTGGGAGCCCACTGTGCAGATGCCGATTCGGGATTATGTCCGCCCGGGCGATGTTGTCTTTGACGTGGGAGCCAATGCGGGCGCTCTTTCCATGCTCATGTCACGCCTGGTTGGCCCCAAGGGCATTGTCTGCTCTTTCGAGGCCAGCCCCCGCATCATCGACAAGACAGTCTACAATCTGACGACGGCTGGATGCAGCAACGCCCATGTGTATTATCGCGCCGTCTATCACACCTCAAACGAAATTGTCACACTCTACCCCGGTACACACCTGAACGACTCGATCTACAATGATCTGGGAGCTGAGGGAGGCGCCAAATACGAGGTGGAAACTCTTGCTCTGGACGACTTCATCGAGGCTACAAATCTGGTGCCAAAACTGATCAAGATGGACATCGAAGGCGCCGAACTTGATGCCTTGAAGGGTATGGCCAGACTGTTCGAATACAGCAAGCCGATCCTCATACTGGAAGGCAGTCCCAGCGACATGCGATGCCATGAATATCTGACCAGTAAAGGATACAAGGCCGTCGATCTTGCCAATTACAGACGGATTGAAAGTGCCAGAGATTTTTTACCTGGGACGGATATTGTCAACATCCTTTATATGGATGCCACAAAGGCCGAAGATGATCCTTATTTCTCCGGATCGGACATGACAGAAGTCGCCCGCTTGGATCGGGCGCATTTCGAGCAGACCGGGAGAGGAGACATTGAGATACGGTCTCCGGTTGTTCTGCCGGCCGGGCGCTACCTTTGCAAGGCAGATTTTTCAGCCAATGGCAGCGACAATGAGATATTCGCCGGCATCGATACAAACAACGGCGTAATTCACCGCTATCATACCTACACAAAGTTCATGGCAGCCTCTTATCGTGACTGGGTGTTTACCTTGCGCAGGGATTCCCAAGTCAAACCTTATCTCCGGTTTTTACAGGGTAGCGATGTGTCCCTCGATTGGCGAGGCGCTACCATTTACCGGCTGACCTCCTTTGACAAGGTGAAGCCGCCCATCATTTTTTGACCCGTTTGTTTCTGGAAAAATTCTGGCGCGTCCAGTCCGGCGCGCCCTTTTACAAGGGCGTGAAAATATTCAGGCCGGTTTCGCTGGACGTGACCCTGCCCTTGCGGCCGAGTTGTTCGTTGGTGACCATGTCATGCAGCGTCAGCTCATCGTTGGGCGTGTGGGCGATGAAGCGGCTGCCATCTTCAAGGCGGCCGAAGACAATGGCGAAGTCAGGCCCCTTGCGGCCATGAACGACCGTGTAGGTTTCGATGATGGCGGGACCATCCGGTTTTTCAACCACGTCCACACGCGGCTGCGCATCCAGTTCCGCCTGATAGAGGGCGGGGTCCACGCGCCGCCATTTGCCCCTGAAGGGCTCCGTGGAATAGAGCCCGATGCCATGCTTGGTGATGTACCAGCCGTTCGAGGTGACGAGCCCCTTCGTGCCCGGTTTCGCCCGCAGCTTCTCCATCATGGTGACGATGGAGTGCATGACGTAATCGTTGCCCGCCCCGCCGAAATAAGGCAGGCCGCCAGTGACGGTGAGAAGGCGCGGATCGTCCTCGGCAAGGCCCAGTTCCTGGCGGCCGATCTGCACCGCACTCGGGAAACAGGAATAAAGATCGATATAATCGATGTCATCGACCGACCATCCGGCCTGCGCGAACGCCTGCCTGCCCATGGCGCGGATAGCAGGCGATGAATGGAAATCCTGCCGTTCGCTCATGTACCAGATGTCATTGGCATCGGCACAGCCATGCAGGAACACCCATTTATCCTCGCTTACGCCGAGTTCCCGGGCTTTCTTCACCGACATCATGACGATGGCGGCGGCCTGATCGACCTGCATGATCGCGTTCATGTATTTCGTATACGGAAAGCCGACATAGCGGTTGTCGTCGCCCGGCGTGGCGATTTCCTCAGCCGTGCGCCGGATGGGAAACCAGGCCTGCGGATGCGCCGCCGCGACATCGGTGAAGCTCGCCATCAGGCGGCCAAGCTCAAGCCGGTGCTGTGCAACCGTGCGGCCCTTGTGCGCCCGGATGGCGTTCTCGATCAGCGGATAGGCATTCACCGGATATTGCAGCTTGTGCTTCTTCTCGACGTCCGTGACGCTCGGCTTTTCGGTGCCGAGGTCGATGCGCGGGCTTCCTTCCGGGTCATCGCCCCAGGGCAGCATGATGCCCTGATTGACCGCGCGCATCATGGTCGCGAAACACTCCGAGCCCGCGACCAGCGCCACTTCGGTTTCGCCATCGGCGATGGATTGCGCCGTGATGTTGACGAGAAACTGGGGCGTGTTGCCGCCCGTCGGGCCGTAGCAGCCCCGCGCCGGGTGTGCGCCCAGAATGTTTGACAACGTTCTTGGGGCGTTGGTGTATTTGCCGAAAGGCAGACGGCCTGAATCCGGGCTGTCGGTGATGAAGCGGACGACCGTGACATTATCGACGGCGTCCCAAAGCCTTGCGCCCAGCCCGGTGTCATCGGCGGCGAGTCTTGCGGCGTCAGCCATGAAATCGATCGGCGATCTTGCCTTCGTAACGTCCTTTTCCTTCTGCACAAGCTGGCCGCAGCCGACCAGCACCGGGGTCCGTTCGTCGATCATCTTCATCCTCCCACGCGGAACCTTTTGTTAGGCCCCCTTACAATTCAGGGAGAGCATAAGGATTGGCGCAGGCCTGTCCAGACGGCGGCTAAAAACCCTTGTGACGCTGCGTCATGGAATGCGTGGTTTCGCTTGCTGGCTAGCGGTGCAGGTCTGTGCGCTGTTGATTAAGGCGACATCATCGGCGTTCACTCATTCCGGCCACCTCAAAACCGGCCATATTCAGCTTGCAAATTTTTGCCTGACCGTCAGGATTGGACTACCGCGTAACTGGCGAACGCAGATGGTTAAACCATCGGGGAGCGCGGTTTAGCAAAGGCCGCTCGCCTGGGCCGTTTCATGAAAGGAAACGGCATGAGAATCGTAATATTGTTATTTGATGGTGTAACCGCGCTTGATCCCATCGGCGTGTGTGATCCACTTGCCCGATTGCCCAACACTGAAATCGTCTTCGTTAGTGAAACAGGAGTACCATGCCGAACAGGTGATGGTTTCCTTTCCCTCGCTCCATCTGCAGCCATAGCCAATGTCAGTGAAGCCGATGTCCTTCTTATCCCCGGTGGAAGGCCAGAAGGCATTCAGCAGTGCATAAACAGCGAAGCGCTTCGGTCGAATATTAAGCGACTGGATCGAACCACGGCGATCACCGGGTCGGTCTGCTCGGGATCACTCATTCTGGGCGCGGCCGATCTGCTTCGGGGTCGAAAAGCGGCGACGCACTGGCGCGCGCGTGATTACATGGCGCATTTCGGTGCCGAATATACGGGAGATAGGATAACACGAGACGAGAAATATTGGACGTCAGCAGACGTCACTGCGGGTATCGACCTTGGGCTTGCAATCTGCCGCCACATTGCGGGCGATGAAATAGCGGCTTCGATCGAGCTTGCAATGGAGTATGACCCGAAACCTCCTTTCGGGACCGGCAATCCGCATAATGCAAGCCCCAAACACAAGAGTATCGTTGCAGAGATTTTGCGAGGGTAGCCAGAATGACCAGCAGGTCGCCTCTGCAAAGCGGTCTGCCCGCCTGCGAAAAACCCCGCCCCGACGGTGTCGGAGCGGGGCTTGTCCCGGAAACATAATCAGCTTGTGACCGTTCAGGCCTCGACCAGATTCTCCGCCACATGGCGCTCGACCAGACGTTCGGCGATCTGGACGGCGTTGAGCGCTGCGCCCTTGAGAAGCTGGTCGCCCGCGACGAACATCGAGATCGAGCGGCCGGAGGGATCGGATACGTCCTGCCGGATACGGCCGACCAGAACGTCGCCCTGCCCCTGCGCATCCATGGGCATCGGGAAATAGTTGCGCTCGACATCGTCGACGATCTTCACGCCCGGCGCACCGGCGAGCAGCGCGCGCACCTCGTCGGGGGCGATCGGGTTCTCGCATTCAAACGTCATGGAAATGGCGTGGGCGCGCAGCACCGGCACCCGGATGCAGGTGATGTTGATGCGAATGTCCGTGTCACCCAGAATCTTGCGGGATTCCTTGATGACCTTCGTTTCCTCGTCATTGTAGCCGGTCGCGGGATCGATCTGCGTATTGTGGCTGAACAGGTTGAAGGCATAGGGATGCGGCAGGACCGTGTTTTCATAGGGCCTGCCATCGAGATAGGCGCGGGTGGACTGGACCAGTTCGTCCATGGCCGCCGCCCCGGCACCCGAGGCCGCCTGATAGGTGGAGAGAATGAGTCTCGTCACCCGGTTCTGCTTGTGGACCGGCCAGAGCGGCACCAGCGAAATGATCGCGGCGCAATTGGGATTGGCGATGATGCCTTTGTGAGCGCTGATCTCGCCCTCGTTGATTTCCGGCACGACCAGCGGCACGGACGTATCCATGCGGAAGGCCGAGGAATTATCGACGACGATGGCGCCGTGATCGACCGCGATCGGGGCGAATTTGCGCGAGGTCGATCCGCCTGCCGAAAAGAGCGCAATGTCGATGCCCTCGAAGCTCTTCTCGTCCAGCGCCTCGACGGGCAGCGCCCGTTCGCGAAAGCTCAGGGTCTTGCCCACGGAACGGGGCGAGGCCAGCAGCTTCAGCTTCGAGAGCGGAAAATCGCGCTCATCGAGACATTTCAGGATTTCAACGCCCACGGCGCCCGTGGCGCCGACGATGGCGACGGACGGCGACGACAAACTGGAACCCATAATCTCATTCTCCTTATTATGCCTTAAGCCAGTCGCGAGACTGAAATACGGAGCCCTGAAAAACCAAAAGCCCCGTCCAGGTCTGGCGGGGCTCGTTCGAGGAACTCATCCGGCGTTGCTCAGCGCGCAGCCACCCTCGACGACCCGCCCATGGCGGTCGTGGTGATGGTGGTGGTTTTTTTGAGCATCGTCTTCATGGGGCGGGAACCTATACCGGCTCCCTGCGGAGGTAAAGAGGGGTTTTATGGCCGTTTCGTGAAGGGTTTCGGGACCGCCGTTTCAGGCAAGGCCATGCTTCTCGCGATAGGCAAAGGCCGACAGCAGGAAGCGGCCGCCCATGATCAGCGCGTCGGCGTTGACTTCATGGCCGAGGCCCGGAATGGCAAAGCCCTGGGCGGCAAGGCCTGTTTCGCTCAGCGCCTTGACCGCAATCTGCATGCCGTAGACCGGGGCTATCGCATCCTGCTCGCCATTGACCAGCATGACCGGCGGCTTGCAGAGTATCTCGTCCTTCAGCCGGTCGCGCCCGGCAAGGCCGCCCGCATAGCCCAGAATGGCGGCCGGCGCGACCGCGCGGCGCAGACCCGCCTCCAACGCCAGCACGGTGCCCTGGCTGAAGCCGACCAGCGCCAGCCGCGAGGCGTCAAGCCCTGCATGTGCCAGTTCCCGGTCGCAGATATCATTGAATCCGGCGGCTGCTTCGGCAATCTCCATGGCGAAACGGGGATCGGCGGGAGGCCGTTTCGGCACCCATTGAAAGCCACCATCAGGGGACGGCGTTGGCGCGGAGGGCGCGGAAAAGGCGACCCCCGGCATGGCCCCGGCCCACAGATCGGCGAAACTCATCAGATCGCGCCCGTTAGAGCCATAACCATGGGCGAACAGAACCAGCCATCTCGCTTCGCCCTCGGGCGCGCGGCGCAAGGTGCCGATTTCCGGGTTCATGCCGCCTTCCCCCGGGCGAAGCGTTCCAGCCGGGCGATGGCCTCCTCCAGAATCTCGTCCTTCTTGCAAAAGCAGAAACGGATGAGGTTGCGCGGGGCGTTTTCGCCGTCGGCGTAAAAGGCGCTCAGCGGAATGGCGGCGACACCGGCCTCCTTCGTGATGCGGCGGCAGAATTCGGTGTCGGGCTCGTTGTAGCCCAGCGCCGTGAAATCGACGTTGAGGAAATAGGTACCGTCCGCCGTCATGACGTCGAAACCGGCACGCCGCAGACCGGCCGCGAGCAGATCGCGCTTGGCCTCAAGGCTCGACGCCAGCTTTTCAAAATAGGCGTCTTCCTTGCCGAGCCCCATGGCAATCGCATTCTGCAATGCGGGCACCGTGGTGAAGGTGACGAACTGATGGGTTTTGCCGATGGCGTCCATCAGGGCCGCGCCCGCCGTGATATAGCCGACCTTCCAGCCGGTCAGCGAGAAAGTCTTGCCCGCCGAACCGATGCGCGCGCAGCGCTCATACATGCCGGGGAAAGCCATGAGCGGAATATGCCGCGCGCCGGAAAAGACCAGATGCTCGTAAACCTCATCGCAAACTGCGTAGCAGTCATGCTCGATCACCAGATCGGCGATCAGCTGCAATTCGTCGCGGCTGAAAACCTTGC
Organism: Parvibaculaceae bacterium; assembly: GCA_028283765.1. GTDB lineage: Bacteria > Pseudomonadota > Alphaproteobacteria > Parvibaculales > Parvibaculaceae > JAATFR01. The sequence goes on along the minus strand of JAPWJY010000008.1, from coordinate 1,409,193 downwards.
CGGTCGGATTCATCGGATTATTGAGAATGATCAGCTTGGTTCTGCTGGTGAAAGCGGCCTTGAGCTTGTCCACCGGCAGCGACCAGTGGGGCGCTTCCAGCGCCACGGAGACCGGCGTCGCCCCCGCCGCCTCGATGATCGGCCGGTAGCTGTCATAGGCGGGCTCAATCATGATGGCTTCGTCGCCGGGCGCGAGCAGCGCCAGCAGGCAATCCGCCAGAGCCTCGGTCGCGCCGGAGGTGACCAGCACCTCGCTGCGCCAGTCCACATCAAGACCATGGAAGCGGCGGTTTGCCGTCGCCACCGCCTCGCGCAGGGTGGGCAATCCCATCATGGGAGGGTACTGGTTCGGTCCCTCGATCAATCCTCTGGCAGCCATGGCGCGCAGATCGTCCGGCCCTTCGTCGTCGGGAAAGCCCTGCCCCAGATTGATCGCCTGATGCTCCGTCGCGAGCGCCGACATGGTGGTGAAAATGGTGGTCGGCAAGCCGCTGAAGACAGGGTTGGTGGCACGCATCTGCTTGATACTCTTTTCAAAGCCGCGGGAAGGATGACCGCCCGGTGAGCATCGCAAAGCGCCCTGCCGGGTGCAACCTCGTCATGGCGGGCGGAATATTGTCGCAGAGTGATTATTTTATGTACGAGTCGCACAATATTTAGGCAATATCCTTGTTCTATAAGGGGCATCCAGATGCTCTTCCACTACCCTCCATCGCGGGAGCGAGCGCCGGACGCCACGTTTGAGAGGCTTTTGCCTGCCGCCCGCCAGTTGGCACGAGCCATGCTATCCATACAGGCAAACTGAGAGGCATGGTCACGGACGCGAAAGCGAAAGGCCTGCTCCGACCCAAGGACTGAAGAACCCAGATGAAAAAAATCGAGGCAATCATCAAACCCTTCAAGCTCGACGAAGTGAAGGAGGCATTGCAGGAGGTTGGCCTTCAGGGCATCACCGTGACAGAAGCCAAGGGTTTTGGCCGTCAGAAAGGCCATACCGAGCTTTACCGGGGCGCTGAATACGTCGTCGATTTTCTGCCCAAGGTGAAAATCGAGGTCGTGCTGAACGATGAACTCGTCGATGCCGCCGTAGAGGCCATCCAGCGCGCCGCGCGCACCGGGCGCATCGGCGACGGCAAGATCTTCATCTCCACCGTCGAGGAAGCCATTCGCATTCGTACCGGCGAAAGCGGCAACGACGCAATCTGATTATTTAACAATAACCCAACCCGGCCCGCCGGCGGAACTGCACCAAAGAACCGCCCCAAACCACCAGATGATCTGGCGTACAGGAAAAAAGAGGATCACATGGCTGATTACGCTGCCATTCAACAGCTCATCCAGGACAAGGACGTCAAGTACATCGACCTGCGCTTTTCCGATCCGCGCGGCAAGATGCAGCACGTAACCTTCGACATCGGCTTCTGCGACGAGGAATTCTTCGCCGAAGGCACCATGTTCGACGGTTCGTCCATTGCCGGCTGGAAGGCGATCAACGAGTCCGACATGGTCCTCCTGCCGGATCTCGCCACCGCCACCATCGACCCGTTCTATGCCCAGACGACGCTCGCGATCATCTGCGACATCGTCGAGCCCTCGACCGGCGAACTCTATGACCGCGACCCCCGCGCAACCGCCAAGCGCGCCGAGGCCTATGTGGTGTCGAGCGGCATCGGTGACACGGTCGTGTTCGGCCCGGAAGCCGAATTCTTCATCTTCGATGACGTGCGCTTCTCCACCTCGCCCTACAAGACGGGCTTCGAGGTCGACTCGATCGAACTGCCCACCAACACGGACCGCGAGTTCGAAACCGGCAACCTCGGCCATCGTCCCCGCACCAAGGGCGGCTATTTCCCGGTCAACCCCATCGACTCCGCGCAGGACCTGCGTGGCGAGATGCTGACGGTCATGGCTGAAATGGGCGTGGTCGTTGAAAAGCATCACCACGAAGTGGCCTCCGCCCAGCACGAACTCGGCTTCAAGTTCGCCAAGCTGACCACGGCCGCCGACCACCTCCAGATCTACAAATATGTGATCCAGAACGTCGCCCAGGCTTTCGGCAAGACGGCAACCTTCATGCCCAAGCCCGTGTTCGGCGACAATGGTTCGGGCATGCACTGTCACCAGTCGATCTGGCGCGACGGCAAGCCGCTGTTCGCCGGCAACAAATATGCCGACCTCAGCCAGGAATGCCTGTGGTACATCGGCGGCATTCTCAAGCACGCCAAGGCGCTGAACGCCTTCACCAACCCCTCGACGAACAGCTACAAGCGCCTCGTCCCGGGTTATGAAGCGCCGGTGCTGCTGGCCTACTCCGCCCGCAACCGTTCGGCTTCGATCCGCATCCCCCACGGCACCTCGCCCAAGGCGAAGCGCATCGAGGTCCGCTTCCCCGATCCGACGGCGAACCCCTATCTCGCCTTCTCGGCCATGCTGATGGCCGGTCTCGACGGTATCGAGAACAAGATCAATCCGGGCGAGGCGATGGACAAGAACCTGTATGATCTGCCCCCGGCGGAACTCAAGCAGATCCCGACCGTGTCCGGTTCGCTGCGCGAGTGCCTGCTCGCCCTTGAAGCCGACCATGAGTTCCTGCTCAAGGGCGGCGTCTTCACCAAGGATCAGATCGAGGCTTATGCCGAGCTGAAGTGGGAAGAATGCCTGCGCTATGAAATGACGCCGCACCCTGTCGAATACGACATGTACTACAGCGTCTAATCGCACCGCGATCCACTGACATGAGGCCGGAGTTGAAAAACTCCGGCCTTTTTCGTTTCATCCCGGCGAAACTGCCGGGCGTGTTCCGTTCGCTCTGGAATTGCCATATCTATGCATATGCGAACATCAGGCAGGGAGTGACTGCCATGCTGGAAGAGTTCGGTCCAAATATCTGGATTGCGAACGGGTCGACGGTCACAGCGGCGGCGGGATTCCGGTATCCCACGCGCATGGCGGTCATCAGGCTGGCCAATGGCGATCTGGTCCTTTGGTCGCCTGCAGAACTTTCAGATGAGCTTCACGCGGCGGTTCGGGCATTGGGTGCCGTGCGCTATCTGGCTCCCCCCAATTCCCTTCACCATACATTTCTCGGCGACTGGCAGCAGGCTTATCCCGAAGCCAGAGTCTATGCTCCGCCGGGCTTGCGGGAGAAGCGCAAGGACATCAGATTCGATGGCGATTTCAGCGATGGTCCAATTGAGGCGTGGGCGGAGCAGATCGACTTTTCGATCATGTGGGGCAACCGGATCACAACGGAAGTCATCTTCTTTCATCGCGAGAGCAGGACGGCGATCTTCACTGATCTGATTCAGCAGTTTCCACCCGGATGGTTCAAGGGCTGGCGGTCGCTCATTGCCCGTCTGGACCTGATGGTGGCGGCCGAGCCATCGGTGCCTCGTAAATTTCGCGCCGCCTTTACAGATCGCCGCGCAGCCCGCGCTTCCATTCAGCATGTACTGGCGTGGCCCACCGAAAAAGTGCTGATGGCCCATGGCGAGCCTGTAAGCCGGGATGGCAGGGCATTCATACATCGATCATTCCGCTGGCTGATTAACAAGTAGCGCTTTCCCGCCCGAGGCTGAATCTCAAAGCGGGCCGCCATTCCATATCAGCCGCATTGACAAATGCCGTCCATCTTCCTAGCCTTTGATGGTTCGAAGAAGGAGGTTTTGAAGATGACCCCACCTACGCACGCAGGGTTCCTTTGAAAGGAACCGGACGCACTTCGATAATTATCACTTTGACGCCACAGCCCGTCCGCGCATCTGAAGCGTTGCCAGTCAGCTTTAATTTTAGGCCGAGAAAGCGCGCAGAAAGCAGTGACCCGTGCAATTGCCGATGAGCACGCAGGCATTGGCACCGAGATTGCCCGGCTCAATAGCGCGGGCGAGTGCGGATCGCACATCCATATGCAACCCCGCGAGGAACGCCTGACAGAAACCGGGGCTTCCGCCAGAGCGGGGTTGCGGGCTTTGCCCCATCGGGGTCGCTCTCATCTGATTTTCCCCTGCTATCGCCGCCGACAATAAAGCCGGTCGGAAAAGACGCGCGCAAGTCCAGATCAGATTGACAAAAATTATTCCGCAGAAATATCATTCTGCGAGGGGACTAATCACGCAATATGTCAAATGAAAGTATCTGGATGGGAAAGCCATGCTCCTTCCTTGTTTTTTCCTGCCTGCTTTTTCTTTTGATACCGCTTGGAGCCTGCACGGTTGTGAACGTGGCGGAGACATCGACACTGATTCAAAAACTCGATGTGAATCGGGATTATGAATCTGTGTCCCAGGAAATACTCGCAAATATGGTCAAGTGTTTGCCGGGAAAAGCGTCACTTCATCAATTGACGTTTGGGGACGGTCTTTTTACAGATCCGACTTATGAGGCCGATATTACTTATGCCGACAGGGAAAATCTGAACATCGGCGTGGCCCATGTGAGTGTGATGTCGACAAAAACAGGGGCTCTTGTCTCTGTTTTTGTATCTCCTGCTTTTCAGAACTGGAAAGAATTCGGCACTCTGATTGAAAAATGGGGACAAGGCGGCAAGGACTGCGGGGTGCCCCTTAATTCATCTCCCGGAGTAAATCCCGTTTCCACAATCTATTTCAATTGAGCGAGACCAAGTGGCCGTTATTAACCGCCTTCTGACAATCATCGCCATTAGCTGTCTGCTTGCGGCTTGCGGAACCGACGATCCAAATGAGATTCGGATGAATCCAAGTGATACAGGCTCTTTCATTATTCAAAAGCCTTTCCCTGAAACTTTGAAAGACATTTCATTCGCAGCGGGAAAATGTCTCGCCATACCTTGGACATCTCCAGCATACTTTGATGTTAACACTGACATTGATGAGTCTGCGAAATTCGCCACTCTTACGTGGGCCTATCATCGCCCAGGGCTCCTTGCCATGGCCACTGAAATAAAAGGAATAATAGACCTGAAGGAAATCAAGGGCGGCACGACAGAGGTTAAAACGATTGTTTGGCAAAATGCTCTGTTCGGTGTTCCTTTGAAGGATCGAGTTAAAGAGTGGGCCTATGGAAGCAAGGACTGCTGATTTCTGATGTCAACGACTTTGGAGAAGGTGATTGAGGTTCGTGATGTTAAGGAGCCAAACATAATATCAACCTGACTTCTCTCCCCTCACGGCTCCGTGACATAAGGTTCCCTCTCCTCATCCGGCAGGCCGTCAAGCTGCCTGACGAAGCGGTCTATCAGCCATTGGCCTGCCGGGCCCGGATGGCTGTCGGTGCGGCGAATGATGGACATGCCGTAAATGCCGCCGCCCCAGTCCGGCAATTTCAGTTCCACCAGCCGGCCAGCATCGAGATCTTCCCGGATCATGGTTTCAGGCATGTTGCCCCAGCCGACCCCCGCCAGCAGCAGCGCATGTTTCGCGCCGAGATCGGCGAGACGCCATGTCTTGACCCCGATTACACCGAAGTCAATTCCAGCGGTCAGCGGCGAACGGTCGGTCAGCACAAGCTGGATATGGTCGCGCCCCGCCCCCGGAATCTGCGCCTGCGGGCAGGCCAGCGGATGAAAGGGGGCCGCCACGGGGATCAGGCGCGTGCCACCGATCTGGATCTGTTCCACGCCCTGGCCGTTCAGATGAAAGCGTCCGCTGATGCCGATACTGGCCGTGCCGTTGAGCACAAGCTGGGTGATCGCGCCCAAAGCCTCGACATGCAGGCGCAACGGAACTGTCGGAAAAGCCGTCTGGAACGCCTGCAAGGCATCGACCAGACGGGCCGTGGGAAACATCACATCCACAACCAGCGAAATTTCCGCCTCCAGCCCCTCCGCCAGCCCTCTCACCCGCGCCCGGAGCCTGTCCACGCCATGGGTAACGAGGCGGGCTTCCGACAGCACCGCTTCACCCTGCGGCGTCAGCCTGGGCTTGCGGGTGGTGCCCCGGTCGAACAGCACCAGATCGAGCTGTGACTCCAGCGTGTCGATGGCATAGCTGATGGCCGAGGTGGCCCGGCCCAGATGCCGGGCGGCGGCGGCGAAACTGCCGGTTTCGACCACCGCAAGCAGTACCTGAAGCTGGTCCAGAGTAGGCGTGCCGGGGCCATTCATATCTAATTTCCTGAATAGTTGTGTCGAAATTATACGGATTTTATTTCAAGGAACCAATGGCTATCTTTTTGCAAGTTTCGGCGCAGCCTCTCTGCGCCCATGCGCTTGTCCTCCAAGGAGTTCACCAATGCCCAAAGTTCTCGTCCTCTACTATTCTGCCTACGGGCACATCGAAACCATGGCGAACGCCATCGCGGAGGGTGCCCGCTCGGCAGGCGCGACCGTGGACATCAAGCGCGTGCCGGAACTCGTTCCCGAAGAGGTGGCGAAGGCCTCCCATTACAAGCTCGATCAGGCAGCTCCGGTCGCCAGCATCGCGGATCTGGAACATTACGACGCCATTATCGTCGGCACGGGCACGCGCTTTGGCCGCATGTCCTCGCAGATGGCGAACTTCCTCGATCAGGCCGGCGGCCTGTGGGCGCGCGGCGCGCTCAACGGCAAGGTCGGCGGCGCCTTCACCTCGACCGCGACCCAGCATGGCGGCCAGGAAGTGACGCTGTTCTCGATCATCACCAACCTGCTGCATTTCGGCCTCACCATCGTCGGCCTGCCCTACAGCCATCAGGGCCAGATGACGCTGGATGAAATAGTGGGTGGCAGCCCCTACGGCGCGACCACGCTGACCGGCGGCGACGGTTCGCGCCAGCCGAGCGCCATCGAGCTTGAGGGCGCCCGCCATCAGGGCGAACTGATCGCCAGGACCGCGGCCAAACTGTTCGGCTGATCCTTTCTCGCTTCTCTCTTCTTGTCCATCGATCCACCGGTGTCCGGACCGGACGCGATTTCCCCCCTGAAATCGCGTCCGCTTCCTGATGCCTGCCCGATAAACCTCAAGGCACAGTCCCATCAATAATCAGGAATTATCCGCATGACCGGTCCTGTCCGCTATCTGTCCCCAATCGGACGGCTTTTGATCGCACTCCTGTTCCTGCTTGCGGGTCTTGGGAAGGTGGCCGCGCCGGCCGCCACCAAGGCCTATATCGCCTCCGCCGGGCTGCCCCTGCCCGACATCAGCTATCTGGTCGCCCTGCTGGTCGAGATCGGCGGCGGCCTGCTGCTGCTCGCAGGCTATCGCACCCGTCCGGTGGCGCTGGTTCTCGCGCTCTTCACCCTCGTGACGGCGCTCGTTTTCCATCATGATTTTGCCGACCAGAACCAGATGATTCACTTCCTGAAGAACCTCGCCATTACTGGCGGCCTGCTTCAGTATGCGGCCTTTGGCGCGGGCATTCTCAGCATCGACGCCGCGCGCGGCAAGGCATAGAGTTCCAGCGCTCGCCCTTATGGGCCATCGCCGGGAGGGACTCCATGCTGCGCTCGTACATCCGCTTCGCCTTCGCCTTGCTGCTGCTCGGGACTTTGGCTCACCCTGCCCTTGCCGGTGAGAGCGTGACGATTTTCGCCGCCGCCAGCCTCAAGAACGCGGTGGATGAGGCGGGCGTCGCCTTCACGAAAGAGACCGGCATTGAGATCAGGGCCACCTATGCCGCCTCCTCGGTGCTGGCCAAACAGATCGAAAGCGGCGCGCCGGCCGATGTCTTCGCCTCCGCCGATACCAAATGGATGGATTATCTGGCGAAGAAGGACCTGATCCAGCCCGCGACGCGGATCGACCTGCTCGGCAATACGCTAGTGGTGGTCGCCCGCAAGGATGCTCCCTTCCAGACACTGCCGCTGACCGCCGAAGCTCTGCTGGGTGCCATCGGCGACAGCCGGTGGGCGACCGGAGATGTCGCCTCCGTGCCCGTCGGCATCTACGCCAGGGCCGCCTTCACCAAACTCGGCCTGTGGCCGCAGATGGAGCCAAAGCTCGCCTCAGCCGAGAATGTCCGCTCGGCGCTCGCCTTCGTCTCGCGGGGGGAAGCGCCCATCGGGGTGGTCTATGGCTCGGATGTCAGCGCCGATCCCGATGTCCGGATTGTGGCGACTTTCCCCGAAGACAGCCATCCGCCGATCATCTATCCGTTCGCGCTGACCAGGGAAGCGAAGGGCGATGCCTCCTCGAAATTCCTTGCCTTTCTGGCGAGCAAGGAAGGCGAAGCCTGCTTTAAAAAACAGGGCTTCACGATATTGAAGTAGAGGGGCTGGCCCTGCCTGCAAGCCGGATGTTTACGCCAGCAGTTCCCGCAGCGCCGTCTCCAGAAAATCCATATCGGCGGTGAAACGGCCCGGCGCACCGGCGCAGTGGCCATAGGCGGAATGGAAAGTGCGAATCCCGGCTCCAGCTATGTGGCGCGCCTCCATTTCGGCCTCCTCGACGGTGAAATAGCTGTCCCTGTCACAGGGCATGAGCAGGGTGCGGGCGCGGATGGCGGAGAGCGCCACGGTATAATCTCCACCGGCACCGGGAATATGGCCGATATCGGCATGGGCCCATGTCCACAGCATGGTGAGAAGATCATTGGCGTCCCATGCCAGATGCTCGTCTTCCCACGCGACCAGAAATTCTTCCAGCGTTGCCGCGCCGAGATCGCGGTAAAGCGCCTCCCGGAAAAAGGCCGCCGAATAGGCCCATCCCGCATAGACGCGCCCGAACGCCTTGAGCCCCGCCACCGGCGACGTGAGACAGGCTCCGCCGGCGAAAACCGGATCAGCTTCGAGCGCCGCACGCACGCCCTCCAGAAAGACGCGATTGAGCGGCCAGCATCGCGCCGTGGCGCACCATGGCAGCAGGGCCTCAACCATTTCAGGAAACATGGCCGCCCAGTGGAAGGCCTGAATGCCCCCCATGGACCAGCCGGCCGCCAGCGCGATTTTCTTTACGCCCAGATGACCGGCGATCAGCCGGTGCTGGCAGAGCACATTGTCCACCACCGATATTTTCGGGAAACGGGCACGCCCTTGCGGATCATCGAGCAGGCTGGGCGAACTCGACAGGCCATTGCCGAACATATCGGGGATAACAATGAAAAAACGCTCAGGATCGAGTGCGCGGTCCGGACCGATCATGGCATCATAGGAATGATGCGTGCCGGTATAATAGGTCGGCAGCACGATGCAATTGCCACCCTGGGAATCCAGCGCGCCAAAGGTCTTGTAGGCGATATGCGCGCGCTCCAGAGCATCGCCGCTCTGAAGCACGACATCGCCAAGCGGAAATATCTCGTGATCTTCCATGGGCCCTAAAGTTGCACGCCCCGGGTCAGCGCGCCATCGATCACCAGATTGGTGCCATTGATGAAGCTTGCGGCCGGACTGGACAGGAAGACGATGCCATTGGCGATTTCCTGCGGCTCGGCCATGCGCCCGATGGGGCTGAGCGCGAGACATTCTGCAAAGAGCTTGGGATCGTCGCGCTCCATCGGCGTCCAGACGCCACCCTCATAATAGGTGTCGCCGGGCGAGACCGCATTTGCGCGCAATCCCTTGCCCGCATAGCGGAACGACAGGCCCTTGGCATAATGGACCAGCGCCGCCTTGAACGCCCCGTAGGGTCCCGACATCGCATCCACCTCGCGCCCGGAGACGCTGGAAATGACGACAACGGAGGCCGCCTTGCTTTGTTCCAGATAGGGCATGGCCGCATCCACCATCCGCACGCAATGCATCAGGTCGATCTGGAAACCGAGGTTCCAGCTTGCTTCGGTATCCTCCATCGAGAGCGCGCTGACATTGCCGACCACAATGTCGATGCCGCCGAACTCCGCCGCCACATCGCGGACCCATGCCTGCAAGGCATCGCCGTCGCTGACATCGACGGCCCGGCCGATCGCCCTGACGCCAAGCGCCTGCAACTCGGCCACCATTTTCTCGACGTCCGCCGCCGAGCGCGCGCAGATGGCGACATCAGTGCCCTCGCGGGCAAATGTCTCGGCGACAGCGCCGCCGATGCCCTTGGTGCCGCCGGTCACGATCGCCTTCAGACCCTTCAAACCCAAATCCATCTTCTGTTCCTTGATATGTGCCGGTGTGGAGGCTCAGGCGAGCCCGTCGAGCTTGGCGAGTTTGATCGATTCCTCGCGAATGGAGGTAAGCACGCGCTGCTGAAGCCCGGTAAAAACCGGCGTCGTCAGCAGATCATGGGTGCGGGGACGCGGCAGATCGACGACCACCTCCTCCTTGATCCGGCCGGGCTGGTTGCTCATGATCAGCACCCGGTCGGACAGGAAGATCGCCTCCTCCACATCGTGGGTGACGAAGAGCACCGTCATGCGGTGACGTTCCCACAATGCCGTCAGAAGTTCATGCATGTGGCGGCGCGTCAGCGCATCGAGCGCACCGAAAGGCTCGTCCATCAGCAGAATTTTAGGGTGGTAGGAAAGAGCCCGCGCGATGGCGACACGTTGCTTCATGCCGCCGGACAACTGGCTTGGATAACGCTCCGAAAACTTGTCGAGCCCGACCAGCGCCAGATAATCCATGGCGAGCTTTTTCCGCTCCTTGCGCGGCGTGCCGGTGGCGCGCAGCGCGAATTCCACATTCTCCAGCGCGGTGAGCCAGGGCATCAGCGTATAGCTCTGGAAGACGACGCCCCGGTCGCGCCCCGGGCCGTTCACTTCCTTGTTATCGACAAGGACGACGCCCTGATATTCCTTCTGAAGGCCCGCGACGATGGAAAGGATCGTGCTCTTGCCGCAGCCGGACGCCCCGACAAGCGCCACGAACTCATTATCGGCAAGCCGCATATCGACATGATCGACGACGACAACCGGCGCGGAGGGATCGCCATAGAATTTTGAAACACCCTCAACCTTCAGCTTGGGATAAGCGATCATCATTGTGCTCCCAGATAGGCGAACATGCGCTTTTCCGCACCACGCATGAGCTGGTCGGTGATCAGGCCGAGAACGCCCAGCAGCAGCACATATCCGATAATCAGATCAGTCTGGAGATAACGCTGCGCGACCGTGATGCGGTAGCCAAGACCGCTGTTGGCGGCGACGAGTTCGGCCAGCACCAGCCATGACCAGGCCCAGCCAAGAGTCGTCCGCATCGCATCCCAGATGCCGGGCGCGGCGGCGGGCAGCACGATCCTTAGCATGATCTGGTGCTCGGGCATTTCCAGCGTGCGGCCGACGTCGACAAGCTCCTTGGGCACCCGTTTGACGCAATCCTGCACCATCAATATCTGCTGGAAAAAGGTGCCGACAAAGATGATCACATATTTCTGCCATTCGCCGGTGCCGCACCACAGGATGGAAAGCGGCACGAAGGCGACAACGGGCATGTAGCGGATAAAATCGACCACGGGCTGAACCAGCGCGCTCGCGGTTTTATAGGAGCCGATCATGATGCCGCCGGGAATGGCGACGACGCACGACATGGCGAAGGCGATCATGATGCGCCACAGGCTGATCCACAGATCCGCGGCAAGCTGCCCGCTCATCGCCGTCTTGTAGAGGGTGGCGAGGACCTTGGGAGGTCCCGGCAGGAACAGGGGCCGGACCGCCCCTGTTCCGGTTATGAGCATCCAGATGACGATCAACGCAGTAAAGCTGGTGAGCGCAAGAACTAGATTGCGCATCCTCACGCTCATCCTGAATCCAGATCGGCCTTTTTTCCAGGACTGGGCCTGCTTTTCCGCGTACGCCATACTGGTAGCTCCACTTGATCGCTGTTGTGGGATACTTGGGGATCAGTCCTTTGCGGCTTCGACAAAGCGCGTGTCGATCATGGCTTTCGTATCGACAGGACCATCCAGCATCTTGGCCGCGATCATGGCCTTCTGAATGTCGGGAACGACCTTGGTCTGGAATTCACCCGACAGATATTTCTTGTTGTCCGCGAGCGAGTAGAACCTGACGCCATCGAAGGCGGTCTTCAGATCTTCCAGCGGCGCGCCGACGGCCTTGGCGATGATGGCGCGGCCATCTTGCGTATTCGTCTGGTAATAGTTGACGGAATCCCGCCAGCTGTTGATGAGCGCCAGCACCTGCCCCGGCCTCTTTTCAAGCATCTCCTTTGAGACGACCAGCACGTCGCTGATGAGGCCCGGATCCTCGCCTGCCGAATAGATGATCTTGGCGTCCTTGTCCTGTGCCAGCGCCGAGCCGATATAGGGCTCATAGGTGACGGCAACGGGCACCTGGCCTGCGATCAGCGCAGTGCCAGCCTGGGCGGCGGGCATCGGCACACGGGTGATGTCGTCGATGGTCATGCCATTCTTGGCAAGGGCGTAGTTGAGCAGCACATCGCTCGTTTCGCCTTCGGCAAAGGCGACCTGCTTACCCTTGATGCCTTTGATGTCGCTGATGTCCTTGCTCAGGATGGCGTCCGCCGTCAGGCTGAAATCCTCCAGCAGAACGACAACCGCCGCGTCATTGGCAACCTGCATGAGCTGGAGAATGTTGTTGGTGGCGAAATTCGCCGCATCCACCTGCCCGCTGCTGATCGCGGCCATCATCTCCTTGCCTGAATCAAAATTGGTGATGGACACATCGCTGAGCCCGTTCTTTTTGAACAGGCCTTTTTCCTGCGCTATGTACCATGGGCCATAGCCCAGCCACGGGTTGGTCGCCATTCGGACCGGGCCGTCTTCCGGCGTTGCCGGAATATCCGCAGCCCACGCGGGCGTGAGGGCGGAAAGTCCGAACGCAAGACCGGCAGCAAGAAGTAAACGTTTCATGGGGTGCCTCTTCATTTCGATGGGAGCGATGACGGCGGCGGGTAGTTCGGGAAACATTCAGCGTTCGACGAACGCCTTTTCGATCACGTAGGAGCCGGGCTGGCCGCTGTTGCCTTCGGCGAAATCGTGCCGGGCAAGAAAGCTGACGCTGTCGGCGATCATCGCCTCGCTGCCGCAGACCATGAACCGGTCCAGATCCGGATCGGGAAACGGCAACTTGAGGTCATCAAACAGTTTGCGGCTTTCCATCAGATCGGTGATCCGGCCCTGATGGCGGAACAGCTCGCGGGTGCAGGTCGGGTGATAAACCAGCCGCTCCCTCACCAGATCGCCGACAAGGGGATGATCGGCAAGCTCATCGCGAATGTAATCATGGTAGGCGAGCTCACCGACGCTCCGGCATGTGTGGGTGAGAATGACGCGCTCGAACTTTTCATAGATTTCCGGCGCGCGGATCAGGCTCATGAAAGGGGCAAGGCCTGTTCCCGTGGACAGCAAATAGAGGTTCCGGCCGGGCAGAAGATTATCCACGAGCAAGGTGCCCGTCGGCTTCTTGCCGACGATGACATCGTCGCCCACCTGCAACTTCTGAAGCCTGGAGGTCAGCGGCCCATCGGGGACATGGATGCTGAGAAATTCCAGATGCTCCTCATAATTGGGGCTGGCGATGCTGTAGGCGCGAAGCAGCGGACGCTCGTTCACCTCAATGCCGATCATCACGAACTGGCCGTTCTCGAAACGGAAAGCCGGATCGCGCGAAACGGTCATGCTGAACAGACGCTCTGTCCAGTGATGCATGGAAAGAATGCGGGAACGAGGAAGCCCCGCAGATTTCTGGCGCACAGGCTCTATGCCCGGTCCGGTCGCAACGGTGGATGTGGTCGCCATGTCAGACCCCGTCTCTCTTCCCCACCGGGCGGAAACCACCCGGTGGGAAAAGGATCAGAAAAATTTCAGGTACCGCTCCGTTTCCCAGTTCGAAACATGGGCGGAATAGGAAAGCCATTCGTCTCGCTTGTAGTCGAGCCATGACTTCTGCATGTCGGCCCCGAACACCTCGACCGACAGCGGATCTTCGGCAAAGGCGTCGAGCGCCTCGCCCAGCGTGCGCGGCAACTGGCGGATGCCCCGTGCGGTCAGTTCCGCCTGCGTCGCTTCATACATGTTGTCGCGGTTGGGTTCGCCCGGGTCCATCCGGGCGCGCACGCCCTCAAGACCGGCGGCGAGCACCATAGCCGCACCCAGATAGGGATTGCAGGCGCTGTCAGCCGAGCGCAGCTCGATGCGGCCACCGGCGCTTGGAATGCGCACAGCGTTGGTGCGGTTGTTGTTGCCATAACAGGCAAAGATCGGAGCCCAGGTGAAACCCGACATGCTCCCCTGCTTGACGAGGCGCTTGTAGCTGTTGACGGTCGGCGCCACCACCGCGCAGATCGCGGGCAGATGCTTCACCACGCCGGCGATGAAGTGATAGCCAAGTTCCGAAAGGCCGCAGCCGCGCGGATCGTTCTTGTCGGCAAAAAGGTTGCTGCCGCTCGCAAGATCGGCCAGCGACATGTTGAGATGCGCGCCGCTGCCGGTGCGGTCGGCATAGGGCTTGGGCATGAAGCTGGCGAAGCAGCCATGCTTGCGCGCGATCTGGTTCGCCATCATCCGCAGGAATACGAACCGGTCGGACATGGCGACGGCATTGGCATACTGGAAGTCGATTTCAAATTGCCCCTGCCCGTCTTCCTGATCGAAGGAATAGACGTCCCAGCCAAGCCCGTTCATGGCCGACACCAGTTCCGTCAGCCACTCGACATTGTCGAGCGCGCTGGCGATGTCATAGCAAGGCTTGCTGAGCAGACGCGGCGAGACAGGCTCGATCCGGCCCTGCTCCGTTTCGCGCAGGACATAGAATTCCGCCTCGATACCGAGATTGAAGGTGTAGCCGAGATCGGCGGCGGATTTCATCTGCCGGTTGAGGATGCCCCGGCTGCACGCGCTGAAGGGTTTGCCGTCGAGCCAGAGATCGCTGGCGAACCAGGCGACATTGGGCTTCCATGGCAGCACGGCGACGGAATCCGCATCCGGCATGGCGGACACTTCATTGTCGTGCACGCTCTGAGGCACGCCCTCCAGTGCAGCGCCAGTGAAAAGCTCGGAGCCTTTCAGCATCTGGTCGAGATGATCGACGGGAACGACCTTGCCCTTGGGCACGCCGTGCATATCGACATAGCTCGCGAGCAGAAACTCGATCTGCTTCTCGCGCAGCATGGTCTCAAGCGGGCTCTGCCCGGATAACATCATGTTCATCTCTGGTCTCCTGTCTGGAGTGAGACACAGCTCCGCTGTGCGCCCGCTCCACAGTTTCGGGTCGTATGAAATCGGATAGGGATGTGACGTCTCAGGCGTCCATACGGTCGCGGATATAGTCGGCGAGCTGCCAGACGGCCTTTTCAAGATGGCTCAGGCGCCCCACCTGCGCCGTCGAGGTGGCGGCACCCTTCTGCTGCATCTCGTTGACGGCAATATCCTCGGCATTGACCGTGACGAAGAAATCCATCTCCTGCTTCATGATCTCGGCGAAGTTCGGGAGCTCGCGCGCCTCCGGCCGGACGAAAACGTACGTCTGCAGGGATGTCCGCCCGGCGCTCCTCGGCTGGCAGCGGAACATGTAGACGCGGTCCGGCCAGATCGAGACCAGATGCGAGGGGAAAGCCTGATAGAGGAAGAAGGCCCGGCTCTCCTCCGTTGTCAGATCGTCGGACAGAAGCGGCAGGCCGACGCGGATTTTATCGTCGGGAACACTGTCGCGCGCAGGCGAGGCACCCATCGTCCATGTCTTGCGATCATCCTCGATATAGGAAAGACGCGCCGGGAACGAGGCTTCGAAGGTGCTGGGGTGGGCCGCGATATGATGGTAACATTCCATGAATGTCTCCATCATGATCTTCCAGTTGAAATCGCACTCGTAGCTGAGCTCGCCGGCCAGCACCAGTTCACCGATCTTGAACTTGCCGATGCGCTCCGCGAAGCCCGTGAACGCCTGTCCGACGGGCGCGGCGTCACCGCTGAAGTTGACGAAAATGAACCCTTCAAGCACTTCCGTGCGGACCTGCGGCAACTGGCGGCCTTCCACGTCGAACTGCACGCCCTCCATCAGCGGCGCGCCGAGCAGGCGGCCATCGAGCGCGAAGCCCCATTTGTGGAAGGGGCAGGAGAACAGCTTCGTCTTGCCGCAGCCTTCGGCTATGGGCGCCCAGCGATGCAGGCAGATGCGCGACATGGCGCGGATGCCATCGGCGGCGCGCACGATGACAAGCATTTCGCCGAACAGGTCGAGCGTGAAATAGCTGCCCTCTTCCGGCACCTGCGAGACATGGCCGACGCAGACCCAGCCGGGCTTGAACACCCGCTCGACTTCCATGTTGAAGAAGTCTTCGGAAACATAGGCCATGGGCGGCAGGGTTTCGGAATGTTCCAGATCCTGGTGCGCGCCTGCCTTCACAGCACCCAGCAGATCATCGAGCTGAACTTCATCTCCGAGCTTTGTCGAACCATTCGCCATCATATTCATCGCGCACCCTCTCCCGGTAGGGACGTAACCGTCCGGCAACTCACAATCTGACCAACAACCATCCGTAAACCTGATGAAAAGTGTACGGCTGTTTTTCGCAGTGGCAATAATAAATTGTCCGATTGATTAATTAATTAATCCAATGGCTACAATGCGTTCAGTATGGTTAGATGTTGTGCAGGGAATCGATTAGGCATTGTGCAGGTGCGAATGGGCCCACGGGCCCCTTTGCGCAATAGGTCTTACACTTTGCCGGTTCCCGCTCTATAGGATGAGCAAGGCCCCGCCCCGTGATTCAGGCAGAGTGAAATTGACGACGATCCGTAAACCTGCGCAAGAAACCCGAAAAAGACTGGGAAGGCCCCGGAATTCGTCGGTCGACAATGCAGACGCCATGCTGAAGGCGGCGCTTGATCTGTTCTCCGCGCAGAACTATTCGACCGTGACGATCAAGGACATCGCCAGCGCGATCGGCGTGAACGCCTCCCTCGTCCATTATTATTTCGGCAGCAAGGAAGAGCTTTTCCTGCGCGTGGTCGAGGCAACCGCCAATGAGGCTTTCCAGACCTTCGAGGCGATCCGCAACAATGCCGTCTCACCCCGCGAGGTCATATCGCTCTGGATCGAGAACCACATTCTCCAGTTCGAGCTGATGCAGAAGCTCATCAAGATCAGTCTTGATTACGCCACCACCCATAATCGCTCTGACCGGATCGATGAAGCCATCGGCCGTTTCTATGATATCGAGGCGGAAGTGCTGGGCAACGCCCTGCGTGTCGGCATGGAACAGGGCATCTTCGAAACGCGCAACGTGGATGAGGTCATCACCTTCATCTCGACGTTTCTGGATGGTTCGCTCATCCGGCAGGCAATCCTGCCGAGGCGTTTCGACAAGGCGGCCGCCATCCATTATCTGCACACCATCGTACTCGACCGGCTTCAGGTGGCGGGTTGAACCACCAGAATTGTCCCGGCTCCCTCAGGGAACCGGGACGTAAAGCTCACTTTGGGGGCCAGTTCACTTTGCAGGGATGAACTGTTCGATGCTGTTGCGGCCCTTCTCGTCGGTCCTGATGAGAACCGCCGCGCCCAGAGGCTCCTCCGCGATCATCCGTGCAACGATCTCCTGATCGTCGGAAAGCGCAACGACCCGTTCGCCCCCTGCAGCGTCATGGCCGATGATGATGCCGCGGGGCACCGCGCCGCCATAATCAACGGTATAGCTATCCACGATAGCGCTTACTCCCGCCGCCTCGCTCTTGAGGGCCGGCGCGGACCAGCCATCGATCTCCGCCTGAAGAGAAGCGCTGCTGAACGGCTTCCACTCGGCGGGCTTCGTCGAATAGACGCCGACGGAATATTTGGACAGGAAGCCGCCATTTGCGCCCACGAGACCGAACGTATCGGGCTTTGAGCGCAGCGCGCGCACCATGCTGGCGATGGCATGCATGGAATAGTTATTGCCCGCGCCGCCAAAGAACGGCAGGCCGCCCGTCACTGTCAGTCCGCGCGGATCGTCCGTCTTGAGGCCGAACGCATCACAGATGTTGAAGACGGCGATGGGAAAGCAGCTATAGAGATCGAACTTCGCGAGATCACCGATGCCGATGCCCGCCACCTCCAGCGCCGTGCGGATCGCCGCCACCGACGCCGGGCTCGACGACAGATCCTGCCGTTCGATCACCGTGCGTTCCTTCACGTCGGCGCCACCATGGAGATAGATCCAGCGATCCTCCGGCACGCCGAGCGCGCGCGCCTGCCCGACCGAGGTCAGCAGGACGGCAGCCCCCTGATTGGCCTGATCGCGGGCTATTACACGGCGCGGGAACGGATCGGCGACAAGCCGGTTGCGGGGCGTCACGGTCACAAGTTCTTCCGCCGTCAACGCTTCCGGCGACATGGCGTGAGGATTGGCCGCAGCGACCCTGGTGAAGGGCGCGAACAGCTTGCCCATTTCCATGGCATAGCTTGCCCGGTCGAGCTTGAGGCGCGCGCGACGGGCGTTCTCGAACAAGGCATAGATCGTGATCGGGATGCGCAGGCCATGCTTGATCAGATCCGGCGTCACCAGCCCTTCAAGGCCGTAGCCACGATCCTCCATCTGGCCGCCGATCTGCTCGCTCCAGTCCCGCTTCTCGCCCTGGGCCATCAGATGGCGCACGGTCGAAATCGCTTCCGAGCCGAAGATCAGGGCCATCTTCGCCTTGCCCCCGGCGATCGCATGGGCAAGCTCGTTCACCAGATGCTGGGGCCCCTGCCCGCCGGTTACCTCAAGGATCGCATGGGTCGGGTTCGCGCCGATGCGACGGGCCACGGCCCGGGGCAGATTGTCCGCACAACCGAAAGGAGCGACAGCACCCGGCGTCGAAATCTCGAACTGGCGGATCGCGGCGACAAGATCGACATGAGCGGCAAGGTCCGCCGAACCCGCATCGAGCAGCGCCGCCCTCGCGGCACGCGACGCGAGTTCCACGGGCGACGCCGCGCTATAGTCAGGGGCATCGATCCGTTCGGAGGCTTCCCCCACGCCAATGATGATGGGTGTATTGTCGCTCACGCTCATGATTAAGCCTCACCTTCTGCACGCACCATTCCGGTGTCTTTTCCGATAACCGGGGTCTTCTAGCATCATCGCCCGCTCCAGAAAAACCGCTCCGGCAAACATGCAGCCTGACGCAGGGTCGCCCTTGCATTGGGAAAAGCCGGGTTCCGGGGCATCGCCCCTTCGCAGTTCACAGAGTCGCAATCCGGCGATGAACAATCCCCGCTTTTCCATCGCCGCCGCGCCTGCTAGATCAGGGCCCATGAAAGTCGCCGCGCTCTACCAGTTCACGCCTCTGCCGGACTATGAGGCCCTGAGGCAACCGCTGCTCGACCTGTGTACCGCGCTTGGCCTGCACGGCACGCTCCTGCTTGCCCATGAAGGGATCAACGGCACGGTGGCGGGAGACGATGCGGCCATTGACAGGCTGGTCGCCGAGCTGCGCCACGGCCCTCTTTTTGGCGGCCGCCTCGACAATCTCGAACTCAAATTCTCCTCAGCGCAGGAACAGCCTTTCAGGCGCATGAAAGTACGGCTGAAAAAAGAAATCGTTACGCTGGGAGACCCGCAAACCGATCCTTTGGCTCGAGCCGGCACCTATGTCATGGCCAGCGACTGGAACAGCCTTATCGGCCAGCCGGATGTGGTCCTGATCGATACGCGCAACCATTTCGAGGTCGAGATGGGAACCTTCGAGGGGGCCGTGGACCCGGGGATAGAGCGCTTCAGCGATTTCCGCGCTTTCGTCGAAACGAATCTTGATCCCGCCCGGCACAAGCAGGTCGCCATGTTCTGCACCGGCGGCATCCGCTGCGAGAAGGCCAGCGCCTGGATGCTCTCCAAGGGTTTCGAGACGGTCTACCACCTCAAGGGCGGCATCCTGAAATATCTGGAAGAAGTGCCGCCCGAACACAGCAAATGGACGGGCGGCTGCTTTGTCTTTGACGAGCGCGTCGCGCTCGGTCACGGGCTTGAGGAATATCGCGAGCCCGAAACCGGGGATTAAATTCAGGCCTTTTTCAGGAAACAGGTCTTGAGCACCAGCCCCTTCACCTTTTCGACGCGGCATTCGATTTCCTCCTCGTTTGCCGTGAGGTGAATGTTCTTGATGAGAGTGCCGCGCTTCAGCGTCACCGAGGTTCCCTTGACCTTGAGATCCTTGATGACGTGAACCGAATCCCCGTCAACCAGCACTGTGCCGTTGCTGTCCCTGACGTCCATGTTCTGCTTCCCGATGGCTGATAAAGGTGCTCCCGTCTACACGCTTTCACCCTCGCATGCCAGATGGGGAGCACGTTTCATCCTTACGTCAGCAGCACCACCTTGACGCAATCCCCATGATGCTGGTCGGCGATGGCCTGATTGATCTCGCTCAACGGGTAGGTCCTGATGAGCTTGTCGAACGGCAGGCGGCCTGCCCGGTAAAGCTCGATAAGCTGGGGGATGAACACGTCCGGCTCGCTATCGCCCTCGATGATGCCTTTTATGCTGTGGCCATAGGTCATCAAGGTGCCCAGATCCCCGGGAACGGGCGTGCCGGGCGGCGCAATGCCAACGATGCCGAACACCGCATGGGAGCCAAGGCAGCCCATGGTCGCATTCAGCAGGGCCGGAATGCCAGTTGTGTCGAAGGCATAATCCACGCCATCGGGCAGGATCGCGCGCACCGCGGCGATGAGGTCAGGGTTCGCCGCCGGATCGATCGCATGGGTGGCCCCGAGTTCCAGCGCCAGCGCGCGCCGGGCGGGATGAGGCTCCAGCACGATAATGGTGCCACAGCCCTGAATGGACGCGCCCATGACGGCGCTGAGCCCCACCGCGCCGCCACCGATGATGAGGATGGACGATCCCTCCTCGCAGGCCAGCGAGCGCATCACGCCGCCTGCGCCTGTCTGGATGCCGCAGCCGAGCGGCCCCATCAGTTCCAGCGGCACATCATCGGGAACCTTCACGACATTGCGCTCATAGGTGAGGCAATGGCTGGCAAAGGAGGACTGGCCGAAGAAATTGCTGGCGACAGGTCCGCTCTCGTCCCTGATCGCCTTGCTCCCGTCAGGCCGCATGCCGATATAGTTCAGCATCGGCATGGTCCGGCAATAGGCGGGTTCTCCCTTGTTGCAGCGCTCGCAGGCCCCGCAGGAACGGAAAGAGATGGCGACCCGGTCACCGGCCTTCACCCTGGTGACGCTCGCGCCCACCTTCTCCACGATGCCCGAGCCTTCATGGCCCAGCACGGCGGGCAGAGCGATGACAGCCCCTGCCTTGAACACAAGATCCGTATGACAAAGCCCGACGCCGACAATGCGCACAAGAATCTCGTCGGCCCGGGGGTCTTCGAGTTCCAGTGTTTCGAGCGTGAAAGGCTGATCCGTACCACGCGCGACGGCGGCGGTAATTTTCATTGGTTTTTCCTCCCCGGTTAATCCCCGGTTTTCAAGATGCGGGGCGGATGATAGCCCGCCGCTCGCCTCATGAAAATGAACTGAATCGGATTCAATGCGCGCCCACATCATCGGGAGCGCTCTCCGGAGTTCACCAATATAATTCCCATACTGATAATGCAGATTCAAGGGTTGTCACCTGACCGGACCGGTGCACCGTTTTGCCCTGTGTGACGCAGCGTCATTTGCAGGAAAGGCCATCCTCCCACTTGCCCTAAATCCACAGGATTGCTTTCCCTATCGGAAATATATACATTAATAATTGATTAAATGATTTTATTCACAATAAATATTTGTGAATAAGTTTCGAGGAACATCGATGAACTGGAAAACCCTGAGTCTGGCGATTGGACTGGGCCTGACCGCAATCATGCCCGCCCATGCCGCGGAGCCGACAAGCATCCTGAACGTCTCCTACGACGTGTCGCGTGAGCTGTTCGTCGACCTCAATCCGGTATTTTCAAAGGAATGGCAGGCAAAGACCGGCCAGGCCATCAACGTCGAGCAGTCGCATGGCGGCTCTTCCAAGCAGGCGCGGGCCATCCTCGAAGGGCTTCAGGCCGATGTCGTGACCTTCAATCAGGTCACCGACGTGCAGGTGCTGCATGACAAGGGCGATCTCGTCGCCGCCGACTGGCAGAAGAAGTTTCCCGACAATGCCTCGCCCTTCTACTCGCTGCCGGTCTTTCTGGTGCGCAAGGGCAACCCGAAGAACATCCATGACTGGAGCGATCTGGTGAAGCCGGGCGTGCAGGTGGTTTTCCCCAATCCGAAAACCTCCGGCAACGGGCGTTACACCTATCTGGCAGCCACGGCCTATGCCCTGAACAAGTTTGGCGGCGACCAGGCCAAGGCCAACCAGTTCGCCAAGGCCCTGCTCGCCAATGTGCCGGTGTTCGACACCGGCGGGCGCGCCGCGACCACGACATTCGCCAATCGTGAAATCGGCGACGTGCTCATCACGTTCGAGGCGGAAGCCTATGGCGTGGCGCAGGAATATGCCAAGGACGGCTATGAGGTGGTGACGCCGCCGGTGAGCCTGCTGGCCGAGTTTCCCGTTGCGGTGGTGGACAAGGTTGTCGACCAGCGCGGTTCGCGCGCTGTCGCCACGGCCTATCTGAACTTCCTCTATTCGCCGGAAGCGCAAGCCATCATCGCCAAACATTTCTACCGCATCAATGACAAGGCGGTCGCGGCGAAGGCGGGCCAGACATTCCCTTCCGTAAAGCTGATCACGGTCAATGATGTTTTCGGCGGCTGGGACAAGGTCAACAAGGATTACCTGAAATCGGGCGGCTATCTCGACCAGGTCTTCACCGGCCAATAAAAGGCCAGCGGGTTTTACTGGAACTGCAGGAACGGTCGTGCCAGACATGGCGCGACCGTTTTTCATGGAATATCCGGCACGCCAAACATGTTGAAGGCCCGAAAAAACGCCCTGCCCGGCTTTGGGCTGACCCTGAGCTGCACCGGCGCCTATGTCACGCTGATCGTGCTGTTGCCGATAGCCGCCCTGCTGCTGAAGACGGCCAGCCTGAGCCTTGATGATTTTCTGGCCATCGTCACCGCGCCGCGCGCGCTGGAATCCTATCGCGTGACGCTGGGGGCCGCTGCCTGGGCAACCGCCATCAATGCGGTGCTGGGCCTGCTGCTGGCGTGGATTCTCTCGCGCTACGAGTTTCCTGGCCGTCGACTGCTCGATGCTGCCATCGAACTTCCCTTCGCCCTGCCAACCGCTGTCGCCGGTATCGCGCTCGTCACGCTTTTCGCCCGCAATGGCTGGGTTGGCCAGTATCTCGATCCATTGGGCGTCAAGATCGTCTACACGCAGGCGGGCATCGTCGCGGCCATGACGTTCACCAGCCTGCCGTTCGTGGTGCGCACCGTGCAGCCGGTGCTGGCGGACCTCGATCCGGAACTTGAGGAAGCCGGTTTTCTGCTTGGCGGCAACGGGCGGCAGGTCTTCACCCGCGTGCTCTTTCCCGCATTCTTTCCGGCATTCTTGGCTGGCTGTTCGCTCTCCTTCGCCCGCAGCCTTGGGGAATTCGGCGCCGTCATCTTCATCGCAGGGAATCTGCCGATGAAGACGGAGATCACGGCGCTGCTGGTTTTCATCCGGCTTGAGGAGTTCGACTATCCCGCCGCTGCCGCCTACGCCACCGTGCTGCTGGTCATCTCGTTCGTGCTGCTTCTCGTCACCAATGCCATCCAGTCATGGCATCTGCGCTACATGAGGGCGGAATGATCGTATCTGACCGTCCTCACCGGGTGGGCTCCCGCCCCTGGATCAAATGGCCGCTGATCGCGACAGGCGGCGCGCTGGCTCTTCTCATCATCGGCCTGCCCATCGTGCTCATCTTCACCAGCGCCTTCTCGATGGGCGTTGACGCCTATCTTGAGAAAATCATGGAGCCCGACACGCTCAATTCCGTCTGGCTCACCCTGCTGACGGCCCTGATCGTGCTGCCGGTCAATATCATTTTCGGGCTTTGCGCCGCATGGGCGATCACGCGCTTCGAGTTTCCCGGCAGGCAGGCGCTCATATCATTGATCGAGCTGCCCTTTTCCATCTCGCCTATCGTCGTCGGCGTGGCCTATCTTTTTCTCTATGGCATGCAGGGGTTCTGGGGCACCTTTCTCAATGCGCATGGTCTTCAGGTCATGTTCGCCATCCCGGCCATCATTCTCGTCAGCCTGTTCGTCACCACGCCCTTTGTCGCCCATGAACTGATCCAGCACATGCAGACCCAGGGGAGCGATGACGAGGAAGCCGCCATGTCGCTGGGGGCCAATGGCCTTCAGATGTTTTTCCGGGTTACGCTTCCCAACATCAGATGGTCGCTGCTCTATGGCGTGATCCTGTGCAATGCGCGCGCCATGGGCGAATTCGGCGCCGTCTCCGTGGTTTCCGGCTCCATCCGGGGCCAGACCAACACCCTGCCCTTGCAGATCGAGCTTCTGTTCAACGATTATAATGTCGTGGGCGCATTCGCCGCCTCCACCCTTCTCGCCGCCATTGCGCTTGTCACGCTGGTGGCGAAATGGCTGGTCGAGCGTTATGGCCACGAAGCTGGCCAGGCGATCGCATCACGTCCCGACAGGAAAGATTAATCTTTCCCCTGCATCATTCCCCCATGCGCCGCATATTTCTCAAGGCTCGAGACTTTCCGGGCCCACTACCCTTTTCTTTTTCAGCAGAAAAATGGGCGGCATTTTGCTGCAATATTCTGCGGCATATGCCTTCCAGGCGCCTATCATGGCTCCTTGACCAGGCCGGATCGTTTCTCTACAGAACATTCTGGAAACCAGACCTCAGGCAGATGACGCGCCTGATCGCCGATTTCCTGTCGGAATCCGAAGAAAGGGCGCATGGGATTGCGCTTGACGCGTTCAGCGCAGGTACCCGTTTCTGGTGCGACTATGCGCTGCTTGCCTATGGGGATCCGGACGCAACCCGGCAACGTCTCTCTGCCATCAATTACGATCATGCCGGGATCGATATTTTCTTTCGCACCCTCAAGGGGCCGATTGTCATTCTCGGCATTCATATGGGCTCATTCATGTCCGCCGGTGCCAAACTGGCGGAGCTTCTGGGGCCGGAGCGTGATGCCGCCCTCTTTCGACGACTGGAAGAAACGGACATGGAAAGGCGGGCATTCCGTCACCTGTCACAATATACGGGCCGCTTCACCGTGCTGCGCCACAGCGACCGCTCTTCGGCAGTGAAGGCGCTTTCCACCTTGCGACGCGGCGGTGCTCTGCTGACGCCCATCGACCTGCCGCCCCATTTTGGCGTGAGCACGCAGGTGAACCTGTTCGGGCACCGGCTCCACCTTTCGTCGGGACCGGTCAGGCTGGCCGTCGTGACCTCCGCCACCCTTGTCATCTGCGCTCTTTTCCGCACCAGCAAAGGCCATGAAACATTGCATTTCCGCGCGCCTCTTTCCTGCGCTCCCCTGCCGGGTGAAACCCGCAGCGAGGCCGTCGAACGGCTGATGAAACTTATCGCCGCCGAACTTGGGAAATATATCCGCGCCCAACCCGGCGAGTGGCTGATGTGGCGGTTGCTCCCGGCCTATTTTCCAAAGCCCTGAGAGCCCTCTCCATCATCATGCACTGGCGGAAGCTGACGGGGCGGGCATGGAGATCACCCGGTCCGCCGATCTTATCATCTCCGGGCGGTGAGCTACGCCAATACGGGTGATCTGCATGGCCTGGAGCGTTTGTGAAATCCTTCGCTCGCTTTCAAGATCCAGATTGGCCGTGCCCTCATCCAGAAACAGAATGGCCGGACGCCGGTAAAGCGCGCGCGCGATCAGCAGACGCTGTCTCTGTCCGCCAGAAAGAATTGTCCCCATATCGCCGATCAGGGATTCATAACCCATCGGCATCTGCATGATTTCCTCATGTAAATTTGCCGCTTTCGCGCATTCGCTGATCCGCCCGAAATCCATCTCGCTGTCGAAGCAGGCGATATTGCGCGCGATGGAGCCGCTCATCAAATGATCTTCCTGCATGACGGCGGCAACATGGGCGCGATAATTCGCCAGCCCGTACTGGCGGAGCGGCATATCGTCGACATGGACGTTTCCTTCCTCCGGCAGCAGCAGCCCCATCATCATTTTCAGCAAAGTGGTCTTGCCGCAGCCGGAAGGCCCTGCAAGGACAACATATTCACCGGCTGAAACGACAAGATTCATATTCGTGAAGATATAGGGATCGCTTTCTGAATAGCGAAAGCTGCATTTCCGCACCTCGATCTTTCCCTTCATTTCCCGTCCGTAGACCGTCAGATCGCGTGGGGAAAATTCCGGCTCGGCCAAGGCGATGTCGGAAAGCCTGTGCAGATGGAGCGACAACAGATAATACTGGACTCCCGCCTCGATGAGGTTGCGCGATTTTTCCGAAAACTGTCCCTTGTAGGCCATGAACGCGGAAAGCATCCCGATGGTGAAGCCATCCGCAAGGATCAGCAGCGCCGCAAAATAAACAACGAGAATATTTTCCAGCCCGGCCAGCAGCGCATTTATCGACTGGAATGAAATGCCCAGCATTGTCGAGCGCGCGCCGGCATTGATCTGCCGGGCATAGGCATTTTCCCACAATGCCTGGCGCTCGGTCTCGCGGGAAAATATCTTGATGCTCTGGATGCTGCGGATCGTCTCCATGAAGATCGTGGATTGTCTGGCCGATTGCATGATCTCCGCCTCGTTCAGTTGCCGGAACGGCATGAACAGAACCAGACGCAACAGGACGTAAAGCATGACGGACGCGAGCACGATGGCGGCAAGTTTCAGATCATAAAAAACCATGACGCAGAATGTGGAAACGACCAGAAGACCATCCGCGAAAGAGGCGATGACAACCGTCGTCATGGTCTGGCGGATTGGCTCCAGAGAACCGAAGCGGGAAATAATATCGCCCAGATTCCGGCGTTCGAAATAGGAAAGCGGAAGGTACAACAGATGACGGAACAGATTGGCCGACATCTGGAATCCGAGCCGGTTGCCAATATGTAAAATCGCATAATCGCGCAAGGCACTGGCAAATGTTGAAATGGCAATGAGACCGGCAAACGCACAGGCAAGCACCAGCAGCAGATCGCCATCACGCTTTATGATGGCCTCGTCGATCACAAGCTGAACGTAAAACGGACTGAGCAGGCCAAGGCATTGCAGCACCAGCGTATAGACGGCCCCTATGGCAAGCGCCCGGCTCATGCCGGACGAACGGCTCCATAGCGATGTCAACGAGAGTTTGTTTCGTTCCCGCCTCGGCGCGAACGTCATTGCCGGGGCAAACTCCATCGCTACGCCGGTAAAATGCCTGCCGGCTTCGCGTTGCCTGTAGCGGCGCATACCCGTGGCGGGATTGTTGATGTAAATCCATTTCGAGGTCACCCGCGTCAGGACAACGAAATGGTTCATGTCCCAATGCAGGATAGCGGGCGTGGAGAGTTTTTTCAGATCTTCTGGTTCAAGCCGCAAGGAACGGGACGTCAACCCGAGCGAGCGCGCGTGACGAAGCATTTCAGTCAGCTTGAGACCTGTCATGGATGTTGAAAAGCGCTGGCGCAGGGAGATCAGATCCAGATCATGGCCATGGAAATTCGCCACCATGGCAAGGCAGGCCAGTCCGCATTCCGCCGCTTCCGTCTGATAAATCATCGGTACCTGGCTGCGCCGCAGAAAATGAAGCGGATCGAGCGAATGCGTCATTCAGCTCATCCGGCCTTTCAGGCTGTAAAAAGGATCAAGGGCCCATTCATAAAACGGCCTGCGATCCACAATGATGTCAGCGCTCAATGCAGTGCCGGGACGCAAGGGATAGCTGACGCCATAGGCATTCACATGCTGATGATCGAGACTGACCTTGACCCTGTAGCAGGGCTGGTCACTTTTCACGACGCCGTTGATCTCTGACGGGGAGAGGGGTGAATCAGCTACCTCGACAATATGCCCGGCAAAAGAACCATATTTCTGGAATGGATAGGGATCGTAAAAAAGGCGTACCTCCTGACCAACCTCGATAAAAGCTGTAGCCCGGCTCGGCACATAAAGCTCAGCCAGAAGTTCGCAGGGCTCGGGAACGAGAGACAGCAAAGGGATGTGCTGGCCGACGACTGCGCCTGTTGCCGCCTGAAGGAAGGACACCCGGCCCGCAACCGGTGCGCGGATGGTTATCGTTCTCTTTGTTTCCATCTCTATGATCCGCTGGCGGATTTCCTCGACGGAGATCTTCAGTTGCGCAATCTGGTCATCAACAAGAGCAGGTGACTGGGCCGCCTCATAGGCATTGCGGGCAAGATTTATCTTTTTTGCGGAATGCTCCGTCTCAAGTTCCTTGAGGTGCTGCTCATGAGCGACCACCTGCTGTTGCAGGCGCCGCAAACCGGTCCGCGTTGCATGCCCTTTTTCCACCAGTACGCGCGCGGCTTCGTGGTCTTCGCGCACCAGCGCCAGAATATGACGCTGTTGGTCCATCTGATCCTCTAGGGCGCGCACCTCACTGGCCATCTTTTCAGCCAGATCGCGGTAATGACCGGTGCGTGCCGTCATCAGCTTCACCTGCCGGTCTATTCTTTCAGAAAGAAAACCCTCCTGGCGGTCCAGCGCCTTCACCACGTCCTCGCTGGCATCTCCGCTTTCGGCGGTCCGATAGCGTTTGCCTTCAATCGTGAAGAGCAGATCTCCCCTGGCGACCAGCATGCCTTCAGTGAGAGGGAATGCCGTGACGACACCTGGTTGGGGAGCATAGATTCTGGTGATGCCGCCTGCCGGACTGAGATAGCCCGTCACCCTTTCCCGGCGTGTGAAAGTGCCGAAGACGAGGATAAGCCCAAGCACCATCATGAAAAGCGCAAAAACGAGAGCCCCGGCCCAGATCCCGGGGGGCGCCGTCAGGATCACCTCGCCATGGACTCTGCGCCGGGCAAGGATCACTTCCTCGCGGAAGAATGACTCACCCATTGGCCGACCTCTGCCTGGAAATACCCATGGCAGAACTGTCTAGACGGATTTACTTGCCTTTTAATTAACAGGATGAGGCTCACGCGAACTGGAACCGGGGCCGCACAATGATGCAGCCGAGGGTAAAGGCAGCGATGCCGGGCAGCCACAGACAATTCATGCCCAGCCAGCCATAGACGAGCGTGCCTGTGATCGCGCCTGCGCAAAGCGAGAGCCATAACAGGAGATGCGATACCCAGCCCCAACGCGCCTCGCCAACCAGTGCAAGCGCCAGACGTTGCCCAACCTTCACCACCGCGCCCGTCATATAGGTGAGGCCGACGCTTGTGTCCCCTTCCTTGAAGAAAACCGCATTTTCCACCCCCATCGCCAGCACCATCGCCGGAATGGAAATGAAGGAGAAGGCCGAGCCATGGCATATGGCCGCCACAGCCAGCAGCGCCGCCTCAACGAACAAAACACGCCTCTGGCGCGTCGGCCCGCCGAAATGGGCAATCAGCGCGCCAAAGCCCGAACCGATGATGAAAAGCAGAATCAACGTCCCTACCCGGCTCGCGATGTACCAGTGGCCAAGCGCGATATTGGTGCTCAGACGGGTCGAATTGCCACTCATGAAGGACACGAACAGGCCATTCAACTCGATAAAACCCACTGCATCGACATAGCCCGCAACTGCGGCCAGCATCGCCGCCAGAGTGACATGGTCCCGGCTGAAGTTCTTCAAAACAACCCCACTTTTATGCGATCCTCAACTCCACCTCTTTTAGTCCAGGAATCGGGAAAACGACATAAAAACCGTGGGGTGCCCCCGCCTACAGCTTCAATATCCGCCGCGCGATAATGTTCTTCTGGATTTCGTTTGAGCCGCCATAAATCGACTGGGCGCGCGTGCCCAGATAGCGGGCCACGGCGGGCGCGGCTCCGGCTGGCACGGGCGTATTGCCCGCCCATGGCGGCGTGGCGGAATCGGGAAAGCTGATCAGGCCATAATAGCCGAAAGATTCAGCCCCCAGTTCCGTGATGTCCTGCGCCAGTTCCGTGGCGATTACCTTGAGGATGGAGGATTCATCGCCTGGCGACCCGCCTTCCGAGACGGAGGCCAGAGTTCTCAGCACGGTGATTTCAAGAGCGTCGAGGCGCGCTTCCAGCGCGGCCAGCCGGGTGAGAAAAGCAGCCTCATGGGCAAGGCTGCCATCGCCGGTGGTGCTGGCCGCTTCCCTTATTTCCCGCAACAGCTTGCGCTTGCCTGCGACATGGGCGTAGGAGGTGCGCTCATGGCCAAGCAGGTAATTGGCATAATCCCAGCCCTTGCCCTCCTCGCCGATCCGGTTCGCCATGGGAACCCGCACATCGGCAAACTCGACGCTGTTGAGAACGTGCTTGCCGTCGATCGTGACGATCGGTTTCACGCTCACGCCGGGCGTGGTCATGTCGATACAAAGGAAGGTGATGCCTTCCTGTTTCCGGCCCGCATTATCCGTGCGCAACAGGCAGAAAATCCAGTCGGCATGTTGCGCCTGACTGGTCCATATCTTGGTGCCATTGACGATATAATCATCGCCATCGCAAACCGCCGCACATTGAAGCGAGGCAAGATCCGAGCCTGAGCCCGGTTCGGAATATCCCTGAGCCCAGAAGACGGTGCTTTGCAGAATGCCGGGCAGCCAGCGTTTCTTTTGTTCGTCGGTTCCGAATGTATAGATCACGGGGCCGACATAGAGCAGACCCATCGGCACGACATTGAGCGCGCCCGCACGCTCCAGTTCCTCGTCAAAGATATATTTCTGGTTCGCCGTCCAGCCGGTACCGCCGAATTCCCGGGGCCAGTTGACCGCAAGCCAGCCGCGCGCCGCCAGAGCGCGCTCCGAGTGCTGATAATCTTCCTTCGAAGGAGAATATCCCCGGTTGATCTTGTCGATGACTTCCCGGGGATATTGCGTCTGGAAGAAATCCCTGACTTCCATCCGGAAGGCTTCATCTGCTGCGGTGAACCCGAACTCCATGGCTGGCGCGCCTTCCCCTGTGAACCCGATGTTATTGAATTATTGCCTGACGATTATCAGTTTTCGGCCATCCCTTCAGGGGAAAATATGCCGGTCCTGCCTGACGCAGGGGAAAACCGGGGTTTATGCTTCATTACAGGTCCCTTGTTCAGGGAATTGTCCATGGGCGCTTCCCCCGCACCTCTGCCGCTGTAACGATTCTGAATGATCCGTCCTCATCATAGATCGCCGTCGCGCCATTCCTCATCAATATAAACCCGTCGATCAGCACGCCAACGCCGCACCGCTGCTTGATCCGCCATGACAGCTTCAAGCCTGTCAGCAAAAGGTCCGAACGCGCGCAATCCTCGTCCAGACTGTCGATGTCCTTGGGAAACGCGATCGTGGGCGCGCCCCTTTCGGCATAAACGCACCCTGACGCATCGCAGGTGAGCGCCGGACTTTCGGCGGCTTCAGCAGGCGGCCTCGCATCGCCATCCCGCCGAAGCCAGCTTTGAGCCGTATAGACGGGGCGTGCCGAAGTCAGGATCAGTGCGCCGTCCACGCCTCTTACGGCGGCACAATCTCCCCTTCCCGCCCGATCAGCGCAAACGGCCGGGGCGCCGTCGTCCAGATAAACAGGGAAAGCGCCAGCGGTACGAGCCCCAGATAGCGCCAGCGCCGCCGCCAGAGCATGAGCCAGAGCCCACCGAAACTGAGAAGGATCAGGGCCGGGACCGGACCCGACCGGACGGGAACCGTCGCGCCCGGCCAGCTTGCGACCTCATGCGCGATGCCCAGCATGCCCTTGACGCCCAGCCCCATCACATCGAGCACATAACCGTCGAGCCCGAATGGCATCAGCATCAGCGCCACGAGCGCGGCGGGCATGATGACAAGACCGATCAGCGGCGTTGCCAGCACGTTTGCGATCAGACTGTAGGATGACATGCGATTGAAATGGAAGGCGGCGAACGCTCCGGTGGCTGTTCCCGCGATCAGGCTGGTTATGGCCGCATCGAACAGCCAGAAGCCGCCAAGGCTTACAGCCACCAGCACCTTTGATCCTTCCTTTGCGCCTGATTTGTCGGCCCTGCGCCGCATCCAGCTTTCATAGACGCCGACAAGGGCGATCACTGCCGAAAAGGACATCTGGAAACTCGCCCCGATCAGGCTGTCAGGCCAGATCAGCAACACGATGAGCGCCGCCACGGCGATGTTGCGCATGCTGATGGCTGCGCGCCCTGCAATAATGGCAATGAACAACAGCGCCGCCATGATGTAGGAACGCTGGGTGGCGACGGCCGGCACGGAAATCATCAGATAGAAGGTTGCCGCTCCAAGAGCGAGACAGGCCGCCCACTTCTTGATGGGATAATTGAGGGCGAGCGGAGGAATCAGCGCCAGCAGCATGCGCATGGCCCAGAACATCGAGCCCGCGAACAAGGCCATATGCAGCCCGGAAATGGAAAGCACATGGGCAAGGCCGGATATGCGCATATCGTCGTTTGCGCCTTTGGAAATGCCCGCCGTTTCCCCTGTCATCATGGCCGCCGCCACCGCGCCGTCATCGCCGCCAATGCGGGTCGAAGCCCGTATGGTGATCCGGCTGCGCAGGCGCTCCAGCGCCGCTCCCATACTCGCCCCCTTTTCATGAGAACGGATCACCTGCGGAGCGCTCACGGCAAAGCCCATGCCGCCGACGCCAGCAAAAAAGGTTTGTCTTGCGAAGTCGAAGCCATCGGGTGCTACGGGAGACGGCGGCGGCACGAGCCGGGCGCGGAACCCGACGACATCGCCCGCAGACAAATCTTCGCCTCCCCTGATCCGGCTTGTCACCTCCAGCCTGCGCGGCATCCGGTCCGGAGGCAGCCCGTCCATGGTGACGGGTTCGATGGTGAGCTTTACGCCTCCCTGCTCCGGGCTCCCGTCCACGCGCACCAGAATGCCGGTCATCTGCACCGTCAGGGGTTTTTCAAGCAAAACCGTCCCAAAGAGCCGCGTGTCGGTCTGGATAGCCGCAAAACCGGCGGCAACGCAGAGCGCGGCCAGCATGGGAGGCAACCCGGCCGTGGCGCGCCGGACCAAAAGGCACCCGAGAAAGGTGCCTGCCAGCAAGGCCACCCCGGCTATGAATGGCGGCTCAAAAGGCAGGGCAAAATAGATCGAGATACCGCCCCCGACCAGTACCGGGGCCCAGAGAATCCATCTCGCGCGCTCGGCCGCCATCTCACGGCTGAACCAGAGGGCAATTTTCCTTAACAAAAGCAATGGCTTGAGATATTTTTCTCCGCGTCCTCCCCAGGACGCACAGCTTCCCTCCCACCGCAACGCCATGTTCCCCTCCATGGCTGCCTGGAAACGCGCTTCCAGGGTTACGCTGCAACG
The DNA here is from genome assembly GCA_028283765.1 of Parvibaculaceae bacterium. Lineage (GTDB taxonomy): Bacteria > Pseudomonadota > Alphaproteobacteria > Parvibaculales > Parvibaculaceae > JAATFR01. The sequence goes on along the minus strand of JAPWJY010000008.1, from coordinate 1,376,159 downwards.
CGGCAATATGCTAAGAACATGGACCCTACGCGGCTTGCCGCAGCGTTTTTGTCATAATCCCGGCCCCATCCGGTATCTTGCCTGAAGAGCTTGCCAAGAAACGAGCCAAATGCCTATTCCTGGCAACTCCCTCACACGACATTATGAGCTGGTACCCGAAAAGATCATGACGCCCACGAAGAAGATTATCACCCGCTTTGCTCCCTCTCCGACCGGCTTTCTGCATATCGGCGGCGGCCGCACGGCGCTGTTCAACTGGCTTTTCGCCCGCAGGCATGGTGGTGATTTCAAGCTGCGCATAGAGGACACGGATCGCGAGCGCTCAACGGATGCGGCCATTTCGGCGATCTTCGAAGGGCTGAAATGGCTGGGTCTGGAGTGGGACGGCGAGCCTGTCTTCCAGTTTGCCCGTCAGGAGCGCCACCGCGAGGTGGTGGAGGAATTGCTGGCCAAGGGTCAGGCCTATTATTGCTACGCCAGCCCCGGGGAGCTTGAGGAGATGCGCGCCCTTGCGCGCGCCGAGAATCGCGCCGTCCGCTATGACGGGCGCTGGCGTGACCGCGATCCTTCGGAAGCGCCGGCCGGCGTCAAGCCCGTGGTCCGCTTTCGCGCCCCGCAGGAAGGCGAAACAATTGTCCGCGACCATGTCGTCGGGGACGTGCGCTTCGCCAACAACCAGCTCGACGATCTCGTTCTGCTGCGCTCGGACGGCACGCCGACTTACAATCTATCGGTGGTGGTCGACGATCACGACATGGGCATCACCCACATCATCCGGGGTGACGATCACCTGACCAACGCAGGCCGCCAGAGCCAGATTTATGCGGCACTCGGATGGACTCCGGCTGAATTCGCCCATGTGCCGATGATTCTGGGAAGCGATGGCGCCAAGCTTTCCAAGCGCCACGGTGCGCTTGGCGTCGATGCCTATCGCGATATGGGCTATCTGCCGGAAGCCATGCGCAACTATCTTGCGCGGCTGGGCTGGAGCCATGGCGACGACGAGATTTTTTCGACCCAGCAGGCAATAGAATGGTTCGATCTTGAGCATCTGGGCCGCTCACCTTCCCGGTTCGATTTCACCAAGCTCGAAAGTCTGAACGGTATCTATATCCGCCAGAGCGAGGACCAGCGTCTGACGGATGAAGTGATAGAGCTGATGACCCGGCTTCACGGCTGGAATGTGGATGACGCCTTCGCTGCAAAACTGTTCGCCGCCATGCCGGGATTGAAGGAACGCGCGAAAACATTGATCGAAATCGGCATGGCCGCCCAGTTTCTGCGAGCGCAGCGCCCTATTCCCATCGATGAAACAGCTTCCAAACTTCTGGATGCACAGGCGCGCGCCCTGCTCGGCCGTCTCTACCCAAAACTGGACGCAACCGAGAGCTGGAGCGCGGAAACGCTGGATGCCGCCGTGCGCTTTTTTGCCGAAGAGGAAAATTTGAAGCTCGGAAAGGTGGCTCAGCCCTTGCGTGCGGCGCTAACTGGCAGCACGGTATCGCCCGGCATTTTCGATGTGCTGGTGACTCTGGGACGCGCGGAGTCACTGGACCGTATCAGGGATCAGGCGGCGTGACCGCAAGGGTCACGGGACAATTAGCATAATATAGTCAGTAACCTTGTTGCTTGGCAGAACCGGCAAACGGCGCTTCCGGCAGGATATAGAGGATGGGATAGTAGCATGACCAAACTGGGATCTACCGGCGAGAAGAAAAGCGCCACCCTGTCGACGGATGGCAAGACTTACGAGTTTCCTGTCTATGAAGGCTCGGTCGGGCCAAGCGTCATCGACATCTCGAAGCTTTATGGCCAGACCGGCCAGTTCACCTACGATCCCGGCTTCACCTCGACGGCGAGCTGCGAGTCGCAGATTACGTTCATCGATGGCGATGAAGGCGTCCTGCTCTATCGCGGCTATCCGATTGAGCAGCTTGCGGAGCATGGCAACTTCCTCGAAAGCTGCTTTCTGCTTCTGGAAGGCGAACTGCCGTCGGCGGACGCCTACAAGAAATTCGAGAAGGCCATCACCTATCACACCATGGTGCATGAGCAGATGTCGTTTTTCCTGCGGGGCTTCCGCAGGGATGCGCACCCCATGGCCATCGTCTGCGGCATGGTCGGCGCCATGTCGGCCTTCTACCATGACTCGACGGACATCAACGACGCCCGCCAGCGCGAAATCGCCAGCCACCGCCTGATCGCCAAGATTCCGACGATCGCCGCCATGGCGTTCAAATATTCCATGGGCCAGCCGCTCGTTTATCCGCGCAACGATCTCGATTATGCGGAAAATTTCCTCAACATGTGCTTTTCGGTCCCGGCCGAAAATTACAAGGTCAATCCAATTCTGGCCCGCGCCATGGACCGCATCTTCATTCTCCATGCGGATCATGAGCAGAACGCCTCGACCTCGACGGTGCGGCTCGCCGGTTCATCGGGCGCCAACCCCTTCGCCTGTATCGCCGCGGGCATCGCCTGCCTCTGGGGCCCGGCCCATGGCGGCGCCAACGAAGCCGCGCTCAACATGCTCTCGCAGATCGGCACCGTTGACCGCATTCCCGAATATGTCGCCAAGGCCAAGGACAAGAACGATCCGTTCCGCCTGATGGGCTTCGGGCACCGTGTCTACAAGAACTATGATCCGCGCGCGCGCATCATGCAGAAGACCTGCCATGAAGTGCTCCAGACCCTCGGGATCAAGGACGATCCGCTCCTCGATGTGGCGCTCGAGCTTGAGCGCATCGCCCTCAGCGATGAATATTTCATCGAAAAGAAGCTCTATCCGAACATCGATTTCTATTCGGGCATCACGCTGAAGGCGATGGGCTTCCCGACCACCATGTTCACCGTGCTGTTCGCCCTTGCCCGCACCGTCGGCTGGGTCGCCCAGTGGAATGAAATGATCCAGGATCCCGACCAGCGCATCGGCCGTCCGCGCCAGATCTATACCGGCTCGCCGCGCCGCGACTATGTGGACATCGCCAAGCGCTGATGCCACGGCCCGATCTTTGATAAACGGAAAAGGCACCCTGAGCGGTGCCTTTTTTGTTTGCGGATCGTCGGATGAAGAAGGCTAGAGCAATCCCAGCGCCTCAAGTTCGGCGCGCAGTTCCGGCGGCATCTCGTCATCGTCTTCGGAGCCGGGGGTAACGTCGGAGGGCGCATCCTTGGGATCGAGGTAGCGCCAGCCCTGAAAGGCGCGGCGGTCGCGCCGCCGGGTCAGCACGATTTCGGGATCGAGCACCAGATGGCAGCGCCGGATGCCCTCCTCATCGACAAAGGGCCGGATGTCGAGCAATCGCTGGCGGCAGCGGATGATCCCCTTCATCACCCAGTAGAGCGAGCCGCCCTCCAGCAGCTCGTTCATCCGCGTCGGCACCATGCGCGTGGTGTGGAAAAGCTCCTGAGGCTGTTTCAGCCGCTTCTTTTCAGCAAGGCGCGCCTGTTGCCAGTCCCGCAGGTCATCGACGTCAGGCGCCCCGACACACAGCTTGATCAGATGAAGCGGCACCAGCCCTCACTCCCGGACATCATACATGATGGCATAGTCTAGCTTCAGATTTCCTGCACGTCGATCACGCCGGGCACCGCCTTGATCGCGCCCCTGATCTGGGGCGTTATCCTGTAGCCTCCATCAAGCTTCAGTTCGACCTCCCGGCCCCCTTCCCGCAACAGCACCAGCCGCACCAGCCCCCTGCCCCGGTCGGAAAGGCGCGCGCGCAAATGGGCAAGCGGCTGCTCATTGTCGATGAAGATGCGAAGCCCTGACTCGGCCTGAGAGGCGGCCTGATCCAGCGCGGCGACGCTCTGGGCGCGCAGGCGGACATCGTCGCCATCCCGATCGATCTCGACCGACATCAGCACCGACTGGCCGGGCACCAGCAGTTCGCGGGACGCGGCCAGCACCTCGGAAAACAGCACGCATTCGAACTGGCCCGAGGCGTCCGACAGATTGATGAACGCGAAAGGATTGCCTTTCTTCGATTTGCGCTCCTGCCGGGCGATCACCGTGCCCGCGATCTTCTCCGTCCGGTTACCGCGCCGCGACAGCTCCATGAAATTGACCGCGCCGAGCCGCTTGAGGTTGGTCTGGTAATCGTCGAGCGGATGGCCCGAAAGATAAAAACCAATCGCGTTGAACTCTTCGCTCAGCCGCTCCATCGGCGCCCATGGAATGGTGTCCGACAACTCAAAGCCGGGTTGCCCCACCGTCTGCGTATCGCCGAACAGGCTGGACTGCTGGCTCTCGCGGTCCTGCGCCGCCTGCGCCGAAAAGGCCAGAATCCGATCCACGGACCTGATCAGGGCCGCGCGGTTCGTGTGGAGGCAATCGAGCGCGCCCGCCTTGATCAGGTTTTCAAGCGCGCGCTTGTTCACGAAACGCGGATGGATGCGCCGGGCGAAATCCCCGACATCCCTGAACGGCCCGTCAGCCTCGCGCACCTCGACCAGATGATCCATGGCCTGACGGCCGACATTCTTGATCGCGGCCAGCGCATAGGGAATATCGCCATTCACCACTGTGAACACGGCTTCGGAAATATTCACGCTCGGCGGCAGAATCTTCACCCCGATCCGGTGGGCGTCCTGCTTGAAGATATTGAGCTTGTCGGTATTGCCGAGATCGAGGCTCATGGAGGCGGCGAGAAACTCGACCGGATAATGGGCCTTGAGGAAAGCCGTCTGATAGGCGACCAGCGCATAGGCGGCGGCATGGGACTTGTTGAAACCGTAACCGGCGAACTTGTCCACCAGCTCGAAAATCTGGGCGGCCTGCGCCTTGTCGACACCCTTCGCCACCGCGCCGGTCACGAAGCGCTCCTTCTGCGCCTCCATCTCGGCCTTGATCTTCTTGCCCATGGCGCGCCGCAACAGGTCGGCTTCGCCCAGTGAATAGCCGGACAGGATCTGCGCGATCTGCATCACCTGTTCCTGATAGATGATGACGCCGTACGTCTCCTTCAGCACCGCCTCAAGCATCGGGTGCAGATAATCCGGCTGTTCCGTGCCGTGCTTGCGCGCGATATAGCTCGGGATATTGTCCATCGGGCCCGGCCGGTAGAGTGCGACCAGCGCGATGATGTCCTCGAACCGGTCGGCATTGAGCCTGCGCAGCACATCGCGCATGCCCGAGCTTTCAAGCTGGAACACCCCCACCGTTTCACCGCGCCCGAGCATGGCGAAGGTTTCTTCATCCTGAAGCGGCAGGTCCAGCAGATCGACACTGATCCCCCGCCGGGCGATCAGCTTGACCGCCTGATCGAGCACCGTCAGCGTCTTCAGGCCCAGAAAGTCGAACTTGACCAGACCGGCGGGCTCAACCCATTTCATGTTGAACTGGGTCACCGGCATCTCGGAGCGCGGATCGCGGTAAAGCGGCACAAGCTCATCAAGGGGGCGGTCGCCGATCACCACGCCGGCCGCATGGGTCGAGGCATGGCGGTAGAGCCCTTCGAGGCGCTGGCCGATTTCCAGCAGCCGGGCGACATTCTCGTCCGTGTCCCGCTCGTGGCGCAGGCGCGGTTCCCCCAGAATGGCCTCGCGCAGGGTCACCGGGTTGGCCGGGTTATTGGGGACCATCTTGGAGAGACGGTCCACCTGACCATAGGGGATTTGCAGAACGCGGCCGACGTCGCGCAGGACCGCGCGGGCCTGCAATTTTCCAAAAGTGATGATCTGGGCGACCTGCTCGAAGCCGTAGCGCCCCTGCACATAGCTGATCACCTCATCGCGCCGGTCCTGACAGAAGTCGATGTCGAAGTCAGGCATCGAGACGCGTTCCGGGTTCAAAAAGCGCTCGAACAGCAGCCCGAAGCGCAACGGATCGAGGTCGGTGATGGTGAGCGCCCAGGCGACAACCGAGCCCGCGCCCGACCCGCGGCCCGGACCGACCGGTATGCCTTCATTCTTGGCCCATTTGATGAAATCCGCCACGATCAGGAAGTAGCCGGAAAAGTCCATCTTGATGATGACATCGAGCTCGAACGCCAGCCTTGCCTCATATTCCTCGCGCGTGGCGGCATGCTCTATGACGGCCAGACGCTGGCGCAACCCCTCCTGCGCCTGGGCGCGCAATTCGTCGGCCTCGCTGACGTCGCCCGCCTCTTCGCCGGCCGCGCGGAATTTCGGCAGGATCGGCTTGTGCGTGCGGGGGCGGAAGGCGCAGCGGCGCGCGATCTCAATGGTGTTCGCAATGGCCTCCGGCAGATCGGCGAAGAGAGCCACCATCTCCGCCTGGCTTCTGAAATGATGTTCCGGCGTCAATCTGCGCCGGTCGCTCTGGGAAACGAAAGCGCTGGCCGCGATGCAGATCATGGCATCATGCGCTTCATATTCATCGGGACGGGCGAAATAGGGCTCATTGGTCGCAACGAGCGGCAGTTCATGGGCATAGGCCAGTTCGACCAGATCGGGCTCGACCTGCTGCTCATCGGCCATGCCGTGGCGTTGCAGTTCCACGTAAAGCCGGTCGCCGAACAGGCCCTTCAATTCGGCCAGCAACTGTTCGGCCGCAGGCTTCTGCCCGCCAAGGAGAAGCTTGTCGATGAGGCCGGAAGGACCGCCCGTCAGGCAGATCAGGCCATTCGCATGGCGCTTCACCTGATCCATCCCGATCTGGGGCGCTTCTCCGGCTTGGGGATCGAGAAAGGCCTGGCTGGAGAGCTTCATCAGATTGCTGTAGCCCTCGGCGCTTTTGGCCAGAAGGACCAGATTGCCGTCGGGTTCGCGGCGCTGACCGGTGGCAAAAAAGCCTTCTCCGGTCTCTTCCAGACGCACCGGGAGCGTGCAGCCGATAATCGGCTGGATGCCTGCATCGGCCATGGTCTCGGAGAATTCGAGCGCACCGAACATGTTGCAACTGTCGGTGATCGCCAGTGCCGGCATGGCGTCTGCCCGGCAGAGATCGGGCAGCGCCTTTATCTTGATCGCGCCTTCCAGCAGCGAATAGGCGGAATGAAGCCTCAGGTGGACAAACTTTGGCGCGCTCATCCTGCTTCATACTCCCCTTTTGCCGGAACCATGGCAGTTTCGCGTGCGGCGACCGCCCTGTCACGCGGCGAGGAAACTTATCCCCATGTTTCAGCCTGCAATGCCGCCCATGATGCTGGCCCACATGCTGGCCACGCCCAGAAATCCGGTCAGCGCCAATAGCGCCGCGCTGTCGCGCACCCATTCTCCCGCCCGGATCTGGTGACTTTTGTGCGCCTTGACCGTGATGATCTGACTCTTGCTCATGGCTTTTCTCCGGTAAAGTTCATGAAATGTTCTGTTTTTGAATGTTCCTTATTTGTTCTTGTGTCGTCAAGGGGAATTTTCAAAAAAAGCCCCCGGCAATATTCCGGCCGGGGGCGATTCGTCATGTCATGGAATGCTGGCTGTCTAGAGTTTTCCCGCCGCCAGCTTCTCCCGCCAATCCTTCTCCTGTTGCGTCAGCGGCTGTTCAAGGACGCGCTCGGGGATTTCCCAGATGACCACCTTGGGCGGGGTCTGGAGGAAGGCCGGGTTGGTGAAATAGGCGACCGCCGAGCCCGAGAAGTCGCCCCCGTCCCGGGCCATATTGGCGACGGGAGAGGAAAGCGCAGCCGAGATATAATCCACGAAGTTCGAGTTGTTGGAGTAGGACGTGCCGATATCGACGATGCCCGGCAACCGGGTGTCGCCGAAGAGGTCGCTGCCGCCTTCCGCTGCGGGCGCCTCAAGGGTCTGGAGCGCCACCATGTCCCCTTTGGGCCGGTAGGGAACGGCAACATCCGAAAGACCGGCAAGCCGGATCAGATCGCCCACGCGCTCCTGTGAAGCGCCCATGCTGATCTTCCAGAGCGCGCCCGGTGGGGGCGCGAGGCCGGCATCTCGCAATTGCCCGGCAACGGCTTCCGCGGCCAGGCGGGCGCCTGGCTGGTTCCAGTGCGTATCCGTGCGGTAATAATGTTCCCCGCCGGGCAGGGAGAGCACATCCAGCAGATTGACAGTCGATATTTTCTGCGCTCGCAGAGCCGTCACAAAATCACCCAGACGGCTCTCGAACCGGGCAGGACGGTCGACGCCGCAAAGATGCTCACCCGAAACCCGGCTCTTGTCGGGCACGACGGCGACAACAAGATTGACGCCCTTTTCCTTCAGCGCCTGTTCAACCTGCCCGACCATTCTGGCGCGGACCATCAGATGGGCTTCCGCGTCGGGATAGACCATGAGTTCGTCCGCCAGAAACAGCCAGTTGTCGCATCCGGGCCTTACCCGCGTTCCCAGATCATGGAACAGCAGATAGGCCGAGACCCTGTCGGCGGTGACGAGATAATGGCCACCGGGCAGATTGTCCTTCAATGTCGCCGCGAGCGCGGCTGTGGTCTCGCCGCTCTCAAGCTTGCCCCAGCTCACATCGTCCCACCAGTCGGCTCCCTTGTCGGACAGGAGCGTCATGACGCTGGTGACAAGTCCGGCAACCAGAACGGCGGTCAGCACGAGACCGGGCAGAAAGAAGAGCTTCGTCGAATTGCGGTGCATCGTCCCTCCTCCCTAAAACTGAAAATAGAGGAAGGGAACGGTTTCCCGCCCCTTCAGCACAGCCAGCGAATAGAGAAACAGCAGCACGGGCCAGAGCACGTTCCACCAGCCGGGGGGCACCTGAAGCCGCTGCGGCAGCCGCTCCGCCAGAGCCGGATACCAGACGCAGACAAGTCCGGCGATCAGGAAGAAACTCTCGGTCGGGCGTAGCGCGACGCGAAGCTGGTCTCCCAGCGGCACGCCATGAAGGCCGATCTGGCCCGAGAGCATGGCGATGGCGGTGCCCCAGTCATTGGCGCGAAACAATGTCCAGGCCAGCATGACGACCAGCATGGTCAGGGGATAGGAGACGAAGCCCGGCAGGCTGCGCCCGCTGCGGGTCCACCAGCGGTCAACGGCCAAGGACAGGCCATGGATCATGCCCCAGACCATGAAGGTCCAGCTTGCGCCATGCCACAGGCCACCGATGGCCATGGTTGCGATCAGGTTGAAATAGGTCCGCACCACGCCCTGCCGGTTGCCGCCCAGCGGGATGTAGAGGTAGTCGCGCAGCCATGTGGACAGGCTGATATGCCAGCGCCGCCAGAAATCCTGAATGCTGACCGACAGGTAGGGGTTGTTGAAGTTCTCGTGGATATTGAAGCCGAGCATCAGCCCGATGCCGATAGCCATGGCGCTGTAGCCCGCGAAATCGAAATAGAGCTGCAGCGTATAGGCCAGACAGCCAAGCCATGCGTCCGCAAGGCTTGGATGGGGGAGCTTGAAGGCGACCTCGACCAGCGGAGAAAGCGAATCCGCGATCAGCACCTTCATGGCGAAACCGATCATGAAGCGCCGTCCGCCCAGCACCATCCCGTCCACGGTCAGGCTGCGCTCGGTGATGGCCTTGTCCACCCAGCTGTACCGCACGATGGGACCGGCGATCAGCTGGCCGAACATGGCGATATAGGCGCCAAAGGCGACAAAGCTCGGCTGGGCCTGCACCACGCCCCGGCGCACGTCGATGAGATAGGACATGGAGTGCATGACGAAGAAGGAAAGCCCGATGGGCAGGATGATGTCATCCCAGATCACCGGCTGCGTGTGCGCCATCTCAAGACCGCTGTTCAGCGTGCCGACCAGCAGATTGGCGTATTTGAACCAGGCGAGGCAGCCGACATTGAGGATGATGCTCCACGTAAGCTGCCGGTTCGCCTTTTTCAGATCGCCGCGCGCCATCGAATGGGCAATGAACAGGCCGAAGGCCCATGCAAGGATCGTCACCGCCACCAGCAGCGTCAGGAAGACCGGCTTCCACCACGCATAGAAGATCCAGCTTGCGGCCAGCAGTGTCAGGTTGCGCCATGGCCTGGGCGTCAGCACATAGGCAATGAAAAAGACTGGCAGGAAGAGCGCCAGAAACTCGACGGATACGAAAACCATGTTCTGGCGCGAACGCCCCCCATTGAACGGTCAGACGATTGGCTGAGATCCCGCTTAACCCTTCCCCCGTCTGGCCTTATTTCTTAAACGTCGAGGTCGCATCCTTTACGGAGAAGAGATGATGGCCGTTCACGCCCGTTGCGACGAGAAAGATGCTGTAGCGGCCCCCGGCTGCGAGCTGTCCCAGATCGACTGCATTGCCGGCAGGCGCAGCACCGCATAGCGCGGCAACGCCGATGGCGATGGGGTTCACTTCACGGCGCGCGAAGGTGCCCAGCGCCTGCCCGGTGAAGACCGGCGTATTGTTCGCACCCGCCACAAGCCCTGCCGACGGGCAGGCGCCATCCATGTTGTAGAAAGCCAGCGAGGACTTGAGCGCGTTGAAATCCGAGGGTTGTTCCTTGAGAACGGTGACGGCGGGCTTTGCCGCTGCGCCGCCGGTCACCACAACCGTCGCGAACTCGCCGGAGGCAACCGTCACCGTCACATTTTCTGTGCCGCCCGCCGCTGTCACCGCCGCAGCCAGCGCCTTGCCAGCCTTGACCGGCTGAAATCTGGTGGCGCGCGCATTGTCCCCCGCCGGAAGATCGATCTTCGCGCCTGCCTGCCCCGTGATCGTCACCGTGGCGTCGGTTGCATTGACGAAGCGCACATAGGACGAGTCCTGGGACGGCCCCGTATCGTAAAGAGCATCGTCTGCGTACGCGCCCGCAGGCAGTGCCGCCATTCCGGTAAGCAGAAGGGCGGCAGACCGCAAAACTTTAAGAAACATGGTCGATGATTTCCCGATGTTATTCACTGTTGTCCGGATAGGGCCTTAACGGGCGGCAGGACATCGATCACGCTGGCGATGTCCGCGCCCCAGTTCTTGTAACCGGCCGAATTGTAATGCTGACCATCGATCGTGCCCCATTCGCCGGGCTTCGAGAACACGAGTGAATTGATGTAATAGCAAGGGGCCGTGATGGTCGAGAGATAGTCCGAAGCCTCCTTCACCCGCACGAAGGTCTTGCCAAAGGAGCCGCCTTCCGTACCCCAGCCGGGACCGACCCAGGCGCAGGCCGTGCCGCTGGACTTCACTTCGTCCGTAAGCGCGGAGACCTGATCCCATATCCATGCCCTGGCGAGTTGCGGCGAGGTGTAGCCCGCCATCGTGTCGCCCAGCACGATCACCACCAGATTGGGCTTGTAGGTGGAAATGAGCTGCGAGAGGGGATGCGTGGAGGCGCTGGGAGAACGATCCGTCTTGACCGGGCCACCCTTGATCCGGCTCGCGCTGCCGCAAGGGGCCTCCCCTTCCGTCGCCCATTCCCCTGCATTCGCGCCGCAAGCCCCGAACGAATAGACAACCGCGCCCTGCTTCATAAGGTCATCATGCAGCGTGGTGATCAGATAACCGGGAGTTGTCATGTGACTGTCGCCGATCATCAGGATGACCATGCCGGCCAGAAGCGCTTTCATCGGTTTCTACCTTGAGTTACCAGCTTGCGCCGGATATTATTACAAATTGATACAAATGCACAAGCTTTGCCTTGCTTCACTTGAACACACGCTATAGGTGTGAAGAGATAAGTAATGGGCTAACCGGTTATCGAACCCGATCGGACGGGCGAACAATCTTATCCCCGGTTAGATAGCTGGCGGATAATCTTTTCGGTGGGAATCGGCAAATTTCGGGTCTTGGCTGCTGCAATGGCAAATGACGGCGGGAAGAAGAGTCTGCATAGCTCCACGCACAGGCCGGACGGACTGGCAGATGCAAGTCTTCGTGACAGCGTGTCTCAGTATACGGAGCGCCGGAACGTGTCATCAAGGTACGAATTTTTTGTGGCGGGGATAACATCCTTTTTTGACATGCGCCGGATGTCCAGCCTCAGCATCTGCCGCACCTTGCTTGTCGCCGGAAGTGCCACAGTTCTCCTGTCTTCGGTTGCACGGGCTGAATTGCCCGCGCCAGCGACCGTGCCATCCGCTCCTGTTCTTTCAGGCATGCCCTCCATCAGCCCGGGGACTCCGCCGGCACAGGCTGGCGCACCTGCACCCGCTGCGGCCGATACCCCGCCAGCGAACGGCTCGGATGCCATCGCCACCCTGCTGAAGCAGGCGGATTTCTGGAACTCCAGGGGTCAGCCTGACAAGGCGATAGACGCGCTCAGGCGCGTTCTGGCCGTCGATTCACACAATCTGTCGGCTATCTATGGCATGGCCATCGCCACGGCGAACCAGGGCGACATCGTTTCCGCGAAAAACTATTTCAACCAGTTCGTCGCCCTGTCCCCGAACGATCCCCGTATCCCGGACCTTCGCGAGGCCATGGTGCGCAAGCCCGTGCCAAGCGCTGCCATCCAGCAGGCCCGGGATCTCTTCGCCAAGGGCAAATTCCGTGATGGCATCGCCGCCTATCGCCGGGCTTTCAATAATCAGCCTCCGCCGGATGCCTATGCCGTGGAGTTCTATGTCTCCCTCGCTGGCATGCCGGGCGGCTGGAAAGAGGCGCAAGCCGGGCTTGGCAAGCTTTATGAACGGCGTCCCACGGACGCGAGTCTGGGTATCGCCTATGCCAAGGTCCTGACCTATCGCGGCGAGACGCGCCGGGACGGCATTCGCCTCCTCCAGAAATATGCAAGTAACTATGCGGACGCAGACGAGGCATGGCGCACCGCTCTCATCTGGCTTATTCCCCAGAATGGTTTCGCCAGTACGCCAAGGCCGCCATTCCAGCTATCCGCCGAAAACCAGGCACTTTATGACGCCTACTATGCGCAGCATCCGAAGGACACCCAGGTCCGCGCCATGCTGGACGACTATGTCAAGATTCAGCGCGACGGCCAGCGTCAGATTATTGAAACCGTTCAGAAGAACGTTGCACGGCAGATGCGTGGCTACACCGCGCTGAAGGCTGGCAATACCGCTGAAGCCATTTCGTTCTTTCGTGAACAGATCAACAAGAACCCCAATGACGCCGCGGCGCTTGGCGGCATGGGCATGGCCTATATGCGCCAGAAAAACTATGAGACCGCCGAAAACTATTTCAATCGCGCCATCAGGGCCGATCCGAGCAAGCGCAAGGACTGGGCCTCCGCGCTCAACACCATCCATTTCTTCAACAACATGAAGCAGGCGCAGGCGGCCATCGACGCCAACCAGAATGCCCGCGCCGAAACATTGCTGCGCCCGCTCGCCAATGGAAGCTATGGCGGCGAGCGCTCGAACATCGCGCTTGCCTCCTCGGCGCTGGGCAGCGTGCTCGCGGAAGAAAACCGGCCTGTCGAGGCTGAGCGCTATTTCAGGAAGGCCCTCTCGCTCGATCCTCGCAACCAGAACGCGCTGGCCGGTCTTGCTGGCGTGCTGATGCGGCAGAACAAGGTGAGCGAAGCGCAATCCCTGATGTCGCGGCTGACGGCGGCCCAGCGCGATCAACTGGCGCCGGGATTAGTCTCGGCCCAGGCGCAGGCCGATCTGGCGCGCGCAAAAAATCTTGCGGATTCAGGTGACGTCAATGGCGCAAACGCGGCCTATTCCAGTGCGCTGGCGAAGGCGCCGTCCGATCCCTGGCTCCGGGTTGAGTATGCCAATTTCCTTGCGGCGCGCGGCAACAGCGAGGATGCAGGCCGTCTGGTGGACCCGGTGACCGATCCCGCGGTCGCAACGCCAAGCAGCCTTTTTGCCGCCGCCATCTATTATTCGACGCAGGGCGACACCGCGCGCGCCAATGAACTGATGAACCGCATTCCGGCGAAGTCGCGGACGGCAGCCATGTCGAGGTTCGCAAGCGATCTGGCGCTCAACCGCAGCATGGCGGGGGCTCAGCAGACCTGCGGCACGGCCGGCACCGTTTCTCCCTCATCCGTCGCTTCGCTGCGCAACGTGCTTGCCAGCCGCAGCACCCTTGCCAATGGCGACAGAAGCTATATCGCCCAGTTGCTCTACAATTGCGGTGAAAAGGCCCAGGCGATTTCCATGGCCCGCACGGCCGCGGCAACATCTCCCAAGACGAGCCCCGCCGATTATGGCGGCTATATCTATGTGCTGCTCCAGTCCGGCTATCAGGCCGATGCCGACCGCCTGATCAGCCAGCTCAACGCCAATGTGCGTACCCCGGCCGACCGCAAGGCGATGGCCGAGCTGAATGCGGGCGTGGCCTCCCGGCGCGCCGACGCCTTGCGGGATGCGGGCGACATAGGCGGGGCCTACAACACGATTGCGGCGGCCTATCCGGCCTCGCAGAACAGCCCGCAACTGCTCGCCGCGCTTGCCCGCGTCTATCAATCCAACAAGCAGACCGGCGATGCCCAGCGGATCTATGATTATCTGCTCGCCCGCACGCCGGACGACCCCAATGTGCTGCAAGGGGCTGCCCTCAACCAGATGAGTGCGGGCAATTACGGTCAGGCGCAGGGCTATCTCTCGCAGGCTATCGAGCGGACGCCGAATGATCCGCGTCTCTACCTGCTCCGGGGCCAGATGTACCGCGCGGACGGCAATCTCAATTCGGCGTTGAAGGCCTTTGAAAAGGCCAGGGAACTGCGGACGGCGCAGCTGACGCCACAAGTGACGGCCCCCGCCGTGAAAGCCGCCCTGCCCGGCTTCCCGGCGACTGAAACGGCGAAACCGATACAGAAACAGCTTCCTGCGCTTCCGGGCAATTTCTTTCCGGCTCAGGCGCCCCAGCAGGAACTCCAGCAGCCGCGCGAACCACTGATCCCGCCAACGAGAGTTGCACCGACCGTCACGCTGCCGCCCGTCTCGACGCCAGCGACAGCTTCAGTGCCGGCATCTTCACAGCCCGCCAGTCTGCCGGCCGTCATCCCGGCCTCGCAAGGTATGCCCGCCTCAACGCCGAGTGTGCCCGTCAATATCCCGTCCGTGCCCGTGATGCCCGCGCCGCCACCCGCCTCGAACTGGCCCGGTCAGGGACTGCCGATGCAGCTAAGCCCGTTCGCAAGCTAGGCCTGCAATCACTCCAGCCCTTCGACCAGTTGGCCCTGATCGAGGCGGACAATGCGGTCCATGCTCTGGGCCAGCTCAAAATTATGGGTGGCGATCAGGGTCGCGACGCCCTTGCTGCGGCACATGC
The DNA here is from genome assembly GCA_028283765.1 of Parvibaculaceae bacterium. Lineage (GTDB taxonomy): Bacteria > Pseudomonadota > Alphaproteobacteria > Parvibaculales > Parvibaculaceae > JAATFR01. The sequence goes on along the minus strand of JAPWJY010000008.1, from coordinate 1,361,155 downwards.
CGATCAGTTCCTCGAACACATGCCCCGAGGTGCGCGGATCGAGATTGCCGGTCGGCTCATCCGCCAGCAGAATGCCGGGGCTGTTGGCCAGCGCCCGCGCTATGGCCACGCGTTGCTGCTCGCCGCCTGAAAGCTCGGCAGGACGATGGCTTGCCCGCGCGCCAAGGCCCATCTGTTCCAGCAGACGCTGGGCAACGACGCCAGCCTCCTTGCGGGGCACGCCTGCGATCATCTGTGGCAGAACCACATTTTCCAGCGCCGAGAACTCCGCCAGCAGATTGTGCGACTGATAGACGAAACCCAGTTCGTTGCGCCGGACGGCCGTGCGGTCCGTTTCGGAAAGCTTCACGCAATCACGCCCGGCGATGAATACTTCACCCGCCGTCGGCCGCTCAAGCAGCCCGGCGATATGCAGCAGCGATGATTTGCCGGCCCCTGAAGGACCGACCAGCGCGATGATCTCGCCGCTCTGAATATCGAGATCGATACCGTCGAAAATATGCAGCTTCTGGTCGCCCTGCGCATAGACGCGCTTGATGCCGCGCAGGGAGAGAACGGGATAGGCCATCTTGTCCTCACTCATAGCGCAGCGCCTCGACCGGATCGAGCGATGCCGCCCGCCAGGCAGGATAGAGCGTGGCGACAAATGAAAGGCCAAGCGCCATGCCGACCACCGATATGACTTCGCCCGGATCGATCTCGGCGGGCATATGGCTCAGGAAATAGACTTCCGGCGAGAACAGTTGCGTGCCGGAGAGCGCCGACAGGAATTGCCTTATGCCTTCGATGTTTTCACAGAACACCACCCCGAGCGTAAAGCCCGCGAGCGTGCCGACCGCGCCGATGCTTGAGCCTGCGATAAAGAAGATGCGCATGATCGAGCCGCGCGACGCGCCCATGGTGCGCAGCACGGCAATGTCGCGCCCCTTGTCCTTCACCAGCATGATCAGGCCGGAAATGATGTTGAGCGAGGCGACCAGCAAAATGAGCGTCAGGATCAGGAACATCACATTGCGCTCGACCTGAAGGGCGGAAAAGAAGCTCTGGTTGGTTTCCTGCCAGGTCTGCACCGAACAGCAATCGCCGACCCTGTCCGCCACCCGGGGCGCGATGGCGTCCACCTCATCGGGGTTTTTCGTCATCAGTTCGATCGAGGCCGCCGTGGTGCCCGCGCCAAAGAATTTCTGCGCCGCGGCAAGCGGCATGAAAACGATGGAGCTGTCATATTCCGACATGCCGATCTCGAAGATCGACACGATCTCGAACGCCTTGACCCGGGGCGCGGTGCCAAAGGGCGTCGCAGGGCCCCGCGGGCTGAGCAGCGTCAGTTGATCGCCGACGCGCAGATGGAAATTGGCGGCGAGGCGCGAACCGATGGCGACACCTTCACGGGCGTCGAAATCATCGAGCGACCCCATCAGCACATGATCCGAGACGGCCTTGAGCTTGTCCAGATCAGCCCCCCGGATGCCGCGCACCAGCGCGCCGCCGGAAAGACCGTTCACCGTGATCATGGCCTGCCCGTCGACAAGCGGCGCGGCGCTGACGACGCCGGGAATCTTCATCAGGCTGGCCGCCAGCGTATCGTAATTACGGATGAACCCTTCCTGCGAGCGCACCACCACATGGCCATTCAGGCCGAGAATCCGCGAGAGAAGTTCGGTGCGAAACCCGTTCATCACCGACATGACGATGATGAGGGTGGCAACACCCAGCATGATCCCGAGAAATGAAAACCCCGCGATCACCGAGATGAAGCCTTCCCGGCGGCGGGCGCGCAGATAGCGCATGGAAACGAGCCACTCGAAAGCACCGAAGGCCCTTGCGGGCGACCGGCTCTGCCTTGTTTCAGTCTGTGTCACGAAATGCTCGCCGTTTCTGAAATAGAAAGCTCAGCCAATGATCCGGGCCAGAGCGGCCTCGGCGGAAATTTCGGCGCGCTCGCCGCTTGCGCGGTTTTTCAGTTCGACCACGCCGTTCTTGAGGCCACGCGGCCCCACGATCAGCTGCCAGGGCAGACCGATCAGATCCATGGTCGAGAACTTCGCGCCCGCGCGCTCATCGGTGTCATCATAGAGCACCGTGACGCCCGCGTTCATGAGCTTTTGGTAAATATCGGCGCAGGCCGCGTCCGTTTCGGCATCGCCTGTCTTCAGATTGATCAGCCCGACCCGGAACGGCGCAACCGACTCGGGCCAGATGATGCCGTTCTCATCATGGCTCGCCTCGATGATCGCGCCGACCAGCCGCGATACGCCGATACCATAGGAGCCCATCTGCACGGGCACGAGCGCGCCATCCGGCCCTGTGACCTGACAGGCCATGGCTTCCGAATATTTCGTGCCGAAGAAGAAGATGTGCCCGACCTCGATGCCACGCGCCGCAACGCGCTTCTCCTCAGGCACCTCGGCGTTGAAGCGCGCTTCGTCATGCTTCTCGTCGGTAGCCGCATAAAGCCCGGTCCATTGCTGCTGGATCGCGGCCAGATCGTCCGTTTCGAAATTAAGGTCGTCGCCCGGCACCGCCATGTCGATGAGGTCGCGATGCAGGAACACGCCGCTTTCGCCCGTCTCGGCCAGAATGAGGAATTCATGGCTCATGTCGCCGCCGATGGGGCCGGTGTCGGCGGCCATCGGAATGGCGCGCAGGCCAAGCCGCGCATAGGTGCGAAGGTAGGAGACGAACATCCTGTTATAGGAGCGCCGCGCGCCCTCCACATCCAGATCGAACGAATAGGCGTCCTTCATCAGGAATTCGCGCCCCCGCATCACGCCGAAGCGCGGCCGGATCTCGTCGCGGAATTTCCACTGGATATGATAGAGATTGCGCGGAAGATCACGATAGCTGCGCACCGAACCGGCGAAGATGTCGGTGATCATTTCCTCATTGGTCGGCCCGTAAAGCATTTCACGCTCATGACGGTCCGTGATCCGCAGCATCTCCTTGCCATAGCTGTCGTAGCGGCCGGATTTCCGCCAGAGGTCGGCGGATTGCAGCGTCGGCATCAGCAGTTCCTGCGCGCCCGCACGGTTCTGTTCCTCGCGCACGATGGCTTCTATGTTGCGCAGCACCGCAAGGCCGAGCGGCAACCAGGCATAGATGCCGGCGCTCGTCTGGCGCACCATGCCCGCGCGCAGCATCAGCCGGTGCGAGGCGATCTGCGCCTCGGCGGGCGTCTCTTTCAGAACAGGCAGGAAATATTGGGAAAGGCGCATCTGAAATCCGGATTCCATATCGGGCCGAACACCGGCCCGGCGCCTCAAGGTATAGGGTTTCAGCCACGCCTTGGCAACGCGGCCCGCATGCCCTGCCAAGCCGGAAAGAGGTGCGGCAGCGGCTGCATAAAATTCATGCAGAATTGAAGATCGCCGGAGAGGTTTTGCAAGAGTGCATCGCAGCGAAAACGTTTATTTATGTGCCTTTGCGAAGATGTCCTGGTCATGGCGAAAACTTGCTCAAAATTTCGTTTATTTGCGGCAAAGTGCGGCAAAATGACGTGACAAAGCCGAATATGTTTTTTATATTCATGAGGCTTCAGGACGCACAAAGCGTTCGTGGCCCGGGTTTAGGGAGGAAACGTCGACCCTTCAGCAAGGCTGGATGAGGTGGGGCGAAAAAAACAAAAAAGACTGTCAGCAAGGCCACGAGAGTGGACCTTGCTTTTTCTTTTCCGGAGCCGGTTTTTCTCGGGAAATTTCCCGTTCCCGGCTCTCAGCATCCCTTCTGGTTGTTGCAGTAATTCGCGTCGAATGTCGGCAGCCCCGGCACGCCTGACATCGTAAACGGGCGGGTAATCAGCAGATACATGATTCCGGTCGTGATCACCGCCGCGATGATGGTGGTGATGAAAGCCTTGCGCCACATCATCGGCCGCACCGGCGCACCGGGCTCCGTGCCGCGCTCAACGGTATCACCCGTTTCCGCATGGCTGTGCGTGCCCCATGGCAGGACCACGAACAGCACCAGCGCCCAGACGATGAGATAGATCGCGGCGCCGCCAACGATATTGATCAAGCCCTTCTCCTTCGATAACCGCTACCGGATTCAGATCCGGCTTACCACGACGGACACTTGCGCTTTCTTGCCCCAGCTTTTGCGGATTTCCCCCCGCACGGCGCGGCGCACCAGCTCGGCCACGCCATCATCGTCCTGCCGCTGCTTCGCCGAGAGCCGTTCAAGCGATGCGGAGGCCGCATCGCGCGCAACGTCGCTGAAGGAGCGGCCCCGGCTGTTTTCGATCGGCAGGCCGCAGATGCTCACCTGCGGCGTGGCACGCACCTTGCCCGCCGCATCGAGCACCAGCGCCACGAATACGGAACCGGCAAAGCTCAGGCGGCGGCGCTCCTGCACCGCGCCCTCCTCATCCTCGATCAGCACCTCGCCATCAAGATAAAGACGGCCCGAAGGCACTTCCCCCAGCACCACGGGATCGCCGGGGGCAAGGCGCGTCATCAGGCCGTTGCGCGTGACGATGGCGACCGGCACCTTCAGTTCGCGGGCGAGCGCGGCGTGCTCGGCCAGATGGCGCGCCTCGCCATGCACCGGCACGGCGATCTGCGGCCGCACCCATTCATACATGCGGGTCAGCTCATCCCGGCAGGGATGGCCCGAGACATGGATGAAATGATCCTTCTCCGTGATGATGCGGATGCCGCGCTCGGCAAGCCTGTTCTGCATGTCGAAGATGGATGTCTCGTTGCCGGGAATGACGCGCGACGAGAAAATCACCGTATCGCCCTGCTCCAGCACCACGCTCGGGTGCGTGTCGTCGGCCATGCGGGCGAGCGCCGCCCTGGGTTCTCCCTGGCTGCCGGTGCAGATGAACAGGACCTTGTCTGGCGGCAGATGGCCCGCATCGTCTTCCGAGACGAAGGGCGGCAGATCCTTGAGATAGCCGACCTCCTTCGCCGCCGCAACGATCCGGATCATGGCCCGGCCGACCAGAACGGGATGCCGGTCATGATGATGCGCGGCGCGCGCGATGCTCGCCACGCGGGCCACGTTGGAGGCGAACGTCGTCACCGCCACCCGGCCTTTGCACGAGCCCAGCAGTCCGGTCAGGCTTTCAGCGACGTCCCCTTCCGAACCGGACTGGCCGGGCGAGAACACATTGGTGGAATCGCACACGATCACCCGGACGCCCTCGTCCCCGATCGCCGAGAGGCGCGCCTCGTCCATGCCCACCCCGACGACGGGATCGGGATCGATCTTCCAGTCGCCGGTATGCAGCACCGTGCCGAGCGAGGTGCGGATGGCAAGCGCATTGGGCTCGGGGATGGAATGGGTGAGCGAAACATATTCAATATCGAACGGCCCGAGCGTGAAGCGCGCGCCAAGCGGAATGATGTTCAGTTCCACCTGATTTTCGATTCCCGCCTCGACCAGCTTGCCCCGCACCAGCAGCGCGGTGAACGGCGTCGCATAAATCGGGCAGCGCAGACGCGGCCACAGATGCGCGACGGCGCCGATGTGATCCTCATGCGCATGCGTGAGCACGATGGCCAGCAGGTCCTCGACATGCTCCTCGATGAAGAGCGGATCGGGCATGATCAGATCGATGCCCGGCGTGCGCTCGTCGCCGAAGGTCACGCCCAGATCGACCATGATCCATTTACGCGCCCTGGCAGGACCGAACCCGTAAAGGTTCAGGTTCATGCCGATTTCACCCGATCCGCCCAGCGGCAGGAAAACAAGCTCATCCTCGGTGGAGGGTTTTGATTTCTTCATGAAGGGAATTTAGTCCGCGAGGGAGAAAAGTGTAAGCAGTATCGAGGCAACAATGAAAAGAGGCGCCGGGCTCAAGCGCCATGGCCGGGAAAGAAGACGTCACCCGCCGAAACCGCGCGCAACGTCCCATCGGCCATCTTCACCTGAAGGGCCCCGTCACCGGCGAGCCCCATGAAGATGCCCGCGAAGGTTTCATCGGCGAGACGCACGGTGATCGGGCCGCCCACGCCCTGCGCCCGGACGAGCCAGGCCTCGCGGATCAGGCCGAAATCCTGCTCCCGCCGCCAGATGGCAAGCCATGTCTCGAATGCGCGCGCCAGCGCCTCAAGCATTTCAGCAGGGGTGATATTCAGACCCAGCGCCCGCAAGGCGGTTGCCGGATAGGCGGGATTATCGGGAAAGACGGCAAGGTTGATCCCCATGCCGATGGCAAGCCAGCCGACATCGCCGGATCCGGCGCTTGCCGATTCCAGCAGGATGCCCGCGAGCTTCTGCCCGTCGAGCAGCACGTCGTTGGGCCATTTGAGCGTCAGTTGTGCCGCATGGCCCGGGCCAATCAGACTCGATACGGCCTCATGGACCGCAAGCCCGGCGACGAAGGACAGTTCGGCCGCCTTTTTCAGGCTGCACCGGGGGCGCAGGAAAAGCGTGCCGCTGAAATTGCCGGTGGGCGATTGCCACTCGCGGCCCCGCCGTCCCCGGCCTGCCGTCTGCCGGTCCGCAACGATCCATACCGGCCCTGCAACGCCCGCATCCGCCAGACGGCGCGCCTCCTCGTTCGTGCTGTCGATCTCGGCGAAATGCCGAAGCTCAACCCCCTGAGGAAGCGACGCGGTAAAGCCCATCAGTGCAACAAGGCGGCGGCGGCCAGTTCAGCAGCCCTCACGACCGGCCCGGGCCAGGCGAAGAAGAAGATGGTGAACAGGCCCGAGATGCCAAGGAGGATGCCCAGCTCCGTCCGCATCGGCTGGTCGAACGGCTCCGCGGGCTCGTCAAAATACATCACCTTGACGACGCGAAGATAATAAAAGGCGCCAACCACGCTCGACACGACGCCGATGACGGCCAGCGTGTAGAGACCCGAATGGATGGCGGCCAGGAACACATAGAGCTTGCCAAAGAAACCCGCGAGCGGCGGCACGCCCGCCAGCGAGAACATGATCATCGCAAAGAGGAAAGCCGTGACCGGCTGCGAGCGCGACAGGCCGGCCAGATCACTGATGCTCTCCACGCTGCGGTCGTTGCGGCGCATCGACAGAATGCAGCAGAAGACGCCGACATTGGTAACCAGATAGATCGTCATATAGATGATGACGCCCTTGATCCCGTCCGCCGATCCGGCCGCAAGCCCGACCAGCGCGAAGCCCATATGGCCGATCGAGCTGTAGGCCATCAGCCGCTTGATATTGGTCTGGCCGATAGCAGCAAACGCGCCAAGCACCATCGAGGCGATGGAAATGAAGACCACGATCTGCTGCCACTCGGGCTCGATCGCCGGGAAGGCCCCGAACAGGACACGCAGGATCAGCGCCATCGCCGCCACCTTCGGCGCACCGGCAAAAAGCGCCGTCACAGGCGTGGGCGAACCTTCATAAACGTCAGGCGTCCACATATGGAACGGGACGGCTGAAACCTTGAAGGCAAGGCCCGCCATGATGAAGACGAGCCCGAAGATGACGCCGAGCGAGGGACGCCCCTGCCCCAGCACATGCGCGATCGCGTCGAACTCGGTCGAGCCGGTGAAGCCGTAAACCATCGACATGCCATAGAGCAGCATGCCCGAGGAAAGCGCGCCCAGAACGAAATATTTAAGGCCCGCTTCGCTGGAGCGCACATTGTCCCGGTTGAAGGCGGCAATGACGTAAAGCGCCAGACTTTGCAGTTCGAGCCCCATATAGAGCGAGATCAGCCCGTTCGCGGACACCATCATCAGCATGCCGAGCGTGGCGAGCGTGATCAGCACCGGAAACTCGAAGCGCTCCATCTTCTCATGGCGGATATAGCCGATGGACATGATGATCGCTGTGGAGGAGCCCAGCAGGATGAGAATCTTGATCAGGCGGCTGAAATCGTCGCTGACGAACATGCCGCCAAATGTTTCCATCCGGCCCAGCGGCTGAACGGCGACGACAACCAGCGCGATCATCTGCAGGATCACCGCGCCAATGGAAACCTGCCGCGCCGTGTTCGATTTGTTGAAGGCGCCATACATCAGCAGCGCCAGCGAGCCGACGGCCAGAATGATTTCCGGGAATGCAGGGCCCAGTGCCGGGAGGGTGGCCAATTTATATTCCATCTTTCGTTTCCCTCAGGCCCTAGCGCGCCGACACAAGCTGAACAAGATCGCCAAGCGGCTTCGTGATTTCCGCCAGCCGGTGCGCCTCAACCGCAGCATGATAATTCGACACCAGATGCTCGACGGAGACGGCCGTGACATCGAAGATCGGCGTCGGGTAGATACCGAAGAAAAGGGTTGCCGCGATCAGGGGCGCGAGCGCGAAAATCTCCCGCCGGTCGAGATCGAGAATGTTCTTCAGCTTGTCCTTGTCGAGCACGCCGAAAATGATGCGCCGGTAAAGATAAAGCGCGTAGCCCGCCGACAGGATGACGCCGGTGGCCGCGACCAGTGCAATCCCCGTATTGACCTGATAGACGCCGATGATCGTCAGGAATTCACCGATGAAGCCGCTGGTGCCGGGCAGACCGACATTCGCCATGGTGAAGATCATGAAGACGACGGCATAGACCGGCATCCGCTTCACCAGCCCGCCATAGGCGGAGATCTCGCGGGTGTGGATGCGGTCATAGATGACGCCGATGCAAAAGAAGAGTGCGCCGGAAACCCAGCCATGGCTCAGCATCTGGAAGATGCCGCCCTGGACGCCCTGCTGCGTCATGGCGAAAAGACCCATGGTGACGAAGCCCATGTGCGCGACCGATGAATAGGCAATGAGCTTTTTCATGTCGGTCTGCACCAGCGCCACCAACGAGGTGTAGACGATGGCGATCACGCTCAACACCATCACCATCGGCCCGAAGAAGTCGGAGGCGACCGGGAACATCGGCAGCGAGAAGCGCAGGAAACCGTAGCCGCCCATCTTGAGCATGATGCCTGCCAGCACCACCGAACCCGCCGTCGGCGCCTCCACGTGGGCGTCCGGCAACCATGTATGGACCGGCCACATCGGCATCTTCACCGCGAACGAGGCGAAGAAGGCGAGCCACAGCCAGGTCTGCATCGCGGGCGGGAACTGGTGCGTCAGCAAGGTGGGGATGTCCATCGTGCCCGCCTGCCAGTACATCGCCATGATGGCGAGCAGCATCAGCACGGAACCGAGGAACGTATAGAGAAAGAACTTGAAGCTCGCATAGATGCGCCGGGGCCCGCCCCAGACGCCGATGATCAGGAACATCGGAATCAGGCCAGCCTCGAAGAACAGGTAGAAGAGCACCAGATCGAGCGAACAGAACACGCCGATCATCAGCGCTTCGAGGATCAGGAAGGCGATCATGTATTCCTTGACCCGCACCTTGATCGAATCCCAGCCCGCGAGAATGCAGGCGGGCATCAGGAACGTGGTCAGGATCACGAACAGCATGGAAATGCCGTCAACGCCCATGTGGTAGCTGATCGAACCGCCCAGCCATTCACTCTTCTGCTCGAACTGGAACCCGGCCGAGGTGGGATCGAAGTTCACCCAGAGATAGAGCGAAAGCAGAAAGTTGAAGAGCGTCGTCCACAGCGCCACGCGCTTGGCGTTGCGTGCAACCACATCTTCAGAACCCCGGATGAACAGGATGAGCAGCGCACCCGCCATCGGCAGGAACGTGACGAGCGAAAGAATGGAGCCGTCGTTCATCAGTGCACCCCGAGGAACATAAAGTAGGTCACGAGGCCCGCCACGCCGAGCAGCATGGCGAAGGCGTAGTGATAAAGGTAGCCGGACTGGAGCTTGACGATGCCACGGCTGAGATCGAGCACGCGGGCCGAAACGCCATCCGGCCCGAAGCCGTCGATGATCCGCCCGTCGCCGCCCTTCCAGAGCAGCCGCCCGATCCAGAACGCCGGCCGGACGAAGAGGAAGTTATAAAGCTCGTCGAAATACCATTTGTTGAGCAGGAACAGGTAAATCGGCTCCTGCGAGGCGGCGAGCGCCTTGGGCAGATCGGGACGGCGGATATAGAAGATCCACGACACCACAAAGCCGATCGCCATCATCAGGGTCGGCAGATATTCGATGGCGGCCGGCAGATGATGGATCTTGTGGAGGATGTCGTCGCCGCCGTGGAAGATCGCGCCCATCCAGAACGCCTGACGGCCCTCGCCGATGAACCAGTGCTCGAACACGATGCCGGCGGCCAGCGCCCCCACCGCCAGAATGGCGAGCGGCACCAGCATGACCAGCGGCGATTCATGGACATGGTGCATCACCTCATGGCTTGCCCGCGGCTTGCCATGGAAGGTCAGGAACATCAGACGCCAGGAGTAGAAGCTGGTCAGCAGCGCCGCGATCAGCGTCATCGCATAGCCATACATGTGCGCGGGGTTGGTGCCCACCAGCGCCGAGGCGATGATCGCGTCCTTGGAGAAATAGCCCGCCGTGAACGGGAACCCGGTCAGCGCCAGCGTGCCGATCGTCATCATCACCCAGGTGAAGGGGATGAGGCGCGCGATTCCGCCCATCTTGCGCATGTCCTGCTCGCCATCCATGGCGTGGATGACCGAACCCGAGCCAAGGAACAGCAGCGCCTTGAAGAAGGCATGAGTGAACAGGTGGAACATCGCCGCTTCATAAGCGCCCACGCCGAGCGCGACGAACATGTAGCCGAGCTGCGAACAGGTCGAATAGGCAATGACCCGCTTGATGTCGTTCTGCACAAGCCCCACGGTCGCCGCGAAGATCGCCGTGGTTGCACCGATGATGGTGACGAAGGTGAGCGCCGCCTGAGAGTGATCGAAAATCGGCGACATACGCGCGACAAGGAACACGCCCGCCGTCACCATGGTGGCGGCGTGGATCAGGGCCGAAACAGGCGTCGGCCCCTCCATCGCGTCCGGCAGCCAGGTGTGCAGCAGGAACTGGGCGGACTTGCCCATGGCGCCCATGAAGAGCAGCAGGCAGATGGTGGTGATGACCGATACTTCATGGCCGAGGAAGATGAAGTTCTTGCCGGCCATGGCCGGCACGGCCTTGAACACCGTGTCGAAATCGACCGAGCCGAACATCAGGAAGATGGTGGCGATGCCGAGGATCAGGCCGAAGTCGCCGACGCGGTTGACCACGAAGGCCTTGATCGCCGCGGCGCAGGCGCTCGGCTTTTCATACCAGAAGCCGATCAGCAGATAGGACGCGAGCCCCACCCCTTCCCAGCCGAAAAAGAGCTGCACGAAATTGTTTGCCGTCACCAGCGTCAGCATCGCGAAGGTAAAGAGAGAGAGATAGGCGAAGAAGCGCTGCTGGTGGGGATCATGGCTCATGTAGCCGATGGAGTAGATATGGACGAGCGAGGAAACGCTCGTCACCACCACCAGCATCACGGCGGTCAGCGTGTCGATGCGCAGACTCCAGTCAACCTCGAACGTGCCGGAATCGATCCAGGTGAACAAGGGCACCAGCGTCGCGTGGCTGTGAAGTCCGACCTGAATGAAGGCGACCCATGAGAGGAGCGCCGAGATCACCAGAAAACTTGAGGTGATGAGTTGCGCGGCGCGCACGCCGATGACACGGCCGAACAGGCCCGCAACAAGGGCGCCGAGAAGCGGCAGGAAGACAATGGCGGAATACATGGGTCCCCTTAGCCCTTCATCATGTTGATGTCCTCAACCGCGATGGAACCGCGGTTGCGGAAATAGACGACCAGAATGGCAAGGCCGATGGCGGCTTCGCCCGCCGCCACGGTCAATACGAAAAGCGCGAAGATCTGGCCGACAAGATCACCGAGAAAGGACGAGAAGGCGACAAGATTGATATTCACCGCCAGCAGCATGAGTTCGACCGACATCAGGATGATGATGACGTTCTTCCGGTTGAGGAAGATGCCGAAGATGCCGAGCGTGAACAGGATCGCCGCGACGGTCAGATAATGTCCAAGGCCGATTGCCATGCTGTTTTCCTCAAATACCCTGACCGGGCTCCACATTCTTCATTTCCACCGCGTCCTCGCGGCGGCGGCCCACCTGATTGGCGATGACCTGCCGCTTGATGTCCTGGCGATGGCGCAGCGTCAGCACGATGGCGCCGATCATGGCGACGAGCAGGATCATGCCTGCCGCCTGGAACAGATAGACATATTTCGTATAGAGCACGAAACCGATCATCCTGGTGTTGGAAAGCGCCCCGAACGCCGCGACCGGTTCAGCGCCCGCATGCGCCGCGCCGGGCGCGATCACCCAGCCGCCGAACACAAGCGCGAGTTCGACCAGCAGGATGAGCCCGACCAGCGCGCCGACCGGCAGATATTGCAGGAAGCCTTCGCGCAACTCCGAGAAATCGATGTCGAGCATCATGACGACGAAAAGGAACAGCACCGCCACCGCGCCGACATAGACGATGACGAGAATGAGCGCCACGAATTCCGCGCCGAGCAGCAGGAACAGCGCGGCGGCATTGAAGAAGGCAAGAATGAGGAACAGCACGGAGTGAACCGGGTTCTTCGCGGATATGACCATAAAGCCCGAGGCCACCGTGATGGCGGCGAACAGGTAGAAGGCCACAGTGGTAACGATCATTGCGCGCCCCTCTCAGCGATAAGGCGCGTCGAGCGCGATGTTGGTTGAAATCTCGCGTTCCCAGCGGTCGCCGTTCGAGAGCAGACGTTCCTTGTTGTACATCAGCTCCTCGCGCGTCTCGGCGGAGAACTCGAAGTTCGGTCCCTCGACAATGGCGTCCACCGGGCAGGCTTCCTGGCAGAAGCCGCAATAGATGCACTTGGTCATGTCGATGTCGTAGCGCACGGTGCGCCGCGTGCCGTCGTTGCGGCGTGGGCCCGCCTCGATGGTGATGGCCTGTGCCGGGCAGATCGCCTCGCACAGCTTGCAGGCGATGCACCGCTCCTCGCCGCTGGGATAGCGGCGCAGCGCGTGTTCGCCGCGAAAGCGCGGGGAAAGCGGCCCCTTCTCGAAGGGATAGTTGAGCGTCGCCTTCGGCTTGAAGAAATATTTCATCGTCAGCACGAAGCTGGAGGCGAATTCCGCAAGGAAAAGCGAGCGTGCCGTCTGAGCCAGAGATGCCATGATATGTCTACTCCCTGATCACTTTGGCGCGATGTCGAAGAAGGTGAGCACGCCTGCCGTCAGCACTACCCAGAACAGCGAGAAAGGCAGAAACACCTTCCAGCCGAGCCGCATGAGCTGGTCATAGCGATAGCGGGGCACCATGGCCTTGACCATCGCGAACATGAAGAACACGGCCAGCAGCTTGATGAGGAACCAGACCAGCCCCGGCACCCAGGTGAACGGCACGAAATTGAACGGCGGCAGCCAGCCCCCGAGGAACAGGATCGTCGTCATCGCGCACATCAGCAGAATGCTGACATATTCGCCCAGCATGAACATCATGTAGGGCGAGGATGAATACTCCACCATGAAGCCCGCCACGAGTTCCGATTCCGCTTCCACGAGGTCGAAGGGCGGACGGTTCGTTTCGGCAAGCGCCGAGATGAAGAAGATGATGAACATCGGAAAGTGCGGAATGAAGAACCAGACCGTGTGCTGGGCGTTCACGATGTCTGTGAGATTGAGCGAACCAGCCGTCATCAGGATCGTCACCAGCACGAAGCCGATGGAGACTTCATAGGAGACCATCTGGGCCGCGGAGCGCAGCGCCGAGAGGAACGGGTATTTGGAGTTGGAGGCCCAGCCTCCCATGATGATGCCGTAAACCCCGAGCGAGGAAATCGCGAGGATATAAAGCACGCCGACATTGATGTTGGAAACGACCAGCCCGTCGGCCAGCGGCACCACGGCCCAGGCCGAAAGCGCCAGCGTCACGGTGACCAGCGGGGCGAGCAGGAACACGCCCTTGTTCGAGCTGGCCGGAACGATCACTTCCTTGAAGATGAACTTGAGCAGGTCGGCGAAGGATTGCAGCAGACCGAAGGCGCCGACCACATTGGGACCGCGCCGCAACTGCACCGCCGCCCAGACCTTGCGGTCGGCGAGCAGCACATAGGCTGTCACAATCAGCAGCGCCACCAGCAGGGCAAGCGACTCCCCGAGAATGATCGCGAACGGAATACCGTAATTTGTCCAGAACTCAGCCATCTTGTTTTCCGGTCCGTTTCCTGCTCACCATCATTCAGCCGCCTGTGCGGGGGCCGCGCCGAATTCGGCCGAACACAGAGCCATCACCCGGCTTGCGCGGGCAACAGGGTTGGTCAGATAGAAATCCTTCACCGGCACGGCAAAGGGCGAAGTATCGTCGCCGAGCGCGGCAAGATCGGCATCGCTGACGGACGGCAGATCATGCGCGGGCACGATCATGTCGACCGCATCGAAGTGCGGCAGCGCCGCCGCCATCGCGTCGCGCAGCGCATTGAGCGAGTCATAAGGCAGCGTCTGTCCCAGCACGGCTGAAAGCGCGCGGATGATGGTCCAGTCCTCGCGCGCCTCGCCCATCGGGAAGATGGCGCGGCGGCCGAACTGCACGCGGCCTTCCGTGTTGACGTACGTGCCGTTCTTTTCCGTATAGGCGGCCCCCGGCAAGATCACATCGGCGCGGTGCGCGCCCATGTCGCCATGGCTGCCCTGATAGACGACGAAGGCCGAGCCGAGCCGGGCCGTGTCGATTTCATCGGCTCCGAGCAGATAGACGAAATCGACATCGCCTTTGGAAGCCCCTTCCAGAATGGCCTCGACATCGCGTCCGCCTTCGCCCGGCAGGAAGCCGAGATCGAGACCGGCGACGCGGGACGCCGCCGTGTGCAGAACATTGAAGCCGTTCCAGTCCTCGCGCACCGCATTCGCCAGTTCCGCGATCTTCAGCGCGGCGGCCAGAATGGCGGCGCCGTTCTTCTGCGTCAGCGCGCCCTGCCCCACGATGATCATCGGGTTCTTCGCGCCCTTGAGCACCTCGAGGAAATCATGCTTGCCGGCAACGAGATCGCCCAGCGTCGAGGCGCCCGCTCCCAGATAATCATATGGATAGGTCAGGTCCCGCTTTTCGCCGACGAGACCAACGCGGAAATGGCCCTGATTCCAGCGCTTGAGAATGCGCGCGTTCAGCACCGGCGCTTCCTTGCGCGGATCGGAGCCGACGATCAGCAGAGCGTCGGCACTCTCGATGCCCGCGATGGTGGAATTGAAGAGATAGGCGGCGCGCCCCTTGCCGCCGATCTTCGCGCCGTCCTGACGGCAATCGATGTTGGCGGAGCCGAGCTTGTCGAAAAGATCCTTCAATGCCTTCATCGATTCAGCGCAGGCCAGATCGCCCGCGATGGCGGCCATCCGCTCGGGCTTGGCCGCCTTCACCTTTGCGGCGATGGCGGCGAAAGCCTCATCCCATGTGGCGGCGCGCAGCTTGCCGTTTTCGCGGACATAGGGCGTGTCGAGGCGCTGGGTCTTGAGGCCGTCGACGACGAAGCGCGTCTTGTCGGAAATCCATTCCTCGTTCACGTCGTCGTTGGTGCGCGGCAGGATGCGCATCACTTCTGCGCCGCGTGAATCGACCCGGATGTTGGAACCGACGGCGTCCATCACGTCGATGGATTCGGTCTTCTTGTATTCCCATGGCCGCGCCGAGAAGGCTGTCGGCCGGAAGGTCAGTGCGCCGACGGGGCAGAGATCGACCACATTGGCCGAAAGCTCCGAGGAGAGCGCCTTTTCCAGATAGGTGGTGATTTCCATATCCTCGCCGCGCCCGATGGCGCCGAGTTCGGAAATGCCCGCCACTTCGGTGGTGAAGCGGATGCAGCGCGTGCAGTGGATGCAGCGCGTCATCACCGTCTTGACCAGCGGACCCATATATTTTTCTTCGACCGCGCGCTTGTTCTCGTGGAAGCGCGAACCGTCGACGCCATAGGCCATCGACTGGTCCTGCAGGTCGCATTCGCCGCCCTGATCGCAAATCGGGCAATCGAGCGGATGGTTGATCAGGAGAAACTCCATCACGCCTTCGCGCGCGCGCTTCACCAGCGGGGAATTGGTGTGAACCACCATGCCCTCGCCTGCCGGCATGGCGCAGGACGCGACCGGCTTGGGCGATTTCTCGACCTCGACCAGACACATGCGGCAGTTGCCCGCGATCGACAAACGCTCGTGATAGCAGAAGCGGGGAATTTCCGAGCCCGCGGCTTCGCAGGCCTGGATCAGGGTCGTCCCGGGCTCCACCTCAACTTCAACACCATCAACAACTAGCTTGGGCATGGGCTCTACTCCGCCGCGACTGCGCCGACGGCAACCGTGGCACCGCGCTTCTGCATCGCGATGCGCTCCTCGATTACCGGACGGAAATGCTTGATCAGACCCTGGATCGGCCAGGCGGCCGCATCACCCAGCGCGCAGATGGTGTGCCCTTCCACGCGCTTGGTCACATCGAGCAGCATGTCGATTTCTTCCACTTCGGCTTCGCCTTTGGCAAGCCGCTCCATCACCCGCCACATCCAGCCCGTGCCTTCACGGCAAGGGGTGCACTGGCCACAGGATTCATGCTTGTAGAAATAGGAGATGCGCGCAATCGCCTTGATGATGTCGGTAGACTTGTCCATCACGATCACCGCCGCCGTGCCAAGGCCCGACTGCACCGCGCGCAGCGAGTCGAAATCCATCAGCATGTCGTCGCAGATGTATTTAGGCAGACAATGCACTGACGAGCCGCCGGGAATGACAGCCAGCAGATTGTCCCAGCCCCCGCGCACGCCGCCGGCATGGCGCTCGATCAGCTCGCGCAGCGGAATGCCCATCTCCTCTTCGACGTTGCACGGATTGTTCACATGCCCAGAGATGCAGAAGAGCTTGGTGCCGGTGTTGTTCGGCCGGCCGAGGCCCGCGAACCACGAAGCCCCCCGGCGCAGAATGGTCGGCGCGACTGAAACCGACTCCACGTTGGCCACGGTCGTCGGCGCGCCATAAAGCCCGCAGTTCGCCGGGAACGGCGGCTTCATGCGCGGCATGCCCTTCTTGCCTTCAAGGCTTTCGAGCAGCGCGGTTTCCTCGCCGCAGATATAGGCCCCTGCCCCGTGATGGACATAAAGGTCAAAATCATATCCCGAGCCGCAGGCGTTCTTGCCTATCAGCCCGGCGTCATAGGCTTCGTCCACGGCGGCCTGCAACTGCTCGCGCTCGCGGATGAACTCGCCGCGCACATAGATGTAACAGGCGCTCGCGCCCATCGCGACGCTGGCAAGCAGGCAGCCCTCGATCAGCTTGTGCGGATCATGGCGCATGATCTCCCGGTCCTTGCAGGTGCCGGGCTCGGATTCATCCGCATTGACCACCAGATAATGCTGGCGGTCGTCCTTGGGCATGAACGACCATTTGAGGCCGGTGGGAAAGCCCGCGCCGCCGCGCCCGCGCAAGCCCGACTTCTTCATCTCGTCGATGATCCAGTCGCGTCCCCTGGCGATCAGCTCCGCCGTGCCGTCCCAGTCGCCGCGGCGCCGTGCGCCCGCAAGCCGCCAGTCGTCGAGCCCGTAGAGATTGGTGAAAATGCGATCCTTGTCGTCCAGCATCACTTGTCTCCGGCGGCGGGTTGCAGCGTGCCGGTCAGGCTGGTCAGCCCGCCCAGCGGCTCCGACGAATGACGCGCGCTTTGCGGGCCCGGCTCAACCTGTTCGCCGTTGCGCAGCTTTGTCAGGATCGTTTCCAGTTTCGAGGCGTCCAGATCCTCGTAGAAATCGTCGCCAATCTGCACCATCGGCGCGTTCACGCAGGCACCGAGGCATTCCACCTCGAGCCAGGAGAGCTTGCCGTCCGCGCTCACATGGCCTTCGGGGCCGATGTGCTTGCGGCAGACTTCCTTCAACTCGTCCGCGCCGCGCAGCCAGCAGGGCGTGGTGCCGCAAAGCTGCACATAATGCTCACCCACCGGCGCGAGGTTGAACATGGTGTAGAAGGTCGCGATCTCCAGCGCCCGGATATAAGGCATGTCGAGCATGTCGCCGATCACGCGGATGGCCGGCTCTGAAACCCAGCCTTCCTGCTTCTGCGCCTGCCAGAGCAGGGAAATGATCGCGGAGGCCTCGCGGCCTGCGGGATATTTTGCAATCTCCTTTTTCGCCCACGCCAGATTCTCCGGCGTGAACGCGAAGCTTGCCGGCTGGTTGGGGCTGAGACGGCGCACACTCATCTGTCGACCTCACCGAACACGATGTCGAGGGAGCCGAGCAGCGCGGACACGTCCGCCAGCATGTGGCCTCTCGAAAAATAATCCATGGCCTGCAGATGCGCGAAGCCCGGCGCGCGGATCTTGCAGCGATAAGGCTTGTTGGTGCCGTCGGCGACGAGATAGACGCCGAACTCGCCTTTGGGCGCTTCGACAGCGGCATAAACCTCGCCCGCGGGCACGTGATAGCCTTCGGTATAGAGCTTGAAATGATGGATCAGCGCTTCCATCGAGCGCTTCATTTCCGAGCGCTTCGGCGGGAAGGCCTTGCCGTCGGTGGTGTGGACGGGACCGGACGGCATCATCTCCACGCACTGCTTCATGATCTTCAGCGACTCGCGCATCTCCTCCATGCGGATGAGATAGCGGTCGAAACAGTCGCCGTTCTTGCCGATGGGAATATTGAAGTCGAGTTCGGAGTAGACCTCATAGGGCTGCGAACGGCGCAGGTCCCAGGCCATGCCGGAACCCCGCACCATCACGCCGGAGAAGCCCCATTCCATGGCCTCCTCCCGGCTGACAACGCCGATATCGACGTTGCGCTGCTTGAAGATGCGGTTCTCGGTCAGCAGGCCTTCCAGATCGTCGAGCACCTTCGCGCAGGGATCGCAGAAATGG
Organism: Parvibaculaceae bacterium; assembly: GCA_028283765.1. Lineage (GTDB taxonomy): Bacteria > Pseudomonadota > Alphaproteobacteria > Parvibaculales > Parvibaculaceae > JAATFR01. The sequence continues at coordinate 1,342,490 of JAPWJY010000008.1, read as the reverse complement.
TAAATGTCTTCCAGCAGTTGCGGCGGCAGATCCTGATGCACGCCGCCCGGGCGCACATAGGCCGCGTGCATGCGCGCGCCGCAGGCCCGCTCATAGAAGATCATCAGCTTCTCGCGTTCTTCAAAGCCCCAAAGCGGCGGAGTCAGCGCGCCGACGTCCATGGCCTGCGTGGTCACGTTCAGCATATGGGAAAGAATGCGGCCGATCTCCGCATAGAGCACGCGGATGAACTGGGCGCGGCGCGGCACCTCAAGCTTCAGCAGCCGCTCGACGGCGATCGAATAGGCGTGCTCCTGATTCATCGGCGCCACATAGTCGAGCCGGTCGAAATAAGGCAGCGCCTGAAGATAGGTTTTCGCCTCGATCAGTTTCTCGGTGCCGCGATGCAGCAGCCCGATATGGGGATCGACGCGCTCGACGATTTCACCGTCCAGTTCCAGCACCATGCGCAGCACGCCATGGGCGGCCGGATGCTGGGGACCGAAATTCAGGTTGAAATTGCGCAGTTCCGCTTCGGCCATGATTATTTCGCTCCCCCGGCGGGTCCGGCCTTTTCATCGCCAGGCAGCACATAGTCGGTGCCTTCCCAGGGGCTGAGAAAGTCGAAATTACGGAATTCCTGCGTCAGCTTCACCGGCTCATAGACGACGCGCTTCTCGATGTCGTCGTAGCGCACTTCCACATAGCCGGTCATGGGGAAGTCCTTGCGCAGCGGATGGCCGTGGAAACCGTAGTCGGTGAGGATGCGCCGCAGGTCCGGGTGGCCGGAAAAGATGATGCCGTAGAGATCGAAGGCTTCGCGCTCGAACCAGTTGGCGGCGGGATAGATGGAAACGACGCTCGGAACGGCGGTTTCCTCGTCGGTGCGCACCTTCACCCGGATACGGTGATTCTGGCGCATGGAAAGCAGGTGATAGACGACATCGAAACGCTGGAGCCGCTGGGGATAATCGACCCCGCATATATCGATCAGCGAGGTGAACTGACACGCGCTGTCGTCGCGCAGAAACTTGAGGATTTTTGCAATCTTCGCCGCTTGAACGACCAGACAGAGTTCCCCATATGCGACTTCGGACTCAAGCACACAATCCGCGAATTGTGCGGTGATGTGCTCGCCCAGTTCCTTCAAACTCTCGTCCATAAGCTCACTCGGTGTTGTCTCGACAACGCAGTCTCGTCAGAGCGGACCGTTCCGGTATAGCGCGCGCCCGGCGGGCTTTAGCGCTCTATCGTTCCGGTCCGCCGGATTTTCTTGGCCAGCGCCAGTATCCCGTAGAGCAGCGCTTCGGCGGTCGGCGGGCAGCCCGGCACATAGATATCGACAGGCACGATGCGGTCGCAGCCGCGCACCACCGAATAGGAATAGTGATAGTAGCCGCCCCCGTTGGCGCACGATCCCATGGAGATCACGTAGCGGGGCTCCGGCATCTGGTCATAGACCTTGCGCAGGGCGGGGGCCATCTTGTTGGTCAGGGTGCCGGCCACGATCATCACGTCGCTCTGGCGCGGGCTGGCGCGGGGCGCGATGCCGAAGCGCTCGGCGTCATAACGCGGCATCGAGGTCTGCATCATCTCGACGGCGCAGCAGGCCAGACCGAAGGTCATCCACATCAGCGAGCCGGTGCGAGCCCAGGTAACCAGGCTGTCCACGGAGGTGACCAGAAAGCCCTTGTCGGACAACTGGTCCGAGATCTGCCGGAAATAGGTGTCGTCAGCCCCTGCGGGGGCGCCGGTGCGCGGATCGATAATACCGCGCGGCGCCTGCGTCACCACAGTCCCGCCGCTCTGAGCTTCGCTTACTCCCATTCGAGCGCACCCTTCTTCCATTCATAGGTGAAGCCGATGGTCAGCACCGCCAGGAAAACGATCATGGACCAGAAGCCGAACATGCCCACATGCCCGAGCGAAATCGCCCATGGGAACAGGAACGCGACCTCAAGGTCGAAGATGATGAACAGGATGGCGACCAGGTAATATTTGACGTCGAATTTCATGCGGGCGTCGTCAAACGCATTGAAACCGCATTCATAGGCCGACAATTTTTCCGGATCGGGCTTGGAGGGGGCCACCACGAAGGGCGCGATGAGCAATGCCAGACCGATCACCATCGACAAACCGATGAAGATCAGGATCGGCAGATACTCGTGCAGAAGATCTTCCATCGCCAACCTCTCGACCTCGTTTCGCGGGCCTTCTATCAGACCGAACGAGTGCCGTCACGTCACAGAGTTAAATTCCGGTTTCAGTATGTCCAGCCGCAACATGGGTGGGAACCTCTCCGGAACGGCGCGAGTATAACCCTGCCCGCCGCAAGTTTCAAAGACCCTATTGCACTGCCGCAGAGTTATAAATTGCTGATTTTGTTGAGAAAAGCTCGCAACTAGCTCTCAATCTCAAACCAGATGGACACATGCGGCAAGCCGCCGCCGCCAGCGTCCGGACAGTATGGTGGAGAGACGAAATGCGGGGATAAATGGCGGGAGTGACGGGGCTCGAACCCGCGACCTCCGGCGTGACAGGCCGGCGCTCTAACCAACTGAGCTACACCCCCAAAGAGGCGCTCGCGCCTTCAAGGTGGCCGGTTGATACGGCACCCTCATGGGTGTGTCAAGCGACAGACCGGCGATGAAGACGAGGATAATTCATACAGCATGAAAAGGAGGGAAATCCGGTGGCAAGCTCAGCCCGGCGAGTTGCGGGACATATGCAGCCGGAGCCGCAAACCGGTATCGGCCGGAAATCCTGATCCGCGGCCGTGCCAGATCCGTCCCCATAACCGGCCCCTGCCCCCCGGACTCACCTCTTCGCAATGTCCCGATCCCCGCCCTTCCTGTGGCACCAAGCGCAAAGAATCACTGCGGGAGAAGGCTCCTCTTGTCGGTTCATGCGATTCGATCCGCAGAAAAGCCCCCGGAAACCGCCCGGTCCTCTCGGAAAGTAAAGACCGGAAACAGCTCCGCTCCGCGCCTGCCCGGACCCTGATTCAAGGCCTGTCCGCACTGCTCCGCCTCACTGAAAACCGATCTGTACAGGGATTAGTATTCACAGGAAACCCTTTATTTTCAGGCATTCCTGCGGCCCATGTGCATCATCCGCCGCCGTCCTCGAGCCGCTCAGGTGCAGAAAACACCTGTTTTTCCTGCCTTTTCACGGCCTGCGGCCCCTGTTTCATAAATACTCCCGAACAGAACTCCTATTGACTTCGAGGGCTGGCAACGCTCGAAGTTGTTGGGTACTACTCATGTTCTGCCAACCAATGGGGGGACGACTCTTATGGCACTCAAGAAGACGCCTGCTAAGCCTGCCGCCGTAGCCAAAAAGCCTGCCGCGAAACCCGCGGCCGTCAAAAAGCCGGTAGCTGCCGCAGCGAAGAAACCCGTCGCGGCCAAGAAGGTGGCTTCCGCTGCCAAGCCTGCGGCGAAACCGGTTGCAGCCAAGGCGGCGGCGAAGCCCGTTGCCGCGGCTAAAAAGATCGCTATTCCGGCAAAGGCCGGTGCGAAAGCTGGTCCGGTCACCATCACCCTGAAGCAGATTGCCGCCGCGCTGGCCGAGGGGCATGAACTGCCCAAGAAGCAGGCGGAGACGGTGCTCAACGATCTCGTTGCGCTCACCGTCAAGCATCTCAAGAAGGGCGACAAGGTCCGATTCACCGGTATCGGCATCCTTCAGGTCCGCGCCCGCGCGGCACGGATGGGCCGCAACCCCGCCACCGGGGAAGCGATCAAGATCAAGGCCAGCAAGAAGATTGCCTTCCGCGCCGCCAAGGAGCTAAAGGAAGCGATCTGATTTTCATCCGTTACACGGCGGAAAAATGATCACGGTGCGCGGGGGATTTCCCCCTCGCCCGTGATTTTTGTTTCAGCCACCCGTTTTCGTGAGCTGGCGCTTTGATCCTCGCGGGAACCGGGAGGCCATCAAACCCGTTATCCCCGGGTATTGTCAGACGGGTCACGGCGCGCAAACGGTGCTATGATTGCGCTGCATCCATTTCAGGGAGAATGGGGATATGAGAATATCCGGCGATTATCTGAGGCGCCTCTTCCTCCTGTCCGCGCTTCCGGTCCTGCTGCTCAACCCGTCCACACCCCGCGCCGCCACACTTGAAGGCGTGCAGATGCCTGACAGCATCGAGGTTGGTGGCGCCACGCTGAAGCTCAACGGCATGGCGCTGCGCACTTATTCATGGCTCGGCATCAAGATCTATGTCGCGGGGCTCTATCTTGAAAACCCGGCCGGGGACGCCGATACCATTCTCAACTCCCCGGAAAAGAAGGTGCTGGTCGTTCACTTTCTGCGCGACATCACTCTGGATCAGGCGCGCAACGCCTGGAAACAGGGGTTCTCGGGGAACTGCCTCGCGCCCTGCCATATCAACCCGGGAGAATTGAACGCCTTTCTCGCCAATGTGACGAAGCTCGACGAAGGCGACAGCAGCACCCTGATTTTCACCCCTGACGCCGGGGTCGAGGTGGACATGAACGGCAAGCGCGTACACGACACGAAAAACCCCGATCTCGTCTACGCGATGCTCGCCACCTTCATCGGCCCCAAACCGCCGTCACAGGACGTCAAGCTCGGCCTGCTCGGCAAGGGCGAGTAGCCCCTCCGCACACCACGGCGGCGTCTATATTTTCCAGAATAATGGAACCTGCTGCCCCCGCTGGCCGTTTCTGGTGAACAAACCGGAAAGAGGAGGTCGCCCGTGGGAAAAGGCATTCTGTTATGGCTGATCGGCATACCGATCCCCATCATCATTCTTCTGCTGATTTTCTTCCACTAACGTCAAAGGGCCGGTGAGCGATCTCACCGGCCCTGATTGCTTCACGCCTTCGCGCTGGTCGGGATCTTGTTGAACGGCACGTCCTTGTCGACCCTGATGTCCGCGGGCAGCCCCAGCACCCGCTCCGCGATGATATTGCGCAGGATTTCGTCCGTTCCCCCCTCGATGCGGGTCGCGGGCGAGCGCAGCAGCATCGCCTGAAAGCGGGCTGCGGCAGCCGCCTGTTCCGGGTTCACCAGAGCACCCGCCTGCCCTTGCAGATCGAGCGCGAAGGTGGCGATTTCCTGCATGGTCGCGCCTGCAACCAGCTTGCCGATGGAGTTTTCAGGTCCCGGCATCTCACCGCGAGACAGCGCCGAGATGGAGCGGAAGGCCGTATATTTGAGCCCGCTCGTCTTCACCGCCCAGCTTGCCAGCCGGGAGCGGACGTTCCTGTCATTGATGGCGGGACCATCTGGCGTTTCAAGCGTCGCCACGAAATCCAGCAGGTCCGGAAAGCCCGTCGGCATGCCCGAGCCGATCGACAGGCGCTCGTTCATCAGCGTGGTCAGCGACACCGACCAGCCCTCGCCCACCTTGCCGAGCCGCTGGCTGTCGGGGATGCGGACATCGGTGAAATAGACCTCGTTGAAGCCCGACTGGCCGTTGACCTGCTTGATCGGCCGCACCTCGATGCCGGGCGTATGCATGTCCAGAAAGAACATGGTCAGGCCCTTGTGCTTGGGCACATTGGGATCGGTCCGGGTGATCACGATGCCATAGTCGGAATAATGCGCGCCGCTGGTCCATATTTTCTGGCCATTGATGACCCAGCCGTCCCCGTCCTTTTCCGCCTTCGTGCGAAGACCGGCAAGATCCGAGCCGCCGGCGGGTTCGGAAAAGAGCTGGCACCAGATATGTTCCCCGGCCGCCAGCGGCGGCAGATAGGTTCGTTTCTGCTCCTCGGTGGCATAGGTCATCATGGTCGGACCGCACATGCCGTGGCCGATGATGAACAGGCTCGAAAGCGCGGCATAGATGCCCTCTTCCTGCTGCCAGATCACCCGTTCGATAGGGGTCGCGCCGCGCCCGCCATATTCCCTGGGCCAGTGCAGGCAGGCCCAGCCCGCGTCGAATTTCTTCTTCTGCCAGGCTTTCGAGGCCACGCCGACATCCACGCTCTTGAGGGCGGTGTGGCCGAAGCCCGAGTTCTTCAGTTCCGCCGCATATTCCTTCGGCGCATTGGCGTCGAGCCAGGCGCGGACTTCTTTGCGGAAGGCGGCCTCTTCGGGGGTATCGTCGAAATTCATTTTTCCACTCCTTCAGTCCGGGGTCAGGCCGCGTTGCGCTTGGCAAGCCGGTCGATCAGCGTGTCTTCCCACTGGGAGAGGCTGCCGAGCGTGAGCGCCAGCAGGTTCGAGCGCCGGTAATAAAGGTGGCAGTCGAATTCCCAGGTGAAGCCCATGCCGCCATGGACCTGAATGTTGTTTTTCGAGCAGTGCTGATAGGCCTGCGTGGCGCTGACCCGGGCGGTGGCGGCCGCCTGCGGCAGTTCCCCCGCTTCGGTGGAAAGCGCCCATGCCCCGTAATAGCAGTTGGAACGCGCCAGCGTGGCCGAGACATACATGTCCGCCAGAATATGCTTGATCGCCTGAAACGACCCGATCGGACGCCCGAAGGCCATACGGCCCAACGCATAGTCCCGCGCCATCTCAAGCGCCCTGTCGGCCCCGCCCAGTTGCTCGAACGCCGTCAGCACGGCGGCCCGGTCGAGCACGCGCTCGATGATTTCCTCGCCTGCCCCTTCCGCGCCGAGCAGTTCGGCGGCAGCGCCCGTGAATTCGATCTTCGCCTGGCTGCGGGTCGGATCGATCGTCTCCAGCACGGTGCGGGCAACACCCGGCGCGTCCAGTTCGACGATATGGAGCGAGAGGCCCTTGCCCGCCTTGACCGCGACAATGGCGATGTCGGCGACGTCGCCATCCAGCACTGGCAGCTTCACGCCCGAAAGCTTGCCGCCTGAAACGCTGGCGTGGACGTTGCGCGCCGAGGCATTGCCCACGCCCTCGGCATAGGCGAAAGCGCCGATCAGTTCGCCTGCGGCGATCTTCGGCAGATATTTCTGTTTCTGCGCCTCCGAACCGGCAGCCAGCAGGAATTCCGCCGTCAGATAGACGGTCGAGGAAAACGGCACGGCGGCGACGGAGCGGCCCAGTTCCTCCGCGATCACGCAGAGCTCCAGATAACCCGCGCCAAGCCCGCCATATTCTTCCGGAATCACCGTTCCCATGAAGCCCATCTCGGCCAGCCCCTTCCAGAGCTCCCGGTCGAACGGCTCGGGCGTCTCCAGAATGCGCCGGACGGCCTTTGACGATGATTTGTTTTCAAGGAAGCGGCGCGCCTGATCCTTGAGTTGTTTCTGATCTTCGGAAAAATCGAAGTTCATGCCTCCCCCAATCTGCTCATCTCGTTTGCGGATTTTACTTGTTGGGAGCGACATTGGGTTGCCAGGCGTGCCGCGTCAACCGGCCCGCCACGGGCGGTTTTACAGGCCTTGGCGACGTTGCGTCAGCCGGGAAGCAACCGGAGGCCGGGAGGACCGCGCGCACGGAAATGCCGTCACGCGGCGGGTTGTCAGCCGGGAATGATCGCGTCCACGGCCTTTTTGAAGCGGTCGGAATCCGGCTTGGTCAGGCTTGAAAACCAGTTCGCCAGATGGCCATCCGTGCCGATCAGGTATTTGTAGAAATTCCAGCGGGGCCGGGACAGGAAACCGCCCTCCCCAGCCACCCATTTGAACAGGGGATGGGCCGCCGCGCCTTTCACATGCTGCTTGCCCGCCATGGGAAAGCCGACGCCATAATTGATCTCGCAGAAGCTGGCGATCTCATCGGCGCTGCCCGGTTCCTGACTGGCGAAATCGTTGGAGGGCACCCCCAGAACGACCAGCCCCTCGTCCTTGTGCGCCTCCCACAGCGCCTGAAGGCCCGCATATTGCGGAGTAAAGCCGCATTTCGACGCGGTATTGACCAGCAGGATCGGCCGCCCCCGGAATTCCGCGAGAGAAAGCGGCTTGCCGGTAAGGCCCGGAAGCTCGAAATCATAGATCGTCGCCATATCGCCCCTCCATTATGTTTTAACACTATAAAGGCGGGAAAAAATAAAGGACGCAGGCTCCAGAGCCCGCGTCCCGCCTGACGATCAGTATGCCTCTTGCCGTTGCAGGGTCAACGACGATCAGGCCGCAACCTGACGGTCGCTTCCGTTCCATTTTGCCAGCACCAGCCCGGCGATGGCTGCCGGAATGATCCAGATCAGCGCCTGAACCACGAGCGACCGCGCAGAAAATTCCGAGGCCAGTTCAGCGGGAGCCTGACTGACAAAGCCCGCGGCTTCCGGAGCCCCGATGATGAACGGCGCCACAAACAGCACAATGCCAAGCCCCGTCCACACGACACCACGCCCGAACCAGATCGAGGCCATGCCCGCCGCCGCGGCCACAGCCGTGCCGAGCCACCAGAGCTGACGGGCAACAAGGTCGATGGGCGCCGCTCCCGGCAGTTCCGGCGCAAGGCCAAGGGCGGGCACAAGGCCCGTCGCGAAGAACCCGGCAATGGCCCATGGAATCACGCGCCGCGCGGTAATGGTTTCACCCTTGAGAAACATGGCCGCCAGAACGATCCAGGCATAGCCCGTAGCCGCGCCGATCGTTGCGATGGAGGCAAGGATCAGGCGGGACGAGCCCTCCTCCTCACCTGCCGGAGCGGCATGGTGGTGCTCTTCCACCGCCATGGCGTCATGGTCAGCAGGAGCAGTCGCATCAGCAGGAGCCTTTTCAGTGGCTTCGGCATTGGCGGCGTTCTCATAAACCTCGGCATGAAGAATGAGCGGCGTTGTGGTCACCGTCTGGATTGCGGCAACAAGAATGCCCCCGACGATCCCTCCAATGAGACCGCCGGCCAGAATTTTCGTAAACATGATTGTGCTCGCCGGTTGCGATCAGTGGCAGGGGAAGGACAGCGCATGGCGCGTGTCGTGCGCAGCGTCATGCAATGCCTGCGGATGAGCGAAGCCGACCACGAAGATCAGCGCAGCACCCATCAGAAACACGGGAAGCGCAACCTTGAGCCGCTCGGCCTGGAGCGAAGATCCGGCGATGGCGCCCCTTGAAGATAGCTGCGAAGAAACCTGCGTCGTCATATCTGAACCTCTCTGCCGCTCCACCGGCGGCGCCTTTGCTGTTGACGAAGCGAACGGATATCCGCGCCGGGATCGGCAGGTCTCCTGGCTTGCGCCTCAAACGCTTCCGTCCCCCTTCCCGGCCCGGGGCCAGTGGATATGGACGTAAAGCTCGACGCCTACAGTTGCGGGGACAGCCGCGGCATTCGCCCGAAAGGACGTAACCGCATTCCCAATTACCCCAAACGGGACCGATCCAGAGGGCAACTTACAGCATATTTTCCCGTAAGGTCGAGTATCCGGCTAAAGAATTGTCACCCGCTTGTCGAAATCGGTGCGGGCCTGCCAGCCGCGCCGTTCAAGTTCCGGGTCCAGATGCTCCTCCTGTGGATAGCCGATGCACAGATAGGCGACCAGATGCCAGCAGGCGGGCACTTCCAGCAGGGTCCGGACCTCGACCGGGTCGATGATCGAGACCCAGCCCACGCCCAGATCCCACGCCCGCGCGGCCAGCCAGAGCGTGTAGACCGCGGTGACCGCGGAATAATCCAGCGTCTCCGGCATGGTGCGCCGCCCGAGGCCCGAGCCCTGCGCGGTCTCGATGTCGGTGAACACCGCCAGATGCACCGGCGCTTCCTTCAGGCCCGCGAGCTTGAGCCGGGCATAGAGCGCGGCCTTGCCGCCCTCATAATCCGCCAGCGCCTCATTGTTGGCTTTCTCGAACAGCGCCCGGACGCCCTCGCGCTTTTCCGCGTTTTCGACCAGCACGAAGCGCCATGGCTGGCTGTTGCCGACCGAAGGCGCATGATCCGCCAGCGCCAGCAGCTTGTGCACCAGTTCAGGGTCGACGGGATCGGTGCGGAAGCGGCGCACGTCGCGCCGCCAGACGATCAGATGCTCAAGCTTGTCCTGAAACGCCGCATCGAACTTCGGAGGCGCTTCATCCAGATCGTTCATGTCAAAACCTCTTCGAGACGGCTCCATGCCGCCTCATTGCCGGGCAGGCCGAAGCGCAGCCGCTCCGGGTGCGATTCGAAAGCCCGCACCAGAATGCCCGCCCGGCCCAGCCGGTCAAACCATCGGGGAGCCTCAGGGCTTTCGGCAAGCTGAAACAGGTGCGTGCCGCCAGCCAGCGTGAACCCGGCGCGCGTCAGCAGCCCGCCGAGCCGGGACACGTCTCGGGCAAGGCGCGTCCGCGCCGCCTCTTTCCAGTCCGTATCCATCAGCGCGGCGCGGCCAATCTCAAGCGCGGGTCCTGAAACCGCCCAGGGCCCCAGCGCCGTGCGTATCCGCTCCACATAAGACGTATCGCCAAGGGCAAAGCCCAGCCGCAATCCGGCAAGTCCATAGGTCTTGCCGAAGGAACGCAGCACCACCACGCCCGGTTGCGGCAGAAGGGGTGCGATCGTCACCCCTTCCTCCAGATCGGCGAAGGCTTCATCCACGATCAGGAGGCCCCCCTTGCCGTGAAGCCGGGTGGCAAGGGCGAGCAGAGCCTGAGCATCATGGCGTCTGCCATCGGGATTGTTGGGGTTGACCACCACCGCACCTTCGCATCGCTCCAGTGCCGAGAAATCCCCGGTTTCGGCGACAAGGGCCCCGGACGCGCGCCATGCGGCGGCATGTTCGCCATAGGTCGGCCCCAGCACGGCAAGCGAGGCGAGCGGGAAAATCCTCGGCAGGGCGCTGATCAGCAATTGCGTGCCGGGAGCGGCCACGACCATCCCCGCGTCGCGAACCCCATAGGCGCGGGCGGCGGCTTCCTCCAGGGCGAGCGCCTGATCCTGCTCCGGCAATCTCGCCCAGCCCTCGGCGCTGATCGGCGGCACGGGCCAGGGGACCGGATTGATCCCCGTCGAAAGATCGATGAAAGGCTCAGGCGCGCCCGGAAACAGACGCTTCGCCTCGTTCAGGCGGCCGCCATGGGCCATCGGCGCTTTACGCACTGACAAGACAGCCCCGTTCATGCTAGCCAGACCTCCGCCATGTCCACCGCCCCACTTCTCCCCCTCATCCTGATCGCGCTTCTGTGCGACGCCGCCTTCGGCTACCCGGATGCGCTCTATGCGCGTATCCGCCATCCGGTGGTCTGGATCGGCGCGCTGATCGGCCGTCTCGAAGCCCGACTCAACGCGGCCACCATGCCCGAGCGGACCCGCAGGCTCAATGGCGTGGTGACGCTCCTTGCTCTCATCATGGCCAGCGTTGGTACGGCCTGGGCAGCGCAGTCGCTGGTTTTCGCCCTCCTGCCGCGCTTTCCGGCCCTGCTGATCACGGGCCTTGCAGCCTCCTCCCTCATCGCCCAGCGCAGCCTGTGGACGCATGTCGAGGCGGTTGCCGCCGGTCTTGAATCGGGCGGGCTGACGGGCGGCCGCGCCGCCGTGTCGCGGATCGTCGGGCGCAACCCCGAGGCGCTGGACGAGGCGGGCGTGGCGCGCGCCGCCATCGAGAGTCTGGCCGAGAATTTTTCGGACGGCGTTACCGCACCGGTGTTCTGGGGCGTGCTGGCCGGCCTGCCCGGCATGGCCTTCTACAAGGCGGTCAACACCGCCGACAGCATGATCGGCCACAAGAACGAGCGCTATCTGGCTCGTTCGGCTGGGCCTCGGCGCGGCTGGACGATCTGATCAACCTGCCCGCCTCGCGCCTGAGCGCGTTCTGGATCGTCCTTGCCGCCTGCCTCACCCCGGACGCCGACGCCAAAGCCGCGATCCGCGCCGTGCGCCGGGACGCCAGATTTCACCGCTCGCCCAATGCGGGCTGGCCGGAAGCGGCGATGGCGGGCGCGCTCGGCATCCGCATCGCGGGCCCCCGCGTCTATGGCAATACGCCGGTCAACGATCACTGGCAGGGCGACGGGCGGGCGGGCCTCACCGCGAACGACATCCGCCGGGCGCTCTCGCTCTACCGGCGCGCCTGCGCGCTCCAGATTGGCGCGGTGGCGCTGCTCATCGCGCTATTCTGAGAAGCGCCTCTATATCGACATGGGCTTCGAGATGAGCGGCAAGCCGGTCCAGCACGGCGTCAATCTCCGCCTCATGATCGCGCGGGACCGCCGCACCCCCCAGCCGGGCAAGCCACGCGCCACGCTGGCGATCATCCATGAACAGGCCATGCAGATAGGTGCCCATGACGCGGCCATCCGCCGAGACGGCTCCGTCAGGGCGGCCATTCTGGAAACGCAGAAAGGGCCGTGCGCAGTCGGGTCCCTCGCTGCGCCCGACGTGCATTTCATAGCCGCGCACCGGCACCTCATCGGCGACGCTGACGCCGGTGACTTCGGTGAGCGACTTGTCCCCGGTCAGCACCGTGGCCATGTCGAGCAGGCCAAGCCCCTCGACCTCGCCCGCCGCTCCCTCGATGCCGCCGGGATCGGCGATGGACGCGCCCAGCATCTGGTAACCGCCGCAAATGCCGAGAATGTGCCCGCCCCGGCGATAATGGGCCTTGAGATCGATGTCCCAGCCCGCCGTCCCTAGCGCCGCCAGATCGGCGATGGTGGCCTTCGAGCCCGCCAGAATGACCAGATCGCAAACTGGCAGGGGCTCGCCCCGTTTGACCATGACCAGATCCACCTCAGGCTCGGCGGCCAGCGGGTCGAGATCGTCGAAATTGGCGATCCAGGGCAGCATCGGCACGGCAATCCTGATCCGGGTGTCTTTTCGTCCTTTAACGCTGCGCTCGGCCAGTTCATAGGCGTCCTCGGCGGGCAGCCGCGCCGCCTCGTCGAAATGCGGGACAAGCCCGATGGCGGGCCAGCCGGTGCGCGCCGAGATGAATCGCATCCCGTCCGCGAACAGCGTCGCGTCGCCGCGCATCCTGTTGACGATGAAGCCCTCGATCAGGGCGGCGTCGTCCGGGTCTATCACCGCTTTCGTGCCGACGAGGCTCGCGATCACCCCGCCCCGGTCGATGTCGCCGATCAGGATCACCGGCACATCGGCGGCGCGGGCAAAACCCATGTTGGCGATGTCGTTGGCCCTCAGATTGACTTCGGACGCGCTCCCCGCCCCTTCCACCAGCACAATGTCGGCGTCCCGCTTCATTCGGGCGAAACTGTCGAGCACATGCGCCATCAATCCGGGCTTCAGCGCCTGATAATCGCGCGCCTTCGCGCTGCCATGAATGCGCCCCTGCACGATGATCTGCGCGCCCACGTCGCTCTGCGGCTTCAGCAGCACCGGGTTCATGTGGATGGAGGGGGCGACGCGGGCGGCGCGGGCCTGCAACGCCTGCGCCCGGCCGATCTCGCCCTTTTCGATGGTAACGGCGGCATTGTTCGACATGTTCTGCGGCTTGAACGGGCGCACGGCGAGCCCGCGCAGGGTCAGCGCCCGGGCAAGCCCGGCCACCATCAGCGACTTGCCCACGTTCGAGCCCGTGCCCTGAAACATGATGGCCTTCAAAACTCGATGCCTTCCTGCGCCTTCACCCCTGCCGCGAAATGATGTTTCACCAATGTCATTTCGGTCACGAGGTCGGCCGCCTCGATCAGTTCGGGCTTGGCGTTGCGCCCGGTGACGACGATGTGCAGATCGGGCCTGCGGGCCTTCAGCGCCGCCACCACCTCACCCAGCGGCAGATAATCGTAGCGCAGCGCGATATTGAGCTCGTCGAGCACCAGCAGCGACAGATCCTCCTGCGCCATCAGCTTTTTCGCGACCTCCCATGCGGCCCCGGCCGCCGCCACGTCGCGGGCCTTGTCCTGCGTTTCCCAGGTGAAGCCCTCGCCCATGGTGTGCCACTGGACCAGATCGCCAAACTGCTCCAGCACCTTGCGCTCGCCGGTGGCCCACGCGCCCTTGATGAACTGGACCACGGCGGTCTTGCGGCCATAGCCGGCCATGCGCAACAGCAGGCCGAAAGCGGCTGTCGACTTGCCCTTGCCGGGGCCGGTATTGACGATCAGCAGGCCCTTTTTCTCGATGCTTTTGGAGGCAACCTCCGCATCCTGCACGGCCTTGCGTTTCGCCATCCTGGCCTTGTGGCGCTCACCCTCGTCGATGCCGGTCATGGCGCTCCCTTCACATACATGGGCAGGCCCGAAACCATGAAAACCACCCGATCGGCCTGCCGGGCCATGCGCTGGTTGAGACGGCCCGCCTCGTCGCGGAAGCGCCGGGCGAGTTCATTGTCGGGCACGATGCCAAGCCCGACCTCGTTGGAAACGAGGACAACCGGGGCGGCCCTTGCCGCCAGCGCATCCTCGAAAGCGGTTATAGCCTTTTCCGCGTCATGTTCGCCCAGCATCAGGTTCGTGAGCCAGATCGTCAGGCAGTCGACCAGCACCGGCGCGCCGCCGGGGGCCTGCCGCAAGGCTCCCGCCAGATCGAGAGGAGCTTCCAGCGTCCGCCAGTCCGGGCCGCGGCGCGCCCGGTGCTCGCCGATCCGGCTTTCCATCTCGCTGTCGAAGGCCTGCGCGGTCGCGACATAGACCCATGGCGCCGGCTCCCCCGCCAGCATGTCCTCGGCGAAGCGGCTCTTGCCCGAGCGCGCGCCGCCCAGCACGAGGGTCAGTCGCGGCAGGCTCATCGGGCTTCCTTCCGGCGAATCGGACATCTCATGGGCTCGGTTCCTTCCCGGGCCCTTTCATTGACTTGGCCCCTGCGAGGTAATACTCAATTCATGACGGTCCTTCCAAGGGAAGGTGAATAGGGAATGCGGTGCGGGCTCGCAAGTGGCGGGTCCCATGCCGTGGCTGCCCCCGCAACTGTAGGCGGAAAGCCGGTCGATGACAGCCACTGGTCAGGTGGGCGCAAGCCCCGGGAACCGGGAAGGCGTCGTCCGGCGTTCGATCCGCGAGCCAGGAGACCTGCCGTCACGCGAAGGAACCGATGCCGGGCGGGGTGCTCCGGCTTTACAGGGAATGCGACCACGATGAGCGATGAACGTCCTGCGCCGCGCCCGACCCTCCACGTCTGCATCACCTGCCGCAAGGCCGGCGCCGAAAATGCCCCGGCCGACGATGGCGCGCCCACGCCCGGCAAGCAGTTGTTCGAGGCGTTGATGGACCGCGCCGCCGCCATGGGCGAGGATGCGCCCGCCCATGTTCTCCCCACCGTCTGCTTTGCCGCCTGCGAGCGGGGCTGCGTCGCCTCGCTGTCCGCGCCCGGCAAGTGGGCCTATCTCGCCGGAGACCTCGACCCCGGCCATGCCGATGACCTCATGGCCTATGCCGCCGCCTACCGGACCTCGACAACCGGCGTCGTGCTGCGCTCGGGCCGGCCGGCATCGCTCCATCAGGCCATCATCGCCCGCTTTCCTGCCCCTGTTTCACTCAAGGATGCCGCAGAATGAGCTTTCCCGCCGTAACCACGAAAATCCCCGCCACCATCATCACCGGGTTTCTGGGCGCGGGCAAAACCACGCTGGTACGCCACATCATCGCCTATGCGGGCGGACGCCGCCTTGCCATCATCGTCAATGAATTCGGCACGCTCGGCATCGACGGGGACATCCTCAAGGGCTGCGGCAATGAAAACTGCACCGAGGACGACATTGTGGAACTCTCCAACGGCTGCCTGTGCTGCACCGTGGCGGACGATTTCCTGCCGACCATCGAGGCGCTGATCAACCGGCCCAACCCGCCTGAGCATATATTGATCGAAACCTCCGGCCTTGCCCTCCCCAAGCCCCTGCTCAAGGCCTTTGACTGGCCCGCGATCCGCTCGCGCGTGACCGTCGATGGGGTGATCGCCGTGGTCGACGGCCCCGCCATCGCCACCGGCCGTTTCGCCGATGACCCTGAAGAAGTCGCCCGCCAGCGCGCGCTCGATCCCTCGCTCGACCATGACAATCCGCTGGCGGAAGTCTACGAAGACCAGATCCGCGCCGCCGATCTCGTGATCCTCAACAAGACCGATCTGCTGGAGCCCGCCGAAATCGAACGGCTGAAGGCCGAAATCGCCAATGCCATTCCCCGCGCCGTCAAGATCGTGACGGCCTATGAGGGCAAGATATCCCCGGATGTGCTGCTGGGCCTCGCCGCCTCGGCGGAAGACGACCTCGCCGCCCGGCCCTCGCACCATGACGCGGTGGACGGCGCCCACGAGCACGATGATTTCGAGAGCTTCATCGTCGCCCTGCCCGCCTCCTCAAGCCCGCAGGCCATCGTCGAACGCCTGCGCGAGGCGGCGGAGGCTCATGGCATTTTGCGGATGAAGGGCTATGTCTCGATTGAAGGCAAGCCGATGCGGCTGATGATTCAGGGCGTCGGCGCGCGCTTCCGCCATTATTACGACCGTCCGTGGGCCCCGGACGAAGCCCGCGACGGTCATCTCGTCGTGATCGGCCAGACCGGACTTGATCGCGCGGCAGTCGAAAAGAATGTCTCGGGCAGAATTATCCCCGAAAAACAGCCGGAAAGTCAGCCAGAAAGTCAGGATGCCTGATGCACCTGCTGTTCCGCGAAACCCGCTCGCTCGACGAGATTGACGAAGCCGTCGATCTGGAGCAATCGGCTGCGGACCTCGTGTTCCTGTCCTTCTCCGACAGCGATCTGGGCGCGGCGGCGGCGGCATGGCAGAAAGAGGGGATAAACCTCCCCTCCCTGCGCCTCGCCACGCTGGCGAGCCTGCGCCATCCCCTCTCCATCGATCTCTATACGGAAAAGGTGATTTCCGGCGCGCGCTGCGTCGTGGTGCGCCTGCTGGGCGGGCTCGATTACTGGCGCTATGGAGCGGAGGAACTGGCGCGCCTCGCCCGCGCGCGCGGCATCGCGCTGGCGCTGCTGCCGGGCGATGGCCGGGAAGATCCCCTGTTGCGGGATATGTCCACCGTCGGCGCGGACGCCTATGACCGGCTCGATGCGCTGATTTCGGAAGGCGGCCCCGCCAATCTCGCCATCGCCTTGCGCTTCGCCGCCCATCTGGCGGGTCTGGGCCCTGATGAGGCCTGCGCGCCCCTGCCCATCCCCTCCGCCGGTCTGCATGATTTCGGGCTGGCTGACCATGAAGGCGCGCGGACGGCGGCGCTCGTCTTCTATCGCTCCTATCTGCTGGCGGGCGACATGGCCCCGCTCGACGCGCTCGCCCGCTCCCTTCATGCAGAAGGCCTCAATGTGCGCGGGCTCTATGTCACCAGCCTCAAGGAAGCCCAATCCGCCGCGCTTGTCGCCGGGATGATGGGCCTGTGGCGGCCCGCCGTGGTGTTGAACGCGACCGGCTTTTCCGCCCGGCTCGGCGATGGCGGCTCGCCGCTCGATGCCGCGAATGCGCCGGTGCTCCAGCTTGTCCACGCCAGTTCCTCGCGCGAGGCCTGGTCGCAATCGAGGCGCGGCCTGTCACCCGGCGACCTCGCCATGCAGGTGGTGCTGCCGGAACTGGACGGGCGGCTGCTTTCGTCCGCCATCTCGTTCAAGACCGGAGAGGAAACAATCCCCGCTCTCCAGTTCACCCGTCAGATCCATCAGCCGGACAGGGAAGGCATTGCACGCGTCGCGGCGCAGGCCGCGGGCTGGACGCGGCTTGCAGCCACCGCCTCCGAAACCCGCAAGCTGGCGCTGGTGCTCTCCGATTATCCCGGCGCTGCGGGACAGGCTGCCCACGCGGTCGGCCTCGATGCGGTGACGAGCACGCATGAAATCCTGAAGCTGCTGGCGGGCGCGGATTATGACACCGGACTTGTCCCCTCTTCTGACGATCTGGCGCGCGCCTTGTGCGAGGCCGAACCCTCGCCGTTCCTGAGCCTTGAGGATTACCGGGCGCTGTTCGCGACGCTGCCGGAGGCGCTGCAAACGCAGGTGCGCGACGCATGGGGCGAGGCGGACGCCGACAGCGCCATCCGGGACGGGTTCTTCACCCAGCGCCATCTGACGCGCGGCAACATCATCCTCGCCATCCAGCCGGACCGGGGCGCGGCGCTGGACCGCAAGGCTTCCTATCATGATCCCGATCTGCCGCCGCGCCATGCCTATCTCGCCTTCTATCTGTGGCTGACGGCGCGTCAACATATCCACGCCCTCATTCATCTGGGCACCCACGGCACGCTGGAATGGCTGCCGGGCAAGGCCGCCGCCCTTTCAGGCCTGTGCTGGCCCGCCCTGCTGACCCGGGGATTGCCGGTGATCTATCCCTTCATCGTCAACAATCCGGGCGAAGCCGCCGCCGCCAAGCGCCGCCTCGGCGCGGTCATGATCGGGCATCTGACGCCGCCGCTGAAATCGGCCGGGATGCACGGAGCCGCCGCCGAGCTTGAAAAGCTGGTCGACGAGTTCGCCGCCGCCGACGGGCTCGACCGCCGCCGCACGCAGCTCCTGCGCCGTGAAATCCTCGATGAAGCCGCCTCGCAAGGCCTGCTGGCGGAAAGCGGCGTGACGCAGGACATGGGCGAGGACGATGCGCTGGCCCGGCTCGACGCCTATCTCTGCGATGTGAAGGACCTCCAGATCCGCGAGGGCCTGCATGTCTTCGGCGCGGCGCTGTCGCCGGAGAGACGGGCGATGCTGCTCGACAATCTCGTCAGGGCCTGCCCCGCCATAGAGGCGGGTGAACTCGCCGCGCGGCTGGACGGGTGCGCCGCCATGGAGGCCGCCGCCCTGCTCGATGCGCTGGACGGACGCTTCATCGAGCCCGGCCCCTCCGGTGCGCCGACCCGGGGCCGTCCCGATGTTCTGCCGACGGGGCGCAATCTCTTTTCCATCGACCCGCGCGCGGTGCCGACCCGCTCCGCCATGCGGCTGGCGCGCAAGGCCGCCGACGAGCTTCTGCGCCGCCATATGCAGGATCATGGCGACTGGCCGCGCGCGCTGATGATCGACCTGTGGGGCAGCGCCAGCATGAGGACTGGCGGCGAAGACCTCGCGCTCGCCTTCATCCTGATGGGGGTGGAGCCCTTGTGGGACCATGGCTCCAACCGGGTGACCGGCATCGAGATCACCTCACTGGCGAAGCTCGACCGCCCCCGCATCGATGTGACCCTGCGCATTTCGGGCCTGTTCCGCGACACGTTCGAGGCCCAGATCGCCCTCTTCGACGAGGCCGTGAGGACGCTCGCCCGCCGCGACGAGCCGCTGGACTGGAACCCGCTCGCCGCCGCCCGCGATCTTGACGGCGACGCCTTCCGCCGGGCGACGGCCCGCATCTATGGCGCGGCCCCCGGCCAGTTCGGCGCGGGCGTCACCGAGCGGGTGGAGCGCGGCGCATGGACCGACAAAAAGGATCTGGGCCGTGATTATCTAGACGCCTCCGCCAGCGCCTATGGCGCGGGGCTCGACGGTGTAACCGACGCACCGGGTTTCGCCGCCCGGGTGAAGGCGAGCGAGGCCTTCGTGCACCAGCAGGACCATCGCGAACTCGATCTGTTCGAGAGCCTCGATTTCGCCGCCGCCGAGGGCGGCTTTGCCGCCGCCGCGGATGTGCTGGGCTCAAGCCCCGCCCTCTATCATGCCGATACCTCAAACCCGGAAAACCCGAAAGCCCGGACCGTGGCGGAAGAGGTGCGACGGGTGGTGAGAGGCCGGGCCGCCAACCCGGACTGGATCGAGGCGCTGAAACCCCATGGCTATCGCGGGGCTGCGGAAGTGGCGCGCACGGTCGAGGCGCTGTTCGCCTTCGCCGCCACCCTGCCCGAGCGCTTCGACACCCAGTTCGACCTGCTGTTCGACGCCACGCTGGGCGAGGAAGAGGTTGAGCGCTTCCTCGCCAGCGCCAACCGCAGCGCCCGCGACGCCATGGCCGCGCGCTTCGCCGAGGCGCTGCGCCGCGATCTGTGGCGGCCCCGGCGCAACGCCGTGGGCGCGATGCTGGAGAGGCAGTCATGAGCGCGCCCCGGACAGATATTACGGTCAAGGGCTGGTGCCCGGGCCTGCTGACGCCGATGGAATCGGGCGACGGGCTGATCGTGCGGGTCAAGCCGCGCGGCGGGCGTCTCACGGCCGGTCAGGTCCGCGCCATCGCGGAGGGGGCCCAATGCCATGGCAACGGGCTTCTCGACATCACCAATCGCGGCAATCTGCAAATTCGGGGACTGAAAGCCGGGGGCGTCGAGCCTTTCGCCAAACTTGTTCTCGCCATGGGGCTTGCTGCCCCCGATCCCGCTCTTGAACAGATCCGCAACATCACTCTGTCGCCGCTTGGGCGCGACGATCCCGCCGCCCTGTTCGATGCCGAAGCAGCCGCCCTCAGCCTTGAACGGATGCTGGCCGATACCCCCGCGCTCCATGCCCTGCCCGCGAAATTCGGCTTTCTGGTCGATGCAGGCGGAATACTGGGCCTTGGCGACATGGAAGGCGACATCGCCTTCCGGGTGCAGGGTGGCGCGCTGATGGCGGTCGCGGGCGGCCATGCCCTCCCCGTCACCCCTGATGAGATCGCGGACACCGGGCGCGCGCTGGCACTGGCGTTTATGGCCTTGCGCGCCGAATGCCGGGAGCCGCCGCGCCGGATGAAGGCGCTGGTGAAGGAAGTGGGCGCGGCGGCCCTGTTCGCGAAAGCGGGCCTGGCCGGCGCTCCCTTCCACCCCCCAAATCACAGCGCAGGCCGCGCCCATTGGCGCTCTTCCCTTTCCCGGCGGGGACAGAGGCTGTTTCACGCTGACGCTGCCGTTCGGGCAGATGGAAACCGGGGCCTTCGCCGGGGCGGCGGCCCTTGCGGAACGTTTCGGCGACGGCACGCTGCGCCTGACGCCCTGGCGCAGCCTGATGATCGTGAATGTTACGCTGCAAGAGATGGCGGAACTGGCCCGCCTCGGGCAGGAACTGGGCTTCATCACCGATGCTTCAGACCGCCGGCTCGCCATCACCACCTGCCCGGGGAGCCCCGCCTGCACGAGCGCGGCAGCGGCCACAAGGACGGATGCGGCCTTCCTCGCCGCGAGCGATCTGCCGCTTCCCGCCTTGCTCCATATCGCGGGTTGTGCCAAAGGGTGCGCGCACCCGCGCGCCGCTCCGGTCACCTTCGTCGGCCAGCCCGATGGCTATGACATCGTGCTTGATGGCCGCGCGGACGCGACACCCCGGCTCCGGGGCCTGACGATCCGGGAGGCGAGCCAGTTCCTTGCCTCTCCCACCATGCAGAAGAAACGATGACGTCCCGATACGACTATATCCGCGACGGCGCGGCGATCTACCGCCAGTCCTTTGCCACCATTCGCGCCGAAACGGACCTGTCGCGCTTCACGCCCGACGAGGCGCGGGTGGCGGTGCGCATCGTCCATGCCTGCGGGATGGTCGATATTGTTTCCGAGATCCAGTTCTCGCCGGATTTCACCAGCGCGGCGCGAGGCGCGCTGCTGGCGGGGAGGCCCGTGCTGTGCGACGCGAAGATGGTGTCGAACGGCATTACCCGGCCAAGGCTCCCTGCCAGCAACGAGATCATCTGCCTGCTCGACGCGCCGCAGGTGCCGGAGCTTGCCCGCGCCATCGGCAATACGCGCTCCGCCGCCGCGCTGGACCTGTGGGGCGACAGGCTTGAGGGCGCTCTCGTCGCCATCGGCAATGCCCCGACGGCGCTCTTCCATCTGCTGGAACTGATCGATGCGGGCGCGCCCCGGCCCGCCGCCATCATCGGCCTGCCGGTCGGCTTCGTCGGCGCGGCGGAATCAAAGGAGGCGCTGGCGGCGCGCACCGACATTCCCTTCCTGATCGTCAGGGGCCGCAAGGGCGGCAGCGCCATGGCGGTCGCCGCCGTCAACGCGCTCGCAAGCGAGGCCGAATGAGCAAGGGCACCCTTTATGGCGTCGGCATCGGCCCCGGCGATCCCGAACTGATGACCCTGAAGGCCGCACGCCTGATCGCGGCGGCGCCCGTCATCGCCTTTTTCGCGAAAAAAGGCCGCACCGGCCATGCCCGGCGCATCGTCGAGGGCAGGCTCCATGCCGAAGTGCTGGAACTGCGGCTCGAATATCCTTTCACCACGGAAATTTCCGTCGCCGATCCGGCCTATCTGGCCGACATGGGCGTGTTCTACGAGGCTTGCGCGCGCGATCTTGCGGCGCATCTCGATGAAGGCCGCGACGTGGCGGTGCTGTGCGAGGGCGATCCGTTCTTCTACGGCTCGTTCATGTATCTGTTCGACCGGCTGAAAGATCATTATACGCACGAAGTTATCCCCGGTGTTACCGGCATGGCCGGATGCTGGACGAGCGCGGGCGCGCCCATGACCCACGGCGACGATGTGCTGAGCGTGCTGCCCGGCACGCTGGACGAGGATGGCCTTGCCCTGCGCCTTGCCCAGTGCGACGCCGCCGTGATCATGAAGGTCGGGCGCAACCTGCCCAAGATACGCCGGGCGCTCGCCCGCGCCGGGCTGATGGAGCGCGCGCTCTATGTCGAGCGCGGCACCATGGACGACCAGCATATCGAGCGGCTGGCCGACAAGCGCGATGAGCCGGCCCCCTATTTCTCCATCGTGCTCGTTCCCGGAAGGCAGAGGCCCAGATGACAGGAAAACCGCTGACCGGAAAACTTCATGTCGTGGGTCTCGGCCCCGGCGATCCAATGCTGATGACGCCGCAGGTCGCCGAAATCGTGGCGCAGGCGAGCGACATCATCGGCTATCAGACCTATGTGGCCCGGGTGCCGCTGCGCGCCGACCAGAACCGCCACGCCTCGGACAATCGCGAGGAAATCGCCCGCGCCCGCAACGCCCTTGAACTGGCGCAGCAGGGCCGCAGGGTCTGCGTCGTCTCATCCGGCGACGCGGGCGTGTTCGCCATGGCAAGCGCCATTTTCGAGGCCATCGAGACAGGGCCGGACGAATGGCGCGCGCTCGATGTGGAGGTGCTGCCCGGCATTTCCGCCATGTTCGCCGTGGCGGCACGGCTCGGCGCGCCGCTCGGCCATGATTTCTGCGCCATTTCGCTCTCGGACAACCTCAAGCCCTGGGACCTTATCACCCATCGCCTGCGCAAGGCCGCCGAGGCCGATTTCGTGATTTCGCTCTACAACCCGATCTCGAAGGCGCGTCCCTGGCAACTGGGGGCGGCGTTCGACATTCTGCGCGAGGTGAAATCGCCGGAAACGCCGGTGGTGTTCGCCACCGCGGTCAGCCGCGCGGATGAAAATATCGTCATCGAGCCGCTGAAGGATGCGGACCCGGAACGGGCCGACATGCGCACGCTGGTGATGATCGGCTCCAGCGCCACCCGCGCCATCGAACGTCCCGGCGGCGCGCAATGGCTCTACACGCCGCGCCGGGCCGAGAGATAGGCCCCGTGATGCCGCGCCAGCCATGCCATGGCCTCGTCCGCCGTCCCGACCGTCTCGACGCCCTGCGGGCGCGCGGGCCGCTCCACCATGACGACGGGCAGCGACAGGGCGCGGGCGGCGGCGAGCTTGGCCATGGTCGCCGTGCCGCCGGAATTCTTGGTCACGATCACATCGATGCGATGTCCGGCCAGCAGCACCCGCTCGTCCGCCTCGGCGAAGGGGCCGCGCGCGCTGATCAGCGTGACGGAAGGCGGCAGATGATCCGCTTCCGGCGCATCGACGCTGCGCAGCAGATAATGATGCTGCCTTGCCCGCCTGAATGGAGCCAGATCCTTCTGGCCGATGGTGAGGAACACCCGCTTCGGCACATCGCCGAGGGCATCGGCTGCGCTTTCCATGCCGGGCGTCATGATCCATTGATCCCCGGCAACAGGCAGCCATGGCGCGCGCGCGACGGCGAGGAGCGGGACGTTCGCAAGAGCGGCGGCCCCGGCGGCATTGAACGACATGCGGGCGGCAAAGGGGTGGGTGGCGTCGACCATCAGAGCAATCTTTTCACGGCGAAGATGGTCCGCAAGCCCCTCGATGCCGCCAAAACCGCCGATACGATGGGGAATGGGCGGCAGAACCGGGGATTTCGTGACGCCCGCGAGCGAGAGCATGGGCGCGAACCTTACGTCGTCCTTGAGCGCGCGGGCCAGTGCCGAGGCTTCCGTGGTGCCGCCGAGAATGAGTATGTTGAGGCTCATGGTCTTGTCACCTACAGGGATCCGGCCGCTTGTGGAGGTCCGGCATAACATGCGCTGGCTTTCCATCATAGGCATCGGCGAGGATGGCATAGAGGGGCTCTCCCCCGCTGCCCGCGCGCTCATTTCCGGCGCGTCGCAGGTGATTGGCGGCGCGCGCCATATCGCGCTTGCAGGCACGCTCATCAAGGGCGAGGCGCTGGCCTGGCCGAGCCCGATGACGGACGCCCTCAACGGCCTCAGGGCGCGGGCGGGCACGCCCACGGTGGTGCTCGCCTCCGGCGATCCGTTCTGCTACGGCATTGGCAGCCTGATCGCCGCTCATGTCCCCGCCGATGACATGCTGGTGATCCCGGCTCCTTCCGCTTTCTCCCTCGCGGCGGCAAGGCTCGGCTGGGCCTTGCAGGCGGTCCGCACGATCTCCTTCTGCGGGCGGCCGATCGAGCCGCTGGCTCCGCTGCTGCAACCGGGGACAAGAATTTTCGCGCTCAGCGCCGACGCGACGACCCCGGGCAAGGTCGCGGCCTATCTGCGCCAGCATGGCTTCGGTCCCACGCGCATTCATGTTCTGGAGGCGCTCGGAGGCCCCGATGAGCGGCTGAGAAGCATGACGGCGGACGATTTCGACATCACCGATGCCGGTCCACTCAACATGCTGGCGCTGGAAGTTGTGGCCGGACCCGATGCCCGGATCATTCCGCTCGCCAGCGGTCTCGACGATGATATGTTCGAGCATGACGGCCAGATCACCAAGCGCGAAATCCGCGCCGTCACCCTTTCGGCGCTGGCTCCGCGCGTGGGCGAACTGCTCTGGGACATTGGCGGGGGCTCAGGCTCCATTTCCATCGAATGGCTGTTGCGCGATAGCCGTAACCGCGCCATTGCCATCGAGCCGAAAGCTGAACGCGCCGCCCGCGCCGCGCGCAATGCCGTCAGCCTCGGCGTGCCGCATCTCGACGTGCGCACTGGCAAGGCCCCTGAAGCTTTCGACGGATTGCCCACGCCGGACGCCATCTTCATCGGCGGCGGCACGACGGGCAATGGCGTGATCGGGGGCGCGTGGATGGCGCTGCGGCCCGGCGGGCGGATCGTGGCGAACAGCGTGACGATTGAAACCGACGCCGCGCTGACGCAGGCAATGCAGCGCTTCGGCGGCACGCTGACACGCATTTCCATCGAGCGGCTGGACAAGATCGGCACGCTGCACGGCTTCCGCCCCGCCATGACGGTGACCCAGTGGCAGGCGGTGAAACCATGATCGTCGCTGGCATAGGCTGCCGGAAGGGCTGCGGGGCGGAGGAAATCAGCGCCCTCGTCCGCGAGGTGCTTGCGCTCGCCGGTCTCGATCTTTCCAGCCTCGGCCTGATCGCCAGTTCAACCCGCAAGCGCCATGAGGCGGGTCTTCTTCAGGCGGCAGACGAGCTGGGCGTGGCGCTTGCCTTCGCCGATGAAGCCCTGCTGAAAGAGGCCGCACCGCGCTGCCTCAGCCATTCGGAAACGGTGCAGGCCATGGCCGGCGTCGGCTCGATCTGCGAAGCCTCGGCGCTGGCGCTGGCGGGGCCCGACGCGATGCTGCTGGGGCCACGCCGCAGTTCCGCACATGCTTCCTGTGCCCTTGCCGCTCCTGCCCTGGCCCATAGCCTGGAAATCATATCATGACCGTTCATTTCATCGGCGCCGGTCCCGGCGCGCCCGACCTCATCACATTGCGGGGCCGCGACCTGATCGCGCGCTCGCCGGTCTGCCTCTATGCCGGATCGCTGGTGCATGAGGCGATCCTCGGCCATTGCCCGCCCGGCGCGCGCATCATCGACAGCGCGCCCCTGAGCCTTGAGGAAATCGTGGCCGAATTCGTGCGCGCAGACGCCGCTGGCGAGGATGTGGCCCGGCTCCATTCCGGCGATCTCTCGGTCTGGAGCGCGATGGGCGAGCAGTTGCGCGCGCTCGATGCGCTGGGTCTCGATTATACGGTGACGCCGGGGGTGCCCTCCTTCGCCGCCGCCGCCGCCGCCCTGCGCCGGGAACTGACACTGCCGGAAGTGGCGCAATCGCTGGTGCTGACACGTACCTCGGGCCGGGCATCGGCCATGCCGGAAAAGGAAAAACTCGCAGCTTCGCCGCCACCGGCGCGACGCTGGCGCTCCATCTCTCGATCCATGTGCTCGACAACATCGTGCGGGAACTTGTCCCCCATTATGGCGCGGAGTGCCCTGTCGCCGTGCTCTACCGGGTGAGCTGGCCCGAGGAGCGGATCATCCGCGCCACGCTCGGCACCATCGCCGAGGAGGTTGCCCGCAATCCGATCGAACGCACCGCGCTCATTCTGGTCGGGCCGTCGCTGGGATCGGAGGATTTTCGCACCAGCGCGCTCTATGACGCGGCCTATCAGCGCCGTTTCCGGGGCCGGGGCGAGTAATCAGGCCCGCCCCGTCGGCTGGCCCTCGCGGTCGAAGACGACGACATCGAGCATGATGCCGGAACCGGCGACGGCTTTTGCCGCCGTCACCAGTGCCGCCCGGGCGACATGATCGCCGATGGCGAAACCTACTTCACGGCACAGCATCAACCCATGAAGCGCGCTGTTGGCGCTGCGGATGGCGTCAGCCAGCGTCTGATCCGCGCCGGACCTTGCTGCCAAATCAGCCAGCCAGTTCAGGTCAACCTCGCCGCGCGCCGAATGGAGATCCAGCAGACCCTGCCCGAGCTTCACCATCTTGGCGAAGCCGCCCGCGATGGTGACCCGTTCGACCGGATGGGCGCGGACATATTTCAGCATCCCGCCGACAAAGTCCCCCATGTCGATGAGGGCGACTTCAGGCAGGCCATAGAGCTTCGCCACCGCAGCCTCCGAAGTGGACCCGGTAGACCCCGCGATGTGAGTGAGACCCGAGGCGCGGGCGACATCGATGCCCCGGTGGATCGAATGTATCCAGGCCGAACAGGAAAAGGGGATGACGATGCCCGTGGTGCCGAGCACCGAGAGGCCGCCGACAATGCCAAGGCGGGGATTGAGCGTCTTGCCCGCAAGTTCCGCTCCATCGGCGATCGAGACCTCGACGATGACGTCGCCGCTTGCGCCGAACCGGGCCGCCACTCCGGCGATGGCCTCCGAAATCATGCGGCGCGGCACGGGATTGATGGCGGGCTCGCCCGGCGGGATGGGCAGGCCCGGACGCGTGACCGTGCCGACGCCCGCGCCCGCACGGAACAGCACACCCGCGCCTTCAGGGCCATGACCGACATGGACAACGACCAGCGCGCCATGGGTGACATCGGGATCGTCGCCCGCATCCTTGACGATGCCCGCGAAGGCGCGCTCGCCCTCCATTCCGTGAATAGCCAGCGCGAAAGCAGGTTCCTGTCCGCCCGGCAGGCGGATCGTCACCGGATCGGGAAACTCGCCGCCGCCGAGGAGCGCGCTGTAGGCTGCTTTGGCCGCCGCCGTGGCGCAGGCGCCCGTGGTCCAGCCCCGGCGAAGGGGTGTAGCCGGGGCGTCTCCATCGTCCGGTGACGGGTTCTCTTTGCTCATGGGCCTGCTTATACAGGGGGACGACGATTCCGTCATGCCGGAGCCCCCATGACCCTGCTTCCCGCCCAGCCTCTCGCCCTGCCCCCCGGCCTGACCATCGCCGCGCCCCGCTCAGGCGCGGGCAAGACCACCGTGACGCTCGGCCTGATGCGGGCCTTCGCCCGGGCCGGACTTTCGGTGCAGCCCTTCAAGAACGGGCCGGACTATATCGATCCCGCCTTCCATACCGCCGCGACCGGCAGGCCGAGCTTCAACCTCGACAGCTGGGCGATGCGCGAAAGCGTGCTCCATGCGCTGATCGCCCGGGGCGAAGGCTGCGACATCGCCCTTGCCGAAGGCTCCATGGGGCTTTTCGACGGCGCGGTGCGCGATGGCGCGACTGGTGACGGCGCGACGGCCGACATCGCCGCGCTGGCGGGCTGGCCGGTGCTGCTGGTGCTCGATGTTTCCGGGCAGGCCCAATCGGCGGCGGCGACCGCGCTCGGCTGCGCCATGCTGCGCCGGGACGTATCCGTCGCGGGTGTCATCCTCAATCAGGTGGCGAGCGAACGTCATGACCGGCTGGCCCGGCAGGCCATCGAGAAGATCGGCCTGCCGGTACTGGGCGCGATCCGGCGGCAGACGCTGCTGGCCCTGCCCGAGCGCCATCTGGGACTGGTGCAGGCAGGCGAGACGGCGGAGCTGGAGAGCCTGCTGGAACGGCTCGCCGACGAGGTGAGCGCAAGCTGCGATCTGGGCTCCATCCGGGCCGCGGCCTCAAGCCACCGGTTTGCGGACCCTGCCCCCGCCGCTCCCATCACGCCCCCCGCGCAGCGCATCGCCATCGCGCGCGACACGGCCTTTTCGTTTCTTTATCCCCACCTTGCCGAGGGCTGGCGCGCGGCGGGCGCGGAACTGCTGCCCTTCTCGCCGCTGGCCGATGAGGCCCCGGACGCAAGCGCGGACCTTGTCTGGCTGCCCGGCGGCTATCCGGAACTCCATGGCGGCAGGCTGGCCGCCAACCTCCACTTTCTCGATGGTCTTCGCGAGGCCGCGACGCGTGTGCCCGTCCATGGCGAATGCGGCGGCTACATGGTGCTGGGTAGCGGCCTGATCGACGCGGGCGGCACGCGCCACGCCATGGCGGGATTGCTGGATCTGGAAACCGACTTCTCCAACCGCCAGTTCCATCTGGGCTACCGCTCGGCCACGCTGAGGGCCGACGCCGCCATAGGGCCTGAGGGACGAACCTTCCGGGGCCATGAATTCCATTACGCCCGGACGCTGACCACCGGCAGCGACGTACCCCTGTTCGACGTGGAGGATGCGGGGGGAAACCGGGTGGCGGAAACCGGCGGACGGCGCGGGCGCGTGACCGGCTCGTTTTTTCACATCATCGACTGACCTGAAGATCGCATAAAAAAAGCCCCGGGTCCTTGCGGATCCGGGGCTCCTGTTTTTGTTTTCGCGCCCGTCAGAAGGTGTGGCGGAGCGTAAGGCCAATCGTGCGCGGGTCGCCACGGAAAGCGGTGGTGGCGCCGACATTGAAGGCCAGCGATCCGACCGCCGTGTAATAGACCTTGTCGAACAGGTTGTGCCCCCAGACCGACAGATCCCAGGACTTGTCGTCGAAACGCACGCCCAGCGTCAGGTCGGCAATGCCATAGCTCGGGGCCCACTGATAGGCGGAGTTCGAGCCGTTCTGGAACCGGGAACGGAAGCTGTAATCCATGCTGGCGTAGCCGATCAGTTCACGCGGGCCCCAGTCGTCGAGCGCATGGGAATAGGTAGCGCTTGTATAGGCCGCCCACTTCGAGGAACCCGGCGCCTGCGTGCCCGAAAGATCGCAGCTTGAGGCCAGGGTTTCAGGCGGGCAAGGCGCATTCTTGTAGTTGAGCAGCATGGCGTCGGTATAGGCACCCGATGCGGTCAGAAGCAGATCCTTGAAAGGCAGCGCCTTGGCGTCCAGTTCCAGCCCCTTGGTCCTGACCTTGCCGACATTGGTGATGAAGCTGGTGGTGGTGGTCGCCGTGTTCACGACCGAGTTGGCCTGATAGTCCTTGATGTCCTCCAGGAAGGCGGCCAGGTTGAGCTGGAGCTTGCGGTCGAACCACTCCGACTTCAGACCCACCTCATAAGAATTTGCCGTTTCAGGATCGACGGTCTGGTCCAGTCCGGAGGACACCAGCCCGACGTTCACGCCACCCGACTGATAGCCGCGCGAGTAGGACGCATAACCCAGCACGTTGGGGGTGAACTTGTAACCCACGCTCAGGGTGCCGGAGGGATTGCCTTCCGAATATTTCTGCGAGAATGCCCCGGTAGGCAGCACGCCGCTCTGGATCAGACGCAGAACAGGCGTGAGGCTGGTCAGGCTCGCCGGTACAGCGGGATTGACGTTGTACTGGATGAGATTGACGCTCTTCTTCTCATAGGTGTAGCGCAGACCCGCCGTCACATCGAGCGCATCCGTCGCATGGTATGTGCCCTGGGCATATCCGGCATAGCTGCTGGTCCTGGGCTCGGCATGCTGAAGCTGCGTCAGTCCGGTGAGAGCCGCATTGCCCAGCACAGGTCCGGCAGCGGCGAGCGAGGGCGCGCCCTGTGAGACCCAGCCCCAGGCCGAGGAACCAAGGCTCGTGTCGTTCGTGCTCTGGATCAGCTCCCAGAAATAATAGAGACCCACCACATAGTCGAACCGCCGCCCGACCGGCGAACTCAGCCGCACTTCCTGGCTGAACTGTTCCTGATGGGAATTGGTGTCGTTGTTGGTCAGGACCGGCAGGCCGATAAAGTCGAAATCATTGTTCGGATCGAAGGCCCACTGGCGATAGGCCGAGATGGAGCTGAGCGTATAGCCATCCCAGACATTCAAGTTCGCCGTCGCGGAAATGCCGTCCTGATGGGTCACGATATTCTGGGCTGAGTCGATGTCCGTCTCGTTGGACCTTGCGCCGAACCTGGGCGTATAGCCGAGCTTGGCCGCGCGCTGCAGGAACCCGTTCGGGAAGGGCGCGCCTGACGATGTCGTGGGAATAACGTCCTTGATCCCCGATGAGTTGCAGCAATTAAGGGTCTGCTTGTCGTAATCGGCGATCAGGCGGAAGTTGAAATTATCGTTGGGCACATAATAGACCTGCCCGCGCAGCGAAAGGTCCTTGTAGTCGTTCAGGTTCTGGCCCGTGCGGGTGTTGCTTGTAAAGCCGTCACGCCGCGTCCAGGCGGCGGAAACGCGATAGGCGACCGTATCGCTGATGGGCCCGGTGGTGGTGCCGCGGAACTGCTTGTAGAAGTAATTGCCGATCGAGGTTTCCACCGAGGTTTCCGGCTTGAAGCTCGGCAGCAGGGTGGAAATGTTGAGCGCGCCCGCAATGGTGTTCTTGCCGAACAGCGTGCCTTGCGGCCCGCGCAGCACCTCGATGCGGTCAAGATCGATCAGGTCGAAGGTCGCTGCGCCTGGACGGGCATAGTAGACGCCATCCACAAAGACGCCGACCGGGCTCGTCAGGCCGTCATTGGCGAGCGAACTGCCGATACCGCGGATGTTGAGGCTGGCGTTGCGCGAATTGGGAATGATCACCTGCAATGTCGGCACTTCCTGGAAGAGCTGGCGGACATTGCTGATCTGGTGATCCTGCACCTGCTGCTTGCCGACGACGGTCATCGAAATCGGCACGTCCTGCGAGCGCTCCTTGCGCTTGCGGGCGGTGACCACCACGTCCTGCACCTGGGTGTCGGAGGCCGGCGCGGCGTCTTTTCCGCTATCGGCAGCCTGCGCCACCGGCGCGGGGGCTACTGCATCCGCCGCGCGCACAGGCGCAGTGCCCAGCAGCAGAGCCCCCGCAACCGCCCCCAGAACCCATTTTTGTCCCCTGAGGCGCAATACCGGCTTTCGCAGGCCTGCCCCGTTCATCACACTCATTCTGGTCCCCACTTGGATGAGCGCTGTCCGTTTCCGGCGCGCTGCTGTGCAAACATTTCGCGGAAACGGCAATGAAGACCTGATCGCGGATCAGGATGACCGGGCTTCGCATGGAACGCCCTGTCAGCTTCTTCAAATATGCCGTCTAAAGAATAACCCGCAGATATGCCGCAAGATTGTCAATAAATTCCATTAATTCAATATGGATTACCCGGAAAGAAATTTATCTCTCAACACTGTTGCCTGTCAGCCATACTTACATACCTGTTCAATGTCTGTAACTGGACGCGGACATATCGGCTGTTCCCTCATAGAACAGCCGATACGGATCATCACAGTACGGGGTTTAGCTGGCGGACGCCGTCTGCCACAGAGGTGCCGGCGCTTGCGCGCTTTCCTGCTGGCGGACAATCGGAATCACATCCTCGGCGAAGCGATAGGCTTCCTCAAGATGGGGATAACCCGACAGCACGAACGTCTCGAAGCCGATGTCGCGATATTCCGCGATCCGGGCCGCGACGGTCTTGCCGTCGCCTACCAGCGCCGTGCCCGCACCGCTGCGCACCAGACCGACACCTGCCCACAGGTTCGGGCTTATCTCCAGATTGTCGCGACGGCCGCCATGGAGCGACAGCATCCGCTTCTGCCCTTCGGATTCACCCTGACCGAGCGCCGCCTGATATTTCGCGATGACGTTGTCATCGACGTCGCGCAGCAGATCGTTCGCTGCTTCCCAGGCCTTGGCTTCGGTATCACGCACAACGACATGGAGGCGGATGCCGAATTTGACGGTGCGACCCTCGGCGGCGGCGGCCTTGCGGACTTCTGCCACCTTCTTTTCAACCATCGCGGGCGGCTCGCCCCAGGTCAGATAAGTGTCGGCGTGCTTTGCCGCAACGCGGATGCCCGCTTCCGACGATCCACCGAAGAAAACCGGCGGATGCGGCCTTTGCACCGGCTTGAAATTGAGCCTCGCATTCTCGACCTGGACATGCTCGCCATGGAAATTGACGGTCTCGCCGGACAACAGCTTGCGCCACACGGTCAGATATTCATCCGTCTGCGCATAACGCTGTGAATGATCGAGGAACATACCTTCGGCCTTCTGCATCTCCGTGTTGCCGCCCGCGACGACATTGACCAGCAAGCGGCCATCCGAGAAGCGGTCGAAGGTCGCCGCCATCTGGGCCGACACCGGCGCGGTGATCAGACCAGGCCGGATCGCAACCAGAAACTTGAGGCGCTCCGTCAGCGGAATGAGCGTGGACGCCGTGATCCAGGCATCCTCGCAGGCCGCGCCCGTCGGCAGCAGCATGCCGTCATACCCAAGATTATCCACCGCCGTGGCGATCTGCTGGGCGAGCTTGCGCGTGATCGGACGCCGGCCGACCGGCGAGACGAGATAGCGGCCATCGCCGCCACTGGGCAGAAACCAGAAAAAGGAAGTTGCCGACATGAAGACACCTCTGAGTGAAACGCCCGTCGCTGGTGAAGCGCCGGTCCATGGATAACGGCCTGAAGATGCGGAAGCCGCAGGTTCCGGCCTGTTGAACGAACAAGCCGACTGGAACCAGTGCGGCTCAAAACAACGCGGATGAGGAGTAAAGTGTCCGCCGGGATGAACAGCGACACCGCTCCGCGTCATGACGGACAAGGACAGAACCCGGTCTCTCCGCTCCCTTGTTCATATCCACACCCACACCCTATTATCTAAATCTCTATCTGTTTTATATGGATACTGAGTGAGGAATATTTTGTCAAAGCAGATTTTGAATAAAGACCGGCGTTTTGGGCGGGTGCGACAATCTTCCCACCCGCTCTCAAGATATGAAGGACGGGGCCCAAGTCCTTAAAATATAAGTAATAAATTGGTGCACTTACCACACCCAGAACTGCTGCGAATTTGTGTTCTATTTAACAGACAGTTAGATGGAATTTTCTTGAGCATGAAAAATAAACGGACTCATGCCGCATCAGGCGAATACAAACAAATGTTACTGGAGCAGCTCTTGTCGAAGCTGGCATGCCCGGGACAAATCCTTTAACAATTGAGTTAATTCCTGCGTTATCTGGATGGCCGCTCCAAGCGACCCGGCATCCACCTCACCCTGCGGACCCATTATTTACTGGAACGAGAATGGCAACGACGCCGCTCCTGATGGCTGGCCTGAGTGTTCTGATTCTGGGCGACAGCCACATGGCCCACCCGCATCGTCTGTCGGAACCGCTCTATGAAACCATGACGGCGGAAGGCGCTTCCGTTTATATCGAGGCGGCCTGCGGCAACAATGCGTCCTCCTATATTGAAGGGGGCGAACCGACCAACTGTTCCGTGGAAGCCACCCCGAAGGAGAAGCCTGCTTTCAAGCTGGTGCCGCATGGCAAACCGTCTGAAAGCATTCAGGCGCTGCTCGCCAAATATCACCCCAACCTGGTGGTCATCATTCTGGGAGACGCCATGGGCGGCTACACCAACGATGATGCGACTTTCCCCCGCTCATGGATCTGGGATCAGGCTTCGACCATTGCCGAACAGATAAAGAGTGGCGGAGCCTCCTGCATCTGGGTTGGCCCTCCCTACGGGCAGGACAAAAGCATCTTCCCCAAAACGCCTCACAAGGTCGAACGGCTCGACGCGCTTTTGAAGAATGTGGTGACGCCCTGCTATTACGTCACCTCGCTGATGATGGGGAAACCCGGCGAGTTCGAAACCGAGGACGGCGCCCATTTCGCAACCGTGAACGGGCGCAGCCCCGGTTACGACCACTGGTCGAAATACATCATGACCGTCGTCAATTACGGCGTGACCCATTTCATCAAGCACTAACCTCACCACACACCCTCAATGGAGGAAAGCGCATCGGGCTGGGCTCTATTGCGCGAAATCGGGTTCGAGGCGGCTGAGCGTGCGCTTCACGCTTTCAAGATGGAAATGCGCATCCTCAGGGTCGTTCCTGCGCATCTGCTCATAGGTCTTGAGCGCCACGCCGGGGGCGACCGGCACAAGCTTGCGGCCTGAACTCATGGCCTTCAACTGCACTTCGGCGGCGCGTTCCAGATAATAGAGATCGTCCCAGGCCTCCGCGATGGTCGGCCCGACCACCATGACGCCGTGGTTCTTCATAAACACCACATCCGCCTCGCCCATGGCCGCCGCAATGCGCTCACCTTCCGACTCATCAAGGGCAAGCCCGTTATAGTGTTCATCGACGATGGTGCGGCCGTAGAACTTGAGCGCGGTCTGCCCGGCCCAGACCAGCGGATCGCCCTCGATCATGCAGAGCGCCGTGGCGTTCGGCATATGGGTGTGGAAAGCGGCTCTCGCCCGGGGACGCCGCTTGTGCACCTGGGCATGGATATGAAACGCCGTCGCCTCCGGCTCGCCATCCCCGGCCAGAACATTGCCGTTGAAATCGCAGATCAGCAGGTTCGAGGCGGTAATCTCGTTGAAGGCGTAGCCATATCTGTTGACCATGAACAGATCGTCACAACCCGGCACCAGCGCAGAGAAATGATTGCAGATACCTTCCTGCATCCCCAGGCGGGCCGCCATGCGAAAACACGCCGCCAGATCCACCCGCGCCTGCTCGACGAGCGGTCCATCGATCCGGCTGTTGCGCAGCAGGGCGGGCGTGGCGAGTTCAGGCGGGGCGATGGAGACCATGTTTCATTTCCGGATCGGGTGAAGGCTGCATATATTTGATCATTCGACCAAATATATGCAAGCCTCCTGCCATCTGGTCCGTCAGAAACGATAGCTCAACCCGATGTTGCCTGCCAGATCATAGCCGCTGTCCCGGCCGAAGGTGGTTCCCGCATCCGCGACAAGGGAAAGACTATCGGTGAGCGCGGCGCTCACACCCAGTTGCGCCCTGCCATAGGTGTCAGTGCCATCGCCCTCGACACGGGTGAAGATCGGCAATAGCGGCGACTGGGTTTCGCTGATCTCGAGCGTGCGATCGCCATCATGGAAATCATGCTCGGCCGTGAGGTTGAAATAGGGGTTGATGGCATGACCAGCCACCTCGAAAGGAAGCCTGACCTGCACGCCCGCGCTGCCCGTCAGGCTTGCAAGCGTCTGGCTGCCGACATTGAAGGTCAGGAGCGGGTCGCCTGATTCCGTGTAGCCGTTGACCTTCGAATGCGTGTAGGTGAACCCGGCCAGCGGGCCGGCGCGCAGGAGCCCCAGATCGAACAGATAGGCCGCCTTCGCCGCCAGCGAGAAGCTGTTGGCGTGCGTATTGCCGCGAATGGTGTCGATGATGCCGGGGCGATCCAGATCGTAGCTGGTCCGTCCATATCCAGCCAGCGCATCGGCAACCCAGTGATCCGAGGTGTATGAGGCATAGACCGCCCCCTGATAGCTGTCCGTATCATAGTGCCCTGCCCCGCCATCGAGCTTCACGTTTGGGCTCGAATAGGAGAAAACCGCTCCCAGAGCGAGCTGGGCGTTGAGCTGATAATCAAAACCGAGCGTGCCGCCAACCGAGTTATAATGATAGCCGGTCGCGTCGCTGTTGCCGTCATCCTCGCCCTTGTCGCCCGCCGCCGTCACATAGAAGGAAAAGGGCTTCGCGTCATCGCGCGGCGCATAATGCCCGGCGTCCAGACGGTTGAGCGTCGATGCGGTGAAACTCCCGGTGATGGCCTGGGCAAAATCCACCTGCCCCGGAAATGTCGTCGGCGCCAGCAGCAGATTGTCCATATAGCGCGCGGCCAGAAGAAAGGCCCCCGTCGTCAGGTGCAGGCCATCAAAGGTGGCGTTGGTGTATTGCCCGGGCGATGTGGGCGTGGCGCAAGCAGGCGTGTTCTGGCAAGGGGTGGAGACGTTCGTGAACCCGTAAAGGGCCGGGTTGGCGTCCACCTGCCTGCCGAACTGGCTCAGGTTGAACGTGAAAATCCTCACGCCGCTCTGGGCCAGTGGCGCGAGCGCCGCCTCTTCCTGCGCATAGAGCAAGGATCCATAGAGCCTGTCGGCGGCAATCGCCTCCTGCCCATACATGCCGCTGGAGACATTGGGGATGATGCTGGGATCATCGAAGGTGTTGATCATGAAATTCCGGGCGCCCGCATTCACCAGCG
Organism: Parvibaculaceae bacterium; assembly: GCA_028283765.1. Lineage (GTDB taxonomy): Bacteria > Pseudomonadota > Alphaproteobacteria > Parvibaculales > Parvibaculaceae > JAATFR01. The sequence goes on along the minus strand of JAPWJY010000008.1, from coordinate 1,306,148 downwards.
TGCGAACGCCATTGCCGATGTTCGCCGCCGCCGTGGCCGCCGTGGCGGGCGCATCCGCCAGACTGAGCCCGCCAGTGGAAGCACCGCCATCGTTTCCGCCAATATTGATGACGACGAGATCGTTTTCGCCGAAACGCTGGCCAAGCGCGAGCGACGCATCGATCTGCTGGCCGAAACCGAGCAGCAGAGGCGGCGCGCCCGGTCCTGAATCAGCGCCTGCATAAGCATAATTGAACATGCCGGAATCAGGCAGACCCAGTTGCCCCTGAAGAGCGGTCGGATAGGCGAGAAAGCCCAGGAACCCCACATTGCCCGTCGTGTGACGCGGATAAGGCTGCCCCGGCACGACAAGAGCGCCATTGATCAGATTGCCATTGTCCGCATAGCTGTCGCCATAGACGACGAGGCTCGAATAGCGGCTCTGCGCACGTCCCTGAGGCGGAACCGGCGCAGGCGCTTCAACTTGTGGCGCGGCCTGCGCATGTGCCCCCGTTCCCCACAGAACTGCGGGAGCAAGAAGACAGGCCGCAATGGCGGCACCCAGGATTTTCATGATTTTCTTCCCCGACTGGTTTCATGGCCGGTTTACCGGCTCTTTGCCCGAAGCGACCTTATCACTTCATTAACCATGAGTGGGAAGAAGAAATTATCTGTCTTTTAGCTCAGAAAACAATATCGCTGGTGATGCGAAACCCGCTCACATTGGCGAGAAAGGCCACGGCCATCATCCCGGCAACCACGATCACCGCATTCAGCGGACGGACATCCCATGCCTCACGGGCGGCGGCGATCGAAACGGGCACAACGAATATCATTCCAAGGATAATCCCGGTAATGACATCCATCGGCGTATGAGTGCCAAGCGTTACCCGGGTGACGGCGATGCCTATCAGCAGGATCAGGAAAAGCAGAAAGGCGCCGGCCGCACCCAGCCTCCCCGCAGCACGCATCAGAATCGCAGCCGCACCACCATAGACGATGGTGGACAAGGACGCATGGCCGCTCGGCGCACCGATGGACAGATGCCAGGGCGTGCCCACGAATGAATCGCCCAGGCAGCGCGAAATGACTTTCAGAATGGCAGCCGAGATAAACAGCCCGACAATGGCCGTGGCATAATTGACGGCAACGCGCATATGCCGGGTATGGAAAAGCAGAAAGATGAGCACCGCCGCCGCCGGCAGCGCCACCACGGGATTGCCGAAGGCCGAAATGAAATACGCTGTTCCCGCCTCCGCCATTATACCCCCGGAATGATGGTCGAGCCGGCGCGGTCGATGCCATAGCGAAGACGCGGCATCATGTTGCGCGCCATGAAATCCTCAAGCGCCTCGCCGTCACCGGCGCAGTAAAGCATCAGAAAGCCGCCGCCGCCGGCCCCCAGCACCTTGCCCCCCAGAACATTGAAATCGCGCCGTACACGGTCATAGATTTCATCGATATGGGGCCAGCTTATCTTCGCGGATAATTGTTTCTTGTGACGCCAGTGTTCATCAAGCATGTGTCCCCAGCCATCGAAATCGCCGCTTTTCCAGCTTTCAAGGATGCGGTAGCCAAGGTCGCGAATGAAGTCGAGGCTGTTTTCCACGCGCTTGCGCGCGCCGCTGCCTTCTTCGTTCATGGCGCTGTTCTGGTCCGCCAGCACCACGGCCGCATCCCGGCGCAGGCCGGTATAATAGATGTGCGTGCGCTCGATGAACCGGTTTTCGATTTCCGGGGCCAGCGCGACCCGCGCAACATCAATCTTGCCGTCAGGCGCAATCTCAAGCGTGGTCAGGCCGCCGAATGAGGCCATGTACTGATCCTGCTTGCCGATGCCGCTGGCCTGCAGGCCGATTTCAATATCGCACGCCTCCTCCGCAATTTCCTGCGCGGAAAGGGTTTCTCCCTTCATGGCATGGATGGCATTGAGCAGACCAACCAGAAAGCAGCTCGACGAGCCAAGACCAGTGCCGCCCGCGATGTCGGCCATCGAGGCGATCTCGAACCGGTCCTCGATCCCGTGGCGGATCAAGGCGGCGTGGATAAGCTTGTGCTTCACATCGGCGCTGCGCTCTACCACCTCATTATCGGGGCCCGTCACCGTAACCCGGCTGTCGAAGAGCGGACGCTGGCACATCACGCGGATATATTTATCGAGCGCCAGCGCGAAAATGAATCCGCCGCCATGCTGATAATAGCTTTTGAGGTCCGTGCCGCCGCCGCCCAGCGTAACCCGCAAGGGTGTCCGTACAACGATCATGCGCTTTTCGCCACGCTGCCGCCCAGTTCCTCCCAGCGCCCCTTGTTCATCGAAAGAGCGGGGTGAGAAACCAGCAGATGCCAGACCACGGCCTGCAAACCCTCCACGATGGGGGTGATGAGCGCTTCATCAATGGTCGGCACGACGACGCAGGCATCCGCGATTTCCGCCGTGTACCCCCCGTTGCGCCCGACGATGCCGGTGATCGACGCGCCCCGTTCCTTCGCTAGCTGAAGCACCTTGACCAGATTGACGCTGACCGGCGGATTGACGCTGCCGCCGCCCACCGAGAAAACGAGAATGCCGTCCTCGGCGCGCAGCCTGCTGCCGATCAGCCAGTTGGAGTAGCTGACATCCCAGCCCTCGTCATTGATGCGGGCGGTCAGTTCCGACACATTGTCGCTTGGGCAATAGGCCTCAAAGCCGCAGATCTTGCGGAAGTCATTGGTTGCGTGGCTGGCATGGCCGGCGCCGCCACCCGACCCGACAATGAAAAGACGTCCGCCCCGCCCGCGCACCGCGGCAAGCGTCTCGGCCATCTTGTCGATGATGGTCAGATCAAAGGAGTCGATCGCCTTGTGGATCGAGTCGAGAAAGTGCTGGGCAAACATGATGGACGCCTCGACTAGGGTTGTGCCGCGAGGATGACCCCGGCAGCGGCGGTGATGCCGGAAACCAGATAGTCGGCTTTGGCCTCCGACCCGGAATTATAGGATTTACCTAACAGGATTGTGATGCAACCCGCCCTGCGTCCGCATTCAATGTCGCGGTCCTGATCGCCGATCATGAAAGATCGCGCCAGATCGACATTCCAGCGTTTTGCCAGATCAAGCAACATGCCGGGCTTCGGCTTGCGGCACTCACATTCGTCAGCATTATCGTGGGGACAGAAGGCGATATCATCAACGGGCAGCAGGTCCCGGAGCCGCGCATGAATGGCGTCGAGCACCTGCGGGCTCATCAGGCCACGACGGATGTCGGGCTGGTTGGTCACGACGAAAAGCAGGAAGCCGGCCTGCCTGAGTTCCGCCAGCGCCTCCTCGACGCCCGGCTCCAGCATGAACTCGGACAACAGGCGCGGGGATGCCACCTTGCCGTCCCGCATGACGACGGCGTTGATGACCCCGTCGCGGTCGAGAAAAACCGCCGCCCTGCCGGACGTCATGAGAATCTGATCCGGCCGGACGCCAGCAGGGCTTCACCGGCGGCAAAGCTTTCAGGCGTATCAAGACCGAGGCAATAGCCGTCCGGCTCGATGACATGGGCAAAGAGCGGGTCACGGCGGGCCAGCATGGCGGGAAAGACATCGCGGCCGAAATCGACCAGCCGCGCAGGTGGAATGAGCGCCTTGATATTGGGTTCGCAGACATAGACGCCCGCATTGACCAGATCGCGCCCGCCGCCGCCTGGCGGCAGCGCTCCTTCGACAAAGCCGGTGACACGGCCATCCGGCGCGATTTCCACCCGTCCTCCGGCAATGCCGGTATGAGCATGAACGTCCCGGTCGAACAGCGAAATGGTCACGTCCGCATCGGCATCCGCGTGCTTTTCAAGCAGCGCGTCCAGATCCATGCGCAGGATGCTGTCGCCATAAATGACGAACATGCGGTCGTTGAAAATGTCACCGAGATTGCCGAGCGCGCCCGCCGTTCCCAGAAGTTCGGGCTCGAAGGTATAGCGGACATGAAGGCCGAAGCCGCTGCCATCCCCGACAAGGCTGGAAATCATTTCCGCCTGAAAATGAAGATTGATCCACACCTCGGTCACGCCGGATGCCACCAGCCAACGCAGATTATGAGCGAGAATGGGCTCCCCGCCGAACGGAACCAGCGGTTTTGGCAGATCGCCTGCAACCGGACGGATGCGGCTGCCCATGCCTGCCGCCAAAACGAGTGCCTTGTACATGAGAACCCGCTGGCAAAATTTGAATCAGAGCCTGAACTGGGCGGCAAGCGCATCGCGATAGAACATCGCGACGGTATCGAGCGAAAGCCGGTCAAGGTTCATGCCCGACATGTCGAGTTTCTTCAGAATGTCCGGCGTCGCCGTGATGATCTGGCAGCCGCAGTCGCGCGCCTGATAGATATTCAAAACCTCGCGCGGGCTTGCCCACAAAACTTCGGCCTTCGGCTTGAGTGAGCACAGGCCAACCGTCGCCATCATGACGGGAATGGGATCAACGCCCGTATCGGCGATACGCCCGGCAAAGACAGATACAATGGCGGGCACATCGGCTTCCAGCGCGTCGACCACGGCCGCGACCTGGCCCAGCGTCAGAATGGCCGTCACATTGACCTTTATGCCCTCGGCCGTCAGCCGGCGGATAAGAGGCGCGCTGCTTTCCCCCCGGGTGTTCGTCACGGGGATCTTCACATAAATATGCTCGCCCCAGCTATCGATAAGCAGGGACTGGCGCTCCATCTCGTCGAACTCGTCGGAAAACACCTCGAACGAAATCGGCAGATCGGGGATGAGGTCAATCAGATCATGGGCAAAACGCTGATAATCCGTGATGCCAGCCTTGTACATCAGGGTCGGGTTGGTCGTGAATCCGTCAACCCGTCCCTCTTTATAGAGAAGCTCGAAGTCACGCAGATTCGCACCGTCGCCAAACAGCTTGATTCCAGACACCCTGCGCTGAACCTTGGCGGGTATCGGAAGCACGGCAGCTTCCATTCAAAATCTCCAGACCCTGAGGTTACACTACGGAACAACATAAAACTTTAATGATTTGCTGGATAGCAAAGCCAAGGCACATTAGCAAACACTATTATACCGTAACGTAAGTCGGTGCGGGCCTGAACCTGTATGCAGGCACCCCATCTGCGCTCCCGGGCCACATTCCGTATGCCTTCGAAGTCAGACACTCCAATATTTTGATTCAATTTTACAAGGAAAAATAGTCACAGCACCCGATTCAGGCCGTATTGTTGATAAAACCGATCTGGTGCCGGTATGTAAGCTTTCCCCACCCCTTGGCGATGCCCATTCGATTGGCCACCCGTTTCGGGTCAAGAAACTCTCCTGTCAGGATAAATAAAACGCCATGCACGATTACCTGACCGAGACCGAGAATGGCCACCTTTATTCTTGAAACGCCGGGATTTTTGCTTGTCGTAACCCGGCTGATTGCATAGTGCTGGGAACTGCGCATCAGCCGGCGCCGCATATAGTTGAAATCCGTACGGCTTGTCTCAATAAACTCACGAACAATAGCCTCCGGCGTCCACACGAACCGGGCACCGCCATGGAGCAGACGAAAGAAAAGCTCCGTATCCTCCCCGTTGACCATCTTCACGTTGAAGGGCTCCCGGTCCGCAAAGCAAGTCTCGACCCGGAACATCGAATTGCCGGTGCCAAGCCCCTTGCCGCGGGGACGGCGGCGGCCAAAGAGAATGATCTCTCCATCCCGGGGCAACCTGAAATCACAGGTATAATACCAGCCTTCCGGATCCCAGTCGGGTGCATGGCCCGACTCGAAAACCGGGAATTTCGGCCCGAAGGCAGCATCTGCGCCGGTTCGTTCAAGGCTGCTGTGCAGAGCCTCCAGCCATCCGGGTTGCGGCTCCTCGTCATCGTCCACGAAAGCGATGAAGCGGCCACGCGCAGCCTTCACGCCCGCATTGCGAATCGCCGCGATGCCATGCGCCACGTTCGAGGTGTAAAGAATCGGTATGGGGGTTTCGAGCTGCAGCCGCTCGACCACTGCCCGGGCAAGCTGCTGGGGATGATTGTCCGCAATCACGATCTCGAATGCGCCGCTGGAGAACGTCTGGCCGAAGCAGCCCCGAAGAGTTCGCTCCAGCAGGGCCATCCGGTCGTAGCTCGGAATGACGATGCTGGCCTCGATCTTGTTCGCGGGCTCCATCAGACGCCTGACCCCCGGATAACCACAGGTATGGTGAGAAAAAGAATTTTGATATCGAGCCAGAAGGACCAGCTCTGGATGTAGTCGAGGTCCTTTTGCACCCACTGATCATAATCATTGATCCGGTGGCGTCCACCGATCTGCCACAGGCAGGTGATGCCCTGGGTCACCGTCAGCTTGCGCTTCTGGAATGGCGTCATCCTTTCGAACTCATGAAGCTGGGGGGCCCTCGGCCCGACCAGACTGAGATCGCCGATGAGCACGCACCAGAGCTGCGGCAATTCATCCAGACTGTATTTGCGCAGGAAACGGCCGACCGGGGTGACGCGTGGATCGTTGGTTATCTTGAAAGCCGGTCCCCTCATCTCGTTGCGGGCGCGTAAGGCCGTTTCCATCTCCATGGCGTTCGCCACCATGGTGCGGAATTTATAGCCGTCGATGACGCGCTCGTTGAGCACCACCCAGCGCGGTCTGTAGAAGACCGGTCCCGGCGAGGTGAGCTTGATGGCCACGACAATAAGAAGCAGAACCGGGCTCAGGAGAACCAGCAGCAGCGCCGAGATGGCGACATCCATCAACCGCTTCAAGGCAAACTGCAGGGGGTGGCTCACGGACCGCGGATCCCTCATCTCACGGGATGTCATCCCCGATCCATTCCCCACGCGCGCGGCCCTCTCTTCAAGTCCCCACACCTCATTGCGGGCAAACCGGTACAACTCACAGAGCTAACCGATTATAGTAAAGCTCACAAGCGACAGCCTTGCTTCATATGGGCCCGGCCCGGCATCGGAGAAAAGAATGGATGGAGCGAACGCCCGGACCGAAGCCCATCCCTTCATGGTCCCCTCCCTCCATTTCGCCGGGCTGCGGTTCGACCCCGTTACCCTTGAGGAAACACTGAAGGCGCTCGACGAACGCCCCGGCTTTTCCCCCTTCTCTCTCTTCGTCACGCCCAATGCCGAGCACAGCTATTTCCGGCGGCATGATGCGGAGTTCGACGAGGCGAGCGAAAACTGCTGGCTCAGCACCTGTGACAGCCGGATCGTCATGAAGCTCGCCCGGCTTGCGGGGATGGACCTTCCCTTCGCGCCGGGCGCCTACGTTATCCGCGACATGTTCACCGACATCATTCATCCCGATGACGCGCTGACAGTCATCGGCAGCACACTCCAGACGATCGACCTGCTGCGCACCCGGTACGGCTTGACCCGCATCCATCAGCACATCCCGCCGATGGGGGCGATCAACGATCCGAAAGCGGTGCGCGACATCATCGATTTTGTCGCGGATCACCCTGCCCGCTTCGTCTTCATCTGCCTTGGGCCTCCCCAGTCGGAGAAGCTGGGGTTGCGCATCCAGAAGGACGGCCGGGCCACCGGCATCGGCATGTGCGTCGGCAGTTCATTGACGACCCTTGCCGGCATCACGCCTCCGGCCCCCGATTTCATGGAGCGCAACTCCCTCGTCTGGCTCTACCGCCTCGCCAGGGAGCCCCGGCGCCTGTGGCGGCGCTATCTCGTGCGGGGTATGAGCTGCATCGGGCCTGGCCTTCGCGACATCATCCGGTTTCGTCTGGGCCTTGGTTCAGCGAATACGGGTCCGGCGAACAAGGGCGGCTGATCATGGAAAGAAGGCCGCCCATGTCGCCCGGTCATGCGGCACAAACGCCGCTCACACGCTGGCGCTCGACAAGGGCGCGCCATGATGCGGATCGCAGATACGCAATCCTCGGCTGGATTGACCGTATCGCCATCCTCGTTTTCTTCGTGCTGATCCTTTACACGCTGGTCGGCAGCACGCCCTTCCAGCATGAAGTCATCGATACGGCGCGCAACACCGAAGGCTCGTCGCTCAACCGCTATATCTGGTTCGCGCTGCTGGGCCTGTCCCTTCCGGTGCTGTGGGCCCGCTTCACGGCGACGCTCGGCCTGCTGAAGGCCATCTGGCCGCTGCTGCTGTTATATATGTGGTTCGGCCTGACGACCCTGTGGGCCATCGATCCGGCGGCCTCTCAGCGCCGGTTCCTGTCCTATTCCATCGCGCTTGTCATCGCGCTTGCGGTCACCGTCGGCATCCGCCGCTCACGGACATATCTTGCCACCATGGCCGCCGCCTGCGCCCTTGTCATGCTCATCGATTTTGCTTCATGGATTTTTCTGCCCTCCCTCTCCATGACAAAGCTCGGGCTTGCGGGACTTCATTCGCAGAAGAACACGCTGGGCTTCATCGCGATGTTTTCCTCCTTTGTCATCGCGGCCTGCGCCCTTGGACAAAAAACCCTGATAACGCGCCTGCTCTGGTGGGGCATGGTGGCTGTCACCCTTCTCGTGCTTGCCGCCAGCCAGTCGAAAACCAGCCTGATCCTCGCGCTGTCTGCCTTCCTGCTCGCCCCTGTCATCACCCTTGTCGCGCGTGGCTCCGTGGCTCTCATCTGGATCAGCGTCGTGATGATTCCGCTGGTCGCGGTCCTTGCCCTGTTTCTCTGGCTCGGCATCTGCGGCATCAGCGGCATTGATCCGATGTCGCCGCTCCATGGCGTCACCTTCACCAGCCGGACGGATGTCTGGAGCTACGTCCTCAGCGAGATAGCCAAACATCCCTGGACGGGCGCAGGCTTCGGTTCGTTCTGGGATATTGATCCCGCCCTTCAGCCGAGCCTGAGAAGCGGCCTCTGGTTTGCCGATATTGAAAACAACAACGTCGCCAACGAGGCCCATAACGGCTATCTCGACCTGACGGTCACCACCGGCTACATCGGCAGCATCGGCGCGATCCTGCTGCTGGCGCGCTGGATCTGGCTGGCGTTCAGGACATTGCGCACCATGCCGGACACGATCGGCGGCCATCTGGTCACGGGCCCAGACAAGGACCTGCCGCTCGCCATCCTGTCGACGATTTTCCTCGTCTTTTTCGCCTACCATAATCTGCTGGAAAGCAGCTACTTCTATGCCTCCAACTATATCGGCGGTCTCATCTTCCTGTTCTTTGCCCTGAAGGTGGAGCAGTGGAACCGGGACGGCAAAGTCGCGGCAAAAAATCTCAGGCCGGACCGGCAGCGGCCCTTGCCATGGCGCGCGTTGCGAGAAAGCGCGTTAGCAGGCCGGTCATGATCGCGATTTCCACAAACTGTCCGATGATCGTGCCGATGACACTGGCGGGATAGCCGAACTGCCCGATCAGCACGAGCGTGGCGAGAACCGTCACGGCCGCGGCTATCGCCGTGGCGATGGCAAGGGGCCGGAAGGCCCGGACCACCTGAAGCCCGATGCCCCCGATCAACTGGATTGCCGCGAGCCCCGAACTGATTGCCCAGAGCAGGCTGAGCGAGGCGCCATCGGCGTATTTTCCGGCAAAGACATAGTGAGAAATCAGCGGCCAGCAGAAATAGACCGCAAGGCCATAAGGAATGGCGATGGCAATGATGACAAGCGCCGCGATGAGAAGGTGCCAGCCATATTTTCGCCAGCCATTCCCTTCCCGCAACGCCGCCAGATCGGCCCGTCCGATCGAACTCCAGCTCACGGCCAGAAGCGGAATGGGCCGCAGGGGCAATTGCGACGCGGACAGCGCGGCAAGCGCGGCTGGGCCAAACCATGTGGCGACGACGAAGCTGTAAAAGCGCACCAGCAGTTCAGTCGAGGTGACGCCGACGAAGACCCAGCGCGAATCCCGCACGAACAGGCGATAGCCCTTGAGTTGACCGAATGAAAACAGCCTCGGGAAACCCGGCCGCAACTGGCCCCAGCCGATGAGGCAGGAAAGCCAGTACCCTCCCGCCACAACCAGCAATACCCGGTCGGCATCAATGTGCAGTCCCAGCATCAACAGAACCGCAACCCCGATGAGGGAAGCGAAGAAAACCGTGGCGGTGTTGATCGCCGCCGCCGTCGCCAGCCCCCGCGAAAAGGCGAGCGAGCGCAAATATTGCTGAAGCAGAAAGGCGGGCAGAAACAGAAAGGCGGAAAGGAGCCCAAGGCTGCTGCCGCCAAGCGCCAGCGCCACGGCCACCGCGCCGCCGCCCAAAGCCATCACGATCTGATAGATCAGCGAGACATGCAGCATCAGCCGCTCGGTTGCGAACCGCTCCTTGGCGTCTCCGGGGCCCGGCGGCAGCACCGCGATATGGCACACGGTCAGCGCGTTTTGCAGGCTGCCCAGAATGAGCCCCGTATTGGACCAGAAGACGAAAGCGCCGAACTGCTCCGGCGGGCTGTAGCGCGCCAGCACGATATTGAGGCCCAGCATCAGGGCGGATGCCATGCCCTGATCGGCTATCGAGAGGAAATACCGCTTCATTCAGCCTCGTTGCCGCCCCGGATCAGCACTCACCCTAATAGCCGGACCCGTCGCGCAAGTCGTAATTCAGGTTGCGGGAGAATGGCAGCATGTTCGTGACATATTGCTCGATGAAAAGATTGGCATCGGCAATGCCGGATTTCGGCACATAGACCACATCGCCCGGCAACAGCGGGAAATCATCTGCGGAAGCCCCCGTCGAGACGAAATTGTTCAAATCAACGGTCCGGATCATCGGCTTGTTGTCGCTCCAGCGTCGCCTCAACACGATGATCTGGTCGAGGGTCGCCGTATCGAGCACCCCGCCCGCGAGCGTCACGCCCTGCGCGACGTCAATCCGCCCCGTCATGTCCTTGGCGCCGGGCTCCTTGACCTCCCCGCCGACATAGATCTTGTCCGAGGCGTACCGGGTGATCAAAATCGTGATGTTCGGGTCTTTCAGCGTACCGGCATAGCTCTTGTCGAGTTCAGCTTCGAGTTCGCTCACCGTCAGCCCTCCGGCCCGCACGGCCCCCAGAAGAGGCACGGTCGCCCGGCCGTCCGAGCCGACGGTCGCCTTGGCGTTGAGTTCGGGGGTCAGCAGGAACCTGATGTCGAATTCGTCGCCGCCGCCGAGGCGGCGGGGCGGCACCTCATCGGACCATGGAACGAACTCGCTGGATGAGACCTGCCGCGGGAACAGCCCCTGCGAGGTGCATCCGCCCTGAAAAAGCACACCAAAGCCCGTGAGCACGCAGACAGCGGCCCATATGGCTCCCTTGTGCTTCAACCCACCGTAAAGGTTCATCAACCGCCTCAAGATACCCGGCCCGACTTGCCGGGGATTTGCCGCCTGCTCAAGATAGCCGGAGACAAGTCGGGTTAACATTTCAAGCACTTAGGGAAAATAGCTGCTTCCTGATCGCAGATAAATCATATAAAGACATTTCTAATTACTATAGCGCTGATTCTACAGATGGTGGGCAATCCTGTTTAAGGGCCCCGTTTATGGCGGCCTCCCGGTGTAAGCGGGCATGATTGAAATATCGGACTAACGCGCGGGTATGAGCATTTCGACAAATGGGCTGGCGCTCTCCGGACCTGCTGCTGCGGATTACACCCCCGGCGGGCTTCGCCTTTCCATGCGCGATCTGCTGACGCCGCTGTTTTATTATCGCCGCATCCTGCTCACCGTCCTGATCGTGCCGATCCTGCTTGGCCTCGTGCTCGCGCTGATGTCGAAGCCGGTTTATGTGGCGAGCGCCAAACTGCTGGTGCTGCCCGGCAGCGACTATATCTATTCTCCCACGGTTGGCAGCGTCGGTTCAGGCATTACGCTCGGCCGGGATGAAATCATTCAGGCTGAAATCCAGATTCTGTCGAGCGTCGATCTGCGACAGCAGGTGCTGGAGGAAATCGGCTCCGCCCGCATCTTCCCCAGACTCAACCCCTCGGCGCCCAACGCTCTCGCTCTGGCCGCCGACATGCTGGCGCGGAACCTCACCATCACGGATGTACCGCAATCGAACGTCATAGAAGTCGATTTCAGGGCGGGCGATCCCGATGTCGCGGCGGATGTGGTGAACCGGCTGATAGCGCTCTACATGAAGCGCCGCCAGCAGGTTTTCAACAACACGACGGCCAGTTTCGTGGTCGAGCAGCGCGACCAGTTCGCCAGCCGCCTTCAGAAGGCGGAGGATGCGCTGGCCAGCTTCACGGACGCGCACCAGATCGGCGACTATAATCAGGAGTTTGATCTGCTCATCCAGCGCCAGAACGACCTTGCCGCCAATATCTGGCAGACGGATCAGCAGATTGCCGGACACAAGGCGCAGATAGCGGCGCTCACGGCCGAAGCCGCGAAGACGCCGCAGGATATGTCCCTCTACACCAATACCGACCGCTCGCAGCAGTTCGGCAGCATGACCCGTGACCTGCTCGCGCTTCAGGCCCAGCTTCGCGACGCCCAGGCCAAGTATCAGCCGGGCTTTCCTCTGATCCGCAGTCTGGAGCAGCGGGTGCTCCAGCTCCAGAGCCAGATCAATGCAAGCTCGCCGCGCGAAACCACCGAGGAGCGCCGCGGCCCCAATCCGGTCTATCAGCAGCTTTCCGGCATGATCGTCAATCTCCAGGGGGAACTGAGCGGCCTCCTCGTCAAGCGGCAAGATCTGACCGGCAATACCGATGCGCTCCGGGCGCGCGTGGTCGAACTCAACAATATCGGCCCCCAGTTGCGCGAAATGCAGCGCACCGTTTCGGTGCTTGAGGATTCCTATCGATCCTTCGCCAAGAAGGCGGAGGAAGCCCGGCTCTCGGATAATCTCAAGCAGCAGCGCGACGCCAATGTCCGCATTGTCGAACCCGCCCAGCCTCCGGTGAACGGGAAGAGCAACCGCCTGCTGATGCTTGCCGCCGGGATCGCTCTGGGTCTTGTCGGCGCAATTGCAACCCTGATCATTCTGCTTACACTGCAACAGGTCGCCATCACGGTTCGCGACGCCGAGCAGGCAATGGAGTTGCCGGTTCTGGTGGCGGTCGCCGAAGGTGGCAACCGCGCGCGGCCGCAAACCGATAAACCTCGCAAAAGAGGCCACCGGGGCAGTTTTTGGAAATTCCGGGGAGCCAGACCTTGAGGCTGAACCAGAAAATCGCAAAGCCGGTCGTTTCAGCCGATTTTCTGACCCAGTGGTCGAAATCGAGCCGGCGGCGCAGTTTCGGCCTGCCCGCGCCGGATATTCTGGCGGATACGGACGGCGAGCTTATATTCCACCTGCTGAATGATCCGCAGAATCTCCCGGAAAATGGCGCCCAGCACGCGAACATCGTGCAGATCGTCTCTTCCCGCAAAGGGGAAGGCACCTCCACCATCGCCCGCGATCTGGCGCTGCTGGCCGCCGACCGCCATGAATGGCGCGTGCTGCTCATCGATCTGGGCCCGCTCGGCCCCGACAGCCAGGCGGAAGCCCTCAAGGTCCGGCTGGCGCGCCATCACGCCATACAGGCCCACAAGGAAAGCCGCGACTATACCGGGCGCCCCTCCCTCATTCCCGCCATGCCCACGCTTGAGCAACATGGCGGTCTTTACCATATCGGCCAGACCGGCCTTTACGTCACGGTCGCCGTCTCGGAGGATGAGGCGATCGCGCCCGGCTCCCAGTGGAGCGCGATCTTTGCCGCCGCCCGGCGCGGCTTCGATCTGGTCATCGTGGACAGCCCGGCTCTCGATTCGTCCTATTGCTCCGTCGTCCTGGCACCCCTCGTCGATACCACCCTGATTACGCTCGCGGCGGAATCGACGCGCCTTGGCGTCGCCCAGAATCTGCGGGACAGGCTGATGCTCGCGGGCGGCAATATCGCCGGAGTTATCCTCAACAAGCGCCGCTTCCATATCCCGGCAAGCATCTATTCCCGGATCTGACTCTGCCGGGAAAATCAGCGGTTCCCATGAGCTTTTCCCCGCTATTCCGGCGCGTTTCCAGTAACCGATAATTAATCTTTTTCCCTTCATGTGCAGCGATCGCCAGCCTCGTGCGTTTGGTCAACAAGCGCGCAAATGAGGGATTGTTTCGATGGACAGCTTTTCAGATGACAGTCGCGGCGAAAAAGAGGCAGCGACGGCGATGCGCACCGAGCATGACCTTCTCGGCGAGGGCGCGGTTCCGGCGGACGCCTATTACGGCCTTCAGACCCTGCGCGCGGTCGAGAACTTCCCTATTACCGGCATCACCCTTTCCCGGTTTCCGGAGTTCATCAAAGCCTATGCGATGGTCAAGAAAGCTTGCGCCCGCGCCAACCTCGCGCTTGGCCTGCTTGAGCCCGAAATCGCCACCGTGATCGAAGCCGCGTGCGATGAGATCGCCTCCGGCAAACTCAATGACCAGTTCGTCGTCGACATGATCCAGGGAGGTGCCGGCACCTCCACCAACATGAACATGAACGAGGTCATCGCCAACCGCGCCCTTGAGCTTTCGGGCTTTCAGTTCGGCGATTATGCGCGGATACATCCCAATAATCACGTCAACCTTTCACAATCCACGAACGACACCTATCCGACGGCGATCCGCCTCTCGATCCTGCTCAGCTACGAGTCCCTCGTCCGCTCCATGGACATGCTTTGCTATGAATTGAAGCAGAAGGCCATCGAGTTTTCCGATGTGATCAAGATGGGCCGCACCCAGTTGCAGGACGCCGTGCCCATGACGCTCGGTCAGGAATTCGACGCTTTCTATGTAACTCTCAAGGAAGACATCGAGCGGGTCCGCGAGAATGTGCGCTTCTTCCGGGAAATCAATCTGGGCGCGACCGCTATCGGCACCAGCATCAATGCGCATCCGGATTATGCCAGCCTCGCGGTGGAGGAACTGTCCCACATCTGCGGGCTCGACATGATCCTTGCCTCAAATCTGGTCGAGGCGACCTCCGATATGGGCGCTTTCGTGCTTTTTTCCGGGGTTCTGCGCCGGGTGGCGGTCAAGACCTCCAAAATCTGCAACGATCTGCGCCTGCTCAGCAGCGGCCCGCGCGCCGGGCTGAATGAAATCAACCTGCCGCCGATGCAGCCGGGTTCCTCCATCATGCCGGGCAAGGTCAATCCCGTCATTCCCGAGGTCGTCAATCAGGTCGCCTATCAGGTGATCGGCAATGATCTCACCATCACCATGGCGTCCGAGGCGGGCCAGTTGCAGCTTAACGTCATGGAACCGGTGATCGCGCTCAACATGCTGCAATCCATGCGGATGCTGACCCAGGCGATGACGGTCCTGTCCACCCGCTGTATCCGCGGGATTACCGCCAACCGCCAGCATTGCCGGGAACTGGTGGAAAACAGCATCGGCGTGATAACGGCGCTCAACCCCTATATCGGCTACGAGAACGCGACCCGGATCGCCCGGATCGCGCTCCAGTCGGGGCGCAGCGTCACGGAACTCGTGCTGGAGGAAGGACTGCTGACGCTCGATGAGCTGGCCGACATCCTCAAGCCCGAGAACATGGTCCACGCGCGGCGCAAGAATGAGTTCATCGGCCGGGGCCGGAACGAGGGCTAACGCCCGACCTTGAAGGTGGCGCTCGCCCGGGCGACAAGTTCGCCCGCCTCATTGCGAAGCTCGGCTTCAGCGAAGGCGATGGATTTGCCCCTGTGACGCACCCAGCCCTCACCGATGAAAATGCCGGGATCGGCCCGGCCGATGAAGCTGGTCTTCATCTCAAGCGTCACCTGCGGCGTATCCGCCTCGCGATGGGTGCTGCGTACGGCATGGCCGCACAGGCCATCCAGCATGGCCGCCAGAAACCCGCCATAGATGCGCCCGCCGCGATTGATGAAATTTTCGCCCGCCACATAGGAGGCCCGCACATAGCCCCGGGCCGGATCGACCTCTATCACCTTCTTGCCAAGCGTGATGGCGGCGGGTGACTCCCATTCCTGCTCTGCTGCATCCATACGCATCACTCCACTTTCCAAAAGCTTTCAGGCCCGGCGGCATGCGCCGGACCCGTCTTCTGTTACGCCGCGGCGCTGGGACGCTGGCTCATCCGCTCGTACCAGGCCGCGATATTCCTGTTTTCCGGGTTCAGCGGCTGCCCGACCAGAACGCCGAATGAGAGGAAGCAGAACAGCAATATATCGGCCAGCGTCAGCTTCTCGCCCGCCAGAAAGGTCCGCCCCTCGATCAGCCCGTCGATCCAGCCCAGCTTTTCCTGCGCGATCGCCTTCAGGTCCTCCGCGGCCTGCGGAATGCAGTGAACGCGGCTCTCGAACATCGGCAACCCAAGGGAGAAGCGGAAACCGTTGGTCAGCGGCTCGGCCACATTGAGATCGACGCGGCGCGTCCAGCGGCGGGCCTCCGCGCGCTCTTCAGGCGTTACGCCGATGAGCGATGAGCCAGGAAACTTCTCGTCGAGATATTCGCAGATAGCGGTGATTTCGGTCAGGACCGAGCCGTCGTCCAGCTCAAGGGCGGGAAGCTGTCCGGCCGGGTTGAACGCCAGATAGGGCTCGCGGCGATTTTCGCCCCCCATCAGGTCGATTTCCACCAGAGGCAGTTCGATCCCCTTTTCCTTCATGAACATGCGTACGACATGGGGATTGGGGCCGACAGAATTGTAAAGCTTCATGGGTTCTCCTCCGGTTCTGGACGGGGTCTCTATGGACCCTTGCATGGGTTCATTCCTTTACCGGAAAGCCGCCCCAGCCGCCATCCGATTTGGGTGTTTGCCCCAATATTGCTGGCGGCCCCTGGGTCGGCGGTGTAAAAGGGCCCCGTTTCCCAAGCCCTCCCCCGGAGGCCTCCCCAGGCGGCAGAGTGTGTGCGTGACTGATCCTCAAGCGGACGAGCGCAAATCTCGTATCTTCTATGGCTGGTACGTTGTCGCGGTCGTGTTCGTCATCATGACGGTGAGCTGTGGCCTCGGATTCTACAATCTGTCCGTCTATCTCAAGGCATTCGTCACC
The DNA here is from genome assembly GCA_028283765.1 of Parvibaculaceae bacterium. Classification (GTDB taxonomy): domain Bacteria; phylum Pseudomonadota; class Alphaproteobacteria; order Parvibaculales; family Parvibaculaceae; genus JAATFR01. The sequence continues at coordinate 1,289,312 of JAPWJY010000008.1, read as the reverse complement.
CATAACGGCTTTTCGGTCGAGGCGACCTCGACGGCGACCTCGATCTTCTTTCTCGCGGCCGGGGTGTCGGGGCTGGGGGTCGCCACCCTTATCGACCGGTTCGACGCGCGCTGGTGCATCACCGGCTCGACCCTGCTGATGGCGCTGGCGATTGCCGGGGCGGGCCACGTGACGTCCCTGTGGCAGCTCCATCTCTTCTACGCGATCTTCGGCGTCGGCTATTCCGGCTGCGCGCTTATCCCCGGAACCACCATCGTCGCCCGCTGGTTCACAAGGCGGCGCGCGCAGGCCATCGCCTATGCCTCCACGGGCCTCTCGCTCGGCGGCATCCTGTTCACGCCGCTCAGCGTGCAACTGATCGAGAGCATGGGGCTCAAGGGTGCCTCGCCCCTGATGGCGATCATCCTGATCATGGGCATTATCCCGATCACATGGCTGCTCTTGCGCTCGCACCCCGCCGACATGGGACTGACCCCGGACGGGGATGCGCCCCGGCTCGCCGCCGACGGCAGCCTGATGCCGCCCGATGGAACGGATTTCCGCACAGCCATCCGCAGCCGCTTCTTCCTGCTGTTCACCACAGCCTACGTCTTCGCCATGATGGCGCAGGTCGGCAGCCTCGCCCATCAGTTCCGCCTTATTTCGCTGCGCACCGGCAGCGACCATTGGGGCGCTATCGCCGTTTCCGTCATGGCGGCATCGAGCATCACCGGACGGCTTATCGGCGGATCCCTGCTGCGTTACGTTCCCCACAAGACCTATGTCCTGTCGCTGTTCACGCTCCAGGGCATCGCCTTCGTGTTTTTCGCAACGACGCAGGGAACGGTGGCTCTCCTCTGCGTTTCGGCGCTGTTCGGCTCCACGGTCGGAAATCTCCAGATGATGCAGCCGCTGGTGCTGGCGGAAGCCTTCGGCCTCAAGGCCTATGCCCGCATCCTGTCGCTGGCGCAGATGGTCACCACCTGCGCCAATGCGCTGGGGCCCATTCTGCTCGGCGTGCTCTATGAGCGCGCGGGCGGATATGGCACCGCCTACCTTGCCATCGCCTGCCTGTCCGTGCTTGCCTTTATCGCGCTCTATCTCGGCGGTCCGGTCCCGGCCCACAGGAACAAGGCGGAAGAACCCTATGCCCCGTAATTTCGGTCCCGAGGTCATACTCGACAATCCGGCCTTCATCCATGAAACGGCGCTGATCTATGGCAGGGTCCATATCGGCGAGGGTTCCTCATTGTGGCCTTATGTGGTGATCCGCAGCGAGATGTATGAGGTCCGCATCGGCCAGCGCACCAATATTCAGGACTTCGTCATGGTCCATGTCGGCGCGCACACGCCGACGATCATCGGCGACAATTGTTCGATCACCCACCACTGCACGATCCATGGCGCGGAAATCGGGGATAACTGCCTGATCGGCATCAACTCGACCATCATGGACGGGGCCAAAATCGGCGCGAACTCCATCGTTGCCGGCCATTCCATCGTGACCGAGAACACAATTATCCCCGAAAATTCTATTGTCGCGGGCGCGCCGGCCAAGGTCATCCGTACCCGTGACAACCGGGTTGCAAACATGATGAATGCGCATTTCTATTATGAGAACGCGCTGGCCTATGGCCGGGGCGACCATCGCGTGGCGACGGACCCGGCCTATGCGGCGGCCAGCGCCGAACTCTATGCCCTTCTCACGGCTTCCTGAATATAGTCACCCCTTGCCTGCCCCTATACCTCTTGCCTGGATGAGATCGTCATGAAGCTGCCTTCCAATTTCTACAAGCCGCTTGCCATCGGCGCGCCCGAGCCCTACCGGGAACTGCCGGTCGCGACCGAGCGCATGATCCATTTCTTTCCCGGCCATAACGAGAAGGTCCGCGCCAAGATCGGCGAGACCATTCCGCTGGTGGACGTGCTGCTCGGCAATCTGGAGGACGCCATTCCGGCCGACGCCAAGGAGGCGGCGCGGCGCGGCTTCATCGAGGTCGCCAAAAGCCATGATTTCGGCTCCACGGGCCTGTGGACCCGCATCAACCCCCTGAACAGCCCCTGGGTGCTCGACGACATCACGGAAATCGTCGGCGAGGTCGGCGACAAGGTCGATGTCATCATGCTGCCCAAGGTCGAAGGTCCATGGGACATTCACTATCTCGACCAGCTTCTGGCCCAGCTTGAGGCCCGCCACAATGTCAAAAAGCCGATCCTGATCCACGCCATTCTGGAAACGGCCCAGGGCGTCAAGAATGTGGACGAAATCGCAGCTGCGAGCCCGCGCATGCATGGCATGAGCCTCGGGCCCGCAGACCTCGCCGCCTCGCGCGGCATGAAGACCACCCGCGTCGGCGGCGGCCACCCGTTCTACGGCGTGCTGGAAGATCCGAAAGAGGATGGCTCGACCCGCACCTTCGTGCAGCAGGATCTTTGGCACTATACCGTGGCGAAAATGGTCGACGCCTGTCTTTCCAACGGCATCCGGCCCTTTTATGGCCCGTTCGGCGACATTCAGGATCTGGCCGCCTGCGAGGTGCAGTTCCGCAATGCCTTCCTGATGGGCTGCGTCGGCGCCTGGTCGCTGCATCCCAACCAGATTGCCGTCGCCAAGCGCGTGTTCAGCCCGGACGTCAAGGAAGTGCTGTTCGCCAAACGTATTCTTGAAGCCATGCCGGACGGACGCGGCGTCGCCATGATCGACGGCAAGATGCAGGATGACGCCACCTGGAAACAGGCCAAGGTCATCGTCGATCTGGCACGGAAAGTCGCCCTGAAGGACCCTGAACTCGGGCAGGCCTACGGTTTCTGAGCAGAAGGTTTCCCCGCTCTCGCCCGAGGGCGGGGAAAACGCCTCAGAGCCAGCCCTTTATCCGCAGATAGATTAGCTCCACGACAGCTCCCACCAGCAACAGGCCGGTTACGCCCGCAAAGGCCCAGTGGCTGGCCGCGCCCGGAATGCCGCCGACATTGATGCCGAGCAGGCCGGTCAGAAACGTCAGCGGCATGAAAATGACGGTCACCACCGAAAGAACGTAAAGCTTGCGGTTGATGTCGTCCGCCCGCCTGCTTTCCGCCTCTTCCTGCAGGAGCGCGGCGCGGTCGCGGACATCCTCAAGCTCCTCCAGATCCCGCGTCACCTGATCGACCAGATTTTGCAGCGAGGCGCGCTGGCGCTGGGTCAGCCAGTGCAGATCTTCATGGGACAATTGCGACAGGGCCTCGCGCTGGGGCACGATATAGCGCTTCAGCCGGATGGCCCGCTGGCGGGTGACGGCGAGACGGCGGTGGGTTTCCTGATTGAGGCTTTTCAGGGACAGCTCTTCAAGGGCTGACAGGGTCTGGTCGAGACTCTCGATGATGGGCTGCGTGCGGTCCGCAAGCTCGGTCGCGAGTTCCTGAACGAATTGCCCCGAATTCCGGGGGCCATTATGTGCAAGGATGCGATCGCATATCTCGCGCACCGTCCTCAGATGGCGGAAGAACACGCTGATGACGCGCCCCTCCTCCACCCAGAGCCGGATCGAGACCATGTCTTCGGGCCGGGCGTTGGGGTTGAGATTGACGCCCCGCAGATTGATCAGGGCGCCATCGCGGAAGCGGGCGAAGCGGGGACGCGTCTGTTCCGCCAACAGGGCATCGACCACCATCGGGTCGAGCCCGCTGCTGTTCTGGAGCCAGGCTACACCCTCCGCGTCCTGTTGATAGATATGGGTCCACACAAGGCCCACCTGATGATGCGCCTGCGTGGCCTCGGCCAGAGAAATGGCCTGCGATTGGCCATTCTCCTCGACCGAAACCGAAAAGGATGTCGTGGGACCCATATCATTATCCCTCTTCAGAAGGATGGCTCAGGAAAGGGTCGCCAGCGCTTCAGGCTTGAAGGACTCCAGCTCATCGAACCGGCCTTCATGGATCTTGCGCGCCCATGCCGGATCGACCAGCAAGGCCCGCCCGACGGCGACCAGATCAAACTCTTCCTGATCCAGCCGCTCCAGCAAATCGTCAATGCCCGTCGCATTGGAGGATTCACCCATGAACGAGCCGATGAATTCGCCCGAAAGGCCGACGCTGCCGACCGTGATCGTCGGCTTGCCGGTCAGCTTCTTGGTCCAGCCGGCAAGATTGAGGCTCGATCCCTCGAACTCCGGCTCCCAGAAGCGCCGCGTCGAGCAATGGAAAACGTCGACACCGGCATCGGAGAGCGGCTTGAGGAAAGCGCCCAGCTCCTCCGGCGTGGTGGCGAGGCGGGCCGTATAATCCTGCTGTTTCCACTGGGAGAAGCGCAGGATGACGGGATAATCGTGCCCCACCTCGCGGCGGATGGCTTCGATCACGCGCACGCCGAGTTGCTCGCGGCCGAGCATGTCGCCACCGAATTCATCGGTGCGCTCGTTGAGCCCGGCCCAGAAGAACTGGTCGATCAGATAGCCGTGGGCGCCATGTATCTCGACGCCGTCAAAGCCGATCTTGCGCGCGTCTGCGGCGCCCCTGGCGAAGGCGTCGATCACGGCCTGCACATCGGCGCGGGTCATCGGCTCGGAGACCTTCTTGCCCGGCGCGACCATGCCCGAAGGGCCCGCGCTCGGCAGTTCCGGATGCGGCGCGTTCGGCGCCGAGGGATTGCGGGCCATGCCGACATGCCAGAGCTGGGGCATGATCTTGCCGCCCGCCTCGTGCACCTCGGAAACGACATTCTTCCAGCCGTCAAGCGACGGGCCGAAGAAATTGGGAATGTTCACGTCCATCGACGAGACCGGATGATCGATGGTCGTCCCCTCGGTCACGATCAGCCCGACCTCGTTCTCGGCGCGGCGTCGGTAATAAGCCGCCACATCCGCGCCGGGCACGCCGCCGGGTGACTTGGAGCGGGTCATCGGCGCCATGACGATGCGGTTGGGCAGCGTCAGGCCGTTAAAGGTGAAAGGCGCGAACAGGGCCTTTACGGATCGGCTCATGAAATTCTCCACTAAGAAACTGGAAAATATCCCGGGGAATCCCGCGAAATTTTGGTATTGCATCTTGCCGAGAAGCGGTACGGATGCAATTAGAACTTGGCTGCGCCGCATGTAGCCATTCCGTTCCAGCGTCGCCACTGATAGATTCAACCAGTGGGCCGCCGTCAGGCACGTTATGGCCCATTCAGGAGAACCGGATCTGCATGACGATTAACAGGGAAGCGAAATTCAGGATCGGACAGCTTGTCCGTCACCGCTTCTATTCGTTTCGCGGTGTCATCTTCGACGTCGATCCGACCTTCAACAATACCGAGGAATGGTGGCTTTCCATCCCCGAGGATGTGCGGCCGATCAAGGACCAGCCTTTCTACCATCTGCTCGCGGAAAATGCCGAAAGCGAATATCTCGCCTATGTTTCGGAACAGAATCTGGTGCCGGACAATTCCGGGGAGCCGGTACGCCATCCGCAGGTGAAGGAAATATTCGGCCCCATGCGCGATGGCTTCTATCAGGTGCGCCGCGAAAACGCGCATTGAGGCCTTTTTGCGCTTCCTCCATTCATCCAGACATCCTCAGGAGTCCTGATTTTGCGGCGTGATCTGCGTCCCTATTATATTCGCACGTGGCAGGGCGCCTGCCAGCGCTGGTATATCCGCCGCTATCTGCTCCCCGCCTTCGACCGGGCCGGCAAAAGCTTTCAGGCCTACTCACCCCGGAACATCGAGATCTGGGGCCCCAATATCGTCGTCGGCGACTGCGTGCAGGTGAACGCCTCGAAGGGCAATGTGGTGCGGCTCTCGACATGGGACAATGGCAAGCGTCAGGGCCGGATCGAGCTTGGGGATTGCGTGCTGGTCAGTCCCGGCACCCAGATCATCGCGTCGGAAAGCATCGTCATCGGCCGCAATACCATGATCGCAAGCGGGTGCTACATTTCTGACAGCGACTGGCATGACACCTATGACCGGACGGCGGAACTGGACAAGCATGCCCCCATCGTGCTCGGAGAGAATGTCTGGCTCGGCGTCCGCACCATCGTCGGCAAGGGCGTCACCATCGGCGAAAACAGCATCATCGGCGCAGGCTCGGTCGTCACGAAAGATATCCCCGCAAACACGATTGCGGCAGGGAATCCGGCGAGACCGATCCGGGAACTCGATCCCGCGAAACCCCTGCGCAAGCGCTCAGACCTCTTCAGCGATCCAGACCTGCTGGATCGCCAGATGGACTATCTGATGAAGGTGGCGCTCAAGGACAACACCCTGTTCGGCTGGCTGAGAAGCCTGATCGCGCCGACGCGGCTGGACTGAACCGGCCTTACTTGGGCTTGGGCAGCGAATCCAGCGCCTTGCCGGCGCCATCGAGCTTGACCGGAATCTTGACCGGTCCCTGCGCCGCCAGCCGGAACTCGATTCCCATCAGACTGCCGGTCCGGATGGTTTTGATCTGCTCCGGGGTCAGGGCGATGTCCGTCTGGCAGCCGAGCGGGACGCAAACCGCGAAACCGGCCTTGACCAGTTCCTTGTCGTCCACGGCGAACTGGATGCCGACCGGCAGAAGGGTGCCCAGCGGCGTGATCGCCAGCAGGAACATCGAGCCGTCGGTCTTGCCCGGAACGTAGCCGATGCCCAGATAGAGGAGCCGGTCCTTTTTCTCACCGATCCGCACATCGACGAAGGCGTGGCAGTTCTTGATCGTCTTGCCATCGATCTTCTGCTCCTGGCAGCTCGTATTCCAGGTGCCGAATGATTTTACGATCGGCGCTGAAGGCTGTGCCGGGTCCGCAGCGAGGGCCATGGTGGACACGCCCGTTCCCAAAAGAGCTGCTGTCAGCAGAATGCGCATGGCCGTGCGGCAAAAACTCATGATCGGGGTCCCTTTTTGGTGGCGAGCGCGCCGGCGCGACTCACGCTATGAATGGCCACAACCTAGCGTTATCCAGCCGGGCCGTCTTGTCCTGCCTGTTCCGATATAACGCATTCCGGGCCCCGAAGGCTCCCCCAATCGCAGCGCGGGCGGATCATGGTCATGTCGATACGCAAAGCGAACAGAAGTCTTGCCATAATCCGCCATTATGGCTGCCTCCTTCTCCTGTTGCCGATGGTCGTGCTGATGGCAGGAACCCGTCCTGCCAGGGCGATGCCAGAACCCGCCATCGCCATGTACGGGCAGCCGCTCTATCCGCCGGGATTTACCCATTTCAACTATGTTAACCCTGACGCGCCCCAGGGCGGCACCCTGAAGCTTTCCGCCATTGGCACCTTTGACAGCCTGAATTCCTTCATCGTCAACGGCACGCCGGTCGTCGGCCTGCGGGACTTCGTGTTCGAAAGCCTGATGGCGCGCAGCTATGACGAGCCTTTCAGCCTCTATGGCCTGCTCGCCGACAGCATCGATGTGCCTGACGACCGCAGTTCCGTCACCTTTCACCTGCGCGACGGTGCCCGCTTTTCAGACGGGCAGCCTGTCACCGTCGATGACGTGATCTTTTCGCTGGAGATTCTGCGCGACAAGGGCCGCCCGAACTATCGAACCTATTATTCGAAGGTCGTGAAGATCGAACGTCCCGATGCCCGCTCCGTCCGCTTCGTCTTTGCCCGGGAAACCGGGGGCAGGAGCGCGGAAAATCGCGAGATGCCGCTGATCCTTGGCCTGATGCCAATCCTGCCCAAACATGTCTATGCCCACCGGGCGTTCGACAAGACAAGCTTCGATGTGCCCGTTGGCAGCGGTCCCTATGTGGTCGAGAGCTTCTCCCCGGGGCAGCGCATCACCTACCGGAAATCGCCGGACTATTGGGGCAAGGATATGGCGGTGAATACCGGCCGCTATAATCCCGAACGGGTCGTGTTCGACTATTTCCGCGACACGAACGGTGCCTTTGAAGCCTTCAAGGCTGGCCTTTACGACGCCCGGCTGGAAACCGACCCGACGCGCTGGACTACCGGCTATGATTTTCCCGCCGTACGCGAAGGCAAGGTCCGCAAGGTCACATTCCCGACCTCGCTGCCCTCGGGCATGTATGGGCTCGTCTTCAACACCCGCAAGCCGGTCTTCGCCGACATAAGGGTGCGCCAGGCGCTGACGGCGCTCTTCGACTTCGAATGGATCAACAAAACGCTCTATAACGGTATCTATGTCCGCACCCGGAGCTACTTTGACGGTTCGGCGCTTTCCTCCTGTGGGCGGGCCGCGAGCGAGGCGGAACGCGCCATCCTCGCGCCCTTCCCCGATGCCGTGCCCGCCGCGATCATGGAAAAAGGCTATCAGCCGCCCTCAAGCGACGGGTCCGGCTTCAACCGCCCCGGCCGGGCCGAGGCCGACCGGCTTTTGCGCAGCGCGGGCTATGAAATCCGCGATGGCCTGTGGACCCGGACAAAAACGGGCGAGCCCCTCAGCTTTGAAATTCTGGTCACCACGCCCACCGACGAGCGCCTTGCCCTCGTCTATGCAGGCATGGCGGCGCGCTCCGGCGTCCATATCCAGGTCCGCAATGTCGATGCCAGCCAGTACCAGCAACGGCTCGACACCTACGGATTCGACATGATTTTCTACAACTGGGACCTGTCGCTCTCGCCCGGCAACGAGCAGGCCTTCTACTGGGGCAGCGCCGCGGCGGACACCAGTGGCTCTCGCAATTACATGGGCATCAGGAGCCCCGCGGTGGATGCCGCCATCGCAGCCATGCTGGCTGCGACCACGCAGGACCAGTTCATTCCCGCCGTAAGAGCCATGGACCGGGCGCTTCTTGCAGGCAATTACGTCATTCCCCTCTTTCATCCCGACCGGCAGTGGGGAGCCCTCTGGAACAGGGTCGGTTTCCCGGCTCGCTCGTCGCTCTATGGCTACCGGCTGGACACATGGTGGGTTGTGCCCCAGCCATGAGTTGAATGCTCTTTTCAGGGGTGAAATCGGGGCGGCCGCTCCGTCAGGCGCAAAAGATGCCTGATTATGGGGCTGGACATATGACTGGGCATGAATAACGTGCGCCCGGTCACTGCGCAGGAGGCTCGTCTATGGATCCGATCGATAGTCTGATCGCTGGTTACCGGAATTTCCGGCGCGGGTCATATCAGGAGAATGCCGAGCGCTACCGGCTGCTGGCAGCCCGCCAGCAGCGCCCCAAGGCCATGATCGTGTGCTGCTGCGACAGCCGGGCGGACCCTGCCCTTATCCTCGATGCCGACCCGGGCGAGCTGTTCGTGGTGCGCAATGTCGCCAACCTGATTCCCCCCTATCAGCCGGACGGCCAGTATCATGGCACCAGCGCCGCGCTGGAATTCGGGATCACCGGTCTGGAAATCGGCGACGTCATCGTCATGGGCCACGCCCATTGCGGCGGCATCGCGGCCCTTCTGGACGCCGAAAATGGCCGCGCACCCAAGGGCGAATTCATCGGCGCCTGGATGAGCCTGGTCGAGGAGGTGGCTACCAATGTGAAGGCCCGCACCCCCCATGGCAGCCGCGAGGAACTGCTGCGCGGCATGGAGCATGAGGCCGTGCTGCGCTCCATGGCGATGCTGCGCACCTTCCCCTTCGTGCGGGAGCGGGAGGCCGCGGGCAAGCTGCGCATCCATGGCTGGTTCTTCGGCATCGCGACCGGCGAACTCTCCATCTACGACGCCCGCCTTGACCGTTTCGTCAATGTCCCCGACGTCGAGGCGTCCCGGAAGAGCTGATTTGACATCCCCCGCCTCTCCGGCTCAATTGCCGTGACGAGGGATTGCACGGAGCCGCCTGCCCACCATGAACCGTCTCATCGACCTGAAGCCGATCATGTATGTGACGGGCATGCTGCTGATCATGTTCAGCTTCGCCATGGTCGTGCCCGCCGTCGCTGATCTGGCCTCGAACAGCCCGGACTGGAAGGCCTTCCTGAGCGCGGCCGCGTTCACCTTTTTCGTCGGCGGCATATTCTATGAAGCGAGCCGCGACCAGCAGATGCGCCTCGACCGGCGGCAGGTCTATGTACTGACCGTCGCCTCCTGGATCCTGATCACGATCTTCGGCGCGCTCCCGCTCTATTTTTCGGTCGCGAAGCTCTCCCTCACCAACGCCGTCTTTGAGTCCATGTCGGGTCTCACCACCACGGGATCGACCGTGCTGACGGGCATCGATCTTCTGCCGCCCGGCGTGCTGCTCTGGCGCTCGCTGCTCAACTGGATCGGCGGCTTCGGCATCGTGGTCACGGCGCTGACCGTGCTGCCCTTCCTGCGTGTCGGCGGGATGCAGCTTTTCCATTCGGAAAACTCCGACATTTCCGACAAGATATTCCCGCAGGCGGGCCAGATCGCGGGCGCGCTGGCGATGGTCTATTGCGTGCTGACGATCGCCTGCGCCATCGCGCTCGACATGGCCGGCATGACGCCTTTTGACGCCATCTGCCATGCGCTCGCCACGGTCTCGACCGGGGGCCTTTCGACCCGGGACGCCTCGATCGCCTATTACAACAGCGCCTCGATCGAGTGGATCACCACGGCTTTCATGATCCTCGGATCGCTCCCCATCGTCTATTATGTCCACGTCGCGCGCGATACCCGCGGCGGCTGGGGCAGCGACCGGCAGGTGCCGGTCTTTCTGGGTATCCTGCTGGTCTCCATCATCCTCATGACATTGTGGATCTGGCTGACGGGACTCTATGATTTCGCGGACGCGCTCAGGCATGCCGCCTTCAATGTCACGGCCGTCATCACCGATACCGGCTATGCCTCGGCGGACTATACCCGCTGGGGTCCCTTCGCTGTCGGCCTCGTCTTCATCCTGTTCTTCGTGGGCGGCTGCGCGGGCTCGACGACGGGCGGCATCAAGATTTTCCGCTGGATGCTGCTCTACCGCGCCTTCCTCAACCAGTTGCGCTACCAGACCCAGCCGCACCGGGTGCTTTCGCTGAAATTCAACAACCGCCCGGTCATGCCCGCCGAGCTGACCTCGGTGCTGATGTTCATTTCGCTCTATTTCGTCAGCTTCGGCCTTCTCACGCTGGCCCTGACCCTCACGGGCGTCGATTTCCTGTCGGCCAGTTCAGGCATCGCCTCCGCCATGGCCAATGCAGGGCCCGGCCTCAGCCCGGCGATCGGCCCCTCGGGCAATTTCTCCGGTATGCCGGAAACGGCCAAATGGATCCTGATCTTCGCCATGCTTGCCGGCCGTCTCGAACTGCTCACCCTCTATACGGTGCTGCTGCCGCAGACATGGCGGAAGTTCTGAGCTGTTTTTCTGCCACATCGATTTTCACCCCCGGTTGTCCTAGTATGACAGAGCGATGGAATCTTGTTCCCGGGGAAAATCATGCCAGGCTTTCTGGACTCACTTGCACAAACCATTCTTGGCAAATCAGCTCCCAACATAAAACCACCGTTTCAAATTCAAACCGAGCTTGAGCGCAAAGCATGGTTTTCGGGCCATGTGGATCAGGTCATCCTGCCTGCCTTTGAAGCCATGAAGGCTCTTGCCGGAAAGTATGGCCATGAAGGCCATATCGAACGGATAATCGAAGGCGACAAGCTTTTTGCGCGGCTTGAGATAAAGCGCCGGGACCATCCCGCCGGTCAGCCTCTTCCCTTTCTCAGCCTGTCGCCCGGACCGGGCGGCCGGGAAATAGAGGCCAACTTCGGAGGCGTCCTTCCCGGACCGGCGGACCGCAATTTCACCGATGCCAACATCGGCTGGAAAATCATCAATGAAGACAAGACATTGAAAACCATTGCCGACTTCGTCCGCCATGTTTTCAGCGCACCCGAGTCTCGTGGTTTCGCCCACAGCGGACAGGCTTGAGCCAGCATCGCTTTTCCTAGGCGGGAGGCCGCATGGACGCAAGGTCTGTGATGATCGCCGTCGCCACACCTATGGCGACGAAGAAAAGGCCGAGCAGAAAGATATTCTTCGCCTTGTTGTAATAGGCCAGTTCGAGAGACCGGATCGACAGAAGATCTGCGAAGCTTTTGACCTGGAGGCCGATCCCGACGATCAGCGGGACCACCGCGAGAATATCCACCTCTTCCCAGACCAGCGGCCTTGAGGCCCAATCGCTGATGAAGCCGAGCGAGAAACCAAGGATGATGCCGACGACCGTCAGCGAGCCGTTGCGGAAAATCCCTTCGATCCTGGGCTCGGCTTCTTTTTTTGGGTCTGAAGTCTGCTCTAACGCCATGATTTACCAACAGATGAATGGAACCTTTCTCTGAATAAATCAGAAAAAAGTTCCCGATTCTATCGTGTAAAACCGGCCTAGAGAGGGTGGAGCCGGACCTGCATCGAATTATATCCCTTTACGAAGCTGGAAAGCACGCGGGTCGGCTGCTCCACCACCTCGATCATGTGGAAACGCTTCATCGCCTCTTCCCAGACGATGCGAAGCTGCATCTCGGCCAGCCGGTTGCCGACGCAGCGATGAATGCCGAAGCCGAACGACAAATGCTGGCGCGGCCGCTCCCGGTCGATGATGAAGGCGTCGGGATTCTCGATCACCTCCTCGTCGCGATTGCCCGAGACGTACCACATGACGACCTTGTCGCCCTTTTTGATCTGCTTGCCGCCCAGTTCTGCGTCCGCAAGAGCAGTGCGGCGCATATGCGCCAGCGGCGTCTGCCAGCGGATGATCTCCGACACCATAGGCGTGATCAGATCATGGTTGCGGCGGAGCTTCTCATATTCGGCCGGGTTCTGGTTGAGCGCGAGCACGCCGCCGGTGATCGAGTTGCGGGTGGTGTCGTTGCCGCCGACGATCAGCAGGATGAGGTTGCCCAGATATTCCATGGGCGCCATGTTGCGGGTCGATTCGCCATGGGCGAGCATCGAAATCAGATCTCCCCCCGGCTCACGGGCATTGACCCGTTCGTTCCACAATCGCGTGAAATATTGGGCGCATTCCAGCAGTTCGGCCTCGCGCTGTTCCTGCGTATCGATGACGCCGGCGCCTTCCACGGCGGTCGCCACATCGGACCAGCGGGTCAGCTTGCGGCGCTCCTCCCACGGGAAGTCGAACAGGGTCGCCAGCATCTGCGTGGTCAGTTCGATCGAGACGCGATCCACCCAGTCGAATTCCTCGTCCAGCGGCAGCGCGTCGAAGATCGCCTGCACGCGCGTGCGGATCGTGCCTTCAAGCTTGGCCAGATTGGCAGGCGCCACAATCGGGCTCACGACCTTGCGCTGGGCATCGTGCTTGGGCGGGTCCATGGCAATGAACATGGGCAGGCGGAAATCCGCGCGCTGGTCGCGGATCGTGATGCCCCCAAGGCTCGATTCCGATGAATAGACCTGATGATTGGTATCCACCGCCATGATGTCGTTGAACTTGGTCACCGACCAGTAGGGCCCGAACTCGCTCTCCGCACAATAATGAACGGGGTCTTCCTTGCGGAGACGCTCGAAATAGCCCCAGTGGGCATCAGCCTGAAACAGCTCCGGCTGGCTGGGGTCGAGTTTGTCGAGAGGGATGGAATAGGGATCGGCAACAGACGGGCCTTGCGGATTCCTGAGTATGTAATTCATGGCTTCCTCCACTTTTATTCCGGCACTTTTGTGCCCTTGTCACCCGGCCTTGCCGTAGCGCTTTTCAGTAGTCTTCCGTATTCCCGGACGGCATAATGTCGCTTTGAAGACATTCTGGGATATTGGGATGAAAAAGGAACCGGGCGTCCGGGAAGCGACGATGGGCGGCTGGTTCGCCAGCCAGCCGGAAGCCGTCCGCGCCGCCCTGCTCTCCCACGGTCATACCGCCGCCTACCTCAAAGGCACCTGGATCAACGCGCCCAGCGAAGAACCGGGGGTATTTTGCGGCGTGGTCTCAGGCTCGGTCAGCCTCCATGCCATCCTGCCCCGGGGCGATCTCGTGCTGGTCGATCTGCTGCACCGGGGCGAATGGTTCGGCCAGGGCAGCCTCTATCATGCGGGCCCGGTCGAGCGGCGCATTCTCATCGCCATGGCGGCTGAACCCGTCCAGTTGCTCATCATCGGGCGTCGCGACCTGCTCGACATCCTGCGCGACCACCCCGAACTCTGGGCGAGCGTCGCCGAACTCGGCGTCCGGCAACTCGAATATGCGATCAGCGGATGGGCCGAAACGCTGTCGCTGCCCCCGAAGGCCCGGCTCGCCGCCCGGCTTCTCAACCTGCGCGCGCCCGCCGATGCCGGACGCGGCGACTCCCAGGGCCGCATCCCCCTGACCCAGAGCGAGATCGCCGAGGCCGTCGGTCTCAGCCGCCAGCTTGTGAACCGGTTCCTGCGGGAATTCGAGCGCCGGGGCGTGATCCGCACGGGCTATGGCGCGGTCGAGATCATCGACCCGGACTATCTCACCCGCCTTGTCGAAACCGAATGAATTCCTTCCGGCACTGGCCGGGCGAGATAATCGGTCGCCCCGGCGGAGGGAAGACAAGCGCCCCGCGCATGATATGATTGAATCATGGATGACCCTTACAAGATTCTCGGGCTTGAGCGTAACGCGACACAGGCGCAGATTCGCAGCGCCTACCGCAAGCTCGCCAAAAAACACCACCCGGACCTGAACCCCGGCGATGCCGAGGCCGAAAAGCTGTTCAAATCGATTTCATCGGCCCATGACCTGCTTGCCGACCCCGAGCAGAAGGGCCGTTTCGACCGAGGCGAGATCGACATGAACGGCACGCCGCGCGCGCCGCAGCAGCCCCCCGGCGGCGGCGGCCGGACCTTCTATCGCGATTTCAGCGATGACGGCAGCGGGTTCCGTTCCAGCGGCGGGTTCGCGCCGGAGGACCTCGACAGCCTGTTCGGAAGCGCCTTTGGCAGGCGGGGTGGCCGCGGCTTTCCGGCACAGGGCGCCAGCGCGCGCTACAGCATGACGGTCGATTTCCTCGAAGCGGCGAACGGCGCGGTCAAACGGCTGAGCCTGCCCGACGGCAAGACGCTGGATGTGACCATTCCCGCCGGTTTCGAGGACGGACAGACCCTTCGCCTCAGGGGCAAGGGCCAGCCGGGCTTCAATGGCGGCCCCGCCGGCGACGTCCTGATCGAGGTGGCGGTCGCCCCCCACCCCGTTTTCACCCGCTCGGGCAAGGACGTGGTGGTGGTGCTTCCCGTCACGCTCAAGGAGGCGGTGCTGGGCGCCAAGGTGCAGGTGCCCACCATCAAGGGGCCCGTCAGCCTCGCGATCCCCCCCCACTCGAACACAGGCCAGCGCCTGCGGCTCAAGGGGCGCGGCATTGCGGGCGGTCATCAGTATGTCGAACTGAAAGTCGTGCTGCCGGCGGCCGACGAGCCGGAACTCAAGGCCTTCCTTGAGACCTGGGAACCGCGCCACCCGTCCAGCCCGCGCGCAGGCATGGTCGACGAATAAAAAGGGCCGCCCTCGCGGACGGCCCTCTCAAATACATCGCTGACAGGAACTCAGTTCAGGCCGAGCTTGCCGCGCATCTTGGACAGATCTTCCGCCAGCGTATTGACGGGGCCGGAAAGCGCCTTGCGGTCGGCTTCCGTGACCTTGTCGTAATATTCATAGCCATCGGCGGTCTTGTACTTGGCCAGGATCTTGTCGACGGTCGCGAAGTTCGCCGCCACCTTCTTGACGAAAGCCTTGTCAGACTTCTCGATCAGGGGACGGAACAGCTCGAAAATCTTCTTCGCGCCGTCGATGTTGGCCTGGAAATCGAACAGGTCGGTGTGGGCGTAACGGTCTTCCTCGCCGGAAATCTTGCTGGAGGCGACTTCTTCAAGAAGGGCCGCCGCACCGCCGACAACCTTCTCCGGCGGGAAGGTAAGACCCGCCACGCGCTTCTGAAGGTCGAGCACATCGCTCATCAGCTTGTCGGCGAACGGCGTCAGGCCATCGGTGCTGCCGGTCACGAACAAACCATATTCGATCCGGTGAAAGCCGGTGAAGCCCGGATCCTGCTCCTTCTTCTCATGGTCGTCGGCGCGCGAGTCGATCGAACCGTCGAGATCGCTGAAAAGCTCGGCGATGGGTTCGATGCCCTCATAATGGACGCGGCTCGCGCCATAGAGCGCCTTGGCCTTGGCAAGATCGCCCGCCTTGACGGCATCCGTGAACGCCTTCGTATCCTTGACCAGTTCGTCCAGATTCTCGGTGACATAGATCTTGTAGTCGGTCACGGGACCCACAAGTTCCGAAGGGGAAACAGCGGCGTGCGCCGTTCCTGCCATAAGGCCGAGCGCAAGTGTCAGCATCGCAGCGGAGTGCCGGATTTTCATATTATCTTCCTTTCGTCACATAATCAGCATAAGGATTGTTCAGGCCAGACCCGCCGCCGCCAGCAGCGGACGGCCGAGGTAATCTTTCTTGTCTCTCACGCCAGGCAGGGTGAAGAAGAAGCCGCCCCCGACAGGTTTGAGATATTCTTCCAGTGGTTCGCCATCGAGCCGCTTCTGCACTGTGATGAAACCCTTCTCCAGATCCGCCTGATAGCAGATGAAGAGGAGGCCCATCTCAAGCTGGCCCGCTTTCGACACGCCATTGGAATAGTTGAATGGCCGGCGCAGGATCAGGTTCTTCTGGGTTTGCGCCGTCCGCGGATTGGCGAGCCGGATATGCGCATCCACCGGCGTGGCCTTGCCTTCCGGATCGCTCGCATAGTCGGGAACGTCATGTTCCGTCTTGCCGTGGAAGGGGGCCCCGGTCGCCTTGACCCGGCCGATGATCTGCTGCTGCTCATGCAAGGGGGTGCGATCCCACCTTTCCACAAAATTGCGGATGATCCGCACGGCCTGATAGGAGCCGTAATGTGTCCAGGCGGGCTCGTCCTTGCCCGGCTGCACCCAGACGATTTCATCCATCAGCGCGGCATCGCTGGAATTCGGATTTGCCGAACCGTCGCGGAACCCGAGGAAATTGCGCGCGCTTTCAGCCGGGGCGCCCGGCTTTCGCGGCATCACGGGCACCGATCCCTCCTGCTTCCAGCGCAGATAGAGCAGATCGGGCATGTTCTTCACGAGATCGCGCAGGGCATGGATATTGACATCCGCCGTGTTCGAACAAATCTGCACCGAAATATCGCCATGGCACAGCTCGGGCTCCAGCGCATCGTTCGGCGAACCGGTCATCCGGCTGAGCCTTGCGGGCTTGAAATTCTTCAGGCCGAACCTGTCGTCGAACATCGAACTGCCGAGCGACACGGTCATGGTCAGATTGTCCGGCACGACAACAGGCCCCAGAATGCCCGAGTCCGAGGGCGGATATCGGGGATCGAGCTGCGGCGGCAGTCCGCCGGTGGTCAGGAAGACGATCCGTTCGTTCAGGGTCTTGAACAGCCGGACCAGGTCCTCTTTCGTCGTCGCCAGCACATCGAATGTCGCGATCATGCCGTTGGCCGGGCGCGCCGTCACGATCCCGGCCTGATGGAGGCCATGGAATGGCTGCGCCTCGCGCATATGATCGCTGATCGGCGCATCGGTCACATGCGCGTCCGTGTCCGCGGTCGTGGCGGCCTGCGCCAGACCGCTCACCATCACGCCACCGGCCAATCCAAGACCGGCCAGCACGCGGCGGCGGTCCGGCGACGCCGGCGCATCCAGCCTGTCGTGATTTTTCTCGCGTTCGATCATTATATCCTCGTTACTCAAGCCCGATGGCCGCATTGAGCTTGCCAAGCCCGGCCGCCAGTCCCTGCATCGCATCGCCCAGCTTCTTGCGATCCGCCTCGCTCACCTGATCGTAGGGCGGAAAGCCGCCAGCCTGTTTCAGGGTCTCAAGAGTCTTCGTCACCGTGTCGAGGTTCTGGTCGATGCTGGCTGAAAGCTGAGGCGCGGCTTTCGCGCTGATCGGACGCAGGAGATCGGCGATCTTGCGGCTGCCCGCCACATAAGCCTCGAAATCGGCAAGATCCGTATGGCTGTAGCGTTCGTCATTGCCGGTGACGGCGGCGGCCGCGCTGCGGGCCATCAGCCTCGATGCGCCGTCAGCGAGTTTTTCCGGCGCGACGTCAAGGCTGCGGAGCCGCGTCTGCAAGGCGGCGGCATCGGCTACCAGCTTGCCGGCCACGGGGCCAAGGCCGCTCGTGCTCTTTTGGGCGAACAGGCCATATTCAAGGCGGTGGAAGCCGCTGAAACCCGGATCCTGTTCCTTCTTCTCGAAATAATCCGCATAGGCATCGATCGCATTGTCGAGGTCGGCGAAGCTGTCGGCAACCGGCTTGATCTGGCTGTAAATCGTGCGGGTCGGCACGTAGAGCGCCTGCGCCTTCGCCAGATCGCCCGCCTTGACGGCGTCGGCAAAAGCCTGCACCGCCTTCGTCAGGCCCGAGGCCTGCATGGCGAGGAAGAAGCGGTATTCCGCCACCGGCCCGATGAAGGCCACAGGCGCCGGGCGGCTCGATTCCGCATTGGCCGAGGGCGTCACATGCAGGGTGCCGCGCGGATTGCTGAGCAGGCCGCAGGTGATTTCATAGGTCCCGGCAGCAAGCTTCGCAGTCAGTGTCTGGCTGATCCCGGGGGCAATGTTCTCACGCTCCTCCAGCACCATCACCCCGTCGAGGATTTCCCACTCGACCGCGCGTTCGGACTTGTTGACGATCCGGAAAACCGTGCGGCCGGCCGGCACCGTCAAGTCATTGGGGTCGCAGGATGTGGCGTTGATGGTGACCGCCACCTCGTTTCCCGTCTGGGCCAGCTTGGCGTCCCGCGCCTTTTCAGAAGCGTAATAAAAAAGGGCCGCGCCGATCACCATCAGCGCGAGGGCGCCGACGAGTGCAAGCTTCAGCCATTTTGCCGAAGGAGGATTGGCAGCGGGAGGAAGAGAAGACGCCATGATCTGGAATTTCTATGTTCTATGAATGATGTGGCCGGGCGACGGGTTCGCCCTGGGAGCGTTTGCCGGGAGGCGTCAGGAACCAGACGAGCGTGATGGCGAGATAGGCGACGTAAATCGCCAGTTCGCCGATGGCGGGCGCGTCCTGATAGCCGAAGACGCCGGCGAAGACGGTCCCCAGCGGGCTGTCCACCGGCAGCACGCCGCTCAGATTGAAGGCGATCGTCTGAAGATGGTTCCAGAAGCCCGCCTCATGCAGCGCGCGCAGCGCGCCCGACAGCACGCCCGCCGCCACTGCGAGGATGAAGATGCCGGTCCAGCGGAAGAACCAGCGCAGGTTGAGCCGCACGCCGCCCACATAGATGGCGAAGCCGACGGCGACGGCCGCCAGAACGCCCAGCAGGGCCCCGAGCGGGCCCAGCGCGCTCTCGCTCTGCTGGAAGATGGCGAGCAGGAAGAACACGGATTCGAGTCCCTCGCGGGCCACGGCGAAAAACACGATGCCGACAAGCGCCAGCCCCTGCCCCTGTCCACTCGAATGGGCGAGCGCCTCGTCAATAGAGGCCTGCAACTCGCCCTTGATCGAATGGGAAACCTTCCGCATCCAGAAAACCATGGACGTCAGCACGCCAACCGCGACGAAGCCGACGAGAGCCTCGAACAGTTCCTGCATTTTCTGGGGAAATTCGGCGCTGGCGAATTGCAGGCCCGCGCCGACGAACAGCGACAACGCGGCTGCCAGCACCACGCCCACCCAGACGGCGGGCATCAGCGAGGCCCGTCCGGTCTGGCGCAGATAGGTCGCCACGATGCCAACAATCAACGCCGCCTCGATGCCCTCGCGCAGCATGATGAGAAATGGAACCAACATCGACGCATACCTGCCATCGACCGGCGACGAAGACGTTCCGGCTAAGTGGGATTAAGAATGAGGCGCATATTTGCCGAGTGTCATTCAAACAACAAGGAAAATATTGATAATGATTATCATTTCCCCGTAATCGGCTGGAATATCAGCGACTTATTAGTTCAAAGCGGGATGCCGGCCATGCAGCTTCCACGGCCGGAATCACTGGATCCGCCTTGTCCCCTGCATTGGAGCATGTTGCACCCGGCCAGCGGGCCGGTCAGTAGCACGAGAAACATGAAAAATCTGAAAACGCGCGGAACCAAGGCCCGAATCCTCCCTGTGCCAGATTGGCATCAGTTTTGATTATAGCGATGCAACGGTTAACCGGAGGACGATTTCCGGTAAATCGTACCTATATTGGGGCGGTTATCCCGTTTTCCCCGATGATCCACCCGTAATCCGTATCCGTGTATTGGAGCCGTGCGTTGAAACTGAGTATTCCGGTGCCGCTGCTGGCGCTTTCCGTCTGTGCCTTCGGCATTGGCACCACAGAATTCGTCCCCATGGGCCTGCTCCCCCTTATCGCGACCGATCTGGGCGTATCGATCCCCAAGGCGGGCCTCCTTGTCAGCGGATATGCCATGGGCGTGCTGATCGGCGCGCCGCTTCTTACATTGACCACCGGTGCCATCCCCCGCAAGGCGCTGCTCATTGGCCTCATGGGACTCTTCATCCTCGGCAACCTGATGACGGCGCTCGCCACCAGCTATGACATGCTGCTGGCCGCGCGCGTGCTCACCTCCATGTGCCATGGCACCTTCTTCGGCGTCGGCTCGGTCGTCGCCGCAAGTCTGGTGCCGCCCCAGAAACGGGCCGGCGCCATCTCGGCCATGTTCACCGGACTGACGCTCGCCAATTTCATCGGCGTGCCGCTCGGCACCTGGTTCGGCCATGAAATGGGCTGGCGCGCCACCTTCTGGGTGGTGACGGGGCTCGGCCTCGTGGCGGCGGCGGGGCTCCAGTTGACCCTCCCCCACCTTCCCGCGCCTGAAGACGTCGATATGCGCCGGGAAACGGCCGTCCTCGCCCGTCCGGCCGTGCTGCTCGCGCTCCTCACCACCGTGCTGAGTTCAGGGGCGATGTTCACGGTCTTCACCTATATCGCCCCCATTCTTACCCAGGTCACCGGCGTCAGCCCCGCCTTCATCACCGGCGCACTGGTGATCTATGGCATCGGTCTCACGGTCGGCAATTCGCTGGGCGGACATTTCGCCGACCGCTCGCTTCACGGCACGCTGATCGTGGTGCTCGGCTCGCTCACGCTCCTGCTCGTTCTCTTCGCCTTCACCATGAGCTGGCCCCTGCCGGCCCTGGCCACCATCTTCGCCTGGGGCGTGGCGACCTTCGCGGTCGTCTCCCCGCTCCAGATCCGCGTCATGCTGGCGGCCCATGACGCGCCCAATCTGGCGTCATCGATGAACATCGGTGCCTTCAATCTGGGCAATGCCATCGGCGCGGCGCTGGGCGGCGCAGTGATCGCTGATGGCCACAGCTACCAGACCGTTTCCATCGCCGCTGCCCTGCTGGCGCTCTCGAGCCTTGTCCTTGTGCTCGCCTCCGTGCGGCGGCCCCGCCAGCGCAAACTGTGCGAAGAGTGCTGAGGACCGAAAAATAAGGCGGAAACAAAACGGGGGGCTCCCAAAGGAGCCCCCCGTCGTCTTTGGAAGCGTCCGTATCACCTAGAACTCCCGCAAGGTCTCGCGCAGGGTCTTCTGGGTATAGGCGGTCCGCACCAGCCCGCGCCGTTGCAGGGCGGGCACAAGGCCATCCGTGACCTCGGTGATCACGCGGCGGTTGACGGAGAGCGTCGGCGTGCTGATCAGGAAACCGTCGCCTCCGACCTGCTCCATCGTCTCGCCCATCTGGTCGGCCACCTGATCGGGCGTGCCCACCAGTTCGACCGAGGCGACCATGCCGCCGGAGGATTCAACGACAAGATCGCGGAGCGTCTTGTTGCTGCCCCACTGCTGGAACTTGTCGAGCGTGCCCTGCTCGCCATTGGTGATGAGCCGTTCCGGCAGCGGCTTGTCGATGTCGAAACACTTGAAGTCGATGTCGGTGATCGAGGAAATCAGCGCCAGATTATACTCGATGAAGTCACCGCCGCTGTTCATGCGGGCATATTTGTCGCGCGCTTCCTGCTCCGTTTCGCCCAGCACCGGGGCAACCAGATAAAGCACCTTGATTTCATCCGGGTTGCGGCCCTGCGCCTTGGCCCGGCCGCGCACATCGTCGCGGAAGGCCTTCATGGCCTCGGGGCCTGAATTCACGGCGATGATCGAATCCGCATATTTGGCGGCAAAGTCGCGCCCGGACGGCGAGCCGCCCGCCTGCACGAAGGTCGGCTTGCCCTGCGGCGAACGAGACGTGTTCAACGGTCCGCGGGAGCTGAAGAATTTGCCCTTGAAGTTGATCGGATGGACCTTGCTGAAATCAGCATAAACGCCGTTCTCGCGGTCGATCACCACGGCGTCCTCATCCCATGAGTTGAAGAGCTGGGTTACCAGATCAAGATATTCATGCGCCATTTCATAGCGCAGTTCGCGCGGCGGCAGCTTGTCGAGGCCGAAGTTCTGGGCGGCATAGTCTTCCGCGCTGGTCACGATGTTCCAGCCGAAGCGCCCATTGGCGATATGGTCGATGGTCGAGCAGAGCCGGGCCAGCAGGAACGGGGGATAGGCCATGGTCGACATGGTGGCGACGACGCCCAGCCCCGTGGTCGAGGCGCTGATGACGGCGGCCAGCGGCACGGGGTCGTGCTTGGGCACCATGCCGACCGCGTGCTTCAGATAAACCTCGGAGGTGCCGCCATAGGCTTCCGACACCATCAGCTTGTCTTCGAACATGATGTAGTCGAAGCAGGCCCGGTCCAGCGCCTGCGCCATTTCGACGAAGAACTTGCCATCCCATGGCGAGCCGCCATTCGCGAAAGGCCCATTCCACAGGTCGGAAGTGAAATTCGTAAACCATCCAAGGTGAAAACGCTTAGCCATACAAATTGCCTCATCCATCAGAGTTCAGACGGCAACCCTAATGCAAGGATCGGGCCTTGTTAATCATTTGTTTAATAAAAGACGAAAAACCAGCCTGCTCACGGCGTGGAGCCTCGGCCACAAGACGCAAAAAAGCCCGCCCCCGGGAAGGGGCGGGCATATGGAGGAATCTCAGGGAGTGTAGCTTAGCGCTTGATCTGCGTGATCTTCGAACCTTCGATGCTGACGCCGGCCATCAGGCCCTGCTGATCGAAGATGAAGGCATAGGCGTCATCCTTGAGGGTCGAGGTCGAGAGGTTCTTGGCGGCCCCCTCGTTCACAACAACCACGGTCGGGCCGACGCCGATTTCAAGGCCCTTGGACTTGGCCAGATAGTTCACGGCCTTGGCGTTCATCAGGAAGACCACATAGCCGTAGGACTGGGCGCCCGCCTGAAGGCCCCATGAAGCGGTGACCGAATTATAGTAATCGACCGGCTTCTTGCCCTTGAAAAGCACGCCTTCGCCATAGCCGCCGCCAAAGACCAGACCGGCCTTGACGATATTGGGGAATACGAGCACGGCGCGCGCCTTGCTGCCGATGGCCTCGGCCGTCGGGTTGGTCTTGTAGAGATTTTGCAGCGCCTGAAGCGAATCCTTGTTCAGGTCTTCAGCCGTGGCGGCGCTCGCCTGGGTAACCATTCCCGCCGTCACGGCGGAAACGGAGGCTGTCGCCATGAAGAGCGCCAGCGCGAGAGGGCGGATTTTTAACATGGCATCATATCCTTGATTATGGCGGTTACCCGCGGGACTTCTGGCTTAATAACGCCGGTAAGGGAGATTGGTTCCAGCTCAGTTCGGCTTGCCGAGCTTTTCGGCCAGAAAATCGATAAAGAGCCGCACCCGGGCGGGCATGGCCGTACCGCCGATGAAGACGATATGAACCGGTTCACTGTCCCCGCCATTGAAGGGCTCCAGCAGCGGCACAAGGCGGCCAGCCTCGATGTCGTCATGGACGTGGAACGCCCCGAGCCGGGCGATGCCGAGCCCCGCGACCGCCAGACGGCGGACGGTTTCGCCATTATTGGCCTCGACATTGCCCCTGACCGGCAATTCGAACGCCTCCTCCCCCCGGCGGAACGGCCAGCCGTCGCGCTGGCGGCGGAAGTTGAAGCCGAGACAATTATGATGGCGCAGATCCTCGGGCGCCTGCGGCGCGCCATGCCGGGCCAGATAGGCGGGAGAGGCCACGATCACGCGGCCGCTCTGTCCCAGCCGCCGGGCCATGAGGGCACTGTCGGGCAGCGGACCGACCCGGATCGCCACGTCGGCCCGCTCCTCGATCAGGTCGACCACGCTGTCGGTCAGGCTCACATCGAGCAGAATATCGGGATAAAGCGCCAGAAAAGCCGGGATGAGCGGCACGACATAGAGGCTGCCATAGGGGATGGAGCAGCTGATCCGCAGCCGCCCCCGGGGTGAGGCCGCTTCCGTGACCGCCTGCTCGGCCTCGGCCATATCGGCAAGAATGCGCTGGCAGGCCCGGTGATAGGCTTCCCCCTCCGGCGTCAGGGCCAGGGCGCGGGTGGTGCGCAGCAGCAGGCGGACGCCCAGACGCCTCTCCATCCGCCCGACGATCCGGCTGATCGCGGACGGGGTGAGATCGAGCCTGCGCGCGGCGGCGGAAAAGCTGCCCGCCGCGACAATGGTGGTGAGCACCTCCATTTCCCCTGCCCGGTCGATCCAGTCGCGCGTCATTTGTGCTCCTAAATCAAAGATGCTGTAACCCTGTCCACTCTACTCCCCAGGAACCACCTGCTCCATCTTCCAGTTCTGATAGTTTATGAGGAGAGTGCAATGAAGATATTCCTGACAGGGGCGAGCGGCTTCATCGGCGGCTCGGTCGCCGCCCGGCTGGTCGAAGCAGGCCATGAGGTGCGCGGACTGGTCCGAGACCCGGCCAAGGTTGCAGCGGTCTCCGCCACAGGGGTCATTCCCGTCATGGGCACCCTCAACGATCATGATGTGCTGACCCGGGAAGCACAGGCCGCCGACGCGGTGGTCAATGCCGCCAGCAGCGATGACCGCGCCGCCATCGGGACCATCGTTGCCGCCCTTGCCGGGTCCGGCAAGGCGCTGATCCATACCAGCGGCACCAGCATCGTCGGCGACGAGGCAATGGGCGAGCCTTCCGGCAATATCTATGACGAAAACAGCAAGCTGAGCCCGGAACCCGACAAGCTGGCGCGGGTGGCGCTCGACCGTTTCGTGCTGGACGCGCCGGGCATCCGCTCCATGGTGCTCTGCAACAGCCTGATCTATGGCAACGCCCTTGGCGCGCCGGCCCACAGCGTCCAGTTGCCGAGACTGGTGGCGCAGGCGCGCGAAAGCGGCATTGCCCGGTATATCGGGCGCGGGCTCAATATCTGGTCCACCGTGCATATCGCGGATGTCGCCGAGCTTTACCTGCTCGCGCTGGAAAAGGCCCCTGCCGGCACCTTTGCCTATGTCGAGAACGGCGAATCCTCCTTCATCGACATGGTAAGCGCAATCGCAGACCGGCTTGGGCTCGGCGCCGCGCAATCATGGCCGGCGGAAGACGCCATCGCGAAATGGGGCCGGGAAATCGCCGTCTTTGGCCTTGGCTCCAACAGCCGCGTCCGGGGCAAGAACGCCCGCGCGCTCGGCTGGTCGCCGAAACATGGTTCCGCCGTGGAATGGCTCAGGCACGAACTGCCCGTATGAGGGGAATCCTCACAGCGTATAAAGCTTCAGCTTCGATCCATCCGAGAACCGGCTGAAGCGGAACGGGCTGTGGTCAACCAGCGGCTTGTCTCCTGTGACGAGATCGGCCATGACCCTGCCTGCCGCCGGACCGACGCCGAAGCCATGACCTGAAAAACCGGTGGCGATGTGGAAGCCCGGCAGGGCAGCGACGCTGTCCATGACGGGAATGGCGTCCGGCGTCACATCGATGAAGCCCGCCCATTGCTGCACGATCCGGGCCGCCGCGAAGGCCGGAAAGGCCCGGGCAAGGACGTCAAGCGTCGCCATATTCTCGCCCTGCACCGGTGCTGGATCGAGAACCCGTTCCCGCTCGAAGACGCTCTCTGCCTGAGGCAACCATCGCCGGGGCGCGCGCCATTCTTCCAGGAAGCGCGCGCCCAGGTGCAGCCTCGTGTTGCGCCATTCCGAGCCGAGCGCAGGCAGGAAGCGGCGAAACAGCCGGAAACTGTCCGGCACGATTTCAGCCAGCGAGCGGATGCCGTTGGCGATGGTGTAGCCGCCGTCCAGCCGTTTGCGGAAAGCGAAACTCTCTCCGAGCGCAGAAGCGTCCGGTCCGCCCCGGATGGGCCCGGTGCGGGCGACGGACGCACGGACCTTGAGCTGGGGCAGATCGAGACCGAGATTGCCGCAGAAGAGCCGCGACCATGCCCCGCCCGCGAGCACCACGGCCTCACAGGCGATGGCGCCACGCTCCGTGACCACGCCGCAAACGCGCCCGGCCTGCGTTTCCACAGCCCTGACAGCGCAATCTCCAACAATGACCGCCCCCAGCCTGCGCGCGGCATGGGCAAGCGCCGGCGTCGCCTGTTGTGGCTCGGCCCGCCCGTCGCTCGCCGTATAAAGCGCGCCACGGAACCGGGCGGACGCGCCCGGCATGACACGCTCAAGATCGGCCCCGTGGATGAGCCTTGAATCGAGGCCGTGGGCCCGGGCCTCGGCGAGCCAGGGCTCCCGGGCCGCCAGATCCTCGTCGGACCGCTCAAGATAGAGAATGCCGCACTGGCGATAGCCGACATCCATGCCGGTCCGCTCATTCATGCCTTGCCACAGGGTCCGGCTGGCCATGCTGAGGGGTATCTCGCGCGGGTCGCGGCCCTGCTGGCGGACCCAGCCCCAGTTGCGGCTGGACTGCTCTCCCGCGATGCGGCCCTTTTCGCACAGAACGACCGGCACGCCCCGCGCCGCAAGCCAGTACGCCGTGCTGACCCCGACGATGCCGCCACCGATCACCACCACGCGGGTTGCAGGCGGCAACAGGCCATCGAGGTCGACGGACGCAGGCTCGGGAGCGGCAAGCAACATAAATCACCTGTGGGAAGGAACGAAAAGGCAGGCCGCACGTTTGAATATTAAGGCAGGTTCCAGACCGGAATGAAGGCTGTTTACCACCAATGGCCGGCAGAGCCGCTCATAACCGCCACTCCATGCATTTTTTCAAGGATACAAAAATGAGCACAATCCTGATTATCGTCATTCTCGTGCTGTTGCTCGGCGGCGGCGGCGGTTATTACGCCCATGGCCGCTACGGCGGTGCCGGTCTGGGCGGCGTGCTTGGGCTCGTGCTCGTGGTTCTGATCGTGATGTGGTTCCTCGGCGCCCTCAGTGGCGGCGTCGGCCACATGTAACCGGCGAGCCGGCATAAAGATTTCAGTCCGCGATCATCCGGCAGGGACACATCCCTGCCGGATTTTTCATGCCCGGCCGGTTCGCGACGTCCATACGTTGTTTGCCCCATAGGGTGGGGTTGTGTGGACTCCTAGCCTGACGGTCCGGGCCCGATTATCCGGAATCCTGAAATTCACGCGCGGAGAAGCCTCATGTCCGACCGGCGGCAAAGCCGGACGCAATCCATTGACGCCCCCCTGCCCGCGCTTGCCCGCAGCAAGGGGCAGATCGACCTCGTCTTTGCGGGCACCGGCACCGGTACAAGGCTTGCCCGCGCCTATCAGTCAGGCTGCCTGAGGGTTCGCTGGCCGCAGGACCCCGCCTCCCGCGGCCCCTGCGCCGTGATGATGAACACGGCCGGCGGCCTGACCGGCGGCGATGCGCTTACGATCAATGCCGAATGGCAGGACCATGCGAGCGGCACGCTGACCGGGCAGGCAGCTGAAAAAATCTACCGCGCGCGCGACGGCCACGCCGCCATCAAAACCACGATCAGGCTGGCCCCGCACAGCAGTGCCGAATGGATGCCGCAGGAAACCATCCTGTTCAACCGGGCCTCGCTCCGGCGCGACATGCAGGTCGAGATGAGCGCGACGAGCCGCTTTCTCGGGGTCGAGGCCACGGTTTTCGGCCGCGCCGCCATGGGAGAAACCATGGAGGAAGGCCATTATCGCGAAGGCTGGCGCATCCGCCGCGACGGACGGCTGATCTATGCCGACGCGCTGGAACTGGATGGCCCCATATCGGCTCTTTTGCAGCGCAAGGCCATCGGCGCGGGCGCACGGGCGAGCGCGACGCTCATCCTCGTATCCGGCGATGCGGAGAGCCACCTTGAAACTGTGCGGGAACGGAGCGCCGAGGCATGCGGCGCAATCGCGGCCAGCCACTGGAACGGGCTTCTCGCCGTGCGCTTCGCCGCGCCTGACGGCCATGAACTGCGCCGCGACATGACATCCATCCTGTCCACCCTGCGCGCGGGCCGCCCCCTGCCGCGCGTCTGGTCCTGCTGAGGAGAGCTGCCTTGAATCTCACACCCCGGGAAAAAGACAAGCTGCTGATCGCCATGGCCGCCATGGTCGCGCGCAAGAGGCTGGAGCGCGGCGTAAAGCTGAACTATCCCGAAACCATCGCCCTCATTTCGGATTTCGTGATGGAGGGCGCCCGCGACGGCCTGAGCGTGGCCCATCTGATGGAGGCGGGCGCGCGGGTGGTGAGCCGCGATCAGGTGATGGAAGGGATCGCCAGCATGATCCATGACGTGCAGGTGGAGGCGACCTTTCCTGACGGCACCAAGCTCGTCACCGTTCATCAGCCGGTCCGATAGGAGAGACGCCATGAGCATGATACCGGGCGAACTTATCCCCGCGTCAGGCGAGATCGAACTCAATGCGGGCCGGCCCACCGTGACGCTGATGGTCGCCAATACCGGCGACAGACCCATCCAGATCGGCAGCCATTATCATTTCGCCGAGACCAACCCTGCGCTCAGCTTCGATCGCAATCAGGCCCTTGGCTGCCGCCTCGACATCGCCGCAGGCACGGCGGTTCGCTTCGAGCCCGGCCAGCGCCGGGAGGTGACGCTGGTGCCCTTCGGCGGCACACGGACCATCATCGGCTTTCGCGGCGACATCATGGGCCCGCTCACCGCCGGGGAAGGGACAAAACAGCCATGAGCACCCGCATCTCGCGCGCCGCCTATGCCGACATGTTCGGCCCCACCACCGGTGACCGGCTGCGCCTCGCCGATACCGGTCTCATCATCGAGATCGAGCACGACCACACGATCTATGGCGAGGAAGTGAAGTTCGGCGGAGGCAAGGTCATCCGCGACGGACAGGGCCAGTCCCAGCTATCGCGCGCCATGGGCACCGTCGATACCGTCATCACCAATGCCGTCATCATCGATTACTGGGGCATCGTCAAGGCAGACGTGGGGTTGCGCGGCGGGCGGATCGCCGCCATCGGCAAGGCGGGCAATCCCGACACCCAGCCGGGCGTCACCATCATCATCGGCCCCGGCACGGAAGTGATCGCGGGCGAAGGCCGGATATTGACGGCGGGCGGCGTCGACGCCCATATCCATTTCATCTGCCCCCAGCAGATCGAGGACGCCATCTCGAGCGGGATCACCACCATGGTCGGCGGCGGCACCGGCCCCGCGACCGGCACCAACGCCACCACCTGCACCCCCGGCCCATGGCATATCGAACGCATGTTGCAGGCGGCCGAAGGCCTGCCAGTCAACCTCGCCTTTTCCGGCAAGGGCAACAGCAGCCGGCCTGAAGCGCTGATCGAGCAGATCCGCGCGGGCGCCTCCTCATTGAAGCTGCATGAGGACTGGGGCACGACGCCCGCCTCCATCGACTGCTGCCTGAACGTGGCGGACGAATATGACGTCCAGGTCATGATCCACACCGACACGCTGAACGAGAGCGGCTTTGTCGAGGACACCATCGCCGCCTTCAAGGGGCGGACCATCCATGCCTTTCACACCGAAGGTGCGGGCGGCGGCCATGCGCCCGACATCATCAAGGTGGCGGGCCTCGCCAATGTCATTCCCTCCTCCACCAACCCGACCCGGCCTTTCACCGTCAACACGGTGGACGAGCATCTCGACATGCTGATGGTCTGCCACCATCTGGACCCCTCGATCCCGGAGGACGTGGCCTTCGCCGAAAGCCGCATCCGCCGCGAGACGATCGCGGCCGAGGATATTCTCCACGATCTGGGGGCATTCTCGATCATCTCGTCGGACAGCCAGGCCATGGGGCGCGTCGGCGAGGTCATCATCCGCACATGGCAGACCGCCCACAAGATGAAGGCGCAGCGCGGACGACTCCGCGAGGAGCGCGGCGAGAACGACAATCTGCGCGTGCGCCGGTATATCGCCAAATACACGATCAATCCGGCCATCGCGCAGGGCTTCGCCCATGAGGTCGGCTCCATCGAGGTGGGCAAGTTCGCGGACCTTGTGCTCTGGTCGCCGGCCTTTTTCGGCGTGAAGCCGGATCTCGTCATCAAGGGCGGCATGATCTCCCACGCGCTGATGGGCGACCCCAACGCCTCGATCCCGACGCCCCAGCCGGTGCATTACCGGCCCATGTTCGGCGCGCTGGGACGGGCGGCGGCGCAGACGACGATCAGCTTCGTGTCGCAGGCCGCGCTCGAAACCGACATTGCCCGGCGGCTGGGCCTGTCACGCCATATCGTCGCGGTGGAAAACACCCGGCGCATCGGCAAATCCTCCATGATCCTGAACGACGCCACCCCCTTCATCGAGGTCGATTCCGAAACCTATGAGGTTCATGCGGACGGTGAACTCCTGACCTGCCCGCCTGCCGATGTGCTGCCCATGGCGCAGCGTTATTTCCTGTTCTGAGGTGTCTCCATGCAGCGTGCCTACCGCATTGCCCGCGCCGGTGATTTCGATCCGCTGATCGCGGATGACCGCATCGTTCTCGATCAGGACCGCCGCCACCGCCGGCGGATCATGCTCGAAACGCTGAAGGGCCACCAGATATTGCTCGACCTGCCGGAAGCGACGCAGCTGCGCCACGGCGACGGGCTGGTGCTTACCAACGGGCAGACCGTGCTGGTGGAAGCCGCTGACGAAGACCTGCATGAAATCACCGCCCCCACGCTCGCGGGCCTCGTCCGCATCGCCTGGCATCTGGGCAACCGGCATCTGCCGACCCAACTCATGGGTGACCGGCTGCGCATCCGCGCCGACCATGTGATCGCCGTCATGGTGCAGGGGCTGGGCGGCACCGCCGCCGCGATCCGCGCGCCGTTCGACCCGGAGGGTGGGGCCTACAGCGAGGCGGGCGGAGATCACGGGCATCATCACCATGAGCATGAACACGCTCATGAGCATGGCCATGGGCACCACGGGCATGGGCATGGGCATGATTGAAACCGCACTCTACCAGCTTCTTTCCTGGCTCTCGCCTTCCTA
The DNA here is from genome assembly GCA_028283765.1 of Parvibaculaceae bacterium. Taxonomy (GTDB): domain Bacteria; phylum Pseudomonadota; class Alphaproteobacteria; order Parvibaculales; family Parvibaculaceae; genus JAATFR01. Next base: position 1,258,352 of record JAPWJY010000008.1, on the reverse strand, counting down.
TCCGGTGGGGGCGTTCAGCCATTCGGGCGGGCTCGAGTGGGCGGTCGAGGCCGCAGATGTGATCAGCCGCGCAGGACTGGAAGCATGGCTCGAAGACCTGCTCAATCATGGCGCGGGCTGGAACGACGCCGTGCTCTTCACCCACGCCTACGACGCCACCCGGCGCGGGGATATGTCCGCCCTGCTCGATCTCGCCGAACTTGCCGCCGCCGCCCAGCCCTCCCGCGAGCGCCGCATCGAGACGATGGCGCAGGGAGCCGCGTTCCGGCGCATTGTCCGGGCCGTGGAAGACGCCCCTTCGCTCCACATGCTGGATGAGGTCGCGGATGGCGATCTTGGCTATCCCGTCGTGGTTGCCGTAACCGCCGCCGGGGCGGCCATCCCGCTGACGCTGGCGCTCACCGCCTACCTCCACGGTTTTGTCGCCAACATAGTCTCCGCCGCCCAGCGGCTGGTGCCGCTCGGCCAGACCGATGGCCAGCTTGCCATGGCGCATCTGCGGAGCCTCGTCACCGAAACCGTGACGCAGGCCGCCGCCCTTCTCGACACGATTAGCGACCGGGACCCCTTCGGGCAGATGGGGTCCGCCACCTTCCGCGCCGACATGGCGTCGATGCAGCACGAAACCCAGTACACGAGGTTGTTCCGCACATGAGCCCATCCCACACAGGCCCCCTGCGCGTGGGCATCGGCGGCCCGGTCGGCTCCGGCAAAACCGCCCTGATGGACGCGCTCTGCAAGCATTTCCGCAGCAGCTATGACATCGCGGCCATCACCAACGACATCTACACCAGGGAAGACGCCGAATTTCTGACCCGGGCAGGCTCGCTGCCGCCGGAGCGGATCATCGGCGTCGAAACCGGCGGCTGCCCGCACACCGCGATCCGCGAGGACGCCTCGATGAACCTCGCGGCGGTCGCCGAGATGCACAGGCGCTTTCCCGGCCTCGACCTCATCCTGATCGAGTCCGGCGGGGATAATCTCGCCGCCACCTTCAGCCCGGAACTGGCCGACCTCACCCTTTATGTCATCGACGTTTCGGCGGGCGACAAGATCCCCCGCAAGGGCGGGCCCGGCATCACGCGCTCCGACCTGCTGGTCATCAACAAGATCGACCTTGCGCCCCTGGTCGGCGCCAGCCTTGAGGTCATGGACCGCGACGCGAAGCGGATGCGCGCCGAGCGCCCGTTCCACTTCACCAACATCAAGGCCGGACAGGGCGTGGCCGAGGTGGCCCGCTTCATCGAAATCACGGGCGGCCTGAGCGCCCGCCCCGCCGCCTAAGGCCCAGCACAAGGCCCGTACAAGGAAAAACAGAACCATGCGCCAGCTTTCCCGCCTTTTCGCTTTTACCGCGCCGATGCTGCTGATCGCCGCCCCCGCCATGGCGCACCCCGGCCATGGCGTGAACGGTTTCAGCGCCGGTTTCATCCATCCCCTGACCGGGGCAGATCATCTGCTCGCCATGGTCGCGGTCGGCCTGTGGGCAGGGCTTGCGGGCAACCGCTCGCTCTGGGTCTGGCCCGCGAGCTTCGTCACCGCCATGATCGCGGGCGGCGTGCTCGGCATGAGCGGGCTCGCGATCCCCGCCGTCGAGACGGTCATTCTTCTGTCGGTGGTCGTGCTCGGCGTCGCCACCGCGCTCAACCTGAAACTGCACATCGGTCTTGGCGCTGCGCTCATCGCCGCCTTCGGGCTGGCCCACGGCTATGCCCACGGGCTGGAAATTCCGGCCAGCGCCTCGGGCATGGAATTCGCCACCGGCTTTACCATCGCGACGGCCCTGCTCCATGGCTGCGGGCTCGGCGTCGCCCTTGCCACGCGGCGCATATCGGCCGAAAAACTGACCCGCGCCGTGGGCGCCATCATCGCGCTGGCGGGGCTCGGCATGATTTTTGCTTAAATATTAGGCAGAAGCTGACGAAAGCAAAGGGCGGATCATGAGCGGAAACCGATGACGGGACGCCAGCGCGTCATCCGGGTGCGGCGGCAATATAATCAATGGGTCGCCAACCAGACGCTTGAGGATTTCGCGTTGCGCTATACGGCGGAGCGGGCCCGGCGCTGGTCCGCCTTCCGGGTCGGCAATACCGCGTTCGGGGCGATCTCGTTTCTGGCCTGCGAGGCCATCGGCGGCAGCATCACGCTGAACTACGGCTTTTCCAATGTGGCGCTCGCCATCCTCGCTGTCAGCCTTCTGATCTTCCTGACCGGCCTGCCGATCTGCTTTTATGCCGCCAGGTTCAACGTCGACATAGATCTGCTGACGCGCGGGGCGGGCTTCGGCTATATCGGCTCGACCGTGACCTCGCTGATCTACGCCTCGTTCACCTTCATCCTGTTCGCGGTGGAGGCCAGCATCATGTCCATGGCGCTGGAAATGTGCCTTGGCATTCCGCTCGCCATCGGTCATGTCATCAGCGCGCTGCTGGTCATTCCCATCGCAGCCTATGGCATCCGGATCATCAGCCGGTTCCAGATGTGGACCCAGCCGGTATGGCTTCTGCTCCAGCTCGGGCCGCTGGTTTATATCGGAGTCAAGGGCTTCTCCTCGCTGGAAGGCTGGACCCATTACGCCGGTGACCTCGGCCCCGCTGACGGCAGCTTCAACATCCTGCTCTTCGGCCTTGCCGCCTCCGTGCTACTGTCGCTGATCCCGCAGATCGGCGAACAGGTCGATTACCTTCGCTTCCTGCCCGATCGCGCGCGCACCAGCCGTTTCGCCTGGTGGAGCGCGCTCATCGTCGCAGGCCCGGGGTGGATCTTCATGGGCGGGGCGAAGCTGCTGGCGGGCTCCTTTCTCGCCTATGTGGCGCTTGGGCACGGCACGCCGAAGGAACTCGCGGCCCAGCCGACGGAGCTTTACCGGATCGCCTTTACCGAGATCATGAAATCGCCGACCGTGGCGATCGTGCTGACCGGCATCTTCGTCGTGGTCTGCCAGATGAAGATCAATGTGACCAACGCCTATGCGGGCTCCATCGCCTGGTCCAACTTCTTCTCGCGCCTGACCCACAGCCATCCGGGCCGCGTCGTCTGGCTCACCTTCAACGTGCTGCTGGCGCTCATGCTGATGGAAATCGGCATCTTCAAGGTGATCGAGAACATACTGGGCCTCTATTCCAACTTCGCCGTCGCCTGGATCGGGGCACTGGCGGCGGATCTCGTGATCAACAAGCCGCTGGGCCTCAGCCCGCCTACCATCGAATTCCGCCGCGCGCATCTTTACGACATCAACCCGGTCGGCATCGGCTCGATGGCCATTTCGCTGGTCGTCTCGACCGCGCTCTTCACCGGATTCTGGGGACAGGTGCCGCAGGCGCTGGCCCCTTTCGCAGGGCTCGTCGCCGCCTTCCTCAGCGCGCCGCTGATCGCCTGGGCGACCGGCGGGCGCTATTACATGGCGCGTCCGGCGACGGGCCTTCCCGCCGGGACCGGCGAGGTGAAATGCTCGATCTGCGAGAACGCCTTCGAGCGCAGCGACATGGCCTACTGCCCGGCCTATGAAGGGGCGATCTGCTCGCTCTGCTGCACGCTCGACGCGCGCTGCCATGACATGTGCAAGCCGCAGAGCCGCTTCACCGACCAGATCAACGGTCTTCTGTGGAAACTGCTGCCCGCTTCCGTGGTCGACAGCCTGCACACGCGGCTGGGGCATTTTCTCGGCATCTTCTTCCTGTTCATCCTGTCCATCGGCGGGCTTCTGACCTTCATCTTTCACCAGTACAGCCAGGCTGCGCCGGACAATGCGGACATCATTCGCAACACCTTGTGGATCGTCTTTTTCAGCCTGCTGGTCGTCTCGGGCGTGGCGGCCTGGATTCTGGTGCTGGCCCAGGCAAGCCGGCGCGTGGCGGAGGAGGAATCCGAGCGCCAGACGATCATGCTGATGAACGAGATCGAGGCCCATGAGCGCACCGACGCCGAACTCCAGAAGGCCAAGGAAGTGGCCGAGGCCGCCAATATCGCCAAGAGCCGCTATATCGTGGGCGTGAGCCATGAAATCCGCACGCCGCTCAACTCCATCTTCGGTTATGCCCAGTTGCTGGAGCGCGACGCCTCCATCAGCGCGCCTGAATCGGTAAAAGTGATCCGCCGCAGCGCCGAGCATCTGGCCAATCTGGTCGATGGCCTGCTCGACATCTCCAAGATCGAAACGGGTTCGCTCCGGATCTTCAGGGACAAGGTCAACCTGATCGAGTTTCTCGACCAGATCGCGGACATGTTCCGCCTTCAGGCGTCGGCGCGCGGCATCGCCTTCCATTATGAGCGCCCGGGCCATCTGCCGGTGCACGTCTATACCGATGAAAAGCGGCTGCGCCAGATCCTGATCAACCTGCTCTCCAATGCGATCAAATACACCGACAAGGGCCATGTCTCGTTCAAGGTGCGCTATCGCAACCAGGTTGCCGATTTCGAGGTCTCGGACACGGGCATGGGCATCCGGCCCGACGATATGGAACGCATCTTCGAGCCGTTCGAGCGCGGCCATCTGCCGAGCGCCAACGCCATTACCGGCACAGGCCTTGGCCTGACCATCAGCAAACTGCTGAGCGAAATTCTGGGCGGCGAGATCGCGGTGGAAAGCGCCGTGGGACAGGGCAGCCGTTTCCGGGTGCGCCTGTTCCTGTCGGAAGCCATGCATTCCGACGACGGGCCGGACCATGAACGGCGGATCAAGGCCTATGCCGGGCCGCCGCTGACCGTGCTCGCCGCCGACGACGACGCCTCGCATCTGGACCTGCTCCAGGAAATCCTGTCGCCGCTGGGCTTCATCCTCGTGACCGCCGCCAACGGCGAACAGGCGATCGAACGTGCGCAGGATCTGGAACCGGACCTGATCATGCTCGATCTTTCCATGCCGGGCATCGATGGCTGGGAGACGGCGCGCCTGTTGCGAGGCATGGGACATCAGGTGCCGATCATGATCGTTTCCGCCAATGTCCATGACTTCCGGGAAAGCAGCGCAGCGGACATGCCGCACGATGATTTTCTGGTCAAACCCATCGACATCCGCCATCTGCTGGAGCGATTGCAGGCCCTGCTTGGCCTTGAATGGCTTTACGAGGCCAGCGCGCCGGACGTGCCCGCCCCCCTCGTCCGCAGCGGGACGCATTATCCGGCACCTCGCGACATCGACGATTTGCGCCAGCTTGGCCGCATCGGCTATGTGCGCGGGATCGAGGCGAAGCTGAAGGAGATCGAGCAGGAAATGCCCGAGACCGGCGCTTTCGTGGAAAGGGCGCGGAGCCTGGTGCGCAGCTTCCAGCTCAAACGCTATATGGACCTGCTGGAGGAAACCGTCACGACCGATGAAGCCCGGAATGACGACAAGACCATTGTGCCCCATGATGATTGACGAAACCAGAAACCGCGACACCGTGCTGGTGGTGGACGACACGCCCGACACGCTCGGCTTCCTCACCGACGCGCTGGAACAGGCGGGCATCACCGTGCTCGTCGCCATCGACGGCGAAGGCGCGCTGACGCTGCTCGACCAGATCACGCCCGATCTCGTGCTGATGGATGCGATCATGCCCGGCATGGACGGTTTCGAGACCTGCCGCCGGTTGAAACGCATCAACCATCTGGCTCACCTGCCTGTCATATTCATGACGGGCCTGAGCGAAACCCAGCATGTGCTTGAAGGTTTGCAGGCGGGCGGCGTCGATTATGTGACCAAGCCGATCGTGGTCGACGAGTTGATCGCGCGCATCCATGTGCATCTGGCGAACGCGCGGGCGACCCAGAGCGCGCGCATCGCGCTCGACGCCACCGGGCGCTTTCTGCTGACCATCGACGAGGAAGGCCGTCTCCTGTGGTGCACACCTCAGGCGACCAAGCTTCTCTCGGGCCTTGGCGAGCCGGGCACGATGAGCCTGCCACCCGCCATCTCCTCGGCGCTCGATGCCCTGAAGCGGGGCAAGAGCGTGACCGCCCCCACCGTCAGCCTCGTCATCGCGGGCCGCACACTCGAATTTTCCTATCTCAGCGCCATCGGCCCAAACGAATATCTGTTCCGTCTGACCGAAACGGGCGCAGGCAAGGAAGAGATTTTCCTCAAGCAATATCTGTCGCTGACCATGCGCGAGGCGGAAGTGCTGATCTGGATCGCCAAGGGCAAGTCCAACCGCGACATCAGCGAGATTCTCGGCATCAGCCCGCGCACGGTGAACAAGCATCTGGAGCAGATTTTTACAAAGCTCGGCGTGGAGAACCGCGCCTCGGCGGCAGCGCTGGCGGTGCGGGCGCTTTCCGCCCGGGGATAATCGCGCCCCAAATATCCCTAGATATTCACCAGATGAGCCACTTCTGCGGCGGTTTCGGTCTGCGTGCTGCCCTGCCGGATGATCTCGCCGCGCTGCATGACGCAATAGCTGTCGGCAAAGGACCAGGCGAAATCGAGATATTGCTCGACGATCAGAATGGTCACGCCCAGTTCCGTGCGGATGCGGCGCAGCGCCGCCTCGATCTGCTGGACGACGGAGGGCTGGATGCCTTCGGTCGGCTCGTCCAGCAACAGCAGGCTGGGGCGCCCGGCCAATGCCCGGCCGATGGCCAGTTGCTGCTGCTCGCCGCCGGAGAGAACGCCAGCCTTGCGGTCCTTGATCTGCACCAGCTTGGGAAAGAGATCGAAGATATAGTCCGGCACATCGGGACTTGCCGCCTCGCTCCTTCCCGCCTGCGCCGACAGGCCGACCAGCAGATTTTCCGCCACCGTCATGTGCGGAAAAACATGGCGGCCCTGCGGCACGAAGCCGATGCCGGCGCGCGCGCGCTCATAGGATTTATGGGCCGAGACATCCTCGCCCTTAAAGACAAGCTTGCCGCCGGTCAGCCTCTGTGCGCCGACGATAGTGCGCAGAAGCGTCGTCTTGCCGACACCATTGCGCCCGATCAGCGCGACGGCGGAGCCCTGCGCGATGGTCATGTTCACATCCCACAGCACACGGCTCTGGCCATAGGCGGTGGCAACATTCTCAAGCGTGAGGAGCGGCGTCATCTTTGGCACGTCCCAGATAAACGGCGGCAACTTCGGGATCATTGCGGATTTCCGAAACGCTGCCCTCTTTCAAAAATTGCCCCTGATGGAGCACCGTCACCCGCCCGTCGAGCTGTTCGACGAAGCTCATGTCATGGTCGATGACCAGCACCGTGTGCTGGCCGAGCAGGGAGCGGATCAGTTCCGCCGTCCGGCTCGTCTCGGCAGGCCCCATGCCCGCAGTCGGCTCGTCGAGCAGCAGAAGATCCGCCTGCGTCGCCACCACCATGCCGATTTCAAGCCACTGCTTTTCGCCATGGGCAAGCAACGAGGCGGTTTCATGCTGGCGATCCGTGAGCCCCACCTGCTCCAGCACTTCATCCACGCGCTCGCGTTCCGTGCCGCGTATATCGAGACCGAAGGAACGCCACCAGCGCCGGTCGCGCTGGGCGGCGATGGCGAGATTGTCGCGCACGGTGAGGCTCGGGAGAATGCCCGGCGTCTGGAACTTGCGGCAGATGCCCCGGCGCACGATCTCATCCTCCGGCAGGCGGGTGATTTCCTCGCCCTTGAAGATGACCCGGCCCGAGGTCGCCCTCACCCGGCCGATGATCGTGTCGCAGAGCGTGGACTTGCCCGCGCCGTTCGGGCCGATCAGGACGCGCAGGCTGCCGCGGTCGAGCGTCATGGAAAAATTGTTGAGTGCCTTGAAGCCGTCGAAATCGACGGTCACGCCATCGACGGCCAGCAGCAGCCGGGGGTCCGGCGTCTCATGCTCGACCGGCACCATGATGTTCATGCCGCTCTCCCGGGCCTGAGTGTTTTAAGAAGATGCGCCATCCGGCCGCTCCTGTTCGCGGCAAACAATCCGGCGATGCCATCCGGCAGGAAACTCACCACGAGCACGAACATGAGCCCGAGGCCATAGAGCCAGATATTGGGAAAGGCGGAGGATATTTCATCGCGCGCGAAATTGATGAGCAAGGCCCCGATGACAGCGCCCCAGAGCGAGTTGCGGCCGCCTACGGCAACCCAGATCACCATTTCGATGGAGGGCACCACGCCAACGAGCGCCGGGGAAATGACGCCCGCATGAAGCGTGAACAGCGCGCCGGAGATGCCCGCCAGCACCGCTCCGACGGTGAACGCAATCACCTTGTAGGGGGCTGGATTATAGCCCAGAAAGCGGACCCGGTTCTCGCCATCGCGGGTGGCACGCAGCAGCTTGCCGAAACGCGACATCATCAGGAAGCGCACGCCAAGGAACGCGACAACGACCAGCGCCAGCGTGATCCAGTAGAGTGCGACTATCATGTCGTCAGAGGCGAGATCGAAGCCCAGCAGCGTCGAATAATCCGTGAGGCCGTTGAAGCCACCCGTATAGGCCTGCTGGCTGATCAGCAGGGTGGAGAAGGCCAGCGCCAGCGCCTGGGTAATCAGGGCGAAATAAACCCCGCCGACGCGCCGCCGGAACACCAGCCATGAAAAGCCCGCCGCGAACAGGCCCGGCACAAGCACGACACCCAAGATCGCACAGACCGGATTCTCGAACGGCACCCACCACCATGGCAGGCTTTCAAGGCCGCTCCATTGCATGAAATCGGGAATGTCACCCGGGTCCAGCATGACCAGCTTCAGGTGCATGGCCAGCGCATAGCCGCCCAGCCCGAAGAACACGCCTTGCCCCAGGCTCAGGATGCCACCCTCGCCCCAGACCAGCACGAGCCCGATGGCGAGGATGGCCAGCGCCAGAAAGCGCGCCATGAGATTGAGCTCATAGCTGGAGATGAGCCATGGCGCGGCCGCGGCAAGAACAATGATCGCGACCGGGATGGCTGAGGCGTAAGTGAAACGCATGGTGGCTCCCCTGCCCTAGCTGTCGAGCGCGCGCGAGCGCACCGCGATGACGCCCTGGGGACGAAACTGGATAAAGGCGATGACGAAGACGAGCAGCAGCACCTGCGACAGGCTGACATCGACATAGATCTGCACCAGCGCCGAAAAAAGCCCGATGATGAGCGAGGCGATGGCCGTGCCGACGAGGCTGCCAAGCCCGCCCAGAATGACGACGAGGAACGCGGGCACGATGTAGCTCTGCCCGACATTGGGCGTGACCGGCCCCAGCAGCGCGAGCACCACGCCCGCAAGCCCGGCGACGCCGGTGCCGAGCGCGAAGACCATCAGATCGACCTTGCGCGCATTGACACCCATGGCCGCCGCCGTCTCGCGATCCTGATTGACCGCGCGGACGAGCAGGCCGATCCGGGTTTTGGCAAGCAGGAGAGCAAGGCCGCCCAGCACCAGTACGGCAACCCCCATGATGAAGATGCGGGTAGCCGGCAATGTGAGCCCGTCAAGCGGGCCGCCGGAAATGGAAATGGTGTGGTTGAGCCAGGCGGGCGCGGTGACATCGACACCGATGGCCCCGAATATGTTGCGCGCGCCCTGCTGGAAGATCAGGCTGACGCCCCATGTAGCGAGCAGCGTATCGAGCGGACGCGAAGACAGGCGATGGATGACCGTCGCCTCCAGCAGCGCGCCGACGAGCCCCGCGCCCAGAAACGCGACTGGCAGCGCCACCAGAATGCCGAGCGGCCCGGGCACGACCATCAGCGTGAGATAGGCGAGATAGCCGCCCAGCATCAGCATTTCGCCATGGGCCATATTGATGACGCGCATCAGGCCGAAGCTGAGCGCCAGACCGAGCGCCGAAAGGACGAACAGCGAAGCGACGCTGAAACCGTTGAATATCTGGCCGACAAAGAGCGTCAGTTCGCCCATCAGGTACCCCTATCGGTCTGGAACGGCGTGAAAGCGGTGCGGGGCGCTTTGCGTCCCGCACCCGGATCATTCCTCAGTGCTTGATCACGCACTTCTTGCCGGGGAAGGCGACCGGATCATAGGGCTCGGGATCGATGGCGCCCTTCGAGGTCCAGAGGATCTTGAACTGGCCCTTGGGATCGAGTTCGCCGATATAGGCGGTCTGGATCAGGCTCTGGTTCCTGGCGAACTTGACCGGACCCATCGGGCTCGGCAGGGCGGCAAGCTCCACGGCGGCGGCGCGCACCTTCTTGGCGTCGAACGTGCCCGCCTTCTCGACGGCGGCCTTCCAGACATAAACGTCGATATAGCCATGGACCATCGGGTCGGTGACGGCGGCATTGGCGCCGAACTTCGCCTGATAGGCCGCAACGAACTTCTTGTTCTCAGGGGTGTCGATGCTCTGGAAATAGTTCCATGCGGCATAGCTGCCCTCAACCAGCGAGGGGCCCATGGCCTGGGCTTCCTGTTCGCCGATGGAGAAGGACATGACCGGCAGCTTGGCCGAAGGAAGGCCTGCCGCACCCATCTGCTTGAAGAAGGAGACGTTGCTGTCTCCATTCAGAGTGCTGAAGATCACGTCCGGCTTGGCGGCCTGGATCTTGGCGATGACGGCGCTGAAATCCGTGCCGCCCAGCGGCACATATTCCTCGCCCGCCAGCGTCAGCTTGTCCTTCTCGATATGCTTCTTGGCGATCAGATTGGCCGTGCGCGGAAACACATAGTCCGAGCCGAGCAGGAAGAAGGTCTTGAAGCCCTTTTCCTTGGCCCAGTCATAGGCCGGCAGCATCTGCTGGTTCGGCTGCGCGCCCGAATACATGATGGCGGGCGAACACTCGTTGCCCTCGAACTGCACCGGATACCACAGCAGGCTCTTCAGCCGCTGGAACACCGGCAGCATCGCCTTGCGGCTGGCCGAGGTCCAGCCGCCGAAGACGGTGACGACCTCGTCATCCTGTACGAGCTTGGTCGCCTTCTGTGCGAAGATGGCGGGGTCCGACGCGCCGTCCTCGACGACCGGCACGATCTGCTTGCCGAGCACGCCGCCCGAGGCGTTGATTTCATCGATCGCCATCATCTCGGCGTTCTTCACCGTGACTTCGCTGATCGCCATGGTGCCGCTCAAGGATTGCAGTACACCGACCTTCACGGTGTCGGCGGCGTGAGCCATGCCAGACAGAACCGTTCCGGCCATGAGCGCAGCCGCCAGAATGGCGACGCGAGACGTCTTCGTGATCATGACTTCCCCCGGAATATGAACATGGATGCAAGCCGCAACAGCGGCCGACCTTCATACTGTGGGGAGAAGATACCGGCCCCGGTATGGGGCGTTTGACGTAGATCGGCGATCCGTGCAGGCATAAGCGTACGCACGGGCCAGAATGGCTTTGGGGATGTTCCGGGGGAAGCGGATGAAGCAGATAGTGGCGGCGTGGGCAAAGCTCAAGAAAACAAATTCAGGCATCCTGATGCACAGTCTGGTCGCCCACAGCGCCGATGTGGGCGCGGTGATGGAAAGGCTGCTGGCCGATCCGGTCATCGCGGCAAGGCTGGCGCAGCTTGCAGGCCTGAAGGAGCTTACGCCCGTCATGAAAGCCCGGCTCTCTCTCCTTGCCGCGATCCACGATGCGGGCAAGGCGAACGTGGGCTTCAACAACAAGCGGGCGCTTGAAGAGGGCGCATCCTTCAGCGACATAGGCAAGCTCGTGGCAGGCCATGTCGGCCCCGTGGTCAACCTCATGCACCCGGGGAATGTCTATCGCGACAGGGACAGACCGAAAAGCTACAGCTTGTTCGTCGATGCGATGGGGCTTGACCGGGTGTTCGACTGATCCGGCAAGAAGCACAAAGGTCTGGTCCCCCTGCTTGATGCGGTGCTGAAGGCCGCACGCCCCGCCCGGCTCAGGCCGCCATGGGCTCCCCCGTACCTACGGGGATTAATTCCAAGAAGAGGCGCTCACCAGAGTTCCATATTACCGCGATCCTGCGCCTATGAACCGGAATCCTGAATATTCAATGTCATTCCAGCCTTTCAGCGCCGGGATCGACTATTTTCTGAAATTCCGTGAAACCCCCCGTCAAAAAGAACAAACTGGCATTCAGAGTTGAACGTTCAACTCTTTTTACAGTTGAACGAAGCCCTTTTGTTCCCCTTTTATTCTTCCCCGAGAACAGAAATTATCTTTTAAAATCAACCTGTTAGGTTGGTGAGCCCACCGCGGTTCGAACGCGGGACCTACTGATTAAAAGTCAGTTGCTCTACCGGCTGAGCTATGGGCCCCTGGAGGAATCGGCAGAGCCGGAAACGGCCCGTCCTCACAAAGTTGGCGGACCATACGGACGCAGCGGGATATGGTCAACCGGTCGCGTGCTCAAAGAGGATCAATATCTCCACGCGCCTGATCCGCCTTGAATTTTTCCCGGAATGCAGCGAACGCACCCGCCGCGATGGCGGCCCGCATCTCCGCCATCAGGGTCTGGTAATAGTGGATATTGATCCAGCTCACCAGCATCGCCCCCAGCATCTCCTCGCAGCGCACCAGATGGTGCAGATAGGCCCGGGAATAGTCGCGGGCGGCGGGACAGGCGCTCTGCGCATCCAGCGGGCGCGGATCGGCGGCGTGACGGGCATTCTTGAAGTTCACCCGGCCATAGCGCGTAAAGGCCTGACCGTGGCGGCCCGAGCGGGTCGGCATCACGCAGTCGAACATATCGACGCCGCGCGCCACGGACTCGACCAGATCGTCGGGCGTGCCCACCCCCATCAGATAGCGGGGCCGGTCCATGGGCAGCACCGGCGTGGTGAAATCGAGCACGCGCAGCATTTCGGCCTGCCCCTCGCCCACGGCCAGCCCGCCGATGGAATAACCGTCGAAGCCGATGTCGATCAGCCCCTTTGCCGACTCCGCCCTCAGCCGCTCGCTGACGCTGCCCTGCACGATGCCGAACAGCGCCATGCCCGGCGTGCGGTGTGGCTGGGTCTCGAAGGCATCCTTCGAGCGCTTTGCCCAGCGCAGCGAAAGCCGCATGGACACTTCCGCCTCCTGCTCGGTGGCCGGAAAGGGCGTGCATTCATCGAGCTGCATCTGGATGTCGGATCCCAGCAGGCACTGGATCTCGATCGAGCGTTCAGGGCTGAGAAAATGCCGGGAGCCATCAATATGCGACTGGAAGGTCACGCCCTGCTCGCTCATCCGGCGCAGCCTCGAAAGCGACATGACCTGAAAGCCGCCGGAATCCGTGAGGATCGGGTGCGGCCAGTTGGCGAAAGTGTGAAGGCCGCCCAGTTCATGCACCTGCTCCGCGCCGGGGCGCAGCATCAGATGATAGGTGTTGCCCAGAATGATGTCCGCGCCGGCCTCGCGCACCTGGCCGGAATACATCGCCTTCACCGTGCCCGCCGTGCCCACAGGCATGAAGGCCGGCGTGCGGATGTCGCCCCGGGGCGTATGGATGACGCCGGTGCGGGCGCGGCCATCGGTGGCGTGCAGATCGAACGAAAACGCGCTCATGCCGTTTCTCTCCGGTAGATCAGGCTGGCGTCGCCATAGGAATAGAAGCGATAGCCTTGAGCCACAGCATGGGCATAGACCTGCTTCATCTCATCAAGCGAGCGCAACGCCGACACAAGCATGAAAAGGGTAGAGCGCGGCAGATGGAAATTCGTCATCAATATGTCCACCGCGCGAAACCTGTATCCGGGCATGATGAAAATGGCCGTATCGCCCCGGAACGGCTCGACGACGCCCTGCGCGCTGGCGGCGGATTCAAGCAGGCGCAGGGAGGTGGTGCCAACCGCGACAATACGCCCGCCCGCAGCCCGCGCCTCATTGATCGTGGCGGCTTCGGCTTCGGTGATCTCGCCCCATTCCGCGTGCATGGTGTGATCGTCGGTGTCATCCGCCGTGACCGGCAGAAAGGTGCCCGCGCCGACATGGAGCGTGAGACGCACCATGCGCACGCCGCGCGCTTCGAGCGCCGCCATCAGGGCAGCCGTGAAATGAAGCCCCGCCGTGGGCGCAGCCACAGCGCCGGGCTCGGCGGCATAAAGCGTCTGATAATCGCTGAAATCGGCCTCATCGGTCGCCCGCTTGCGCGCGATATAGGGCGGCAACGGCATTTCACCTGCAAGCGCAATCGCCTGATCGAGATCATAGCCCCCACGGTCGAAGCGCAGCACGGCCTCGCCGCCTTCACCCGCCGCGATGCGTTCGGCACTGAGCCCGCCTGGGAAATGAAGCCGCTCGCCGACCAGCACCTTTTTCGCCGGGCGCAGAAAAGCCCGCCAGAGGTCCAACCCCTCGCGTTTGTGCAGCATCACCTCGATGCGCGCCTCGGCCTCGCCCCGCCTGCGCAAGCCGTGAAGCCGGGCGGGGATAACTTTCGTGTCGTTGAAAACCAGCACGTCGCCCGGGCGCAGATAATCCGGCAGATCGCTCACCCTGCGATCCGTCAAAAGGCCCTCATCGGGGCCCACCACAAGCAGTTGCGCCGCATCCCGCGGGCTGGCGGGACGCAGCGCAATCAACTCGTCAGGCAGGTCGAAATCAAACTCGTCGACGCGCATGTCTTGTTCGTTCAAACACGGGCCGTTCAGGCCGCCGCATCAGCGGCAACGCGCAGCTTCACGATCTTGTCGGGGTTCTGCACAGGCTCGCCGCGCTTGATCTTGTCAACGAACTCCATGCCGGAGATCACCTTGCCCCAGACCGTATACTGATTGTCGAGGAAGCGCGCATCGCCAAAGCAGATGAAGAACTGGCTGTCGGCGCTGTTGGGGTTCTGCGCCCGGGCCATCGAACAGGTGCCGCGGACATGGGGCTCACGGGAGAATTCAGCCGCGAGATGCTTGCCCGAACCACCCATGCCGGTGCCCGTCGGGTCGCCGCCCTGCGCCATGAAGCCTTCAATCACGCGATGGAAAACGATGCCATCGTAAAAGCCTTCGCGCGCCAGTTCCTTGATCCGCGCCACATGGTTGGGGGCGAGATCGGGTCGCAGCTCGATGACCACTTCACCATGGGTCAGGTCCATGATCAGCGTGTTTTCCGGGTCTTTGATATCAGCCATGATGTCTCTCATTTCCGTTTACTGGCGGTGTTTCGCCGTTATTGCTTGGCCTTGTCGGCATCGGCGGCAACCTGCATGCGGACGATCTTGTCAGGGTTTGCGGGTGGCTCGCCGGGCGCGATCTGATCGACATATTCCATGCCGGAGATAACCTGGCCGAACACTGTGTAATTTCCGTTCAGGAACGATGAATCTTTAAAGCAGATGAAGAACTGGCTGTTGCCGCTGTTCGGGCTCTCGGCGCGGGCAAGGCCAAGCGTGCCGCGCTCGAAAGGCACAGAGCTGAACTCGGCCGGCAGATCGGCATAATCGGAACCGCCCATGCCGGTACCCGTCGGATCGCCGGTCTGGGCCATGAAATCGGGGATCACGCGATGGAAAATGATCCCGTTATAAAAGCCTTCCCGCGTCAGCTTCTTGATGCGGCCCACCGTCTGGGGCGCCACATTCGGCAGCAGCTTGATGATGACGCGATGCCCGTCCTTCAGGTCGAGGTAGATCGTGTTTTCCGGATCGGTGATCTTCACCGCGCCCGGTGCCGGGTCCGCCGCAAGGGCGGCGGGTACAGCCGCAAAGAGCAGAACAGCCGACAGGGCGGCCATCAATAAATTCCGCATGTTTTCTCCCTTGAATTCCCGCAGCCCGCTTTGGGCAAATCCATACCGGACACAAATCCAGATTCTTATCTGGCCTTGTTTTCCGCCACACGCGCCGTGATTTTCGCCGCGACCGCCTTCGGCACGAACGGCCCGATGTCGCCGCCCATGCCCGCGATCTGGCGAACAAGCGTGGAGGAGACGAACTGCGTTTCCGGCGAGGCGGCCAGAAAGACGGTCTCGATGTCCGGGTTCATAACCCGGTTCATGCCGACCATCTGCGCTTCATATTCATAATCGACCGAACCGCGCAAGCCCCGGATGATCACCGAAGCGCCGAGCTTCGCCGCCACCTGCACCAGCAGGCCCTCGAAACTCTCCACGCTCACCTTGCCGCCGGTGGCACGGGTGATGACCGCTGCCTCCCCCTCGATCAGCGCCTTGCGCTCCTCGAAGGAAAGCATCGGCGCCTTGCTGGCATTGATGCCGATGCCGACGATCAGATGATCGACCAGCCGCAGGGAGCGGCGGATGACATCGACATGCCCGTTGGTGATGGGATCAAAGGTGCCAGGATAGAGACCGACGCGCGCCATTATGCCTCGCCTCCGTCCCCGTGATCCTCGCCCTCGTCCCCGGTCTCGTCCTCGTCGCCGACCTCATCGATATGTTCGACAGAGACGACATGCTCGTCCTCGGCTGTGCGGAACACGATCACACCCTGTGTGGCACGGCCCTTGATGCCGATGCCCTCGACCGGGCAGCGGATCAACTGTCCACCATCGGTGACCAGCATAATCTGGTCCTGCGCCTCGACAGGGAAGGACGCCACGAGCTTGCCGACCTTTTCCGACATGCCCATGGCGATGATGCCTTTGCCGCCACGGCCAGAGACCCGGTATTCATAGAAGGAGGTGCGCTTGCCGAAGCCGTTCTCGCTCAGCGTCAGCACGAACTGCTCGCTGGCGCTCAGCTCCACATAGCGCTCGGAGGTCAGGGCGAATTCATCGCCCTCGTCCGCGCTTTCCTCCACATCGTCCACAATCACATCCTCGGCCTCGTCGGCCTCGCCCGTTTCAGCGCGGCGGATGGCGCTGGCGCGCTTGAGATAAGCCCGCGCCTCGGGGCTTGCGACCTCGATATGGCGCAGCATGGTCATGGAAATGACCTCATCGCCCTCATCCAGCCGGATGCCGCGCACGCCGGTCGAGGTGCGGCCCGAGAAGACGCGCACATCGGTGACCGGGAAACGGATCGCCCGGCCCATCGCCGTGGTGAGCAACACGTCCTCATCGGTCGTGCAGACCTGAACACCGACGATCCGGTCGCCCTCATCCTCAAGCTTCATGGCGATCTTGCCGTTGCGGTTGATCTGCACGAAATCCGACAGATCGTTGCGCCGCACGGTGCCGGCCTTGGTCGCGAACATGACGTGCAGCTTGTCCCAGTCGGCCTCAGGCTCGGTCAGCGGCATCACCGAGGTGATGATCTCGCCCTGGGCCAGCGGCAGCAGGTTGATCATCGCCTTGCCGCGGCCCTTGCGGCGTGGAGGCGGGCAGGCGCCAGACCTTGAGCTTGTAGACCATGCCGTTCGACGAGAAGAACAGCATCGGCGTGTGCGTGTTGGCGACGAAGAGACGGGTAACGAAATCCTCGTCCTTCGTGGTCATGCCCGCGCGGCCCTTGCCGCCGCGATGCTGCGCCCGGTAGGTCGAAAGCGGCACGCGCTTGATGTAGCCCTGATGGCTGACCGTCACCACCATGTCCTCGGACTGGATCAGATCCTCGTCCTCGACCTCGAAATCGGAATCGATGATTTCCGTGCGGCGCGGATTTGAGAATTCGTCGCGGAACTTGACCAGTTCGTCGCGAATAATCGTCAGCACGCGCTCCCGGCTGTGCAGGATCGCGAGATATTCCTCGATCCGGATCTTGAGGGCTGCCAGCTCATCGCTGACCTCCTCGCGGCCCAGCGCCGTCAGGCGCTGCAAGCGCAGATCGAGAATGGCGCGCGCCTGCACCTCGGACAGGAAATAGGTTCCGTCCCCTTCGAGCTTGTGGCGCGGATCGGCGATCAGCTCGATCAGCGAGGCCACGTCGCGTGCCGGCCAGGCCCGCGACATCATGCGCTCGCGCGCCGTGTTGGGATCGGGCGCGCCGCGGATGAGCGCGATCATTTCGTCGATGTTAGCAACCGCGATCGCCAGTCCGACCAAAACATGCGCCCGGTCGCGCGCCTTGCCGAGTTCGAACTTGGTGCGCCGGGTAACGACCTCCTCGCGGAAGCTGGTGAAGGCCCGGAGCAGTTGCTTCAGGTTCATCGTTTCCGGGCGGCCATGATGGAGCGCCAGCATGTTGACGCCGAAGCTCGTCTGCAACGGCGAATAGCGGTAGAGCTGGTTCAGCACCACTTCAGGCACGGCGTCGCGCTTCAGCTCGATCACGACGCGCATGCCCTGCCGGTCGCTTTCGTCGCGCAGGTCGGAAATGCCCTCGACGCGCTTCTCCCGCACCAGATCGGCGATCTTCTCGATCATCAGCGCCTTGTTCACCTGATAGGGAATTTCGGTGATAATAAGCGCTGTGCGATCCTTGCGGATTTCCTCTATGTCGACGCGTCCGCGCATGACCACCGAGCCGCGCCCGGTGAGATAGGCGGAACGGATGCCCGAGCGCCCGAGGATATAGGCGCCGGTCGGGAAATCCGGCCCCGGCACATGGGCGCAGAGCGCCTCGATGGTGATCTGGGGATCGTCGATCAGCGCGATGCAGGCGTTGATGACCTCGCCCAGATTGTGCGGCGGCACATTGGTCGCCATGCCGACGGCGATGCCGCCCGCGCCATTGACCAGCAGGTTGGGAAATTCGGCGGGCAGAACCGTGGGTTCACGCTCGGAATTGTCGTAGTTGTCCTGAAAATCGACGGTGTTCTTGTCGATGTCGTTGAGCAGGCCGTGGGCCACCTTGGCCATGCGCACTTCGGTGTATCGCATGGCGGCGGGCATATCGCCGTCGACCGAGCCGAAGTTGCCCTGACCGTCGAGCAACGGCACCCGCATCGAAAATTCCTGCACCATGCGGGCAAGGGCCCCATAGATCGACTGGTCGCCGTGCGGGTGATATTTACCGATCACGTCACCCACGACACGGGCGGACTTGCGGTAGGGCTTGTTCCAGTCATAACCGTTCTCGTTCATCGAGAACAGGATGCGACGGTGCACCGGCTTGAGCCCATCGCGGGCATCGGGCAGCGCGCGCGAAACGATCACGCTCATCGCATAATCGAGATAGGAGCGCTTCAGTTCCTCTTCGACGGCGATAGGGGAAACATCGCGCTCAGGCGGCGGCGCGCCTGCGCCACCCGTGGGACCACCGGAACCTCCCTCGCCATTGTTCGACGCGGGCTCCTGCCCCGGGAGGTCGTTATCTACCGTGCTGGACAAATCTGCTTCTAACGCTTGGGGCGATCCGGCCGCCTCAAGGGGAGGGAGCCTACGCTGATGATTGACTGCAAAGGGAGCGGCACCTTGCGCGATTCCCTTCATAAACCTGTCGCGAGACTATCAGAGCGGGCCCGCGCGGGCAACCCGCATCGCTTCGCCAGCGCGATCATAAGTTATTGATTCTATTTGAATATTTATCTTTGTTTTGGCCACTGCGGAATACCGCTTATGACAACTCGAAAAGCAGCGCGGTGGCGTCGTCCGACGGCTTGAATCGGGGATAAAGCCGGCAACCGGGATCGAGCACATTTTCCACATGCCGCAGCTCCGAACCGAGCGCCTCAAGGCCATCCGTTTTGGCTCTCAGCAGAAAGCTGGCGGGCGTACAGCGCTCATAATCGAGCGTCAGAGCGGCGAAACCGTCGCTCGCCAGCAGCCCCGTGGCGGCACCGTCCAGCGACGCCTCGAAATGCTGCATGTGACCGGCCGCAGCGGGCTCCAGCCCCAGCACCCAGTAGCCGCCCTCGATATTCTGGTGATTGCGGACCCGGCGCAAAAACTCGATCACCGGGGCGGATTGAAGCGCCTCGCCCTTGCGTCCCGTGTCCCCGAGCAGACGGTCGGCCTCCCGGCGTTCGCGCTCGCGGCTTTTGGAAAAGAGCTGAACCTCTTCCCCGGGCTTTGCCCCTGGTCTTGAAAGAAAAAGCGCGCAATCGCCGAAGCTCACGGCCTCCAGCCGGTCCCCCGTCTCCCGGACCAGCACCATGGCCGCGCTGGGCAATTCGTAGCGGTGCTCCGGCGGGCGCAGACGCTCCGCCTCGAACCGCCGCACGAGCGTTTCGATCACCGAGCGCACGATCCCGTCGAGCGGCGCGTGGGGCTGCGACAGGGCCGCCTCGGCAAAGAGCCCGCTTGCCGCCCCGGCCAGCCAGGCGGCATCGCTGGGCGCATCCATAAGCGGCGCATCGGCCAGCCCCGTCGCCCCGTCGATCACCCATGCGAACGCGCCCTGATGGCCGCAACGGTCCTCATTGGGCCGCCCGGCCTTGCCCGGCTGGGAGAACTGCTCGATGACGCGAAGGGTCAAGGCTTATGCCCTAGAACGGAATGTCGTCGTCAAGGTCCTGATTGAAGCTGCCGCCACCACCGGCTGGCGCGCGGGCTCCGCGGGGCGCGGGAGCGCTCGCCCCGCCGTAATCGTCGCCATAGTCACCGCCGCCACCGCCCGCACCGGCGCCACTGCGGCCGTCGAGCATGGTGAGCGCGCTGTTGAAGCCCTGCAGCACGATTTCGGTCGAATATTTCTCCTGGCCCTGCTGGTCGGTCCATTTGCGGGTCTGAAGCTGGCCCTCGATGTAAACCTTGGCGCCCTTCTTCAGATATTGCTCGGCAATCTTGCAGAGGCCTTCGTTGAAGATGACGACCCGGTGCCATTCCGTGCGCTCCTTGCGCTCGCCGGAAGTGCGGTCCCGCCAGCTTTCCGAGGTGGCGATGCGCAGATTGGCGATCGGGCGGCCATCCTGGGTCCGCTTGATCTCCGGATCCGCGCCCAGATTGCCGATCAGGATCACCTTGTTCACACTGCCTGCCATAACGATCCCCTAAGTTCCGTATCCGCCGTGCCCGCCAGCGCGAGCCGATTCCATCCAGACCGCGACCCTAGCCGCCCATCCGGGCAGGTGCGAGTCAAACGTTCAAAGACTTCCCACAACATCCTATTGTTCTCTTTTTGTTCTTGATTGCAAGCTCGAATCCTCCGACCATGAAGAAACCCTCGTTGGCTGGATGAATGGTTGCCTTCTGCAATGGCTTCCCGCTCTGGTATTGCTCTAAGCTCGACCCCATCTCTGTTCGTTGCCCCCCTCTCCCGCAAGTGCGTTGGTACCATGGCCCCCACCAAAAAAGCCGCTTCCGCCCGGAAGCCAGAGTTCGAAAGCCTGCCCTTTCAGAACAAGGTGATCCGCGTCATCGGCGCGCGTGAGCACAATCTGAAGAACGTCACGCTGGAAATTCCGCGCGACAAGCTGATCGTGTTCACGGGCCTGTCGGGATCGGGCAAATCCTCGCTGGCGTTCGACACCATCTATGCGGAAGGCCAGCGGCGCTATGTCGAGAGCCTGTCGGCCTATGCGCGCCAGTTTCTGGAAATGATGCAGAAGCCCGATGTAGACCAGATCGACGGCCTTTCGCCTGCGATTTCCATCGAGCAGAAGACGACCTCCAAGAACCCGCGCTCGACCGTGGGGACGGTTACCGAGATCTACGACTATATGCGCCTGCTCTGGGCGCGCGTCGGCGTGCCCTATTCCCCGGCCACCGGGCTTCCCATCGAAAGCCAGACCGTTTCGCAGATGGTCGACCGGGTGATGGAAATGCCGGAAGGCACCCGCCTCTATCTGCTGGCCCCGCTCATCCGGGGCCGCAAGGGCGAATACCGCAAGGAATTTCTGGAACTCCAGAAGAAGGGGTTTCAGCGCGTCCGGGTCGATGGCACCTTCTATGAGGTCGGCGACGTCCCGGCCCTCAACAAGAAGCTCAAGCACGACATAGACGTGGTCGTCGACCGCATCGTGGTGCGCCATGATCTGGGCAACCGGCTTGCCGATTCCTTCGAGATCGCGCTTGGCCTCGCCGATGGCATCGCGGTCGTCGAACAGGCGGATTCAACGGCGAAGGAGCCTACGCGGATCATCTTCTCCTCCCGCTTCGCCTGCCCGGTTTCCGGCTTCACCATCGACGAGATCGAGCCCCGGCTCTTTTCCTTCAACAATCCGTTCGGCGCCTGCCCGGCCTGCGATGGCCTCGGCACCCAGCACTTCATCGATCCCGATCTGGTCATACCGGATCATGGCCTTTCCTTGAGGCAGGGGGCCATTGCGCCCTGGTCGCGCTCGACCTCGCCCTTCTATACCCAGACGCTCGATGCGCTGGCCAGGCACTATAAGTTCTCGCTCACCGCGCCCTGGGCCAAGCTTTCCGCGAAAGCGCAGGATGTGCTGCTGAACGGCTCCGGCGATGAGGTCGTCACCTTCCAGTATGATGACGGCCTGCGCTCCTACAAGACCTCCAAGCCCTTTGAAGGCGTCGTGCCCAATCTGGAGCGCCGCTGGCTCGAAACCGACAGCGCCTGGTCGCGCGAGGAGATCGAGAAGTTTCAGGGCGTCACCCAGTGTGACAGTTGCGGCGGCTTCCGCCTGAAGCCGGAGGCACTCGCGGTCAAGATCAACAAGCTGCACATCGGTCAGGTATCGATGATGTCGATCCGCGAGGCCAATGAATGGTTCGAGACCCTCGACCAGCATCTGAGCGCCAAGCAGAACGAGATCGGCTATCGCATCCTGAAGGAAATCCGCGAGAGGCTGCATTTTCTCAACAATGTCGGGCTTGAATATCTCGCCATGTCGCGCAATGCGGGCACCCTGTCGGGCGGCGAAAGCCAGCGCATCAGGCTCGCGTCCCAGATCGGCTCGGGCCTGACCGGCGTGCTCTATGTGCTGGATGAACCCTCCATCGGCCTGCACCAGCGCGACAATGACCGCCTGCTGGAAACACTCAAGCGTCTGCGCGATCTGGGCAATACCGTGCTGGTGGTCGAACATGACGAGGACGCGATCCGCATCGCCGATTATGTCGTCGACATAGGTCCCGGCGCGGGCGTCCATGGCGGCGAAATTGTCGCCGAAGGCACGCCTGAGCAGATCATGGCCAACCCGAAAAGCCTCACCGGGCAATATCTGACCGGGAAGAAGCAGATTCCGGTGCCCAGGACCCGCCGCAAGGGCAATGGCAAGAGCCTGCGCATCACCGGCTGCACGGAAAACAATCTCAAGAACGTCGATGCGGAAATTCCTCTCGGCACCTTCACCTGCGTCACCGGCGTTTCGGGCGGCGGCAAATCCACCCTGCTGATAGAGACGATCTACAAGGCCGTTGCCCGCCGTCTCAACAATGCGCGCGAGCATCCCGGCCAGTTCGACGAGATATTCGGCCTTGAACATCTCGACAAGATCATCGACATCGACCAGTCGCCCATCGGCCGCACGCCGCGCTCCAATCCGGCGACCTATACCGGCTCCTTCACCTTCATCCGTGACTGGTTCGCCGAACTGCCGGAATCCAAGGCGCGCGGCTATGCGCCGGGCCGCTTCTCGTTCAACGTCAAGGGCGGGCGCTGCGAGGCCTGTCAGGGCGACGGCGTGATCAAGATCGAGATGCATTTTCTGCCGGACGTCTATGTCCAGTGCGACAGTTGCCATGGCAAGCGCTACAACCGGGAAACGCTGGAAGTCCTGTTCAAGGGCAAGTCGATTGCCGATGTGCTCGATATGACGGTGGACGAGGCTTCCGATTTCTTCAAGGCCGTGCCTGCCGTGCGCGACAAGATGGAAGTGCTCCAGCGCGTCGGCCTTGGCTATATCAAGGTCGGGCAGCAGGCCACCACGCTTTCCGGTGGCGAGGCCCAGCGCGTGAAGCTCGCCAAGGAACTTTCAAGGCGGCCGACCGGACGGACCATCTATATTCTGGACGAGCCGACCACCGGCCTTCATTTCGAGGATGTGGCCAAGCTGCTGGAAGTGCTCCATGAGCTGGTCCGCCATGGCAACAGCGTCGTCGTCATCGAGCATAATCTCGAAGTCATCAAGACGGCGGACTGGATTCTCGATCTGGGCCCCGAAGGCGGCGATGGCGGCGGCGAGATCGTGGCGGCGGGCACGCCTGAAGACGTGGCGAACGAACCGCGCAGCTATACGGGTCATTATCTGAAGCCGCTGCTCAACCGGCAGTCGGTTATCCATCAGCCAAGCCCGGCAAAATCCGCACCGGCAGCGGCGAAAGCCCAGCGCGGGGCCAAGGTTGCCGCATCCGGGCGGCGGGGCAAACAGGCCTGACACCGTAATACGCTGCTCAGTTCCTGTACTGATATATTTCAGCCGTGGATGGCGACAGGCATCCACGGCTTTTCTTCTGCTGGACGGCCTCATCCCACAAAACGTTTACACTTCGGCACATCCCGTTCTAGGCTCGTTGTCCAAGAAGGATAAACAGATGGGTGGGACGTATGGCATTCGACGAATATGCGAAATATGACGCGCTGGGACTGGCCGGGCTTGTCAAAAAAGGCGATGTCAGCGCCAGCGAACTGGCCGAAGAAGCCATCTCGCGCATCGAGAAACATAATCCCCGCCTGAACGCCGTCGTCACGAAAATGTATGATCAGGGCCGGGCTGCGGCGGCGGCGAAACCTGAAGGGGTGTTCGCCGGCGTCCCTTTTCTCCTCAAGGATATTCTGGGTGATTATGCGGGTGTACCCACACAAAGCGGCTCAAAATATTTCTCCGGCATACCAGCCGCGCACGACTCCACCCTGACTGCCCGCTTCAAGGCGGCCGGCGTGGTAATCCTGGGCAAAACCAACGTGCCGGAATGCGGCCTGCTGCCGACCACGGAATCGGCTTTCTATGGCCCCGCCCGCAATCCCTGGAATACGGACCATTCGACAGGCGGCTCATCAGGCGGTTCCGGCGCGGCGGTGGCCGCTGGCATCGTGCCGATCGCCCATGCCAATGATGGCGGCGGCTCGATCCGCATCCCGGCCGCCTGTTGCGGCCTCGTCGGCCTCAAGCCGACGCGCGCCCGCAACCCGCTCGGCCCCAACCTTGGCGACATCATGGGCGGGCTTATCAGCGAGCACATCGTCTCGCGCACGGTGCGCGACACGGCGGCCATGCTGGATTGCACCTCCGGCCCCGAA
Organism: Parvibaculaceae bacterium; assembly: GCA_028283765.1. Lineage (GTDB taxonomy): Bacteria > Pseudomonadota > Alphaproteobacteria > Parvibaculales > Parvibaculaceae > JAATFR01. The sequence goes on along the minus strand of JAPWJY010000008.1, from coordinate 1,233,689 downwards.
ACGGGTGACCCTTACTGGGCGCCGCCGGTCGAAAATCCGTTCCTCTCGGAAGTCGGCAAGGTGCCCGGCAAGCTGCGTATAGCCTATTCGGTGACCAATCTCGCGGGCAATAAAGTGCATCCCGAATGTGAGAAAGGCGTGCTCGAAACAGTCAAACTGCTGCGCGACCTTGGCCATGAAGTCGAGGAGGCGGCTCCGGCCCTGTCGATCGACATCATGGCGGATTCCTTCATGGCGCTCTGGGCCTCGGGCCTCGCCATGCAGATCGATGGTCTCACCATGCTGACAGGCAAGACGCCCGCCGAGGGCGATCTGGAGGGGCTCACACGGGGTCTTTACGAGGTCGGCCGCACCATCAGCGCCGTGCAGTATCAGCTCGCCATTGTCCAGCTACAGGGCATGGCGCGGCAGGTCGGCCATTTCATGGAAAAATGGGACATCTGGCTGACCCCCACGCTCGGCGCCCCGCCTCTGGCGCTTGGCACCATCGACATTCAGGAGCGCGACCCGGTCAAGGCGTTCGCGCCGATCCATGATTATGTGCCGTTCACGGCCATCCAGAACGCCACAGGCCAGCCCGCCATCTCGCTGCCGCTTCACTGGACGGCGGACGGCCTGCCGGTCGGCATCATGTTTGCCGGTCCCTTCGGCGGCGAAGCCCTGTTGCTGCGTCTCGCCAGCCAGCTGGAAACCGCCCGGCCATGGGCGGACAAGCGCCCGAAGATATGGAACTGAACCGGCATAAAACAACGTTATTTCAGGGAGTGGACGTGTATGAGTTTCCCCCAATATCAGGACTATGACGGCATCGGCCTTGCCGAACTCGTCAAGAAGAAGGAAGTCACTCCGCTTGAACTGGTCGATGCTGCCATCGAGCGGGCCGAACGCCACAACCCGGCCCTGAACGCCATCGTGTACGAGGCCTTCGACGAGGCCCGGGAAGCCGCCAGAAAGCCGCTTCCCGAAGGCCCGCTTCAGGGCGTCCCTTTCCTGATCAAGGATCTGGGCACCGAAGTGCGCGGCTGGCCCCGCACCTCGGGCAGCAAGTTCGTCGCCGACGTGGTGGACGACCACGACAGCGAGCTTGTCCGCCGTTTCCGCGCCTCGGGCGTGGTGCTGCTGGGCAAGACCAATACCCCGGAATATGGCATCACCGGCACCACGGAATCGGCGCTGCTGGGGCCATGCCGCTCGCCCTGGAACACCAATCATATCTCGGGCGGCTCATCGGGCGGCGCGGCCTCGGCCACGGCGGCCGGGATCGTGCCGCTGGCGCACGCCAGCGACGGGCTCGGCTCCATCCGCATTCCCGCCGCCTGCTGCGGCCTGTTCGGCCTCAAGATCACCCGCGACCGCAACCCTCAGGGTCCCAGGGATTATGACCGGAGCATCGGCTTTTCCGTCGATCACGTCGTCAGCCGCAGCGTCCGCGACAGCGCGGCCATGCTGGACGTCACCGGCTACCCGGAAGAAGACAGCCCCTATGCCGCCCCGAAAAAGGACCGGCCCTATCTGGAGGAAATCCTCCTGAGCCCCGGCAAGCTGCGCATCGCCTGGTCGGGCGAAACCCCGTCGGGCCGCCCGATCGACCCGGAGGTGCAGGCCGAGCTTGAAAAGACGGTGGCCCTGCTCCAGAGCCTCGGTCATGAATGCACAGAGCGGGGTCTGGGCGTCGATTATCGCAGCCTTTACCGGGCCCAGGGCGCCGTTTCGGCCTCGAATTTTTCCGCCACCATGATGCGGCTGATCGAGGAGAAGGGCCGCGAACCCCGGCCCGACGAACTGGAACCCCTGACATGGGCCGCCTACAAGGGCGGCCAGAAACTGACCGGCGCGCAGGCCATGTGGGGCTGGCAGCAGCTTCGCGTGCTCAACCGGCAGATACTGTCGCTCTGGAAGGAGTTCGATATTTTCCTGTGCCCGGTTCTGGCGACGCCGCCACCGGAAATAGGCGTCATCGATCCGGTCAATCTTGAACCCAAGGAAGTGAACCGGCGTCAGGGGGTGCATTTCCCCTTCACCCCGCCGTTCAACTTCACCGGCCAGCCCTCCATGTCCGTGCCCCTTTCGATGAGCGCCTCGGGCCTGCCTCTGGGCATGATGTTCACGGGCCGCTACGGCGATGAAGCGACCCTGTTCCGGCTCGCCGCCCAGCTTGAAAAGGAACAGCCCTGGAGCGGCCGCAAGCCCGCCTTGTGGGGATAACGCTGAAGGAGCGGCAGCCCCCGCAAAGGCTGCTGCTTCCCTCTCCTGCCGCGAAATGCTATTTCCGGCCCCATGAATGAAAAGCTGAAACCTGTTCACGTCATCGGGGCCGGGCTTGCCGGTTCCGAGGCCGCCTGGGCGCTGGCGAATGCCGGGGTGCCCGTGATCCTGCACGAAATGCGCCCGGTGGTGAAAACCGACGCGCATCATACGGCCGATTTCGCGGAACTGGTCTGCTCCAACTCATTCCGCTCGGACGACAGCGAAACGAGCGCCGTCGGCGTGCTGCATGAGGAAATGCGCCGCATGGGCTCCATCGTCATGCGCGCGGCCATGGGTGCGCAGGTGCCCGCAGGCGGCGCGCTGGCGGTCGACCGGGACGGGTTCTCGGCGGAAGTCACAAGGGCGCTCACAAGCCATCCCCTGATCACGATCGAGCTTGGAGAAGTATCCGGCATTCCGCCGGAAGACTGGGACAGCGTGATCGTCGCCACCGGCCCCCTCACCTCCGACGCGCTCGCCCGGGCGATTCGCCGCCCACACGGGCGCGGAAGAACTCGCCTTTTTCGACGCCATCGCGCCCATCATCTATCGCGAAACCGTGGATATGTCGGTCTGCTGGTTCCAGTCGCGCTATGACAAGGAAGGACCGGGCGGCACCGGCAAGGACTATATCAATTGCCCGATGAACCGGGATGAGTACAACGCTTTCATCGACGCGCTGATCGCGGGCGAAAAGACCGACTTCAAGGAATGGGAAGCCAGCACGCCCTATTTCGACGGCTGCCTGCCGATCGAGGTCATGGCGGAACGCGGGCCGGAAACCCTGCGCCACGGCCCGATGAAACCGCGCGGCCTCACCAATGCACACAAGCCAGATGAAAAGGCCTATGCCGTGGTCCAGTTGCGGCAGGACAATGCGCTGGGCACGCTCTACAACATGGTCGGCTTCCAGACCAAGCTGCGCCATGCCGAGCAAACACGCATCTTCAGAACAATCCCCGGTTTGCGGAATGCGGAATTCGCCCGGCTGGGCGGCCTGCATCGCAATACGTTTCTCAACAGCCCCCGCCTGCTCGACCCGCTGATGCGGCTCAGGTCCATGCCGCGCCTGCGCTTCGCGGGCCAGATCACCGGCGTTGAGGGCTATGTGGAAAGCGCCGCCATGGGCATGCTCGCGGGCCGTTTCGCCGCCGCCGAGCGTCTTGGCCAGACCCCGCAGATGCCGCCCCGCACGACCGCTATGGGCGCGCTCCTCGCCCATATCACGGGCGAGGCGAACGCCGAAACATTTCAGCCCATGAATGTGAATTTCGGCCTGTTTCCACCCGTCGAGGTGCCGCCGGGCCCCGATGGCCGCAAGGCGCGCGGACGCGACAAGGTTCCAGCCCGCAAGCGCGCCTATACCGCCCGCGCGCTCCGTGACATGGACCAGTGGCTCTCTCCCGGCAGCAAGGCCGCGGAATAAGGCCCTACGGCGCGTCCCTGACGATCAGCCAGAACTCCATGTTGTCGATGTGCGGATGGGCGCCCGCCCGTCCTTGCAGGTACCCGATGACGGCATTGACACGGCCGTCATCTGAAGAAAGGCGAACAGGCTCCTTTGGCTTCTTTGTCACAAGCGATTGCAGAACAGGCGCGATATTGATGCGGCTCATGTTCCCGGCGACGCCGGACACCCGGATTTCAGCCTCGCCCACCTCCACAGTCAGCCCCTGCACAGTGACGCTATAAGGGGTTTTTAATGCAGTGTTGAATATGCCGATGACCCGGCTCCTTGCATCAATCTCCATTGTCAGAGGGGGTGTGATCCCGAAGGAAACCCGTAAGGGGTCAGAGCCGCCGGAGTCGGATGCGACAGGAGATACGCCCAGCACCTCCTGGATTCTGCCGACCATATCCTGTGACGCATACTGTTGTGTGAATGGATTGTCCGGAGCCCCTTCAAACAGCGGTTTCAGGCGGTCCAGACCATTAACTGATTCCAGCGTGTGAAGAATGGAATTTATCCGTGCCGGGACCGGCCCTGATACCCCCTCCTCCTCAGACAGGGGCTTTACAAAGTGACCGCGGGACAACAAGCCTTGGCCTTCCAGCAACCTTGTCAGTTGACTGACCTGACTGCGCACAGAAACGGCACTCGCCCCCCATGGCCCCACACTGGAGAGCACCAGCAAAAGTCCAAGGCTTGCCGGGATGATGCGCAGATCGACCTGCCTTCGCCGCACCGCCATATAGACAACAATAACCGCGAGCCAGAAGGTGAAAAGGCACAGGCAATAACGCTCAGGCGTGACGCCATACTGGGCGATCCGCTGCCACACCGCGACCAGCAGCATGGCGACAGGTGTGATCAGCAGCAGGAACCAGAGGCGCAGAAACCAGCGCAGCGCCCACGTGCCCTGATCACGCCACGGCCACGCCACCATATAGGTGGCCGTGCCGATTATCCCGAAATAAAGGACAAGTGAGCCGATCTCGCCGCGCGGCATCGACCAGCCGACCAGAATTTTGAGCGTATAGGCATGGAGAACCAGCGCATAGGCCAGCAGCAGAGGAACCAGCGCGTAATTGATCAGAGCGGAAACGGCCTTCTCCACCAGCCCGGTCGATGCGCCCAGTGCAAAGTTGTCATCCAGATCGCGCGGCAGGAGCGTCAGCAGAAAGAGCGGGCCAAACATCCCGGCCACAGTCGCCCAGACATGCTCATAGGCATGTTCCGGCAGGCTGACACCGAACAGATAATCAAAACTCGCCAACAGCGCTGAAAGACCGCCGCCCATAATCAGGACCGCAAGAAGCGCCATGCCACCCGCGATAAAAAGGCGGAAATTGAACTGCCAGAATGCAGCCGGCCCCACGCCGCGCCGCACATAGGCGGCCACCATCAAAAACAGAAAGAGCCCTCCGGCCAGAACAAATCTCTGCGACGCATCGGCGGAGGCAAAAAACATCAAAGCCATCCCTCCAGTCGCGGCAAGCATTCCACTCGCCAGACTGAAGAGAATGCTTCGCCGCCTTCCCAGCGCGGAGAGATGACCCGCCAATCCGGCCAGCACGCCTGCGCCAAGGCAGAAATAAATCCGGCTGCGGCTGTCATCGGCAAGCGTTATGGCATCGGCAATATCGAGATTGGTGAAAACGCCAAACACCAGCAGGAGAAGAACAGACACGGGATAACGCGCCAGTTCGTCAAATCGCATCTTCAGGCGATATTTCAGACTGGCTGCCATGGAACGCTCCCTATGATGTGCAGGTCGAGCTTAGATCCTTGACCGCCATCGGGCTGCAAGCAACCGCAGTTGCAACCGGAACGCGGGCATTTCCGTTGTCTGCCGAAAAGGGTCAAAACCCGGTGTTTCAATCTGGTCCAGATAAAGCTCGCAGAGCGCCGCAGGGAGCAATGCCGCCATGGTGCGCCTGTCTGTCGGGCGCATCGTCTCGCGCGCCTGCGCCAGATGCCGCCGGGCTGCCGACGCGACATCGCGAATGGCGAGGCCCAGCCCCGCGCTCATCTCGCCACTGAACACCGTATGCGGATCAACGTCATATGTCCTCAACATATCGAGCGGCAGATAAAGCCGCCCCTGCGACGCATGAACCGGCAGCGCCCGCAACAGGCCGGTGAGCGCATAGGCGATGCCGGCTGGTGCAAGCGAAGGATGATTGGCGCGCCCGCCGAGAATGGCCGCCGCCATCTTCATCAGGGCGGACGATGTGCCCAACGCATAGGCTTCGAGCGCCGCCATGTCCGTGAACGGTTCGTCGTCAAGATCGCGGGCGCGGGCATCGATCAGGGCGATCAAGGGTTCCGCTCCAAGTTTTTTCACGACGCCGGTCTGATCCATGGCCAGCGCCGCTTCATGGCCACGGGCCTGCCCTGCGGCCAATGCCTCGACAGCCTCGCGCCACCATTCGAGCCGGATTTCGCCCAGCATCGCCTCGCTGACGGCTTCGCGCACCCGGGCGATTTCAATATTGAAGGCATGGAGGGCAACCAGGGCATCCCGGCTTTCGCGCGGCGCAAGCAGCACGCCCAGATAGCGGTCATGATCGAGACGGCGAAGCTGATCGAGACATATCCCGAGCGCGTCGGTCCTGAGGGCATCGGCTATGGGCATGTCGGACAAGGCTGGTTCCTGAAACAGCGGCATCCGCTATCATATGGCAATAAGCGCGGCGGCAACCCTGCGGCGGTCGGAAACAAGCACATTATAGGTCCGGCAGGCGGCGCCCGTGTCCATTACATCATAGCGCAGGCCCGCCTCCAGCAGATATTCGCCGATGGACTTCGGCATCCGGATGAACGCCGGGCCACAGCCGAACAGCAGCACCTCGATGCGGGCCGCATGGCTGATGAGCGGCTCAAGCGACGCCTTGCCGAACGTATCGAACGACGAGGCCGTCCATCTGAACACGCCCGCCGGCGTCATGATGACCGAACCCTCGACCCGCCTGTTCGCGATCCGGAACCCCATGTCGCCATAGGTGTCGAGCGGGATCTGGCCCTCGAAAAGAGGTTCGAGGCTCATGGGCAGCTTTCCGGCTTACGCCTTTTTCGGCGACTTTGCAGGCTTTGCGGCGTCCGCCGCAGGCTTCTTCGCGTTGCCGCTCCAGTCGCGCTTCACGCCGATCGCCATCAGCACCGGCGCGCCGATATAGATCGAGGAATAGGTGCCGACAAAAACGCCGAAAATCATGGTGAAGGTAAAGATGCGCACCACTTCGCCGCCGAACACGAACAGGGACACCAGAGCGATCAGCGTCGTCAGCGCAGTCATCAGCGTGCGCGACAGGGTTTCATTGACCGACAGATCGATCACTTCACCCAGGTCCATTTTCTTGTATTTGCGCAGATTCTCGCGCATCCGGTCGAACACCACCACCTTGTCGTTCATCGAATAGCCAATGATGGTGAGCAGCGCCGCAATCGTCGTCAGGTCGAACTCAAGCTGGAAGACCGAAAAGACGAACACGGTCGCCAGCACGTCATGGGCAAGACCGAGAACGGCGCCGAGGCCGAACTGCCATTCGAACCGGAAGGCGATGTAGACGAACATCAGGCAGACCGCGAGCACCACGGCGATCACGCCCTGATTGACCAGCTCGCCACTGACCTGCGGGCCGACGATATCGACCTTCTGGTACTGCACCTTGTCGCCCAGCGCGGCCTTGATCTTGCCGACGATGATCTGGTCGGTTCCCTCCGGTGCATCCTTGGGCTGCGACACGCGGATCAGCACGTCGTCGGCCGCGCCGAATTGCTGGATCGTCACCTCGCCCAGATTGAGCCCGCCAAGCTGCTCGCGCAGGCCGGAGACGTCGGCCGGGCCGGAGGTCGTGACCTCCATGGCGATGCCGCCCTTGAAGTCGATGCCGAAATTGAGGCCGCGCGTGAACAGCAGCACAAAGGCCGCCAGAATCACTGCAATCGAGAGACCGACCGCTATATGGCGATAGCGGACGAAATGCAGCTTGGGCTGGTCGGGGAAAAGTCGAAGAAGTTTCATGTTCGCCGTTCCCGCTCAAATGTTGATGGTCTTGGGGCGGCGCCAGCGCAGCCAGGTCGACACCATCAGCCGGTTCACCGTGAAGGAGGTGAAAACCGACGTCAGAATACCGATGGCGTGCGCCACGGCAAAGCCGCGCACAGGACCTGAACCCACCTCGAACAAGATCGCCGCCGAGATGAAGTTCGTGATGTTGGCATCCATGATCGTACCGAAAGCGCGGGTATATCCGGTGCCGACCGCCGAAATCGGCGTCTTGCCCGCGCGCACTTCTTCACGGATACGCTCATAGATAAGCACGTTCGCATCGACGGCCATGCCAATGGTGAGCACGATGCCCGCGATGCCGGGCAAGGTCAGCGTCGCCTGCAACAGCGACAGAATGCCGATGATCATCGCGATATTGATGATCAGCGCGACATTGGCGAGGAAGCCGAAGAGCCCGTAGCAGACGAACATGAAGACGATGACGCCGACAAGGCCGATGAGCGTCGCCGTCGTGCCGGCCTTGATCGAGTCCGCGCCAAGGCCCGGCCCGACCGTGCGTTCTTCAAGAATGTTCAAGGGCGCGGGCAGCGCGCCTGCGCGCAGCAGAATGGCCAGATCGTTGGCCGTCTGGATGGTGAAGCTGCCGCTGATCTGCCCCTGCCCGCCCGTGATCGGCTCGCGGATCATGGGAGCGGACACCACCTTGTTGTCGAGCACGATGGCGAACGGCTTGTTCACGTTCTGCGTGGTCGCCTCGGCGAAGCGGCGCGCGCCGTTGGAATCGAAGTGGAAATTCACTACCGGCTCGCCAGTACGCGAGTCAAAGCCCGGCTGCGCGTCCACAAGGCTGTCGCCGCCCACGAGAATGCGGCGCTCGACAAGGATGGGGTGCGGCTCCTTGTCCGTGGACATGAGAATCTGGGAGCCAGGCGGCACGGCCGTTGCCATGGCCTGCTGCGCCGTCATCGAGGTGTCGACAAGCTGGAAGTTCAGCTTGGCGGTCTGCCCGAGCAGCGCCTTCAGGCGGGCCGGATCCTGCAAGCCGGGCACCTGCACCAGAATGCGATCCTTGCCCTGCTGCTGGATCTGGGGTTCGGTCGTGCCCAGCTCATCGATGCGGCGGCGGACGATCTCAATCGACTGGTCGATGGCGGACTGGGTGCGGGCGACCTTGGCGGCCTCGCTGAAGGTGATGGAGAGAAGTGTCCCGTCGGCGCTGACCAGAAGATCCTTCTGGGGAAGCCCCGCAGCCGAGGTGCTTGCCACATAGGTCGCGAGCTTGCCGATGGCGGTTTCCGCCTTCTCCACGTCGGCGGCGTCGGTGATACGCACGGTCACCGCCCCGGCGTTGAGGCCGAGCCCGGTATAGGCGATCTGCTCGTCGCGCAGCACGCGGCGCACATCGGACGTGATGCTCTGGAGCCGGTCGCGCAGGGCGACGGCGGTGTCAACCTCAAGCAGCAGATAGGAGCCGCCGCGCAGATCGAGGCCCAGGCTCACCTGCTTGTGCGGAAGCCATGAGGGCAACCCCTCAAGGGCGCTTTTGGGCACGACATTGGGCGCGCTGTACAGAAACGCCGCGAAGCTCACAAAGAGGATCAGAAAGATCTTCCAGCGATCGAAATGAAGCATTCGGTTGATCTCCGGGCCCCGTCCGGGGAAAGGCCCGCCCCTCAAGAAGTCTGATTGTTATTTGCCGGGTGTGTTACTGCTGGCAGGTGCCGGTTCGCCCTTGGAGCGCACTTCGGTAAGGGTCGACTTGATCACGCGAATCTTGACCCCCTCGGCGATCTCGACCTGGATTTCATTATCCTCGCCAACCTTGACCACCTTGCCGATGATGCCGCCCGAGGTCACCACCACGTCGCCACGGCGCACGTTATTCACCATATCCTGATGGGCCTTCACGCGGCGCTGCTGCGGCCGGATGATCATGAAGTAGATGATGACGAACACGAGCACGAACGGAAAGATCGTGACGAGGAAGTTCTCTGCACCGGCGCCAGTTGCACTGGAAAACATATATGTCTCCTATGGGAATCGGCCCCGAACCGGCCCTGCCCCTCATTTTTCGTAGCGGGCGGACTATAGCGGGCACGGCCCTCATTGCAAGCGCAGGGGCCAGAGTGAGGCCCCCAAGGCCGCCTAACCGTTTTGTAATGTCCCCGCACGGCCAGCCTCTCCCGCCATCTGCCGCAAATCTCCTTGCAAAAACAAGGATTAACCAGCGTTTGCCGGCCTTGCCGCGGCGGTGCTAGGGTCCGCTCCGGAATCTACGGGAGATATGTGATGAGTAAGCCATACAAGGAAAAGAAGCTGGCAGCGCTGCGCCGGGTCGCGGACGCGCTGGAACGGCTCGCGCCTGCCCGCCCTGCCCCCGCCTCGCTCGACAGCGCGGACGCCTTTGTCTGGAACGGCGCGGAGGACCGGCTTGAGCCGGTGCCGGACGTCTCGCGGGTCGATCTTTCCCTGCTGAAGGGCGTCGATCACGTCCGTGACATTCTCCTCGACAATACCCGCCGCTTCGCCAGCGGCCTGCCCGCCAACAACACCCTGCTCTGGGGCGCCCGCGGCATGGGCAAAAGCTCGCTGGTCAAGGCCGCCCACGCCGACATCAATCTGAGAGAGCCGCACAGCCTCGTGCTCATCGAAATCCACCGCGAGGAAATCGAGAGCCTGCCCCGCCTGATGGGCCAGCTTCGCGGTCAGGGCCGCCGGGTCATCATCTTCTGCGACGACCTTTCGTTCGACCACGACGACACCAGCTACAAGTCCCTCAAGGCCGTGCTCGACGGCGGCATCGAGGGCCGCCCGGCCAATGTGCTGTTCTATGCCACCTCCAACCGCCGCCACCTGCTGCCCCGCGACATGCTCGACAACGAGCGCTCGACGGCCATCAACCCGTCCGAGGCCGTGGAGGAAAAGGTGTCGCTCTCGGATCGCTTCGGCCTGTGGCTCGGCTTCCACAATTGCAGCCAGGCGGACTATCTCGACATGATCGACGGTTATGTGTCTTTCTATGGCATCAAGATCGATCCTGACGAGCTGCGCGCACAGGCTGTGGAATGGGCAACGACCCGGGGCGCGCGGTCGGGCCGAGTCGCCTGGCAGTTCATGCAGGATCTGGCCGGCCGCCTTGGATACAGGCTCGATTGAGGAGCGGGAACGTGGGTCTTCCTTCCGGTTTTGTCTATCTCGACGCCCATGTGCCGGGCCTTGTCCTCGACATCCGCTATCACGGCCCGGACAATTTTCTGGGCCGTCCGGTGCCGGGCTATGAAGCCCCTGTCTGCATCGTGACCCTTGAGGCCGCCGAGGCGCTGAAGGGCGTGCAGGCGGAGGCGGCGCGGCAAAACCGGCGGCTGAAGATTTTCGACGGCTACCGCCCGCAATGCGCCGTGGATGAATTCATCCGCTGGTCGCAGGATGCCGACGACCAGATCGCCAAGGCGGACTATTACCCAAATCTGGACAAGCGCGACCTGTTCGATCTTGGCTATCTCGCCCGGCGCTCCAGCCACAGCCGGGGCAGCACGGTTGATCTCACCATCATCGATGCGCAAGGTCACGAACTCGACTTCGGCACGCCCTTCGATCTCTTCGACCCTCGCTCGCACACAGCGCATGACACCATATCGCCCGAGGCCGCCGCGCACCGGCAATGGCTGCTCGCGCTGATGGGAAAACACGGCTTTGCCAATATCCCCGAGGAATGGTGGCACTTCACGCTGAAGGGCGAACCCTTCCCCGACACCTATCATAATTTCCCGGTACGCTGATGAATACACGCTGACGAAACGGAGTGCGGATTCCTCTCCGACGTAGCGTCAGCAAGGCCCCGATAGCCAATGCTTCAAAATCCATACGAAAGTCTTATCTTGGCCCGCAGTTCATGCCACAAAGGAGCCCAAGAAGCCGGGTAACGGCGCTGCTGATGTGTGGGAAGAAGAGGACATGGCCGCAGGATCTGAAAACATCGCTTCGCAACTCGCGGACGTGGCGCGAGCTCATATCGCGGACGCCACGGGCGCCACGGGACTGAAACGTCTTTCCGGGGGCGCCAGCCAGGAAACGTGGGCCTTCTCGGCGACAACCGAGAGCGGCGAAATACCGCTCATCCTGCGCCGCGCGCCGGGCGGGGAAAGCAGCAAACGCGACACCGCCGTCATGCTCGAAACCGAGGCCATCCTGATCGGGCTCGCGGAAAAAGCCGGGGTGCCCGTGCCGCCGGTGCGCCATGTTCTCCAGCCGGGCGACGATCTCGGCCATGGCTTCATCATGGGCCGGGTCGAGGGCGAAACCATCGCCCGCAAAATTCTGCGTGACGATGAATTCGCCAGTGCCCGTCCCATCATGGCCGCCCAATGCGGTGAAATCCTCGCCCGCCTCCACAATATCGACCGGGCGTCCCTGCCGGAACTGCGCGTATCGCCGGGCGCGAGCGAGGTCGAGCAGTACTGGCACACCTACAAGACCCACGGCCATCCGCACCCGGTGTTCGAGCTTGCCTTCCGCTGGCTGCGCGACAACGCCCCGCAGAACACGGAGCTTACGCTGGTGCACGGCGATTTCCGTCACGGCAACCTGATGATCGGGCCGGAGGGCGTGCGCGCGGTGCTGGACTGGGAACTGGCCCATCTCGGCGACCCGATGGAGGATCTGGGCTGGATCTGCGTCAATTCCTGGCGTTTCGGCAATATCGACAATCCGGTGGGCGGTTTCGGCAAGCGCGAAGACATGTTCGCGGCCTATGAAGCGGCGGGAGGCGGCAAGGTCGATCCGGCCCGGGTGAAATTCTGGGAGGTGCTCGGTTCGCTCAAATGGGGTGTGATGTGCACCAGCATGTATGAGGGCTTCCGGCACGATGGCTCCGTCGAGCGGGCCACCATCGGACGGCGCTCCTCGGAAACCGAAATCGACCTGTTGCGCCTGCTCGCGCCGCGCGGATAAGGATCAGAACCATGCAGGACAAACCCTCCGCGATCGAACTTGTCGAGGCCGTCGCGAATTTCATCCGCGAACACGCCATGCCGCAATTGCAGGGCCATACGGCCTTTCACGCCCGGGTCGCCGCCAACGCGCTCGACATCATCAAACGGGAGCTGGAAGTAGCCCCTGCCGCCGAGATGCAGGAACGCGAACGCCTCGCCGCCCTGCTCGGCCATGACGGCGCGCTTGAAGAACTGAACCGGGAGCTCTGCGGCAAGATCGAAACCGGCGAACTGACGCTGGAAACGACAGCGCTCGGCGAACATCTCTGGGCGACGACGCTGACCAAGCTTGCCATCGACCAGCCCAACTATTCAGGCTATCGCCGCGCCCTCAAGGAATGGCAGGAGAGCCGGTAAGCGCCAGCCGGTCCTGATATTTCTCCAGGGCGGCGAGATAGGCCGCCGTTACCTCTTCGCGGGACAGGCGCTTGAGATCAAGCGCGGGCGAAGCATCGCCACCGATCAGAACGGCGGCGATGGCGCGGTTGATGGCGGGGGAATAATGCGAGCCGTCATAGCTGTTGGCGGGATCGGCCGTTATTTCCGAGGGCACGCCGAAATCGTTGAACCGGTCGAAATGCTGCGCGGCCTGCGTGATGATATCGAGATAGGCGTCGAGCGCGCGCGCCTTGCGCATGTTGGCGATGCGCCATGCCGAGAGCGGCGGCACATAGCCGACCATCTGCGCCGCCGGGAAAAGAGCCCGGATTTTGGCATAATCCGCGCTGCGTCCGGCATTATAGGATTGGGCGGGGACAAGACCTGATTTATCTGTCTGAGGATCATAGCTGTTGAGCTGAAGCCGCGAGACTTCCAGATTCCGCCCGATGATCCATTCATCGCCCGAAGCGCCCCTGAGCGCATGGAGCGACATGCCGAACGCATCCAGCGTCAGGTAGCTCAGCCAGACCGAACGGGGCGGCTTTTTCTGCGTGATGAAAGAGGGGACGGTCATTTCCGCATCCCCCTTGTAGAACTGGAAATCATCGACCCCGACAATGATGATTTTCGGGTCCATGCCGATGGATTTCAGATAGGCCGCGTAAGGCACGAACTCCTCCATCGTGCCGGCGGAAAAAGCCAGATTGAAGCAGCGATGTCCCGGAATGGCGCTCGCAGGCAGAACCACGGTGCGCGAGCTGCCGAAGATGATGCAGTCATAGGCATCCTTGTTCGGCAGCAGGGCGTTGATCTTCTGCGCGCGCTCATCGAAGCGGAAATTCTCGCCGGTAAGCCGGTTGCCGCCATGATACCAGAGCGGGTCCACCAGCCAGTTGACGCCAAAAACAAAGGCGCAGACCAGCATGATGGTGGCGACCATGACCGTCAGATATGCGGTAAACGAACGGTTCATGGATCACTCAAAACTGGAAATAGAGGAATTCGCTGACCCGTTGCAGGCTGAGGAAGCTCAGCGCCGCGAACAGGCCAACCAGCACGGCCTGCCGGGTTCCCGGCGACCAGAGGTTCTTTATCAGCAGTGGTTTATCCTTCTCATGTTCCTGCGGCCCGTAATTATAGGCGGGCCGGTAGTTCGCCAGCCATTGCTGCGTGTTCGGCACCAGCCAGAGCCCGGCCACAGCGACAATGAGCGCCAGCAGCGCAAAGGGCATCTGCCTCCATTCCCCGGCACCCGGCAGGGTGACGAGCCCTTTCAGCAAATGTCCCGCCGCCTCAAGGCCCGGCGCGCGGAACGGCACCCAGGCCAAAGCAACGAACAGCAGTGTTATCAGCCTTGCCATCGCCAGCGACCACCATGCGCCGATGCGCCGGGGGAAAACCGCCCGCCAGGCATGATTGACGATCAGCGCCAGACCATGGAGAAAACCCCAGATCACGAAGGTCCAGGCAGCGCCATGCCAGAGGCCGCCGAGCGTCATGGTCGCCATCAGGTTGAAATAGCGCCGGACGCGGCCATGCCGGTTGCCGCCGAGACCGATATAGAGATAGTCGCGCAGAAACCGCGAGAGCGTCATGTGCCAGCGCCGCCAGAACTCAATGATGCTGGCCGACTGGTAGGGCGAGTCGAAATTGAGCGGCAGCCGGATGCCGAACATGCGCGACGCGCCGATGGCCATGTCCGAATAGCCGGAGAAATCGAAATAAAGCTGAAGCGTGTAGGCGGCCATGCCCTGCCAGGCGAGAAGAAAACCCATCGGCTCAGGCCCGGCGGCCGCCCCGAAAGCATGGCTCACAATCGGTGCGAGATTGTCCGCGATCACGACCTTCTTGAAGAGGCCGATCAGAAATATCGTCAGGCCGACGCTGATATTGGAAAGATCGAAGCGGAAAGCGTTCTTCTCATGCGTCTGGCTGAAGATTTCCTTGTGATGGACGATCGGTCCCGCGATCAGCTGCGGAAAGAACATCACGAAGAAGCAGTATTCGAGAAAGCTGTGCGGCTCCACCTCGCCGCGGCGCGCATCGACCAGATAGGCGATCTTCTGGAAGGTGAAAAAGGAAATGCCGAGCGGCAGCACGATATGCAGCAAGGTCCATGAGGTGCCTATGGCGGCATTCATGGTGCCAATGAAGAAGTCGGTATATTTGAACCAGGCGAGCGCGCCCAGATCGACCGTCACGCCGAATATGGTGAGCGCCGTCGCCAACCCCTCCGCCGCCTTGCCCCGCTCCTTCACGATGAAGCGCGCCAGCACGAAGTTGAAAACCGCGAGTCCGCCGAGCAACGGCAGATAGACCGGATTCCACCAGCCATAAAAGATGATCGAGGCCAGCACCAGCGTGGCGAGTGCCCCTTCCCGCCCGAACAGCGCGCGCGCGGCATAGGACGCGATCAGCGAGACCGGCAGGAATGCGAATAAAAAAACGGGATCGTTGAAAAGCATGAAAAGCCATCATCCGGGAACGGGCGGCGATCATAAGCCGCCCTTGCCAAATGATGAAGGGCCGGGATTTCTCCCGGCCCCTTGAATCCTTCAGGCCCGCTCAGGCGTCGTGCGCGCCGATGATGGTGACCGAGCACACGTTCTGCGACGGCGCGCCGCCCAGATTGTGGGTCAGCCCGATCCTGGGGTTGCCGAGCTGGCGCTCGCCCGCCCGGCCCTGAAGCTGGAGATACATTTCATAGGCCATGCGCAGCCCGCTCGCGCCGATGGGATGGCCGAAGCATTTCAGGCCGCCGTCGATCTGGCACGGCACCTTGCCGTCCGCATCGTAGAAGCCGTCCATCACATCCTTCACGGCCGTGCCTTCCGGCGAGATGAACAGATCTTCCATGGTCACGAGTTCGGTGATGGAGAAGCAGTCATGCACCTCCATCATGCTGACCTCGTTGCGGGGGTCGGCGATGCCGGCCTCGGCATAGGCCTTGCGCGCCGCAATGCGGGCTGTGTGGAAATAGCTGCCGTCCCACGAATTATGCTGGCTTTCCAGCCCGTTCGAGACGGCAAGCTGCATCGCCTTCACGGTCACGATGTCCTTCTTGCCGAGCGAACGGGCGATTTCCGGCGTGGTCACGATGGCGCAGGCCGCCCCGTCCGAAACGCCGCAGCAATCGAACAGGCCCAGCGGCTCGGCGATCATCGGCGCGTTCATCACCTGCTCTTCGGTGACGACGTTGCGCAGGTGCGCCTTGGGATTCTTCGCGCCATTGGCGTGGCTTTTCACCGACACATGGGCGATGGCGCGCTTGAGGTCCTCGCGCGATACGCCATGCTTGGCGCGATAGGCCGACGCCAGTTGCGCGAAATTGCCGGGGGCCGAGCCTGAAGGCGCCCATTGCGGAATGAGCGTGCCGGCGTTGCCGACCGGAAGCCCGCCATAGCCCGTATCCTTCAGCTTTTCGACGCCGAGCGCGATGGCGATGTCGGCAGCGCCCGAGGCCACCGCATAGACCGCGCCGCGCAGTGCTTCCGAGCCGCCCGCGCAGAAATTCTCCACCCGCGTCACCGCGATGTTGGGCAGGCGCAGCGCCAGCGACATGGGCGTGCCGCCCTTGCCCGTGCCGGTTTCATCAATATGAGTGGAGAACCAGGCCGCGTCGATCTGCGTCGGCTCGATGCCTGCGTCCTGCATCGCCTCCAGATAGGCCTCGACCATCAATGTTTCGGGATCGGCGTCCCAGCGCTCGCCGAATTTCGAGCAGCCCATGCCGAGAATTGCAACCTTGTCCTTGATACCAGCAGCCATTTCAGTGTCTCCCTGATGTCATGATCCGCTTATTCCGCGGCCTGTGCCTTTGCCTGCGCGGTTGCAACCGGCACGGCCTTCCAGAAATAGCGGCGGAAGCCGCGCTTCTCGTCGAATTCCTTGATGCGGAAAACGAGCTTCACCTCCATGCCGCTCTCGACTTCCCCCAGATTGAGGTCGGTAAAGTCCATCATGATGCGTCCGCCTTCCTCGAACACCACCATGCCGTAATGGTTGGGCGGGTTCATGGAGAAGGACAGATAGTCGGCCGACCATGACAGTATCTTCGCCTTCTTCTCGGCAAACTTGTAGGGCTCCTGGGTATCGACCGTGTGGTTGTTGGGATTGACGGAAATACGCGAGCGCGGAAACTGGATCACGCCGGTTTCCGTGCAGCGCCCGCCGACAAGACCCATCAGCATGTCTTCGTTGCGATAGAGCGTGGTGAGAGCCGTCTTCTTGTCCTGCTCGGCGCGCATGCCGCGTTCCCATTCAACAAGGCCGTTGAAGGTCAGGAACTTCATATAGTTCGTTTCTTCCTGCCGGTCCGCCAGCGCACCGACGATGCCGCGCACGCCCGCCGGATTGGAGAGCTTGTCCGTCGCCTCGAAAATGAGTGCGTCGCAGCCGCCGCCGAAATGCAGCACCATGATCTTGTCGCCGGGCTTCGCCACCGTCTGGAGCGTATGCACCAGCATCACCAGCGAATGCGCCGCGCCGGTTTCGCCGCAATTGGCGGCAAGTGTGTCGCGCGCCGCTTCAGGCGAGATGCCGGAACGTTTGGCGAGCTGCTCGGCGAACTTGGTGCCGAACGTTGTGGGCAGGACGAAATGGCTGATGTCGCCCGCCGCCACGCCGGCATTGTCCAGCGCTTCCTTGACGGCCCGGGGCACGATCTTCGAATAGCCCTCGTCGCGGATCCAGCGCTCTTCCCAGCTATAGTCGAACTCCTCCGTGTCGCCCCGAAAATGATCGACGAAATCGATGGTGAGGCTGGCGCCGCCCAGATAGCGGGCAATCACGTTTTCGGTGCCGACGCTGACCGCCGCCGCGCCATCACCGAACTCAAGCTCCTGGGGGCTCACCGCCCGGGTCTTGCGATGGTCCGAAGCGACGACGAGCGCGTTCTTCGCCTCGCCCGCCTTCACCAGCGACAGGGCCTGCAACAGGGCCGATGTGCCCGCGCGCTGGGTCGACGCCACATCGACGGCCCGCACCTTCTGGTCGAGCGTCAGGGCGGCGGCAATGATGCCCGCGTTGAGCCGGTCGCGGAACGGCATGGTGGTCGAGCCGAACAGCAGCGCGTCCACATGCGAGCGGTCATCGTCCGTACCCAGCAGATCGCGGGCGGCGGCCACCGCCATGGTGATCGCGTCCTCGTCCCAGTTCGCCATGGAACGCTCGCCCTTGCCCTTGCCGGCAAGATTGGGAGCAACCCATGCGTTCGCCGTGGTCACCGCCTTGCGCTGCAGGCGCAGGCGGGGAATGTAGCCGCCAAAGGCGGTAAGCCCGATCACCTGTCCGGTCATCGTTTCCCCATATGTTGTTGTTTGCTCTTGTTGGGGAGAAGTTTAACGGCGATCCGACAGGCACTTCAAGCCTCGGCCCGAGGTACCGCCGTAACGCGCTGCGCCGTTGCGTCAAGCAGGCTCAGCGGATCTGGTAGGCGTTCAGGTGGCGCTCAAAAATCTTGAAAAGGCGGGAAACCAGATAGGTCAGGATGATGTAAAGAATACCCGCCAGGATCAGCGGTTCGCTGGTGTAGCTCTGGGCCGTCAGACGCCGGGCGACGCCGGTCATGTCGAGGACGGTGATAGTGGAAACGAGCGCCGTTCCCTTGAGCTGCTGCACCACCTCGTTGGAGAGCGAGGGCAGCATGATGCCGATGGCGCGCGGCATGATGATCCGGCGATAGGTAAGCGCGGGCGTCATGCCGAGCGAGCGGGCCGCCTCCTTCTCGCCCTCCGGCACGGCCATGATGCCGCCGCGCAGAACCTCGGCGAAATAGGCCGCGAGATTGAAGCTCAGCACCACGAGGGCGCAAGGCACCGCATCGCGCAGGAACGGCCAGAAGATCGAGTCCCGCACCGCATCGAATTGCGGCAGCCCATAATAGAAGAGAAAAATCTGCACCAGCAGCGGCGTGCCCCGGAAAGCCGCGCTGTAGGCGAACGCCGGCCAGGCGAAGAACGGCGTTGACGAAACCCGCGCCAGCGCCAGCGGTATCGCAAGCAGAAAACCCGCGACGGTCGAAATCACCATCAGCTGGACAGTAATCCACAAACCGTCGGCATAGCCCTGCCAGTTATCGGTGACCAGATCGCTGTAATCCGTCATCCAGGAGAACATGGGCTCAGTTCCTCCTTACGCCGCGGTTCGCCCGCTTTTCCAGCGCGCGGAACAGCGGTACCGAAATGGCCAGCAAAACAAAATAAACCACGGCGGTGGCGACATAGAACGTGAAGGGGTTCTTCGTCACCTGCGAGGCAATCATCGCCTTGCGCATCAGATCCTCCAGCCCGATGACGGAAATGAGCGAGGTATCCTTGAGCAGCGACTGCCACTGGTTATTGAGGCTCGGCAGAGCGAAACGCCAGGCCTGCGGCAAATGTATCCGCAGGAAAATCTGCGACCGGTTCATGCCATAGGCGCGCGCCGCCTCCAGTTGCCCCTTGGGCACGGCAAGAAACGCACCGCGAAAATTCTCGGAGGCGTAGGAGGAGAATACCAGCGACAGCGCGAAAACACCCGCCACGAACGGATCGATCTCGACATAGCTCCCCACGATGCTCGTGAGCAGATTGGTCAATCCGAAATAACTGACGAGGATGATGACGAACTCGGGCACGCCACGCATCAGATTGGTGAAGATGCTGACGGGGACGGAAAGGGCGCGCGCAGACGAGAGCTTGGCGGAAGCGCCCAGAATGCCGAACAGAACACCGAAAAAAAGCGATACGAAGGCAAGCTCAAGGGTGACGATCACGCCCAGAAAAAGCTGCTCACCATATCCGTGCAGATCAAACAAACTTGCTCCCCGCCCCTCCCCGGCCTCAAGGCGTCACCCCCGGCATCAAGCCGGGGGTGACAGCAAGATCAGGCCTTCGGCCCGATGTTGAACGGGAAGTACTTGTCGTTGATCTTCTTGAAGGTGCCGTCCTTGTTGGTCTCGTCAATGACCTTGTTGAACTCGCCCAGCAGCTTGCTATCGCCCTTGCGCACGGCCATGCCGGTGCCTTCGCCGAAGATTTCGGCATCGTTGATCTGTGCGCCTGCAAGCTCAAAGCCCTTGGCCTTGCCGGTCTTGTCGAGCCAGTCATAGTCGATGGTGGCGTCGGCGAACACGATGTCCACGCGGCCCGCTTCAAGATCGAGCCATGCGTCGTCGAGGCCCTGATAGACCTTGACCGTCACCTGATCCTTCAGCTTCTGGTTCACGTAGGTTTCATGCGTCGTGCCGCTCTGCACGCCGATGGTCTTGCCCTTGAAGGTTTCAGGCTTGGTGCCATCGATGCCCGATCCCGCCTTGGCTACGAACTGGGTCGGGGCGATGGTCACGAGGTGGGTGAAGTCCACCGTCTTGGCACGCTCGGCCGTGATCGACATCTGCGAAATGATCGCATCGATCTTGCCGGCCTTCAGCGCCGGGATAAGACTGTCGAAATCCATATTGACGAACTCGCACTTGGCCTTGATGCGTTCGCAATAGACCTTGGCGAGATCGATTTCCATGCCCTTGAGCTGGCCCGTATCGTCCTTGTATTCAAACGGCGCGTAGGCAGCTTCCGTGCCGATACGAATGACACCCGCCGCGTTCGCCTGAGAGCCCACCAGCGCTGCGGCAGCCACCACAATGCTCATCATCAGTTTACGCATGGTCTTCCCCTTGTTGCCGGTTCAACGGCCTTAATGCCGGTCGAAACGGGTTAAAAATTGTTGAAGCCGCGGCGATTTGGGCGCCCCGAAAATCTCGTCCGGGGTCCCCTCCTCCTCCACCAGACCCTGATGAAGGAAAATGATCCGGCTTGCAACATCACGCGCAAAACTCATTTCGTGCGTGACCACAAGCATGGTCCTTCCTTCGGTCGCGAGACTTTGCATGACCTTGAGCACTTCGCCGACAAGCTCGGGGTCGAGCGCGGAAGTCGGCTCATCGAACAGCATCACGGCGGGCTCCATCGCCAGCGCGCGGGCGATGGCGACGCGCTGCTGCTGGCCGCCGGAAAGCTGGGATGGATAATTGTGGCACTTGTCGAGCAGGCCCACCCGGTCGAGCACCTTTTCGGCGCGGGCGATCGCGGTTTTCCTGTCGATCTTCAGCACATGGATCGGCGCCTCGATGATATTTTGCAGCACCGTCATGTGGCTCCACAGGTTGAACTGCTGGAAAACCATCGAGAGTTTCTGGCGGATACGCTGGAGTTGCTTGGGATCCTCGGGATGATAGCCGTTCCGGTTGCTCATCCTGATGAGTTCACCCTGAACGCTCACCTCGCCCGCATCCGGCATTTCGAGGAAATTGATGCAGCGGAGCAAGGTGCTTTTGCCCGAGCCGCTGGAGCCCAGTATCGCGATGACATCATGCTCGCAGGCCTTGAGCGAAATGCCCTTGAGCACCTCGTGGCCACCGAACTGCTTCCAGATGCCGCTGACCCGCAACGCTTCGGGCATGACAGCACCTCTCGTTTCGATGGTCTGTCCGCTCCCGCTGGCCTGCATGTCTGACGTCATCTATCCCCGGCAACCCGTTCCCTGATTGTGCAATTTAATTGACGAGATTAGCCGCACGCTCCCCATCCCGTCCAGCGGCGTTGAGAGGAGCGAGGCGGTTTTCGCATAAAAAATCAACACGCCCATAATACGGGCATAAAACGGGACACAAATGCTTTTCCCGGAAAGGCTCCCGGTCATGAACGGGAAAGCGCCGGAAATGCTGCCATGCGCCGTTTTTCTCCCGATTTGCCGGCATCTCGCAAGCCGGACAGCAGTGCATTCTGCCCCTCGGCCCTACCAGATGCCCCCGCACAAGCCGCAACGCATAACCGGACTGGCAAATCGCTTGATATTGCGTTTAATTATTATTAACAGTAACGCAGAAATCGACTCTCCCCGAGCCATTCTGCCAGTTCCGGAACAACAATGCCGTCAAAGCGCCGTCTCTCTTTGCGAACTCTCTGGTTCAACATCCATCTGTGGATCGGTGTCGGTCTCGGCCTGATCATGATCGTCCTCGGCCTCAGCGGCGCAACGCTGGTCTGGAGTGACCCGATCGTTGACTGGCTGAACGCCAGCCGCTTCACGGTCAGCGACGCGCCGGCCTCCCTGCCCCCATCGGCCTATGTCCAGTCGGCCGCAGCTGCCTTCGGACCCGGCCTCACCGTCATGTCGGTGCGTCTGCCTGAAGAATCCGGTAAGCCCGTCGTCGTCATGGCGCGTGGCGCCGTTCCCAAAAATGGCGGCCGCCCTCCTCTCCTGAGCGCATGGCTCGATCCGGCCACGGCGGAAGTGAAATATACCGGCAGCCCCCTGCCCGCCTTCTTTACCCTGATGCACAACCTCCATGGCAGCCTGATGATTCCCGGAATCGGCCGTCAGGTCGTCGGCTGGATGGGGGTCGCCCTCTCTATTTCCGCTCTCTCGGGCATCTATCTCTGGTGGCCTCGCAACAACCGGTTCCTGCGCGCCCTGAAATGGCGGCGCGCGCCCATGCTGTCGTCAAATCTCCACCACAGCGTCGGCTTCTGGCTGTCGCTGCCTCTGGCCATCATTGCGATTACAGGCATTTATCTGGGCTTTCCCCAGACCGGCCGCGCCGCCCTTTCGTCCGTCGCACCGATGAGCCCGCAAGTCTCCCGCTTCGGCGGCCCGGGACCGGCCGCCACGCTTCACCTTAGCGTCGATGAAGCCGTCGACGCCGCGCTCGCTGCTGTTCCGGGGGCGGCAGCGAGCGCCATCAATTTCCCTTCTGGCAAACCCGCCGTCTGGCGTCTGACCCTTGACCGGAATGGAAAGCCGATGACGGTGAGTGTGGACGATGCGACCGGAGCTGCGCGTCTTCCCGGCGGTGGCGGCGTCAAGAATGACGGCGGCCAGGGCCGGAACCAGACCACGCCCGGCGACGACATCGCGAAACTCATTCGCGGTATTCACGACGGCACGGACATGGGCCCCATCTGGCAGGCCATCGTGTTCCTGACCGGCCTGCTGCCGGCCCTTCTCACCATCACGGGCGTCATCATGTGGCTCAGCCGCCGCAAACGCCTGAAACAGCTCGCGGTGCGCGTCGCCGCGGTTTCCCAGTCCGGCTGACGGGCTGGTTTCTTCAAGGTCTTCGCTCGACTTGGGGCGCGGTGTCTTATGACCCCGCGCCTCTTTTTTCATCCAGGGCCAAGCCACGGCAATAATGCAGGCTTGCCAGAATTGCGACACAACTGACGCAACTAAAATAACAGGGTGTGGATATGCCGGCTCGCAGATCGTCACGATACGCCATGGAAGGTTGCCCCCTTCGGCCACAACTGATTTTGATATTCGTTATTATATAAACATGCAACTTCCCCCTGAAATCGTCGGATTTGAGGCATAACCATCATGTGAGGGGTGGATTCCACTCAAATCGCTCTTGCGAACTATTTGCATATGTTGCATGTGTGGCGCTGAAACGTTCTGTTTTATCCGTCCGGCACGCGGTCTAGCGTCAGGTGGCGGGCTTTTGCGTTCAGGGGGATTGCGATGATGAGGTCAGGACTGATGAGCGGGCTTGGACGTACTGTGATGGCGGGCTTTGTCTTTGCCCTGTTGTCAACGGCGGCGGCACAGGCTGAAGACGCGCCCACGGTCTCAACATCCACCTCCACCAGCGAAGCGCCGGCAGACGCAGCCTCATCCACTCCTCCTGCCGCTTCCCTGCCAGCCGATGCAGCGGCACCGGTCCCCTCCACGGTCCCCGGCACATCAGCCGCGGCTCCCGACTCAGCTACGCCACCCGCCGCGACGGAGACGGCGAACGCAACGCTGCCCTCCAATCTCTCTCCTCTCGGCATGTTCCTTCAGGCTGACTGGGTCGTGAAGGCCGTGATGATCGGCCTTCTCCTCGCCTCGGTGGCGACCTGGACCGTCTGGCTCGCAAAGACCATCGAGATTCACAATGCGCGCAAGCGCGCCCGTACCGTGCTCACGCATCTCGCCACCAGCCGCACACTGGCTGAGGCCACCGGGCGGATCGACGGCAAGGATGCCGCCGCGGCTCTGGTTCAGGCTGCTGCCCACGAGGTGGACCTGTCGGAGGATCTGCCGGGCGAAGGCCTGAAAGAGCGGATCGTTTCCCGTACGGACCGGATCGAGGCCGCCGCCGCCCGCGCCATCGGCAGGGGTACCGGCATCCTCGCCAGCATCGGCTCCACCGCGCCCTTCATCGGCCTGTTCGGCACGGTCTGGGGCATCATGAACAGCTTCATCGGCATCTCGAAAAGCCAGACTACAAACCTTGCCGTGGTTGCGCCCGGCATCGCCGAAGCGCTGCTGGCGACGGCCACGGGCCTCGTCGCGGCGATCCCCGCCGTCTTGATCTACAATGCCTTTACACGCTCCATCGGCGGCTACAAGGGCGCTCTGGCCGACATTTCCGCGGAGGTTTCGCGTCTGGCGTCGCGCGACTATGACCGTCGCGCGGCTTCCCGGTTCACGAACAAGAGCAAGGCGGCGGAATAATCCGATGGCATCGAAACTCGGTAGCGACTCCGACGATCTCGTCGAAACCCACGACATCAACGTCACTCCCTTCATCGACGTGATGCTGGTTCTGCTGATCATTTTCATGGTCGCGGCCCCTCTGGCCACGGTCGATGTGCCCGTCGACCTGCCCGCAGCCACCACAACCGCGCAGCCTCGCCCCGACAAGCCTGTATTCCTGACGGTCAAGGCCGACAAGACGCTCGCCATCGGTGACAATCCGGTGCCGGCGAACGGGCTCGCAGGCGCGCTGAAAGCCGCGACCAAGGGCGACACCGATGCCCGCATCTTCCTCCGGGCTGACAAAACCGTGGACTATGGCGAGCTGATGCAGGTCATGAACGACATGCGCGCCGCAGGCTATCTCAAGGTCGCGCTGGTCGGCCTGGAGGGTCTGACCAAGCCATGACCGTCCTCCCCCTTGAAACGTCGAACAGGCTGCCCGGCGATTTCGATCAGGGCTCCGGGCGATTGTGGTCAGCGTCTCTGGGCGTAATCGCCGCCGCGCATCTGGCTGCCGCAGGCCTGCTGCTGGTCCAGTTCGGCCGGGCTCCCGTGATGCCACCACCCCCTGCCGCGCTCCCGATCATGATCGAGATGGCGCCGATGCCGAGCGCGCCCAAGCCGCCGCCGCCCCAGCCGGTGGTCAAGCCCGTGGAGCCCGATCCGCTCCCGAAAGCGCCGGTTGTGGAAAAGGCCGAGGTGGCGCTGCCCAAACCCAAGCCCAAGCCGAAGATCAGAAAACCGGTCGAAAAGCGCATCGAGAAGCCAATGCCGCCCACCCCTGCCACCAAGCCTGCGCCGCAGACACAGGCGGACACGAGCGCACGGCCAACCGCCCCCGCCAAGGCAGCGCCGGATCCGGGAGAGGCTGCAAGCAGCCAGGCGAGGATAACTTATGAGGGGATGCTTCAGGCCCATCTGAGGCGCTTCCAGCGCTATCCCCAGGAGGCGCGCCGCCGCCATCAGGAAGGCACCGCCTATGTGCGCATCAGGATCGCGCGGGACGGCACACTGATCCTGCACACGCTTGAACGCACATCCGGCTTCGACAAGCTGGACAATGAGGTGCTGGCGATGATGGAACGCGCCGTGCCCATGCCCGCCTTTCTGGCCGACATGAAGGAAAACAGCCGGGAATTCGTGGTCCCCGTCATTTTCAATCTGAAATAATCAACATACAAATAGTCAGGAAACAAAATAAAACTCTGCCATCCCGTTTCTGCGGGATGGCAGAGCCCAAGGCTTCCTGAGCCTCACCCTTCTCCGGGCAGCCTTATCACTGTCTGATCGCGCTCACGACCATGAAAACCATGCCCAGTGGCGCGGCGAGAGAAAAGAAACTCCAGCCGGGAACAGTCATCGCCACGATGGCGCCAAAGAGCAGGAGCCCAAGGCCGACCTCACAGAGATAATCCGACCCAGCCTTCTCAAGCTCTGCCGGGGGTGTCTGGGCAGCATGTGTTACGCTGCTGTTTGAAACAAGTTTTTGCATCCTCTCCTCCTACGGATGCTGAAGCGGCCTCCCAACCTCTTCAGAGCCTGAATGATAGCATAATCTCCGCGATCTGAAAGGGGTTATTCATTCCGCACACGCAACATAATGCTGCATCGCAACAATCAGATTAATGACAAACTGTCAGGAAACTCCCCGCCCCCGTTGCTTACTTTCCCCTGCCCCGACCGTAAAAAAACAACCCGGAACAGGGGTTGAAATTTTAGTCTGTACACCTATTTAAAAATACATAATCAGCACACGACCATAAAGATAAATCGCCTGGCCCCGCCAAGGACCCGATGCCACCGATACGTGATTACAAGGTCACGCCCCCCTGACGCACGACGTGTACAGGCCCGAAACAACTACTCACCCTTTTCCCGCCAGTGCTCTATAATGAGCCCGACAGGGGCCGGATGGCTCCACCCGATGCCCGGCATGCACGACGACACAAGGATCACGCACAATGAGTTCCCAGCTTTGCAAGCACTGCAAGCCACCCGTCAAGCTTGTCGACGGCAAATGCCCGAATGCAAAATGCCAGACCAATCGCGCCAAAAGAAAAAAGGAAGCTACGGCATAGGCCACCATGGAATATTCCCGGTCGGCAACCCGCCGGCGCGCTTCCAGGCAATCTCAACCGGGTCTCAAAGAGGGGCGCTCTTCGACGCCGACTGGAAATCGCGTTTAACCAGCGGCTGATAATCGACAGTCCGCAATTGTCTCCGCTCGGCCAGAGCGGTGACGGCGGCGATATATGGCTGGGATACGGGAACCTTCAGGCTGTTGCTCAATTCAAGTTGTGCGGTCCGGCCCATTCGCGTGACGCTGCGGACAGCTTCATTGGCGACCCACCAGGACCGGTGTACCCGCAAACCGGCGCTTTTATCGACCTCGGAAAGCGCATCCGAAAACCGCATGAGAACAAGCGCAGAGTCCGTTTCAGTGTGAACGCGCACATAATGATCCTCCATCTGAAGGCAGAGGATTGGACCACGCGTCTGAGGCGGCAGGCGTTTCAAAAGAAGCGGGCCACTCTCTGCTGTTGGAGTCGCTGACGGGAATGCGGCAAGGATCGGCGCGGCAGGAAGGACCATGCTCCCCTGACCCTCAGCAGGGCTCTCCACTTGATGCGCCGCCGGCCCGGCCTGAAAGGGCAAGGCCCTGTTAACCATCTCAAGCACGATACCGATCACCACGGTATGGCCGGCCAGTTGAAGAACGTCTATCTGCGTCAGCCATACGCCATGCAAGGCGCAAATCGAGAGCCCCGAAATGATTATCGCCGGGAATACGCTCGCGGCAAATGTCAGCATCCACTGCCGGCCCTTCGAGAGCCGCCGGAAACTCTCGATCCGGGCAAAGCCGAAGGCGACTGCATAGGTGATGCTGAACCAGGCCGCGGACATCGCCGTCCAGAAGCCCAGTTGAACGAAAATATCCCACTTGTCTGTCCCGAACGGACCGACCAGGGTGAGGCCAAGCCCGGCGAGTAGCCCAATGCCCCCCACGCGAGGCAGATCGGCGAGCGCGTCTTGACTGTTCAATTTCGCGAAATCACGCATCGCCAACTCCAAAACACCGGGAAGGATCGTAATCCGGCGCAGGAAATGGCGCAATGCCGCAACGGCCGTCGCCCGCCTTCCGGCTTTTTCCTAGCTTGCCTCCACGCTGCC
This sequence comes from Parvibaculaceae bacterium, assembly GCA_028283765.1. Classification (GTDB taxonomy): domain Bacteria; phylum Pseudomonadota; class Alphaproteobacteria; order Parvibaculales; family Parvibaculaceae; genus JAATFR01. The sequence continues at coordinate 1,205,941 of JAPWJY010000008.1, read as the reverse complement.
TTGTCGCGGCGCAACAAGGAGGCTCTGATGCCAAGGAAACTGGCTTATCTTTTGTCCGTCATAACAGGCTGCGCCGCGGCAGCCCCGGCTTTCGCCCAGGACGTTTCCAGCGTGGCCGTGACACCGCTCGAGCAGCCGCAAACATCCGACCCCTCGCGGCTGTCCGGCTTCATCGGACTGGGAGGCGCAATGACCCCCAAATATGACGGTTCGGACAAATATGAACCCAGTCCGTTTGTGATTGGAAACATCGACTGGGCAGGCATGGAATTGCAGCTCCGGGGCACCAGGGCGAAGCTTGATCTCCTTGGTCCGAGCAGGTTCCAGGCGGGACCGGCATTCGGGTATCGCTCCAAGCGAAAGCACAAGGACGGCAGCGGCCGGGTGGCCCTGCTCCCCGACATCAAGAGTGCGATCGAGGCGGGTGGCTTCGTCGGCTACCGGTTCGGCGGCAACGACGCAGGCCGGGGCGAGATCACATTCGACCTGACGGTCCTCAAGGACGTCAACGACGCCTATGACGGGTATCTCGCAACCGCGCAGATGTCCTATGCGGCCTTGCGCAGCCGCAAGCTATCCCTCGATGCCGACATATCGACGACCTATGGCAGCGGGAAATATATGCGAACCTATTTCGGCGTCTCGCCTGAGGACGCATCCGTCTCCGGGCTGGGCTCCTATCGGCCGGGCGCGGGCCTTCGCGACGTGAGCGCGGGCATCACGGCGGGCTATCGCCTCAGCGAGAGATGGGGCCTCATCGCACGGCTCGGCGGCAGCTATTATGTGGGCGATGTGAGGGATAGCCCCATCGTCAAGGAGGGCGCCAAGTTCCAGGGAACCGCCGCGCTGGGCGTCACCTTCCGGTTCTGAGATCAGACCGCACCCCAGCGCTGCGTTCTGAAACAGCGGGAAAGGCAGAAGCATGCAAAAGACAGGAACGAGACGGAACGCACACGGAACAAAAAATGCGATCAGGCGCACATCCGGCGTGTAACCGGCCTGTTTTCAGGAAAGCTTGACTGCTGAATTTTCCGGGAAAAAGTGGTACGCCCTAGGGGAATCGAACCCCTCTTACCAGAATGAAAATCTGGCGTCCTAACCGATAGACGAAGGGCGCATCTTTTTCACATCAACCACCGTCTCCGGTGGGCTGCTGCGGCGTTATATAGCCGTCATTCTGTGAAGGCAAGACCCTGTTGGGGAAGTCTTTCGACAAAAAAGGGCGTGTTTACGGGACTCTAACAAAAGTCAGCGCCCGGCCTGCCGAATAGCCGGGGCGGCGTCCTCGATCTGGAGCTGAACGTCGTTGCGGCCCTGCCAGTCGTCCGGCTTGAGCCGTCCGGCCAGATGGATAGTCCCCGCATTGCGGTCCATCAGAAGATCGCCCAGCGGGGTGCCCAGCGCCTTGAAGGCGATCGCCTTCAGGCGGCCGCCGGTGCCGTCGGTCACGATGCAGCGCACATGATTCTGGCCGACCACATCGGCACGAACAATCCGCGCCGAGGGCACGGCGAAGCGCGGTTCGGCATTGCCCGCGCCATAGGGCCCGGCCTGCATCAGAAGATCATGCAGCGCCCGGGTAGCGCCCGAGACAGCGACAGCGCCATCAAGACGAAGACTCCTGTTCTCCCCCGCCGCCGCAACCTGGGCTTCAAGCTCAATGGCGAGGAAAGCCTCAAGCTCATCCAGCCTGTCCGCCTCGACCGTGAGGCCCGCGGCCATGACATGGCCGCCGCCATTGACGAGAAGACCGGCCTCCAGCGCCCGGGTGACGGCGCGCCCGAGATCAACGCCCGCAACGGAACGGCCCGAGCCCTTGCCCATGCCGTTCTCGTCGATGGCGATGACCAGCGCGGGCCTGTCATAAAGCTCCTTGAGGCGGCTCGCGACGATGCCGATGACGCCGGGATGCCAGCCCCTGCCCTTCGCGACGATGACCGGCGAGGGCTTGTTGCGCGCGCCGTGCATCATGCCCGCCTCGACCGCGCCGATGGCTTCCTGCAACACCTGCGCCTCGATAGCCTGACGTTCCTTGTTGAGCATGTCGAGCACGGCGGCAAGCTCCTCCGCCTCCTGATCATCCTCGGTCACGAGCAGGCGCACGCCCAGATCGGACTTGCCGACGCGCCCACCCGCATTGACGCGGGGACCGAGCAGGAAGCCCAGATGATAGGTGCCGGGCAATCCGTCGAGGCGCGACACGGCGCCAAGGGCCGCGAGGCCGACATTCTTGCGCCGGGCCATGATTTTCAGGCCCTGAAAGACAAAGGCCCGGTTGAGGCCGGTCAGCGGCACGACATCGCAGACTGTGCCGAGCGCGACAAGATCCAGCAGCGCCAGAAGGTCCGGGGCCTGTCTCTCTTCATTATAATAGCCCGCCTGCCGGAGCGTGCGGTTGATGGCGACGATGAGCAGATAGGTGACGCCGGCGGCGGCAAGCTGGCCAAGCCCGCTTTCATCATCGATCCGGTTCGGGTTGACGACGGCGCAGGCGCGCGGCAAGCCGGGCTCCGCGATATGATGATCGGCAACGACCACATCGAGCCCGGCAGCGGCAGCCGCCTCAAGCGGCGCGAAAGCCAGCGTGCCGCAATCGACCGTGATGACGAGCCTTATGCCCTCGCCCGCGAGTTGCTCGAAGGCCGCCGCGTTGGGTCCATAGCCTTCGATGATCCGGTCCGGGATATAGATGCGCAAGGGTTGCCCCAGCGCCCGAAAAAAGCGGGCGAACAGCGCCGAAGAGGTGGCGCCATCAACGTCATAGTCGCCAAAAACCGCAACCGCCTCCCCCTCCATGATCGCGCGCGCGATCCGGCTGGCGGCGGCATCCATGTCCATGAGGGTGCTGGGGTCCGGCATCAGGCTCCTGATGCTCGGATTGAGATAGGCTTCCGCCTCCTCCACGCCGACACCGCGACCGGCAAGCACGCGGGCCACGATTTCCGGCAGATCGAGACGCTGCGCCAGCGCCAGCGAAAGGCGATCATCCGCGAGGCGCGGCATCCATGCCCGCCCCGTCACCGAACGCTCCACCCCGAGAATGGAGAGTTGGGGAGACGCCTGCCCGGCCGGATTTTTCGTATCGATTCTCATGGCGCAAGCCTAACACCTATTTACGGACAAAGGCTCCGCCCTTGCGGGCGGAGCCTCCGGCTTCAGGCTTATGGCTGATCTTACTTGAATTTCTTCAGCGAGGCATGGCGGGCCTTGATCCAGCGCACGGTGCCGGTGGCGGAGCGCATGACCACGGAATGGGTGGTGTAGGCGCCGCCCGGCAGGCGGTGAACACCTTCCAGCAGAGACCCGTCCGTGACGCCTGTGGCGCAGAAGATGACGTCGCCGGAGACCATTTCCTCAAGCTCGAACTTCTTGTTGAAGTCCTTGATGCCCATCTTGGTCGCGCGCGCCTTCTGGTCGTCGCTGTCGGTGATCAGACGGCCCTGCATATGGCCGCCGATGCAGCGCAGCGCCGCCGCCGCCAGCACGCCTTCCGGCGCGCCGCCGATGCCCAGATAAAGGTCGATATTGGTGGTCGGATCGGTGGTCGCGATCACCCCCGCCACGTCGCCATCGGAGATCAGGTAGACGGCAGCACCGGCGTCGCGCACGGCCTTGATGAGCGCGGCATGGCGCGGACGGTCCATGATGCAGACATTGACGCCATCGACGCCGACGCCCTTGACCTTAGCGACGGCCTTGATGTTCTGCTCCGGCGTGTTGTCGAGATCGACCGTGCCCCTGGGATAGCCGGGGCCGACCGCGATCTTGTCCATGTAGACGTCCGGCGCATTGAGCAGCGTGCCGGATTCGGCCACCGCGATCACCGCGAGCGCATTGGCCTGCGCCTTCGCCGTCAGCGTGGTGCCTTCCAGCGGATCGAGGGCGATGTCGACCTTGGGGCCATTGCCGGAACCGACCTTTTCCCCGATATAGAGCATCGGCGCCTCGTCGCGCTCGCCCTCGCCGATGACGATGGTGCCGTCGATGTCGAGTTCATTGAGCTCCCGGCGCATGGCGTCCACGGCAGCCTGATCGGCATCCTTTTCATCGCCACGGCCAACCTGAAACGAGGCGGCAACCGCCGCCCGCTCGGTAACCCGCGTGACTTCCAACGTCAGCATCCGGGTGAAGCCCTGCTGTTTCGCGACCATCTATCGTACCCCCTGAATAGGTAAGTTAATCTTTATATACAAATTTAACGGGTTTCGCCTTCGACCCGAAGCATTAATGGCGTTCCCGCCACATCCTGATGCTGCATCAATTGCGCCAGCGCGCGCTGCATGGTGCCTTCCTGCGTTTCGTGCGTGATGAAGACGACCGGCAGGCGATCCGTCGCGCCCTTCTCGGCACCGCGCTGGATCATGCGCTCGATGGAGACGCCCTCGTCGGCCAGCGCCCGGGTGATGGCGGCCATGCTGCCCGCGCGATCCGCCGCAGCGAGGCTGAGGAAATAGCGGCCCAGATGCGTATCGGCAGGCGATTCTCGTGAGGGAGCAAGCCTGGCGGTCGGCACGATGAACGGCGGCACGATAAAGCCGCGCGCAATGTCGATGAGATCGGACAGCACGGCGGAGGCCGTCGGCCCTTCTCCCGCACCACGGCCTTCCAGCACCACCTGCCCGACCCTGTCGCCCTCTACAGCGACGGCGTTGAAGACGCCCATGACATTGGCAAGGGGCACCGTGTCGGGCACCAGCGCCGGATGCACGCGCTGCTCGATACCCGCCTCCGTCTTCCTTGCCACGCCCAGCAGCTTGATGCGGTAGCCGAACTCGCGGGCGAAGGAAATATCCGTCGCCGTCACCCTTTCGATGCCCTCGATATGGACGCCCCCGAAATCGATCTGCACACCGAAGGCAAGGCTCGCGAGGATGGCGAGCTTGTGGGCCGCGTCGATGCCGCCGACATCGAAGCTCGGGTCCGCCTCGGCATAACCGAGCGCCTGCGCATCGGCCAGCACCTCGGTGAAATCGCGCCCGGTCTTTTCCATCTCGGTCAGGATATAATTGCAGGTGCCGTTGAGAATGCCGACGACGCTGGTGATCTCGTTGGCGGCCAGCCCCTCGCGCAACGCCTTGATGATCGGGATGCCGCCCGCGACGGCGGCCTCATAATTGAGCGAGACGCCCTTTTCCTCGGCAAGCCGCCCGAGCGCGAGCCCGTGATGGGCAATCAGGGCCTTGTTCGCCGTGACCACATGCTTGCCATGAGCGAGCGCCAGTTCCACGACTTCGCGGGCGACGCCCTCCGAACCGCCGATCAGCTCGACAATAACGTCGAGATCGTCCGCCTTCGCCATTTCACGGGCGTCATCGAACCAGCGCACGTCCCTTATATCGATGCCGCGGTCCTTCGCGCGGTCGCGCGCGCTGACACCGCCCAATACAAGCGTCCGGCCCGACGCATCGGCCAGAAACCCGGCACGCTCCTTCAATATCTTGATAACGCCGGCACCGACGGTGCCAAGGCCCGCCACCCCGATTTTGAGGGGTTCGGCTTTAAGAGGGTCATTCATGTTCAAACACTTCCACGGGAATTTCTGGGATGGGGGACGACTGTGCCGGTGCCCCGCATTCGCTCTTCATATTCCCCGAGGATCTGGTCCGCATTCGACATGAACTTCTTCACGCTGCGCGCGGCCTGGCGCACACGCTGCTCGTTTTCGACAAGGCCGATGCGCACATGCCCGTCGCCATATTCGCCAAAGCCGATACCCGGCGCGACGGCGACGTCCGCATGTTCAAGCAGCAGCGTGGAAAAGGCGAGCGAGCCGATATGGCGGAATTTCTCCGGGATCGGCGACCAGGCAAACATGGTAGCCGGCGGGCTTGGAATATCCCACCCCGCGCGCGACATGCTGTCGATCAATACGTCACGGCGGCTCTGATAGATGCCACGGATTTCATCCACGCATTCCTGCGGGCCGTTGAGTGCGGCGGCGGCGGCAACCTGAATGGGCGTGAACGCGCCATAGTCGAGATAGGACTTGACCCTTCCCAGCGCATTGACCAGCCGCTCGTTGCCGACGCAGAAGCCCATGCGCCAGCCGGGCATGGCATAGGTTTTGGACAATGAATTGAATTCGACCGCCCGCTCCTTCGCGCCCGGCACCTGAAGGATGGAGGGCGGCGGATTGCCGTCGAAATAAATCTCGGAATAGGCAAGATCCGAAATGATGTAGATGTCGTGGCGCGCGGCGAAAGCCACGACCTCGCGATAGAAATCGAGATCGACGACCTGCGCCGTCGGATTGGACGGGAAACTGACGAGCATGGCCACGGGCTTGGGCACCGAATGGCGCACGCCGCGCTCCAGCATGTCGAAAAAGCTTTCCTCGTTCTCGAACGGCACCGAGCGGATGACCGCGCCGGAAATGATGAAGCCGAAGGCGTGGATCGGATAGCTCGGGTTGGGGCAAAGGATCACGTCGCCGGGGCTGGTGATGGCCTGGGCAAGGTTGGCCAGTCCCTCCTTGGAGCCAAGGGTCGCGATCACTTCCGTCTCGGGATTGAGCGTCACGCCGAAGCGGCGCTCGTAATAGGCGGCCTGTGCCTTGCGCAGGCCCGGAATGCCCCGCGAGCTGGAATAGCGGTGCGACTTGGGGTCCTGCACCGTCTCGATCAGCTTCTGCACGATATGGGGCGGCGTCGGCATATCGGGATTGCCCATGCCGAAATCGATGATGTCCTTCCCCTCGGCCCGGGCCCGGGCCTTGAGCTTGTTCACAACCTCAAAGACATAGGGGGGAAGCCGCTTGATGCGGTGGAATTCTTCGCTCATCGACATGGTTCCAAAGGACGTGTTGGGCCTGAACAGGGAGGGCCGTCTGAGGGCACCCCTTGTTCGCGCTCCTTATAGCCTCAAAGTCGAACGCTCCCAAGGGTATAGCCGCAGGAAAGAACGCTTTTCGGGACAGTGGAGAACTACTGGTTGAGGCTTGCGACTGAAACGCGGGTTGTCGGGGCGGCCTTCACCACCGGCTCCGGGTCAAGCCGGGCGGCGACCTGCCGAGAAGGCTTTGCAACGGCAACCCTGTCCGGCTGCGCCCCGCGGCGGGCGGCAAGGCTGGCGATTTCCTGTGCCAGCCGGGGATCGATCCCGTCGAGGGTCGCATGGCCACCAATGGGGGGCATCGGAATGACGCCATCGGCCAGTTGCGTCTTTGCTGCAGGTGCGAGCGAAGATTGCGGCCCCGGCACGGCGGGCGTTGCCGGCGCGGCGGGATTGATGGAGCCGGTCGGGTCCGCCTGAAGCGCCTTGGCGTCGGCGAGATTTTTGGCGCGCTGAATCTCAAGCTGCTTTGCCAGCACGTCGCGCGCAGGCTGGGATGTCACTTCCGGGCGCGTATTGGGCACACTGCTCAACTGGGGAAATGTCTGGGGCGCGTCTTTGGAGGCCTGATCCGCCGCCTCCCCCGCGCCGGAATAGATCAGGTCAGGCTTGACAGAGCCCGGCAGCGCCGAGCAGGCCCCAAGGCCAAGCAGCCCCAGCGTCATCACGGCGAGATGGGCATTGCGCATCATTGCCCTGCCTGCTGTTGCATTGAAAGCCATCCATCCGCTCCTTCGCCCCCCGGCTGGCCGGAGTATAGCGCAGACCGTGCCTGGAAAAATATCTTCCTCAGGTGTTTTTCCCACCCATGGCGATTTCCGCCGTCACGTATACTATAAAAAGCAGCCATAGAAACAGGGGTCCGTTCTTGGGCTCCAATAATCACGGCAGGGTGAACCGCTCATGACACAAAAAGAGCAATCCGCATCGGCGACCATCAGTCCCGCCGCAGTGGGCGGTGACGGCTTCCCCACACCCGATCCGGTCGAATTGTCGTTCAATATCATGCAGGCCGCCCTGCTGGCCCAGCGCGCAACGCGCATGATGCTGAAGAGCAAACGGGGCAACGCCTCCATTTCCTCAGGCTTCAGTGACATGAAGCGGGCAAGCGGGCGCTGATGGATGTGGCCCAGAAATATGCGAGCGACCCTATCCGCGTGGTCGAGGCACAGGCCAGCCTGTGGAACAGCTATCTCGACATCGCCGAGCGCGCCGCCCTCACCTTTCTCGGCGAAAAGGTCGAGAACCCGCCGGTGAACGACAAGCGCTTCAAGGCGCCCGAATGGCAGCAGATGTTCGTCTTCAACGTGCTCAAGCAGATCTACCTGCTTTCGACAAGCTGGATCGAATCCCAGGTCAGGAGCGTGGAGGATGTCGACCCTCATGTCCGCAGCCAGGCGCAGTTCTACGTAAAGCAGCTCGTCAACGCGCTCTCGCCCACCAATTTCCTGTTCACCAACCCCGAAGTGCTGCGCGAGACGATGAGTTCCAACGGCGCCAATCTCGTCAAGGGCATGGAACAGATGCTGGAGGACGTGAAGCGCGGCCGGGGCAAGCTCGAAATCCAGCAGACGGACATGAGCGCCTTCACCATCGGTGAAAACATCGCCACCACGCCCGGCAAGGTCGTCTACCAGAACAACCTGATGCAGATGATCCAGTATGTGCCGATGACGGAAAAAGTGTTCGCGCGCCCGCTGCTCATCTTCCCGCCCTGGATCAACAAATATTACATCCTCGATCTCGGGCCGCAGAAATCCTTCATCCGCTGGTGCCTCGAACAGGGACTGACCGTCTTCGTCGTAAGCTGGGTCAACCCGGACGCGCGCCTCGCGATGAAGACCTTCGAGGATTATATGATCGAAGGCGTCTACGCCGCCCTCGACGCCGTGGAAAAAGCGACTGGCATGAAGGAAGTCAACGCCATCGGCTATTGCATCGGCGGCACGCTTCTCTCCGCCACGCTCGCACACATGGCCGCGACGGGGGATGACCGGATCAAATCCGCCACCTTCTTCGCGGCGCAGGCCGACTTCACGGAAGCCGGCGAACTCAAGGTCTTTATCGACGAGGACCAGATCGCTGCTGTCGAACACCAGATGGAAAGCACCGGCGGGCTTCTTGAGGGATCGGCCATGGCGAGCACGTTCAACATGCTGCGCTCGAACGACCTCGTCTGGTCCTATGTCGTGAACAATTATCTGCTTGGCCGCGAGCCGATGGCGTTCGACCTGCTTTACTGGAATGCTGACGCGACAAGGATGCCCGCGCGGATGCACGCCTTCTACCTGCGCGAATGCTACCTGAAGAATAATCTCGCGGAAGGCCGCATGAAGCTCGGCGGCATCCGGCTCGACCTGCACAAGGTCAAGGTGCCGGTCTATCTCCAGTCCAGCCGCGAGGATCATATCGCGCCCTACCGCTCCGTCTACAAATCGACGAAGCTCTTCAGCGGCCCGATCCGTTTCATGATGGCGGGCTCCGGCCACATTGCGGGCGTCATCAACCCGCCGTCCGCCAAGAAATATCAATACTGGACGAACGACGAATTGCCCGAAAAGGTCGAGGATTGGGTCAAGGGCGCAGTCGAGCATCCCGGCTCATGGTGGGGCGACTGGTTTACATGGATCAAGCCCAAATCCGGCGGCAAGGTCGCCGCCCGGATTCCCGGGGACACGGGCCTCGACATCATCGAGGACGCCCCGGGCAGCTATGTGAAGATCAAGTCGGAAGACTGAGATGGATCATGGCGGCATATGCCTGTAACGGGATTTTCGCCATGGGCCTTGCAGCGATGATGCTGGTCCGCCCGCACCCGCAGGCGTAACCTCGGGCTGCGTCCAAAAATCATCTGCAATGCGCGGAGCCCTCCCCCTGTCTCTCTCCATTACCCTTCTCGTGCTTCTGGCCGCCCTGCTCCATGCCGTCTGGAACGCTCTGGTGAAAAGCGGCGCGGACCGGCTTTCAACCATGGCCCATGTGACAGGCGGCGGCTCGCTCGCGATGGCCCCCCTCTTCTTTTTCACGCCCTTCCCCTCGCTTGCCATGTGGAAGGTGATCGGCCTCTCGCTGGTCGTCCATCTGGGCTACAAGCTGTTTCTGGTCAAATCCTACAGCCACGGCGCTCTGGGACAGGTCTATCCCCTCGCCCGGGGGCTTGCGCCCGCCATCGTCACCATCGTCGGCTTCACCCTTCTCGGCGAAGAGCTTTCAGCCCACGCCACGCTTGGCATCGCCATCATCATCGCCGGGATTTTGAGCCTTGCCATTCCCCGCCGCGGAGAAAAATTCAATCATCGCGGCGTCTTTTACGCCATGGGCACATCGCTGTTCATCGCCAGCTATACGCTGAACGACGGCCTGGGCGGACGCATGGAACAGGGTCCCAACGTCTATGCGATCTGGCTGCTGGGGCTCGATGGCGTTCTGTTCTGGGTCGTGGCTCTCTGGCGTCGTCCGGCAGCCGCGCTCCTGCGCCCCAGCCGCGCCATGCTGACCGGCGCGCTGGGCGGCGTTCTCTCCATCGGCGCCTACTGGATCATCATCTGGGCCATGAGCATCTCCCCCATGGGACCGGTTGCGACCTTGCGTGAAACCAGCGTCGTCTTCGCCGCCCTCATTTCAGGGCTGATCCTGAAAGAAGGCCTTGGCTGGCGCGCCGTATTCGCGGCGCTCGTCGTCATGACGGGCATCATGATGCTCGAGTTCTGATTTTTTGCTCTAAAGCCCGAGCCTCTCGTCCAGTCCCAGCATGATGTTGAGGTTCTGAACCGCCGCGCCGGACGCCCCCTTGCCCAGATTGTCGAGCAGCGCCACAAGCCTTGCCTGGCCTCTCGTTTCATTGCCGAAAACAAAAAGCTTCATACGGTTGGTGTCGTTCAGCCCTTCCGGGTCGAGCAGCTTCGTTTGCAACGTCTCTTCATAATCCGCGACCTCGACGAAGTGCTGATCCTTGTAGGCATGGACCAGCGCCATGCGCAGATCGTGCGGGCTCGGCGCGCCCGGCAGCGCCCAGAGCTGCAACGGCACCTCGACGATCATGCCCTTGTAATAGCGGCCGACGGAGGGCGCGAACAGCGGGCGATGCGCGAGCCCGGTATGGACGCGCATCTCGTCGACATGCTTGTGCTCCAGTCCCGTCGCATAGATGCGATAAGGCGTCGTGCAATAATTTTCCGCGCTCTCGTCCTCGAACTCGCTGACCATCGCCTTGCCGCCGCCGGAGTAGCCTGAAACGGCGTTGACGGTGACGGGCCAGTCCTTCGGCAGCAGGCCCGCATCGATCAGCGGGCGGACAAGGCCGATAAAGCCCGTGGGATAGCACCCGGGATTGGATACCCGCTTTGCCCGGGCGATCTCAGCCCGCTGCCCCGGTGTCATTTCCGCAAAGCCATAGACCCAGCCGGGCGCGGTGCGATAAGCGGTCGAGGCGTCGATCACCCGCACATTGTCATTGTCGATGAGGGAGACGGCCTCGCGCGCGGCATCATCGGGCAGGCACAGGATCACGGCGTCCGCGCTGTTGAGCGCCTCGCGACGGGCATCCCGGTCCTTGCGCTGCTCTCCTTCGAGACGGATGAGCGAAATGTCGCTGCGCGCTTCCAGCCGCGCGCGAATCTGAAGGCCGGTCGTGCCTGCCTCGCCGTCGATGAAAACCCGGATGCTCATCTTGTTTCCCCGATTGTCCACTTACACCATCATGCCAGACAAATAAAAAGGGCGCGGCGGAAACCCGAAGCGCCCTTTCCAGAAAGCCTGGAAGCGTATCAGCGCTTCGAGAACTGGAAGCTGCGGCGGGCCTTGGCCTTGCCGTACTTCTTGCGCTCCACCACGCGGCTGTCGCGGGTGAGAAAGCCGCCATGCTTGAGCACGGGGCGAAGGCCCGGCTCATAGAAGGTCAGCGCGCGCGCGATGCCGTGACGGACCGCGCCGGCCTGACCCGACAGACCGCCACCGACGACAGTGCAGACGATGTCGAACTGATCGACGCGCTGCGCCGTGACGAGCGGCTGGTTGAGGATCATGCGGAGCACGGGACGGGCGAAATAACGCTCAAGCTCGCGGCCATTGACGGTGATCTTGCCGGCACCCGGCTTGATCCAGACGCGGGCGATGGCATTCTTGCGCTTGCCGGTCGCATAGGAGCGGCCCAGCTTGTCGATCTTGGGCTCGGCGGGAGCAACAACGACGCTGGCTGCCGCAGCATCCTGCTTCAGCGCGTCCTTCAGCTCATCGAGGGAACGGGTCTCGGCCATGATTATGCCTCCACCTTCTTGTTCTTGCGGTTGAAATCGGCGAACGGGACCACAACGGGCTTCTGCGCCTCATGGGGATGTTCAGCCGTTGCATAAATATGCAGATTGCTCATCTGGCGGCGGCCAAGGGGCCCGCGCGAAATCATGCGCTTCACAGCCAGCTCGATCACGCGCTCCGCAAACCGGCCCGCGATGATCTTCTCGGGCGAGGTTTCCTTGATGCCGCCGGGATGACCCGTATGGCGGTAATAGCGCTTGTCCGACATTTTCTTGCCCGTAAACGCCACTTTGCCGGCATTCACGATAATCACGTTGTCGCCGCAGTCGATGTGGGGCGTGTAGATCGGCAGATGCTTGCCGCGCAGCCGGTTCGCAATGAACGTCGCAAGACGGCCCACCACGACGCCATCAGCGTCTACAACGATCCACTTCTTTTCGAGCTCGGCGGGCTTAGCGGAAAAGGTTTTCATTCCCACACCCTGGTTCAATCAGAAAGAATCCAAAACAGAACGGCGGCCCCGAGGAGGGCCGCCACTGGCCGGGTTTGTAGGGCCGCCCCCCGCTTCTGTCAACGAAATATGCGCCGAAAACCGCTGCAAAAAGGATGGTTTATATGTGTGGTATCCAGATACCGCATATTTCCAGGCTCAGGCGCGGGGCGGAATCGAATAGGTAAGCGTAACGTGGGCCACCGGTTCGGGATCTCCGTCCTGCACCAGGGTCACCTCGCCCACCGCAAGGCGCTTGCCGAGCTTGATGATGCGGGCCTCGGCGAAAAGGTCGGCCTGACCGGGCTTCCTGAGGAAGTTGATATTGAGATTGGTGGTGACGGCGAGCGCCACCGGGCCGATATGGGCCAGCAGCACGACATAGAAGGCATGGTCCGCGAGTCCCATCATGGCCGGGCCCGAGATGGTGCCGCCGGGGCGCAGGTTCCGGTCGGAATATCTGAGCCGGACGCGCGCCCGCATGGGAGAAACCTCTTCCAGCACTGTCAGTTTTTCCTCCCCCTGCATCTGGGGGAAGGCGCTGGCCATGAAGGTGTTGAGTTCAGCGATGGTCATGACCGGTTCTGACATGGGCACGGCTTTCCTTTTTTACATAACAGCGTTATGAGGTTCCCTCTCGAAATGGGTCTAGCGGATGTCTATGTTTCAACGCAAGAAGGCACAGGTGCTTTCCCGAAACGGAACGCCATTGAAGGAGGCCCTGAATGACCCGCAACAGCCCTGAACAGATCACCCGCATCCTCGACACCACGAAAACCATCGCCCTCGTCGGCGCAAGCCCGAAAAGCCAGCGCGACAGCTATCAGGTCATGCAGTTCCTGCTGGATCACGGCTACAGGGTCATTCCGGTCAATCCGGGCCTCGCCGGGCAGAAAATCCTCGACCAGACCACCTATGCCAGCCTCGGCGATATTCCCGAAGCCATCGACATGGTCGATGTGTTCCGTAATTCGGAAGCCGCGGGCGAGGTGGTCGATGACGCGATCCGGATCGGCGCCAGATCCGTCTGGCTCCAGCTTGGCGTCATCAACGAACCGGCGGCCCGGCGAGCCGAAGCGGCGGGCCTCGATGTCGTCATGGACCGCTGTCCCAAAATCGAGATCGGGCGCCGCCGATAGGGCCCCTTGCTATCGGGTGAGACAGAACGGCCCATTGATTTCAACACGGCCCCAGCCAAAAATAATAAAATAGATAGAGTTAAAGGGGAAAACAGATGAGCACCTACAAGTTCGACACACTGGCCGTGCATGCCGGCGCAAAGCCCGATCCCGCGACGGGCGCGCGGGCGACGCCGATCTACCAGACCACATCGTTCGTGTTCGACGACACGGACCATGCCGCCTCGCTGTTCGGATTGCAGGCCTTCGGCAACATCTACACCCGCATCACCAACCCGACGACGGCCGTGCTGGAAGAGCGGGTGGCGGCCCTTGAAGGCGGCACGGCAGCGGTTGCGGTTGCCTCGGGCCACGCCGCCCAGCTTCTGGTGTTCCACACGCTGCTGGAACCCGGCGATCATTTCGTGGCCGCGACCCAGCTTTACGGGGGTTCGATCAACCAGTTCAACCATTCCTTCGCGAAGTTCGGCTGGCACGTCGATTTCGCCGATGCGACCAGCCCGGAGGCCGTCCGCAAGGCCATCGGCCCGAAAACGAAGGCCGTCTTCATCGAGAGCCTCGCCAATCCCGGCGGCATCATCATCGACATCGAGGCGATTGCCCGCGTGGCGCACGATGCGGGCATTCCGCTCATCGTCGACAACACGCTGGCCTCGCCCTATCTCATCCGCCCGTTCGGGCATGGCGCGGACATCATCGTTCATTCCGCCACGAAATTCCTGGGCGGCCACGGCAATTCGATGGGCGGTCTTGTCGTCGATGGCGGCAAATTCGACTGGTCGGCGGGTGGCAAGTTCCCGCTCCTCACCGAGCCCAACCCCTCCTACAACGGTCTCAAGATTCATGAGACCTTCGGCAATATCGCGCTTGCCATCGCGGTGCGGGTACTCGGCCTGCGCGACCTCGGCCCGGCCATCTCGCCGTTCAACGCCTTCCTGATCCTGACCGGCATCGAAACCCTGCCGCTCAGGATGCAGCGCCACAGCGACAATGCGCTGGCGGTCGCGAAATATCTCAAGAGCCACCCGGCGGTGGACTGGGTCTCCTATGCGGGCCTTGAAAGCGACCCCTACCACGCGCTCCAGCAGAAATATGCGCCGAAGGGCGCGGGCGCGGTCCTGACCTTCGGCGTCAAGGGCGGCTATGAGGCCGGCACGAAACTCGCCAACTCGGTCAAGCTCTTCTCGCTGCTCGCCAATGTCGGCGACACCCGCAGCCTGATCATCCACCCCTCCTCGACGACGCACCGCCAGTTGACGCCGGAACAGCAGATCGCGGCGGGCGCGGGGCCGGACGTGGTCCGGCTTTCCGTCGGCATCGAGGAGGCAAGTGACATCATCGCCGATCTCGATCAGGCGCTCAAAGCCTGACCTTGCGCCTCCCCTTCTCCCGGATGCCGGCCCGGGAGAAGTCTCCCTTCGCAAAAAGCGCAGACTCAGGGTACTCCAACAGGGGAGTTTCGCTTTTCAGGGACGCAGAATGATCGGCGTGTTTGATTCCGGCCATGGCGGCCTGACCGTCCTGCGCGCCCTGACAAGGGCGCTGCCCCGGCGCAGCTTCATCTATCTGGGCGACAATGCCCACGCGCCCTATGGCAACCGCGATCCTGAAGACATCTACCGCCTGACGCTCGCCTCCATGGAACGGCTGTTCGCGCTCGGCTGCACGCTCGTCATCATGGCCTGCAACACGGCCGCCGCCACCGGCCTGCGCCGCCTGCAACAGACCTGGCTGCCCCTGCATCATCCTGACAGGCGGGTCATCGGCGTTTTCGTGCCCATGGTCGAAGCCATTACCGGCGTGCCGTGGATGGACAATATCCGCACCGGCCACCATGCCGGAGAGCCGCGCACCGTCGCCGTCTTCGCCACGCGCCATACCGTGAATACCGGCGCCTACGTCCGCGAGATTGCGATGCGGGCACCCGAGGTGAACGTTGTCCAGCAGGCATGCCCTGCCCTTGTCCGGCTGATCGAGGGAGCGGCCCCGCGCCCAACGCTCGAACGGGCCGTCCGCCGCTATGTGAAACTTCTGATGCGCAAGCTCGATGGCGTCGCCCCCGCCGCCGTCATTCTGGGGTGCACGCATTACCCGATCGTCGCCGATCTCTTTGCCAAAGCGCTGCCCGCAGGCGTCGAGATATTGTCGCAGCCCGACATCACGGCCCGAAGCCTTGTCCATTATCTGCAGCGCCATCCCGACAAGGATAACCAGCACGGCGAAACGGTCAGCTTCTATACGACGGGCAACCCGGCTCTGGTGTCCCGGCTGGCAAGCCAGTTCTATGGCAGCCCGGTCCTGTTTCAGGCCGTGCCCGACGAGATCGAACGCGTCCTGACCGGGAGTTAGCGCGCGGCGATGCGCGCGTTCGCCGCGACCACCAGCAGCATGATCGCCACCAGCCCGAAACCGGTGCCAAGGCTCAGCCAGTGGGCGATAAACCCCAGCATCGCGGGGCCGACCAATATGCCGAAATAGCCAAAGGTCGAGATCGCGGCAATGGCGAGACCGGGCGGCATGTCGGTCTGCCGGCCAACAGCTGAAAACAGCACCGGCACCAGATTGGCCGCGCCGCAGCCGATCAGAAAGAAGCCCGAGACGGCAAGCCAGCCCCATGGCGCGAAAATGGCGACAAAAAAACCCGCCGCGGCGGCAACGCCTCCAAAAGCCATGACCCTGACGCCGCCGAAGGCATGAACCAGCCGGTCGCCGGTCAGCCGCCCGCCCGTCATGGCGATCGAAAAAAGAACGTAGCCGATGCCCGCGGAAGAGGGCTCGAAACCATGGGTCGTGATCAGAAAGATCGCGCTCCAGTCGAGCGTGGTGCCCTCGGTCATAAAGCCGAAAAAGCAGAGCAGACCGATAAAGACCACCCGTCCGTGCGGGACGACGAACATAGGTTCCTTCTTGTTGCCCTCATTGCCATAGGGCAGCAGGCCCCCTGCCGAAATGCCCACCAGAAGCGAAATCAGGATGAAAACAACCAGCGTGACCTGAAAGGGCGGCAGGCCGAAATGCAGCAGAACGCTCGTGCCGCTTGCGCCGACAATGGTGCCGAGACTGAACTGGCCGTGGAAACCCGACATCATGGCCCGGCCCGCCGCCCGCTCCACGATGACCGCCTGAAGATTGATGGCGACATCCATGGTGCCGAGCGATGCGCCGAAGAAAAACAGGGACGTGGCCAGCAGAAACGGATTGGGCGCTATGGCCAGCAGGCAGAGCGTGATGGCGAGCACCATGGCCGCCGCGACAATGACCGCCCGACAGCCGAAGCGGCCCGCCAGGATCCCGGTCAGGGGCATGGACAACATCGAGCCCAGCCCAAGACACAACAGCACGAGCCCCAGATCCGCATCGTCCAGCCCCAGCCTGTCGCGGGCATAGGGCACCAGCGGCGCCCATGAGGCGAGACCGAGACCACCCGCGAGAAAGGAGGTGCGGGTCGCCATCTGTTCACGCACACCCGGCGTTCTCACCGCTCTTTTTTCGACCGGCGTTCCGCTCCCGGCATGGTTAGGCATCACAAACGTCTCAACTCGGCAACAAGGGCCCTGAACAGGGCAGGCCCGGTCCCTATACACCAAACCGGCCAGGAAAGGATAAGCGATCCGCAAACCGGGCCGGTTTTTGACACTCTTGCGGTTTCATGGAAGATCGTTCCCAAAAGCCATTCATAAAAAGGGAACGGAACGATGCTCAAGGGACTCAAGATCGTGGAAATGGCGACCTACATCGCCGCGCCGGGGGCCGCCGGCATACTGGCCGACTGGGGCGCGGACGTGGTCAAGGTCGAACCCTTGTCGGGCTGCCCGATGCGGGGCTTTCTGGGCAATATCGGCGTCGACAATCTTCAGGGAAACCCGGTCTTCGAGCTGGACAATCGCGGCAAGCAGGGCATCGCCCTCAACACGGCCACGCCCGAGGGCGTCGAGGTCGTCAAGCGCCTGATCAGGGATGCCGACGTCTTCATCACCAATGTCCGCCCGGGCGGGCTTGAGCGCTCCGGCCTCGATTACACGTCATTGTCGGCCATCAATCCGGGTCTCATCTATGCCAGCGTGACCGGCTATGGCCTTGAAGGCCCGGACCGCGACAAGCCCGGCTTCGATGTCGCCGCCTTCTATGGCCGCTCGGGACTCGGGCAGGCATGGACCGTGAAAGGTGAGGAACCCGTCAATCCGCGCATGGCAGTAGGCGACCACATCACCTCGATGGCGACCGCCGCCGGGATTCTGGCGGCACTGGTCGAGCGAGGAAAAAGCGGCAAGGGGCGGCTCGTCGAAGCTTCGCTGCTCAGGGCCGGCGTCTATTCGCTGGGCTGCGACATGGCGATTCAGCTCATGTTCGGCAAGCTCGGCTCGACCAAAAGCCGCCATGAGGCGCTGAACCCGCTCGGCAACTATTTCAAGACCGCCGACGGCACATGGTTCACCATCGTGCCGCGGCAGGGTTCGACCGACTGGGCGCCGCTCTGCCGCGTCATCGGCCAGCCCGAACTGGAAAAAGACGAACGCTTTGCCAGCGCCAAGGGCCGCCGCGCCAACGCGCGCGAACTGGTGGATATTCTGGATGCTGCCTTCGCCGCGAAAGATCTGGCGCACTGGCGTCCCCTTCTCGATGGCGAGGACATCGTCTGGTCGCCGCTGATGAGCCCGGCCGAAGTCAGCCGGGACCCCCAGGCCATCGCCGCGGGCGCTTTCGTCGATGTGCCGGCCCATGACGGCAACGGCACGTTCCGCGCCCCCGCCGCCCCCATCCGTTTCGACGGCGAGGACACGGCCCCGGCCCATGCCGCCCCCCTGCTCGGGGAGCACACCCATGCCGTGTTGAAGGCCGCCGGATACAGCGAGGCTGACCTCGCGTCACTCAAGGCCAGCGGCGCCATCGCCTGACCGGGGAAATCTTTCCGCGTATTAATGATCCGCTCGACATAGCGCTTGTGGCGGCGGCACCCTTCCGCCATAAGCTAAAGGCTTAACTGGCCAAAAGAGCCATAATATCGTTCGTTTCAGGGAGAGTTGCATGTCCGAGATCGAAGTGGCGGCAGAGGCGGAAGAGTCGCTGCATCATCCCGCAACCAACGTACCGGACGCGAAATATCCCAATCCCTTTTATGCCTGGTATGTCGTCGGCGTGCTGGTGCTGGCCTATGTGTTCTCATTCCTCGACCGGCAGATCCTGAGCCTGCTCGTCGATCCGATGAAAAAGGACCTGCACCTCACCGATACCCAGATCAGCCTGTTGCAGGGACTTGCCTTCGCCCTTTTCAACACGCTTGCGGGCCTTCCCATCGGCCGCCTCGTCGACACCAAACGGCGCATGACCATCATCTCTATCGGCGTCGCCTTCTGGAGCATCATGACGGCCTGCTGCGGCATCGCCAAAAGCTACGGCCAGCTCCTGATATTCCGCATGGGCGTGGGCGTGGGCGAATCTACCCTGACGCCTTCGGCCTATTCCGTCATCGCCGACTATTTTCCGCCGCGCCGGCTCGGCCTCGCGCTTGGCATCTATGGCATCGGCGTCTATATCGGCGCGGGCCTTGCGTTCGTCATCGGCGGCCTCGTGATCGGCGCGCTGGAGAAAATGGGCACCACGCTCACGCTGCCCGTCGTCGGCAACATCTTTTCATGGCAGGCCGTGTTCCTCGTGGTCGGCCTGCCTGGCCTGATCATCGCGCTGTGGACCCTGACGCTGCGCGAGCCAAGGCGCATGGGCTTCCTGCGCAAAAAGACCGGCGCGGACGGCATCGAGCGGACGGAAGAACTGCCTCTCAAGGAGGTGTTCAGCTATTTCCTCGCCAATGGACGCTCCTTTTTCGGCCTCAACCTCTGCTTTGCCTTCGCGGCCATGATGGCCTACGGCGTTTCCGCCTGGATCCCGACCTTCTTCATCCGCACCCATGGCATGACAGCCGCACAGGTGGGCCACAGCTATGGCCTCATTATCGTGGTGTTCGGCACCCTTGGCGTGATCAGCGGCGGCATCATGGGCGACATCATGTCCTCGCGCTTCCGCAATGGCCGCATCATGGTCATGTCCAGCGCAGGGCTCCTGACGCTGCCCTTCGGCATTGCCTATCCCCTCGTCTCGAGCCCCGAATTGGCGATGATGCTGGTCGCCCCGGCCACCTTCTTCGCCACCTTCACCACCGGTGTCGGTCCCTCGGCACTTCAGGAAATGCTGCCGAACCAGATGCGCGGCATGGGCACGGCGATTTCCGTCCTGATGGTCAATCTGATCGGCCTCGGCCTCGGGCCGACGGCGATCGCGGTCTTCACCGACTATGTGATCAAGGATGAAATGCTGATCCGCTATTCGATGGCAATCGTGCCGGCCGGTTGCCTGCTGCTGTCCATCGTCTGCGGCCTCACCACGCTCCGGCCCTATCTGCGGAGCCTCGATAATCTGAAGGCCTGGAGCCTGCGTCATGAAAGCGGGCGTTAATCCCCGCTTTCCGGATCAAGCGCGCGCCTGAGCTTCGCCACCAGCCCCTCCAGCGCGCCGGACTCGCAGGGTTCGGCGACGCCATATCCCCAGACCGGCGCAGGCCATGCCGCGTCGGCCGGGAAGCGCGCGACGATATGCACATGAAGTTGTGGCACCATATTGCCAAGTGCGCCGACATTCAGCTTGTGCGCCCCGGTCAGGGCGCGCAGCGCGGCGCTCGCCTGCTCGATTTCCCGGTAGAACGCCACCTTGTCTTCTGCGGCCACCTCATCAAAGTCGCGCAGGCCTTCGCGCCTCGGCACGAGGATCAGCCAGGGGAAGCGGCGATCGTTCATCAGCAATACGCGCGAAAGCGCCAGATCCCCGACATGAATGGTGTCGGCTGCAAGCCGCTCATGCAGATGAAAGCCCATGAATCCACTCCCAATGAAGCCAGACAGCTGCCAGATAACAGAAAGGCCGCGGATTGCTCCGCGGCCTTTCCAGCATAATCGATAATTTTCAGGCCTAGCTGCGCGAATAGAATTCGACGACCAGGTTCGGTTCCATCTGGACCGGATAAGGCACGTCGCCGAGTGCGGGCGTGCGGATGAAGCGGCAGGACAGCTTCTGCTGATCCACGTCCAGATATTCCGGCACGTCGCGCTCGTGGCTCTGCTGGGCTTCGAGGATCAGGCCGATCTCGCGCGACTTCTCGCGAATCTCGATCACGTCCCCGTCACGCACGCGGAAGCTCGGCACGTTGACCCGGCGGCCGTTGACCTTGACGTGGCCATGGCTGACGAGCTGACGGGCCGCGAACACGGTCGGCACGAACTTGGCGCGGTAGACCACGGCGTCGAGACGGCGCTCCAGCAGGCCGATCAGAATCTCGCCGGTATCGCCACGCAGACGGGCGGCCTCGCGATAGATCAGGCGGAACTGCTTTTCGGTGATGTTGCCGTAATAGCCCTTGAGCTTCTGCTTGGCGCGAAGCTGGACACCGAAGTCCGACAGCTTGCTCTTGCGGCGCTGGCCATGCTGGCCCGGACCGTAATCGCGGCGGTTCACCGGGCTCTTGGGACGGCCCCAGATATTTTCGCCCAGACGGCGATCAATTTTGTACTTAGCGTTTTGGCGCTTCGACATTCGCTGTTTCCCATGGTTCAGGAAACGCGCCCTCCTTTGCCCTCGAACCTCCTTGCGGAAGCCGGGCCGACAGGGCCCCGGCCGCGCAGGCCGGCACCCGCGGGTGCGTTACTCGATAAAACACGAAGCGGGCCCAAGGACCCGCTGTGCGGCGCGGAGTATATGTTTTGGCGCGTGGATGTCAAATCCGGTTGAGATTGCAGTTTTCCCGGAGAAGATCAGACAAAATCACCCCTCCTCCGGCCCCTCGCCCCTCGGCACCCGGCGGGTGAGCGAGGCGACGATGCCGCGCAGCGTGCGCACCTCCTGCTCGGTCAGCCCGGCCCGGTTGAACATGTTCCGGATATTACGGACCATCAGGTAGCGCCGCTCGACCGGGCGCAGGAAGCCGGACTTGTCGAGCGCGCCTTCCAGATGTTCGTAAAAGCCGACCAGCTCTTCCTTGTTAGCCGGGCGCGTATCCAGATATTCCACCCGCTCGGGCGCAGTCGCATCTCCCAGCTTGAACCATTCCCAGCCCATCAGAAGCACCGCCTGGGCAAGGTTGAGCGAGGCGAAGGACGGGTTGACCGGCACCATCATCACCGCGTCGGCCAGCGTCACGTCGTCATTGTTGAGGCCGGTGCGCTCCGGGCCGAACAGCACGCCCGCCTTGCCGCCGCCCTCGATCACCTGTTTCAGCTTCGCAGCGGCGGTTTCGGGCGTAAAAACCGGCTTCACCAGATCGCGCGCGCGCGCCGTGGTGGCGATGACATAATCAAGATCGGCGATGGCCTCGACCGTGCTGGCGCAGAGCCGCGCCCCGTCGATCACCTGATCCGCGCCAGAGGAAACAGCCCTTGCGCGCTCGTTCGGCCAGCCGTCGCGCGGATTGACCAGACGCAGATCGGTCAGGGCGAAGTTCAGCATGGCCCGGCTGGCGGTGCCGATATTTTCTCCAAGCTGGGGCTCGACCAGAACAACAGCGGGCACAGGCCGGGCTGTCGCTGCGTCATCCGGCCCGCTCTTCTTGCTTCGATCAGTTCCAGCCATGCGTCACTTTATGCTCGGGGAAGAAAGAGGCCGTCAATTAAGGGGTTTGCTGGCTTTAATCAACGCTCACGGGATGATATAGGGAACATGGTCCCGGTGTCCCGTTGGCAAAGCGCCCGCTTTCCTGCCGCGAAACGCCCCCGACGCCATGGTCTGTGTGCTCACCGCTTCTTGAGGATCCCTCTCCCATGTCCAAGATCAAAGTGCAAAATCCGGTCGTCGAACTCGACGGCGACGAAATGACCCGGATCATCTGGCAATGGATCAAGGACAAACTGATTTTTCCCTACCTCGACATCGACCTTCGTTATTACGACCTGGGCATGGAAAACCGGGACGCCACCGACGACAAGGTGACGATCGAGTCGGCCGAGGCGATCAGGCAGTTCGGCGTCGGCGTCAAATGCGCCACCATCACCCCGGATGAAGCCCGCGTTAAGGAATTCAACCTCAAGAAGATGTGGAAGTCGCCCAACGGCACCATCCGCAACATCCTCAATGGCACCGTGTTTCGCGAGCCCATCATCTGCCGCAACATTCCCCGCCTCGTGCCCGGCTGGACCGAGCCCATTGTGATCGCCCGCCATGCTTTCGGCGACCAGTACAAGGCCACCGATTTCCGGGTGCCCGGCAAGGGCAAGCTGACCATGACGTGGGAAGCCGAGGACGGCAGCGCCAAGATCGAGGAGGAGGTCTACCATTTCCAGTCCTCCGGCGTCGCCATGGGCATGTACAATCTGGACGAGTCGATCCGCGATTTTGCCCGCGCCTGCCTCCAGTTCGCCCTCGACCGCAAATATCCCTGCTATCTCTCGACCAAGAACACCATCCTCAAGGCCTATGACGGCCGCTTCAAGGACATCTTCGCCGAGATTTACGAAGCCGAATTCAAGACCGCCTTCACCGACGCGAAGATCGTCTATGAACACCGCCTGATCGACGACATGGTGGCTTCCGCCATGAAATGGTCCGGTGGCTATCTCTGGGCGTGCAAGAACTATGATGGCGACGTGCAGTCGGACTCGGTTGCGCAGGGGTTCGGCTCGCTCGGCCTCATGACCAGCGTGCTGCTGACGCCCGATGGCAAGACCATGGAGGCCGAGGCCGCCCACGGCACCGTCACCCGCCATTATCGCGCCCACCAGCGCGGCGAGGAAACCTCGACCAACTCCATCGCCTCAATCTTCGCCTGGACCCGTGGCCTCGTCCATCGCGCCAAGCTCGACGGCAATCCGGAGCTTGAGAATTTCGGCCATACGCTGGAGAAGGTCTGCGTGCAGACCGTGGAAAGCGGCTACATGACCAAGGATCTGGCCCTGCTCGTCGGCTCCGAACAGTCCTGGCTCTCGACCGAAGGCTTCCTCGACAAGGTCGCCTCCAACCTCGACAAGGCGCTGGGCAAGTAACGCTGCTCCAGACACCAATAAAAACGGCCCTCCGGTTCTGCCGCGGGGGCCGTTTCCTTTATTCCGGGATAGATGCCCTCAGGCAGCGCCCGCCAGAGCCGTCAGGGCTGATTTGACGGCCGCCAGCGCCGCCTCCGCCTTCGCGCCGTCAGGTCCACCGGCCTGCGCCATATCGGGCCTGCCGCCGCCGCCCTTGCCGCCCATGGCCTCGGCCCCTGCCCGCACCAGATCGACGGCGCTGAGCTTCGACGCCAGATCAGCCGTGACGCCGACCGCGATGGACGCCTTGCTGTCCTCGCCCACAGTGATGAAGGCGATGACGCCGGAGCCAAGCTGCTGCTTGCCCTCATCGATCAGCCCGCGCAGATCCTTGGCGCTGACACCTTGCAGTACACGGGCGAGAACCTTGACGCCGTTCACTGTTTCGGCTGCGCCCGGCGCATCACCGCCACTGTTGCCGCCCACCGGAGCCATGGCGATTTTCTTTTTCGCCTCGGCCAGTTCCCGTTCGAGACGGCGGCGCTCCTCGACCAGCGACAACACCCGGGCAGGCAACTCCTCCGTCACGGTCTTCAGCACCTGCGCGGCTTCTTTCGCCAGTGCTTCCTGATGGTTCAGATATTGCCGCGCGCCCTCGCCGGTCAGCGCCTCGATGCGGCGGATGCCTGAGGCGACAGCGCTTTCGCTCACAATCTTGAGGATGCCGATGTCGCCGACCCGGCGCACATGGGTGCCACCGCAAAGCTCCACCGAATAGGGCTGGCGGCCATCCTTGAGCGGACCCATGGCCAGAACGCGGACTTCTTCTCCGTATTTCTCGCCGAAGAGCGCGAGCGCCCCGGCCTCGATGGCGTCCGCCGGGCTCATCAGCCGGGTGGTCACCTCCGAATTGTCACGGATCACGCCATTGACGATGGTTTCCACCCGGGCGATCTCATCCGGCGTCATCGGCTTTGGATGGCTGAAATCGAAACGCAGCCGATCCGCCGCCACGGAAGACCCCTTCTGCGTCACATGTTCACCCAGCACCTGGCGCAGCGCCTCATGCAGGAGATGGGTCGCGGAATGGTTCGCGCGCGTGGCTGTGCGCCGCTCATGATCGACATCGAGCTGAACGGTGTCGCCGACCTTCAGCACGCCCTTGCCGATCTTGCCGACATGCAGGAACAGCTTGCCGAGCTTCTTCTGGGTATCGCTGACGGCGAACTCCGCACCGCCCGCCGTCCACATCGCGCCTGAATCGCCAGCCTGACCGCCGGATTCGGCATAGAACGGGGTCTGGTTGACAAGCACGATGGCGTCCTCGCCCACGGATGCTTCATCAACGCTCGCGCCGTCCCTGACAATCGCGACGACGATGCCTTCTGCCGTTTCGGTTTCATAGCCGAGAAACTCGCTCGCGCCGTGCCTGTCGAGCAGCTCGAACCAGAGGGATTCCGTTGCCTTGTCGCCCGAGCCGGACCAGGCGCGGCGCGCATCCTCGCGCTGGCGCAGCATGGCCGCATCAAAGCCCGCCTGATCGACGGCGATACCCCTGGCCCGGAGCGCATCCTGCGTGAGATCGAGGGGAAAGCCATAGGTGTCGTAGAGCCTGAACGCCACATCGCCGGGCAGGACGCGGGACGCCCCGAGCCTTTCGACCTCATCGTCGAGCAGGCGGATGCCACGCGCCAGCGTCTCGCGGAAGCGGGTTTCCTCCAGCTTCAACGTTTCGGTGATCAGGGCTTCCGCGCGGCGAAGCTCCGGATAGGCCGCGCCCATCTGGCGCACAAGCGCGGGCACGAGTTTCCACATCATCGGCTCGGGCGCGCCCAGAATCTGCACATGGCGCATCGCCCGGCGCATGATCCGGCGCAACACATAGCCGCGCCCCTCGTTCGAGGGCATCACCCCGTCGGCGATGAGAAACGAGCAGGAGCGCAGATGGTCCGCAATGACCCGGTGGCTGACCGCATGGGCGCCGTCGGGATCGGTGTTCGAGGCATGGGCGGAGGCGACGATCAGCGCGCGCATCAGATCGGTCGCGTAATTGTCGTGGGTGCCCTGGAGCACGGCGGTGATGCGCTCAAGCCCCATGCCTGTATCAATGGAGGGTTTGGGCAGCGAAAGGCGCTCGCCACCGGCAATCTGGTTGTACTGCATGAAGACCAGATTCCAGATTTCGATGAAGCGGTCTCCATCCTCATCCGGGCTGCCGGGCGGACCGCCGGGGATATGCGGACCGTGATCGTAGAAAAGTTCCGCGCACGGACCGCATGGGCCGCTGTCGCCCATGGTCCAGAAATTGTCCGACGTGGAAATCCGGATGATCCGGTCCGCAGGCAATCCGGCGATCTTCTGCCACAGACCGAACGCCTCTTCATCCTCCGAATAGACGGTCGCCAGCAGCTTGTCCTTCGGCAAGCCGAATTCCCGCGTGATCAGGGTCCAGGCGAACTCGATGGCCTCGGCCTTGAAATAATCCCCGAACGAGAAATTGCCGAGCATCTCGAAGAACGTATGGTGGCGCGCCGTATAGCCGACATTGTCGAGGTCATTGTGCTTGCCGCCCGCGCGCACGCATTTCTGCGACGAGGTCGCTCTTTTGTAGGGCCGCGTCTCAACACCGGTGAAGACATTCTTGAATGGCACCATGCCCGCGCTCGTGAACATCAGCGTCGGGTCGTTGTTCGGCACCAGCGAGCCGGATGCCACGACCTCGTGCCCGTTCTTCCCGAAATAGTCCAGGAACGTCGATCGGATGTCATTCATTCCGGTGGTCATGGTCTTTCCACTTCTCGCAAACCCGTCAGCAAACCTGAGCTTTTACCTGTCCGCCCCTCCCCCTGTCCAGCGGTGGAGGCAAAGCGGCCGGATCAGGGCCATCAGGCAAGGCCTGCCATATCAAATCCGCCGGCCAAAACCAAAAAGCGCCGCCCCGGAGGGCAGCGCCTTGTCTGTCGCCGCTCCCGGGGAGCGGAGAACGTCTCTCGTAAATCCGGCGCGCGCTATGGCAGGGGCGAACCGGACTTACGGAGACGAACCTTGTCAGGCTTCCGCGGCATCCGCGCCATAGCCATCGACCTCGGGCTCGCCTTCAAGGATCTGCTTGGCGACGATGCCCGAATTCTGGCGAATGGCCTCCTCGATCTCGGCGGCGATTTCCGTGTTTTCCCGCAGAAACTGCTTGGCGTTCTCGCGGCCCTGACCGATGCGCTGGCTGTTGTAGGAGTACCATGCGCCCGATTTCTCGACGATCCCGGCCTTAGAGCCCAGATCGATCAGTTCGCCAACCTTGGAAATGCCCTCGCCATAGAGAATGTCGAACTCGACCTGCTTGAAGGGCGGCGCTACCTTGTTCTTGACGACCTTGACCCGCGTCTGGTTGCCGACAACCTCCTCCTTGTCCTTGATCGCGCCGATCCGGCGGATGTCGAGACGGACGGAAGCATAGAATTTCAGCGCATTGCCGCCGGTGGTGGTTTCCGGATTGCCGAACATGACGCCGATCTTCATGCGGATCTGGTTGATGAAGATGACCATGGTGTTGGACTTGGAAATCGAGCCGGTCAGCTTGCGCAGCGCCTGGCTCATCAGGCGCGCCTGAAGGCCCGGCAACTGGTCGCCCATCTCGCCATCGAGTTCCGCCTTGGGCGTCAGCGCCGCGACCGAGTCGATGACCAGCGTGTCGATGGCGCCGGAACGCACCAGCGTATCCACGATTTCGAGCGCCTGCTCGCCGGTATCGGGCTGTGAGATCAGCAGATCGTCGAGATTGACGCCGAGCTTGCGGGCGTAGATCGGGTCGAGCGCATGTTCCGCATCGACGAAGGCGCAGACACCACCCCGCTTCTGGGCTTCGGCAATGGTATGGAGGGCGAGCGTGGTCTTGCCCGACGATTCCGGCCCGTAGATCTCGATGATCCGGCCCTTGGGCAGGCCACCGATGCCGAGCGCGATGTCGAGGCCGAGCGAACCGGTCGGGATCGAGCCGATCTCCACCACCTGTTCGGACTTGCCGAGACGCATGATCGAACCCTTGCCAAAGGCACGCTCGATCTGGCTCAGCGCTGCTTCCAGAGCCTTCTGCTTGTCCATGTTATTGTCATCTTTATCAACGAGGCGAACGGCGGGCTGCTTCGACATGTATCCTCGCTCCAGTTTTCCATATGGCCCCGGAAGGCGCAATCAATGGGTGCTTGCGCATAAATGTACGCATTTTGTTCTCATGCGCAAGCGCTCTTTTAAGCGACTGTTATCAAAAGGTTATTTTATTCATGTTCCGCAACTGTTCCCGCTGAGGCGCAGCCCCGGACCGGTAGCAGGCGACAGAATCGCCCCTCAGCCCAGTTCCGCCTTCACCGCGGCGGCGAGCGCCTTCAGGCTGAAAGGCTTGGTCAGGAAGCGGGCACGGGCGAATTCCGGGCGGGAGGCCAGAACCTCGTTCGTATAGCCGGAAACGAAAATGGCCTTGAGCGAGGGACGGCGCTCCCTGAGACCCGCCACCAGATCCGGCCCGCTGATGCCCGGCATGATCACGTCCGAGATGACCAGATCAACGTCAGACTCATCAAACAGGGAAAGCGCCTCCTCGCCGTTCCGGGCCTCGATCACCTCATAGCCCCGGCTCGACAGCGCGCGCGCGGCAAAGGTGCGGACCACATCTTCATCCTCCACAAGCAGGATCGTGCCGCTGCCGGTCATGTCCTGTGCCGGGGGGGCCGCCAACGGCGCAGAAACCGGCGTTGAAGAGCCAGCCGCCCCCTCCCCCCGGTAGCGGGGCAGATAGATGGAAAAACGGGTGCCCTGCCCCGGTTCCGAGGCGACGCGGATATGCCCATCCATCTGGTGGACGATGCCATGCACCGTGGAAAGCCCCAGCCCGGTGCCCTTGCCCGCCTCCCGGGTCGTGAAAAAAGGATCGAAAATGCGCGAAAGATGCTCCTTTTCGATGCCATGGCCGGTATCGGCCACCTCCACCAGCACGAAATCGCCCTGCGCATCCGGCACAGGCACCCTGCCCGCCTCGATGTTCTGTGTGCGTATGGTGAGCGTGCCCCCTTCCTCCATGGCGTCGCGGGCATTGACGGCAAGGTTGAGGATGACCTGCTCAAGCTGGGTTGGATCGATGCTGACGCGCCAGAGCGAGCGGTCGTGGCGGATATCGAGCGTGATGCGCTCGCCCAGCATGCGCGAGAGCAGATGGGCCGTTTCGGCAAGGCTGTCGATCAGCGAAACCGGCCGGGTATGCAGCACCTGCCGACGCGAAAAGGCGAGGAGCTGACGGGTCAGGCTGGCGGCCCGGTTGGCGGTTTGCTGAATCTGCATCAGATCGTTGAAGGAGGGATCGCCCACCGGATGGCGGGCAAGCAGCAGATCGCCATAGCCCAGAATGGCGGTGAGCAGATTGTTGAAATCATGGGCCACGCCGCCCGCAAGCTGGCCGATGGCGAGCAGTTTCGCAGCCTGGGGATCAAGCGGCGGCGCGATAGTTTCCGCAGCCGGTTCGTCATCAGAATCGGCAAGCTGGAAGAGCCAGATGGCGCGGCCGGGCTCGCTCATGAGCCGGACCTCGAAAGGGGCTTCCCCCAGCACGATCCGCTCCCGCCCCTCCACGCCCTGCCGGGCGGCCCGCAGAAGCCTGTAGAGTGCGGGGGCATTGTCCGCCCCCGCTCCGATCAGTTCCCGTGGCGCGACCATGGCGCGCCCGTCGCCACAGAGCGCTCCATAGGCATTGTTGGCGAGATGGAGCATGCCCAGAGGGCCGGTAACCGCACAGGGAACATCCATGGCGTCGAGCGCCGCACAGGCGTCCGCCTTCGTGCCGCCCGGCACCAGCCGTTCGGCCACGGCGCCCGCGGCGAACCTCAGGCCACGCCGGAGAGGCCCCGGCCGCTCCTGCCGCGCCCTGCGATTCCACACCTGCACCCTCCCTGCTCCAGATATCCGGCTACAGGATAGGCACTAGGGCATGGACCTTAACGAAAGGTTTCCAATCCAGATTGAAAGGCTATCAAAAGAAAACGCGGCTCCCGCCATGGGCGGGAACCGCGTCAGAACCTGAAAATAACCGGGCGAGGCTCAATCGTCGCGGTAGACCCGCTCGCGGCGCTCATGGCGCTCCTGCGCTTCCAGCGACAGGGTCGCGATGGGGCGGGCTTCCAGCCGCTTGATCGAGATCGGCTCGCCCGTTTCCTCGCAGAAACCGTAGCTGCCGTCGTCCAGCCGGCGCAGGGCGGCGTCGATCTTGGAAACCAGCTTGCGCTCCCGGTCCCGGGCCCTCAGTTCCAGCGTCCGCTCGCTTTCGGAGGTCGCCCTGTCCACCAGATCGGGATGCTGGGCCGAGTCATCCTGCAAATGCTGAATGGTTTCGCGGTTCTCCTCAAGAATGTCTTCTTTCCACTTGAGGAGCTTGCGGCGAAAATACTCCTTCATCCGCTTGTTCATGAACGGCTCATCTTCGGTGGGCGCATAGCCCTTCGGTAACCGGGTCACCATCAGCCATCTTCTCCCTGCAACCGTTCGCTTACGAAACGGCGCGGAGTATAGGTAGGAGACCGGGGATTCTCAATGGGTTGCTTGCCTCCCCCTGCGGAATGCCCGGCAAGCGGAAAAACCGGGTCCTGAAATGGCCGGATTTTTCCCTCAGGCGCAGGGAAACCGGGCCTTGAGGCCCTTCGTCAGGGACGGCCCGGACCCGGCAGGCGCGGAGAAGCCCGCTTGAACGGCAGGCGTTGAGGCCCTAGTTTCAGTTCCATTGTGGAATTCATGTCCGGCCCGGTGGGAGTGGCCAGTGGCCCGCTTCCCGGACGGCAAGGGAGAACAGTAAGAACAATGAAGTTCGAAGGAACCAAGGATTATATCGCCACAGACGATCTGCGCGTGGCGGTCAACGCGGCTGTAACGCTTCAGCGTCCCCTGCTCGTCAAGGGCGAGCCCGGCACCGGCAAGACGGTCCTCGCCGAGGAAGTGGCCAAGGCGCTGGGCGCCCGCCTCATCACCTGGCACATCAAATCGACCACCAAGGCGCATCAGGGCCTTTATGAATATGACGCGGTTTCGCGCCTGCGCGACAGCCAGCTCGGCGATGAGCGGGTCAAGGACATCCGCAACTACATCAAGAAGGGCAAGCTCTGGGAGGCTTTCGAGGCCAGGGACCGGGTTGTGCTGCTGATCGACGAAATCGACAAGGCCGACATCGAATTCCCCAACGACCTGCTTCAGGAACTCGACCGGATGGAATTCTACGTCTACGAGACGGATGAAACCATCAAGGCCGACAACCGCCCGATCGTCATCATCACCTCGAACAATGAGAAGGAACTGCCGGACGCCTTCCTGCGCCGCTGCTTCTTCCATTACATCAAGTTCCCCGATGAAGAGGTGATGAACCAGATCGTCGAGGTCCATTTCCCGGGCGTCAAAGGCCGCCTGACGCAGGAAGCGCTCAAGGTCTTCTATGACATGCGCGAAGTGCCGGGCCTGAAGAAGAAGCCCTCCACCTCGGAACTGCTCGACTGGCTGAAGCTTCTGATGGCCGACGACATCTCGCCCGAGACCCTGCGCGAGAAAGACCCCACAAAGCTCATCCCGCCGCTCCACGGCGCGCTTTTGAAGAACGAGCAGGACGTGCACCTGTTCGAGCGGCTGGCGTTCCTGGCCCGCCGTGAGCGCAACTGAGCAGGCCTCTGGCGGAGACCCTGGCAAGGACTTCGGCTTTATCCCTTTCGTCGCACGACGGGGAGACGCTGAGGTTCTATGCCGGTCATGCGGCAGCCTATGCGGCGCGGGCGGACGGCTTCAGGCCGTCTCCCCGCCTCGACAGGTTTCTGGCGGCGCTTCCCACTGGGGCGCGTATTCTGGAGCTTGGCTGCGGCGCGGGTCACGACAGCGCGGAAATGGCGCAGCGCGGCTTTGACGTCATCCCCACGGATGGCAGCCCGGAAATGGCGCGCGAAGCGGCAATCCGGCTTGGCCGCCCCGTGGAAGTGCTGCTGTTCGGGGACCTCGACGCCGTCGCGGCCTATGACGGCATCTGGGCCAGCGCCTGCCTCTCCCATGTGCCCGCCCGGGCGCTGGGGCGGGTTATCGGGCTCATCCAGCTGGCGCTTCGTCCGGGCGGGCTCTTTTATGCAAGCTACCGGGCCGGTGCAGGCGAAAGCCGGGACGCGCGGGGCCGCCACTATACAGCCCTCGATGAGCGCCGGGCCCGGCTGCTCTACCAGGACTGGGCCGAAACAAGGTTTGAAAACAGCGCTGGCGGCGGAGGCGTGGACTGGCTTCATGTTTTCGCCATCCCGCGCTAAAATGAAAATTCAGGGAATTCCGGGAGACGCCCATGTTCGTCCATTTTTTCCATGAGCTGAAGAAAGCCAGCGTGCCGGTTTCGCTGCGCGAATATCTGATGCTGCTTGAAGCGCTCGACTCCGATGTGATCGACCGCAAGGTCGAGGAATTCTACTTCCTGTCCCGCGCCGCGCTGGTCAAGGACGAGCGAAACCTCGACCGGTTCGATCAGGTGTTCTCCCACGTCTTCAAGGGCCTCGACCTGATGGCCGAGGGCGATATCGCGCAGATCCCGGAAGAATGGCTGAAGAAGCTCACCGAGAAGTTCCTGACCGAGGAGGAAAAAGCCCAGATCGAGGCGCTCGGCGGCTGGGAAAAGATCATGGAGGAGCTGCAAAAGCGCCTCGAAGAACAGAAAAAGCGCCATGAAGGCGGCTCGAAATATATCGGCACGGCGGGCACCTCCCCCTATGGCGCCTATGGCTTCAACCCGGAAGGCGTACGCATCGGCCAGAAGGAAGGCCGTCAGGGCAAGGCCGTGAAGGTGTGGGACAAGCGCGAGTACAAGAACCTCGACGACAGCGTGGAACTCGGCACCCGCAATATCAAGGTGGCGCTGCGCCGCCTGC
The DNA here is from genome assembly GCA_028283765.1 of Parvibaculaceae bacterium. Lineage (GTDB taxonomy): Bacteria > Pseudomonadota > Alphaproteobacteria > Parvibaculales > Parvibaculaceae > JAATFR01. The sequence continues at coordinate 1,173,315 of JAPWJY010000008.1, read as the reverse complement.
GCAAGTTCGCCCGCGAGGGCCTGCCGACCGAACTCGATCTCGACAACACGATCCGCAAGACCGCGCATAACGGTTATCTGGACATCCAGATGGTCGCCGAGCGCAAGAACAAGATCAATGTGGTGATCTTCTTCGATATCGGCGGTTCGATGGATTCCCATATCAAGATGTGCGAGGAGCTTTTTTCCGCCGCGCGCACCGAATTCAAGAACATGGAGTTCTTCTATTTCCACAACTGCCTTTATGAAGGCCTGTGGAAAGACAACCGCCGCCGCCATAACGAAAAGATGAACACCTGGGACGTGCTCCACAAGTTCCCGTCCGACTACAAGGTGATCTTCGTCGGCGACGCCTCCATGAGCCCCTACGAGATCACCTATGCGGGCGGCTCGGTGGAGCACTGGAACGAGGAGCCGGGCGGCCTCTGGCTCGAACGCGTGAACCAGATCTACGAGCATTGCGTCTGGCTCAATCCCATTGCCGAGAAGCACTGGGAATACACGCCCTCGCTCCAGATCATCAAGCAGATCTTCAGTGAGCGCATGTATCCGCTGACGCTCGAAGGCCTCGACAAGGCGATGCGCGAACTGAGCCGGTAGACCGGGAATTATCTCCCGGCTCACCCGTTTTTGAACGGCTTCCATGTCGAACCCGTCATCCCTTGCGTTGCGCGCCGCGCCTGCCCTCTTCGTGCTCATCTGGGCGACGGGTTTCATCGTGGCGCGCCTCGTCGCGCCCTATGCCGATCCGCTGACCTTCCTGATGGCGCGCTATGCGCTGGCCATCACGGTTCTGACCCTCGCCGCCTTGCTCCTGCGCGCCTCATGGCCGCAAGGCGTCAGGGGCTGGCGCGATGCGCTGATTGCGGGCGTGCTGCTCCACGGCTTCTATCTGGGAGGCGTGTTCTGGGCCGTTCACCACGGCCTCCCCGCCGCCATCTCGGCGCTCATCGGCGGGCTTCAACCCTTGCTGACGGCCGTTCTGGCCGCTCCTCTGCTCGGGGAAACCGTCACCCGCAGGCGCTGGCTGGGGATCGGCGCAGGCTTTGCCGGGGCGGTGCTGGTCATTGCACCCGAAATCGGGACCGGAACCGGCTTTCCCGCGGTCACCGTTGTCGCCGCCCTCATCGCCATGATCTCCATGACGCTCGGCACCATCTGGCAGAAGCGCACCGGCGCTCAGGTGGACATGCGCACCAATGCGGTCGCCCAGTTCATCGGCGGCGCGCTTGTCACCGCGCCCTTTGCTTTCTTCACCGAACACGGAAACCTGACGATAAACGTTCCGCTGATCGTCGGCCTGCTCTGGTCGGCGCTCGGGCTTTCCATCGGCGCGATCACGCTCCTGATGATCCTGCTGAGACGCGGGGCGGTCAGCGGCGTCGCCTCGCTCTTTTACCTCGTGCCGCCTGCAACGGCCCTTTTCGCCTTTTTCCTGTTCGGCGACAGCCTCTCCCCGGTCCAGATCGGCGGCATGGCCTTGGCCGCCCTCGGTGTCGCCATCGCCAGCCGGGGCTGAGCAGCAAAAAGCCCGGTCCAGAAGATGGACCGGGCTTTTCATCTCATCGGCCAGCCGCCAAGCTTACTTGCCCTTGGGCATCTGGTTGAAGGGGATGTCCTTGTCGACGCGGATGTCGGAGGGCAGGCCCAGCACCCGCTCGGCCACGATGTTACGCAGGATTTCGTCCGTGCCGCCCGCAATGCGGTAACCCGCCGCGCCCAGCCACTGCTCCTGATAGGCCGCGCCTTCCGCCGAGATTTCACGGTCGCGGATGACGCCGCCCATGTCCTGCAAATCCATGCCGAACGAGCCAAGTTCCTGCATCTTCTTGGCCGCGATGATCTTGCTGATCGAGGATTCAGGTCCGGGCGTCTGCCCTTTCGACAGCGCGGTCAGGGTACGGAAGCGGGTGAACTTGAGGCCCTGCGCCTGCACATACCAGTCGGCGATGCGCTCGCGCACCGCGCCATTGCCGATGGCGGCCTCCCCGTCGATATTGGTTTCCCGGGCGAGGCTGATCAGCTCCTTCACATCCGCGTTGCCCTGATTGCCGCCGACCGCGAGACGCTCGTTCATGAGCGTGGTCAGCGCCACCTTCCAGCCCTCGCCGACCTTGCCGAGACGCTGGCTGTCCTTGACCCGGACATTGGTGAAGAACACCTCGTTGAACTCGGAACCGCCAGACATCTGCTTGATCGGGCGGACCTCGATGCCGGGGCTCTTCATGTCGATATAGAACATGGTCAGCCCCTTGTGCTTGGGCACGGTGGGATCGGTGCGCACAACGACGATGCCGAAGTCGGAATAATGCGCGCCCGACGTCCAGACCTTCTGGCCATTGATGACCCAGTCATCGCCATCGCGCTCGGCGCGGGTGCGCAGGCCCGCGACGTCGGAGCCGCCCGCGGGTTCCGAAAAGAGCTGGCACCAGATTTCCTCGCCACGCACGGCGGGCTTCACATAGCGCTGCTTGGCCTCTTCCGGCCCCCAGCTCATCAGCGTCGGAATGCACATGCCAAGGCCGATGGCGAAAACGCCGCCCGGCACGGCATAGTTCGATTCTTCCTGCGAATAGATGACGTTGTGAATGGAGCTGCCGCCGGCCCCGCCCCATTCCTTGGGCCAGGTGATGCAGGCATAGCCTGCATCCGCCTTTTTGGCCTGCCAGGCTTTGGAGGCCCTGAGCACGTCGCCCCGGCCCGGAACCTCGGAGGCGGGCACGTTTTCCTTGCGCACCGCGTTCTTGTCGAGCCAGGCCCGCACCTCGGCGCGATAAGCCGCCTCTTCCGGTGTGTCGTTGAAGTCCATGGGTATTCTCCCCGATCCTTGATTTTATGGCTTGAGCGGCGCTCTTTTCAGGCCGCGTTTTTGGCTTCGAGCTGGCGGACGAGTTTTTCCTTCCACTGCACCGGGCTGCCGATGGTGAGGGCCAGCAGCTTGGCGCGGCGGTAATGGAACTGCGCGTCCGATTCCCAGGTGAAGCCGATGCCGCCATGGGTCTGGATATTTTCCTGCGCCGCGAAGACATAAGCCTCCGAACCGGCGATCCGGGAGGCGGCGGCGGCTTCCGTCAGCTCCGCGCCCTCGTCGTTCAGCATCATCGCGCCATAATAGGCGTTCGACTTCGCCACTTCCTTCTTCACATACATGTCGGCGAGCTTGTGCTTGATCGCCTGATAGGAGCCGATCAGGCGGCCGAAAGCGTAGCGCTCCATGGCATAGCCGCGCGCCTGCTCCAGCGCCGCCTCGGCCCCCCCGACCTGTTCGAAGGCGAAGAGCACGGCCGCTCCCTCGAGCACCCGGGTCAGCGCCGCCCAGCCATCGCCCTGCTCGCCCAGCAGTTCGGCGGGCGCGTCCTTGAAGGTCAGCCGCGCATGGCTGCGGGTCGGATCGATGGTCTTGAGAACTTCCTTCGCCACATTGGCGGAAAGATCGACAATCGCCAGCGCCGGTTTGCCCCCGGCATTGACCAGCACGATCGCCAGGTCGGCGATGTCGCCATCCGGCACCGGCAGCTTTTCGCCGGAAACCTTGCCCCCGGCAAAGCTCGTCTTGATGTTCTTGGGTGAGGCGGCAAAGGTCCCTTCGCCCACCGCCAGCGTGCCGATGGCCTCGCCGCTCGCGAGCTTCGTCAGCCACTGCTGTTTCTGCGCCTCGGAGCCGTAGAGCCGCAGCGCCTCGGCGGCGAGATAGATGGAGGACGAGAACGGCACCGCCGCGACAGACCGGCCAAGTTCCTCCGCGATCACGCACAGCTCAAGCGCGCCGAGCCCGAGCCCGCCATAAGCCTCCGGCACGGCGGCCCCGGTGAGTCCCATGTCGACGAGGCCCTTCCAGACCTCCTTCGCATAAGGCTCCGCGCCCTCGGCATTGAGAATGCGCCGGGTTACGGTGAAGGGGCTCTTGTCCGCCAGGAACTTTCGGACCTGCTCCTTCAGCAATTTCTGGTCGTCGGAAAAATCGAGATTCATGGTGCCTCCCATGCGCTCCGCTTTGCGTGGAACGCTTGTTTTCGAGGGGCGAAAGCCCCGTTTGGGGCACATTCTTTCTGCAAAAACAGGGTCTGAAAAGGGCTTAAAGCTTGACGTCGCGGCGCCATGGCCTTGGCGGCGGCAAATCGCCCGCCGGAGCGCCGCCACCGCCCCAAGGTTGGCAATGAGGGTGCGAAAGATTAAGTTCGCGGCTCGACACCCGCCGCCTGTCCGGCCTTTCAAGACAGGCGGCCAATGTGAGTTTCCGTGATGAAAAATGATGAACCGCGCGCCATCAACCTTGCCGATTATCAGGCTCCCGCCTTTCTGATCGACGAGGTTTTTCTGGAGGTCGAGCTTCACCCGGCCGATACGCGCGTCAAGTCACGGCTGACCATCCGCCGCAATCCTGACCGGCCCGAGGGTGGTTTGCCCCTTGTTCTCGACGGCAAGCTGCTCAAGCTCGACAAGGTAGAGATCGACGGGGCCCTGCTGGGCGCGAACCACTATCAGGTCGATAGCGAAACGCTGACGATCCCCGACGTGCCGGACGCCTTCACGCTCGAAATCACCACCCGCTGCGCGCCCGAGAGCAACACGGCGCTGATCGGGCTCTACCTTACCGAAGACATCTACTGCACCCAGTGCGAGGCCGAGGGCTTCCGCCGCCTCACCTATTTCGCCGACCGCCCCGACGTGATGGCGACCTATCGCACCCGCATCATCGCTTCGGAAGACCAGGCTCCGGTGCTGCTCTCCAACGGCAATCTGGTCGATAGCGGCACGCTGGATGACGGCCGCAAATTCGCCGAATGGCATGATCCGTTCCCCAAACCCAGCTATCTTTTCGCCCTCGTCGCCGGCCATCTCGCCCATATCGAGGACAAGTTCGTCACCATGTCGGGCCGCGAGGTGACGCTGCGCATTTTCGTCGAGCCGGGCAATGAGGGCCGCTGCGCCTATGCCATGGACGCCCTCAAGCGCTCGTTCAAATGGGACGAGGAGCGCTTCGGCCGCGAATATGACCTCGACATCTTCATGGTGGTGGCTGTCTCCGCCTTCAACATGGGCGCGATGGAGAACAAGGGCCTCAACGTCTTCAACGACAAATATGTGCTGGCGAGCCCCGACACCGCGACCGACGTGGATTATGAGAATATCGAGGCGATCATCGCCCATGAATATTTTCACAACTGGACCGGCAACCGCATCACCTGCCGCGACTGGTTCCAGCTTTGCCTCAAGGAAGGGCTGACGGTTTTCCGCGATCAGGAGTTCACCAGCGACATGCGCTCGCGCGCCGTCAAGCGCATTGCCGATGTCCGCCTGCTGCGCGCCGCCCAGTTTCCCGAGGATCAGGGGCCGCTCGCCCACCCCGTCCGCCCCGACAGCTATATCGAGATCAATAACTTCTATACGGCCACGGTCTATGAGAAGGGCGCGGAACTCTGCCGGATGATCCACACGCTGGCGGGGCCGGAACGGTTCCGCAAGGGCATGGATCTCTATTTCGAGCGCCATGACGGCGAAGCCGCCACGGTCGAGGATTTCCTCAGCGCGCTGGCGGACGGCGCAGAGCTCGATCTCACCCGGTTCAAGCGCTGGTATGTACAGGCAGGTACGCCGGACGTTTATGTAACGACGGAATATAATGCTGAAACAAGGTCTTATACCGTAAACCTGCGTCAATCATCGAAGCCCACGCCTGGCCAGTCCCACAAGCTTCCGCTGCATATTCCCTTCGCGCTCGGCCTGATCGGCGAAGACGGCAAGGATCTGCCCCTGCGGCTCGAAGGTGAAACATCCGGCAAGGCCACGACCCGCATTCTGGAATTGAAGGAAACGGCTCAAAGATTTGTTTTTACTGATATTCCATCGAAACCAGTACCCTCGCTTCTGCGGGGCTTTTCCGCGCCGGTCAAGCTTCATGCAGACCTGAGCGAGGCCGAGCGCCTGTTCCTGATGACCCATGACAGCGATCCCTTCAATCGCTGGGAGGCTGTCCAGTCCTACGCAACCCGGCTGATGATCGAAGGCGCCGCCGCCATTCGGAAGGGTACGCCTGAACCCTCTCCAGCCGCCCTGATTGCCGCCTATGGCACGCTGCTGGATCTGGCCGATGAGGACCCGGCCTTTGTCGCCCACGCCATCCAGTTGCCGGCGGAAGCCTCCGTCGCGCAGGAGATCGGTCAGGATGTCGATCCCGACGCTATTCACGCCGCATACAAGAATCTGAAAGAATCAATAAATACAGCACTTAAAGACAGACTCTTGAATATCTACACGAAACAGACCTCCACCGCCCCGTTCAGCCCGGATGCCCGCAGCGCCGCCGACCGCCTGTTGCGCAACACGGTGCTCTCCTTCCTCGCCACCGGCCCGGAAGGGGTGGAACTTGCCGCAAAGCAGTTCGATGCCGCCACCAACATGACGGACGAGATCGCCGCGCTGGGCGTGCTCGCCAACAGCGACGGCCCGGCGCGTCAGGACGCCCTCGACCGCTTCTACGCCAAATGGCAGAAGGATCCGCTGGTCATCGACAAATGGCTCACGATCCAGTCCATGGCGGCGCTGCCGGACACGCTGGAGCGCGTCAAGGCGCTGACCCGGCACCCTGCCTTCAGCATGAAGAATCCCAACCGCTTCCGCGCCGTCATCGGCAGCTTTGCCGCCGCCAATCCGGTTTCCTTCCATGACGCAAGCGGCGCGGGCTATGCCTTCGTGGTCGACAAGCTGATCGAGCTTGACCCGATCAATCCGCAGACGACCGCCCGCCTGCTCAACGGCTTTCGCACATGGCGTCAGTTCGAACCCCGCCGACGCACCTTGATGGAAGCGGAAATGCGCCGGGTGCTGGCAACTGAAAACCTGTCGAAGGATTCCTTCGAGATATGCTCGAAGATTCTTGCATAACAATATGATTTACATTGAATTTCGTGAGAAATATCATGTGAATTCTCAAGACCGGAGGCTTGCAGAGGCCCCATAATCACAAGCCAGATTGCCTCCGCAAGCGCTCAAATCAATCATATAAACAGATTATAACAACTCATATTAATCGTTATTAATGAACGATAGAGACCGTCATTCTCCTCTGGCGATTATCCAGGGAGAGTCCGATGAGCCGTCATTCCACGATCCACTCCATAGCGCCCCTTCCTGCCGTCACCGGCAGGAAGCCGGGGGCTTTCATGCGCCTCGCCCCCGGCCTGCTGATCACGGCGCTGATCGCCACTGCGGCCTTTGCTCTCCATGACCTCAGACTGCTCCCGGGGCTCAGCCCTCTCATCCTCGCCATCATCATCGGCATGGCCGGGCATAATCTGATCGGCACCCCGGCTCAGGCGAAAGCCGGCATCGCCTTCTCCCTGCGCCGGGTGCTGCGCGCCGCCATCGTGCTGCTCGGCTTTCAGCTGACCCTGGCCGACATCCGCGAGGTCGGCCTTCCCGGCCTTGCCACCATCCTTATCTGTCTCACAGCCACCTTCTTTTTCACGCTCAGGGCCGGACGCTGGCTCGGGGTCGAGCGGCCCCTTGCCGGCCTGATCGCGTCCGGCACCTCCATCTGCGGCGCCTCCGCCGTCATCGCCGCCAACGCGGTTATCGAAGGACGCGATGAGGATGTCGCCTATGCCGTCGCCTGCGTCACCGTGTTCGGCTCGCTATCCATGCTGCTCTATCCGTTGATCGAGGCCCATCTCGTCGCGCTGTCCCCGGCGGCTTACGGGTTGTGGACGGGCGCGACGGTCCACGAGATCGCACAGGTCGTCGCCGCCGGTTTTCAGGCCGGGCAGGACGCAGGCGAAGCCGCCACCGTGTCAAAACTCACGCGCGTGCTGATGCTGGCCCCGGTCTGTCTTGCGCTTGCCCTGTTCTGGAACCGTAGCCGACCGGCGCGCCAGGGTGTCCGGTCAGGATCGGCGCCCATGCCATGGTTCGCACTGGGCTTTCTGGCGGTGGTCGTCCTCAACAGCTATGTGACCCTGCCGAAGGACGGGCACGACGGGCTGGTCTCGCTCACCACGTTCCTGCTCTCGATGGCGCTGGCCGCCATGGGACTGGAAACGGATATTGCAAAGCTCAGGGCCAGAGGCCTTCGCCCCCTCGCGCTGGGCGCGCTTTCCTGGCTTTTCATCTCGACGCTGGGTCTTGCGCTTGTCCTCGTTGCAGGCTGACATGGGCGCATGACCCTCGAACAACTCAGAATCTTCGTTGCGGTGGCCGAGCGCGAGCATGTGACCCGCGCAAGCGAAGCCCTCCACCTCACCCAGTCGGCCGTCAGCGCCGCCGTGGCCGCGCTGGAAGCCCAATATGACACACGCCTGTTCGACAGGGTCGGGCGGCGGATCGAACTGACGAGCGCCGGGCACATCTTTCTGGAGGAAGCCCGGGCCGTGCTGGTTCGCGCGTCATCCGCCGAACTGGCCCTGAGCGAGCTTGGCTCGCTCGAACGCGGCGCGATCAATATCCACGCCAGCCTCACCGTCGCCAGCTACTGGCTGCCCGCCCGGCTTGCCCGGTTCCATCTCGCCCATCCGGGCATCAGGCTTCACGTCTCGGTCGGCAATACCCGGGAAGTCACGGACGCCGTACTGGCGGGCCAGGCCGACATCGGCTTTGTCGAAGGGGAGATCGATGCGCCCGCCCTTTCTCTCGCCCCGATCGGCGAGGACCGGCTGATGCTGGTCGCCTCTCCCGAGCATCCTCTGGCGCTCAAAGAGGTTGTGGAGCTTGCCGACCTTCAATCGGCCTCATGGATTTTACGCGAACAGGGCTCGGGCACGCGCTCGGAACTCGCCGCGCGCCTGAAAGCGCTGGGCCTTGAGCCGGACGCTTTCAGGGTCGCCCTTGAACTGCCCTCGGTCGAAGCCGTCCGCGCCGCCATTCAGGCAGGCGCCGGCATCGGGGGTATTTCCAACCTGTCGGCGGAACCGGCCATAAAGCTTGGCGCGCTCGCCCCTGTGGGTCCGTCGCTGCCGCCTCGCCCGTTTCATGTGCTCAGACACCGCGAGCGCCGCCCGAGCCGGGCCGCCGAAACCCTCGTCAGCCTGTGCCGGGAGGCCTACTGACCGGGGGCCGCCTGATAGACGCCCGCCGAAGGCGCCGTGCCCGCATAGACCGGCACACAGGGAATTCCATTGACGGTGGCAGGCCTGGGGTCATTAAAGAAATTGTTCGCCCAGCTTGCCAGCGTCGGCGAATTGGCCAGCGCCTGCGTGATCAGGCTCTGGAGCAGATGTCCTGAAAGTTCGCCGTTCGCAGCCAGCGACTGGCCAATGCCGCCGCCCGGACATGACATGCTGGCCTGCAACGGTCTGCCCGAGCCGACGCCGGGGACATTGATCTCGCCGCCCTTGCCCGAGAACAGCATGTAACCGAGGACACCTGCGACAAGCACCAGCCCCAGGATGCTGTATTTCAACACCCGCATGAAGACCTGCGACCACATGAACCGGATAACCGGCAAGGCGATCGCGAGAGCCACAACAATGATGATGACCTGCTGCTGCGAAATCGCCAATGAAGCCCCCTTGTGCTTTCAGCGCGGCACGATACTTAAATGTTTTTGCATTATAGCCGCTTGAAGGCACCCCGTCACCGGTCCGCAGCATCTGGCAGAGCCTCAGGCGGCGCAGATAACAGGCAATCCCTAAACCGCTTCGACCACGAACATTCGCGCCTGTTGAGCCTCCTCGCGCTCTAGCTTAATCGGTCCATATACGTCCGAGTGGTAGAACGCGAGTGCATCAGCGAGCGTCGGAAACTCGAAGACACCTGCCAGCGGCAATGGCTCGACATCGCCTTCAAGCACCTGCGCTACCGGCCCGAAGTGAAGGATACGTCCGCCCGCATTCTGGAGAGCTGCCTGGAAGCGCGGCGCGAGGGCAGCCTGCTTGGTCGCATCGATAACACGCAGGTTGACATGAACGTATGCTGCCATGGATATCCTCTTTGATAATCCAAATACACTTGGCCACTTAATGCGGACATTTCAGACTGAGGCATCCCCCGGCACCCGGAACGGCGCACCGTCACCCTTTGCGATCAGACCAGCAGATCCTCGTAAAAAGCACCGAACGGCCTTGTCGGATGGGCGATCTGGATCTCCAGTATCCACAGGCCCGAATTGGGACGGCTTCCGAAATCGCCCAGATCCCCGGCCTTGTAGATCGCATGGGGAAAATCGCTGACGCGGTGTCCCTTGATATGCAGATTCAAGACCCAGCCCATCTCGTTCGCGGTTTTCTCCGCGAAGCGATAGAGGTCCTGCCCCGAAGCACCCGAGCTTCGCCAGTAATCCTCGACATGGTTGAAAAGGGTCTTGGCGGCGCTGGCGCATGCCTGCATTTCGGAGTCGGCGCCCGTCGTGAAAGTGGCGCCGGCATCGCCTTCATGCCCCTCCCAGACCGCCCCCATATCGATGAAGAAAATATCGTCTTCACCCAGCACCGGGTCGCCGTCGGAACGCTCCTTGAAGGTTTTCAGCGTATTGACCCCGAACCGGATCAGGAGAGGATGCCAGGCATGGTCTATGCCCATTTCCGAAAGGAGTTCCTTGCCGAACGCCTGGGCCTGCGACTCCTTCATGCCGGGACGCAGTGCCGCGGCGATCCGCTCGATTACCCGCCAGGTCACCTGCTGCGCCATTTTCATGGACGACAAGGCGTAAGCCGGCCCCACGGCTTCCTGAGAAACGGCAACGCTCATGGCTTGTCCTTCCGCACCGGCCCTTCCCGAACCGGGCGTTTCAGAACAGGAACGAAGCTGAAACGCCCGGGGAAAACGATGGCCTACAGGTACCAGTCATATTCCAGCGAGGAGATCACACGCTGGAATTTCTCGAATTCGAGAAGCTTGGTTTCGGCATAAACGTCGACATAGCGGTCGCCGAAATAATCGCGCAGCACCCGCGAATTGCGGAACCGCTTGAGCGCCGAAGGCAGGAAAAACGGCATATCGTCGTCCGGCTCCTCGCAGGCATTGCCCTCGGCAGGCTCGCCCGGATCGATCTTGTTGACGATGCCATAATGGATGCCGGCCAGAATGGCGGCGCAGACCAGATAGGGATTTGCGTCGGCGCCGGAAACCCGGTGCTCCACGCGCCGTCCCGCAGGCTCGCCCGAGGGAACGCGGAAGGCGACGGAGCGGTTGTTATAGCCCCACGCCCCGTTTACCGGCACGAACAGGTTCGGCCCGAAACGGCGATAGGAATTGAGGTTCGGGGCAAAGATCGCCATTGAATCCGGCAAGGTCTTCTGCAGACCGCCGATGGCCCAGCGCAGCAGATCCGTGCCCTCGTCGCCTCCATCATCGAAGATGTTCCGTCCCTCGTCGTCCATCACGGAACAATGGACGTGAAGCCCGTTGCCGGTCTGGTTGGCGAAGGGCTTTGCCATGAAGCTGGAAATAAAGCCGTGCTTGCGGGTCACGGCGCTGACCAGATGGCGCAGCATCACGGCATGGTCGCAGGCCCTCAGCACATCGGTTTCATGCTTGAGGTTGATCTCATACTGGCCCGGCGCATATTCGGCGGTGGCGCCCGACGCCGGCACGCCCTGCGCTTCGGCGGCTTCGTCGATATTCGTCAGCAAAGCCATGAAACCGTCGAGTTCGGTGATCCCGTAAACCTCGTTGGCGGTTTCGCGTTCCCCGGTCGCCGGATTGACCGGCGCTTGCGGACGGCCCTTGGCGTCGCGCTGGGAGTCGAGCACATAGAACTCGAATTCACAGGCAACAACAGGGTTGAGGCCGATTTCCTTCAGCCGGTCCTTGACCCGGGCGAGGATATTGCGCGGCTCCAGAAGGCAGGGACCGCCATCGGGGTCATCCATGGTCATCAGCACTTGCGCATGCGGCATCGGTGCCCAGGGAACGGGCACGATCGTCCCCGAAATGGGAAATCCTTCACCATCGGGATCGCCATCCGAGAAGCCCATTCCGCATACATCTTCGTTAACGCCAGTGACGTCGAAGAAATACAGGGACTGGGGCATCTGGATGCCCGAAGTAAAGATTTTCTCAGCTTCCGCAATCGGAAAACGTTTGCCGCGAACGGTGCCGCACATATCGACGAATACAGCGTCAATGTAATCAATCTCACCGTTTTCGGCGAGAAAAGCCTTGAATTCGGCGAGGTCTGCTCGCCCGTTTATGCCCGGTTTTTCACGTTCACTCATGATTTCCTATAAAGTTGTTAAAGATCAGCAAAGCGATAGTACGCCAGAGCAAGCTTCAGATACCAGCGCTTCAATTGCGGGAAAGGTATCGCAGCAGGCTTCGTCGTCAGCTGCACCGGCACGGAAGCCAGCGTTTGCGCGCCTGCAATCAGCCTTGCAAGGGTCCGGCCAGTCCATGGGGCGGCTGAGACGCCATTGCCGTGATAGCCCAGCCCGTACCAGACGGTCGGATCCTCCTCCGTCTGCCCGATGGTCGGGAACGAAGAACGGGTCATGCACACGAAACCGCGCCAGTAATGGGTGGTTTCGACATCCTTCCATCCTGGAAACACTTCGCCGAGACGGCGTTCCATACCGGCACGCATCACGGCGGCATCTTCCGGTTTGCCGGTCGTATCGCCGCGCGCGCCGAACAGGAACCGCTTGTCGGGCAGAAGACGGTAATAGAACAGCAGTTCGCGCGTATTGCTGCACGGAATCTCGGTCTGCCAGCGTTGGCTGCGCAGTTCGCTGTCGGTCAGGGGACGGGTCACGATGATATTGGAAATGACCGGCATGACCTGATTGGCGAGCGAGGGGAGCAGTTTGTCCTCAAGAAAACCGTTGGTCGCCACCACCACCCGCCTGGCGCGGATGGTGCCGCCGGAGGTCGCCAGCAAATGGTGGCCGTCCTGTCTGGTCCAGCCCAATACCTTGGAATGGCCGTGCAGCCTGGCTCCATGCCGGGCCGCTGCGGCGGCCAGACCCCGGGCAAAACGCAAGGGCTGGAGCCCGAAGCCGACCTTCACCTGCAATCCGCCGAACTGTTCGGCCGAATCATAGAAGCGCTCGGCGAAAGCCCCTGCGCGGTGCAGTTCATGGGGGACGCCCAGCCGCTCCATCGCCTTGGCTTCGCTTTGCAGACCGGCCCAGCGATTGGGGGCGTGGGCAACGATCATGGTGCTGTCGCCCTGCGGCTGAAGATCGATCCCCTCGCTTTCAGCAAGGCTGCGGACCAGCGCGACGGCATCACGCTGGGAATCGATGAACCGTCGCGCTTCTTCAAGGCCGAAGTTCTTGATCAGCCCTTCAAAGCTCGTATGGCTCGGCGGAAAGGTGCAGAAACCGCCATTGCGGCCCGACGCACCCCAGCCGAGCGGTCCTGATTCAAGAACCCGGACATCCACCTTGTGGTCGCGGGCAAGATGCAGGGCGCAGGAAAGGCCGGTATAGCCGCCGCCGATAATGGCCACGTCGCAGCTTGCATCCGCGGCAGGACCGGCATCGACGCCGACCGGCAACAACGGGGCGTCATCCTCCCACCAGCTCCCGACCGGGCGCGACGCGTCATACATGCTTGGATGATAAAAACTCATGGCCGTCCTGCACCTTTCACGCGCAGCACGGCCACTCCTTTCCGCTCACTCAGGGATTTGAGGGCGGCTCTGAAGGCGGGGGACCATCATCTTTGGGACCATCGTCCCGGGGGCCCGGCCCGTCACCGGCCGGAACCTTGAAGCGGAATTTTTCAGGAGGCTTCCTGAGACGATCCGCGATGATGGCCCTGTCCTGGGGCGTCAGCTGCGATAGTCCGCCGATAATAGCGTCCTGGCTCGCTCTGGTCACGTCCGCAACGGATTTATCGATTGCTTCCAGTCCAGCCCTGACACCATCGGGATTGAAAGGCTCGACGGCAATGGCGTCCGCCAGATTGCGCCGGGCGTCCATGACCGCCTTGAGATAGGGGCGGATGGCGGGGAATGAGTCGCGCATGACCTTGCGCAGCTTTTTCTGTTCCAGAAGGGGCAATGACGATGAGCCGTCATGCAGCATCCCGATCCCGGGAATGGGAGGGCCGTCATCATCCGGCTTGTCCCGGCCATTGAGATGGCGGACGACGGAAACCCCGATAACGCCTGCCAGAAACAGATTGAGCAGCAGAGAGGCGAACAGGACCAGCCTGATCCAGCGCGCCGGAGGCCGCGCCTGTCCGGTCGTTTCAGGGGGTACAGGAGAAGTCACACTCATTGGGTCCAGTCCTCCGGATAGCTGGTGTGGGCAAGCGCAAGGGAGACAAGCTCTCCACCGGGTTCGCCGGACAGATCGGCGGAGGCAACCGTCGTGAGCGCCGTCTGTTGAGGAACAGCTAAAGAACTCACGCCCACCCCGGTCACGATGCCGAGCGCAAGGGAGGCGAGAACGGCTCCCGCCGGAAAGGCTGGCGAACCGTAAGGCCAGACCAGAGCCAGAAACCGTCCAAGCAGCGATGTCCCGGCTGTTGAAGAAACCGGCGAAGCGGCGATCTGACGCGGCCGCGCCGCCAGCAAACGAGCCGTCAAGGCAGCGGAAGGGGCTTCAAGGGGCGCTTCGGCGAGCAGCAGATCAAGATGCCGGGCCTCATCCACCCGCAAACGGGCTTCCTGCGAGCGGGCGACAAGGTCTTCGGCCGCGGGCCGCTCGGCACCCGGCCAGCGCGCGGGGCTGGCGCCATAAGCGTCCAGCAGCGCCTCCAGCCGTTCCATTGTCATGCCATTGCTCTTTTCCATGGCTCCCGATCCTTCTTTCATTCGCTCCGGCCTGATCTGACGCCGATATGCAGGCTCGATGCCTCCTCGGCCAGGGCGATCTTGAGCTGCCGGCGCCCCCGCGCGAGCAGTGATTCGACCGCTTCCACGGTCACTTCGAGTATCCCGGCCGCCTCGATGTTGGAGAGGCCCTGATAATGGACGAGCGTTATCGCCGCTCTCTGGCGCGCCGGCAGTGCCTGCAAGGCCACATCGATCTGACGTGCGAGATCGCTGCGTTCGAGATTCTCATGCGGCCCCGGCTCCTCGCTGACAGGTTCGGGAATGGCGTCGATATCGACCATGCCTTTGCGCCGCAGCCGGTCCAGACACAAATTCATCGCAACCCGGTGAAGCCAGGTCGAAAGGGCCGCCTTGCCCGGCTCCCAGCGGCCGGCATGGGTCCAGACCCGCAGGAAGACCTCCTGGGCGATCTCTTCGGCATCCGCGCCATTGCCCAGCATGCGCCGCGCAACGGCCAGCGTACGGCCAAGGTGTCGCCGCATCAGCACCTCGCACGCCTTCTGATCTCCGGCTCCCACCAGATTCAGGAGCGCATCGTCGGATGCCTGTTCCAATATCGTTCCCATCCCTTGCGGCACCTTCGCCCTAGCCGCTGCCGGTGCTACCTTGCCGCTGAAGGCGTAATCTGCTGTCATCGCCATGAAGATACCCCATTCGGGCTCCTGTCGAACGGCTGTCCGCAATCCGGACCGAAAGGCCGGATGCACGGGGTGCGCACCCCGTACATCCCCGAGAAACAGCCGGGCAAGACCACGGAGATGGGGATTCGAGGCCGCGCCCGCACGCCCTGTTTCTCAACCAGTTCAACGCGAGGAAAATCCTGTTCCGTCGCCCTGTTTCAACGGCGCGCGAATCTGTGGCAAATATGCATCAGATGGAAGTCTGGAGCGGCGCCACCAGCGTCTCGAACAGATCGCGGATATCGCCCTGGGTTTCGCGAAGCTGGGCTTCAAGGGCGGAAAAATCAGGGGCGTTGCCCGCCCGGGCCAGCAAGGCCCGCAGCCCTTCGCCCACCTCCGCCGGCTGGAAGGGGCCGGTCACGCAGATCCGCAAGATCTGCGTCAGGTTCTGATGGAGGTCGAGTCCCGCGATCAGCGTATCCGCGGCGGAAGCCGTCAACACGCCCGCCTCATGCAGCCGCTGAAAGGACAGGCGGGTGTGCGTCGCCAGAACCTGTTCATGGGCGTGGCCATGGACCAGTTGCAGATGCTGGCAGATGAACTCCAGATCGATCAGCCCCCCCGGCACATATTTGAGGTCCCATGGGCTTGCGCCGGGAAATTCCCCGGCGATCCGGCGTCGCATGTCGGCCACATCGGCCGCCGTCTTCTCCGGGTCGCGCCGGGCCGTCAGCGTGGCGTGGATCGCCTGTGACACCTTGCTTTTCAGCCTCCCGGGCCCGCTCAGCGCCCGGGCGCGGGTCAGGGCCATATGTTCCCAGGTCCAGGCTTCGCTCGCCTGATAGGCGATGAAGCTCGCCAGCCGCGTGGCGACGGGTCCGGCATTGCCCGAGGGCCGCAACCGCAGGTCGACCTCATAGAGCTTGCCCTCCGCCGTAGGCGCGGTAAGCGAACTCACAAGCTGCTGGCAAAGGCGGGCATAATATTGCGAGGCAAAGAGCGGCCTTGGCCCCTGCGACTGCGTTTCCTCGTTTTCCACATCGTAAATCATGATGAGATCGAGATCGGATCCCGCGCTCATTTCCTCGCTGCCAAGCTTGCCCATGGCGACGACCACGCATTCGCCCCCCGGCATCACGCCATGCCGCCCGGCCATCTGCGTCTCGGCCACCGGCACCATCGCCGTTACCAGTTCGCCCGCCAGCGCCGCATAGGCAGGGCCCGCCTCCTCCGCGTCGGCGCTGCCTGTCAGCACGCGCACGCCAAGCCGGAAGCGATGGTCCCGCGCCCAGACGCGGGCGAAATCGAGCACGTCCTGATAATCGCGGGCGGGCGCGAGGGCCTGTGCCAGGCTTTCGCGCAGCACCTCGCGGTCCGGCAGAACCGTGAAAAAGTCCGGCGCCAGCACGGCGTCGAGCACGGCGGGATTCTGGCTCAGATAATGGGCGAGCCTCGGCGCCGTGCCGCAAATGCCCGCCAGCAGCGTCAGCAGACTGGGGTTGGAATAGAACATCGAGAAAAGCTGAACGCCTGCGGGAAGGCCGGTCAGGAAACGGTCGAAATGGGTGAAGGCGCGGTCGGGATCTGAGGTGCGCCCCAGCGCCTTCAGCAGTTCGGGCATCAGGGCGGTCAGCAGTTCGCGCGAGCGGGGCGAGCGGGTCGCCGCGAAGCGGCCGCTATGCCAGCCACGCACTGTTTGTGAAATTTCCGAGACCTGATGAAAGCCGAGCCTGCGCAGCGTTTCCAATGTTTCGGGATCGTCCTCCGTCCCGGTAAAGACGAGGCTCCCCCCCTCCTCCGCGAGCGAGGGCGCCATTTCGAAAAGCTGGGCGTAATGCGACTGCACGTTTTCCAGATGCTGCGTCAGCACCGCAGCGAATGCGTCGCGCGTCCCGAACCCCATGAAACAGGCGACATGGTCCAGTCCCCGCTCACTTGAGGGAAGCATCTGGGTCTGCTCGTCATTGATCATTTGCAGGCGATGTTCGAGCGTGCGCAGAAACCGGTAGGCCGCCTCCATCTCGCCTGCGGTCCGATCCGAAATCCATTTCTTTTGTGCCAGCATATGCAGCATCGGCACCGTCGCCCTGCCACGCAGGTCGCGATCCCGGCCGCCCGCGATCAATTGCTGGGTCTGCACGAAAAACTCGATCTCGCGGATGCCGCCGCGTCCGAGCTTGATATTGTGCCCCGCAACCGCGATGTGGCCATGGCCCTGCACCGCATGGATCTGGCGCTTCATGGAATGAATGTCGGCGATGGCGGCAAAGTCGAGATTGCGCCGCCAGACATAGGGCTCAAGCCCCTTGAGGAAGCGCGCCCCGGCTTCAAGATCGCCCGCCACCGGACGCGCCTTGATGAAGGCGGCACGCTCCCAGTTCTGCCCCCGGCTTTCATAATAGACTTCGGCCGCGGGCAGCGACACGGCGATCGGCGTTGCGCCGGGATCGGGCCGCAGACGCAGGTCCGTACGGAACACATAGCCGTCGCCGGTGCGCTCCTGCATGATCCTGACCAGCCCCTGGCCGAGCTTCACGCAGAACTCGCCGTCATAAATCCCTTCCTTAAGCGGCAATGTGTCAGGCTCATAGAAAATGACCAGATCGATATCGCTCGAATAATTGAGTTCACCCGCGCCATATTTTCCCATGCCGAGAATGACGATACCGCTTCCCTCGCAACAGGCCGTCTCCGGCGGCACCAGCAATTGCCCCTTGCGCGCCGCCTCCTTCATCAGCCAGTCGAGCGTTACCCGCACACAAACATCGGCAAGCCGGGTAAGAGCGTCCGTCACCTGCTCCAGCGTCCAGATGCCGGTTATATCGGCGGACGCGACCAGCACCGCGTGTTTCGCCTTGGCCAGCCGCAAGAGCTTCATCAGGTTTGCCTGATCCGGCGCGTTGATCGCATCCGTCATTTCCTCGATCAGGCGGTCCAGTACCTGCGAGGGCGGCTCACAGAAAAGCGCCGCGATCCATTCCGGATGCACCTTGAGCAGGCGGGCCAGATAGGAGGAGTTGCCGGTCAGCGCCGCCACCAGCGCGCGAACGCCCGGGTCTTCAAGAACGGCGGCGGAACGCGCGTCATCGGAGAAATAAGCCAGTTCGAAATCGGCGCGCGTCCCATCGAACGGCTTCGGGGCCTGCTGGCCCCTCTCCCCCGGCGTCGCCTCCATCACTCTCTCCATCCTGTTCCGGTCAGGCAGACTAGCAGAGAGATCAGCCCGCCATTACCGGAAAGATCAGCGTCACCTTCAGGCCCGGGGCATTGTCCGCCAGTTCGACCCGGCCGCCATGGAGACGCGCAGCGGCGGCGACGAGGCTGAGGCCAAGCCCGCTGCCCGGCGTATTGCGGCTGGCCTCCAGCCGCACGAACCGGTCAAGCACCCGGTCGCGTTCCTCCGGCGGCACGCCCTCGCCATGATCGCCCACCGAGATGGCGACATGCCCGTCGCGCAGCGAGGCTCCAACCTCGACAAAAGCGCCGCCCTCACATTCCACCGGGCGTCCGTGCTTGATGGCGTTGTCGATCATGTTGGAGAGCGCGAGAAACACCAGTTCGCGATTGCCCCGGATGGCGAGCCCGTCGGCAACGCTGGTGTGGAGTTCAAAGCCGTTCTCTTCCAGCAAAGGCTCATAAAGCTCGGCGATGTCGCGCACGATGTCGGAAATATCGATGGTGGTCATGGCCTCGCGCACCGAGCCTGCTTCCGCGCGCGCGATCATCAGCAAGGCGTTGAAGGTGCGCAGAAGCTGGTCCGCTTCACCAATGGTGCGCTCCAGCACCGAGCGGTAATCCTCCCGTGACAGATCATCCTCCATCAGGCTGACCTCAAGCCGGTTGCGTAACCGGCTGAGCGGCGAGCGCAGATCATGCGCCACATTGTCGGTGACCTGCCGCATCCCCGTCATCAGCTTCTCGATCTGGTCGAGCATGGCGTTGAGGTTGAGCGCGAGCTGGTCGAGTTCATCGCCCGTCCCCGCAACCGGCAGACGCCGCCCCAGCTCGCCCTGCATGATGTCGCGGCTGGTGCGGTTGATGGCGTCGACGCGGGCCAGCATGTTGCGGCTCATCAGCAGGCCGCCGATGAGGCCGAGCCCGACTGTCAGCGCCACCGCCCAGACAAGGGAGCCGGTGATCAGGTGCTCGACGCCCTTTCGTTCCTGAATGTCGCGGCCGACGAGAAGATAAAAGCCTTCCGGCAGCATGAAGGCGCGGGCGCGGGCGGCCTTCACGACGATCTCGCCCTCCGCCGTCTTGCGGTTGTAGCGAAAGTCGATCCAGCCATCCTCTCCCGGCTCCACCGAAGGGCGCGCGGTCAGATTGCCCGCCAGCATATGGCCGCCGGGGCCCAGCACGAGATAAAGGCTCTGGTCGGGATCGCGCGATCGCTGGATGACGGTGTTGACCAGCAGCGGCAGGCCGCCCTGCGCATATTGCTCGGCAAGGCCGGTGATCTCGCTCTGCACCGCCTCGTCGGTCTGGCGCACCAGAAAGCCGGCCGTGTTCCAGTAGACATAGGCCAGCACCGCCGCCGCCGAAATGGCGAAGAGCGCCAGATAGATCACCGCCAGACGAAAGGCGGTGGTCTTGAGGAGCTTAATCAGCGGCACGGAGTGAATATCCTGCGCCGCGCACCGTATGCAGCAACGGCTGCTTGTAGTTCTTGTCGATCTTCGAGCGCAGCCGGGAGATATGCACGTCGATCACGTTCGTCTGCGGATCGAAATGATACTCCCAGACATTTTCCAGCAGCATGGTGCGCGTCACCACCTGGCCTGCATGTTTCATCATATATTCGAGCAGCCGGAACTCGCGCGGCTGAAGATCGATTTCCTCGCCCGCCCGCGTCACCTTGCGCGCCAGCAGATCCACTTCGAGATCCGCCACCTGCAGGCGCGTGCGCACCTGGTCAGGGTTGGCACGGCGCACCAGCGCGTCGATGCGCGCCAGCAGTTCGGCAAAGGCATAGGGTTTGGTCAGATAATCGTCGCCACCCGCACGCAGGCCCTTGATCCGGTCGTCCACCTCTCCCAGCGCGGAGAGGAAAAGCACCGGCGTCGTCAGCCCTTCCGTGCGAACCATTTCAACCAGCGCCAGCCCGTCGCGCCGGGGCAGCATACGATCGACAATCATGACGTCGTAGGAACCTGCAAGCGCCATGGTCAGGCCCTCGTCGCCATCGGCGGCGTGGTCCACCACATGGCCGCTTTCGCGCAGGCCCTTCACCGCGTAGGCAGCGGCTTCAAGGTCGTCTTCGATGATGAGAATGCGCATGGCGTCTTCCGATCTTTTCGCGGCAAAAGCGGGCTGGCCCCTGGCCTGCCCGCTTCGCACGCCCGTTCAGTCTCAGTTATCGCCAAGCGTCAGCGCCACGAAGCGCTGCTGGCCGCCGGTCCGGATAAGAAGCAGCACGGATTTCTTCGCCGCTTTCTTCGCAGCCGCAACGGCGTCCACCACGTCGGCGGGTGCCTTGGCGCCCTTGCCGTCGACATTGAGAATGACATCGCCCGTCTGGACGCCCTTGTCGGCGGCATCGCTGTTGGGATCGACATTCTGGATGACGACGCCGTCCTTGCCTCCCTGCAGGGAGAGCCCGAGACTCGTTGCCGTCTTGGGCTTTGCCGCATCGGCAGGCGCCGCCGACGCCGTATCGAGATTATCGGGGAACGTGCCGATATTGACGTTCACGGCCTGTTTCTTGCCATCACGCCAGATCGTCACGACCGCCTTGTCGCCGGGCTGGAGCGCGGCCACGTGACGGCTGACGGCGCGGGCGTCCGGCATGTCCTCGTCACCGAGCTTCAGGATCACATCGCCCTGCTTGATTCCAGCCTTGGCGGCCGGGCTGTCCGGGCTGACCTGGGCGACGATCGCGCCCTTGTCCGCCTCAAGACCGAGGCTTGAGGCAATGTCCTTGTCGAGCGGCTGGATGGTGACGCCAAGATAGCCGCGCACCACCTTGCCATGGGTCTTGAGCTGCTCGATCACGCTCGACACCGTTTCGGCGGGAATGGCGAAGCCGATACCGACGCTGCCGCCGGACGGCGAATAGATCGCCGTGTTCACGCCCACCACATTGCCATCGACATCGAAGGTAGGACCGCCGGAATTGCCCTTGTTGATCGGCGCATCGATCTGGATGAAATCATCATAGGGCCCCGACCCGATGTCGCGGCCACGTGCTGAAACGATGCCCGCCGTCACCGAGCCGCCAAGCCCGAACGGATTGCCGACGGCGACGACCCAGTCACCGACGCGCAGCGTGTCCTTCTTGCTGAACTGCACATAGGGCAGCGGCTTGGTTGGTTTCACCTTGACCAGTGCCAGATCGGTCTTGGGATCGCGGCCGATCAGCTTGGCGGTTTCCTCCGTGCCGTCCTTGAAGACGACCGTGATCTCCTTGCCGCCCTCAACCACATGATTGTTGGTGACGATGAAGCCATCGGGCGAAATGATGAAGCCTGAGCCCTGCGCCATCGCCTTGCGCTTCATCGGCTTGCCATCCGGGCCCTTGGGCTGGAGCTGGTCGAAGAAATGCTCGAACGGGCTGCCAGGCGGGAACGGGTTGTCGGGCATCTCGCTGGCCCCCACCGTTTCCTCCTCCACCACGCGGATGCTGACCACGGCCGGACTCACCTTCTCGACGAGATCGGCAAAGCTTGCCGGATGGCCCGAAACGGGCGCGCCGGGCGCGACGGGCTGGGTATTGATCGGGCCGGGCGTGAGCGATTCCGCACGAAGCGGGGAAACGCTGCCGGCCAGAACGCTCGAACCGATCACACCGGCGGCCGCAAGCGCCATCGCGAGGGATCTTGTCCGCCGGACGGAAGGCGCATGCGCCATGGTCTCGGTCTTCCTCATTCTTGAACTCCTGCCTGCTGGTACTGCCTGATTATCTGCTCCACCGAGAATGCTGAACATAACGTTTCTATAAAGTGGATAAAACATTACAAAATAGCAATAATATGGCAGGGGGAGCCTTCGGCGCGGGGCAGACGCTATTCAGGCCCTGTCAACCGGCGCAGGGCTTCCACCTCGTCAGCGCCAAGCGGGGCCTGTGCTTCGCGGCGGGGACGGCGGAAGAAGAGGAAAACGCCCAGTCCGCCGCAGATCAGCAGCCCCAGCGGCCCGAACCAGAGAGCCCATGTCGCGGGCTCGAACGGGGGCTTGAGCAGCACGAAGGCCCCGTAACGCGCCACGACATAATCAAGCACCTGCTGGTCGCTGTCGCCCGCCAGCACCCGCTTGCGCACAAGCAGGCGCAAGTCCTTGGCCAGATCGGCATGGGATTCCTCGATGGATTCATTCTGGCAGACAAGGCAGCGCAATTCCGAGGAAATAGCGCGCGCACGGCCTTCCAGCGCCGGATCGTTCAACGCTTCCCCGGGATCGATGGCATAGGCATGTCCAGCCATGAGCAGCAGCAGGGAAAGGGCCAGAAAAAAACGGCGCATCGCCCTACTCCGCAGGCTGCGCAGCGGCAAGCCGCCGCGACCGGGCCGGAGCCGGCGCGCCCACCCGCAAGCGCCGGTCGAGCAGCGAGACCAGCCCGCCAAAGCCCATCACCACCACGCCGATCCAGATCAGCGGCACGAGCGGATTGTAATAGACCCGCACGGACCAGCGCTTTTCATCGTCGCGGTCGCCGATCACCACATAAAGGTCGGAAACCAGATTGGTGTGAATGGCGGTCTTGGTCGTCTCCTGCTTCTCCACCGGGAAGAAACGCTTTTGCGGCTGCATATAGGTCAGGAACGCCCCGTTCTCGCTGACCTCGAACACGCCTTCCGTCGCCTGATAGTTTGGACCGACAAGACCCCGAACATCCTTGAGCAACAGGGAATAGCCACCGATCTCGATCCGCCCGCCGACCGGAATGGCCGTCACAACTTCCTGCCTCCAGGCGGTGACGCCGACAATGCCGATCAGGGTGACGCCGAGTCCGGCATGGGCAAGCGCCGTGCCCCAGGCCGAGCGGGGCAGATGGCGCGCCTTTTTCAGGCTTTCCTCCAGCGGAATGCGAAAGAGCCGGACCCGGTAGGCGGTTTCCGAAAAGCTGCCTGCGATCAGCCATGCGCCGAGCGCGATACCCAGCGGCGCGAGCCACGGGCCCCGGTGATGGACGGCATAGGCCGCAATGCCGACGGCCAAGGCGATCAGGGCCGCCACCGTCAGCCGCTGGGCCGCGGCTGCGGCATCCGCCCGCTTCCAGGCCAGAAAAGGCCCAAACGGTACAACGAAAAGCAGAGGCAGCATGATCGGCCCGAAGGTCGCATTGAAATAGGGCGGCCCGACCGAGATTTTGGGTCCACCCAGACTGTCGAGCAGCAGCGGATAAAGCGTGCCGATGAACACCGCCGCCGTCGCCGCCGCCAGCAGCAGATTGTTGAGGATGAGCGCGCCTTCCCGCGACATCGGGGCGAAGAGAGCGCCCGTCTTCAACAGCGGCGCCCGCCACGCATAGAGCGACAGCGCGCCACCGATGAAAAGGCAGATGATGATCAGGATGGCAAAGCCGCGCCTTGGATCGGTCGCGAAGGCATGGACCGAGGTCAGCACACCGGAGCGGACCAGAAAGGTGCCGATCAGCGACAACGAGAAGGCGAGGATCGCGAGCAGCACCGTCCAGCTTTTGAGCGTGCCGCGCTTTTCCAGCACCACGGCGGAATGGAGCAGCGCCGTACCTGCAAGCCAGGGCAGCAGCGAGGCGTTCTCCACCGGGTCCCAGAACCAGTAGCCGCCCCAGCCGAGCGTGTAATAAGCCCACCAGGAGCCAAGCGCGATGCCGATGGTCAGCGCGGTCCAGGC
This sequence comes from Parvibaculaceae bacterium, assembly GCA_028283765.1. Taxonomy (GTDB): domain Bacteria; phylum Pseudomonadota; class Alphaproteobacteria; order Parvibaculales; family Parvibaculaceae; genus JAATFR01. Next base: position 1,149,169 of record JAPWJY010000008.1, on the reverse strand, counting down.
AAGCAGCGTCCATGGGCGCACCCAGCGCGCCCAGCTTGCGTCCACCTTGCCCTCGATCAGCGCCGCGACGGCGAACGAGAAGGCCATGGAGAAACCGACATAGCCCGTATAGAGAAATGGCGGGTGGCTGGCGAGACCTGGATCCTGCAACAGCGGATTGAGCCCGCTACCCTCGAACGGAGCTGGATCGAGCCTTATGAACGGGTTCGAGGTGATCAGGATGAACAGCAGGAACGCGACCCCGATCGAGCCCTGCACCGCCAGCACGCGCGCCTTGAGCGCATCCGGCAGATTGTTGCCGAAGAGCGCGACGAGCGCGCCAAAGAGCGAAAGGATGAACACCCAGAGCACCATGGAACCTTCATGGTTGCCCCAGACTCCGGCGATTTTATAGAACAGGGGCTTGGCGGCATGGGAATTGTCCGCCACCAGCTTGATCGAGAAATCGGAAACGATGAACGCCTGTTCGAGCGCCATGAACGCCGCTGCGATACACACGAACTGCACCACCGCCGCGGGCACGGCGATCGCCATCAGGCCCCGGTCGCGGACATGCGCGCCATAAAGTGGCACGAATGTCTGCACGAGGGCGATGGCCAGCGCGAGCACCAGCGCGAAATGGCCGATTTCGGCAAACATGTCTCAGCTTCCTCCCGTAGCGCCTTCAGGACGCCACTCGCCACTTTTCTTCAGCGCCGCCGCCACTTCGGGCGGCATGTATTTCTCGTCATGCTTGGCGAGCACGCTGTCGGCCACGAACACGCCGTCAGGTCCGATGGCGCCCTCGGCGACCACGCCCTGCCCCTCGCGGAACAGGTCCGGCAGAATCCCGGTATAGGTCACCTTGATCTTGTCCTTGAGGTCGGTGACGGTGAAATGGATCGTCGCGGGCCCGGCCTGCTTGACGCTGCCCTGCTCCACCAGCCCGCCCAGACGGATGCGCTGGCCGACGCCCAGACCGCGTTCGCTGATCTCCGTCGGGCTGTAGAAGAACACCACATTGTCCCGGAGCGCGAAAAGCGCAAGCGCCACCGCGCCGCCGAGGATGGCGAGCCCCAGCACGATAAAGGTCGCCCGCTTCTGTTTGCGCGTCAGCTTTCGCGCCATGCCATCCTCGTCACTCTCCGCCCCCCTGCCCGCCTGATATAGCCGGGGGATGGGCAAGGGGGAACCGCCAAATAGTCGCGCTCCGCTCAGCTTGTGGGCCCCGAAACCGTCTTTTCCTCTGCAGGACCGCTCAGGGCCTCCGCTGTCAGAACGACGCCCCGAACCGTCAGCGGCAGGCTCAGGTTCCAGTTTCCCGCCGCCGCCAGCCCCTGCAAGGCCATCATCCGGTAGGTGCAGCGGCGCAGGACCGGGTTGGAATGGCTGCCAAGCCAGCTTTTCCGGGCGGCCAGATAGGCTAAAACCCAGCCGCGTTCCCCGAGTCGGGAAACCGGCCTTACCCGGTCGCGGATCAGCCGGAACGAGCCATGAACCGTACTGTCATAGACCACCGTGACCGAAAGCGCCTCCGCCAATCCAAGACCGGTGGCGGCTCTGAGGGCCGGCTGCCAGAACTGCTCATCGAAAAACCGGTCCTGCACTGCCCTCATCAGGGGATCTGCCGCTGCCTGCCTCAGCAGAGCCTTGAAGGGCATATCCCGGTCGAGCGAAAAGTCCTTTTTCGCCAGACGGGGGAAATAAGGCGTCAGATCATCCGCCAGCGCCGCCCCCGGCAGGTCCAGATATGATCGCAGAAGCTTATGGAGATTGCCGCTGCCCAGCGTCGTCTGGGAGCGCCCGTAGGTCAGATGGCCGCTGTCACCCCTCAGCACCGTAACCGCGTCATAAGCCCCCTGCGCCTTACCCGTCTCGAAAATATTGACGATGGCCTGCGCCGCCGCCTTTTGCAGTTCATCCGGCATGAGATCCCCCTGATCGAGGCGCTTGCACTTGCCGGGAGTCCATCTGCCGGGAGTGTGCGCTCGCCTGATTGTCGGCGCGCACAACCGGGGCGGGGATAAGTCAGTTCAGGGCGTTTTGCGCTTCGTCCAGCCGCATCAGGGCGGTCTTGTCATTCCTGAAATGGGACCGGGCCGAGGCCAGCGCCGCCACGGCCTTGTCCTTCTGTCCCAGCACCTGATAGGCCCGGATCAGGCGCAACCAGCCGTCCAGATCGTCGGGCTTCTGCGCCAGCTGGTCTGCCAACCGCCCGACCATGCCCTCGATCATCTGCTGGCGGGCCTGCGGCGTCATATCCTGAGCCGCGGCCACAGCATCCGCATCCGGCCCCGGCGCTGAGGGCGCGGAGGCCTGGGCGATGGCCTGCTCAAGCCCCGCGTGCCACGGCGCATCGGCAGGGGTATCTTCCAGCAACGCCTTCCAGCGCTTCAACGCGCCTTCCCTGTCGCCGCTCTGCAACTGGGCGAGCCCCAGATAATAATCCGCACGGGGATTTTTAGGATCAAGCGCCGCTGCCGCCTCGAAGGCCTTGCGCGCGTCGGGCTGTATAAGCCCCCCCTGCGATGCGGCGGCAAGCGCCTCTCCCAGTGAAATATAGAGGCTGGCGGCCGGTCCCTTGAGCGCGAGCAGCGTGCGATAGGTATTGGCCGCATCGTCATAGCGGCCAAGCTCCATATAGGCCGGGCCGATCACGGTCAGCGCGCGTTCATCTTCCGGCGCTTTCATCAATTGCTGTTCGATCCGGGCGACCAGCCCTTCCAGCGGCAGTTGATCGACAGGCACATTGACCCGCGCTTCGAACGGCTGATCGGGCAATTCGGGCGAGCCCTCAGAGAGATAGAACACCAGAGCGACAAGAGGCACGACGATGACGATGGCGAGCGCCGCCAGCTTGCGCCTTGCCGGATTGTTGCTTTCACCCGCATCCACCGCCTTGCCCGCTGCGATCAGGCGGCGCGAGACTTCGAGCCTCGCCCCCTCCGCTTCTTCCGGCGCGATCAGGCCGCGTTCGAGATCGCGGCCGATTTCACCAAGCTGGTCGCGATAGATCGCAATCTCGTGTGCGCCTTCCTGATTCCTGCCGCGCCGGGCCAGCGGGCGCAGCACGGCCCCGATGGCCAGCGCCGTCAGGATCGCGAACAGCACGCACAGGATGATTGCCTGACTGTTGACCGGAATGTTCAAACGGAAGTCCTCGAAATCGCAGATTGCTGGAGGTCTTATAAAGCGCTCTCCCCCGGCTTCATAGCGGCGCGGCGACGCACCATTTGCCCAGGCAACCTTGCCCCGTCCGCCCCATTCCGGGATAAAGAAGCCAACAAGACATTGAAAATGCGACAGGGGAGAACGGGAAATCATGACAAAGGCAGGCGTTCTGGCCGGAATCCGGGTGCTGGATTTCGGACGCTATATCGCGGGACCTTATTGCGCGGCCCTGCTCGGCGACATGGGCGCCGAAGTCATCCGCATCGAAAAGCGCGAAGGCAGCGAGGACCGTTTCGTCCAGCCGATCGTACCCCATGCCGGGGCAGGTGAGGGCGGCGAAGGCGCCATGTATCTCCAGATGAACCGGAACAAGCAGGGCCTGACCCTCGATCCCATGACACCAGCAGGCCGCGAGGTGGTGAAACGCCTCGTCGCCACCGCCGATGTCGTCGTCGCCAACCTGCCGCCATCGACCCTGAAGCAGATGGGTCTCGATTACGACAGCCTCAGCGCCATCAGGCCCGGCATCATCCTGACCACGGTTTCGGCCTTCGGCCATGGCGGCCCCTATAGCGAGCGGACCGGTTTCGATGGCGTCGCCCAATCCATGGTCGGGGCTGCCTATCTCACGGGCGAACCCGGCGAGCCGGTAAAGAGCTATGCACCGTGGGTCGACTTCGGCACGGCCTCCCTGTCGGCCTTCGGCACCATGGCCGCTCTCATGGAACGCTCCCGGTCGGGCAAAGGACAGCAGGTCGAAGGTTCGCTGCTTTCAACCGCGCTTGCCTATTTCAATTTTCATCTGATCGAACAGGATCTTCGCCAGACAAACCGCGTCGCCATTGGCAACCGCTCTCCCTACGCAGGTCCCGCCGACATTGTCCGCACCCGGGATGGCTGGATCCTTGTTCAGGTCATCGGCGCCCCGCTGTTCAGGCGCTGGGCCAAACTGATGGGGGAGGATCACTGGCTCACCGACCCGCGCTTCGCCGATGATATTTCACGCGGCGATAATGGGAAAATCCTGTCCGAACGCACGGCGCAATGGGCCGCCGGCAAAGGCACGGATGAAGCCCTTGCCCTGCTTGAAAAAGCCCGCATCCCCGCGGGCCCGATTTATACGCCGCAACAGGCGCTGGACGATCCGCACATCGCGGCGATGAACTATCTCCGGCCACTGGACTTCCCCGGCCTGCCCGGCCCGGCGCAGATCATGGAAACGCCCATACGCCTCTCCCAAAGCCCCGGCGAAATCCGTCATCGAGCCCCGCTTTTAGGAGAGCATACAGACGAAATTCTCTCGGCTCTGGGCTACAGCGAGGCGGAAATTGCAGCGCTGCGCGCCAGCGGAACGGTCTGAATCGCCAAATCACGCTCTTTTAGCCACAAAAATAGGGTTCCGCGGTTCTTTCCCGCGGAAATGTCATATCGTCGCCATAGTGAAGCTGCTAGCATCATGGGCCGCTTGCACACAGGTGCGAGCGGCCCTTTTATCTACGATTTTTATACGACAAGGCGCACAGATCTATGGCTAACAAGGGACGCGTTAAGTGGTTTAACGCAACGAAGGGTTTCGGTTTCATCGAGCCTGAGGATGGCAGCAAGGACGTTTTCGTTCACATCTCGGCCGTTGAACGGGTGGGGCTGAGCACGCTCAATGAAGGTCAGGGCATCGAGTATGAACTGGTCGAAGGCCGTAATGGCCGCGTCTCGGCAGAAGAGCTGGTGGTTGAGGGAGGCGGAGCGCCTTCCGGCGGCCGCCCGTCTCGCGATCGCTACTGATTGAAGCGATGAAGGCCCTCCCCTGTGGAGGGCCTTCCTGTTTTACCCGCCCTTGCCGGCTGGAGCAGGCAAAGCCTGTGGGCGGCCAGTCCGATGCGCTGGCCTGCGGCAGGAAGTCTTTACCTGAGAGCCGGACGCTCTCACGGGATCGGCAATCCCGGTTCTCATTTCATCAAACCGGCGATGCCACTAGACTTGCCCCATGAGAGTCTCGTTCAATCTGATCCGCCATTTCTACAGCTTCGTCTGGGAAACACCCCTGGAGGGCATGGCCCGTGGCCGGGCCGCCCTTGTCGAAACACTCCGGATCATCTGGGTCATTACCCGGGATCTGATTGAAGGACGGCTGGGGCTGCGCGCCGTCAGCCTCGTCTACACCACTCTGCTTTCCTTCGTGCCCGCCATCGCCGTGGCCTTCGCGGTTTTCCGCATGGTCGGCTATCACGTCTATCTTCAGCGCTTCATGCTCGAATTCCTCTCTCCTCTTGGAGATCAGGGGATCGAAATAACCCAGACGACCATGCGCTTCGTCGAGCGCGTCAACTCCAGCGTCCTCGGCACGGTCGGCTTTGCGTTTCTCATCTATACCGTCATCTCGATGGTGATGAAGATCGAGGAATCGTTCAACACCATCTGGCGCGCGCGCAATTCACGCTCGATCATCCGCCAGTTGCGCGACTTCGTGAGCTTCGGCGTGGCCGGGCCCCTGTTCCTGCTGATGTCGATCGGGGTGATCGCCAGTTTCATCACGAGCGCTCTTTCCATCACCGGCCTCGGCCCCGCACCCATCAAGAGCTTCTCGCGGGAATTGAGCCGCTATCTGCCCTATGCGATTGCCATTCTCGCCTTCGCGGCACTTTATAAATTTGTCCCCAATACACGGGTCAGAACTTCATCGGCCTTTCTGGGCGCTACAGTCGCAGGCATATTGTGGACCATCACCGGCTGGGGCTTTGCCAGCTTCGTTGCCAACTCCACCAGCTATGCGGTGATCTATTCCGCGTTTGCGGCGCTCTTCTTCTTCATGATCTGGCTCTATGTCGGCTGGCTGATCCTTCTGGTCGGCTGCTCGGTGTCCTTCTATTTTCAGAACCGCAAGCACCTGTCGCCGGTCGCGGGCGTGGTCGAGCTTTCGCCCCAGCAGATGGAGCGGATCGGCACCCATGCGCTGCTCCTCATCCATGAGGCCTATGAGCGCGGCGAAGGTCCTCTGACGGAGGAAGACCTCTCCTCCCGCCTGCTCGCGCCTGTCGAGGCGATGGAGGTCATTCTGGCGGCATTTCTGAGCGCCCATCTGATCGCCCGCGCCGAAGCGCCCGCAGGCCGCTACCTGCCGAGCCGGGCCGCCAGCCAGACCAGTATCGGCGACGCCATTCAGGCCATCCGCCAGGAAGGCGCAGAGCGCGCTCTGCCTGAAAACAGGCTGGCCCATAACCCGGCCATCGAAGAGCTTTTCCAACATATCGCAGCCGAAGAGCGCAAACGGCTGGGCGATATTTCCTTTGCCGACCTGCTGGAAGCGGACCAGCGCGACGAGCCGGCCGGACAATCCTCACAAAGAGCATAAGTGATTCGTGCGGCTGTTACCGTCCAATACCTGCCGCAACTTCCGAAACCAGGTCTCAGTCGGCGTCTACAGCCCTGAAATCGTTCGATTTTCATGAAATTTGCACGACATTTGCCCCATATCTGGGTGAATGGGGCCTTTCTCCTACAGCCCCTTGTTGACGCCGGGCCGGACTCACCGCAGGCTTCAGTTCTGGCTGCAACAACTTGAAAGGAGGTGATCCGATGTCTAACGGTTTGGTGACACCGTTTGCTATCGCCGAGGTGCCGTTTATGACGGAGGATGGGGCGAAGCAGGTAAGGTCGGACACTTCAGGGGACCTTTCTGCCTGACCTATTCACGTAAGTAACTGCTTGGCTGTAAACGGGGCGGCTTCATGATGGGCCTGAAAAAGGCCCCGGGAACAATCACAAGAAGCCGCGTTGCTGATCGTTCTGAACTGGCCGCTGTACGGGTTGCACCCTTGGTACAGCGGCCTTTTCCCTTTCAGGAGCCCCTGTCACGCACCTGCCGCGACATATGACGATCTGTAATTCATTTCCTCTTCGTCATCGTCGCTATCATGAATTCTTCCTGACCCATGATATTCTGGAGGGATTCAATGAATTTGGAAATAATCGCTCCAACGCCCCCTCCTGGCGCACTATCCGTCATGGCTCTCACTTCAACGTCCTGACTTGCCGAAACGGAATGAACTGCCGGTCCGGAGGCAGTCTTTACCGCTCTGCGTGTCCGGTTTGCAGTATTGTCGCTTTCCGCGCTTGAGGCCTCATCGAATTGCGTCATTGCTTCGAGGCGCAGCTTTTTGTCCTCATCAAACCGTGTGACAGACGCTTCCGGTTTATTCTGGGTACGCTGTTGATGTACGGGAGAAAATTCCTCTTGTTGCTGCTGAAGAATGCCGCAATGGAAAGAAGCCGAAGTCAGATGTTTAATATCCTGCATATTCTTGCTCCCTCGTGAGAAACACTGAAGCAAGAAAATGACATGAAAAACTTTAGATAGAATTACAGATCCCCATAACATCTGACCCGGAAGGCGGCATGAAACGGTACGGCAGGCGCCCGGGGCGGCTCCTCCCGGGGGTCGATGCCAACAGAAAAGCCTTTTCTAACTCTGGCCTTCCCGCAGAAATTGCCTAGGAAATAAACGTCGCCACCTCTTCCAGCGGCGCACGGTCAGTACGAAGACTGTTCATCGGATGGCTTTCGTCCATGTAGCCGATGGCCATGCCGCAGAACAGCATCAGTTCGTCCGGAATGCCGATGAATTCCGTCACTGTCGTGTGCCAGATCGCCCAGGCTTCCTGCGCCGCCGTGTGCAGCCCATGTTCGCGCGCCAGCAGCATGAGCGACTGGATGAACATGCCGAGATCGGACCATTGGCCAAGGCCCATCTGCCGGTCGATGGCAAAGAACAGCCCCGTCGGCGCACCGAAGAACTGGAAGTTGCGGGCGAACTGCATCAGCCGCCCCACCTTGTCATCGCGGGCGATATTCATGGTCGCATAAAGGTCTTCACCGCACTTGAAGCGGCGCGCCTTGTAGGGTTCCTTCAATCCCTTGGGATAGATGTCATATTCCGACCCCTCTCCCATCGGCGTGGTCTTCTGCTTTTCGGCGATGAGCGAAATGAAGGATTTGAGTTTGTCCCCACTCACCGCATAGACATGCCAAGGCTGCAGATTGCCTCCCGATGGCGCATGCCGCGCACCCTCAAGAACGGCCTTGAGCGTCTCGTCCGGCACAGGCTTGTCCAGAAAGGCGCGGCAGGTGATACGGCTAGCCAGAGCGTCAGAAACTTTCATGATCGGTACTCCTCAATCGTCATAATCAACGTGCCGTTACATAAGGCCACAGCGCATCCGGCCCGCGCGCGATGACGGCGCGCCCCAGCACGCCCGCCCATTGGGAACCCGAGCCGAACTCGGCCCGCCACGACCAGAGCCGGCGCGTGGCGAAGTGAAGCTCATGTTCATAGGTAAAGCCGATGGCGCCATGCACCTGATGGGCGATGGAGGTGGCGAGGCTGACGGCCTCATCCGCCCGCACCTTGGCGATGGCGATTTCGAAAAGCGCGTCTCCGGCGTCTGCCTTTGCCGCGGCGTGGGAAGCGGCGAGATTGGCGGCGGCGGCCTGCGTCGAGAGAATGGCCAATTGCTGCTGGATGGCCTGAAACTTGCCGATGGGTTTGCCGAACTGGGTCCGCTCGTTGGCATATTCAACAGACTGGCGGATGAGAAAGGAAAGTGCGCCCGCCATCTGGCCCGAGCGCACCAGCGCGCCCAGCAGCCCGATGCGGTCCGGATCGACCGCACCACCCACCAGCGCGTCGGCATTTTGCAAGGTCACCTCGTCGCGCGGTTCCCGGGCAAGGTTCACATCCTCGTCAATGACGCTTCCTTTAAGCAGAACCAGCACGGCGACGCGCCCGCCGTCCTGTTCCAGCACAGCAACGCCATGGTCCGCGTTCCGCCCCCAGGGCGTCCGCTCCGCCGTCCCGCTTACCGTCTTTCCATCCAGTGCCAGATCGCCGGTAAGGACCGTCAATACACCCTCCGGCACTGCGATTCCGGCTTCGGCCAATATGGCGCTGGCAAGGATCGTCTCGGCCAGCGGCAGGGGAACCTTGTGTTCGCCCGCAGCCTTGATCAGGATCATCGCGTCGGCCCAGCCGCCGCCCGCCCCGCCCTGCTCCTCGGGCACCAGCACGCGGGTCATGCCCGCCTCCTCAAGCGCCGCCCACAGCTTTTCAGGCCACACGCCCTCCTCGGCCTTCTGGATCAGGTTCTTGTCCACGAAGTCGCCGAACAGGCGGTGGATGGTGCCGTGAAGGATCGTCTGTAATTCATTCATGATCGTTTCCTTCCTGCCGTCTCAGCGCAGACCGAGGCCGCGGGCGATGATCCCGCGCAGGATCTCGCGCGTGCCGCCGCGCAATGAGAAAGAAGGCGTAACCTGCGTCAGATAGCCCAGCACCTGCTGGAAATCGCTGCCCGTGCCGATGGTCGGCTCAATGCCGGTCAGTTCATGAGCGCGTACGGGCAGCTCCTGCTCGTAGAGAGCGCCCAGATCCTTCACCACTGAAGCCTCGAGCGCGGGGTTCTCGCCCGCGTTCAGCATCCCGGCCACGGAAAGCGACATCTGGCGCAACGTGACCAGGTGCGCGACCAGCCGGCCGATTTCCTCCTCGGCGCGCGTACCGCCGGTTTTCTGCACCTCGCGGATCAGTTCCACCAACAGCAGAAAACTGGAGAGATAGCGTTCCGGCCCGGAACGCTCGAAGGCAAGCTCGGCGCGCACCTGATCCCAGCCCGTGCCCTCCGCGCCGACCAGCCGGTTCTCCGGCACGAAGACATCCTCGAAGATGACCTCATTGAAATGCGCGTTGCCGGAAAGATCGCGGATCGGGCGGATGGTGATCCCGGGCGTTTTCAGATCGACGAGAAATTGCGTCAGCCCGTCATGTTTCTTCGCCGGATCGTAATGGGTGCGGAAGAGCCCGATCATGTAATGGGCATGGTGCGCGCCACTGGTCCACAGCTTGGTGCCGTTGACCAGATAGCCGCCCTCCACCTTGTCCGCCCTTGTGCGCGTCGCGGCGAGATCGGACCCTGAATCCGGCTCGCTCATGCCGATGCAGAAAAAGCAGGTGCCGGTCGCGATTTTCGGCAGGAAGAATTGCCGCTGTTCTTCATTACCGAAACGCAGCAGCAGCGGGCCGCTCTGCCGGTCCGCGATCCAGTGCGCGCCCACCGGCGCGCCCGCCGCCAGCATTTCCTCCAATACGACATAGCGCTCGAAGAAGGAGCGCTCGCCGCCGCCATATTGTTTGGGCCAGGTCATGCCGATCCAGCCTTGCGCACCCATGGCGGCACTGAACCTTGCGTCCGAGCCGGACCATGTCTGGGCTCGTGTCACGAGGGGAATGCCCTTGAGATTGTCGCGCAGAAAGGCGCGCACCTCCTCGCGAAGGCCCTTTGTCTCCTCGGGCAGTTCGCACAGATCGAACCTGAATGTCTCCATCGCCAAACTCTTTTCTTGTGTCTTGTCCTTGTTCCGGATCGCGGCTTATCAGATGGCCAGGGCCGACGAGCCGCCGTCGATGCGGAAATTCGCCGCCGTGATCGCGTCCGCCCGCGGGCTCGCCAGATAGCAGACGAGATCCGCCACCTCCTCCGTCCGGGGAATATGGCCGGTCAGATTGTCCATGAAGCTTTCAAGCACCCTGGGCTCGATCTCTTCCCACGTCGCGCCCCAGCCCTCGCGCCGTCCCTTTTCCAGAAACCGTTCCTCGACCTCGCGGGTGCGGATAAGGCCGGGGCTGACCAGATTGACGTTCACGCCGGTGCGCGCCAGCTCCTTGGCGAGGCTCACCGTCATGGTGTGGAGCGCGCCCTTCGCCGAATAATAAGCCGGCATCCGCGCGGCGGGCTCGGTCGAGCCGACGGTGCCCAGCATGATGATCCGGCCCCAGCCGCGCTCCTTCATCGGATCGGCCAGCAGCTTCGTCAGCCGCACGATGGAGAGCACGTTCTTTTCATAGGCCTCGATCCAGCCGTCGATGTTCGTGCGCGCCCAGGAGCCCGCCTCCGCCGTGCCATAATTATTGATGAGAATATCGATGGGCCCCAAAGCCTCATGCGCCTGCCGGGCAACGGAAAGAGCGCCCTCGTCCTGTGTAAGGAGACCCCATATGGATACGGCCTCGCCGCCCGCCGCGCGGATTTCGGCGGCGGCCTCGTCGGCCTCGCCCGGCTCATGGCCATGGACCGCCACGCGCACGCCTTCGCGCGCCAGCGCGTGGGCAATCGCCCGTCCGGTGCCGCGATGCGCGCCGGTCACCAGCGCCGCTTTGCCCTGAAGTCCAAGGTCCATCTTCATCCCGCCTGTTCGCGGCCTTCTTGAAGGGCCGCCGGAAACGCAGAATGGCCGCATGTGGGTGACCGGACAAGCCCCGGCCCGCCCACATGCGGCCAAAATGATGAAGGGAAACGATGGAGCAGAAGGAATAATCAGGAAAACCTTGCGTCAAGGCTTCACTGACCGGCTTTGCCGTTTGTCTTGTTTGGTGCGCGATCCTTGGCGTAACCGATATTCAGCGCCAGAAAATCGAGCAGGCTGTAAAGCTTGCCGATAATCGCATCGTCTTTGGGCGTGGGGGTCAGCGCGGCCACGGCGGACGCGGCCCCCACCACCGAAAGTCCGGCATTGAGCCATTGCCCCATGTCGGCGGATAAGAAGCTCAGCAAATTCATCAAACTCTCCTGTGTTAAAGGGATCAGTCAACGTCAGACGCCTGTCATTGCGGCCCGGTCAGCAGAAAATAATGGATCGCGAGCTTGACCTTGCCGCCGGTGAAATTGCCGCCCGCCGCCGTCAGCAGCAGCGGCGTTGCCCCGTAATAGGCCGTGGGCGTGCCGCTGACGCCATTGAGCGTCGAGTTGAGCGCCACGCCGATGCTGTTCCCATAGCGCGCCGCATCGGCGGCAACGCCCACGCTCCAGCTTGTCGCGCCGGTAATGGCGAGGCTCACCCTTGCGGTTACGCCCAGCACGATGGCCCGGTCGGGAATGGAAAGCGCGACGCTGTTGGTCGCTCCCGCCGCGATCGTGTGTTCCGTCTCTATGATGCGTAGACGGATAGATGCGTTGCTTGCCGCTACGCTGGCAGCGGTTTCCTTCGGCCCGTCACGCCATGCCGTCCCGTCAAACAGGACGACGAGCTTCTCGCTGACAACAAAGGCGCGCCACCCGGCCTGCGGTGCAAAAAACGACCAGGCCCCGTCGATCCAGCTCGCGATCCGCTTCTCCTGCCCTGCCCATGCGCCCGTAGCGCTCGCCGCCACCAGATAGCGGCTACCATCCATGGGGGATGCAGGGGGCGTCGCAAGCCCGCGCGACAACACCGAAAGTGCAACCAGCGCATCCAGCGCCTTCAGCGCCTCGTTCACGGTCACATGCTTTTGCGCCTGCGCCGGTTCCAGATAGGGCAGATTGAGATTGGGACTGTCAGACATTCAATATGGCTCCCCGCGCCGTGCCCCGGCCGAAACTCCGGCTCAACTGGCAGACGCGAATGCTGAGGGTGGGAAAGCTTGATGAACCGAAATCGGCAATCTGCTGCGTGGCGCTATAGATCGCGCCGGGACTTGTCACGGACAGGGTCCGCACAACGTTGGCGCCATCGAGAATATCGAGTTCATAAGCCTCGCTCTCCTCGCCCAGCGGCACATCGAGACCTTGCCAGCTATCACCGTCGATCCGGGTCCGCCTGATCCATGAAAGATTGATATCGCCGCCCGTCAGCCGCGCGCCCTTCAGATGGCAGGGGCTGAGAGGCCGCAGGCCCACGCCCGTCACGATCTTCGTCACCTCAGCATAGCTCACGTCATCGGATGGGCGCGGCGCGGGCCCATATCGCCAGCTCCGCGCCAGCCCGCGCTCGCTCACGTTGAAGCTCAGGGGCGCAAGCGCGCTGCCGAGCAGAACGAAGCGCGCGCCCGCTGCCAGCGTCTCCATCGCCGCTTCCGTGCCCGCCTGCCCGCGCAGCAGTCCTGAAAGCCGGTACTGGTTCGCGCCGGTCAGCATCGCATCCCGGAACTGGATGATTTCCACATCGCCTTCGGGCGTTTCGAGCGCCGCGACATTGCCGCCATTCAGCAGAGTCAGTGCATCAATGCTCGACAGGCTGCCCGCCACGAGCCGGACCTCCAGACGATTGCCCTCATCCCACCGCCCCACCGGCCCCGGCATCAATGTCGTCAGCGTCCGCCCCATCACCGCCTGCCGGTCGATCAGCCGGTCGAAGGCGAGCCCGCTCCCGGCCCAGTCCCGATAGACCGCGATGGCGCCCGGCCATGGATCGGCGCTCCCCGCCGCCACCGGCTGGCCCGGCGTTTCCGTGCCGGTCAGGATCGGCAGATCCAGGACCGCGAAGACCGGCGTTCCATAGCTCGCCGGGATAGCTTGCGCTTTCGGGCGGATCACGTCTGGCACGGCGCTGTAAAGGCTGTCGTCGCTGATGACGCCCGCCGCCTCGCGCGAGGTCTCATCGGTCACTTCCGTCAACCTGTAGCGGCGCGTATCACCGGCCAGCGACAGCGCCACCACGTCGCCGGGATCAAGCGCCAGCAGCGAGGGCGGCAGCTTCAGCGTGGCCCGTTCGCGTTCGCGCCACGCCTTCTGCAGAAACACGTCCACGCTGCGCTGGCCCAGTTCCTGAGTCATCACGATGGGCAGCGTGGCCGAGGAAACACGCAGGCTGCCGCCGCTCTGGCGGCGCGCCTCGACGCTCGCCTGCCTGTAATCATGATCCCCGTCGATATAGAGAAATTTCGCCGCCAGCGGCAGTTCGCTCTCCTGCCCGCGCGTCAGGCTGAAACCCGCCGCGCCGCCGTCTCCTTCCACCAGCCCGTCGCGGCTCAAGGTCACCTCCGTCGCGCGGGCCAGATGGCGAAAGCGGATCACGCCCTCGCTTTCGACCGCATCGAAGAAGCAGGCCAGCATCAGGGGCTCCAGCGCCTGCCGGGGCGACATGATCCGGTCGATCACGTAGCCGTCGACAAGACCGGAAAGGCCGGACACGTCAAAGCGCGCGAATCCCACGCCGCTCAGGATCGCGGCCACCAGATCGGCCAGAGGCGCCGCCCCCAGCCGCCCGTTCAGCCAATGACCCAGCCGCCAGTTGCCGCCGTCGGCCCACACCTGCGTCAGATTGGGAAAGGCTGGAAATGGTCGCGCGTCCCAGGTCCACACCGCCATGCGTGCAGGCTCGATCATATATCCACCGTAAACGGATGATATGGGATTGTCCCCGTCATAGGCTGGATGATCCGGCTGCCAGTAGCCCAGCATCGCGTCGAGATAGGCGCGCTGCATCATGTCGTCGCGGCTGCCATTGGAAAAATGCGGCAGGGCTGATTCAGAGGATTTGGGGTCGACGAACACATTGGGCTGGTTCGTGCCCTTGTCGACGGCGGGACAACCGAATTCGGTAAAGCGAATCGGCTTTGATTGCGGCGTCCAGGCGGTCGCAGCACCACTCTCCACGCCACCCGGCCGGTTATAATGCGCCTGCGCCCACCAGTTGCGGATGTCTTTCGCCCGCCACACCCATGGCTTGCCATAAGCGCCATCCGTGATCGGCGTGCGGCTCTGTGCCGCGCGCGCGGCATCGCTGGCATAATACCAGTCGTAATTCTCGCCACCCTCGATCCCGCGCCGCAGATAAGCGGGATCGTAAATCGAGGCGGCCTCCGTCGCATCCAGATGGGATGAGCCATCCCGCCAATCGGAAAGCGGCAGATAATTGTCGATGCCGACAAAATCGATGTTGCTGTCCGCCCACAGCGGATCGAGCGGGAAATAGAGATCGCCGCTGCCGTCGCCCGGCTGGTGCGCGCCATATTCGCTCCAGTCCGCGGCATAGGAAATTTTCACTCCCGGCCCAAGGATCGAGCGGACATCCTGTGCCAGCGTCTTCAGGGCCGCCACGGCGGGATAGCTTCCCGCGGCGCTTCTCACCTGTACCAGCCCGCGCAGTTCCGATCCGATCAGGAACGTCTCAACCCCGCCCGCGAGCGCGCAGAGATGGGCATAATGCAGGATCATCCGCCGGTAGGACCATTCAGCCGCGCCGGTATAGCGCACTTCTTCCCCGACAATGGTGAACTGCCCCGGTCCGGCCGTGCCGAAGAAGGCCGCCACCTGCGCCGCCGCGCCCGCCGTCTTGTCGGGCGAGCCCGCGACGCCCGGCGCCGGATGGCAGGTGATCCGCCCGCGCCATGGATAGGCTCCCTGCGTTCCGCCCGCCACGTAAGGGTCGGGCAACCCGTTTCCCTCGGGCACATCCATCATGACGAACGGATAAAAAGTCACCGCAAGCCCCCGCGCGCTCAGGTCGCGAATGGCGCGGATGACCGACTGGTCCGATGGCGTGCCGCCATAGGCGGGCAGCCCATCCTTGAGGCTCACCACATTCACGCTGCCGCGTATGAGCCCTCCCACCTTCCACTGATCGGGAACGGTGTAGACGGTGGCGTTCTCGGTTCTGGGCTCAATCGTGCACGCGCCACAGCGCAAGTCACTGCCGAACCAGGCTGCCACCAGCGACACGGCTTCCACATGGGGGCATGTCGCCTGCAACTGGTCGAGCGCGGCGCTATAGTCGCTTTTGCCCGTGCCGTTATGCACATTCACCGGCGAGGTCACGCCTTCATAAAGCTCGATCCGCTGGGCCTGCGTGTCATAGGCGAATTCGCTCGCGCCGGGAATGAGCGTCACCGCCTTGACCCGCGTTTCCAGGTCGCCGAGCCCACGGAAAATCTCGAACGAAAGCTGCGGCAGCCGGTTGCCGAAGGCGGCGAGCGCCATATCCTCGAACACCACATAGGCGGTGCCGCGATAGGCGGGCACATTGCCCGTACCCTCCACGGCCTCGATCAGCGGGTCGGGCAATTCCCCCTCGCCGCCCTGATGCAGCCGCCACTCTATCCCCGTAAGGTCGAGCGGATTGCCATCGGCCCAGACCCGCCCGATCCGCGTCACCGGCCCTTCGCAGAGCGACACCGCGAAGGAAACCGAATAGCTGTAGCTTGTCGTGCTGGCCCCGCCCCCGCCGCCGCCGCCCTTGCCGCCATGGCCGCCGCTTGTCACGGTCGTCACTGTTTCGCGAAACCGGGTCGCCCAGATCACCTGCCCGGAAAGGCGGACGCGGCCATAGGCGCGCGGAACGGGCGCGCCCTCGCTCGACGTCATCACCGTGAGCTCGGAAAGGCGCGGCCCTTCCTGATGGGCCACCGTCGCGCCAAACAGCGCCTGGTCGATATAGCTTCCCGCCACCGCGCCCGCGAGCGAGCCGAGCGTCGCCCCGCTCATGCCCAGCACCGTGCCGCCTGCCGGCATCAGCGCATTGCCTATCGCCGCCCCGGCCGTGCTCAGAAGAAGCGTCGCCATCCATCCTTCTCCCTTTAGCGCCGGAACGAAAAAGCAAAGGCCATGCGCCGCCGCCAGCCCGCATCGAGTCCGGTTTCCGCCACCGCGTGGCCAGACCAGGCATGGATCATCCGCTGCCGGTCCACCAGCACGGCGGCGTGTTTGGCCGGGCCGTTCTCCTTCATGCGGAACAGCACAATGTCGCCCGCCAGCGCATCGGCCAGCGCGATTTCATCGAGATGGCGGCGCGCAGCTTCCGCCATCGTTTCCGCCCCCGTCCGCTCCGCCCAATCCGGCGAATAGGCGGGCATCTTTTCCGGCTCCACGCCGTGGAGTTCGCGGTAGAGACCCCGGACAAGGCCCAGGCAATCCGCCCCCACACCCTTCAGGCTCGACTGATGGCGATAGGGCGTGCCGATCCACGCCCGCGCCCTTGTCACGATGTCCTGCCGGACCGCCTCATCCATTCTGGCTGCCGCCATCATTGACGCCTCCCGAAGCCGGAAAGGCCTGGACGAAATCATTGCCGGGCATATGCGGAAAGCCGCGAAAATTGATCTGGTTGTTGAAGATCGTCCGGCAGGTCGAAAATTGCTTGTCGCAGCCGGCGCGGATGCTGAAACCGTCACCGACGGCGATCGCCGCCACGGGCTCCTGCCAAAGCTCGATGCCCACCACGCCGCCGCTCACCCCGTGGGATTTGACCTCGCAGTGAATGCCCGCATTGTCACCGGTGTTGAACTTGAGCAGCCCGCGCGTGAAAAAACCCGATGGATAGGCATTGATCCCGCTGACGGTGAGTATCCGATTGCTGTCGGCCGTGATCACCGCGCCCCCGCCCAGATAGCCGGGCCCCGTCGCATCGATGCTGCAGCGCGCATCTCCAAACGTCGCGTCGCAGCCATATTGATGCAGCCGTCCGGTGGACTGGTTGAGCACATGGGCAAGGCCGCGCACCTCCGCCTGAAAAGCGCCGCTGCCCCGCGACACTTCGCCAATGGTGCCCTTGCGCATCAGCACGCGCTGGCTCACGTCGCGCCAGTTGACGCGCCAGATTTCAACATCGGCATTATCGAACAGCCCGGCGGCCAGATCCCGCTCGTTCAGCTTTTCCGATTGCAGCGCGCCCGCGACATCGAGATTATCGACCGCAAGCCCGGCGCTGCTTTCCATCGCGCCCGCGCTCATGCCCGCTGCCGCCTCATGGGTCACGCCGTCAAAGCTGATGTCCACATCGCAGTCGGTGAAGCCCAGCGCCACGCCGTCGCTGCGCACGATCTTCCAGCAGGTCGCAAGCGTCGTCGTCCCCCCCGCCAGATGCCCGGCGAGTGCAGGAGAAAGATTTTTCATGAATCAGACCCTTGTCTCGATCACGGGAATGTTCGGCACGGACCCGGCCTTGAAGGCCGAGATGTTGACTTCCAGAAAATCAGTGTCGAAGCGCACCGGCACATCGAACTCATAACCCGCCGTTATGGCAGCGCCCGCCAAGGGGATCTGACCTGCGAGAAACGTCACGCGCCCGGACCCCGTATCGACGGTGAAATGCGTGCCCGCGACCTTCTCCGTGCCGTTCACGGCAATGCGCACCGTGCCCGCCACCGGTTTGGCGATGGGCCTTGAATAGGTCTGGCTCCCCGAAACATAGAGCTTCACCAGATCGAACGCCGCCGTCGCCCCGTCGCCGGTGCCGACGCGCTGGTCGCCGGGCAATGGTGCCACGCCCGGCGTGCCGGAGCGGAAATCGGCATGGTCCTTCCAGCGAAAGCCGTAAAGCCTGCCATGGCGCGCTTCAAAAAAAGCGAGAACGTCGTGGAGGTCATCCAGGGTTGAAAGACCGAGCCCGGCGTTGTAGCGCCGCCGCGAATGAGCCCAGGGACTGTTGCGCTCCTCCCGGCCGGACCCGAGCGTCACGACTTCCGTGCGCCGCTCAGGCCCGCCGGTCGCCCCGAACGAAATCCGGGTCGGAAACCGTATGTCGTGAAATTCCATGCTGCCTCCCGATGCCGCCCGCAGGGCCGTTACAGATTGCGCGCGCCGCGCCCTGAAAGCCGCGACAGCATCGCCGCCATCTGCCCTTCCGAGCGGCGGAAGCTGTCGGCGTCCGTTGCGGTCACATTGAAGATGATCTGCGGAGCGGCCATGCCGCCTTGCGACGCCACGCCCAATCGCCCGTCGCTGCCGCGCGTCAGGGGCAGGATCGCCTCGGCCCCTGCTTCGCCCGCAAGACCCATGCCCCCTCGCAGCGGGAACAGCATCGGCGAGTTGACCACGCCGCCCTGGGCGAAAGGTCGAACCCTGCCGCCGGAAAACACATTGCCGTCAGCGCTCGCCACCACATTGGCGGCCACACCCGAAAGCGACCCGGTCAGGCCCGATGTGAAACCCTTCAGCGCCGAATTCAGCGCCAGCCGCGAAATATCCGATGCCAGCCCCTGCATGACGCTGGAGAGCGACTTGCCCTGCGTCAGCGCGCCTGAAAAGGCGGAAGCGAGACTCGATGAAAAGCTGCGGCTCGCGTCGCCTGCCCGGCGCTGCTCGTCCGCGACAAGGCGATAGGTCTTTTGTGCCTCCTCGCCATAGGCCCGGGTGGCCGCCGTCGCATCCTGCATATCGGCGGCGGCCTGCCGCCCGTCGCTCGAACCAGAATCGTCAATCGCCATTTCCGTCTCCCTTGTCTGGGTAGGCCGCCTGCAGCGCAGCGAATCTTTCGCGGCTGATGGGATCGTTCGTCTGCCGTCCATGCGCGGATGCGGCGGCGGACAGCTCCTTCAGCGTCATCCGCCAGAAAGCATCCGGTCCAAGGCGCAGATGCCCGAAACCGAAAGCCATCGCCTCGTGCCAGGGAAAGCGCGCCTCAGCCATCTTCCTGCCCGAAGGTCGCCGTCAGCAGCCGGGCGACGATCCGCACGAAACCGAGCGCGCCGCCTTCCACGCTCATCCGCGCCACCGCCTCGTCGCTCACGTTTTCGCCTGCGCCGCGCAGCCCCGCGCCGATGATGCGGATCGCGTCACCGGCCGCGATCCGTCCGCTCTCGAAGCGGCTGGCGAGTTGCAGCAGGTCCTCGCCGCCATAGGCGGCCTCGAGTTCGGCAAGCGCCCCCAGCGTCAGGCACAGGATGCGCGTCTCGCCATCGAGCACAGCGGCAATCTCGCCCCGGTGCCGATTGGGATGGCGCTCCATCACGCGAAACTCAGCGCGCCGGCGGATTCGAGCGACAGCTCATAGGTCATCTCGCCATCATGTTCGCCCGCATATTCAAGCGCCGAAATATGGAAGGGGCCCGTCACCGTGCCGAAACCGGGAATGACGATCTGCCAGTTGCGCTGTGTCGCCGCGAAGAAGAGGGAGCGGATCGTTTCGTCCGCCGCCTCGTCGCGAAACACGCCGCGCCCGCTCACGCTGGCCGAGCGGATGCCCGCGCCCGCCAGCAGCTCGCGCCAGGCGCCGGTTGAATCCGCGTTGGTTGCATCCACCGCGCGCGCGTTGAAGGCGAGCGTGCGACTGCGCAAACCCGCCACCGTCACATAAACGCCGCTTCCCGTGCTGTCGAGCTTGAGCAACAGGTCCTTGCCCTTTTGCGCCACCATGATGAAACCCTGCCAGATATGAAATGAAAATCAGATCGCCTCGGTCACGGCGCGAAAGCGCACCATCCCGTGCCATGTCACGCCGTCGGCCAGCCGCACGATATCCGCCTCGATGAACCGCATGTTGACCAGCCGGTGATCGGTCAGCACCAGCGATGCATTGTGGAGCCTGGCCTTCAATGCGCCGGCAATGGTCTTGATCAGCGAACGCCCGCCAGTCCGGGTGTAGATGTGAAAGACCAGCCGGTGCTCGGCGCCGTCATGGGTGTCGCTGCTCCAGTCCATCATCCGGCCTTCGCCCATCGTGATATAGGGAAAGGCGGTATCGCCCGGCACATTGTCGTAAAGCCGCAGCCCGATCAGTCCGGTGAGCGCCGTATCGCCTGAAAGTGTAGCGTAAAGCGCCTTCTGCAAGGCCAGTCCCGCATCAAGCGCCATAGGAAACCTCATCGCAGATCAGCCAGATATAGCCCGCCCCGCTGGCCGAGTCCGTCACCGCGCGAATGTCGAGCACCTTGCTGCCCCAGACCAGACGCATGCCCGGCCCGATGTTCGTGCGCCTGCGGATGCGCACCCGCCGCGTGCCTCGGCTTTCGATCCGTTCGCCCACCACCACTTCGCTGCCGCTGCGGTTTTCCACCTGCGCCCAGACGGTGGCAATCGGGGTCCATGAAAGCGTATGGCCACCCGCATCGTCGAACACCATGCTGGCCTGCTCGATGGTCACCCGCTCGCGCAGCGGGCCGATCCTGCCGCTCACAATCTCGGCCTCCGGTAAGGCTCGATCAGCCGCGAAACGGTGAACGGCATTTCCAGCACAGGCGTTCCCATCGCCACCGGTTCCCGCGTCTCGAACCAGTGAGCGGCGAGCATCAATATCGCCTGGCGGACCGGCGCGGGCACGTCATCGGCCGCATCGCCATAGCCCGCCGTGAAATCGATCTCGATCCCGCCTGCGGGGTCCGCGGGAAGCGGCCAGCCCATGCCCGCCCTGCCATGGATCACGGCGGGGTCGCGTCTGCATTCACAGGCATAAGAGTCAGCCGCGAGCGTGATGCCCGAAACCCGCACCGCATCGATGCTCTGCACCGGCGTCAATGGTATCGTCACGGACGAACCCGGCCAGCGGTCGGGCAGCAGGGTCCAGCGCTGACTTATGAAGGCCCGGCGCAGTTCCGTTTCAAGGCTCGTCCGGGCCACGCTGATCAGCGCCGGCACCAGCGTGTCCTCATCGGTCGCGTCAAGGCGCAGATAGGCGCGCGCCTGCGCGAGCGTCACCGGCTCCAGCGCCGGGCCTTCCAGCAGAATGAGCGTCATGATCGTTCCATCGGGAAAAGAAGTTGTGCCCCGCATCCCGCGCGGGGCACGCCTGATGATCAGGCAGCCGGCTTCACGCTGGCGTGCGAGAGCAGGGCGACCACGCCGATCGGGGTGCCTGTGGCGTGTGTGCCGGTCACGACTATGGAAACCCGGCTGTAGCGATCGTTGCCGAGCAGGCCGAGCCGGTATTCCTGCGCCGTCTTCGCCGCCGCATCGAGGCTCAGGAAAATTCCGACGGCGGTAACGCTCGCCCCCTGCACCAGCCTGGAGTCCGTCACCGGCGTCCAGTTCGTGCCATCTTCCGACGTCTCGATTTTGAGTTCCAGCTTGACCGAAGCTGAAAGCGCGTTGCCGTTCGTGCCGACCAGCACCAGATAGTCGACCGACTGGAAGCCGCGCCGGTCGACGGGCGCGCCCGCGCGGGCAGCCAGCGTCACCGCCGGAATGAGGCTCGACGCCAGCTTGATATTGTTATGTAGATCTCGCATGTAGCCCTCCTCAGGCCGTGCCGAATTTCAGAAGCTTCAGCGCCTCGAAATTCTGGATGCCGCCGCCCACGCGCTTGGTCGTATAGAAAAGCACGTAGGGTTTGGCGCTGTAGGGATCGCGCAGCACGCGCACGCCGAGCCGGTCGACGATGAGATAGCCGCGCTTGAAATCGCCGAACGCGATGGAGAGGCTGTTGGCCGCCACATCGGGCATGTCCTCGGCTTCCGTCACCGGAAAATTCAGCAGCGTGGCCGGCATGCCCGCGGTCAGGCCGGGCTGCCAGAGATAGTTGCCCTCCTGGTCCTTCATCTTGCGGATGCGCGCCTGGGTGCGCCGGTTCATCACGAAGCTGGCGTTGGCGCGATAGCCGGCCTTGATCGCGAAGGTGAGATCGATCAGTTCATCGCAAGGTCCGGTCGAGTCGAAATCTCCCGGCACGCCCGTGGTGATGTACCCGACATTGCCCCAGCTCCAGCTCGCATCGGCCACCACGGGATAGGAGAGAAAGCCGCGCGGCCTGCGCACGCCATCGCCATTTACGAAGGCCGCGCCCTCCTGCTCGGCGAACACCGTCTGCACTTCCTCGGCCAGCCACTGGTCGATGTTGATGGCGGCGTCATCGAGCAGCGTGCTCGTGGCCGAGGGCATGGCGTAAAGCTCCATCGCCGGAAATTCGAGTTCCGAGAGCTGCGGGCTCTGGGTCTCTCCGCGTGATTCCGTTTCCCCGACCCAGCCCGAGGAAAGGCCGGAGGTGGTGAAAGGCTTCTTGTAGCTCGCGCCGCTGATCTGGCGTACGCCTGCAATTGACCGGATCGGAGATGCCTGCGTCACGATCCGGTCGATCAGCCGCTCCGTCTCGCTCGGCACCAGATAGCCGCCATCGGGATCGGACTGCACGGAAAGCGCCTTCGCCTCGATCTGGCGCAGCCCGTGCATCTCGCCCTTGCGCACATAAAGCGTCCAGGCGTCCTTGTGCTCGCGCCGCGCCGGGTCGCCCCGCTCCGTGCCCAGTTCCGGGCGGGCGAGCGCCAGCGCCAGATCGTCGACGGTCTTCTTCTGCCGGTCGAGCGCGCGGTTGATGCGCTCCACCTTTTCTTCCGTCACCACGTCGGCGGAAAGCTTGCGCTCGATCTGGCCGAGCCGTTCGTCGTTCGCATCCTTGAAGGCGTCGAACGCGGACATGAATTCGTCCATCGCATCGCGCACGTCGCCCGTAAGAGGCCGCCCTTCGCCGAAGCTCTTGCGCTCCGGCGCGCCCTCCTCCGGCGCAATATCCGCTTTCAGCGACGCCCCGACGCGAGGCACGCCCGTCTGTCTCATGGTCATTGGTGTGTTCCTTCAAAAAAGGGATGGTCTTCCGGTTCTGGATTCACCATCCGGCCTGCTTCAGGGCGTGTCCCGCTTGCTTCATGGCGTGCCCAGCCTGCTTCATGGCGTGGATGCGCGCCTGCGGCTGCATCGGAAACGTCACGATGGAAATCTCCCAGAGATCGACCTCGTATAGCTTCCTCAGGCCGGATTTCTCGTCCGTCTTCGCCTTGGTCGGATGAAAGCCGATGGAAAGCCCGTCGAGCGCGCCCGCCTTCATCAGCGCCTGAACCTCGCGCGCCCGGGCGAGCGAAATCAGCAACTGGCCTTCCACCAGCAGCCCGCGCATGTCTTCCTTTATGTCCAGCCAGACGCCGATGGGTTCATTGGGGTCATGCTGATAGAGCAGCTTCACGCCGCGCGCGCCGCGCGCTTCCAGCGAACTGCGGAACGCGCCGGGCATCACCATGTCCCGTCCCAGATCCACCTTGCCGAACAGGCTCGCATAGCCCTGGAACTGGCCATCCGCCTTCACACTCTTGAAGTCGAAGGGAATGGCCTTGCGCTCATAATCCGGCTTTCGCCCCGTCCGTCCTGCCTGCTGCATCATCATCGCCCCAAAGAAAAAGGCGCCCGCGGGCGCCTGTAATCATGTAAATCCGTCAACAAACTAGTTCTTGTCGAGCTTGGCTTCGATGCGCGTCACCGTGGCGTCGATGCTGCGGGTGCGCTCCTCCAGCCGGGTCGTCCGCTCGATCAGCTCCCGGCTCTCGTCCGCGCCCGTTTCCAGCATGTCGAGGCGTTGCGCGGCGGAACCCGCCCACACCAGCCCCACGCCCGTCTGCATCATCACGGCGCAAACAAGCGCCAAAGGCACGCGCCGGTCGATGCGCCAGCTCCGGCTTTCTTCATCAGCCCTCATCATGTCTTCCCCCGCCCTTCTTTCCGGCGCGCGCCATAGCCCACCGCCGCGCGCTTTTCCTCATCGCTGAGAAAGCCCGCCGCATTCACCCGCGCCCACAGCGCCTCGCGTTCACTCGACAGCGCGTCAATGGCGTCGGTGTCGTACCAGAGCTTCAGACCGTTGCCGAAGGCTGGTTCAAGCCAATGCGTCAGCGCGCGCGCCGTGCGCCCGACCAGCGGCAGCACGGTCTGCCGCCACAAGGTCCGGTTCGCCTCCTGATAGTTTGAAAACGTGTTGTCGCCGGGAATGCCGAGCAGCATCGGCGGCACGCCGAAGGCAAGCGCGATCTCGCGCGCCGCCACATGTTTGGCCTCGATGAAGTCCATCTCCTGCGGCGTCAGGCCCATGCCCGTCCAGTCAAGGCCGCCCTCCAGCAGCAGCGGGCGGCCCGCATTGGCGGCGCCCTGGTAATTGTCGGCCAGTTCCTGCTTGAGCCGGTTGAACTGGTCGTCGGTCAGGTTCGCGTTGCCGTCGCCCCCGCGATAGACGAGCGCCCCGCTCGGCCTTGCTGCATTGTCCAGCAACGCCTTGTTCCAGGCCCCCGCCGCATTGTGAATGTCGACCGCAAAGGCCGCCGCTTCCAGCGGGCTCATGCCGTAATGATCGTCGCGGGGGTTGAAGAGCTTCATGTGCAGGATCGGCGCATGTCCCCGCGCGGCGTCATGGGCGAAGCGCACGCTGCGCCCGTCCACCGTATAGTCATAGGCCTGCGGCCAGCCGCTGTCCCCCGGCACCACCTTCATCCGGTCCGGTCTCAGCGCATAGAGTTCGCGTGGAGCCCCGTCGAGATCGACCCGCTCCATATAGGCGTTGCCCGCCACCTGCAGAAACCCGTACCAGGCTTCGAACAGGTCCGGCCCGGCTTCATTGGGATTGGGCCGGTTGATGAGATCGAGCAGCGGATGCGTTTCCAGTTCCCGTTTGCCTTCATAAAGCAGCCACGGCACCGAAGCAGCAGCCTCCGAGATCATCCGCACACAGCGATAAGCGATGGCGTTGCGGGCAAAACCCTCATCCGCCAGCGCCAGATAGTCGCGCGGCGTCCATGCCGGCTGGCCACGCCACTCGATGGCGACAATGCCGCCCGCCCGGCTGCGCTTCGTTTCGGCCGGAGACGCACTCTCCATCTCACGGCGCGGCCACAGCCGCGCCCACACGCTTTCACGCGCCATGTTCCGCTCTCCGGTAATTGGAAGATTGCCTTCAAAGGCATCCCGCTCCCTTGGGGGAGAGCGAGAAAATCAATCACAAGGTCCGCACCTTGGGCGCGCCCGCTTCGCCGTCCAGCATCAGTTCCGTCAGCGCCCAGACCAGCGCATCCAGCCGGTCGGGGCTCTTTGCGCCTTCTCCCGGCACATGGTCGCAAAGCTGGTCCTCCAGTTTCGCGAAAGCCCCCACATGCGATACCCGCCCCTGTTCGTAAAGCGCCGCCACCGGCTCCGCCCGGGCCCGCTTGCCGCGCGTCGCCCGCACCAGTTTCACCGGCGCGTCGGGCATCACCTGACGCATGATCGTGGAAACCATGTCGCCGCCCTGATTGGCTTCCGCCACGATCCGGTCGGCCTGATGAAAGCGGAACGCTTCCGCCGCGCGCCGCGCCCAGGCAAGCGGCGAAAGGCCGCCGCCCGAGCGGTCGTCAAGAACATAGCCCCGTCCGTCTGCGCCCAGCCCCGCGATTATGATTCCGCATTCGTCCGCATCGGGTCCCGACGTCGCCGGCGGGTCGATGGCGACGACGATGCGCCGCATCTCCGGTTCGCGCCGCACTCGCGTGCGCTCGATCCCCTCGCGCTGCCACAGCGCATCGGGATTGTCCTCGATCAGTTCCGCATCGAGTTCCTGCCGCCCGAGCCTTGTGCCCTCATAGCGCGCGATCACCTGCCCCAGAAACGCTTCCGCGAGATGGGCCCGGTTCATATATGTCGCGGCGCGGCTCGTCACGGTGGACGCATCCGCCAGCAGCCGCTTCAGGATCGGCACCGGGCGCGGCGTCGTCGTCACCACCTGCCGGGGCCGTTCGCCCAGCCGCAGGCCGAATTGCAGCATGTCCCAGGCCGCATCCGCATAGCGCCACTTGGCCAGTTCATCGGTCCAGGCCGCATCGAACTGCGGACCGCGCAGCCCGTCTGGTTCCGTCGCCGAAAAGGCCTGCGCCACCGCGCCGTTGGGCCAGAGCAGACGCCGCCTTGTCGCTTCATAGCGCGGCCGCTCGTCGCCCATGCTGAGCGAGCGCAGGCCCGAAGGCCCCTCGATCATCACCTCGCGCACGTCATTATAGGTTTCGCCGATGAGCGCGATCCGCCCGGCCCGGCCGCGCGTCACTTCCTCGCGCACCCATTCGGCGCCTGTGCGGGTTTTGCCTGCACCCCGTCCCCCCAGCACCAGCCATGTCGTCCAGTCGCCTTCGGGCGGCAACTGGTCGGTGCGCGCCCAGAACGGCCAGTGGCCGGTCAATCGTTCCGCTTCACGCGGGTTGAGGCTCTTCAGGAATTTCAGCCGGATGTCCGGCGGCTGCGATGCGAGCGAGGCGGCGTTCAAGCTCCTGGATGAAAGCATCGCCTTCCCCCTTCCTGACCGGGGTCTTTTTCCCCTTTGACTGGTCGCGCTCGATCTCGAAAAGCTTGCCGAGCGAACCCAGCAACGAGGACAGGCGGCGGGCGTCGCGCTCGCGATCAGCCGCGTTGCGCTCGCCCAGCTCCTGTCCCTCTATGTCTTCTATTTCCGCCTCGATCAGCTTTTTCAGCCGGGCGGCAAGGCCATGGCGCGATCCGGCTTTCTTCTTGCCGGTCCTGAGCGGCCAGCCGCGACGGCGTACTTCGCGCACGAGCACGCCCACGGGCATCCCCGCCTCGTTCGCGATTTCGATGACGGGACGGACACCGGCCACATAGTCCCGCTCGATGCGGGACCAGTCGGCCGTTTCTGCGCAATTCTGGATATGGACCATGAGATGGGCTCGACCGCTCGCTCCATCAAGACGCATACGGAATTATTCTTGAAAATAATTCCGTTTCGTCCGTTCAGATACATTTCTGGATATGGAGAAGAAATGGGATCGTCCGCGCGCTCGACAAGTGGGGATAAGTTGGCGCGCTCAAAATAAAGCGAAAACTATGAGGAACGCCCGGCAGTCTCGTCCGCTGGCCAGTCTTCGGGCCAGTCCATCGGCCAGTCCGCGATATAATCCTGAAAATGTTCGAGCGGCACGTCCCGGTCGGTCAGATGCACCCGGCCCTGCACCGAAGCGCCCGCCCGGTGCACGCTGTCGCGCTCGCCGCTCACCAGCGGATGCCAGTTGGGCAGGTCGTCGCCGTCCGCGACCAGCCGGTAGGCGCAGCTGTCGGGCAGCCAGTCGATCTCGTCGAGGGATTCCGGCGTCAGCTTCACGCAATCGGGCACGATCTGCGAACGGTTCTCATAGTCCTTGCACTGGCAGCTCTGGCAATCGAGCAGGTGGCAGGCGATTTCCGTGAAGGCGAGCGCGCCGGTGTCCTCGTCCTCCAGCTTGACGAGGCAGCACTTGCCGCAGCCGTCGCACAGGCTCTCCCATTCCGGCGCGGTCATTTCCGCCAGGGTCTTGGTTTTCCAGAAGGGCAAGGGCTCGGCCATGGTTCATTTGCCACAGGCTTTGCCCTGCCCGCAATCCAAATCCGGCCGAATCCGGCGGGCGGCCCTGTGACTTGTCGCTTCATCGGTATATAAGCGGGCCAAATCCATCCATTTTAAGGAAATCCCTTGGCGCCTCCGTTGCTCATGCTCAAGGACATTGTCGTCCGTTTCGCCGATCAGGCCCTCATCGATGGCGCGGGCTTCTCGCTCGGCCGGGGCGACCGGCTCTGCCTTGTCGGACGCAACGGCACGGGCAAATCCACCCTGCTGCGGATCGCGGCGGGCCTTGTCGAGCCGGACGGCGGGGAGCGCTTCCTGCAACCGGGCACCCGCGTCGCCTATCTGCCGCAGATGCCCGATTTCGGCGAGATGGCGAGCGTGCTCGATTATGTCATGGCGGGGGGCGCCGAATCCTACGAGGCGGAAGCGCTGCTCGACGAGCTGGGCCTTTCCCCTGCCGCCGATCCCCGGCTCCTGTCGGGCGGCGAGGCGCGCAAGGCCGCCATCGCCCGCACGCTCGGCTCGGGCGCCGACATCATGCTGCTCGACGAGCCGACCAACCATCTCGACCTCCCCTCCATCGAGTGGCTCGAGGACCGGCTGGCCGCCTTCCGCGGCGCGCTCGTGCTCATCAGCCATGACCGCGCCTTCCTGCGCCGCCTCACGGCGGGCTGCCTGTGGGTCGATCGCGGCATCGTGCGCCGCCACGACAAGGGCTTCGCCTTCTTCGAGGAATGGTCGGAAACCATTCTGGCCGAGGAGGAGGTGGTCGCGCGCAAGCTCGACCGGCTCATCGTTCAGGAAACCCAGTGGTCGCGCGAGGGCATCAGCGCGCGCCGCAAGCGCAATCAGGGCCGCTTGCGCCGCCTCTATTCCATGCGTGAAACGGTGGCGAAGCGCATCGACGTCACCGGCAAGGCGGCGCTGGCGGTCGAGGCCGGGTCCCAGTCCGGCACGCTTGTCGTGGAAGCCAAACATATTTCCAAGACATGGCAGCGCGCCGATGGCAGCCGCAAAACCGTGGTCAGCGATTTTTCCACCCGCATCCTGCGCGGCGACAAGATCGGCTTCATCGGTCCCAATGGCGCGGGCAAGACGACGCTGCTGAAAATGCTCACCGGCGCGCTCAAGCCCGATGAAGGCACGGTCCGTCTCGGCACCAATCTCACGCCGGTCTATGTCGACCAGTCCCGCGCCGGTCTCGATCCCGAGGCCACCCTATGGCAAACGCTCTGCGAGGGCGGCGGCGATCAGGTCATGGTCCGGGGCGAGCCGCGCCATGTGGTGAGCTACCTCAAGGATTTCCTGTTCCGCGAAAGCCAGGCCCGCCAGCCGGTCAAGACGCTCTCGGGCGGCGAGCAGTGCCGCCTGCTGCTGGCCAAGGCGCTGGCGAAGCCCTCGAACCTGTTGATCCTCGACGAGCCGACCAACGATCTCGACATGGAAACGCTCGATCTCCTTCAGGAAATGCTCGGCGACTATGACGGCACCGTGCTGCTCGTCAGCCATGACCGCGATTTCCTCGACCGGGTCGTCACCTCCGTGGTCGCGCTCGAAAAGGGCGAGGCCCGGGAATATCCCGGCGGCTATGAGGATTATCTGCGCCAGCGCGCGCAAACGGCGAAAGACGAGGCGCAGGCGAAGTCCGCCCGGAAATCATCCGGCGACAGCGGCGCGGAACGGCCAAAGCCCGCGACCAAGCTCAGCTACAAGGACAGCCGCGCGCTGGAGGAGCTGCAAAAGCAGATGCCACGGCTCACGGAGGAAATCGCGGGCCTCGAAAAGCGCCTCGCCGATCCCACCCTCTACAGCAAGAACCGGACCGAATTCGACCGCGTCACCCGGATGCTCGACGACCGCAAGGCCGACCTTGCCGCCTGCGAGGAACAATGGCTCGACCTCGAAATGAAGCGCGAGGGGCTTGGCGCATGATGAATCGAAATGGGCCATATTTCCATCGGGCTGGAAGGAAGCGATTTCTCTCTTCTCGAACAGCGCGCTGAATGGCGCACGATCCCAGACTATCTGTTCACGGCCGACATTACCAGACCATTCTCGGCCTCCCGGAACGGGACGCCCCTCCAGTTCGACGTCATCACCGCCTGGGAAGTTCTGGAACATATCCCCGAGGATAAGATCGATGGCCTCTTTGCCAATATCGTTACCCATCTTGCGCCAGGAGGCATGTTTGTCTGTTCCGTCGCCCTGTTCGAGGACAAGGACCCCGTAACCGGCGCCGTGTGGCACGTCACGCTCCGGCCCCGGGAATGGTGGGAAAATCGCCTTGCAGCCCATGGGCTCGTTTCCGTTCCCACCCCCTTCCAGCATCGCGATTACGTCCGTGGCGGCCATAACCCGCGGGCCATCTGGGACTGGGATGCCGAGACCAGTCCCGAGATGGGATTTCATCTGACCGTCAAACATGCCGGAGAATAGAGCCGCACCCGCGGGAACATCTGCGTACGACGGCAAATCCCTGGTCCAGGAACCCCATTTCCCGTCGCCGTCTTTTTCGGCTAAGCATAGTGCCGGAAAGATAGAGGGGGGATGCGCTTGAGTCGGCTGGTGAGAATTTGCCTTATGCTCCTGGTGGCGCTGGCTCTGGGAGTCGGGTCCGCGATCTGGGTGACGCAACGGGGCATCAATGTCAGCATCGTCAGGGTCGGCCCCTGGCAGAGCGAACTTGCCTCCGGGTCCGAAAAAGCGGACCCCTATACGCGCGCGGTCGTCGCGCTGAACGGCCTTTTCGCCCTCACCCCGGCCCAGAGCCTTTATTTCACCGCCACCATGGATTCAGGTGGAAAGCCGCTCATGGTGAATTGCACCTACAAGCTCACAGGCAGGGATCTGCCCGCCCGCTGGTGGAGCGTCACCGCCTATGGGCCGGACAATTATCTCATCCCCAATTCCCAGGAACGCTATTCCGTGGCCAAGACCGGCCTTCTGCGGGAGGCTGACGGCAGCTTCAATATTTCTGTCAGCCCCGATGCCGGCGCCGGCAACTGGATTCCCACGGGCATGCCCGCGGACAGCCAAACCTTCATCCTGATGATCCGGCTTTATAATCCCGAGGAAGCGCTGGTCAAAAACCCGCAAGATGCAACGCTTCCCGCGATCACCCTGGAGTCCTGCTCATGAGGGCTGCTCTTTCCTGGATTTTCGCCACGCTGATGCTGTCCGTGATTATCCATATCATCACGATCCACACCATTCCCTATGCCGTCATGCACCGCGCGATGAGCCGCATGAGCGAAAACGCGGGCGGCGTGAACAAACCCTCCTTCCCGCCGGCGCCCACCGCCACCTCGCGCGGCGTGGTCCGTCCCAGCCCCGACCTGCTCTATGTCGCCTGCGTCTATGATGTCGACAAGAACCCCGTCCGCTTCACCGGCCTGGTGCCGGACGGCTACTGGTCGCTCTCCTTCTTTGCCGACAATTCGGACAATTTTTATGCAATCGACGATCGCAAGCTGCCCTCGAAGTCGGTCGATGTCCTGCTCGCGAGCGAAGATCAGGAGGTGCAGCCGCACCCCGGGGAAACGCTGGTGATCAGCCCCTCCGACAAGGGGGTCGCTCTTTTCCGCTTCCTCGTGACGGGCCCGGCGGCCCGGGAGGCGATGGACAAGCTGCGCCACCAGTCCGGTTGCGCGCCCGCCTGACGGAAACCCCTGTTCCTTTCTGAAACGCTGCTCTAGCATCGCCCCCAACGAAAATCCGCGGGAGAGGTCCAAATGAACATGCGGCTTATATGGGGTGCCCTGATTGTCATTGTTGCGGCAGTGGTCTGGTTCGTCTTTGGCGGCAAACCGCTCAAGGAGGCCGCAAAGCCCGGCCTGACCCCGGTCACCTTCGTCTCGGACTGGAAGGCCCAGGCAGAGCATGGCGGCTTCTACGAGGCGCTGGCGCTCGGCTATTACAAGGACGCGGGCCTCGATGTGACGATCCATCAGGGCGGCCCCGACGTCAACGTGCCGCAATTGCTCGCCACCGGCGCGGCCCAGTTCGGCATCGGCTCGAACAGCCCGATCGCGATCAACAATGTCACGGCCGGCGTTCCCGCCACCGCCGTCGCGGCCATCTTCCAGAAGGACCCGCAGGTGCTGATGGCCCATCCGCGCAGCGACCTTGCCTCGCTCGCGGACATCAAGGGCAAGCCCGTCCTGATTTCGGACGCCACCATTTCCGCGTTCTGGCCCTGGCTCAAGGCCAAATACGGCTTCACCGACGACCAGATTCGCAAATACACCGGCAACATCGCACCCTTCCTGTCCGACAAGACCGCCATTCAGGAAGGCTATCTGACGTCGGAGCCCTATAGCTACGAGCAGGAGATGAAGGAAAAGCCGCTGGTGTTTCTGCTCGCCGACTCCGGCTACACCGGCTACGCCTCCTTCGTGCTCGCCTCAAACGACCTGATCGCGAAGAAGCCCGAGATCGTCCAGGCCTTCGTCGACGCCACCGTCAAGGGCTGGTATTCCTATCTCTATGGCGACCCGGCTCCGGCCAATGCGCTGATCCTCAAGGACAATCCGGACATGACGCAGGCGATCATCGACCAGTCGATCGCCAAGATGAAAGAATATGGCATTGTCGACAGCGGCGACACGCTGAAGTCCGGCATCGGCGCCATGACGGCGGAGCGCTGGCAGGCCTTTTTCGACGAGATGGTGAAGGACGGGGTCTATCCCGCCACCGTGGATTACAAAAAGGCCTACACCGACCAGTTTATCAACAAGGGCGTCGGGCTGGACCTGAAGAAGTAAGGACCGGACTATTCTGAAAAACTCTCTCCTCCGACGGGGGAGAGAGTTTCTATTTCAATCAATGTCTTGATTTCCCGGGACCATGCCCCCTTTGCTCACCCCCGCCCCCTCCTTGCTCACCCTGGCCCGTGTCGGCAAAACCTATGACGACGGCACGCCGGCCCTTGCGGGCATCGACGCTGAAATCGCGCGCGGCAGCTTCGTTTCGCTGGTCGGGCCGTCAGGGTGCGGCAAGAGCACCCTGCTGCGCATCGCCGCCGGACTGACCCGCGCGAGCGAGGGCGAGGTGCGCTGGCAGGATGGCGCGCGGCCCGCCAATCTCGGCTTCGTCTTTCAGGACGCGACGCTGATGCCCTGGGCGCGGGTGTTCGACAATGTCTGGCTGCCGCTCAAGCTTCAGGGGATCGCGCGCAAGACGGCCGGGCCCCGCATCATGGCCGCCCTTTCCCTCGTCGGTCTTGCCGAGCGGGCGGACGCCTTTCCGCGCGAACTCTCCGGGGGCATGCGGATGCGGGTTTCCATTGCCCGGGCGCTCGTCACCGATCCGCCGATCCTGCTGATGGACGAGCCCTTCGCGGCGCTCGATGAATTCACCCGGGAAAAGCTCGATGACGATCTGCTGACCCTCTGGCGGGATCAGGGGCTGACCATCCTTTTCGTCACCCACAGCGTCTATGAATCCGTCTACCTGTCCCAGCGCGTGCTGGTGATGGGCACCAGACCCGGCCGCATCGTCGAGGAGATCGTGATCGATGCCGGTTATCCCCGCACCGCCTTTCGCGAGAGCCCGTCTTTCCACGCCGCCTGCCGCGCGGTGTCGTCGGCGCTCAGAAAGGGTGTGCCCGCATGATCGCCCGTGCCCCATTCCTGCGCGTCGCCGTGCCGCTGGCCGTGGGCGTGGGCGTGCTCATCGCATGGGAAGGGCTGGTTCGTTTCTATCAGGTGCCGGCCTTCCTGCTGCCCGCCCCCACGGCCATCTGGCAGGCCTTCGCCGCGAACGCGGACAATCTGATGGTCTCGCTCTGGGTCACGCTCAAGGTCACGCTGGCGGCGTTCGCGCTTGCAGTCGTGGGCGGCGTCGGCCTCGCCGTGCTGTTTTCACAGAACCGGCTCATCGAAATGGCGCTGTTCCCCTATGCGGTGGTGCTGCAGGTGACGCCGGTGGTGGCCATCGCCCCGCTCATCCTGATCTGGGTCGGGCTCGACCATGCCGAACGGGCCCTGCTGATCCTCGCCTGGATCGTCGCCTTCTTTCCGATGCTGTCCAACACCACGCTCGGCCTGCGCTCCGCCGATCATAATCTGCGCGACCTCTACAAGCTCTATGGCGCGAGCCGCTGGCAGACCCTGACCGAACTGCAACTGCCCTCGGCGCTGCCCTATATTCTCGCGGGCATGAAGATTTCCGGCGGGCTGGCGCTGATCGGCGCGGTGGTGGCGGAATTCGTCGCGGGCTCCGGCACCTCGACCGGCCTTGCCTGGCGGATCATCGAATCCGCCAACCGGCTCCAGATCGCCAAGATGTTCGCCGCCCTCTTCCTGCTCTCGGGCCTCGGCATCGCGATCTTCTTCGCCCTCACCCTGCTCGAACACCTGACCCTGCGCCACTGGCATGAAAGCGCGGTGAAACGGGAAAACTAGGCCAGGCCGCCGTTAAATCCCCATGAAATTCATGTGCAATACACCATTTCACGTTCACATTGACCTAATTACCATGGCGCGTCATATTGCGCGTAATCAGGGAACCAAGGCGCGCGCCGCTTGATCGAAGGGCGGTCGAAGGCCCATAAGGTCACCCAACAAGATTAATACCAATATCAGGCAAGCGAAGCAGGAGGGCCCCATGGCCCAGCATATGCGCAAGGGCGCGAAGGTTCAGGCGCTGACCGCGAACCGTCTTCAGGACGGAATCGTCGTCTATCTGACGCCGGACAACCACTGGTCGGAAAAAATGCAGGACGCCGACGTGGCCGACGGCAAGGAAGAGGCCGCCGCCCTCCTCGCCCGCGGCCAGGCTTTTCTGGGCAGCAACGATGTGGTCGACGTCTATCTGTTCGAGGTCGAGGGCGACGAGCATGGCGGCATCCGCGCGATGAGCGTGCGCGAGGCCATCCGGCAGGCAGGCCCCACCGTAAGGCTCGATCTCGGCAAGCAGGCCGAAGGCAAGGTCTGAGCGCCGCGCCGCCGCCCGCCACGGGCAAAGCGCCGGATACGCCAGATGCGAGAATGACAGGAAGATAAAATGTACCGGTATGACGAGTTCGATCATCAGCTTGTCCGCGAGCGCGTGAAGCAGTTCCGCGGCCAGGTCGCGCGCCGCCTCTCGGGTGAAATCACCGAGGACGAGTTCAAGCCGCTGCGCCTGATGAATGGCGTCTATCTCCAGCTTCACGCCTACATGCTGCGCATCGCCGTGCCCTACGGCACGCTTTCCTCGCGCCAGTTGCGCAAGCTCGCCGAACTCGCCCGCAAATATGACCGGGGCTACGGCCACTTCACCACGCGGCAGAATCTCCAGCTCAACTGGCCCGCCCTCAAGGACATGCCGGACCTGATCGAGGAACTGGCGACCGTCGAGATGCACTGCATCCAGACCTCGGGCAACTGCATCCGCAACGTCACCTCGGACCATTACGCCGGCGCGGCGGAGGGCGAGGTCGAGGACCCGCGCATCATCTGCGAGATCATCCGGCAATGGTCCACCTTCCACCCGGAATTCACCTACCTGCCGCGCAAGTTCAAGATCGCGGTTTCCGCCACCGAGCATGACCGCGCCGCGATCCGGGTGCACGACATCGGCATCCGCGTGCTGAAGAACGGGCTCGGCGAGACCGGCTATGAGGTCTGGATCGGCGGCGGCCTCGGGCGCACGCCCATCATCGGCAAGAAGGTCGGCGACTTCATCCGGCGCGAGGATCTTCTCTCCTATCTGGAAGCGGCATTGCGCGTCTACAACATGTCGGGCCGCCGCGACAACATGTACAAGTCGCGCATCAAGATTCTGGTTCATGAAATCGGCGAAGCGGAAATGAAGCGCCGGGTCGAGGCCGAATTCGCGGAAATCCGCAAGGAAGGCCGCCTCCAGCTTCCCGACGAGGAAGTGGAGCGCATCCGCCGCTATTTCGCCGCGCCTGCGTTCGAGACCCTGCCGGACCAGTCCGCCGAACTCGACGCCGAGATGGCGAAGGACGAGGACTTCGCCCACTGGGTCAGGCAGAACACGGTCAAGCACAAGACGCCAGGCTACGCCATCGTCAATATCTCCCTGAAGCCCATCGGCGGCACGCCGGGCGACATGTCCTCGGAACAGATGGAAGCGGTGGCGGACCTCGCCGAAGCCTACGCCTTCTCGGAACTGCGCGCGGCCCATGAGCAGAACCTGACGCTTGCCCATGTCCGCAAGAAGGACCTGCGCGCGGTCTATGACGGGCTCGCCGCCGCGGGCCTCGCCACGCCCAATATCGGCCTGATCTCAGACCAGATCGCCTGCCCCGGTCTCGACTATTGCGCGCTCGCCAATGCCCGCTCGATCCCGCTCGCGCAGGAAATCTCCGAGCGCTTCGCCGATCTGAAGCTGCAGCACGACATCGGCCGCCTGCACATCAATATCTCGGGCTGCATCAATGCCTGCGGCCATCACCATGTCGGCCATATCGGCATTCTGGGCGTGGACAAGAAGGGCATCGAGAACTACCAGATCACGCTGGGCGGGGCCGCCGACGAGACGGCCTCTGTGGGCGACATCATCGGCCCCGGCTTCACCGACGACAAGATCGTGGACGCCATCGAGACCATCGTGATGACCTACCTCGACATCAGGCAGGAAGGCGAGATATTCCTCGATACCTATCGCCGCGTCGGGCTCCAGCCGTTCAAGGACAAACTTTATGCAACTCATTAAGGACGGCGCGTTCATTGCCGACCCGTGGACCCATGTGGGGGACGAGGATGCCCTGCCCGGCGCGCCCGATGCCGGCGTCATCGTCAGCCTTGAGCGCTGGCAGCGGGAGTCGAACGAACTGACCGCGAGCGGCCGTCCGCTTGGCGTGCAACTGAAAAGCGGGCAGGACCCGTCGGAAATCGCCCGCGACCTCGACAAGCTTTCCCTCGTCGGGCTCGAATTTCCCGCCTACCGCAATGGCCGGGCCTATTCCTACGCCAGCCTGCTGCGCCAGCGCTATGGCTTCAAGGGCGAGGTCCGCGCCGTCGGCAACGTGCTGCGCGACCAGTTCCTGAACATGATCCGTTGCGGCTTCGACGCGCTGGAGGTGGCCGACAACATCACCCCCGCCATCTATGCCGAGATGACCGGCGAATTCACCCACGCCTACCAGACGGCGGCCGACGGCCGCCCCGCCGTCATGTCGCTGCGCCAGCGCCTCGCCGCGAAAAACGCGGCGGACTGAACGGGTCATATCCGGCGCTTCCTGCCTGTCATCCCGATCGCAGGGTCAACGTCCCCCCAGGGGCCGGTTTTTGATTATTCATGCCGCCCCTCCTCTTGCGGCACCGCACCAAAAGCTCTAGGCCAGAGGCGGTTACTGGAGGTGTCCCTTGAAGATCATCGTTCTGGGTGCGGGTCTGATGGGCGCGACCACGGCTTATGAGCTGGCGGCGCGCGGCCATGAGGTGGATGTGTTCGAGAAGCGCGAGGGCGCGGGACTCGAAACGAGCTACGCGAATGGCGGCCAGCTTTCCGCCTGTGAAGTCGCGCCCTGGGCAGGAACTGAAATCCCCGGCGAGGTGCTGCGCTGGATGGGCGACCCCAAGGCCCCCTTCCGGATGCGCATCAAGGCCGACCCGGATCAATGGCTCTGGCTCATGCGCTTCCTGCTGCGCTGCCGCCCCGGGGCGCGCGAAAGCCGGATCGTGCCGAACCTGACGCTGGCGCTGCATGGCCGCGCCCGCATGGACGCCATCGCCGCCGGGCTTGAGGCCCGGGGCGAAGGCTTCGACTTCGACGAGCGCCAGCAGGGCATCCTGCGAATCTACCGCGAGCAGGCCTATCTCGACCAGGCGCTGCACGAGCTCAGCCCCATGAACGACGCCGGGCTGACGCAGCTCCGTCTCACGGCGGAGGAATGCCTCGCCATCGAACCGGCGCTTGCCCCGGCCTTTCAGCGCGGCGAAATCCAGGGCGGCATCCACTGCCCCGGCGACCGCTCCGGCGACGCCCACAAATATGCAAAGAACATCGCGGCAGCGGCTGAAAAGAGCGGCGCGCGTTTCCACTATGGCGCGACGGCGGAACGCCTCGTCACAAGGGGCCGCACCGTGCAGGGCGTGGTCATCGACGGCGCCTTCCACGAGGCCGACGGCGTGGTGCTGGCGGCGGGCGTCGGCTCCGCCGCGCTGTCGAAGGCGGCGGGCGTGCGCATTCCGGTCTATCCGGTCAAGGGCTACTCCGTCACCATCCCCGCGCCCGACACGCTCGCGCCGGAAGTGAGCGTCAGCGACGAAACCCGCAAGGTCGTGGTCAGCCGCCTCGGCGATCGCCTGCGCTCGGCGGGACAGGCCGAGGTGGGCGGCTATGACCTGACGCTCGAAATGCCCCGGGCGCGCTCGGTGCTGAACGCGCTGTGCGATCTGTACCCGCAGGTAAACCCTGAACTGGGCGAGAAGGATGCCAATGTCGAGTTCTGGTGTGGGCTGCGCCCCATGACGCCGGACGGCAGCCCGATCATCGACCGCGTACCCAGATACGACAATCTGGTGCTCAACACCGGCCACGGCACGCTCGGCTGGACGCTGTGCGCCGGCAGTGCGTCGCTCGCCGCCGATCTGGTGGAGGAGCGCCAGCCCGCCGTGAAGGCCGACGATTTCAGCCTTTCGAGATTCCATAAAATTTAAATGGATATTTTTTGCTGCGCTGCACAAAAAGACCTTGACCCCGGGGATGCCGGTCCATATCTTTACCGCAACGCACAAGAGACCGGCGATGAAGGAATTGCGGAGTTCATGCTTCGCCGGCGTGCCTAACGGGTGAGATAGGAAATTTCAACATGACCGAGACCACAGCCGAAAAAGTGAAGAGCACCGCCAAGGCCGCGTCTGCCGCCGCCGCGGCGAAGACCGTCGAAGCCAAGAACCATTTCGAGACCGCATCGGCCATCCTTGCCGATCTGGCCCGCACGAATTACGAAGAAGCCCTCGAAACCACCCGCGCCGTCGCCAAGACCAAGAGCCCGCGCGATGCTTTCGAGCTTCAGAACGAACTCATTCGCGAAACCTTCAAGCGCAACGTTGAAGCCGCGAAGGAACTGAACGAGATTTCGCTGGCCGCCGCCCGCGAGACCTTTGCCCCCTTCACCGCCAAGGTGACCGAATTCTTCGACAAGATGAAGGCTCACTGAGCCCTTCCTGCCGACCTGTTTTATCTGTTGCGTACTGAGTATTGTTGAGTATCTCGCGTTTGTACCCTGTTGCGTCATGATGTTGCGTACCGCGTATCCGAAGCCCGGCATGAAAATGCCGGGCTTTATTTTTGGG
This sequence comes from Parvibaculaceae bacterium, assembly GCA_028283765.1. GTDB lineage: Bacteria > Pseudomonadota > Alphaproteobacteria > Parvibaculales > Parvibaculaceae > JAATFR01. The sequence goes on along the minus strand of JAPWJY010000008.1, from coordinate 1,110,203 downwards.
ATTGGCGCAGACGGCGTGAAGCCAGCCCCCTCAGAATCCGACAGTTGATCCATAAACAGATCGCAAATTTCTTATATGATCCGCTTACAGGTCAAAATTTGAGCCGATTTTCTGGCGGCGGCAGTTCCTCGATCCGTTTGCTTTCGAGGGCGCGCCATCCGGGCTTGCCACTCGCCTTGCATGTTGCAGAGAATTTCTAGGCTGCGACCCTTGTGCGCTCCCTTGTCGCCGTAAACCGGATCGCCGGCCATTTGCCGGCGGTGTAGTTCAGTTCCCAGTCGCTCTTCGCCATGAACACCGGCGCGCCGTCGCGGTCCTCGGCCATGTTGCCGCGGTGGGCTTCCTCGAAGCGCTTGATCTCGGCCGGGTCGTCCGCCGTGATCCAGCGCGCGGTTTCATAGGGCGCGGGCTCCAGCATCACCTTCAGCCCATATTCGGCATCGATACGCGCCTGAAGCACTTCGAGCTGAAGACGCCCGACGACGCCGACGATCCAGTTCGCGCCAAGCTGGGGCTTGAACACCTGGGTCACGCCCTCCTCCGCCAGGCTTTCCAGCGCGCGGCGCAGGTGCTTGGCCTTCATCGGATCCTCAAGGCGGACGCGCTGCAATATTTCCGGCGCAAAATTCGGGATGCCGGTGAAGACCAGATCCTCGCCCTCGGTCAGCGCGTCGCCGACGCGGATGGTGCCATGGTTGGGGATGCCGATGATGTCGCCCGCAAAGGCCTCGTCGGCGAGTTCCCTGTCGGCGGCGAAGAACAGCATCGGGTTGTGGACCGCGATCATCTTGCCGCTGCTCGACAGCCTGAGCTTCATGCCCCGTTTGAACTCGCCCGAACAGATGCGCATGAAGGCGATGCGGTCGCGATGGTTTGCATCCATGTTCGCCTGCACCTTGAAGACAAAGCCCGACACCTTGTTTTCCTCAGGCATCACCGTGCGCCCGGTCGTGGGCTGGGGCTGGGGCGGCGGCGCGAGCTTCACCACGGCCTCCAGCAGTTCGCGCACGCCCAGATGGCGCAGCGCCGAACCGAAATAAACCGGCGTCATGTGGCCTGCGCGATATTGCTCCAGATCGAATTCAGGGCAGCCCATCTGCGCCAGCTCAAGCTGCTCGTTCAGTTCGGCAAATTCGGCCGCAGGCAGATGGTCCGAGACATGGCCGCCCGAAAGCGCCGCAGGCTCCTTGCCGCTACCGGCCCGGTCATAGGGCACGAAGCCGGACCCGTCGAGATTGCAGATGCCCTTGAGCAGGCCGCCCATGCCGACCGGCCACATCATCGGCGACACATCGAGAGCGAGCTTCTGGGCGATCTCGTCCATCAGCGCGAACGGGTCCATGCCCTCACGGTCGATCTTGTTGACGAAGGTGATGATCGGCACGTTGCGCAGGCGGCAGACCTCGAACAGCTTGAGCGTCTGCGCCTCGATGCCCTTGGCCGCGTCGATCACCATGATGGCGGAATCCGCCGCCGTCAGCGTGCGGTAGGTGTCCTCGCTGAAATCCTCATGCCCCGGCGTGTCGAGCAGGTTGCAGATGATGCCTTCATATTCGAACGTCATCACGGCGGCCGAAACCGAGATGCCGCGCTCCTGCTCGATCTTCATCCAGTCCGAGCGCGCCCGCCTGCTTGCGCCGCGCGCCTTCACCTGGCCCGCCAGATGGATCGCGCCGCCCATGAGCAGCAGGTTTTCGGTCAGCGTCGTCTTGCCCGCGTCCGGATGGGAAATAATGGCGAAGGTGCGCCGGTCGCGGATCGCGGCCTCGATGGTCGTCACGTGGTTTGCTCCCTGAAGGCGGCGGGAACCATGGGAGACTCCCGCGCGCGGGCGCAAACTACCTCATCGTCCCGCCGGATGCCACCCGGCGGCAGAAGCGGCAATACCCATGGCGACATTATGGCTATAGGCGGCCTTTACGGGGCATGGCAGGATGGCTTATCCGACATTCAACAACCATTCGACATGAGACGAGGTTTCCATGACCACCGCACGCGAAATCGTAAAACCCCTGATCGAGACGGCTCTGGCGGAAGCAGCCGCCAACAAGATTCCCGCCGACAATATCGCCCGCATCCTGTTCGAGCAGGTGCTGCGCATCTGGCGCGAGGTGCGCGATCCGGCCGATGTGCGCAGCGAACTCATCGCCGCCGCCGATCATCTCGACCCCGACGAGGATTTCATGTTCATGCGGCCCTGAGCTGGCAAATCAGCCCCCGTTTCCCGGCCGCAGAGCCGGGGAACGGGAGGATTGCTTATTTTTCTGCGACCTTATCCCAGACCGAAAAAACAAATTAAATCTGTATTTTATGAAAATTCAGGACTTCGAATTTCCTGTAAAACTTAGATAAATGTTTAAAATTCGTGTTTATTTTTCTTGATATATCCAGTAGTCGGCCTGTAAATGCGCCGAAAATGCCGTTACAGGATTTGAAAATCAGCAAATATTCGCTGTCTGACGAGACAGATGATTTATCAGACATAATCATAAAAAGCATGGCCGGTTTCCCCCGTTAAGAAACCATGAAAGTCCATCCAGATATGCCACCTCCCTCTCTCGAAACAATCCTGACTCGCGGGTCCCGGCATCGAAGCAATGTGCTTACACTTCGCATGCTTTCGCTTGTCGTCCCTTTCGGCGCCATGAGCGCGGCGATCGGGATTTTCACCCTCCTGGGCTTTGTCACCGGCATCGAGATGCTCTACCGGCCGATAAGCGGCGGGCCGGCCACCCATCCGATGACGGCAACCGGCCTGATCCTGACCGGCGGGGCGCTGATATTCATCCAGCCGTTCCGCACGCCTCCCCAGTCCCTTGCCTGCTTTGCCCTGGCCCTGTTCCTCGGCCTTCTGGGCCTGCTGGATATTCGCTTCCATACCGGCCTGATCAATTTCCTCAGCCCCTTCAAATCCGTGATCGCGCAGGCGGATCGCGAAGGAACCCCGATCCGCATGGGCTGGAACACGGCGTTGTTCTTCGTTCTTTTGTCTCTCTCGCTTTTCGCCCGCTATCTTAACCGCCCCCTCACCTCGCAGATCATCGCCATGAGCGCGGCGGCAAGCCCCCTCATCGCCATTGTCGGCTATGGCTATGGCTACGCCTCCTTTTATGGGCAGATGTCCCTCCTGACCGTCGCGGGCGCATCCCTGCTGGCGCTCGGCGCGTTTTTCTCAACCTCGCGCCAGGGTCTTGCCCGTGTACTGACGAATCCCTGGCGCAGCGGACGGCTTGCCCGGATCCAGCTTGCCATTCTCACCATCTCGCCCTTTCTGGCCGGGCTCGGCATGGAGCTTGTGCTGCACATCCGGGTCTATCAGGGGATGCCCGCGCTCGTCATCTTTCTCACGCTTGTCAACTCGCTCACCATCGGACTGGGCGCCATCGCCTATGACCAGTCCGAACGGCGCGCCCGGCTCGCGGACCGGCTGATCCGGCGCGCAGCCATCGAGGACAGCCTGACGAAAATGGGCAACCGCCGCAAACTTGAGACGGAAGGCCGGCATATCTACGAAAGGGCTCTCGCCGCGAACCGGGCCGTCTCGATCCTGATGATCGACATCGATCATTTCAAAAAGATCAACGACCGTTTCGGCCATGAGCGGGGCGACGAGGTGTTGCGGCTGATTGCCAGCCAGATTGGAAAATTTTTCCGCATCGGCGACGTCCTCGTGCGCTTCGGCGGCGAGGAATTCGTGGCCGTGCTGCCCGGTTGCGATGTTCCGCGTGCACATGGGCTTGCCGAAAAGCTGCGCAATTCGATTGCCGAGCACAATCTGGCCTGGGGCATCGGCATCAACGAACCGGTGACCGTGTCCATCGGCATTGCCGCCGGCCGCCGGGACGTGCCGCTGATGGACGCCCTCGACGAAGCCGACCAGGCGCTTTATGCGGCCAAGAACAATGGACGCAACCGCGTCGAGATTTTCACGGCGGCCTGAAAGCTCACGCCACCGGCTCCAGCAGGAAATGCCGGCCCTGCCGGTCCTCGATCTCGACGATCCATATGTCGGGATCGAAACCGCGCTGGCGCGTCAGATAGGCCTCCGCCTTTTCATCGCTCACCGGCTCAGGCCCGGTGCCCCTCACCCACATGGGCTCGCCATCAAGGGTCCGGCTCTGGCTGAATACGATCGCCATGCCGTCCAGCGTATTGAGCTTGACGAAGATGCCGCCGCCGGTCGCGTCGCCCCGGCACACCACCATCGCGGCAGCGCCATTGAGTTCCGCCCTGCGAATCAGGGCGTGCACAAAAATATCCGAGGTAAGCCGGATGACCATGCGGAATGCCTCTGCAACGCCGAAAAGCGGCTGGTTCGCCCCGTCAAGGAGCTTTCAGAGCGGCGGAAGACGGACCTTCCTGCCGCCAAATATACCCGGTTAAAAGCATTTCGCGACACGCGCCTGAAATATAGGCACAGTGATCCCATAATTTCACTATTTGTTGCGCCGGACTGTGAAGATTGCTAATCTTGCGCTTGAATTCATTACCCTTTTCATGGGTGCGCGGGAACGGGACCACAGCCTCGTTCGCACGTTTCGGGGGCGCTTATGCGTTTTGATCTTGCTCGCTCTGTCATCGCAGGCACCGGCAGCGGCTTGCGCAGCACCGTGAGGCGGAGAGCCGCATCCGGCACACTCGTTCTGGGCCTGACCCTCACCCTGCTCACCGGATGCTCTTTCCTGGACAAGCAGACGGCCAGCACCAGCACCACGCCAGCCCCCAAGCCCGTCGCCGCGCAGCCCACCGCCAACGCCGTCGCCACCAGCGTCAACCCGACCGATCTGGCGATCATGCTGTCGTCCGCGGGCCAGCCTCTGGTCGAGGGCATACCGATCCCGATCCCCTCGCCGCGCGAGCGCTCGATCGCCAGCGCGCCCGGTGTTCAGGTCGCCTCGATCGATCCTTCCGCAGGCCTCACCAGTTCGCTGCTGCGTCCGGCGATCACCGGCAACGCCCAGAATTACGCGCTCTATTTCAAGAACGTCGATCTGGCCGGCGCAGCCCCCCTGAAGACGCCCAAGCAGGTGCGCGGCGCGCTTGCGACCATGCGCTATAGCGACGCCCACGCGCTGGCGGTCGGCTGGTATTCCTATCAGGGCCATATCGCGGCGCAGGATCCCGTTTTCCGTAAAGGCGTGCAGGACACCGCCGCCAGGCTCGGCAAGGATGAGTTCCTCGCGAGCCTCACCAACAACGTCAATTATGCGATGAACCTGCCCGGCGCCGCCAACGCCCAGAAGGCGGTCATGGCCTCCATCGCCCAGGACGACCGGCGCATGAGCGCGGTCGCGTCGAAATTCTCCGAGGCCACAAGGGTCATGGGCACCAGCAAATGGGGCATGATGACCCCGCTGCCGCCGGAATTCACCGCCACGCCGCCGGTGCAGGAGGCCGCCGCCACCAACTGGCTCGATAAGTTGAAGGCCGGCCTGCGCGCCGGGATGACGGAACTGGCGCCCGTGACGCCCGCCGAGGCCGCCGCCCATATGGTCATGGAGCGCATCCTGATCGTCGGCGCGCGCGATGTCGTGCTCGGCAAGGTCGGCGGCGACACCCCGCCCCTCTATGCGTCGGACCCCGACACGGTACAATGCCTGACCTGGGCGCGCCTCAACCTCAGCCAGTGTCTCGCCGCGGCCCATTACCCTTCGGAAGAGGCCTATTGCACGGGCAAGCATGCCGTCGAGGAGGTCCGTTCCTGCCTGTCGGCCGGGTTCCCCGCAGGCGCGGTTCAGGCGGCCTACAAGTAGCCGCTCCGGTCCTCTCCCTTACACTTTCCCCGTTTGCCCCTTATATCTGGGGCGAATGGAGGCTGAGCGCCTATGCCGATTGATGATCTTGTCGATGATTTCGCCTTTCTCGATGACTGGGAAGACCGCTACCGCTATGTCATCGAGCTTGGCAAAACGCTTGAGCCGCTGAGCGAGGCCGAGCATTCGGCCGCGAACAAGGTTCAGGGCTGCGTCAGTCAGGTCTGGCTGACCAGCGAGGCCCGCCGGGATGCGCAGGGCCATCTGCGGCTTCATTTCCGGGGCGACAGCGACGCCTTCATCGTGCGCGGCCTCGTCGCCATCCTGATGCGGCTTTACGATGGGCTGACCCCGGCCGAAATCCTCGCCGTCGATGCCCGCGCCACGCTCGAAGGGCTCGGCCTCAACGAGCATCTGAGCCCCCAGCGCTCGAACGGGCTTTATTCGATGGTCGGCCGCATCCGCCATGACGCGGAAGTCGCCCTTGCGGACACGGCCGGCTGATTTAAAGCCGCGGAAGACCGTAATGATCGGCCAGCCGGTCGAGCGCGAGTTGCAGCACCACCCGGGCGGAGCGCCGGGGCCAGTTGAACGACCGCTCCACCGCTTCCAGCCCCTGCTGATAGCCACAGACCTCGACCAGAATCTCCGCAAGCCCCGGCCCGACATGATCGAGCGCGCGGCGCATCTGCTTGCGTGCGTCCATGGCCTGGTCGCTCGCCATCGCCGGATCGCGCCCCCGGCCCGCCGCCTGCGGGGCATGGGCCGCCGTCCAGTCGAAGGTGACGCGCTGGCTCAGGGCCGCCTGCCGGAACACCCGTTCGAGCCGTTCACCGGCCTCGAACTGGCGCGCGTCGATGAGCGGCGCTCCATCCCGGCTTTTGCGGTGGTGAAGCCAGGCGAGGGCGGAAAGATTGAGATCGATCTCATATTCCCGCATCACGCCGTCCGGCCCCTCAAGCACCCGCCGCCCGGCAAGCCGGTGCTGGTCCCGGAACGGATCGTCCGAACAAAGCCTTTGCCACCGCGCCCTGCCCGTGGCGCTGATCCGCCAGCCACCTTGCTGCAGCGCCTCACCTTCCGGCATCCGCTCCACCAGATCATGGGCGCGGAACCACTCCCATATGGCGGCCGGCACCCGCATCATCGCCCTGCCGCCCCCGCGGCGCGGCAGATGAACGCCCGCGCCGCCGCCCGCCTCCTCCCGCAGAAACGCTCCATCGCGGTCGAGCCAGCGAAAGCAGCGCCTGATTTCACGATCGAGTTCCTGTGGAGAAATGTGCCCGCTCATTGACCGGCCTCCTCTCCATTCAACCGGTCCTGCCGGACACGAAGAACAATCTCAAGCCGCTCAAGCAACTGGTCGAAATGGCGGTCGTCCCTCAGATCCTCGATCGTCCGGCAGGCATATCCCGCCGTCGTCCGGTCACGGCCGAAATGCCGTCCGACCGCAGAAAGACTGAGCCCGAACGTCACATGGCCCAGATACATCGCCACCTGCCGGGCGAACGCGACCCGCGCGCACCGCCGCGTCGGCGCTCTCAATTCGATAATGGAAACGCACCATGCGAGCGCCACCGTTTCCTGCAACAGTGCGATATTGGACGTCCGTTCAATTTCCCGGCGCAGCCACCGCTCGGGGCTTCCCCGATGTCCGGCCAACTCACGGCGCGCCAAACTCGCGGGTACCAATTCCGCCCTTTCTGCATATTTCGACATGGACCGTCTCCCCTTTGTGTTTTCGGGCGAGCCCCAAACCCGCTTGCGAAAAATCAATCCGCTTCAAACTTACGTAGGCGTCAGCGGGCGGGGATAAGTCAGAACGGGCTTTGCGCGGGCAGAGAGCGCAGACAGGCGCAAACGCCTGCCGGACCGCCGCGCGCGATGGGCCGGGCGGCGATTGTCTGAAGGCCGAAGACAGGGGGACTATCTGGATGTACAGGCAACCTTCACGGACGAAGCGCCCTTCGCGGCCTTTCCGCAATCCATGCCGGGCAGACACAAGGCTTCCGGCGCACCAGCAAAAGCGAAGGAAATATAGGCGTCCACCTGACCAGGCTCGATGGTGCCCGACAATTCGTAAAGACGCTGCTCATGGGCGCCCAGCGTAATCCGCTGCCCGACCTGTGGTTCAGACAAGGGAATGTAGCGTTCGGCGTCGAAGGTCAGCATGGCGGGGCCATCGCCCCCTTCCAGCGTGCAGCGGGTATGAAAATCGGCAGGGGATTGATTATCCGTCACGATCGGAAAGGTAACGTCCTCGCCCTGCGCCAGCGTCATCGCGCCGCCCTGAAAACCCGCGTCCTGCGCCTGCGCAGCAAGGGGCGACAGCGCCAGAATGAGCGCGCATAGAAATCCCGGCGCAAACAGAAAGATAGATGACCCAGAACCACCGGACATAGTGCCGTCTCCCCGCCCGTAACGTTCCGCTCTTCTCAGGCCCGCCCCGGCAGGGACGGACAGGGAGCGGATACATGAACCGGGTTCATTCTGACAATGAAGCGCCGCTCTGGGAAGGACCGCTCTGGCCAGCCGCCAGACACAGAACCGGCATCGATTCTGGCGCGCCGGGGATATCAGGGACGGACTCAGCCCGCCGCCTTTGCCGGACGCCGCCCTCGCCTGCCCTTCTGGCCCAGTCCCATTTTTTTCGCCAGCCGCGAGCGGGCCTCGGCGTAATTGGGCGCAACCATGGGATAATCGCTCTGCAACCCCCACTTGCTGCGATATTCCTCAGGACTGAGATCATAGTGAGTCCGCAGATGCCGCTTCAGGGATTTGAACTTCTTGCCGTCCTCAAGACAGACAATGTAGTCCGGCGTGACAGACCGGCGCGGCGGCACGGCCGGTTCGGGCTTTGGCTCATCGTGACGTATCTCACCGCTTACAACGCCCTGAAGCGCCATGTAAACCTGTTCGATCAAATGGGGCACATCATTGGGTGGAATATTATTTTGCCCTACATAGGCAGACACTATTTCCGCGGTGATATCGATCAGTTGATCGTCCTGCGCCATTGTAAAAACTCCGGAAGAATTCCTGCTCTGATCTGGAACTCATCAATAAATTTCTGATTTTCGTACCAGAGTCTTGCGTATTCGCCGAAAATTGAAAGACAACCCGGTTCTTGAATAAGTCACCGACACTGATACTGCATTTTTCCCGCAAAAGATATTAAATGTAAACAAAATATATAAAGATAGTAATGGCCCGGAAAGATAAAAACCAAATTTCCATGACTGGACTGACCAATTTATGCCAAACGAAAGCTCATATTGTTTTATGTATCTTGGATACGCACTCACCTTATTTCTTCAAAAAACATGAATTTTATCTCTCTACTTTTCCATACTGATAAAGACCTATAATATTTATCCATAACATAAGAGAACCGGCAGACGCCTCTCAAGATTTTTTCCCCCTGAGCCGGTGGCCGCTGTAGAAGATTAGCCGGAACCGGGAATCGGCAAGGCAAGCAAGAGGGTCCATGTTTCTGCGCGACATCTGGTATTTCGGCGGAGCGGGCGAAGTGCTCAAGCCGGGAGACATGGTCCACAAGGTGCTGCTGGGCGAACCGCTGGTGATCGGCCGGACCCCGGAAGGCGAGCTTTTTGCCCTGCGCGACATCTGCCCCCATCGCGGCGTGCCGCTTTCGGCGGGCACGCTTTACGGGGCGCAGACCAGCGGTTGCGGCGAAGCCGCCGTCGAGTGCCCCTATCATGGCTGGAAGTTCCGGACCGACGGGCGCTGCGCCGAAATCCCCTCCCTCGTGCCCGGTCAGGCCATGGAGGTGGAGCGCATCCGCGTGCGCCGCTATCCCGTGCGCGAGGTGCAAGGCAACATCTGGGTCTGGATGGCGGAGAACGCCCGGGCGGACCTTGCGCCCACCCAGGAACCGCCCGAGATGCCGGGCATTCCCGTGCAGGCGGATTATGCGCCCCGGATGCGCGAGACCATGAGCTTTTCCTGCCATATCGACCATGCGGTGATCGGCCTGATGGATCCGGCCCACGGCCCCTTCGTCCACCGCTCCTGGTACTGGCGCAGCCGTGCCTCGATCCACGAGAAGGCCAAGGCGTTCGCGCCCTCGCCGCTCGGCTTCAAGATGGTCGAGCACAAGCCGTCGAGCAATTCCTTCGCCTACAAGCTGCTGGGCGGCCAGCCGACGACAGAGATCGCCTTCGCCCTGCCCGGCCTTCGCATCGAGCGCATCAGCGTCGGCGCGCACCGGCTGATCGGGCTCACCACGGTCACGCCCATCGACGAGAAGACCACCGAGATCACCCAGTCCTTCTACTGGACCATGCCATTTCTGGGCCTGCTCAAGCCTTTCGTGCGGCCCTTCATGAAGGCGTTCCTCAGGCAGGACCGCGACATGGTCAATCTCCAGCAGAAGGGCCTCGCCTTCGAGCCGCGGCTGATGCTGATCAATGACGCGGACGTGCAGGCCAAATGGTACCACCGCCTGAAGACGGAATGGGCCGAGGCGCAGGAACAGGGCCGCCCCTTCGAGAATCCGATCAAACCCGTGACGCTGAAATGGCGCAGCTAGCAAGGAGCCATCGTGCCCGGACGCTTTCTTTCCATGTCGTTTCTTGCCGCCGCCCTTCTCGTTTCGGCGTGCAGCAGCGACGACCTGACCAACAGCCCGAATTATGAGCTGGGCTATTCCGACGGCTGCGGCACCGCGACCACGCGCAAGCCGGGTGACCCCGGCACCATCCACCGCAATGAGGCTCTCTATCATGAGGATGAAGGCTATGCGGCGGGCTGGCGGGCTGGTTACGGCGCTTGCGGACAGAGCGGCGGGCCGGTTCAGCAGAACTGGAGCATGCCCGGCAATGGCGGAGCGATGATCCAGGGTCCGCACTGATTCCCACACATGCCGGGAGTAGCCGATGCGCCGCCTTTTCGCCCTTGCGCTGATGATCCTGACGATGGCGTCCGCAACGCCCGCCCCGGCCGCGCGGATTGAAACCGGCCGCGATCTTTCAAACGCCTGCGCCGAGGCGCAAAACTGGTACCTGAGCCCCGAGGGCGCGATGCCGCGCGCCGCACGCTGGTGCAAGCAATATCTCGAAGGCTATCTGATGGTGCAGAAGCGCATTGCCGAGGATGATTTCCCCGGCAATGCGCCGACCGAATCCGGCGGCGCGGGCGCCACAGGTTCCAGGGCGGCCTGCCTGCCCGCCAGCATGAGCTATGCGCAGATGGCCGCCCTGATCGTGCGCACCGGCGAATGGAACCCGGCGCTTATGGACAAGCCTGCCATCGATCTCGCCAGCAAGGCTTTCGCCGGTCACGACGGCTGTTGAGGGCGGCGGGCAAGCTCACTTTTCCGGCCATGGTCCGATATAGGCCGACTGCGGACGGATGAGCCGGCCCACGCGCTCCTGCTCGATGACATGGGCCGTCCAGCCGCCCACCCTTGCGATGCCGAACACGGCGGTGAACGCCGCGCGCGGAATGGCCAGCGCTTCCAGCAGCAGGGCGGTGAAGAACTCGACATTGGTGTCGAGCCGGCGGCCGGGCTTGGCCGCATGGAGCGCCTCCAGCGCCTTGCGCTCGACGGCGCGGGCAAGGGCGATCCGTCCCGCGCCAGATCCCTCAGTACCCGGTCCCTCCGCACCGCTGGCGGCAAGACGGGCCACGGCCCCGTTGAGAACGTCCGCGCGCGGGTCGCGCACCTTGTATATGCGGTGGCCGAAGCCCATCAGCCGGTCGCCTTCCGCCAGATGCGCATCGAGCCATGGGCTGATCGCCTCCTCCACGCCGATCTCGTCCAGCATGTCGAGCACCGGCCCCGGCGCGCCGCCATGGAGCGGCCCCTTGAGCGCGCAAAGCCCGCCGACAATGGCGGAAACCATGCCCGCCCGCGTCGAGGCGATGACCCGGGCGGCGAAGGTCGAGGCGTTCATGCCATGGTCGATCACCGTGACCAGATAGGCATCGAGCGCGCGCACCTTTTCAGGCTTCGGCGTCTCGCCGGTCAGCATCGCCAGAAAATCCGCCGCCTGTCCTCTGGCCGGGTCCGGCGCGGCCGGCGCCTTGCCCTCCGCGCGCCTGCAGAGCGCGGCGACAAAGACCGGATGGGCGGCGACCAGACGCAATTCGGGCGCCAGCGCATGGTCGTCCGGCAGCATCGCCAGACCGGCGCGCAAGCCTTCCACCACCGTCAATCCTTCGCTGGCGGCAAGCAGCGCGGGCACATGGCCGAACGCATCGAGCCTTGCCCTGCCGAGCGCCGCGCGGATGTTCCCGGCCGTCTCAGGCGCGCGGCCCGCCGCCTGCCAGAGCAAGGCGAGCGCGCCCTCATAATCATGGGAGGCGGCAAGGGCTCCGATATCATGGCCCGCGACAATGAGGCGGCCCGCCTCGCCATCGACATGGCTCAGCGCCGTTTCGGCGGCAATAACGCTGTCGAGCCCGGAGGCGGCGGCCTTGAGAGGTTTATCCATGGTCATACTCCCTTGTGTACCGCTCAAAGCTGCGCATCGCCCGCACATGAATCAATCTTGATTCATACAATCAATATATGAAATCATGGGCCCATGAGCGCATCCGCCGACAGCCCGCTTTATCTGAGCGCCCGGGAGGCCGCCGCCGAACTCGGCGTCAGCCTCGCCACGCTCTACGCCTATGTCAGCCGCGACATGATCCGCTCGGAACCCGCGCCCCAGAGCCGCGCCCGGCGCTACCGGGCCGAGGATGTGCGCCGCCTCAAGGAACGCCGCACTGGCCCGGCGGCGGAAACCGTCACCGCTTCCGGCCTCAATTTCGGGGCAACGGTGCTGGAAAGCTCGATCACGCTGATCGCCGAGGGCAGGCTCTATTACCGGGGCGCGGACGCCGCGGCCCTTGCCCGCAGTTCCAGCCTCGAACAGGTGGCGGCGCTGCTGTGGGGCTGCACCGGTGTCCAGCCCTTCACGAAGGACGCCATCCCCGCCTTCACCCCGCTCCTTGAAACACTGGCGCGCGACGCGGCCAGGCTGCCTCCCGTCGAACGGGCGCTGGTGATGCTGCCCGCCGCCGCCCTTGCCGACCCGGCGCTTTATAACCGTACGGAAACGGGGATGGCCTCGACCGGGGCGCGGGTGCTGCGCCTCGTCGCCGCCGCGATGACGGCCCTGCCGCCGGGCGAGCGCCCCGTCCACGAGATGCTGGCCCACGCCTTCACCTTCCGCGACAAACGCGCCTCGGAGCTGATCCGCGCCGCGCTCGTGCTCTGCGCGGACCATGAACTCAACGCCTCCGCTTTCACCGTGCGCTGCGCGGCAGGCACCGGCACGCACCTTTACGCCGCCGTGCAGGCCGGCATCTGCGCCGCGCAGGGACCGCGCCATGGCGGGCTTTCGACACGGGTGGAAAGCTTCCTCACCGACATCGCCCACCGGCAGGACGTGGCGGACGCGGTGCTGAACCGGCTGAGGAACGGCGACCCGGTGCCGGGCTTCGGCCATCCGCTCTATCCGCAGGGCGACCCGCGCGCGGCGCTGATGATGAGCCTGATGGAGGAACGCTTCGGCGACGACCCCGCCTTCATCCGCTCCCGGATCGTGGCCGCCACCATGGCCGAGGCGGCGGGCCTCCAGCCCAATATCGACTTCGCCAACGCCGCCCTTGGCGCAACGCTCAGAATGCCGCCCGGCAGCGGCCTCTGCCTGTTCGTGCTCGCCCGCACGGCAGGCTGGATCGCCCACGCCATCGAGCAATACCGGACCGGCGTGATGATCCGCCCGAGGGCGCGCTATGTGGGGCCTTCGCCGAGGTGAGGAAATGGAGATGACGGGTAACGGGCTGGCGCTGTTCACGATCGGGCATTCCACGCATCCATGGGAGCGCTTTGCCGCGCTGCTGGCGGGGGCGGGGATCAGCGCTGTTGCCGATCTGCGCTCCGCGCCCTGGTCGCGCCACACGCCCCGCTTCAACCGGGAGGCGCTGGAGCAGAAACTGCCGGAACTGGGGATTGCCTATGTGCATCTGGGCCGCGAACTGGGCGGCAGGCCGCAGGATCCCTCGCTCTATGTCAAAGGCCGGGCCGACTATGAAAAAGTGGCGAAAACCGCCCTGTTTCAGCGTGGGCTTGAACGGGTGATGAAGGGCGGAGCCCGCTACCGCCTCGCGCTGATGTGCGCCGAGCAGCACCCGCTCGACTGCCACCGCTGCCTGCTGGTTGGGCGCGCGCTCCATGACCGGGGCGTAACCGTCAACCATATCCTTGCGGATGGCGCACTGACGACGCAGCCCGCCATGGAGGACGCGCTGCTCGAGCTTGCGGGACGAAGCGAGGAGGATATGTGGCTGTCCCGGGCGCAGAGAGTGGCGCTGGCCTACCGGGAGCGCAACCTGAAGGGCGTCAGCGTGGATGCCGGAACGGATGATCCGTCTGCGAATGGATAACGCCACCACCCCGAGGGGTGATGGCGCCGATGACGGTTAGCTGTATTTGCGCTCGTCCCACCATGGGTAGAAGGACGGCATGTCGCTCGATACCTTGTTGGGATAGGTCGCCGGGCGCTTTTCGAGGAAGGACATGACGCCTTCCCTGGCGTCGGCCGATGCGCCCCGGGCATAGATGGCGCGGCTGTCGATCTTGTGCGCCTCCATCGGATGGTCCGCACCCAGCATCCGCCACATCATCTGGCGCGTGAGGGCGATGGAAACCGGCGCGGTGTTGTCGGCGATCTCGCGGGCAAGGGCGCGGGCGGCGGGCAGCAGATCGTCCGGCGCATAGACCTGCTTGACGAGCCCGCCTTCCTTCGCTTCCTGCGCCGGGAAGACGCGGCCCGAATAGGTCCATTCCAGCGCCTGGGAAATGCCGACGAGGCGAGGCAGGAACCAGCTTGAGCAGGCCTCAGGCACGATGCCGCGCCGGGCGAAGACAAAGCCGAAGCGGGCGTTCTCCGACGCCAGACGAATATCCATGGCAAGCTGCATGGTGATGCCGATGCCGACCGCAGGCCCATTAACCGCTGCGATGACGGGCTTGAGGCATTCGAAGATGCGCAAGGTCACGCGGCCGCCGCCGTCGCGTACGCTCTCATGGCTCCAGTTGATCTCGCCATTGGGGAGCACGGGCGACTCCGACTTTTCCGGCCGGTCCTCGCGCTTGGCATAATCGAACGTCTTCGCCCCCGCCGAAAGGTCGGCCCCGGCGCAAAAAGCCCGGCCCGCGCCGGTCACGATCACGGCGCGCACATTGTCGTCGGCATCGATGCGATCGAAGGCGTCGATCATCTCGAACATCATCTTGCCGGTGAAGGCATTGAGCTTGTCGGGACGATTGAGCGTCAATGTCGCGATACCATCCTCGACCTCGTAGAGGATCGTTTCATAAGCCATTATTCATCTCTCCCTGGTTTGGCGGATTGCCGTAATTTCTATTTTGGCGCTTCCCCTACGTCAGTCCCCGGCCCCATGCGCAAGCACGTTGACGCGGCCGTCAAGTTGCTGTGTCTTTTCGCTCCGGCACGGCTATAAAAGGGATGCCTGTTCGCGCCTTTATAACAATGTACACGGGGATAACCCCAGAAAAATCGCCACGCAAAACCCGGCACGCAAAACGAGACCGGATGAATATCGTTAAGGGAGAGGACCCGAAGATGCACCCCAGTATCCACGCCCGGCAGACCCCCGACAAGGCGGCCTATGTCATGGCCGCGACCGGAGAGACCGTCAGCTACAAGGCGCTTGACGACCGTTCCAATCAGGTGGCGCAACTGATCCGCGCGGCCGGCCTGAAATATGGCGACGCCATTGCCATCTGCATGGAAAACAACCGCTCCTATTTTGAAATCTGCTGGGGCGCGCAACGCTCGGGCATCTATTTCACCTGCATCTCCTCGCGCCTGACGGCAGGCGAAATCGCCTATATCGCCAAGGATTGCAACGCGAAGCTGCTGTTCATGTCAAAGGGCCTGGAAAAGGTGGCCCTGGAGCTGGTCGAGAAGAATCTGGTGCCGGGCGTGACGCGCCTCTTTGCCGTCGATGGCGCGATCCCCGGCTATGAATCCTATGAGGCCGCCCGCGACGCGCTGCCCGCGACACGCATCGCCGATGAAATCGCCGGCACCGACATGCTCTATTCCTCGGGTACCACGGGCACGCCCAAAGGCATCCGACATGCGCTGACCGGCGCCGCCATCGACGAGCCTTCGGCGCTGACGGGGCTTGCCCAGGCGCTTTACGGCGTCGACGAAAACACCGTCTACATCTCACCCGCCCCGCTTTATCACGCAGCACCGCTGCGCTGGTGCATGACGACACAGAAGCTCGGCGGCACCGTGATCGTGATGGAGCATTTCGACGCCGAGGAAGCGCTGAAGCTGATCGAGAAATACAAGGCCACCCACAGCCAGTGGGTGCCGACCATGTTCGTTCGCATGCTGAAGATGCCGGACGAGGTCCGCCTGAAATATGACGTCTCCTCGCTCAAGGTCGCGATCCATGCCGCCGCCCCCTGCCCGATCCCGATCAAGGAGCAGATGATCGGCTGGTGGGGGCCCGTGCTTTACGAATATTACGCGGGCTCCGAGGGCAACGGCTTTTGTGCGCTCAACAGCGAGGAATGGCTTGCCCACAAGGGCTCCGTGGGCCGGTGCCTGACCGCCACCGTCCACATCTGCGACGACGAGGGCAACGAACTGCCGCTGGGCGAATCCGGCACCATCTATTTCGAGGGCGACGCCCAGTTCGAATATTTCAACGACCCGAAGAAAACCGCCGAAAGCCGCCATGAGAAGGGCTGGACCACGCTCGGCGACATCGGCCGGATCGACGAGGAAGGCTATGTCTACCTCACCGACCGCAAGGCTTTCATGATCATTTCCGGCGGCGTCAATATTTACCCGCAGGAAGCCGAGAACGTGCTGATCAACCACCCCAAGGTGGCGGACGTGGCCGTGATCGGCGTGCCCAACGAGGATTTCGGCGAGGAGGTCAAGGCCATCGTCCAGCCCGCCAACTGGGCGGACGTCGGCCCGGCGCTGGAAGCGGAACTGATGGAATATTGCCGCAGCCGGCTCTCGGCCATCAAATGCCCGCGCTCGGTCGATTTCGACGAGGAACTGCCGCGCCATCCCACCGGCAAGCTCTACAAGCGCCTCATCCGCGACCGCTACTGGGGCAACCGCAACTCGAAGATCGTCTGATCTGCCCCTGCGTCATCAGGGACTTGCGTTGACCGTCCGGGGGCTTGGCGTCAGCCCTCCGGGCGGCTAACGTCACCACCAGACCGGAACCAATTCACAAAATACCAATGGAGAAATCCGATGCGCGTCTTCAACAATGTCGCCGAATATGTGGCCGAAAAGGGCAAGGAAATCGGCGTCAGCGACTGGGTCGAAATCGATCAGGCCCGGATCAACCTGTTCGCGGATGCGACCGGCGACCACCAGTGGATCCACGTCGATCCCGAGCGCGCCAAGAAGGAACTGGGCGCCCCGACCATCGCCCACGGCTACCTCACCCTTTCGCTGCTGCCCTATCTGATGGGCCAGATTTCGACCGTGAAAAGCGCCACCCGCGGCATCAACTACGGCTCGAACAATGTCCGTTTCACCAACATGGTGCCGGTCAACTCCAGGGTGCGCGCCCGCGTGACCCTGAAGGACGCCACGCCCAAGGCGGGCGGCACCCAGATCACCAATGAAGTGACCGTGGAGATCGAAGGCCAGGAGCGCCCGGCGCTGGTCGCCGAAACGCTGTCGCTCATCTACGAATGAGATTTGAATGATCCCCCCGGGCCCGGCCCCGCGCCGGCCCGGGAAAGCCTTCGTTTCAGCCCTCTGCAACGATAATCTTCCCGATTCTTGCCCCGATAAGCCGACAAAACGCTCCCGCCGCCCTATATTATCAGGGACAAAGCCATTCACGCCCGGCAGGAGGATGTCCATGACGACCGATCACCCAACCAGAACCCGTGAAAAAGTCGTTCGCAGCGATGCCGAATGGCGCGCGCAACTGACGCCCGAGCAATATACCGTGACCCGCCAGCACGGCACCGAGCGCGCCTTTACCGGCCCCTGGGTCGACGAGAAGCGCAAGGGCACCTTCGTGTGCATCTGCTGCGGCGCGCCGCTTTACAAATCCGACACCAAATATGAATCCGGCAGCGGCTGGCCGAGCTTCTGGGCTCCGATCAGCGAGGATGCGGTCGGTGCGCGCACCGATACGAGCTTCGGCATGCGCCGGACGGAGATCATCTGCGCCACCTGCGACGCCCATCTCGGCCATGTTTTCCCCGACGGGCCGCGCCCGACCGGCGAGCGCTACTGCATGAACGGCGTCGCCCTCGATTTTATCCCCGACGAGTGAGTCCTGATTAAATGAAGCTGACGCCGCCCCGGTCCGCCCCTCTCGTCGAGCGTCGCCCCCACAGCCAGAGCCACCACGGCATCATTCTTGAGGATGGCTATGGCTGGCTGCGCGACGACAACTGGCGCGAGGTGATGCGCGATCCGGCGGCGTTGAAGCCCGACATCCGCGCGGTTCTCGAAGCCGAGAACGCCTATAGTGACGCCGCTTTCGCGCCGCTGGCGGATTTCCGTGAAACCCTGTTTCAGGAAATGAAGGGCCGGATCAAGGAGGACGACAGCTCCGTGCCCTCCAAGGATGGCGCGTGGCGCTATTTCTCCCGCTACCTGCCTGGCGCGGAACACCCGCAATTCTGCCGCCTCGACGCGAAAGACGTGGAAACGCTGCTTTTCGATGGCGACAGCGAGGCGCAGGGCCATGCCTATTTCGATATCGGCTCGATCGAGCATACGCCGGACCATCGCCTGATCGGCTGGAGCGCGGACACCAACGGTTCGGAGTTCTACACCATCCGGGTTCGCGATATCGCCAGCGGCGGCGACCTTCCCGACATCGTGTCCGGCGTCAATCCCGGCCTCGTCTGGGATGCACAAGGAGCGAGCTTCTTCTATGTCAGCCTCGATGAAGAGCACCGGCCGCTCAAAGTGCTGCGCCATGTGCTGGGCACGCCCGTCGAAAGCGATGAACTGATCTTCGAGGAAACGGACAAGGGCTTTTTTCTGGGGATCGGGCTCACCCAAAGCCGCGATTTCATCGTCATCAGCACGCACGATCACGCCACCAGCGAATCCTGGGTCATCCCCGCCGGCAATCCCACCGCCGCGCCCCGGCTGATCGCCGCGCGCCGGACGGGCGTTGAATATGATCTGGAGCATGATGCGCCCCGCGACCGCTTCATCATCCGCACCAATGCGGACGGTGCGGAGGATTTCAAGCTGGTCACGGCCCCGGTGGCGACGTCCGGGCCGGAGCACTGGCGCGACCTCGTGGCGCACAGGGAAGGCACACTGCTGCTGAACCACGCCACGCTGCGCGATCATCTGATCCGCATGGAGCGCGAAGGCGGCCTGCCCCGCATCGTCATCACCCGGCTCGGCGACGGCGCGGAACATGCGGTCGCGTTTCCCGAGGAAGCCTATGATCTTGGCTTCAGTTCCGGCTATGAATATGAAACCGGCACGATCCGCTTCACCTACACCTCGATGGCCACGCCCGCCGAGGTCTGGGACTATGATCTGGAAAGCCGGGAGCGCACCCTGCGCAAGCGTCAGGAAGTGCCGAGCGGGCATAATCCCGCCGACTATGTGACCCGTCGCATCTTCGCCACCGCCGCCGATGGCGAGCAGGTGCCAATCTCCATTCTCCACCACAAGGACACGCCGCTCGACGGTTCCGCACCCTGCCTCCTTTATGGCTACGGGGCCTATGGCATCAGCATTCCCGCCTCGTTCTCGGTCACGCGCCTGTCGCTGTCGGATCGCGGGTTCATCTATGCCATCGCCCATATTCGCGGCGGCAAGGAGCGCGGCTATCGCTGGTATCGCACCGGCAAGCTGCTGCAAAAGAAGAACAGCTTCACCGACTTCATCGCCGCGGGCGAGCACCTGAGCGCAGAACGCTATACGTCACGCGGCCAGATCGTCGCCCACGGCGGCAGCGCGGGCGGCATGCTGATGGGCGCGGTCGCAAACATGGCGCCGGATCTCTTCCTCGGCATCATCGCCGACGTGCCCTTCGTCGATGTGCTGACCACCATGCTGGATGACACATTGCCGCTGACGCCGCCCGAATGGCCGGAATGGGGCAACCCGCTCGAAAGCCGCGAGGCCTATGACTACATCGCCTCCTATTCGCCCTATGACAATGTGGCGGCGAAAGCCTATCCCCACATTTTCGCGCTTGCGGGCCTCACCGATCCGCGCGTGACCTATTGGGAACCGGCGAAATGGGTGGCGAAGCTGCGCGCGCTGCGCACCGACGAACGCCTCACCCTGCTCAACACCAATATGGACGCCGGCCATGGCGGCGCTTCGGGCCGCTTCGGGCAACTGAAGGAAACCGCGATGATCTACGCCTTCGCGCTCGATCTGGCGGGCCGGAGCTGAGCCTGCGGCACTCTTTTCACGCATCCATCATTTGCGCTTTGAGGCGCGAGGCGTCACCATCCGGCTCACTGGAGGATCCTGATGACAAACGCCCTGCCGCCCCTGCCCGCCCAGCCCGCCACCATACCTTGGCCCACCGGGGAATGGCCGGAAGGCCCCGCCCCCGAAGGCACCGACACTCACCGCCTCAAGACCCTGCTCGATGAAGCCTTCGCCGCGAAGGAAACAGAGCTTTACGGCGAAACCCACGCCACGCTGATCGTGCAGGGCGGGCGCATTGTCGCCGAACGTTATGGCGAAGGTTTCGACGCCGCCACCACCTGCCCTTCATGGTCCAAGGGCAAGAGCATCACGCAGGCGCTCGCGGGCATTCTGGTGGGCGACGGCAAGCTCGACATTCATGCCCCGGCGGACGTGCCGGAATGGCAGTCGGCCAATGACCCGCGCAGGCCCGTCACGCTCGATCTGCTGCTGCGCATGTCGAGCGGGCTCGCCTTTCGCGAGGATTATGTGGATGGCGAACAATCCGACGTGATCGAGATGCTCTGGGGCAAGGGCAAGGACGATGTCGCCCATTTCGCCGCCTCCCTGCCCCTCGAACATGCGCCCGGCAGCTTCTGGTCCTATGCGAGCGGCACCACCAATATCGTCGCCCGCGCGCTCGCCCGGGCCATCGACGCCTACGGTCCCGACTTCGAGCGCTTCATGAACGAGCGCCTGTTCGGGCCCATCGGCATCAAAAGCGCAAAGCCGAAGTTCGACAAGGCGGGCACCTTCATCGGCTCCTCCTTCTGCTACATGACCCCGCGCGATTTCGCCCGTTTCGGGCTCTTGTACCTGCGCAATGGCGTCTGGGACGGCACCCGCATTCTGCCGGAGGGCTGGGTCGATTATGCCCGCACCGCCACCTTCCAGCAGCCCGGCAGCGAAGATTCCTATGGCGCGCACTGGTGGCTCGGCATCGCGGGCAAGGGCTCTTTTTCCGCCAACGGCTTTGAAGGTCAGTATACGGCCCTCGTGCCGGACAAGGATCTGGTCATCGTCCGCCACGGCAAGACGCCGCTGCATCTCAAGGACAACACGAAAAACTATGTCGGCGAACTGGCCGCCTGCTTTCCTGCCATTCAATAAAACAAAAACGGGGAGAGATCATGAACGTCATCTCGAAGACCATGCAGCCCGAGGATGTCGGCCTGTCGGCGCGGCGGCTCGACGCCATCACGGACTTCTTCAAATCCTATGTGGACAAGGGCAAGCTCACGGGCTTTTCCACCCTCGTCTCGCGCCATGGCCAGATCGCCCATCAGGCCGAATATGGCCTGCGCTACGCGGAGGAGAACCTGCCCGTCGAAAGCGACACGATCTACCGCATCTATTCGATGACGAAGCCCATCGTCAGCCTCGCCCTGATGATGCTGCACGATGAGGGACGCTTCCAGATTTCCCATCCCGTCTCGCGCTACATCCCGGAATTCGCGAACCTCAAGGTCTGGGCAGGCGGCACGGCCGAAGACTATCAGACGAAGCCCTGCGAACGCGAGATGACCATCGTCGATCTGCTCACCCACACCTCGGGCCTGACCTACGGCTTCATGCAGGCGCATCCCGTCGATGCGCTCTATCGCAAGGCCGGCATCAATGGCGGCTTCACCGACAGGCTGAGCCTGAAGGAAACCGTGCTCGCGCTCGCGGAGTTGCCCCTGCTGTTCTCGCCCGGCGAGAAATGGAGCTATTCGATCGCGACCGATGTCTGCGGCTATCTGGTCGAGGTGCTGTCGGGCGTTCCCCTCGATGAATTCCTGAACACCCGCATCTTCGAGCCGCTGGGCATGATCGACACCGGCTTCTGGGTGCCGGGCGAACAGCTTCACCGCCTCGCCGCGAACTATGAGCGCAATCCCAAAAGCCGCACCCTGCGCCTGATCGACAAGCCCGATGAATCAAGCCTCTATTCCAAGCGGCGCACCTATCTTTCCGGCGGCGGCGGCCTCGTTTCAACGCAGGCGGATTACTGGCGCTTCTGCCAGATGGTGCTGAACGGCGGCGAGTTCGGCGGCGTCCGTCTGATCTCCCGGAAAACCATCGAATTCATGGCCGCGAACCATCTGCCCGGCAACCAGACGATGAAGGCCATGGACGACAGCGCTTTTTCCGAGACGCGCCCGGAAGGCTCGGGCTTCGGCCTCGGTTTCTCCGTGCTGCTCGATCCGGTCGAGGCGCAGTTGCCGGGATCGTCCGGCGCCATTTCGTGGGGTGGGGCCGCCTCCACCTATTTCTGGATCGATCCCGAGGAAGACCTGATCGCGATCATGATGACCCAGTTGATGCCGTCGGGCGCCTATCCCCTGCGGCCGCAGTTCCAGCAACTGGTTTACGCCGCGCTTGAGGATTGAAACACAGAACCCCTCTCCCGGCCGGGAGAGGGGCCTGGATGGATGACCCGCACAAAGCTCAGTAAAAAGCTCAGTAAATCGTCGCCTGTACGATGGCTTTCAGGCGCTCGATGATCGAGAACTCATCCTCGATGAAATCGGAATCGATCCACCATTCCTCGACCTCGTCGCTGATGCGCCCCACTTCCGGACCTTCGGGCACGCTGGCGGCCATGATCATGGCACCGGTAAGCGGGAAGACCGGGCGCTCCCAGTTGTCGGCCATGGCGATCAGCGCGCGCCACTGGAAGGCGTTGTGGTTGCGCGCGTCGCCCGCCCAGCCCAGCATCACCCGGTCCTTGAAGAGATCGCGCCCGAGCCGGTAGAGCGCGCGGCGCACCTCGCGCATCGAGAGATAGCAGACGATTTTCGTCGTGTCGGTCAGCATCGCCACAATGCGCGCGCGATCCTTGTTGGAAAGCTTGAGCCGGTCCGCCAGCGCATTGACGCCCACCGCGCCGCTGTCGAGCAGGGCGGCGAGCCGCAGAACGGGATCGCTGGTGAAAAGCTGGTTCGCCTCGATGTCGGCCAGCGTCTCCAGCCGGTCCATGCGGGCGGCCTCCGGCAGCACGAGTTGCAGGATGCCCGCCGCCGCCATCAGGCGCAGGGTCGCCACGGCTTCATCGGCGGCAAGGATACGCAGCAGTTCGTCGCGCACCCGCTCGGCGGAAAGCGTCAGCAGACCTTCCTTCGCCGCGGCGCAGGCGCGAAGCGCCGTCTCGTCGGCTTCGCCCCGGCCATAATGGGCATGGAAGCGGAAGAAACGCAGGATGCGCAGATAATCCTCGCGGATGCGGTTTCCCGCATCGCCGATGAAGCGCACCCGGCGCGCCGCAATATCCGCCCTGCCAGTGCCGAGCGGATCATGCACGGTGCCATCCGCTTCGGCATAGAGCGCATTGATGGTAAAGTCGCGGCGCTCCGCATCCCGGGTCCAGTCGGTGCCGAAGGCCACCTCGGCGTGGCGTCCATCCGTGGCAAGATCGATCCTCAGCGTGGTGATCTCGAAGGTCTTCCCGCCCATCACCGCGGTGACCGTGCCATGGGCGAGACCTGTCGGCACCGTTTTGATGCCGCGCGCGTCCAGCAGCGCGATCACCCGTTCCGGCCGCTCGGTGGCGGCGATGTCGATGTCCGCCACCGGCTCGCCCATCAGCGCATTGCGTACACATCCACCGACGAAACGCGCCTCGCCGCCCTCGCTCGCCAGCGCCGCCAGAATGACCTGGGCATCCGCATCCTTCAGCCAGATGTGCTGGGCAAGTTCGCCCTGCATCTTTTTCGCCGCGTTCATGAGCTTCTTCCCGTTATGTTTTAATCCGCGAAAACCCGGTCGTAGAAATTCTTCAGCATACCCGCGGTCGCGCCCCAGATATAATGCCCTTCATAGGGCATGGCGTAATATTCCCGCCGCTCTCCGCGCCAGACCGCATTATGCTGCTCATGATTGGCCGGATTCATCAGGAATGACAGCGGCACCTCGAAGATTTCAGCCACCTCCGCTTCCGCCGCCAGCAGCACGAAACCGGGCTTGACGAAGCCGATCACCGGCAGGATGCGAAATCCCGTGCCGGTTTCATAAATATCGAGCACGCCCGCGACCTCGACGAACGAGCGGTCGAGGCCGATTTCCTCCTCGGCCTCGCGCAACGCCGCGTTCACCGGGTCCTCACCCTCCTCGATCTTGCCGCCGGGAAAGGCGACCTGTCCCGAATGGGAACCGAGACTGTCGGAGCGCCGCGTCAGCAGCACCCAGGGCTCGTCGCGCTCGATGATCGGCACCAGCACGGCGGCGGCACGCAGTTCGCGCGGCTCGGCATAGCCCGTATGGTCCGGGTTCAGGTCCTGATCGCTGCGCGAGGCCCGGCCCACCAGCATTTCCGCGCGGTCCGGCCAGCGATGCGTGGCGAGGGCCGCGATGCGGCGGCGGTAATCGGGGATAAAGTCCACGGCGGCATCCATCAGAAATTAACCTCACGGGCAGGCATGAAGGGGAAGAACACGCCCCCGCTCCAGACGCCGAACCACGGTTCGCCCCGATGCGGCTCCTCCACGCCCAGCGCGACCAGATCATAGAACACGGCGCGATTGATCAGCGCCTCAAGGCGGGCGCGCACATGCACATAGGGCGCGGGCTCGCCCGTTCCGGGATCGACCACGAAGCGCATCGGGTGGTCGGGGCCCGCCACGGCGTCGTCGCCGACATTGGTGGTGAAGGTCAGCGCCTGCTCGCGGCCCTCGCCCTCCACCTTCATCGCCACGGCGACAAAAGGCGCGTCATCGACCTTTATCCCCACCTTCTCGACCGGCGTGACCAGATAATAACGGCCGTCCTCGTCATGGCGCAGGATGGTCGAAAACAGGCGCACCAGCCGTTCCCGCCCGATCGGCGTGCCCAGATAGAACCATGTGCCGTCCCGGGCGATTCGCATGTCGAGATCGCCGCAGAAATCGGGATTCCACAGATGGACCGGCGGCAGGCCGCGCGCCTTCCTGCCGGCGCTCTCCGCCTCGTTCAGCCCTGCCATGATGCCCTGGGCCGCCCGGGGAGGGGCTTTGGACTCTCCATTGGTCGAGGTCATTGCTTCCGCCTTGTTTGTGGAGCGGGCACATGGACGGGAATTGTTTTGCCGGCCAGCCCCTGCCATCCTACTCTTGCTAGAAGATAAGCCATTTCAAAGCTATATGTAGGCGAATGCAGACAGTCAGTGAAGCCGGGGACCCGATCCTCGAAGAGATCGAGGCCGCCGGCGCGAAGATCGCCGCGGCCCGCGCGGCCATTGGCGAGGTTATCTACGGGCAGGAAACCGTGATCGACCAGACGCTGGTGACGGTGCTGGCGGGGGGCCATGCGCTGCTCGTGGGCGTGCCGGGACTGGCGAAAACCCTGCTTGTCCACACCATGGGCACCGTGCTGGGGCTCGACGACAAGCGCGTCCAGTTCACCCCGGACCTGATGCCCGCCGACATTCTGGGCTCGGAAGTGCTGGAGGAAGCCGATACCGGGCGGCGCTCGTTCCGCTTCATCAAGGGGCCCGTCTTCTGCCAGTTGCTGATGGCCGACGAAATCAACCGCGCCAGCCCCCGCACCCAGTCCGCCCTGCTGCAGGCCATGCAGGAAAAGCAGGTGACGGTCGCGGGCACGCGCTATGACCTGCCGAAGCCCTTTCATGTGCTCGCCACCCAGAACCCGCTGGAACAGGAAGGCACCTATCCCCTGCCCGAGGCCCAGCTCGACCGTTTTCTGATGCAGATCGACGTCGTTTATCCCGATCTGGAGGCCGAACGGCGGATGCTGCTGGAAACCACCGGCCTTGGCGAAACCACGGCACGCCCCTCCATGAGCGTCGAGGACCTGCTCCATATCCAGACGCTGGTGCGCCGGGTGCCGGTGGGCGAAAAGGTCGTGAACGCCATCCTCACCCTCGTCCGCGCCGCCCGGCCCGAGGAAAACGCCTCCGGCGAGGTCGCCCGCCATGTCGCCTGGGGGCCCGGCCCCCGCGCCAGCCAGGCGCTGATGCTGGCGGCGCGCGCCCGCGCGCTCATCGACGGCCGTTTCTCGCCCTCCATCGACGACGTGCGCGAACTGGCCGCCCCGGTGCTGCGCCACCGCATGGCGCTCAACTTCTCGGCCCGCGCCGAGGGCGTCACCGTCGGCGGCGTCATCGACCGGCTCACCCGGCAACTGGTCTGACCGGGCGGGGACGGATGGCAACGCCCCAATCCCCCGCAGCGACACCCGCCGCCCGCCTGCGCGAGCAAGCCGAGGCGCTGGCCGAAGCCCTGCCGCCGTTGCTGGCGGAAGCGGAGCATGTCGCCAACACGGTGTCGCAGGGGGTCCATGGCCGCCGCCGCAGCGGCCTTGGCGAAGCCTTCTGGCAGTTCCGCCGCTTTCGCGAGGGCGATGAAGCCGCCTCCATCGACTGGCGGCGCTCGGCCCGCTCACGCCATCTCTTCGTGCGCGAGACTGAATCCGAAGCCGCCGAAGCCGTCTATATCTGGCGCGACGGGTCCGCCTCGATGGATTACCGCTCGGATGATGCCCCCGCGGCCAAGCGCGACCGCGCGACCGTACTCGCCTTCGCGCTTGCCACCCTTCTGATCCAGGGCGGTGAACGGGTCGCGGTCTTGGGCGAGGGCTCGGCGCCGGGCACGGGGCGGGCAGCCTTGCGCCAGATTGCCCACCGGCTGATCGACAGCCCCGATCCCCGCGAGCCGAGCCTGCCGGTGCCCGCCGCGCTGCCGCGCCACGCCCAGCTTGTGCTGATCAGCGATTTTCTCGCCCCGGCGGCCGACATCACCGCGCTGATGAAGGACCTTTCGGCCAAGGGCATCCGCACTCATCTGGTGCAGGTGCTCGATCCGGCGGAGGAAGATTTTCCTTTCGAGGGCCGGACCGAATTCGAGGGCGTCGAGGAGACGTTGCGCATCATGGTCGGGCGCGCCCAGTCTCTGCGGCAAGCTTATCACGACCGGCTGGAAACCCACCGCAACCTCATCCGCCAACTGGCCCGCGAACTCGATTTTACCTTCGCCGCCCACCGCACGGACCGGCCGCCCCAGGCCGCGCTGCTGGCGCTCTATACGGCGCTGGCCGGGAGTGGCGACATGGGCACGCGCCGGGGAGTCCGCTAGTCCCATGAGCGCGCTCGTTCCGTTGAGTTTCACAACGCCCTGGCTGCTGCTGGCGCTCGCCGCGCTGCCCGCCATCTGGTGGCTGCTGAGGGTGACGCCGCCCCTGCCCAAACGCGTCCGTTTCCCCGCCATCCGCCTGTTGATGGGGCTTGCGCCGGAGGAGGAGACGCCGGCCCACACGCCGCTCTGGCTGCTGGCACTCCGGCTGCTGGTCGCTGCGCTGGCGATCCTCGCGCTCGCCGGTCCCACGCTCAACCCCGCCACCCCCGTCGAGGGGTCCGGCCCGCTCCTTCTGGTGCTTGACGATGGCTGGGCGGCGGCAGGCCAATGGCCCGACCGGCAGGAAGCCATGGAAACCATCATCGCGGAGGCCCGGCGGAACAATCGACCGGTCATGATCGCAGGCACGGCTCCCCGCGCCACGGCGCCTGACCTGCTGTTCCACGCCCCTGACGACGCCCTCGCCCTTGCCCGGGGCTGGCTCCCCCAGCCCCTCGCCCCGGACCGCGCGGCCCTTACACTCCGCCTGCAGAAAATGGCCGAAACCGAAAAGACCGCGCCCGATGTGATCTGGCTCGGCGACGGCGTGGACAATGGCGATGCGGAGGCTTTCGCCGCGTCGCTGACGAAGCTCGCGAAGGACGGGTCCGTCAGCCTCTATACGCCCCGCGCCGGGCACGAAACCCTTGCGCTGACGCCACCGGCAACCGGTGAGGGCGGCTTCACCGTCAGCGTGGTCCGTCCCGGCCCTGGAGAGGTCCGTACGGGCTTTGTGCGGGCGCTCGGCGAAGATGGCCGGGTAATCGCGGAAGAGCCCTACGCCTTCGCCAGCGGCGCGGACAAGGCAAGCCTCGCCATCGCCCTGCCGCTCGAACTGCGCAACCGCCTTGCCCGGCTGGAAGTGGCGGGCGAGCGCTCGGCGGGCGCGGTCAGCCTGCTCGATGGCCGCTGGCACCGGCGCACCGTCGGCCTTGTTTCAGGGGGACCGGGCGAGGACAGCCAGCCGCTCCTGTCAGACCTTTATTTCCTGCGCCGCGCTCTGGCTCCCTATGCCGAAATCGTCAAAACGGACGCCGGCAAGACCGGTGCGAGCGAGATAGCGACCCTTCTTGCCCACCCGCTTTCCGTGCTGGTGCTGGCGGATGTCGGCACGCTTTCCGGCCCTGACCGGGAGGCCGTCGCCCGATGGGTCGAAGCGGGAGGCCTCCTCATCCGCTTCGCCGGGCCGCGCCTTGCCGCCCAGTCCGACGATCTTGTCCCCGTGCCGCTGCGGACCGGCGGCCGGGCCATGGGCGGGGCGCTCTCATGGACCACGCCGCAGAGACTGAGCCCGTTCGAGCCGCAGAGCCCCTTTTATGGTCTGGATATTCCGCCGGACGTGACCGTCAACCGGCAGGTGCTGGCCGAACCGGGGGCGGACATGCAGGGACATGTCTGGGCACGGCTGCAGGACGGCACGCCGCTCGTCACCGCCCTGAACCGGGGCAAGGGACGGATCGTGCTGTTCCATGTGACCGCCAACGTGCAATGGTCGAACCTGCCCTATTCCGGCCTCTATGTGGAAATGCTGCGGCGATTGCTGGACGATGCCCAGGCCGGTGGCGCGGACACCGGCGCAACGCAGGCGGAAAGCACCATGCTGGCCCCGGTCAGCACTCTCGACGGCTTCGGCCAGCTCGGCATCCCGCCCGTCACCACCCTTGCCCTGCCGCGCGAGGCCCTTGGCCACCCGGCGGGCGACGCACGCCATCCCCCGGGGCTTTATGGCCCCGCCGCCTCTCCCAGCGCGCTGAATGCAATTGGCGTCAATCAACAGCTATCGCCCATGCCGGCGTCCCTGCCCGGTATCGTGGCGAGACCTTATGCCCAGAGCGTGGAGACCAGCCTTGCGCCGCTTGCCTGGGCGCTCGTCTTCGGATTGCTGCTGCTCGATACGCTGGCGACATTCCACATCACCGGCCGGTTCGAGACGCAGCGCGTCACCCGGCCCGCCCGCTTCATCCGGCGCAAGCTCGGACGCGGTTCGGCGCTGATCCTTGTCTTCGGATTTGGCTTTGCTTTCGGCCATGCGGGCGCGGTCCGCGCCGACGATGCGTTCGCCATCAAGGCGAGCCACGACACCCATCTGGCCTATGTGATCACCGGCGATCCCGCCGTCGATCAGGTCAGCGAAGAGGGCTTGCAGGGGCTGACCACGGCGCTGGAAGAGCGCACCGCGCTGGAGCCGGGTGCGCCCATGGGCGTCGATCCGGGACGGGACGACCTCGCCTTCTTTCCGGTGCTCTACTGGCCCGTGACGGAGGCCACCCCCGCCCCCTCGCCGCAGGCCGTGTCGAAGCTCAACATCTACATGAAGAACGGCGGCCTGATCCTGTTCGACACCCGCGACCAGAACGGCGCGGTGCCCGGCATGGAGAGCCCGCAGGCCGCCCGCCTCAAGGCCATATTGAGCCGCCTCGATGTGCCCCAGCTCGTGCCCGTGCCGGAAGGCCATGTGCTGGGCCGCTCCTTCTACCTGCTGCAAAGCTTTCCCGGCCGCTTCGACGGCGGCACGCTCTGGGTCGAGGGCGCAGGCAGCGCAGGCGACGGGCAGACCAATGACGGCGTCTCCGCGATCGTCATCGGCTCCAATGATTTCGCAGGCGCATGGGCCGTGGACAGGTCAGGCCAGCCGCTCTTCCCCTGCGTGCCGGGCGGTGAGGTGCAGCGCCAGTACGCCTACCGTTTCGGGGTCAATCTCGTCATGTACGCCCTCACCGGCAACTACAAGGGCGATCAGGTGCATGTCCCCGCCCTTCTCGACCGGCTCGGACAGTAGGGGGATGCCATGAGCTGGAACATTATCCCCGATCCCCTGCTGCCCTGGTGGTTCATCGCGCTTGCAACCCTTGTGACGCTGGCGGTGCTCGCCTTCTCGCTCTATGTGAGCGCGCGCGGCGGCATCTGGCGGGCGGCGGCCTTTGCCCTCATCGTCCTTGCCATGATCAACCCCGCGATCCGGCGCGAGGAACACACCACCCTGCCGGACATCGCCGCCATTCTCGTCGACCGCAGCCAGAGCCAGAACATCGGCGTCCGGAGCCGGGAAACCGATCTGGCGCTTGCCCGCCTGCGCAAGGAATTGTCGCAGATGCCGAACCTCGAAACCCGCATCGTCGAGGTGCCGGGTTCCCCTGACGGCGCGGACGGCACCCGGCTTTTCGGCCCGCTTGAAAACGCCCTTGCCGACGTGCCGCGTGAACGCCTCGCGGGCGTGATCATGATCACCGACGGCGAGGTCCATGACGTGCCGAAGGAGGCAAAAAGCCTCGGCATCGACGCGCCGCTCCATGCCATCATCATCGGCCGCAAGGATGAAGGCGACCGCCGCCTGATCATCGACAATGCGCCGCGCTACGGCCTTGTC
The DNA here is from genome assembly GCA_028283765.1 of Parvibaculaceae bacterium. Lineage (GTDB taxonomy): Bacteria > Pseudomonadota > Alphaproteobacteria > Parvibaculales > Parvibaculaceae > JAATFR01. The sequence continues at coordinate 1,079,557 of JAPWJY010000008.1, read as the reverse complement.
GGCCAAACGGCCACCATCGGCTTCCGCGTCGTCGATGAGGGACCTGGCAATGCCGAACCCATGCCCGCCACCGTCAATGTCCATATCGATGGCAAGCTGGCCGTGAGCGAAAAGGTGACCACCGGCTCGCCCGTGAAGATCGAGATTCCCGTCGCGCATGCGGGCGCGAATGTGATCGAGCTGGACACGGAACCGGGACCGCGCGAACTCACGCTCATCAACAACCGCGCCGTCATCGCCACCAACGGCATCCGCGACCGGCTGCGCGTGCTGCTGGTCTCGGGCGAGCCCCATCCCGGCGAACGCACATGGCGCAACCTGCTCAAGGCCGACCCATCGGTCGATCTGGTGCATTTCACCATCCTGCGCCCCCCGGAAAAGCAGGACGGCACGCCGGTGGACGAACTGGCGCTGATCGCCTTTCCGACCGACGAACTGTTCGACCGCAAGCTGAACCAGTTCGATCTGATCATTTTCGACCGCTACCGGCGGCGCGGCGTGCTGCCGCTCGTCTATCTGGAAAATGTCGCCCATTATGTCGAAAATGGCGGCGCGGTGCTGGTGGCGAGCGGCCCGGATTTCGCGGGCAACTACAGCCTCTACCGCACGCCGCTTGCCGCCGTTCTGCCCGCGCACCCGACCGGGGATATTTTCGAGGGTGGCTTCACCCCAGACATGACCAGCTATGGCAGCCGGCATCCCGTCACGGCGGGCCTGCCGGGCGACGAGACCGATCCGCCCTCATGGGGCCGCTGGTTCCGCATCATCGATTCAAAGGTCGATCATGGCGACACGCTGATGGAAGGCCCCGGCGGCCAGCCCCTGCTCGTGCTCGACCGCGTCGGCAAGGGCCGCGTCGCCGAACTCATGTCGGACCAGATCTGGCTCTGGTCGCGCGGTTTCGAGGGCGGCGGCCCGCAGGCCGAACTGCTGCGCCGCCTCGCCCACTGGCTGATGAAGGAGCCGGACCTCGAAGAAGAGAGCCTGAACGCCCATGTCGAGGGAAATACCCTCGTCATCCGGCGCCGGACCATGAAGGACACAGCCCCCGACGCCACCGTGACGCTGCCCTCGGGCGGAAAGCGGACCGTTTCGCTGGCGCAGGAGAAACCGGGCCTGTTCACAGGGCGTACCGGCGCGGATGAATTCGGCCTCTACCGCATATCGCAGGACGGCCTTGATACGGTCGCCGCCGCAGGACCGCTCAACCCGCTCGAATTCGCCGACGTGCGCGCGACGGGCAAGCTGCTCGCCCCGGTGGCCGAGGCAACCAGAGGCGGTATCTACTGGGCGGGCGAGAACGCCCAGGACACGCCGGGCGTGCGCAGCATCCGTCCCGGCCGGGCGGCGGCTGGCACGGACTGGCTGGGCCTGCGCGAAAACGCGCAATATCTGGTCAGCGACGTGAAGCTGACGCCGCTGCTGACCGGGCCTCTGGCGCTGATATTGATCCTTGGCGCGCTGCTGCTGGCATGGCGGCGCGAGGGACGGTAAACGTCCCCGGCATCGCCTGATCGGCACCTAGTCGGCGCAGGCCAGCAGGGCTTCAAAATCCACATTCGCATCCGGTTTCGTCACTGCGCCATGGACATTGGTGAAAGCGCCGATGTCCAGTTCACGGTAGAGAAACCGGGCCGGATCGACCGGCCCCGGCATGGTGAGCTTGCCCGGCGGCACCGGGCCGAAACCGACCCTGGTGTAATACGGCAGGTCGCCCACCAGGATGACGAGCTTGTAGCCCAGCCTTTTTGCCTCGGCGAGCGCCAGTTCCATCATGCGAATGCCGCAACCCTTGCTCCGCAGCGCCGGCTCGACCGCGAGCGGCCCGAGCATCAGGCCCGGGCGGCTGCCCAGCATCACCGGCCAGAAGCGCAGCGAACCCACCATCCGCCGGTTTTCGCCCTCACCGCAGAAGGCGACCGAGCAAAGCTCGGGCACGGCCGTGTTGCCCTCGCGCAGGCGCTGGGCCGTCTTGGCGTAGCGGCCGGGGCCGAAGGAAAGATCAAGCAGGGCTTCAATGGCTGCCGCGTGTTCGGGCTGCTCGGGGATGACGTCAAACATGGGAACAAGGACTTCCGGCTTTCAAGCGGATCGGGCTGCAAGCCGTCCGGACGCGAGGTCTCAGCGGCTGACGCAGCGGCAAGGGATGGCGGCAGCCCGAAGGGCCCGCATCTTCTCTCGTCGTCGCTGTGAAATGCACCGTGTCATGCGCGCTCCGATAGCACGGCGCGGGAATGAGGTAAAGCGCCAGAAAAAGGCTGGCACGGCCCGCCCTTCATCCGATAGCTTCTCCCCCAACGAAAATCATATCGGCCCAAGGAGGAAATATTATGGGATTGCTTGAAGGAAAGGTTGTTCTGGTCACCGGCGCGGCAGGCGGCATCGGACGCGAATGCGCCCTGATCGCGGCACGGCAGGGCGCCAAGGTCGTGGTCAACGATCTGGGCGGCAGCGTCAAGGGCGGCGACGAAGGCAACGCCAGCGCAGCCCAGAAGACCGTCGATGAGATCAAGGCCGAGGGCGGCGAGGCGGTGGCCAATTCCGACAGCGTTTCGCTCAAGTCCGGCGCTGAAAACATGATCACGCAGGCGCTCGATACTTTCGGTGGGCTCCATTCGATCATCAGCCCGGCCGGCATCCTGCGCGACGGCATGTTCCACAAGATGCCCGACGAGGACTGGGACGCCGTGCTCGAAGTGCACCTCAAGGGCAGCTACAACATCACCCGCGCCGCCATCAACCATTTCCGCGAGCAGCAGGAAGGCAGCTTCACGCTCTTCACCTCGACCAGCGGACTGATCGGCAACATCGGGCAGGCAAACTATGCCGCCGCCAAGATGGGCATCGTCGGCCTGTCGCGCATCATCGCCATGGAAGGGGCCTCCAAGAACGTGCGCTCGAACGTGATCGCGCCGTTCGCCTGGACCCGCATGATCGCGACCATTCCGGTCAAGGACGAAGCCTCGGCCCAGCGGGTCGACCGCATGAAGAACGCCATGCGCGCCGATCAGGTGGCGAATTTCGCCGTCGCGCTCGCCGCCCCGGCCTGCGACACCAACGGCCAGATATTCACCGTGCGCGGCAATGAAGTGTTCCTGATGAGCCAGCCCCGCCCCGTGCGAGGCATCGCCCGCCTTGAAGGCTGGACGCCGGAAACGCTGCTGTCCCATGGCCTGCCCGCGCTCAAGGGCAGCTTCACCGACCTCGGCGCGACAGCCTCGGTCTTCACATGGGAACCGATCTAGGCGCCTTTCCAAGGACCGGAATCATATGAACATCAGGCCCGGCACGCACATGCCGGGCTTTTTTCTGTCCGGCACCAGATTTATGCCATCCAATCTGCCTACGGAACGAATAGTGACCTGGAACGAGACATCACCCTGAGAAAACCTCCGGGACAACGTTCTTCCGCCATAGTAATTGCTTCACACGGTCCCTGCCCAGAGCCTTTTATTACCGAATATTAACCGTAAAACTGGATGATCCGCTGACAGTCGGCACTTGACTCTTATAATCGTGGAAAAGCGGATGACCAACAGGATAAAACCTCCAGAGAGTCCCCTCTCTCCATCCCGACTCTTGCCAGCTGAAGAGGCAGAAAATGTCTTTTCAGGTAGCGCTTTTGCAAGGGATCTCTCCTCCTTTCCCGGCAGCCCCCTCATGCCTTCCCGTGAAGCGGCATCGCGCCCGGTGCGTCCCCGCTTCAAAAAGGGTGAAAGGATAGAAATGGAGATCAAGGGGCTACATATCGAATGGCTGGAAGGGAAGTCAGGATTTCCCGTAAAAGTCACGAACCGTTATACTGAAAATATTCAGCATATCCGCCTTCCACATTTTATCGGCCACTTCTCGATCCGTCCCGTCAGCGAAGACGCTTTTCATATCCAGCATACGCGAAGCGGAAGCAATATCGCCGGGTTTAGACTCCCCGCACGTTCCATACCTGAAAAACCTGATACCGGGGAACCAGACCAGCACCTCAAAAACCTGCCTGCGACCTCGCTGAATGCTGCCAAACGCCTCATCAACCTCGTGCATGTCTGGTTCTCGCCAGGTCACTCCATCCGTTGACGTCTCAACAAATGCCTTCCTTGCATAATCGCCTCGCTTGCGAGGGTCGATACCGGGCAGCGCGCCCTTGCTCTTTTTGGTGGCCCTGCCGCCGCACATCCCCATATGCTGTGTCCAGAAACGAAACGTGAGGGAACGGGTATGAGTGGCTTTCCAAATTATGATGATTATGACGCATTAGGGCTGGCTGAACTTGTCCGCAAAAAGGAAGTGACGCCACAAGAGCTGCTCGATGAAGCCATCGCGCGCACCGAAAAACTGGACGGCAAGCTCAACGCCGTGGTCATCCACGATTATGATCTGGCCCGCAAGCAGATCGCCGATGGGCTGCCGGACGGCCCTTTCACGGGCGTCCCTTTCCTCCTGAAAGACCTGCACCTGTTGCGCAAGGGAACCCTGACGACCTTCGGCTCATCCCTGTTCAAGGACAATCTGGCCGATCACGACTCGACCCTGACCGAGCGCTATCTGGCTGCCGGTCTGGTCATTTTCGGCAAGACCAGTTCGCCCGAGTTCGGCTCCGCGCCGACGACGGAACCCCGCCTCTTCGGCCCGTCGCACAATCCCTGGAATCTGGCCCATTCGCCCGGAGGGTCTTCGGGGGGCGCTGCGGCTGCGGTCGCGGCCGGCATCCTGCCTGTCGCCAATGCTTCGGATGGCGGCGGCTCAATCCGCGTTCCGGCTTCCGCCTGCGGTATTTTCGGCATCAAGCCGACACGGGCCCGCACGCCCATGGGGCCGGATCGCGGCGAAGGCTGGGGCGGCATGTCGATTTCCCATGTCGTCTCACGCTCGGTGCGCGATTCAGCCGCCATGCTCGATGCGACGGCGGGCATCGCGCCCGGCGATCCCTACACCTGCCTGCCTCCCGAGAGACCCTTTCTGACGGAAGTGACGGCAAAACCGGCGCGCCTGAAGATTGCCTTCACGACTCGGCGCATCGACGGTTCGCTCTGTCATCCTGACGTGGTGGCGGCGATCACGGAAACTGCGAAGCTGCTTTCCGGTCTGGGCCATCATGTCGAGGAAAAGACACCCCAGATCGACCAGGCGGCGATGGGACAGCATCAGGCCACGCTCATCGGCGCCAATATCGAGATGACCCTGAGGCATGTGGCTGCCGCTCGCGGCCGCGCAATCGAAAGCGGCGAGGTCGAGCATATCACCTGGCTGATCGCGCAGGGAGCAAAGCTCCGCGACAGCGCCGCCTATGTCGAAGCGACGCTTTTCATCCACCAGCTTGGCCGGAAGATGGCGGCCTTTCATGAGGAATATGATCTGTTCCTGTGCCCGACTCTCGGCCTACCGCCGGTAAAGCTCGGCGAGATCGACATGATGACGAGCGACGTCGGCAATTATCTGCGCCTGATGGGCCTCTATCTGCCCTATGCGGGCTATGCCAACATGACGGGCCAGCCTTCCATGTCGGTGCCGCTCTACTGGAACAGCGACAAGCTGCCGATCGGTTCCATGTTCACCGCCCGTTATGGCGATGAAGCCACGCTGTTCCGCCTTGCCGGTGAACTGGAACAGGCCCGTCCGTGGGCAGACAAGCGCCCGGCGCTCTGAGCCTACCAGAGTTCCGCCGGCTCCTCGCCGCGCGCCACCTCAAGCAGGCGCGCGTGCGTGCCGGGGGTGGTGTCCGCGGGAAGCGCATCGAGGGCAAAGAAGCCCATCTCGGCGATTTCCGGACTTTCTCTTGGCACCATCGAATAGGTGCCATGGGGCACGATATAAAGCGCGATGTGATCCGACTTGAAGGCACGAAAATTACCATAGAGCCCGAACAGGCTCAGGCGCACATCGGCTTCAATCAGCACGCCCGTTTCCTCATCCACCTCCCGGCGCACCGCAGCCAGCATCGTCTCGTTGCGGTCGACCCCGCCGCCCGGCATGTACCAGCCATCGATATAGGTATGGCGCACCAGCAGCACGCGCCCCGCCTCGTCGAAAATCATCGCCCTCACCCCCGCCGTCAGCGGACGGCGCAGGCGGAACCAGAGCTGAACGAGAGGCCGCAACACAGAGAAAGCAAGAGATCGGGCGGAACGCATGAGACACCTGACGTGATGAGGGCAAAGGTCCGGGGGCTGTCTTCGGCCGTCAGATCATCCCTCTGCAGTCACCTCGTCCAGAAAACGCTTCAGCATCGGATTGATCAGTTCAGGCGCTTCCCAGAACGGCATATGGCCCAGCCCCGGCAGAACATGCACCTGCCCGTCCCAAAGATTGCGATAGGTCAGCCCCTTGAGAAATTCATTGCTGATGAAAGGCTCCCGCTCGCCGGATACGACGGCCAGCGACAGCGGGCTCGTCTCGGCGACTTTCCGGCCATCGACATCGCCCCCCGCCATCGCGGATTGCAGCATCAGCGGCCTGAAGCGCCCGTCCGCCCGGTAGCAGGCCGCCATCATCCAGGGCTCCAGCGCCGCGCTGCCCCCGATGGTCGCCTGGGCGTAAAGGCGGGCGTCTTCCTGGGTGAACCGCTCCTTGAAAGTCAGTTCCATGTGCGGCGAGGGCAGGAAAGCAGCCCCCATATCGTCGGGATCATTGCCCACTGGCGGCGTGCCCGTGACCCACAGGGCGCGGGTGCCCGGCCAGCGCGCCGCCATCTCCAGCGCCGCATGGCCGCCCAGCGACCATCCGACAATGACGGCACGGCTGACGCCGAGCCCCTCCAGCGCCTCCATCACCGCATCCGCGAAGCCGTGGATCGAATAGGTGCGCTGCGGATCCGGCGCGTCGCTGCTGGCGCCATGGCCCGGCAGATCGAGGGTGATCAGCCGGTAACCCGCCAATAAATCGCTTCCGGTCTGGCGATTGAACACTTCCTTGCAGGCGGAATTGCCATGGATGAACAGGACTGTGGGGCCCGTCCCGTCCGTCTGCCGATAGGCCAGCCTGCCATGGCTCGTCTCGATGTAACCTTCGCTCATGCTTGTCCATTTCTCCCGCAACCAGAGCCCAAGGTCGGAAATATTCAGCCCGCGCACAAGAGCCGTCATGCCATCCATCCCAAAATGACGCTTGCGTCAGTTTTCTTTGCCCCGAATGCCCTTACGGGTTATAGTGGTTTTTAGTGAGGTACCGTGGTTGTCCATGAGTCCGGGCGACCGAAGAGATGCCCTGAGGAGGAGAAACATGGCAAAGACGGATGGAAACATCACGGTCGACAGCGCTTATGAAGCGGTTGCACCGGACGATTTCGCGGCGATGATGGATGTTGACCGCTACGGTCAGCGCTCCACGGCCTTCAACAAGATCATTTCGGCGACCCACGATCATTTCTGGGACCCGATGGACACGAAGTACATCGACTTTTCCACGCCCTTCGACATGGAAAACGAGTATCTGGTCGATCCCTCGCAGAACACCGACCTGAAAACCGCCGTCAAGGACAAGCTCGACGAAAAGCAGAAGATCAAGCTCGTCAATCTGGACGTGCAATGGTCGCTGTCCTCGATCCTGCACGGCGAAGCGGGCGCGCTCGCCCTTTCCGCCAGCCTCTGTCACATTCCTCAAGGATCCGGGCGCGCAGGAATATGCGGCGAACCAGACCCGCGAGGAAGCCCGCCACGTCGCCGGTTTCTCGAACTACATCAAGGTCCGCTGGGGCAAGCCGGTGAAAGTCGGCCCGGCGCTCGGCGATATCGTCACCGAACTGGTGCTCTCCCCCCTCGTCTGGAAAAAGATCGTCGGCATGCAGATGCTGGTCGAAGGTCTGGCCATGGGTGCCTTCGCAACCTTCTACAAGAATGGCCGCGACCCGCTGATGGTGCAGCTCATGCAGCTCACCATGACGGATGAGGCGTTCCACCACAAATTCGGCAAGATCTGGGCCGACCGTACCATCCCCAATATCGATCCCGCCGAACGCGACATGATCGAGGACTGGGCCTGGCACGTGTTCCAGATCCTGCTTTACAATCTGGGCTCGCCGGAACAGAAAAAGCACATCTACGCCGCTGTCGGCCTCGACTGGGAATGGGTCCAGGGCGCTTTCATGGAAGCGCTCACGGACGTCAATATCCGTGAGGAAATGCAGGAATCGACCAATATTTTCCGCGTATTGATCAAGACCCTGCTCAAGACCGGCATCATCACCGCGCGCACCGCGCCCAACTATGCCGCCTTCATCGACATGAAGGAGCTTTATGCGGAAAGCGACCGGATGGTCGGCGACGACATTGCCGAGGAAGGCATCAAATATCTGCTGAAGCTCAACGGACAGGGCGCGCGCGCCTATTCGCTGGAAAGCATGGGCTCGGCGGCCGAATAAAGCCCCACTCAAGGCTCGATAAGGAAAAGGCGGCGCGGCAAGGCGTCGCCTTTTTCATGTCCGGGGGGACTCCCCGGCTCTACTTCGGCACACGTTCTTCCAGCCGCTTTAAAAGCTGGATCAGTTCCGATATTTCCGTCTCGCGCAGCATGTCCACCTTCTGGTGCAGCAGCTCGATTTCCAGTTCCGCCTTGGTGTTGGTGTCATAATCATGCTCGGCAGCCTTGCGATCGATGGTCGCCTGCCGGTTCTGGCTCATCATGATGAAGGGAGCCGCGTAGGCCGCCTGAAACGAGAGCGCAAGATTCAGCAGAATGAACGGATAAGGGTCCCAGCTCCGGATATAGGCCGTGACGTTGAGCACGATCCATGCGCCCAGCAGGATGCTCTGCCCGATGATAAAGGGCCACGATCCCATGGTCGCCGCCACGGCGTCCGCGATTCGGGCTCCTGCGGGCGCGTCATGGGAAGGCTTGTTCCTCTTGGCCGCCTTGCGCCGCGACCGCAGCCGATGCAGCAGCTCAAGCTCGTACTTGTCGAGCTCCTGACGCGGAATTTTGCCGATGTTCATTTCAAACCTCTGTCTCGTCCTGCATCCAGGGGCTATCATTGCGCCAAGAAAGCCATAAGGCACATGATTTGGGAGGATCGCCATGCCGTGGAATTACGGGGATATACTTGACACCATTGTAACCATTCTGCCACCGGAGCGACCGGCGCTTGTCCACGCCAGCCGAACCATCAGCTGGGGCGACCTCAACCGCCGCTCGAACAATCTCGCCCGCGTCCTGCTCGCCCGGGGTGCTGAAACCGGCGACAAGGTTGCTTTCTATATGCGCAACCGCGTCGAGTACATGGAAACGCTCGCCGCCTGTTTCCGGGCGCGCCTCACCCATGTCAACGTGAATTACCGCTACAAGCCGGATGAAGTTTTCTACATCTTCGATAATTCCGACGCGACGGTCGTGGTCTACGGGTCGGAGTTCCGCGACATCATCGAGGAAATCCGGGGCCGGCTGACCAAGGTGAAGCTCTTCATCGAGGTCAACGAAGCAGGCGACGCGCCATCATTCGCCGAAAATTATGAAACGCTGGCCACCACCGGCAACGGAGAAAATCTGGGCATCGCGCGCTCAGGCGACGATATGTTTTTCCTTTATACCGGCGGCACCACCGGCATGCCCAAGGGCGTGATGTGGACCCATGACGCCCATCGCAACGCCGCGCTCGATGCCGCGCGCCGCCTCGGGCCCGTGCCGGAAACGATGGAAGCGCTGCTTGAGGCGATCAAGGTGGGCCCGGCTTCCGTCGTGTTGCCCGCCTGCCCGCTCATGCACGGCACCGGCCTCTTCACGGCCATCGCCGCGATGGCGAGCGGCGGCGCCATCGTCACGCTCGACAATGCCTCCCTCGATGCGAACGAACTTTGGGCCGCCGTCGCCCGCAATCACGTCACCTCCATCTCCATCGTGGGCGACGCTTTCGCCAAGCCGATGCTCAAGGCGCTGGACGATGCGCCGGGCAAATATGACACCTCCAGCCTCGCCACCATCGTCTCCTCCGGCGTCATGTGGAGCGTCGAGGTCAAACGCGGCCTGCTGGGTCATATCCCCCAGGTCGCCCTTGTCGACAGCTTCGGCGCATCGGAGGCGATCAATTTCGGCTCATCGATCATGACCGCCGACGGCGAGATCAAGACCGCGAAATTCCAGATCGGCGCGCAATGCAAGGTCTTCGACGAGCAGGACCAACCGGTCGAGCCGGGCTCGGGCAAATCCGGCATCATCGCCATGGGCGGCTATCTGCCGGCGGGCTATTACAAGGACGAAGCCAAGACGGCGAAGACATTCCGCACCATTGCCGGCCATCGCTACTCGATCCCCGGCGACTGGTGCATTGTGGAGGCCGATGGCACGCTGACCCTGCTTGGCCGGGGCAGCGCCTGCATCAATACCGCGGGCGAGAAGGTCTACCCCGAGGAAGTGGAGGAAGTACTGAAGCAGCATCCCTCCGTGGAGGATGCGCTTGTCATCGGCGTGCCCGACGACAAATGGGGACAGGCCGTCACCGGCGTGGTCAAGGTTGCGCCGGGCATTCACTTCAATGAGGATGAGCTGCGCGCCTATGTCCGCCAGCATCTGGCGGGCTACAAGACGCCCAAGCGCATTCTTATCAGCATCCTTCCCTTCCGGGCACCCAACGGCAAGGCCGACTACAAGACCATCACCGACTTCGCCCGGCGCGAACTGAACGTAGCCTGATCGACAATTTCCTTTCCTCATGGAACGGCGGGCAGAAAAAGATGCGGTCCTGCCTGCCGCTCCATGAGAGTGAAAATCCATTGCCCAGAAATTCCTGTACGGAGTGATCCATGTCCTTCAAGCTCGCCCTTCTCGGCCAATCCTGCGCCGACAACCGCATTCACCTCGATGAGCATCTGAAAAGCCGGTGGGACATCGGCCTGTGGCTGCCGGGCGAGCCGGTCGACGCGGGGCAGGCCCTGCTGCGCGACGCGGATGCCGTCATCGTCGGCAGCGACGCGCTGGTCTCGGGGGGCGCTTTCAGCATCCTGCCCGCGGCCCGGCACCTGAAGCTCTTCCAGATCCCCTTCGCCGGCTATGACTGGCTGAAACCGGAAATGCTGCCAGCCGGCTGCCTTGTCTGCAACGCCAGGGGCCATGAGCAGGCGATGGCCGAATTCATCATCGCCGGATTGCTTGAATGGGAAATCGGGCTTCGCCACATGGATGCCGATTTTCGCGGCGGCTCGTGGCGCTATTCCGGCTCCAACCGCACCTCCAACAGCCTGCATGGCGAAGTCTATGGCAAGACGCTCGGCATCTTCGGCTATGGCCTGATCGGCGAGCAGACCGCGCTGCGCGCCGCCGCCTTCGGCATGCGCACCATCGCCATTGCCCGCAGCCCGCGCGACAAGGTGCCCGCCCCGCTGGACTGGATGGGCACCCGCGCCGACATGGACCGGTTTCTGGCCGAAAGCGACTACATCGCGCTGGTCTGCGACCTCAATGCCGAGACGCTCCACGCCTTCGACAAGGCCGCCTTCGGCAAGATGAAACCGGGGGCCGTCATCGTCAATGTCGCGCGCGGCCCCGTGATCGAGGAAGAGGCGCTCTATGAGGCCTTGTCCACGAAACGCATCGCAGGCGCGGTCATCGACACCTGGTACATCTATCCCAACCGCCCGCTCCCCGGCGGCACCCCGGAGGCGAACCCGCGCCCGTCGCGCTTCGCGTTCCATGAACTCGACAATCTGATCATGACGCCCCATTGCTCGGCCCACACGCCGGGTTCGGACCTGCGCCGCTGGCAATCCATCGCCGCCAATCTGGACGCCTTCGCCAAAGGCGGGCGGCCCGCCACCGTGGTGATGGAGGGAACCCGCCCGGCCGCCTGAGACCGCTGGTAAAAAGCCCCCTGCCGCTTGCCTCTGCGTCCGCCGCTGTTATTCTCGCGCCCAACAAGCCGTTAAATCAGTGAGGACGCCCATGGAAGCGCTCGAAACATTCCGTCAGGAAACCCGCGAATGGCTGGAGGCGAACTGCCCCCCTTCCATCCGCACCCCCATGCCCGACGATGAAAGCCCATGGGGCGGGCGCAATCCCAAATGGAAGAACCCCGAATCGAAGCTCTGGATGGACCGGATGGCCTCGCGCGGCTGGACCGCGCCGACATGGCCCAAGGCCTATGGCGGCGGCGGCCTGACCAAGGAGGAAAACCTCGTGCTGATGCAGGAGCTGCGCCGCATCAACGCGCGCCCGGCCCTGATGAGCTTCGGCATCTGGATGCTTGGGCCTGCCCTGCTCCAGTACGCCAATGAGGAACAGAAGCTCGAGCATTTGCCTAAAATCGTGCGCGGCGAAATCCGCTGGTGCCAGGGCTATTCGGAACCGGGCGCGGGCTCCGATCTCGCCGGTCTCCAGACGAAATGCGAGGACAAGGGCGATCATTATCTCGTCAACGGCCAGAAGATCTGGACCTCCTACGCCAATTACGCCGACTGGATTTTCTGCCTTGTCCGCACCGACACCAGCAAGAAGCATGAAGGCATTTCCTTCCTGCTGATCGACATGGCCAACGGCGGCGTCGAGACGCGCCCGATCACCATGATCTCGGGCGCATCGCCGTTCTGCGAAACCTTCCTCACGGATGTGAAGGTGCCCAAGGGCAATCTCGTCGGTGAACTGAACAAGGGCTGGACCATCGCCAAGGCGCTGCTGCAGCATGAGCGTGAAATGATCTCCGGCATGGGCCTCGGCAATGCCTCGGCCGGGTCGAGCTTCGCCAGCCTTGAGCAGGCGGCGAAGGATTATGTCGGCGAGGTCGACGGCAAGATCGCCAGTGCGGGATTGCGCGAGCACCTGACCCGGCAGCGCATGGATGGCAAGGCGTTTGCGCTGACCATGCAGCGCTCGATGGAGGAAGCCAAGGCTGGCCATGGCCCCGGCGCGGCCAGCTCCATCTTCAAATATTACGGCACTGAACTGAACAAGCGGCGCTACGAACTGCTGCTGGAAATTGCGGGCACGCAGGCGCTCGGCTGGGAAGGCGACAGCTTCACCGCCGAGGAACTCTCCATTCCGCGCGCCTGGCTGCGCTCCAAGGGCAACTCGATCGAGGGCGGCACCACGGAAGTGCAGCTCAACGTCGTCGCCAAGCGCGTGCTCGGCCTTCCCATCGAATGATGCGCCTGAACGCATCGCTTCGTTCCTGTTTCAGTTAACCTAAAAGAGACTCCCATGGCCCTCGTGCTGACAGAAGAGCAGACCATGCTCCGCGATACCGCCGCCCAGTTTTTCAAGGAGCGCGCGCCCGTCGCCAATTTCCGCAAATTACGCGACACGAACGACGCCACCGGCTTTGACAAATCCGTCTGGAAGGAAATGGCCGACCTCGGCTTTGCCGGCGTCATGATCGGCGAGGAGCATGGCGGCACCGGCTTCGGCCCCGTCGGCCTTGGCCTCGTGCTGGAGCAGGCGGGGCGCACGCTGGCCGCCTCGCCACTGGTCTCCACCGTGCTGGTCGGCGCAACGGCCGTCGAACTGGGCGGCAACGCACTCCAGCGCAACGACATCCTGCCCAAGGTTGCAGCGGGCGAGACCGTGCTGGCGCTGGCGCTGGAAGAAGGCGCCCACCACAACCCCTACAAGATCGGGACGACGGCGGAAGACCACAGCGGCACCTACCGCCTGAACGGCCGCAAGACCTTCGTGCTCGACGGTCATGTCGCCGACAGGTTCATCGTCGTCGCCCGCACCGGCGGCCACGATACCGACCGCCACGGCCTCACGCTCTTCATCGTCGATGCCGGAACGCCGGGCCTCAAGGTGACGCGCACGAAAATGGTCGACAGCCGCAACGCCGCCATCGTCGAGTTCGAGAATGTGTCGGTCCCTTCCGATAATGTGCTGGGCTCGGTGGGCGCGGGCGCGGATATTCTCGATCCCGTGCTCGATCTCGGCCGTATCGGTCTCGCGGCGGAAATGCTGGGTCTGGTCTCGCAGGTCTTTGAGGAAACCGTGACCTACCTCAAGGAGCGCAAGCAGTTCGGCAAGCCCATCGGCTCGTTCCAGGCGCTGGCTCACCGGGCGGCTGAAATGTTCGCCGAAATCGAACTCTGCCGTTCCGTCGTGCTCGATGCGCTTTCCGCTGCGGCGGAGCGCCGCAACGATGTGGCGCAGATGGCGAGCCTCGCCAAGGCGCGCCTCTCCGATGTCGCCCGGCTCGTCACCAACGAGGGTCTGCAAATGCACGGCGGCATGGGCATGACGGACCAGTTCGATGTCGGCCTGTTCATGAAGCGCGCACGCGTCGCCGCCGCCACCTTCGGCGACGCCAACTTCCACCGCGACCGCTTCGCGACGCTTGCCGGCTACTGACAGACATCGGGTTCTTCCGGGGCGAGGGAACATTCGCAAACAGATCATTACTGCTCTCGCCCTTTTTCTCTCCCTCATGGCGACGCCCGCGAGCGCCCATCCCCATGTCTGGATCGATATGCGGGTTACGGCGCTCATGGATGACAGCCGCAAGCTGACCGCGCTCAGGATCAACTGGACGTTCGACGAGTTCTACACCGCCTTCGCGCTCGACGGCATGAAGAAGGACACCCATGGCGATTACGATCCCGCCGCGCTGGCGGACCTTGCCAGGGTCAATCTTACGGATCTCGCCGCCTACAGCTATTTCACCCATATTTTCGCGGGAAAGTCCGAGCTGGCGCTGGCCCCGCCCCATGACGGCAAATCGAGCTACAAAAACGGCCAGCTCACCCTCGATTTCGTGCTGCCGCTGAAAACGCCCCAGGCCACGCCAGTGAGCTTCAGGATTTACGACCCGACCTATTACATCGCCATCGATTATGTGAAACCGGACCCGGTTTCCATCGACTATGGCGGCATAAAGTCCGATGGCCTTTCCCCGACTCAGACTCAAAAGTGTAAGATCGACATCTCGCAGAAGAACCCTGAAAAAGTGTTCCTCAGCCTGCCGGAAAGCTATTTTACCAGCGCGAAGGCAGGCAATCTCGGCGAGGCATTCGCCGCCAATGCCACCCTTGTCTGTGCGGCCACGGGAACCGGAGCAGAATGAGCGTCCCCTCTGTCTTCAAATCGATCGCCCTGGAGAAACCTTTCCGGGCCGTGCTTTTTCTTGCTCTCCTGATCTGCCTTGCCCTCAGCATCGCGCCCGCCCACGCCGGCATGTTTTCCGCCCCGCCGCCTGACGCCGCCGCGAGCCCGTTCGACGAAGCGCTGGTTTACGTCCAGCAGATGCAGTCGCAGGCCTATCGCGCGCTCGCCAAGGCCGCGACCGCCCTTCAGGACCAGATGACGGGCGCGGCGGCCGCCACGCTTGTGGGCCTCTCCTTTTTCTACGGCATCCTCCATGCGCTCGGGCCCGGCCATGGCAAGGCCGTTGTCACCTCCTGGCTGCTGGCGGGCGAGCGAAAGCTCCGGCGCGGCATCGGCCTTGCCTTCCTCTCCGCCGCCATGCAGGCCATCACCGCCATCGTGCTGGTTGGCGCGCTCGCCATGATCGCAGGTCTTTCCACCCGGGCGACCATGAACGCGGTGCCCTATGTCGAGAAGGCGAGCTTCGCCATGGTGGCCATGCTGGGCCTGTGGATGATCTGGCGCGCGCTTCGCGCCGGTTCCGGCCACGCGCATGGCGGCAGCGAACATGACGGTTTCGAATATGAAGAGCGTGCCTACGACGAACGGCATGATCATCATGGCCACAGCCACACCCTCGCCCCCGATCAGCTTGACCGGACACCAGTCGCCGGGAAAGCATCGCGCTGGTGCTCTCGGTGGGCCTGCGCCCCTGTAGCGGGGCCATTCTGGTGCTGCTGTTCACGGCAGCGCTGGGCGCTTTCTGGATCGGCGTGGTCGGCACGCTCGCCATGGCGCTCGGCACGGCGATCACCGTTTCCAGTCTGGGCTTCCTCACCGTTGCGTCGCGCGCGCTGGCGCTGCGCATCGTCGGCCCCGGCGGCAGCGCCCGGGTGGCCCGCATCGAGCGGGTGCTGGGCTTTCTCGGTGGCCTTCTCGTCTTTGCCATCGGGGTCATTCTGTTCGTGACGGCGGTGAATGCGCCCGCGGGCCCGTTCGGCCTTTCCTGAGCCAAAAAGCTCGACATTTTCCTACCCGCGAACCATACTGCGCCGGATTTACTCGTACGAAATCTGACCAGAAAGAGCCGGCATGTCCGACGACAAGAACAGCCCCGAACGCATCACCGTGCTTGCGACAGAGTTCACGCCTGCGGCAATGGAATTCCATCGCCGCAACATGAGCGAAAAGGGCTACCGGATGGAAGGCCAGATCGTGCAGCGCAAGTTCCAGCTCATCGAGGGCATGGGCGCACCCGCCGATCTCTTCGACGGCAAACCGATGTATGCCGTCACCTTCGTGCGCAAGGGCGACGAAAAGTAATCATTTCCCGCTTCCCGGAAAGAAAAACAGCCTCAGGCATGGACAGCCATGCCTGAAAAGGCTTTCTCCCTGTCAGCGCGGCGTCCGGGGTTACTTCCGCTCTTTCCAGCGCGCCCAGAGTTTGGGCACATAGAGGATGGCGACGCTCGCCAGCGCGAAGAACACCAGCACGATCACGAACTCGACCACGGCAAAGCCCGCATCATCCCGCGGGATGAGCCAGCCGGCGATAATGCCCGCGCCGAGCAGCAGAATCCGGACGACAAATCCAAGCATCGCGCAACTCCCCGCTCACATCATGAACATCCCGTTGCCCCGTCCGTAAAACTGTGAGCGGCCTCACGGACAGAAAAGGTTCAACGGCGCGGCCCTGGCAACTCAGTCCTCGAACGGATCTTTCATCAAAATCGTATCGTCGCGCTCCGGCGAGGTTGAAAGCAGCGTCACGGGACACTCGATCAGCTCTTCGATATAGCGCACATATTTGATCGCCTGGGCAGGCAAATCCGCCCATGAGCGCGCGCCGAACGTCGTCTCGTCCCACCCTTCCAGGGTTTCGTAAACAGGCTCCACCCGGGCCTGCAAAGCGGCGGAAGCGGGCAGGTAATCGATGGTTTCGCCATCGAGATTATAGGCGACGCACACCTTGATGTCGTCGAAACCATCGAGAATATCGAGTTTGGTCAGCGCCACGCCGGTGATACCGGAGGTCTTGATGGCCTGGCGTACCAGCACCGCATCGAACCAGCCGCAGCGCCGCTTGCGGCCCGTGACCACGCCGAACTCGCGGCCTTTCTGCCCCAGCAATTCGCCGGTTTCATCCTTCAGTTCCGTCGGGAACGGCCCCTCGCCCACCCGCGTCGTATAGGCCTTGGTGATGCCGAGCACATTGTGGATGGCGGAAGGCCCGATGCCCGAGCCGATCGCCGCCTGCGCGGCCACCGTGTTGGAGGACGTGACATAGGGATAGGTGCCGTGGTCGATGTCGAGCAGCGTGCCCTGCGCGCCTTCAAACAGGATGCGCATGCCCTCGCGGCGCATCTTGTCGAGCAGGCGCCAGACCGAATCCATATAGGGCAGCACCAGCGGCGCAATCTCCTGAAGCTGCCGCGTCAATTCCGCGCCATCCACTTCCGGCTGTCCCAGGCCGCGGCGCAGGGCATTATGGTGGACCAGCATGCTCTCCACCTTGCCCGCGATCTTGTCGGTCTCGACCAGATCCATGAAGCGCAGCGCCCGGCGGCCGACCTTGTCTTCGTAGGCGGGCCCGATGCCGCGCTTGGTGGTGCCGATCTTGGTGCCTGAATTGGAGCTTTCGCGGATCACATCGAGTTCGCGGTGCAGCGGCAGGATAAGCACCGCGTTTTCCGCGATCCTGAGCGTTTCCGGCGTCACCTTCACGCCCTGCTCGGCCAGCCGGTTGATCTCGTCGAGCAGCGCCCACGGGTCCACGACCACGCCATTGCCGATGACCGAAAGCTTGCCGGGGCGGACCACGCCGGAGGGCAGCAGCGAAAGCTTGTAGGTCACGCCATCGATGACCAGCGTATGGCCGGCATTGTGGCCACCCTGAAAGCGCACCACCACGTCGGCGCGCTCCGAAAGCCAGTCCACGATCTTGCCCTTGCCTTCATCGCCCCACTGGGAGCCGACCACCGCCACATTCGCCATTTCAGATCCTAACGCTTGCCCGAAGGCATCAGGGGCTGCCCGGGCCACAGCCCGTTTTCATCCCCAAAACATGCCAAAAGCCCCCTGACCTCAGGCCGAGGGGGCTTTTGCGATTCTTAGCCGAGCACCGTTCAGAAGGAAAGCTCTTTCGCCTGCACCACCTGCGGCAAGGCCTTGATCTGGTTGAGAACGGCGGGCGACACCGCGCCATCGACGGCGACGAGACAGATGGCGTTGCCGCCCTCGCTCTCGCGCCCCAGATTGAAGTTCGCGATATTGATGCCCGCCGTGCCCAGCAAGGTGCCGAGCGCGCCGATAAAGCCCGGCTTGTCGTGGTTGGTGACATAGAGCATGTGGTCGGACAGCGCCGCCTCCATGTTCACGCCCTTGATCTGGATGAGGCGCGGACGGCCGTCGGCGAACACCGTGCCGGCGACGGAGCGCTCCATCTTGTCGGTCTTCACGGTGAGGCGCACATAGGTTTCATAGGCCCCACGCTGCTCGCGCTTGACCTCGCTCACCTGAATGTTGCGCTCCTTGGCGATGACCGGCGCGGAAACCATGTTCACATCCTCAAGCTGGGGCTTGAGCAGGCCCGAAAGCGCCGCATTGGTCAGCACCCGCGTATTCATGGAGGCGACCGGCCCTTCATATTCGAGCACGACCTCGTGGATGCCGGATTCCGTGAGCTGGCCCGCGAAGGAGCCAAGCAGCGTGGCAAGTTCCACGAACGGCGTCAGCTTGGGCGCTTCCTCCGCCGAGATCGAAGGCACATTGACAGCGTTGGTGATGGCGCCCGAAAGCAGATAGTCCGACATCTGTTCGGCCACCTGCAAGGCCACATTCTCCTGCGCCTCGTTGGTCGATGCGCCCAGATGCGGCGTGCACACCACATTCTCCATGCCGAACAGCGGATTGGTCTTGGCGGGCTCCTCCTCGAACACGTCGAGCGCCGCGCCGCCCACCTGGCCGCTTTCGAGCGCAACCTTGAGATCGGCTTCGACCACCAGCCCGCCACGGGCGCAATTGATGATCATCACGCCCTTCTTGCATTTGGCGAAAGCATCCGCATTGAGAATGTTCCGCGTCTTGTCCGTCAGCGGCGTGTGCAGGGTAATGAAATCGGCGCGCTTGAGCAGCTCGTCCAGTTCCACCTTTTCAACACCGATCGAGGCGGCGCGCTCCGGCGTCAGGAACGGATCGAACGCGATCACCTTCATTTTAAGGCCGATGCCGCGCTCGGCGACGATGGAGCCGATATTGCCGCAGCCGATGATGCCGAGCGTCTTGGCGGTCAGCTCGACGCCCATGAACTTCGACTTTTCCCACTTGCCCGCATGGGTGGAGGCGTTGGCCTCGGGGATCTGGCGGGCGAGCGCGAACATCATGGCGATGGCGTGTTCCGCCGTCGTGATCGAATTGCCGAAGGGCGTATTCATCACGATGATGCCCTTGGCCGTCGCGGCGGGCAGATCGACGTTGTCGACGCCGATGCCGGCGCGGCCGATAACCTTTAGATTTTTCGCCGCCTCGATGACCGGCGGTGACACCTTGGTCGCCGAGCGGATGGCGAGGCCATCATAATCGCCGATGATCTTGATCAGCTCATCGCGGTCAAGGCCGGTCTTCACATCGACCTCGATGCCACGGTCCTTGAAGATCTGGACGGCGGCGGGGGAAAGCTTGTCGGAAATCAGAACCTTGGGCATTGAATGCCTCCCTGGGGAATCTGGAATATCGGAAACGGTCCCTGCCTTTCATTCACCTCTCTCCGCAGGCGGACGGGCCTGAACGGAAAGAGGGAATGAGCTTAAAGACAGGAAACAGGAAAACGGACTCTGAATCAGGCGGCGGCTGCGATCTTTGCAGTCGCCTGCCCGTAGGCCCAGTCGAGCCAGGGCAGCAGGCCCAGCAGATCGTCGATCTCGACGGTTGCGCCTGCCCAGATACGAAGACCCGCAGGCGCATCGCGATAGCCCGCGATGTCGTAGGCGATGCCTTCCTTGTCGAGCAGGTTCGCGATCGCCTTGGGGATGGCGGCCTGTTCGTCGGCGGAAAGCGCGGTCACGCGCGGATCCTTGATCTTGAGGCACACGGAGGTGTTGGAGCGGTTCTCCACATCCTCGCACAGGAATTCAGCCCAGGAGGAACGCTGCACCCACTCGCCGATGACATCGAGGTTCGCGTCGGCGCGCCCGATCAGGGACGAAAGGCCGCCGATGGATTCGGCCCAGTTGAGCGCATCGATATAATCCTCGACGCAGAGCATGGACGGCGTGTTGATCGTCTCGCCCTGGAAGATGCCCTCGATCAGCTTGCCGCCCTTGGTCATACGGAAAATCTTGGGCAGCGGCCAGTCCGGCTTGTAGGTTTCGAGCCGCTCGACGGCGCGCGGGCTCAGGATCAGCATGCCGTGAGCCGCCTCGCCGCCCAGCACCTTCTGCCAGGAGAAGGTCGTGACGTCGAGCTTGGGCCAGGCCAGTTCCTGCGCGAAGGCCGCCGACGTCGCATCGCAGATCGTCAGCCCTTCGCGGTCATCGGGAATCCAGCTCGCGTTGGGTACGCGCACGCCCGAGGTGGTGCCGTTCCAGGTGAAGACGACATCGTTCCTGAAATCGACGGTGGAAAGGTCCGGCAGCTTGCCATAAGGCGCGGTCAGGGTGCGCGCATCCTTGAGCTTGAGCTGCTTCACCACATCGGTGATCCAGCCCTCGCCGAAGCTCTCCCAGGCGAGCATGTCGACGCCGCGCGCGCCCAGCATCGACCACAGCGCCATTTCGACGGCGCCGGTGTCGGAGGCGGCAACGATGCCGATCCGGTAGTCGGCGGGCACGCCCAGAATGGCGCGCGTCTTCTCGATGGCCTCGACAAGTTTCGCCTTGCCGGGCTTGGAGCGGTGGCTGCGCCCGACGAGCGCGTCCTTGAGACTTTGGGGGGACCAGCCGGGGCGCTTGGCGCAGGGGCCGGAAGAAAACTGGGGGTTCGCCGGGCGAACGGCCGGACGGCCGGATTCGGTGGTGTTGGTCGGATTCATGTTGCAACTATCCCTTCCAGATAGATGCCCCTCGGTGGGGAGGGGTAGCCCGCCGACCGATATATGCCTCCGCCCTGTGACTGTCAAATGACGATTTTATGCTGCCTGAGGGGCGCGAACGTTCAAATCCGGCGCGGGGCTGAGCCCATCGCCGGTTCAGTCCGTCTCGTCGCGCGGCCCCAGCACATGGCCATGGTTGACCGGGCCATGGCCCTTGCCGAAGCCCGGCGCGGTGCGGATCGCCTCATGCACATATTCGCGCGCCAGCGCCACCGCCTCGCTGATGTCGAGACCGAAGGAAAGGCCGGTGGCGATGGCGGACGCCAATGTGCAGCCCGTGCCGTGGGTGTGGCGCGTGTCGATGCGCGGCGAGGAAAAAACCTCCAGCGTTTCCGCTGTCGCCAGCACATCGAAAATCGTCTCGCCCTCGATGTGGCCGCCCTTGATCAGCACGGCATCCGCGCCCAGCCCCAGCAGGGCGTCGGCGGCGCGCTTCTGCCCGTCGAGATCATGGATCTCGCGCCCGGTCAGGGCGGCGGCTTCGGGCGCATTGGGTGTGATCAGGGTCGCCAGCGGAATCAATATCTGCTTCAGCGCGTCGGTAGCGCTCTGCTCCAGCAGCGCAGCGCCCCCCTTGGCGATCATCACCGGATCGACGACGAGCGCGGCGTCGGTGGCCTTGTCGGACAAAACCTCCGCCACCGCCTCCACGATGTCGGCCCGGTGCAGCATGCCGGTCTTGAGCGCATCGGCGCCAATATCGTCCAGCACCGCTTCCATCTGCTGGCGGACAATATCGGCGGGCACGTCGAAAATGCCCTGAACACCCAGCGTGTTCTGGATGGTGATCGCAGTCAGCGCGCTCATGGCATAACCGCCCAGCAGCGTCACGGTCTTGATGTCGGCCTGCATCCCCGCGCCGCCACCGGAGTCGGACCCCGATATGATCAGTACACGACCACGGTTCGATGCCGGGCCATTGTCGTTCGCGGTCTCGTCTTCTATAGGCAACACGCTTTATTCCTCAGGCAGCAACATGCTGGATGGCCGAACAGATGTCATTGACCACGGCCCGGACCAGCGCCGCATCGTCGCCCTCGCCCATCACGCGAATGAGCGGTTCGGTGCCGGATTTGCGGATGACGAGACGGCCCGTGCGGCCCAGCCGCGCCTCGCCTTCGCGGATCGCGTCCACCACATGGGCGTCGCCAAGCGGCTCGCCACCGGCGAAGCGCACATTCTTCAAAAGCTGCGGCAAGGGATCGAACACATGGCAAAGCTCGCTCACCGGCTTGCCGGTCAGCTTCATCGCGGCCAGCACCTGCAAGGCAGCAAGCAGGCCGTCGCCGGTGGTGGAAAAATCCGACAGGACGATATGCCCGGAAGGCTCCCCCCCCACGTTGAAGCCATGCTCGCGCATATGCTCCACCACATAGCGGTCGCCCACCCTGGTGCGCGCGAGCGAAAGCCCCTTCCCGCCCAGATAGCGCTCCAGCCCGAGGTTCGACATGACCGTGGCGACGACGCCGCCGCCTGCAAGCTTCCCCTCCGCCGCCCAGCGCCCGGCGATCAGCCCCATGATCTGGTCGCCATCGACGATCCTGCCGTTTTCATCGGCGATGACGAGGCGGTCCGCATCGCCATCGAGCGCGATGCCGATGTCGGCGCGGCGCTCGCGCACCGTCGCGCACATGCGCTGCGGCGCGGTCGAGCCCACTTCGTCATTGATGTTGTAGCCATCGGGATCGGTGCCAACGGTCACGACATCCGCGCCCAGTTCCCACAGCACGGCGGGCGCAACCTTGTAGGCCGCGCCGTTGGCGCAATCGATGACGATGCGCAATCCCTCAAGGTTGAGCTGGCGGGGAAAGCTGTGCTTCACATGCTCGATATAGCGCGCCTGCGCATCGTCGATGCGCTTGGCCCGGCCCAGCGCGCGCGGCTCGACCAGCCCGTCCCTGAGGCCGTTGTCCATGTGGTGCTCGATGTCGAGTTCCACCTCGTCGGAAAGCTTGTAGCCGTCGGGACCGAACAGCTTGATGCCATTGTCCTCAAAACCATTGTGCGAGGCCGAGACCATCACGCCGAGATCGGCGCGCAGCGAGCGGGTCAGCAGCGCCACCGCGGGCGTGGGCAGGGGGCCGAACAGGAACACGTCCATGCCCATGGAGGTAAAGCCCGCCACCAGCGCGGGTTCGATCATATAGCCGGAAAGCCGGGTGTCCTTGCCGATGACGACCCGGTGGCGGTGTTCGCCCCGGGTGAATACCCGGCCCGCCGCCATGCCGACCCGAAGCGCCGTTTCCGCATCCATCGGGGCCTTGTTGGCGACGCCGCGAATGCCGTCGGTGCCGAAATATTTACGCGTCATCCAATCCTCATTCGTCCGGATAAAGCCTGCCGCCCCATCCCCGACTCGCCATATCAGGGAAAAACATAGTGCGGCGTGCCTTCGCCAGCGTCTAAATTTTTATTGCCGATTCTTTCACCGCCGCCAGCACGGCCAGAGCGTCCCTTAGCTGCCCTGGCTCATGGGTGCGGATCAGCTCCGCGCCATGAACCACGGCCAGAAGCTCGGCGGCAAGGGTCGCCGGGCCGGTTTCGGCGGGCGCGCGTCCCGTAATGGCGCGCAGGAACGATTTCCGCGACACAGAAATGAGCACCGGCAGGCCGAAACGGTCCCTAATTTCCTGTGTCCGCGCCAGCACTCCGAACGAGACCGCCGGATCCCTTCCCAGAAAGAAGCCCATGCCGGGATCGAGAATGACGCGCTCGCGCGCCACCCCCGCCTGCTCCAGCGCGGCGAGCCTTGCCTCGAAGAACCGGCAGATCCGCGCCACCATGTCCCCTTCCGGCGCGTCGCGGCGGTCGGCAAGGGCCTGCCCCTGAATTGAATGCATCACGATCAGCTTGCAGGCGGCCCCGGCCAGGGCGGGATAGAGGCTCTCGTCTGGAAAGCCCCAGATGTCGTTGAGCCAGGTCACGCCGCGCGACAATGCGAAAAGCTGGGTCTCGCGCTCGAAGCTGTCGAGCGATACGGGGATGCCGTCCCCATGCAGCGCCTCGATCACGGGACCGATCCGCCGCATCTCCTCCGCCGCGCCCACCGGCTTCGCATCGGGGTTGCTGGGCGCAGGTCCCAGATCGATCACGTCGGCCCCTTCGGCGAACAACCGGCGCGCATGTTCGATGGCCTTGTCGGCCGCAAGATAGCGGCCGCCATCCGAAAAGCTGTCTTCGGTGATGTTCACGATGCCGAGGAGCGTCGGCGCCGACCGGGGAAAAATCATAGGCATGGGGCGTCATAACACAGGCGGCATCGGGCTGAACAGACAAGCCAGCATGGCAAGGCTAACGGTCGCCGCCAACACAACATGCTGCGCCATCGACAGTCTTTCCGGTCCGGTCTATTCTGCCACAAGATAAGTAACGGCCTTGTCGGCCATTCCGGGGAAGCATGACCAAAGACAACGAACAATGGCGGTCAAGTGTCGACTCAAGGCC
Source organism: Parvibaculaceae bacterium (assembly GCA_028283765.1). Classification (GTDB taxonomy): domain Bacteria; phylum Pseudomonadota; class Alphaproteobacteria; order Parvibaculales; family Parvibaculaceae; genus JAATFR01. The sequence goes on along the minus strand of JAPWJY010000008.1, from coordinate 1,055,046 downwards.
TGCCGGGTTCTTCACCCAGTATGGCGTCGGCATCGTCATGATCCTGCTGCTGATCTTCTTTTTCGGCGTGCTGGTCACCCATTGCTCCATCGTTGCGGAGCCCTGATCCGTAATAACGGGACGCCTCCCATCCCGTTCACTCCCTACCCTCCCCCGACCGCCTTTCCATCCGCCAGCAGGGCCCGCAGTTCCGCGCTCCGCCCCGTCATGGCCTCTTCCCCGAGGCGATGGCGCACATAGTCGTTCATCTGAGCCAGCGCCTCCCTCTGCCCAAAACCGCCGCTCTGCAATCCGGCCCTGAGCCAGAGCCCGTCGATCAGCGTGGTGATGCCGAGGGCAATGGCGTCGATTTCATCCGCCGGGGCAAGCCCCGCCAGCGCCGAACGCAGATTCGAGCGCATCCGCCGGTGGATGACATGCTGGATGCGTTCGAGCTGGCGGTCGCGCGGCACCTCGGCGCACAGCGACAACCAGGCATGGCAGACCGGGGGACAATAAAATGCCGGCGCGAAATTGCCCTCTATGATCGCCCAGAGCCTTTCCGAGGGCGAACCCGCCCGCCTCAGCCGGGCCGCGACCTCGTCTCGCAGCAGGCTGTTGGCGTGGCGCATGGCGTGCTCGAAGAGCTGCTTCTTGCTCTTGAAGTAGTGCAGCACGATGCCTTTGGCGGCCCCCGCGTGCTGCGCCACCTTTTCCAGCGTCGTGCCCTGAACGCCTTCCGTCTGCATGACCTCGAAGGCGGCCTGCTTCAGTTCCAGCCGCCTGATTTCACTGATGGACCGCAGCGCCATTCTTTTCTCCGCTTGCCCCCTCGACAGAAGTCTGCCGGGCGGAGCTTGACAAGATTGCCCCCGGGTATCAAGAATTGACCAGTTGGTCAATAAACTGTCCTGTTGGGCAAAAGGAGGGTTCGATGGCGTTTCGGCGATATGGTCTGGCGGCGGCTCTTTCAATAAGTGTTCTCGGCCCTCTGGCCGCGGCGGGCCCGGCCCATGCGGCGGACCCCGCTTCCTGCCTGCCGGTGCGCATGGCCGAGCCCGGATGGAACGATCTCGCCCTGACCACGGGCACGGCGAGCGTCATCCTTGATGCGCTCGGCTACAAGCCCTCCTCGAACGTGCTGGCGATCAACGTCATCTATGCCGGTCTCAAGCAGGGCGACCTCGACGTCTTCCTCGGCTACTGGGACCCGGCCATGGTCCAGTATTATGCCCCCTACAAGGCCAACGGCAGCGTCGAGACGGTGCATCTCAACCTGACCGGGGCCAAATACACTTTCGCCGTGCCGACCTATGTGTATGACGCGGGCGTCCACGACATCGCCGACCTGAACCGGTTCTCCGACAAGTTCGGCAAGAAGATGTACGGCATCGAACCCGGCTCGAACGAGCTGGCCCTCAACATCATCAAGGACCCGGCCTTCCATCTGGAGGGCTGGAAGGTGGTGGAATCGAGCGAACAGGGCATGCTGGCCGAAGTCGACCGCAAGACCCGCAAGCAGGAATGGATCGTCTTCCAGGGCTGGGCGCCCCATCCGATGAACGACAAGTTCAAGATGAGCTACCTGACCGGCGGCGACAAATATTACGGGCCCAATCTGGGCGCCGCGACCGTCAGCACCCAGGTGCGCAAGGGCTATATGCAGGCCTGTCCCAATGTGGCGGCGCTGCTGAACAACCTCACCTTCGACATTCCCTATGAAAACAAGGGCATGGGCTATCTGATGGGCGGCATGACGCCCACGAAGGCCGCGGCAAGGACGATCAAGGAACAGCCCGCGCATCTCGACGCCTGGCTCAAGGGCGTGACCACCAGCGACGGCAAGGATGGTCTTGCGGCCGTCAAGGCGAAGCTCGGCCTGTGAGCGCAGCCATCACGGATACGGTCCCGGCGAGTGGCGTGCCTGTCATGGAAACTGAACGGATGGAAGAGATCCCGGGCATTCCCGGGCCATCCGGACGGACGGCCCTGCGGCTGGCCTGCCGGACGGCAGGTCCGGGCGACGGAGAGCCGGTTCTGCTGATCCAGGGGCTGGGGATGCAGCTTGTGGACTGGCCGCAGCCCTTTATCGAGGCCCTCGCCCAACGCTATCGTGTCATCACGTTCGACAATCGCGACTGTGGCCTTTCCACGAGCTTCGGCCCCGCTTTCGAGCCCGACGCCATGGCGCGCGGCCGGCGCCTGTTCGCGGGGCAGGGCGAACCGGCTTCCGATACCCCGCCCGCTCCCTATACGCTTTTCGACATGGCGGACGACGCGGTCCATCTGATGGACCGGCTCGGCCTGAAAGCCTGCCATCTCATCGGCTTCTCGATGGGCGGCATGATCGCGCAGATTGTCGCCGCCACCCATCCAGAACGCGCCCTGTCGCTGACCTCGCTCATGTCGTCCGACGGCAGCGCATGGATCGACTGTTCGGCGATGGCCCGCGAGGCCATGCTGCGCTCGATGGCGGGCTTCACGGAGCGCGAAAAGGCCGTCGAGGATGGCGTCGCCGCCGCCCGGCTATATGGGGTCAAGGCCGCCCGGCTGAGCGGTACCGTGCTGGCGCGGGCCATATCGGGCTCCATGGCGCGGGCCTACAATCCGGGCGGCATTCTGCGTCAGGCACTTGCCATGGCGGCCACCGGCGCGCGCCAGTCCCTTCTCGCGGACATTGATGTTCCCACCACCGTGATCCACGGCCAGCACGACATCTGCATCGCCCCCGAACAGGGCCGGCGCGCGGCGGCGCGGATACCGGGCGCGCGCTTCGTCGCCCTCCCGGAAGCCGGGCATGATGTAGAGGACGTGGATCCCGCCCTCATGCCTCAAATTCTCGCTTCGATGGTGCATTGAAGAAGCGTCCGACGGCCGCTCGGACTTTTTGTTTACGGCCTTATCCCTCAGTCCGTGCCGCCAGCGACCAGTCGAGAAGGGCGAGAAAGATCGGCTTGAGCGCATAAGCGCGGCCGGTGAGGGCATATTCCACGCGTGGAGGGATTTCCGCATATGCGGTTCTGCCGATCAGGCCATCCGCTTCAAGCGCCCGCAACTGCGCCGTCAGCATATGTTGTGTGATGCCCGGCAAGGCGCGCCGCAACTCGCCGAACCGCATGGGACCGGGAAGCAACACCCAGAGGATGTCGATCTTCCATTTGCCGATGACAGTGTTCACCGCCCGCCGGAACTGGTTCAACTCGACTGGCGTTGGCGGGCACGCATCCTCACCAGGGCCGTCTGTATCCGTACGAATTTCCATACCAGTCTGAAAAACCATCCTGCTTGGATTTTGTGCTGTTGTAGCTGATTTTCATACCATGATGATAGAAAGCCAAAGCATTACCAGAACAATTATCGTGCTCGGCGCGACCGGCCAGCAGGGTGGCGCTGTGGCCCGTGCCCTTGCGGCCGACGGCCGATGGAACATCCGCACGATCTCGCGGAATCCGAACGCCGATGCGGCCCGCCGCCTTGCTGGAAACGGGGTCGAGGTCATCACGGCCGACATGGACGATGCCGCTTCGCTCCGGGCGGCCTTCGAGGGCGCTCATGGCGTCTTCTCCGTACAGGGAACGGATCAGGGGACCGATGTTGAAACCCGGCGTGGAATTGCCGTTGCCGATGCGGCACACGCCGCCAATGTGGCGCATTTCATTTATGCGTCGGTGGGCGGCGCCGAGCGCCAGTCCGGCGTACCGCATTTTGAGAGCAAATGGCGGATCGAGACGCATGTCCGCAGGATCGGTCTGCCCGCGACAATCGTGCGGCCGGTTTTTTTCATGGATAATTTCACCCGCCCCACGATGCGGCTCGTATTGATGGCGCTCCTGCGCAGCCATGTGCCGGGAAACAAACCCCTCCAGATGATCGCCGTCGAGGATATCGGGAAATGGGTGGCGCATGCCTTTGCAAACCCCGGGGCCTTTATCGGCCGGGCCGATGAAATCGCCGGCGATGAGTTGACGCGATCTGAAATCGCCGCCGCATTCAAACGCCACGGCTGGTCGCCGGGATTGCCGTTCCCGCTTCCGGGATGGATCCTCCGGTCCCTGCCTGCGGACGTGCGCAAGATGTTCGGATGGTTCGGGACAGACGGCTATCGCGCGGATATGCCGGCGCTTCGCAACGGGCAACCGAAGCTGACGGGGTTTGATCAGTGGCTCGCCCAGCGGAACAGCCGTTGAATCGCTGACGCTCAAACGAAAACTGCGGAACCCTTCCGGATCCCGCAGGAAATTCTGTTTCCGCCATCCCGGGATATAACCCCGGCCCGGAAACTCACGTCCCGAGCGGGGTCGGCGCGGTGCCGATAGGACCACTGTCGACCGGACGGCCGGAACTCGGCACCGAGGATTCAGGGCCCTTGTCCGCAGGGGTTGTGCCCTGATCGCGGATCGGCGGCTCGCCGCGCAGCAAGCCCCTGATCTCCTCGCCCGAGAGCGTCTCATATTCGAGCAGGGCCTTGCCGATGATGTGCAGCTTGTCCAGATTCTCGGTCAGCAGCTTGCGGGCGGTCTCATAGCCCGTCTCGACGATGCGGCGCACTTCGGAATCGATCGCCTTCATCGTGTCTTCCGACATGTTCTGCGTCTTCGTCACCGAATGGCCGAGGAACACCTCTTCCTCATTGTCGGCATAGGCCAGCGGCCCGAGCTTCTCGCTCATGCCGTAGCGCGTCACCATGGCCTTGGCCAGCCGCGTCGCCATCTGGATGTCCGACGAGGCGCCGGAGGTCACCTTGTCATGGCCGAAGATGATTTCTTCCGCGATCCGCCCGCCCATGGCGACGGCAAGATCGCCGAACATCTTCTCGCGCGTCACCGAAAGCTGGTCGCGTTCGGGCAAGCGCATCACCATGCCCAGCGCCCGGCCACGCGGAATGATCGTGGCCTTGTGCACGGGGTCCGACGAAGGGGTCAGCAGAGCAACCAGCGCATGGCCGCCTTCATGATAGGCCGTGAGCTTCTTTTCTTCCTCGGTCATCACCAGCGAGCGGCGCTCCGCCCCCATCATGACCTTGTCCTTGGCGTCCTCGAACTCCGCCATGGTGACCAGCCGCTTGCCGCGCCGCGCCGCCATCAGCGCGGCCTCGTTGACCAGATTGGCAAGGTCCGCGCCGGAGAAGCCGGGGGTGCCGCGCGCAATGGTCTTGGGCTCCACGTCCGGCGACAGGGGAACCTTCTTCATGTGGACGCGCAGGATCTTCTCGCGGCCGACCACATCGGGGTTCGGCACCACGACCTGACGGTCGAAACGGCCGGGACGCAGCAGCGCGGGATCGAGCACGTCGGGCCGGTTGGTCGCGGCGATGAGGATGATCCCCTCATTGGGCTCGAAGCCGTCCATCTCGACCAGCAACTGGTTCAGCGTCTGCTCGCGCTCATCGTTGCCGCCGCCGAGACCCGCGCCGCGATGGCGGCCGACCGCGTCGATTTCGTCGATGAAGATGATGCAGGGCGCGTTCTTCTTCGCCTGCTCGAACATGTCGCGGACACGGCTCGCGCCGACGCCGACGAACATTTCCACGAAGTCGGAACCCGAGATGGTGAAGAACGGCACATTGGCTTCACCCGCGATCGCGCGGGCGAGCAGGGTCTTGCCCGTACCGGGAGGGCCGACGAGCAGCACGCCCTTGGGGATGCGCCCGCCCAGCCGCTGGAACTTGCCGGGGTCGCGCAGGAATTCCACGATTTCGGTCAGGTCGTCCTTGGCCTCGTCGATACCGGCCACGTCCTCGAACATGACCCGGCCATGGCGCTCGGTCAGAAGCTTGGCCTTGGACTTGCCGAAGCCCATGGCCTTGCCGCCGCCGCCCTGCATCTGGCGCATGAAGAACACCCAGACGGCGATCAGCAGCAGCATCGGGAACCAGGAGACCAGAATACCCAGCAACGAGGGCGAACCGTCATCCGCCGGCTTGGCGTTGATGGCGACGCCCTTGCCGTAAAGGCGGCTCACCAGACTCGGATCGGACGGCGCGTAGGTCGAGAACGCATTATTGTCGGTATTATGCCCGGTAATGGTGTTGCCTGAAATGGTCACGTCCCGGACATTGCCGGTATCCACCTGCTGAAGGAAGGTCGAGAAGCTGATGTCGGAGGTCGACGTGGTCTGACCGGGCCGCTGAAACAGGTTGAACAGCGCCACCAGCAGCAGCGCTATGATCACCCACAGGGCAAAATTCTTGAAATTCGACAAAGTACGAACCTTCCAGAAACGGGCGCGACATCAAGGCGCGCGCCTCATCTGCTTGCGATATTAGAGGAAAGATAGTGCCCGAACAAAGGATTACCAGTGGCTACGGGACGTCAGGCCTCACCGCGGGGTCTTTTAGTCCGATAAAACGCGCATCGGCTTCGATCCCGGGCGCAGCATAACCCAGCGATGGCACAGCGAGGATAAGTTTCCCCCGGCGCAAGGCGGGCAATGAGCGCAGCGCCATGCGCGGCAACCCGTTCTCGGGAATGACGACGCCCAGCGCCCGCATGTCGGCTAGCCCTTCCTCGCCCAGCGCCGAAACCACGACCGGCCCCTCGCCCGCGTCCGCGCCGGTTTCCCGCAGAACCAGCTCGAACCGGCCATCCCAGAGACCGCTCGCCCCGGGCCGGAGCGTCAGTTCCGCCGCCGCCAGCGCCGCCGCCGGTTCGCGCCAGAGCGCAATCGCGTCTGCGCCGCGCCGCGCGATCTGGCAGCCCCCGAGCGTGACGCCCTGCCCCGGATCGCCGCGAATCACCATGTCATAGAGCCGTTCAAGCGAATCGAGGCGGCCGGGATAGCGCGCGCCCGAAATCGTCCTCAGCAGACTTGAGAGCGCGCGCAGGCCGATTTCCTCAGGCATCCCGGCAAGGGCAGGAACCTCAAGGAAAGCCACCCCCTCCGCCCGCAGGGTGCTGTGACGATCCAGAAATTCTTCCGTCTGGCGCTCCAGCGCCGCGCGGGCGCGCGCCATGCGGCTTGCGGTCGCGGCAAGGTCCGAAGCCTCGATGCCAAGCTGGCCGAACAGGCCCCTGACCCGGACCCGCTCATAATGCGCGTCGCGGTTGCTCGGATCATCCACCGGCTCGATCCCGGCCTCCTCAACGGTCCGGGCAAGCCGCGCCCGGGGAAAATCCAGCAATGGCCGCAGGATTCGGACGCCTTCGCGCTCGTGCACCGGGGCCATGGCGGCAAGCCCGTCGACGCCGCTGCCGCGCGCCAGCCGCATGAGAAAGGTTTCCGCCTGATCGTCCTGATGATGGGCGACAAGCAGGTCGCCATAGCCGTGGGTACGGCACCAGCCGAGCAGGAGCCCGTAGCGGGCCTCGCGGGCGGCGGCCGAAATGCCGGATACGGACTTGTCCCCGGTCCAGACGAGGATCTGGTGGGGCATGCCCAGCCGGGCGGCAATGTCCCCGACGTAGCGCGCCTCGGCGGCGGCTTCCGGACGAAGCTGGTGATCGACGGTCAGAACGGCCACATCCCGTCCGGCCGCCTTGGCCCATTCAGCCGTCAGCAACAGCAGAGCCAGGGAATCGGGACCGCCCGAAACGGCGGCGGCAAGGCGCGGCCCCGGATCGAGCCGGACGATCGCGCGGGCGAACTCGAACGGAGTGATCGCGCCGGGGAATGCTCCCGCCTGCGTCACGGCAGGCCCTAGCAGCCCGCCTTCTGGCGCTCGACCTTCGCCCGCTGGACGATGGCCTGCGACGCCTTGGGAAAGCGCTTGCCGAGTTCGCCGAAGGTGGCGCAGGCCGCCTTGGTCTGCTTCAGCACGCCGAGCGTCATGCCGAGCTTCAGCAGGCTGTCCGGCGCCTTGGTGCTCTTGGAATAGGTGGTGTAGCCCTTGAGGAAGGCATCCGCCGCCGACTTGTAGTCACCCTGCACATAATAGGTCTCGCCCAGCCAGTATTGGGCGTTGCCCGCCAGCGGGTCATCGGCGTGCTGGGCCAGAAACTGGTCGAAGGCGTTGCGGGCCTCGGGATACTGGCCACGCTTCATGAGCGCGATGGCGGCGTCATATTGCTCCTTGGGCGTGCCCGATGGCAGCGCCCCGCCGGTCGCGTCGGCAGCGGGGGGCGTACTGGCCGGCATGGTGCCAAGGACGCCGTTTCCTTCAACGCCGCCGCCGTTCGTGCCGCCGGTATCCTGGGGCGCGAGATTGCCGCTGTCAGCGCTGGACGGCGCAGCAGCGGCAGCGCCAGCCGCCGCACCTGTTCCGCCTGCGGCGGCTCCGCCCTGAAGATCCTGGAAGCGCAAATCGATGTCGGCCTGCAACTTGTCCAGACGGGTGTTGGTCTGGTCGACCTGATGCTGCACCTCGTCGACCCGGCCGTTGAGGGTCCGCATGTTCTCCTCGATCGCATCCATGCGGGCCTGGAGATCCGCCGTGCCGGCGGTGCCGCCACTCCCGGAAGCGTCCGAATCCGAATCGTCGTCGGCGACGCGCTGGAGTTCCGCCACCTGCCGGTTGATCACGGCGGCCTCGCCGGAAAGAAGCTGGGCCTGGCCTGAAAGCCTCTGGCCGGAAAGAGACTGGGCGTCGAACGGCGCGGCAAGGCCCGCAAGGGGCATTGCCGCCGACGCCATCAAGGCAGCAGCGAACAGCACACGGAACGTCCGGAACGGGCTTTTCTTCACGACCACTTCCCCTTGCCAACGGCGGCGGCATCAGAAAATTGCAAAAGTTCGACCAAATTGCGGCGGATGGCCCGGCATCGGGCCGGAATGCGCCGTCGCGAGCCTTATAGAAGAGTCGCGGGCCTTATAAAAGAAAAGCGCCCTTCCGCGTTAACGGAAAGGCGCTTCCAACTCACCGCATCAAAGCGATGAAGCCGAATTAGCTGCTGGCGCCGCCGGAGATGACCGACGTGGCGTTACGATTCTTGGCCCAGGCTTCTTCGTTCGAAGCCGGGTCGATCGGACGCTCTTTGCCGTAGGAGATCGTGGTCAGGCGCGAGGCTTCGACACCGAGGCCGACAAGGTAGGACTTGGCGGCGTTGGCGCGGCGGGCACCCAGGGCAAGGTTGTACTCGCGGGTGCCGCGTTCGTCGCAGTTGCCTTCAACCGTGAGCGCAACGCTCGGGTAGGTCTTGAGCCAGGCGGCCTGCTTCTGCAGGGTCGCGCGGGCTTCGTCCGTCAGGGTCGACTGGTTGAGGTCGAAATAGACGCGATTACCGACGTTCTGCTCGAAATCTTCAGCCGAACCGGGGACGATCGAGCTGGTGGGCTCGGAGGTCGTGGCAGGGGCTGCCGACGTGCTCGCTCCGGTATCATCGGAGGTGGAGCTGCAGGCGGCCAGCATCATGACAGCGGCGGCCACAACAGCGAACCGCAGGCCGGAATTGAGGGACTTCATTCGGGTGCTCTCCTATAATTTTGGCGGCTTTGAGCCTCAGCGCACATCATAGCCTTTGCACACCAAGAGCCACGCTTGCCATACATTTTACTGTACGTCTCACGTTGCTCAAACCAAAAGCGGCCTATGTTCACTGACCTAGGCACGTCGTCCGAAATTGGCCGACGCTGGGGTTGCTGTACCGCAACACTGATCCTAGACATTGTCCCTAGCCGGATCAAGGGGAGTTGGCAGAAATGCGACTTCCCGGTGAAGTCGATGTGGCCTTTTTGCACCATTCCGGAATGGGGACGATCCGCCCATGCGAATGGCCTCCCCGCCATCCCATGGCAAGTCGCCTATTCCAGCAAAGGCGACCAGGCCGGGTCCGAGGCGAAGGTCGGCGTCTGCACCTTGCGCTCATTGTAGCCGGTGAGGTCCACCGACCACAGATTCGGCCCGCCGCTGGCCCCCGGCGTCTCGCGGAACAGCATCAGCACGCGGCCATTGGGCGCCCAGGTCGGACCCTCATTGTGATAGCCGCTGGTCAGGATGCGCTCGCCGCTCCCGTCGGGGCTGATCACGCCGATCTGGAACTGGCCGCCCGTGAGCTTGGTGAAGGCGATCAGATCACCGCGCGGCGACCAGACCGGGGTGGCATAGCTGCCCTTGCCGAAGCTGATGCGATGCTGGTTCGAGCCGTCGGCGTTCATGACATAGACCTGCTGCGTGCCGCCGCGGTCGGACTCGAAGGTGATGAACTTGCCGTCGGGCGAATAGGACGGCGCGGTGTCGATGGCCGCCGTATTGGTGATGCGGGTCACCCGGCGGGTCCGCAGGTCCATCGTATAGATGTCGGCGTTGCCGCCCTTCTGGAGGCTCATCACCACGCGCTGGCCATCCGGCGAGAAACGTGGCGCGAAGGTCATGCCGGGGAAATCGCCGACCACTTCCTGCTGGCCCGTCTCCAGATCGAGGAGGTAAACGCGGGGACGGTTGTTGTGATAGGAAAGATAGGTGATTTCCTGCGAATTCGGGCTGAAGCGCGGCGTCAGCACCAGATCGCGGCCGTCGGTCAGAACCCGGGGATTATATCCATCCTGATCCATGATCGCGAGGCGCTTGACGCGCTTGCCCTTGGGCCCCGCCTCCGACACATAGACGATGCGCGTGTCGAAATAGCCGCTTTCGCCGGTCAGGCGCTGGTAGATCGCGTCCGCCACCAGATGGGCGACGCGGCGCCAGTTCTGGGGCGTGGTGAAGAACTGGAGCCCGACAAGCTGCTGTTCGCCATAGACGTCCCACAGCCGGAACTCCACCTTGAGTCGGCCATCGGGTTGCACCTGCACCTGCCCCGTCACCAGCGCCTGGGCGTTGATGACGCGCCAGTCGGCGAATCGCGGCTGCACGTTGATGTCGGTCGGCTTGTCGATGAAGGAGGCCTTGGCCAGCGGCTTGAACAGGCCCGAGCGGTCGAGGTCGTTGGAAATGACCCCTGCGATGTCGGAGCCAACCGCCGCATCCTTGGCCTGCTGGCCGGAAAAGTCGGTGATGGCGATGGGCAGCGGGTTCATGTTGCCCTGGGTGATCTCGATCTTGAGCGCGGCCTTTGCCGGAACCGCCAGGTTCGCCAGCATCATGACCGCCACAGCCAGCAGCCCCGCGAAACGGACCACTCTCCGGCCCGGCTTCCGATTTTGAACCGCCTGATTCATCGACATGTCTCCTGCCATTCGCCTCTTGCCGTCATTGCGCATATCCGGGCCGCCTTTATCCGGGACAATTGTGTCAGAACAGGGCTCAAATGCGGCCTTTCGACCTGTTTTCCACAAAAACCGGCTCTCCCGGCGAAAAAGGCCACCAGCAAGCCTCAGCCTCCCAGCATATCGCGCGGGTTGAAGTCCAGTTCCAGCTCTTTCCAGCCGTCATACTTGTCGGCAGGCATCTTGTAGGGCTGGCACATGCGGATGGCGCGCATGGCGCTGTCCGCCGCCGCCCTGAAATAGGGATCGGAAAGCCGCCCGCTGTTCACAAGCTGCGGCGGGCTCGCGAGCGTGCCGTCCTTGTTGAGGTTGACCTCGATCTGGACGACCAGATCCGCCGCATTGGCAGCACCTGCGGGCACGGTCCAGCATTTGACCATCTGCGCGCGGAAGGCGTCGATCTCGGTCATGGAGAGCTTCGAGGCGAAGGCGCTTTCCGTCTGGTCATCGGAGACGGCCTGGGTCGATTCCTCCGCCTGGGTCTTCTCCTTCTTGTCCGGCACCTTGTTGAGCAGGGCGGCAATCTGGGTCGGGTCGAAATCGTCCTTCTTCTTGGCCTTGTCCTTGGTCGGCTTGGGCTTGGCGGGCTTGGCCTCGGCCTTTTTCGGCTTGGGCTCCTCGGCCTTCTTGGGCTCGACCTTCTTCACCTTCTCAGCTTCCGCATCCACCACCTTGTCAGGCGTGGGCTCGGGCTTTTCCTCGGCCTTTTCAACGGGCTTGGGCTCAGGCTTGGGTTCGGGCGCCGGCTCCGGCTTTTCCTCGGGCTTTTGCTCGACGGGCTTGGGCTGGTCCTGCTGAGGCGCGACCGGCAGCGGCGTCTCCTTGACGATCCGCTTCTGGGGCGCTTTCACCTTGTCGGTCGGCTTGTCGGATTTCTTGAAATTGGTGACGTCGCCGATGTCGACCAGCTCGACGGCGACAGCGGAAGGGATCGACGGCAAAACCTTCGGCGCGGGCAGCGTTACCAGCGCGAGAAGGATGACCGTGACGTGCAACGCCACCGAAAAATACAAACCGTTGCGCATGGGCTCTTACTATTTGGTGCTGTTTGCACCAGATGCCCCGGCATCCGACCCGCCCGTATCGGTTACCAGACCAACCTTTGTGAAACCGGCGGCATTGATGCGCCCCATCACATCCATCACCTTGCCGTAATCGATCTGCTTGTCCGCACGCACGAAAATGCGCTGGTCATACCCGTTCTTGGATATGGCCTGAAGGCGCGGCACGATTTCCTCCGGCGTCACCGCCGTATCCTGCAAATAAATCTGCCCGTTGCCGCTGATCGAGATCGACAGCGGCTCATTGTCGCCCTGAAGGGCGGACGCCTGAGTCTTGGGCAGATCGACCGGCACGCCGACCGTCAGCATCGGCGCGGCCACCATGAAGATGATGAGCAGCACCAGCATGACGTCGACCATCGGCGTCACGTTGATTTCGGCCATCGGCGCGCGGGCGAAGCGGCTGCGCCTGCCTCCCCTGCCCGACCCGTTGAGACCCATCGCCATGAGTTACCCCCGCTCGTCGAGCTGGCGCGACAGGATCGCCGAGAATTCCTCGGCAAAGCCTTCGAGGCGCGAACCGAAACGGCCCATCTGGCTGGACAGGCGGTTATAGCCGATCACGGCGGGAATGGCGGCGATGAGGCCGAGCGCCGTCGCGAACAAGGCCTCGGCAATGCCGGGCGCCACAACCGCAAGGTTGGTGTCGCGCGAGAGCGCGATGGACTGGAAGGCGTGCATGATGCCCCAGACCGTGCCGAACAGGCCGATGAAGGGCGCCGTGGCGCCGACGGTGGCGAGGAACAGAAGCCGGGTTTCCAGCGCCAGCATCTCGCGGCTGATGGTGACGTTCATCACCTTGTCGACCCGTTCCTTCACGCCCGCGAAGCTCTCGACGACCATTTCCTGCGAGCGTCGCCATTCGCGCATCGCGGCAATGAAGAGCGCCGATATGGGGTGCTGCGGGCGATGCCCTATTTCCTGATAAAGCTCATCGAGCGAACGGCCCGACCAGAAGGTGCGCTCGAACGAGTCGGCGGCGCGCTCGATCTGGCGGAAGCGCCAGAGCTTTTCGAAGATGATGGCCCAGGACCAGACTGACGAGAAAACCAGCCCCAGCATCACCAGCTTGACGATGAGATCGGCCCGGAGAAACAGGCCCAGCATCGAAAAGTCGATGGGAGGAGCGGACATTGTCGTGTTGGTGATTACCTGGCCGGTCGCTGCAATGGTCGCGGGATCCATAAAACTCAGTCTCCAAGTTCGCCGACACGCGGCTCCGTCCGGGGCATGAATATGCTATTGGCACGCCAGAGCATAGCCCCCACCCTGATTCGCCCATACCACGCAGAGTCTTGACGGGATTTGGTCGGTAGATAGTTGCCTAAATATGACGAAAGAGTGGCGTTCTGCGCGATTCGCCACCCCTTTTACAGGTTAGTTGATCCACAGGCCTGCGTCACAACAATGATAAACATTTTTTACCTTTTGTGATTCGCGCCTTCATCGAGGTGAAGGGCGAGCGCCTCGACGACGGCTTGAGGCAAACGTCTGGCCCGGCCGTTTCCGTCGATGCAGGCGGCAAAGACATGGGCCCGCCAGATTTCCTCCGGCGGTTTTTCCGCGTCGAGGCGATATATCTTCTGCACCGCCTCGATGCGCGCGCCGGCCCCCCTGACATAACGGGTATGTACCTCCAGCCGGTCATCAATCCGGGCGGGCTTCAGGAACTCGATCTCCATCCGGTGCACGGCGAAGGCCAGCGGCTCCGCCCCGGCGAAAAGCTCGTTATGGTTGATGCCCATGAGACGCAGGAAATCCGACCGGCCACGCTCGGCAAAGCGCAGATAGTTGGCGTGATAGACGATGCCGGAAAAATCCGTGTCCTCATAATAAACGCGGACCGGCAGTACGTGCACCTTGCCGGCAAGACGGCCCGCCAGATCAGGCCACGCCTGTGGCACTATGCCGCTCACAGATCATCCCCGTTGAAAAGCGCGCCCTGCCCGGCCGGCCCCGCCGGCACATCGAAGCCCAGATGGGCGAAGGCGGCAGGCGTCAACGTGCGCCCGCGCGGGGTGCGGTTCACGAAGCCCTGCTGGATCAGATAGGGCTCGATAATCTCCTCGATGGCGTCGCGCGGCTCGCTCATGGCCGCCGCGATGGTCTCGATGCCGACAGGACCGCCCGCGAAGGTAACGGCGATGGCGCGCAGATAGCGGTGGTCGAGGGCATCGAGACCGCGCTCGTCGACTTCAAGGCGGCGCAATGCATGGTCGGCCACCTTCGCGTCGATGGCGGGCACGCCATCGACAATGGCGAAGTCGCGAACCCGGCGCAGCAGACGCCCGGCAACGCGCGGCGTGCCGCGCGCCCGGCGCGCGATCTCGTGGGCGCCCTCGCCGGTCATGCCAATGTCGAGCAGGTCCGCGCCCCGGCGCACGATCTGCTCAAGCTCGGCGATCTCGTAGAAATTGAGCCGGACGGGAATGCCGAAGCGATCGCGCAGCGGCGTGGTGAGAAGCCCCGTGCGCGTGGTCGCCCCGACCAGCGTGAAGGGGGCGAGATCGATCTTGACCGAGCGCGCGCCCGGCCCCTCGCCGATCATCAGGTCAAGCTGGAAATCCTCCATCGCCGGATAGAGAATTTCCTCGACTGCCGGATTGAGGCGGTGAATCTCATCGATGAACAGGACGTCGCGCGGCTCAAGATTGGTCAGCAGCGCGGCAAGATCCCCGGCCTTCGATATGACGGGCCCGGACGTTGCCTTGAAATTGACGCCAAGCTCGCGGGCGACGATCTGGGCGAGCGTGGTCTTGCCAAGGCCCGGGGGACCTGCGAACAGCACATGGTCGAGCGCCTCGCCCCTCGTCCGGGCCGCCTCGATGAATACGGAGAGATTGGCCCGCGCCTGCGCCTGCCCGACGAAACTGTCGAGGTCGCGGGGCCGCAACGCCTTGTCGGTCACATCCTCATCGCGCTGAAGCGCCGTCACCAGCCGTTCGCTCATGATTTCGCCAGCTCCTTCAGGCCCTGACGGATCAGCATTTCAGGCCCGGCTTCGGCCCCCAGCTTGTCGGCCGCCGCCGCGATGGCCCCGGCCGCCTGCGCGGAGGGATAGCCCAGATTGGCGAGCGCGGAGATCGCATCCTTCATCGCGCCGCTCCCCGATCCGTTGACGGATTTTTCCGCGGGCGCGGCCGTGAGCGCGGAGGCAAGGCCCAGCCGGGCGGGCACCTTGTCCTTCAATTCCGTGACGATGCGCGAGGCAAGGCGAGGCCCGACGCCATTCGCCCGCTCGATGGATTTCTTGTCCTCGCGCGCCAATGCGGAAGCGAGTTCCGAAGGCGAAAGCGCGGAGAGCAGCGACAGCGCCACCCGGGTGCCGACGCCCTGCACGGTGAAAACCAGCCTGAACCAGTCTCGCTCCGCCTCGCTGGCAAAGCCGACCAGCGTGATCGCGTCCTCGCGCACCTGCGTTTCGATGAACAGGGTCACCGGATCGCCCGCATGGAGATCGCCCAGCGTGCGCATGGAACAGTGAACGAGATAGCCGACCCCCGCCACATCGACGATGGCCCAGTCCTCGCCGGTGGAATCGACGATGCCCCTCAGCTTGCCGATCATCGCCCCGCCCCCGCTTTCGCCAGCGCAGCCTCGACGCGCAAGGTGCTGGCTTCCAGATGAGCGTGCGTGATGGCGATCGCGAGCGCGTCGGCTGAATGTTCGGAATGAAGGGTGACCCCCGGCAGCAGCATCGAGACCATCAGGCCGACCTGATCCTTGGCTGCATGGCCCGCACCGACGACCGCCTTCTTCACCTGGGTCGAGGCATATTCGGCGACACCAAGCCCGGCGCGGGCGGGCACCAGCAGGCAGATCGCGCGCGCCTGACCGAGCTTGAGAGCGGCAGGCGCATCCTTCGCCATGAAGGCGTTTTCCACCGCCGCCGTATCGGGCCGCCATTCATCGACGATCAGGACGAGCGCGCGCTCAAGCTGGACCAGACGCTCGGCGAGGGAAAGCCTGTCATGGGTCTTGAGGGTGCCGTTGCCCAGATGGCGCAGGCGCGTGCCCTCCATCTCGATGACTCCCCAGCCGGTCGAGCGCAGACCGGGATCAAGGCCGAGGAATCGCCGGACGTGGGGCATGGGCAGCCAGACTTTCGCAAGAGATCAGGCCGACATCTTCTCCATGAACGAATCAGACATCTCGAAGTTCGCATAAACTTGCTGCACGTCGTCGTTGTCGTCCAGCGCGTCGAGCATCTTGAGCATGGTCTGCGCCTTCTCGTCATCGAGCGCAATGCTGACCTGCGGCTTCCAGATGATGGTGACCGAGCGCGGCTCGCCGAACTTCGCCTCAAGCGCCCGGGCGATGCCGTGAACGTCTTCCATGCTGGTGGTCAGCGTGTGGCCGTTCTCGTCGGACTGGCAATCCTCGGCGCCTGCGTCGATGGCGGCTTCCAGCATGGCGTCGGCATCGGCGACCTCAGGGGCGAACTCGATGGAGCCGACATGGTCGAAGCCGAACGAAACCGAGCCCGTCTCACCCAGATTGCCGCCATTCTTGGTGAAGATGGCGCGCACGTCGCTCGCGGTGCGGTTGCGGTTGTCGGTCAGCGCCTCGATGATGACGCCGACGCCGCCGGGACCGAAGCCCTCGTAGCGCACCTCGTCATAATTGTCGCCGCCAGCTTCCAGACTCTTCTTGATCGCCCGCTCGATATTGTCTTTCGGCATGTTCTGGGCGCGGGCCGCGATGATGGCGGCACGCAGGCGGGGATTATATTCCGGGTCGGCCATGCCCATTTTCGCCGCGACAGTGATTTCCTTGCCGAGCTTTGAGAACATCTTGGAGCGCTTCTTATCCTGCGCACCCTTGCGGTACATGATGTTCTTGAATTGTGAATGGCCTGCCATAGGGACTCCGGTCGGATGCTTCAGGTCGAATATCGGGGTTCGAATGCGGATGACTGGGTTGAACGGCCCGCAACAGGCGAGCGTAAACCGCGCACAGGCATGCCCGTCACCCCGGGACGCCACGCCTGTCTGATTTCTCGCGCAGTTATAAGTGGCCGGGCCGGTGAAATCCAGAGCCCGGGCATTCAGGCCTTCAACCCGGCTATTGCCGCACCCACCCTGCCTGAACGGACCGCCCACCCAGTCCGGGGCAGGAAAAGCACCGTATTGGGACAATCCGGCCAATCGCTCTCATTTATAATCCTTTAGTCCTATTAACGCCTTACCCCAAATGATAGATCAAATATACTACCAGCGTATGCCGCTCCTGGGTTTACCCCTCTCAGGGACGGCCATGAAAGGTCTGGCCCGCGGTCCCGCCAAACTCTCGCGTCCCCAGACCTTGTGCGCCGCTTCATCGCGGTGGCAGCTACGCCTCGTCTCCGGTGGCTACCCCACCTCGGTTGCCGGAGACGGGGCGTAACCCTTCCTCGAATACAATGAGGCCAGACATATAAAACTTTCGTCTATGTTTTGGATGGAAGGAACGATATCCGCTATTCCGGCATGGCGGACTTCAGCCGGCCGCCGAGCCGCAGGGGCTCGATCCGGGTGGCAAGGCCCGTCTTGCGGTCCGTTTCCACAAAAACGCCGCAGAGCGTCGCGGGCCCAAGCGCGGGCTGGAAGCGCCCGGACGCGATCTTGGTCAGGAACCGGTTGACCGGCTCCTCCTTCTGCATACCGATCACGGAATCATAGTCGCCGCACATCCCCGCGTCCGTCTGGTAAGCGGTGCCGCCGGGCAGGATCTGGGCGTCGGCGGTTGGCACATGGCTGTGGGTGCCCACTACAAAGCTCGCCCGCCCGTCGCAGAAATGGCCCATCGCCATCTTTTCCGAGGTCGCCTCGCCGTGGAAATCCACCAGAATGGCGTCAGCGGCCACGCCAAGCGGGCAGGCCTCGATCTCGCGCTCGACCGCATGGAACGGGTCATCCAGCGCATCCATGAAGACGCGGCCCATGGCGTTGATGACCAGAATGCGCTCGCCGCTGGCGATTTCGAGCAGGCTCGCGCCCCGGCCCGGTGTCCCCTTGGGAAAGTTCACAGGGCGGATCAGGCGCGGCTCGCGCTCGATATGAACCAGCGCCTCGCGCTGGTCCCAGGCATGATTGCCAAGCGTGATGGCATCGACGCCCGCGCCGAACATCTCATCGCAGATGGTCTGGGTGATGCCGAAACCGGCGGCGGCGTTCTCGCCATTGACCACGACGACGTCGATGCCGAGCTTGCGGCGCAGTCCGGGCACTTCATCGACAAGGGCGTCGCGGGCCGAACGTCCGACCACATCGCCAAAAAACAGAATTCTCATATATTCAGACCGGTCCTGTCGAAATGGCGGACACCGAGTTCGGTGACCACGCCATCAAGCTTCTGATCGTAGGGATCCTGCGGCAGTTCTTCCACCTCCTGGGCGGAAAAAGCGAGGCCTATGGCCAGGACCGGGCGTCCCGCCTCGCGCAGACCGGCGATCGTGCGATCATAAAAGCCCCCGCCATAGCCGAGCCTTCGCCCCTGCCCATCGAAGGCCAGAAGCGGCACCAGCAGGATATTCGCTTCCACCCGATCCTTGTCATGGAGCGGTTGCTGCGTGCCGTGGGATGCGGGCTTCAGACCATCGCCAAGGCGCCAGCGGGCAAAGACGAGCGGTGCAGCGGGCTCGATGATGACCGGAAGCGCCGTCACCACGCCCGACAGGCCCAGCCGCTCGATCAGGGGCAAAGGGCTGACTTCGGTGCCGATGGGCAGATAGGCGGCGACAACCGCCCCCTGCTCAAGGCGGAAATGATCGAGAAAATGCCGTGCAACCAGACCGGGCGCCCCGGCGGCCATGGTCTCGAAGGCCTGCTGCCGGGCCTGCCTTGCAATGGCGCGTGCCGCCTGCTTTTCGGCCTCTATGGACGGCATGACGGAAGATACATGAAGCGGGCCCACCTGGCCGTTGGAACGGTGATCCTCGGAGACCTACTAATGTAGGTGGGCACCGTGTGCAGGAGACCAGGATCTCCACCAGTGACAGTTCCCTAAAGGACCGTAAGGCCCCGAGATATATGGTTGTCCTGACGAACCAGGCAGTACCCTTCATCCATATCGGACCTGAGGGGGGCCATCGTCAAGGGCCGGGGGTGTTTTAGTTGTTCAGCCGACGGGGTCGTCGATCCGCTTGACCAGCGTCTGGATACGGGTGGCAGTCGCCTCCAGCATCTCCGCGACGTTGCGTTCGCCCTGCTCGGCCCGGTGCGACGCCAGTTCCTGCTCCGCCTTGAGGGCGGCGACATCGCGCTCAAGCTGCTCGATCCGGCTCTTGCTCTCAGAGAGTTCGTCCACGATCAGAAGGCCGGTCATCAGGAAAAGAAGCGCATCGGTGACATTGCCGAGTTCGCTGGCAAGCTCGTTGGCCTTGCGATCCACATAGCCCGCAAGTCCCCTGACCCGCTCTTCCTCGCCATCGCCGCAGGCGACCTGATAAACCCGGCCATGTACGGATACCGATACCTGCCCCATCCTGATCCTTTCCGTCTCGTCTGCCTGTCTACTCGGACAGCGCCTTGCGAAGACCCTCGATGGCCCCGCCGATGGTGGCGGAGGCCCGTTCGTTCAAAGCCGCGAGATGACGGATTTCCGAACGGGCGGCATCGAGCTGCTCGGCCAGCGACGCCTGCTCGGCCCCGGCGGCGGCAAGCTCGGCCTCCAGCGCTTTCGCCCGGTCAGCCTGCGCCGACGTCTCCCGGCTGAGCCGGGTCAAACGCTCGATTTCGCCATTTGCGGCAGAAAGCGCCGTCCGTGCCGATTCGATTTCAGCCTCAAGCGCGGCCTTTTCATCCTTCAGCGCTGCAAGTTCCGCTCCCAGCACCGCCGCCTGCGCGGCTTCGGCCGTGGCGATCTCGTTCAGTTCGGAAAGCTGGCGGATTTCCGCCTTGGCCGAATCGATCCGCTCGGCCAGCCGGGCCCTGTCATGACGGAGCGCATCAAGCTCCGCCTCATATTTATCGGACGAAGGACCGCGCAGTTCGCTGCGGATAATGGCTCCCTCAAGGGAGGCCAAAGCCTCGTCCAGACCCGTTTTTGCTTGCTCGAGTACCGCCGACATGGGCGTCGGCCCCTCCTCTAGTTGATCGCCGGCATGGCCCCGGCGGACAAGACCCCCCGAGGCCCCGTGACATCGCAATATTCATCCTGCCTGTGAAGATAGGCAGGCGGGGGAAAACAGGTCAACAAGCAGAAGGAGATAGTTGGTTTTTTGGCCCTGGCGAGACCGTAAATTCACCACCGTTCCGCCCATGATATCGCCCCGGATATCGCCATTGACTCACCTTGAGGGCCTCGTCATTGTGGCGCCGCTTGCTCCAGGGGTGGCGATCTGGAAAATAATGGGCCGCCGGACGGGGTTCCCCGTGCCGCTTCCGGCCACTGGCACAGCAGGCCTGACCGTCCTATAGAGGGGTGACGGTCCGATGGGCCAGCCTCTGTGAGTACATGATGACGAAAACCGAGAATCCAGCCGTCAACGCTTCCCATGACGCCATGGCGAACGCGATCCGCGCCCTTGCCATGGATGCCGTGCAGAAGGCCAATTCGGGCCATCCCGGCATGCCCATGGGCATGGCCGACGTGGCGACCGTGCTTTTTTCAAAATTCCTGAAATTCTGCCCCGGAAGCCCCAGCTGGCCGGACCGCGACCGCTTCGTGCTCTCGGCGGGCCATGGCTCCATGCTCATCTACGCGCTCAATTACCTGCTCGGCTATAAAGACATGCCGATCGAGGAAGTGAAGAACTTCCGCCAGCTTGGCAGCAAGACCCCCGGCCATCCGGAATTCGGCCATACGCTGGGCGTGGAGACAACGACCGGCCCCCTCGGGCAGGGTCTTGCCAACGCAACGGGCATGGCGCTCGCGGAAGCGATGCTGGCAGCCCGTTTCGGCAAGGATGTCGTGGATCATTATACCTATGCCATCGTCGGCGACGGCTGCCTGATGGAAGGCATCAGCCAGGAAGCCATCGCCTTCGCGGGGCATCTGAAGCTGAAGAAGCTCATCGTGCTGTGGGACAACAACGGCATTTCCATCGACGGGCCGGTCAGCCTGTCGGATTCCGTCGATCAGCCGCGCCGGTTTGAATCGGCGGGCTGGAACACGCTTCAGGTCGACGGGCATGACGCCCAGGCCATCGCCGCCGCCATCGAAACCGCCCGGCACAGCGACAAGCCGACCTTCATCGCCTGCAAGACGATCATCGGTTATGGCTCGCCTTCCAAGCAGGGAACCTCCGGCGTGCACGGCTCGCCGCTCGGCGGTGAAGAAATCGCCAAGGTCCGCGAAACGCTCAACTGGCCGCACGAGCCTTTCGTGGTGCCGTCGGACACGCTGGACGCCTGGCGTCTGGCGGGGCTTCGCAGCTCCAACGCCCGCAAGGCGTGGGAGGAGCGTCTGGGCCAGCTTGACGCCGACATCCGGACCGAGTTCGAGCGCCGCCTCTCCGGCGCGCTCCCGGCTGCGCTCGACGAAACCATCGCCGCCTTCAAGAAGAAGCTGGTGGCCGACAAGCCGAACTGGGCGACGCGCAAATCCTCCGAGGAAGTGCTGAACGTGCTGGCGCCCGTGGCCCCGGAACTGCTCGGCGGCTCGGCCGATCTGACGGGCTCCAACAATACCCGCGCCAAAAGCCAGAAGGCCGTGACGCCGGACGACTATTCCGGCGATTTCATCCATTACGGCATCCGCGAACATGGCATGGCGGCGGCGATGAACGGCATCGCGCTCCACCGGGGCTTTATCCCCTATTCGGGCACCTTCCTCGTCTTCTCCGACTATTGCCGCCCGGCGATCCGCCTGTCGGCGCTGATGGAACAGCGCGTGATCTATGTGCTGACCCATGACTCCATCGGCCTCGGCGAGGACGGCCCGACCCATCAGCCGGTCGAGCATCTGGCCGCGCTCCGCCTCATCCCCAACCTTCAGGTGCTGCGCCCCGCCGATGCGGTGGAAACGCTGGAATGCTGGGAAATCGCGCTCAAGTCGGAAAAGACTCCGACCGTGCTCGCCCTCTCGCGCCAGAATCTGGCCGCCGTCCGCACGCAGGACAGCGGCAAGAACCTCTGCGCCCGGGGCGCTTACGAGCTGTCGCCCGCGAACGGCACTGCCGCCGTGACGCTGATTGGCACGGGTTCCGAGGTCCAAGTGGCTCTGGCGGCCCAAAAGCTGCTGGCGCAAGAAGGGATCGCGGCGCGTGTCGTCTCGATGCCGGGCATGGAACTCTTCGAAAAACAGTCCGAGGCGTTCAAGCAGGAAGTGCTGGGTGGCGACACGGTCCGCGTCGTGGTCGAGGCGGCAGTCCGTTTCGGCTGGGACCGCTATCTGGGCGCGCGCGGCAGTTTCGTCGGCATGACGGGATTTGGCGCGAGTGGCCCGGCCCCCGAGCTTTACAAACATTTCGGCATAACGGCCGAGGCGGTCGCCCAGGCGGCGAAAAACGGCCTCGGCAAGAACAATTAAGCGTTACAGGAGACAAGGAATATGACCGTTCGCGTAGCGATCAATGGCTTTGGCCGCATCGGGCGTCTGGTTCTGCGGGCCATCGCGGAGTCGGGTCGCAAGGACATCAAGGTTGTGGCGATCAACGATCTGGGCTCCATCAAGGACAATGCCCATCTTCTGAAATATGACAGTGTGCACGGCCGCTTCCCGTTCGACATCAAGGTCACCGAAAACGGCATCGATTACGGCGCGGGCGAGATCCGCATCACCGCCGAGCGCGATCCGGCCAAGCTGCCATGGGCTGAACTCGGCATCGACATCGCGCTCGAATGCACGGGCATCTTCACCTCGATGGCCAAGGCCGGCGCGCACCTGACCGCAGGCGCCAAGCGCGTGCTGATCTCCGCGCCCGGCGAGGATGTGGACCTGACCGTCGTCTTCGGCGTCAACCATCAGAAGCTGACGGCGGAGCACAAGATCGTCTCGAACGCCTCGTGCACGACCAACTGCCTTGCCCCCGTCGCCGACGTGCTGAACAAGCTCTGCGGCATCGAGCGCGGCTACATGACCACGATCCACGCCTATACCGGCGACCAGAACACGGTCGATACGCTGCACAAGGACCCGCGCCGCGCCCGCGCCGCCGCGCTTTCGATGATCCCGACCTCGACCGGCGCCGCCAAGGCCGTCGGCCTCGTGCTGCCGGAACTCAAGGGCAAGCTCGACGGCACCTCGATCCGCGTGCCGACCCCGAACGTCTCCGCCGTCGATCTGGTGTTCACGCCGGGCCGCGACGTGACGGTCGACGAAGTCAACGACGCGATCCGCAAGGCCGCCGACGGTCCGCTCAAGGGCATTCTCGGCTACACCGACGAGGCGCTGGTCTCGATCGACTTCAACCACAACCCCAATTCCTCGACCTTCGATCTGACGCAGACGCAGGTGATCGAGGGCAAGCTGGTGCGTATCCTTTCCTGGTACGACAATGAATGGGGCTTCTCCAACCGCATGGGCGACACCGCCGTCGCCATGGGCAAGCTGCTCTGAGACAAAATCCCCCTCATTGCCCATGAGGGGGATTTTCATGTCTGAATGTTGCATAATCCTCCTCCCAGCCGCCTCACGGAACCTCCCATGTCCGCCTACAAGTCCCTCGATGACCTTTTCGCCGCCCGTGATCTGAAGGGGTTGCGCGTTCTGGTGCGCTGCGACCTCAATGTGCCGATCACCGATGGCCGGGTCAGCGACGTGACGAGGCTGACCCGCATCGCCCCGACGCTGGACGAACTGGCCCGCAAGGGCGCGAAAGTGGTGGTGCTGTCGCATTTCGGCAGGCCCAAGAAGGGCCCCGACCCGGAACTGAGCCTGTCGCCGGTCGCCGCCGCGCTGGCGGGCGTGCTGGGCGAGGACGTTAATTTCGCGGGCGACTGCATCGGGCCGACCGCGGCCCACGCGGTCAGCGCCCTGCCGGACGGCGAGGTTCTGGTGCTGGAAAACACCCGCTTCTACCCGGAAGAAGAAGAGAACGACCCGACCTTCGCCAAGGCCCTCGCCTCGCTGGGCGATGTCTATATCAATGACGCCTTTTCCTGCGCCCACCGCGCGCACGCCTCGACCGAGGGCATCGCCCGGCTGCTGCCCGCCTATGCCGGGCGCTGCATGGAAGCGGAACTGAACGCCCTTCAACTGGCGCTTGCGACGCCCCAGCGCCCCGTCGTCGCCATCGTCGGCGGCTCCAAGGTGTCGAGCAAGCTGGACCTGCTGGGCAATCTGGTCACGAAGGTCGATGCGCTCGTCATCGGCGGCGGCATGGCCAACACTTTTCTGGCCGCCCAGGGCAAATCCGTGGGCAAGTCGCTGTGCGAGCATGATCTGCTCGACACCGCCCGCGACATCATCGCAAAGGCCACCGCCGCCAACTGCAAGATCCTGCTGCCGACCGATGTGGTCGTCGCCTCCGAACTGAAGGCGGGCGCGGCCACCCAGACCGTCTCCATCGACGCCGTGCCCGGCGACCGGATGATCCTCGATGTCGGCACCGACACCATCGCCCATCTGTCCGGCTGGTTTGAGACCGCGAAAACCGTGGTCTGGAATGGCCCGCTGGGCGCTTTCGAGTTTCCGCCGTTCGACGAGGGCACCAATGCCGCCGCACAGCTCGTCGCCATGCTGACCCGCATGGGCCAGCTCACCTCCGTCGCCGGGGGCGGCGACACGGTTTCCGCGCTCAACAATGCGGGCGCGTCCGAGGATTTCAGCTATGTCTCGACGGCGGGCGGCGCTTTCCTCGAATGGCTTGAGGGCAAGGTGCTTCCAGGCGTCGCAGCCCTTGAAACCGGTGCGCGCTGATCCGTACACTTAACCACACCTAACATTCACTCACATCAGGGGGTCACACAGACTATGAGCGAAACGCTTGAATCGATTGCAGAAGCGATGGTAGCGCCGGGCAAGGGGATTCTTGCCGCGGATGAAAGCTCGGGCACGATCAAGAAGCGGTTCGACTCGATTTCCCTTGCCTCGACGGAAGACAGCCGCCGCGATTACCGCGAAATGCTGTTCCGCACCGATGAGGCGATGCGCGAGCATATTTCCGGCGTGATCCTTTATGACGAGACGATCCGCCAGAAGGCGCAGGACGGCTCCACGCTGGTCAGCCTCATCAAGGCGGCGGGCTCCATCCCCGGCATCAAGGTCGATACCGGCGCGAAGCCCATGGCGGGCTTTCCCGGCGAGACGATCACCGAAGGCCTCGACGGGCTGGATGAGCGGCTGGCGGAATATTACACGCTGGGCGCCCGCTTCGCGAAATGGCGCGCCGTGATCGACATCGCATCCGGCATCCCGACCCGGGGCGCCATCGAGGCCAATGCCGAGGCGCTGGCCCGCTATGCCGCGCTCTGCCAGAAGAACGGCATCGTGCCCATCGTCGAGCCGGAAGTGCTGATGGATGGCGATCACGGCATCGACCGCTGCTACGACGTGACGGAAGTGACGCTGAAGACGCTGTTCGACCGGCTCTATGCCCACCGCGTGAAGCTGGAAGGCGCGATCCTCAAGCCGAACATGGTCATCGCCGGCAAAAAGAGCGCAAAGCAGGCAAGCGTCGAGGAAGTGGCCGAAAAAACCATCCGCTGCTTCCTGCGTACCGTGCCCGCCGCCATTCCCGGCATCGTCTATCTCTCGGGCGGCCAGTCCGACCTCGACGCCACCGCGCATCTCGACGCCATGAACAAGATCGGCGGCTTCCCGTGGAAGATGTCGTTCTCCTACGGCCGCGCGCTTCAGGCGGCCCCGCTCAAGGCATGGAGCGGCAAGCCGGAAAACGTGAAGGCCGGTCAGGCCGCCTTCGCCCATCGCGCCAAAATGAACGGCCTTGCCGCTCTGGGCACATGGACGCGCGATCTCGAAAAGTAATTTTCCAGGCTGACCAATATCGAACGCCGCGTGATCCCTCACGCGGCGTTTTGCTGTGAAAAAGCCTTATGCGCCAATATGAATCGGACCGACCATACCGGATTCGGCATGGCCCGGCATGTTGCAGGAAAATTCAAGCCCGGCGCTTTTCTTGCTGCCGGCGGGAAAGGTCCAGACCAGTTCCTTCGTCTGGCCCGGCTCGACCAGCACCGCGTTGGGGTCGTCATGCTTCATAGCCGTCGCGGGCATGGCCATGCCCGGCATGTCGTCATGAGACATGTCATGGTTCATGCCGGTCGGCGTCAGCATGCCGCTCTGCATCATCGCCAGCATCTCGGCACGATGCTCCTCGTGCATGGCCGGGGTGCCGATATTGAACTCGTGCAGGAAATCGCCCTTGTTGACCAGCACGAAACGGACAGTTTCGCCCGGTTTCACATCGAGAATATCCGGCTTGAAGAAATTATCCCCGAGAACGATCTCGATGGTCCGGTCGGCTTTCGCCGCGTCACCGGGCGCACCGACAACGGCGGCGTCAAGATCATGCCCATGCCCGCCGCCATCCGCCAGAAGCGGCGTGGCGGACAAAAGCAGGGCGCACACGACACAGGCGGGAAAAGCTGAAAATCTCATGATGGCCTCCTCAGAGTTTCTGGAAACCCATTGTACCATGGCGGGGATGACCGCGCCTGCGACACGCGCGCCCGCTCTTTTTTGCTAAAGCTTCATGAAATTGTCACTGTTGGCGCTATAGTGCGGTCCCATGTCAGACCGGAACCATTGCCAGCTTTACCTTATCACCCCGCCCCGTCTGGAGCCTGCCGCCTTTGCCGACGTGCTCCGGCGCGCGCTCGATGCGGGGCCCGTCGCCTGCCTTCAGCTCCGCCTCAAGACGGAAGATGAAAAGACGGCGGACAATACAACCATCTACAAGGCCGCCGAGGTGCTGATGCCGATCGCGCAGGAGCGCGGCGTCGCCTTTCTCGTCAACGACCTGCCGGAAGTGGCCGCCGCCATCGGCGCGGACGGCGTCCATGTCGGGCAGGAAGACATGTCCTATGCCGAGGCCCGCCGGATTGTCGGCGACGACGCCATCGTCGGCGTCACCTGCCACAACTCGCGCCATATGGCGATGGCGGCGGGCGAAGCCGGGGCGGACTATGTCGCCTTCGGTGCCTTCTACCCGACCACGACCAAAGAGCCCAAAACACAGGCCGACATCGAGCTTCTGAAATGGTGGGCCGAGGTTTTCGAGGTGCCCTGCGTCGCCATCGGCGGCATCACGACGCAGAACGCCGCCCCGCTGATCGAGGCGGGCGCGGACTTCCTTGCCGTATCCAGCGGCGTCTGGGCCCATCCGCAGGGGCCTGCCGCCGCCGTTACCGAATTCAACCGCCTGATGGCGCCGGAGCGTAAAGCCTGATGATCCGCCCCCTTTTCAAGACCGTTCTCGCCGCCTCCCTCCTCCTTGCCGCCAACGCCGCCGCCGGTGTGGCGCGCGCCGACGTGCAGGCGTCCGACGTGACGCCGCCAACCGCGAGCCCCGCCAGCAACCCGATGCAGGCCGCCGCCCTGGCCTACGAGAAGCGCGATTTCGCCACCGCGCTGACCAATGCCCGGGCCGCCGCCGCCAAGGGGCAGCCCAACGCCTACATGCTGCTCGGCACCCTCTACATGAACGGCGACGGGGTGAAGGCTGATCCGGCACAGGCCCGTAGCTGGTTCGAGAAGGGAATGGCCAAGGGCGATCCCAACTCCACCTATGCGCTCGGCCAGATCTATGAAAAGGGCATGGGTGTAAAAGCCGACCTCACGAAGGCGCGCGGCCTCTTCACCAGGGCCGCCGGCAAGGGCTCCCTTCCCGCGACCATCGAACTCGGCCTCATGGAAGCGGCGGGCGCAGGCGGCGCCAAGGATATCGACGCCGCCGCCGGGCACTTCCAGAAGGCGGCCGACGCCGGCAACGCGGACGGCCAGTACAATCTCGGCATCCTCTACATGACCGGCGAGGGCCGTCCCAACGACCCGGCCCAGGCCGCGACGCTGTTCAAGGCGGCTTCCGATCAGGGCCACCCGGGCGCGAGCTACAATTACGCCATGATGCTGCTTGAGGGTCAGGGCGTTCAGAAAAACACCAGCGAAGCCGCCAACCGGATGCAGCACGCCGCCAATGCGGGCATTCCCGCCGCCCAGACGGCGCTCGGCACCATGTATTTCGCGGGCAAGGGCGTGGCGCAGGACGACACCAACGCCGCCGCCTGGTTCCAGCAGGGCGCGATGAACGGCGATCCGGTGGCACAGGACCGGCTTGCCCGGCTTTATGCCTTCGGCAAGGGCGTGAAAAAGGACTTCATTGCGGCGCGGACCTGGCTCACCATTGCCCAGCAGGGCGGCATGAAAGATCCCGATCTGGAAACCATCCTCAAGCCGGACATGACCCCGGACGTCCTCGAAAAGGCCGACGCGGCGGTCAAGAAATGGAACGAGGCGGCTGCCGAAAGGGCCGCCCACGGCCAGTAGAAGCCCCCATCCGGGCCGAATTCCTTTGTCCTCGCCGCCATGCTCTGCTATCAGAGCGGCCATTCATGATGCGTGAGGTACGGCCCGCGGTGCCGGTCAGCCGGTCTCTTCGGACCGGGCCTCGACGCGGTTTCTTCGCGAGCGATCGGTATCGAGATGCCCAAAATAAACGGTAATGAAATTCGCCCCGGCTACACCATCGAACATGATGGCGGGCTCTGGCTGGCGGTCAAGGTCGAGCATGTGAAGCCCGGCAAGGGCGGCGCCTATGCCCAGGTCGAGCTGAAAAATCTGATCAACGGCACCAAGCTCAACGAGCGCTTCCGCTCCGCCGAGTCTGTCGAGCGCGTCCGCCTCGAACAGCGCGACTACCAGTATCTCTATGAGAACGGCGACGCGCTCGTGTTCATGGACGAGAGCACCTACGAGCAGATCGAAATCTCCAAGGAATTCGTCGGCGAGCGCGCCGCCTTCCTTCAGGAGGGCATGAAGGTCGTGGTCGAAAGCTACGAGGAAAAGCCGCTGGGCATCACCATCCCCGCGCAGGTAACGCTGGAGATCACCGAAACCGAGCCCTCCATCAAGGGACAGACGGCAACCTCCTCCTACAAGCCCGCGATCCTGAGCAATGGCGTGCGCGTGATGGTGCCGCCGTTCGTGGGCGTGGGTGAGCGGATCGTCGTCGACACCACGGAAGTGACCTACCTGCGCCGCGCGGACTGAACCCACCTCCGCGCCCTCAGCCAGCCTTCGACAGAAACGAACCGATGACACGTCACTCTCCTCTCCTCACGGTCATGATCGCCGCCGCCCGCAAGGCGGCGCGCACCCTTCAGCGCGACTTCGGCGAGGTCGAAAATCTTCAGGTCTCCATCAAGGGCCCCGGCGATTTCGTTTCGGCCGCCGATCTGCGGGCCGAAGCCATCATCCGCGAGGAACTGGAGAAGGCGCGGCCCGGTTACGGTTTCCTGATGGAGGAATCGGGCGAGACTGCCGGCAGCGACAAGACCCATCGCTGGATCGTCGATCCACTCGACGGCACCACGAACTTCCTGCATTCGATCCCCATGTTCGCGATTTCCATCGGGCTTGAGCGCACCACCGCCACGGGCCCCCAGATGGTCGCGGGCGTCGTCTACAACCCGATCACGGACGAAATGTTCGTGGCGGAGAAGGGCAACGGCGCCTTTCTGAACAGCCGCCGCCTGCGCGTTTCCGCCCGGCGCGACTTGTCGCAGGCCGTGGTCGTGACCGGCATTCCGCACATGGGCCGCCCGGGGCAGGAACCTTTCCTGCGCGAGCTTGCGACCGTCATGGATGAGGTGGCGGGCGTGCGCCGCTCAGGTTCGGCCGCGCTCGACATGGCCTACGTCGCGGCGGGCCGCTACGACGCCTACTGGGAATCGGGCATCAAGCCCTGGGACATCGCCGCAGGCGTGGTGCTCGTGCGCGAGGCCGGCGGTTTCGTGTCCGACATGAATGGCGGCGAGGATTTCTTCAAGGGATCGGTCATCGCCACCAACGACCCGCTCCAGAAGCCCATGGGCGCCCTGCTCAAAAAGGCACACCAGCCCAGGGCCTGACCGCCGCCCCTTCCCTGTTTATTGCCGCTTTCACGTTTTTCCGCCCTGTTTTCGACGGATTTGGTTCCTATATGCCGTTATCAAGGCGGGGGCCACCATTTCTGACGTGCGAGAAATGCCATGCGTCTGCCCGGAATACCCGTCTTTCCAGCAATTTTCGCAGCCGGATTCACGCTTCTGGGCGTGCTCTACGCCATGCCCCTGCTGCAGGCGGAAACCATTCCGGTCACGCAGCCGCTCGACCTTACCGATGCGACTGCGCCCGTGGCCGCGCCGGAGGTGCCATTGCCCGCGCCCCATCCCGCCGCGCTGCGCCTCCTGTTCGATGCCGACGACACGAACCTGAACCCACAGGAGCAGACGCAACTCCAGAGCTTCGCCGCGGGCATGAAGGCGCAGAACAAGCGTTTCCAGATTGTCGCCTATGGCGGACCTGCCCAGGACATTTCCTCCAATTCCCGCCGCCTCGCGCTCAAGCGCGCGCTTGCCGTCCATGACTATCTGATCACGGCGGGTCTTTCCGATTCGAACATGATCGTGCGCGCGCTCGGCGGGGTACGCGATTCCGGGCCCGAAAACCGGGTGGATATTCTCGACCCGAAATAATGTAAAAACGGATCATCTTTTCCCGAAATGCGACCCTATCGCCGTCAAGGAAATGGCACTTTTCCAGATCAGGCCCTAGACTGCGCACGGGAAACAGCCGGGGATCGGGTACGCTGCATGGCCAGAAGTGATGGAATCGGAATCGAATTGTCGAATCCGCGCGCCTTTATCTTGCGCATGGGCCTGTTTCTCGGGCTGATCGCCTTTCTGCTGATCCTCCTTGCGCCGCACCTCGCCACGGCCTTCATGACCAGCCCGGGCCTCAATACCGTGATCATCGCCGTACTGGTGCTGGGCGTTCTCTTCGCCTTCCGGCAGGTTCTGCGGCTCCAGCCGGAAATCCGCTGGGTCAACGAGTTCCGCCGGAACGATCCCGGTCTTGCCGTGAGCACGTCTCCCAAGCTGCTCGCGCCCATGGCCGTGATGCTGGGCGAGCGCAAGGGCCGGGTGCAGCTCCATACCGATTCCATGCGCTCGATCCTCGACTCGATCGGTTCCCGGCTGGACGAGGACCGGGAGGTTTCGCGCTACATGATCGGGCTGCTGATCTTCCTTGGCCTGCTCGGCACCTTCTGGGGCCTGCTCAATACGGTGACGGCCGTCAGTTCCACGATCCACAATCTCAATGTCGGGGCGACCGATCCCGGCGCGGTGTTCCAGAACCTCAAATCCGGCCTCGAAGGCCCCTTGCAAGGCATGGGAACCTCGTTCTCCTCCTCGCTGTTCGGCCTTTCAAGCTCCCTTATCCTCGGTTTTCTCGATCTTCAGGCCGGTCAGGCGCAGAACCGCTTCTATAACGACCTTGAGGAATGGCTCTCCACTGTCACCAGCCTCGCCGAGGGAAGCGCCGACAGCGGACAGGCCATCACCAACGGCAAGCTGCTGAACGACGCCCTGCGCCGTCTGGAGCGCATCGAGGAGCAATTGACGCGCGAGGTCGCGTCAGGCACGCCCGGCTCGCTCCGGGTGCTGGCGGATGAGCTGAACACCCTCGCCACCACGCTGCGCGACGAACATGAGCTGATCCGCCGGGTGGCCGACACCCAGAAGGAACTGGCGCCCCGGCTGGAACAGCTATCGGGGGAAATCAGCGCGGCGCGCATCGCGGAGGCCAGCAAGACCTCCGACAAGTCGTGAGGCGCTAGATGGCCCGCGGCGGCAGACGCATCAGGGGCCGCGCCCCCAGCGCGGATTACTGGCCCGGCTTTGTCGACGCCATGTCGAGCCTGCTGCTCGTGCTGATCTTCCTGATCACGATCTTCATGCTGACCCAGTTCATCCTGACCCAGACCGTGACCAGCAAGGACACGGCGCTTGAGGCGCTGAAAGACCAGATCGCCGCGCTGACCAGCCAGCTTTCCATCGGCAAGCGGGAAAACGCCGATTTGCGCGCCACCATCTATTCGCTTCAGGAATCGCTCGCCAGCAGCACCGCGGAGCGCGACCGGCTGAACGGCCTTGTCTCCCGGTCGCAGGGAGAGGCAAATCAGATCCCTGCCCTGCAGACGGAGATCGACAAGCAGAAGAAGATTTCCAGCGATGCGCTCAGTCAGGTGGAACTGCTGAACCAGCAGATTTCGGCCATGCGCCGCCAGCTTGCCGCGCTGGAAGACGCCCTCAATGCTTCCGAGCAGAAGGACAAGGAAAGCCAAGCCCAGATCGTCGATCTCGGCAAGCGGCTCAATGCGGCCCTTGCCCAGAAGGTGCAGGAACTGGCGAAATACCGCTCCGAATTCTTCGGCCGCCTGCGCGAGATTCTGGGCGACCGGCCCGACATCACCATCGTTGGTGACCGCTTCGTCATCCAGTCGGAGATTTTCTTCGCCTCAGGTTCGGCCGACATCAGCCCCGGCGGCCGCCAGCAACTGGCGCGGATCGCCGACGCCGTCAGCAAGATCGCCTCGGAAATTCCCAGGGATATTCCCTGGGTGCTGCGCGTGGACGGCCACACCGACGCCCATCCGATCAAGACGGCGCAATATCCCTCCAACTGGTATCTCTCGACCGCCCGCGCCATCGCCGTCGTCAACGACCTGCAAGCCAGGGGCGTGCCCCCGGAGCATCTCGTGGCGGCGGGCTTTGGCGAATATCAGCCGCTTGTGCAGGGCAACAGCCCCGATGCAGCGAAGAAGAACCGCCGGATCGAGTTCAAGCTGACAGAGAAGTGAGGGGCGCGCCCCACCCCGGCCCTCTTCCCCGGAGGGGCGGATGGGGATGGAACTTTTGCCCTATCCCACCACGGCCGCGCCGCGGCCGGGCAGATCGTCGAAGCTGCCCGCGAACTGCAACCGGGCGAGGCGGGCGTAAAGGCCGCCCTGACGCACCAGATCGTCGTGGGTGCCGGTGGCGACGATGCCGCCCTCCTCCATCACCACGATCCGGTCGGCCTTGAGCACGGTCGCCAGACGATGGGCGATGACGATGGTGGTGCGGCCGACCATGAGCTTTTCAAGCGCATCCTGCACAAGGCGCTCGCTCTCGGCGTCGAGCGCGCTCGTCGCCTCGTCAAGCAGCAGCACGGGCGCATCACGCAGCACGGCGCGGGCAATGGCGATGCGCTGGCGCTGGCCGCCCGAGAGCGTGATGCCGCGCTCGCCCACCGGCGTGCCATAATCGCCGGGCAGGCTTTCGATGAAGCTTGAGATATTCGCGGCGCGCGCGGCGGCGCGCACTTCCTCGTCGGTCGCGTCGGGCCTGCCATAGCGAATGTTTTCGCGGATGGTCATGCCGAATATGGCGGTCTCCTGCGGCACCACGGCGAGGCGGGCGCGCACATCCTCGGGTGCCGCCGCCTTCAGATCGACGCCATCGAGCAGGATGCGGCCCGACTGCGGATCGTAGAACCGCAGCAGAAGCTGGAGCACCGTGCTTTTGCCCGCGCCGGACGGGCCGACGATCGCGACCGTTTCACCGGGCTCCACGGCAAGGGAATAATCATTCAGCGCTGCATGCTCGGGCCGCGTCGGATAGGCGAAGCGCACATGCTCGAAGCGGATCTCGCCCCGGGCCGGGCTTGGCAGCACCACCGCCGCGGCGGGAGCCCTGATCTCGGACTCCGTATGCAGAAGTTCGATCAGCCGCTCGGTCGCACCCGCCGCCATCTGCATGTCGCCCCAGACCTCGGAGAGAGCCGCAAGCGCGCTGGAGGCAAAGACCGCATAGAGAATGAACTGGAGCAGGCCGCCGCCGGTCATGGTGCCGGCCAGCACATCCTTGGCGCCGATCCAGAGCACGACGACGATGCTGGAGAGCCCGAGGAAAAACACCAGCGCGGTCAGGACCGAGCGCGCCGTGATCCGGTTTTTCGAGGCGGCAAAAGCCTGCTCGACGATGGCGTGGAAACGGGCGTCGTCAACCTCTTCATGGGTGAAGGCCTGCACGGTCTGGATCGCGCCGAGGCTTTCCGTGCCGAAGGCGCTGGTGTCCGCCAGCCGGTCCTGGCTTGCGCGCGACAGGCGGCGCACCCAGCGGCCGAAGATGACAAGCGGCAGCACGATGACAGGCAGCGCCAGCAGCACAAAGCCCGACAGGCGCGGGCTGGAAATCGCCATCATGGTGGCCGCGCCGAGAAACAGGAAAAGATTGCGCAGCGCCACGGAGGCCGACGAGCCCACCACGGTCTTGATCAGCGTGGTGTCGGCAGTCAGACGTGACAGCACCTCGCCGGTGCGCGTCACCTCGAAGAAGGCGGGCGAGAGCCGCAGGACATGGCTGTATACGGCCGAGCGCAGGTCGGCGACCACGCGCTCGCCGATCCAGCTCACCAGATAGAAGCGCGAGGCGCTGGAAATCCCCAGCACCAGCGCCACCCCGATCAGCGCGAGGAAATAGGTGTCGATAAATTCGGCATTGGAATGGGAGAAGCCCTGATCCATCAGGCGGCGGACGGCGACGGGGAAGCTCAGCGTCGCAACCGTGGCGACGATGAGCGCCACCATGGCGAGGAAGATCGACCCCTTGTAGCGCGCGAGGAAAGGCTGGAGCCCCTTCAGCGGCTTCACCGTCTTCGCCTTGCGGCGGCGGGCGGCTTCTTCCTCGATGGCCTCGACAGCCGAATTCGTCGACGTACTCATGGTTCCAAGGCCTCGGGTTCGTGAAAGCGCCGGGAGTGTGTGCCGGGAGCGTGAAGGACGATGCGCCCCGCCTGCGGGGGCAGCCTCTCTTATAACCTCTACAGGTTCCGATATAAGCCCCCTTGCGTGTGGGGACAATGCCGCGTTGATCCCCCCGGATGCGTCATGTCCGCGCAAACCGGCGCATGGACTGGCGGATGGAGAAAGCCCCTCAATTTGCTTGCGCGGAGGCCGGGGCTTGGCTATAAGCCCGCAACCTGGGCGTTTCGCAGCGCAAAGCCGGTGGCTTTCTGCGCGCACGCCCTTCATTCATTTGTGAGATTCTCCAAGGAAGGCGCGCGTCATGAAAAAGGAAGGTCATCCCGACTATCACCTCATCACCGTTACGATGACGGACGGGACCACTTTTGAGACCAAGTCGACCTACCGGACGGAAGGCGCTGTCCTTTCGCTGGACATCGACCCGAACACCCATCCGGCCTGGACCGGCGGCAACCAGACCCTGCTCGACCGCGGTGGCCGCGTCAGCCGCTTCAACAAGAAGTACGGTGCGGACATCTTCGCGAGCCGCAAGAAGGGCTAAGCCTTTCCTGTTCCACAAGAATTTCTGAATTTCTCAAGGCCCTGCATGAACATGCAGGGCCTTTCGCATTGGGCTGGAACAAAAGAAGCCGCGGGGGATGCCCGCGGCCGAGTTGGTATAGGGAGGCGTCCACCAGAGCCGGATCCGCTCTGATCCATCGCTGGATACGCCCAATCATGATAGGCTGGACAGGTTTACCGGATGTAAACGAAGGGGCTATTTCCTGAACAGGGATTCAGCATCGCTGCGCGAACCCCGTTTTTTCTCCATCTGCGCCTTCACCCGCCCGATCTCGCCTTCCAGCGCCTCGATTCTCTCTTCCAGCTCCTCAAGACCGAACAGGCTCAGATCTTCCTTCAGCAGCACGCCAAGGGCGTCGCCCCGGCGGCGGCGCGGTTCCAGATCGTCAAAGCTCATCGCCAGCCCTCCATTCCTGTCTTCCCGCAGTTTGCACCTTGAGTTCACGCCCGGGAATAATCACTCTGGCCGTCCTGCCCCGCCATATCAACCGAGGTGCCCATGTCCGCTTCCCTCCCCGCCACCATGACCGCCATCGCCATTCGCGAACCGGGAGGACCCGAGGTGCTGGTGCCCGAAACCATCGCCGTGCCGGTGCCGGGCGAGGGCGAGATCCTGATCCGGGTGAAGGCGGCGGGCATCAACCGCCCCGACGTGTTCCAGCGGCAGGGCTTCTACAATCCGCCGCCAGGCGCGCCGACGACCCCGGGCCTTGAGGTTGCGGGCGAAGTGGCGGGTGTCGGCCCGGGCGTCACCCGCTGGACAACCGGCGAACGGGTCTGCGCTCTGGTCGGCGGCGGCGGTTATGCCGAATATTGCCTCGTCCATGAATCCCATGTGCTCCCCATTCCCAGGGGCATCACGGACATCGAGGCCGGAGGCATCCCTGAAACATTCTTCACAGTCTGGGCCAACGTGTTCGAAGGCGGCAGCCTGAAGGCCGGGGAAAGCCTGCTCATCCACGGTGGATCGAGCGGCATCGGCACCACCGCCATCCAGATCGCCAAAGCCATGGGCGCGCGCGTGTTCGCAACAGCCGGCAATCCTGAAAAATGCGCCGCCTGCGAGCGGCTCGGGGCCGAGAAGGCCATCAATTATCGCGAGCAGGATTTCGTCAAGGAAATCAAGGGCCTGACCGGTGGCCGGGGCGTCGACGTGATTCTGGACATGGTCGGTGGCGACTATGTGCAGCGAAACATCAATTCCGCCGCGCAAGGCGGCCGGATCGTTTCCATCGCCTTCCTCAACGGCTCGAAGGCCGAGGTGGATTTCATGCTCATGATGCTCAAGAGCCTGACCCTGACTGGCTCGACGCTGCGCGCCCGCAGCCTTGAGGAAAAGGCCCGGCTGACAGCAGCGCTCAGGCGGAATATCTGGCCCCTGATCGAGGCCGGACGGGTCAAGCCCCTGATTGAAAAGACCTTTCCGCTGGCCGAGGCGGCCCGCGCCCATGAGCTGATGGAAACCAGCAGCCATATCGGGAAGATCGTGCTGACAGTCTGAGCCGTCCCCGGAGCCTCCCCCTTTTCATGGCGGGGCTTTCAGCCTATATAGGGGCCAATTCCCTTATTGTTTGGACTGAGGTCCCGTTCAACCGGTTGAAATCCGGCTGGACCAAAGGAGAGAACATGACTCAACGTCCACCGCTCATGCCCAAGGCAACCGCCGTCTGGCTTGTCGAGAACACCTCCCTCACTTTCGAGCAGGTTGCCGAATTCTGCGGCCTCCACCCGCTGGAAGTGAAAGGGATCGCCGATGGCGACGTGGCCCAGGGCATCAAGGGCATGGACCCGGTCGCATCAGGCCAGCTCAGCCGCTCGGAAATCGAGCGCTGCCAGAAGAGCGCCAACGCCCGGCTGATGTTTGCCGAGAGCAAGCACAAGCTGCCGGTGATCAAGCCGCGCAAGGGCCCCCGCTACACGCCCGTGTCGCGCCGTCAGGACCGGCCGGACGCCATCGCTTGGCTGGTCCGCAACCATCCCGAACTGACCGATGCACAGATTTCCAAGCTCGTCGGCACGACCAAGCCGACGATCCAGAGCGTGAAGGACCGCAGCCACTGGAATTCGCCCAACATCAAGCCGGTCGATCCGGTGACGCTGGGCCTGTGCTCGCAGATCGAACTCGACGCCGCCGTGCAGAAGGCTTCCAAGCGCGCCGACAAGAACCGTCCGCCGCTCGAAGAAGGCCAGACCCTTCTGCCCGCCTCGGAAACCGTCAGCCGGATCTATTCCGAGCCTGAAAAGGAAGAAAAGGAAGGCGATCAGGGCTACAGCGCCGACCATGTGTTCGCCAAGCTGGGCGGCTCGGAAAAGACTTCCGTCGAGGATGAAGACGAGAACTAGATCCGGCTTTCTCTCTGTCCGAAGAAAATCTGAAATGACGCCCCCCTCGCGGGCGTCATTTTTGTTTTTGCCGAAATCAATCTGGACGAACTGGCGAGTATCCGGTAAGCGTCCGGCAGGAGATGGCGTTCCTCCTTTAACCGCAGCGAACTCATTGCTGCTGATGACGCCTACAGACACCTGACCATGGTCGGGGCTGTAGGCGTTCGCGTTCACATCCCTTGCCACTGGTCAGCCCGTTTCATTCGAGCAGGTAGACCGATGCGCCGATTCAACCGACCAGAACAATTTGAGCTGTTGCCCTACATCGGCAAATGGCTCGTCATCGCCAGCGTTGCCGCTTTCCTGGCAGGCACCGCCTCCGCCTTCTTCCTCGTTTCCCTCGATCAGGCCACGGCCTGGCGTGAAGCGCACCGCTGGATCATCTGGCTGCTGCCAGTTGCCGGGTTCAGCGTCGGGTGGGTCTACCATTTCTTCGGCAAGACCGTCGATGGCGGCAACAATCTCATCATTGACGAGATCCATGATCCCAGGAAAATCGTGCCCTTGCGCATGGTGCCGCTGGTGCTGGGCGGCACCATCGTTTCTCACCTGTTCGGCGCATCGGTCGGCCGCGAAGGAACCGCTGTACAGATGGGCGGTGCGCTGGCCGACCAGCTTACCCATGTGTTTCGCCTGAAACATGAGGATCGGCGCATCCTGTTAATGGCCGGCATCAGCGCCGGTTTCGCATCCGTGTTCGGTACGCCGCTGGCGGGCGCCGTGTTCGGCCTTGAAGTCCTCGCCATCGGACGCATGCGCTATGACGCGCTGTTCCCGTGCATCGTGGCCGGCATCGTCGCCGATCAGGTATGTCTGGCCTGGGGCATTCACCACACGCATTACGTGACCGGCGAAATCGTGCCCACCGGCTTGTGGAGCGTGATGGCCGTGGTCGCCGCCGGGATCGTGTTCGGCCTCGTCGGCATGTTGTTTGCCACGGCTACCCACAGGCTCAGCGCGCTGGTCAGGCGTTTCATTACCTACGCGCCTCTGCGCCCCGCCGCAGGCGGCATTGCCGTGGCAACGGCCGTGTGGGCGCTTGACGGCTACCACTATATTGGCCTTGGCATTCCCGACATCGTGCGCTCCTTCCAGGAGCCGATGCAGCCCTGGGACTTCCTCGGCAAACTGGTGTTCACGGTCCTTTCGCTCGGCACCGGGTTCAAGGGCGGGGAAGTCACGCCACTGTTCTACATCGGCGCAACGCTGGGCAACGCTCTGGCCCCCCTTCTGCATCTGCCGTTCCCCATGCTGGCCGGGATCGGCTTCGTCGCCGTG
Source organism: Parvibaculaceae bacterium (assembly GCA_028283765.1). Classification (GTDB taxonomy): domain Bacteria; phylum Pseudomonadota; class Alphaproteobacteria; order Parvibaculales; family Parvibaculaceae; genus JAATFR01. The sequence continues at coordinate 1,016,028 of JAPWJY010000008.1, read as the reverse complement.
TTCTCCGGGGCCGCCAACACCCCCATCGCCACGACCCTCATGGCCATGGAACTGTTCGGGACGGAAATCGGCCCGCTGGCCGCGATCGGCTGCATTACGGCCTATCTGTTCTCGGGTCACACCGGCATTTACCGCGCCCAGCGCGTAGGCCACCGCAAGCACGGCAAACACCGGAGCGCCGTTCCCGAAGAATCATGAAGGCGCATGCCGACAAAGCGGACTCGCGAGGACTAGGGCGTTACAGTCCCGCCATCAGCGCCGGCCATATCATCAGTGAAAAGATGATATGGCCTGCTCTTCTTTCAGTCCTGTCCCTTCACCGGCATGGTGTAGTTGAGCGCGAGGCGTCCACCATCGACATAGATGGTTTCTCCGGTCACATAGCTTGCCAGATCGGACGCGAGGAACAGGGCGATGGAGGCCACCTCGCCGGGCGAGGCGATGCGGCCGAGCGGCGTGCGGGCAAGGATCGTCTCCATCGCGCCGGGCGTCGAGTTCACCCCCGCCAGCATGTCGGTTTCGATGCTGCCGGGACCGATGGCGTTGACCCGGATGCCATGAGGCGCAAGGGCCACCGCGATCGATTTCGTGAGCTGCTGGATGCCCCCCTTGGAGGCGCAATAGGCGGTCTGCCCCGGCAGGGCGACGACGCCGTTGACCGAGGACATGTTGATGATGGTGCCCGGCCTGCCGCCCGCCTCGACCTGACGGACCATCTCCTGGGCCGCCGCCTGCGCCACGAGGAAGGTGCCCTTGAGATTGGTGCGGATGACCTCGTCGAAGCTCTCTTCGCTGAGCGTCAGGAAATCCCCGCCCGCCGCTATCCCCGCATTGTTGACGACAATATCAAGCGCCTCGAACTGATCGCATGTCGCGCGCACGAGATTGCGCACGTCCAGCCGCTCGGCGACGTCGCAATAGCGGAACGCCGCCGTCAAGCCCTGCCTGACCAGTTCATCGGCGACCGCCTGTCCCTCCTCTTCATCCACGTCGCACAGCATGACTTTTGCCCCCTCAAGGGCAAAGCTGGTGGCGATGGCCTTGCCGATGCCGCGCGCGGCCCCGGTGACGATGGCGGTCCTGTCCTGAAGCAAATCCGGCATGTGCGTTACTCCGCCCGCTGGGGGGCAAGGCCCGCGTTCTGCAACAGCGCCTCGATCTCGTCGAGAATGGCCGGATCATCGACGGTCGCGGGCATGTTCCATGCTTCGCCATCGGCGATCTTGCGCATGGTGCCGCGCAGGATCTTGCCGGAACGGGTCTTGGGCAGGCGCTGGACGCAGAGCGCCACCTTGAAGGCGGCGACCGGCCCGATCTTCTCTCGCACCAGCGCCACGGCCTCGCGCTCGATCTCGGCCGCGGGCCGCGTCACCCCCTTGTTGAGCACGATGAAGCCCACCGGCATCTGCCCCTTCAGGCTGTCGGCGACGCCGATCACGGCGCATTCGGCGACATCGGGGTGACCCGCCAGCACCTCCTCCATGCCCCCGGTCGAAAGCCGGTGCCCGGCGACGTTGATGATGTCGTCGGTGCGGGCCATGATGTAGAGATAGCCATCTTCATCGATATAGCCCGCGTCCCCGGTTTTATAGAAACCGGGGAAATCCATGAGATAGGAATCGCGGAAGCCCGCGTCATTGTGCCAGAGGGTCGGCAGGCAACCCGGCGGCAGCGGCAGCTTGATGACGATAGAGCCCGTGGTGCCGGCCGGCACGGCATGCCCGGCCTCATCGACCACCCTGACGTCATAACCCGGCATGGGCACGGTCGGAGAGCCATATTTGACCGGCAGCGCCTCAAGCCCCACCGGATCGGCGGCAATCGCCCAGCCCGTCTCGGTCTGCCACCAGTGATCGATGACCGGGCGGCCGGGAAGCGAACGCTCCGCCCACTGCACCGTATCGGGGTCCGCCCGTTCTCCGGCCAGAAACAGGGTCTTGAAGGATGAAAGATCGTAGTTCCCGGCAAGGGACGCCTGCGGGTCCTCGCGCTTGATGGCCCTGAGCGCCGTCGGCGCGGTAAAGAGCGCGCGCGCGCCATGCTCCGCGATCACCCGCCAGAACGTGCCCGCATCGGGTGTGCCGACCGGCTTGCCCTCGAACAGAACCGACGTGCTCCCGCACAGCAACGGCCCATAGACGATATAGCTGTGGCCGACGACCCAGCCGACGTCGGAGGCGCACCAGAACACGTCGCCGGGGCCGATGTCGTATATATTCCTCATCGACCAGGCGAGCGCCACCATGTAGCCGCCATTGTCGCGGACCACGCCCTTGGGCTTGCCGGTGGTGCCTGACGTATACAGAACATAGAGCGGATCGGTGGCGTCGACCGGGACGCAGGCAGCCTTGCGACCCTCGGCCCGGGCCTGCGCCATCTCCGCCGCCCAGTCGAAATCGCGTCCTGCGACAAGTCCGGCCTCAAGCTGGGGCCTTGCCAGAATGATTGCGGCGCGCGGCTTGTGCGCGGCCATGTCCATCGCCTGGTCGAGCAGCGGCTTGTAGGCGACGGTCCGGCCGGGCTCGATGCCGCAGGACGCCGAAACGATCAGCACCGGCTTTGCGTCATCAATGCGCGTCGCCAGCTCCTTTGCGGCGAAACCGCCGAAGACCACGGAATGGATCGCCCCGATCCGGGCGCAGGCGAGCATGGCGATGGCGGCTTCCGGCACCATCGGCATGTAGATCACCACCGTGTCGCCTTTCTTCACGCCATGACTTTCCAGCACGGCGGCAAAAGTCGCGACCTCGTCGAGCAATCCGGCATAGGTGAAGTGCCGGATCGTGCCGGTGACGGGGCTGTCGTAGATCAGCGCAAGGCGCTCGCCATGGCCCTGCTCCACATGCCGGTCGAGCGCATTGTAGCAGGTGTTGCATTGCGCGCCCTCGAACCAGCGAAAGAGCCCGTTCTCCCCGGCCAGAACCTTGTCCCAGGGCTTCACCCAGTCGATGGCGTTTGCCGCTTCGGCCCAGAAACCTTCCGGATCCCGTTGCCAGCGTTCATATGTTTCCCGGTATCGCCCCATCCCGCTTCCGTCCTGTCATTCAGTCATTTTTAACTTTACCGCACATTACACCGGGAAAATGCCGGGTTGAAATGCAAAGCGCCGGGCTTGTGCCCGGCGCAAACGGCGGCCTCCCTGATAGAGACATCCCCTTAATGAGAAGTGGAAAGCCTCGTTATTTCTTCCTTCAGGCGCAGTTTTTCGAGCTTGAGATGGGTAATCTGGACATTGTCGGTCCAGGCGCGATGCCGTTCGCGTTCAATCGTGGCATCGAGAGTGCGGTGTCTCTGTCTCAGTTCGGCGATACGGGACTCTACAGTCATAAGCATCCTCCTTCTGTTACGTGAGCAGCCAATCAAGTGTGACTCTTTCATAACGGCTTGTCGAACCTGTCCGGGCAGGCAGCCGAAGAAAATTGTACCGCGCGGCAATATCGGACTAGATATGGGGACCATGAGCGAAACAAAGCGGATAATCGTCGGCATATCGGGGGCTTCAGGCGTCGCCTATGGCGTGCGGGCGCTGGAAATGCTGCATGCGCTCCAGATCGAGACCCATCTGGTCGTCACCAAGGCCGCGGAAATGACGCTGGCCTACGAGATGGGCCTGTCGCTCCCGGACATGGATAAATTTGTCCACACCCGCTATCAGCTTCCCGATGTCGGGGCCGCCATATCCAGCGGCTCGTTCAGGACCATGGGGATGCTCATCGCCCCCTGCTCGGTGCGCACCATGTCGGAAGTCGCGACCGGCATGACCTCGACCCTGCTGACGCGCGCCGCCGACGTGGTCTTGAAGGAGCGGCGGCGGCTGGTGCTGATGGTGCGGGAAACGCCGCTGCATCTGGGCCATCTGCGCACCATGACGGCGCTGAGCGAAATGGGCGCGATCATCGCCCCACCCATGCCCGCCTTCTATGCCGAGCCCAAGAGCGTGGACGAGATCGTGACCCAGTCGGTCGCCCGCGTTCTCGATCTTTTCGGGCTCGATGCGCCCGATGCGAAGCGGTGGGGCGAGGATCTGGCCAAGGGCCGCCGCGGCAAACCCAGAACCTAGCCGCCTGCCACAGCCGTTTTCGCGGCAAACTCACCGGCAAGGGGAATGGCGTCGGCAAGGCCCAGATCTGTCAGATAGATCGCCAGATTGCCGCGCGCCAGAGCTTCGCCGCCCGCGCCCGGCTCAAACGGAATGACGCCCGCCAGCGCACGCTGCATTTCGCGTTCCGCCTCCAGTTCCAGCGCCAGCGTCTTTTGCCGCAGGGCCACAAGCCGGGAATCCACGGTCATCATCCGCTTCAGGGCGCGGCGCGCACTGCGGAGCGGCCCCACGACCTCATGGCTCCACAGCGCCGCCATGGCCCGGAGCGCGCTCATGTCGGCCTGCGAAAGGGCATATCCCCGCCGTCCGGCATAAAGGCACAGCAGCACGAGGTTGACCTCCACGCCATGCTCGTCCTGAAGCCCGATCAGCCTTTGGGAAATGCCCGGGCGGGCATAAAAATCCAGCGAGAATTCCCACAGGCCGCCGGCAAATGTGTCAGCATCCATCATGGTCCGAGCTTGCCCTTGCTCCGGGACGGCAGGCAAGCTAGAACCGCGTTGCGTCCGACCATGGAGATGACGTGGTTAATGACTGAGCACGAAGAAAAGGAGCTGGGAAACATGCTTGCCCAGCTCAAGGAAGAGCATCGTGATCTCGACAGCGCCATCAAGGCGCTGCAAGCGCTTGCCATGAACGACGAACTCCAGATCAAGCGGCTGAAAAAGCGCAAGCTCGCCCTGCGCGACCGCATTCAGGGGCTGGAAGACATTCTCTGCCCCGACATCATCGCCTGATCCCACCTTTATTTATCCCAACTTGCCAACAGGTCGCGCCTGAATATACTGGCGCGCTTTCCGGCCACCCGGCTCAACCCGCCGGCCAAGCAAGGGCATGGTACGCATGGCCAAGTCGAAAGCAGAACCCCGGCCGCTCGTCGGCATCATCATGGGCAGCCAGTCGGACTGGCCGACCATGAAGCATGCCGCCGATGTGCTGGAAAAGCTGGGCGTGCCGTTCGAGGCGCGCATCGTCTCGGCCCACCGCACCCCTGAACGCCTGTTCACCTATGCGAAAACCGCGCGCGACCGCGGACTCAAGATCATCATTGCCGGCGCGGGCGGCGCGGCCCACCTGCCCGGCATGGCAGCCTCCCTGACGCCCCTCCCCGTTTTCGGCGTGCCCGTGCAATCTAAGGCGCTCTCGGGGCGCGACAGCCTGCTCTCCATCGTGCAGATGCCCGCCGGCGTCCCCGTCGGCACGCTCGCCATCGGCGAGGCGGGCGCCAGGAACGCGGGCCTGCTGGCCGCCGCCGTGCTCGCCCTCACCGACAAGGCGCTCGCCGGACGGCTGGACGCCCTGCGCGCAGCCCAGACGGAGAGCGTCGCGGAATTTCCAAAGGATTGACCCGGTGAACGAGCGCGTGTCCGCGATCCCGCCCGGCGGGCGCATCGGTATTCTCGGCGGCGGCCAGCTCGGGCGGATGCTGGCGCTCGCCGCCGCCAATCTGGGCCTGACCTGCCACATTTACTGCCCGGACGCCGACCTGCCCGCCGGGCAGGTTTCAGCCGCTGTCACGCGCGCGGCCTATGACGACGCCGAAGCGCTTGCCGCCTTCGCCGCCACCGTCGATGTCGTCACCTATGAATTCGAGAACGTGCCCGCCGAAACCGCCCGGATTCTGGCCCGGCACGCGCCGGTACGTCCGGGAGCCCTCGCGCTTGCGACCTCGCAGGACCGGCTGGCCGAAAAGAGCTTCCTCGCCGCCCAGGGCATCGCGACAGCGCCTTTTGCCGCCGTGGACACGCTCAATGATCTGGAAGAGGCGCTGGCCCGGTTCGGCGTGCCCGCGATCCTCAAGACCCGGCGCATGGGCTATGACGGCAAAGGGCAGGTGAAGATCGACAATCTGGCCGGGGCTGGCGAGGCTTTCGCCGCCATGAAGGGCGCGCCTGCGATCCTTGAGGGGTTCGTGCCGTTCGAGCGTGAAATCTCGGTCGTCGCCGCCCGGGGCCTCGATGGCGCGGTGGCCGCCTACGATCCGGTCGAGAACGTCCATCGCCACCACATCCTGCACCAGACCTTCGCGCCTGCCACCCTCGACAAGGCAGTGGCGGATCAGGCGCGCGCCATCGCCGAAACGATCCTGACGCGGCTCGATTATGCCGGGGTGATCGGCGTCGAAATGTTCCTGATGCCGGAGGGATCGTCAGGCCCGCGCCTGCTCGTCAATGAAATGGCCCCGCGCGTCCACAATTCCGGCCACTGGACCCAGAACGCCTGCACCGTCAGCCAGTTCGAGCAGCATATCCGCGCCATCTGCGGCTGGCCGCTGGGCGATCCCGCGCGTCATTCCGACGCCATCATGACCAATCTGATCGGCGATGACGTCAAGGACTGGCAGGCGCTTGCCGCCGAGCCCGCCACGGGCGTCCATCTCTATGGCAAGAGCGAAGCCCGCCCCGGCCGCAAGATGGGCCATGTCACGCGGATTTATCCCCGGGGCACGCGGCCCTGATCTAATTTTTCAGCCCCATGGCCCGGCATAGCGCAGGCGGCCAAGCAGGCGAACCGGATCGGGCAGGCGGCCCGCGAACTTCTTCAGCCCCTTCTTCGCCTTTTCGATCTGCATCACATCGCCGATGCGCCGGTCGATGAAGGCCCATGTATCGGCGAAATCGTCCGATTCATCGCCCAGCCAGTAGAGCACCGTCGCGGCGTAGACCGCCGCCAGCGTGGCGCGCCTGGTATAGAAGTTGAGGTCCGTCGAGGTGTCGCCCGCCGCGCGCCAGATCGAATCGACGCTGTGATAGAGCGCCCTGAGGCCCGCCGCGCCCGATGTCGGCAGGGCGAGCACCGCGCCCGCGCGGCGCACCGCCTCACGATGCGGCGTATCAAGCTCGATCCTTGTGCGCAGGGCGTGGGCGATCCGGGCCCGCACCTTCATGCCGGCGATGTCCTCGCTCTTCAGCCTGTCCTCCAGCCGCCGGTCGCCCTCGGCCATGAAAAAGCAGATGAGGTCCACGACGCCATTGGGGAAAGCCAGATCAACCTGCCCTTCATCGAGCCCGGCCTCCCCGGCCGCCGCCGCCAGCACCTTGCCCGTCCAGCCATCGAAAGCGACGTTCGGCAGGGCCTTGCGCAGAAGGGCCAGCCGCCATTCATGAATGAGCGCGTCCGTCATCGTTCCTCGTCCTCTCCTCTGGCCGGTGCCACCCAGTGGACGGCTTCCGTCTCGAAAATCAGCTTGCTCAGGTCTGCCATACGCTGGGGATAAAGAATACCGTCCAGATGATCGCACTCATGCTGCACGACCCGGGCGTGGAAGCCGCGCGCGACCCGCTCGATGGGCTCCCCGTCCAGTCCGACGCCCCGGTAGCGGATATGGGTGTAGCGCGGCACCAGCCCCCGCATGCCGGGCACTGAAAGGCAACCTTCCCAGCCCTCCTCCGTTTCCGGCCCCAGAACCTCGATTTCGGGATTGATCAGCACGGTCAGCTCCGCCTGATGGTCATAGGCCTCGTCCTCGTCGACTCCCGGCGTCATCCGCGATGCCGGGGCCTGAAAGATCACGACCCGCTTCGACTCATGGATCTGGGGGGCCGCCAGCCCTGCGCCATTGGCGTCGATCATGGTCGCGATCATGTCCTTGACCAGCGCCCTGACCTCGGGAGAGGTTGGGTTTTCGACCGGTTCGGCAGGCTTTCGCAGCACGGGGTGGCCCATTCGGGCGATTTTCAGTATGGCCATGGAACCCGGATCTTGTCGGAAAGGCGCGGATTCACCCCGCCGGAGCCGCAAATCCTAACGCCTCGTGGTGGACAATTCAAAAATCTTCTGCTACTGAACCGCCCTTACCGGAAGGAACCCCAAGGGATTCCCTCCCGAAAGAATTCACCACGAACCCGGAAGGCAGGAAGTCTCGTGCAGGTAATCGTCCGCGATAATAACGTCGACCAGGCCATGAAGGCGCTTAAGAAGAAGTTGCAGCGCGAGGGCGTGTTCCGCGAGATGAAGCTGCGTAACTTCTACGAGAAGCCTTCTGAGAAGCGCGCCCGCGAAAAGGCGGAAGCCATCCGCCGCGCCCGCAAGCTGGCCCGCAAGCGCGCCCAGCGCGAAAGCGGCGTGGTCACCGCCCGTCCGGCCCCGACCCGCTGACAAGCGGCGGCAGGGGCCTTTCAAGGCTGCTGTCATAGACCGAATTCATAAACGCCCCCGTTTCGGGGGCGTTTGCTTTTGTGGCCGGTCCGGTTCAGGGCGGATCAGAATTTTTCTTCCCCATACTGGCGGACGGGATCCGGGAAATCCCGGTAGAGCGCGAAGGTCACATTCTGCACCAGCGCGTTGACGCCATGGTGAACCCCTTCGACCGGCTCTGCCCTGCCCGCGGCCAGATTGAAGGCCTCATCGAGCTGGGCCAGATTTTCACCTCGATCATGAAGTGAAATTCGCCCAGATGGGCGGGCCCGAGCCCCAGCTTGCGCCGCGTGAGCCTGTAGCCCGCGATCTTTCCCTCATCCTTCAGCAGCGCCATGTAGCGATTGAAGGCGTCCGCGAAAACCTTGTCCCCGACGCCGGGCCTGAGGTCGCACCAGCCATGATAAATATCCATTCCAGCCCCCTTCGCCCCGCTGAAACAAAAAGGGCGGCATCCGTGAAGATGCCGCCCCGTCCGCTCATCCTGCAAGAGATCAGAGCGATTTCACGATTTCTTCCACCATCTTCTTCGCGTCGCCGAAGAGCATCATGGTGTTGTCCTTGAAGAACAGCTCGTTCTCGACGCCGGCATAGCCAGACCCCATGCCGCGCTTGATGAAGAGCACGGTCTTGGCCTTCTCCACCTCAAGGATCGGCATCCCGAAGATCGGGCTCTTGGGGTCGGTCTTGGCCGAAGGGTTGGTCACGTCGTTCGCGCCGATGACGAAAGCCACGTCGGTCTGTGCGAACTGGTTGTTGATGTCCTCAAGCTCGAAGACTTCATCATAGGGAACATTGGCCTCCGCCAGCAGCACGTTCATGTGCCCCGGCATGCGGCCCGCGACCGGATGGATGGCGTAGGAGACCTTCACGCCCTCCTTCTTCAGAATGTCGGCCATCTCGCGCAGCGTGTGCTGGGCCTGCGCCACCGCCATGCCGTAGCCCGGCACGATGATGACGGAGCCTGCGTTCTTCATGATGAAGGCCGCGTCCTCGGCCGAACCCTGCCTGATCGGACGGGTTTCCTTCGCCGCCCCCGCCGCCGCGCCGGATGTGTCCCCGCCGAAGCCGCCGAGGATGACGCTGATGAAGGAGCGGTTCATGCCCTTGCACATGATGTAGCTCAGGATCGCGCCCGACGAGCCCACGAGCGAGCCCGTGATGATGAGCGCGAGGTTGCCGAGGGTGAAGCCGATGCCCGCCGCCGCCCAGCCCGAATAGGAATTCAGCATCGAGACCACCACCGGCATGTCCGCGCCGCCGATGGGAATGATGAGCAGGAAGCCGAGCACGAAGGACAGCAACGTGATGGCGAGGAAAAGCTCCGTCGTCTGGTGGCTCTGGTCGATCACGTTCCAGACCACGCCGGCGACGATCAGCACCGCAAGCACGATGTTGATGAGGTGCCGGGCGGGCAGCATGATCGGCGCGCCCGACATGTTGCCGTTGAGCTTGGCGAAGGCGATGACCGAACCGGAGAAGGTGATCGCGCCGATGGCCACGCCGAGCGACATCTCGATGAGGTTGCCGGGGTGGATCGCGTGAAAATCGCCGATGCCATAGGCGGCGGGCGAGAAGAACGCAGCCCAGGCGACGAACACGGCGGCAAGGCCGACGAGCGAATGGAAGGCCGCCACGAGCTGGGGCATGTCCGTCATGGCGATGCGCCGCGCCGTGATGGCGCCGATGCCGCCGCCGATGACGAGGCCGACGAGGATCAGCGGCCAGGTCAGTCCCGCATTGGACTGGAGCGCGGCGAAGGTGGTGACGATGGCGATCGCCATGCCGATCATGCCGTAGCGGTTGCCCGCCTGCGATGTGGCGGGCGAGGAAAGGCCGCGCAGCGCAAGGATGAACAGCACGCCGGACACGAGATAGAGTATTGCCGCGATATTGGCTGACATGGGTCCGGCTCCTACTTCGTCTTTTTCTTGTACATGGCGAGCATCCGCTGGGTGACGAGGAAGCCACCGAAGATGTTCACGCCAGCCAGAATGGTTGCCAGAAAGCCGAAGCCCTTGGACCAGAGGCCACCGTCGCCCGCGACATTGGTGTCGACGCCGACGGCGATCAGCGCGCCGACGATGATGACCGATGAAATGGCGTTGGTGACGGCCATCAAAGGTGTGTGCAGCGCGGGCGTCACGCTCCAGACCACGTAATAGCCGACGAAGATCGCGAGCACGAAGATCGCGAGCCGGAAGATGGTGGGATCAATCGCTACCGCTTCCATCAGTTCGCTCCCTTGAATGCCGCATGAACGACCGCGCCGTCTCTGGTCAGCGCCGTGCCGGTGATGATTTCATCTTCCCAGTTGATCTCCAGCGCCTTCGACTCCTTGCCGATCAGCGGTGTGATGAAGTTGAGAAGGTTTCTTGAATAGAGCGCCGAGGCATCGACCGGCAGCGACTGGGCGAGATTTTCCGCACCGACGATGGTGACGCCATATTTGACGACGGTCTTGCCCAATTCCGACAGCGGGCAGTTGCCGCCGCGCTCGGCCGCCAGATCGATGATGACCGCGCCGGGCTTCATGCTTTTGACCATCTCCTCGCTGACCAGCACGGGCGCGGGCCTGCCGGGAATGAGCGCGGTGGTGATGACGACGTCCTGCTTCTTGATGTGCTCGGCCACAAGCTCGGCCTGACGGCGCTTGTAGTCCTCGCTCATCTCTTTCGCATAGCCCGTGCCGGTGTCGGCCACCTCATCGGTCTCGACCATGATGAAGGTGCCGCCAAGGCTCTGGACCTGCTCGCGGGTGGCGTCGCGCACGTCGGTGGCGGAAACGATGGCGCCGAGGCGCTTGGCCGTGGCGATGGCCTGGAGGCCCGCTACGCCCACGCCCATCACGAACACGCGGGCAGGCGCGATGGTGCCCGCCGCCGTCATCATCATGGGGAAGGCGCGGGGAAACACCGAGGCCGCGTCGAGCACGGCCTTGTAACCCGCCAGATTGGACTGCGAGGACAGCACGTCCATGGACTGGGCGCGCGAGATGCGGGGCATGAATTCCATGGCGAACGCATTGATGCCCGCGGCCGCATATTTCTGCACCTGGGCATTGTCGCCATAGGGATTGAGGATCGCGACCAGCATGGCGCCGCGCTTGATCAGGGCCAGTTCGTCATCGCCCGGGGTGCGCACCTTGAAGATGACATCCGCATCCTTCAGCGCCGAAGCTTCATCGGCGGCGATGCTCGCGCCCGCTGCCTTGTAGTCCTCGTCGCTGATGCGCGCGCCGGCGCCAGCGCCCGTTTCCACCACGACCTCGACCCCGAGCGCCACCAGCTTCTTGATGGTGTCGGGGGTCGCCGCCACACGCGTCTCGCCTTCAAGACGCTCCTTGGGTACTGCCAATCTCATGAACTTGCCTGCTCCCTTGGGTCTGCACGACCGTCATCCGCGATTTCGGCGTGACCCGGGCAGCAGGCCGCCCGCTCTCACACCAATTTCCGCGATTTAGACTTATTCTAAATAGACGCAGGAACCCGGAGAAGCAAGTTTATTAGCTGCGAGCCCCCCGGCCGTCGCCCCCTGCCCGAACGCAGTTTTGTTTAAAGCGTGATGATCGCGAGAAGAATCACGACGGCGATCACGGCGATGGTGCCGTAGGTCGCGCCCTTGATGAACGCATCGTAGGTGCCGATATGGGCTTCCTTGTCCATATCCTCGCTCCAGACGGCGTCTGATTTCGCTTCGCTCATATCCGGCTCTCTCTTTTCGCTTCTCAGGACGTCATGAGGACGCCATTTGATGAAAATTTCGTGCGCGGACTATAGCAAAGCGAGAGGACACGGCAAGGCTCCCGGACGTCAGGCACGCGCCAATCGTTCACCTTTCAACAAGCGGGTGTTCACCGGCGCGCAGGCCGGGCGCCCCGGCGTCCGTCGGCCATGGTTCAGGACCTGGCCCCCAGAAGCTTGAAGAGACCCGTGCCGGTCAGAAGCGTGCGCTCACCCGCCCAGATGCGCCCCTTCACCGTGATGAAATCATCCTCCATGCCGATGACCTCGCTGCCGCCCTCGACCCAGTCGCCAAGCTTGCCGCCGGAGAGGAAATCCGTCATCAGCCTCACCGTCACCCAATGCCGGTGATAGAGGAGCGACACCGGATGCCCCCAGGCCACATCGGCAAAGGCCATCAGCATGCCGCCATGGCAATTGCCCATGCCGTTGGTGTGATATTCCTGCACCCGGAAAGCCATGGACGATTCCGGCCCGCCCCCGGTGCTCTCATAGATCGGCCCGATCTGGCGGCCAAAGCCGCTGAACCAGTTGAGCACCTGGTAGCCTGCGGGAACCGGGGATTCTTTTTCTTCTACGAGGTCGTCGGTCATGCTCACTCAAATAACGGAGGTCGGGCAAATAGCGGAGATCAGGCGACAGGCGTCAGGATTTTGGCTTTCTTTAGCGCGGCCTTCTGCCGGGCTTCAAGCGCGCCAATCTCGAAATTCTCGATGGTCTCGTTGAACAGCCTGTAAAAATTGAGCTGGGCGTCAAGATGCAGGAAGACGCCGCCGAGGCCAATGGCGGCGCGATCCATGAACACGAACTCGCGTGGCGGCGTCACCGGCCCATGGGCCTTGAGCGCGCTGTGAACGGCAAAGGCTTCCTTGCGGCCATAATCGCCCGGACGCACCCCGTCGGCGACGCTGCGCACCCTGTCGTCGAGCATGGGGGCATAGATGAAACGCGCCCACAGGTTCAGCGTATCGATCAGTTCGTTGGAGAGGTTTTTAAAGCCCCAGACCCGGTAGGCTTCCGCCGCCCGGTCGCGATCACCAGCTTCCAGCGCCCGGTAAAGCTCGACCACGCCCGAAACGAAACGCGGACTGAAAAGGCGGATACAGCCATAATCGAGCAGATGGATGCCGGCGATTCCGGAGCCTTCCGCCCCCTCCTCCTCGCGCACCAGATAGTTGCCCAGATGCGGATCTCCGTGAATGACACCAAAATGGCTGAACGGCATCCACCAGGCGGCAAACATGGCCTCGGCGATCCGGTTGCGCGCGGCCAGAGGATGGTCCTTGAAGGAGAGCAAGGGCTTGCCGTCGAGCCAGCCCATGGTCAGCAGGCGTTTCGTGGAAAGCGCGCCGACGACCTCCGGCACGCTGACGCGCGGCTCGTCCCTGAAAATCGCCCCGTAAAGCCGCATATGCGCGGCCTCCAGCTCGTAATCCAGCTCCTCGCGCAGCCGGTCGCCGATTTCGGCGAACATTTCGCGGGTGTCGACCGCCGAATCCATGCGCCGGTACAGGGAAAAAGCGAGGGAAAGCTGTTGCAGGTCCGCCTCGACGGCGGATTGCATGTCGGGATATTGCAGCTTGACGGCAACGCGCACGCCATCGGGCAGCACGGCCCGGTGGACCTGCCCGAGCGACGCCGCGGCAGCCGCCTCATGCTCGAAATGCTCGAAGCGCTTTTCCCAGTTCACGCCCAGTTCCGAGCGCATCCGCCGTCGCACGAAGTTCCAGCCCATCGGCGGCGCGGCGGACTGAAGCTCGGCAAGCTCGGCGGCGAATTCAGGCGGTACCACATCGGGAATGGTCGCCGCCATCTGCGCGACCTTCATGATAGGCCCCTTGAGGCCACCCAGCGCGGCCTTGAGGTCGCGGGCGGTCTTGTCATTGTTGGCCTCAAGCCCGAGCAGACGGCCCGCGCCCGCCCGCGCGGCAATGCCGCCAAGACCCGCTCCCACCTGGGCATAACGTTTCAGGCGGCGGCTGATCCGGCTCGCTTCCGAATCCTCATCACCGCTCATTCCATCTGCTCCAGCTCGTCGATCAGCGAGCTGACGATGGAAAGGCCCTTGTCCCAGAAGGCGGGATCGCTGGCGTCGAGGCCGAACGGCGCCAGCAGTTCCTTGTGGCGCAGGGTGCCACCCGCCGAAAGCATGGCGAGATAGCGCTCGGCAAACCCTTCCGAGGATTGCTCATAGACGGCATAGAGCGAATTGACGAGGCAATCCCCGAACGCATAGGCATAGACATAGAAAGGCGAATGGACGAAGTGCGATATGTAGCACCAGTAGGTTTCATAGCCCTCGCCCAGATGGATGCCATCGCCGAGGCTTTCGCCCTGCACCTCGAGCCAGATCCGGCCGATCTCATCGCTGGTCAGCTCGCCCTCGCGGCGCGCCGTGTGAAGGCGGCGCTCAAACTGGTAAAAGGCGGTCTGGCGCACCACCGTGTTGATCATGTCCTCCACCTTTGAGGCAAGCATGGCCTTGCGCAGCCGGAGATCCGCCGTCCCCGCCAGCAACTTGCGGAAGGTCAGCATTTCGCCAAAGACGCTGGCGGTTTCAGCCAGCGTCAGCGGCGTGTTGGCCATCAGCGCGCCCTGCCCTCCCGCCAGCACCTGATGGACGCCATGGCCAAGCTCATGGGCCAGTGTCATCACGTCGCGCGTCTTGCCCTGATAGTTGAGCAGCACATAGGGATGCGCGCTCGGCACGGTGGGATGGGCGAAGGCGCCGGTCGACTTGCCGGGGCGGATCTGGGCGTCGATCCAGTTGCGCTCGAAGAAGGTGCCGGCGATCTCGGCCATCCGGGGGGTGAAGCCGCGATAGGCCGACAGCACGATGTCCTTTGCTTTCGACCACTCAATAGGCCTGTCGTCGGCGGTCGGCAGCGGGGCGTTGCGGTCCCAGTATTCAAGTTTTTCAAGACCCAGCCAGCGGGCTTTCATCCGGTAATAGCGGTGCGAAATCCTGGGATAGGCCCGGCGCACGGAGTCGCTCAGCGCCTCGACGACCTCGGCCTCGACCCGGTTGGCCAGATGGCGGGAATCGGCAATGTCCTTGTAGCCGCGCCAGCGGTCGGAGATTTCCTTGTCCTTGATCAGCGTATTCAGGATGAGGGTGAAGGTCGGCAGCGCGGGCTTGAAATTGTCAGCCAGCACGCCCGCCGCACGTTTCCGCTCATCGGGGTTCTGGTCGGACAATTGTGACAGCGCCGTTTCCAGCGCCACGGGCTCGTTGCCGAGCGGGAAACGAAGCGCGCCCACGGTCTGGTCGAACAGGCGGCTCCACGCCCCCGCCCCGGTCACGTATTTCTCGTGCAGCAGCGTTTCGAGGTCGTCTGAAAGCTGATAGGGCCGGAAGGTGCGCAGATCCCTGAGCCATGGCTCGAAATGGGCGAGACGGGGCGACCCGGCCAGCGCCTTCTCCAGCACGTCATCGGCGATACGGTTCAGTTCCAGCTCGAAAAACAGCAGGCCGCTGGTGATGACGGTCAGCTTTTCCTGCATGTCGCCATAGAACTTGCCGTTGACCGGCGAGGCATTGTCCGTGGCGTAAAGCAGGCCCGCATAGGACGAAAGCCGCCCCAGCAGATCGTCCAGCGCCTCATAGGCCTGGATGGCCCCGGCAAGCGCATCCCCACCACCGGGGCCCCCCGTTATTGTGGCAACCTTGCCCTTGTAGAGCGCCGAGAACCCGGCCGCCATCTCGCTGGCGCGGGCCAGATCCCGGGCGATTTCAGGCGCCTCGGGCCCTGCATAAAGATCATCGAGGTTCCAGGCGGGAAGACCGGTTTCGGGACGGGCAGAGGAGACAGGCGCGGCGGTCGAGGACATGGGGAAACTCACTCCGGAAGGCGCGAAAACAGGGAACGATCCATTATATCGCGCCCTGGCCGCCCATCTTCAATGCATGATCGGCCATCGCAGGCAGCCGGTTAGCCAACGCGAGGCCGCAAAACGAGAAAAGGCCCCGGCATTGCTGCCGAGGCCTTCCGGTTTTCACCAACTCTTGCGAGTTGCCCCAACCCTTAGTTGCAGAGCGTGACGACAGCGCGCCTGTTGAGCGGCTCCTTCACACCGTCCGCGGTCGGAACCGCGAGATCGGTCTTGCCCTTCGAGGAGGCGTCGCAGACCGTAGCGCCGTTTGCCTTCAGATCGCTGGAGACAGCGTTGGCGCGGCGCAGGCCGAGAGCGTCGTTGTAGGCGGACGAGCCAACCGTGTCGGTGTGGCCGACCACGTTCAGCGGCGCCTTGGCCGTCGAAACGATCTCGGAGATCACAGCCTTGGCTTCCGCCGTCAGGTTGTACTTGTCGAAGCCGAAGTAGATGGTCCAGGGACCAACCTGAGGCTCGGGAGTCGCGGCGATCTTGGGAGCCTGGCACTGGGTCAGAGCTTCAAAGAAGGCTGCCTTTTCGGCAGAAACGCGATCGGGCTGAACCGGGCCGCCGTCGCCGCCAAGCCAGTAGCCGTTTTCACCGAGCTTGTTGTCGCGGGACTGTTCCACCCAGCCGTCATAGTAGCGCTGGGCCTTGGCGCAGGCGCAACCACGATCGGAACGGCCACCATTATCAAGGGCCGCCAGAAGCTGCGAACGTGCATCCTGGAGCGGAGCAACGTCAGCCGGCAGAATGCCGCCGACCTGCGCCGGGTCGTAAGGAAGCACCGTCTGACCAGACGCCGCAGCCTTTGATTTCTCAATGATCTGGGCCGAATCGACCCAGTTGCAGTCCACATAGGCCTCTGAATTCGCCCGATCCTGATATTCGCGAGCCAGACACGTATTGAAGCTGTTGCCCTCGGGGAGGGTGTCCTTCAGATACGACTCAGCCGTGAACGTGCCGCAGCTTGCGAGCACAAGGAAGGAAGCAATAGCAGTCAGCCGGGATATAAGTTTCATCCCAATCTCCGTCGCTGTTTTGATCGGCCCCCGACGAGCATCGCCGGGTAGCCCGGACCCCACCGGTTATCCTTTTAGATCTACGTCTTACTTCGCATGGCTTCATCTGTTTCATCAACCAGAAATGGCTCTATCCCTGTGGGTTTAAGACTGGATAGTTACCGTCATGCAACAGTGAGACGTTAGGTTCGCATAAATAGACACTATCTTAAAACACCCGGAAACCTGTTTGGTTCCATTACGCAAAAATGACGCACCGTCATACGCAAGTTATGCCCCCGGCACGGTCTTTTCGTATCGATCTGAGGCAAGGAACCGAAAATTAACCGTTCATTCATACCCGACCGGCATGATCACAACTCTTTTTCAGCCATTTTAAAGGCGTCTGGCTTGACCACGGATTGGCCCATGCCGGATGAAGACATATGAGCCAGATCATTTTCGTTGTTAATCAGGATCCTGCCGAAAGAGCCTATCTGAAGGAGATCGTGACCCGGGCCGGTTTTGGGTCGGCGGCGGCAATGAGTCCTGAAATCGCTGAAAGCCATCTGGGTACGCCCAGGGGCCAGCAGGCATCTCTCATCATCATCGATCTGCCGGCCCATGGCAGCGAAACCGTGCAGAAACTTCGCGCTGCCCGCGCCGATGTGCCGATTCTGGTGTTGTGCGAACTCAACACCATGGATCAGATTGCCGCGGCACTGCGCGCAGGCGCCGACGATTTCATCATGAAGCCGCTCAATGCGGAGCGTCTGCATGTGACCATCCGCAACACCTTGCGGGTCTCCAATCTGAGCGGCGAAGTGGCAAATCTCCGGCGCAAGTTGCAGAGCCACTATTCCTTCGATTCAATCGTGGCCCAGAGCCCGGCCATGAGCCATGCCATCCACCTTGCCCGGGAACTCGCCCGCCAGAGAGAGCCCATTCTGCTCCTTGGGGAGCCCGGCGCAGGCAAATATGCGATGGCGCGCACGATCCAGAAGGCCAGCGAGCAGGCGGGCTGCCAATTCCTGGCCTTTTCGAGCCGGGGGCCCCAGGCCGCGGCGCTGCGCCATCTGCTGGTGGCGCGTCCCGACGACCCCAAAAGCTGCGACCATGCTCTTTGCGCCGGGAATGTGGTGCTCTTTATCGAGGATATTGCCGAACTGCCGTTCCATCTCCAGAACCTGCTGGCCCGCCGGGTCAACGAACTCAGGTCGCGCCCGCTTCCTGATGGCGATGGCGAGGGCGAGGGATATTTGTGGCTCATTGGCGCGACCAGCCATGACGTAACCCGGATGACCGACGAAAAAAGCTTCTGCCCGGACATGCTCGGCCTTTTCGAGGACCGGCATATCGAAATTCCGGCGCTGCGCGAGCGCAGGGAGGACATTGCCGAAATCGCCGCCCAGCTCCTGCGCGAACACGCTGCCCGGACCGGCAAGCCGATCTCGTCCATCACGCCGGAAGCCCTTGGCCTGCTCCAGAAAGGCGAATGGCCGGGCAATGTCCGCCAGTTGAACAAGCTGATCAGCCAGGCCGTGGAAAACTGCCGGGGCAGCCGTATCTCCTCGTCCGACTTCCCGTCCCTGATTGAGGACACGGGTGAAAGCCATCCCACGCCGCCTCGCGAGGTTCCGGCTGAAAACATGATCCGGTTTCGCCGCAATACGCCCGACGTCCCGGTCATCGACGATGCCGGCAACATGCGCCCGCTCGACGAGATCGAGGCGGAAATCATACGCCTCGCCATCTCCCGCTACCGGGGCCATATGAGCGAGGTCGCCCGCCGCCTCGGCATCGGCCGCTCGACGCTTTACCGCAAGGTCCGCGACATGGGGCTGGAGGTTCGGGCATCCGGGGCCTGATCCCGGAGCGTGAACCATGCCTTTGAGGCAGCCAGACAAAGAAAGGGCGGTCCATGGACCGCCCTTTTCTCGATAACGCTGGCCTTGATCGAAATCCGGGCAGCCCCTCAGACCATGCCGAGCGCGCTCAGATAGACCTCCAGGATCGCCTCCTGCTCCTGCCGTTCAGCCTTGTCCTGCTTGCGGATGCGGACGATCTGCCGGAGAATCTTGGTGTCATACCCGTTGCCCTTGGCCTCGGCATAGACTTCCTTGATGTCGTTGGCGATTGCCGCCTTTTCCTCTTCCAGGCGTTCGATCCGCTCGATGACCGACCGCAACTGGTCTGCTGCAATACCGCCGGGAAGGTTTGCGCCGCTACCATCTGCCATGAAATTGCTCCCGGTGAAATGAGAACCCGCCCGTCCTGTCACAACGGCCCGGGCGAAAGACGAGACACTAGAGGCCGACACGGCGGGGGACAACATCGCCAGGGCAAATAACTGTGGATATCAGCCGTGAGGCTTTTTCTGCGCAGCCTCGAAAGCCGCAAGCTGGGCCGGGGTTGCCTCTTTCTGGTGCACCTTCTTCCAGTCCGCGAAGGGTTCGCCGTAGATGATCTCCCGCGCGCGCTCCCGGTCCATCGCGATATGCCGTTCTTCGGCCGCCTCGCGATACCAGTCGGCAAGGCAATTGCGGCAGAACCCGCCATGGATCATCAGGTCGATGTTCTGCACGTCGGTCCGGGTCTGCAAATGCGCCACCAGCCTGCGGAAGGCGGCGGCCTCCAGTTCCGTGCGGGCCGCCGGATCGATATCGGGGTTGGTCATGTCTCTCTCCTCTGCCCTTTGCGTCATTTAGGGGATATGGGGGCGGAAGGGTCGGCGAGTGAGCCGAAATGCCTGATTTCCCGCACCCCGGGCCGCGACGCCAGTTCCTGGAATATCGGCGCCAGAAGGGCGGCCCAGGCTTCCTGCCCCTCCTCGTCCATGATCAGATCCTGCCGGATCTCGACCAGCACATGGGCGATCCCCCGCAGGGTGCCATGCCTGAACAGGCAATCGCCGTAAAGCGCCCCTTCATAGGGCTCATTGTCCCCGACGATCATGCCGGGCTCCTCGCGCAGGCGACCGATCAGCGGACCCGCGATCCGGTCGTCCCGGTCCCATAATATACCAACCTTCCAGGGCCGGGAACGGCCCCGCCATGAAGGCGTGAAGCTGTGCATGGAAAGGATGACCGGCACCGTGCCCGCTGCCAGCGCCCGGTCGATCAGCCCGCCCAGAGCCGCATGATAGGGCCGGAACACCTGGTCGATCCGCGCCTCGAATTCGGCCTTGTCGTTATCGGCGTCGACATGGCGATTCGCCGGGATGATGGCGCCATCCGACAGTTTCATCACCAGCGTCGGGTCATCCTCGCCCCGGTTGAGATCGATCAGCAGGCGCGAATAGCCCGCCAGCAGCGCCGGGCAATCCAGCAGCCGGGAAAGGCCCCGCGACACGCCCGCCGCCCCGATGTCCGAGGCGATATGCCGGTCGAACTCGCTGGCCGGGAGCCCGAGGCTGCCATAACCGGGCGGCAGCAGACGCGACGCGTGATCGCAAGTCACCAGAAAGGCCGGATTCCCCCCGGGATTCACGAGCTCGAAAGGAGCCGTCCCCGTATCAGGGGCAAATGATGGGTGTTCTGTCATCGGGGCGAATATTTCGATCGGTCGGCGCGGGAACGCGGTCAAGGCTCTCATACATAAGCGTTCTTTGGCGCAGCGTCAGCCCCGATCTGGTTCATGTTGCGCCATATGGATGAAACGCCGGTTCACCATGGTTCGATTGCCTGTCCAAAATTTGTCGCAAGAACCCTATAACTAGGCCCGGCGGAGATGTACCGATCCCGGCAACAGCCGCCCATGGTCGAAATGGAGTTCCTCATGCGCAGGCGTAACGTCAAGATTATCGCGACTCTGGGGCCCTCGTCGGACAGCCCGGAGACGATCCGGGCCTTGTTTGAAGCCGGTGTCGACGTTTTCCGCATCAACATGAGCCATCTCGACCATGACGGGCTGCGCCTCATTCACGGCAAGGTCCGCCGCGTCGAAAGCGAGGTTGGCCGGCCCATCGGCATCCTGCTCGATCTTCAGGGCCCAAAGCTGCGGATCGGCAAGCTTGAAGGCGACGCGATCATGCTGGCCCGCGGCCAGAAATTCCGCCTCGATCTCGATCCCGCCATTGGCGGACCCGACAGGGCGCCCCTGCCCCACCCGGAAATCTTTCAGGCGCTTCAACCCGGCCAGTCGCTGCTGCTCGATGACGGCAAGATCCGCCTGCTCGTGGTCGAGGTGGGCGAGGGCTACGCCCAGACCGAGGTCATGGTCGGCGGCCGCCTCAGCAACCGCAAGGGCGTCAACCTGCCGGATTCGCTTCTGCCGGTGCGCGCGCTGACCGAGAAAGACCTGCGCGACCTTGAACTGGCGCTGGAGTTGGGCGTCGACTGGGTCGCCCTCTCCTTCGTCCAGCGTCCCGAAGATGTGGCGGAGGCCCGCAAGATGGCGCGCGGCCGCGCCGCGATCATGGCCAAGATCGAAAAGCCTCAGGCCCTCGACAAGATCGGCGAGATCATCGACATGGCCGACGGCATCATGGTCGCCCGCGGCGATCTGGGCGTGGAGCTGCCTATCGAGCAGGTGCCCGGCTGGCAGAAGCGCCTGACCCGCGCCGCGCGCCGCGCGGGCAAGCCCGTGGTCGTCGCCACGCAGATGCTCGAATCCATGATCACCTCGCCGGTGCCGACCCGCGCCGAGGTCTCCGACGTCGCCACGGCGGTCTTCGAAGGGGCGGACGCGATCATGCTGTCGGCGGAATCGGCGGCGGGGCAATACCCGCTGGAGGCCGTCCGCATGATGAACAGCGTGGCGGTCACGGTCGAGACGGACCCGACCTATCCGGCCATCATCTATGCCCAGACCACCGAACCGGAAGCAACCGGCGCCGATGCCATCAGCGCCGCCGCCCACACGGTCGCCGACACGCTGAAGGCCTCGGCCATCGTCTGCTATACCGATTCAGGCGCGACGGGACTGCGCGCGGCCCGCGAGCGGCCCCGCGTACCGATCATGGCGCTGACGCCCAGGGTCGCAACCTCGCGCCGCCTCACCCTCGTCTGGGGCCTCGTCTGCGTGCTGACCGATGACGCCCGGGACGTCGACGACATGGTCGACAAGGCCTGCACCATCGCCTTCCAGGAAGGGCTGGCCGAACCCGACCAGCGCCTCATCGTCATCGCCGGCATCCCCTTCGGCACGCCGGGCGCGACCAACCTGCTCCGCGTCGCCTATGTGACGAAGAAACACGCCATCGCAAAGGCATGAGAAAAGCGGGGATCATATGCCCCGCCCCTCGACCTCGATCTGCAAGCGCTTGATGGAGGCTTTGGCGTCGTCAAGCCAGGGATCGAGCGCAAGGGCGCGGCGGTAGAGGTCGAGCGCCGTCTTCTTGTCGCCGAGGTCCTCAAGCACGAGCGCGAATCCCATCATCGTCTTGAAATCCCGGGGTTCGAGCTTGAGGGCCTGCTGGGTGTCGCGCAGCGCCGGACCATAATCCCGGCGCAGATAATAGATGGCGGCGCGTTTGTTCCAGCCCTCGGCATAGCCGGGGACGAGGGCTACCGTCTCGTTGAAATAGAACATCGCCTTGTCGAAATCCTTGACGCCGAAGGCCGCCGCACCGCGCGCCATCAGCAGGTCGATGGTGGGGCTGCCGGAGCGGGCAAAAATCGTCGAGATACTGGTTTCGATCGAGCGGGCCTCGGCCGGAGTCCGGGCATTCTTCAGGGCCTCGAACAGGCCATCGAGCAGCGTCGCCCGCGCCAGCGCGCGGGGAGAGAGTGGCGTCTGCGCGCCTTCAATGGTTGCCGGTGGCGCGGCGGGAGAAAGCGTTTCCCCGTGCGCGCAGGCCACGACGCCCGCCCCTGCGAACCCCGCCGCCGCCACGATCGCCCATCTCGACATTTTGCCCATGGCCCCAGAATAGAGGCCTCCTGCCCCGCACCCAACAAAAAAGGGGTGGCATCAAGCCCCTAATGAAAAAGGCAGGGGGCAAAAATCTCAAACAGAACATGGGTTAATCCTGTTTGAGAGCACGTTATGGCGGTACGGCCTGGAAGATTGCATTACCCCCCGCAAGCGGCACCGGGACGTTACAACGCCGAGCCGCCGTCTATAGTCAGGCTGGAACCGGTCATGTATGACGATTCATCGCTCGCCAGATAAGAAACCAGAGCGGCGATCTCGTCTGGCTCCGCCACGCGCTGCAACGGCACTATCGATCGAATGTAGTCAATCTGCTCCGCGGTCATGTCTGTCGCCGTCGGCCCCGGCTGCACGTTGTTGATCGTGATTCCGCGCGGCGCCAAATCCATGGCGATGCCTTTCACCATCACCGCCACGGCGCCCTTTGTCATCGAATAAACGCTCGCGCCGGGATACCCGCTGCGCACCGCCGTGTTGCTGCCGATGGTCACGATGCGTCCGCCTCTGCCCATATGTGCAGCGGCAGCCTGGATCGCAATGAACACGCCTCGCACGTTAACGTTCAGCATGCGGTCGAGATCGTCGATGCTGAACGTGGAAAAGTCCCCAATCTTCAGGATTCCCGCATTGACGACTGCGATGTCGAGACCGCCGAACCGGCTGACCGCCTGATGAACCGCGTGACTGATCTCGTCGGCATTTGCGCTGTCCGCCTTGATGGCCTGCGCGATCCCGCCGCCGGCCTCGATGGCCGCAACCGTTTCGGCCGCCTTGTCCGGCGCCGATACATAAGTCAACGCGACCTCCACACCATCCCGCGCAAGCCGGCGCGCAATGGCGGCACCGATGCCACGAGAGCCGCCGAAGATAATCGCGCGTTTCCGCTTCTGCTGATGTTCACTCATTTCACTTCCTTTATTGATTAATCAGTCAAGAACTGGATAAAAAAAGAGCCTCGAAGAGTCCGTCAACGTGCCCGCAACCGCTCGACGGCGAACTTCGCCATCGAGCGCAGCATCTTCGACTCCACTCCGGCGCGGCTGGCGACCTGCATTCCCTGCATCGTCATCTGTACGAACGCCATTGCCTCGTTTGCATCCATCTGTGCATCAAGTTCGCCGGCATCCTGCCCATCCCGGATGCGGGCAAGCAAATGCCTGCCCAGTACGGGAGCGGACTGGCTGCGCATCGCCGCCAGTTCCGGATCGCCGCCACCAAACTCGCAGATCGAATGGACGCCCATGCAGCCTTGCGGATCATTACTATCCTTTTCCGGAATCAGGCCGAGCAGCAGCGCATTCAATCCGGCAAGCGGCGATGCCGGGCTATTCAGGTTGTCGATGTGGCGGGAGATTGTCTTTGCCTGGTAGCGCTCAAGCGCCTCCAGATAGATGCGGCGTTTGTCACCGAAGGCGTTGTATAGACTTTGCCGGCCGATGCTCATCGCGTCCAGCAGTTCGTCCGTCGAAGTTGCGGCATAGCCTTTTTCCCAGAACACGCGCATCGCATGGTCCAGAGCTTCTTCCCGGTCGAATTCTCTCGGTCTCGCCATAGGACAGGACGATAGACATTCTGGACAGATTTATCAATAACTCTCTTTCTGGAGAGGAAGTCATCCGCCTTGGTCATCGTGAATCAAAAAAGCCGCGCTCGAAAGCGCGGCCTGTTCTGATCACCCTCTGGAGGCGTCGCGGAGAGCTTTAGCCCTGACGCGCCTTGAAGCGGGGGTTCGTCTTGTTGATGATGTAAACGCGCCCCTTGCGGCGAACCAGACGGTTGTCGCGGTGGCGGGTGCGGAGCGACTTGAGCGAATTGCGAATCTTCATCGGTCTGACCTCGTCTTGACGTTAGTGCGCCCAAATGCCTGCCAAAAGCCTCGTATGCCGGGAAGGCCGGGCAGCGCCGAACGTCGGGTGCTATGAGTTGGCCGGGAACCTACGGGGGAGAGGCTTTCGTGTCAACCGGGGAGCCCCGTTCCTCGCCCTTTCCCCCGATTTTGCCGGATTTTTCATCCCGGCTTGGCAGCCCCGGTCCTTTCAGGCTAGACCTTGCCGTGCGCCAAAATGGCGCAGTGTCAGCTTTGGCGGTTTCCCGGCCGCCCTCGTGTCATCCCTGCCAGCGTCTCCCGGAAAGGCCCCCCATGGCGTTTGAAAAACCTGCGACCA
Organism: Parvibaculaceae bacterium; assembly: GCA_028283765.1. Classification (GTDB taxonomy): domain Bacteria; phylum Pseudomonadota; class Alphaproteobacteria; order Parvibaculales; family Parvibaculaceae; genus JAATFR01. Next base: position 991,133 of record JAPWJY010000008.1, on the reverse strand, counting down.
CGGAACCGGTCAGAACCATTCCGGCGGAAGACATCATACGTCACCAGCCCGAATGGTTTCGCGAGGCGATTGCCACGCCGAGGGAGCAACGCTCGCTTACCGTGAACGGGGCGAAGGTCAATTATTACCGCTGGGGCAACGACGATCCTGACCGCCCCGGCCTGCTGTTCGTCCATGGCAACGGCGCCCACGCCCTGTGGTTCTCGTTCATCGCCCCCCTGCTGACCCAGAGCTACAACGTCGCGGCGATGGACCTGCCGGGCATGGGCGACAGCGACTGGACCGAGCAGAACAGCCGCGAAAGCTTCGCGACCGCCATCGGCGAGGTGGCGCTGGCCGCCAATCTCGGGCCGAAACCGGTCATTGTCGGTCACTCCTTCGGCGGCTTCGTCACCCATATCGCCGCGAAGCTTTACGGGGAACGGCTAGGCGGCGTCATCCTGTGCGATTTCCGTGTCTGCCCGCCGGAAAAAGCCATGGACTGGTTCGGCGACGAGCGGCAGTTCGCCTACAAGACGACGAAGGTCTATCCGACGTTCGAGGAAGCTCTTGCCCGTTTTCGCCTTGCCCCGCTCCAGCCCTGCGCCAATGGCTTCATCGTGGATTATATCGGGCGGCTTTCGATCCGGGCCATCGCCAGAGGCGACAATCCGGGCCGCCGCCCTTCGGATGAAGAAGGCTTCACCTGGAAGTTCGACCCGCTCGGCTATCGCGGGCTGGTGATGGGCAGCGATCATGGCGAAATCTGGCAGACCATGGCCTGCAAGGGGGCGGCGATCTTCGGGCTGGAAAGCAAGGATTATGACCCGGAAACGCTTGCCTACATGCGCGCGGCGGCCCCGGAAAAGACGGTCATGTCCATCGCGGGCGCCCAGCATCACATCATGCTGGATCAGCCCCACGCCTTCGCCTCGGCTGTCCACGCCATCATGGCGGGCTGGGACGCACAAGGGGCCCTCAGCGCCTGAGGCGATCCTCCGTCCGGTATTTTCCGCCAGCGGTCAGTGAATGCCCAGTTCCTCGTCTTCCATGTTCTGGTTCGTCACGTCCCGCTCCTCGTTCAGGTTCTTCATGGCCGGGTGAAACCGGATGAAAACCAGGATGATGAGGATGAGAAACGCCCCGACCATGAACGGGGCCTGATGCCAGTAATGGTAGAGGGGGATGCCAATGAAAGGGTTGAGGATCTGGCCCGTGGCCGCCGTCGAGGTGATCAGGCCCGCGATCGCGCCCTGATCCTTGGGCGACACCGAAAGGGACGCGCCCGCCTGCAGGCCCGGCCGCAGCAGGCCGAAGCCGACGCCCGCCAGCGTCAGGGCCGCAACCAGCAGGCCATAGGAGCCGCCGACGATCAGGCCGGCAAACGAGAACAGCATGATGATGGAGCCCCAGCGCATCAGGAACTTGACCGAGAGGTTGAAGCGCTGGATCAGGCCGATCTGGGCGAACAGCGCCGCCATCGCCATGGCCATGAGCGCCACGCTGACCATCTGCGTCGCCGCATCGCCCTTCAGCTTCAGCACGTCCATGAAATAGAAGGCGCAAAGCTGCATCACGATGGACTGGGCAAAGCTCACGATGACCCCGATGATGACCCAGGGCAGCGCCTTGGGATCGGTCATCTTGAGGCTTGAGCGGCTTTCGCTTCTTTCCGAGACCCGGGCCGTCGGCGCTGTGCGCTCGGGCAGATAGAACCAGATCAGCCCGGCGCTGGCGAAAGCCAGCAGGGCCACGGCGAAGAACGGCGCCAGAATGTGGATTTCCGAAAAGGCGGCGGCGATGCCCGGCCCCAGCGCCGTGCCAAGGCCGAAAGCCGCGCCGAGGGAAGCAACGCCCTGCGCGCGCTCGGCCCGTGTGGTGCGGTCCGCGATATAGGCCTGCGAGGCGGGCGGATTGCCCGACCCCAGCCCGCCGAAAATCGAGCGCGCCACCAGCAGCAGCGGAAAGATGATCCAGACCGGCAGCCATTCCCACAGCCCCAGCAGCACGATGATGGCGAAGAGCAGGGTCGAGATGGCATAGGCCAGAAGGCCGATGAGGATGATCGGCTTGCGGCCCACCCGGTCCGAGCGCTTGCCCCAGAAGGGGCTCGTCAGCACCCACAACAGCGAGGAGAGCGAATAGATCATGGTGGTCTCGAAATCGCTCATGCCGAAATGGCGGGCGATCGGCGGCACCACGGCGAAAACCAGCGTCTGCCCCATGCCCACCGCCAGCTGGCAGAAGAACAGGATGCCGAAGGCAAGTTTGCGCTCCTCAGGGGTGGTATGGGCGGTCGCACGGAGATATTGCTGATTCTCAGCCTCCCCAACGGCGTCGAAATCCATATTTCCGGAATTTTTGTAGGCGGGCATGAGCCGCTTCCTCGATGATTTTGCGGGACAGCTCTGCGGCGCCCTTGGGTCATGCGCACTGATTAACGTAAAAGAACAGCCGCGCCAATGGACGATGCTTCAGGGGCGATGGCAGAAGCTTTGACATGGCTGCTCCGCCCCCTACTCTGCCCATAACAATATTTAAAAATGCGATCCGCCCGGGAGGGGCCCCATGAATCTTGCTCTGAGCGCGCAGGACGAGGCATTTCGCGACGAAGTGCTCCGTTTTCTCGATGACAATCTGACGCCAGCGCTGCGCCGCACCGGCAGCCTGATGACCAGCGTCTATGCCGACCACGACACGATCCGCGCGTGGCACAAGGTGCTCTACAAAAAGGGCTGGGCCGCCCCTGCATGGCCAAAGGCCCATGGCGGCTGCGACTGGTCCGTGGTGCAGCATTATATTTTTTCCAGCGAATTTTCCCGGGCGGGCGCGCCGCCGCTTTCGCCCATGGGCGTCGGCATGTGCGGGCCGGTCCTGATCGGTCACGGCAGCCCTGAGCAAAAGGCCTATTACCTGCCGCGCATCCTCTCGGGCGAGGATTTCTGGTGTCAGGGCTATTCCGAGCCCGGTGCCGGATCCGACCTCGCCTCGCTCCAGATGAGCGCGGTCGAGGACGGGGACGATTTCATCCTCAACGGCTCGAAGATATGGACCACCCACGCCCAGCACGCCAACAGGATCTTCAATCTGGTCCGTACCTCGAAAGAGGCCATTCCCCAGCGCGGCATCACCTTCCTGCTGATCGACATGGACACGCCCGGCATCAAGGTCGAGCCCCTCATCATGCTTTCAGGCGAGCATATCCAGAACCAGATCTTCTTCACCGATGTCCGCGTCCCCAAAAGAAACGTGGTGGGGCGCGTCGGCGAGGGCTGGACGGTGGCCAAATATCTGCTGGAGTTCGAGCGCGGCGGCCATGCCTATGCGCCGGGCCTGCATGTCCGGCTCGACCGGATCCGCTCCATCGCCTCGCAGGAAATGCTCGGCACCGGCGCGCGCCTGATCGACGACCCGGCCTTCGCCGCCAAACTGGATGAAGCCCGTATCGAAATCACGGCCCTTGAGTTCACCGAGCACCGGATCATGTCCGCCCTCAGCCATGGGGAAGCGCCGGGCACGCAGGGCTCGCTGCTGAAGACACGCGGCACGGAAACGAGCCAGCGCCTGACCGAACTCGCCATCGAGGCGGTCGGCTGCTACGCGGCCCCTTTCCAGCCGCAGGCGACGCGCCCCGGCGGACCGGTGCCCGGCTGGGGCAACCTCACCGGCAACCAGACGCCCGTGGGCCCTGAATATGCCGTGACCGCCATGCCCAAATATCTCAACGACCGGGCCGGCTCGATCTATGCCGGCTCCAACGAAATCCAGCGTAACATCATGGCAAAGGCCGTGCTGGGCCTTTGACGCCACGATCCCGATAACCCGGAACCCTGTCCCATGCATATCGACGACGCCATCCGTAAACGCATCTCTATCCGCGCCTTCAAACCGACGCCTGTTCCGCTTGAACTGATCACTGAAATCCTTGAACTTGCACGCCGGTCTCCTTCCGGCACCAATATCCAGCCCTGGCATGTCCATGTGGTCGCCGGGGACGTTCGCGCCCGCCTCGAAGCGGAGGTGCTCGCCCATCGAGAAACCCACCCGGACGATGTAGTGGCGGAGTTTCCACGCACCTCGAAACGCAAGGAGCCCTATACCTCGCGGATGCGCACGCTCGGCAAGGCGATGTACGGGCTGCTCGGCATCCCCAAGGGCGATCAGGCGGCCAACTGGCATCAATGGGGCCGCAACTATGCGTTCTTCGACGCGCCGGTCGGGCTCATCTTCACCATCGACAAGGATCTCGACGCCATGAGCTTCCTCGACATCGGCATGTTCATGCAGTCGATCATGCTGGCGGCGAAGGCGCGCGGCCTCGACACCTGCGCCCAGGGCGCGTGGAACAATTACTGGAGCGTGACGCGGCGGGTGCTCAATGTGCCTGATGACCGCTATGTGATCTGCGGCATGTCACTGGGGTATGCAGATGAAACCGCACCGGTGAACGGCCTGATCGCCGAGCGCGAACCGCTTCCGGCCATCGCGACCTTTCACGGCTTCTGATCTGGTTAATGTGGTCAGCGGGGAGCGGCGGAGACCGAAGCATCGAGCCGGTCGGCGGGTGACACCCACCCGTTTGACCAGCGTTCAGTTATGCCGCCATCCGCAGTCTGCCCCGCATCCGGCTCCGCCTTCGTGGCCGGAGCGAACTCGGCGATGAAGGGACGCGGATTGGCGACAATCGGCGCATAGGGTCCGCCAAGAGAATCGATCAGCCCGGCGACGGAGCTGTCTCCCATCTGGCTGGCGGTAATGAGATCGGGCGTCGCCATAGCCGCCCCCGCCGCGCCGCCCGCGGAGCTGGCCGTATCGCTGTTATCGGCGGCAAAACCCGGCACCACCCCCGCCATCAACAGCGGGCAGCACAGGATCAGGGGCCGGAATATGCGAAATATCGATGTCATGGTTCTTCCATAGTTAAACGGGAAACCTCGCCATTTCCAGCCCCCCGTCCGGAACCGCCAAAAAGCGTCCCCGGATTCCCGGCCCGGACCCCCGGAACAATCTTTATTTCCAGCCCGTCAGGCCGCGGGTTTGCACCCAGTCGATCAGCTGGCCAGACGACATGGGCTTGGCGAACAGATAGCCCTGCGCCAGCCTGCACCCATGGCTGAGCAGAAATCCGGCCTGAGCCGGGGTTTCCACCCCTTCCGCAATCACCTCGATCCCCATGCCCTGAGCCATGCCGATGATCGTGGGCGTCAGCGAGGCGTTCGAGCTATCCTCGGGCAGGCCATCGACAAAGGATTTATCGATCTTGATCATGTCGATGGAGAAGCGCTTGAGATAGCTGAGCGAGGAATATCCGGTGCCGAAGTCGTCGATCGAGATGCGCACGCCGATCGCCTTCAGCCGGTCGATCTCGTCGGCGGCCCTTGGTTCGACCAGCATGCGCTCGACCAGTTCGATCTCGATCATATCGGGCGGTATGCCGCTTTCCGACAGAAACTCGGCAAGCGCGTTGGAAACCCGGCTGTCCAGCAACTGTCTCGACGACACATTGACCGAAATGCGCCGGAGAAACCCCAGTTCCGTCTGCCACCGGACCATCTGCTCGCAGGCAGTGCGCAGCACCCAGGCGCCAATGGTCAGGATGGAGCCGCTCGCTTCGGCGATGGGAATAAACTCCTGCGGCCCGACATCGCCGAAATAGGGGTGACGCCAGCGCAACAGCGCTTCCGCGCCCACCATCTCGCCGGTCTGGAGATCGATCTGGGGCTGATAAAGCAGATAAAGCTCCTTGTTCGCGACCGCGTTGAACAGATCCTGCGACAGCGTTTCCTGACGCGAGACAAGCTGGTTGGCATTGTCGAAATGAAACCGGTAGCGGTTCTTGCCCTGCGACTTCGCCGTCAGCATCGACTGCCGGCCGTTGGCCAGCAGATCCCTCATATCCTTGCCGTCATCGGGAAAGATGGCGATGCCAATGCTGACGCCGATATGAATCTCATGCAATTCCGGCAGTAGTGGCCGGGCCATGACGTCGATGAGCCGTCGCGCGAGCGTCGCCACATTGGAAACCGACGACGCGCCTGAAACCAGAATGCCGAACTCATCCTCGCCCAGCCGCGCAATCATGTCAGTCTGGCGTATGGCGCCCTGAAAACGCCTCGCCGCCTCCACCAGCGCGGCATCGCCCCCGCGCGTGCCGAGAAGCTTGTTTACCTCGGACAGAAGATCGAGATCGAGATAGAGCATCGCCATATGCACATCTTCGCGCCTGGCGCCCGCCAGCGCCGAATAGCCCCAATCCATGAACATGGCCTTGTTGGGCAATCCGGTGAGTTCGTCCCGGCTCTTGTCCTTGGAAAGCTCAAGGTTCAATCGGCGCCGGGCCCCGAGCGAACGGTTCATAAGCACGAAAGCGGTGACAAGACCCGCAATGGCACCGAGCGACAGAATGATCATGAGGGAAATGCTGCCGCCTGCGCGGCGCTCGGATTGCTGGAGCAGAACCTCCAGTTCCTGTGCCCTGTGCACCTTCATGGCAGAAAGGAGCGTGCGTAATTCATCCATTTCCGCGCGTCCCGCGCCGGCGCGCAACAGGACGATGGCTGCCTGGTTATTACCGGCCTGGACCAGTTCAAGCATGACGGTCAGTTCCTGGATCTTGCGATCTTCCAGTTCCCCGATCCGGCTTACGAGCCCGGCGCTGTCCCGGTCATCCGCGAAAATCGCCTGAAGACGATTGTAGTCTTGCCGGGCGTCCCCGATTGCCCTTACGCAATCATCGCGATAACGGGCCTCATGGAGCAAAAGATAGCCTCTTTGGTGGCCATCCGCCTGTTCGAGCGCCATCAACAGGCTGCTCATGGCCAGAATATGCTCGTTGAGATGGACCACGCGTTCCTGAGCATGCGTGTACTGCGTCGAATTGTACCAGGAGAGTGCGAAGAGCATCAGCATGACGACGAGGCCACAAACAAAGATTCCCAGAATCCATGCCTCTACCGTGATATGCCGTGGACCACGCATGTCCTCTGCCCCCAGGAGGAACGGCGAGAGTAGATTCTCCCGCCGGTTTTTAAAACGACTCAATATCCAGCCCCGACACTATCAACGAATGTCGATGAATTCGATATGGGGTAAACGACCGGTTTCACCTATTCCAGGTCCAGCCGTCACACCCCGCAGACAGGGTGGCCTGAGGCACAACAAGGGCATTTTCATAACCGTCCCTGGACGGATTACTACCGGATGGCCACCGCTTCCGGCTCCGGCTCCGGCTGAAGGTCCGCAACGCCTTGCAAAGCGCTGCGGATGGCCCTGTCGGTGTCCGTATGAGGCTCAACGCCCAGAAACGCGACAAGCTTGCGGTTATCGAGGCGGATCGGCACTTTCCAGAGATAGCGCATCTCGATCACCTCGCGGCAGAAGCCGACGAAGGGCGCTGCGAGATAGAAGAGCGGCCATGGAAACCGGCGGACCGGCATGTCAGGCTTGCCTATGGCCCTTCCAACCGCATGGGAAATCTCCACGCCGCGCTCGAACCAGTGACCTTCGAACATGAAGACGTCAAAAGCCGGCAACTCGGCCTCCCGGTCCGCAATCCGCGCGAAGGTTTCGGCAAGGTCGGGTAGATAAGCCCAGCTATGCCCGACATGGCGGGAACCGGGATAAAGGCTGAACGCCGTCTCCTTGCCTTTCCGGGCAATGGCGCTCGCAAACCATGAATTGCCAAGACCCGGACCGAAGAAATCGCCTGCCCGCACGATGATCGCCCTGACTCCGCCCCGCTCGATTTCACGCGCCAGCATCTCTTCCATCCCGACCCGGATCCGGCCCTTGCGGGTCAATGGATTCTGCGGCGAAACGGACGACACAACAGGCCAGGCGTCAGGTCCAAAATTGTAAAGCGTTCCCGGCAGGAGGATGCGCGCACCACTGGCTCTTGCCGCTTCAATGGTAGAACGCATCATCGGGACAATGGTTCCTTTCCAGTTTTTGTATCCGGCCGGATTGGCTCCATGAAAGATGATCTGCACGCCGCTGGCGGCGCGGATGACGTCGCCGGGCTTCATGGAATCGCCCTCGACCCATTCGATGGCCCCCAACCGCCGGAAACGCCGCGCGGCCTCCCCCGGATTCCGGTTCATGGCGCGCACGCGCCAGCCATGGGCCTGAAGAGCCAGGACGGTCTCGCTGCCGATACCGCCGGTCGCGCCGATAACAAGGGCTGTTTTGGGCATGGTCGTCCTCTCCATTGCAAAGCCGCCCCGGGGGGCGACGGTGAAAGGGAGAATGGCCTTCGGCCAGATAAACAGAAATTGCCCAAAATCACATTTAATCTATACAAATATGTATGGATAGATCGCAACCCGGATGGGAACTCTACCGCAGCTTCCTCGCGGCCATGCGCGAAGGCAGCCTGTCGGCGGCCGCCCGGGCGCTGGCCCTCACCCAGCCGACCGTGGGCCGGCATATCGATGAGCTTGAAGCCTCCCTTTCAGTTACCCTGTTCATCCGCTCGCAGGCAGGCCTGACGCCGACCGGGGCCGCGCTGGAACTGATGCCCCATGTCGAGGCGATGGCGTCAGCCGCCGAGGCTCTGGTCCGCACCGCCTCCGGAGAGGCCGCCGGAGAACGGGGCACGGTGCGTCTGACCGCAAGCGAGATGGTCGGTGCGGAAATCCTGCCCCCGATGCTCGCCAGATTCCATGCCGCCCACCCGCACATCGCCATTGAGCTTATGCTCTCCAACAGAAGTGAAGACCTGTTGCGCCGTGAGGCGGACATCGCCATCCGCATGGTGCGCCCTGCACAGACGGCGCTGATTGCCCGCAAGATCGGCGAGGTCACGCTGGGCCTTCATGCCCGCAAGGACTATCTCGACCGCCGGGGACGTCCGGGCTCGCTGGAAGCGCTGGACGGCCACTCCCTGATCGGCTTCGACCAGCACACCATATCGGTGCAGAGCCTGAAGGGTCAGGGATTGGGGCCCCTGACGCGCGAAAACTTTTCGTTCCGCAGCGACAGCGATCTGGCGCAACTGGCGCTGCTGCGCGCCGGCTGCGGCATCGGCGTCTGCCAGCACGGCATCGCCGCCCGCGACCTCATGCTTGAAGCGATCCTGCCGCACGCCATGAGGTTCGCCCTTCCGGTCTGGCTGGTGATGCATGAAAACCTGAAAGCCAGCACCCGGGTGCGGCTGCTCTATGACCATCTTGCCGAAGACTTCAGCCGGTACCTGCGGTCCTTGCCTGCCGCCGGGATGGTACGATCCCGAGAGCCCTGATATATCAGGCTGAAAATCAAGTTTCCCCGAGGTGATTATGCCGCAAGCCGCCGAGAAGCCCTCCTCCGCCGAAAAACCCAACCCGCCCCTGGCCCCCTTCAACTGGCAGGATCCCCTGCTGCTCGAAAGCCAGCTCAGCGAGGAAGAACGGCTGGTGCGCGATTCCGCCCACGCCTATTGCCAGGAAAAGCTGTTTCCCCGCGTGAAGGAGGCCAACCGGCACGAAATCTTCCACCGGGAAATCATGAACGAGATGGGCGAACAGGGCCTGCTCGGCCTGACCCTGCCGGAGAAATATGGCTGTGCGGGCCTCTCCTATGTCTGCTACGGGCTCGTCGCCCGCGAGGTGGAGCGGGTCGATTCCGGCTACCGCTCGGCCATGTCCGTCCAGTCCTCGCTCGTCATGCACCCCATCTATGCCTATGGCTCGGAAGCCCAGCGCGAGAAGTTTCTGCCGAAGCTCGCCAGCGGCGAATGGGTCGGCTGTTTCGGCCTGACCGAACCCGACCATGGCTCCGATCCGGGATCGATGAAGACCCGGGCGAAGAAGGTGGATGGCGGCTATCTGCTCAACGGCGCCAAGATGTGGATCACCAATGCTCCCATAGCCGATCTGGCCGTGGTCTGGGCCAAGACCGACGATGACGTGATCCGCGGCTTCATTGTCGAACGCGCCTTCAAGGGCTTCACCACGCCGAAAATCGAGGGCAAATTTTCGCTGCGCGCCTCGATCACCGGTGAAATCTCGCTTCAGGACGTGTTCGTGCCCGACGAAAACCTGCTGCCGAACGTGCGCGGCCTCGCGGGCCCCTTCGGCTGCCTCAACCGGGCGCGCTACGGCATCGCCTGGGGCGCGCTCGGTGCGGCCGAATTCTGCTGGCACGCCGCGCGGCAATACACGCTCGACCGCAAGCAGTTCGGCCGGCCGCTCGCCGCCAACCAGCTCGTCCAGAAAAAACTCGCCGACATGATGACCGAGATCACGCTCGGCCTTCAGGGCGTGCTGCAACTGGGCCGCCTGTTCGACGAAGGCAAGGCCGCCCCCGCCGCCATTTCCCTGATGAAGCGCAACAATTGCGGCAAGTCGCTGGACATCGCCCGGGTGGCCCGCGACATGCATGGTGGCAATGGCGTCTCCGACGAATATCACGTCATCCGCCACGTCATGAATCTGGAGGCCGTGAACACCTATGAAGGCACCCATGACATCCACGCCCTCATTCTGGGCCGGGAAATGACGGGTATTCAGGCTTTCTTCTGAAATACCGGGCTTCCAAAACGCCGGAGCATGGGAATGGATACGCATCAGGAGCAATCCGTTCTCAGGCTTTCGATCTGGGCGACGCTCGGCGTAGGTTTGATCGGCGTCGGCGTCGGCCTCTGGAGTTCATCGCAGTCGATCACGTTCGACGGATTTTACTCCATCGTCGATTCCGCGCTGACCGTGGTCGCCCTGCTGGTTTCGCGCCTCGTCGCCCGGGAGGGCAGCCGCCGCTTCCAGTTCGGCTACTGGCATTTCGAGCCGCTGTTCACGACCTTCAACGGCACCATCCTCACGCTCGCCTGCCTCTATGCCTTCCTTGGCGCCGTCACCAGTCTGGCGACAGGCGGCCACAGGATCGACTTCGGCCCGGCCGCCGCCTATGCCCTCGTCATCGCCATATCGAGCTACGTCATGCTGTTCTATGTCGGCCGCAAGGCGCGGGCTCTCGACTCCGAGCTTTTGCGCATCGACGCCCGTGGCTGGCTGATGGGCGGCAGCATGAGCACCTCGCTGCTCGCCAGTTTCGGACTCGGCTCGTTGCTGGTCGGCACCGACTACGCCTACCTCGTTCCCTATGTCGATCCCGCCGTCCTGATGGTCCTCGCCCTCGTCCTGCTGCCCCTGCCGGTCAGCACCGTGACCCGCTCGTTGCGCGAGGTGTTCCAGCTCGCGCCCTCCGGCCTCGACACGCAGGTCAGGGAGGTCATGGATGCGACCTGCCGGAAATACGGCTTCGTCAGATACCGCAGCTATGTCATGAAAATCGGCAGGGCCCAGTTCATCGAAATCCAGATTCTCACCACCCCGCATTTCAAGGTCGGAGAGATCACCGATCTGGACCGTATCCGTGCCGAAATCGGCGCGCAACTGGGCGAAAGCAGCCCGCAACGCTGGCTCACCATCGCCTTCACCTCCAATCCCGCCTGGATCTAGGGCGACGCGGGCGGCGGCGTTATGCTTTCCGGCTGCGATGTCTTTTCGTCATCTTCATCGGCGGGTCCCAGCGTCCGGACTTCCACGTTCTGCTGGCCATCCGCCTGCGATGCCGCTGGTGCGGCCTTCACCGCTTCGGGCTTGACGTCGCCCGGCCGGGTATTGGTTGTGCTGGTAGTGGGGGCTGATGTCGGCAGACCCGGCAGGATGCCGTCGGACGATTCCGGGCGGCCATAAATACTCTCGCCAGTCCCCCAGGAAATGCTTGAAAGCGCCTGATTGTCCAGACGGCGCGAAAAGCCATAGACGGGCCCGGCAGAACTCAGCAGTTCGCCGCTTTTGGCGTCATAAGCGAAGGCGGCGAACTTCGCCACACCCTCGTTCGTTTCCGATTTGAAGACGGCAAGCTCAGGTACCTGAAGCACCGCGAGATTGGTGGAGGGCGTCCCGACCACCGTTTCCGACTGATCGATCGAAAGCGCGCCCGAGCGGATTTCGATGATCGTATCGGCCTTGGCCTTGTCGTTGACCAGATGAATGCCCTGCCGCATCAGAGACACCTTGATGGCGCTGATCGCATATTTGCTGTCGGTGCCCTCGAAATTTCCGGTGTCGAGATAAGCCATGCGCTCCGGATCCACCTTGAGCATAAGCTGTTCCGCCGCGCTGTCGGCCGCCTGCGAAATCAGAAGCTGTTCGCTCGCCGTGCGCGCAGGCGTACTCTGCTTCATCGTCGAGCAGGCAGCCAGAAGGATAACGCCGGGAAGGAAGCCCACAAACAGGGTCTGTCTGACAAACGCTCTCCGGGGCACGCACAAAATCCTTTCCGCATCCTCGATACCACAAGCATCCACCGGCAAATCTGCTGCGGATGCTGGCCGGCGGGCATATTACGCCATTATCCGGCCCAGCATCATGCCGGAATATGGCAATGATGGGGCCAAAATCCGGGATGCGCGCTCAAATCCCGTGAGAGGGTGGCCCCCCCGGAGCCGAAAGCTCCGCATAAACCGACAGCAGGCGTTCGGCCGCCAGCGCCGTCGAAAAATGCGCCTCGGCATAATGCCGCGCAGCCTCCCCCATACCCAGACGCAAGGATGGATCGGAAATGAGTCTGTCCAGAGCCGCCGCCAGAGCCTGTGGATTCCGCGCCGGGACGATCAGCCCCGTCTTCTCGTTCACGACCACATGACGGCAGCCGGGCACATCTGTCGTTACGCCGGCGCGCCCGATTGCCGCCGCCTCGATCAGGCTGCGCGGCGCGCCCTCGCGATAATTGGTCGGCAGGCAGACGATGGAAGATTGCCGGATGACCTCTATCATGTCGTTGCGCCAGCCCCACCATTCGACAACCCCTTCCCGGACCCATGCTTCTATCTGGTCCCGGGTCAAGGTGCCGGGGTTGCCGGGATCGACGTCCCCGACCAGCGCGAACCGCGCCATTCTTCCCCGGCTTTTGAGGATTCTCGCGGCCTCGGCGAACTCACGGACGCCCTTCTCGGCGAGGAGACGGCCGGGCAGAATAACAACGGGTTCAGCTTCCTGCGCCGGCTGTTCGGGCATATATCCGTAAAGTTCGAGATCGATGCCGCCGCCGACGAAGACCCGCGTCTTTTCACGCGCGACAAGCCGCTCCGCGACGAAGAGATCCGCATCGTCAGGGTTCTCGAAGATCACGCGGCAATTGGGATGATGCAGCACAAAGCGATAGGCGGCCTCGCCGAAGGGGCGCATGACGCGGGCGAGCTTCGCGTCGCCAAATATGAAGCCCAGCCCCGTCACGGAAAAAACGGCCGCGGGCACTTTCATCAATCGCGCCGCGATGCCGCCATAGATGACCGGACGGATCGTGATGGCGTGGAGAATATCGGGACGCACCGCCTTGATGACGGACCGGATGGCCATGAAATAGGCCAGTTCAGCGCGAGGTGATGGCAACCCCCGGCGCAAGGGGAGCACATGGCGCGTCGCGCCCCCCAGATCGAAGCCCACAAGGCCTGGATCATCCGGCACAGCGATATGCACCTCATATCCCTGCCGGGCCGCAATCCTTATCCGTTCGATCCAGTGACCAGTGAGATTCATGGCGACCGGGCAGAGATATAGAAGCCTCTTGCGCCCTGTCATTACCGTCCCGTCCATACGGCGCGAAGATGCTCCACGACCCGCGCGACATCGGCATCGCTCATGGACGATCCGGACGGCAGGCACAGTCCCGTTTCAAACAGGCGTGCCGAAATCTCTCCGCCGACATAACCGGCATCCCGGAAAACCGGCTGCTGGTGCATGGGCTTCCAGACCGGGCGGGATTCAATGTCATGCTCTTCAAGCGCGAGCCGGATGGTTTCCGGTTTCAGGCCGATGGCCGGGTCCACATTGATGACCGTGAGCCAGCGGTTGGCGACGCCATAATCCGCCTCCGGCATGAACGAAATGCCCGGCAGATCGCCCAGCCCCGCCACATAGCCATCGAAAATCGCCCGGCGGCGGGCGACCCGCTCGCCCAGCACCTCAAGCTGGCCGACGCCGACGGCAGCACACAGGCTCGAAAGCCGGTAGTTATAGCCATAGGTCTCATGCTCATAATAGGGCACCGGCTCGCGGGCCTGTTGCGAAAGCATGCGCGCGCGCGCGACCAGCGCCGGATCGTCGCTCGACAGCGCCCCGCCGCCCGATGTCGTGATGATCTTGTTGCCGTTGAAGGAGGTGCACGCCATGAGCCCGCCCTTGCCTGCATGACGATCCTTGTAGCGCGTGCCGACGGCTTCGGCTGAATCGACGATGACCGGCACCTCGTAAGGGGCACACAGGGCCAGTATTTCATCGAGATCGCAGCTTTGCCCGTAGAGGTCGACCGGCACCACCGCCCTGGGCAGGCGTCCCTTTTTGGCCGCCTGCGCCAGTTGCTCCGCCAGCAGGACGGTGTCGAGGGTCCAGCTTCTTTCATCGACATCGAAAAAGACCGGCGTCGCCTTCTCGTAGAGGACCGGGGCCACGCCGCCGATAAAGGTAAGGGTCGAGGTCCAGACCTCGTCACCCGGCTGGACGTCAATCAGGCGCAGGGCAAGGTGCATCGCCGCCGTGCCGCTGGTCAGCGCCGCCGTGTCGGCAAAGCCGGTCAAACCGTTCAGCGCTTCCTCAAAGCGCCGGATCATCGGCCCGGCGGGCGCGATGTAATTCTGGTCGAAAACCTCGCCCACCAGCAGGCGCTCCTGGCCGGACATGTGCGGAGGGGAAAGAAAGATGCGGGGATAAGTCATGATCTGCCGGATTAAGGATTAGGATTTCGCGCGGGCAGGTACGCCCATCACGGTCAGGCCGGCTGGAACATCCCCCACCACGGCGGCCCCGGCTCCGACCGTCACGTTGTCGCCAATCGTCACGCCGGGCAGGATCGTCGCTCCTGCGCCGATGAAGCAGTGGTGGCCAAGACGGCACGCGCCCGCAAGCACGGCACCACCCGCGACATGGGTGAAATCGCCGATGCGGCAGTCATGCTCCACGATAACGCCGGTATTGACGATGCTATGCGTGCCGACGCTCGCCTCCGGCTGGACCATGGCCCCGGCGCAGACCATGGCGCCCGGCCCCAGCGCCACGCTCCCGTGCATCCAGGCGGTTGCATGCCTGAGGGTGACCCATTGGGCGGGAAACAGGGCGGCCTTGGCCTTGCGGACCCTGTTGTCGCCAATCGCAATGAAGGCGCGGCGCGGGATGGCCCGCCACCAGTCAAGGTCGGGTGGCGGCCCCATGACGGGCCTGCCCAGCACGGTCGCACCCTGCCTTGCCGGATCGTCATCATAAAGCCCGCTGACAGACAGGCCCATGGAGTCGGCAATCGCAATCGCCACCTTGGCGTGGCCGCCCGCACCGATGATCCAGACGCCATCCGTCATGTCCTGTCGTCCCCGCTCACCGTCCGGTCATATCCTCTGGCCCGCCCTGCCCGCACCTCGTCATCGAAGCGCGGCATGGTGACATGCCCTTCCGCGCTCACGCCCTCGCGTCCCAGCACCCGTCCGGCCGTCAGCGCGAGTATCCTGAGGTCTAGCAGCAAGGACAGGTTTTCAACATAGAAAAGGTCATGGGCGAACCGCTCGTCCCAGCTTTGCACATTGCGGCCATTGACCTGCGCCCAGCCGGTGAGGCCGGGCCGGACCTCATTGCGCCGGGCCTGCTCCGGCGTGTACCAGTCGAGATAGTCCATCAATAGCGGGCGCGGCCCGACGAGGGACATATCGCCTTTAAATATATTCCATAATTCAGGAAGTTCGTCCAGGCTGGTTTCCCTTAGCCACCGTCCGAACAGCGTCAGGCGCTCCGCATCTGGCAAAGGCTTGCCTGAGGCATCACGGGCCTCGCGCATGGTGCGGAACTTGAGCAGTTCGAAGGGACGGCCATCCCTGCCCGGACGCTGGTGGCGGAACAGCACAGGCGCGCCCAGCCGTCGCCGGACCAGCCAGCCGATCACCAGCATTGGCCATATGGCGATGGCCAGCGCCGTGCCGGAGACGACAATATCGAACAGGCGCTTGCCCCCGCCCGCCCAAGCGCCCCTGCCGCCTGACAGCTTCATCGCCTTTGCCTTTCTGCGGCAATCCGATGCAGAAAACCGTCAATCAGCGTGGCTGCCTGCGGCCATAAATTCTCGCTTCGCGCCCGGCTCTCCGTCGCGATATGGGCATAAAGCGCGGGATCGGACATCAAACGCATCAACGCCCCGGCCAGCGCCTGCGGGCTTATGCCCTGCGCCAGAATGCCGGTTTCCGCGTCCTCGATCTGCTCGACCAGCCCCCCGACCGGGGTTGCCACCACCGGCATGCCGGCGGCATTCGCAACCGAGATGACGCCAGACTGGGTCGCCTCCAGATAGGGCAGCACCAATATGTCATGGGCGGCGAGCAGCGCCGGAATCTCGGTCTCCGCCAGATAGCGGATCTCCGTCGTGACCCCTTCAATCGCCGCGGCAGCTTCGCTGTAAGGAGAGAAATCGCCCCCGCCCGCAATGTGGAGCGTCGCATCCGGCATGCTGGCGCGGACAAGGGCGAAGGCCTCCAGCAGAAGCGAAATCCCCTTGTAGTGCTCGATCCGGCCGAAAAACAGAAGCCTGCGCGCCGGTATGGCCGCGGATCGCACAGGCGGAGTGCCGATCGTCGCCCCGTAGCTCCCCATCGGCACGCGCAGCACATGATCTTCAGCAATGCCGCCCAGCGCGAGCAACTGGGCCCTGACGTGATCCGACATGGTGACGAAAGCATCCGCCATCCGAAGCTCGATATTGAGCCAGAACTGGGGCGTTGCCGTGGTGTCGCCCGAATGGCGCAGACCGTCATGCACCATCAGGACATAGGGCCGGTTCTTCCGCCGGACGAAAGGCAGAATCAACGGATTCCATGGATGGCTGACACTGGCAAAAATAATATCCACATTCTGTCTACGTACAAACAGGACAAAAGACAGAATGGCGAAAGGCAGTCTGAAGACGGAAGCCAGCAGGCCCGGCCAGCCTGTTCCCTTGTAGGTGTCGACCGCGTGACAGGGCACCCCCAGCTTGAGAAAATCCCGATAACGCTCGGACTGGCGCGACACGCTCAGGGAGATTTCGAGGTCAGCATGGGGCTTCAGGGCCTTCACCAGCTCCAGCGTGTGGATAGGCATTCCCCCCCTTCGTCCCCAGCACCAGATTAAAATTTTAACCTCAGGAGTCATGCCCACCTTTTAATCGATTCCACTATCTGGCGATTTATTGAGCTTTGGATGAAATTTTTGAGGTTGTCCATTATCAACCTTTATCCATCATTTTGTGGCATCGTTGTTTTTAAATGGCTAGAAGGATTGGCCTTTAGGCTGATGTCTTTTGCCTGTCCCCTGTCTGGGGGCGTGTGCGTGGTTTCCGAGAGTTGATTTTGGACGTGAACGAGAGAGCGGAACGATTGCCGACAGGATCCCTTGCCGATGATTTCACCTGTTCCGGGTCAGAAGCTGCGCCGGACGGCGCGCTGGTAGGCACAGCGCTCGAGCAGGCGTCGGTGGGGGAGCATATCCGGCTCGGTGCGGATGTCGTCGACGGCGAGGCGCTGGTCCCCCCGACGCGGGTGAGCCTTGCCTGGCGCGATCTGGCGGATGGTCTTGGCATGTTCTGGCTGTGGAGCAGCCTTGCCTTTCAGGACATCAGGCTGCGCTATCGCGGCTCGATACTGGGCCCGTTCTGGCTGACCATCACCACGGCGATCATGGTCACGGCCATGGGTCTGGTCTATGCCGAGCTGTTCAAGATGAATATGCGCCAGTACTTCCCCTATATCGCCTGCGGCATCGTCACGTGGAACTTCATCAATGTCCTGATCGTGGACGGCTGCGATTCCTTTCTCAGCGCGTCGGGCGTGATCCAGCAGGTGAAACTTCCCTTTTCGGTACAGGTCTACCGGGTGGTGCTGCGCAACCTGATCGTGCTGCTGCACAATATCGTCATCATTCCCGTGGTCCTGTTGCTCTTCGGGGTGCCGATCGGTTTTTATTCGCTGATGTTCCTGCCCGGGCTCGCGGTGATGGTGGTGAACGGGGTCTGGATGGCGATCCTGTTCGGCATGCTGAGCGCGCGTTTCCGCGACATCCCCCCGATCATCGCCAGCCTGGTGCAGATCGGCTTCTTCATCACGCCGGTGTTCTGGTCGCCCGAGCTTCTGGGCAGATATGGTTTCTATGCGACGCTCAGCCCCTTCGCCTCGGCGCTCGACGTCATCCGCGCGCCGCTGCTGGGCCACGCCTACGCCATCGCCTCATGGCCGGTGCTGGGGGTGGTGACGCTGGCCGGCTGGTCCATCACATTCGCAATGTACGCGCGCTTTCGCGGCCGCCTCGCCTACTGGGTATAGATCATGGCTTTTCTGCGCCTGCGCAATGTCACCGTCGACTTCCCGATCTATCAGGGCACGAGCCGCTCCCTGAAGAAGGCGATCTTCGCCGCCTCGCTCCAGCGCAACTTCGCCCGCGATCCGGTCGACCGCGTGACGGTCCGGGCGCTGGACAACGTCTCGCTCGACATCGAGCATGGCTCGCGGGTGGCGCTCATCGGCTCCAACGGGGCGGGCAAATCGACCCTGCTGAAGACGCTGGCGGGCATCTATGAGCCTTCCCACGGCACCGTGCACGCCCAGGGCTCGATTTCGGCCCTGCTCAATATCTCGGTCGGCTTCAACCAGGAAGCGACTGGCCTTGAGAACATCATGCTGCGCGGCATGTGCATGGGCATCTCGCCGGGAGAAATGCGCGGCTATGTGACGGAGATCGCCGAATTCACCGAACTCGGCCCCTATCTGGACATGCCGATCCGGACCTATTCGGCGGGCATGTCCGTCCGGCTGGCCTTTGCCACCTCGACCTGCAAGCGGCCGGAAATCCTGCTGATGGACGAGTGGCTCTCGGCGGGCGACGCCTCCTTCCTGAGCAAGGCCCAGCAGCGCATGGCGGGCTTCGTCGACCAGTCCAGCATCCTTGTCCTCGCCTCCCATTCCCTCCAGCTCCTCGAACAATGGTGCGATATCGGCCTCTTCCTCCATCAGGGACACATCAGAGCCGCCGGCCCCATAAAAAACGTCATCAACGAATATCAGAAAACCGTCGATCAGGCCGCCTGAAGACCATCCGGCCGGAAGCAGGGAGGGGCCCATGAACGATGCGACTCCAGTGCTTCCCAGGATCGCCATTTTCTACCCTTGGGGCGATTTCACGGAAGGCAGAAGCGGATCCAGCATACGCACCGGGTCCATGGCGGAATTTCTGGCGCCCCATGCCGCCGGGATTCGCGTGCTCGACACCGGCAACCATGCCCGCATACAGCACGGCCCGTGTATCGTGGAGGGCATAAGCCCCCGATCTCGCCTGCGAAAAATAGCGGGCGCCTTCTATTTCGGCCTTTTCTCCCTTGTCCTGCGCCATAGCCGGCGGGAAACCAATCCCTTGTGGTGGCACATCGCGCCCCGCTTCGACCAGCCTCTGCGGCGGCGCATTGAGGCCTATGTCGAATGGGCCGATATTGTGCTGCTCGAATATCCGTTCTGGATGGACCTCGTCGCCCCGGCCTGCAGGCGCTACAACAAGCCGCTGGTGGTGACCATCCACGATATTCTTTCCGCACAGGCCGCCCGTGGCGATTGCCTGCATGCCATGACGGAGCATGTCGAGCTTGCCGCTATCGGCAAGGCCGATCATGTGATCGCCATGAGCAAATCAGATCAGACCTTTCTGGTGGAAAAGGGTATCAACGCCCTTTTATCTCCGGTTCCCGCGCCACAGCCTCGGGCTTCCATGCCCCCTAAAACGGCGTTGTCCGAACGCCTGCAACGGCAGTACGGCATTTCACTCCCGGCCAGCATCTGTCTTTTTGTCGGCAGCAATCATCTGCCCAATATCGAGGCCGTCGCGGTATTGGAGAAGATTGCAGCGTCTCTCGACGATGCCCGAATAACCTTCATTGTTGCGGGCAAATGCGCGGAAAAGGGAACCGGCCGGGGGCTCCAGGCCCTGGGCCAGGTTGACGAGTTCGTCTTGCAGGCCCTTCACGAACTAGCTGACATTATTGTCATTCCCCTGACTTCGGGCACAGGAACCTCAATCAAGACCGTCGAAGCCATGGCCGCGGGCAAAACCGTCCTTGGCACATCCGTCGCCTTCCGCAACCTCGATGTCCGCTCAGGCCATGACTGCATTGTGGAAGACAACCTTGCTGCCTACCCGGATATTATCAAAAGTCTGCTCGACGACCCCGAACGCAGAATGGCGCTGGGACATGCGGCAAGGGAAACCATGTCCCGCAACACGCCTGCCCGTGTATTCCAGCCCTATCTCGACATAATCGGGGCAAACGGGAAAACTCCGGCATAAACCAGAGAGAGAACGGACCATTCAGGACAGTCCGGCCAAGGGCCCATCTTCCAGATCGGGAGCGGCGCCCCGACCTGTCCACAACTTGTCGCGACAGATCACATCGGGTATCAAGGCCCTGCTGCCATCAGGATCGTTGCCGCATGACAGGCTTATATTGCCCCCGATGAAGTTCTATATTTGTTCATGTGCGGATACCCGGCCCGATATGGCACACCCTTGCGACGAATAGCCCCCGGCATGACAGCGATACAGCCAGTCCACTGGAACAAGCCCCAGAAAGTTGAATCAGACACATGAAAATCCTCATTACCGGCGGTGCCGGATATATTGGTTCCATCCTTGTTCCAACCCTGCTCGAAGCTGGCCATGACGTGACAGTCCTTGATACTTTTCGCGATGGCGGGACGCAGCTTGTCACAAGCGCCCGCTACGCCGGGTTTAACCCGGTACGCGGTGATGCCCGCGATACACGCATTCTCGATGAACTTCTGCCCGATGCGGACTGCATCATTCCGCTGGCGGCCCTCGTCGGCGCCCCCCTCTGCAAGCAGGACCCGATAGGCGCCAAAACCATCAATTACGAAGCCGTGGTCGAAATCATCAAGCGCAGCTCGCCCCGGCAGAAAATCATCTTCCCCACCACGAACTCCGGATACGGCATCGGCGAGCAGGGCAAGTTCTGCACCGAGGAAACGCCCTTGCGCCCCATATCCATTTACGGCACGACGAAGTGCGATGCGGAAAAAGCGGTTCTCGATTCAGGACACGGTCTCACCTTCCGGCTCGCCACGGTCTTTGGCCTTTCACCGGAGATGCGCATCGACCTTCTGGTGAACGATTTTACATGGCGTGCGGTGACGGATCGCGCTGTCGTCCTGTTCGAATCCCATTTCAAGCGGAACTACATCCATATCCGCGACGTGGTGAAAGCCTTCATGCACGGCATGGAGAATTTTCAGGCGATGCAGAACGAGCCCTATAATCTGGGTCTTTCCGACGCGAACCTCTCCAAGATGGAACTCTGTGAACGGATCCAGAAGCAGGTGCCCGCCTTTGTTTATCTGGAGGCGCCTATCGGTGAGGATCCCGACAAACGCGACTACATCGTCTCGAACGAGAAGGTCGAAAAGGCCGGATTCAAGCCGGACTGGTCCATTGATCAGGGGATTGCCGAACTGATCAAGGGTTACCGCATGATCCGCAACAGCCGCTATTCAAACGTGTAATATTTTCAGGAGGCGGTTTCCTGCGCTGGAAACCGCCTCCATCCGCCGCCCGGACTGATTTGAAAATTTCGGCATTTTCTCCTCCCGGAGATCCCTTATTGACTCATGATATATCCCAGCCTCCCCGGCTTCTCATCGTCGATCAGTCCCTGCTCGATACGAACGGGCATTATTATGAATATGATCTGAGCATCATACGTGCGGCCAATCTGGCAGGTATCGAGCCCATTCTCGCCTCGAACAGACGCATGATGCGCGCGCTTGATTTTCACGGTACGCAGGTTCTTCCGATCTTCACCCAGGGGTGGAGCGAAGCTCACCGGGGCCTGTTCAGCCGCCTGTTTTTACGCGTGGCGGAATCATTGCCGGAAATCCTGGCCCGGCAGATCCTCCTGTGCGCCCGCCGCCTGAAACGTCTTGTGATGCCGGCAAGCCATATGACCCATGCAGAAACCACACCTCCATCTTCCGGTCACCCGACCGCCGTTCCGTTTTCCCGCGCCCCCACTGTCGAATTTGGCCGGGAGCTGCTGAATGCCATTCGCGACATCGGACTTGGCCAGAATGATCATGTCTTCATTCATACAATCGGCCTGCATGAGCTTGACTCCCTTCTGGACAGCCTGCCCGAACCCCTGTTGCTGGCCGGGCCGACACTGCATGTCGTCCTGCGGCGCGATCCTTATGAAAACAAAATGGCATCGGGTTCGCGTGGTGGTATCGCGATCACCCTTTCCCGGGCACGTCCCCTTGCTTCAAAAACCGGCAAGTTGAAATTTTATACAGACACGGAACAACTGGCATCGGCCTATCGTGGAATAGCTCCCGAAATCGAAATATGCGTCATCCCCATCATCCAGGAAATGCCTGACCTCCCGCCAGACACAGGGGCCAAAAACGCCGGTCAGCCCTTGCGCATCCTCTATGCAGGAAATGCCCGCATGGAAAAGGGCTTCGACCTGCTGCCTGCCGCCGCCCAGGCTATCCGGGAGCACTATCTCGAGACAGGCCGCGCACAAATGGTCATACAGGCCAATGACAGCGTCGTCGGTGGAGAAGTGGGTATCTATGAAGCGCGCCAGAAACTAGGCGTCTATCCTTCCAGCCAGGTCGAACTGATCAATCATCCGCTTTCCGTTCCCGATTTTCATCGCCTTATTCTTTCGTCCGATATTGTCCTTCTCCCTTATGACGCGGGCGCTTACCGGAATCGCAGTTCGGGCATATTGCTTCAGGCTCTGGTTGCCGGGAAAGTTGTCGTCGTGCCCGATAACACCTGGTTGTCGGCTCAGATTACGGAAGAGACCGGGCGAACCTACGAGGCGCCGGAAACCTTTCCCAACGCCCTGATCAGCGCCCTTGAAAATATCGGTTATTTAAGCCTGAACGCCCGTGCGCAGGCCCCCTCATGGAGAGAGCGTCACGAGACACATCACCTGATCTCTGCACTGATATCTTCTGCTCCAGCGCCAGAATGATTTAACGTCTCAAGGCAGTAAAACCCCCGATATTCGGCACCGTCTTTTCTGCTACAGCCATACATGGCGGACCGTTTGCCTGAAGTCCTCCCCGAACCAGTTCTCTTCACTCCATTTTATTTATGGAAGCCGGAGAAAAATCAGGCCATGCTCCATGACATAAACTCGACATGGCCACATCCAGCCACCAAACTACAAAATAACAATGTGATCGGATGGCGAAGCAAAAATATTCCTGAACTTACACTTGTCTATCCGGCACATGCAGGAGTTTTGTTCTGAGGCCAATAATTATAATAGCCGGCTGGTTACACAGGTTTGTCTGGAGGCATCTTCCAAAAGGCGCCCGTCGGGTTGCCCTTGCTCATCTGACCGCCGCCTTATCTCCCACGCCTGACAAATCGCGACCGACTGCCGTCGAACCAGTCATCGTCGTTGGCAATCTGCGTACGGCAAGCGGCCTCGGCATGAGTGCGCGCCTGTGCATCCGGGCGCTTCAGGCTGCAGGCATGGATGTCCGCGGCATCGATCTTTCCGACAGGTTCCTGCAAGACAACCAGCATATTGCCTTCGATCTGCCCGACGCCAACGGTCATGAGGGGCCAGGCACGCTGTTGCTTCTCATCAATGCGCCCGTCGTGCCGCTGGCGCTTATGCAACTCGGCAAGAAAGTTATCGCCGACAAAAGGATCGTTGGCTATTTCGCCTGGGAGCTTCCCCTGATCAGTGCTGACTGGACGCCGGGATTGAAATTCGTCCATGACATTATCGCGCCCAGCCGCTTCACCGCAGATGCCATACAGCCCTTCGTCCCGGACGAAGTGAAAGTGCTCGCCTATCCGGTTCATGCCACCGCGAAATTGCGCGTGACAAATTTCCGGCCGCCGAGGTGCAAGCTTCTTGTCCTTGTCATGTTCAATTTTGGATCAGGGTTTGTACGAAAGAATCCGATGGCTTCAATCGAAGCCTTCAAACGCGCCTATGGGGGAAACGGCGAAGCCCACCTCATTGTAAAAATGCAAAATGGTGCTTCCTTCCCTCTGGAAAGGCGCCAGTTGCTGAAGGAGGCCTCAACTCTTTCAAATATCCATTTCATCGAAAAGGAGATGGATGATGCCGAGCTTGCCGGTCTGATTGAAGAAAGTGATGTTCTCTTGTCCCTTCATCGCTCTGAAGGTTTCGGCCTGACGCTTGCAGAAGCCATGCTGAAAGGCAAATGCGTCGTCGCCACCGACTGGTCCGGCAATCACGATTACCTGTCAGATGCGACAGGTTTCCCTGTCCCGTACCGCCTTGTCCCCGCCATAGATTTCAGCGGGAATTACCATTTTCCCGATCAGCTCTGGGCTGAACCCGACGTGGAGGCTGCCGCCGGGATATTGAAGTCCTTGATGGATCCGGAACTTCGCGAAAAAATCGGCGGCCAGGCTCGCCAATATGCCGGCGTCAGCTTCACCCCGGACAGGTATGCGGAAGATTTCTGCCGCATCCTGCGTTTTCAATCCGTTGGCGGGACAAGCTTGCCCCTTGCCAGCCACAGCGTCAAAACCGGATAGGAAAACGCCACCGGCTATCAGGCAGACTGGCGTTCTGCCCCGCCTCACCAGACTCTGGAGCTTTTCAGAATATCGATGGCTGGTGACTGATTGACAAGGACCGTGCCTGTGAGATCGATGCTTGTCGGAATGACCGCCAGCGGGAAAACGGCTTCACGCACATGTGCGATTTTTTCCGGCGGCACAAGCATGGCGAGAAAGCCGCCGCCGCCCGCGCCACAGAGCTTTCCGCCATAGGCGCCAGCCGCCATTACCTTGGCATAAAGCTCATCGATGGCCCCATTGGACACCTTGCTCGACAGGCGTCTCTTGATATCCCACGACTTGCAGAAAAGATCGCCGAGATCGCGCAACATCGACTCTCCTCCCTCCTCCAGGATATTGGAGCAATCCTCCACCATCGCATAAAGCGCTTCAAGATCATTGTCGATGCTGCCAGTAGCAGTCGCCGCCACCTGCTCGCTCACCGTATCGGTCGCCCGCCTTGCGATCCCCGTATGTACAAGGACCAGCGACTCATTGATACGGTTCAGGTCCCGGGCTGAAATGGAGATCGGAGTTACCCGGATCTGCTTTTCGAAGAAATCGAACCGGTTGATACCGCCGAACGAAGCATGAAGCTGGTCCTGCACGCCGACATTTTCATGCAGCAGTTCTCTTTCCACTTTCGTGGCTTCCCGGGCCAGATCCATTTTGGTCATGGGCCGGTGCATCATTGAATTGATGAGATTGAGGAAGCCGACGGTAAAGGCCGAAGACGAACCAAGCCCGCTCCCGCTGGAGGGCAGATCCGACATCACGCTGATGTCGAGCCGGTCCGTCACTTCATAATATTTGAGCACTTCGCGAACGACCGGGTGCTGAATTTCATCGAGCTTCTGCGAAAACTCAAGCGTGGAGTAGGCAACGCGGTAATTATAGGGCTGATAAGCTGTCAGGCGGAGAGCGGAAATATAGATGTATTTGTCAATGGCCGTGCCAACGACCGCCCCGGGCCGACGACGATAATATTCCGGGTAATCCGTCCCGCCGCCGAAGAAACTGATCCGCAGCGGTGTACGCGTCATGCTTGCCAACTAAAATCCCCAATCTTCTCGCAGTCATCATGAATGTCCGGACGAAGTCCGTCTTGAATGCCTGTCTGCCCCGGAATCACAATTGCAGTAATATTTCACTGACCCGATCTACCACGCCGGTCTCCATATGGGCAAAGAGAGGCAGCCTCAACAAAGATGTGGCAATGTGCTCCGTCACAGCGAAACGGCCTTCCGCCCGGCCAAATCGCCGGGCCGCCGGCGAATTATGCAGAGCGCCATAGTGGGAGGAAGCATTGAACCCCGCCGCCACAAGCGCATTGCGGGCACGTTGCTGGGCCTCTCCATCCGTAAACATAAGATAATAGATATGCCCGTTGTGGACGCAGCCGGCGGGCACCGTTGGCCGGTGGACAAGGCCTCGCTGCTCAAGCGGCATCAAGGCGTGATGATAGCGCTCCCAGAGCATGCGGCGGCGATCATTGATCTCATTTTCCTGCTCAAGCTGCGCCAGAAGCAGAGCCGCACTCATTTCGCCCGGCATGAAGGAGGATCCAAGGTCGACCCAGGTGTATTTGTCCACTTCGCCACGCACGAACAAGCTGCGGTTCGTGCCCTTTTCCGCGGCGATCTCCGCCCGCTCGATCAGGGCCGGTTCATTGATCAGAAGGGCGCCCCCCTCGCCTGCCGTGATGTTCTTCGTCGCATGAAAGCTGAGCGCCGAAAGCTCCCCGAAGCTGCCAAGGGGCTTGCCCTTGTAGGTAGAGCCGATCCCCTGCGCAGCATCCTCCAGCACGGCGAGGCCATGACGCCGGGCAATCTCCATGATCGTATCCATTTCGCAGGCGACACCCGCGTAATGAACCGGGACAACAGCCCGGGTCCGCCCGGTAAGCGCACCCTCGATCAGCGTTTCATCGAGGTTGAGCGTATCGGCCCGCACATCCACGAAAACGGGCACCACGCCCCGAAGCGCGAAAGCATTGGCGGTGCTGACAAATGTGAAGGAAGGAACGATGACTTCGTCGCCCGGCTCCATATCGAGGACAAGCGGCATCATGTCGAGCGCGCCCGTGGCAGAATGGGTGAGGATGACTTTCGCCGCCCCGGTTTTCTGCTCCAGCAGACTTTGGCACGCCTTCGTGAAACGTCCGTTTCCGGCCAGTTCCCGGCTCTCCAGAGCCTCAAGTACGTAGTCGCGCTCCCTGTCGCCAATGGTGGGCTGGGTGAAGGGGGTCTTTGCCGGCATACGATCTGGTGCTCCGCCTGTTCTTTCCACCATTCCTAGCACGAGAGATCATTTTCTTGGGGCCACTTTTCTGCGACTAATCGCTCCCGCTGAATCGAATGGAGACTGATCTTGCCGCATATCCAGACCGATCCCCAATCCTGGCGTCGCAGAAACGCTCCCGGCGCCGTGATTCTCGTGGGCGGGCTTGGCACCCGGCTGGGATCGCTGACGGCGGCGACCCCCAAACCCCTGATCGAGGTCGGCGGCGCCCCGTTTCTGGATGTGCTGCTGCGCGAGCTTGGGCGGCGGGGAATCACCCGGATTCATCTCCTGGCCGGTTTTCAGGCCGAAAAGGTCGGAGCCTATGCCCGCGACAGCGCGGTCGCGCGACAACTGGGCCTTGAAATCACGGTCCATGTCGAGCCGCACAAGGCCGGCACCGGCGGCGCGCTCTGGCATGCCCGCGAGGCGCTGCCCGAGGAATTCCTGCTGATGAACGGCGATTCCTGGTTCGATTTCGATCTGCTGGATTTCCTGTCCCGCGCGCCGCGAGAGGAGACATGGCTTGCCCGCCTCGCCCTGCGCTCCCTGCCGGATACCTCGCGCTATGGCATCGTGGAACTGGAAAAAGGCTACGTTACCGGCTTCAAACCCCGCCCCGAGCAGCCCGGTGCGGGCCTCGTCAATGCCGGCGTCTACCATATGCGCCGGGCCATTATCGAGCGCCTGAGCGCCGACTGCTCGCTGGAAGACGCGATCTTTCCAGTGCTGGCAAAAGAAGGCCTGCTGCTTGGCATTCCCTATGAAGGCTTCTTCATCGACATCGGCATCCCGGAAGACCTGGCCCGCGCCGACAGCCTCATTCCCGCCAAACTGCGCCGCCCGGCGGTTTTCCTCGACCGCGACGGCGTAATCGACGTCGATCATGGCTATGTCAGCACCATCGACCGCTTTGAGTGGATGCCCGGCGCCCGGGAGGCGATCCGCCACCTCAACCGCACGGGGCACTATGTTTTTGTCGTGACCAATCAGGCTGGCGTGGCCCGGGGCTATTACAGGGAAGAAGACGTGATGGCGCTGCATCGCTGGATCGGCGACGAACTGGCGGCGATCGGCGCTCATATCGATGATCTGCGCTACTGCCCCTGCCATCCGGAGGGTGTGGTCGAATCCTACAAATGCACGAGCGGCTGGCGCAAACCCGAACCGGGCATGATTCTCGACCTGATGGCCTCATGGCCGGTCGACATCGCCCACAGCTTTCTCATCGGCGATCAGGAGACGGATCTGGCCGCCGCCCGGGCGGCGGGCATTCCCGGACATCTCTTCGACCATGTCAGCCTTGAGGCGCTGGTTCACCGGCTTTTACTCCCGGCCTGAAACGTCATCCGTCCACATTTCCATAAATTAACCAGAATACTGCTTCAAATAACGCCAGCCGCGCTATGATGCTCCTTGCTGCAGCCGGGCTGTTCAAGTTTGTAATTTTGGAGTGTGCTTTATGGAGGGCTCGAACGAAGGTACGGCTCTGACGGCGCTTCCGGGCCTGCCGGAACCGGGTCCTGAGGTCAGAACCTCCGCCATCCTTGCCCGGTTTCTGCTGTTCCACGATGCCGGCAACATCAGTTTCGATGAAATCCGGACCTCATTAGACGACCGTGCTTTCGGTCTGCTAATGGTGATTCTGGCCCTGCCAAACCTGATCCCGATCATCATTCCTGGCCTGTCGACCATTCTGGGCATTCCCCTCGCCTATATCGGGCTCCAGCTCATGCTCGGGCGGCACCCGCCATGGTTTCCCGGCTGGATTACGCAGCGCAGCTTCTCGCGCTCCCGTTTTCAGGCCGTCCTTGCCCGGGGGCTGCCCTATGTGGTCAAGGTGGAGCGCTTTCTGAAGCCCCGCGCGATCTGGCTGGTCGAAGGCATCGGGGAGCGGATCATCGGCTTCACCGTGCTCGTCCTGGCCCTGACACTCACCCTGCCCATCCCCTTCGGCAACGGGCTTCCTGCGCTCGCCATCGTCATGTTCGGCCTCGGGCTGATCGAAAAGGACGGGCTGGCGGCCCTTGGCGGCTATATCCTGACCGCTGTCTCCTATCTGGTGATTTTCACGGTCGCCTTCGCCGCCGTGAAGGCAACGTTCTATTTCATTGCCCGGTTTTTCACAGGCTGAGTTTGACCAACTATATTTTCCAAAATTTACCCAATTATATGCATTGACATTGATTGCTTAGGCAACCATTTACGGTCCACCCGCATCTGGAACGCCTCATGTCCGATAACAAGCCCTACACGGTGGAGACCTACTCGGTGGATCGCAGCATCGGCTATCTGGTGCGGCGCGCGAGCACGCTTATCACCGAGATCATCGAGCGTACCTCGCTTGAGCAAGGGTTGAATTTCACCCAGTGGATGGCGCTGAAACATCTCGACAACGACCCGAACCTGACGCTCACGGAACTCGCCCGCCGGCTGAACCATGACCAGGGCTCGCTCTCGCGGACGGTTGAACAACTCGACCAGCAGGGCTTTCTGGCCCGGCGGCGCTGTGGCAGCGACCGACGCCAGATCCGGCTCGAACTGACGCCCGAGGGGCGCGCCTTCGTCGTGGCGCAGACTCACCATGTCGTCGCCCTTCTCAACGGCATTCTGGAACCCTTCTCCCCCGAAGAGATAGAAAGCCTGATCAGCAACCTGAACAAACTCGTCCATCGACTGGAAGATTTCTCAAAACCCGGTTCCACCAAAAGCCCGGACTGATTCAAACCGCTCCCAATCTTTTCCGGCCGCCGGTCACCGACCTTCGAAAGGCACACACATGCGCCTGAGCCTCATACGTTCCGCCAAACCTCTGGCGGCAGCGGCGCTGATTACCCTGTCCGGCTGTACGCTGGGCCCGGATTTTTCGCCGCCCAAGGCCCCCGATGTATCGGCCTTTACGGCGGCGAACGATACCGCCGCCAAGGCTCCCAGCCGCGCCGATGTCGCACCCCAGAGCATTGTTTATGGCGGCGCTGTCGCCGATGACTGGTATCACCTGTTCGCCAGTGCCCGCCTCGATGGCCTCGTCCGTGACGCCCTCGCCAACAACCCCGACCTCAAGGCGGCGCAGGCCGGCATCGCCGCGGCTCAGGCGCAGTTCCGCGCCGTGGCGGGCGATGAATATCCCCAGCTCGATCTCAGCGCCGGCGCGACGCGCGGCAAGGCCAATGGCAGCTTGCTCTATCAACCCGCTCCCTCTTTTCAGGGGATCGCCAACACCTTCTCCCTGACACCAACCCTGAGCTATGACCTCGACGTCTTCGGCGGCATCAGCCGCTCGGTCGAAGCGCAAGCGGCCAACACCGATTATGTCCGCGCACAGGCGCTGGATACCTATGTGACGCTGGTCAATCAGGTGGTCGCGACGGCGTTCGAACTCGCAGCATCGCAGGCGCGCATCAATGCAACGAACGATCTGGTCCAGCTTGAGAACGACCAGCTCAAGATCGTCCGGGCGCAGGAGAATGCAGGCACGATAACCCATGCCGACACACTGCAGGCCCAGGCCCAGCTGGAGGCGACCGAGGCAACCCTGCCTGCCCTCATCCAGCAGAAAAGCGCCGCGGCCCATGCGCTGGCGGCCCTGACCGGCAAAATGCCCGCCGAATTCGAGGCCCCCGATTTCACGCTCACCGACTTCATCCTGCCGGAAAAGATCCCGGCCACCCTGCCCTCAACACTGGTGCAGCAGCGGCCGGACATATTGATGGCCCAGGCCACGCTACATGAAGCCAGCGCGCGCGTCGGCATCGCGACCGCAGCCCGCCTTCCATCGATTTCCCTCAGCGCCAGCTATGGCGTCCAGGCAACCAAGACCACCGACGTCTTTACGCCGAGTGGCGTGATCTGGTCGTTCGGGGCGAGCCTGCTCGCTCCCATCTTCGATGGCGGCACGCTGGAAGCCAATGAAGATGCGGCGAAAGCCCAATATGTCCAGTCCGGCCAGCTCTACCGCAAGACCGTGCTGAACGCCTTTGCCGATGTGGCGACCGCCATGAAAGCCATCGAGAACGATGCCGCCGCCGCCTCCCTGCGCAGACAGTCGCTCCAGACGGCTGACGCCTCACGCAAGCTGGCGACGGAACAGTTCAATGCCGGCAGCACGGATTATCTGAATGTTCTGACGGCAGACCGCCAATATCAGGCCGCCCTGCTGGATGACATCGATATCAGCGAGCAGCGCTTTGCCAACACGACGCAGCTTGTCCGGGCGCTCGGCGGCGGCTGGTGGAGCGCGGAAAAAAATCCGGCGACCGCCCTCAATATCAGTGATGCAAGTATTCCAGTGACAGGAGCCCGGCAATGACCGTGGAAAGCCAAAATCCAAACAACCCGGCCGCGCCGAGGAAGAGCCGCCTGCCACTTCCTCTCATCCTGCTCGGGATCGCCATCATCGGTGGTATCGCCTGGGGCGCTCATTATTATTTCATCGACCGCTTCTACGAGACGACGGATGACGCCTATGTCAACGGCAACATGGTCAATGTCGCCTCTCAGGTATCCGGCACGGTGACCACCGTGCATGTGGCAAACACGCAATATGTGAAAGAGGGCGACGTTCTGCTGGAACTCGACCCGACGGACGCACAGGTCGCCCTAGACAAGGCTGTGGCCGATCTGGGGCAGACGGTGAGAACCGTGGCTCATGCCTTCCGGGTTGTGGATGTTGACCGGGCCAATCTTCAGTACCAGCAGACGCAGGTCGTCCGGGCAAAGCAGGATCTGGCGCGCGCCATGAAGCTTGCTCCCGTCAATGGCGTCTCGAAGGAAACGCTGGAACATACCCGCGTCGATCTCGCCGCTGCCGAAACCAGCCTGGCTCAGGCCCAGACACAGCTGAATGCGGACGCTTCGCTCGTAACCGGTACAAGCGTGGCCGACCACCCGCAAGTGAAGGCCGCCGAAGCCGATGTGCGCAACGCCTTCATCAGGCTGGCGCGCATGAAGATTGTGGCGCCTGCCACAGGCATTGTCGCCCAGAAGACCATTCTCCCCGGTGATCAGATAACGCCTGCGACCCCGCTGATGACGCTCGTTCCGCTCGAAAGCGTATGGGTCGACGCCAACTTCAAGGAAACGGAACTGCGCGATCTGCGTCTCGGCCAGCCCGTGGAACTGACCACGGACCTCTATGGTTCCGGCGAGACCTACCACGGCAAGATCATCGGCTTCAGCGCAGGCACTGGCAGCGCTTTCTCGGTGCTGCCGCCGCAGAACGCGACAGGCAACTGGATCAAGGTGGTGCAGCGCCTGTCGGTGCGTATCGGGCTCGATCCTGAGGAAATCAGGAAAAATCCTCTCAGCATCGGGCTTTCGGTCGATGTATCGGCGGACGTGCACGATCTTGACGGCAAGCGCCTCTCCGAGGTTCCCGTATTTGCCGCCGGCACGACGACGCAGGTGTTCTCGGGCCAGACATCAGGCGCGGACGCGCTGATCGAACAGACCGTGAGCGCCAACCAGGCAAGCGCCCAGTAAAGCCGCTCGCCGCAATGCCCACAGAAATGCGTCAGGAAAGCATGGATCATGGCAGTTGATGCAACGATGGATATAGCCTCACCGGCGGAAAGGCGGCCGGTCAATCCATGGCTGATCGCCCCGGTGGTGGCGCTGGCGGCGTTCATGGAGGTGCTGGATATTTCCATTGCCAATGTGGCGCTGCCTCATATCGCAGGCTCCCTTTCCGCCAGCCAGGACGAATCCGCCTGGGTGCTGACCTCCTACCTCGTGACCAACGCCGTGGTGATGCCGATCTCCGGCTGGCTGTCGCTGGTGCTGGGACGCAAGCGTTTCTTCATGATGTGCATCGTCGGCTTCACCGTCACCTCGCTGCTATGCGGGCTTGCGCCGAGTCTTGGCCTGTTGATCGTTCTGCGCGCGATACAGGGGGCCGTCGGCGGCGGCCTGCAACCATCGGGACAGGCCATCCTTTCCGATACGTTTCCGCCACACCAGCGCGGCATGGCCTTTGCCATGTATGGCATGGCGACGGTGTTTGCGCCCGCTATCGGCCCAACCCTTGGCGGCTGGCTGACGGACAATTTTTCCTGGCACTGGGTGTTCCTGATCAACGTGCCCGTCGGCATCGTCCTGATGCTGCTCATCCAGGCATTGATCACGGATCCGCCGCGCCTTGTAGAGGCGCGCAAGGTCCGGCTGCGCGAGGGCCTGAGCGTCGATTATCTCGGCTTCAGCCTTGTCGCCCTCAGCCTCGGCTGCTTCCAGATCGTGCTCGACCGGGGACAACAGGATGACTGGCTCTCTTCGACTTTCATCACCGTCCTCTCGATCACGGCCGCTGTTTCCTTCGTGGCGCTTCTTATCTGGGAGTTGCGGTGCCGCCAGCCCATCATCAATCTGCGGCTGTTCAAGGACCGGACCTTCGCCACAGCATGTCTGCTGATGCTGATGCTCGGTTTTATCCTGCTCGGCACAACCTTTCTTATCCCCGCCTTCGTGCAATCCCTGATGGGCTATACGGCAACGGATGCAGGACTCGTCATCACACCCGGCGGATTTGCGATCATTCTGATCATGCCATTCGTCGGCCGGATCGTCGGCAAGGTCGATCCACGCCTTCTGATCGCGGTCGGTCTCATCATCACGAGCACAGCCTTGCTGCACATGACCAATTTCTATCTCGATGTCAGCTACGAGGTGGTGATGATGGCGCGCGTCTGGCAGGCGCTCGGCTTCGCCTTTCTGTTCATCCCGATCAATACCATCGCCTTCTCCAACCTGCCGATCGAGGCGACCAGCGACGCCTCCGCGCTGATCAATCTCATGCGCAACTTTGGGGGCAGCATCGGCATTTCGGTGGCCTCGACGCTGCTGACGCGCCGCGCCCAATATCATCAGGACGTGCTGACCGATCATGCCGCAAATGGAAATCCGGCTTTTGCCCATTATCTGGACAAATTGACGACTCTTATGCCCGGCGGACCTGGATTTACCCCGGCAAGCCAGGCCCTTGCGACCATGTATGCCAATCTTCAACAGCAGGCGACGCTGCTCGCCTATGTCGAGGATTTCAAACTGTTCGGCGTCATCTTTCTGGCCTGTGTCCCGATCGTGCTTTTCATCAAGCCGGTCAAGAACGCCATCGCGCCGGTGGGTGCGCACTAGGCTTTCGTCCCGCTCCATCCCCCCCCCCCGAGCCGGACGAGAGAAGCCCCGGTCCCGCAGAGATGCAGGACCGGGGCTTTAATTAATATTCAGGATTAATATCCAGGGGTTCGCCGCGCCCGCTTGAAAATCACAGGCTTTCCTCCCTGCATATGCGGGGTTGCCTGTTTTTTGCATATGGATGTTCGCCTTTCACATTTTTAAAACTTACTCCTCGTCATAGAGTGAGAGGCAGAACTACCCAACGGAGCGTTCTTTCATGAAGACCATTTATTCCGACGATCACCATCTGCACCATGCAGCGGGCGAATTCGTATTCGGCGATTTCGTCCCCGCCTTTGAAAAGCCCGAGCGTGCCGATCTGGTGCTCGGGCGGCTCGGTGAGGTGGCGCTCGGCCCGGTGCTGGAGCCAAAAACCTATCCCCGCGAAAAGCTGACCCGCGTTCACTCCGATGCCTTCGTCACCTTTCTTGAAACCGCCTATGACCAGTGGGAAGCCGCTGGCCGGACAGGCGATGTTCTGCCTTTTTCATGGCGCGCCGCGCGCATGAGGACCGACAAGGTGCCGACCCACATCGACGGCAAGCTTGCCGTCTACTCCTTTGACGCAGGCGCGCCCATCACCAAAACAAGCTGGCAGGCGATCAAAAGTTCCGCGGATGTGGCGCTGACCGGCGCCGAGCTGATCGAGGCCGGGGAAAAAGCGGTCTTCTCCCTCTGCCGTCCCCCGGGGCATCATTCGGGCTACGATTATTTCGGCGGCTATTGCTACATCAACAATGCAGCCGTGACCGCCCAACACTTCCTCGACAATGGAGCGAAGCGCATCGCCATCCTCGATATCGACTATCATCATGGTAACGGCACCCAGGATATTTTCTACGAGCGCAGCGATGTGCTTTTCACCTCGATCCATGGCGACCCCAACACCGAATATCCGTTCCTGCTCGGCTATGACGATGAGCCCGGCAAGGGGGAAGGCGAAGGCTTCAATTTTAATTATCCTCTCCCCTGGGGTTCGGACTACAAGGCGTGGGGCGCCGCAAACGACGACGCCTGCAAGCACATCGAAAAATACGACCCGGACTTTTTGATCGTTTCGCTCGGCGTCGACACCTTCAAGGACGATCCGATCTCCCAGTTCAAGCTGGAAAACGATGACTATCTGCGGATCGGCGAACGCATCGCCAAGGTCGGCAAGCCCACTCTTTTCCTGATGGAAGGAGGCTATGCCGTCGCGGATATCGGCGTTAACGCAGTCAATGTGTTGCTCGGATTTGAAGGGCGCATTTAGAGCGTCCTCATAACAGGCGGGCGGGATCATTCCCGCCCGTCGATCAGTAATGACCAAGGCCCCCTTCCCGAAACACAACAAGGCTCTGGCAGGTCTCATGCCAGCCCCTTACAATGCTCGCCATTGCGGCAGGTAATTGCGAGAGTGAGGGTGGGATCAATGTCGGGAACAAATCAGCCTGGGATTTATGCCGGGACAGAGGAGCGCGCCCGGCTGGAAACGCTGGGAAGTTACGAAATCCTCGATACGTCTCCTGAACAAAGTTTCGACAGGATTACACGGCTCGCGCGCGCAGTCTTCGATGTCCCGCTGGCTCTTGTCACGCTGGTCGATTCAGACCGGCTCTGGTTCAAGGCGCGAGCAGGCCTCAATATCGCCGGGCTGCCGCGCATTCACTCCTTCTGTAATGAGACGATCAAGGGCAATGCCCCTTTGATCCTGCGCGACGTATTGCGAGATGGCCGCTTTGACGCATTCCCGCTGGTAAGTGGCGATACCCACGTTCGCTTCTATGCCGGCATACCGCTGACGACGCCGGACGGTTTCAATATCGGCACACTGAGCGTCATGGACAGGGAGCCGCGCGATATCCTCCCCTCACAGACCGAGCTGCTGGAGGATCTGGCTCGCACCACCGTTGACGCGCTGGAATTACGCCAGCTTGCGTCCACCGACAGCCTGACTGGCGCCATGACCAGACGCGCCTTCATCGCAAACGCCGAACGTGAAATATCGCGCTCCTCGCGATACGGCAATCCGCTGTCCTTCATCATGTTCGACCTCGACAATGGCCGCGAAATCAATGAACGCCATGGGCATCCGGTAGGCGACGCAGTATTGCGCGCACTCATAAAAACCACCCTGACACAGTTGCGCACAACAGATTATCTGGGACGATTGGGTGGGCAGCATTTCGTGATCTGCTTGCCTGAAACCTTCCACGAGAATGCTGCACTGGTGGCCGAACGGCTCTGCAGCACGGTGGCCGGAACCTTCACGACAGGCGAGACCACTTTCCCGGTCTCCGCCAGCTTTGGCGTCTCAACCTGGCGGGGTGGCGAAATAAGTTCAGAGCCAGCCCTCGCGAGAGCTGAGCAGGCTCTGCACGCCGCAAAGCAAGGCGGACGCAACCAGGTGGTCTCGATTTGACCGGGCATATCAAATAAGCAGCCATTCACGCCAAATTAGAGTGATTTTTCTGGCGATAATCCGGTTGTGGACAGAAGTAATGTTCCGGCAAATATCTGATCTGGAATTTTCCACCAATGGAAGAACCGCTCCGTGTCGAATAAAGATATTCCCCTTGAAGCATTGCGCGGTCTTGCGGCTCTGGCCGTCGTATTTTGTCATCTGGGACTAGGTTTTTGGCCTTTACGCTCTGGCTTTCCCATGTATCAGGCCGGTGTCTCAATCAATGACCGGTTCTGGTTCGGAATAGCGAATGGTGGCGCCGCCGTCAGTTTCTTCTTCGTGCTCTCAGCCTTCGTCCTGACCCGTCAGGCCATGCAAACAGGAACCGTCGCCTCGCTGGCCCGTGGTGCGATCAAACGCTGGCCCCGCCTGGCCATGCCTGTTCTTCTGACTGTTCTCTTTTCATATGCTCTGGCAAAGCTTGGGCTTTATCATTACGAAGCCGCCGGACAGATAACCAGTTCCCCATGGCTCAAGGATTTCGCCTCGGGTCTTGGCGGACAACCTTTCAGGCCTGACCTGCCGGGAGCTATCTGGCAGGCTCTATATGAAGTCTTCTTCCGGGCGAAGGTCACAAGCCCAAATTATGATAGCAGCCTGTGGACGATGCATTATGAGTTTCTCGGAAGTTTTCTCGCGTTCGGTCTCGCGGCTCTGCTTATTCAATTGCGAACCTCGTCAAACCTGACTTCCGCCTTTCTTCTTCTGGTTGCTGCGCTCATCGTCATAGAGACGAACAGCTGGTATCTGATGTTCGTGGCAGGCGTAGCTCTGTCACTTGTTTTCACAACCCACCGCCCGAATATTCCGGTCTGGATCGCCATTCCGCTCGCGCTCTTCGGTTTATATCTGGCGGGATATGTCGATGGCCGGGGAGACTACCGCTGGATAGTGAACGTGCTTGGGTATGCTCCTCTGAACGTTCACATCTTCACTGCCGGTGCGATGATGCTCATTTATGCCGTTGACGGATCAGCTTTCCTGCGCCGCCATCTTACCGGCCGATGGGCCGCCATTCTCGGGCGCTTGTCTTTCCCGATCTATCTCCTTCATGTGCTTGTTCTTTGCTCAGCCGGCGCGGCCGTCTTCGTTGCCTTGCAAGAACAGACCGGGCAACCATGGGCAAAAATTATCGCAGCGGCAACCACACTGGCAGGAACGCTTCTTGTCGCTGCTCCACTTGCATGGTTCGATATCAAATGGACGGAGTATCTGAACCGGTTCGTCCGCCGCCATCTGGCTGCAGCAGAGCGTCAGATCTGATTATCGATGCAACTGAATCACGCCGGTTTCTTCCACATATCTGTCCCAGAGAGCCATCAGCTCGGCCTTCTTTTCGGGGAAGGTATCGGAGAGATCATGGGTTTCGCCCGGGTCGGTTGAGAGATCGTAAAGTTGCCAGCGCGCCGGGCCATCCGGCCCCGGCACGAAGACGCCTTTCCAGTTCCCCTGACGAATGCCCTGCCCACCCAGCAATTCCCAGCCCATCGCCTCGTCCGCGGCGTGGACATATTCAGTTTCGGCTTGCAGGTAAGGCATGAGGGACAGACCACGCATGGGGGCAACGCTGCGTCCCTTGTAGGACGGCGCGGGATGAGCAATGCCCGCAAGCTCCAGCAAGGTCGGCATCACATCCATCGCGGTGATGAAGGCGTGACCTATCTCCTTCTGGCGCGCAAAACCCTGCCATGTGAGAAAGGAGACAACACGGATGCCGCCTTCCGTCGCGTGCATTTTGTGCAGCCGCGAGGGTGCCGTGGCGGCCTGCGCCCAGCGCGGACCGTACCAGATATAGGAATTGGGGCGGCCCAGATTTTCCAGCCGGTTATCATAGTTCTCGGCAATAAACGACATCAGATAGGGGCCGAAAACAGGCACCGCCTCGATCAGCGTACCTTCCGCCCCATTGTCCGACATGAACAGGACGACCGTGTTGTCGAGTTCGCCGGTCTCTTCAAGCCGCTCCAGCAGACGCCCGACATTCCAGTCGATCCGCTCGACCATCGCGGCATAGACCTCCATCGCGCGGGCGGAACGGGCGCGCTCCTCATCGCTCAGTTCCTCCCAAGGCTTGTTGCGCGCGACAATGGGGTGCGGCACCACATCGGCCGGGCAAAGTCCCTGCGCCTGAAGCTTCGCGATCCGCTCGGAGCGCAACACCTCCGGCCCCTCGTCATAACGGCCTCGATATTTTGCGATCAGATGATCGGGGGCCTGCAAAGGCCAATGGGGCGCGGAAAATGCGAGGTAGGCGAAAAAGGGTTTTTCCCTGTCGTCCCGTTCATCCAGAAAGGAGATGAGCCTCGACGTAAAACCATCCGATGAATAAAAATCCTCCGGCAAGTCCACGTAATGATCATCTTCCGTGTAGAGCGTATCTTGGCGGGGAAAACCGGTGCCCGCTTTGGGCGAACTGGCATAGTGATTGGCGGCCCCAGGCAGAAGCGCGAATGAGCGCTGGAATCCACGGGCATAAGGCGAGGTTTCCAGCGTCATGCCCAGATGCCATTTACCCGCCATCAAGGTGAGATAGCCCGCATCGCCCAGAAGTTCGGGAAGAGCAGCAACCTGCTGGTTCAGATAACCCTCATAGCCGGGCTTGTCCGCCAGTTGCGGCGTCAGAAGTTCCGCCATGGTACCGATGCCGGCAATGTGGGGGTCCGTGCCCGTCATCAACATGGCGCGGGTCGGAGAACAGGCGGGCGCTGAATGAAAGTCGGTCAGCCTCAAACCCGCCCGTGCCAGCTTGTCGAGATGAGGCGTTTCAATTTCGCCACCGAAAGCGCCAATATCGGAAAACCCGAGATCATCCGCAACAATGACAAGAAAATTGGGTTTCTGGTCCGGATGACTATCCTTCGCCATGGCGTGTTCCCCTCCACAATGTAGCGCCACTCTCTATAGGCAACACCCCTCAGGATCAAGAGACAGCACCAGAGAAAGGAAGTACACGACCTTATCGTGCAACATCACAAGCGCTTACCCTCCATAAATAGCTTAAAGCTCTGGCAGCTTTCTTTCCCCCATGATCGCGATAGCAGGAGCAAAGAAATTGACAAGGGGACGGGCAAAAGAGAGGACGAGGTCACCTCCTTCCGCACGCATTTCCACCATGCTTCCATCCGATAAAAGCCGGGCGCTGCCTTCAGCCCCGAAATCGCGTATGCGGATTTCACGGATCACTTACTGTGCCTAGCACAATTAGATTTAGCACATCTCCCTTTCGCGTAACTCGCACCGGCAATCCATCCTCAGTTTCTGCGTCCGGGCTTTCATGCGGCACCGTGCCATATATGGCCTCACCATTAAGGCGCAGCCAATCCCCGAATTTTGTGAGCCGTTCGAGTTGTTCAACGGGGATATGCCCATCGGCACGCGGCCCGACATTCAGCAACAGGTTACCGCCATGGGCAACACCATCGATGAAGTCTGCAAGCAGTGTCTCGAACGGCGTATAGTCCGCAGGCTTATCGTTACGGTTGAACCCGAAGGAATAGCTCATCCCCCGCGTTGCTTCCCATTTTTTATTGCCCATCCGGGGATTACGCACATATTCAGGCGTACGAAAATCACTGTGAGGCACGACCGGCGGTATGATTCCGTCAAATGTGTCCGGCTTCTTGCGGATGTGACGCTTGACCATCCTGTCAAAAAGGCGACGCACCACGGAGAACCGCATCAACTTCGTAAACAGGCCTGCATGTGGCCAGCGGTCGTTGACTACGCCATCGGGCACTTCATTGTAATAATCAGCAAACAGCCTGAGCAGATCGCTAAAGCCGGTCGGCCACGAAATATCGTTCCAGAGTACGCTTGGCCGATAGCGCGCGATCAATTCCCGTACCTGGGCAAGCGCATAGGCTGGATAATCTCCACCGGGCATAGAGCCGATAAAATCGCCAAGAGTAAGAAGCGGTTCGCGATTGAAACTCCAGTCGATGCCGCCGGAATAATAAATGCCGAAACGAAGGCCCTGCGCACGCACGGCGTCAGCCAGTTCGCCTACAAGGTCGCGTTGCGTATTCCATCCCGGACGATGAAGATTTTTGACATTGCTTGGCCAAAGGCAGTAGCCATCATGGTGCTTGACCACCATGACCACATATTTCGCCCCGGCCTGGCTGAAGAGTCGCGCCCATTCAGCCGGGTTCCAGTGAACCAGGCCCTCCTTGAATGGATTGGCAAAAGCCTCGTAAGGAGCGTCGCCATAATTTTTCAGATGAAAAGCAGCAGATGGCGTATCCGGCGCTTTTATCGCGTTTTCATACCATTCCGTATAGGGGACCATGACGATAGCGCGGTCATAATCCTGTTTGAAAGCATCTGAGATATTGCCGCCACCGGGTGCAAATCCCGGTACGGAGAAAAGACCCCAATGAATGAAAATACCGAATTTCGCTTCATCGAACCATGCAGGCACAATCCTGCTCCCGAGCGATTTCAGATCAGCTTCGTACATTGGACAGCCCTCCCCGGCCCACCACCTCTTCAGGTGGCCATGTTCTTTTTCAGACTGTAGCGGCAAAAAACAGGCCGGACATCAGTTGCGAATTATTCTTAATAATTATATACAGTGATCATATGCTCACCCTGACGGGAGCAGGACAGGCCATGACAAAGAAACAGGTGTTCAGGGAATTGACCCTGGATGAGATGCTCGGCGATTCTATCGTTCAACTTCTGATGCGCCGCGACGGCGTTACAGCGTCGGAAATCCGCATGCTGTTCCACCATGCAGCCCGGGCTGGGGCCTAGGCTCGTTTCCGGAACTCAGGAGACAAAGTTCCGATTGTGGCATAATTAATCGC
The DNA here is from genome assembly GCA_028283765.1 of Parvibaculaceae bacterium. Taxonomy (GTDB): domain Bacteria; phylum Pseudomonadota; class Alphaproteobacteria; order Parvibaculales; family Parvibaculaceae; genus JAATFR01. Next base: position 949,848 of record JAPWJY010000008.1, on the reverse strand, counting down.
AACCGGGTTTATGTCCAACGGATCAATCAAGGATGGTGCCAATCACATGAGCGGAGAAAAAACGCCGGGTGAACGAATTGATGCGCTCGAAATGCATCTGGCACATCAGGATCAGATCGTCGAGGAACTCAATAAAACCATCGCCATGCAGTGGCGGCAGATCGATGAGCTGACCCGCAAGCTGACCCAGCTTGGCAAGCACGTACTGGAGCTGGAAGACAAGGCAGGCGCCATGCCGCCTGTAGATCGCCCGCCGCCGCATTATTGACGCCAGAATGAAGCCTGACGGATGGCGACGCGAAAGGCCATCTGCAAATGACGCCCCGCTGGCCGGATCAATGTCGCCGGGTCGGCACCTGACCGGATGGCATCTGCGACCATGCATTTGACATGGATGATCTCTGGATCGGCAAAATGGTTGATGAGCGCCTGAAAATCCTCGAAAGCGCCAACATCAATGGGACGGGGCTTGCCCATGAGATCCCGTTCCGGATGAGGCGGAAACATATGCATGGCGGGCACCAGACCCTGTGGGATTGGCACTGTGGCGGCATGGCTGCGCCCGTGAGCAAGCAATCTGGGCAGCAGATGCGTGTGGGGGCCTTCGGGACTTTCACCCGATGGCGGGGGAACCGGCTGGAAAACCTCGACCCGCCCAAAGGGGCACAGGAACACCCTGTGGGGGCTCAAGAGCGGCATGAAAGACATCAATGGATTTGACGGATCGAGCAAGACCCTGCCCCGCGACTCGCGCAGGCGCATGATCGCTTCCGGGTTATCCGTCCGGACACAGGCATCTATATGGGGAATGGCAAGCCCCAGATCGAACAGGATCGCGGCACGATCCTGCTCTCTTACCGCTCCATGATCAGGACCAAGCTCGGTGACAGTGGTCCGCGCAGACATGCCGGAGAGATTCTCGGGCAGGCAGATCGCAACTGACTGGTGCCAGGACTGTCCGTTCCGGCTCGCGGTTTCATAAGGAACAAGCCGCAGCGCCGGGCATGGCTCAATGCGAATGGCCCCGCGTGTGGTCGCGATTTCCATCGGCTGACCGACGCATAAAGGCTCATCGCGATCGCGCATGAACTCGGCAACCGCCCCGAATGTGCCCAGACTCCAGGCCGTGCCGGAATCCGCGAGATAGCGGCCAAGAATTGCGGGAATATCGTCACTGTAAATGTCAGCCATTGTTTTCCGCCCCACCATTCCGAGAATTGGCGAGTGCCCATGGCAACAGCCAGGGCACGCCCCCCTGCATCCCATGCAAAACTTCGATGCCATAAGTCGCGCGCAAACGATCGTCATTCAGCACTTCGGCCGGCCTGCCCACGGCAACAAGCTTTCCACGATCCATCAGCGCGAGGCGGTCGCAGAAGCGCGCTGCAAGCGTCAGGTCATGCAGGATAACGAGAACACCGGCGCCCCGGTCACGGCTCGCGGCCAGAAGCCCCATCACGGCGAGCTGATGAGCGGGATCAAGCGCCGCCACAGGCTCGTCCGCCAGCAACAACGGCGCCTCCACGCAAAGCGCCCTCGCGAGCAACACCCGCCTGCGTTCCCCGCCCGAGAGCGTGTTGAAGGCGCGCGAACGCAAATGGCTGACATCCGCCTCGCTCATCGCGCGCTCGATGGCGCGGACATCCGCCCGTGTTTCCCTGCCAAATACCCCCGTATAAGGCGCTCTGCCGAGCGCCACCAGCCGCTCCACCTTCAATGGTATCTGTACATCGTCGCTCTGGGCGAGATAGGCGCGCGCAAGAGCACGGGTGCGAAAATCCAGTTGGGAAATGTCGCGTCCATCATAGCGAACCTTACCACGCTGCGGCATGGCAATCCCGGCCATGAGGCGCAAAAGCGTCGTCTTTCCAGCTCCATTAGGACCGATCAGCCCCACCATCTCACCCGGGGAAAGGGTGAGGCTGACTCCATCGAGAACCGTCTTTCCGTTCAACCGCGCCACGATATTTTCCGCCTCGATGGTCATGGCCCCTCCCGCCGCAAGCGATAGATCAGACCGAACAGAAAAGGTGCGCCAATGAGCGCCGTGACGACGCCGAGCTTCAATTCGGGTCTTGTGGCTAGCAGCCGTATCGCGATATCGGCTGCCATGGTCAGCGATGCGCCCCCCAATCCGCTCGCCAGCAGCAGGCGGCCGGGACGATGGCCGGTAAGCGGCCGCAACAGATGGGGCACGATGAGGCCGACAAAGCCCACCGCCCCCGCGACGGCCACAGCACTCCCGACAGAAAGCGCCGTACCCGCCACAAGCCGCAGACGCAGGCCCGGGATATGAACACCCAGACTCGACGCCGTATCCTCCCCCAACACCAGCGCATCGAGATCCTTCGCAGTGGACAGCACCAGACACCAGCCGAGAAACATCAACGGCACAGCCAGTTCCAGATGCAGCATGCTGCGTTCGGCCAGAGAGCCCATCAACCAGAACATGATTTCCATTGCGGCATAGGGGCTGGGGCTGAGATTGAGCGCCAGCGAGGTGAGCGCCCCGGCAAAGGCGCTGATCGCAACGCCGGCCAGAACAAGCGTGGTGGTGGAGCCGCCACGGCCGGCGAGCGCATAAAGCAGGATGACGGCCACCGCCGCACCCGTGATGCCACCGAGTGGCAAAGCAAGCAGGAAAGCACCGGCCAGTCCTGAATAAAACACGATGACCGAACCCAGCGCCGCCATGGCGGAAACGCCGATCACCCCCGGGTCTGCCAGCGGATTGCGCAGAAACCCCTGCATGGCGGCGCCGGTAAGGCCCAGCGTGAAGCCGACCGTGAGACCAAGGACAGCACGCGGAATTCGCAGTTCGCTCAGCACGAGGGCAGGAAGGCTCATGTCGCCATGCAGCCAGTCGCGCGCTGCCTGCGCGATGTCGAGGGGCGCATAGCCGACGGCAATCGACGCCGCCAGCAAAAGAGCGGTCAGGCTGCCCAGCAGAACGAGGAGGGCCGCATGGGGGCAAGCCCTCATGATCCTCGCCTTTCCTTGCGCACATCTATAGCCGCTCTCGATAAAAGCGCGATGGCGTCGACGACTCCCGGCCCGGCACAGGTCCACAGACGGCTGGGAAGGCGCACGATATGGAGCGGGAGGTGCTTCAGCAGCGGATGATTGAGAATCTCAAAGGCCAGCGTACGGCCATCGCCCGGCTCGCCATCGACAATGAGAATATCCGGGCGCGCATCGGCAATGATTTCAAGCGGCACCTGCCCATAACGCTCAAGGCCCTGCTCCGCGGCAAGGTTCCGCAGCCCCGCACGCGTGAGAATATCGTCAACCAGCGAACCCCGGCCAACGGTGAATCCATTTGGTTTCAGCACAATGGCACCGGGTTTTTCCTTGTCGGGAATTTGAGGAATCGCGGCAAGCCTGCGTTCGATCCCGGACAAAAGCTTTTGTCCGCGCACTTCCTCGCCAAGTAGAATGGAAAGATCCCCAATCTGCTTTTCCATGCCCGCCACATCAACCGGCACATCAAGATCAAGCACCGGCACACCGCTACGCTGCAACAACGCGACAGTCATGCGAGTAGTATAACGGCCGGCGATCACGAGATCTGGCCTGAAGCCGACAATCTCCTCGGCAAAGCCACGGTTGGGCGGCATGCGACGCGCCTGTGCCGCCACATTCGAGATGCGGGCATCCTGCGAAAGCCAGGTAACGGACAGAAGGCGGGCGGGATCGAGCAACCGGACGGCAAGTTCATCCGTACACAAATTCATAGAAACAATCCTGTGGGCCGCCAGCGGTTGCCCCGCCCATGAGGCGGGCGCAACCAGCAGACACAGAAGGGCTATGCCGCAGCCGGAAAGGCAGCGGCATGCACGCATGATGCAAAGATCAGAATCCAACACGGATACCGGCATAAACAGCCGCCCCGGGCGCGCCATAGGTGAAAACTTCATTATAGCGTTTGTTGAACAGATTTTCGGCCCGGGCATAAAGCTGGAGGGCCTCGGTCAACTGATAGCTGCCCGCCAGATTAAACAGCGTGTATCCACCCAGATTGACGACGATCCGGTTATAGTCAGGCACGCCCCAGGTCCAGTCCTTCTGCGCACCGTTATAGACAACCCCCAGGTTGACGTTGGCCTTGTTATCAAGGAACGCATAATTGACATCGAGGCTCGCGATATTCGTGGGCCGACGCACCAGTTCCGCGCCTGTGGAATCCCGTCCATGGGTCCAGGTATAGGCACCACGCACGGTGACATCGTCCAGAACCTCGGCACTCAATTCCAGCTCTGCTCCATAAATCTTCGACTGTCCGGCCATGTTCACCGATGTGGACTTGCCACCGATGTAGGTGGAGGTGATCAGGTCTTCGACCCTCTGGTTGAACCAGGTTGCGCTGAACAGAGCCTTGTCACCGAACAATGGCTGGTCGAACCCCGCATCCCAGCCTTTGCTGTGTTCAGGTTTGAGATCTGGGTTTCCCTGATAGGTGCCGTAATAACCGAAAAGTTCATTCAGGGTCGGGTTCTTGACTCCCGTGCCGTAGGAAGCGCGCAATTTCGTATCGGTCGCATCGAGCTGATAGGCCGCCGTGCCGCGCCATGTGTTCGCGTTTTTGAACATATTGTTGCGGTCAGCGCGCACGCTGCCGGTAAGGGACAGGTTTCCAAACAGGCTGACCTGATACTGACCGACATAACCGCTCGCATTGTTGCCTTTCCGGATATCGGAATAGGCGCTCCAGCTATCGATTTCGTCCCGTTCGACATCCGCCGCAAACGTGAGTGTGTGCGAGGCCCGGGCAAAATCCGGCGTCTCGAAAAGATAGCTCGTCTGGTAATCAGCCTTGTAGCGCCGCCCGGTGGAATTACCGGTGACCGTGTCACCCGTCAGCGAGTCGCGCGTGCTGGCATAATAGGTGAAGCCCAGCTGATGCTGCCAGGCCCCGTCCATAAGGGACAAATGCGCTTGCGGATGCAGGAAATACTGATTGCCATTCCAGTTGGAATTATCGTCATAGGCATATTGATAGGGCGTGGTTGTATCGCCCGGACGCGTGCCCCAACCATCTCCCATGCCATCGAAGCGCGTGTAGCGCCCGACGAAATCGACACCGAAATTGGGCTGAAAATCATAGCCGAACTTGCCAAGGAAAGTGGCGTTCTTGTAACGGTCGTTCTCGTCATTTCCATTGCGATCATCCGCTGTCGAAATGCCGTTGGTATGAATACCCGCCGCGCTGACAAGCGCATTGTAATTGTCGCCGCCAGCGCTGACGGTGGCGTTCCCCATGATCGTCCCGAAGGAGCCGCCTTCGAGATGTGCGGCAGCGCGGGGAGCCCCCTCTCCCTTTTTGGTGATGATATTGATGACGCCGCCCACCGCCTGAGAGCCATAAAGCGCACTCTGGGGGCCTCGCAGCACCTCTATCCGCTCAATATCCTCCGCCAGCAGATTTCCGAAATCGAACTCGTCGCTGGTTGCGGGATCATTCATCTCGACGCCGTCGATCATGACCAGCGTATGGTTGCCTTCAGAACCGCGGATGCGGACCTGCGTGAGGTTGCCGACCGCACCGGTGCGGTTGACGGCGACACCGGGGACAGTTCGCAGCGCATCGGAAACGAGAACGGTCTGCTTCTGCTCAAGCTCCTTCGCCGTGATGATGGTCACGGCGCTGCCGACCTCATCGAGAGGCGTGTCGGTGCTGTTTGCCGTAACGGAAAGCGCCGGCATCAGCGTGGTATCCGCCGCAACCGGCTTGTCGCCGGCGAAGGCGGCGGTGGAAGAGAAAATAAATGCAAGGGTAAGCGTGGACGGAATCGTCACGCTGAGCGGAATCGGGAATCGATCTGACATCAAGGACCTCGGGCGGCACTTGCCATGTGGCACGTCACCGCGAACGAGGCCCATCCATGCCCCAGCAAAGGGAAACAGACAGGAAACCCACCGAGACACCCCGCCCGATGTGATCGCGTGTGACCACGGTTGACGGCAGGTCTCCTGACTCGCGGGTCGCTGTCGGTCCGCCGCCTTCCCAGATACCCGAAAGCTCCAGTGGCAATATGGCGTCGACTCGCCGCTTACAGTTGCGGGGGCAGTCGCGGCCTCGAGCTTGCGCCCTCACCGCGTTCCCTTGTGAATCCTCGAAAGGAACCGTCAGTTGCTATGCAACATAATTCGAAAATATCGTCAAGAGGTCTGTTGCCGGGCATGGAGACAGGGGCTGCCGTGGGCCGCAGGCCTCTTATGCTCCGCTCAAGGCCTGTTCTCAGGCATTCCTTGCCGTCAGCCCGCCGTCGACGGGAATGATGGCTCCCGTGATGTAGGAAGCGGCAGGAAGGCAAAGACTGAGTGTGATATGGGCAACCTCCTCCGGCTCCCCATAGCGGCCAAGTGCGGTGCGGCGTTTGGCGAAGATCACCTTGTGTTCATCGGGCACGGCTTCGGTCATGCCTGTGAGAATGGGCCCCGGGCAGACGCAGTTGACGGTGATGCCCTCGCGCCCGAGTTCAACGGCGAGCGCCCGGGTCAGCCCGACCACGCCCGCTTTTGAAGCCGCATAGGCGCTGTCGAGCGCCGTGGCGCCCAGCGCTTCCGTCGAGGCGATATTGACGATGCGTGGCGCAGCGGATTTACGCAGATAGGGCAATGCCGCCCGGATAATGCGCTGATGGGCGGAGAGAAGCACCGTGACGCAACGCTCCCACAAGGCCTCGTAACGCTCATCATCGATGGCGACGAAACCGGAAATACCCGCATTGTTGACGACAATATCAAGGCCACCGAAATGCGCGGCAATCTCGTTCACAACCGATGTGATCTCCGAGGGACTGCTGACATCAAGTTTCCAGGCATGGGTATCCAGCCCCTGCGATGCCAATGCACGGGCAACGGCTTCAGCACTCTCCAGCGTGTAATCGGTCACGGCGACGCGTGCGCCTTCCGCTGCAAAGATCCGGGCGGTCGCCCGCCCCATGCCACTCCCTGCCCCCGTCACCAGCACGACAGATCCTTTTACGGAGCGGCTTTTTGTTTTGAACCCGGACATGGCGATACCTTTTGTTATTCTTCTTTTTCGCAGTGTCGCAGTCTGTTTCCATCCTCTCACCGGAAACAGGCGGATAAAGGGACCCGATCCATAGATCCCCCCATCAGGTTATTTTTTCTTGTTCTTTGCCGCTTCGTCGATTTTGGCCTGAACCGAGGTAAAAATCGGGGCGCCTGCCGCCGCACCCTCCTTGGCTTTTACCTTTTTCGGTTTCTTGGTTTCCTTGTTGCTCCGCATCTGGCCCTTAGCCATGGTCTGCATTCCCTTGTTAAATTCCGCATGGGCGGTGACCAGCCTACCTTATCGAGGCAGACAAGGCGCGCTGAAAGATCAACGCCGCCATTTCCCGGGAAATGGCGGCGCTGGATGGATAAAAATCAGGGTTTAAACGTCAGCCTTTGTGAGCCTCAAGGAACCAGAGCGCCTTGTCGAGCGCGCGGGAAACGCCTGTCAGAATATCAGCCGTATCCTTGTCTCCTGCCTCGTCCGCCTCATCGATGTTCTTGCGAACCGAGTTGGCAAACTGCCCGTACCGTTCGATCAAGGCGTCGAGATGATCGGAAATAGCGTGAATGTCCGTGGGATAGGCAGGCAGTGTCGACGCCTTGGATACCGTCTGCAGCGTACCCAGCGCCGTGCCGCCAAGCTGCACCACGCGCTCGGCCATGGTGTCCACATGCCCATCGAGCTCAGTCCGGAAGCCATCCAGCATTTCATGGACGGCGATGAACTGTGCGCCCCTCAAATTCCAGTGCGCCTGTTTGGTCAGCAGCGCCAGATCAATCCCGTCCGCCACCCTTGCGTTCAGCAGATCGATCGCCACGGATTTGACGTTGGACTTCAGATCCAGCTTGGTTTTGCGCAGTGTCATCATGGTCTCCCGGGTTTGGCCACAGGCACAGGAAGCAGTTTCCGGCCCTGCTGAATGGCAATTATGGTGATCCGTTTGGACAATTTTGGCAAGAATCCAGCAATACTCCCTGCCTTCCGGAGGCTTCGGCTGTCCACCGTTAGTTCAAAAAGTATTGTCTATCTACAGGGGGCCGGAAAGGCGACATGGTGAAGCGCCGGAGCCGACGCGACGAACATGGCTTTCACAGGTGAATTTCCTGACCGGCTTTAGTCCCGTGAACCTGGTTGTCTCCCGCCGTCGGCCGTCAAATACATCCCATATTCCGTATATACATGCCGCCCCGCATGTCTTCTGGACAGTTTGTTCATATTGCGCATAGATTGACTTCGATTATAGCAAAGTGAGGAAGCTGGCGGAATTCCAGCACGGTCGCGCCACTGTATTGGTCCAGGAGGGTTCTCCGGACAGAAAGTCAGACCCTCCTTTGTCGAGATTCACCCGAATGGGCCGCCTGAGCCCGAGGAGTAGACCATGATCAATGCCGCCGTTGCCGGCCCTGTCGCACAACCTGTTCCCATTCCTGTCCGCACCCTGCTGCCATGGGTGATTTTCGGCGGCATCATGATGCTGCTCATGATCTATTTCGTCGGCGCTGAAGAAGGCGCGACCTCGATCATCAGTGGCATGTATGTACATGAATATGTGCATGACGGCCGCCACCTTCTCGGCTTTCCTTGCCACTGATCAGGGAAGCACAGACATGGTTGGAATACTTCTCATGCGCGGCATGCTTGTCGGCATTGTCGCCGGGCTGCTCGCTTTCGGCTTTGCAAAAACCTTCGGCGAACCGCAGGTGGACCGGGCCATTACCTTCGAATCCCAGATAGATGCCGCCAAGGGCGAGGCCCCCGAGCCGGAGCTTGTCAGCCGCGAAGTTCAATCGAGCATCGGCCTCCTGACGGGCGTCATCGTCTACAGCACCGCCATTGGCGGTCTGTTTTCCCTGGTCTTCGCCTATGCCTATGGGCGGGTCGGCAATATCGGGCCCCGCGCACTTTCGGCTCTGCTAGCTGCAGCCGGCCTGCTTTCCATCATCATTGTGCCCGAGCTTAAATATCCGGCGAACCCGCCGTCCGTTGGCAATCCCGACACCATCGGGCTGCGTACAGAACTTTATTTCGTGATGGTTCTGATTTCGCTGGCGGCGCTGACTGTCTCTGTCATCGCCGGGCGCAGGCTCGCTCCCCGGCACGGGGCGTGGAATGCGACCCTGATCGGCAGCGCCCTCTTCGTGGTCCTGATCGCAGTTGCACAGATACTGCTCAGAGACATCAATGAAGTCCCTGCTGAATTTCCGGCTGTCGTGCTGTGGCGCTTCCGTGTCGCGGCGCTGGGTATCCAGTTTGTCCTGTGGGGTACTCTGGGACTTCTCTTCGGTTATCTGACCGAGCGGTCCATGTCAGCCACCCCCGCCCGGCGCGTCGTTTACCAATAACTCCAAAAATATCTGCCTGGGAGATCACCACAATGATTTTCCAGGCAAGACCGGCATTGCTTCCAGTATTTATTTCTAATCTGTCGACAGATTTTTTTGACCTGGGCTCCTTTTTCCACCTTTGTCTGGGCGAGTTCAGGAGTTCAATCTGGCCCTATGCAGCCTGTTCTCCATATCCATTTCATTGAGAATTGATGTTGCCCAACGAGGCTATCAAATGGCACCCGGGATATATGAGTGCCCCGCACACCTACATCACGGACCGCTTCGCGTTCGTGATCTCCGGCATCTGGTGGATCGGCGATGGCCCGGATTACGATCCGGCCGGATGCACCCCGGTTCCCGCGGGCAGCTTCATCCACCGTCCGGCAGGAACGCCCCATTATGACGGCGTGATCTCCGGAGCGGCAGAGCCGGCTGTTATCGCGCTCAGCGGCATCGCCCCCATTCATCTTGAGTTCGTCCACCCTGCCGACCCCCCGCTCCGCAGGGTGTCGGCTGCGATTGCCTCGGCCTCGTGCGTGGCGTCTGGCGCGCGGTCTATGGCGACAATCCCGAACACCCGCCCGCGTATTCACGCGATTGGGCCGAGACGCTGCGTGAAGAGACGCTGGCTGAAGCCGCCAGCCGTCACCTGATCCCGCTGGCGCTCGATTCCTTCGAGCCCGGCGATCTCTTGCTCTTCGCCGTCAACGACAACGCGCCCGCCAAGCATTGCGCGATCCTCGCCGCGCCTGATCGCATGATCCACGCGATCGAGTCTCATCCGGTGGCGGAAGTTTCGCTCGTGCCGTGGTGGCGCAACCGCCTGCGCTTCGCTTTCCGGTTTTCCTGAATAACGTCACGCTTCGCGTATCAAGAGCTTCCACTTGAACTCATCAGAACACGGAGAGTTCTCTTTACCCAAGCGCTGAAGGCGAACGCGATATCCATCGAAGGTCAGGTCATACTTTATGAGTTCTTCTATGCTTTCGATTTTCGCTTCATCCCACGCCAGCCATTTCGTGCTGGCAGTTGAAACCCCCATGTAAACTGTTCTCGATTTATTGCTGCAATTCATCATCAAGCCATCGCTGAGATCGAAATCACGATCAGAAACACTGAAAAGCAGCGTACTTTTTCGTTTGTAGAAATTCAGTCTTGATCGCGGAGGCCATCGAAACTGCTCGCGCGACGTTTCATTAATCGTCATTTGCCTCTCCCAATTCGATTAACGCCAACTGATTTATGCCGGGATCGTTAGTCCTCTTCATCCGGTTCGTCGAAACGGATGGCAGCGATAGCGATCCCGTTACTCTTGTCGATGGTCATGGTAACCCCGGTGCGGCGCAGTGCTTTTCGTATCGATATGATCGTGTTCTCTCTCGCGTCACTCCCCCTCTCGACGTTCGAGATAGTCGAGGCGGAAACGCCGGCCGCATCTGCCAACGCAGCTTGATCTAAGCCGGCGAGCATTCGCCCCGCTGCGATCATCCGTCCCAAGACCGTTGCGCTCACGATTTCCATGTTGGCGTCCTTGGCTACTGGCCACTAATGGCTCAAATCCATCGATAATGGACTTGAGCCATTAGTGGCATGATTGTCAAGTTTCAGCCCGCTTAAAACGAGAAACGAGTGGCCGTTCTTCTCCTCACCGCCGCAGCCTCTGCGCTGACGGCGGGTGCCTCGGCGTTTGTCCAGATCGCGGCGGCGGCTGCGGCGACCGCGGTTGGCAGCTTCATCGACAACCGGCTGTTCGGCCCATCGATGGGCAACACGACACAAGAAGGGCCGCGCCTTGATAGCTTGCGGGTTCAGGCTTCGACCGAAGGTGCCGCGATCCCCGAGATCGCCGGGCGCGTTCGCATTGCGGGCCAGATCATCTGGGCGACCAAGTTCAAGGAAGTGGCAATCACGACCACACAGCGCTCCGGCGGCGGTAAGGGTGGCGGTGGAGGCGGATCGGTCACGTCCACGACCTATTCCTATTTCGCGAACTTCGCGGTCGGGCTGTGCGAAGGGCCGATCGACCGAATCGGACGCATCTGGGGCGATGGCAAACCGCTCTCGCTCGCCAGCATCACCATGCGGGTTTATCGCGGCACCACAGGAGTGGCAACCACACATCGGAACGAAAGCGCGTCGCGATCTCTTGGCAAAGCGCGCCAAGGACCCGAAGGACACGCTGAAGCTCGTAATCGTCCGGGATATGTGGCTTACCGGCTTCGACGCTCCGTCGATGTACATTGTGTGCATCGACAAGCCCATGAAGGGCCACGGGCTGATGCAGGCTATTGCGCGCGTGAACCGGGTTTTCCGCGATAAGCCCGCTGGCCTCGTTGTCGATTATATCGGGATCGCCCAGAACCTGAAAAACGCACTCGGCCAGTATTCCGGTTCAGATCAACGTCAGGCCGGAATCGATGAGGCCGAAGCGGTCGCCGTGCTGCTTGAGAAGTATGAGGTCGTGAAGGCCATGTACCGCGGCTTCGATTATGCGCGAGGCTTGGCTGGTACGCCGCATCAGCGCCTGGTCGTGCTCGCCGAAGCGCTCTCAGCGAACTGGTCTCATGAGATACGGCGGCCGGTTTGTGTTTCTGAATGGCCCCAAAAACGGACACAGTGCGGACACAAGCAAAAGCCCCGCTGGCGAGAGCCAAGCGGGGCTTTGCGTAAGCTATTGATGTAGCTTCGGTATTTTGGTTGCGGGGACAGGATTTGAACCTGTGACCTTCAGGTTATGAGCCTGACGAGCTACCGGGCTGCTCCACCCCGCGTCAAAGGGTTTTGTTTGCGCCCCTTGGGGCCTTTATGGCTTTGGGGGGTTGTATGTGAAGAAGAATTTGTGCGTTTGGCAGACCTGGCAGCGACTTACTCTTCCATGCCTTAAGACATAGTACCATCAGCGCAGAGGGATTTAACGGCCGAGTTCGGGATGGGATCGGGTGTAGGCCCCTCGCCATAGCCACCAGGTCGGCCAAACGCACATTACATAGATTATCGGGTCTCTGGTTTCATCTGGGATTGCTCCGTCGCGTTCGCGACAGGCAAGAATAATGAGAGTAATCAAGCCAATCGAGCGATTAGTACCGGTTAGCTGCAAGCGTTACCGCTCTTCCACACCCGGCCTATCAACGTGGTGGTCTTCCACGGCTCTCAAGGGAGAACTGGTTTTGAGGTGGGTTTCCCGCTTAGATGCTTTCAGCGGTTATCCCGTCCGTACTTAGCTACTCGGCTGTGCCGCTGGCGCGACAACCGATCCACCAGAGGTACGTTCACCCCGGTCCTCTCGTACTAGGGGCAAATCCTCTCAATTCTCCTACACCCACGGCAGATAGGGACCGAACTGTCTCACGACGTTCTAAACCCAGCTCACGTACCACTTTAATCGGCGAACAGCCGAACCCTTGGGACCTGCTCCAGCCCCAGGATGTGATGAGCCGACATCGAGGTGCCAAACGATTCCGTCGATATGGACTCTGGGAATCATCAGCCTGTTATCCCCGGCGTACCTTTTATCCGTTGAGCGATGGCCCTTCCACGCAGGACCACCGGATCACTATGACCGACTTTCGTCTCTGCTCGACTTGTAAGTCTCGCAGTCAGGCAGGCTTATGCCATTGCACTCAACAGCTGATTTCCGACCAGCTTGAGCCTACCATCGCGCGCCTCCGTTACTCTTTGGGAGGCGACCGCCCCAGTCAAACTACCCACCATGCAGGGTCCCGGACCCGGATAACGGGCCGCGGTTAGACATCACTAAAGATAAGGGTGGTATTTCAAGGATGGCTCCACCCGAGCTAGCGCCCGAGCTTCAAAGCCTACCACCTATCCTACACATGCCGTCAGTAATGCCACTGCAAAGCTGTAGTAAAGGTGCACGGGGTCTTTCCGTCTGACCGCAGGAACCCCGCATCTTCACGGGGAATTCAATTTCACTGAGTCGATGCTGGAGACAGTGGGGAAGTCGTTACGCCATTCGTGCAGGTCGGAACTTACCCGACAAGGAATTTCGCTACCTTAGGACCGTTATAGTTACGGCCGCCGTTTACCGGGGCTTCAATTCAAAGCTTGCACCTCTCCTCTTAACCTTCCGGCACCGGGCAGGCGTCAGACCCTATACGTCGCCTTGCGGCTTCGCAGAGCCCTGTGTTTTTAGTAAACAGTCGCTACCCCCTGGTTTGTGTCCCCGGCCACTGGTTGCCCAACGACCGGGCCTCCTTCTCCCGAAGTTACGGAGGCAATTTGCCGAGTTCCTTCAGCATCGTTCTCTCAAGCGCCTTGGTATACTCTACCAGTCCACCTGTGTCGGTTTAGGGTACGGTCTCACGCAGGAGCTATTTCCAGGAACTCCCAGGCTGCCCACTCAATCCAATAAGAATGAACAGCTTCCGGCGTTCGTCACTACCTGCTGGCCCACGAATATTAACGTGGTTCCCATCGACTACGGCTTTCGCCCTCGCCTTAGGGGCCGGCTAACCCTACGCAGATTAACTTTACGTAGGAACCCTTGGACTTTCGGCGACAGTGTCTCTCACACTGTTTGTCGTTACTCATGTCAGCATTCGCACTTCCGATACCTCCAGGCCCCCTCGCGGGATGACCCTTCGCAGGCCTACGGAACGCTCCGCTACCGCGCATGTTGCCATGCACCCGCAGCTTCGGTGGGTGGCTTGAGCCCCGTTACATTTTCGGCGCAGGAGTCCTTATTTAGACCAGTGAGCTGTTACGCTTTCTTTAAAGGATGGCTGCTTCTAAGCCAACCTCCTGGTTGTTTTGGGACTCTCACATCCTTTCACACTTAGCCACCACTTAGGGACCTTAGCTGGCGGTCAGGGTTGTTGCCCTCTCCACGACGGACGTTAGCACCCGCCGTGTGTCTGCCGGGTAGTACTTCCAGGTATTCGGAGTTTGGTTAGGTTTGGTAAGACGGTGAGTCCCCCTAGCCCATCCAGTGCTCTACCCCCTGGAGTATTCACCCGACGCTCTACCTAAATAGATTTCGCGGAGAACCAGCTATTTCCAAGGTTTGATTGGCCTTTCACCCCTAACCACAAGTCATCCCCGGCTTTTTCAACAGACGTGGGTTCGGTCCTCCAGTGCATGTTACTGCACCTTCAACCTGCTCATGGCTAGATCACTTGGTTTCGGGTCTAATACGTCGAACTGAACGCCCTATTAAGACTCGCTTTCGCTACGCCTACACCTATCGGCTTAAGCTTGCTCGACACATTAAGTCGCTGACCCATTATACAAAAGGTACGTTATCAGCATTGCAGCCTCTAACTGTTTGTAAGCATCCGGTTTCAGGAACTGTTTCACTCCCCTCGTAGGGGTGCTTTTCACCTTTCCCTCACGGTACTTGTGCACTATCGGTCGCGCAGGAGTACTTAGGCTTGGAGGGTGGTCCCCCCATGTTCAGACAGGATTTCACGTGTCCCGCCCTACTCGTATCCTCTTTCTCACAACACCTGTACGGGGCTATCACCCGCTAAGGCTCAAC
>JAPWJY010000008.1:0-932500 GCA_028283765.1 Parvibaculaceae bacterium | reverse complement strand
TAAGCCTGCCGCCAGCGTTCGTTCTGAGCCAGGATCAAACTCTCAAGTTGAGTTGATCCGACCGTTTCGCCCAATGATAAATCATCAGGCCGACGCAAGTTACAAATCACATCGTTATATTAACCACCGGTCCGAAAACCGGCGGGAATTAACGGAGAATGTGTAGATAACGTCAACAGTCAGTATCTTGTGCGATGAGCAAAAGCCCATCTCGCGAGGATACCGCCGTCCACGTTTCTCTTTCTCAAATCACAATGTCAAAGAGCGAGGAACCCGCAAGCCCCTGTCAGTCCCGAAAGACCCAAACCCACCCGGCCACAAAGACAGACTAACAACCCCTGCTCAGAGGCGCTTGCCTGTCGATCATCTAACCGGATCGTTACCTGAAACCTTTAAACCCAGATTGGCAACACCAATCTGAACCCCCGGCCCCTCAGAGAGCCAGTCCGCAACACCAATCAGTGGCGCCGCGTCGTTCGGTGGAGCGCTTTATAGGCACTCAAAATCTCCATGTCAAATACGTTTTCTGAGATATTTGTGGAATTGTCATAAATATCGAAAACGCATTGAAAACATTGAGTTCTTAGCCCTCAAGGCAAATTTGCCGCCAGCAATGCGACCGTTCGCACCATAACAATGATTTACCTTGAAGGACTGCCCATTTCCCGCCTGTTTCCCCCCGCTGAACAGGGTGACGAGCGATGGCCAGGGCTGAATAGACTCGCGAGATTTCGGGAAAAAGCCTACATCAAGACACCGGCAGGCAGACCCGCCACCTCCAAGCTTGCGCCCGCCGTCTTCCACACGGACACAGACAGCATCCATGACCAGTTCCTTTTTCCGCACAGCCCTCATCCTCGGGCTGATTTCGGCTATCGGTCCCTTTGCCATCGATATGTACCTGCCAGCCCTGCCCTCCATCGGAGCAAGCCTTGCCGCCAGTCCCGGCGCCGTGCAGATGAGCCTGATGGGGTTTTTCATCACACTCGGGCTCAGCCAGCTCTTCTATGGGCCACTTTCGGATATTATCGGCCGCAAGCTGCCCATCTATTTCGGTCTGGGCATCTTCATTCTCGGAAGCATCGGCTGCGCGCTGGCCCCGACGATCGAGGTATTGATCGCATTCCGCATCCTTGAAGCCATTGGCGCATGTGCAGGCATGGTCATCCCGCGCGCCATCGTGCGAGATCTCCATACCGGCGCGGAAGCCACGCGGCTCATGTCGATGCTGATGCTGGTTTTCTCCATCTCCCCCATTCTTGCGCCGCTGACCGGAAGCCTTGTCATCGAAATAGCGGGCTGGCGCGGCATATTCTGGACCGTGACAGGAGCGGCCCTGATCGGACTTGTTCTCGTCACCACCCAACTCAATGAAACACGACCACGGGCGGCGCGCCGGCAAAGCAACTGGACGAGCGCCCTCGCCGGCTATCGAAAACTGCTGGCCGACCGGTCATTCATGGGCCTTACCTTCGTTGGCGCCTTCAGCATTTCAGCCTTCTTCGTCTATCTCGCCAACTCGTCTTTCGTGCTGATCAATCACTATGGACTCTCCCCTTCCGCCTACAGCCTGTTCTTCGCTCTCAATGCAGTCTCGTTCTTTGGCGCAGCGCAGCTGACCGGCTGGCTGACCCGGCGCCATGGCCTTGTCGCCGTCGTCAAAATAGCGGTGGCAGGATTCGCGCTCGCCATGAGCGTGGCGTTCGTGACCGTCGCCATCGGCATCGACCGGCTGGACACCATCGCCGTCCTGCTTTTCATCGGGTACGGCTTCCTCGGCCTGATCGTTCCGACCACGGGAGTATTGTCTCTGGAAAACCACGGGGATATCGCCGGGACAGCCTCGGCGCTCGGCGGCGCAATCCAGATGATCACTGGCGCCGTCGCCATGGCGATCTCAGGCTTGTTCGCGAACGGCACCGCCCTTCCCATGGTAGGCGGCATTGCGGTCTGCGCCATCATCGCCTTCATTCTGGCCCAACCGGCACTTCGTCCCACGCCAATTCACACATCAACACACTGAAGGAGATGAATACACGCCATGAGCGGAACGGGGAATTGATGGTAGCGAAGGAGGGACTCGAACCCCCGACACGCGGATTATGATTCCGCTGCTCTAACCAGCTGAGCTACTTCGCCCCGGGAGGTCCACGAGGGCCTCGACGGTTCCTGATATTTCTGGCCCGCCGATAGTCAGGGGATATAAGGGGCGAGCTTCGGTGCTGTCAAGCGACGTCGCCTGAAGGAGCCTGTTTTGCTTAAGGGCAGGCGGAAACAGCTCAGATACCTTGCCCTAGCCTCGGCAAATCGGCCTGATGAAACCGGATCATGCCGCATTTTCCGCAACGCGGCGGACAGCCCGGGCAATCCATCCTCCCCCGAGCACACGGCTGCCACCATCAGCCGGATCGTAGAAAACACACGCCTGACCGGGGGCGACACCGTCCTCCCCCTCGACCATCTCGACCACCCCCTGCCCAAGCGCATTGAGCCACAGGCGGGCAGGGCGCGGGGCATGGGTGGAGCGCACCTTGACGAGCACCTCGATGCCTGCAAGCGGCCAGTCGGCAGGCAAAGCCTCGCCCAGCCAGTTCACCTCCTTGAGATCGAGCCGGTGTGTGCGCAATGCCTCTTTCGGCCCGACAAGCACCTCGCGCCGCGTCGCGTCGATGGCCACCACGAACAGGGGATCACCGGCCGCAATGCCAAGACCACGGCGCTGGCCGATGGTGTAATGGAGCACGCCCTGATGACGCCCCAGCACCCGACCATCGAGATGGACAATATTGCCCGGTTCCGCCGCATCCGGCCGGAGCTTTTCCACAATCGCGGCATAGCGGCCTTCCGGAACGAAGCAGATGTCCTGACTGTCGGGCTTTTCAGCGACGGAAAGCTCGAACTTCGCGGCGATGGCGCGCGCTTCGGTCTTGGTGAGATGACCGAGCGGGAATCGCAGAAAATCCAGCTGCTCGGGCGTTGTCGTGAACATGAAATAGCTCTGGTCCCGGTCTAGATCGGCGGGACGATGCATTTCCCTGCCCTGCGCGCCCCTCCGGCTCACCACATAATGGCCAGTTGCGAGAGCCGCCGCTCCCAGATCGCGGGCGGCCTCTAGAAGATCGCGAAATTTCACTTTCTCATTGCAGCGCACACACGGGATGGGCGTTTCACCGCGGGCATAGGCATCCGCGAACTCATCAATCACTTCCTGACGGAAGCGGGATTCATAATCGAGCACATAGTGGGGAATGCCGATTTTCTCGGCCACCCGTCTTGCGTCGCGAATGTCCTGACCGGCGCAACAGGCCCCTTTGCGGGCAACCGCCTCACCCTGATCATAGAGCTGGAGGGTGATGCCAACGACATCAAAGCCCTCCTCCTTCAGCAAGGCAGCTGTGACCGAGGAATCGACGCCACCGGACATGGCGACGACAACCCGGTTGTCTTCAGGACGCCCCGGTAGATCTAGGCTGTTTTGGAAAGCATACCTGTTCACTGACAACCACCGCATAAAATCAAGGAAGCGGAAACCCTCATAGCCGGAGGCATGTTCAGGGCAAACGGTAAAACTGCTTGAAAATACCGCGCCGCCGCCAGCCCTGCTTGATCTGCTTCATCGCAATATGTGGCGCGGACAACTCTTAAACGCAAGCCATACCAGACATGCCCTATGATGAAGCCGAAAAACATGAACCAGATATTTTTAAGACAATCCCTTCTGGCTCCGTCAATTTTCGTCAATAAGGATGGGAGTAATTAGCGTAAATCACCATTACATCGATGCATAAAACTGTAACCCCAAGAAATAATCGGTGAATTTTCACATTCTCGAAACATTTCCCATATCATTATGCCGATAATATTGGGAGAATAGCGAAAATGAACAATTCATACATGAAGAAAGATTGCTATATTCTTGGGCCGGACAGCATCCCTATTACGATCGCCGACCTTCCTCCCTCCAACACAAAACGATGGGTTATACGACGCAAAGCCATTGTCGTCGCCGCCATTGATGGAGGCCTCATAAGCCTTGATGAAGCCTGCAAACGATACACTCTGACCGTGGAAGAATTCATGAGCTGGCAACATTCTATTGAAACCTATGGCCTGCCCGGACTCCGGACCACGCGCATCCAGTATTATCGATAAGATTCAAATATCCGATCGGCCTCGCACAGATCCCTGTTAATAATTATAAAATGGCATGTGGGTCGTTTATTCAGGGGAAGATGGATTACATCGCTTCGATGAGGTCGATTGGCATTATTTCTTCTTCCTCGCCTGCTGCAGACAGCCAATAGCCTTTCGCAGATACATCATCCTTGAACGTCTTGCATCAAGAGAATGGGAGAGTTCACTGATTGTCTTTTTCAGATTGTCGCAGCGCATAGTCAACGATTTTTCATAAAATTCGCCGGCAAAATAACCGCTGTGACTGCCTGAAGCATGTATGGGTTTTTGAACCTGCTGCTCGATTTCTCCATGCGTTATCCTTAAGTCATGCAATAGCATTTCCATATGCGCCACACTCTTCATGCTTTCCTGAAGTTCGTATTTCATCATTTCAAGGCGTGATTTTTTTATCTTCATGCGCCGGGTTCTCCGGTTGCGCGTCCCATGAGCTGCCCTCCGCATGTCTATTGTCAGCCCACATAATCGGATAGATTATGCGCAGAGCTAAATGAACACTGCCTGGCACAAGAGCATGGCAAGTATAAGTCTCTGTTACAGACTCTAATCTGCCCCATATTTGAATAATTATTCTAACGCAGCGTAAAATAATTCTCTTTTTCATAAAAACTATCAAACCTGCCCCAGGCATTCTGCGCCAAAACAGAACGCATCAAACTGAGACATATAAAAATCCCCTACTCACGATCCTTTCCACCAGCCATCAGAATCCTGTCCCGAAGGTCTGTTTTTTCTATATACTTTAGGATTAGTTGCTTGAATTTTGGAGAGCGGCGAAAGCCCACGTTAGAGAGGCATCATGCGTATTCTGGTAATTGAAGATGATGAAGCAACTGCCAACAGCATTGAATTGATGCTTAAATCCGATGGCTTCAATGTTTACAGCACTTCCTATGGCGAAGAAGGGATAGACCTTGGAAGACTCTATGATTACGACGCGATTCTACTTGATCTGACCCTGCCGGATATGAGCGGGTATGAGGTTCTGAAGACTCTGCGAAAAAGCAAAATATCCACACCCATCGTTATATTGTCGGGCCATGGCGAGCTTGACGAGAAGATCAAAGGCCTCGAAGACGGGGCCGATGACTACGTCACAAAACCCTTTCACCGCGAGGAACTTGTCGCTCGCATACACGCTGTCGTGCGCAGATCCAAAGGGCACGCCCAGTCAGTCATCACGACCGGCAAGCTGACCATCAATCTGGATGCCAAAACCGTCGAAGCCGAGGGTGAGCGCGTGCATTTGACGGGCAAGGAATATCAGATGCTGGAACTGCTTTCTTTGCGCAAGGGCTCCACCCTCACCAAGGAAATGTTCCTCAATCATCTTTACGGCGGAATCGACGAGCCGGAACTCAAGATCATTGATGTCTTCATCTGCAAACTGAGAAAAAAACTGGCGATGGCGACATCTGGCGACCGTTATATCGAAACGATCTGGGGGCGTGGCTACATGCTCAGGGATCCACAACATCAGGGATCGCGTCTCCCCAGAGAGGAAGCAGACCGGCCAGGAGGCTCATAGCCAGCCGCCGGGCAAACGCCCATCATAAGGTGCGAAGCCCCAGATGAAGCTTCCCCTCAGACCATTCTTCGTGAATGTCTGTCCCAAGACGCTGATATTGCCATTGAATGAGCCGTCCCAAAGCATCAGGCCGCGATATCGCATCGTGGGCTTCACTTCCGGTGTCGAGGGATGCCAGCAATGCCCGTACCGAACCGCACCGCTCCCCCTCAAGCATAAAATCCAGGGCGAGCGCCTGCTTTTCCGGCTTGTCCTCCAGCTCCCCCATATTGACGGAGATACACCCGCCCCTTGGCAAGGCTTTTGAGGCCAGATAGAGGGTGCCCAGAAGCAAACGCACCGCGTCATTGGGAAGGCGCTGCGGTTGCAACGTCATGCCAAACGCGATGCGTCTTCCGGAGAGAAAATCGGTGGCAAGCTGTTCGATGGTCTCAGCCTCCTGCATGCCGGGCTGCATTGTGGCAGAGCCACAGGCAAGCCTGTAGAATTGCAGGATTGTCCCCACCGTCCCGGCGGTCCGGGACAAAATACCAATAATCTCACCCGAATCGATTCGCGTATCCTGAAGCATCTCTGCTCCGTTCAGGATGGCCCCGACCGGGCCCGCGAGGTCATGACACATCTGCCCGATGACCAGAGCGGCCAGTTCCCCCGGATCGTCCATCGTTTCAGAACCCATCCAGCCCCTCCGCCGATTCTCAGCTAAAACTTCTCCTGCGTAACATCAAAGAATATAAAACTTCGACAGGAACTGTTTCCGGTACGCTTGACCTGAACGGTCCCGCTTGTTGTTGTGCGACCGTCATGTTGCGAAAGGTGAAGCATTTGTTGAATGATGAAGAGGCCCTGCGAAAGCTGGTGGATGAGCTGAGGCGTCTTTCGCTTCAGGCAGGCCATTCCATCATGAACCATTATGAGACGGATGTGGCCGTCAGTCGCAAGGAGGACGACTCCCCGGTGACGGCTGCGGACAATGATGCGGAAGCCATCATTCTTGCAGGTCTTGCCAGGGCCGTGCCCCATATCCCAATCGTATCGGAAGAACAGCACGCAGCTGGCTACCGGACCGAGATCGGCACTCTTTTTTTCCTGGTCGACCCCCTCGATGGCACGAAGGAATTCCTGCATAAGAATGGTGAATTCACCGTCAACATCGCGCTCATAGAGCATGGCATACCCATCGCGGGCGTGGTCTATGCGCCAGCCAAGGCGCGCATGTTTTATGGCATCGCCGGGCAGGGCGCCTATGAACAATCCATCGAACCCAGCGCAGGCGGAGACATCCATGCAGGCTCGACGCCGCAACGCATAACCGCGCGCACCCCGGCCTCTGATGGCCTTGTCATCATCGCAAGCCGGACGCATCGCGATCAAAAGACCGACGAATATCTCAATATGTATACGGTGAAGGAATTTCTGGCGGCAGGCTCCTCCCTGAAATTCTGCCTTGTTGCCGCTGGCGAAGCGGATCTCTACCCTCGCCACGGACGCACCATGGAATGGGACACGGCCGCCGGCCATGCCGTCCTTGCTGCGGCAGGAGGCAGCGTCACCCAACTCGATGGCACGCCCCTGCTCTATGGCAAGACCGAGCGAGGTCTGGACAACCCATTTTTTGTGGCCCGCGGCGCTGCTCCCTCCCGATAGAATATTGCATGTGGTTCGTCCCGGTAGATTTAGAAAGAAGGCATCTTGCAATGCACAGGCTTGTCCGGCTTTTCCTGTTGTGCAGTTTCGCCC
Source organism: Parvibaculaceae bacterium (assembly GCA_028283765.1). Classification (GTDB taxonomy): domain Bacteria; phylum Pseudomonadota; class Alphaproteobacteria; order Parvibaculales; family Parvibaculaceae; genus JAATFR01. Next base: position 925,038 of record JAPWJY010000008.1, on the reverse strand, counting down.
TGTCCCTGTTGGCAAGCGGTCTCGCACTTGGCACATCCATCGCCTGTGCCACCGACTCGCAAGCCCCTTCCGTCAAGACCTCGCCGAGTAAGGACACCTTTACGGAAGATGAAATCGTCACGGCGGCAAGCGGCTTCTTCGGAGATACCTCAAAGGGCATGGCTGAAGCCGTGCACAAGGTTTTCTCCGATTATGGTCAGCCCAATGCCTATATTTCGGGCGAAGAAGGCGGTGGCGCCTTTATCCTTGGCCTGCGTTATGGCGGCGGCACGCTGGTGATGAAAAGCGGTGACCGCTCCGACGTCTACTGGCAGGGACCAACTGCCGGCTGGGACTTTGGCGGCAACGCCGTCAAGGTCTTTACGCTCGTCTATAATCTCCCCGATACCAAGGCGATCTTCCAGCGCTTCCCCGGCGTCGAGGGCAGCGCCTATTTCATCGGCGGGATCGGGCTCAACTATCAGCAGCGCGGTGACATCGTGCTGGCCCCCATGCGCTCTGGCGTGGGCCTCAGGCTCGGAGCCTCGGTCGGCTATCTCAAATATACGGAAGGCCGCGAGTGGTTGCCGTTCTGATACAGGATGGCCTTCTGATATAGCGATGCAGCTTGCGGACGTCCATCCGCCGGGGCATTTTATCCAGAATCAAGGGTCCGCCATGATGAAAGCGGCTTACCTTGCCAATATCGAGCCATGTGGGGGAAGCCGATGCCGGATGCACAGGAGCCAAAACCAAAAGGCCGCCGATGGCGTCCCCTTTATCTTCTGTTTGCCCTGCCTTTCATCGCCATGTTCTGGGTCTCTTCCTATGACCGGATAGAGCCGGCGTTTTACGGCATACCCTTCTTCTACTGGTATCAGATGCTCTGGATCCTGATCACTTCAGCCCTGACGCTGTTCATTTACCTCGCCGACGAACGCTGAAGCCGGGACCGATCATCATGGATTATACCGCGATTGGCGTTTTCACAGGCCTGTTCCTGCTGGTCACCGTGATCGGCTTTTTCGCCGGGCGCTGGCGTTCCGGCGACCTCGACCAGTTGCATGAGTGGGGCCTGGGCGGGCGCCGGTTCGGCACGCTCATCACCTGGTTCCTGCTCGGCGGCGATCTCTATACAGCCTACACTTTCGTGGCCGTGCCCGCCCTCATGTTCGGAGCCGGGGCTGTCGGTTTCTTCGCGGTGCCCTACACGATCCTGATCTACCCGATCCTGTTCATGATCTTCCCGCGCATGTGGGACGTGGCTCATCGCAATGGCTACATAACGGCGGCCGACTTCGTGAAGGGGCGGTTCGAGAACCGTCCGTTGGCGCTCGCCATAGCGCTCACCGGCCTTGTCGCGACCATGCCCTATATCGCCCTTCAACTGGTCGGCATGGAGGTCATCATTGCCGCGCTTGGGATGCATCTGAGCGGCTTCTGGAGTGAGCTGCCCCTCATCATCGCCTTCATCGTGCTGGCGGCCTTCACCTATGCCAGCGGTCTGCGCGCGCCCGCGATGATCGCGGTCGTCAAGGACATGCTGATCTATGTGGCGGTTATCGCGGCTGTCATCATCATTCCCATGAAGCTCGGCGGCTATGGTAAAATATTTGCCTCCATTTCCCCGGAGAAGCTGATCCTGCCGCATCCCGAGGGGGCTTCTCTGGGCGGCTACAGCGCCTATGCCACGCTGGCGCTCGGCTCCGCCCTCGCTCTCTTCCTTTACCCCCACTCGCTCACCGCCCTGCTCAGTTCATCAAGCCGGCAGGTGATCCGGCGCAACGCGGCGATCCTGCCCACCTATTCCTTTCTGCTCGGCCTCCTCGCCCTCCTCGGCTTCATGGCGATTGCGGCGGGCGTGCAGTCGAACCCCGCCTATGCGGCCGGATTTGCCGAATTCGGCGCGAATTTCTCGGTGCCCGCACTTTTCCTCGAGTCTTTTCCTTCATGGTTCGTGGGAGTTGCCTTCGCCGCCATCGCCATCGGCGCTCTGGTGCCCGCCGCGATCATGTCGATCGCCTGTGCAAACCTGTTCACCCGCAATATCTACAAGGAATATATCAATCCCCGCTGCACGGACGCGCAGGAGTCGCGGATGGCGAAGCTGATCTCCCTGATCGTGAAGGCGGGGGCGCTTGTCTTCGTGCTCAGTCTCGACAAGCAGTTCGCGATCCAGTTCCAGCTTCTGGGCGGCATCTGGATCATCCAGACGCTCCCGGCTGTCATGATCGGCCTGTTCACCCGCTGGCTCAACGGCTGGGCGCTGCTGGCTGGCTGGGCGGCGGGCATCGTCATCGGCACCGGCATGGCGGCGAGCCTCGGCTTCAAGGGCTCGATCTATCCGCTCGACATTCTGGGCTATACCCTGCCCGGCTATGCCGCGCTCTATTCCGTGATCATCAATCTGGCCGTCGCCATTATCCTCACGCCCCTGTTCAACATGGTGGCGCCGGGATCGAAGGGCCGGGCGCTGGAAGGCTGCCCCTGACGGACGCGCATCCAAGTTGATCCCTATACGAAAGCCCGGAGAACATGATCCTCCGGGCTTCTTTTATTTATCCCCGGTTTTCAGATCTCAATCATGTCGAAATCATCCTTGGGCGTACCGCAGAGCGGGCACAGCCAGTCATCTGGCAGGTCATCCCACCGGGTTCCCGGCGCCAACCCCTCGCCGGGATCGCCTTCCGCTTCGTCATAAATGTACCCGCAGGTACGGCATTGCCAGACCTTGAAGGGTTCCGCCATCAGTGCACCTTGAAACGGATGGGAACGGACTTGGGGCCGCAGACAAAATTGGCCGCCATCCGCTTCGGAGCGCCATCAAGCTCCACGGACTCGACGCGCGACAGCAGCTCCTCCCACAGGATGCGCATCTCCATCCGCGCCAGATGCTGGCCAAGGCAGACATGCGCCCCATATCCGAAGGCGACATGCTTGTTGGGCGAGCGGCTTATGTCGAAGCTGAACGGCGCGTCGAACACGGCCTCGTCACGGTTCCCCGAGGCATAGGAGAGGAACAGCCAGTCCCCCTTGGCGATCTTCTGGCCCGATAATTCGGCATCGTCCGTCGCGCTGCGCATGAAATGCTTCACCGGCGTCACCCAGCGGATCGATTCCTCGATCAGCCCGCTGATCAGGGAAGGATCGGCCTTGAGCCGGGCGAACTGGTCGGGGTTTTCCGCCAGCGCCCACATGCCACCGGCGGTCGAGGCCGACGTCGTGTCATGCCCTGCCGTCGCGGCGATGATATAGTAGCTCATGGCCTCCAGATAGCCCAGCGGCTGCCCGTCGACGGTGCCATTGGCGATGACGCTGGCAAGATCCTGCCGGGGCCGGGCTCTTCTGTCCTCGGTGATGCCGTTGAAATAGGTCATGAAATCCAGCACCACCGACTGCACCGTATCGACACCCTCATTGACATCCACCACTTCGGAGCCGGTCCGGTTCAGTTCCGGGTCCGCGCTGCCGAACAGTTCCTGGGTGAGCTTCAGCATCCGCGGCTCATCGCTTTCAGGTACGCCGATCACCTCCATGACCACATGGAGCGGATAGAGAAAAGCGACGTCGCGCGCAAAGTCACAACGCCCGTCATGCTCCAGCATCCGGTCGATGAACCCCTTGGCGATCTCGCGGATACGGGCCTCCAGGACCCGCAGGTTCTGGGGCATGAAGGATGCCTGGGTCAAACGGCGATAGCCCCGGTGATCGCTGCCGTCCATCTGCACCAGCGAACGGACCAGATGGGGTGAGCCCCCCATCATTTCGCGCACCTTGCGGTCCGCCTCGATGGTGGTCACCACCGTGGCCCGGTCGCCATTGTGATAGAGATCGTTCAATCGCTCGACCTCGAGAATGTCGGCATGGCGAGTCACAACCCAGAAAGGATCGAATCCCTCGGGCTGGGCCTGCGCCAATGGCGCTTCACGGCGCAGCCACGCGAATGCCTGATCGACGCGATCCCCGTCCGCATAGGCCTTGGGATCGACGATGGTGTTTGCCACGTCCAATGGAATGGTCACGATATGTCTCCTCCTCCCCGGTGCCTTTTGGCAGCCCCGGACATTTTTCTATTTGCTAGTTGTCCAACAAGTTTGTAGAGATTGCAAGATGAACATCCAGACGGGAAAACAGCCAAAACGCCGCAATCAGGCCGAGCGCCGCAGCGAGTCGGAAAACGGACTGTTGCAGGCCGCCGCCAGCCTGATCGTCGAGCGTGGCCTCGCTGCCGCCACTTTCGAAAACATCGGCCTCCGGGCCGGCTACAGCCGTGGCCTCGCCACCCAGAAGTTTGGCTCCAAACAAGGCCTGATCGAAGCCCTGATCGCCCGCCTGCAGGCGCGGCTCCAGAGCCTGCTGGATGAACGCGATATTGATTCAGTCAGCGGGCTCGAATCCGTCCTCACCTTCGTCGACGTCTATCTTGGCAATCTGGCGAGCGACAGCGAGCTGCGAGCCTATTTCATCGTGACGGCAGGGGCCGTCGCGGAAATCTCGGATTTGCGGGCAACATTCGCAGCAGCCCACAAGGACGTGGAGATCAAGCTGGAAGCCCAGTTTCTGCGTGGGCTGGCCGACGGCTCCGTGCGTCAGGGCATCGATCCCGATGCAGCGGCCCTGATGGTGGGTGCCCTGCTGTTCGGGCTGAGCATGCAGACCCTGCTCGACCCAAGCCTTGATCTGGAACCAATCCGCGAGACCAGCCTGATGTCGCTCCGCATGAGCCTTCAGCGCTGACCGGCACAGCCCTGTCTTTCGAACCAGTCTTCAAAGAAGCCCGGCCTGTGGTAGAAACGGGAATAGCTGTCATTCATCATTCTATTCCTGTAACGGTTCCCTCCATGATCCCCTTTTCCCATCTGCTCTCCTCGATAGGTCGCGACGGTAACGATTTCACCGTTTCCCTCTCTCCGGACTGGCTTCAGGGCCGCACCGCCTATGGCGGGCTTTCCGCCGCCCTGTGCCTTGAGGCCGCGACCCGATATGCCACCGATCTACCGCCACTCAGGAGCGCCCAGTTCTCCTTCATCGGCCCGGCCGCGGGGCAACTGACCATCACCCCTTCCGTGCTGCGCAAAGGCAAGTCCACCATATTCATGGGTGTCGACGTCACAGGTGAGGCAGGGCTCGCAACGCGGGCGATCCTGTGCTTTGGAATGCCGCGGCCTTCCGCGCTTGACCACGAAAACATACCTGCCCCGGACGTGCTGGGCTGGGACGAGAGCCCCTCGTTTTTCGGCGACCGCCCGGCTCCCAACTTTTCCCAGCATTTTGAATCCCGGATCGCCGGGGGTGCCCGCCCCATGACGCCGGACGCCGAGCCGGAGATGCTGCTCTGGTTCCGCCACCGCGACGCCGATACGCCGGACAATGCGGTGGCTCTGGTCGCGCTGGCCGATGCGCCGCCACCTGCCGCCATGGTCCTGTTTTCGGCCCCTGCCCCGATCAGCACCATGACCTGGACCCTCGACATGCTAACGGACAAGCCCTCGACGACGGACGGCAGATGGCTGATCCGCAGCGCCGCGGAAACGGCACAGGGAGGCTATTCCAGCCAGGCCATGAACATCTGGAATGCGGACGGAAAACCCATCCTCGTGGCCCGCCAGAACGTCGCTATCTTCTTCTGACTCCAGTGCTCATTCCCCGCTCCCGATGGCCGGAAGCGGGGAGAAAAATCCCCGGTTTTCAGGATTTGCCAGTTTCAGGGTTTGAACGGCGCCTCGCCCGCATATTCCACATAGTGCTCGACGTGATCCCAGAGCTTGCGGCCCGTGGGCATTGCCTGCTCTTCCCGGATATGGCCGACAAGGCCCGCACAGCGGCTGATCACGGCCATGCCGCGCATGATCTCCGCCGGGATGCCGATTTCACCCAGAATGGCCGCAATGCCACCCGTGGCATTGATGGTGATATGGCGGCCATACACCTCGTCGACATGATGCGACAAGGCTTGCAGCGCCTCGATATGCTTGCCCGGCACGCCGACGCTGCGGGCCACCTCGAACAGGCGCGGGGTGCGCGGATCATCCGGCCGGTGCAAATGATGACCGAAGCCCGGCAAGGGTTTCTTCTCGGTCCGGAACCGCTGGGCGACCACGCGGGCGTGAGCATCGACCCCTTCCGGCGCTTCCAGAATTTCCTGAATGACGGTGGCCGCCTCCTCCATCGTGCCGACGAACTGGCTGCCGACGGCCAGCAGACCCGCCGCCACGGCGGCCTGCAACGCCTCGGGCGAGGACATGGCGATCATGCGCGTGGCGATAACGCTGGGCGTGAAGCCATGTTCCATCAGCGTGACGAGAACCGCATCGAGAATGACGGTATCGGCCCGGGTGGGACGGCGGCCCATGACATGGAAAAAGATCATGTCGGTGAAGCTGACCTTGCCGATCAGTTCATCCACCAGACTCGCATCGCGGACGTAGATCGCCTCGTTCGTGTGCGTGCTGATATAGCTTTGCGGACGTGCGCTCTTGTCATCGGACATAGGAAACCCTTTCAGTAAATCAACAGGCCAGAATACGGCGCGCGCGCAGCACAACGGGCAGATCGACCATCGCGCCATCTATCTGCAACACGGCTTTGCCACCCGACGCATCCCACGCCTCGACGATGCGCTGTGCTCTCGCCCGCTCTGCCGCACCCGGCGCGAAGACTTCATTGATGACGGCCACCTGCGCCGGATGGATGCAAAGAGCGCCGGTAAGTCCCGCTGCACGGGCTGCAAGAGCCGCCTCGCGGTAAGCATCGAGGCGGCGGAACTCGCCGATCGAAATGGGCAGTCCAAGCGCCATCAGGCTTTGCGAAGCCGCCGCCAGCGCAATAAGGCGGCAGGGAAGATCGAGGGAGGCAGAGGTGGGAGCGACCCCGAGCCCCAGTGAAAAATCCTCGCTGCCTAGCGCGAGGCCGATGACGCGGGGAACGGCGGCAATTGCGGCAAGCCGAGCAAGCGAAGCGGGCGACTCGATGAGCGCGACAAGGCCAATCGCCCCGGGCCTGAGCCCCCGTTCCGCCTCGAATTCACCGATCAGTTCACCAAGCGCGAGAAGCCGCTCCGGGCCCTCCACCTTCGGCACGACAAGAGCCCTGAGATCGCTTGAGACAACCGCATCGAGATCGGCAAAAGCCAGCCGCCATTCCGCATTGAGGCGCACAAGCACATCCACGCCCTGAGCCGCCAGCACCGGCGCGACATCGCGAAAAATCTCACGGGCGCGGGGTTTTGCCTCCGGCGCGACAGCATCCTCGAAATCGATGATGACGGCATCCGCGCCGCGTTCATGCACCTTTTCCAGATGCTTCAGATTATCGCCAGGTACGAACAGCAAGGAGCGCCATCGCGGCGAGGAAAGGCTCATGGGCGCACCTCCAGCCTTGCCGTCATGGTGACGTGGCCTTCGCTGTCCTCGCTCCACAAATCAGCCCCCGTGCCGGTCCGTGCCATGCAGAGCAAGAAGGGTGAACCATCGAACAATGGCCGCTGCGCCCTGAAACTGAAGTCTGCAATCTCGACACCCGGTGTCTCGCGGCGAAAATGATCGAGCAAGAGCGTCGCGATCAGAGGACCATGAACGACCAGCCCCGGATAGCCCTCGACCTCGCGGCAATAGTCCCGGTCATAGTGAATGCGATGCGCATTGAAAGTCAGCGCGGAATAGCGAAACAGCAGCACCGGATCAGGCGTGACGCTTCGGGTGGCATCCGGCATGCGCGGCTTTTCCGGAGCGGGAGCAGGCCTGGGCGTCGAGCCCTCAGCCGGCATATCGCGATAAACGATGTCCTGCTCCTCACTCAGGGCAAGACCTGCCTCGTCCGAAATCTCATGATGCACGGTCACAAAGACCATGCGTCCGGAGGAGCCTGTTTTCTCGACCACATCGAGAATAGTGGAACGGCGGGTCAGCCTGCCGCTGTCGGCAGCGGGACGGACAAAGGTGAGACGGCCTCCAGCCCACATGCGTCGCGGCAACGGCACCGGCGGGAGAAACCCTCCCCTGAAAGGATGACCGTCCCTGTCGATTTCAGATTGCCTTGCCGTCGGCAGAAAATTCAACCAGTGACCGAGCGGCGGCATGGTGCCTGCGGGGGCAAATCCATGATCCGGCGCAGGATAATCGAGCAGGGCCGCGAGACGCGCATAGACACCCCTGTCCGCATGATCCGTCAGGGTTTCGGTGCGCCCGATCCATGCCTTCAGCTGCCCGGCATCCATCAGCCGAATTCCTTTCGCAACCGTTCGCTGTCGCTTCCCAGATCCGGCACTGCGCGCGCCTCGAACGGCTCCCCCCGCCAGCGCACCGGCGGCGCAACGAGGTTGACCGGGCCGCTGCCGGTTTCGACGTCAACCCGGCGTAATTGCGGATGACGCGAGAGATCCGCCACCGAATTGACGGCACCCCAGGCGACTTTCGCCTCGTTCAGCCTGCCGGTCACGTCCGCCAATGTCAGGTGCTGGAAGACAGCGTTGATTTCAGCGTCGAGAGCGGGGCGGTTCGCCACGCGGGCGCTATTGCCGGAGAAGCGCGGGTCGGCGGCAAGATCATCCTTTTTCAGGACGACGGCGCAGAAGGCTCGCCATTCGCGCTCGTTCTGGATGGCGAGCACCACCTGCCGGCCATCTCCGGCAACATAGGCACCATAAGGCGCAATGGAAGGGTGATTGAGGCCGACGCGCAAGGGCGCCTTGCCGCCATATTCCTGATGCAGCAGCGGCACCGTCATCCAGTCCGCCAGCGCATCGAAGAGCGATATGGAAAGAGCCGCCCCCTCGCCGGTCTGCTCCCGGGCATAGAGCGCCTGCAGGATCGCTGCATGGGCATACATGCCACAGGCGATGTCGGCGATGGAGACTCCCACACGCCCCGGGCCGTCCGGCGTTCCCGTCACCGAGGCAAGACCCGTCTCACACTGCACCAGCAGGTCATAGGCCTTCATGTCGCGATAGGGGCCCTCCTCGCCATAGCCGGAAATATCGCAGCAGATCAGGCGGGGATTGCGTGTCCTCAGCGCTTCCACGCTGAAACCCGCTCTGGCTGCGGCTCCTGGCGCAAGGTTCTGGATAAAGACATCGGCCTTGTCGATCATCCGCTCAAGGAGAAGAAGATCAGCCTCCTTCTTGATGTCGAGCACAAGGGATTCCTTGCCCCGGTTGAGCCAGACGAAATAGGCGCTTTCACCATGGGCGACATGATCGTAGCCGCGCGCGAAGTCGCCGTCCGCGCGCTCGACCTTGATGACCCGCGCACCGGCATCGGCCAGCCGCGAGGTGCAGAACGGCGCGGCGACGGCCTGCTCCAGCGCCACGACCAGAATGTCCTTTAAAGGGCCAGTCATCAGAAAGACTTGGGCATGCCGAGCACATGGGTGCCGACATGGGAAAGGATGAGGTTCGTCGAAATCGGCGCGACCTGATAGAGACGCGTCTCGCGGAACTTGCGCTCGATGTCATATTCCTCGGCAAAGCCGAAACCCCCATGGGTCTGCAGGCACATATCGGCGGCAAACCATGAAGCTTCCGACGCCAGCATCTTCGCCATGTTGGCTTCCGTGCCGCAAGGCTCGCCCGCGTCGAACAGGCCTTGCGCCTTTTCAACGATGGCCGCCGCCGCCGACACCTGCACATAGGCGCGCGCGATGGGGAACTGGATCGCCTGGTTCTCACCGATCGGACGGCCGAAGACGGAGCGCTCCTTCGCATAGGCGCTGGCCCGGTCGATGAAGAAGCGTCCGTCGCCGATGCACTCGCTGGCGATCAGGATGCGTTCGGCATTCATGCCGTCGATGATATATTTGAACCCCTTGTTTTCCTCGCCAATCAGATTTTCGGCGGGCACTTCCAGATTATCGAAGAAAAGCTCCGTCGTCGCATGATTGAGCATGGTCCGGATCGGACGGATGGTGAGCCCCTTTCCCACCGCCGCCTTCATGTCGACCAGCAGCACGCTCATGCCGTCCGTAGGCTTTTTTGTCTCCTCGCGCGGGGTCGTGCGCACGAGCAGCACCATCAGGTCTGAATGTTCTGCGCGCGAGATCCAGACCTTCTGGCCGTTGACGACATATTTGTCGCCTTCGCGTTTCGCGAACGTGCGGATGCGGGTCGTATCGGTGCCGCTGGTGGGCTCGGTCACGCCGAAAGCCTGAAGACGCAATTCACCGCTTGCGATCTTCGGCAGATATTGCGCCTTCTGCGCGGCGCTGCCATGGCGCAGGAGCGTGCCCATGGTGTACATCTGGGCGTGGCATGCGCCGCCATTGCAGCCGGACCGGTGTATTTCCTCCAGAATCGCGGTCGCCGCGCCGAGCCCCAGCCCCGAGCCGCCATATTCCTCCGGGATCAGCACCGAGAGGAAGCCTTCCTTCGTCAAGGTCTGCACGAATTCCGTAGGGTAAGCGCGCTCCCGGTCCAGCGCCTGCCAGTAGGTTCCGGGAAATTGAGCGCAGAGACGGCGCACGGAATCGCGGATTTCGGGATGGCTTTGGGTCACGGAACACCTCGCAGGTTGGCAGGCTTGCCCCACCTATAAACATGTGCAGGTCCGCTGTTCAAGTATTTCCACGAAGCCGCTGCGCTTGCCGCAACGACCTGCGTTCACGCCGCCTGCGCGCCTTGCGGTCGAGATAAAGATAGATGGCGGGCGTCGTGTAGAGCGTGAGCAATTGCGAAACGAGGAGGCCGCCGACAATGGTGATGCCGAGCGGCTGACGCAGCTCCGATCCAATACCCGACACCAGCGCCAGCGGCAAGGCACCGAAGAGCGCTGCGCAGCTCGTCATCAGGATCGGGCGGAAGCGGGTAAGGCAAGCCTCATAGATAGCCTCCCGGGGATCCAGATTACGCGCCCGCTCCGCCTCGATGGCGAAATCGACCAGCATGATGCCGTTTTTCTTGACGATACCGATGAGAAGGATAATGCCGATCATGCCGATGAGATCGAGCGGCGTGCCCGTGGCGAGCAGGGCCAGCAACGCCCCCAGCCCTGCTGAAGGCAGGGTGGAGAGAATGGTCAGCGGATGAATGAGGCTCTCATAAAGCACACCCAGCACGATGTAGATGGCAAGCAGCGCCGTGACAATGAGAATGGGCTGCTGCTTGAGACTGTCCGTGAAGGCCTTCGCTGTGCCCGCGAATTCCGCATGGAGATCGTCCGGCAGGTGCGCTTCGGCAATGGCCGATTTTATCGCGGCCTGCGCCTTGTCAAGCGAAACCCCGTCCTCCAGCGAATAGGTCAGCGTGACCGAGGGAAACTGCCCCTGATGGTTGATCGAAAGCGGGGTGAGCGAGCGCTCGAAATGGGCGAGCGACGACAAGGGCACCTGCCCATCCGCTCCCGGCACATAGATGGCCCTGAGCGCGCCCGGATCGCGCTGGAATTCATCGGCGACGGCCAGCACCACCTTGTACTGGTTGCGCGCGCCATAAATCGTGGAAATCTGGCTCTGGCCGAACGCCGAACCCAATGCCCGGTCTATGTCATCGATGCTGGCGCCAAGGCGCGCCGCCGCCACGCGGTCAATGACGAGGTTGGCCTGCAAGCCGCCCTGCTCCCGGTCCGTGCTGACATCGACAAGGCCCGGCACCTTCTGGAGAGCCAGAACCACCTTGGGCGCCCATTGCGACAGCTCGTCCATATCCGGCGCCCAGAGGGTGAACTGATAGTTCGCCTTGGAGGAGCGCGCGCCGATCCGGATGTCCTGCGCAGCCGTCAGGAACACGCGAATGCCCTTGAGATTCGCCAGTTTCCTGCGCAGACGATTCACGACAACATCGGCGCTGGCCTTGCGCGCGCCCATCGTCTTCAGGCTGATGAACATGCGCCCCTGATTGAGCGATGTGTTGCTGCCGGTTCCCATGAACGAGCCCAGATTCTCGACGGCGGGATCCGACAGAATGATCCTCGCGGCCTGCTGCTGAAGATCCTTCATCGCATCGAACGAGGTCGTGGTCGCCGCCTCGGAGGAAGCCATGATCAGGCCCGTGTCATCCTGCGGGATGAACCCCTTGGGAACCGTCCGGAACAACATCACGGTAGAGACGACCGTGAGAAGCATGACGCAGAGCATCAGCCGCTCGTGGCCCAGGGTCCAGCGAAGGCTGCGCGCATAGCCATCCACCAGCCGCTTGAGAAAATGCTCGATGCTCTGGCTGAACCGCGAGGTGGCCGGCGCGGCATGATCGGCCCGCATGAAACGCGCGCAGATCATCGGCGTCACGGTCAGCGACATCACTGCTGAAATGAGAATGGCGAGTGTGATGGTGACCGCAAACTCGGAAAACAGCCGGCCGATGATGCCGCCCATGAACAGGATCGGAATGAAGGCCGCCACCAGCGACAGGCTGATGGAGACGACCGTGAAGCCGATCTGCTTTGATCCCGCAAGCGCCGCCTCAAGCGGCGTCATGCCTTTTTCCAGATTGCGGAAGGCGTTTTCCGTCATCACGATGGCGTCGTCGACGACAAAGCCGATGGAGACGATGAGCGCCATGAGCGACAGATTGTCGATGGAGAAGCCCAGCAGATACATGCCGCCCAATGTGCCCGCGAGCGAGAGCGGCACCGTTATGCCCGCCGCCAGCGTCGGCGGCACGCGGCGCAGAAAGAAAAAAACAACCAGCATCACCAGAAGGATGGTGACAAGGCTGGTGGCCTCAAGCTCATTGATGCTGGCCTGGATGGTGTTCGTCCGGTCGGTCAGGATCGAAATATCGACCCCGGCGGGCACCCATTCGTGAAGCTGGGGCAGAAGCGCCCGGATGGCATTGACCGTCTGGATGACATTGGCCCCGGCCTGCTTGCTGACGATGAGCAGAACGGCGGGTTGGGTGTTGAACCAGCCTGCGGAATATTTGTTGACCGTGCCGCTGTAGACATGGGCGATGTCGCTCAGGCGCACGACGGTGCCGTCTGTCATGCGCACCACGATGGGCGCATAATCCTTCGCCTGCGAAAGCTGTCCGTTCGAGGCCAGGATGCTGGATTGCCGCGAGCCATCGAGCCGGCCCACCGCCGCCATGTTGTTGGCGCTGCGGATCGCGGTCGCGACATCGGCAAGGCCAAGCCCCATGGCGGCTAGCCGTGCCGGATTGACCTCGACCCGGACTGCAGGCTGCTGCGCGCCACTCACCTGCACCTGCGCCACACCGCTCACCTGCGCGATGCGTTGCGCCACCACCGTGTCGGCCGCATCGTAAACCCGGTCCATGGGCAGATGATCGGAGGTCATCGCCAGAATGATGATCGGGGTCGCAGCTGAATTGAGCTTGCGGAAAGTGGGACGGTTCGGCAGGTCGCCGGGGAGATCGGTCATCGCCGCATTGATCGCCGCCTGCACGTCCTGCGCGGCGCTTTCGACGTCTCGGCTCAGATCGAACTGGATCGAAATGCGTGTGCTCCCCAGCGCGCTCTCCGAGGTCAGCTCCGTAACGCCCGCAATCTCGCCCAGCCGCCGCTCCAGCGGTGCCGCGACCGTCGATGCCATGGTTTCGGGATCGGCGCCGGGCCGGCTCGCCTGCACGCTGATCGTGGGAAAATCGACAGAGGGCAGGCTTGCGACCGGCAGCAGGATATAGGCCACGATGCCCGCCAGCATCACGCCGATCGACAGCAATATGGTGCCGATGGGCCTGTGGATGAAAGGGGCGGAAATATTCATCTCGGCCCCGTTTGCGATGCCCGCCTGCCCTTACGTGCGTGGAAGCGGGCGATCAGGCTTTCCATCCCCAGATAAATGACGGGCGTGGTGTAAAGCGTGAGCGCCTGGCTGACCAGCAGACCGCCGACAATGGTGACGCCAAGCGGCACCCGCAGTTCCGCACCCGTGCCATGGGCGAAGGCGAGAGGCAATGCGCCCAGCAGGGCCGCGAGCGTGGTCATCATGATCGGGCGGAAGCGCAGATTGCAGGCCTTGATGATGGCGGCGCGGGCATCCAGCCCCTCCTCGCGCCGCGCCTCGATGGCGAAGTCGATCATCATGATCGCGTTCTTCTTCACGATGCCCATGAGCAGGATGATGCCGATGAGCGCCACGAGCGACAGGTCCAGCCCACAGACGACAAGCGCCAGCAAGGCACCGACGCCCGCCGATGGCAGCGTGGAAAGGATGGTCAGCGGATGAATGGCGCTTTCATAAAGAACGCCGAGCACGATATAGATGACGATGACGGCCGCGAGGATGAGCAGCGGCTCATGAGAGAGAGACGCGGAAAATTCCGCCGCATCGCCGGAATAGGCGCCCGCCACCGTCGATGGCTTGCCCAGATCCTGTTCAATGCGGGCGATCTCCTCGATGGCTTCGCTGAGCGAGGCTCCCTTGGCCAGATCGAAGCTGATCGTGACCGCCGGGAACTGCGCCAGATGGGTGATGACAAGCGGCGTCGTACCCCGGGTGAAGGTTGCGATGGCGCCCAGCGGCACCTGATCGCCACCCGATGAAGGCACATGGAGAATGGACAGCGCATCCATGCCGATCAGATAACGGGCCTGTGCTTCCAGCACGACCCGGTACTGGTTCGCCTGGGTATAAATGGTGGAAATCTGGCGCTGACCGAACGCATCATAGAGCGCATCGTTCACATTCTGCATGGTCACGCCGAGGCGGCCCGCCTTTTCCCGGTCCACATTGACCATGATCTCCAGGCCATTGTCCTGCAGATCGCTGGTGACATGGCGCAGGATCGTCGATTGCTGAAGCCCGGTCAGGAGCTTCCTCGTCCACGTGGAAAGATCCGCCGCATCGCTGTCGATCAACGTATATTGATACTGGGTGCGGCTCACCTGCGTGCTGATCTGGACATCCTGCACAGGCTGATAATAGGCCGAAAGCCCGGCCACGGCGGCGACTGCCGGCCTCAACCGGTCGATGATCTCGTTGGCGGAAGAGCCCCGCTCGCTCTGGGGTTTCAGCGTCACGGCAAGATGGCCGGAATTCGGCGTCAGATTGGTTGTGCTGACGCCGACCAGCGAAACGACGCCCGCCACATCGGGATCCTTCTGCACGATGGCGGCGACCTGCTGCTGCAACCGGCTCATTTCCGAAAATGAAACGTCCTGCCCGCCCTCGGTGATGATCGTGATGAGGCCCGTGTCCTGCTGGGGCAGAAATCCCTTGGGAATCCAGATGTACATCAGGATGGTCAGCACAAGCGTCAGCCCGGCGACCAGCAGAGTCATCCGCTCATGACGCAGCACCCAGCCCAGGCTGCGGGCATAGCCCCCCTGCATCCAGGCAAAGAAACGGTCGAACTCCACGATGATGCGGCCATGCTTTTCAGCTTCTGCGGGTTGCAACAGGCGCGACGCCATCATGGGCGTAAGGGTCAGCGAAACGATGGCCGAGGTCACGACCGCAATAGTCAGGGTGAGCGCGAATTCCTGAAACAGCCGCCCGACAATGCCGCTCATGAACAGCAGGGGAATGAACACGGCAATCAGCGACATGGTCAGCGATATGACGGTGAAGCCGATTTCCCGCGCGCCCTTGCGGGCCGCATCCAGCGGCTTTTCCCCGTTCTCGATGTGCCGGACGATGTTTTCGATCATGACGATGGCGTCATCGACGACAAAGCCCGTGCCGATGGTCAGCGCCATCAGCGAGAGATTGTCGAGACTGAAACTGCTGAGCCACATGACGGCGAAGGTCGCGATCAGCGACAAGGGCAGCGCCACGCCGACGATGAGGGTGGCCCTGAAGGTGCGCAGGAACAAAAGCACGACCATGACCACGAGGGCGACGCTGAGCACCAGTGTGAACTGGACGTCGGCGACCGAGGCGTTGATGGTCGCGGTCCGGTCATTGACGACGACGAGATCGACGCCCTTCGGCAAGGTGCTTTCAAGCGCCGGCAGCGCCTGCTTGATGCCGGCCACCGTCTCCACGATGTTCGCGCCGGGCTGGCGCTGGATGTCGAGCACCACGGCAGGCTTGCCCTGATACCAGCCTGCCGTCCGGTTGTTTTCCAGATCGTCGACGACGGTCGCCACATCGCTCAGATGCACCGGCGCACTGTTGACGTAGGCGACGATAAGATTGCGATAGGCGTCGGCATCCTCAAGCTGATCGTTCGCGGCGATCGTATAGCTCTGGCTGGTGCCGTTGAGCGTGCCTTTCGCGCCGGCCACATTGGCGGCGGCGATCGCGGTGCGGATGCTGTCGAGCCCGAGGCCATATCCGGCAAGCCGGGCAATGTCCGCCTGAATGCGCACTGCGGGCTTGAGCCCACCCTCCACCGACACATGGCCGACGCCGCTGACCTGCGCCAGTTTCTGCGCCAGCAAAGTGTCGGCGAAATCGCTCATCTTCGTCAGCGACAGCGTGTCGGAGGTCAGCGCGATGGTGACGACGGCCGTATCGGCGGGATTGACCTTGGAATAGGTCGGCGGGTAAGGCAGGTTCGCGGGCAGGGTCGAATTGGCCGCATTGATTGCCGCCTGCACATCCTGCGCGGCATCATCGATATTGCGGTCCAGGGTGAACTGCAATGTGATGCGGCTGATGCCGAAGGAACTGGACGAGGTCATCGTCTCCAGCGACGAGATCTGCCCGAATTGCCGCTCCAGCGAAGCCGTGACGAGCGAGGCCATCGTGTCCGGGCTTGCGCCGGGCAACTGGGTCGTCACCTGAATGGTCGGAAAATCGACCTGCGGCAGCGAGGAAATCGCCAATCCCCGATAGCCCAGCAGGCCCGCGAGCAGAATCGCGATCGCCAGCAGCGATGTCGCAATCGGGCGCTCGATAAAGGGGCCGGAAACGCTCATGGCGCGTCCGTCGCGGCGGGCTTGACCTCATCCCCCAGGGATATCTTGCTGCCCTCCTTCAACTGGGCAAAACCGGTGGTGACGATTTTCTGTCCCGCCGTCACGCCCGCGCCGAGCACGGCCTGCGTATCATCGGATTGCAGCAGGGTTACGTTCTGCTGGGTAACGGTCTTGTCGTCCTTGATGACGAAGACATAGGGACCGCTCGCCCCCTGCTGCACGGCAGCGGAAGGCACCACCAGCGCCTTTTCAAGCGTCTTCAGCCGCAGCCGCACATTGACGAAGGCGCCGGGCCACAGTTTTTCATCCAGATTGGGGAAAGTGGCCTTCAGTTTCAGCGTCCCGGTAGCCTGGTCGATCTCATTGTCGACAACCGCCAGCACGCCCGTGTCGAGCACGCTCGTGCCGTCGCCGCCCAGCGCGTCCGCCGTCACCTGGCCCGCCCTTGTCGCCGCCATGACATCTTCAAGCTGCTGCTGCGGCAAGGTGAAGACGACGGAGATCGGTTTCGTCTCGGTCACGACGACGATGCCGGTCGTATCGCCGGAACTCACCAGATTGCCCTCGTCCACCAGCCGCACGCCGGTGCGGCCGTCGATGGGAGAAACGATGGTGCAATAATCCAGCGTCGCCTTCGCGCTCTCGATGGCGGCCTGATCCGACTGCAGTTGCGCCCGGTACTGGGCCACGGTCGATTTCTGCGTGTCGGCCTGCTGATGCGAGGAATAGTTGGTGCGGGCAAGTTCCTCATAGCGCGCGAGATCGCGGATGGCGTTGTCGAGCAGCGCCTGATCCTGCGCCTTCTTCGCCACCGCCTGATCGTAGGTCGCCTGATAGGTCGCCTTGTCGATGAGGGCGAGAAGGTCGCCCTTCTTGACCTCCTGCCCTTCCACGAACGGCACCTTGACCAGTTGCCCGCTGACCTGGGCCCGCATCGTCACCGTCTTGAAGGCCTGCACGGTGCCGACCCCCTGTGCATAGACGGGCACATCGGCGAGCGCCACCTCGCCTGCCGCCACGGGGATCGCCTCGTCGCCCATGAAGGCGGTCCTGCGCCCGCCATGATGCAGGGTGAACCAGAGAACCAGCCCAACCACAATGACGGCGATACCGATCAGAAGTCCCCTGCGGGATTTGCGTGGCGGGTTATGAGGCAAGTTCGTCATGAGGCCTTCCGGTCATTTGGCGCTGATCTGGGTTGGCTCGGTCCAGCCGCCGCCCAGCGCCTGGAACAGGCTCACGACGGCATTGATGCGCGACAGCCGGACCTGGGCAAGCGCGTCCCGGTCCGAAAAAAGGGTCTGCTCGGCGTTGAGGACATCCGTGATGTCGACCACGCCCACCCGCAACTGCGCCTGTGCGATGTCATAGGCGCGCTGCGCGGACGCAACGACAAGCTCCTGCTGCTGCTCCTGCTCGGTGGTACGCCGGATCGAGGCCAGCGCATCGTCCACATCGGAAAAGGCCGAGATGATAGTTTTCTGGTAGGTCGCCATCAATTCGCGATAGGCGGCCTTGTTGGCCTCAAGCTGCCCCTGCAGGGCGAAGCCCTCGAACAGGGGCTGGGTCAGCCCGCCCGTCAACGAGGAGAAAAAACCACCGGGGGTGAAAAGCTGGCTCAGGGCCGAGCTTTCATAGCCGCCTGTCGCCGTCAGCGTAATGTTCGGGAACATGGCCGCGCGCGCCACCTGCACGTTGGCCCGCGCGGCAGACAGATTTGCCTCGGCCTCGCGCACGTCGGGCCGCCGGGCCAGAAGCTCGGAGGGCAACCCCGGGACCACCACAGGCGTCTTCAGTCCGGCCAGCTTGCCGCCGGTCACCTGCACTTCTTCCGGGGCGTGACCGGTCAGAATGGCCAGCGCATTGATGTTCTGGGTCAGGTCAAGCTCCAGCGGCGGAATTGCGGCGCGCTGCTGGGCCACGATCGTCTCCTGGTTGGCCAGATCCAGTTCCGTCGCCACGCCCACCCTGCTGCGGGCCTTGATGACATCGAGCGTCTGCTCGGCGATCCGGAGATTGTCCCGGGCCAGCGCCAGCCGGTCCTGCGCCGCGAGAATGGCGAAATAGGTGGTCGCCGTGCTCGTGGTCGCCGTCAGCGCCACGGTTTCCTTGTCGTAGCGGCTGGCAAGGGCGCTCTGGCGGGCGGATTCGAGCGCCGCGCGGTTGCCGCCCCAGAAGTCCAGCTCATAGCTCGCGGTCAGGCCCGCATTATAGCTGTTGGAGATGCGCGAATTGCTGCCCTGATAGATGTCCCCCAACCCTGAATTTGAACCGCCCGTGCCGCGGCGCGACCGCTCCCCCTGTCCGCTGGCGGAAAGCGAGGGATAAAGCGAGGAGCCGGACACCTTGATCTGGGCATCCGCCTGCTCGATGCGGGCGATGGCAGCGGCAATGTCGAGGTTCGAATCCTGGGTTTGCGCCATCAGCCGGTCGAGTTCCGGCGAACCGAAGCCCTGCCACCAGCCCAGTTCAGGCCAGACGGCCGACATCGCAGGCGTCGCCTCTTTGAAACTGACGGGGGCCGACACTTTGGGATCCGGCACATTGGGCGAAAGCGTACAGGCGGCCACTGTCAAAAACAGGGCCGAGGCACCCAGAACCCGGCCCGGAGCCTTGAAACAGCGATAGCCTGCCAACAATCGTCCATCCGCCCTTGAATATGCCCTCAGGTCCGGGCCCTGAGAAAATTACCAACCTTCGGGATACCCTGCGCTCATAAACGATCCCGAACCGGGATTCCGTTGGGCTATCCGATATTTTCTTTCCTGACCATAGCTGAATCACGATCCCGGCCTTCAACGGACGGCTTATGGTATTTCAAAGAGGACAAGCGCCTGCCCGGCCCCGACCTGCTCACCCTCCACCACCGTCACCGAGCCGATCCTCCCGTCCGCCACCGCGAGCAGGGTCTGCTCCATCTTCATCGCCTCCATCACGATGAGCGGCGCACCGCGCGCAACCTGCGCGCCCGCCTGCGCCAGCACCTGAATGATCTTGCCCGGCATGGGCGCCTTGAGCGCGCCCCCGCCGGCATCACCCGCCACATCCACGTCGAGCGGATCGGCCGGCGTGAATTCCCGCGCTGCTCCCCCGTGAATGAGGATGAAACCCCGCTCTCGGACGACACAGGCCGCATGCAGGCTCGTCCCCCCGATCACTGCGCGAACCTCTCCATCCGGGCCGATCGCACAGCTATCCCCGCTTTCCGGGGCAAGCTCAAGGGAAACGGGTTCCCCGTCGCATGAAAATTTTGCAATCCCGGAGCGGACGCCGCCCAGCACCCATCCGTCATTCGCAGACCATGGAGAATGAGGCTCGGCGGTCTCCGCCTGCACCGCCCGCAACTCGTTTCCACGGAGGGTCCGGTAGACCGCCCCAGCCAGCGCGAGCGCGCCGGAATCAGGCCCGGCCCGGGAAACCAGCGCATCCATATGGCGCTCGATAAAGCCCGTATCGATTTCGCCTGCGATAAAGGCATCATGGCCCATCACCTGCGCAAGAAAGGCGAGATTGGTTTTAGGCCCCGCTATTTCCATGGCGGACAGAAAATGCCGTAAACGGCCAATAGCCTGCTCGCGCGCAGGCGCATGGGCGATGATCTTGCCGATCATGGGGTCATAGAACATGCTGACCTCATCCCCTTCCCGCACCCCCATGTCCATGCGCACACCGGACGCATGGGCGGGCGCGCGCAAGCGCAGCAGACGGCCGGTCGAGGGCAGAAAACTGTTCTGCGGGTCCTCGGCATAAAGCCGCACTTCCACAGCATGGCCATCAAGAGGGATCTGATCCTGCGTCAGCGGCAGGGGTTCACCGGCGGCGACGCGCAACTGCCATTCCACCAGATCGAGCCCGGTGATGGCTTCCGTCACCGGATGCTCCACCTGAAGCCGCGTGTTCATTTCCATGAACCAGAACGCATCGGACCTGAGTCCATCGCTCGAGTCCGCGATGAACTCCACCGTGCCCGCGCCGCGATAGCCCACCGCCTTTGCGGCAGCGACCGCAGCCTCTCCCATGGCCCGGCGCATCCCGGACGGCATGCCCGGCGCGGGCGCTTCCTCGATCACTTTCTGGTGACGCCGCTGCAGCGAGCAATCGCGCTCGTGCAGCGCCACCGCATGGCCCTGCCCGTCGGCAAAGACCTGGATTTCCACATGCCGGGGGCTGGAGACATATTTCTCGATCAGGACGCGCCCGTCGCCGAACGCGGCCATCGCCTCGCGTTGCGCCGCCGCCAGCGCCCCGGCGAAATCTGCCGGCGCCTCAACCTTGCGCATTCCCTTGCCGCCGCCGCCCGCAACCGCCTTGATCAGCACCGGATAGCCGGTTTTCGCCGCCATCTCCGCAAGAAAGGCCGCCTCCTGATTGTCGCCATGATAGCCAGGCACCACCGGCACCCCGGCCTTTTCCATCAACGCCTTGGCCGCGTCCTTCAACCCCATGGCGCGGATGGCGCCTGCAGGCGGACCGACGAAAACAAGCCCCGCCTTTTCGCAGGCCTCGGCGAAAGCCGCATTCTCGGAGAGAAAGCCGTAGCCCGGATGAATGGCGTCCGCACCGGCGCGCAGGGCGGCATCGATGATCGCCTCCCCGCGCAGATAGCTTTCCCCGGCCGGGGCCGCGCCGATATGCCAGGCTTCATCGGCAACAGCCACATGATAAGCGTCCCTGTCCGCATCCGAATAGACGGCCACGGTTTTCAGGCTCATCGCGCGCGCTGTGCGGATGATGCGAACGGCGATCTCGCCACGATTGGCGATCAGGAGTGTACGGAACATGGATCGGCTCACATCCTGAAAACGCCGAAGGCCGTTTCCGGCACGGGCGCGTTGAGCGTCGTCGAAAAAGCAAGCGCCAGCACCCGGCGCGTTTCTGAAGGCGTGATGATGCCATCGTCCCAGAGCCGGGCGGTGGCATAATAGGGATGGCCCTCCTCGTCATAGCGCGCGCGGATCGGGGCCTTGAAGGCGGATTCTTCATCCGCGCTCCATGCTTCGCCCCGCGCTTCCATGCCTTCGCGCTTTACCGTGGCGAGCACGCTTGCGGCCTGCTCGCCCCCCATCACGGAAATCCGGGCATTAGGCCATGTAAACAGGAACCGGGGTGAATAGGCCCGTCCGCACATGCCATAATTGCCCGCGCCATAGGAGCCGCCGATGATCAGCGTGATCTTGGGCACATTGGCGCTCGCCACCGCGGTCACGAGCTTGGCCCCGTCCTTGGCGATGCCACCCGTTTCATATTCGCGGCCGACCATGAAACCGGAAATATTCTGGAGGAAGAGCAGCGGAATACGCCGCTGGCAGCACAGCTCGATGAAATGAGCGCCCTTGAGCGCGGACTCCGAAAAGAGAATGCCATTGTTCGCAATCACGCCGACCGGCATCCCGTGAATATGGGCAAAGCCTGTCACCAGCGTGGTCCCGTAAAGCTGCTTGAATTCCGCAAAGTCGGAGCCGTCGACCAGCCGCGCGATCACCTCGCGCACGTCATATTGCACCGACAGCGACGAGGGAACGATGCCATCGAGTTCGCCCGCATCGTAGAGCGGCGCGCGCGGCTCGGTCAGCGGCATATCGATGGATTTCTTCCGGTTGAGCGTGCCCGCGATCTGGCGGGCCAATGCCAGCGCATGACCGTCATCCATCGCATAATGGTCCGTCACGCCCGATTTGCGCGAATGCACGTCCGCACCGCCCAGATCTTCCGCCGTAACGATCTCACCGGTGGCGGCCTTGACCAGAGGCGGCCCGCCCAGAAAGATCGTGCCCTGCTTGCGCACGATGATGGTCTCGTCCGACATGGCGGGAACATAGGCCCCGCCTGCGGTGCAGGACCCCATGACAACGGCAATCTGGGGAATGCCCTTGCCCGACATGCGCGCCTGATTATAGAAGATGCGGCCGAAATGATCGCGGTCGGGGAAAATATCGGCCTGGTTCGGCAGGTTCGCGCCCCCTGAATCGACCAGATAAAAGCACGGCAGATTGTTTTCCAGCGCGATTTCCTGCGCCCGCAGATGCTTTTTCACCGTGACCGGATAATAGGTGCCGCCCTTGATCGTCGCATCGTTGCAGACGATCATGCATTCCTGCCCGGCGATGCGTCCGATCCCGGTGATCAGCCCCGCGCCGTTTATGGCCTCGCCATACATGCCGTGGGCGGCCATGGACGACAGTTCGAGGAAGGGCGTGCCGGGATCGACAAGGCCATGGACCCGCTCGCGGGGAAGCAGCTTGCCACGGGAAACATGACGCTCGCGTGACCGCTGGTCGCCTCCCAGCGCCGCCTTCGCGCGTTCCTCCTGCAAATCGGCCACAAGAGCCGCCATCGTTCCGGCATTTGCCTTGAAGCGGGCATCATGAACATTAATGCCGGTTTTCAGGATAGCCACGGCCGCACGCCCCCGGATTCATTCGTATACTGCTTTTTATGGGAACGATCATACGGTTGTTTTAGACATGCGGCAAGAGCGCCCTGGATTGGCCCATGCGCCTTCCGCGCACCCGGCAGGGATGCCATCCCGATAGCGGCCCACCGATGAAACCGGGGGCCGCCATCTGTCCTGTCGTTCCGGAATGGCCTGAATATGGCCAGGATGGCTGTGAAAATTCGGGGCGGATTAAATGATTTTTATTTTTATATCACCTTGCTTCAATTGCTTCAGTCTAGGCCCGATATGTGGCGGGGCCATTACGCCGCCGGCACATTTGCATATCATCCCGCCTCTCTGTCGCAGCCCCGGCTCTTGATCGGGGCCATGGGAATCCCCAGATTTCGCTTAATCCCGGATCCGGGCCCCTCTGGTGGCTGAGGCGTCAGCCATGATGTCGGATTCTTCATCTGCTGGGCGCTGACGCAGCGCGAAAGGCATCTGGAGTAAACGATGGGCACGTTCGAAACAGTGGCTTTATCGCCACTGCTGGGAACCCCTCTCTGGTTCTGGGTTGTGTTTTTTGCCGTGATCGCAAGCCTGATGGCGCTGGATCTGGGCGTCCTCAACCGGAAGGACCATGTGATCGGCGCGCGAGAGAGCCTGCTGCTCTCCGCCTTCTATCTGTCCGTCGGCCTGTGCTTTGCCGTGTTCATCTGGCAGATGGAAGGCGCGACCAAGGCCATCGAGTTCACCACCGGCCTGCTGATCGAGAAAAGCCTTTCGCTCGACAATATCTTCGTCATCTCGCTCATCTTCGGCGTACTTGGCATCCCCGCGCTCTATCAGCACCGGGTGCTGGTCTGGGGCATCATTGGCGTCATTATCCTGCGTGGCATCCTCATCGGCGTCGGCACGGCGCTTGTGACCGAATTTCACTGGGTTTTGTGGCTGTTCGGCGCCTTTCTCATTTTCACCGCGATCCGGATGTTCTTTTCCGGGGAAATGGCAAGCGACCCCGCTGACAGCCGCCTTTTATGCTTTTTCAAGCGCCATCTGCGCGTGTCCGAAAAACTGGACGGCCACCATTTTGTGACCAGGGAGCGGGACGCCTCGGGCCGGTTGCGGCGCGTGGCCACCCCGCTTTTGCTGGCGCTGCTCATGGTGGAAACGGCCGATCTGATTTTTGCCGTCGACAGCGTGCCCGCGATCTTCGCGATCACGACAGACCCGTTCATCGTTTTCACGAGCAACATATTCGCGGTGCTCGGCCTGCGGGCCCTCTATTTCGCCCTTGCCGCCGTCATCCGCCGCTTCGCCTATCTCAAGACGGCGCTGGCCATCGTTCTCGTCTTCATTGGCGGAAAAATCTTCTGGAATGACATTTTCGGCAAGGTCGATCCCCTGCTCAGTCTGGGCATCACTGTCGCCGTTCTCGCCGGAGGCGTCCTCTACAGCCTGTGGCGCAGCCGGAATGAGGGGCAAAGGCATGAGTGTTAACCATAAATGATTCCGCTTTGCGGGGTAATTTCATGCCCGCTTCGCCCTGTATTAGCGCAGCAAAAATACACTACATATTGTAGAAATTTGTTTATTCTAAAATTTTACCATCTATATATGGGCCTTCCCGGTCTTTTCCCTCTACATGGCCGGTTAAAAATTCCGGACGGCGGACGAGCATCCCCCTTTCTTTTTTCAGCATTAATAGATCAATATGGCTATATATTAATAACCATATTGCCTAATCAGGATGTTTTATTTTTGCCATGATTTCCCTGCGCCGGAAAGGGGCCGGCACAGGAAAGCGCCAAGTCACCCTCACCTGTTCATGCCGCTTTGTCGCGTTTCATTCGTGTGTATCCACAGAAATTCAGGGTTACATCAAGAGGGAAACCAAACCATGGCTACCGCTCAGCCGCAGCCGGTCTTGCCGGCTCTCCTGATCCTCGGCGGGGACGAATCCCGGTCGAGATCACTTTCAGGCGCTCTGATCAGCCGGGGATTTGACTGCGTTTATGTAACGTCGCTCAACAATCCGGTCGATCAGGTCCGCAATAACGCCCGCATCCGGGTGGCGCTGGTCGATCTCTCGGCCCTTGGGGCGCAGGGCTACCGTGTCATCCGGGAATTGAGGTTCGGATTCGTCAACAGGCACATGGATGTCATCGTCATATCGGAGCAGAATTCGCCGGAAGCGATCATCGAAATGCTCCGGCTCGGCGTCGTCGATTTTCTGGTCAAGCCCACCGGTGACGGCGACATCGTCAGCGCTGTCGAGCGCGCCATTGCCCGGCAGACCCTGGAACTGGAGGGCGAGCGCATGTCGACCGGCGAAGCCGGCAAGGTGGCGCCATCACCCCAGGCCCGGCCCGTCCGGCCGCAGGACGCGCTCAACCGTATCGACGAGGTGACGGCGCTTCGCCTTCTGGTCGGCCTTGAGCGCCTCAAGAGCCGGCATCGCGAAAGGTCCGGCGTCGATGAAATCGAACTCAACATGCTGATCGATCTTGCCTGGCACATGAGCAACAACCGGCCTGTTTCCGTTACCGCGCTGGCGTTCGGCTCCGGTGCGCCGCTCGCGACAGCCCACCGGCGCCTGCGCAAGCTCGAAACACAGGGACTCGTCTCGCGCCAGCGGGACCATTCCGACGGGCGGCAGATCAATCTCACCCTCACCTCCCGGGGCCTGACCTCGGTGCAGGGCCTCGAAACCGATGTGCAGACCCTGTCGAAACGCCTCGTGACGGAGGCCGCCAACGCGGCGCTCGCCGCCGCGGCAGCCGCCGCCCAGTAAACGGGCGGCGATACCTCTCTTCATCGGGCAAGCCTGCTCGTGAAATCAGCAAGGGCCGGGGCGGCAATGCCCCGGCCCTTGCCGTGTCCGGCTTTTGACAAAGTCTGCGCGGCCCGGACATGAAGCACAAAATACTTACGCTTTCCCTGATCGCGCTCTAGACTGCGCCCGCTTTGCCATCCGCCCGAAAAGCCATGAAGAGCACCGCGTGAGAAAGCCGTCATGAAGGAAAAGGAACTCAGGCTCGCCCTGGTCTGTTACGGTGGCGTTTCCCTCGCTGTTTACATGCATGGCGTGACCCGGGAGATCCTGAAGCTGGTGCGCGCCTCGGCCGCTTTCCAGCTTGTGCCCGACGGCGACAAGGCGGCAGCCACCTATGCCGGCGTCAATGTCTCACCCGAACGCGAATGCGATACGGAAGCCGTCTTTTTCGATCTGCTCAAGGCCATCAACACATATGTCGATCTGCGCGTCATCATCGACACAATCACCGGCGCTTCGGCCGGCGGCATCAACGGCGTGCTGCTGGCGCGCGCCATTGCCCATAATCTGAGCATCGATGACCATCGGCGCATGTGGCTCGAATGCGCGGATACGACCGCGCTCATGGACGAGGACCACACGCCCGGCCGCTGGAGCAAGCTCTTCCTGATGCCCTTCTTCTCGCGCTTCAACAGCGGCTGGCTCGATCGCCATGTGCCCGATCTGGAAATGCGCACGAAGCTCCTGACCTTCATGCGCTCGCGCTGGTTCGAGCCGCCCTTCTCGGGCAAGCTCATGTCCGACATGCTGATGGACGCCTGCTCCAGCATGGGTGTTTCGCCGGAAACCATGCCCTCGCTGCTGCCGCGCGGCATCCGGCTGGAACTCGCCGTCTCCGTCACGGATTATCGCGGCTATGCGCAGGATATTCCGCTCCACGACCCGCCGATGATCCGGGAGCGCGAACATCGCCATCTGTTCCGCTTCACCGCCACCCATCATGCCATAGAGCGCCACAGCTCTGAACTGGGCGATGCCAATATTCCGGGCCTCGTCTTCGCCGCGCGCGCCACCTCATGCTTTCCCGGCGCGTTCCCGGCTGCCCATATCGGCGAAATCGATGAACTGGTGGCTGAGCGCGGCATGCTGTGGGGCGACCGCGACGCCTTCATCGCCCGCAATTTCGCGCCAATGCTGGCGGGCGACATTAATCCCGACAATGCCTATTTCATCGATGGCAGCGTGCTCAACAACAAGCCGTTCGCGGAGGCAGTCGCGGCGCTGCGCAAGCGTTCCGCCTTCCGGCAGGTGGACCGGCGCATCGTCTATATCGACCCGGACCCGAACACAGGCCAGATCGACCGGCCCGAGCGCCTGCCCGGCTTCTTCATGACGCTGCGCGCCGCGCTTTCGGATATTCCGCGCAACCAGCCGGTGCGCGACGATCTGGATTCGATCTACCAGTTTTCCGAGCGGGTCCGGCATTACCGCGATGTGGTGCGCGCAAGCCGCCCCCATGTCGATGCCCGCATCAAGGGCCTGCTCGGCCATGAGACGGAAATGTCGCCGATGCCGGAGAAACTGAGGGAATGGCGCGACATCGCCAGCAAGCGCGCAGCCCAGGAATCGGGCTTCGCCTATGACGGCTATGTGCAGTCCAAGGTATTGTCGGTGCTGCGCCAGATCGCCCAGATCATCATCCGGCTCGCGGGCATTCAGGTCGAGCGCCGCCACGAGCAGCGCCTGCAACGGGCGCTGGAAAACTGGGCGCGCGAGAAGCTGATTTTCCCGGTCAACTGGCTGACGCCTGAGGCCCGCGAAGGAGAGGAAAAGGCTGAAACCGAACCATGGCTCACCTTCCTGCGCCGTTTCGACATCAATTACCGGTTGCGCCGCCTCTATTTCGTCATCCGCCGCCTGAACGAACTCTATGAAACCGATCCGGCCCATCCGCTGGACCCGTCGGATTCATCGCGTCTCGACGAGTTCAAGGGGTCGCTCTACGAGGGGCTTGAGCTTCTTTACGAGCGCTCGCAGCAGGAGCGCACGGATCGCGACCATATCGATGTGCTGGCGGGCCAGCTCGCGGGCGAGGAAATTCCCGATCCCGCCACGCTTGACAGTTTCATCACCCTGCTGGGCGACCTCATGGATCTGCCCGAGGCTGACCGGATCGTCGACCGGCTGTTTTCCCTGACGGCCGGCACCTTCCTGCCGACGGTTTTCCGTCAGGAACTGGTCGGCGCCTATGTCGGCTTCGCGTTCTTCGACGTGATCACCTTCACGCTCAACAACGACCGCGAGATCGACGAAATCGACAGCGTGCTCGTAGACCGCATCAGCCCCGAAGATGCGCGCGGCATCCGCGACACGGGCCGCGCCATGCTCAAGGGCCGCGATCTTGGCCGCTTCGCGGGCTTCTTCAGCCGCACCGTGCGCGAGAACGATTATCTGTGGGGACGGCTCCATGCCGCCGACCGGCTGGTCGATATTGTCATGAGTTCCATCTCCGCCGACATGCCCGCCGGCACCATCGACCCATGGGACTACAAGGTCAGGCTCTTTCGCGCGATTATTGAAACCGAACGCCTGCATCTCAAGGAGTCCGACGCCCTGCTCGCGAGCCTTGACGAAGAAATCACGAAGCGCGACGCCCGCCACAGGGAAAATCCCTCTCGCTGAATATCAGCCTCGCTTACTGGCCGCCTGACGGCGGCGGAACAGCAAGAAATTTGGAGAGCGCGTCCGCGGCCTCCGCAGCTGCGGGCGGAGCCGCCTGCTGATCGAATTTGCACGGGCCCAGATCCACGTCGCCGGAGGGGAGTGGCGCATGCCTGTCGCCGATCCATGAAAGCACATCGTTCCAGACAGTCTCCCGCTTGAGGTCGCGCAGCAGCATGTGCCAGCCGTCTGGATAGCAGGCGACGGTCAGATCGGCGCCGGCGGCTTCCATGGCCCCGACCGTACGGCCGACCGGCCCCGCAGGCACGACATGATCGTTCTCGCCATAGAGAAGCAGGACCGGCGCTTTCACGCCGGGCGCGGCGACAAAGGCGTCATCCATCAGATTGACGAGGCCATAGATCGTACCGATCTGGGTGCCCTTGATCACCATCGGATCCTTGCCCAGCGCGCGCAGCATGGGGATATTGTCTGAGGGCTGAATATTGAGGCCGCCGCCCGTCAGTTCCATGCCCGGCGCGGTATGGGCACTTGCCCACAACACCATCTCATAGACCGGATTCATGGTTTTCCAGCCCCAGACGGCGGGAGCGGCCAGAATGATCCCGTCCACCTTCGGCGCGTCGGGCCGGCCCATGGCCGCCAGCGCCACCGCGCCCCCCATGCTCTCGCCCAGCACATAGACCGGCAGGCCAGGATGAGCCTGACGCGCAAGGGCGATCACCGTGTCGAGATCCCGCACCATCCGGGGCGTGCCCGCCCACAGGCCGCGCCCGGGCGCACCGCCGAAGCCGCGCTGGTCATAGGCATAAACGGTGAGGCCCCGGGCGGCGAACCACGGGCCCGGGCCCGGCTCGGCAAAGGCGTTGGAATAATCGTTCATGCCATGAAGCGCCACGATCACGGCGCGGGGCTGTGCCGCGCTCCAGATGCGCAAAGGCAGCCGCGCGGCATCGGCCATGGCCGCGCTCTTCTGCTCGAACTTCGCCGGATAGACGTCATAGCCGGTCGCCATCAGCCGGGGCGCGCAGGCTCCCAGCCCGATGAACAGCGTCAGGATCGAAAGAACTATCCGCATCTGCTGCAAAACTCTGATGGCTCGCTTCATAAAAGGCTCATGACGCTATCAGGCGACGTACTTCGGTACGTAAATAAGGCAGAACTTCGGCCTCGAACCAGGGATTGCGCTTGAGCCAGCCGCTGTTGCGCCATGATGGGTGCGGCAATGGCAGATAGCCCGGCAGGAAGTCCCGCCAGTGCGCCACGGTTTCCGAAACGCTTTTGCGGTTATGCGCGCCCAGATGGAACCGCTGCGCATAGACGCCGATGGGCAGGATCAGTTCAAGCTGGGGCATCTGCCCGAACACCCGCTCATGCCATGCCTCCCGGCACTCGCGCCGCGGCGGCCGGTCGCTGCCGCTGGCGTCGAGTCCGGGAAAGCAGAAACCCATCGGCACGATCGCAACCCTGTCCGTGTCGTAGAACAATTCCGGCCCGATCCCCATCCAGTCTCTCAGCCGCTCGCCCGAAGGATCGCTGAAAGGCACGCCCGAGGCCTGCACCCGCGTGCCCGGGGCCTGCCCGGCCACGCAGATGCGCGCACACGACGAAAGCCGGACCACGGGCCGGGGCTCCTGCGGCAGGGGGCTGCCCAGAGGCCTTTCAACACAGATCCGGCAGGCTCTGATCTCGGCTTCCAGCCTCTCGATGGAACGGGTGCTCACGCTTCAGGCAAATTCCTTCAGCATGTTGCGGGCGATGATGACCTGCTGCACCTGGCTGGTGCCCTCATAGATGCGGAAAATGCGCACATCTCGATAGAAGCGCTCGATGCCGTAATCCGCCACATAGCCCGCGCCACCATGAATCTGCACGGCCCGGTCGGCAATGCGGCCCACCGCTTCGGAAGCGAAGAGCTTGGTGCAGGAGCTTTCGGTGCCGACGTCCTCGCCCAGATCGCGGCGGCGGGCGGCATCCATGACCATGCAGCGCGCCGCATAGGCCTCGGTCTTGCAGTCCGCCAGCATGGCCTGCACCAGTTGCAGATTGCCGATGGGCGCGCCGAACTGGCGGCGCTCGGCGGCATAGCGGGTCGAATCCTCGATCAGCCGCTCGGCTACGCCCACACAGATGGCCGAAATATGCAGACGGCCGCGCTCCAGCACCTGCATGGCGGTGATGAAGCCCTTGCCCTCCTGCTCGCCCAGCAGGCAATCGGCCGGAATCCGCGCATTTTCAAAAATCACGTCGCAGATATGAGCGCCCTGCTGGCCCATCTTCTTGTCGGGCTTGCCGATGCTGATGCCGGGCGTATCCCGGGGCACGATAAAGGCGGAAACGCCCTTTGCGCCCGGCGTCCTGGGGTCCGTGCGGGCCATCAGCGTGAAGGCATGGGCCTTGTTGGCGTTGGTGATGAAGCGCTTGGTGCCGTTGATCACATAATGGTCGCCGTCGCGGATGGCCGTGGTGCGCAAGGATGCCGCGTCCGATCCCGCCTCAGGCTCCGTCAGGGCAAAGCTGGTGATGACTTCGCCGCTCGCCACCCTGGGCAGCCAATATTCCTTCTGGTCGGGGCGGCCGTGCATGACGATGCCCTGGCTGCCGATGCCGACATTGGTGCCGAACACCGAGCGGAAGGCTGGCGAGGTGCGCCCCATCTCGAACATGAGCAGGCATTCTTCCTCCATATTGAGGCCAAGCCCGCCATATTCCGCAGGGATCGAGATGCCGAAAAGCCCCAGATCCTTCATTTCCTGGACCACGTCGGCCGGCACTTCATCGTTTTCGGAGACCTGCTCCTCCAGCGGGCGCAGACGTTCCGTCACGAAGCGGCGGATCGTTGAAATGAGTTGTTCGCGGGTCTCGGCGTCATAGGCCATGGGATCAGATCTCTTGTTTTTCTACACGGTTCAAGGGGCGACTTTAGAACATGACCGGCAAAAGAGAATCCGGTTCTTCATAAAAATTTGCCTGCGCCGGTTTTCTGCCGGCATGGCGAAGCATCTTGCCTTTGCGTCCATACGGAAAGGCCGGCCGTCGCGGTCCTGATTCCGGGAGTCCCTGCCGGCAGATCAGGGGCTCAGGCGAAAGATCAATCACTCTGGAATGGGAAGCGGGACACAAGCAATCTGTCTCTGCTGTTTCCGATGCCCTTAAAATATAGCCATAAAAATTTATTAAATTTTTCCAAAGGCGGGGCTTATTTATATTGTCACCATACCAATTTGACCTCATTCTCCCATGGCAGAATGATGGTTTTTTTGCGGGGAATGGGTGGAATATGGAGGCATCGATCGCCTTGGAAGTGCAGCCGCGCAAACGGCCTGTACAAGAGCGTGCGCGCCAGAGAGTGTCCAGGATTCTTGAGGCAACAGCCGAATTGCTTGAAGAACGTGGTTCCGTGGGCTTGACAACCAATCACATTGCCGACCGGGCCGAGGTGAATATCGCCTCCCTCTATCAATATTTTCCGAACAAGCAGGCCGTGGTGATGGCGCTCGCGGATCGGATGATCCATGAGTACCAGCAGATTTACGCAAGCTTTCCCGATGAATTTGCGTGGGCTGCGGACTGGCGCGCGGTCTATACGGATTACATTTACAGGCTGATCGTAGCCGGCACCGGCCGCAAGGGTTCCCTCGCCATTCGCAAGGCCATCGAGGCCGATCCCAATTTCGTGAATTTCGACAGGCGGGTCGGCACCGGCATTGCCCGGTTCATCTCTGAGGGGCTGCGCCGCCGTCTTTCAGCAAGTGACATGACCCTGCCGAACATGCTGTCCAGGACGATTGTCGCAACAGGGGAAAGCATATTCGAGTCCGATAATACGGGGCGGACCCTGGCATACCGGCATCCGGAAATCACCGCCGAGATCATCAAGATGCAGATCGCCTATCTCGATCTCCATCTCTCCTGATTTCCGCCATCTGCCGGTATCGGACCGATCACGGGTTTCGTCCCTCCTTTTATGCTGTTATGACCCCGCCAGTCTCCAATCAGACAGGTGAGTGACATGAGCGGCATACCGGTTGGCCGGCTTGAAGGCTATCAGAGCTGGGATGGGGGAACGGACCCGTTCGAGGACCATGCGGGCCCCTTCTATTTCAGGAAATCGCCATCGGGAGGCTATGAGGCGGCTTTTGAAGCCGCCCCGCATCATTGCAATGCGCATGGCTCGCTCCATGGCGGCATGCTGATGACCTTCGCCGATTATTCGCTGTTCATGATCGCCAGAGACCAGATCAACGGTTTTGGCGTCACCATCTCGTTCAATTCCGAATTCATCGGCACGGCGGGCGCCGGCGATTTCATCGAGGCCAAAGGTGACGTCGTGCGCGAGACCGGCAGCATGGTCTTCGTCCGCGGCCAGATCGTAACCGGCGCGCGCGTCCTGCTCAACTACAGTGGCATCATCAAGAAAGTCCGGGGATAGGACGCCCCCCTTGTCTGTCAGGAGGGCTATTCAGACTTCCTGTTCCAGTGCCAGGGCGGCGGCCCGTTTGCGGACGAGCTTCTTTTCCAGTGCGAGACGCAGGCGGACCTGGCGCTCCTGCGTGATCGGATAGCGGGAGATCAGAACGATCGTGATGCTCCAGAGCGCCATCGGCGCCAGACAATACATGGCGAGCAGCGTAAAATTGGCGGCGGGCGTATTGTTATAGCTCATCGGGTCGAAACCGGCCCAGGCCAGAATAGGCAGGGCCACGAGCCCCGCCGCCTCGAAGGCCTTTCTGAGCATGGAGACGAACGCGATCATGAATCCCGCCCGCTGCTCCCCGCTTTTCAGCGTATCGAGATCGACCACATCCGCCATCATGGACTGGCCGAGAATGGGTGCGGCGCCGATGCTCAGCCCCTGAATGATCGTTATCGCGAACATGCCCCAGATAACGAGATCGGGCGCAACCGGGCGCACCACATAAATGAGCACCGGCACGGCGGCGAAGGCCACCATGCTGACCGTGCCGGCAATGACGATGGCCTTGTGCTTGCCGATCCGCCCCCCGATGCGAACCCAGAAGGGCGATCCGATCACGCCGGAAAGAAACAGCACGAAAATCAGGGCCGAGGCGCTCTTGCCGAGGTTGGCGATGTGATCGAAGAAGAAAATGGCGACCGAGGCATTCAGCGATCCGGCGAAGGAACCCAGAATCGTCGTGTAGAGAATGAGCCGGAACGGGCCATTGCGCATGGCGATCCTTAATCCCTTGCGCAACGACATGCGGAATACTTTTTTCGAATAGGGTTCCGGCACGAAGAGAAGCAGAAAGAAAGCGCCGACGGGCGTCAGGATGACCGTCATCCAGCCCAGCGCCGCCATGGCGTGAAAGGCCGCTTTTGGCGCGGCATCCGCGCCGCTCTGATAGCCGCCAAGAATGGGCGCCGTGATCGCCATCAGCAGCCCGACCAGCAGGAATATTTCGCGGCTGCCGGTGATCCGGTTGCGCTCGTGATAATCGCCGGAGAGTTCCGCTCCCCACGCCCCGTAGGGAATGGTGATCAGCGTGAAGCCCAGATAGATCGCGCAGATCCAGATGAACAGATAGAGGTTGGTAACCTCCCCCTGCGGCACCAGCAGCATGAAGGCCGAGACCATCATGACCGGCACGCCCGCCAGAACCCAGGGACGCCGCCGGCCCCAGCGCGTATGCGTGCTGTCGCTGAAATGGCCCACCATCGGGTCGATGAACACATCCGCCAGCCGCGCTATCAGCAGGATGAAGCCGACCGAGGCGAGATCGAGCCCCAGAGTCTGCGAATAAAACGGCGGAATATAGATCGCGAGGGGCAATCCGATGATGGCGAGCGGCACCACGACCTGCCCATAGGCCACGAGTTGCCATGTGGAGAGCGCCTTCGTGTCCCCTTCCAGACGTGTATTCATGGCTGTTCGCTCGACAGCGCGCACGCCCGTCGTGACACTCATATGGCAACCCCTCCCTGGGTGTCTTATTAGTTAATAAGTTTTACGAGTTGAATGCGGACTTGGCAACCGCGTTGCGACCCGGCGGCGCTTGACCCCCGCACCGCCATTGGGCACAAAGACGCCAGTGCAGCCGCCATACCCAATCCACAAACGGAGAAGAAGAGCCATGAGTATTCGTTTCGACGGCAAAGTCGCCATTGTCACCGGCGCGGGCGGCGGGCTTGGCCGCAGCCATGCTCTTGAACTCGCACGGCGCGGCGCGAAGGTCGTGGTCAACGATCTCGGCGGTTCGCGCGACGGCAAGGGCGGCTCATCGGACGCGGCGAAGGCCGTGGTCGATGAAATCAAGGCGCTCGGCGGCGAAGCCATCGCCAACGGCTCGTCGGTAACGGACGACGCAGGCGTCGAGCACATGGTCAAGGAGACCATCGACGCCTTCGGCCGGATCGACATCCTGATCAACAACGCCGGCATCCTGCGCGACAAGTCGTTCACCAAGATGGAGTTCGGCGACTTCGAACTCGTTGTAGACGTTCACCTTTTCGGCACCGTCAAGCCCACCAAGGCAGTCTGGCCGATCATGCGCGAGCAGAAATACGGCCGTATCGTCGTCACCTCCTCCTCGTCGGGCCTTTACGGCAACTTCGGCCAGACCAATTACGGCGCGGCGAAACTCGGCGTCGTCGGCTTCATCAACACGCTGAAGCTCGAAGGCCAGAAGGACAACATCCATTGCAACGCGCTCGCGCCGGTCGCCTATACGCGCATGACCGCCGACCTGATGCCGCCGGAAGCCGAGCAGATGCTGACGCCTGAAAGCGTGACGCCCGGCGTCATCTATCTGGTGTCCGAGGACGCCCCGACCGGCCAGATCCTGTGCGCCGGGGCCGGCGTCTTCGCCGCCGCCCGCATCGAGGAATCCGCCGGCCTCTATCTCGGCCGCGACGGCCTCAGCGCCGAGAAGGTCGCCGCGCACTGGGCGAAGATCACCGACTTCTCCAACGCCACCCCCTATTTCCAGGGCGGCGAGCAGACCGGCAAATTCTTCACCCTCGCGTCCGGCAAACCGGTCGATTAAGAGCCGATTAAGACAGGTCAAGGCCCGCTTTTGGCAGCCTCCGATCCAGCCCCCGGCGTCCGCGCCGGGGGTTTTTGTTTGCCCCGCCGCCAACCGCTGACGGCGTCAATTGACAGTGTCAACGGTGTGAGGCAAGATGCCTCCATGAACCAGAAACTGTCAGATCGCGACATCGCCGATTTCCGGGGACAACTTGTCGAGGCCGCCACGAAACTTTTTCGCCGCGACGGCGTCGAGGCGGTGAGCCTGCGCAACCTCGCCGCCGAAACCGGATGCAGCCGCTCGACGCCCTACCGCTATTTCAGGGACAAGACCGCGATCCTGACCGCCGTGCGGATCGCGGCGCAGGAGCGGCTGACGGCGCAGACGAAAGCGGCGCTGGAAAAGGCACCGGACATCGCCGCGCAAATTCACGCCATCGCCGAAAGCCATGTGGCGTTCGCCCTTGAAGACCCGGACCTCTATTTCCTGCTGACCGGCTCGCCGCAGGGCCGCGCGGAGCGGACGCCTGAACTCACGGCCGCCATCGACGCCTACCGCGCCGCCGCCGACGCGCCCCTTCACGCGGCGAAGGCGCAGGGACAGGTGCGCGGCGATGTCAGGGAACTGGGGCTGCTGCTGCACTCGGCGCTCCACGGCCTGATTTCCCTGCATCTCACCGGCAACCTGACCGGGCGCATCAGCTTTGCCCGCCTGCGCGAGTTGACGGAAGTGGTGGTGAGCCGCGGCATCTACGCGCCGGCCTACAGAAACTATGAAGAGAGCGACATGACGCCCCCCGCATGGATCCCCTATGGCGCGCGCGTGCGCGGCACCTATCTCGGCAAAGAGTTCGAGGGCACCGTCACCGGCATCGGCTTCCCCGCCCTGCCCTTCGAGGCGCGCAGCTACACGATCAAGGCCGATGCGCCGATCAATGTCTCGGCGTTTTCGTCGATGAACATCATGCGCCAGATGCTGACGGCGACGCTGTCACCGAAGGGTGAAAGCCTCGATCACAAGGGCAAGGGGAACAATATCATGAGTGTACGGATTATTTGAGGCGTGTATTGGCGCGGTATGTTCCGTATACATTCGACTCAGAACCCCTCACCCCGGAGGAGCGAGGGGGATGGAAGAAGGCAGAGCGCCGGTCAGAACTGTTTTTCGGGCAGGATGACCTTGAGGCCGTCGAGGCTTTCGTCGACCTTGATCTGGCAGGACAGGCGCGAGTTCTCGCGCACGTCGAAGGCGAAATCGAGCATGTCTTCTTCCATGCTCTCGGGCTTGCCGACCTTTTCGACCCAGGCTTCATCGACATAGACATGGCAGGTCGCGCAGGCGCAGGCGCCGCCGCAATCGGCGTCGATGCCGGGGATCGTGTTCTTCACGGCCCCTTCCATCACGGTCATGCCGGGGGCCACGTCAACCACATGTTCCGTACCGTCATGCTCGATATAGGTGATCTTCGCCATGTTATCTTGCCCGAAACCTGTTCAAACCGCCGGGCCCTGCCGTCCGGACCCGCCGGGGGCAAGTAGCATAAGGGGCGGGCACGGGGCAAGCCCTGTGCCCTCGCAGCAAGCGGGCCACACCCACCCCTTATACTGCGATGGCCAATGTTTATTTCCCGCCGGCATGGCTATAAACAGTCTTTGCCGACTGAGAAACGGATACCCGCCTGAGCCATGACCATGACTGACATCGACAAAACGGACTGCGTGGTTGTCGGCGCGGGGGTGGTGGGGCTGGCGGTGGCTCGGGAGGTGGCGCGGGCCGGGCACGAGGTGATCGTGCTTGAACGCCATAACGCCTTCGGCACCGAAACCTCGGCGCGCAACAGCGAGGTCATTCATGCGGGCATCTATTATGCCCGTGACAGCCTCAAGGCGCGGTTCTGCGTCGAGGGGCGGCATCTGCTTTATCAATATCTGGAAAGCCGGGGGCTCAATTACCGGCGCTGCGGCAAGCTGATCGTCGCGACGAGCGATGAACAGGCGGCGGGGCTCGGCGCGATTGCGAGCCGCGCGCGCGCCAATGGCGTCGACGATCTGGCGGAAATGACGGGCGATGCGGCGCGCGCGCTTGAACCCGCGCTTTCGCCCGCCTGCGCCGCCGCGCTCATTTCGCCCTCCACCGGGATCGTGGACAGCCATGGGCTGATGCTGAGCTATGCAGGCGAGATCGCGGACCATGGCGGCGCGATCGCCTATGAAGCGCCCTTTCAACGCGCGGAGCGGCGCGGGGACGGCTTTCGCGTGCATGTGGGGGGCGATGCCCCGATGGCGCTCGATTGCCGCTGGCTGATCAATTCAGCCGGGCTTTCCGCAACCGGTGTCGCCCGGCGGATCGAGGGGCTCGATGCCGCGCATGTGCCCGAACCGCTGTTCGCCAAGGGCAATTATTTCACCCTTGCCGGACGCGCGCCCTTCACCCGGCTGATCTATCCGGTGCCGGAGCCCGGCGGGCTCGGCGTCCACCTCACGCTCGATCTGGGCGGACAGGCGAAATTCGGTCCCGATGTGGAATGGGTCGATGCGCCGGATTATGCCGTGGACCCGGCGCGCGGCGAGCGCTTCTATGCCGCCGTCCGGCGCTACTGGCCCGGCCTTGCCGACGGGGCCCTGCAGGCGGGCTATGCTGGCGTGAGGCCCAAGCTGAAACTCGCCCCCGGCGCGGAAGAGGATTTCGTGCTTCAGGGGCCCGAAAGCCACGGCCTTGCCGGGCTCGTCAACCTCTACGGGATCGAAAGCCCGGGCCTGACATCGAGTCTCGCACTGGCGCGGGAGGTGACGGCGCTTCTGTCCCAAAATATGTAATCGGCTTCGGATTTTGCTTCCTGCCACCGGCCGATGCGTTTATCAAGAGACAACATCTGTTGCGCGCGACATGTGTCCGGCGCAAAACCTGAACCGACTATTGCTCGATCATGAGTTCCAGCTTGCAGCCGCCACCGGCAGACCGGAAGACGAAACGCTTCCGCTATCTTATCCGCACCCTGCGTGTGCGCTCGATGGCCCGGCTGCGCGCCTTCCGGAACGAGGAATCGGCCCGCATCCTCGCCTGCGCCGGGGTCGGCGCTTTCGTCGGCATGCTGGTAATGGCGCTGCGCGAATTCGTCTACAAGCTCCATGAATGGGTGTTCCAGCTTCCCCAGGGCACCTATCTGAGCGCCCAGACCCACCTCAACTTCACGCTGATGATGCTGGTGCCGCCCATCGGCGGGCTGCTGTTCGGCCTGCTCGCGCTCTGGGTGCGCCGGATGCGGGCCGCCGACATCGTGGACCCGGTGGAAGCCAACGCGCTCCATGGCGGGCGCATGTCGCTGCGCGAAAGCGTGCGGCTGACGCTGGCCACGATCATTTCCAACGGCTCGGGCGCCTCGCTCGGCATGGAAGCGGGCTATACGCAGATGGGCTCGGGCATCTTTTCCTGGATCGGCGCGAAGATGAGATTGCGCCGCGACGACGAGCGCATGTTCGTGACGGCGGGCGCGGCGGCCGCCATCGCCGCCGCCTTCAACGCGCCGCTGGCGGGGGCCTTTTACGGCTATGAGCTGGTGCATGGCAGCTATACGCCCAAGACGCTGGCCCCGATCGCGGTGGCGGCGCTGGTCGGCGCGCTGGTGTCGCGCGTGTTCGCCGATCCCGACCCGCTGTTCACCATCACCACCAATATCCGCTTCATTCCCTGGTTCTATGTGCTGTTCTGCCTGATCGGCGTGGGCGCGGCGGGCATTGCCGTGCTGACCATGAAAAGCGTGACCTGGATCGAACGCGGGCTGAAAAGCCTGCCGCTGCCCGAATGGATGCGCCCCGGCGTGGGCGGGCTGCTGCTGAGCCTGTGCGCGCTCGGCTCGCCGCAGATCCTCGGCTCCGGCCATGGCGCGATCCAGTATCACCTCGAAATGGAATGGCCGCTTTATGCGGTGGCGGCCTTGCTTATCGGCAAGATCGTCGCCTCGGCCATCTCGCTCGGCGCGGGACTGCGCGGCGGCCTGTTCAGCTCCGCCCTGTTCATCGGCTGCCTGTTCGGCACCACCTTCGCGCAGACCGCCGCGATCTTCGATCCCTCCATCGAGGGCTACCGCACCGCCTTCATGCTGGTGGGCATGGGCTCGGTCGCCGCCGCCATCATCGGCGCGCCGATCACCATGGTGTTCCTCGTGCTCGAATCGACGGGCGATTTTCCGATCACCATGGGCGTGCTGGCGGGCGTGGTCATTTCATCGACCATCGTGCGGCTGACCTTCGGCTATTCCTTCTCGACCTGGCGCTTCCACCTGCGCGGGCTCGGCATCAGGGGCGCGCACGACATCGGCTGGATCGCCGATCTGACCGTCGGCAGCATGATGCGGACCGACGTGCGCCTTGCGCCGCTGAACCTGCCGCTGGAGCAGTTGCGCCGCCAGTTTCCGCTCGGCAGCACGAGCCGGATCTTCGCCGTGGATGAAGAAGGCAATTATGCCGGGATGATCGACGTCGCGGCGATCCATGACGCCGATCTCGACGCCGCCGCGCCGACCCTGGTGGCCAGCGACCTTGCCCATAACGCGCACATGTTCCTGCTTCAGGACGAGAATGTGAGAATCGCGCTGCTGCGCTTCGAGGACAGCGCCGCCGAGACGCTGCCGGTGCTGGCGGCGCGGGACCGGCGGACCGTCATCGGCTATCTGACCGAGGCTTACGCATTGCGCCGCTACACCATGGCGCTGGAGCGCAAGCGCAGCGCCGAACTGGGCGAGCAGGACCTGTTCGCCCGCGCCGACCGGCCGCTTTAGAATAAAACGATCCTTTCCATTAAAATGCGCAATAGTTGACGTGTCCTTGTGCACTCGTCAGTCTGAACGGCGTTGTTTGCGACAGACATGATGGATCAGACGGCACGATGGCCTCCACAAATGCCCGGCCGACCCCGCACAAGGCCCGCTTTCTCCTGCTTTTCCCCGTCGCAGCCGTGATGCTGCTGGTGCTGACCGGCGCATGGCTGTGGCTGCACCATGGCGAGGCGCTGAAAGCGGGCATGCCGATCGGTCCGCTTTCGGGACTCGTCGCGGTATGGCTCTGCCCACCCGTCATCATCTGGCTCGCGGGCGCGCTGATCGCCCTCGAGCGCGACCTGCGCATGACCCGGGCGCGCCTTGCCGCGCCGCCCCCCGAACCCGCCCCCGCAAGGATCGAAAGCGCCGAGGCGGTGGAGCGCGACCTGCAACGCATGAGCAAGAGCCTTGAAATCAGCCTGCGCCAGGCGGGCCGGCTGCGCGAGCAACTGAGCCGCGACCTCGAGGCGATGGAGCAATCGACCGGGCGGACGGAACAAAGGCTGGTGAGTTTCGGGCAACTCATGGAAGGGCATCAGGCTTCCATGAAGGAGATCGCCGACGCGCTGGCGGGCGAGGAAAGCCGGGCGGGCGCGGCGCTCGGCGGCCGGATCGATGAATTGCGCACCGTCAGCGCGCGCGCCCGCAACGATCTGGAGCAATTGTCCGGCGACATCGAGAAAGGCGCGGCGCGGCTCAGCGCGGCGGCCGGAAAGGCCGAGGCGAGCGCGACCGCCACCAGCGAGGCCCTCGCCCGCGAAACGACGAGGCTCGAACAGACGGCGGGCGGCGCAAGCGCGCTCATCGACGGCATCGGGGAGAGCTACAAGAACCAGCACAAGCTCATGGACGACACCGCCGCGCGCCTGTCCAGGGCCCATGACGATCTCAACGCCCGGTTCGCGAAGAACGCCACCCGTCTCGATGCGCTGGCGGGCGGCATGGAGGAGCGCGGCGCGGCGCTGTCGCGCTCGGCGATCGAGATGGCGGCCCGGATCGAGGGCGCGCTCGACGTCGCCGAACAGCGCGCAGGCCAGCTTGGACGCAAATTCTCCAGCGAGGTGACCAGCATGGTCAACGCCGCCGAGAACGCGGCGAGGACCGTAGACGCCTCGGCGCGCATGGCAGCCGGGAGCGTTCGTGCGTCGGCGGAGGATTTTCAGGCAAGCGAGGCGCGCACCCGGACGCTGATGCACGACGCGTGGGAAAAGAACCGCAACGAACTGATGGCCGTGCTCGCCGACGTCCGCGCCGCGCTGGCCGCGGGCCTCATCGATTTCACGCAGGCCAACGGCTCGTTCAGCAAGACGATGCTGGAGATGGGCGGCGCGGCGCAAACGGTGAGCGAATATCTGGAAGGGGCGTCCCGGAACCTCCAGCAGACCATGCGCACGCTGGTGGCGGCGGGGGATGAACGCGCGCGCGATCTGGCGCGCCTGCTCGAAGATCATTTCGCGGCGCTTGCCGCGCCGGCCGGACTTGCTGCCGCGATGAGCGAGGCGGCGGCCTCGCGCGCGGGCGACAACAGCGGCTACTGGGGATTGACGGAGCTTGCGGCCATCGCCTCGGCGCTGCGCGGCGGCACGCATGAACCGGCGTCAGCCGACGCGCGCGACCTGCTGGAGACGCTGAAGCCCCACGCCGCCGTTCTGGACAGCGCCCTTGCCGACCCCATACCCGCCGGACTTGTCAGAAACGGCCGCGCGCCGGCAGGAAGCGCCGCCATTCCGGCTGCGACCGGCAACGCCATCCGGCTCCTGAGCGGCCTGCGGCGGAGCGACGCCAGCTTCCGCGCGGAAGCGGACCGCTTCATCGCCAGTTTCGACAGCGCCCTTTCCAACCTCGCCACGGAGCGGGCAAACACGCTGCTGGTCGAGATTTACCTGACCTCGGACCTCGGCAAGCTCTACCTGCTGCTGGTGCGATCAAGCGGATGGGCCGCCTGATCCT
This sequence comes from Parvibaculaceae bacterium, assembly GCA_028283765.1. Taxonomy (GTDB): domain Bacteria; phylum Pseudomonadota; class Alphaproteobacteria; order Parvibaculales; family Parvibaculaceae; genus JAATFR01. Next base: position 882,719 of record JAPWJY010000008.1, on the reverse strand, counting down.
TCGAGATCTCGCCCAGCGTCCACAGGGAAATGTCGTTGAGCATGGGGGTCAGCGCCTGATTATAGGCGGTGACCACATCAAGCATCTTGCCCTCCCCCCCGACCCTGACGGAGGAGGTGAAATCGCGGGTCGCCACCGTGCGCAGATCGTTCTGCCCGGAAAGGGAAACCAGAACCTCAAGCCTGGCGACGCCAGTCCCGCCCTGCGAGCGGTCGATGGCGAAGGCGCGGATGTCGCCGCTGATCGCATAATCCGCCCGCAGCGCGGTCGCGAGACGCGAGACGCCGCCGAAGCGGTTCATGTTCTGCAACGAGGCGACGGTGAGCGACTGGACCAGCAGCGGCACCGTGTCGTTCCAGCGCGCGTCGGCGTAATATTTGAGTTCCAGCGGATTCGGCTGAAGCGCGATCCGGTCGGTATCGAGCGCGCCCGCGGTGCTGAACGGCATGACCACGAGCTGGGCGCGGGTCGCGGCAAGCGCGCCCGCATCCGGCGTCGCGGGCGTGAGGGTGTAGAGATCGGGCGCGGGACCGCTCGAGATCAAGCTCGACAGCGAACATCCCCCGAGCAGGACCGAAAGCACCAATAGCGGCGCCCAGCGCCTGAGAACGGGAAGAACAATGCTCATTTCGCCTTCACCTCTGGTAAACTGTTGCCGACGAGGAAACCCGACGGATTCTGCTGGGCCCTGCTGACCAGCCGGTCCAGCACCGCGATCGTCTGGCGCGTCTGCTGGATCAGCAGCGGCACCTGGGAAAGGCCCGCATCCGAGAACTGGTCGAGGGCCGGGCCGTTGCGCCTGACCAGCGCATCGAGACTCGTCGCCACCTGATTGTAATTGTCCACCGCCTGCCGGGCCTCGGCGACGAGCGCATGCGCATCGACATTGACGAGCTGGTTGGTGTTCTTCGTCAGCGTGTCGAAATTTTTCGACGCCTCGTTCAGGCTGGCGATGGCCTCGGTGATCTGGCCGGTGTTGGCCGCCACCGTTCCCGTGATCGCATCCAGATGATCGAGGCTCGCCTTCACCGCTTCCTGATTCTGCTCCACCAGCGCGCTTATCTGCAGGATCAGCTTGTTGGCGTTCTGGATCATCTCCGGGCCGGTCGTCTGCAATTCCTGCAAGGCGGACTGCGCGGACTGGATGACCGGATAATGCCCCTCCTCATGCGCAAGGAGAGGACCCGATTCCGGGCTGCCGCCGGTGATCTCGATCTGGGCGACGCCGGTGATGCCGGACATCTGGAGCCGGGCGATCGAATCCGTCTTGACCGGCGTGCGCGGGTCGATCTGCAACAGGGCGACGACCTTGTTGGGATCATCCTCGGACAGATGCAGATCCGTGACCGTGCCAATCGGCAGACCGTTGTACTGCACGGCGGAAGACGTCTTGAGACCCGAGACCGAACCCTGAAAGACCACCTCGTAGTAGGAATAGCTCTTGTTCACCTGCAACTGCCCCAGCCAGAGCAGAAAGCCGAAAATGCCCAGCACCGCCAGAAGGGCGAAGGTGCCGACCAGAACATTGTTCGATTTGATCTCCATGGATCATTCCTCGTGAAAGGCCGCGCGTGCGCGCGGTCCGTGGAAATATTCGCGGACCCAGGGATGGTCGCTCTTTTCCATATCGGCGAGCGTACCGCTCAGGATGACCTTCTGATCGGCCAGCACCGCAATCCGGTCGCAGGTCGCATAGAGCGTATCGAGATCGTGCGTCACCAGAAAGATGGACAGGCCCAGCGTATCGCGCAGCGTCTTGACGAGTTCGTCGAACGCCGCCGCCCCGATGGGATCGAGCCCCGCCGTCGGCTCGTCAAGAAAGAGAATGTCGGGATCGAGCGCGATGGCGCGGGCAAGCCCCGCGCGCTTGCGCATGCCGCCTGAAAGCTCCGAAGGGAAAAGATCACCCGCCGCCGCCCTGAGACCGACCAGCTTGACCTTGAGGGCGGCAAGCTCTTCCATCAGCTCGCCCCCCATATGCAGATGCTCGCGATAGGCGACCTGAATATTTTCCGCCACGGTCAGCGAGGAAAACAGCGCGCCATCCTGAAACAGCACGCCCCAGCGCTTCTCGATGGCGCTGCGCCCGGCCTCGTCCATGCTCTCGATGTCCTGGCCGAACACCCGGATGACGCCTGCCTGCGGACGGCGCAGGCCGACGATAGAGCGCAGCAGCACCGACTTGCCGGTGCCCGAGCCCCCGACGATGCCCAGTATCTCGCCGCGGCGCACATCGAGATCGAGCCCGTCATGCACCCGGTGCTCGCCGAACTGGTTGATGAGGCCACGCACCTCGATGATGTTGTCCGGATCTTCATTGCCGGAGCCGTTCTTGGCGGCAGAAACGGCTCCCGCCCCGGCGGGCGTGATCCTGACGGGGGACGTCCTGACCGGGGGCTTCTCGACGGGAGACATGGCTCAGATCCCCATCTTTGAAAAGAACATGGCGAAGAGCGCATCGAGCACGATGACCATGAAGATCGAACGCACCACGGAGCGGGTGGTTTCCTGCCCCACCGATTCCGCGCTGCCCGTGACGGAAAGGCCCGACCGGCAGCCGATGAGCGAGATGACCAGCGCCATGAACGGCGCCTTGAGGATGCCGACCATGAAGGTCCAGAACCCGGTTACATCCTTGACCCGCGACAGATAGGCGGCAGGCGTCATGTCGAGCATGAAGACCGAGACGAAGGCGCCGCCGAGCAGACCCATCATGGACGCGGCGAAGGTGAGCATCGGCAGGGTGAAAACCAGCGCCAGCACGCGCGGCAGCACCAGCATCTCCATGGGATCGAGGCCCAGCGTGCGCATGGCGTCGATTTCCTCGCGCGTCTTCATCGAGCCGATTTCCGCCGTGAAGGCGCTGCCCGAACGGCCCGCGACGATGATGGCGGTGAGCAGCACGCCGACCTCGCGCAGAAAGGCGATGGCGACCAGATTGACCGTGAACACCTGCGCACCGAACTGGGTGAGCTGGGTTGCGCCCTGCTGCGCCAGCACCGCGCCGACAAGGAACGTCAGCAGGCAGACCAGCGGCAGCGCATCGAATCCGGCCATTTCCATGTGGTGGATGAGCGGGGTGAGGCGCAGGCGGCCGGGCGAGCGGATCGCCCGGCCCAGCGTGATCAGCACTTCGCCGAAAAAGGCGAGCCCGCCGATAAATTCCCGGCCGGCCGCGATCACCGCATCGCCCATCCGGGCGGCAACCTGGATATAGATCGGGGGCTGGCGTTTTTGCGAGAAATCCAGCGGATCGCCACCCGACACCTGATCGTAGATGGCTTTGACGCGGTCATTCACATTTTCGTAGCTGACCTCGATCTCCTGCTCCGCAAGACCGCTCGCCGTGCGGAACAAAAGCCATGCGCCCGCCGTATCGAGACGCGACACATCGCCCAGATCGATCACGACCTTGCGCGTCTCCGGCGGCTTCTTCACCAGCGAGCGCAGGCCATCGTCCAGAGGCAGGATATGATCGAGCGACCAGTTGCCCTTCACTGTCAGGCGGAAGGCATCAGGCGCTTCATCGAATGTGAAAGACGCAGCATCTTGCGTGGTCATGTGTCCGCTGTCATGTCATCGCACCTGAAGCCATCCACCTGTATCAGGCCGACAACAGGAATGCCGCCGATTGAGCATAATCAGGTTCGCCCCTACCGCGCCAGTGTGCCGCATGGACCGGTTTGCAGCAAGCCTGCTGATCCGCTACTTCTTCCAGACATGACCAGATTGAGAGACCTGAACAAACGGCAGATAAGTGGAAGGCAGGGGCGGACCCGTCCGTGCGGGTATGCCGCATGGCAGCGCAAGGGCCTGACGCTAGAGTCCGGACCACCGGCTCGCAGCAAATTTGAACATGAGAGGTGAAATCCGATGAAATCACTCCTGAAAGCCTCCGCCAGCCTCTGTCTCCTGCTTGGCCTCAGCCTCATGCCCGGCATCGTTCCCCTTGCCCATGCGGACGACTGGTCCGGCGGCGACGCCGTGAAGGGCGAGAAAGTGTTCAAGAAGTGCGCCGCCTGCCACACGGTGACGGAAGGCGGGCCCAACATGATCGGCCCCCACCTTTCCGGCGTTCTCGGCCGCAAGGCCGGCACCGTGTCCGATTACCAATATTCCTCCGCCATGCGGGCCAAGGGCGCGGCTGGCCTCGTCTGGGGCGGGCAGACCCTGTTCGACTATCTCAAGAGCCCGCGCGCCTATGTACCCGGCACCATGATGTCGTTCGCGGGCCTCGCCAGGGACGACGACCGGCGCAACCTGATCGCCTATCTGGCGCAGGCCAACAAGATAACCGGCACGGTTCCGGCGGGCGAACCCGCGAAGTAGACCGCGCCATGCGCACGCTCGAAGCAGTTCCCCAGTCCTGGCCCATCGAGGGCGGCTTCACCATCTCGCGCGGCTCGAAAAAATCCGCCGAGGTGGTGCTGGTGACCATCCGGGAAGACGGCTTTGCCGGACAGGGCGAATGCGTGCCCTATGGCCGCTACGGCGAAACCATCGAAAGCGTGACCGCCCAGATCCGCTCGGTGGAACGCGAGATCGCCGATGGCGCCAGCATCGCGGCGTTGCAGGCGCTGCTGGCGCCCGGCGCGGCGCGCAACGCGCTCGACTGCGCCTTGTGGGACCTTGCCGCCCGGCGCAGCGGACGCTCCATCGTGGAACTGGCGCAGCTTCCCGCCCCCGTTCCGCTCGTCACCGCCTTCACCCTGAGCCTCGGCGAGCCGGATGCCATGGAGGACGCCGCGCGCCGGGCGAGCGCGCGCCCGCTGCTGAAGCTGAAGCTGGGCGGCGGGGCGGACCTTGCCCGCGTGGAGGCCGTGCGCCGGGGCGCGCCGCAGGCCAGGCTGATCGTGGACGCCAATGAAGCCTGGTCGCCGGACGAGGTGCTGCCGCTCGCGCGCGAACTCCACCGGCTCGGCGTCACGCTCATCGAACAGCCCCTGCCCGCCAGCGGCGATGAAAGCCTGCGCGGGCTCGACTGCCCCGTGACGCTCTGCGCCGATGAATCCGCACACGGCATTGAGAGCCTTGAGCGCCTGCGCGGCCTTTATCAGGCGATCAACATCAAGCTCGACAAGACCGGCGGCTTCACCGAGGCGCTGGAACTGGCAAGGCTTGCCCGCACGCGCGGCTTCCAGATCATGGCGGGCTGCATGGTTTCGACCTCGCTTGCCATGGCCCCCGCCTTTTATGTGGCGCAGGGCGCGGCCTTCGTCGATCTCGACGGCCCGCTGCTGCTGGCCCGGGACCGCGAACCGGGCATCCGCTATGAGGGCAGCCTGATGCACCGGCCGCCCGCCGCGCTCTGGGGATAGGCAAACGCGGGGTTATGCAGCCGCCGCCTCTTCAGGGTAGCGCGGCACGAGGGTGAGCCCCTCCTCCAGCAAGGCGCGCGCGCCCGCCACATCATGACCGACGCGCGGTCCCTTCTCGCTCAACAGCCTGCGCCACGCCCTCGCGCCGGGCATGGCCTGATAGAGCCCCAGAATGTGCCGGGCCATGCTGTAGAACGAGGTGCCCGACGCCATCTGGCGCTCGACATAGGGGATGAAGCTCTCGATCACCTCATGGCGCGACAAAACCGGACCCGCATGGCCCAGCAGCGGATCGACCTCGGCCAGCATGTAGGGCGACTGATAGGCGGCGCGCCCGAACATGACGCCATCCAGCGCATCGAGGTGGGGCAGCGCCGCCGCCACATTCGCAAGCCCGCCGTTCAGGATGATCTCAAGCTGCGGCATGGCCTGCTTGAGGGCATGGACGCGGGCATACTCAAGCGGCGGGACCTCGCGGTTCTCCTTCGGCGACAGGCCTTCGAGCCAGGCCTTGCGCGCGTGGACGATCAGGGTACGGACGCCCGCCTGCGAGACGGCATGGGCCATCGCGGGCAACGCCTCGGCGGGGTCCTGCTCATCGACGCCGATCCTGCACTTGACCGTGACGGGAATGGAGACCGCCGCCGCCATGGCCGCGACGCATTCCGCCACCAGTTCCGGCTCGCGCATGAGACAGGCGCCGAAGCGGCCGGACTGCACCCTGTCGGACGGGCAGCCGACATTGAGATTGACCGCGCCATAGCCATAGTCTTCGGCGATCATCGCCGACTGCGCGAGCGCCGCCGGATCGGAGCCACCCAGTTGCAGCACCAGCGGATGCTCCGCCGCGTCGTAACCCAGCAACTGCTCGCGGTTGCCATGCAGCACCGCGCCGGTGGTGACCATCTCGGTGTAAAGCACGGCGCGCGCCGAAATGAGACGCAGGAAGAACCGATCGTGGCGGTCTGTCCAGTCCATCATGGGGGCGACGGAAAAAACCGGGGCTTTGAAATATCCGGATTTTTCTTTTTTCTCAGGCTTCTGGAGCATTTTCTTTCTGTACGGTCTGCGCCGGTCCTGGACCAGATACAGTGATTTTAACACGGAATCTGGTCCAATGGACCAGATATGATATCCGTAGACCAGATGGGGAAACGGACATGGGCACGATTACCGCGCTAACGCAAGGATGGCAGCAGCGGTTACCGGGCGCGCGCATTGGCCATGCGGAAGGGCATGGCTCTTATCACGAGACGGAAACCTTCGATGACAAGTCAACGCAGACGCTACATCGATATTAATGTAGTCGTCATCATCATCCCCTTGGAACACCATCTATCCTGACCAGGCGACCTGCGCATGACGGGGCAGGCTACGCCTGTCGCCGGGTTTGCAGGGCTGGAGATACCCCTGGGCGGTGGCTCAGGCAGATTTTGCTCGTCGAACAGTAATCAGCGCCCGGCGCAAATCCGGCGCCTCGATGACGACCACGACCAAAAGCAGGGCGCCGCGAATCACGTTGACCATGTAGATCGGGGTACCCAGCAGAGAAAACAGGGTCTCAAGCAGGCTGAGCGACACGACGCCCACCACAATACCCATTGCCCCTCCACGCCCTCCAGCAAGCGACACACCGCCCAGAAGCACCGCCGTGACGGCAAAGATGAAAGGCGAAAGCCCGAGATCGGGCTTGGCCGCGGCGCTGCTCAAGGCGAACAGTGCACCGCCCAAGGCGGAGAGAAAAGCCGAGGCGATGAATATTCCGACAATGATCCGGTCGACCTGAACCCCGGAAGCCCGGCTGGCGCGACGATCGCCGCCAACCGCACGTATTTCACGGCCAAGCTGCGTCCACCCCATGAAAGCCGCGGTGAGGACAAATATACCGAGCACGATGGCGATACGTGGAGAAAGGACGAAGCCGAAAATCCCGTCGAGCCACATCCCGACATCATAGTTGGCATAAGCCAAGGTCTGGCTGTTGCTGACGAGATGGCTGGCGCCGAGGAGAATGATATAGCCGCCGAGCGTCAGCGGCACGGAACTGATCTCTGTGCGCGCGATAATCCAGCCCTGGACACCGCCAACGACGACGGCAAGCGCCAACGCCAGCAGCATGCCCATGACCGGGAAGTCCGCTCCATATTTGACAGCGATCATTCCCCCGATCGCGTAGACGCCAAGGCTGGAAAGATCGAACTCCCCGATGATCATCGTGAGTCCCACGCCCAGCGCCAGAAGACCGAGCGAAGCGGCGTTCTGCAAGGAATTGTTGATGCTGAACGCACTCGCATGCGCACTTGAATAAAGAGGCAAGGCGATCAGGGCCACGACCACGACCGCAAGGACAACAAGCGGCAGCGATTTACGAAGCGTCCGGGCCGAGGGGTAACCGAGCGTCAACTTTCCGGGCATCAGCGTCCCCTTTGTGAACGCAGATGGATGACAATAACGAACACGGCCATGATAACGCCCTTGAAGAATATCTGCGCCCCGAAACTGTAGCCGCGCAGCAGGACCAGATTGGTGATCGTGGCGATCAATATGACGCCAAGCAGGGTTCGCCAGACGGATCCTCTGCCGCCCACGATCGCCGTGCCGCCAATGAGCGTGGCGGCGATTGCGTCATAGTTCAATGTTCCGCGATTGAGCAGAAGCGACGCGCCGTGATTGAAAGAGGCAAGGAATATCCCCGCCAGCGCTGCGGAAAATCCCGCCAGCATGAACACCCAGCATCCGACTTCGCCCAGCGACAGGGAAGCCGCACGCGCAGCAGCCCGGCTTTCGCCAAGCATATAAACCTCACGGCCCAGGCGGGTTCGGCGCAGGAGGAACTCAACCACCGCGACAAGCAGCAGCAGCACGAACGTGCCTACCGGAATTCCACAGGGCGTGGTGTTCAGGAAGGCATAATTGTTGTCCGGAGGAGACAGGGCCTGGCCACCGGTCAATGCGACGCTCACACCTTCCATCAGGGCGCCGGCGGCAATCGTCACGATAATGGGATTGGCATCCCAGGCACCGATGAGGAACCCCTGTACGAGACCCAGAACGCCGCCCAGCAACAGCGTCGAAAGAATAGCCCCGGCAATGCCGAACTTCAGCGCATAAATGAAGAAAATCGCTGTGATGGTCGCCATGGTGCCCAGCGACATCGAAACGAAGGAGCCGCTGATCATGATCACGGTCATTCCCACCGCGATCAGGCCGACAAAGGTGGTCGCGGCGAGGATCGCCCTAAAATTCTGTATACTGATAAAACCGGGAGTAGTCGCAGCTGCTGCGGCAACAAGGATGACGACGGCGCCCACCGCTGCGATCGTCATCGGCCGGCCTCTGTTTAACTGAAACGCTTCACCGTCCTGCGCCATCCTATGCATCCTCCTGCGCAGACGAATGGGTCATGTCCGCGAGCAATTCGTGCGAGTCGACCTGTTCCCGCTCGCGCACGCTCACGATGCGGCCGCCACGCATCGCGACGATGACATCCGCGAGATGAAGTATCTCAGGCAGCTCGGTCGACGTGAAGAGAACGATCGCGCCGCCATCAGCGACGGAGCGGATCAGCTTGTGGATGTCCGCCCTGCCGCCGACATCGACACCGCGCGTCGGCTCATCGAACAGCAGGACCCTGGTATCCTTCCGCTCGAGGCTGCGGCCTATCAGCACTTTCTGCTGGTTGCCACCGCTCAGGTCCCGAACGGCATCCGGCAACCGCCGGGCGTCCACGCCGCAAATCCCGGCAAGCTTTCGGGCCAGTTTCCTGAGGCCAGCCGCCTTCAGGACGCCAAATCGACTGTAACGCGGCAGGGAAGTGGCTGTCAGATTGTCCTCGACCTTCTGTCCGAGGAAAAGCCCTTCGCCTTTCCTGTCTCCCGGAACCAGAATGATGCCCGCCCTTGTCGCGGCACGGATCGAACCGAGCGGAACCGGTTTGCCGTTGAGGACAACCGATCCACGCGCATCCGGTGCGAGCCCCGAAATGGCGCGGATCACTTCCGTCGTGCCCGACCCGACCTGTCCGGCAAGCGCGTAGACCAGACCTGCCTTCGCGGTGAGTGCGACGTCCCGCGCGCCCTCACCGACGAAAAGTCCGCTCACAGCCAGGGTGGAGCCGCCGCCCTGTGCGACAGACGCCCTGGCGCGGAGCGGCGGCTCCTCATGCTTGCCGAGCATCATCGTCACCAGTTCCTTGCCGGTGATGGCTTTCGTATCACGCGTGCCGACCAGCCTGCCATCGCGAACGACTGTCACACGGTCGGTGAGATGAAGTACCTCATCCAGGCGGTGCGACACGTAAACCACGCCGTGGCCGGCTGCCGTCAGCCGGCGGATTGCCGCGAATACATGCTCGATGTCGATGCTACTCAGCGTGGCCGTCGGTTCATCGAGAAGAAACAGCCTTGCTTTCCTGCCAAGCGCCCGCGCGATTTCAATGAGCTGGCGTTGCCCGATGGACAGATCTTCGAGAGGAGTGGCCGGATTGACATGGGCCAATCCCACCGCATCGAGGAGCGATCGCGCACGGTTGAAATCGTATGACGGTTTCCGGACGAAGGTAGAATCGAAATTGCCCAACTGAAGGTTGTCCAAAACGGAGAGGGCGGGAACCAGACTCAGTTCCTGATCGACAAGCACGATCCCTTCCGCCTGCGCTTGCCGCGGCGAAGCAAGTTTTAACTCGTTGCCTGCAAGCAATATCCGACCGCTGTCCGGCCTCAATTGGCCGGACAGCATCTTTACGATCGTACTCTTGCCTGCCCCGTTGTGGCCGCAAAGTCCGACGACTTCACCCGGCCTGACATCGAACGATACTCCGTCGACGGCACGAACAGCCCCGAAGCTGCGCGTGACATGATCGACTTCGAGTAGAGATGGCGACATTCCGCCACCGATGGAGCAGGCCCCGCTCATGGTCATCCTTTCGAGCAGACTTCCGAGTATTGACCCAGAGTCGCCTTGGTGACGCGATATTCCGGCACGACAATCGTCTTTTCGACCTTCTCGCCCCGCAGGAACTTCAACGCGGCGTCGACCGTATACTCGCCCTGCGTGAAGGCATCCTCCGTCGCGGTGCCGTACATCTCACCGGCGCGGATCGAGTCTATTCCCGCTTTCGTGCAATTCGTACCGGACACGATCAACCCGCCTTCCGCGACGCCAACCTTCATTCCGGCCTGCCGTGCGGCCTGGATAACCGGAATCGCGGTATAGTCGGCTTCCGCACGCACGGCCTGAATCCCGCCCTGCGACTGGTATTTTGCGAAAAGCTGCTGTGCAATGTTACCGCTCAGCACCGGATCCCAATTGCCATCCTGCACGTCGATGACCTTGTATTCCGGCGCGGTCGCCATGACTTCCTCGAAGCCGCGCTGCCTGTCCTGCACCATGGTCGACCCCTTGGTGCCGGAAATCACGATGACATTAGCCTTCTTCAGGCCCAGTTCGCGCAAGCCGTCGATGATGTTCTGTCCGGCGAAGCGTCCAAGCGCGACGTTGTCGGCAATCACCTGAAATGCAATGTCGTCCATGATGGCAGGGTCGGCCGGGCTATCCATATAAAGGACAGGCACGCCGGCAGCCTTGGCCTTCTTGGCCGAACCGACAAGCGTCTTGTCGTCAGCCGGCTCGACCATGATGAGATCGGGCTGCTGGGAAATCGCTTCGTTCATCTGCTGAACCTCGAGAACGGCATCGAAGTCGTTCTCCAGGACATTCACCTTCACGCCCGCATCCTTCAGCTTGCTGGTGATCTGGTCATTGAAGACTTTGCACCACGGGTTCGAGGTGCCGCATGTCACAAGCGTGACAGTCTTTCCGGCGAGACTACCATCCGCATGCGCGGTAGTGCTCAAGACTGCCGCCACCGCCGCCAGGAGCACGGCGCGCAGCGCTTTCGATTTATTTCCTGCTGTCTTCGACATTTTCATTCTCCATGTCGGTGGTTGGATGAATGCGCCAAGGTTTGGCTTCAGGCGCCAAGCCTGGCGCGCTGTTTGCGCGTCGCTTCTTCGTCGACCAGACAAAACCCCTTCTCGGTTTCGGACTCCGTGAGAACCACCCCATAGATGTCGCGGGCTCGCTCAGCAGATACCCACCCCTCCGAAACATCATGCGCCACAAGTTCGGCGGAGCGGGTGAGCGGGCTGCCGTAACCGCCGCCGCCTCCCGTCATCGACACCAGACGCTCTCCCGGCACGATCTCCTGCGTGCCCGCCATCGGAATGGCGATGCGATTACCTTCCTTGTCTATCTTCCAGCCATCAGACCCCTGGCCTGTCATGCCTCCCCGCACACCCCGTGCAGGGTTCTCGTGTCCATCGAAGGTGTAGGCCACCATCATCGGCTTGTTCTTGCAGCCGTAGACCACCCTGGATCCGAGTGCGCCGCGCTGCCGTCCCGCACCTTCGGAATTCGGAATGAGCCGTTTCTCCCAGACCTGTAGCGGATATTTCTGCTCATCCACCTCGGTGCTGTCGTGGTACATCAGCGATGCGGCAACGGGCAGATAGTAGGTCGGCCAGCCATCCGCGACCGGACCGCCCGGCCCGCCCGTCGAACCCAGGAAAATCTGGTTCACGTAGCTCTCGTTGTTATACCGCTCGTCCTCGCCGGAGATGACGCCATAGGATATTCCCATGCCCAGAGCGCCCTCAGCCAGACCAAACCCCTCGCCGAGGTTGGCGAACGCCGCCTGGGTCAAGGTGACGAGGCGATCCGCGATGTTGGTCGTGGCCATCGAGCAGGAATGCGGAAACTTCGGGATGCCGGCAATGCAGCCTTCGCGCAGTTGCACGGAAATACGGCGGAAACTGCCGGCATTGTGGGGCACGTCCGGATCGATCGAGTTGAAAACACCGGTCATGACGTTGTTTGTCGCGCATGCCTCCGATTCATTCAGCCCGCCGGGGTAGTTGTCGGGATTGTCGCGCAGGTCAAGGTCGATCCTGCCGCCTGCGCTGTCGATGGCGACCGTCACCTTCAGCGGCACTCCCTCAGGAAGGTTCGGATAAGGATCGTGCCGGGCCTCACCGACGATCAGGCCGCTCGGCAGCTTGCCGATCGCATCGATCATGCGCCGTTCGCTGTAGTCGAACCAGTCCCTGATGAAGGTGCGCACGACATCGCGCCCATATTCCTGGCAAAGCTCCTTGAGGCGCCGCTCCGCAATTCGTGCTGCACCCAAAGTGGCGAGATAATCGCCGTACCATTGGTCCGGGACGCGGATGCGGCGGCGGCACATGCGGATGACATCGCCGACATCCTTGAAGTCGCGCTGCACCTGTACACACGGAAAGATGAGCGCGCCTTCCTCATAGATGTCGCGTGCACCCGGCATGTAGGTTGTCGGCAGCGCATTGCCGCAGTCCGCCTGGTGTGCCTTGGCGCACGCCGTGAACATATGTTCGCCTTCGAAAAACACGGGCACCAGTATCGCGTGATCCGCGGGATGCGTGTTTCCGAGATATGGGTCGTTATGCAGGAAGGCGTCGCCCTCGCGAAAATCGTCGTGAAGTTCCGTCATGGCCTTCGCGAGAAATTCGGTCCCGACGACATGAACCGGCAGCCCTTCGGCCGACGCGAGAAGTTCGTTTTCCGAAGTGATGATGGAGCATGAGAAGTCGCGCGCTGTGTTGAGCACGGCCGACCGGCCGGCTCGAAGCAGAGTATTCGTCATTTCACGGACGATTCGGTCGAGCCTGTTGGACAGGATGGCAAGCAGAAGCGGTTCGGTCGTCATCTCAGGCCTCCTTCGTCATCATGTAGTCACCGTTGTGCAAGACCAGGGCATTCCACCCGGGGAACACGACCACGGTCGTGGTCGGCTCCTGGATCACGCAAGGCCCCTTCAAGACCATCCCCTCAGCCAGGGAAGGACCATCGTATCGTGGCGTTTTCTCAGGCGTGTCGCTGCCGAACCATGCATCCGTCACAGACAACGGCTCTGCGCCTGCAGCGGCGGAACTCTGCCGGAGCAGGCTCGGCTTCGGCAGCCGCGCGATCGCGCGAGCCTTCCAATAGATGCATTCCAGCCCCTGTCCCGGCTCGCTGACCGCGAAGACGCGCTCGTGAGCGGCGTGGAAGCCTTCGATCATCGCCTCGACATCGTCACGGGAAGTGAAGCGCGATCCACGCAAGGGCACATCGAGTTCCCACACCTGGTGCGGATAACGGGCTTCCACGAAAAATTCCCGAAACTGCTGATCCTCCGGTGTACCTATCCGCTCGAAAAATGTATCGATCTGGGCATCCAGTTTCGCCAGATCGGCATTGATACCGTCATAGTCGAAATTGCGGGTATCCGCCCTCCGGCTGACGCTGAACTCCGTGACGATGTCAGAAAACAGACCGCCTGAGGCCGAAAGGGCTCCGGCTGTGCGCGGCACGAGAACCCGATCGGCATCGAGCAGCTCGGCGATACGGCCGATCGTCATGCCGCCGGCGCCGCCGCCGGCGATCAGCAGCGACTGGCGGGGATCCAGTCCTTCGTTGACCGTGATGGAGCGGATCGCATTGACCATGTTGTCGGTCGCGATCGCCAATATGGCATGCGCGGCCTTGTAAAGCGAAATGCCGAGCGGCTTTGCAATATTGTCCGTGATCGCACGAACGGCCGCGCCGTGATCGAGCCTGATCCGGCCTCCGAGAAAATAGTCGGGATCGATATGGCCAAGAACGACGCTCGCATCGGTGACTGTCGCCTTCGTTCCCCCTTGTCCATAGCAGGCCGGTCCCGGAAACGACTTGGCGCTCTGCGGCCCCACCCGCAGCAATCCTCCTGAATCGATCCAGGCGATCGATCCGCCGCCCGCGCCGATGTTCTTGATGTCGACCGCGGACAGGCCGGTCATATGTCCGGTGTATTGCTCCCCTATCCAGGTTTCGCGCGTGAACTTCATATAGCCGCCCCGCACGATTCGAGACGTCGAAGCTGGTACCGCCCATGTCACATACGATGATGCTTTCTTCATCCGGTGCATTGGCGCGGCCGGCAACCGGAGCCATGGCAGGGGCCGAATTAACGGTATAGATCGGCCGGGCGGCCACATCTTCCACGTTCAGGACGCCGCCAAACGAAGTGCCGACAAGAAGTTGCCCGTCAAAGCCGCTCCCTTTCAGGTCCGTTTCCATCTCACGCAGATGACGCTGCATGAGCGGCTTCAGAGAAGCGTCTATCGCCGCCGACGATGCGCGCCGGTACTCGCGCAGAATGGGATTTATCTGGTGGGAAAGGGTGACAGGAAGATCCGGCAATTCGCGCTTCAGAATTTCGGCCACGCGCAGCTCGTGCGCCGGGTTCATGATCGACCACAGCAGACACACGGCCGCCGCCTCAATCTTGCGTTCGCGAAGCTCGGCGGCAATTCGAACGACTTCCGCTTCATCCAGCGGCAGCAGCACGCCACCTTCGGAATCGACGCGCTCGGGAACCTCGAACGTAAGCCGGCGCGGAACGTAGGGATCGGGATAGCTGCCCCGGAAATCGAACGGGTTAAGCTTGCCGCCCTCTCGCAGAACGAGTGTATCGGGATGTCCCGCCGTCGTCAGGAAAGCAGTCTTTGCTGTGTCCCCTGTGATGATCGCATTCGTGGAAAAGGTTGTGCCGTAGGTGAACAGGGATGTCTGGGACAGAAGCTCATTCAGGCCTATCCCGATCTCTTCGCAGGTCACAGTCAATGCATCCGAGATTCCCTTGAACACACGGTCATATGTCGTGAGCGCCTTGTTGACCCACAACTGCCGGGTCTCGCCACTCGTGACCACGACGTCGCTAAACGTGCCGCCGGTATCGACGGCAATCCGAAACGTCATCTACTGCCCCTCTCAAATATCCTTCATTTTGTTGCATGCCGGCTGTGTTTTCGCGACGGCTGGAGGCTGAAACGACTACCGGACACGCTGTGCGGTTGATAAAAACATGTCACATTGAATTTAGCAATAGTGAAATTTTTGACTATATTTTTCAATTATCGCTGTTTAAGTAAAGCCCAACGAGTGGCATATTGCCACCAAGCCGCGGGGCATTCGCGATCTCCGCAGGTAGTTTGACGGGGAGTATGCAAAATGAGTGCCGAGACGAAGGGAGTCTCTGATTTGAAGGAGAAATCAGAATCGCTGGTCGGGGCGCGGCTGCGCATGCGCCGGCTGGCGAGGAGATTGACACTCCAGGAACTGGCGGAAAAATCGGGATTGTCGGTGGGCCTGCTCAGCCAGATTGAAAGAGGCATGACGACACCTTCCCTGCGTTCCCTCCGGCAGATCAGCACTGCCCTCGAAATGCCTCTCGGCTGGCTGTTTGAACCGGCACCGCATCCATCGGACGATCTGATCGTCAGGGCCGAGAACCGCAGGAAAATGGATCTCGGACCCGGCGCAATGGTCAAGGAGCTGATGTCTCCGGATTCGGTTCTCGACATCCAGATCATAAGGATCGTTATCCAGCCGGGCGGGACGTCCGGGGACAAGCCCTACAACAATCCGATCGGCGCCAAATGCGGCACGATCATTTCCGGTCAGCTCGGCCTGGAGGTGTCGGGCAAGGAATACGTGCTGAAAGCCGGCGATTCCTTCGCCTTTCGCGCAGAAAACATGCACCGCTTCTGGTGCGCAGGCGACGAGCCGGTAGATCTGATCTGGGTCGTCACGCCGGCTCTGTATTGAGAATGCCGAACGGCCCACTATCGCCAATCAGTGTGCTGCCGGAATGAATTTGCACCTACCCCTCACCGGCCTGTTCAGGCCCGGGAAGCACAAGAGCAGGCAGCGCCCCGTCGAACCTTCCCTCTCCTCCCCCGGCACAGCTCCGGTTCACAGAAAAGTCACGCCGCCCTCAAGCTCGGCGACGCCGGAAAACTCCAGATAGGCGGAGCGCACCCGGTCCACATGCTCGCGCATCAGCCGGGCCGCCATGTCGCCCTCGCCCTTCTCGATGGCGCGGACGATGCGGGTATGCTCCACGTTCGAGCGCTTGAGGCGGCCCTCCATGCGGAACTGGGCGCGGCGGAACGGCGTGAGGCGGCGGCGCAGGGCGCGGGTGAAATCGGCCACGATCTCGTTATGCGCCATGGCGTAGATCATTTCATGGAAATCGATGTTGGCGCGGGCATAGCCCGCCATGTCGTCGCCGCGCATCAGCGCGCCCATGGCGGCGTGGAGCTTGCGCAGTCCGGCCCGCTCCGCCTTTGTCGCCGAGAGCGCCGCCAGCCGGGCGCAGCTTGCCTCCATCTCGCCCATGGCGGTGAACATTTCCGCCAGCATCTGGAGGGAGATGGTGGCGACCACCGCGCCCTTGTAGGGGCGGCGCTCGACGAGGCCGTTCGCTTCAAGCTGGCGGAGCGCCTCGCGCACCGGCGTGCGCGAGGTGTTGAAGCGATCCGCGATCGACTGCTCGTCAAGGCGCGTGCCCGGCAGCAACCGGCCCGAGGTGATCTCGTCGGCAAGGCGGCTGCCCAGATCGTCCGACAGCGTGGCGAGCGGCGCGGCCGCGCGCTGCTTCGATGGCATGAGCTGACCGAGTTTGACAAATTCCGTCATTGCGAAAATCCGATGGTCCAGACGCTTTCGACCGGCTCCCCGCCGGGAGCAAGCTCGTGAAGCGTAACGCCTTGCGAAGTGAAAGAGGGGGCGAGGTCCGCCCCCTCGCGGAACGGCAGGGAGGAACGCTCGATCCGCCATGCCCCGGACGACGACACCTGCCCGAAGGAAAACTCGCTGGCGACCATATCCTGCCTGTCTTCAGGATTTGCGACATCCGCGAGGGACGCCGCCAGCGTGTCCGCGCCATAGGCGGGGCCGGTATAGCTGTGGGCGATGAGGAAATGATGGCCCGCCCGCACCAGAATGGCGTGGCGTCCCTCCGCGCCCTGGAGACGCCAGGCGGAACAGGGTTCGGGCGCCTCTCCCTCGCGGTGCCCTCGCGGTGCCAATGCTCGGTGAAGGCGATTTCGACACCGCGCTCGACCAGACGGCCCGGCTCGTACCAGAGGCGGGCGCGATCCGCCACCGGCGACAGCGGGCCATATTCGATGTCATGGTTCCAGCTGAAGGTCTCGCCCTCGCAGATGAAGGTGCCGGCGAACGCCATCTGCCGGGCCATCCATTCGACATGAATACCGGCGAGATCGCGCACGCACGTCACGCCCGTGAAATCCGGCCGCCCCGCGGGCTGGCGCAGATCGGCATAGAGGGACGGCCCCTGCAACCATGACACCCACGTGTCGCGGTCCTCGGGCTCGCCCGGCCACGCCATCAGGCTGCGCCGCCACAGGCCGCGCAGTTCATCGGCGGAAGCGGGGTTTTCATGCGTCATCATTTCGCGCTTTCGCTGCCGAGCAGTTTGGGCAGATCGCCGATCCAGGCGATCAGGCTGTAGCCGACGAGGCCGACCAGCATGAACAGGACCGCACCCACGCACATGGACGGCGAGAAGCCGGTCCGCAGGCTGTTGAATATCTTGACGGGCAGGGTTTCCATGGCGAAGCCGACCACCATCTGGGCGATGATATATTCATTGAGGCTGAGCAGAAACACGAACAGCGCGCCGGAGACGATATAGGGCAGCACGATGGGCAGCACGATGGTGCGGAAAACATCCTCGTCGCGCGCGCCCAGCGTGCCCGCCGCGTCGATCAGCGCCCGGTCGATGGAGCGGAAACCCAGCGCCATGGCCGCGATCGGCAACTGCATGAACACGATGCCATGGGCGATGACCAGATCTTCCACCTGACCGACATGGCCGAGCAGGCTCCAGAACACCAGAAAGACGACCGCGAGCACGATCGGCGGCAGCATGAACGGCAGGCTGCCGAGCCCCGTCAGCACCGTCGTCAGGCGCATCATGTATTTCCAGCCGAAATAGCAGATGGGCAGGGCCGCGCTGGCGGCAAGCAGCGCCGAGGCCACGCCGACGAAAAGCGAAAGCTCCAGCGCACCCATCCAGCCCGGATCGCCGAAGAAATCGGCATACCAGTGCAGGCTCCATTGCTGGGGCGGGAAGCTCATGCGCCGGGTCGCATTGAAACTCACCCCCGCGACGATGATGAGCGGCATGGACAGAAAGGCGGCGAACAGAAACAGGAACAGATTGCGGGAAGCGGCGGCCATGCGGACATTGTTCATGTCAGACCTTCCTTACACCGAGGCGATAGATGATGAGGCAGATGACGGAGGCAACGGCGAGGAACAGCACCGACATGGCGGAAGCAAGCGGCATGTCGTTCGAGGCCGTCGCCGCCTTGCTGATCAGGATTGCGACCGTCCAGTGTTCCGGCCGCCCCAGCACCATCGGCGCGACATAGCTGCCGATGCCGACGATGAAGGACATCATCAGACAGGTCACGATGGGGCCGCGCATGATCGGCACGATGATGGTGAAGAAGGTGCGCGCCGGCGTCGCCCCCATGGTGCGGGCGGCTTCCGCCATCTGCGGGTCGATCCGCGACATGCCGGGGAACAGCACCAGCACGGTGAACGGAATGACCAGATAGACGAGGCAGGCCAGCACCGCCCCCAGATTGGGTGACAGCGACACCGGCTCCGCCATCAGCCCGAGCCAGACCAGCAGGTTCGAGATGCCGACGCGCTTGGCCAGCATCACCTGCCAGGCGAAGGTGATCAGCACCTCCGAGAGCGAGAGCGTCATCAGCACGAACACCAGCCAGCAGACCTGCGCGCGCCGCGACATGCGCGTGATCGCATAGGTGAAGGGAAAACCGGCGGCGATGGAGATGAGCGCCACGACCGCGGCCAGAACCACGGAGAAGACGACGGAATAGACGAACACATCGTTCTGGAACGCGGCAAGATAGCTCGCGGCGGTAAAGCCGCCATTGCCCATGGCGCCAAAGCCGGATTCGGCAACGCTGACCCGCAGCAGCAGCAGGAACGGGATCACGAAAAAGATGCCGAGGATGACCGCGGGCCAGGCCAGAACCCAGCGCCCGCCGAGACGGCCGGTGCGCTGGACGAAGCGCGCATAACGCGAAAGATCGGGAGGGGAAACGAGGGTCATGGCTCAAGCACCCGGCAGGCATCCGGCTGGAACCGGAGACTGACCTTGTCCGACACCGCCGGACAGGCCGCCTGGGAGGAAGAAGACAGGCTGACGATTTCAAGCCCGCCGCAATCGACATGCGTTTCGATGGACGCGCCGACATCGCGCACGAAGGTGACGACACCGCCAAGGCCGCCGTCGCCGCCATTCGACAGTTCGACATTTTCAGGGCGCACAGACAATACGCCCTTCTGGCCGCGCGTCAGCGCCTCCGGTATGGCCCCGACGGCGATGGTCTTGTCGCGGAAGCGCACAAGGCCGGGGCCCTCCACCGTCACATCGAGAAAATTGGTCGAGCCGATGAAGCCCGCGACGAACGTGTTGGAGGGATTGCGGTAAATATCCAGCGGCGCTCCCATCTGCTGGATCTCGCCCTTGCCCATGACGAGGATGGTGTCGGCGAGCGTCATCGCCTCGCGCTGGTCGTGGGTGACGAGGATCATGGAAATCTTGAGCTTCTGCTGAAGCTGTCGGATTTCCACCTGCATTTCCTCACGCAATTTGGCGTCGAGCGCCGAGAACGGCTCGTCCAGCAGCAGGATCTGCGGCTCCTGCGCCAGCGCGCGCGCAATGGCGACGCGCTGGCGCTGGCCGCCCGAAAGGGCGGAGACGGCCCGTTTGCCGATGCCCGGCAGGCGGATCAGTTCAAGCAGTTCCTCGACCCGCTCCGCCCTCAGCTTCGCGTTGCCCGACCTTAGCCTGAGGCTGTAGCCGATATTGTCCGCCACATTGAGATGGGGAAACAACGCGAGGGACTGGAACACCATGCCAAACCCGCGCTCGTGCACGGGCTGGCCGGTGATGTCCTTGCCATTGAGGAACAGATGGCCGTCCGTCGGCGCCTCAAGGCCTGCGATCATGCGCAGCAAGGTGGTCTTGCCGCAGCCCGAAGGCCCGAGGAAACAGACGAACTCACCCTGCGGTACGGAGAAGGAAACGCGATCGACAACCTTGATCGCGCTGTAGCTCTTGGAAACCGCCTGAACTTCCAAACCTATCATGCATCACCCTGCGATTGCTGGAGGGAACCGGGCCGCCGCGCGGCGATCAGCCCGCCAGCATCTTCGTGAAGGCCTGATCCATATAGCTCTGGTTCTTCAGGCGCGCCTCGGACGCAACCAGAATGGGCGGCACGTCGGACGACACATTGTCGAACTCGGCCTGGGTCAGGTTCATCTTGGCACGATCGATCAGCGGCACCGAGCCGACATGGCGGGCCATCAGCTCCTGCGCTTCCGCCGTGCAGGTGTAGTTGATGAAGGCCTGCGCCTCAGCAATTTTCTTGGAGACGTCGAGCTGCGCCCATGAACCGAAATCGACGACGCCGCCTTCCTTGGGGAAGAGCGAGACGACCGGCGTGCCGTTGCCCGCCATGGTGTGCGCGACGTCGTTGTAATAGGTGCCGCCCAGAACGTCGTCGTTTTCAAGCGCCGTCTGCATGGTGCCTTCCTCTTCCCACCACAGCTTCACGTTGGGCTTGAGTTCCGCGATCTTGGCGATGACCTTGTCGATGCCTTCCTTGCTGTTGAGCAGGTCATTGGTGCCGAACCAGACCATGGAGGTGATTTCGATAATGTTGGAAACGCCGCCGGACTGGAGACCCCAGGAATTCTTGTACTTCGGATCCCACAGCGCCTTCCAGCTATCCGGCAGGGGCTTCACGGTTTCCTTGTTGACGACGAAGGTCGTGTACCAGGCCATGGCGCCGACGCCATCGACGCCGGAAGGGATCTTGTTGACGTAACGGTCGGGCAGAAGCGAGGCGTTGGGGATCTTGCCGAGATCGTAGGTCTTCCACAGCTTCAGCTCGCGGCCGCGCAGAAGCTCGCTCTGGGGCATACAGCAGATGTCCATCGGCACGGCGCCGGCCTTGCTGGCCTGCTGCAACTGGATCAGGAATGCCGGACTTTCCGACTGCGGCACGGACTCGACCGCGATGCCGGTCGCCTTGGTGAAGGCGGGATAGATGAAGCTGCTGAAGCTCTGCTCGAAATAACCGCCGAAGGTGGAAACCTTGAGGCTCGACCCGGCATAGGAAGGCCGGATGAACGGCATGTTGACCGCCGCCGCCGCGCCCAGAACTGCCCCGCCCTTGAGCACGGAGCGGCGCGACATGCCCTTTTTCACATCATTCATGTTCTTGCCGCCCACACGGCTGTCCTTTGCCTTCGTCATCTGCACACTCCATGCATAATTGCCCGCAATCCCGGATACCCGATTGTATGCAATCGAGGGGCCAGACGGCGGGAGTGGTATGTGGCTTGCATTCAAAATTGCCGTGGGCGTTACCGATTCGACTGCGAAGTGGCGGGCGTCCATAAAGTGAGGACTCATGCGAGATGATCACGCTGCCACAAACCCCGCCGGCGAGCGCCGGCGCAACAAACTCCGGTGAAAAAACATCCGGCGCCATGGGCGCCGCAAAAATGCCCTTCACCGCCATTCCGGTCATCGACATTGGCGCGCTGTCCGGCACCGACGAGGCCGCACGCCAGGCAGTCGCCCAGGAAATAGGCAGGGCCTGCGAGGATGTCGGCTTCTTCTATATCAGCAACCATGGCGTGCCCCAGGCGCTGATCGACAAGGCCTATGCGCAATCCGCCGCCTTCCACCATTCGCCCGTCGAACTGCGCGAGCGCGTGCATGTGCGCAACTCGCAGGGCAACCGCGGATGGCTGCCGAGCACGCTGGATTATGAAGACCCGGACCCGGAGCTTTACCGGCTGTCGCCCGCGCCCGAAGACCCGAAGGACGACCATCTGGGCCATCCGCGCCTGCATCAGGCCTTCGACAGTTCCATCGAGATCGCCGACGACGACCCGGACTATCTGGCGGGCAATCTGATGCTGGTGCCCAACCAGTGGCCGGACTGGCTGCCCGGCTTCCGCGAGGATGTGCAGAGCTATTACAAAGCCGTGATGAATGTCGGCAACCAGCTCTTCCGCGCCTTCGCCATGGCGCTCGGCCTGCCCGAGACGTTCTTTCTGGAAAAGGCGACCAAGCCCAGTTCGCAATTGCGCCTGCTGCACTATCCGCCGAACGACAGGCCCATGGACCGCCAGAATCTGGGCATCGGCGCGCATTCGGACTTTGAATGCTTCACCATCCTCAACACCAGCGGCCCCGGCCTGCAGGTGATGAACTCGGCGGACGAATGGGTGGAAGCGCCGCCCCTGCCGGGCTGCTTCATCGTCAATATCGGCGATCTGGTGGAGGGCTGGACCAACGGCCTGTTCAAGGCGACCCAGCACCGCGTGGTCAACACCGGCGTCGAACGCTATTCGCTGCCGCTGTTCTTCGCCGTCGATTACCACACGGTGGTCGAGCCCCTGCCCCGGTTCGTGACCCCGGAGCGGCCTTCCGGCTACACGCGCATCGTGGCGGGCGACCACCTCGCCTGCTTCAGCATCCTCGATACCAAGCACCTGCGCAAAAAAATCCTGACCGGCGAACTCAAGGTGGATTTTCCCCTGCATCAGGA
Organism: Parvibaculaceae bacterium; assembly: GCA_028283765.1. Lineage (GTDB taxonomy): Bacteria > Pseudomonadota > Alphaproteobacteria > Parvibaculales > Parvibaculaceae > JAATFR01. The sequence continues at coordinate 859,867 of JAPWJY010000008.1, read as the reverse complement.
AAATCCGTTCAAGCGCAAGGCCATCAACGAATCCCCCGTATAGGAGTTGAGATCATGACAGAGATAAAAAGACAGCGGCGCGCGATGATCGAGGGCCAGCCCGTGCTGATCGTCGTCGACATCCAGAAAGGCTCGTTCTTCAAGAACGCACCCCAGCCGATCCCGCTGATGGAAGGCTATTCCGCCCGCATGGAGCAGGCGCGCGTGGTGGTCGACGCCGCGCGCGAGGCGGACATTCCGATCATCTTCATCGCGGAAGTGCACCGGCGCACGCTGGTGGATTTCGGCCGCGAACTCGACGGCGTCGAGGACATTCATTGCCTTGAGGACGACGAGGGCACGCCGGTGGCGGAAGAGGAGCTGGGCCTGCGGCCCGACGATTACGTCATCGCCAAGCGCCGCTACTCGGCCTTCTTCGGCACCGATCTTGAAATCCTGCTCAAGGGCCTGAAGGCGCAGACGCTGGTGCTGGTGGGCGGACTGACGGACGTGTGCGTGCACTACACCTTCGTGGACAGCCACCAGAACGATTATTTCTGCCGGGTTGTCGAGGATTGCGTCGGCGGCTCCAGCCGCCCGGCCCATGACGCCTCGCTCAACGCCATGGAATATCTGCAAAGCGGCGCGCGGCGGCAATCAGCCGAAATCGTCGAGGGCTTCCGCGCCTTCGCCGCGGCCCGCGACAAGCTGGCGCTGGCCTCCTGATCTCATAAGCCTCAAGACGCCCTCTCCCCGCCGGGGAGAGGGCTTTTATTTGGGAAAAAGCCTCTTCAGGCCCTGCCCCACAAGGCCAGATAACGGTCGACGATCTCGCCCAGACGCGCCGGGCCAAAGCTCGGATCATGGCCTGCATGAATGATGCTGACCGGCATGTCCCGCAACTCGCGCAGGGTTGCGGCATAGACGTCGAGATCCATGCCCGGCCCCTCATAGACGAGCGGCCCGTCATAGACCACATCGCCGGTGAAGAGCGTGCCGGTCGCCTCCTCCCAGACCCCGAGGCTGCCCGGCGAATGGCCCGGCAGATGAAGCAGCGTGAACTGACGGTCGCCGAGGTCGATCACATCTTCCTCGGTGACGAGACGGGTGGGCGGCGCGCCGAGAAGCCGGTAGCTGCGCGGATCGAACCCTTCATAGGGGAAGGCATCGACCAGCAGTTCATCGAACGGCGGATAGCCCGCCTCGACGAACAGGCGGCAGAGTTCGGGATCGATGTCGGAGGCGACGATCGAAACGAGCCCTGACGGGCTTTCCATATGGTGCGCTTCGGCGGGATGCACCCAGCGGTGCTCAAATTCATGCACCGCGCCGATATGATCGATATGGGTGTGGGTGGCGAGCGCGATGGTTTCGCGCCCCTCGAACAGATCGGGGAAGCTTGAGCGCAACGGCACGATGCCCATGCCGCTGTCGATCAGCAGGTCGCGGTCGCGGCCCCGCACATGCCAGAAATTCGCCTGCTCAAGCGGATGGACATGGGGCTCCCAGAATCTCGTGATCCCATCTGGATGCTCCTGACGGAGATACCATTGTTCGGCAACTGGATAGCTCATGGCGTGAAAATTCCAATGTCGTGACTTATGTAAGCACGCACGCAATTTTCACGCCAGAACACGTGGCTGTCACGCCGGCATCACCATGCCGGCGGATCGACATCGGCCGGAGCGGGCTTGTCGCCGGTTTTCTCGACCCAGCCGCCGCCAAGCGACTTGTAGAGATCGACCAGATTGGACAGCCGCAGCAGCCGTGTACTGATCAGATTCTGCTGGGCCTGGAAAAGCTGCTGCTGCGAGGTGAGCACGACCAGATAATCCTCGACGCCCGCATCATAGCGGGCCTGCGCAAGATCATAGGAGCGCTGGTCGGCGTTCACGAGCGACTGCTGCGAGGCAAGCTGGCTGCTGAGCGTGCCGCGCGAGGCAAGACCGTCGGACACTTCCCGGAAGGCCGTCTGAATGGTCTTTTCATATTGCGCGATCTGGATGTTCTTCTGAACCTTGGCGAGATCGAGGTTGGCGATGTTGCTGCCGGTATCGAAGATCGGCAGGTTGAGCTGCGGCGCGAACGACCAGGCGCCCGAACCGCCATCGAAGAGGCCGGAAAGCTGGGAACTGGCCGTGCCGATATTCCCCGTCAGCGTGATGCTGGGGAAGAAGGCGGCGCGCGCCGCGCCGATATTGGCGTTGGCGGCCTTGAGCTGATATTCGGCCTCGACCACATCGGGCCGCCGCGTCAGCAGATCGGACGGCAGACCGGCGGGCAGATCTTCAAGGAAGTTCTGGTCCGTGAGCGCCACCTTCGTCGAATCGGCTTTCACAACATTTTCAGGCAGCGGACCGCCCACCAGAAGCGTCAGCGCATTCAGGTCCAGCGCCACCAGACGGGAGAACTGGGCGACATTGACTTCGGCTGTGTTGACCTGCGTTTCCGCCTGCCTCAGGTCGAGTTCCGACGCCACGCCGCCATTATAGCGCGCCGTGATCAACTGGTAGTAATCCTGCTGGCTCTTGAGCGTGCTCTGCGCAAGCGCAAGCTGGTCGCGATCGGACAGCAGCGTGAGATAGCCATCCGCCACCTCGGCAACCAGAGATATCTGGGCGCTGCGGCGGGCTTCGCCGGTCGCCAGATACTGGTTCAATGCCTCTTCCTTGAGGCTGCGGACGCGGCCGAAGAAATCAAGTTCGAACGCCGTGACGCCAAGACCGACGGAGTAATCGCTGGAGATGCCCGACCTGCCGGTCTGGCTCAGATCGGCGGGCAGGCGCTGGCGCGTGCCGTCCGCGACACCGTTGATCTTCGGCAGCAGATCCGCGCGCTGGACCTGATATTGCGCGCGGGCCTGCTCGATGTTGAGCACGGCCACCCGGAGATCGCGGTTGTTGGAGAGCGACAGCCCGATCAACTTCTGCAAGTCGGGATCGGTAAAGAAATTGCGCCAGCCGATCTCGATGGCGGCAGGCTGGCTGGCGTTCTTGTCCGCGCCCGCGGCGTCCGCCTGATAGGCGGGACCCGTGGGCCATGCCGCGGCGACGGGCGCCTCAGGCCGCAGATAATCGGGTATCAGGGTGCAACCCGCGGTCAGCAGAACGGCGGCGAGCGAGAGAGGAACCGTGAGCTTCGTCATGTCAGTGCCCTCCCTCGACGGTGGTAGCCGGAGGCGTCGTGCCATCATCATCCGCCTTGTCCCGTGAGAAGGTCCGCCGCACGACCACAAAGAAGATCGGCACGAAGAAGATCGCAAGGAAGGTCGCCGACAACATGCCGCCGATCACGCCGGTACCGATGGCGTGCTGGCTTGCCGAACCTGCACCGGAACTGATGGCCAGAGGCAACACGCCAAGGATGAAGGCCATGGACGTCATCAGAATAGGCCGGAGACGCAGATGGACGGCTTCGAGCGTGGCCTCGACAAGGCCTTTGCCCTGCGCCTGCAGATCCCTTGCAAACTCCACGATCAGAATGGCGTTCTTGGCGGCAAGCCCCACGGTCGTCAGCAGACCCACCTGGAAGTAGACGTCATTCGACAGGCCCCGCGCCGAGGTCGCAAGCAGCGTGCCGAAAATACCGAGCGGCACGACCAGAATGACCGAGAACGGGATCGACCAGCTCTCATAGAGGGCAGCAAGGCAGAGGAACACAATCAGAACCGACAAGGCATAAAGGGCGGGAGCTTGCGAACCCGACATCCGCTCCTCGAACGAGAGACCCGTCCATTCATAGCCGATGCCCTGAGGCAGCTGCTTGATCATTTCCTCCATGGCAGACATCGCCTCACCCGTGCTTCTGCCCGGTGCGGCCTGTCCCTGAATTTCAACCGCCGAGATGCCGTTATAACGTTCGAGCTTCGGCGATCCATATGTCCAGTGACCCGTGGAGAAGGCCGAGAACGGCACCATGTTGCCGGCGGCATTCCGCACGTACCATTTATTGAAATCGTCCGGCGTCATGCGGGAGGCTGCATCCCCCTGGATATAGACCTTCTTCACACGGCCGCGGTCGATGAAGTCGTTGACATAGTCCGAGCCCCAGGCCGACGAAAGAGTCGTGCTGATGTCCGTCAGCGACACGCCCAGCGCACTGGCCTTTTCCTGGTCGATCTCGATCTTGTACTGGGGCATATCGTCAAGCCCGTTGGGACGAACCTGCGCAATGACCGGATTCTTCATGGCCATTCCAAGAAGCTGGTTGCGCGCCGCCATCAGCTTTTCATGTCCCAGCGCGCCACGGTCCTGCAACTCAAGGTCAAAGCCGCTGGCCGTGCCCAGTTCCTGAATGGGCGGCGGATTGATCGCGAAGAACATCGCATCCTTGCTGTTGGCAAAATACGCTGTAAACCGGTCAACCACCGAGGCCGAACTTTGATTGCTGTGCGGACGCACCGACCAATCCTTGAACCGGATAAAGGCCAGACCTGAATTTTGTCCGCGGCCCGCGAAGTTGAAGCCGGCGATCGTGAAAACCGAGTCGACCGTGTCCGTTTCCTTCGTCAGCAGATATTCCTTGACGTCTTTCAGAACGGTCAGCGTCCGCGCCTGCGAAGCGCCGGCGGGCAACTGGACCTGCGCGTAAAGAATGCCCATGTCCTCGTTGGGCAGGAACGAGGAAGGCAGACGCACAAAAAGGAATCCGGTGGCAACAACGATCACGGCATAGATGACAAGATAGCGGCCAGCCTTGCCCAGCATCCGCGACACGGTGTTGGAATATTTATGGCTGCTCGAGTCGAAAGTACGGTTGAACCAGTTGAAGAACCCGCTGAGGAAGCCATGATGCCCTTCCCCTCCGGTATGCGGTTTCAGCAAGGTGGCGCAAAGGGCGGGCGTCAGGATAAGGGCAACCAGCACCGACAGCGTCATGGCCGAGACGATGGTGAGGGAGAACTGGCGATAGATCGCGCCCACGGACCCGCCTGAGAACGCCATGGGCACGAACACCGCCGACAGCACCAGCGCAACACCGATAAGAGCGCCGGAGATCTGGCCCATGGCCTTTCGGGTCGCATCCCGCGGGGACAGATGCTCCTCCGTCATGATGCGCTCGACGTTTTCCACCACCACGATGGCGTCGTCCACGAGCAGACCGATAGCCAGCACCATGCCGAACATGGAGAGCGTGTTGATCGAAAATCCGGCCAGATAGAGGATCGCAAAGGTTCCCAGCAGAACGACGGGCACCGCGATTGTCGGAATGATCGTCGCCCGGATGTTCTGCAGGAAAAGATACATGACGAGGAAGACGAGAATGATGCCCTCGATCAGGGTCTTCACCACGTCTTCAATCGACAGCTTCACGAACGGCGTCGTGTCATAGGGGTAAACGACCTGGAACCCCTTCGGGAAATAGGGCGCAAGGGCGGCGATCTGGGCGCGCACGGCGTCCGACGTCTGCAAGGCATTGGCGCCGGTGGCAAGGTTGATACCCAGACCGGCGGCCGGCTTGCCGTTGTAATAAGCGTCGGACGTGTAGCTTTCACCGCCGAGTTCAACTCTGGCGACGTCGCGCAGGCGAACCTGCGAACCGTCCGGATTGACCTTCAACAGGATGTTCTTGAACTGCTCGGGCGTCTGAAGGCGCGTCAGCGCAATGATGGTGGCAGACAGTTTCTGGCCGGGCACAGCGGGCGTGCCGCCGAGCTGTCCCGCCGAGACCTGCACGTTCTGGGCCTGAATGGCGCTGATGACATCCGGCGGCGCCAGATTGAAGCTGTTGAGCTTGGCCGGGTCCATCCAGATACGCATGGCATACTGGGCGCCGAACAGCGTAATGTCGCCCACACCGTTCGTACGGCTGATGGGGTCCTGGATGTTCGAGGCCACATAGTCGGTCAGGTCCGTCCGCGACATGCTGCCGTCCGCGGAAACGAAGCCCGCAACCATCAGGAAGTTACGCGCGGCCTTGGCAACCTTCACACCCTGCGCCTGCACTTCCTGCGGCAGCAGCGGCGTCGCGAGTTGCAGCTTGTTCTGCACCTGCACCTGGGCGATGTCGGGGTTCGTGCCCGCCGCGAAGGTCAGCACGATGCTGGCGATACCGGTGTCGTCACTCGTCGACGACATGTATTCCAGATGATCGATGCCGTTCATCTTCTGCTCGATGACCTGGGTCACCGTATCCTCGACCGTTTTCGCCGAGGCACCGGGATAGGTCACCGTGATCTGGACGGACGGCGGCGCGACCGGCGGATATTGCGCGATGGGCAGCGACATGATCGACAGCCCGCCGGCAAGCATGAGAACGATAGCGATAACCCAGGCGAAGATCGGGCGATCAATGAAGAAATTTGCCATGACACTGGCTTTCTTTAACAGGAGACCGTTGAAGCATTGCGTATTCGGACAGGTTCACTTGGCCTGAATACCGAACCCTTCGGTGTTACCCTCCAGATTGGCTTCCTCGGGCTTTACCACTTCGCCCGGACGAACCTTTTGCAAGCCCTGCACGACGACCTTGTCGCCCGCCTTGAGCCCATCACTCACAAGCCACTTGTCTCCCACGATCCGATCCGCCTTGATCGACTGCTGAACAATCTTGTTATCCGCATCGATCAACAGAACTGTCGCATTGCCCTTCGGATCGCGCGTCACGCCTTCCTGCGGCACCATCAAAGCACCGTCTTTCACGCCCTCGTCCAGCGTGCCATGGACGAACATGCCCGGCAGGAGTACGCGATCGGGATTGGGGAAAACGGCGCGAACCGTGATCGAACCCGTACCTTCATCCACGGTGATGTCGGAGAATTCGAGCTTTCCCTTCTGGGAATATTCCCGTCCGTCCTCCAGGGTGAGCGAAACGACGGCGGCGTTGTCGCCGGCCTTCTGCAACTGGCCGCTCTCGAATTCACGGCGCAGACGCAGCAGGTCGGTCGTCGACTGGGTCACGTCCACATAGACAGGATCGATCTGCTGCACAGTGGCAAGGAGAGTGGCGCTGCCCTGCTGCACATAGGCGCCTTCAGTTACCTGCGCCCTGCCGATACGGCCGGAAATGGGGGAAATCACATCCGTATAGCCCAGATTGATCTGGGCGGTTTCGACGGCAGCCTTGCCCGACGCCACATCCGCCAGATTCTGCTGCTCGGCGGCGAGCGCATCGTCATAGTTCTGCTGGCTGACGGCATGGATCGCGACCAGGGATTTGTACCGCTTGGCAAGAAGGCTGGCCGATTGCTGGTTCGCTTCTGCCCGGGCAAGCGTGGCCTTCGCACTGTCCAGCGCCGCCTGATAGGGCGCCGGGTCGATCTTGAAGAGCAACTGCCCCGCCTTGACCTCGCTGCCTTCCTCGAAGGCGCGCCGCAGGATGATGCCATCCACCCGCGCCCGCACATCGGCGACGCGAAGCGAGGAAATCCGGCCCGGCAGGTCCGTGGTGAAGGTGACGCTTTCGGGCGCCATCGTCACAAAGCCGACGGCTGGCGTGTCTTGCTGCTGCGACTCATCCTTTTTGTCGCCACAACCGGCGAGAAGCCCGGAAACGGAAACGAGGACAGCGGCGACAAGGGAAAAGCCTGCCGTCCGGCGAGAAGGGCGGGCCGGGGAGGTGACAGTAGAAGAGAGCATGCGAGCCCCTGCATTTTAAGACGAAACACCGAAGAACCGGCGGGATAGATCACTCTTCCCTACGGTAAAGACGCAGGGTGTTGTATCAGTTCGGCGCTATTTTACACCGCAGCCTACACGATAATAGCCTAAAGCTCGCCCTGTTGTCTTACTTCTACGACAGAACGCTGTCGGCCCGCGCCAGGGGGGGGGAGGGTATGGCGCAGGCCGACACCAGTCTTCAGGCCGCCAGGCGGACTCTCCGGAGAGCCGGGGAATCGCGGCAACCGTGAACAGGCTCGGGGAACATAGTTTTAAGTAATATTACTTTCAAGTACCTTTTTGGGAAGAAAATTGATATGATTAACGATGTCGGTAAAGTCGGGTAAAAAATCCGCAACGACGGGAAAAGAAATGACAGAAGCGGACAAGATCGAGATTCATGGTCCCCACGCGAATTGCAACGCCAGAGCAACCCTCACCAAACAAAGCAAGGGAGAGCGGACGCGGGCGCGCCTGCTGGAGGCGAGCGCCGCGGAATTCGCCTCGCGCGGCTTCCATGACACGAAGGTCAGCGACATTGTCGCCAGAGCCGGTCTGACCCAACCAAGCTTCTATCTCTATTTCGCGAATAAAGAGGCGGCTTACGACGAACTCGTCGCCATCTTCCGCCGCCGCCTGCGCGATCTGGTCAGCGCGAACCGGTTTCCCGAGGACCAGGATATGCGGCCCGACCAGATCCGCCTGCGGATACATCACGCGACCCACACCATTTTCGAGGCGTTCGACCAGGACCGGAATCTGACGGAAATCGGCTTTTTCCAGTGTCCCCTCGCCGAAGAGATCAAGACCGAATATGCCTGCATGATCGCCGGCAACATCCTCGAAGACCAGCAACGCGGCCTGCTCCGGCGCGACATTCCCGCGGAACTGCTGGCCCAGTTCATCGTCGGCATGGTGGAGCGGATCATCCGCATGAAGGTCGGCAAGAAGGAGCGCGAGGCGCATGTCGACGCCATGACCGCCTTTATCGCCGATGGCTTTCATGCCGGTTGCGAGCGGCTGGCCTGCCCGTCCGGGCCAGACGCCTGAGACACCCTTCTGAAGACACCCTTCTGAAAGAGGGATGGCTTGAATTACGGGGTTTCCACCCTAAATCCTACCCCATCAGTCAGGCTTTCAGATTTTCACCCATGAGGTGGCGGCCATGTCCGTCCCGATGCTTTCGGCCGCAAGGCCAGACCACAAAAACCATACCCCGATCACGATCGCGACCTATGAAAGCGTGCCCGCGGCGGCCGACATCATCCGTCAGCTCGGCCGGAACGACTTTCCCGTCGACAGGCTGGCGATCCGCTACGAGGACCGCGAGGCCGCGCGCGATGTCACTCTCCACCCGGTTGCCATATGCGGCCCGGGCCACCGCGCCGCGCGCTGGGGCAGCTTCGGCGCCCTGATCGGCGGCGTCGGCGGCCTGACCGGGGCGGCCAGCGTCGTCTTCGCCCTCAACCCCTTCACCATGGCGCTGGCCTCGAACCTGTTCGGCCTGCTTGCGGCAGCTTTTGCGGGCGCGGCCCTGGTCGGCAGCTTGACGGCCATCGCCTCCCTCGTGTGGGATGGCTGGAGCCATCGCGACTCGTCGCTGGTGTTTGAATCGGACATGAAGGGCGCGCGCTTTGACCTTGTCGTTGACGGCTCCGCTGCCGAGGCGGATCGGGCCCGCCGGTTCGCCGAGCTGCGCCGGGACAGCGCCCGGCAGGCGTGAGCCCCGGCATGGATAACGCCCGCGCTGTCCGCCGCATCCTGCATGAGGCCGGTGAAGGCGCACTGGGCACGCTGTTTCCGGACGGCGCGCCCTATGTGTCCCTCGTCACCGTCGCCACCTCGCCGGACGGCATGCCGACGTTCCTGCTGTCCCGGCTCGCGCTTCATACCCGCAACCTGCACGCCGACCCGCGCGCCTCCCTGCTGCTCCGCGGCAGCGACGCCGCCTCCCCGCTTGAGGGAACGCGGGTGAGCCTGCCCGGCCTGATCGAGCCTGTTGATGATCCCGCAATCAGGCAGCGTTTTCTCGCCCGCCATCCCGACGCCACGCTGTTCTGCGATTTCGCCGACTTCGGCTTTTACCGCCTTGTGCCCACCAGCGCCCACATCATCTCGGGCTTCGGCCGGATCGCCGACATCGAGGCCAGCGCCTTTCTCGGCGCCACAGGCGGCTGACCCGGGTACCCGGACGCCTATGCGGGCCGCCAGCTCTGCGCGGCCTCCAGCATCCGTCCGATCAGGACGGACAGACGCGCCGCCTTCGCCTCATCCAGCGCGAACGGAGCTTCTTCCGTCTCAAGATAGATTGCCTGCGCCTTTTCAAGCTGGATGGCGTGGATACCATGCGCGGGATCGCCATAGTGGCGCGTGGTGTAGCCGCCCTTGAAGCGGCCGTTGAAGGCCCGGCTGTAGTCCGCCTGCGCCGCGACCTCCAGCACCCTTGCAATCAGCTCCGGCGCGCAGGCAGCGCCATCATGGGTGCCGAAATTGAGGTCCGGCAGGCGGCCCTCGAACAGGCGGGGCACCTGAGAGCGGATCGAGTGGCCGTCCCACAGGATCGCGAAACCCCATTTCGAGTGCAGACGCTGAAGTTCGGCCCCGAGCGCATCATGATAGGGCCGCCAGTAAGCCGCGACGCGGGCCTTTATCTCCTCGTCCGTCACCCTGTCCCCCTCCGCATAGAGAGGATCACCATCAAAGGAAAGCAGAGGCACGAGGCCGGTGCTGGGACGGCCGGGATAAAGCGCGCCATCGTCCGGCCCGCGATTGAGATCGACGACATAACGCGAGAAACGGGCCGTGAGCACGCTGCACCCCAGCGAGGCCGCCGTGCGATAAAGCACATCCACATGCCAGTCAGTATCGGTCACCGCCTGCCCCGGAGGCGTCATGCGGGCGGCAATCTCGGCGGGCAGTTTCGTGCCGACATGGGGCATGGCGACGAGCACCGGCCCCTCGCCCTGATGCAGATCGAAAACAGCCGTCATGACAGGTCTCCCAGTTCGCGCAGGGCCGCATCGAAGCGCCGGCGGGTTTCCGCCTCGCCCGCATGATGTCCCTCGGCAATGATCTGTATGCCCCGGACCCAGACATCGCGGACCGGGGACGCCGCCGAGGCGAAAACGGCCTGATCCAGAAGGCTTTCGGGTCCGCAATCGCCAAGGGGAAGGCGCGCCGGATCGAGCACGCAGAAATCGGCGTCCGCGCCCGGGGCGATACCAGCCTCACCCTGCCCCAACGCCTGCGCGCCGCCCGCGAGCGCGGATCGATAGAGCGCAAGCCCGGTCGAACCCGTCTGCCCTGCCGGAATGGCTACGGCCCGTTCGCGATGAAGGAGACGTTGACCATATTCGAGCAGGCGCAGTTCCTCCCATGGGCCGGGGCTGATATTGCTGTCGGAGCCGATGCCGAACCGCCCGCCCTGATCCAGAAAACCGCGCAGCGGAAAGAACCCGTCGCCCAGATTGGCCTCGGTTATCGGGCAAAGCCCGGCCACTGCGCCGGATTTCGCGAGGACTTGCGTTTCCGCTTCATTCATGTGGGTGGCATGGACAAGGCACCAACGGGCATCGACCTCGAAATTGTCGAACAGGAACTCGACCGGGCGGCGGCCCGTATTCGCCACGCACTCCTCGACCTCGCGCACCTGCTCGGCGATATGAATATGGACAGGCCCGTTGGCGGGCGCCACCACCAGCAATTCGCTAAGCATGGGCAGGGATACGGCTCTCAGGGAATGAGGCGCGACGCCAACCCGGATGCCGGGGCAGGAACCCAGCCCTTCGATGATCGCGGCGATGGTTGCGGGATCGCTGGCGAAGCGGGCTTGCGCCGCGCTGAGCGGCCGGCCGCCAAAACCGCCATAAACATAAAGTACCGGCAGAAGGGTGAGGCCGATTCCGGCGTCGCTTGCCGCCTGCGCCAGTTGCAGCGCCATTTCGGCCGGATCGTCATAGGGCGCGCCGCCCGGGGCATGATGAACGTAATGGAACTCGGCAACGCCGGTGTAGCCCGCCTTCAGCATGTCGATGAAAAGCTGGGCGGCGACGGCGCGCAACTGGCCGGGCGAAATCCGGTTCGCGAAGCGGTACATGAGATCGCGCCATGTCCAGAAACTGTCGGCCGGATTTTCCCGCCGCTCGGTCAGCCCCGCCATGGCGCGCTGAAAGGCATGGGAATGAAGGTTGGGCATGCCCGGCACGAGCGGCCCGGCGAGCAAGGCCGCATCCCCGGGGGACGCGCCTGCTTCCACGGAGACGATTTTACCCGCATCATTCACGCCGATCCGGACATGCTCCGCCCAGCCGTCCGGCAGCAAGGCGCGAGGGGCGAAGAACGCCCGGGTTTTCAGCGGCGCCGATCCATTTTCCAATCGCCCCTCCTTCATCTGAATTTTGGCGGCTGTCCTTCTGGCGTCTGGACCATTCCCGAATTTCCTATACATGTATAGACATATTGGACGAGGAAATCATGACGGACCGGGTTGAAACGGCGAAGTGGGACAGGCTGTGGCTGAATACCGGCATCGCCACCATGCGGCCCGGCCCCGTTCCCTACGGCGCGATCCATGACGGCGCCATCGCCGCGAAGGACGGCCTCATCGCATGGATCGGCCCCCGCGCCGAACTGCCGGGCGCGCCCGAAACGCTGGCCCGCGAGACGACCGATCTCGGCGGCGCCTGGATGACGCCCGGACTGATTGACGCCCATACCCACCTCGCCTTTGCCGGAGACCGTAGCACGGAATTCGAGCAGCGGCTCAACGGCGTCTCCTATGAGGAGATCGCCCGGGCGGGCGGCGGCATTCTCTCGACCGTCAATGCCACCAGAGCCATCCCGGAAGAAGAATTGACGGATCTGGTCATGGCCCGGCTGAAGCGGTTGTTCGCCGAGGGCGTTACCACCGTTGAAATAAAATCGGGCTATGGCCTTACGCTCGAAGCAGAACGCAAGCAACTGCGCGCAGCGCGCAAAGCCGCAAACACCCTTCCGGTCCGTATACGAACCACCTTTCTCGGCGCACATGCCCTTCCCCCTGAATTCACGGGGCGGCAGGCCGCCTATATCGAGCATGTCGCCAGCGACATGCTGCCGGCGCTTGCTGCCGAAGGGCTCGTTGATGCCGTCGACGGCTTTTGCGAAGGCATCGCCTTCACGCCGGAAGAAATCCGGCGGGTCTTCACCGCCACCCAAACGCTCGGCCTGTCCGTCAAGCTTCATGCGGACCAGTTGTCCAACCTCGGCGGCGCGGCCCTTGCCGCCTCGTTCAACGCCCTCTCGGCGGATCATCTGGAATGGACCGACGAGGCCGGGGTCATCGCCATGGCGCAGGCGGGTACCGTCGCCATGCTCCTGCCCGCGGCCTTCTATTTCCTGCGGGAGACGCGCCTGCCCCCCATCGACCTGCTGCGCCGCCACGGCGTCGCCATGGCGCTCGCCAGCGACGCCAACCCCGGCACCGCGCCCACGCTCTCCCCGCTCACCATCCTCAATATGGCTTGCGTTCTCTTTCGCCTGACGCCGGAGGAGGCGCTGGCGGGCTTTACCCGGGAGGCCGCAAAGGCCCTTGGCTTGGGCGATGAAATCGGTACGCTTGAAGTGGGGAAACAGGCTGATCTGGCCATCTGGAACATCGCTCACCCAGGTGAACTCGCCTACTGGATAGGCGGGACACCCGCTTGCCTGCGCGTATTCCATGGCGGGGAAAAGCAGGAAGAAGACAGCGGAACCGACAGATGAATGCAAAGGTCGACCAGACGCCCGGCCCGCTCTATGGCCAGGTCAAACAATATGTCATGGGCAAGATCGCCGCCGGGAAATGGCCCGCAGGCATGAAGCTCCCATCTGAAAACGAACTGGTGAGCGAGCTGGGCATATCCCGCATGACCGTGCACCGGGCACTGCGTGAACTGATGAATGACGGCATCATCATGCGGATTCAGGGCGTGGGCTCATTCGTTCTGGAGCCGCCCGTGCGGTCCGAACTGTTCGAGATCCGCGACATTTCCGAAGACATCGTTTCACGCGGCCATGAGCACAGCGCCCTGCTGATCGACCTTGATGCGATCCGCAGCGATGCGGAACTCGCGCTGTCCTTCGACCTGCGGCCTGGCGCCAAGATATTCCATTCCATTATGATACATTATGAGGACGAACTGCCAATCCAGCTTGAGGAGCGCTTCGTGACGCCTCGCTTCGCCCCCGCCTATCTGGAGCAGGACTTCACCATGGCGACGCCCAGCCGCTATCTCCAGAGCATCGCCGAGGCGAGCGAGGTGGAGCATGTCGTCTATGCGATCGCTCCGGACGTGGAAACCTGCCGCCTGCTGAAGCTCGACGCCGCCGAACCCTGCTTGCTGCTCCAGCGCCGGACATGGGTGGACGGCAAGCCCGCGACCAAGAGCCTCTTCACCTATCCGGGCTCGCGCCACAGCCTTGGCGGGCGATACCGGACCGGCACGGTGCAACCGGCTTTCCGCGACATGGCGGCAAAGGCGCGTTGACCCGGCGACGGCCCGCCTCTAAGCTTTCACTTGTATAGACAAGCTGCAGAGGCCGCCCGCATGAGTGAACAAGCCCACCCCGTTCTCTGGAACGACCGGACGGTCACCGCGCCCCGCGGATCTGAACTGTCGGCAAAAAGCTGGCAGACAGAAGCCGCCCTGCGGATGCTGATGAACAATCTCGACCCGCAGGTGGCCGAGCGGCCGCAGGAGCTTGTCGTCTATGGCGGCATCGGCCGCGCTGCCCGCGACTGGCCCTCCTTCGACCGGATCTGCGCCAGCCTGCGCACCCTGGGCGATGAGGAAACGCTGCTGGTCCAGTCCGGCAAGCCGGTCGGCATCTTCCGCACCCATGCGGATGCGCCGCGTGTGCTGATCGCGAACTCCAACCTCGTGCCCCACTGGGCCACATGGGACCATTTCAACGAACTCGACCGGCGCGGGCTGATGATGTACGGCCAGATGACGGCGGGCTCATGGATCTATATCGGCTCGCAGGGCATCGTGCAGGGCACCTATGAAACCTTCGTGGAAGTCGGCCGCCAGCATTATGACGGCAGCCTCAAGGGCCGATGGATCCTGACCGGCGGGCTTGGCGGCATGGGCGGGGCCCAGCCGCTGGCGGCGACCATGGCGGGCGCTTCCATGCTCGCGGTCGAGTGCCAGCCGAGCCGCATCGAAAAACGGCTCGAAACCCGCTATCTCGACCGCAGGGCCGATACGCTGGACGAAGCCATATCCATCATCGAAGAGGCAAAGGCCGGCGGCACTCCTGTTTCCGTGGGCCTGCTCGGCAATGCGGCCGAGATCTTCCCCGAGCTGGCGAGGCGCGCGAAAACCGATCCGCGCTACCGGCCCGACGTGGTGACCGACCAGACCAGCGCGCATGATCCCCTGAACGGCTACCTGCCCGCAGGCTGGACGCTGGACCGGCACGAGAAGATGCGGGCGGGCGATCCCGCCGCCGTGGAGCATGCCGCCCGGCAATCCATGCGCGTGCAGGTCGAGGCCATGCTGGCGTTTCAGGCCATGGGCATCCCCACCCTCGACTATGGCAACAATATCCGCCAGATGGCGAAGGACGAGGGGCTGGAAAACGCCTTCGATTTTCCGGGCTTCGTGCCCGCCTATATCCGGCCCCTCTTCTGCCGGGGCGTCGGCCCGTTCCGCTGGGCCGCGCTTTCCGGCGATCCGGAAGACATTTACCGCACCGACGCAAAGGTGAAGGAACTCATCCCCGACAATCCCCACCTGCACAACTGGCTCGACATGGCCCGTGAACGGATCAGTTTTCAGGGCCTGCCCGCCCGCATCTGCTGGGTCGGGCTTGGCGACCGGCACCGGCTCGGCCTCGCCTTCAACGAGATGGTGGCGAAGGGTGAACTCAAGGCCCCCGTCGTGATCGGGCGCGACCACCTCGATTCAGGTTCGGTCGCAAGCCCCAACCGCGAGACGGAAGCGATGAAGGACGGCTCGGACGCCGTGTCCGACTGGCCGCTGCTCAACGCCCTGCTCAATTGCGCGAGCGGCGCGACATGGGTGTCGCTGCACCATGGCGGCGGCGTCGGCATGGGCTATTCGCAGCATGCGGGCATGGTCATCGTCGCCGACGGCACGCCGGAAGCGGCGAAGCGGCTGGCGCGGGTGCTGTGGAACGATCCCGCCACCGGCGTGATGCGCCATGCCGATGCGGGCTATGACATCGCGCTGGATTGCGCCCGGGAAAAGAGCCTGAACCTCCCCGGAATCCTCGGCTGATCCGTCATACCGGGAATTCATTTGGCCCTGCCATGAAATAAAGTACGATGCACCGGCGTCTGAACATTCAGCATAAGCACAGGCCGCAAGGCCAGGGAACCGTTCATGAGCGATCAGCCAACACCTCCTCCAAAGCCGATTCTGAGCCCTTTCCAGACAGCCTCCCGGCTCGGGGTGATCCTTGTTGTGATCGCGCTCCTCGGCGGGGCCTTTGCCTATACCGGCGGCTGGCTCGATCCGCAAAGGCTGACGCCTACGCGCATCGTGGACAGCTTTGAACAGGCAAGCGGCCGCCACCCCGGCTTTCGCCGCAACCATGCCAAGGGCGTCTGTGTCGTCGGCCTGTTCGTAAGTACCGGCGCGGCGGCGAAATTTTCCAGCGCCGAGGTCTTCGCGCCCGGCCGCCGCACGCCCGTGGTGGGCCGTTTCGCGATCCCCGGCGGCAATCCCTATGCGCCGGATGGCGGCGTGCCGATCCGCAGCCTTGCCCTGCGCTTCAATCAGCTCAACGGCCAGCAATGGCGCACCGGCATGAACAGCATGCCCGTGTTTCCCGTGGCGACGCCGCAGGCGTTCTATGAACAGTTGCAGGCCAGCCAGCCGGTCGCCGCCACCGGCAAGCCCGATCCCGAACGCATGAAGGCCTTTTTCGCGGCCCATCCGGAAACCGCCCCTTTCCTGCAATGGGTGAAATCCGCCAAACCCTCGGCGAGCTTCGCAACCGAGGCCTATAACGGCCTCAATGCTTTCTTTCTGGTGAATGATGCCGGACAGCGCCAGGCCGTGCGCTGGGGTCTGGTGCCGGAAGAAACGGCCCAGCCGGGCGGTCAGCCCCTGCCCGCCGATCCTGATTTTCTTGCCCAGGATCTGGCGCAAAGGCTGGCGCACGGCCCGCTGCGCTGGCATCTGACCCTGATACTGGCTAACCCCGGCGACCCGACCAACGACGCCACGAAACAATGGCCCGCCGGCCGGACTGTCGTCGATGCGGGCACGCTGCTGCTGCAGAGCACCGAACCGCAGGATTCAGGCCCCTGCCGCGACATCAACTATGATCCGCTTGTGCTGCCCACAGGCATTCTGCCCTCGGATGATCCCTTGCTGGCGGCCCGTTCGGCCGTCTATGCAACCTCCTATGAGCGACGCACCAGCGAGGAAGCCGGCGTTTCGGCTGCCGGACACACCGCTCCCCCAGCCGCGAAGGATCCCCGGTCATGAGCACCACGCCCGCAACGAACTTCAGCCTCCCGGCCCGCGTGCTGCACTGGACAATGGCGGTGCTGATCCTCGCGATGCTGTTCATCGGCGTCGGCATGGTGGCCTCGATATCGGAACGGCACGAGTGGCTGGTGCAGATCCACAAGCCGCTGGGCATCGCCCTGCTGGTTCTCGTGGTGCTGCGCCTGTTCATACGCCTGAAGCGGGGCGCCCCGCCGCTGCCGGCCGACTTGCCGGGCATACAGCGCCGCCTTGCCCATCTCTCGCACCTCGCGCTCTATCTGCTGATGTTTCTGATGCCGCTGATCGGCTGGTCGATGCTCTCGGCGGGCGGCTATCCGGTGATCCTTTACGGGCCGGTCCTGCTGCCCCCGATCGTGCCTGAAAACCCGCTGCTGTTCGCGATCCTGCGTCAGGCCCATACATATCTGGCCTTTCTGTTGTTCCTGACCATCCTCGGCCATCTGGGAGCGGCGCTCTACCACGGGCTGATCCGCCGCGATGGCGTCTTTTCCAGCATGGCGCGCGGCAAACCATGAGCCCGTCCCCTTTCATCCTGAACCCCGGCAAGCTCACCCTTGACGATCTGCGAAACCTGAGCCGGGGCGAAGCGCCGGTGACGCTGGATGAGAGCGCACACGCCCGGCTTGCGGAAGGAGCCCGCTCGCTGGCCCGCATCGTGGCCCGGGGCGAGGCGGTCTATGGCGTCAACACCGGGTTCGGCAAGCTCGCGAAAACCCGCATCCCCGCCGACAGGCTGGCCCTGCTGCAACGCAATCTGGTGCTGAGCCATGCCGCCGGCGTGGGCGAGCCGATGGACGACCGCACCGTGCGCCTGATCATGATCCTGAAAGCCAACGGGCTGGCGCGCGGCCATTCCGGCGTCCGTCCCGAAATCGTCGATCTGCTGCTCGCCCTCGTCAACAAGGGCCTCTATCCGGTCATTCCGCTCAAGGGCTCCGTCGGCGCATCGGGCGACCTCGCCCCGCTCGCGCATATGGCGCTGGCGCTGATCGGCGAAGGCCATGTCCGGGTGCAAGGGGCCGTGACGCCCGCCCGTGAGGCGCTTTCAAGCGCGGGGCTCGCGCCCCTCCAGCTTGGCCCCAAGGAGGGGCTTGCACTGCTCAACGGCACGCAGGTCTCAACCGCGCTGGCGCTGGTCAATCTTTTCGAGGCCGAACGGCTCTACCAGTCCGCCCTCATTACCGGCGCCATGTCGATCGACGCGGCCCGGGGCACGGATGCGCCGTTCGATGCGCGCCTTCATGAACTGAGAGGACAACAGGGGCAGATTGAAAGCGCTGCGGCCTATCGCGCGCTGATTGCCGGTTCCGCCATCCGCGCCTCGCATCTGACAGGTGACGACCGGGTGCAGGACCCTTATTGCCTGCGCTGCCAGCCCCAGGTGATGGGTGCCTGCCTCGACCAGCTCCGCTATGCGGCCAACACGCTGACCATCGAGGCCAATGCCGTCTCGGACAATCCGATCCATTTTCCTGATACGGACGAGCTTCTGTCCGGCGGCAACTTCCACGCCGAGCCGGTGGCGCTGGTGGCGGACGCCATCGCCGTCGCCCTTGCCGAGATCGGCGCCATTTCCGAGCGGCGCACCGCCTTGCTGGTCGATGCCGCAATGAGCGGCCTGCCGCCTTTCCTCGTCAGGGAAAGCGGCATCAATTCCGGCTTCATGATCGCTCAGGTGACGGCGGCGGCGCTCGCCTCCGAAAACAAGAGCCTCGCCCACCCCGCCAGCGTGGACAGCCTGCCGACCTCCGCCAATCAGGAAGACCATGTCAGCATGGCGACCTTCGCCGCGCGACGGCTGGGCGACATGGCCGGCAACACCCGCAATATTCTCGCCATCGAATATCTGGCCGCCGCCCAGGGGCTCGATTTCCTTGCCCCGCTGGCCAGCTCCCGGGCGCTGGTCTCGGCGCACGCCGCCTTGCGGGCCAGCGTGCCCTTCTATGAAACCGACCGTCTGTTCGCGCCAGACATTCAGACCGCAAGCCACCTCATTGGTTCGGGTACGTTGCCCGAGGCCACCGGCCTGAAACTGCCCGGGCTTTGAACCGCCCGATTCCCGAATGCCGGTTGCTTTTTCAAGCTACGGCGACTTAAATTAATTTTAAGTCAAATCCTTCTGACATGCAGGGTCCATAGTGCGCCTTCCCAGTTTCTCCCTCAGTGGCCATGTGGTGGTCGTGACCGGCGCCTCGCGGGGCATCGGCAAAGCCCTTGCCATCGGCTTTTCGCTCGCAGGCGCCATCGTCGTGCTGGCGGGCCGCGACATCGAGGCGCTGGAAAAGACAGCCGACGAAATAGGCGTCCGCAAGGGGCGCGGTTCCTGCCAGATCATGGACGTCTCCAGCGTCGCCTCGATAGATGCGGGCATGGCACAGATCGCGGCCAAATTCGGCCATATCGACATATTGGTGAACAATGCAGGCGTCGAGCATGTGCGCCCTGCGATCGATATTGACGAGGCCCATTGGGACAAGATCGTCGACACCAATCTGAAAGGCGCTTTCTTCTGCGCCCGCGCCGCCGTGCGCCATATGAAGAAGGATGGCGGCAGCATCCTCAACCTGTGCTCCATCGCCTCGGAAGTCGGCATCCCGACCGCCGTCCCCTACTGCACCTCCAAAACCGGCCTTGCCGGCATGACCCGCGCACTGGCGACGGAATGGGCGCCGCTGGGCATCCGCGTCAACGGCATCGGCCCCGGCTATTTCCGCACGGAGATGACCGACGGCTTTTTCGCCGATGAAGTCTGGGAAAGCAGCACCCTCGACAAGATTCCGCTCCGCCGCTTCGGCCGGATGGAGGATCTGATGGGGACGGCCGTGTTCCTGTCCTCGCCCGCGGGCGGCTACATCACCGGTCAGGTCATCTATGTGGATGGCGGCCTGCTCGCCGCGTTCTAGCCCGCCGCCGCCGCTGCGAGCGCTTCAGCCGTGACAATGACGGGCTCGTGTCCCGTCGCCGCCAGAAAGCGCATCAGATCGCCACTCGCGATGGATGACGTCATGGTGTTGACCAGCGGATGGAAGGTGACGCGATCCGCCCCGGCAAGCGCCTCATCGAGCGCGAACCTCACCCTTTTATCCGCCCGGTCATTGATCAGCGCGAAGGCACTGACCGAACCCTGCCGGACGCCAAGCGCCTCCTCCAGCAATTCGGCGGAGGCGAACGAAAAGCGCTTTGCGCCGACGGCCTTCGCCAGCGCCTTCAGGTCGGTCTTCTGTTCCGCAGGCAGAGAAACAAGCCAGAGGCCGCCCTTTGGGTCCTTGAGGAAAAGATTCTTGGTGTGCGCGCCCTTCAGCTTTTCCCAATGGGGCAGCGCCTCTTCCACGGTATGGACCGGGGGATGCCCGATGGTCTGAACCTCGATGCCCAGTGACTCGATGAAGGCGAACAGGGCCTCAGGCGTGGCGGCGTCGGTCATCTCGAAAATCCGTTCAGGAAGCCGCCCGCGTCTCGCGCCAGGCGTCGGAACTCAGCGCGCGCAGAATATCCTCCTCGCAGCAGCTTCCGACCATTTTGCCCTGCTCCGCGAAGACGACGGAATTGCCGGTGATCTGGCGCAGTTCGATGACGTCCTTCAGCAGCATGGAGGGAGAGACGACGGCCACATCGCCCGACCGGGCTTTCTCCACACCGTCACGCTCGGGCCAGACCAGCGGGGCGGAAACCCCGCCGATAGTGGCACTGGAGGGCGAGCCATCGGCATCCAGCGTCAACTGTCGGCGATCCTGCCAGTCGATGGCATAGGCGTCGCCGAGCTTGCGCATGTCGCTGGCGGGCGTCATCACCGCGCTCGCCTTGAGCACATTGAGCGGGTTCATGTGCTGGACGAATTCCTTCACATAGGCGTCGGCCGGACGCAGCACGATGTCCTCGCCGGTGCCCTGCTGGACGATGCGGCCGCCTTCGAGAATGGCGATCCGGTTGCCGAGTTTCAGCGCCTCGTCCAGATCATGGCTGACGAAGATGATGGTTTTCTGGAACTGCTTCTGCAAATCCAGCAATTCATCCTGGAGCTTGGTGCGGATCAACGGATCGAGCGCCGAGAACGGCTCGTCCATCAGCAGAATATCGGCATCCGTGGCGAAGGCGCGCGCCAGACCGACGCGCTGCTGCATGCCGCCGGAAAGCTCGCTTGCATATTTCTCGGCCCATTTGTCGAGGCCCACCATCTTGAGCTTCTCGTCGACGATCTTGTTGCGCTCGGCTTTCGACATGCCGCGCAGTTCAAGTCCGAAGCCGACATTCTCGCGCACCGTGCGCCAGGGCAACAGCGCGAACTGCTGGAAGACCATGGCGATGCGCTGGGTCCGCATCACCCGCAGCGTGGCGGCATCGCAGGACGCCACATCGACCTTCTTGTCGCCGTGGCGGACCATGATCCTGCCGCGCGTCACCTTGTTGAGACCGTTGACGGCGCGCAGCAGCGTGGACTTGCCCGAGCCGGACAGGCCCATCAGCACGCAGATCTCGCCTTCCTCGACCTTCAGGTTGGCGTTCTTGACGCCGACGACGACGCCGGTTTCCGCGATGATCTCGTCGCGCGTGCGGCCCTCGTCGAGCATGTCGAGCGCCTGCGCCGCCGGTGTGCCGGGCCTGCCCGAACCACCACCAAAAAGAATATCGACACCCCAGAATTCGACAGCGGTCATGACTCAGACCTTTCTTTTGTCGGCATCGGCCGGGCGGCAGATCCGGTCAAGGATGATCGCCAGCACCACGATGGAGAGGCCCGCTTCAAAGCCCATGTCGATCCGCACCGAGTTGAGTGCCCGCACCACCGGCACGCCAAGCCCGCCCGCACCTACCAGCGCCGCGATCACCACCATCGAAAGGCTCAGCATGATGCACTGGGTGAGACCCGCCATGATGGTCGGCAGCGCGTGGGGCAGTTCCACCTTCCACAGCAGTTGCGACTTGCTGGCGCCGAACGCCTTGCCCGCTTCCAGCAGGGGCTCGGGCACCGAGGAGACGCCCAGATGGGTGAGACGGATGGGCGCCGGCAGCGCGAAAATGATGGTCGAGATCAGCCCCGGCACGGCGCCGAGGCCGAACAGCACGAGCGTGGGAATGAGATAAACGAAAGTCGGCAGCGTCTGCATGAGGTCCAGCAGGGGACGCAGCGCATTGAAGAGCCAGGGGCGGTGAGCGGCGGCAATGCCGACCGGCACGCCGATGATCATGCAGACGGCCGTTGCATAAATAATGAGGGAGAGCGTTTCGAGGGTTTCGGTCCAGTAGCCCTGATTGAAGATGAACAGCAGCGCCAGCGCGATGAAGACGGACAATTTCCAGTTGCGCTTGAACACGAAGACGCCAACGGCGATGACGAGGATAAGAACGAAGGGCGGCACGGACTCCAGCACATTGGTGAAGCCATCGATCAAGGCGCCCAGCCCCGTCGAAACCGCATCGAAAAAACCATTGCCATTGATCGCGTCCACGAATTCGGCAATCCAGTCCCCGATGGGAATCTTGTTGTCAGAAAGCCAGTTTTGGAGCTGATCCACTCAATCGACCCTTTATTTTAACCATGGTGCGCCGGGTGCCTGTATTCAGAGCCCGGTCTCTCTCGCCGGATATGCCGGGCGGCACACAAGCACCGCCCGGCACTCCTATCATACAGCCTGCAAATCAGAGGCCGAGGCTCTTCTTCACAGCGGCTTCGGCAGGCTGGCCATCAATGGTGGTCACACCGGCAAGCCAGGTCGAAAGCACTTCCGGGTGCGCCTTCAGCCATTTTGCGCCCGCCTTCTTGGGATCCATCTTGTCATACATGATCGAACCCATGATGTCGTTTTCCATGCCAAGCGTGAACTTGAGATTGGTCAACAGCTTGCCGACATTGGGGCACTCGGCCACATAACCCGTACGCACGGTGGTGTAAACCGTCGCGCCGCCGAAGTTGGGGCCGAACACATCGTCGCCATCGGCAAGATAGCTCATCTTGAACTGGCTGTTCATCGGATGCGGCGCCCAGCCGAGGAAGACGATCGCCTTCTTCTTCGCCGTCGCCTTCTTCACGGCGGCCAGCATGCCCTGCTCGCTTGATTCCACGAGCTTGAACTTGCCGACGCCATCCGTGTTGTTCTTGATCATGCCAAGGATCAACTGGTTGCCGTCGTTGCCGGGTTCGATGCCGTAGATCTTGCCGTCAAGCTGATCCTTGAACTTGGCGATGTCCTTGAAGGACTTCAGTCCCTGATCATAGAGGTAGGTGGGGACGGCGAGCGTATATTTCGCGCCTTCCAGATTGACGCCCACCACCTCGACCGTCTTGGCCGCGAGATAAGGCTTCATGTTGACGGCGTTGGTCGGCTCCCAGTCGCCGAGGAAAATATCGATCTTCTTGTTCTGCATCGATTCCAGCGTCACCGGGATCGAAAGCAGGGTCGCCGTCGGCTTGTAGCCGAGGCTGTCCAGAATGTAGCTGGTGGTGCCCGTCGTCGCCGTGATGTCGGTCCAGCCGACATCCGAAAATTTGACGGCCTTACAGCTCTCGGGCTCTGCGGCCTGGGCCGTCACCGAGCCAAGGCCCAGAACAGCCAGCATTGCCGCCAATGTCAGTTTGCGCATCTATCCGCCTCCGTCGCGTCATTTTGAGACTTTGCTCCCCGGAGACGCTCCTCTATCGACCTCCATATGTCGAGCCCCTTTTCAGGAGCGCAACCATGGAACCCGAAGGCTCACTCCTCCAAGAAGCCCCCGCGATGCCACCCCCACGGGTGGATGCACCGCAATCTCCAACCTCACCCTGCAAAGAGGTTGATTGATTGTTCATTC
Source organism: Parvibaculaceae bacterium (assembly GCA_028283765.1). Taxonomy (GTDB): domain Bacteria; phylum Pseudomonadota; class Alphaproteobacteria; order Parvibaculales; family Parvibaculaceae; genus JAATFR01. The sequence continues at coordinate 835,998 of JAPWJY010000008.1, read as the reverse complement.
AAGCATACTCAGCCGTCAGATCAAGAAAGAATTTTCACCATTTCTCCGCTTACGAAACGGCGGCGTAACGACGGGGAAAAAGATCCGGAATTGCACAAAACCGGCCCATTTGCTCTCTATTTTGCTTAATTTTACGCCATAGAATCATCGCTTCCTCGAATTGATTGAATGGACAATCAATCATAATTAACGATATAGATTGTTCGTTCAGGCATGAGGGAGACAGAGATGGCACGCACGGAATCGGAGGATGTCCGCAGGCACCAGCTGATCTCGACCACCATCGAAACAATTGCGGAAGTCGGTTTCGCCGCAACGACGCTCGGCCAGATCGCAGGCCGGGCCGGCGTCTCTCCCGGCCTCGTTTCGCATTATTTCGGCGACAAGGACGGGCTGCTCGAAGCCACCCTGCGCCACCTCGCCCTGCGCGTCAGCAGGGGCGCGACCGACCGGCTGAAACGCGCGAAGACCCCGCGCGCACGAATCGACGCGATCATCGACGTCAATCTCGCCCCGGAAGAATTCGACCTGAAAACGGGCACGGTCTGGCTCGCCTTCTGGGGGCAGGTCGTTCACTCCGCACGCCTCAAGCGGGTGCAGGCAGCCTACCAGCGCCGCATGCTCTCCAATCTGCGCCACTCGCTGAAACAGTTGATGCCAGCACCTCAGGCAGCCCAGCTTGCACTTTCGATCGCCGCGCTCATCGATGGGCTCTGGCTGCGCGCCACCCTCTCGGGCTGGAACGAAACCGACGCGGAAACGGCCCGGCGCATCGCCGCCGACTTCGTGGACGGCCAGCTTGCTCTTTACAGCACCGGCATCGTCCCTGGCGTGGCGGCGCAATCTTCCGGGCCTCCCGCCGCGCCTGTGCCGCTCCCTATCAGGACGGTCAGCCCTTCAGGCACGCCGCCGCTGCAAAACCACATCGGCGGCCGCTATGTCGCCTCTCACAGCGGCGAAACGTTCGAGACCGTCAACCCGGCGACCGGCGACGTGCTGGCCAGCCTTGAAATCGCCGGGGAAACGGAGGTGGCGCTGGCCGTCGCCGCCGCGCAGAAGGGACAGAAGATCTGGGGCGCGATGACCGGGGCCGAACGCGGCCGGGTGCTGCGCCGCGTGGCCGATATTCTGCGCGCGCGCAATGACGAGCTTGCCCGCCTCGAAACACAGGACACCGGCAAGCCGATACAGGAAACCAGCGCCGTCGACGTGCTCTCGGGCGCAGATTGCCTTGAATATTATGCAGGCATCGCCGCCAGCATCGCCGGGGAGCATATCGATCTGGGGCCCGCCGCCTTCGGCTACACAAGGCGCGAGCCGCTTGGCGTCGTGGCAGGCATCGGCGCCTGGAACTACCCGCTCCAGATCGCCTGCTGGAAGTCGGCCCCCGCGCTTGCCTGCGGCAATGCGATGATCTTCAAGCCCGCGGAACTCACGCCCTGACCGCGCTCAAGCTTGCGGAAATCATGGCGGAAGCAGGCGTGCCCGATGGCGTTTTCAACGTGGTGCAGGGTTTCGCCGACACCGGCCGCCTGCTCAGCCGTCACCCCGGCATCGCCAAGATTTCGCTTACCGGCGAAGTCGGCACCGGCAAGAAAGTGATGGCGGACGCCGCCGCGACGCTGAAGAACGTGACGCTGGAACTGGGCGGCAAATCGCCCCTGATCGTCTTTGAGGACGCCGACATCGACAACGCCGTGTCCGGCGCGCTGATGGCCAACTTCTACTCCGCGGGCGAGGTCTGCTCCAACGGCACCCGCGTCTTCGTCCATCGTTCGATCAAGGCGAAATTCATCGAGAAGCTCGCCGCGCGCGTGAACCGCATGGTCATCGGCGACCCGCTCGATCCGCGCACCCAGGTCGGCGCCCTGATCTCCATGGACCATATGGAAAAGGTGCTGGGCTATATCGGCAAGGGCAAGACCGAACGCGCGCGCCTCATCTGCGGCGGCAACCGCGTCACCCGCGACGGTCTCGACAAGGGAGCCTTCGTCGAGCCGACCGTCTTCGATGAATGCAGCGACGGCATGAGCATCGTCCGCGAAGAGATTTTTGGCCCCGTGATGGCGATCCTCGGCTTTGACAGCGAAGACGAGGTTGTGGCGCGCGCCAACGACACGCCTTTCGGCCTTGCCGCCGGCGTCTTCACCCGCGATCTCGCGCGCGGTCATCGCGTCATCGCCAATCTTCAGGCGGGCACCTGCTGGATCAACCAGTACAACGTCACACCCATCGAGCTTCCCTTCGGCGGCTACAAGCTTTCCGGCCTCGGCCGCGAGAACGGCAAGGCCGCCATTGAACATTACACGCAGCTGAAAAGCGTCTACGTCGCGCTCACCGCGATCGACGCCCCCTACTGAGAACAATGCTCCTTATCGAGAAAAACGTTATGTCCGAACAGTTCGACTACATCATCATCGGCGCAGGATCCGCCGGTTGCGTGCTCGCCAGCCGGCTGAGCGAAGATGGTAAAAATACCGTTCTGCTGCTGGAATATGGCGGCTCGGACAAATCCATCTTCATCCAGATGCCAAGCGCGCTCTCGATCCCGATGAACCGCGAGAAATACAACTGGTTCTATGAAACCGAGCCCGAGCCCCACCTCAACAACCGCCGCATGCACACGCCGCGCGGCAAGGTGGTGGGCGGCTCCTCCTCGATCAATGGCCTCGTCTATGTGCGCGGCAATCCCCATGACTTCAATCGCTGGCACGATGAAGGCGCAAGGGGCTGGGCTTATGCCGATGTGCTGCCCTATTTCCGCCGGGCCGAAACCCGCGAGGAAGGTGGCGACGAGTATCGCGGCAGCGGCGGCCCCCTGCACACCCGCTACGGCCCCCTGAACAACCCGCTCTACCGCGCCTGGATCGAAGCCGCGAAAGAGGCGGGCTATCCCGAAACCGCCGACATCAACGGCTTCCAGCAGGAAGGCTTCGGGCGGATGGACATGACCGTCTACAAGGGCCGCCGCTGGAGCGCCGCCAACGCCTATCTGAAGCCCGCGCTCAAGCGCCCCAACCTCACGCTGCGCACCCATGCCCTCGTTTCCAAAATCCTGCTCGAAGGCAAAAAGGCCGTCGGCGTCGCCTACAATCAGGGCAGCGCCAGCCATGAAGTCCGCGCCCGTCGCGAGGTGATCCTTGCGGGTGGTCCCATCAACTCGCCGCAACTGCTGAAACTCTCCGGCATCGGCCCGGCGCGCGAACTGGGCGAGCATGGCATCGGCGTGGTGCATGATCTTCCCGGCGTCGGCGAGAACCTGCAGGATCATCTGGAATTCTATTTCCAGATGGCGAGCAAAAAGCCGATCACGCTTTATTCCTCTCAAGGCCTGTTCGCCAAGGGCCTGATCGGGATGCAATGGCTCGCGACGCAGACCGGTCTTGGCGCGACCAACCATTTTGAAAGCTGCGGCTTCATCCGCAGCCATGCGGGCGTGGAATATCCCAATATCCAGTATCATTTCCTGCCGCTCGCCGTTTCCTATGACGGCAACAGTCTGGCGACGGAACATGGCTTTCAGGCGCATGTAGGTCCGATGCGCTCGAAAAGCCGGGGCTGGGTGCGGCTGCGCTCGAACAAGCCGGCCGACAAGCCGCGCGTTTTCTTCAATTACATGAGCCATGAGGATGACCGCAGCGAAATGCGCGCCTGCGTGCGCCTGACGCGCGAAATCTTCCAGCAACCGGCCTTCGGGCCTTATGCCGGGCGCGAGATCCAGCCCGGCGTCGATGTCCAGTCCGACGAGGACATCGACGAGTTCATCAGGAACAAGGTCGAGAGCGCGTACCATCCTTCCTGCACCTGCAAGATGGGCGGCAAGGACGATCCCATGGCGGTCGTGGATTCAGAGACGCGCGTTCACGGCATTTCGGGATTGCGCGTGGTCGATTCCTCGATCATGCCTTCGGTTACCACCGGCAACCTCAACGCGCCGACCATCATGATCGGCGAAAAGGCCGCCGACCACATTCTGGGCAAGCCCCTGCTCGCCCCCTCCAACGCGCCCTACTATACTGCGCCCGACTGGGCCACGGCGCAAAGATAAACAAAAAGCCCGCATCCGGTGACTGGACGCGGGCTTTTATCTGCCGACAGAGAGCTTATCCCCGCAGCGCGTTGTTCTCCGGATCAAACGGGGATTCAGGCACGATGGTCGCCTTGAAGCGCAGCCCCAGAATGACGATCTCAAGTTCCGTACCGGCCGCGCTCAGTTCAGGCCGCACCATGGCGAGCGCCAGCGACTTGCCGACGCGCCAGCCATAGCCGCCCGACGTGACGCGGCCGACCATTTCTTCACCCTGATAGATCGGCTCGGAACCACGGGCATCGGCATCCGTCACGCCATGCACTTCCATGGTGACGAAATTCCACTTGAGCCCGTCCTCCCGGCGGCGCACCAGCGCGTCGCGGCCGATGAACTCGCCCTTGTTCGGTGCGACGAAGCGATCAAGCCCGGATTCATAGGCCGCATATTCAATGGAAAGCTCGCGGGGGATGAGCTTGTAGGATTTCTCCAGCCGCATGGAATCCATGGCGCGGATGCCGAACGGCCTGATGTCGAATTCCTTGCCCGCTTCCATCAGCAGATCGAAGATGTAGTTCTGCGTCTCGATGGGGTGGTGAATTTCCCAGCCAAGCTCGCCGACGAAATTGACCCGCAACGCCGTCACGACGGCCCCGCCGATGCTGATCGTCTTGCCGGAAAGCCAGGGGAAGGCCTTTGACGACAGATCCGCATCCGTGACTTTCGCCATCAGGTCGCGCGCGCGCGGCCCCGCCACCACCAGCACGCCAAACTGGGTGGTGATCTTCTGCAACTGCACGCTGCCATCCGTGGGCAGCAGCTTTTGCAGATAGTCGAAATCGTGGCGTTCGAGCGCGCCCGCGGAAACCAGATAATAATTCTGGTGCGCTTCCTTGTAGACGGTGAATTCAGCGCGGACACCGCCGAGCTTCGTCAGCAGATAGGTCAGGCTGACGCGGCCCACCTTCTGCGGCAGCTTGTTGGTGAAGATCGAGTCGAGCCATGCCTCGGCCCCCGCGCCCGTCACCCTGAACTTGGCGAAGGCGGTCATGTCGAGAATGCCGACCTTCTCGTTCACATGGCGGCATTCATTGCCGACATGCTCGAAATAGTTGGAACGGCGGAAGCTCCACTTCTCGCGGATCGCCTCGCCCTCCTTCACATCGGGGTGGTTCTCGTTCAGCAGCACGTCGGGCTTGTCGAGATCGGCCTCGCTCAGCGCATAGCCCGCTGGTGCGAACCAGTTGGGCCGCTCCCAGCCATAGATGGAGCCGAACACCGCGCCGAGCGCCTTCATGCGATCATAGTTCGGCGCGCGCTTCAAAGGCCGTACCGCCGTGCGCTCCTCGTCGGGATAATGGATCGAGAAGACCTTGGCATAGGCTTCCTCGTTCTTCTCCTTCAGATAGCCGCGGCTCGCATAGGGGCCGAAGCGGCGCGGGTCCACGCCCATCATGTCGACAGAAGGCTCGCCCTCGACGATCCATTCGGCAAGCTGCCAGCCCGAGCCGCCCGCCGCCGTCACGCCGAAGCTGTGGCCTTCATTGAGCCAGAAATTCTTCACGTCCCAGGCCGGGCCCACAATGGGGTTGCCGTCCGGGGTGTAGGCGATGGCGCCGTTGTAAACCTTCTTCACGCCGACTTCGGCGAAGGCGGGCACACGCTTGATCGCGGCCTCGATATAGGGTTCGAGGCGTTCAAGATCTTCCTGGAAAAGTTCGTATTCGGAATTGTCATCCGGGCCGTCGACATAGCAGGCAGGCGCGCCGATTTCATAAGGTCCGAGCAGCAGGCCGCCCGCTTCCTCGCGCATGTAGTAGGAGGCGTCGGACTCGCGCAGCACGCCCATTTCCGGCAGGCCGAGGCGCTTGCGCTCCATGATCGCCGGGTGCTGCTCCGTCACGATATACTGGTGCTCAACAGGAATGACCGGCACTTCAAGCCCGACCATCGCCCCCGTCTTGCGGGCGAAGTTGCCCGAGGCGGAAACGACATGCTCGCAGGTGATGTCGCCCTTGTCGGTCTTCACCAGCCACTCGCCGCCCGGCAACTTCTCGATGGCGATGACGCTGGTATAGCGGTTGATCTCCGCGCCCATGGCCCTTGCGCCCTTGGCGAGCGCCTGGGTCAGGTCGGCAGGCTGGATATAGCCGTCGTCGGGATGCTGGATCGCGCCGAGCACGCCCGTGGTGTCGCAGAGCGGCCAGATTTCCTTCAGCTCTTCGGGCGTGATGAACTTCACATCGACGCCGATGGTTTTGGCCACGCCCGCGTAATAGAGATATTCGTCCATCCGGTCCTTCGTCGTCGCGAGGCGGATGTTGGTCACCTGCGAAAAGCCGACATGCTGGCCGGTCTCCGCTTCAAGCCCCTTGTAGAGCTTGACCGAATATTTATGGAGCTGGCCCACCGAATAGCTGAGGTTGAAAAGCGGCAGCAGGCCCGCTGCGTGCCAGGTCGACCCCGAGGTCAGTTCCTTGCGCTCGATCAGCACCACATCGGACCAGCCCTTCTTGGCCAGATGATAGAGCGTGCTGACGCCCACGACACCGCCACCGATCACCACCACCCGCGCATGAGTCTTCATTTCAGTACCTCTTGAGGCGGGCGGTGCCAGCCGATTGACAAAGCGATGAACGGCCAAGCATAGGGCCGCCTGCGGTTAAACTTACAGAATGATTGCGCCACGAGACCGGTAAAAATACGACTGGTCCCGCAAGCACCCTCCGGTTTCTCATGCCGCCCCCGCCACCGCGCGCTCGGCCTTCGGTGAATGACCGAACCGGCGGCTGTAGGCCGTGCTGAAGTGCGCGCCCGACAGGAAGCCGCAGGCGAGGCTTACGTCGGTCACCGACATGCGGGTCTGGCGCAACAGCTCGCGCGCGCGTTCCAGCCTTAACTCATGGTAATGATCGACCGGCGAATGACCGGTTTCCTGCTTGAACAGACGCTCAAGCTGACGCGAGGAAACGCCCGAGGCCTGGGCGATACGGTTTATTTCCAGCGGCGCCTCGATGGTCGCGGCCATCAGCTTCAGCGCCCGCCCGAGCGCCGGGTGCCGGATGCCGCCCGCCTTCCCCGTCTGCGGCTTCTGGGGATGCTCCGCGTGGCGAATCCGTTCAAGGATGAACTGTGCCGAAACCTTGCGCGCCAGCACCGGGCCCAGCCGCTTTTCGATCAGGGCCAGCATCATGTCCAGCGGCGCCACCCCGCCGGTGCAGGTCAGCCGGTCGCCGTCGATGACATAAAGATCATCGACAAAATTGATGCCGGAAAATTCCTCCCGGATGCTGGAAAGGTTTTCCCAGTGGATGGCGCATGTCCGCCCTTCCAGCAGGCCCGCCTCGGCCAGCGCAAAGGCGCCGGTGCAGAGCGCGCCCATGGCGACGCCGCGCCGCGCAACCCGGCGCAGCAGGTCCTTCAACTCGCGCGACACCGCATGGCGGACCGAAATGCCGCCGCAGACCAGCAGCAGGTCCGGCAGCTCGTCCATATCGAGCATGCCGCCCGGCGACACGCTCAAGCCGTTGCTCGCCATCGCCGGCTTGCCGTCGAGCGTCACCACCTGCCATTCATAGGCGGCCCGCCCGCTTACATAATTGGCCATGCGGCAGGCTTCGAGCGCATTGGTGAAGGCGATCATGGAATAGTTGGGCAGGGTCAGGAAGGCGATCCGCTGGAGCTTCGCCAGATCGAGGCCATGCCGCGTTACCGGTATCCGCGCCATGGCCCTAGCGTTCGATCACGAGATCGCTCAGGGGTTTTGAGCAGCAGATCAGGATCATGCCCTGATCGATCTCGCGCTGCCTTATGCCGCCCTGATGCTTCATATCCACCGAGCCGGAAACGAGCTTGCTCTTGCAGGTTCCGCAAATGCCCTTGGTGCAGGAGGATGGCAGCCGCATCCCGGCCGCGCGGGCGGCGTCGAGCACATTGGCCGTCGCCTCGCACTCGATGTCGCGGCGGCTTTTGGTGAACTGCACCTTGAAGCGGGGCACCGACGCTTCCTCCGGCAGGGGCGCTTCCAGCCCCTCCGGCACGGCCTCGGCGAACAGTTCCTCGAAGCTGAAGCTTTCCTGATGATAATGCTCCATGTCGAAGGCAAGCCCTTCGAGCATGGCGCGCACCGCCGCCATATAGGGGCCGGGACCGCAGGTAAGGATTTCGCGCTCGCGAAAATCCGGTGCGATCATTTCGAGCATCGCGGGCGTCAGCCGTCCGCGATAGCCGCTCCAGGGCTCGCCCGGCGCGTCATCCTCGCAGACATGGGCGATGCGGAAACCCGGCTGGTTGCGGGCCATCAGGTCCAGTTCGTCCCGGAACACGATGTCGGCGGGCGTCCGCGCGCTGTGCACGAAAATGATGTCCGGGCGTCCGCCCACATCGTGGAAGCTGCGCGCCATGGACATGAGCGGCGTCACGCCGCTGCCACCCGACAGGAACAGATATTTTCGGGCGGGATGCTCAAGGCAGGAGAAAACCCCGGCAGGCCCCAGCGCCCTCACTTCAGCGCCCGGCACGAGATGATCGTGCAGCCAGTTCGAGACCGGCCCGCCCGGCACCCGCTTGACCGTGATCGAGAGGGCGTGCGGCCTCGTCGGCGTCGAGGAGATGGTGTAGCAGCGGTTGACCTGCTGCCCGCCGATCTCCAGATCGAGGGTCAGGAACTGCCCGGGCCGGTAGCGGAAAAGCTGGGGCGACCGGCCCGAGAAAATGAAGGTCTTCACATCATGCGTTTCATCGCGCACCTGACGGCAGACAAGCACATCGTCCCGGTCGGGGTCCCAGTTCGGCAGATTTTCAGCCAGTGTCTGCGCAACCCGTTCGCTTTTCAGTTCCACAGACATCAACCTCACACAAGATCGGCGGAGAGCCGCCCGAGATACCAGCTACAGAATTTCTCGACCAGCCCTTCCGTATAGGGCGAATAGGGACCGGGCTCATAGGCGGGGCTGGCAACGCCCTTCTGGGCGATTTCGACCAGATCCGCATCCTGCTGGTTGGTGGCGTTCCACACCGTGGTCAGATTTTCCAGATCATAATCCTCGCCCTCGACGGCATCCTTGTGGACGAGCCATTTGGTGCGCACCAGCGTCGTCTCCGGCGTCAGCGGGATGGCCGAGAAGGTCACGATATGGTCGCTCATGAAATGGTGCCACGAGTTGGGCTGGGTCCAGAAGGAAAGCCCGCCCAGTTGCGGATCGTTGAAGTGGCCGAGCAGCTTGCGGCAGGCGACCTTCGTATCCATCGTCTGGGACTGGCCGTCCCGGTCGATCGGCAGGCGCTCGGTGCGGAAGCCCGTCGCCATATCGTCCAGATGCTCGATTTCAGCCGAGGGCAGGCCGCAGGATTCCCAGCGGCCGTGCGAGGTCGCGATCAGGTCGTCGTAGCGTTTGGCCTCCTGGAGGCTGAGCGCGTCGGCGGTGTCCGGGTTGAAACCGAAGCCATAGGCAAAGAGCGGGATGGTAAGTTCGGGATGGTTGCCGGAGCAGTGATAACACTCCCGGTTGTTCTCCATCGTCAGCTTCCAGTTGCCCTTTTCGATCAGGTCGACCTGATGGGCGATCCTGGTGTTGCGCACGTCATGGGGCGCGATATAGGGCTCCATGGCGCGGGCCATGACGTCGAAATCATCCGGCGGATTATCGTCGAGGCAGATGAACAAGAGGCCCGCCATCGAGCGGATATGCACGGGCTTCAGCCCGTGGCAGCTCATGTCAAGCCCGGCGCCCATGTTCTCGGCAAAGATCAGCTTGCCGTCGAGCCCGTAGGTCCATTGATGATAGCGGCAGACCAGATTGCCGACGGTCGCCTTGTAGTCCGTGATCAGGCGCGCGCCGCGATGACGGCAGACATTGTGGAAGGCCTGCACCTTCATGTCGTCGTCGCGGGCGATCAGCACCGAGGTCTCGCCGATGTCGATGACCATGGCGTCGCCCGGCTCGGCGACGTCCGGCTCGACGCCGACATAGATCCAGTGGCGGCCGAAGATGATGTCGAGGTCGGCCTTGAATATCTCCGGGTCGCGGTAGAACGGCGCTTCGAGGCTATGGCCGGAGCGGCGGCGCTTGATCAGCGCCTTGAGCGAGGTATCGACGACGTTCAGCATGGTACGTCTCATAAAAAGGGGGCTGGAAACGGGGGCTTTTCCAACTCACAGTGTCCGGGAAAGGACGTTTGCAGACTTTTCCAAAAACGACACAATCCTGTTCAAAATCGACAAGTTGTTTTGGCCGGCCCTATTCGAACACCCGGGAGCCCGCGAGCCTCGGCACGGTGATGGCTTCGGCCATCCCCAGCGGGGCCATCGGCATGGCCGCGTCGAGCAGCGCGGTGGCGCGCACGTCCGCCCGGGCGCTCGTCGGCGTGAAGCCATGCAGGGCCTTGAACTGGCGCGAAAAATGGGCGCAGTCGGAGAATCCCGCATCAAGCGCGATATCGGTGATGGAGCGTTCGGTGTTGTCCAGCAGCCATCGGGCATAGCGCAATCGCAATACCCGGTAGAAGGCGGCGGGGCGCATGTTCAGCACGGCATGGAACAGCCGCTCAAGCTGGCGGGTGGAGACGGCCAGCCGCTGGGCGATTTCGGCAATCGGCAGCGGGTCGGCCAGATGCTGCTCCATCAGCAGGAGCGCGCGCCGGATGCGTTCATCCGAGATACCCTCGGCGACCGGCGGATGGGGCTGGGCCTCGGTCCCTGCCCGCGCCCGGTCCAGCAACAGCACATGGCGGCTTTTCTGGGCGACCGAGCGGCCGATATGGCGCTCGATCAGCCAGGTCGCCAGATCCGCCGTGCCGCCGCCACCCGCGCAGGTGATGCGGTCGCCATCGACCACGAACAGCCGGTCGGCGACCGGGTGATGGTGCGGAAATTCCTTGAGGAAATCCTGATAATGATACCAGCTCACGCAACAGCGCCGCCCGACCATGAGCCCCGCCCGGCACAGGACGAAGCTGCCGGTACAAAGCCCGATGAGCTTTACCCCGGCCCTTGCCGCCGTTTTCAGATAATCGATCGTCTCGTCGTCGAACGGACGTCCCGTATGCAGCAGCCCGCCGACGACGACGATGTAATTGAACTGGCGGGGATCGGTAAGGCCGCTGGTCCGGCTCACGGTGACGCCGCAGCTTGCCCGGGCCGGATCGGGCTTTGACGACATGATCGACCAGCGGCACAGGATCGGCCTGCTGCCGTCGCCCTCGTCGGCGGCCAGCCGCAACTGGTCGACGAAAAGCGAGAAGGCCGAGAGCGTGAAATTGTCCGCCAGAATGAAACCAACCGACAACACCGGCTTTTCCGGCGGCGGGGCGGGTTTCTTCTTGCTGTCAGCGGGCGTCGTATAGGCCATCGCGGGCTCCTTCGGCGCGGATCATAGCGCGAAACCGGAGGAACGGCCAATCTCCCGATTGGACCGGCGCCGCCCCGGCAAGGCCGGTCAGCGGGCGGCGGGCTTCAGCATTCCGTGAAGTTCACAGCAAGCCCGCCCTGCGAGGTTTCCTTGTATTTGGACTGCATGTCGGCCCCGGTCTGGCGCATGGTCTCGATCACCTGATCGAGTGAAACCCGGTGGGTGCCGTCGCCCATCATCGCCAGCGAGGCGGCGTTGATGGCCTTGACCGCGCCGAACGCATTGCGCTCGATGCAGGGGATCTGGACAAGCCCGCCGATGGGATCGCAGGTCATGCCCAGATGATGCTCCATGCCGATTTCAGCCGCATTCTCGATCTGCTCGTTGGTGCCGCCCAGCGCGGCGGTGAGGCCCGCCGCGGCCATGGAGCAGGCGACGCCAACCTCGCCCTGACAACCCACCTCAGCGCCCGAAATGGAGGCGTTCATCTTGAAGAGCGCGCCGATCGCCGTCGCGGTGAGCAGGAAGGTCTTCAGCCGTTCCGGGGACGCCCCGTTGCAGTAATCCTGATAGTAGCGCAGCACGGCGGGCATGACGCCAGCCGCCCCGTTGGTGGGCGCGGTGACGACCCGGCCCCCGGCGGCGTTTTCCTCATTCACGGCGATGGCGAAGAGGCTGACCCGGTCCATCATGCCCTGAGGCGGGCGGGACTGGCCCTGCGGGTCGGCGTCGAGCCTGGAGAGCAGCATCCGGGCGCGGCGGCGCACCTTGAGGCCGCCCGGCAATTCGCCCTCGTTGCGCATGCCCCGCTCAATGCAGGCCATCATCGTGTCGATGACGCGCCGGACATGGACGTCCACCACTTCGGCGGAGTTTTGCGCCAGTTCGTTCGCCAGCACCATGTCGGCAATCGTCATGTCATGCTGACGGCCCAGCGCCAGCAGTTCGTCCGCATTGCGGAAGGGATAGGGCACATGGCCGGTTTCCTCGACCTCGATGCCCACGTCGGCCTCCAGCACGACGAAGCCGCCGCCGATCGAGCACCAGCGCTCGGCATGAATTTCCCGGCCATCCGCATCGAAAGCGGCGAATTTGATGGTGTTGGGGTGCCTCGGCGTGGCGCTGATACCGTCAAAGACGATATCGCGATCCATATCGAAATCGAGCAGACGCCCGGCAAAGGGAAGCTGATGGCTTTCCCGCACATCGATGACGATCTGGTCGGCGCGGTCCGGGTCCACCGTGTCGGGATATTCGCCCGCCAGTCCCAGCAACACGGCCTTGTCGGTGCCATGGCCCTTGCCGGTCCAGGCCAGCGAACCGTAAAGCGTCACCTCAAGGCGGCCGACCTCGTCCAGGCACTCCATCTCATGGAGTGTACGGACAAAGGAGGCCGTGGCCTTCATAGGGCCGACCGTATGGGAGGAAGAAGGTCCTATCCCGATCTTGAAGAGTTCAAAGACGCTTATCATCGGGTTCCCGCCATGGCGTCAAAGCGCCCCATATTCGCGCTGCGCCAGCGAGAGCAATCCCCAGATATAGGGGCCGAACGAACGCCATGTCTCAAGGTGGAACAGGGTATCCCCGGTTCGCCAGATCAGGACTTCGGCCTTGCCGAAGACCGTGCGCGTGCACATGCCGACGGGAAAGCTTTCCAGAGCCAGATCGAGCGGACAGGCTGTGTTGAGGGCGGCCGCCGCCTTCGGGCCGGACAGCAGGATCGATATATTGCGGTGGCTGATGTCGACCAGCGAATGAGGCACCCCGGCAAGGGCGCTTTCAAGCGCCGCGAACAGGGTCTCCGCCTGCCCGTCTTCGCCGGTCAGGAGCCATTCGTCAGGCCCGAGCCAGAGCGCCGCCCGGCTTTGCCCGGTTGCCGCCCGGCAGGACTGCACCGGCAGGGCGATGCCGAAAGCATCTCCCATCGCCGCCTGCGCCGCCTTGCCGCCGCGAAAGATGAAACGGGTGGCGGGATCGCCCGGCGTCACGACAAGCGCACTGGCGGCACCCGCGAACCGGTCCAGCGCGCCGGTCCGGGCGTTCGCCAGATTCGCGCCTGAAAATTCAGTTCCTGAAAGCTCAGTTCCCAAAAACTCAGTCATTGAGACGCGCTCCCTCTTTATCGAAGAACACCGGCTCGACGACCTTCACCTGAAGGGTCTTTCCCGGCATCGGCACATGGAGCGTGTCGCCCAGACGCACCCGCCCGCCCTTGACCATGGCGAGCGCAATCGGATGCCCCAGCACCGAACTCCAGTAGGAGGACGTGACATGGCCGATCATGGCCATGGGCACAGGCTCATTGGGATTGGCGACGATCTGCGCGCCCTCTTCCAGCACGGAACGGTTATCGAGGCTCAGGAGGCCGACAAGCTGCTTTCGCTGGGGATTGCTCATCTGGGCGCGGGCGAGCGAGCGCTTGCCGACAAAATCCTTCTTGAGCTTGCCGATGGCCCATGTCAGGCCGACGTCATCGGGCGTCGCCGTGCCGTCGGTTTCCTGACCGACGATGATGAAGCCCTTTTCGGCGCGCAGCACGTGCATGGTCTCGGTGCCGTAGGCGACCGCATCGAAGCGGCGGGCGCTGGCCCAGATCGCTTCCCACACGGCCCGGCCATAATCGGCCGGCACATTGACCTCGAAGCCCAGTTCGCCGGTGAAGCTGACCCGGAAAAGCCGGGTCTGGACCCCACAGATATGGCCCTCGCGCACGCTCATATGGGGCATCGCGGCGGCGGAAAGATCGATGTCGCCGACCAGCGGCTCCAGCACCTTGCGGGCATTGGGGCCCTGCACGGCGATGACCGCCCACTGCTCGGTGGTGGAGGTCAGCCAGACATTGAGGTCCGGCCATTCCGTCTGGAGATAATCCTCCATCATGTTGAGCACGGCGGGCGCGCCGCCGGTCGTGGTCGTCACATGGAAACGGTCCGCCGCGATGCGCCCGACCACGCCATCGTCCATGACGAAACCATCCTCGCGGCACATCACGCCATAGCGGCAGCGGCCCGGTTCAAGCTTGGTCCAGGCGTTGATGTACATGCGGTTCATGAATTCCGCCGCATCGGGGCCGACAACCTCGATCTTGCCGAGAGTGGAGGCATCGAACACGCCCACGGACTCGCGCACCGCCTTGCATTCTCGGTTGACGGCGGCGTGCATATCCTCGCCCGCCTGCGGGAAATAATGCGCCCTCTTCCACAGGCTCACATCCTCGAACGCCGCGCCCTGCTCTGCCGCCCAGTCATGGATGGCCGTGCGCCGGGCCGGATCGAACAGTTCGCCTCGCGACATGCCCGCGAACGCGCCGAACGTGACCGGCGTATAGGGCGGACGGAACGTGGTGATGCCGATTTCCGGGATGGGCTTGCCAAGCGTATCCGACAATATCCCGAGCATGTTCATGTTCGAGGTCTTGCCCTGATCGGTCGCCATGCCGGTGGTGGTGTAGCGCTTGACGTGCTCGACCGAGAGGAAACCCTCGCGGGTCGCAAGTTTGATGTCCTTGGATGTCGAGTCGTTCTGGAAATCGACGAACGCCTTGACGAAGGAAGGATTGCGGCCATGGGGCACCGCCCCGGCAAAGCCACCGCCGGCGCTGATCTTTTCCGTGACCGTCAGGCTGCGCCCGGACAATCCACCGCCAAAGCCCGCCGCGCGGACCGCGCCCTCGCCCGCCGCATAACCGCTTTCCAGCGTGGCATGGAGGCCCGTTTCACCGGCGCAGGCGCCCGCCGAGCGGTTGCGCTCGGGCGACGCGCCGGGGACGAAGGCCTTGAGACCCTCATCATAAATGAGCTTGCCCTTGGACTGGGAAAAAAGATGCACGCTCGGCGTGAAGCCGCCGGACATGAGCACCAGATCGCAGGCGAACTGCTCGCCTTTTTCAGCCGTGCCGTCGCCCTTGATACGCGCCAGAGTGGCCCCTGAAACGCGCATCCGTCCCCGTGTGCCGGTAATGGCCGTGCCGGTCATGACCTCGATGCCCGCCGCGCGGGCAGCCGCAGGCCACTCCCCTTCAGCCTGAGGGCGCATGTCGGCGATGGCGGCGATCTGCACGCCCGCCTGTTTGAGCGTCAGGGCAGCGCGGTAAGCCTCGTCATGGGCGGTCGCGATGACCGCGCGGGTACCGGGCCGGGCGGCATAGCGCGCGGCATAGGTGCGCGCGGCGTCCGCCAGCATCACGCCGGGCCGGTCGTTTTCCGGGAACACCAGCGGGCGCTCCAGCGCGCCGGTGGCCAGCACCACCTCTTTGGCGCGGACCTGCCAGAGCCGTTCACGCGGCAGGGCCGGGTCCGGCTGGGCCACATGATCCGTCACCCGCTCGATCAGGCCGAGGAAATTATGCGGGTAATAGCCGAACGCCGTGGTGCGGGTGAGCAGCGTGACATTCTCATGCCGGGCCAGCGCCTCGACAGCCTTTGCAACCCATTCAATGGCGCTCAGGCCGTCGATGGCCGTGTCCGTGTCCGACGCCAGAAGCGAGCCGCCGAACTCGCGCTGCTCGTCGCACAGGATGACCCGCGCGCCGGTTTCGGCAGCCGCCAGCGCGGCGGCAAGCCCCGCGGGCCCGGCCCCCACCACCAGCACGTCGCAATGGGCATAGCACTGCATGTAGCGATCGGCGTCCGAGGCGGTCGGCGCCTTGCCGAGGCCCGCGGCGGCGCGGATCACCGGCTCGTAAAGCTGCTTCCATGCGGGCTTGGGCCACATGAAGGTCTTGTAGTAGAAGCCCGCCGGAAAGAACGGCGACAGGAAGTCGTTGACCGCCCCCACGTCGAAGCCGAGCGAGGGCCAGCGGTTCTGACTTTCCGCAACCAGACCATGGTAA
Source organism: Parvibaculaceae bacterium (assembly GCA_028283765.1). GTDB lineage: Bacteria > Pseudomonadota > Alphaproteobacteria > Parvibaculales > Parvibaculaceae > JAATFR01. Next base: position 819,791 of record JAPWJY010000008.1, on the reverse strand, counting down.
AGCTCGACCAGCGTGGCGCGCATGTTGGGCGTATAGCGGGTCTGGTCCGCACCGACGCCGACCAGCGCGTTCATCTCGTCCGCGCCTGCCGTCATGATGCCGCGCGGACGGTGATATTTGAACGAACGGCCGACCAGATGGACGCCATTGGCGATCAGGGCCGAGGCAAGCGTGTCGCCCACGAAGCCGCCATAGGACTTGCCGTCGAATCTGAAGCTGATCGGGCGGGCGCGATCGATGCGGCCGCCTTTGGGCAGGCGAAAGCGGCTCATCGCTCGCTCTCCTTTGCAAGGACGTCCGCCGCGACGGCGTTGACATCGGGACGGGGCTCGCCCGCCTCATAGGTTTTGAAGATCCGGTCGCTCACCGTGTCGCGCACGGCGTTGAAAAAACGCGCGCAGCCATGGATATGCCGCCAGCGCTCGACATGGAGCCCCTTGGGGTTGGCGCGCTGATACAGGAAATCGACCCACTCGTCGTCATTGAGGGCGGAAGGGTCATGCGGACGGGCGATATGGGCCTCGCCCGCATAGCGGAACTCGGTTTCGGGCCGTTCGCCGCAATAGGGACATGCGATCAGAAGCATCTGTTTCTCTCCCCGCCGTTCAGTGCGCGACGGCGGCGGCGGCCGCCTCGTCGATCATCAGCCCGTCGCGGAAGCGTTCGAGCGTGAAAGGCGCGTTGATCTTGTGCGGCTCGCCGGTGGCGATGGTGTGGGCGAAGACATGGGCCGAGCCCGGCGTCGCCTTGAAGCCGCCCGTGCCCCAGCCGCAATTGACGAACAGTCCCGGCACCGGGGTCTTGCCGATGATCGGCGAGCGGTCCGGGGTCACATCGACGATGCCGCCCCAGTTCCGCAGCATCCGCATCCGCCGGAACATGGGAAAAAGCTCGCAGATGGCGTCCAGCGTGTGGGTCGCGATATGGAGCGCGCCGCGCTGGCTGTAGGAGGTATAGGCGTCCGTGCCCGCGCCGATCACCAGTTCGCCCTTGTCGGACTGGCTGATATAGGCGTGGATGGTGTTGGACATGACCACACAGGGGAAGACAGGCTTGACCGGCTCGGAAACCAGCGCCTGAAGCGGATAGCTCTCAAGCGGCATCCGCACGCCCGCCATGGCCATCAGCACGCTGGTATGACCGGCCGCCGAGACCCCGATCCGCTTGCTGCCGATAAAGCCCTTTGTCGTCTCGACCCCCTCGACCGCGCCGTTCACGCCGCGCCGGATGCCGGTGACCTCGCAGTTCTGGATGATGTCGACACCGAGCGCGTCGGCCGCTCTAGCATAGCCCCAGGCGACGGCATCGTGGCGGGCCACGCCGCCCCGGCGCTGGAGAGCCGCCCCGACGACCGGATAACGCATGCCGGGCGAAATATTGAGCGGGGGGCAGAATTCCTTCGCCTCCTCCGCGCTCAGCCATTCATTGTCGACGCCATTCAGGCGGTTGGCGTGGATATGGCGCTTGAACGACTGCACGTCGTGCACCGTATGGGCCAGCATCAACACGCCGCGCTGGGAGAACATGACGTTGTAGTTCAGCTCCTGCGAGAGCCCTTCCCAGAGCTTGACCGCATGGTCGAACAGGGCCGCGCTTTCATCGAACAGGTAGTTGGAGCGGATGATGGTGGTGTTGCGGCCGGTATTGCCGCCGCCGAGCCAGCCGCGCTCCAGCACCGCGATGTTTTTCAGGCCATGCTCCTTGGCCATGTAATAGGCCGCGCCGAGCCCGTGGCCGCCGCCGCCGACGACGATCGCATCATAGCTCGCCTTGGGTTCGGGCGTGCGCCATTGCGCCTGCCAGCCCTGATGCCCGGAGAGAGCCTGCCTGATGAGGGAAAAGCCGGAAAATTTCTGCATGTCGCACGGTCCCGTTGCAGCCATGAAGCGGCGGCACTGTAACCGGATCATTGCGCCGAACCCCGCCAATAGCGAGAACGCGTTCGGCGCTGGACTTGTACGAAAGCGACATCAGATGGTGGCGGAACGACGCCGGGACAAACCCGGCCGGGTCCGGGACCGAAAAGGCGCGCAAACGCGCCGGAAACGGGAAAGGGGACCCCGAGGTCCCCTTCCTTTCAACATTATAGCAATCCAGCCGGTTTCAGAATTTGTAGCCGATACCGGCGCCAACCAGCCAGGGATCGATTTTCGCTCTTGCCGTGACGGCCCCGCCGTTCACCGACACGTCGGTGCGCAGGAAAATCTTCTTCACATCGGCGTTGAAGTAGACATTCGGCGTGATCGCGTAATCGACACCGGCCTGAAGCGCATAGCCGATGTGATTATCGTAATGAACGCTGTCGATGCCACCGCCAGGCGTACTGACGTCATAGAAGAAGGTGTAGTTGAGACCTGCGCCCAGATAGGGGCTCAGCCGCTCCTTGGGCATGAAATGATACTGCGCCGTCAATGTCGGCGGCAGCAGCCTGACACTCCCGATGCCTATATCGCCGCCTGATGTGTGAGCCGCCTTCATATCATGTTTCGAGGTGCCCGCGATCAATTCGAGCGCGATATTGTCCGTGATGAAATAGCTGACATCCAGTTCCGGGATAATATCATTGTTGCCCGTTGGATGCCCGCCCAGGCTGGTCGAGCCATTGTTCTGCGGAATCACCCCGAGCAGCCTTGCGCGGACCATCACGTCACCCGCCGACTTGCCGGTAAACGGGGCCTCGGCCACCGCGCCCTGCTGGGGAAGGGTGGACACCTCTCCCGCCTTCGCCTGCATGGCACCTGCCACCGCCAGCACCGTACCGAGCATCAGCCCGGCCATCTCCTTACCCGCCAATCGGGTGACCTTCGCCTGCATTGTTGCCTCCAGTCGCGGGCAATTTCATACCCACATAAAAACTGTGGCTATCATACCCATAAACCATAATTTGTTTATGGGTATGTGATGCGGGCTGTTGTCGCAGGGGGTAATGTCCCGGTCCAAGGCCCGCAAAAGATGAAGGAAGTCAGGGATTCGTCCTTATGAGGAGCTGACCTCCACCCGGTTCCGGCCCCCGATCTTGGCCGCATAGAGATTGGCGTCCGCCCGTTTGACGATTTCAGACATTTCCATCGTCCCCGTCCGCGCGCCGTGAACCCCGGCGCTGACGGTGAATCTCACAATGGCCTCCCTGTGCCTCACGCCATCTTTCTCGACGGCGCTTCTGACCCGTTCGACGATCATGTGCGCTTCCGCAAGGGAGGTTTTGGGCAGCACCACGACAAACTCCTCCCCACCCATGCGGGACACGAAATCCGTCTGGCGAAGGATTTTCAAAAGGACGAGGGCAAATCGCTGGAGAGCGGCATCGCCCAGAGCGTGACCGAACTGGTCATTGATCCGCTTGAAATGGTCGATATCGAAAGTAGCCACGGCAAACCGCTCGCCAAGATAAAGCGGGGTGGCCCGGGCGATAAACTCCTCGAATGCGCGGCGGTTGTGAAGACCGGTCAGGGGATCGCGCAGCGCCAGTTGCCGCAGATCGGAGGCCCCTCGCTCATAGGCCAGCGAAAGTGCGAACGCCCCGCTTGCGATGATATGAACCGTCGCCAGCAGGAGATGTATCTCAAGCAGCAAATCCCGGGGCAGCAGGCTCGTGACGTCATCGCCCGGCCACCATCCCTGGATCACCCGCGCGACCGTCGAGCCCCAGATCAGGGCATAGGCCACCACCAGCCCCCAGCGGGATGGCAGATCCTCGCGCTTCTCTGTCAGAAGAACATGGATAATCAGCATCAGCTGGACGGCGATCACAACGTTCACGCCGCCGTAAACGACACCCGTTCCCGCGCTGTTCTTGAAAAGAAACAGGACGGCAACGAGAAGAACGGGAAAGTAGGAGACCTTGAACGAGGCACGAAACGACATGTCGCGCCCGTAGAAGACCTGCAGGGCCTGCCAGCGGAATCCAAGACCCAGGACAAGCAGACAATTGGGCACCACAAATTGCCTGACACTGTTGAGATCGATCACGGCAAACAGGACAAACGACAGGCCGAAAGCCATGTTCGCGGCGATCCAGTACAGCCAGTAGGTATTCTTTTTTTCCTTTATCCATGCCGAAAAAAATGCGCCGGAAAAGACAATGAGGGAGATGGCGTTGACCAGAAACATCGCCCGCGGGTCGAGCCCAAGTGTAAATCCTGAATCCATCATCTCCGCCCTGTTTCCAGCCGAAGCCGGAATGTCCCCAGGCCGGAATGAATGAATCGTTTCGTGAACCGGGACAAGGCTGGAAAGCCTCGTTCCTGCGGTCACAACCGATGAAAATGCGACAGCCCGGCCATTTTGTTCCCCGGCCATCGAGGGACCTTTGCCTGCGGCGGCCTCAGGCGGAGCGGGCCGTTCCCCAATAGTTGAAGCCGGCAAAGCGCGGCGTGCCGGGCAGATACATGGTCTCCATGGCAGCGATCCGGAAGCCGGCCTTCTCGATCAACGCGGGAATCGGGCGGTGAAGGTTGCAGCCGCCGAACAGGCGCTTCCAGACCGGATTGAGGCGGCCCTGCCATGTCCGCACCCCGGCATCCGGCGCCAGCCCATGCTCGCAGAACAAAAGCGTACCCCCAGGCTTGAGCACGCGGCGCATCCCCTCCAGCGCCGTCACCGGGTCGGGGATGGTGCAGAGCGCATAGGTGACGAGCACCGTATCGACGCTCGCATCCTCAAGCGGAATCCGTTCGCCCGGCAGACCAACGAACTCGACGGGAAAGGGCAGATTCGCGGCGCGTTCGCCTGCAAGCTTCCATGATTCCTCCGAGGGATCGAGGCCGATCAGGCGGGTCACCCGGGCCGGATCGTAATATTCAAGGTTGAGGCCGGTGCCGATGCCTATTTCAAGCACCGTTCCCCCGGCCAGCGGCACGATCTTGCGCCGCTGGTAACGAATGGGTTTGGTGGCGCAGGCGCAATTGATGACATGCGGCAGCACGTGTTTTTCATAGAACCCCATGGTTTCCCCTCCCGGCAGGCTTCACGCCACTGTCTGTGACGAACCCCCCGCCTGCAAGCGGCAAAGGACGATCCATGAGAGAACCGCAGGCAGAAGACGCGCTCATTTTCTGGATACCCGCCTGTCCCCCGCACGCACCCGGATCCGGAATATTCGAGATCAGCTTTCACAAAATATTTATATATTCAATTCTACTCACTCCCGCCTGCTCTGTTCTGAAAATAATTTACCAATCCCGTTACCTTCGCCCTCCAGACGGGGAAAGTGGGGTATTTTCGCCCCTTTTTCTGTTTTTTGCGGCTTTTCAATTTTCCCGCCGGGCATGCGACAAACCGGCATCCCATTCCCGCGAACTTGCGTTATCGTCACACAGGAAAGCATCAATCTGAGCGGAGTTGTCATGAGCGAACCGGACAGCATTTTCATCGGTGGCGGGGAGAAGCCTTGCGACCTGTTGCTCAAGCTCGCCAATCGCCATGGCCTGATCGCGGGCGCGACCGGCACCGGCAAGACGGTCACCCTCCAGATTCTCGCGGAGGGCTTTTCACGCCTCGGCGTGCCGGTGTTCCTCGCCGATGTGAAGGGTGATCTGGGCGGGCTCTCCCAACCCGGCGTGGCCAATCCCAAATTTGCGGAGCGGGCGAAAAGCCTGGGCCTCACCGACTACAGGCTGGAAGCCTCGCCGGTGATGCTCTGGGACGTGCTGGGCGAACAGGGGCATCCCGTCCGCACCACCGTGTCCGAAATGGGGCCGCTGCTGCTGTCGCGCCTGCTGGACCTGACCGACGCGCAGGAAGGCGTGCTCTCCATCGTCTTCCAGATCGCCGACGATGAAAAACTGCTGCTGCTGGACCTGAAGGATTTGCAGGCGCTGCTGTCCCATGTCGCCGACAACGCCAAGACCATCGGCGGCACCTATGGCAATGTCAGCGCCGCGTCCGTGGGGACGATCCAGCGCAAGCTGCTCACGCTGAAACAGCAGGGCGGCGATCATTTCTTCGGCGAACCGGCACTCGACCTCAACGATTTCATGAAAACGGCGCAGGACGGCCGGGGCTTCATCAACATTCTGGCCGCCGACAAGCTCATGCAGACGCCGATGCTCTACGCCACCTTCCTGCTGTGGATGCTGTCGGAACTGTTCGAGACGCTGCCTGAGGTCGGCGACCCCGACAAGCCCAAGCTCGTGTTCTTTTTCGATGAAGCGCATCTTCTGTTCGACGATGCCCCAAAGGCCTTGCTCGACCGGATCGAGAGTGTGGTCCGGCTGATCCGCTCCAAGGGTGTCGGCATCTATTTCGCGACCCAGAACCCGCTCGATGTCCCCGACAGCGTGCTCGGCCAGCTTGGCAACCGGGTCCAGCATGCGTTGCGCGCCTTTACGCCCCGCGACCAGAAGGCCGTGCGGGCGGCGGCTGAAACATTCCGGGCAAACCCCGCTTTCGAGATCGCGACCGTGATCACGGAACTGGGCGTGGGCGAGGCGCTGGTTTCCTGCCTTGAAGGCAAGGGCACTCCCGCCGTCGTCGAGCGCGCCTTTGTGCGTCCCCCTTCCGCCCGGCTTGGTCCGATCAGCCCCGATGAGCGGCGGAAAGTGATCGCCGGAAGCCCGGTCGCCGGCAAATATGACAGGGAGGTGGACCGGGAATCCGCCTATGAAACCCTGAGCGCCCGGACGCAGGCCGCGACCAGTGCCGGGACCCGCGAGCAGGAAGCCGCCGACTCCGCAAAAGCGGCGAAAAACGCCGAACGGGAGGCGGCCCGCCCGGCCCCACGTGGACGCGAGACCGCGACGGAAGCCTTTGCCAAAAGCGTGATGCGCAGCGTCGGTTCGCAGGTCGGGCGTCAGCTCACCCAGGCTTTGGTGCGCGGCATCCTGGGCTCTCTTACCAAATAAGCGTGCGGCCCATCATATCTCAAGGTAGCTGCACATAGCCTTGATCAGTTCGTCCTCAAGCCGCGGATCGGCAAGCTGAATGGGGCCAGGCCGGTTGAGCAGGGCATTGATGAGCGTGCCATAAACCATCTGCATGGCGAACAGCACACGCAGTTCAACCGCTTCCGGTTCTGTCCGGAGAGCCCGCGCCATGGCGACGAGCACCAGCATCGCCGTGCGCCCGCCCGCTTCCCGCAAAGGGGTCCAGCTTTCCGGATTGGTGCTGGAGCGGCGCAGGGCCGCGCCCAGAATACCCTCGGCATTACGGAAGAAGGCCACAAGCATCCGGATCATCGTCCCGGCAACCTCGCGCGGCGACGTGCCTTCGTTGAGAATGGCGAGGAGCGATTCCATATGCCCTTCGGCGGGCTTCAGCAGATCATGGACAATGGCGAGAAACAGCGCTTCCTTGTTCTGAAAACGCCCATAAACCGTGCCGACGGCGCACCCCGCCTCAACGGCGATGTCCGCGACGGTGACATCTTCATATTCACGAATCGAAAACAGATGCTTGCCCGCCTTGAGCAGGGCGTCCATACGCGCACGGCTGCGCTCCTGCTTGGGTTCGATCAGGTTGGGCAGACCGGAATAGGGTTTATCTTTGTCGGCAGTCATGATGAGCATTCTCGAATACGAATTCACATTCGAGGATAAGGACCTCATGCGCCGGCCTCAAGCCCCATGGAGCAATATTTACGGCACCTAATACCAGTAGGGCCGGCCCCATGGATCATAATAAGGATAAGGCGGCGTGGCGGCCTGAATGGCGTCGGTCTGGGACTGCGTCGCCCGGATTTCCCGGAGCTTCAGGACGCAATTGCCAAGTTCGGTGGTTCCGGGATGAAAACCGAGTTTCTGGCATTCCTCCATGTCGGCCTGACGCTGGGCCGCCTCCATGGCCATGCGCTCCTCCGGCGATATGCAGGCAGCCAGCAACAGCAGGGGCAGCAATATCCATCCTTTACGCATGATCCGATCTTCCCGTTACCCTAATGCCCAAAGCCGAAACCGACGCCCACGCCGACACGCGGCGAGGAATCGTAACCGGCCGACTCCTCCGCCCTGATCTGCTTCAGTTTCAGCCGGCAGTTGCCATAGGCCTCGTTCCCCGGCGTGAAGCCGAGGTCGATGCAGTCCTGATTATCTTTCGCATCGAGTTGCGCCTGTATCGCCGCATCATTGACGCAGCCGCCCAGCGACGCCATCGCCCCCAGAAGCAAACCCATCACCAGCCAGCGCCGCATCATCGCTCTCCTTGAAAGACGCGATACATATTATCCCCGATCACGGCGAAACAAGGGCAGTATATGAGATCGTTTCTCAACAAAATGGGGCTCAATAGGATTTGGCGAGGCCCAGCACCTTCTCGGCAATGAAGGAGAGGATGAGTTCGCGCGAAACCGGCGCGATGCGGGCGATCATGACTTCGCGCAGATAGCGCTCCACATGATATTCCTTCGCATACCCCATGCCGCCATGGGTCATCACCGCCTGCTCGCAGGCCCGGAATCCTGCTTCGGCGGCCAGAAATTTCGCCGCATTGGCCTCCGCCCCGCACGGAAGCCCGGCATCGTAAAGCGCGGCGGCCTTCCAGACCATCAGATCGGCGGCTTCAAGCTCCGCCCAGTTGCGCGCCAGCGGATGCTGGATCGCCTGGTTCTGGCCAATGGGACGGCCGAAAACCTCGCGCTCGCGGGCATAGTCCGTGGCCTTTTCAAGCGCGATGCGGCCGACGCCAATGGCCTCCGAGGCGATCAGCACCCGCTCGGGGTTGAGGCCATGGAGCAGATAATGAAAGCCCTTGCCCTCCTCGCCGATCAGATCTTCCTTCGGCACGCGCAAGCCATCGAAGAAGACCGCGTTTGAATCGACCGCCTTGCGGCCCATTTTCTCGATTTCGCGCACCTCGGTCGCGCCGCCGCGATCAAGGTCCGTATAGAACAGCGACAGGCCTTCCGTCGGCTTCGCGCATTTGTCGGTGGGCGTGGTGCGGGCGAGCAGCATGATTTTATGCGCCGTCTGCGCGGTCGAGGTCCACATCTTGCGCCCATGGACGACATAGGCCTTGCCGTCCCACTCGGCCTTCGTCGAGATCGCCGTCGTGTTAAGCCCGGCGTCGGGCTCGGTGACGCCGAAGCAGCAGCGCTCCCGGCCCGCGATCAGGGGCGGCAGGTTGCGGCTCTTCTGCTCATCCGTGCCGAACACGACGAGCGGCATGGGCCCGAACAGGTTCATATGGATCGCCGACGCACCCGACAGGCACGCGCCCGAGCGCGCGATCGTCTGGGCGACGATGGCCGCTTCCGTGACGCCGAGCCCCGCACCGCCATAGGCTTCCGGCATCGCCACGCCGAGAAAGCCGCCCTGCGCTATATCCGCGACGAAATCCTCGGGGAAAACGCCATCGCGATCCCGCGCCAGCCAGTAGGCGTCGTCGTAGCGTGTGCAGATGCGGGCGACCGCATCGCGAATCGCCTGCTGGTCCTCATTGAAACGGAAATCCATGGATACTCCCGGGCTTCGGCCTGTTCTTGGTTTGTGTTTCCATCGGGGCTATAAGCTAGTCCCCCGGATCGAAGCTGTCATGGCCTTCGACGCTCATCAGGATAATCACTGGAAACCCCATGCCCGGTCTCTATTTCGAGGAATTCGAGGAAAACCAGATTTTCCGCCATGCGATCACCCGCACGGTGACGGAGACCGACAATATCCTGTTCACGACCATGACCATGAACCCGGCGCCCCTGCATCTCGACCGGCATTATGCCGAAACGGAAACGGAGTTCGGCCAGCCGCTGGTCAACAGCCTGTTCACGCTCGGCCTGATGATCGGCATTTCCGTGCACGAAACGACCATGGGCACCACCATCGCCAATCTCGGCATGACTGACGTGATTTTTCCCAATCCCGTTTTTCAGGGCGACACGCTCCACGTCGAAACGCGCGTGATCTCGAAGCGCCGCTCGAAGTCGCGGCCGCAAGCCGGCATCGTCACCTTCGAGCACAAGGCCTTCAACCAGCGCGGCGTGGAAGTGGCCTCCTGCATCCGGCAGGCCTTCATGCATTCGAAAAGCGGGGAGTAAATCATATGCGCTCCCTCCTCTTCGTGCCCGGGGACAGTGAAAAGAAACAGCTGAAGGCCGCCGGCAGCGGGGCCGACGCACTGATCCTCGACCTTGAGGATTCAGTCGCCCTGTCCGCCAAGGAGCGGGCCCGCCGCATGACCCGCGACTATCTCGATGGCGCGGGAACGGATGGCCAAAAAATCATTGTGCGGATCAATGCGCTCGACACGCCTTTCTGGCAAGACGACATCGCTGCCGTGGCGGGGGGCCGCCCCCATGCGCTGATGATCCCCAAAACCCTTTCAGGCCTTTGCGTGGCGAAGGTCGCGGCCGAACTCGACCGGCTCGAAACGGAACAGGGGCTGACGCCCGGTGCGATCGGGCTTTGCTGCGTGGCGACGGAGACGGCGACCTCGCTGTTCCATATGCAGAGCTATGCGGGCGCGAGCGCGCGGCTGATCGCACTGACATGGGGCGCTGAGGATCTCGCGGCCAATCTGGGCGCGCGCGACAACAAGGACGATGAGGGCGTCTACACCGGCCCCTATCAGCTTGCCCGCACGCTGACGCTGCTCGCCGCCGTCCATGCGGACGTGAGCCCCATCGACACCATTTCCAAGGAATTCCGCGACGAGGCGGCCCTTGTCCGTGAAACAAGGGCCGCTGCACGCGACGGCTTCACCGGCAAGATGGCGATCCATCCCGCACAGGTCGGCCCGATCAATGAGGTGTTCACCCCGGGGGCGGACGATCTCGCCCATGCCCATGCCGTGCTCGCCGCCTTTGACGAAGCGGGCGATGTGGGGGTGGTGGCGCTCGATGGCGTGATGCTCGACCGCCCGCACCTGCGTCAGGCGCAAAAGCTGATCGAGCGGGCAACCCAGAGGCCGAAGCAGGGTGGAAACAGCAAGTGAGCAGTGTGACAGCACAACAGGATATTCCCGCCCGCCTGCGCGCCATGCTGGCCGCCTACAAGGCGCGCCAGTTCGATGAGGCGGAAAAGCTGGGCGGCTCCATTCTGGCCGAAGCGCCCGGCGAGCCCGACACGCTGGCGCTGCTCGCGCAGATATATGTCGATACCGGACGCAAGGCGGACGCGGAGCAATTGCTCCTCACCGCCCGCGATCATCGGCCTGACACTCATCTGACCTGGACCAATCTTGGCCGCTTCTACCAGATGAACGGCCGCTGGGGCGATGCTGAAGCGCTTTATGAACAGGCCGTCGCCGCCCTGCCCGATTTCCCCCTGCTGCACATGACCCTCGGCCAGATCCAGCAGCGCGCGGGCAAGTTCGCCGCCGCCGAAGCCTCGTTCCGCAAGGTCATCGCCCTGCGGCCCGGCCATGGCGAGGCCTACAGCTATCTCGGCATGGTGCTGCTCAGGCAGGAAAAAATCGGGGAGGCCATCACCACGCTCAAGGAGGCGACAAGGCTCGATCCCGAAAAGGCAGCGGGCTTCGGCAATCTGGGCAATGCCTATCAGAAACTGGGCGACCTCGAAGCGGCGGCAACGGCCTATGACAAGGCCGTCGCACTCAACCCCAAGGATCCGCTGGCCTACGTCAGCCTCGGCCTTGTGCAGTTGAAGCGGGGCCATGCGCGCGAGGCGGCCGAAATCTTCGAGCGCACGCTGGCGCAGATGGGGCCTGAACGCCGCGCCGCCGCCTGGCTGCCCTTCGCCCGCGCGCAGGAAATGGAAATGGTGCCCGGCGGCTATCGCTCGGAACTGGGCCGCCTGATCCGGCGCGTGACGCTCGATACGCCCGAAGGCTATGCCTCAAAAGCCAATCTCAACGCCAGCCTCGCCGCCGCCCTGATCTCTCACCCGACCCTCCAGTGGGAGCCCCTTGGCAAATCCACCCGCAAGGGCGGCCAGACCGGCCTGCTGCTCGACAGCCCGGCCGAACCCTTCATCAGCTTTGAGAAAATGCTCCGCAAGGGAATAGACGCCTTCTTCGACGGCATCCGGCGCGAGGCAAAGCATCCGTTCTTCGGGCAGGTGCCGGATAAATATCTGATCGATCTCTGGGGCACCGTGCTGGAAGAGGACGGGCATCAGGACTCCCACATCCATGTCGGCGGCTGGATGAGCGGCGTCTATTACGTCGCCCTGCCCGACAGCATGGGCCATGGCGAGGAAAACCAGGACGGCTGGATCGAATTCGGCGCGCCGCCCGCGGATTTCAAGGCAAACTTCACGCCCCTCACCCTGAGCTATGAGCCGCGCGCAGGCGATGCCTTCTTCTTCCCCTCCTACGTCTTCCACCGGACAAAGCCGTTCAGGGGATCGCAGCCGCGCATCAGCCTCGCCTTCGACATAAAGCCCGCAAGCTGGCGGAAATGATCCGCCTCAGCCCGGCCTGCGCATGGTGAACAATTCGTTGATCACCGCATAATCATGATAGCCAAGCCGCGACAGCGGCTTCATCGCGGCGGTATCGACCATGCCATCCGTGATGAACCGGTCATCGATGGAAATGCCGACGACCTCGCCCACCACAACGTCATAGATGGGGTGGAGCTCTCCCGACCGGGTCTTGAGCTTCAGCGTCTGCAGCCAGACGCATTCCAGATGAACCGGCGAAGCCTTCACCTGCGGGGCCTTGACCATGACCGAGGGCCCCATCTCAAGCCCCGACAGCACGAATTCATCGACCTCGGGCCCCACGCTCGCCGAGCTTTTGTTCATCTGCTCGCGCAAATCCCATGTCGCCAGATTGCAGACGAACTCGCCGGTTTCCTCGGCGTTGCGCTGGCTGTCCTTGCGCCCGGCGCTTGCGAACATGACGATGTGGGGATCGGTCGCCATGGCATTGAAGAAGCTGTAGGGCGCGAGGTTCGGCACCCCATCCCGCGACAGGGTTGAAATCCAGCCGATCGGGCGCGGCACGACCAGCGCCTTGAAAGGATCATGCTTCAGGCCGTGCGCATTGGCGCCCGCATCATAGAACATGGCAAACTCCTGACGGACAATGAGACATCAACGCGGTGACCATGTGGTCACGACATCGGCAAGGGCCGGACGCGGACGATCATCCTTGGGCGCGCTGCGGCTGCCAATATAGACGAAACCCGCCATCCGCTCGTTCGTGCCGAGGCCCAGCGCCGCCGCGATGCCCTCGTCATAGCCATACCATTCAGTCAGCCACGCAGGCGCATAGCCCAGCGCCTCGCTTGCCGCCACCATATTGGCGCCAGCGGCCCCGGCGGAGAGCTGCTGCTCCCACACCGGCACCTTCGGGTGATCGGGCTGGACCGAGGAAACGACGCCGACGACCAGCGGAGCACGCAGGAACCGCGCGCGCTCGAAGGCGATCATGTCCGGCGTCGCCCTTGGCTCCACCTCGGCGAACCGGCGCGCCAGCACCTCGCCGAACGCGGCCCTCGTCTCTCCCTCGAACAGGATGAAGCGCCAGGGGGCGAGCTTGCCATGATCCGGCACGCGCGCCGCGATGGTCAGGATCGTGGTCAATTCCTCCGGCGATGGCCCCGGCTCGACAATGGTCACGATTTTTGCCGAACGGCGCGCGAGCAGAAAGCGGATCGTCTCCGGCGAAGCCGTCACCTCAGGGGAAGCCGTCATGAACATTATCCTTGAAAACAGACTCGAAACAGGCCCGGGGCACTTTACATGAAGCCCGCCATGGAATGAAATTTGCCCTGTGACCAGGGGGGATGGTCCATGAGGGGGAAGAAACGCCTGCGGCGGGGGCCAGCATGCGGGGCGGCGGGGATGCTCGCCACCACGGTGTTTGCGTGTGGGGTGCTTGCGTCTGGAACGCCCTGCACGGCCGGCGCATGGCCCCAGCCGCCCGGCACAACGCTTCTCATCATCGATCTGCAAACCAGCAGCACGGACCGGGAATATGACCAGAACGGCAAGCTGGTGGCGCGCCGCAACTACCAGAAAGTCGAAGTCGCGCCCTATCTGGAACATGGGCTTACGGACGATCTGACGCTGGTGGGGCGCACAAGCCTGCTGAAGCAATCAAGCGACGTACCCGGCGGCACCATCGCCTCGACCACCATCACCGAGGTGGAGGCCGGGCTGCGCTACCACGCCTTCACCATTTCCGGTATGCTGGTTTCCATCCAGCCGGGCCTGATCTATCATACGGCGCTCACGGATGATGATCCCTATACGAGCAAGGCGGGCGACATCGACAAGAAGATCGCCATCCTGCTCGGGCGCAGTTCGACGCTGCTTGGCATCCCCACCTTCACCTCGACCGAAAGCGCCTATATTTTCCACGACCATAACAGGCCCGACGAGGTCAAGACCGATGTGACGCTGGGCTTCGGGTCAGGCGAAGGGACGCTCTTCATGATCAAGAGCTTCAATTCGGTCTCCGTCGGCACCAGCCCGCTCACGCCTTCCCATGTCATCTCCTCCAAGCTGGGCTTTCAGCTTGTGGAGCGCGTGCATCCACTGCTTTCGATCGGCGGCGGCATAACCCAGACCATCGCAGGTCAGAACACCACGAAGGAAACGCTGTTCGGCCTGACGCTCTGGTATCACCTCTAGAGATTTTACAAGTCACGCCGACGCCGGAATCTCATTTCAAAATTTACCCGAACGGTCATTAGACGGACAGACATGCCTGTCTAAGATGGATTTTTCAGCCGGGCACGCCTTTTTATTGGCTGCAATAAACCAGAAATAGAAATGAATTCATATTATTCCCTATCGGGATTTTTAATGTGTACAGGAAATTCATAAAAGATTTTTTACCGGTCATGTTATGCGGCATGATTACTTATATATCTCTGCCCGGCACCATGGCGCACGCCGATCCGGCACTGTCTGACCAATCCGCCGCCAGTGAAATTTCAACGGACAAATATCTTTCCGGATTTGCCTGCGGGACATCGTGCGTGACAGGCGCATGGCCCCGGCCATCCGGCAAAACATTTGTCATGTTCGACATGGAAACCGGCACGACAAGCCGGGAATATGACCGGAACGGGAAGGTCGTCTCGCGCCGCGACTACAAGAGCACCGGAATTACGCCCTACATCGAACATGGCCTTACCGACGATCTGACGCTGGTGGGGCGCATAAGCTGGCTGAAACAGTCGATCGACACGCCCGGCGCTCCCTCCTCTTCGGCCAAACTCACCGAGCTGGAGGCGGGACTGCGCTATCATGTCTTCACTATTTCCGGCTTTCTGGTCTCCATCCAGCCGGGCCTGATCTTCCACAGGGCATCAACGAATAACAGTCCCCATACAGATAAAGAAACCGCTCTCGACAAGGAGATCGCCCTTATGGTTGGGCGCGGCTTTTCCCTGTTCGGCCTCCCTACCTTCATTTCGCTCGAAGGCAATTATATTTTTCAGGATCACGACAGGCCCGATGAGGTGGACGGCGACATGACGCTCGGCTTTGCCCTGAGCGATAAAACGTTTTTCATAGTCAGAAGTCTGAATTCCACTTCCCTCGGCACCTACCCGCTTGCACCGTCCCGCGTAACCTCATCCAGAATCGGCTTCCAGCTTGTCCAGCGCATACACCCGCAATTTTCGATCGGCGGGGGCATAACCCAGAGCATCGCAGGCCAGAACACAACGAAGGACACGCTGTTCGGCCTGACGCTCTGGTATCATTTGTAGGAAAGAGCCTTCAGGCAGCCTGGCGCACCAGATCGGGCGGCGTCGCCTCCTCCGTCAGCAGCTTCACGATTTCATCGAGCGGCACGACCTTGCTGTCGCTGGAGCCAAGGCGGCGGACGGAGACGGTGCGCTCCTCCGCCTCGCGCTTGCCTGCGACGAGGATCACCGGCACCTTGCCGACCGAATGTTCGCGCACCTTGAAGTTGATCTTCTGGTTGCGCAGATCGGTCTCGACACGCAGGCCCTTGTCTTCCAGCAAGCGGCCGACCTCGGCGGCATAGCCGTCCGCATCCGACGTAATGGTGGCGACAGCCACCTGCACCGGTGCGAGCCAGAGCGGGAAGCGCCCCTCATAGTTCTCGATCAGAATGCCGATGAAGCGTTCCAGTGAACCGAAGATGGCACGATGGAGCATGACCGGGCGATGCTTGGCTCCATCCTCGCCGATGAAGCTCGCATCGAGCCGCTCGGGCAGCACGAAATCGAGCTGAAGCGTGCCGAGTTGCCAGGAGCGGCCAATAGCGTCTTTCAGGTGGAATTCGAGCTTGGGCCCGTAGAAGGCACCGTCGCCCGGTGCAACCGAGAAATCACGGCCCGTGGCGTGAAGCGCATCGCCCAGCGCCTTTTCCGCCTTGTCCCATGTCTCGTCCGTGCCTGCCCGCTGTTCGGGGCGCGTGGCGAGGCGGATCGAAACGTCGGTAAAGCCCGTGTCGCGGTAAACGCTGTCGAGCAGTTCGCAGAAGGCTTCCGTCTCGCTCTGGATCTGGTCCTCGCGGCAGAAGATATGGGCGTCGTCCTGCGTCATCTGACGCACGCGCATCAACCCATGGAGCGCGCCATGGGCCTCGTTGCGGTGGCAGCAGCCGAATTCCGCCATGCGCAGGGGCAGGTCGCGATAGCTCTTGACGCCCTGCTTGAAAATCTGGATATGCGCCGGGCAGTTCATCGGCTTCAGCGCCATCAGCGTGGACTTGCCGCTGAGGATCGGCGCCTCGTCATCGACCGAGGGCACCTCGTCGGGCACCACGAACATGTTTTCACGGTATTTGCCCCAGTGGCCGGACTGCTCCCAGAACTTGGCGTCGAGAAGCTGGGGCGTCTTCACCTCGACATAGCCGCCCTTGTGGATGCGGCGGCGCAGATATTGTTCCAGCGCCTGCCAGATGACATAGCCCCTGGGATGCCAGAAAACCGAGCCCTGCGCTTCCTCCTGCAAATGGAACAGGTCCATCTCGCGCCCGATCTTGCGGTGATCGCGGCGCTCCGCTTCCTCCATCATCGTCAGATAGGCCGCAAGCTCCTTTTCCGTGGCCCAGGCCGTGCCATAGATGCGCTGAAGCATCTCGTTGCGGCTGTCGCCGCGCCAGTAGGCGCCCGCGAGCTTGGTCAGCTTGAAGGCCTTGCCGAGCTTGCCCGTGGACGGCAGATGCGGCCCCCGGCACAGATCGAGCCAGTTCCCCTGACGATAGACCGAAATATCCTCGTTGCCGGGAATGCTCTCGATCAGTTCGGCCTTGTAGATTTCGCCGATCCTCCGGAAATAGGCGATGGCTTCCTCGCGCGGCCAGACCTCGCGGCTGATCTTCTCGTCGCGATCGACGATTTCCTTCATCCGCGCCTCGATCTGCTCCAGATCTTCCAGCCGGAAGGGCTCGGCGCGGGCGAAGTCATAATAGAAGCCGTTCTCGATCACCGGGCCGATGGTGACCTGCGTGCCGGGGAAAAGCTCCTGCACGGCCTCGGCCATGACATGGGAGGCATCGTGGCGGATGAGATCGAGGGCATCCGCCCCCCCCTCGCGCGTCACCACCTCGACCGATGCGTCATGCTCGATCCTCGTCGAAAGGTCCACGAGCTTGCCGTCGAGCTTCAGGGCGACGGCCTTTTTGGCGAGCGATTTCGCAATGCTTTCGGCGAAGGCGAAGCCGTCGATGCCGGATTCAGCTTCGCGCACGGAGCCGTCGGGGAGCGTAATTCTGATCATTTCATTCTCTTGTCGTGAGCATGTGTTTCGAGCGCGCGCAGCCCCTTGCCGGTCCAGTCGCCATAGCGCCATGGAGTCCAGAACGGCCCGGCCTCCAGTGTCTCCGGCACCGGGTCGAACCCGTGCGTGCCCCAGGGATGGCAGCGGCAAAGCCGCGAGAGGCCGAGCCATCCACCCCGCCAGACCCCGTGCCGGGAAATAGCCTCAAGCGTATATTCAGAGCAACTGGGCATGTGCCGGCATCTCGGCCCGATCAGGGGCGAGAGCACATAGCGATAGCTCTGGATAAGCCCGCGCAAGGCAAGGCCGATGGGGTTGAACGGCATGGAAATCACGGGATATGCGCCGGAGAGTCATGAAGGGCCGCGCCATCGGGCGCTGGATCGGTCATGAAGAAAAGGCATGCAAACGCATACCGGCGGGCCCGGCGGTCAGGCCGGGCCGGTGCTAGTGAGGGTCGGGAGCGCGCCTTGCGTCTCACTCCCTTCGAGTTCCTGCCTGTTTTTGGCCATCGCCATATCCACTGCCTCTTCCACCGCCTCGAACACCAGCAGAGTCGAGGCGTGACGGGCCTTATAATCGCGCACAGGCTCCAAAATCGCAAGATCGGGCCAGATCGAGGGCGCTTCAGCCCCCTCCTTGAGCATGGCGCGCATGGCGGCGGCAACGGCGTGGAGTTCTTCGGCGCTGGCCCCCACCACATGGCGGGCCATGATCGAGGACGAGGCCTGACCCAGCGCGCAGGCGCGGATTTCGGCTCCATAGCCGGTCACCCGGTCCTTTTCGACCGTCACATCCACCGTCACCCTTGAGCCGCAGAGCTTGCTGACCTTCGTCGAGGACGCATCGGGCGCGGCAAGCCGTTCGGTCAGCGGAATGTCCGCAGCCAGTTCCAGAATGCGCTTGTTATAAAGCTCGTTCAGCATTGCCTAGCCTGCCGGCGCGGTCGCGCGCCACTGGGTTCCGTCCGGGCCATCGAGCAGTTCGATGCCCCTCGTCAGAAGATCGGCGCGGATACGGTCGGCCTCGGCGAAGTCCTTCGCCGCACGGGCGGCCTTGCGCGCCTCGATCAGCCGCTCGATCTCTTCCGCTTCAAGATGGGAACTGCCGCGCCCGATTTCAAACCATGAAGCCGGATCCTGCTGCAACAGGCCCAGAAGCGCGCCGGACTGGATCAGGGCCGCCTTGAGCCTCGCCTTTTCGGCCGGGCCTTCCGCCACATTGGCCTGCCTGGCCAGTGCGAAAAGCTCCGACAGCGCCTTCGGGGTGTTCAGATCGTCCAGCAGGGCGGCCATGAAGGCGGGCGGCACGGCGTCCCCGGCCAGGTCCGCCTCGATATTGCCAAGGGACTGCAACGCGCCATAGAGCCGGTCGAGCATCCGCCGCGACTGGGCGAGCCCCTCCGCCGTCCAGTCCAGCGGCTGGCGGTAATGGCCGTTCAGCAGGGCCAGCCGGATCGCCTCCCCCGGCGCCTCGCGCACGAGATCGTGGACCAGCAGCACATTGCCGATGGACTTCGACATCTTCTCCTTTTCGACATTCACGAAGCCGTTGTGCATCCAGTAGCGCGCCAGCGGCACGCCGTGCCCGGCATGATCGTGATGAGCGCAGCTCGACTGGGCGATTTCATTCTCATGATGGGGAAAGACCAGATCATGGCCGCCGCCGTGAATATCGATGGTTTCGCCCAGATGCTGCTCGATCATGGCCGAGCATTCGATATGCCAGCCCGGACGGCCCCGGCCCCAGGGGCTCGGCCAGCCCGGCTGTTCGGGCGTGGAAGGCTTCCAGAGCACGAAATCGGCCGGATCTTTCTTGTAGGGCGCGACCTCGACCCTTGCACCGGCGATCATGTCATCGCGGCTGCGGCCCGAAAGCCTGCCGTAATCGGGGAAGCTCGGCACATCGAACAGCACATGGCCTTCCGCCGCATAGGCATGGCCCGCCTCGATGAGGCGCTGGATAATGCCGATCATGGAGGCGATGGAGTCGGTCGCCCGGGGCTCTATGTCCGGCGGCAGCACCCCGAGCGCACCCATATCCTCATGGTAGATCCGGGCATATTTGTCGGTGATGACGGAAATGGGCACGCCGGCCGCGTCCGCCGCCGCGATGATCTTGTCCTCGATATCGGTGATGTTCCGGGCGTAGACGACATGGGGATAGAGGCGGCGCAGCAGCCGCGCCAGCACGTCGAACACCACGGCGGGCCGGGCATTGCCGATATGGGCATGGTTGTAGACCGTGGGACCGCAGACATACATGGTCACCCGCTGCGGATCGGCAGGGTGAAAGGTTTCCTTGCGGCGGGTCAGCGTATTGTGGATGGCGAGCTTCATGAACGGTCCCGGATCCGGCGGCGGAGCGGCCAATCCCGGAGGGACGGACCGACGGCTAGTTTAATGCGTCAAAGCGCTTTTCGGCACAAGTTCGACAGCCCGTCATGGCAGAAGCTCCATCATTTTCGTGCGGACCGGCATAAAACACATTGGAACGGCGCACAATAGAGTTTGGGAAAGCCTGGAAGAATCCAGTCCTGACGGGGCCAAAATCTTCTCTTGAGTTGCATAACAATCAGAACAGACGTCTTGATCCCACCTTTGTGCAAAGCCATATGCACGCAATAGGCGGTGTCAGTGCCGAAACGGCATGGCATATAGAAACCGACTTGATGGGTAAAGCATATGTTAACGGCGATCTGCCTGATGGCCCGGCATGTGTGACTTGAACCGGTGGCATTCCTGCACACGGGAAACCCCAACAGAGATTAGTCATATGGACATGAAAACTGTAGATGACGGGCTTTCGTTTGAGGCGACGGCCAGGCCGGGAGGCGCCATGAATGCCCTGTCCCCTGTGAGGCGGCCCACCCGCGAGGAAGCCGAAGCCGCCGTCCAGACCCTGATTGCCTGGGCTGGCGACGACCCGACGCGCGAGGGGCTGGTCGACACCCCCGGCCGCGTCGTACGCGCCTACGAGGAGTTTTTCGAAGGCTACAATGAGGATCCCGACGAGGTGCTGTCGCGCACCTTCGAGGAAGTGGCGGGCTATGACGATATGGTCATGCTGCGCGACATCAATATCGAATCCCATTGCGAACATCACATGGTCGCGATCCTCGGGCGGGCCCATATCGCCTATGTGCCATCGACCAAGGTCGTCGGCATTTCCAAGCTCGCCCGCCTGATCGACATCTATGGCCATCGCCTGCAGACGCAGGAAACCATGACCGCGCAGATCGTCGATACGATGAACCGCGTGCTCCAGCCCAGGGGCGTGGCGCTGCTGATCGAGGCCAAGCACCAGTGCATGACCACGCGCGGCATCAAGAAGCCCGAGGTCGCCACGATCACCAGCCAGTTCACCGGCGTGTTCAAGGACGACCCGCGCATGGAAACGCGCTTCTTGCAGATGATCCGGGGTTACTAAGCTTATTGCTTCCCTCCCCGCCCTCGACAATGATGCCCGGACCTGTTCCGGGCATTTTTCTTCGCCCTCGCCAGATGCCCCCTCCATCCGCCTTTGCCGGACCCCGGGGATAGTTTTTCAATGGATCGGCAACCGGACCATGAGCGATCTTCCCTTTTCCCCCTTCCCCCCTCCCGGCACGCACGCCGAGCTTGAGGAAGGCACGCGCTTCACCCCCAGATTCGACGCCGACGGGCTGATCCCGGCGGCCGTGACCGACGCGAAAACCGGCGAACTCGTCATGCACGCCTGGATGAACGCCGAGGCGCTGGCCCGCACCATCGAGACCGGCGAAGCCTGGTACTGGAGCCGCAGCCGGGGCGAACTCTGGCACAAGGGCGCGACAAGCGGGCAGATCCAGCATGTGATCGCGATCCTGACCGACTGCGATCAGGATACGATCTGGCTCAAGGTCGAGGTTGCGGGCAATGGCGCAAGCTGCCATGTCGGCTACCACTCCTGCTTCTACCGCGAAATCACGCGCACAGCAGACGGCACCGTCGGCCTGACTTTTTCCGGCAAGGAAAAGGTTTACGATCCGGCCGAGATCTATGGGCATCCGCATAAACATGATTGAGCGCGGCTCCCGATAAAATCCGGCCCCGTCACCTTGCCGTCACCATTTTGACGGAAGAATGCCGGAGACGGCCCCTATCAACAGGCCATCGTCTCAGGCAATCTACCTGTTCGTTTGATTATGAAGCATTGGAATATGTCCCGTCCCAAGATCGGTCTGGCGCTGGGTAGTGGCGGTGCGCGCGGCTGGGCCCATATCGGCGTTCTGCGTGTTCTCGCGCGCGAAGGAATTGTGCCCGATATTGTTTCAGGCACCTCAATCGGCGCGCTGGTAGGCGGCTGCTATGTGGCAGGCAAGCTGGACGAACTGGAAGACTTCGCAATAGGGCTCACCCGGCGGCGGATTCTGGGCCTGCTCGACTTCCGGCTGCCTGCCTCCGGCCTCATCGGCGACAGCAAGCTGGAAAAACTGCTGGGCGAGCACCTCGGCGACACCCTGATCGAGGATATGGATCGCGTTTTCGTATCGGTCGCAACAGAGCTTGCGACCGGGCACGAGGTCTGGATGCACGAAGGCAACCTGATCCAGGCCATGCGCGCCTCCTACGCCATTCCTGGCCTCTTTCCACCGGTGCTGCATGAGCGGCGCTGGCTGATCGACGGCGCGCTGGTCAACCCCGTACCGGTTTCAGTCTGCCGGGCGCTGGGCGCACGGGTCGTCATTGCCGTCAACCTCAACACCGATCCCTTCGACCGCAGCGGCCAGAGCCGCGACCGCAGACCCTCGCTCTATATCAGCCACCCGCCCGCCGCCGCCGAGGCCGACATGGCCGACACGGAACTGGAGGAGGTGAGCGATAGCGCCACCTCCCATAGCGAGGCGCGCCCCATCGTGGAACGCCTGCGCGGCGCGCTTGAGCGCGTCCGCAACCGCACGCTGCTGGCCGAGGCCGAGCCGCAGAAGAAGGCGCTCGCCCATACCGACAAACGCCAGCCCGGACCAGGCTTTGCCACCGTGTTGCTCGCCTCGCTCAACATCGTGCAGGATCGCATTGCCCGGCTGCGCATGGCGGGCGATCCACCCGACGTGCTGATGGCCCCCGCCATGGGCGATTACACGCCTGCCGACTTTGACAAGGCGGCCGGGCTGATTGAATCCGGCACCGAAGCTGCAGAAGCCGCCCTCCCCGCTATCCACGAAGCCATCAAGATGCTGAGCTGAATCCTGAGAAGGATTTCCCGCCTCACTCTTCTCAAGTTACAAGGTTGCCGGTTTATAAATTTTTAGTTAAATAATATTAACCTGAAAGAGACCTCACCCAGAAATCCTCACCCGCGAACGCATCCACGTTGGAGCCTGACCATGCAAGGGCAGTTATGGTACGCCATCGGGGAAAAACCTCATGGCCCCGTGTCGGCAGATGTCCTGCAGCGATTGCTTCTGGAGGGGAAAATAACCCGCAGCACGCTGGTGTGGAAAGAGGGCGAGCCGGAGTGGCTGCCCCTTTCTGAACTGCAGGGACTTGAACAGGTTGCCGGTTCTATCCCGCCTGTGCTTCCGCAAATCACCCCTCGCGAGAAGCTCGTGGCCCTCCCCTTCGCAGGCCCCTGGCGCCGTTTTCTCGCCAGAATCATGGATCTGTGGGTTATCGGGCTGCCAGCCTCGGTAATCGCTTCATTTGCCTTGTCCAGAGCATTCCCGGAGTTCGGGTTCTGGTTACAGCATCCCGGTGCGGAATATGTGTTTGGCTGGCTCTTCACCCCGGTCGTTTTTATTGCCGAGGCGGGCATCTATGGCATTTTCGGCAACACGCCGGGCAAGGCGCTGCTCAGAATTTCGGTGACGACCACCGACGCGGTGCGCCTTTCTTCCGGGCAATATCTCCGCCGGCAACCGGGAGTCTATTGGTCCGGGCTTGGCACAGGCTTTCCCCTCGTGTCGCTGTTCACCATGATTTATCAATACCGGAAAGTTAAATCCGGCGGACAAGCCACATATGACAAGGGGGCGTTTCATGTAAAAGCCCCTCGACTGGGCATTATCCGCGGACTGCTCGTTACCGTCGTTATCATCCTGCTGCTGATCGCGATTGGCCTGGTCCAGAATCTTCCCAAAAATGAATATCCATCATCCTATAGCGGCACCACATGGATGAACCAGATTACCGGGAAGCCTGTTTCCATTCCGGAAGGATGGTCGCTCTCGGAGGACAGGAATGATGACCAGCAGCCCATCCATATCTTCACAACACCGGATTACAAGACCTACGTTATTTTTGCCAGGGAAGGCCTCGATCCGGACCTGAGCCTTTCTGCATATGCGAGCTTGTGGCAAACCTCGGTTGTGGACCGCATGATCTTCCAGCAGCCGCCTTTGCCCGTCACTTTGGAGGGGCGGGAGGCCCTCGTGCTCACCGGCACTCTTGTCAGCGACCAGACAGAAGAAGTACGGGCAACCCTGATGAAAACAGGAAATCAGGTCTGGCGGGTCGTGATTCTGTCACGGGACGGTAAAGAGCCGATCTCAGAATCCGTTATGAAGTTCCAGGACTTGTTATTCCAGTCCCTGAACTGAGAACGCATCACACCGAATCGATCAATGTGCTGACTATCCGCCATGTGCTGCGAAGCCAGATCACCCCAAAACCGAATCTTGTTCCTCAGCCGGAAGAACATGCTGATTCTCGATGAAACACCGAGTTGGCACGCCCGTTCGATATCTCCGTTTATGACCATATCGTCATTGGCAAGGGCAGACATATCAGTCTCAAGTCCATGCAACTTATATAGACGATAAATATTCATGGCCCGGAGCATGCTCCGGGCCATGATCATGTTTGAGAATCATGTGATGGATGGAAAGCTCAGCTGTTTGCGATGTAGAGCTTCAGCGCCTCGGTCTCCATTTCCTTCTCGGCGAAACGGTGCTTGACCACGTCGCCGATGGAAATGATGCCGATGACCTCGCCATGTTCCAGCACCGGCACATGGCGGAAACGGCCGCCGGTCATGAGATCCATCAGATCATCCGCCGTATCCGCCTTCGAGCAGGTGATGACTTTCGTCGTCATCATGCTCTCGACCGGCTGCGCCAGCGCCCCGGCGCCGAATTTGCCGAAAGAGCGCACGATGTCGCGTTCCGAAATGATACCGCGCAGCTTGTGGTTTTCCATCACAATGACCGCACCGATGCGATGCTCGTTCAACAGACGGACCGCATCGGCAATTGTGGCGGACGGCGCGATGGTGATGACGCTCGCACCCTTGTCCTTCAGAATCGAAGCTACTTGCATGGTCTTCCTCCCGGGCTAGATGAGACCTTGCGGCTATAGCTCCTCCCCGAGCAGCGCCGCCAGCCTCCCCGCTGGTCGACACCTGATAACCGCATGAAAATTTATCATGCGACAAGCCGCCACAGCAGGCAAGAAAAGGCTGGCAGAGAATGCCTCAAGCCTTTCCTCTTTGCCGGGCAGGCGGAAAAAGCTCAATTATTCCGCCAGTTTCCGTGAAAACCGAACGGCACCCGGTTTGGCAGTTCCACCCGGGCGACAGGGCCCCTGGCAATGTCATCGGTGTCGAGCACGACAAAATCCGACAGATTGCGGCTTCTGTCATAGACCAGCGAGACGAGCCAGCCATTCCCCTCCGCGGCCTTTTCATGGCGGGGCACGAAAACCGGTTCCATCACGAACCTGCCCTCGCCCGGCTCCCATTCATGCCGCTGGCCGGTGGCAAGATCGATGTCGACCAGCGTATCGAAGGAATTGTTGGCGGCCGATGGCGGACGGCGGTTCGCCGCATAAAAGCCGCGGCGGTTGGCAAGGCCGGCGAAGCGTTCATCGAGCCGTGGAAACTCTCCGCCCAGATCGCTCAGGGGTTCTTCGCGGTAGCTGCTGGTATTGTCATCAAGATCGAAGGTCCAGCGCACCAGCAAGGCGGTCTCATCAAAGAGGGAACGGCCCGCCGGGGAACCATCCGCATTGGGAAACAGCGGCACGCGCGGATATTTCATGACGTCGGCGATCACTCTGGTGCGCCCGTCCACATGCACGGTATGGGCGTTCATCGGGTGATAGACATAGCAGGCCTCCCCCTCGAACCAGCGGATGCTTTCCACGCCGGCGTCCCGCCGCATGATGCCGATCCGTGTGCCCACCTTCGGGTCCCAGGCGATGGTCGGCCCGCCGTTCAATATCCGCTCGACGTCGATGGTCGCCGGGAAAACGGGGAAAATCACATGCTCATCCGTGGTGATGAAATCATGCACCATGCTGGCGTAGGGCGCCTCGAAGCGATCGTGACGGGTCAGCGCTCCCTTCGCATCGATGACGGAATAGGACAGCGCCGCCGTACCCGGCCCATCGGCCATATAGCCGAATGCGAGCATTTCACCGGTGCGTGGATCGAGCTTGGGATGCGCGGTAAAAGGCCCCACATATTTCCCGCCGAAATCGGTCGACCCCCGGGTTTCCAGCGTGCGCGCATCCATGACGACAGGCAGGCTGCCCTCATCCAGCGCAAGAAGCTTGCCGCCATGATGGACGATATTGGTGTTGGCCACGTTGCGGATGTCGTTGCGAGGGGCTCCTTCATCCTCAAACGAGGTCGAACAGAGCCGTTCGCCTGCGGCCCGCTGCACCTTGTACTGATCCGTATGGACCCAGCGGTTGGTGTAGGCCGCCTTGCCATTTTCCACATGAATGGCATGGATCATGCCTTCGCCCAGAAACCAGTGATGCTGGTGGCCAAGCGGCGGGAACATGGGATTGGGACCGTTGCGATAGAGAGATCCGCTCAGCCCTTCGGGCAGTTCGCCCTCGATCACCACCAGATCGGGAGCATCGCACTCGCCCATCACAGGCGCAAAATTGTCTTGCAGCATGGGATCGTTCGGGAATGGCCTGGTCATGATTTCCTCCAGCGCACGTTGGTGCGGCGTTGCGGTGTTAACGGGTGAATTCCACAGGCCCGCCCTTTTCCAGCGCCCGGATATAGGCCGGACGGGCGACAAGGCGGTCTACATACGCAACGATATGGGGATAATCCGTCAGCAGATTGGCGCTGCGGGCGGACTGGGCGACGAAGCTGAGCTGGATGTCCGCCCCGGTGAGGCTGTCGCCGGCAATAAAGGGCTTCTGCGCCAGCGCCTCATTCATGTAGCCGAGATGGTTCTGCATCTCGTCGAAAATGCGCGGCCAAAGCGGACCACCCGCCTCGCCGAGACGGCCCACATAGAGCCCGAGCATCAGCGGCAGCATGGCGGAACCTTCCGCGAAGTGCAGCCACTGCAGATAATCGACATATTCCCCGGTACCGCGCTCAGGCCTCAGCCTGCCCTGACCGTAACTGTCGATGAGATAGTCGATGATCGCGCCGGACTCGGCGACGGTGACGTCGCCATCGGTGATGACCGGGGACTTGCCCAGCGGATGGATGGCCTTGAGGCTTGCGGGCGCCAGCCGGGTGACCGGATCGCGCTCGTAGAAAGCGATCTCGTAGGGCAGGTCCAGTTCTTCGAGCAACCAGAGCACCCTGTGCGAGCGGGACTGATTGAGATGGTGCAGTCTGATCATTAACGTCTCCCAAAAATATCTCTGAAAACCAAATACCCATAACACTGTTATTATAACATCGTTATAGACTCGTCAAGCCATTCGGATGCATGATCACGGAAGGTTTTGCTTCCATCGGCCTGTCGCCATACAGGAAACAGGAAAACCCACCGTTACGCAGAAAATTCCATGAGCGAGAAACCGAAAAGCGGCAAGGCGATGCAGCGGAAAACCCTGCTGGACGCCGCCAGCGCCATGCTGGCCCGGGGCGGGCCGGATGCCTTGTCCTTGCGCAAGCTGGCTGCCAGCGTCGGCACCTCGACCATGGCGATCTACACAGGATTCGGCGGCAAGGAGGGGCTCATTCAGGCATTGCTTGAGGAGGCTTTTTCAAGGCTGGCGAGGGCTCAGGAGGCCGTACCGGCAGACCCGGACCCACTGCTCCGGCTGGCAAGGCTCGGAGAGGCCTACCGGCGCTTCGCGCTCGAAAACCCGTCCTATTATGCGCTGATGATCTCGGTGACCATGCCGGTGCCGGCCGAATTGCGACACCTGGAAGAGTCCGAGGCCGCCCCCGCCGCGCGCGGCATTTCCGGACATGACAGCTACCGCCATCTCTACGAGGCGGTGGAAGCTTCCATCGATCAGGGCTATCTCGCCGGCGGCCGGGAGCCGGGCATGGTCGCCAATGCGCTCTGGGCGACCGTTCACGGGCTGACCAGCCTTGAACTGGCCGGCTACCACGCAACCAGCGAGGAAGCCGCCGAACAGTTCACCTTCACCAGCCACGCTATTCTCAAGGGCCTGATGACGGAAAAGGGCCTCAAGCATTTCGCAGGTCTTGAGGCTCAGGGCGCGCCGTTACAGGAGACACCCGCGGCAAAGCCTCACAGCTTGCCCTTCCACTCGCCGTAATTCACGTTGCCGGGACCACCCGAGGGCGAATATGCCGGCGGATCGAACAGGCCGAACAGCAGCAGACCGGTAAAGAACCCACCGAGATGGGCGATCCAGGCGACCTGAACCGGCTGGCCGGTGAGCGGCAGGCCCGTCGCCTGAAGCAGGTTGAGACCGACCCAGACAGCGACGAAAATGAGGATGCGCCGGTCGGTCAGGGCCGCGACGATGCCAGCCTCCGCGCGCACAGCATGGCTAGACGACCATTCGCTGCGCCCGACCGCGCCGAGCGGCCCGTCCGCCAGAAAGACGAAACGGGCAGCGCCCCCCATCAGGCCAGAAATTGCCCCCGATGCGCCGATGGCAGGCACAAGGCTCCCCGCATTGAAGGCCGCATGGATGAGCCCGCCGATCGCACCGCACAGAAAATAGAAGGCAAAGAAACGAACCGTGCCGAGGCGGCGCGCCATCGGCGTGCCGAAAGCGAGCAGCCAGACCGCATTGAGCAGCACATGGGGCCAGCTTCCGTGAAGGAACGTGTAGCTGAACAGCGTCCAGACGCTGGCTGCCCAGCCACCCGGAAAGACCATCGCCGCCTGATCCGCCCCGGGGAAAAGCCGGGCCGGGATGAGCGATCCATAAAGCAGGAGAGGCTCGCCAAGACCGGGCATCCAATAGACCGGCACGGCGTAACATATGATCAGCGCGGCAATCAGAAGGAGCACAGGCGCGGGAGCATTGAAAGCCGCCTCGCGCCGGGGCGCCGGGGGCCGCTCATTGTCGTTCACCGCCCGGAAAGGCAAGCCGTTCTCATTCATGAACGCGCCGCCGCCAGCGCCGCTTCGACCAGCGGCAGCCTGTCATTGCCGAAATACATGTCGGTCCCATTTACAAACATCGTCGGCGAGCCGAAGCCGCCGCGCGCGATGACCTCTTCCGTATTGAGCCGGAGGCGGTCCTTGATCTCCGGGGTCACCATACGCGACGAGACATGCCGCCAGTCAAGGCCAACCTTCTCGCTGAGACGGGCCAGCACATCGGAATGGCTGATGTCGAGCAGATCGCCCCAGTAGGCCTCAAACAGCGCGAAGGAAAAGGGGACAAGTTTCCCCTCCTCCTGCGCCACCAGCGCCGCCCGCATGGGATTGACGGCCCGGACCGGGAAAACCGGCGGCGTGCCGATCCTCACGCCGCAGAACCGGGCCCAGTCCGCCAGATCCTTGACGTAATAGCGTCCCTTGACGGGATTGGGATTGGCCCTCGCCTCATAGACCGTCTCGTTGACGGCATTGAAAATGCCGCCCACCAGCACCGGCCGCCACTCGACCTCGGCTCTCGTCCGCTCGATCACTTCATGGATACGGGTGAAGGCCAGATAGGTCCAGGGACTGGAACAGTCGAAGAAGAATTCAAGGCGCGCCATGGCAACTCTCCGCTCGCTTCTTCACGCCGCCGCGGTGGCCTTGTCCTCCGCGATGGTGACAGGCATGGGCGCAAGCGGCGCCTTGCCGAGAATATCGTCGGAAATCTTCTCCGCGACCATGATTGTGGGTGCATTGGTGTTGCCCCCGACCAATGTCGGCATGACAGAAGCGTCGATGACGCGCAGACCCTCGATGCCATGCACCCGGCACCGGGCATCGACGACGGCCATGGCGTCGGTACCCATCTTCGCGGTGCCAACGGGGTGATAGATCGTCTCGGCGTTCTCGCGGATCCAGTCGTCGAACTGCTCGTCGCTCTGCACGCCCACGCCCG
This sequence comes from Parvibaculaceae bacterium, assembly GCA_028283765.1. Lineage (GTDB taxonomy): Bacteria > Pseudomonadota > Alphaproteobacteria > Parvibaculales > Parvibaculaceae > JAATFR01. The sequence continues at coordinate 790,057 of JAPWJY010000008.1, read as the reverse complement.
GCTGCTGCTCCTTGCCGCGATAGGGGTCCATGGCCTTTTGGCGGATGATGTCGCGGACGATGCGCGCGCCATCACGCAGCACCCGGCGGTCATATTCCGCCTCCAGATAGTTTGGCTGGATGATCGCATGATCGCGGGGATCGGCCGATTTGAGGCCGACATAGCCCCGGGAATGGGGGCGAAGCTGGCAGACATGGATGGTGAAGCCATGGCCTTCCGATTTCGCGCGGGCATGGTCGCGCATCGCGGCCGCGACGAAATGAATCTGGATGTCCGGCACTTCGAGTTCCGGCCGCGACTTGAGGAATCCCCCCGATTCAAGTCCGTTCGAGGTGCCAAGCCCGCTCTTGAAGAACACATATTTCATGCCGGTGATGATCTGCCGGACCGGGTTCATCTGGCTGTGCAGCGTGATCGGCTTGATGCACTCGTAAAGGAGCGTGCAATCGAGGTGATCCTGCAAATTCTGGCCAACGCCCGGCAGATCGGCGACCACGGGAATGCCGAACTTGTTGAGTTCCGCGGCAGCCCCGATGCCTGAGAGCATCAGCGTCTGGGGCGAATTGACCGCGCCGCCGCACAGCAGCACTTCCTTGCCCGCCTTGACGGTCTTCGTTTCGCCGTTCTGGACATACTCGACGCCGACCGCCTTCTTGCCCTCGAACAGGATGCGCGAGGTCAGCGCCTCGACCTCGACCTTGAGATTGGGGCGCGCGAGCGCCGGCACCAGATAGCCCTTGGCGGCCGAGCAGCGCTGGCCGTTCTTGATCGTGTGCTGGTAGGGACCGACGCCCTCCTGCTGGGGACCGTTGAAATCCGGCGTGTAGGGATGGCCCGCCTGCTTGCCCGCTTCCGTGAAGGCATCGAACAGCACATTGGTGTTGCGGACGTTGGAAACGCCGAGCGGCCCCTCGCCGCCATGAAACTCGCAATTGCCGTTCTCATTGCCTTCCGAGCGGCGGAAATAGGGCAGCACGTCGGCAAAGCCCCAGCCTTCAAGGCCCATCTGACGCCACAGATCATAATCGCGGGCATGGCCCCGGATATAGATCATGCCGTTGATCGAGGACGAGCCGCCCAGCACCTTGCCGCGCGGCCAGAACAGCTTGCGGCCGTTCAGGTGCTTCTGCTCCTCGGTGTAGTAATACCAGTTGGCATATTCGCCGCCGATCAGCTTGCCGACGCCGGCAGGCATATGAATGAGGACGCTCGTATCCTTCGGGCCGGCTTCCAGCAGCAGCACCTTGTGCCTGCCGTCCTCCGTCAGCCGGTTGGCCAGCACGCAACCCGCGCTGCCCGCGCCGATGATCACATAGTCGAATTCACTCATTCCCGGCATTCCTCGATCTGTTCAGGCGCGGGTCCCCGCCACTCTGACGGTGACGTGAAATCCGGACGCTCATCCTTGTCTCAGGCCGCAGGGCCCGATTTTTAATTTTCACGATTGTCGATAATTGCCCGCCCGCCCGCAAGCGCCAAATAGAACGCAGCCGCAACGCGCCATCCCGGCAAAAAACCGGGGTGACGCGCCAACAGGCTCACGATGCAGCGGGAATTACCGGCCCTTCCAGACCGGCGCGCGCTTCTGGGCGAAGGCGAGGGGGCCTTCGATCAGGTCCTCGCTCCTGAACAGGGCGGCGACGGCCGGATATTTGCCGTTGATCGCCTTTTCCAGATCGGCCTCGTCCAGCCCCTTGAGGATCGACTGCTTGGAAGCCCGGATCGAAAGCGGCGAGCATTCGAGGATCATCGCCGCCCAGCGCTTTGCGGCGGCCAGCAGATCGTCAGCCGGGACGACCTCATTGACGAAGCCAAGCTCCTTGCCCTCTTCCGCGCTGACGCGCCGGGCGGTCAGGATCATGCCCATGGCGCGCTTGAGGCCGATCTGGCGCGGGAGACGGTGAAGGCCGCCTGCGAGCGCCGCAAGGCCGACGCGCGGCTCCGGCAGCGCGAACACGGCCTTGTCCGAAGCGATGATGAGATCGGCCGCCAGCGCGATTTCAAAGCCGCCGCCCATGGCGACGCCGTTGACCGCCGCAATAACCGGCTTGTCGAGATCGTAGCGCGCGGTCAGCCCGGCAAAGCCGGTCTTGGGCACCTCGATCTTGTTGCCTTCCGCCTGATAGCGCAGATCGTTGCCCGCGCTGAACGCCCGGTCGCCCGCGCCGGTGATGATCGCGACCCACAGATCGGGATTGGCGGCGAAGTCGTCGAAGATTTTCTCAAGCTCGAAGTTCGCCGGCGGATGCAGCGAGTTCATCCGCTCCGGGCGGTTGATGGTGACGATGAGCAGATGCCCTTCCGTCTCGGCGGTGCAGAATTCATAGGCCATGGATTTCCTCTCCATCGTGTCCCGCCCGCATTCACCATGGCGGGCGGCTCGTTTGCGCCGAGACTGCCCCGCGTGCGGCCCTCAGGCAAGCCTTGCCCGGGAGCCGCGGAATTGACGCAACGTCCGCCACAGGCCCGCGTCAGCGTCCCTTGAAGACCGGCGCGCGCTTCTCCATGAAAGCGGTCATGCCTTCCTTCACATCCTCGGTGCGCATCAGCGGCAGGAGCTGGAGATAGACATGATGGACATGCTCGTTGAAAGGCTCGTTCAGGCCCATCCGCATCATGCGCTTGGCGGCCTGCACGGCGAGCGGGGCGTTGGCGGCGATTTCAGCGGCAAGCGCGCGGGCACGCGCCATCAGTTCGCCATCCGGCACCACTTCGGAGGCAAGCCCCCAGTCAACGCTTTCCTGCGCGGAGAGGGTGCGCCCGGTGAAAACCAGTTCGGCCGCCTTCGACCAGCCGATCAGGCGCGGCAGAAACCAGGTGCCGCCGGATTCGGGCAGGATGCCGCGCTTGCAGAAGGCGGCGGCAAGCTTGGCGGATGCGCCCATCAGGCGGATGTCGCAGCCGAGCGCCGTATCCATGCCATAGCCCGCCGCCCCGCCATTGACGGCGGCAATGGTCGGCTTTTCCAGATTGAACAGCACCGTCGGCGGCGTATTGGCGAGATCAATGGAAGTGGAGACGATGCCCCCGCTCGACCCGATGCTCAGGGAGCCTGCACTCTGGTTTCCCGACGTCTGCGCGCCCAGATCGAGGCCCGCGCAGAACGCCCGGCCCTTGCCCGTGATGATGATGCAGCGCACCTCATGGTCCTTGTCCGCCTGGATCAGGCGGGCGGCCAGCGCATTGAGCATCGGTCCGGAAATCGTGTTCATGCGCTCCGGCGCATTCAGCGTGATCGTGGCGATGTGATCGGAAACTTCGTACAGCACTTCGTCGGAAAGGGCTTCGCCAGCCTGCGGCCTGCTCATCATCATGCTCCCTGTTATCGTGTTCTTATTCTGATTTTATTTTACCGTCCGTTCAGTCCACGGCCTTCAGCTCGCGGGCGTAGCGCTGCCAGTTCTCGACATAATGATCGGCCGAGATCTGGAGCATCGCGGCGGTATCCTCGTCAAGCTGGCGCACGACCTTGCCGGGCGAGCCCATGACCATCGAATTATCGGGGATAATTTTGCCCTCGGGGATCAGCGTATTCGCGCCGATGATGCAGTTCCTGCCGATTTTCGTATGGTTGAGAATGACCGAGCCGATGCCGATCAGCGTGCCATCGCCGATGGTGCAGCCATGCAGCATCACCAGATGGCCGACGGTGACGTTCCGGCCGATCGTGAGCGGCGCTCCCATATCGGTGTGGAGGACCGAGCCATCCTGAACATTGGAATTCTCGCCCACGGTGATCAATTCATTGTCACCGCGCAGCACGGCGCTGAACCAGACGCTGGCGTTCTTTTCCAGCTTGACGTTGCCCATCACCTGGGCGTTCGGCGCAATCCAGTACTCGCCCTGTGGCGGCAGAAGGGGCCTGACGTTCCCCAAAGCAAAAACAGCCATACGATTCTCCGGCTCATGTTCAGACGATCTCAAAGTCCCTATCAACGGGCCGGGATGATGGCACGGGCCGCCCGCCCACGCGAGCCCGCAGGCCGCGCCGTCATCAGCCTGTCAAACCCGGACATTAAAAAGACATTTATCCGCCGTTTCTCTCCCGGCCTCGCCCTCGGCAGCAAAACCAGATCTTGCGGCATGCCGGCAGGCGTGAATCGCGCATAATGCGTTTTTGAATATGGTTAACGGATTCTGAGTATGACGAAGCACAAGTCCTTGAGTGAACGCCGGGAAGAGCAGGAGGACCGCGCCATCGAGCGTCCGGCGAGCCCGTCGCTGAATACCCTATGGGAGCGCCGCATCGCACGGCGCGGCCTGCTCAAGGGCGCGGCAGGATTTGGCCTGATGGCGGGCGCGGGGATAGGTCTGACCGGACTTGCCGGGTGTGACAAGAAACCCGACGCACCGGATTTCACCTTCAATTTTCCCGAAATCGCCCATGGCGTCGATACCACCCACCATGTCGCGGCCGACCATAACGCGGACGTGCTGATCCGCTGGGGCGACGCACTCCAACCAGGCCTGCCCGCTTTCGATCCCCATACCCTCGACGCACAGGGCCAGCTTGGCCGCTTCGGCTACAACAACGACTATATCGGCTTCGTGCCGCTGCCCTATGGCTCGGGAGCCAGCGACCACGGTCTGCTCTGCGTCAATCATGAATATACCAATGACGAGCTGATGTTTCCCGGCCTGCCCGCTGGCGACGACAATGTGGCAGCTGCCCTGAGCGAGGCGCAGGTGAAGACCTGCATGGCCGCCCATGGCAACTCGATCGTCGAGATACAGCGCGACGGCAAGGGCAACTGGTCGGTGGTGACCGGCAGCCCGTTCAACCGGCGCATTTCGACGCTGGAAACGGCCATCCGCTTCACCGGGCCCGCCGCCGGGCATCCAAGGCTTGCCACCTCCACCGACCCGGAAGGGCGCACCGTCACCGGCACGGTCAACAATTGCGCGGGCGGCATCACACCCTGGGGCACCTATCTCACCTGCGAGGAAAACATCAATTACTATTTCGGCGGCGAGGCCAACAGCGCCTCGGAGGCCGAGAACTACCAGCGCATGGGCATCCCGGCGGAGCACCCCTATCCGTGGCACCGTTATGTGCCGCGCTTCGATATAGGCCAGGAGCCCAACGAGCCGAACCGCTTCGGCTGGGTCGTCGAAATCGATCCGCTCGACCCAACACAGATGCCGGTCAAACGCACCGCGCTTGGCCGTTTCAAGCATGAAGGCTGCGAAAACGCGCCCACCAACGATGGCCGCCTCGCGCTTTATATGGGCGACGACCAGCGCTTCGAATATGCCTACAAATTCGTGACCCGGGACAAGTTCGACACGAAAAACCGGGAAGCAAACCGCACGCTTCTGGACAATGGCACGCTCTATGTGGCCCGCTTCGAGGAAGACGGCTCGGGCCGCTGGCTGGCGCTCATCCATGGACAAAACGGGCTCGACGCCACCAACGGCTTTCTCAGCCAGGCAGACGTCCTGATCGAGGCGCGCCGGGCCGCCGACATTCTGGGAGCGACGCCGCTCGACCGGACCGAGGACGTGCAGCCCAATCCCCTGACCAAGAAGGTCTATTTCTCGCTCACCAACAATTCCAGGCGCGCCACGGCAAACCTCAACGGCCCCGACCCACGCCCCGCCAATATCTGGGGCCAGATCATGGAGCTGACGCCCGGCCTCGACGACCATGGCAGCGACCATTTCACCTGGGATCTGCTGGTTTTGTGCGGCAACCCGAAGAACCCGGCCACAGGCGCAAGCTGGAACAAGAACATCACGGAAAACGGCTGGTTCGCCTGCCCCGACAATCTGGCGGTCGACGCCAAGGGGCGTCTGTGGGTCGCGACCGATCAGGGGGACGACTGGGCTGGAACCACCGGCACGGCGGACGGTATCTGGGGTCTGGAAACGCAAGGCGAGGGGCGCGGCACGGGCCATATGCTCTTTCGCGTGCCCGTGGGGGCGGAGATGTGCGGCCCCTGCTTCACCCCGGACGGCACCACCTTCTTCGTCGCCGTGCAACATCCCGCTTCCGACGGCACCGGGGAATTCAAGGGCTTCGAGCGCAAATCCACCTTCGAGGACCCGGCAACCCGCTGGCCGGACTTCAAGCCGGACATGCCGCCGCGTCCTTCGGTCCTCGCGATCCGCCGCAAGGACGGCGGCGCGGTCGGAGGATAGGCTCAGCCGATCTCGTCGAGGTCTATTTCGAGAATGGCCATCTGGAAGGCGTAGGAAACTTCGCCTTCGTCATCGTCGCGATAGATCACGCCGATGAATTCATCCCCGATATTCACCTCGACGGAATCGCTCTTCTGGGGACGCTTGCGCACATTCAGCGCCGGGAGGGCGAACTTTTTCTGGAGATAAAGCTCCAGTTGCTTGATTTCATCTTGTTTCAAAACGCATCTCCTGGCCGGCCTTTCGGCCAAGGCTCCAAATGGGCGGGGATAATGACCGTGCTTTTAATCTCTCCGAAAGCCTCATGCAAATAGGCTCTGTCGCATCGCGGCCCCTCCCTGCGGCAGGCTGCCCTGCGGCGGATCGACCGGTTGCCGTTGCGGCGAGACCGTGGCAGGGTCCGCCCCTTCTGTGAAATGAGGCGCTCCATGTCCAAACGTATGCTGAAATGGCTGATGGTCTTCACCATCCTGCTGACCGCAGGCGCCGCTATCGCCACCGTCAGCCGGGCGGAAGAACCCGCGAACGTCACGATCAAGGATTTGTGGGCGCGTCCCTCGATCGGCAATTCGCAGGTCGGGGCAGGCTATTTCACCGTGGAGAACAAAGGCGAGGCAGACGTTCTGCTCGCCGTCGAAGCCGATGTGTCGAAAAAGGCCGAATTTCATACCATGAGCATGAACGGCCTGGTGATGAAGATGCGCCGGATCGACAACGCCCCTGTGCCCGCCAACGGCACTCTCACCTTTGCCCCCGGCGGCAATCACATCATGTTCGTCGGGCTGAACAAGCCGCTGGTGGAAGGCGAGAGTTTTCCCGTGACCTTCGTGTTCGAGAAGGCGGGCCGCATAGCCGCGACCATGAAGGTCGAAACCCGCAAGGCCGCCGCGACGCCCGCCGCACCAGCCATGCCCTCGATGTCCGGCATGGGCAACCAGTAATCAGACTTCCATAATCACCGGGCCGTATAACCGCCGTCGACCACCAGTTCCGAGCCGGTCATGAAGGACGATTCGTCGGAGGCGAGGAACAGGATGGCGTTGCCGATTTCCTCCGCCACGCCCAGCCGCCCGATGGGATGCAGCATGGTCAGGAGCGCAATCGCCTCATTCTGGCTGCCCGCGCCGCTCTCCTGAATGCCCCTGTCGATGGCCGTGCGCACCATCGGCGTGTCGATATAGCCCGGATGCACCGAATTGACCCGGATCGGATAGCCGAGCGCCGCCACCTCCAGCGCCGCCGCCTTGGTCAGCAGGCGCACCCCGCCCTTGGCGGCGTTGTAGTCCGCCGTATTGGGATTGCCGACCAGCCCCAGGATTGACGACACGTTGACGATCGAGCCGCCGCCCGTCTTCATGGCGCGGATCGCGTATTTGCAGCCGAGGAACACGCTGTCGAGATCGACGGCCAGCGTGTGGCGCCATTCATCGAGGCCCAGATCCTCGATGGGCTTTCCCGACGGGGAAATTCCCGCATTGTTGACCAGCACATCGAGCCCGCCGAACCGCTCGCGCGCGACGGTGACAACCTGCTCCCATTGCGCCTCGTCGGTGACGTCATGGGACACGAAGACCGCATCGCCGCCGGCGGCCAGAATGGCGGATACCACGGCGTCGCCGCCTGCCGCATCGAGATCGCTCAGGACCACTTTTGCCCCCTCGCGCGCCAGCAGGCGTGCGCTTGCCGCGCCGATGCCCTTGGCCGCGCCCGTGACGATCGCAACCTTGCCTTCAACGCGCCCTTTTACTGCACTGCGGTCGCCAGCCATGGCGTTTCCCTCTTTTTCTGGTTAAATCCCGATGGAGGCAGCACTCTATCCCCTTGATCCCCTTGCCGCCACAAACCGGAAGCCATGCTCGCACAAGAGGCCCCATGACCATCGTCCACCTTATCCGCTTCACCACCAGCGATCCCGAGCAGATCAGCACCCAGCTTCGCGGCTACAAGGAGCGCGAACTCGACCGCTCGCCGCCGTCCGGGTTTGAAAAGGCGATGATCCTCGAAGGCACCGATGACCGTTCCGTCGCCTTCTATACGCAATGGGCCGACGAAGCCGCGCTGGAGAACACCCGCACCTCCGCCCCGTGGGAAGCCTGCATGGACCTGAGCGACGTGTTCAGCGACGCCCACGACGAAACCAGCTACGAAATCGCCTCCTGATGGCACACCCATGACCCCGCCCCCGGCACAGGATTATCCCCGCTCCTATTACGCCGCGACCAGCCGTGGCGCGCCGCATCTGACGGCGCTCGATCACGATGAGACATGCGACGTATGCGTGGTCGGCGCGGGATATACCGGTCTTTCGGCAGCCTATCATCTTGCCGAACGCGGCTACCGGGTGGTCGTGCTGGAGGCGGGGCCGGTCGGGTTTGGCGCCTCGGGCCGCAATGGCGGCCAGCTCTACCGCTCCCAGCGCCTCGGCCAGCGCGAGCTTGAAACGATGCTGGGCCATGACTGGGCCCACCATCTCTGGAATCTGGGGCTTGAATCCGCCGCGCTGGTCAAGGGCCTGATCGCCAGCCATGGGATCGAGTGCGACCTGAAACCCGGCATTCTCCATGGCGCCTGGAAGGCCAGCGACGTCGCCTCCATCCGCAACGAGGTGGATCATCTGACGGCGGATTACGGCTGCGAGAAGCTGAGCTTCGTGTCCCGGGAGGAAATCGCCGGCATGGTCGGCACCAGCCGCTATCATGGCGGCTCGCTCGATATGGGCTGCGCCCACCTCCATCCGCTCAATTTCGCGCTCGGGCTCGCGCGCGCCGCAATCGGCAAGGGCGCGCAAATCTATGAAGGAACGAGGGCTCTCGGTATCGGCTATGGCGACAGGATCACCATAAAAACGGCCCACGGCACAGTGACATCGAACTTCGTGGCGCTGGCCTGCAACGCCTATCTGGGCAAGCTCGAACCCCGCATCGCCCACAAGATCATGCCGATCAATAATTTCATCATCGCGACCGAACCGCTGGGCGAGGCGCAGGCCCGCGCGCTGATCCGAGACGATGTGGCGGTCGCCGATACCAAATTCGTCATCGACTACTACCGGCTTTCCGCCGACCACCGCCTTCTGTTTGGCGGCGGGGAAAACTATTCCTCGAAATTTCCCGAAGACATCGCCGCCTTCGTCCGAAAGCCGATGCTGCGGGTCTTTCCCCAGCTTGAAAACACCCGCATCGATTATGCCTGGGGCGGCGCGCTCGCCATTACCCTGCCCCGGATGCCAAGCTTCGGGCGGCTCGCCGGCAACGCCTATTATGCGCAGGGCTACTCCGGGCAGGGCGTCAATATGGCGACGCTGGGCGGAAAGCTGATGGCGGAGGCGATTGCGGGCCATGCCGAACGCTTCGACTGGATGGCGGACGTGCGCATTCCCGATTTTCCCGGCGGCATGTGGCTGCGCTATCCGGCCCTTGTCGCGGGCATGCTGTTTTATGCCATGCGCGACCGCCTGCCATGGTAGGGGAATACCCTTCGCAACAGATCGGCCGTCATCCCTTGAAACATATCGTCCTTATCGGCGCGGGCCCCGCAAACCTGATCGCCGCCGACCGCCTCAGCGCCTCATCCGGCGCGAACGGTCTGCGCGTGACGATCTATGAGCGCATGCCTTCGGTTGGCCGCAAATTGCTGATGGCCGGGCGCGGCGGGCTCAACCTCACCCATTCGGAACCCCTTGAACCGTTTCTGGCGCGCTATGCCGAAGCGGCTGAAAAGCTGCGCCCCGCGATTGAAGCCTTCCCGCCCGAAGCGCTCCGCGCCTGGGCGGACGGGCTCGGGCAGGAAACCTTCACCGGCACCAGCGGGCGGGTCTTTCCCAGGGCGCTCAAGGCCTCGCCCCTTCTGCGCGCCCTGCTGGCGCGTCTGGTGGAACAGAACGTCGAGATCGTGACAAGGGCGCAATGGCTGGGCTGGACCGGCGAGGGCGCGCTGCTGATCGCCCATGGCGACGGACGGCTGGAAGAGGTGAAGCCCGATGCGACCCTGCTGGGCCTGGGCGGCGCAAGCTGGCCCCGGCTCGGCTCATCCGCCGCATGGGTCGATCTGCTGACCTCGCGCCACATCGCTGTGACGCCCTTCGCGCCCTCCAATTGCGGCTTCAACGTCGAATGGAGCGGGATTTTCTGTGATCGCCACGCGGGCGCGCCACTCAAACACGCGGCCTTCACCTTTGCGGGCCAGACGGTGCGGGGTGAAGCCGTGGTCACGAACTACGGGATCGAAGGCGGCGCGGTCTACGCGCTTTCGCCCCTGCTGCGCCGCTCGCTGGAAAAGCATGACAAGACCACGCTCATGGTCGACCTCAGCCCCGAGCATGACATTGCCTATCTCGCCAGCCGCATCGCCCGGCAGGACAAGGGCTCGTCCCTCTCCAACCTGCTGCGCAAGGCGCTGGGTCTGTCGCCCGCCGCCATCGGCCTGCTGCGCGAGGCGGGCCGGGATCTGCCGCGCGATCCCGAGGCGCTGGCCCGGCTGATCAAGGCCGTGCCGGTGCCGCTTACCGGCATCCAGCCGCTCACCCGCGCCATTTCCAGCGCAGGCGGCATCGGCTGGGACGAGCTGGACGCCCGTTTCATGCTGAAAAAGCTGCCCGGCGTCTTCGCCGCCGGTGAAATGCTCGACTGGGAAGCCCCCACCGGCGGCTATCTGCTGCAGGCCGTATTCGCTACGGGATGGGCGGCGGCGGGCGGAATCGAGGCATTTATTACGGGACGGGGCTGAAGATTACCTGGTCCGCTTGGGGGGTGCTCAGCGCACCCTCCGGGCGATCCGTTCAGATGCCCGCGCCCTCGTCGAAGACGATGCCCTCGATGACATGGTTCATCTCGCGGCTCGGGGCGTCGCAGCCCGCGCAGCCGACGATCTTGGCGGGTACGCCAACGGCCGTGCAGTGCGCGGGGACCGGAATGAGCACCACGCTGCCCGCGCCGATACGGGAATATTCACCAACCTCGATATTGCCCAGCACCTTCGCGCCCGCGCTGATGAGCACGCCGCGGCGGATCTTGGGATGGCGGTCGCCGGTTTCCTTGCCATTGCCGCCAAGCGTGACGCCATGGAGCATGGAGACGTCGTCATCCACCACCGCCGTCTCGCCGATGACAATGCCGGTGGCATGATCGATGAAGATGCCCCGGCCCATGCGCGCGGCCGGATGAATATCCACGGCGAACAGGTCCGACATGCGGTTCTGGAGATAGAGCGACATCGGCGCGCGGCCATGGTTCCACAGCCAGTGGGCGATGCGGTGGATTTGCAGCGAATGGTAGCCCTTGAAATAGAGAAAGGGCTGGACATAGGAATGGCAGGCCGGGTCGCGGTCGAAATAGGCGGCGATGTCCGCGCGCGCGGCGTCGCCGATGGCGGGCTCGGCGCTGATCGCCTGCGCCAGAATTTCGCGCATCTGCATCGCCCTGATCTCGGGATTCCCGAGCTTCTGCGCCAGATGATAGGACAGCGCGTCCTCGAACGTCTTGTGGTTGAGGACCGTCACGTAAAGATAGCTGGCCAGCGCCGGTTCATCGGCGGCCATGCCCGCGGCTTCCGCCTTCAGGCGGTCCCAGACCGGATCGCAGACCGAAATCTTCTCGGACCGTGCGATATTTTCTACCCGCGTCATCTTTTCAACGGACTTCGACATGGCATCGCTCCTGAACCCAACCCCGGGTTTGGCCATCAACCCCGGCAACCTAGCACATAGACTTCCCGAGCCATAATTCAACTTGCCCGGGAGCAAGTCAAAACCCCGCAGGGGCCTGTCAATACTATATTAAAACAATATAGTATCCCTTCGCCGCAAAATCGAATATAGTTCGCGTTCCTGCTGACAAATTTGATGGATGTCATTAATATGGCAGGAAGGAAACCAGAGCGCCACCCCCAAGGGGATCAAGGAGCGCAGCCAGGGGAAAGATCATGGGACGCAAGATCCTGTTCATCACCACCGACCAGATGCGTTTCGACGCCATCGGCGCCAATGGCAACAAGCAGTGCCGGACCCCGACCATCGACGGGTTCGCCCGCGAGGGCATCAACTATACCCGCGCCCACAACCAGAACGTGGTGTGCATGCCCGCGCGCTCGACCATGATCTCGGGCCAGTATGTCTCGACCCATGGCGTCTGGATGAACGGGGTGCCGCTGCCGGAGGACGCGCCGAGCGTGGCGGACTATCTGCACAAGGCGGGCTACCGCACGGCGCTCATCGGCAAGGCCCATTTCGAACCGTTCCTCGATCCCAAGCAGGCTTTCTATGAAAACCGCATGGCCCGCCTCGGCGAATATGGCCCGCATCGCGGCTTCGAGCACATGGAGCTTGCGACCCACTCGCCCCTTATCCTTCACTATGCTGAATATCTCCGCAAAGTGAACCCGGCCGCCTTCGGCATGTTCTACCGCAACCTCGACGACAATTTTCAGGTGAACGCAGCGGGCGGCGGCGATACGGGGGCCTGCCAGATGCATGTGAACCCCATCCCGCGCGAACAATATCATACCGACTGGGTGGCCGAGCGCACGGTCGCCTGGCTCAAGACGCTGGAACAGGAAGACGATTTCTTCTGCTGGGTCAGCTTTCCAGATCCCCATCACCCGTGGGATCCGCCGGCATCCGAACTTCATCGCCATAACTGGCGCGACACGCCGTTGCCCGAGTTCTATCCCGGCAGCCGCGAGAAGATCGAGGAAATCCTCAAGGGCAAACCGCGCCAGTGGTTCGACTATTACACGGGTTCCCACGTCACCAATTTCGAGGCGCCGCCTGCCTTCCGTGCCTGCGACATGACGACGGATCAGGTGCGCGAGATCAATGCGGTCACGAATGTGGAAAACGAACTGATCGACGAGGCGATCGCGAAGATCATGGCCGCCATCGAGGCCCGTGGCTGGGGCGACGATGTGGATGTGGTCTTCACCACCGATCATGGCGAGTTCCAGGGCGAATTCGGCCTGCTGTTCAAGGGCCCCTACCATGTCGATGCCCTGATGCGCCTGCCGATGATCTGGCGTCCGGCAAAGAGTGCAGGTGTTACGCCCGCCGCCGTGGCGAAGCCCGTGGGTCAGGTCGATCTTGCGCCCACCTTCTGCGACATCGCGGGCCTGCCCGTGCCAGACTGGATGCAGGGCGCGCCGATGCCGCAAAGCGACGCCGAGGCGGAAAAGCAGAAGCGCGAGCGGGTCTTCACCGAATGGGACTGCGTGCACCCCAATGGTTCCGTGCTGGGCCTGCGCACGCTTTATCGCGATGGCTATATCGTTACCGCCTGCCTGCCGGGCACGATCCATGACGGCAGCGAGGGCGAGCTTTACGACCTGAAGAACGACCCACGCCAATGGCGCAACCTGTGGGACGACCCGGCATACGCCGCGCTCAAATCCGATCTTCTCGCGGATCTGAAGGATGCGCAGCCGCCAGTTCACGAACCGAAACTGGAATGCGTGGCCCCCGTTTAAGGAGGTTGCCGGAGCGTAACCGCGGTGACATGGTAGCGGCCTTGAGATTCCATCTTGTCGAGGTCGCGTCCTTGGTCCAGTCACCCACCTCCCGCGTGATCGCCCGCATCGACGGCGCGGTCGGGCATATTGTTTTCAACAACCCGGCCCGCCACAACGCGGTCAGTCTCGATATGTGGGAGGCGGTGCCGGTCATTCTCGACCAGTTCGCCGCCGATCCCGCGCTGCGCGCCGTGGTTCTTTCCGGCGCGGGCGGCAAGGCGTTCGTCGCCGGGGCGGACATTTCCCAGTTTGAGGAAACCCGCTCCGACGTGCTGCGCGCCCAGCTTTACGAGGCGAAAACCAATACCGCCTTCGAGCGCATCGCGAGCTTCGAGAAGCCGACCATCGCCATGATCGACGGCTATTGCATCGGCGGCGGGCTCGGCATCGCGCTTTCCTGCGACCTGCGCATCGCGGCGGAAGGCTCGACCTTCGGCATCCCCGCCTCGAAGCTCGGCCTTGCCTATGGCATCGAGGGCACGCACCGCCTCGTCGATGTCGTCGGTCCCGCCTACGCCAAGGAAGTGTTCTTCACGGCGCGCCGCTTCACCCATGAGGAAGCCTGGCGCATGGGCCTCGTCAACCGGGTCGTGCCGCGCGAGGCGCTGGAGGCGACCGTCAAGGAGCTTTGCGACACCATCGCGGAGAATGCGCCCCTCACCGTCGCCACCGCCAAGCGGATCGTGGATGAAGGCCTCAAGGTCGTAGGCGAGTTCAATGTGGAGGCGTGCGAGGCGCTGATCGAGCGCTGCTTTGCCTCACAGGACTATACCGAGGGCCGCACCGCCTTCATGGAAAAGAGAAAGCCCCAATTCCGGGGAGAATAATTCACGGCAATAATTAAAAACTAAAAACAACGCACAGGACAGGAAACACATCATGGGCGGAAGGCTCGAAGGCAAGGTCGCCATCATCACCGGAGGCACCAGCGGGATCGGACTTGGAACGGTGGAACTGTTCCTGAAGGAAGGCGCAAAGGTCGTCGTCGGCGACTTGCAGGACCACAAGGGCGAGGCGCTGGAGCGCGAGCATGGCGGCATCGTCTCCTATTGCCGCACCAACGTGGCGCAAGAGGAGGATGTGAAGAACCTCGTCGCCCATGCCATCGGGAAATACGGCAAGCTCGACGTGATCTTCAACAATGCGGGCTTTGGCGGCGTCGGCGGCGAGTTGCAGGACATCGACATGGCCGGCTTCGATGAAACCGTGGGCGTGCTGCTGAAAGGCGTGTTCCTCGGCTACAAATATGCCGTGCCGCACATGAAGGCCCAGCAGTCAGGCTCGATCATCTCCACCGCCAGCGTCGCCGGTCTGCAGGCGGGCTACGGGCCCATGGTCTATTCAGCCTGCAAGGCCGCTGTGCTGCATCTGGCGCGCTGCGCCGCGCTTGAGCTTTCCCCCTACAATATCCGCTCGAACGCGATCTGCCCCGGCGGCATCGCCACCTCGATCTTCGGCAACGTGCTCGGCCTCGGCACGCAGGTGGCCGACCAGTTCGCGGAATTCATGAAGCCCCGCCTTGCGAAAATCCAGCCGATCCCGCGTTCGGGCCTGCCCAACGACATCGCGGAACTGGCCCTGTTCCTCGCCAGCGACGGCTCGACCTTCGTGACCGGCCAGGCCATCGCGGTCGATGGCGGCCTGACGGCGGGACCGATGCGGGGCCTTGGCGAAAAACTCGATTTCGAGAAGGCCATCGGGGAATTCCTGGCCGGCCTTGCCCCCCAGAACGAAAAGACGGCGTGAGGCAGATATGAGCAATCTTCAGGGTAAAGTCGCCATCGTCACCGGCTCCGCCATGGGGCTGGGCGCGTCTGTCGCGCTCAAGCTCGCCGAACGCGGCGCGAACATCGTCATCAACTATTCCAAGAGCGAAAAGGAAGCCGCCGAAACCATGGCGGCGGTGAAGGCGCTCGGCGTCGATGCGATCATGGTGCAGGCGGACGTTTCGGAAGACGCGGACTGCCGCCGCCTCGCCGATGCGGCTTACGAGAAATGGAGCCGCATCGATATTCTGGTCAACAATGCGGGGTCGACCAAATTCGCCGACCACGCCAATCTCGACGCCTTGCAGGCCGACGATTTCCTGTGGATCTACAAGATCAACGTGGTCTCCGCCTACCAGATGATCCGGGCCTGCGCACCCGCGATGAAAGAGGCGGGCAAGGGCAAGGTGGTCAATATCTCGTCCGTCGCGGGCGTGATGGGCATCGGCTCCTCGGTCGCCTATGCGGCCTCCAAGGGCGCGCTCAACACCATGACCCTGTCGCTCGCCCGCTCGCTCGCGCCAGAAATCCGCGTCAACGCCGTCTGCCCCGGCTTTATCGGCACACGCTGGTTTCTCGACCGCTTCGGCGCGGACAAGTTCGCCGCGATCCAGAAGGGGCAGGAGCAATCGACGCCGCTCGGCCGGGCGGGCACGCCCGAGGACATCGCCGAATCCGTGGTGTTCTTCTGCGATGAGGGCGGCGAGCACATCACCGGTGAAACGCTGATTACGGACGCCGGCATGCACCTTGGCTATGCGCCGCTGACGGCGCGCTAGACAGGAACGCCTTGCAGAAACCTCTCCCGGCGGGGAGAGGTTTTTCATTGTTATCCGCTCACAGACAAGCGCTTCGCGCGAAACATCATTCCGCCAGAAAATCCAGCGCCGCCGCCTTGTAGACCTTGTCGCCGACCGCCTTCATGTGGTCGCGTCCGGGGATAACCGCAACCTTCGCGCCGGGAATGCGCGCCGCCAGAACATGGGGATCGCCCGCATTCACATCCTTGTCGCCGGTCGCGATCAGCACGGGCACGTCGATCGCGGCAAGGCTTGCAAGCGGGAAAGGCTCCAGAATTTTCTCGATGCAAAACGCCATGGCGACGCGATCCTGCCTGTTCATGTCGGCAAACACCCGGTAGACCCGCGCGCCATTGTTGGCGACGGAGCGCAGGTCCGGCGCTTGCAGCGCGGCCACGATGGCGTCCGCGTGGCGCTCGCCCCTGAGCAGCGTTTCGCCGATGCCCGCGCCGATCACATGGCTGAAGCGTTCGGGCGTCAGCGAGGCCGCCATCAGTGAAACCATGCCGCCCATGGAATAGCCCATCAGGTCCGCCTGCGGGATGGCCAGATGATCCATCAGCCGCACCACGTCGCCGGCCATCCGATCGAGCGCATAGGATTCATGATCATGAGGGGCGGCGCTTTGGCCATGGCCGCGCCCGTCCGCCATCACCACCATGAAGCCCGCCTTATTGAGCGTCTGCACCCAGCCCGTATCGATCCAGTTCACCCGGTGGGTCGAGGCAAAGCCGTGGACGAGCATGATCGGGCGGCCCTCGCCCGCGACTTCATAGGCAAGGTCCAGTCCATCCGAACGAAAAAATTCCATGAATGGCCCCCCTGCTATCAAGCACACACGCAATGGCTGGAAACTGCCCCTCCGGCCCGCTAAGCTCAAGAGAAATCAGCCAGTCATAAGGCCAGTCATCAAGGAATAATCATGAGCGATGCCGCCAGCCTGAAACGGGACGCAGCCGATGCCATCGACGCGATGGCGGGCGATCTCCTCGCCATCAGCCACGCCATTCACGCAAAGCCGGAACTGGCCTTTGAGGAATATGAGGCCGCCCGGCTGCTGACGGCGAAGCTGGAGCATGAGGGTCTGCCCGTCGCGCGCGAGGCCTATGGCCTGCCCACCGCCTATGCGAGCGAATTTGGGCGCGCGGACGCGCCGCAGGTCGCCATCCTGTCGGAATATGACGCGCTCCCCGGCGTCGGCCACGCCTGCGGGCACAACATCATCGCCACCACCGGCCTTGGCGCGGCGCTGGCGCTCTCGAAGCTCGGCGCACGCCTGCCCGGCCGCATCCGCTATCTGGGCACTCCCGCCGAGGAGAAGGGCGGCGGCAAGGAAATCATGGCGCAGGCCGGCGCTTTCGATCGTGTCGATGCGGCGATGATGGTCCATCCCTCTGGCATCGATCTTGCCACCATGCCCTGCATCTGCATTTCCGAAGTGGTCGCGACCTATCACGGGCGCACCTCGCACGCCTCCGCCATGCCCCACGCCGGGATCAATGCGCTCGATGCGGCGGTCACCGCCTATCAGTCCCTCGCCCAGCTTCGCCAGCACATCCGCCAGAGCGAGCGGCTCCACGGCATCATCACCAAGGGCGGCGTCGCCCCCAATGTGGTGCCGGAACTGGCGGAGGTTTATTTCTTCGTCCGCGCCGCCAACGCGGGCGATCTGGCGCAGCTGAAAAAGCGCGTCATCGCCTGCCTTGAGGCGGGCGCGCTCGCCACCGGTTGCACGGTCGATATTCAATGGGCGCAAGTCGATTACCTCGACATGAAGACAAGCTGGAGTCTTGCCGGAGCCTATGAAAAGAACATGAACGCGCTCGGCCGCAGCCTCTTTCCGATGGAAAAAGTGCCGTCCAGCTCGGCGGGCTCGACCGACATGGGCAATGTCAGCCACCGCGTTCCCTCGATCCATCCGATGATCGCGTCCGCGCCCCCCAACGTCATCATCCACAATCCGGAATTTGCCCGCTGGGCAGCGTCCGAAATGGGCGACAAGGCCTGCATCGACGGGGCCAAGGCGCTGGCCATGACCGCCATCGATTATCTGGCCGACGAAGCCTTGCGCGCGACGGCGGCGCGGGAGTTCGCCGCCACGGCGGATGTCTCGACAAAAGCCGTCGCCACGGCCTTCACCGCCCATGGCAGCGCGGAGATCGGCGGTTGCGGCTGCGGAGCCTGCGCCTGAGTCCCTTCAGCGCAGAGCATTGCAACATTCATCCGTCCGGACTAATTTCAGCCCGGATCAGGGCAAGAGCAGCAGCAGGTTGAGACATGGCAAGCGTTGGCGTACCGAAGTTCCATAATGACGAAGGCGCGTCCATGATCCGGATCGGCGTGAAGGAATTCGAGTGCATGGGCGCCCGCCCGCCTCACGATCATCCCCATATCTATCTCGACATGGGCCGCGAGAACGAGATCATCTGCCCCTATTGCTCGACCCACTATAAATATGACCCGCTGCTCGGCGCGGAGGAGTCTCTGCCCGCAGGTGCGCTCCACCACGAGCACAAGGCCGCCTGACCAGACGCGGCTACCGCTCCGTCAGGTAATAGGCGAACGCCAGCACGGGCAGCGCCAGACCGGCCCATGCCGTCAGCGGCCAGCCGCCATGGGCATAGGCCCAGCCGCCCAGAGCGGAGCCGACCGCCCCGCCCACGAAGAAGATCGCCATGTAAAGGCCGTTGAGGCGGCCGCGCAGCTCGGCCCCGAGCGCATAGATGGCGCGCTGACCCAGCACCAGATTGGCGGTGATGCCGAAATCCAGCAGAATCGCGGCGGCGACCAGAATGCCGAGCCCCACATTCGACCCTGACAAGGCAAACCGGCTGATCAGGAACGCCAGCGCCCCGGCGAGCATCGCGAGGCCGGTCGCCGGTTTCGTCCAGCCGCGATCCGCGACATGCCCGGCAATCGGCGCAGCGATGGCCCCCGCGACGCCCGCCAGCGCAAAGAGCGCAATCCCCACCTGCGACAGATGGAAGGTTTCGGTCAGAAACAGTGGCACCGCCGTCCAGAACAGGCTGAAAGCGCCGAACATGCCCGCATGGTAGAGCGCCCGGCGGCGCAGAACCGGCGTATGCCGCACCAGCCCGCCCATGGACGCAAGCAACGCCCCGTAGCTCAGAACATGGGCCGGCTGCCTCGGCGGCAGCGCGAACCGCAGCACGGCCACCAGCGCCACCATCATCGCCGACGAGATCATGAAAACGGCGTGCCACGACAGCACATGGGTGATGAAACTCGCCACGGGCCGCGAGAGCATGATGCCGAGCATCAGCCCGCTCATGACCGTGCCGACGACCCGGCCCCGCACGGCGTCCGGCGCGAGGTGGGCGGCATAGGGCACGAGCACCTGCACCGCGACCGAGCCGAGGCCAATGAACAGGGCGGCCGTGAGAAAAGGCAAGGCATGGGTTGAAAGCGCGGCGGCCATGAGCGCGAGCGCGCCGCCGAGCACGATGGTGATGACGAGACGCCGGTTCTCGAACAGATCGCCCAGCGGCACGATGAGCAGCAGCCCCGCGCCATAGCCCATCTGTGTCATGGTCACGATCAACCCCGCAGCCTGCGGCGAAAGCCCGAGCGAGCGGCTGATCGGCCCGATAAGGGGCTGGGCATAATAGATATTGGCGACGATCAGGCCGCATGCGGTTGCCAGCAGCGCAATCAGCCCGCGCGATGGCGCTTCAGTCTTTTCCGGGGACACCTGCACTCAACCTTTCGCGAGAACTCTCCGGGCGGGCGGAAAAGGTGCTGCCTTTTCCGGTTTTCCACCCGTTCACAAACCTGCCCCCTTGCCGCTGACCTGTCTTTTTCGGCGGTTCTCAGCCGGTGGTGCGGACGGCGGGACTCGAACCCGCACTCCCTTTCGGGACGCAGATTTTAAGTCTGCTACGTCTACCATTTCGTCACGTCCGCCCGCATTTCCCCTCCCGGAAAGCGCCAAGATATGCCCCGCCCGGCAAGGCTTTGCAATCGTTTGCGTGGGATTTGCGGCGCGATCTGATTCCGCTCCGGCCCCTACATGTCACAAACAAAAACGGCGGCTCCCGGGGAGCCGCCGTTGATGAATTCCGGGTGGGGCCGCGGCTGGATCAGCCTGCGAGACCCTGCCACACCGGCCAGCAGGTATTGCCGACCTTGGCGGCAAGCTTGGTCTGGGCGTCCTTGGCGTTCGAGCCCTGCTCGGTCGCGGTGGTGTCAGCCTTGCCGGTGCACCAGACATAGAACTGGTGATTGCCGGACTTTGCCATCGCGTCCCAGCTTGAATCGATGCCCGCAGCCATGGCAGCAGGCGCAACGGACATGCTGACGACAGCAGCCAAAGCAACAAAACGGGCGAATTTCTTCATATTGTGTCTCCCTCCGGGTTTCCCTGACCCACGTTTATAACATGCCTCTTAACAAGGCTTTCTTTCCCGGGCCTGGCCCGCGCGTCCCGCCTGCCCCTGCATTTTCTCAAATGCTGTTGGCAAACTCACGGCCGCTGGCTCCCTCTGTTTGAGGAGAATAGCCGGTTGACCCGACTTTGTACCGTTTCAAAGGCGCAGAAAAGCTGAATCTTTTGTAATCGGGTCCGGGAATGCAGGCAAGAGGGCCAAATTTCCATTTTATTGCCTCTCAGCTGGGCTCGCCCACCTCGGGCTCGACCCCGAAGGAGCGGATCAGGGCGATGACTTCCGCCTGCGTTTCGTCGAGCAAATCCGAATCGGTGGAGCGCATGACAAGGCTGGTTCCGAAGCTTTTGCCCCGGAAATAGGGATAGGAGCCGATGCCGACAGCCGGATAGCGCTGCTGGAGCGCGCCCAGCCGCTCGGCGATCTGGCCCTCGCCGATGGCCCCGGTGACCGTGCGGCTCTTCATGGTCGCCCCACCCTCAAGGCGCGGACTCAGCGCATCGAGCATCACCTGCATCACCATCGGCACGCCCGCCATGACGAAGACATTGCCGATCTGGAAGCCGGGAGCCTTGCTCAGGGAATTGTCGATCAGGCTCGCCCCCTCGGGAATGCGGGCCATGCGCTTGCGGCCCGCCGTGAACTCGCCCCCGGTCTGGGCGTAATGGGCGGCAAGGAGCGCCATGGCGTCGGGATGGTAGATCGCCGTCACGCCGAAAGCCTTCGCGACAGAGTCCGCCGTGATGTCGTCATGGGTCGGGCCGATGCCGCCCGTGGTGAAGACGTAGTCATATTTCGCCCGCACCTCATTGAGGGTATCGACGATCACATCCTCGATGTCGGGAATAACCCGCGCCTCGCGGACCTGAACGCCCATCTGGTTCAAATGCAGCGAGATATAGCTGAGGTTCTTGTCCTGGGTGCGCCCGGACAGGATCTCGTCGCCGATCAGCACGACGCAGGCCGTCACGATTTTGGGCGCAATTCTAGGCTGGTCGGACATCGGGAACCTCTTGAAGGGATCGTCTCATTCTTTTGCCCAGAGTAGCGCGAGAACGCTTGAGCATAAAAGCCCGCTCACCCTATAAGCGGAGCCATGGATTTTATCGCCCCCCTTGAGCGGACCCGGCTCATCCGCCGCTACAAGCGCTTTCTGGCCGACGTCGAGCGGGCCGACGGCAGCACCCTCACCGTCCATTGCGCCAATCCGGGCTCGATGCTGGGACTGGCGGAGCCGGGCTTCGGGGCCTTTATTTCCGACAGCGGCAACCCGAAGAGAAAGCTTCGCCACTCGCTGGAACTGATCGAAACCGGCGACGGCACACTGGTCAATATCAATACGGGCGCCGTCAACCGCCTCGCGGAAGAGGCGATAAGGGCGGGAGCCGTTCCCTCGCTCACCGGTTTTTCGTCGCTCAAGGCCGAGGTCGCCTATGGCACCGGCAGCCGGGTCGATTTCCTGCTGACATTTCCTGACCAGGCCCCCACTTATGTGGAGGTCAAGAGCGTGACGCTCTCGCGGGCTCCGGGACTGGCCGAATTCCCCGATTCCGTGACCGCGCGCGGCCTGAAACACCTCGACGAACTGGCCCGGGTGGTCGCGAACGGCGAACGGGCGATGATGCTGTTTCTGGTCCAGCGGAGCGATTGTACGCGTTTTCAGGCGGCAGGCGATCTCGATCCCCGCTACGCGGCGGGCCTTGCGAGAGCCATGGAAGCAGGCGTTGAGATCGTCTGTCTTGGCTGTATGATAGATAAGGGTTCGATCAGGGTGGATGCTCCCATTGAGATCGTGGCCTGAGACCGGAGACATGGAACCAGATGAGCTATAGCGAAGAAATCGAGGCGGAAAGCTTCCACGCCGGGCGGATCAAGCTGCACAGCGCGGAGGATTTCGAGGGGATGCGGGTTGTCGGCCAGCTTGCCGCCCGCGCGCTCGACATGCTCGCCGGCGTCATCAGGCCCGGCATCACCACCCTTGAAATCGACCGGCTCTGCTTTGAATTCGCGCTTGATCACGGCGCGCTGCCCGCCTGCCTCAACTATCGCGGCTTCCGGCACACCGTCTGCACCTCGGTCAATCATGTCGTCTGCCATGGCATTCCCGGTGACCGGGTGCTGCGCGAGGGCGACATTGTCAACGTCGACGTCACCTATATCCTGAACGGCTGGCATGGCGACACCAACCGCATGTATTACGTGGGCGACGTGCCGCGCAAGGCCCAGCGCCTGTGCGAGGTCACCTATGAAGCCATGATGCGCGGCATCGCCGAGGTGAAACCCGGCGCGACGCTCGGCGACATCGGCGCGGCGATCCAGGAATTTGCCGAAGGCGAGCGCTGCTCGGTGGTGCGCGAGTTCTGCGGCCATGGCCTCGGCCAGGTTTTCCACGATGCGCCCAACGTGCTCCATTATGGCCGCCGCGGTCAGGGCGCGGTGCTGAAGGAAGGCATGTTCTTCACCGTCGAGCCCATGATCAACCTCGGCAAGCCGGGCGTGAAGGTGCTGTCTGACGGCTGGACCGCCGTGACGCGGGACCGCTCGCTGTCGGCCCAGTTCGAGCATTCGATCGGCGTGACCGCCACCGGCTATGAAATCTTCACGGCCTCACCCGCCGGGCATGCCTGCCCGCCCTATGCCCCCTGAAAGCAGGGATAGAGTGCCCCTGCCCCGGCCCCATCACGAGGGCCACCGCGACCGTTTGCGGGAGCGCTTCATGCGCGCGGGCGAAACGGCGCTCGCCGATTATGAATTGCTGGAACTGCTGCTGTTCCGGGCCATCCCGCGCCGGGACGTAAAACCGCTGGCCAAGGAACTGCTGGACCGCTTCGGCAGCTTCGCCGAGGTCATCAGCGCCGCCCCTGCCCGCCTTCTGGAAGTGCAGGGCATCAGCGAAAACACCATCGTCGAGTTCAAGATCGTGCAGGCATCCGCCGTCAAGCTCGCGCAGGCGCAGGTGATGAAGCGCCCGGCGATCTCGTCATGGACGGCGCTCATCGACTATTGCACCGCCTCGATGGCCTACAACAAGACCGAACAGTTCAGGATACTGTTCCTCGACCGCAAGAACATCCTGATCGCCGATGAAATCCAGCAGGAGGGCACCGTCGATCACACGCCGGTCTATCCGCGCGAAGTGGTGAAGCGGGCGCTGGAACTGAACGCCTCGGCCATCATCCTCGTGCACAACCACCCTTCCGGCGACCCCATGCCGTCGGCGGCCGATATAGACATGACCCACAAGATCATCGCGACCGCCAAGCCGCTGGGCATCGACCTTCATGACCACATCGTCGTCGGCAAGGGCCGGCACGCCAGTTTCCGCGCCATGGGCCTGATCTGATCTGCTGCCCGGACAACAAAAAGCCCGGCCACAAGGGCCGGGCCTTTCATCAAATACTTGTTAACGGTCTCAGTTCATGATGCGATTGAGAGTGAACTCACCCTGACGGACCCTGTCGGCAAGGCCTTCGGCCATGTCGGCGACAGTTTCCTCGCCATAACTCTCGACCATGTCGCTCAATGCGGCAAAAATGGCTGTCGTCGCCAGAATGTCGGGCGAAACGCCTTCAACCAGCGCTTCATCCCAGGCATCGAGAATGTTCTGAAGGGCAATCTGGCGTTGCTCCCCTTCATCGGGGGCATCGGGATCGAGAGACTCGTCGTCGAGCACGTTCAACGTCAAGTCGCCCGGGAAATCGGAATGATCCATATAATCCTCGGCATCTGCCGGAAAGGGGGGCCGTTCCAGCCGTCGTCCGGGCAGAACCACCGTACCCGAACGTCCATCCACGATCTAATAGCACAAGCGCCATGGGCTTGCGACCTTGGATATTGAGGTAAATGCCGGGAATCATCCCGCCGTGTCATCCATGCCGTCACGAAATGGCCGCCGGAGGTTCAAATCCCGGCGGCCGCTTCAGGCAGAGCCTTGAAATCAGGCCCGGCAAGCCTTCAGGGCTTCGAGAACCTGCTCGGCCTCCTCGATGGTCCGCTCCACGATCTCGCGGGCGGTGGGCACATCCCTGATCGCGCCCGCGCCCTGCCCCATGGCGAAGCAGCTCCGGTCGCGGTCAAGCCCCTCGATCTGGCCGCCGATGCCGCCCATGACATTGTTTTTGGTCGAAATGATCGCCTGGGCCGGAAAGCCCTGAATGTCCTGCGGACGGCTTTCCCAGTCCTGCACATAGGGATTGTTGAACACGCGCATGGTCTTGCCGGAATAGCAGCGGGTGACGATGGTGTCCGTCTCCTTCGCGTCCACGATGACCTGCTTGTACATGTCGCCTGCATGGGCCTCCCTGGAGGCGATGAAGCGCGTGCCCATCCAGACGCCCTGCGCGCCGAAGGCCAGCGCCACCGCCAGCCCACGCCCGTCGACGATGGCGCCCGCCGCCACGACCGGCACCTTGACCGCATCGACGATCTGCGGAATGAGCGCCATGCCCGAAACCTTGCCGGTATGGCCGCCGCCTTCCGATCCTTGCGCGATCACCGCGTCGAGACCGGCCTGGGCGCCCGAGACGGCGTGTTTCACCGTGCCGCAGACATTCATGACCTTGAGACCGGCGGCCTTCAGCTTGCCCTGAATGGAGGCGGGCACGCCAAGACCCGCGACGAACACGGACGCCCCCTCCTCGATGATGATGTCGACGGTGCGCTCAAGGCTTTCCGGCACGGCGGCCAGCAGATCGACGCCGAAGGGCTTGTCGGTCAGATCGCGCACCTTCTTCATCTGGACGCGGATTTCCTCTGGCTGGAGCCCGGCCATGCCGAGCGTGCCGAAGCCGCCCGCCTCGGACACGGCGGCCGCCAGTTCCGCATAGGAAACGCCGCCCATGCCCGCCAGCATGATCGGATATTTCACGCCAAGCAGATCGCACAAAGGGGTACGGATGGTCATGGGTTTAACTCCCTGAGATTTTTGCCGGTTATTAGTTCGTGACACTAACTAAAAATCCGCAAAGCCGTCAAGGGGCCCGTTTTCGTCCAGAAAGCCTCATTCGCCCGACACAAGCTCGTCGAGATCGAGGCTGTCGCGGGCGGCGCCCCCGCTGTCGATGATGTAGGCGAGTTCGGTGAAGGCATCGAGCATGCGCCCGGCCTCGCCTTTCTCAAGGAGCGAAGGCAGATAGCGAGCCAGCGCCAGTTCAAAGGCCTTGTGCTTTTCAAGGCCCTTGTCGGTCAGGCGCAGGCGCACGCTGCGCCCGTCCGTTTCGTCCGCCTGGCGCACGATCAGGCCGCGCTTTTCCATGTCGGCGATAAGGGCCGAGGCCGTCGGCTTGCGGATCGAGGCGGACACGGCAAGTTCGCCCGCCCGCTTGGGACCCCGCTTCAGGGTCAGCAGAAAACGGTATTGGGGAATGGTGATGTC
This sequence comes from Parvibaculaceae bacterium, assembly GCA_028283765.1. Lineage (GTDB taxonomy): Bacteria > Pseudomonadota > Alphaproteobacteria > Parvibaculales > Parvibaculaceae > JAATFR01. The sequence goes on along the minus strand of JAPWJY010000008.1, from coordinate 764,076 downwards.
ATGCTCGCGCGCGATGGTCTCGAACGCGCGATAGAGCACCACGATGGTGCGGGCCATCAGGATCAGGCGGCGGTCGACGGGCTGCTCCGGGGGCGTCTCTGAAGGCTGGTCGGTCACAGGGGCCTTTCGCAAGCGGCCACCCCGGCTTGAAGCCGGAGCGGCCCTTTGGAGTCTGGATCAGAAAATCGTATAGCCGCCATCGATGACGAACGAGTCGCCCGAATGATAGGATGAGGCGTCCGAGGCCAGATAGACCGCGACGCCGCCGAAATCGGCGGGCTGGCCCCAGCGCCGCGCGGGCACGCGCGGGATCACTTTTTCAGCGAAGGCCGTCGAGCCCTGCGCGCCCGCCGTCATGTCGGTCGCGATCCAGCCGGGCAGGATGGAATTGGCCCTGACGCCATAGCGCGCGAACTCGACCGCCACGGACTTGATCATGGAAATGACCGCGCCCTTGGTCGCCGCATAGGCTTCGTTGCGGGCCGCGCCCTCGATGGCGGCAAGGCTCGCCATGCCGACGAGCGAGCCGCCCACGTCGCCCGTCTTCGCGCGCTCGACCATATGGCGCGCGCTCTCGCGCAGCGTCCAGAACACGCCGTCAAGGTTGACGGCCAGCGTCTTCCGGTAGATTTCCGTCGAGATGTCGAGGAACGAGGGCGCGCCATAGCCGACGCCCGCATTGGCGAACACGCTGTCGATGCGGCCAAGCGCTGCGACCGTTTCGCCGATGCCGTCCACCACTTCCTGCTCGTTCGCGACATTGACCTTGCGGGTATAGACCTGCACGCCCGTTTCCTTGAGCTGGGCGGCCGCCCTGGCGTTGTTGTCGTCGTTCGAGCCCCAGATCGCGATGTCGGCGCCCGACTGCGCCAGCGCCACCGCCATGCCAAGGCCGATACCCCGGTTGCCGCCGGTGACGAGAGCCACTTTCCCGGACAGATCAAAAGGCTTGTAAGCCATGCGCTTCCCCTGATGTTGTTGATTTCAAGTTGGGGCGACTATAGCGCGGATAGGGCGAGGCTCAACCCAAAGGGGCCAAGGGGCGTCAGGTGCAGCGCGCGCAAAGCCCTGAAATTTCCACCGTCTTGCGCTCGGCCTTGAAGCGCGCCCGCTTCGCCGCAACGGCAATCGCCGCATCCAGCTCCCTGTCGGCGATTTCCTCCGCGGCCCCGCAGCCCCGGCAGATCAGGAACTGGCTTGAATGGGGCGCACCCGCCTCAATGCAGCCCAGATAGGCATTCTGCGATTCGATGCGGTGGATCAGGCCCTCGGCTTCGAGAAATTCAAGCGCGCGGTAGACCGTGGGGGGGCGGGCCGCCTTGTGCACCTTTTGCAGTTCGTCGAGCACCTCGTAGGCGCCAGCAGGCTTGTGGGAGCGCCAGACGATTTCCAGCACCTGCCCGCGCAGCGGCGTCAGCTTCACGCCCCTTGCGTCACAGATCGTCTGCGCACGGGCCAGCGCCTCGTGGACACAGGCGCCATGATCGTGCGGAACGGAAACAGGCGGATGGCTCAAGCACAGGGCTCCCTGACGGCGAAACGGTCCCCGTAATATAGCGGCGGCGCAGCAGCGTTACAATGTAACGTTGCCCGCCTGCTCAGGCATCCGGGCCGAAAACGCGCCGGAAGATCGTGTCCACATGCTTGGTGTGGTAGCCCAGATCGAACAGCGCATCGAGTTCGGCGGCGGAAAGCTTCGCACCCACGTCCGGGTCGGCCTTGAGCAGATCGAGGAAATTGCCCTCCCCGCGCCAGACCGGCATGGCGTTGCGCTGGACCAGCGAATAGGCCTCCTCGCGCGAGGAGCCCTTCTGGGTCAGCGCCAGCAGCACGCGCTGGGAATGGACGAGCCCGCCCAGCCGGTCGAGGTTCTTCTGCATGTTCTCGGGGTAGACCAGCAGCTTGTCGATGACGCCCGCGAGCCGCACCAGCGCGAAATCGAGCGTCACGGTCGCGTCCGGCCCGATGCCGCGCTCCACCGAGGAATGCGAAATATCCCGCTCATGCCACAGCGCCACATTCTCGAGCGCGGGCGTCACCATGCCGCGCACGAGCCGGGCAAGGCCCGTCAGGTTTTCGGTCAGCACCGGATTGCGCTTGTGCGGCATCGCCGAGGAACCCTTCTGGCCTTCGGAGAAGAACTCCTCCGCTTCCAGAACTTCGGTCCGCTGAAGGTGGCGGATCTCGGTCGCGAGCCGCTCGACCGAGCTTGCGACGACGCCGAGCGTCGCGAAATACATGGCGTGGCGGTCGCGCGGGATCACCTGCGTCGAAACGGGCTCGGGCGCGAGGCCAAGCGCGGCGGCGACGTGTTCCTCCACGCGCGGGTCGATATTGGCGAAGGTGCCGACAGCGCCTGAAATCGCGCAGGTCGCCACTTCCTTGCGGGCATGAACAAGGCGCTCGCGGTTGCGCGCGAACTCCGCATAGGCCTGCGCCAGCTTGATGCCGAAGGTCATCGGCTCGGCATGGATGCCATGGCTGCGGCCGATGGTGAGCGTGAACTTGTGTTCCAGCGCCCGGCGCCTGAGGGCGGCGAGGAGCTTGTCCACATCCGCGATCAGCAGATCGGCGGCGCGCACAAGCTGGATATTGAGGCAGGTGTCGAGCACATCCGACGAGGTCATGCCCTGATGGACGAAGCGCGAGTCGGGCCCGACATGCTCGGAGAGGTGCGTGAGGAAGGCGATGACGTCGTGCTTGACCTCGCGCTCGATCTCGTCGATCCGCGCCACGTCGAATTCGGCCTTGCCGCCCAGTTCCCAGATGGTCCGGGCCGCTTCCTTCGGGATGACGCCCAGTTCCGCCAGCGCGTCGCAGGCATGGGCCTCGATCTCGAACCAGATGCGGAATTTCGTCTCGGGGGTCCAGATGTCAGCCATCTCGGGCCGCGTATAGCGCGGGATCATGGGCAGTCTCGCCGGTCGGTAGAGGTTAAAGCACAGCCGGGGGTGTAGCAGATGGCGGTACGGGGCTCAACCGGAGGGATATGCCCGGCCCGGTACCGCCTTGTGCTTTCCTAGATCATCACCTCGATCAGCCTTGGCCCCTTGACCTTCATGGCCGCGCCGAACTGGTCGATGAAATCCTCGATGGTTTCAGCCCTTGAGGCCTCGACGCCCATGCCCTGGGCCAGATGGACCCAGTTCAGCTCGGGATTGTGCAGATCGAGCATGGAGAGCGCCTTGGGGCCGGGGTTTTCCGCCCCCACCCGCATCAGTTCCACATTGAGAATGGCATAGGAGCGGTTGGCGAAGATGACCGTGGTGACGTCGAGCTTTTCGCGCGCCTGCGTCCAGAGCGCCTGAAGCGTGTACATCGCGCCCCCGTCGCCATGGGGGCAGACCACCTTGCGGTCCGGGCAGGCGACGGCGGCCCCTGTGGCGAGCGGCAGGCCCTGCCCGATGGCCCCGCCGGTCAGCGACAGATGGTCGTGGGGGGCCGCGTTGGTGGTGTAGAAATTGACGCCCATGCCGGAGGTGGCCGCCTCATCCGAGATAATCGAATTTTCGGGCAGGAAATGACCGATGACCTGCCCCGCCGTGAAGGCGTTGAGCTTGCCGGTGGGCAGTTCCGGGCGCTCGAACGGGGCCACGTTGACTGGCTCCCTTGGCGCGCCGATCGCCGAGGCAACCGCTTCGAGCGCGCTGGTGCCATCCTCATGGGGATGGGCGAGATGGATGATCCGGCAATCTTCCGGCGTGCACCATGAGGGCTTGCCGGGATAGGCGAAAAAGCTGACCGGCGGCTTGGCGCCGACGAGGATCAGTTGTTCGGTTCCGGCCAGGAATTCGAGGATCTGCTCGGCGAAATAGGGGATGCGCTCGACGACGACCCGGCCCGCACCGCGCTGGAGGCGGGGGGCGAAGGTGTCGCACATGATCCGCGCGCCGGTTTTGGCGGCGATCCGCCCCATTGCGACGAGGCCCTGCTCCTTGAGCGCAGCCCCGCGCACCAGAATGGCGGTTTTCTTGCCGTTCCCGAGCAATGCCGCGACCTGATCGACAGCCTCCTGCGCCACGGGCTGGGCCACGGGACGCGGCAGGGCGGGCGCGGGGCGCTCGGCCTCGTTCCACGCCGTATCGGCGGGCAGCAGCAGCGTCGCGATCTGGCCCGGCGACTGGAGCGACGCCTGCACCGCCCGCGCGCCGTCGGTGGCGACGGTATGGGAACTGGTCGAGGACTGGAGCCAGCCGGAAACGGGGCGCGCAAAACCCATCAGATCGGACGCGAGCGGCGCGTCATACTGGAGATGATAGGTCGCGTGATCGCCCACGATATTGACGATGGGAGTGGCGGCGCGGCGCGCGTTGTGGAGATTGGCGAGGCCATTGGCAAGGCCGGGCCCGAGATGGAGCAGCGTCGCGGCGGGCTTTTCCGCCATGCGCCCGTAGCCGTCCGCCATGCCGGTGACCGCGCCCTCGAACAGGCCCAGGATGGCGCGCATGCCCTCCACCTTGTCCAGCGCCGCCACGAAATGCATTTCCGAGGTGCCGGGATTGGTGAAACAGACCTCGACGCCCGCGCCCACCAGAGTTCTTACAAGACTTTCCGCGCCGTTCATGACCGCTCCCTTCAGATAGCTGTTTTCTTGTTATCGAATGAAATTCGCCGCCAGCCGGACCAGCACCCCGAGACCGAAGACAATGATCAGGACCCCTGCGATGTGGTTGAGCCATTCCAGCATATGATCGTTCATCTTCTGCCGGAACAGGCTCACGAAGCCGGTGATGCAGGCCCACCATATGATGGAGCCGCCGACGACCGCGCCGACAAGCGTGGCTGCCGAGGCATAATCCGCATCCCGTGGCGTGAAGCCCGCGACGCTGCTGAAAATGGCCAGAAAGCCCAGCATGGTCGCCGGATTGGTGATGGTGAGGAAAAAGGCCGTCACGAACACCCGCGCCATCGCCACGGTGGGCGGCGCATCGCCCACGCCCATATCGATATGAGGGTGGGCGACGAAGGTCCTTATTCCCAGCACGATCAGGAAAATGCCACCGCCAAGCTGCAGCCAGTCGGCATAGCTCATCATCGCGTCGATGGCCGCGGTGAAGCCGAAGGCGGCGATGGCGGCGAAGATGCCGTCGCCCAGCGCCGCGCCCAGCCCCGACAGGAAGCCTCTGACGAAGCCCCCGCTCAACGTCCGGCGGATGCAGATCAGGTTGACCGGGCCGATGGGGGCGGCCACGACAAGGCCGATTGCGATCCCCCGCGCGACCAACTCGATGTCAGGCATCCGCTTCCTTCATTCCAATACGCTCAGAGCACCACGACATCGTTGCCGGGAGTACCGGCATAGAGCTTTTCCACCAGATCCGCCCTGCGGCCAAGTGCCGTGGACTGGTTGATATAGCCCTTGTCGGTGAGTTCCCCCCCATCGATGGACGCAGGTTCCACCATCAGCAGGGCGCGCGCAACCCGTGTGCTGGAAGCGGGGTTGCGGGCATTGTACTGGCGCAGGCCCTCGGCCAGATGCTCCAGCACGGCGGGGTGACGGATCAGGTCTTCGTTGGGGAGGTCCTTCTCCCCCGCGATCTGGCGGCAATGGCTGAAATTGGGGAAGCCCAGAAGACCGATATAGTCCCGGTCGAGCCCGGCGACCAGCGCATCCTGCAAGATGCCGTCGGCGGCCGCGATCGCCTCCACCCGCAGGCGTCCCGCGCTGACCCATGTGCCCGAGGACAGCTTGAAATCCTCCGCCACCCGGCCATCGAAGACGAGGCCCTCAAGGGGATTGTCCGGATTGACGAAGCGCGCGCCGTCGCCCAGACGATAGAAGCCTTCCTCGTCATAGGCTTCCCGGGTCTTGTCGGGGTTGCGATGATAACCCGGCGTGACGCACTCGCCCCGGACGCAGACTTCCAGCTTGCGGCCCGAGGGCGTGAGCTTGATCTCGACGCCGGGGAGCGGCAGGCCCAGCAGGCCCATGCGCTCGGTCGCCCAGTGGACGTTCATGATGGTCGGCGCGGTTTCCGTCGCCCCGTAGCCCGAGGAAAAGACGATGCGCTCGCCGCAGGCGCGGATCGCGACCGACTGGAAGCGCTCATAAAGGTCCTGCGACAGCGCCGCGCCGCCATAGGAGGCCGACTTCAGGTGCTCGAAGAAATGCCGGGCCAGCACCTCATCCTTCTCAAGCTCGTCCACCAGCATGACGAAGCCGGCAGGCACGTTGGAATAGGAAGTGAGCGCAATCTCGCGCAGGTTCTGCACGGTTTCGCCGAACTGGCCGGGCACGGGGCGTCCGCCGTCGATGTAGAGCGTGCCGCCCGCAACCAGCAGATTGTTGAGGATGGCGTTGGCGCCGAAGACATGGTTCCAGGGCAGCCAGTTCAGCATGGTCGAGGGCGGCGCATCCGGGTCCTCCACGGTCACGCTGGCGGGCATGACCGAATTCACGCACATCATGCGCTGGGTCATGACCACGGCCTTGGGCATGCCGGTGGAACCCGAGGTGAAGAGGTATTTGGCGACCGTGGCGCCATCGAGCCGGCCGAACGCCGCCTCCACCGCACCGGTGGGCCGGGTGGCGACCAGACCGGCATAGGCCGTGCCGAGCGAGCCGTCCGCCGTCACCAGTTCGACGCCGTCCAGATCGAGGGCATCCAGCGCGCGCAGGAAGGGCTTTGCCTCCTGCATGAAAATCATCTTCGGCTCGATCAGGCCGAAAACATATTTCAGCTTGTCGAAATCCGTGCTCATGGTGGCGTAGGCAGGCGACACCGGCGCGACCGGCACCCCGGCCAGCATGGCGCCATACATGATCAGGGCATGTTCGATGGAGTTGCCCGACAGGATCATCAGCGGCGTCGAGGGACCCATGCCCCGGTCGAGCAGGCTCTGGGCGATGGCGTCGACCCGGGCGCTGGCCTCGGCGTAGGTCAGCCGTTCCCATGGACCATAGGGTTCCGTGTCACTTTTGAGCGCAGGCACCCGCTTGCCGAGCCAGACCGCATCGGGCTTTTCCGACGCCCAGCGGCGCAGCGGCGCAATCGTGTTCACCGGGGCGTCGCGCAGGGGGTGGGGATTTCTCAGCACGATCGAGCCATCGGCGCGATGTTCGACATCCAGACGCGGTTCGACATAGTTGGTTCGGCGGAATGGCGGCAAATCGGCCATGGCGTTCATTTTGTTTCCTTCGTTCCCGGTGACGCCGGCTCTCTGCGGAACCGTTGGCATTGACACTCGATCGCGGTTTTCAGTTCCCGATTTCAGGCATTGACGTCGATGACGACACGGCCTCGCACTTTACCGGCCAGAATATCCCCGGCAAGCACGGGCAGATCGTCCAGCTTCGAGACAGAGGTCATGGCGTCGAGCTTGGCCAGATCGAGATCGCTCGCCAGCCGGTTCCATGCCGCCACCCGTTTGGCATAGGGCGCGTTCACGCTGTCGATACCGACGAGGGTGACGCCGCGCAGAATGAACGGCGCGACGGAAGCGGGCAGATCGAGCCCCTGGGCCAGACCGCAGGCGGAAACAGCGCCGCCATATTTAAGCTGGGAGATCACATTGGCAAGCGTATGGCTGCCGACGGCATCGACGGCCCCCGCCCAGCGCTCCTTGCCAAGAGGCCGGCCCGGGCCTGAAAGCTCGTTGCGGTCAAAAATCTCCGCCGCGCCCAGCCCCTTGAGGTAGCCCTCCTCCGAGGGACGGCCCGTGGAGGCGATGACCCGGTAGCCGAGCTTCGCCAGCACCGCGATCGCAACGCTGCCGACGCCGCCCGCCGCGCCGGTGACGAGAATATCGCCCTTGTCCGGCGTCACGCCTTCATGCTCAAGGCCCAATATCGAGAGCATGGCGGTGTAGCCCGCCGTGCCGATGGCGGCGGCGTGTTTCGTTGAAATATTGCCGGGAAGCTTGACCAGCCAGTCGCCCTTGACGCGCGCGCGCTGGGCATAACCGCCATGATGGGCCTCGCCCACGCCCCAGCCGTTCAGCACCACCTTGTCGCCGGGTTCGAAACCCGCATGGGACGAGCTTTCCACCGTGCCCGCGAAATCGATCCCCGGTATCAGAACCGGAACACGGATGATCGGGGCGCTTCCCGTCAGCGCCAGACCATCCTTGTAATTGATGGTGGAGTAATCGACCGCCACGGTGACGTCGCCCTCCATCAGATCCGTGTCTTCGAGCGACACGAACTCGATCGACTGGTTTTTTTCCTGCCTGGTTACGCGCAAAGCACGGAAAGCCATGGGTTTTTCCTCTTGCCGGGCTGTTATGCCATTGATTGACGTTATGATTACGGTGGCTCACACGAACCCAAATCGGGTTTCCGGTCAAGCATGGGCTTGAACAGGCGAGATCATGCGCCGTTCATAGCGACACCCCCGCCATCAGGGCGCGAAGGCTTTCATTCCCTCGGCAGCGCCTCCTGAAAGCGTAAAGGAGCGCCGCCCGCGATGCCGACAAGCTCGTCGTCCCACATGACCCGGCGGCCACGGATGACCGTGCCGACCGGCCAGCCCTGAACGTCAAGGCCGTCGAACGGCGTCCAGCCGCAGCGGCTGGCGATCCACTGGTTGGTGATGGTCCGGCGCGACTTCATGTCGACAATGGTGAGGTCGGCGTCGTAACCGACGGCAAGCCGTCCCTTGCTGGCGATGCCGAAGATGCGGTTCGGACCGTGCGAGGTCAGATCGACGAAGCGTTCAAGGCTGAGCTTGCCCTTGTTGACATGATCCAGCATGACCGGCACCAGCGTCTGCACGCCGGTCATGCCTGAGGGCGAGGACGGATAAGGCTGGGCCTTCTCCTCCAGCGTGTGCGGGGCATGGTCCGAGCCGATGACATCGACGATGCCGAGCTTGACGCCGCGCCAGAGCCCGTCGCGGTGAACAGCATCGCGGATCGGCGGGTTCATCTGGGCGAGAGTGCCGAGCTTCTCGTAGCATTCAGGCGCGGCGAGCGTCAGATGCTGGGGCGTCACCTCGACCGTCGCGATGTCCTTGTTGCGCGCCAGAATGTCGATTTCCTCGCGCGTGGTGATATGGAGCACATGGATGCGCTTGCCCGCCTCCCGGGCAAGCGCCAGCAGGCGGTTGGTGCACAGGATCGCCGTCTCGGCGTCACGCCAGACCGGATGGGTTTCCGGCTTGCCCGCCTCGGCCAGCGCCTTGCGCTCGTTGAGGCGGGCCTCGTCCTCGGAATGGACGGCAACCCGGCGGCGAACCGCTTTCAGCACCCGGCGCACGGCATCGTCCTCGGCGACCAGCAGCGAACCGGTGGAGGAGCCCATGAAGATCTTGACCCCGGCGCAGCCCTCCATCTGCTCCATTTCCGCCAGCAGACCGGCATTGTCGGCCGACGCGCCCGCGTAAAAGGCGAAATCGCAATACATGCGATTGCGTGCGCGGGCCACCTTGTCGGCGAGCGCCTCGGGCGTGGTGGTCGAGGGTTTGGTATTGGGCATCTCGAAGACGGCCGTGACGCCGCCGAGCACCGCCGCCTTGCCGCCGGTTTCGAGGTCTTCCTTGTGCTCATTGCCGGGTTCGCGCAGATGCACCTGACTATCGATGACGCCGGGCAGGATGTGCAGCCCGCGCACCAGATGAACCTCCGCCGCGCTGGCGAACTGGAGATCGCCGATGGCAGCGATCCTGCCATCGCGGATGCCGACATCGGCCCGGCCCGTACCATCATGATTGACGACAATGCCGCCCCGGTAGATCACGTCATAGTTCGCGCTCAAACTCTCGTCTCCCTCTCGCGGGCAGGTGAAGCGGTTCGCGCGATCAGCGCATCGGCCGCCTTGAGGACGTTATCGACCGTCAGGTCGAGCATGGCACTTTCCCTGGACTCTTTGTCAAAATCAGGGTCGCCGATGATCTCGGCGCAGCTCCGGGGTCCCCGTACAAAGGCGGCTTTCGGTCCCCAGGGTCCATAAAGATCGTCCCTTGTCGGGCCGAAGAGGCCAAGCGTGGGGGTGCCGGCGGCAACGGCAAGATGCATCAGGCCTGAATCATTGCCGACAAAGAAACGTGAACGTTCCAGAAAAGCTGCAACAACATCCAGCTCTTCGCCCACGAGGTCGATCAGGCGGTCTGCGGGCACGGCGGCCCGCACCTGCGCCGTCGCCTCGCGCTCATCTGGAGCGGCCGCAATGAGGACATGGGCTCCGGCGAGCGCGCCGCCCTCACCGGTCAGCCGCGCGACCAGTTCGGCGAAGCGCCCGGCGGGCCAGGTCTTGCGGGCCCAGTTGGCCGTGGGGCCGACCGCGAGAACGATCCGGCCCTCGGGGATGGCGGCTGCGGCGCGCGCCCGCGCGGCCTCGCCGGGCCAGACCCGGGGCGCGGGAGGCGGATCGAGGTCCAGCACGCTGGCGATGTGGGGAACCCGGTGTTTTGAATGATCCGGCCGGAGCACCCGGCGCTCGCCCGCCCGGAGCACATAGGCGGTCGCCGAACCCCTGATATCCACCACCAGATCCCAGCGCCGGAACATCGTCGCGGCGAGGAGCTTTCTCCAGTGGCCGATCAGGGGCGCCTTCCGCATCACGTGGATATGCTCGACCCCCGGGGCATGGCGAAAGATGGGCACGGCCAGCGGCCCGCAGGCGATCGTGATCCGGCAGCCCGGATAGCGCTCGATCAGCGCGCCGAGCACACCGGTCGACAAAATGGCGTCGCCTATACGGTTCGACGTGATGAAAAGGATGCGCATGGGAGCCTTATAGGGCCGCTGCCGCCCGCCGCCAAGCGCCCCTCGACCATCATCATCCCATGATCCGGCAATGTGTATGCTTGCAGGACAGGCGGACCGGGCCTAAATCTAGATCCTCAGAATTTGGGTGGAAACCATGTCGATCAGCAGCTACACGGCAGCCTTTCTGCCCGGGCGCGGCGTCTTGCGCATCGGGGGGGAAGAAGCAAGCGGTTTTCTTCAGGCCCTGATCACCAATAATATCGAGAACGCCACGGCTGAAAACGCCGTCTATTCGGCCCTGCTGACGCCGCAGGGCAAGTTCCTGTTCGATTTCTTCATCGTCAGGGACGGCGACGATTACCTGCTCGACTGCGAAAGGGCGCGCGCCGCCGACCTGCTGAAACGCCTGATCCTCTACCGGTTGCGCGCCAAGGTGACACTGGCCAATGAGAGCGCGAACTATTCGGTCGCCGCGCTGTGGGGCGAGGGCGAGCCTCCCTCCCTCCCCGGCCTTGCCTATCCCGATCCCCGGACGGCGCTCATGGGCTGGCGGGCGATCCTGCCGGGCAGCGAACCGGCGGTGGAGGGCGTCAGGCTCGTTCCGGCGGCGGACTACCATGCCCGCCGCGTCGCGTTCGGCGTCGGGGAAGCGCCCTTCGACATCGAGGCGGAACGGAGTTTCCCGCTGGAGGCCAATCTCGACGATCTTCAGGGCATCGATTTCCAGAAGGGCTGCTTTGTCGGTCAGGAAGTCACGTCGCGGACCAAGCGCCGGGGCGTGGTGCGCAAGCGCCTGCTGCCCTGCCGCGTGGAAGGCGACATGCCCTCCCCCGGCAGCCCGGTGAAGGTGGGCCAGCGCGAGGTCGGCACGGTCCATTCGGTGGACAATGCGGGCGAGCGGCTGATCGCGCTGCTCCGCCTCGACCTGATAGACGGGGCGATCATCGAGGCCGGCACGGCCGAGCTTTTCCCCGAAAAGCCCCTCTGGGCGACGTTCCATATCTCCATGGCCGAGGAGGAAGACGCGGATGGCTGATTCCTCCTGCCCGTGGCCGGGCGAAGACCCGTTCTATCGCGCCTATCATGACGAGGAATGGGGCGTGCCGGAGCACGACGACCGGGCTCTTTACGAAAAACTCGTGCTCGACGGCTTTCAGGCCGGTCTTTCGTGGATCACCATCCTGCGCAAGCGGGAGAATTTCCGGGCTGCCTTCGAGGGGTTCAGGCCCGAGCGCATCGCCCGCTGGAGCGAAGCCGACGTGGAACGCCTGCTGGGCGACGCCGGTATCGTGCGGCATCGCGGCAAGATCGAGGGCGCCATCCTCAACGCCCGGGCATGGCTCGACATCATGGAAAAAGGCGAGGGATTTTCGGGCTTTATCTGGGACTTCGTCGATGGCAAGCCGGTCCAGAACCGCTGGCGCAGCATGAGCCAGATCCCCGCCGAAACCGACATGAGCCGGGCTCTGGCGAAGGAGCTGAAACGGCGCGGCTTCAAATTCTGCGGGCCGACCATTATCTACGCCTTCGCCCAGGCCGTCGGCATGGTGAACGATCATCTGGTCACCTGCCCCCGCCATAAAGCCTGCAAGGCGCTGGCCTGACCTGATCTCACCGGGCGCGCATAACATTTTTTCCGGGCTTGTCGAAAGCAGCCCTTCGCTGCCATAGTCCCGGACCACGGTTCGGGAGGATCGGCCGGATGAAGAAAAACAAGGGTCTGTAATTGACTAAAATTGTTATCAGTGGCACGGGTGTTTTCACACCTCCCCATGCAATCTCCAATGCTGAACTGGTTGATTCCTTCAACAGCTACGTCCGCAGCCATAATGAGGCCCATGCGGAAGCCATTGCCGCTGGCGAGGTCGAGGCTCTTCAGGAATCGAGCGCTGAATTCATCTGCAAGGCCTCGGGCATCGAAGCGCGCTATGTCATGAACAAGTCGGGCATTCTGGACCCGGAGATCATGGCGCCGCGTCTGCCCCAGCGCGCGAACGACGAGCCCTCCTATCTCGCTGAAATGGCCGTGGCGGCCGCGCACAAGGCTCTGGCCCGGGCCAACAAGACGCCCGCCGACATCGATGCCGTGATCGTCGCCTGCTCCAATCTTGAGCGCCCCTATCCCGCCATCGCCGTCGAGGTGCAGGAACTGCTCGGCATCGAGGGGTTCGGCTTCGACATGAACGTGGCCTGTTCCTCCGCCACCTTCGGGATTCAGGCCGCCGCCGACATGGTGCGGGCCGGACACGCCCGGGCGATCCTCGTGGTCGATCCCGAGATCTGCACCGGCCACCTCAATTTCCGCGACCGCGACAGCCATTTCATTTTCGGCGACGTCGCGACCGCAATCATCGTGGAGCGCGCGGAGACCTGCACCGCCAAAGGCGCATGGGAAATCATCTCCACCCGGCTCAGCACGAAATTCTCCAATAATATCCGTAACAATTTCGGCTTCCTCAATCGCGCCGCCCCGGAAGGCATCGGCGCAAAGGACAAGCTGTTCGTGCAGGAGGGCCGCAAGGTTTTCAGGGAAGTGGTGCCCATGGTGGCCCAGCTCATCCTTGATCATCTGTCGGCTGAAGGGCTGGAGCCCGCATCGCTCAAGCGCATGTGGCTGCATCAGGCCAACAAGGGCATGAATGATTTCATCGGCCGCAAGGTGCTGGGCCGCGAGCCCGCCCCGATGGAGCAGCCCAATATCCTCCAGGAATATGCCAACACCAGTTCGGCAGGCTCCATTATCGCCTTCAGCAAATTCAGCGAAGATCTGTCGGAAGGCGATCTGGGGCTGATATGCAGCTTCGGGGCCGGCTATTCCGCAGGCAATGTGATCCTGCGCAAACAGGCGTAGATATTTCCGGTTACCTCGGGGGAGGGGAGCTGGCTTTACCTTGAGGGAAAGGCCAGCGAGCGGGGCGCGGAACTTGAATGTTCTGCGCCCCATCTACATTCCGGAGGGATTGCCCCCTTGAAAACGGCCTTCACTGGCACGTCACAAATACGTCTATAATCCGGGCATCAATCTTCGGACGCTGGCCTGACGGCCCCCCAAAAAAGAGGCAATCCATGCTCCGCACGGCTTTCGACGGCGCGCGCCGCCGCCGCATCTATCTGTTTCGCCATGGCGATGTTTCCTATGTGGACGACCAGGGAAACCGCGTCGCCGACAACCGGGTGGTGCCGCTGACCGAATGGGGCCGCGAACAGGCCACCATGACCGGCAAGGCGCTGGCGGGCGTCGGGTTCGACCGGGCGGTCTGCTCCACGCTGCCCCGCACCGCGGAAACCGCCGCCCTCATCCTTGAAGGCCGGGGCATGGAGGTTGAACCGATCGAGGCCTTCGTCGAGTTCCATGCCGACAATGCGGCCCGGGCCCATATCACCGATCTCAACCAGATCGCCTATGCCTTCCGCGAGGCGGACAAGCCGGGCGGGCGCTATCTCGGCGGCGACAGCTTCGAAGAGGTGAATGCCCGTGTCGTCGCGGCGCTGGAAAAGCTGGTCGCAGACCCTGAATGGGACACGCTGGCGCTGGTCGCCCATGGCGGCATCAACCGGCTCGTACTCGGCTGGGCGCTCGGCACCGGGCTTTCGACCTTCCCGGCAATCGACCAGAACACCTGCTGCTTCAATATCATCGATTTCGATGTGGACACGGAAACAAACGCAATCGTGCGCAAGAGCGTGCGGGCGATGAACGTCACGGTCTATGACGTGATCAAGGGCGGCGACCATCTGATGTCGCTGGAACAGGTCGCCCTGCGGCTGTCGCGGAAAACAGCGGCGTGATCACGTGCCTCACTCCGGCAGAGCATAGGCGACGATCTCATCGCCCAGCGCCGTGCCGGAGCGGGCGTGGCCACCCGCGGCGATCAGCACATATTGCCGTCCCTTCCATTCATAGGACATAGGCGTGGCCTGCCCGCCCGCGGGCAGGACAGCAGTCCATAAAACCTTGCCGGTTTCGATGTCGAAGGCGCGAAACCGGCTATCCATGGTCGCGGCCAGAAAGACAAGCCCGGTCTGCGTCACAAGCGGTCCGCCGAAACTGGGTGAGCCCCAGCCGAATGGCAGTTCAACGGGGAGAGCCACAGGCAGGCTGCCCAGCGTTTCATTCCATTTGATCTCCCCGCTTTTCAGATCGACAGCAACCAGCGCTCCCCAGGGCGGCGGCGAACAGGGCAGGCCGAGCGGAGACGTGAACAGATCGCGGCGCATCCCGAAACGCGCACCGCGCTGCGGCGAGATTTCCGACGTCTCATCCACCTCCTTGCGCCCCTTGTATTCCGCCGCCGGAAACAGCGTGATGACGTGGGCGAGACGGCTGACATTGACGATGGCGATCTGGCGCACCGGGTCATAGGCCATGCCACCCCAGTTGGCCCCGCCCCCGGTGAAGGGATAAAGGATCGTGCCCTGCTCGCTCGGCGGCGTGAACAGCCCTTCCGAGCGCAAACCGTCCAGACGCGCATTGCAAGCCCGCCTGTCGAACCAGCCCACCCCGAAACTATCGCCCTTTTCAAGCTTCTGCGGCACCAGCGCCGGGGGTTTCAGCGGGAAAGGCTGGGTCGGCGACAGCGCCTCGCCAAGCGCCCCTCCCTGGGGCACGGGCCTTTCCTCAACGCCGAAGACCGGCTTGCCGGTGTCCCGGTCGAGCACAAACATGAAGCCGGTCTTGGTCACCTGCGCAACGGCATCGACCTCCCTGCCCTCATGGGTCAGGGTCAGCAGGGTCGGCTGGGCCGGCAGATCATAATCCCAGACATCATGATGGACCGTCTGGAACGACCAGCGCACATGCCCGGTTTTCGCCTCCAGAGCCACCACGGAATCAGCATAACTGTCATTGCCCGCCCGCAGGCCGCCGAAAAAATCCGGACTCGGGCTGCTGGTCGGGATGAAGATGAGATCCCGCTTCACATCATACGAAAGCGGGGCCCAGGCGTTGGCAGCCCCGGCATGCACCGGCTTGCTGTCCTTGTCAGGCGTCAGCGGATCGAAGCTCCAGACCAGCTTGCCCGTACGCGCGTCATAGGCCCGGACGCTGCCGGCAGGCGCATCCACCCGGGCATTGTCGCCAATCGACGATCCTGTGACGATCAGGTCTCCGGCGACAAGAGGAGCCGAAGTGATCTGGAACTCCCCCGGCCAGAGCAATGCCCTGTCCGGTCCCGCCGCCACTTCGCCGGGATGCGCCGGGTCGGTGCCAAAACCCGGACACGGATGCCCTGTCCTTGCATCCACCGCAATCAGGCGGGCGTCGTTCGTTCCCATGAAAACGCGGGCGCTGCACAATGCGCTTTCCGGCGCGGAGCCGTCGCGCCAGTAGGATACGCCCCGGCAGACGAACTGGTTCGCAGGTTTGCTGTCCAGCGCGATATGCGGATCAAAGCGCCAGCGCAGTGCACCGCTTGCCGGATCAAGGGCGATGATTTCATTGAAAGGGGTGCAGAAGACGAGCGATCCCGAGACAAGGATCGGCGTGGTCTCGAACGCATAACTGCGCTTGAGCAGGGCTGCGGGCTTCGACGTCATGTCGCCAGTGGAAAAGCGCCACGCCGCCTTCAGCCTGCTCACATTTTCAGGGGTAATCTGCGCTGCCGCCACATAGCGCTGGCCACCGGGATCACCGCCATAACTCTCCCAGCCCGAGGCGGACACCGCCCTGCCCTGTATGATCAGCCAGGCAGCGACAAGAAACGTCCGCGCGATTCCACTTTTCCACCCCATGAACGCCCCCGCCTTCAGGATTGCAGAGGCATTCAGTCAGATAACGGGAACCGGGTCCAGTCAGATGCCGGCCTGAACCTGATCGACGGCCTCGACGAGCAATTCGTCCATGGTGCGGCGGATCTGGTGGTCCGACTGTTCGATCTGGTGCTTGTCGAATTCGGCGCGCAGGAAGCGGAACACGTCCTCGTCCCCCTGCTCCTCGAAATCGGCGCGGATGATCCGGGTCACGAGATCCCCCGCAGCGGTCGCGTCCAGCCCCAGCAGGCCCGCCGCCCACTGGCCCAGAAGCTTGTTCCGGCGCGCCGTCGCCTTGAAACGGAGATTCTCATCGTGGGCAAACTTCGCTTCGATGCTCTGTTCGCGCTCGTTGAAACTGGACATATACCCTTATTCTCCGTGTGGTTATACGGGCCGACCCTTCGATCCCGCGCGCTCCGCCTTAGATAGCGCCCGGCGCACGGCAAATCAACTGAGCCATAATATTTTTGAAAAGCCCCAGAAACCGCCATAATTCATTGTTATATAAAGAAATTATTTATACCGCTGGATATTTCCGGCTTCCTTATGGTCGATTGTATCGCACTCCCCCTTGGAGTAACGTGCGCCCTGCCGGAAGGGTGGCCCATTTGACGGGTCTCCCATCTCCCCCGCCGTCGTTGGCGAGCCACCACCGCCAGACGGAACCAAGGCCTAACTCACTGGAAACACGATCATGAGCCGGCGCAGACGCGTTTACGAAGGCAAAGCCAAAGTCCTTTACGAAGGCCCGGAACCCGGAACGCTGATTCAGCATTTCAAGGACGACATGACCGCCTTCGACGCCCAGAAACGGGCCGTGGTCGAAGGCAAGGGCGTGCTGAACAACCGGATCTCGGAATATGTCTTCACCCGGCTGGGTGACATCGGCGTGCCGACCCATTTCATCCGCTCGCTCAACATGCGCGAACAGCTCATCCGCGAGGTCGAGATCATCCCGGTCGAGGTGGTGGTGCGCAATGTGGCGGCCGGTTCACTTGCAACCCGGCTCGGCATCGAGGAAGGCACCCTGCTGCCGCGCTCGATCATTGAATTCTACTACAAGAACGACGCCCTTCACGACCCGATGGTGTCCGAGGAGCACATCACCGCGTTCGGCTGGGCGACCCCGCAGGAAATCGACGACATGATGGCGCTGGGCCTCAGGATCAATGATTTCCTGACCGGCCTCTTCATCGGCGTCGGCATCCGCCTCGTCGACTTCAAGGTCGAGTTCGGCCGCCTATATGAAGGCGAGATGGTCCGTGTGGTGCTGGCCGACGAGATCAGCCCGGACTCCTGCCGCCTCTGGGACATCCGCACCAGCGAAAAGCTGGACAAGGACCGCTTCCGCCGCGATATGGGCGGGCTGATCGAGGCCTATCAGGAAGTTGCCCGCCGGCTGGGAATCCTGTTCGAGAACGACACCAAGGGCCGGACCGGCCCTACGCTGGTCAAGTGATAAACTCTTTGCACGAGAGAGCTGAAAGTATGAAAGCCCGTATCACAGTCACCCTGAAAAACGGCGTTCTGGACCCCCAGGGCAAGGCGATCGAGGGCGCGCTCGGCTCCCTCGGCTTCGAGGGCGTTGAAGGCGTCCGCCAGGGCAAATATTTCGAGGTGGATCTGGCCGAAACCGACGCAGCCAAGGCCCGTGCGGCCCTTGACGAGATTTGCGCGAAACTGCTGGCCAACACGGTGATCGAGAATTACGCGATCGAACTGGCCGACGCCAAAAGCGGGAAGTGAGCATGAAGTCCGCCGTCATCGTCTTTCCCGGCTCCAACCGCGAACGCGACATGCTGTATGCGCTGGAAACCATCACCGGCGTGAAGCCCGTGGCCGTCTGGCACACCGAACATGAACTGCCCGATGTCGACCTGGTCGTCCTTCCCGGCGGCTTTTCCTATGGCGACTATCTGCGCACCGGCGCCATTGCGGCCCGCGCCAACATCATGGCCGCCGTTGCGAAGAAAGCCGCTGACGGCGTGCGGGTGCTGGGCGTCTGCAACGGCTTCCAGATATTGTGCGAAAGCGGGCTTCTGCCCGGCGTGCTGATGCGCAACGCCCATCTGCGGTTCGTCTGCAGGAATGTGGATCTGGAGGTCGCCAACGCCGACAGCGATTTCACGAAGAAATATGCCAAAGGCCAGATATGGCCCTGCCCGGTCGCCCACGGCGACGGCAATTATTTCGCCGACGCCGAGACGGTGAAGCGCCTTGAGGGCGAAGGCCGGGTGAGCCTGCGCTATGCCAACGGCACCAATCCCAACGGCTCGGTGAACGACATTGCGGGCATCCTCAACGCCAAGGGCAATGTCATGGGGCTGATGCCTCATCCTGAAAACATGATCGAACCCCTGAACGGCGGCACCGCCGGACGGGGCCTCTTTGAAAGCGTGCTGGAGGCGGTTGCGTGAGCACTTCAAATCTTGCGATCACCCCGGCGCTGGTTGCCGAACACGGGCTCAAGCCCGACGAATATCAGCGCATCCTCGATCTGATCGGCCGTGAGCCGAGCCTGACCGAGCTTGGCATCTTCTCGGCCATGTGGAACGAGCATTGCTCCTACAAATCCTCCAAGAAATGGCTGCGCACCCTGCCGACGACCGGCCCGCGCGTCGTTGTCGGTCCGGGCGAGAACGCCGGCGTGGTCGACATCAATGACGGCCAGGTCATCGTCTTCAAGATGGAAAGCCACAACCACCCCTCCTACATCTCGCCCTATCAGGGCGCGGCGACGGGCGTGGGCGGCATTCTGCGAGATGTCTTCACCATGGGCGCGCGCCCGGTCGCCGCGCTCAACGCGCTGCGCTTCGGCGCGCCGGACCATCCCCTGACCCGGCATATCGTCTCGGGCGTGGTCGGCGGCGTCGGCGGCTATGGCAACAGCTTCGGCGTGCCGACCGTGGGCGGCGAGGTCAATTTCGACCCGAGCTACAATGGCAACTGCCTTGTGAACGCCTTTGCGGCGGGACTGGCCGATGCCGACGGCATTTTCCTTTCCGAGGCCAGGGGCGTCGGGCTCCCCATCGTCTATCTCGGCTCCAAGACCGGCCGCGACGGCATCCATGGCGCGACCATGGCCTCGGCCGAATTCGGCGAGGACGCGGAGGAAAAACGCCCGACCGTACAGATCGGCGATCCTTTCGCTGAAAAGCTGCTGCTCGAAGCCTGCCTTGAGCTGATGGCGTCCGGCGCGGTCGTCGCCATTCAGGACATGGGGGCGGCGGGCCTGACCTGCTCTGCCGTCGAAATGGGGGCCAAGGGCGATCTCGGCGTCGAACTCGACCTCGACAAGGTGCCCTGCCGCGAAGACGGCATGACCGCCTATGAGATGATGCTGTCGGAAAGCCAGGAGCGGATGCTCATGGTGTTGCATCCCGAAAAGGAAGCCGAGGCCGAGGCCATTTTCCGCAAATGGGGGCTCGATTTCGCCGTCATCGGCCAAACCACGGACGATCTGCGCTTCCGTGTTCTCCACAAGGGCGAGATCAAGGCCGACCTGCCGATCAAGGAACTGGGCGATCAGGCTCCCGAATATGACCGCCCCTGGACGCAATGGTCCACCGGCGACGATCTCCCGGCCGACGCGGTGGACGCGCCCAACGATCTGGGCGAGACGCTGACCAAAATGCTGGCACTGCCCGACATGGCCTCGCGCCGCTGGGTCTGGGAGCAATATGACAGCCTCATTCAGGGCAATACGGCGGCAGGCCCCGGCAGCGACGCCGCCGTCGTGCGCGTCGGCCACACCGGCAAGGCGCTGGCCTTCACCCTCGATGTGAGTCCTCGCTACTGCCATGCCGATCCGTTCGAGGGCGGCAAGCAGGCGGTGGCGGAATGCTGGCGCAACCTGACGGCAACCGGGGCGGAACCGCTTGCGGCGACCGACAACCTCAACTTCGGCAACCCCGAAAAGCCAGAGATCATGGGCCAGCTTGTCGGCTGCATAAAGGGCATCGGCGAGGCCTGCCGGGCGCTCGACTTCCCCATCGTCTCGGGCAACGTCTCGCTCTACAACGAAACCAACGGCAAGGGCATCCTGCCGACCCCCGCCATGGGCGGCGTCGGCCTGATGACCGACATCGCCACCCGCGCCACCATCGGCTTCAAGGCGGCGGGCGAGGCCATCATCCTCATCGGCGAAACGAAGGGCCATCTGGGCCAGAGCATCTATCTGCGCGATATTGTGGGCGTCGCGACCGCCGACGACCGCAGCGCCCCGCCGCCGGTGGACCTTGCCACCGAAAAGCTCAACGGCGACTTCGTGCGGGCGGAAATCCGGGCGGGCAACCTGTCGGCGGTCCATGACCTGTCGGACGGCGGGCTCTATGTTGCGCTCGCTGAAATGGCAATGGCGGGAGGGCTCGGCGCGCGCATCGACGCCGTCCACGGCGAGGTGCCGCTCCACGCCTGGGCGTTCGGCGAGGACCAGGCGCGCTATCTGGTGACCCTGCCCCAGGCCGGGCTTGAAGCCTTTGTCGAACGCGCGGCCATGCTCAAGATCAGCGCGCGATTGATCGGCACTACCGGCGGCGATGAATTGACACTGCCCGGTGCCGCCCCCATATCATGGACGAAGCTGAAAACGGCGCATGAAGGCTGGTTCCCGGCCTTCATGGCGGCGGATATCGTTTAGGTCGGACGCTACAGAAAGCACAGACGCCCATGGCCATGCAGGCAGCCGAGATTGAACGGCTTATCAAGCAGGCGATCCCGGACGCCCATGTGGAAATCCGCGATCTGGCGGGCGATGGCGATCACTATGCCGCGACGGTTGTCTCGGCGGCCTTCAGAGGCAAGTCACGGGTGCAGCAGCACCAGATGGTTTACAAGGCGCTGACGGGCATGGGAACGGAGTTGCACGCGCTTGCACTCCAGACCTCGGCGCCTGAAGCCTGATCATTCGGAAAGGAACAGCTATGAGCGAGAACCCGGTGTTCGACCGCATTCAGGCGGAAATCGACGCGAATGACGTGGTGCTTTTCATGAAAGGCACCCCGCTTTTTCCGCAATGCGGCTTTTCGGCGACCGTCGTGAAGGTGCTGACCTATCTCGGCGCGCCGTTCAAGGGCGTCAATGTTCTGGAAGACCCGGAACTGCGCGATGGCATCAAGCACTTCTCGGACTGGCCGACCATTCCCCAGCTTTATGTGAAGGGCGAATTCGTGGGCGGTTGCGATATCGTGCGCGAAATGTTCGAAGGCGGCGAACTCGCCGATTTCCTCACGGAAAAGGGCGTGATGCTGGAAGCCGCCTGAACCCGCCAACCCGTCACGGATCAAAATGAAAAGGCCGCGGAACCCCGCGGCCTTTTCCTTGTCGTCAGCCCCGGCCTTAAAGACCGAGGACGGCCTTGGCCATGATATTGCGCTGCACTTCGTTCGATCCGGCATAGATCGACGCCTTGCGCAGCGAGAAGTAATAGGGCGCGACGGTCATGGCGTAGCCGGGGCCGACCGGCGGCTCATTGGTTTCGATCATGCCATCCTCCACGAAGGGGAAGACGTAATCGCCCAGCGCCTCGACCGCGAGCTGGGAAATGGCCTGCTGCAATTCCGTGCCCCGGCATTTCAGCAGCGAGGATTCAGGACCGACATTGCCGCCGGTCGAGAGCGCCGAGAAGATGCGCAGTTCGGTGTACTCCATCGCCGTGATCTGGGATTCAAGATCGGCAGCCTTCGCGCGGAAATCCGGATCCTTGTCCAGCGTGGAATCGCCAACCTTCGTTTCGGCGGCATGGGCGCGCACCTTGTTCAGCGCACGGTAAAGCCCCGCCGAATAGGGGTTGCCGCGCTCGAACTCCAGCAGATATTTGGCGCAGGTCCAGCCCTTGTTCTCCTCGCCCACGAGATTCTCGAACGGCACCTTCACATCGGTGAAGAAAACCTGATTGACCTCCTGATGCGGGGCCGGCGTGCCATCGAGCAGCACCAGCGGCTCGACCTTGATGCCCGGCGTCTTCATGTCGATCAGCAGGAACGAAATGCCTTCCTGCGGCTTGCCTTCCTTCGACGTGCGCACGAGACAGAAAATCCAGTCCGCCCACTGTGCAACCGAGGTCCAGATCTTCGAGCCGTTGACGAGATAATGATCGTCCTTCCGCTCCGCCTTGGTCTGGAGGGAGGCAAGGTCCGAGCCCGAGCCCGGCTCCGAATAGCCCTGGCACCAGAGCACATTGGTGTTCAGAATATCGGGCAGGAAACGTTTCTTCTGTTCCGGCGTGCCGAACTTCATGATCACCGGCGCAACCATGGTCGGGCCGAAGGGGATCGTGTGAGGCACGCCCGCACGGCCCATCTCGACGTCGAAGATGTATTTCTGGGATGCGGTGAAACCGGGCCCGCCATATTCCTTCGGCCAGTTCGGCGCAAGCCAGCCGCGGCTGGCGAGCGCCTTCTGCCACTGAACATGCCCCGCCTTGTCGATGTAGCCATGCTTGGAACGCGCATGTCTGGCGCGCAGCTCCGGCGTGTAGCTCTCCTCGATGAACTTGCGGACATCGGCGCGGAAGGCTTCATCTTCCTGGCTAAAACTCAGATCCATTTCCTGCTCCTCAAGCGTTATGTCCCCATGAAAGTCCGGGGTTACACAACCTTCTCGACAAATTCCATCACCGGGGCCGCGGCCAGCGTGGCGCCGAGCTTGGGGAAGGCTTCCTTGAAATAGGGTGTGCCGCCATGAGCCGCGATGGCTTCCCCGGAAGCATATTGCTCCATGATGTAATAGGTCTGGGGCTCCTTGGGCGACTTGAACAGATCGTAAAGCAGGCAGGCGCCTTTTTCGTTCTCCATGACCTGCGCCTTCAGCGCCGTGAACACGGCCTCGAATTCGGCCTCCTTGCCTTCCTGCACCTTCATCGTGACGATAATACCGCGTGCGCTCATTGGGGTTCCCCGACATCTGTTATGATTGAGTTATATGGTTGGGCCGACTTTAGAGGGTCGGGAAAGCCACCGCAATCGGCAGATTCCCCTGCGTTATTCATTCACCCTTGTAGACAGGCGGCCGCTTCTCGAAGAAGGCGTCGAGCGCCTCCCTGTGGTCGCTCGTATGGTGCGCCAGCGCCTGCATCGAGGCGGACAATTCCATGATCGCATCGAAGCTCGACGACATGCCATGACGCAGCAACTGCTTGGTCATGCGCAGCACATCGGGCGCCTGCACGCAGATCTTGTCCGCAACTTCATGGGCACGGGCGAGAAGCTGACCGGCCGGCACGACTTCGGACACCAGCCCCCATTCGCGGGCCGTCGCCGCATCGATCACGTCGCCGGTGTAAAGAAGCTGCGAGGCCCGCGCCATGCCGATGATGCGCGGCAGCAGCCATGCGCCACCGTCCCCCGGAATGAGGCCGATCTTGAGAAAGGTCGCGCCGAAAAGCGCGCTGTCGGCGGCGATGCGCGTATCGGCAAGGCAGGCCACGTCATTGCCAAGGCCGATGGCCGGACCGTTGACGGCCGCGATGACCGGCACCTCGATCGACCAGACCGATTTGACGATGCGGTGAATGCCGTTGCGATAACGTTCGCGAATCTGGACGCCCGCACCCCCGAAACCTTCGCCGCCCTCGCGCATGGCCTTGACGTTGCCGCCCGCCGAGAAGGCCTTGCCCGCGCCGGTCAGGATGACGCAGCGCACATCGCGATCCGCATTGATGCGGGCCGTGGCGTTGGTGAAATTGTCGGGGTCCTCGGCAGCGCCGAGCGGATTGCGGCTCTCCGGCCGGTTGATCGTCAGCGTGACGATGTGGCCTTTCTTTTCATACAGCAGATGATCGCTCACAGGATTTCCTTTCCATGATGAAAAAGGCCGCGACTTCGACGAGTCGCGGCCCTGGAAATTCATTAGCTCAACGCGATCACGCCGCTTCGGAGTAGCGCTTGAGCTGGTGGTCGACATTGCCGAACTGGGTGTCGATCATGGTCAGGCGCTTGAAATAGTGACCGACGTTCAGTTCATCCGTCATGCCCATGCCGCCGTGAAGCTGCACGGCCTGCTGGCCGACGAAGCGCCCCGCCTTGCCGATCTGCACCTTCGTGCCCGCGGCGGCCTTGACGCGCTCGCTGTCGCTTTCGCCCAGCTTGAGGCTGACCATGTAGGACATGGAAACCGACTGCTCATAGGCCATGAACATGTCGACCATGCGGTGCTGGAGCACCTGGAACTTGCCGATGGGCTGGCCGAACTGCTTGCGGGTCTTGCAATATTCGACCGTCGCCTTGTTCAGCTCATCCATGCAGCCTGTCGCTTCAGCCGCCAGCGCGGCAATCGCCTCGTCCGTGATCTTCTCGATCACCGGCAGGGCCTTGCCCTCCTCGCCCAGCAGCGCATCCGCGCCGACCTTGACGTTTTCGAACGTCACTTCCGAGGCGCGGCGGCCATCCGTGGTCGGATAGTCGCGGGTGGAAACGCCCGCCGCCGACTTGTCCACGATGAACAGCGACACGCCATCCTTGTCGCGCTGGCCGCCCGAGGTGCGGGCGCTGACGATCAGCTTGCCGGCCCACGGCGCGCCGAGCACCACGGCCTTGTAGCCGTTGAGCACATAGCCCTCGCCATCCTTCTTCGCGGTGGTGACGAGATCGGCGAGGTTGTAGCGGCCCTGCGGCTCGGCATAGGCGAAAGCCCAGACCGTTTCACCGGCGATGATGCCGGGAATATGGGCTTCCTGCTGGGCGGGCGATCCCGCCTCGCGCAGCAGGCCACCTGCAAGCACCACGGTCTCGACGAAAGGCTCGACCACGAGATGGCGGCCGAACTGCTCCATAATCAGCATGGTTTCGATGGCGCCGCCGCCAAGGCCGCCCAGCGCTTCCGGAAAAGGCGCGGCCAGCAGGCCGAGTTCGGCGAACTGGCTCCAGTTGGCGGGGTTCCACCCGTCCGCGCTTTTCACGATCTTGCGGCGGGTCTCGAAGTCGTACTTATCGGACAGAAAACTCTGAACCATATTGCGGAGCAATGTCTGCTCTTCGGAAAACGAAAAATCCATGAAGCGATCTTCCCTGAGTGATGGCCGTTGTTTTAAAGATTCCGGTCCGGTCAGAGACCGAGCACCATTTTTGCGATGATATTATGCTGGATTTCGTTCGATCCGCCGTAGATCGAGGCCTTGCGCATATTGAAGAAGTTCTGGGCCGCCATATTTGAATATTCAGGTCCCGGAACGAATTCATTGCTGTTGGCGGCCTCGCCGAGCGGCGTGTTGACGTGGCCATAATTGCCGACGGCCTCAAGCACCAGTTCGGTGATGCGCTGCTGGATCTCGGTGCCGCGAATCTTGAGGATCGAGGCTTCCGGTCCCGGACCACGGCCTTTGGACTCGGCGGCCAGCGTGCGCAGTTCCGTCACTTCGAGCGCGGTCAACTCGATTTCGACCTCGGAAATCTTGCGCTGGAATTCGCCGTCGGTGATGAGCGGCCTGCCATCGACAAGCTCGGCCCCCGCAATCGCGCGCAGACGTTCGATGGCCTTCTTGGAGCGGGCGACGCCCGCAATGCCGGAACGCTCGTTGCCGAGCAGGAACTTGGCGTAGGTCCAGCCCTTGTTTTCCTCGCCGATCAGGTTCTCGGCCGGGACGCGGACATCCTCAAGGAAGACCTCGTTGACCTCGTGGCCGCCCTCGATGGTGATGATCGGGCGCACCGTGATGCCCGGCGTCTTCATGTCGATCAGCAGGAACGAGATGCCTTCCTGCTGCTTGGCGTTGGGATCGGTGCGGACGAGGCAGAAAATCCAGTCCGCATGCTGGGCAAGCGTCGTCCAGGTCTTGGAGCCGTTGACGACATAATGATCGCCTTCGCGCACCGCGCGGGTGCGCAGGCTTGCGAGGTCCGAGCCCGAACCCGGCTCCGAATAACCCTGACACCACCAGTCGTCGGCGGAAAGGATGCCCGGCAGGAAGCGCTTCTTCTGCTCTTCATTGCCGAAGGTGTAGATGACCGGGCCGACCATGGAGAGGCCGAAAGGCAGCAGCGCCGTCGTTTCGGCGCGCGCGCATTCCTCGTTCCAGATATAGCGCTGGGTGATGCTCCAGCCCGTGCCGCCATATTCGACCGGCCAGTGCGGCACGATCCAGCCCTTCCTGTAGAGCACGCGATGCCAGAGCAGGATCTGCTCCTTGGTCATCTCGGCACGGGTCTTGATGCCGCGCAGCTCGGCCGGATAGTTCTCGGCGATAAAGGTCCGCACCTCATCGCGAAACGCCAGCTCTTCAGGCGAAAAACTCATATCCATCGGACATAACTCCCAAGGCCGGGGTGGAAGCGCGCCGCAACGCCCTGCCACCTCTGCCGAATGACCATTTCGGCAGCTTCGAGAAGCACCGGGCAAGAACGCTTGGGTCTCAAACCGATATTTTGTCAGCCGCCTTATTTTGCGCCGATAATAGTGACATGAGGGCGGGTTGCAAGGCGCTTGCGACCGGCTTGTTCATGCCGGGCCGCTGACGCCCGCCTGGGCGAAGGTCGCCATATTATTGTGCGTTGCAGCGGCCGCCTTGACGATGGCGACGGCCAGCGCCGCGCCGGAGCCCTCGCCCAGCCGCATGCCGAGATCGAGCAATGGCTTCTTGCCGATGGCCTCAAGCAGCCTGCTGTGGGCAGGTTCAGCCGAGCGGTGAGCGGCGAGGCAATGGTCAAGCGCGCGGGGATTGACCTTGAAGAGGACGGCGGCGGCAGCCGTGGCGACGAAACCGTCGATCAGCACCGGAATATGCTGGTAGCGGGCGGCAAGGATGGCGCCTGCCATGGCCGCGATCTCACGGCCGCCGACGCGTCTCAGCACCTCCAGCGGATCGTCGAGATGTCCGGCGTGGCGCGCCATGGCGGCGTCCACGGCGGCGGCCTTGCGCGCCAGCCCCTCATTGTCGACACCCGTGCCGGGGCCGGCCCAGTCCCTGCCTGAGCCGCCGAACAGGCCGCAGGCGATGGCGGCGGCGATGGTGGTGTTGCCGATGCCCATTTCGCCGATACAGAGCAGATCGGTGCCGCCCGCGATGGCTTCCATGCCGAAGGCGATGGTGGCGGTGCAATCCGCCTCGCTCATCGCTTCATGTTCCGTAATATCCGGCGTCGGCACATCGAGCGCCAGATCGAAAACCTTGAGGCCCGCGCCGAATTCGAGCGCGATCTGGTTCACCGCCGCCCCGCCCGCCGCGAAATTCTCGACCATCTGCCGGGTCACATCAGCCGGATAGGCCGACACGCCCTTCGCCGTGACGCCATGATTGGCGGCGAATACCGCGATCAGGGGACGGGTAACGGCGGGTTTCGGACTCGCCTGCCAGCCCGCGAGCCATTCCGCGATCTCCTCAAGCCGCCCGAGGCTGCCCGCGGGCTTGGTCAACTGGGCGTTGCGGGCGCGCACCTCGGCCATGGCGTCCTCGTCCGCCAGCGGCAGCCGCTCCAGCAGGCCGCGGATGTCATCGAACGGAAGGCCGGACAGATTGCCGGGATTGACAGGGCTCACAGGGACCTCCTCGGGGATGACGGATCGGCGATGACGCGGAAACGGCATGCAAAATCACGTGCCGCTCCGGCGCAAACCCTATACCTTGCCTCCTCATGCAAAGGAAACATCTAAACGGGGATGACGAGGCGGATCAGCCGCCGGGCGCGCCGCGCGACTGGCGGGACGTCAACCCTGCGCGTCTCGTCGACGACATTCTGGTGTCGCTCGCCTTCCTGACACGGCTGCCGCTCGATGTGCCCGCCGAACTGTTCGAGAAGCGCCCGCTCACCATCGCGTCGCGCGCCTTTCCGGTCGCAGGCGCGATCATCGGGCTGCTGGGCGGGCTCGTCTACTGGTTCACCGCCTGGCTCGGCCTGCCGGTCAACGTGTCGGCCGCGATCACGCTTGCCGCCCTGCTCATGATCACGGGGGCCTTCCACGAGGATGGGCTGGCCGATGTGGCCGATGGCTTCGGCGGCGGCTGGAGCCGGGAGCGCAAGCTTGAAATCATGCGCGACAGCCGGCTGGGCACCTATGGCTCGGCCGCGCTCATCTGCACCCTGCTGCTCAGGTTTACGCTCATCACCGCCTATGCGCGGCTGGAGGGCGGCGGCACCGGCGGGGCCTCCATCGTCATCAATGTACTGATCGCCTCCGGAGCCGTGTCGCGCTGCGTCGCGATCATCGTCCAGCATCTGGTGCCTCCTGCCCGCACAGAAGGCACCGGCGCAAGGGCGGGCCGCCCGCTGGAGGTCACCGTGCTGCAGGCCATGGTCGCGGCGGGGATCATCGTTTTCCTCGCGGTCAACCCGGTGTCCGCCGTCATGGGCATCGTCGCGGCGCTCGGGGCAGGCGCGGCGGTCGCCTTTCTCGCCCACCGCCAGATCGGTGGACAGACCGGCGACGTGCTGGGAGCCACCCAGCAGGCCGCTGAAGTGGCCTTTCTCATTGCCGGGCTGATGGTGCATCCGTGACGGTTTCCAGCCCCTGCATCGATATTTGCGAACTGACGCCTGACCAGAATGTGTGCCGGGGCTGCGGACGGACGCTGGACGAGATCGCCCGCTGGGGCTCGATGAGCGAAACCGAACGCCTCGCCATCATGGCCGGACTGCCAAACCGGATGCAAAGAGAGCGGGCGAAAACCGGGGAAAACTGAAGCTCAGGCGCTTTCCTGCTTGCGGCGCGATCCCAGCGGATCGGCCTGCAGGATGCGGCCTTCAAGCGCGCCGAGCCAGTCCAGCGCCGGGCGCAGGCGCACCACCTCGCCGATGACGATGATGGCGGGCGAGGTGAAGCCCGTGCGCTCCACATCGTCGGCGGCCGCGCCCAGCGTGGTTTCAAGCACGCTCTGGTCGGCAAGGGTGGCATTGCGGACAAGCGCCATGGGTTCGGCAGGATTGCGGCCTGCCTCGACCAGCCGGGCCGCGATCCGGCGCAGATGCTTGAGCGCCATATAGAGCACGATGACCGGCGAGCCCCTGGCGATCGCCTCCCAGTTCAGATGCTCCGGCGCTTCGCCTTCCGAGGTATGTCCGGTGATGAAGGTGACCGCATGGTTGATGTCGCGGTGCGTGACGGGAATGCCGGCATAGCCGAGCCCGCCGATGCCGGCGGTAACGCCAGGGACGATGCGGAACGGAATGCCCGCATCGACCAGCGCCAGCGCCTCCTCGCCCCCGCGCCCGAACACGAACGGATCGCCGCCCTTGAGGCGCAGCACCCGCTTGCCCTGCCGGGCCAGTTCCACCAGACGGGCGGAAATATCGCGCTGGCGGGCGCTCGGCTTGCCGCCCCGCTTGCCGGAATAGATGCGCTCGACACGGGGACCGGCAAGCTCCAGCACCGCCTCATCGACCAGCGCATCATAGACGATGGCGTCGGCCTGTTGCAGCGCATTGAAGGCATGAAGCGTCAGCAGCCCCGGATCGCCCGGCCCCGCGCCGACGAGCCAGACCCAGCCGGGCTCGAACCGCGGGAGCTGAAGCGCCGCGGGAACCGCAAAGGGGACTGGAATGTCATCGGCCAAATCGTTGCTCCGGACCTAATTCACGTCATGTTCGGGCTAATTAGACTATTTCTACCACACTACAAGTAAAATGCCTGCCGCCCGGCTTCAAGGCGCGACGCCCCACAATGACTCAATGCCGCACAAACGCCAAATGACGGGGCCGCCCGGCCGCAGGCTGTCGATCTCATCCATACGATGAATTTAATTCATTTCCTGCCGTAGGGTTAACGCCACAAGGCGTTTTCCGGGGCGGTTGACCCACCCAGACCTTGCCCGCATTCTCCTTCCAACAAAAATGCCGGGGCTCAAGCCTCCGATCGCACAGTTCCAGGGAGACACCCATGCTTACCAAGGCCGATGATTTCCCCATTCATCAAACGCCTGAGCCGATTGCCTTCGCCGGCACGGACCGCAATTTCTATGACCGCTATTTCTTCAATGGCTACAACAGCGAGGGCGACACTTTTTTCGCCGTCGCCTTTGGCGTCTATCCTCACCTCAACATCATGGACGGCTCGTTCTGCGTGGTGCATGACGGCGTCCAGCGCAACCTCCATGGCTCGCGCTGGCTGAACATGGAACGGCTGGACACGCAGGTCGGTCCGATCCAGATCGAGGTCGTCGAACCGCTTCATGCGCTCCGCGTCCGCATCGGCGACAATCCCCATGGCCTCAAGGCGGACCTGCTGTTCCGCAGCCGCGCCCTGCCGATCAAGGAGCCGCGCTTCACCTGGCGCAACGGTCCGCGCACCCTGATGGACATCACCCGCCTGACCCAGAACGGAACCTATGAAGGCTGGATCGAGATCGACGGCAAGCGCATCGAGATCACGCCGGACCGCTTCGTCGGCACCCGCGACCGGTCATGGGGCGTGCGTCCCATCGGCAGCCCCGACGCCCAGCCGATGGCGCCCGCCATGCCCCAGCAATTCTACTGGCTGTGGGCACCCCTGAACTTCGAGGACCGGATCACCCTTTATCACGTCAACGACGACGCCGACGGGCTGGCCTGGAATCAGGCCGGCGTCATGGCCGGGCTTGGCGACGCCGAACCGGAGCATATCGCGAAGGCGTGGTCGGAGTTGAAGTTCAAGTCCGGCTCGCGCCACGCGACCGGCGCGACGATCCATTTCCAGCATCAGGCCGGCGGTGAAAGCAGCATCAGGCTGACCCCGCAATGGACCTTCTACATGCAGGGCCTTGGCTACGGAAACCCCGAATGGGGCCATGGCATGCACAAGGGCGAGCTTGTGGTCGGCTACGATGAATTCAAAACCGCCGACATCAAAAACTGCATCCCGCCCAACCTGCATATTCAGGCCTTCACGAAGGCGGAACTGACGTTGCCGGATGGTTCCGTCCGGAACGGGTTCGGGGTGCTCGAACAGCTCATCATCGGGCCGCATAAACCTTCCGGCTTCAAGGAAGTGCTGGACATGGCTCCCTGAGGGAGCCATCCGACCGGCCGTATCCGGCGCGCAGACCGGAACATAAAAATAAAAGCGAGGATACCCATGGAGGATATTGCAGGCCGCTTCACGGCCTATCTCCAGCACAAGATGCCTGACGCATCGAACATCGCCATCGCCAGCCTGTCCCGCATCCATGGCGGCGCAAGCCGTGAAACCTATCGGGTGCGGGCTTCCTGGACGAAAGACGGGAGCGAAACGGAACGCGGCCTCATCCTGCGCCGCGACCCCGTTTCCAGCCTGATCGAGACGGAACGCGATCTCGAATATAACGCCTATCGCGCCTTCCATCCGCTGGGCCTGCCGGTGCCGGAACCCCTCTATCTTGAGACCGATCTTTCCTGGCTCGACCGCCCCTTCTTCGTGATGGAGGAAATCCGCGATTGCTCGGCAGGTTCAGCCTTCAATCCCGATCCGTATGGAGCCCTCGCGCCCAAGATCGGCGAACAGTTCTGGCGTCACCTCGGCTCCATCGCAAAACAGGACCCCAGGGCCATCGGCCTTGCCGGCACGATGGAATGGGTCGAACCCGCCGACGTCTGGAAAAAGGAAGTGGCCGCCTGGGAAGCGGTGATCGACGAGGACGAGATGGAGCCCCAGCCGATCGCCCGGGCCGCCATTCGCTGGCTCAAGCGCAATCCGCCGCCGCCCGCCCAGAAAATCTCGGTCGTCCACGGCGATTACCGCACCGGGAATTTCCTTTTCGACGTCCAGGGCGAAATCCGCGCCATTCTCGACTGGGAAATGTGCCATTTGGGCGACCCGCTCGAAGACCTGGCATGGGCCGCCGATCCGCTCTGGGCATTCGGCAACTATGACCGTCCCGCAGGCCTTATCGCGCGCGAGGAAGCTTTCCGCATCTGGCGAGCGCATAGCGGGCTTGAGATCGACCCCGCCGCCTTCACATGGTGGGAAATATTCAATGCGGTGAAGGGGCTCGCCATCTGGATTTCAGCCGGCAAGGAATTTGCCGCCGGCAACAATCTCGACCCCGTGCTGGCTTTTCCGAGCTGGTACTGTACCGATGTGCACGACCGCTTTCTGGTCAACCGTCTCTCGGAACTTGTGGAAAGGGCGCGCTCATGACCCCTCATGTCACCAACGTCATGCAGACGTTTTTCGGCACCCTCATGGCGCAGATCGCGCCCGCGCTCGGCAGTGAATATCTGATCGGCTCGACCAGCGTCATCGCCATGATGATGTCCATGGCCGGCACCGAATATGAGCGCGGCGCCGAGGTGCGCGTGATGGAGAACAGGGAAATGCGGACGCTGTTCGCCGCCGCTGCCCCCGGAATAGGGGACAGCGCCCTGTCGCGCCGTCTGGAGGAAGCCTCGGGCGGCGAGGACACGTCCTTGCGGATCAGCGATCTCGACCGGACGAACGCAGCCCTCAAGCAGCTCCTGATCGAACTGCACAGCCATGTGGAGGAGCTTGAAGGCCCCGATGCGACCGACCTCGACCGGCGCATCTGGGCGTTCATGCGGAATGCGGCGGAGCGGCGCAAGCTGCCCCATCCGCTGGCGGCGGCCTGACGGCCTATATCTTCTGGTCGTATTCGCCCACCTCCGGCTGAGCCGAGAGCAGCGTATCGATCTCCTTGAAGATGCCCCGCATATTGGCCTCGGACGTCGGGCTTTCGACCACGACGACGAGGCCGGGCTTGTTCGAGGACGCCCGGACAAGCCCCCACGTCCCGTCTTCAAGCACGACGCGCACGCCGTTCACGGTGACCAGATCGCGGATATTCTGGCCGATCAGCTTGCCGCCCTTCGCCTTCTGGTCCTCGAAATAGGCGACCATGCGGTCGACGACATCATATTTGGCCTCGTCGGCGCAGTAGGGCGACATGGTCGGCGAGCCCCATGTCTGCTGGAGATCGCGGCGCAGGTCCGACATCTTCTTGCCGGGATTGCGGTCGAGCATCTCGCAGACGGCGAGCGCCGACACCAGGCCGTCGTCATAGCCGCGGCCGAGCGGCGCGTTGAAAAAATAATGCCCGGATTTCTCGAAACCAACGAGCGCGCCAAGCTCATGCGAGCGGCGCTTGATATAGGAATGGCCGGTCTTCCAGTAATCCGTCTTCGCGCCATTGGCGATCAGCACAGGATCGGTGAGATAGAGCCCGGTCGACTTCACGTCCACCACGAACTGCGCATCGGGAAAGCGCGCCGAGAGGTCGCGGGCAAGCATCACCCCCACCTTGTCGGCGAAGATTTCCTCGCCCTCATTATCGACCACGCCGCAGCGGTCGCCATCGCCATCGAAGCCGAGGCCGACGTCAGCCCCGCTCTCGCGCACCTGATGGGCGAGCGCGTGCAGCATCTCCATGTCTTCCGGGTTCGGATTGTAGCGCGGGAAGGTATAGTCCAGCTCGCAATCGAGCGGGATCACGGTGGCGCCGATGCCTTCCAGCACCTTCGGGGCGAAGGCGCCCGCCGTGCCGTTGCCGCAGGCCGCCACCACCTTGAGGGGATGCCTGAGCTTCAGCTTGCCGGTGAGATCGTCGATATAGGTGCGCGCCATGCCGTCGACCGCATGATAGCGCCCGCCCGCCCGCTCCTTGCCCGCGCCCGCCAGCACGATGTCCTTCAGTCGCGTCATCAGTTCCGGCCCGAAGGTGAGCGGGCGCTCGGCACCCATCTTCACGCCGGTCCAGCCGTTTTCATTGTGGCTCGCCGTCACCATGGCGACGCAGGGCACATCGAGCGCGAACTGCGAGAAATAGGCGACCGGGGAGAGGGCAAGGCCGATGTCATAAACCTCGCAGCCCGCCGCCATCAGGCCGACGATCAGCGCGTTCTTGATGGAGAGCGAATAGGAGCGGAAATCATGGCCGACGGAAATGGCGGGACGCACGCCAAGCTCATGGATGAGCGTGCCCAGCCCCAGCCCGAGATCGCGCACGCCGACCAGATTGATCTGGTCGGGAAACAGCCAGCGCGCATCATATTCCCTGAAGCCGGAGGGCGACACGAGGGGTTCGTTCTCAAACTCGAATGTATTGGGCTTGAGGTCGGTGCGGGGCTTCACAGCCATGAACTTCTCCTTGAGGGAACCGGGACGCGAAGATTGATTAAAGTGCGAATCGTCGGATGGTAGGCGGGCTTGGTGGTGCTTTAAAGGCCGTCTCGTCTTTTGAGCGTCTCCTTTTTCGCGCAGAGGCGCGAAGCTTGCCACAGGGAACGGCAATATTCGACAGGACAGGAGAGAGCCCATGCGATTCTGGCTTTTTATCGCGGCTGCCAACGGTTTTCTGGCCGTGGCGCTGGGGGCATTCGCAGCCCATGGCCTGAGCGGCAAGGTGCCGGATACGGATCTTGCGATCTTCGAAACCGGCGCCCGTTATCATATGTACCACGCGCTGGCGCTGGTCATCGTCGCCTGGCTTACATCCCAGACGAGTTCCGGCCTTGCGCAAAGCGCCGGATGGGCCTTCTTGCTTGGTATCGTGCTTTTTTCCGGCTCGCTCTATTTTCTGGGGATTACGGGCAGCCGGGCTCTGGTGCTGGCGACCCCGCTCGGCGGCGTCGCCTTTCTGGCCGGATGGGCGCTGATTGCGCTCAGCGCCCTGCGCCTGCCACCCTCCCCCTGACGCGCACGGGCGAAGTCGTAAAAATTATCTACCTTCCTGCGCCGTTGCACTGGACGATGCCGCAACCTGCCCCTATCTTTCCCATACCACGGTCTGGTTTTGAGGAGCAGGAAGCCTTATGGCTGAAAAAGCGATCATCATAGGTGCGGGTATCGGCGGCCTCATGTCCGCCATGGCGCTCGGTCATGCCGGGTTCGACGTAACGGTGCTCGACCGGGACCCGCCGCCACCAGACACTTCGCCCGACGACGTGTTTGAAAACTGGCAGCACTCGGGCGTGGGCCATGTCCGCCACAGCCATGCTTTCCTCGCCCGCCTCTATGTGCTGATCCGCGACAAATACCCGGAACTGCTGGACGATCTTCTGTCTGCGGGCTGCCGCATCCTGCCTTTCGAGAACATGATCCCCGAGGTCAGCCGGGCCGGCTTCACCCCCCGGCCCAGCGACGACAATCTCAATATCCTGACCAGCCGCCGGACCACGCTTGAGCTGATCATGCGCCGCTTCGTCGAGCGCCTGCCCCATGTCCGGATCGAGCCCGGCGTCAAGGTGCGCAGCCTCGAGACCCGCCGCAACGGCGCGGGGCAGATCACCGTCACAGGCCTGAGCGGCGACCTTGCCGACGGGACGAAACAGGAATGGCGGCCGGACTTCATCGTCGATGCCAGCGGCAAGAACGCCCCCGCCATGGACTGGCTGAAGGAGGCCGGGCTGGAGATCGAGGAGGAATCCGAGCCCACCGGCATCCTCTATTTCACCCGCCACTACAGACTGCGCGACGGCCAGAACGAGCCTGATCGCGGCAGTTCCCCCACGAGCGGCGATCTCGGCTACATCAAGTTCGGTATCTTCCCGGCGGACAACCGCCGCTTCTCGGTGACCCTCGCCATCCCGGAAATCGAGATGGAACTGCGCAAGGCCGCCGTCGACCCGGCGGTTTTCGACAGGATATGCCTGAGCATGCCGGGCATGGCCCCGTGGGTCGATCCCGACCGCTCCGAACCCGTCAGCCGCGTGTTCGGCATGGGAGAACTCATCAGCCGCTGGCGGCACATGGTCAAGGACGGCCAGCCGAAGGTCCTGAACTATTTCCCGGTCGGAGATTGCGTCATCCGCACCAATCCGCTCTATGGCCGGGGCTGTTCATTTGCCGCCATTTCAGCCCATCTGCTCGGCGAGGCGCTGACCGCAAGTTCCGATCCCGCCGCCCGGGCGCGCCTTTATCATGAAAGCGTGGCCCGTGAACTTCGGCCTTTCTACGACAGCATGGTCAGCCAGGACCAAACCGCCATCAAAAGAGCCCGCAATACCCTCGACCCCGATTACAGGCCCCGCCTGAAGGCCCGCCTCCTCAAGAGCTTCATCGAGGATGGCATCGTGATCGCGACCCGCGCGGACGTGAACATGCTGCGCCGGGTCATGGCCGCCTTCCACATGATGGAAGCGCCCAACGCATGGCTGAAGGAACCGGCAAATTTCGCCCGGGTGCTGATGTACTGGGCGCGGGGCAAATGGCTCAATGCGAAATATTATCCCGCAAACATCGGTCCCGAGCGCGACCGGCTTTTCGCCACGCTCGAACTCTCCGTCAACGCCGATCTCCAGCGGCTCAATGCCGCCTGACCGGATCGTGCTATCATCAAAAACAAAACATGTAACCGGGAGCGCTCGGATGTCATTTCCTGAACCACGCTATGTCAAGACCAATGGCCTCAACATGGCCGTCTATGAACAGGGGCAGGGAACGCCCGTGGTGTTCTGCCACGGCTTTCCCGAACTCGCCTATTCATGGCGCCATCAGATCCCGGCCGTCGCGGCGGCGGGCTTCCATGCCGTCGCGCCGGACCAGCGCGGCTATGGCAATACCGGCGGGCCCAAAGGGCAGGAAAATATCCCGCTCTATGACATGGAGCATCTGACGGACGATCTGGCGGGCATGCTCGATGCACTCGGCATCGACAAGGCGATTTTCTGCGGCCATGACTGGGGCGGCATCGTGGTCTGGCAGATGGCGCTGCGGCATCCGGACCGTGTGGCGGGCGTCATCGGCGTCAACACCCCCTATATGCCGCGCGGCAACTTCGACCCCATTGCCGGGATGCGCCATCTCTATGGCGAGGACATGTATATCGTCTTCTTCCAGAAATATGGCGAGGCGGAAAAGCTGCTGGATGCTGACATCGAGCGTTCCATGCGCTTCTGGTACCGCAAGTCCGGCATGACGCTTGCCCAGTACGACGCCCTGCCCGCCGAGATGAAGAACTTCGCCTTCCTGAACGGCTTCCAGGCCCCCGAAGAGAGCTGGGGCGGCACCCAGCTGCTGAACCAGGAGGAACTGGCTTATTATACCGCCGCCTTTACCAGGACCGGCTACGAAGGCGGCATCGGCTGGTACCGCAACTTCACCCGCAACTGGGAGAGAAGCGCCGATCTGCCGATGAAAATCGGCGTGCCCTGCCTGATGATCTCGGCTGCCGACGACATCGTGCTGCGTCCCGAGGCCACCAACGGCATGGAAAACTATATCGCCGACCTCGAAAAACACATTATCCCCGACTGCGGCCACTGGACCCAGGCCGAACAGCCCGAGGCGCTCAATGCCCTGATCGTGGACTGGCTGAAGCGCCGGTTTGCCTGAGTTTTTTCCCGCGATACCACCTGTGCCGCCCGCGACAGGCGCCTTCGGGCGCCACGCGGGCGGCTTTATTTTGCAGCGTCAGAGGGTGAAATTGCAGAAACAAGCACTTACATGCTTGTTAGTCGCTTGTTGCCCGCAAACGCGATAAATAGTATCGCTTCGTTCAGATGAACGGCGCCGGGAACCGGAGGGGGGCTCTCTCACCCGGCAAGCCAGCACCACCAGGACCCATCGGGTGCAAACCCGTAAACCATATACCAAGCGTCTCCCTGCTCCCCGGCGGCAAGACGAAGAGGATTTGCATGTTGGAGAGCGTAGAGCGGGTATCGCAGATACCGCTTGGCACGATGGCCGAGACGACCGAAGGCAAATCATCGGTCCACATTGTTTCCCCCGATCCCGAAAACAGCCGGCCCCTGCGCATCCTGATGTCGAGCTATCGCTCCAACCCCACCACAGGGGGCCAGGGCGTCTATATGCGCCACGTGACCAA
The DNA here is from genome assembly GCA_028283765.1 of Parvibaculaceae bacterium. Classification (GTDB taxonomy): domain Bacteria; phylum Pseudomonadota; class Alphaproteobacteria; order Parvibaculales; family Parvibaculaceae; genus JAATFR01. The sequence goes on along the minus strand of JAPWJY010000008.1, from coordinate 726,020 downwards.
GGCGCTTTGCGATATGGGCCACAAGGTCGATGTGATTTCAGGTCCGCCCTACCCCGTGCTCGACGCCCGCGTGGGGCTGATCAAGCTGCCTTCGCTCGACCTTTACGCCAATCCCCATCCGATCCGGGCGCTGCGCCGCTGGATGTTCCGCTCACCGGTCGATCTCTTTGAATGGTGGAGCCATAATACGGGCGGCTTTTCCGAGCCCTATACCTTCGGTGAGCGGATGGCTGCCTATCTCAAGGACAAGATCGGCCAGTATGACGTGCTCCACGACAACCAGACCATGAGCTGGGGCCTGCTCAAGGTCCGCGACATGGGCCTGCCCGTCGTCGGCACCATCCACCATCCCATCACCATGGACCGGCGCATCGACATCCAGCACGCCAAGACCCTGTCGCTGAAACTGTTGAAACGGCGCTGGTACAATTTCCTCAATATGCAGATCAAGGTTGCCCGGCAGATAACGCCGATCATCGTCTGCTCACAGAATACGCAGCGCGACGTGGTGGGCGAATTCGGCCTGCGCACGGAACAGACGCGCTATGCCTCGCTCGGCATCAATTACGAGCAGTTCCGCCCCCTGCCGCATATCCAGCGTGAAAACAATCTGATCGTCGCCTGCGCCAGCGCCGATGTGCCGCTGAAGGGCCTGATCTACCTGATCCGCGCCTATGCCGAACTGCTGGATTCGCGCCCGGACTTGCGCCTCAAGGTGATCGGCAGTCTGCGCGAGGGCAATACGGCGGACGAGTTGCGCGCCTTCGGCATCATGAACAAGGTCGAGTTTGTGAGCGGATTGAGCGACGAAGGCATTACTGAACTCTATGCCCAGGCGACCATTGCCGTCTCGCCCTCGGTCTATGAGGGCTTCGGCTTTCCCGCCGGTGAGGCCATGTCCTGCGGCTGCCCCGTGATCGCCACGACTGGCGGCTCATTGCCGGAAGTCGTCGGCGACGCCGGCGTGATCGTGCCCCATTCCAATCCCGGCGCGCTCGCGCGCGCCATTGCCAGCCTGCTCGATGATCCCGACCGCCGCGCCGAACTTGGCCACAAGGGCTATGAGCGGGTCCGCACCCACCTGACATGGCAACAGACCGCTGCCGCCTATGTCGACGTTTATAAAGAAGCAATCGCCAATGCAGACCGTCAATCTCAACGTGCTCGGGCTTAAGGACGGGCAGCGCGTTCTCGATCTGGGTTGCGGGCAGGGACGCCACGTCCATGCCATGTATTATTTCGCCAACTGCCATGTGGTCGGCGTGGACCTCGGCTTTGACGATGTGGTGCGCACCCGTCAGGGATTCGAAGCTCATCCCGACATCGATCCCGAGACCAGACGCGCCTTTTCACTTTCCGTCGGCAATGCATTGGAGCTTCCCTTCGCCGACGCCACCTTCGACAAGATCGTCTGCTCGGAAGTGCTCGAACATATCCCCGATTATGTTCAGGCCGTGCGCGAGATCGAGCGCGTGCTGAAGCCCGGTGGCACCTTCGCCGTGAGCGTGCCGCGCGAGTGGCCGGAAAAAATCTGCTGGGCGCTGTCGGACGATTATCACAATGAGCCGGGCGGCCATGTGCGCATCTTCAAGGAGGCCCAGTTGCGCGCCTCGGTAGAAGCCCGTGGCCTGAGCTATTTCCACAAGCACTTCGCCCACGGTCTGCATTCTCCCTACTGGTGGCTGAAGTGCGCCGTCGGCGTCAAGAACAACGAGCATCCGCTGGTGAAGCTCTATCATCGCTTTCTGGTCTGGGACATCATGAAGGGGCCTCGCCTGACAAAGGCGCTGGAGGCGGTGGCAGGCCCCCTGATGGGCAAGAGCGTCGTCCTCTATTTCTCGAAAGGCGTTGCGTGACCGGGAAGACACCTGTGCAAAAGCCCGTCATGTTCCGGCATGGCGACCGCTGGCCTGATGATTTCTTCATCGGTGCGAAAAACCGCATCCTCGAACTCCAGCGCGACAATGGCGCGATCCCCTGGTACGACGGCGGCGTCATCGATCCGTGGAACCATACGGAAGCCGCCATGGGGCTGACGGTGCTCGGCGAGATCGAGGCTGCGCGCAAGGCCTTCCGCTATCTCATAGAGACGCAGCTCGACGATGGCTCCTGGTGGGGCCAGCTTGGCAGCGCGGTGCCCTTCGATGAGGAAGAACAGACCTATACCGGCGGTGAGGAAGGCGCGGGGAAACCCATCCGAGACACCAATTTCGTTTCCTATATCGCAACCGGCGCATGGCATCATTATCTGATCACCCGCGACAAGGTCTGGCTGCGGACGCTCTGGCCCCATGTCGAGGCCGCCATTGGTTTCGTTCTGGCCTACCAGAGCGCGCATGGCGAAATCCGCTGGGCCGCGAACGATCCGCATACGCCGGAAGACGATGCGCTGATCACGGGCTGCTCCTCGATTTACAAGAGCCTTGAATGCGCCAGCCTGATCGCCCGTGAACTCGGCCACGCCAGACCCGGCTGGCTTGATGCCCGCATGTGGCTGGGCGAAGCATTGCGCAGCAAGCCCCATCGCTTCGACCGGACATGGGAGCCCAAGGACCGCTATTCCATGGACTGGTATTATCCGGTGCTGGCGGGCGCGGTGCGCGGCGGCGCGGCGCGCGAGCGGATCGCCGCCAAATGGGATATTTTCGTTGCCGACGGCAAAGGCTGCCGCTGCGTGCTCGACCAGCCATGGGTAACGGTCGCGGAATCGGCCGAACTGACCATGGCGCTGCTGGCGGCGGGTCAACGCGACATGGCCGAACAACTGCTTTCCTGGCAGCACCAGTGGCGGGACGCCCACGGGGCCTACTGGATGGGCTACCAGTTCGAGATGGAAGTGGCGTGGCCTTCGGAAAAGCCCGCATGGACGGCGGCCGCCATCATCCTCGCCACCGACGCCGTGACCGGCACGACGGCCGCCGCCAACCTTTTCGACCAGCGCCACCTAGCCGAGGCGGCGGAGTAGCCTCAGCGATTTGACGGCACCGATCTCGGCAAAAAGGCCGGATGCCAGCGCCATCCTGTAAATCTCGTAAGGCGGCCTGCCGCCGTCTTTCGGATCGGGAAAGACGTCATGGATGGCGAGGATGCCGCCGGGGATGACGCGCGATGCCCAGTGCCGGTAATCGTCGAGCGCAGGCTCCATGCCGTGCCCGCCATCGATGAACACCATGGCAAGCGGCGTCGCCCATTGCCGGGACGCGACTTTGGAGGGCGCGACCAGCGGAATGACCGTATCCTCCAGCCCCGCCAGCCGCAGCGTGCGCCGGAACAGGGGAAAGGTATTCAGCCGCTCCGTTTCATCATCGTAAAGCTCGCCATCATGATGCTCCCAGCCGCGCTGGTTTTCCTCCGAGCCATAATGATGATCGAGCGCATAAAGCACCGAGCCGTTCGCCTGGCAGGCAACGCCGAAATAGACCGTGGACTTGCCGCAATAGCTGCCGATTTCAAGGCAGGGTCCGAGCTTCGAGGCTTCCAGCGCCGCGTCATGGATGGCCCAGCCCTCTTCGGCATCCATGAAGCCCTTGACCGTTTCGATGTCGATGGGAAGCGCACGCGGCATTACTGGTCCTTGACGAAAAGAGAACGTTGCTCACCGAGGCTGAGGCCGTCTGGCCCCGTGATGGAAATGCGCACGGTCTGCCCCGGCTGCACCCAGCCGGGCGGGTTCATGCCCGCCGCCACGCCTTCCGGCGTACCGGTCGAGATGATGTCGCCCGGATAGAGCGTGAAAAATTCGCTCAGATACGAAATCAGATGGGCCACGGGAAACACCATGTCGGCGGTGGTGCCGTTCTGGCGGACCTCTCCATCGACCTCGGTGCGCACAAGGAGCTTCTGGGGGTCCGGCACCTCGTCGGCGGTGACGAGCCATGGCCCCAGCGGCGCCCATGTGTCGCCGCTCTTGCCCTTGGTCATCTGGCCGCCGCGCTGCTTCTGGAACAGACGCTCGGATACATCGTCCATGATCGCGTAGCCCGCGACGAAGGAAAGCGCGTCGGCCTCCTTCACATAGCGGGCGGGACGGCCGATGACGACGGCAAGCTCGCCCTCATAATCCATCTGCACGCCGGTGCGCGGGATTTCCACATGATCGTGCGGGCCGTTAAGCGCGCTCGTCGCCTTCATGAACAGCAACGGTTCCTTTGGCAGTTCCTGCTTCGTCTCGGAGGCATGATCGCGGTAATTGAGGCCGATGCAGAGGATCTTGCCGATCTTGCCGACACAGGGCCCCAGCCGCACATCCTGCACCACCACCGGCAGGCCGGAGACATCGAGCGTGCCGAGCCTCGCAAGGCTTTCCGGAGAAAGCGTCGAGGGCTCGATATCCGCGATGACGGAGGAAAGATCGCGCACCCGGCCATCTGCATCAATCAGGCCCGGGCGCTCGGCTCCGCGCTCTCCAAATCGAACGAGTTTCATCTGTCTGTCCTACTCCGCCAGATCGTGCGGTCCGGCCTTTATTTTCCGTATGCACCGGCTTGCACCCTGCGCATCCTTGACGTCCCAGTTGGCAAAGGCGACGGCGCGGTCCGTCTCGGCCATCACGCACAGGGAAATGGCGGGAAACCCTTCCTTCTGCCAACTGTCATAGCGGGCCCTGCGCGTCAGCATCAGCACATGGCGCTTGCTCGTCCACAACAGCCAGTATTTGTCATAAGGCATGACGATGGCGCTGATGTCTTCCTGCGTCGCGCCGAAACCGAACTCCGCCATGTTGTCGACGACCACGACCTTGCGATCGAGATCGACCGGCAGATCATAGAAGAATGTATCGTAGCTGGCGACGACTGTGTTGTCGTCCATATAGGGCCTGATCGCATCCGCCAGCTTGCCTACGGAATTGGGAGAGATCCTTGCGCCGATAACGGAGACCACCGACCAGCCCAGCACGGCGGTGAGAAAAATCGAGGCGAGCGTGCCACGCACGCCAAAGCGCCGGGGCAGGAAAAACGCGCCGAGCGCGCCCGCGCCAAAAACGGCGGCCATCGCGAACACCCAGAGCCGGATGTCCATCCAGTGCACGCTGACATCAGGGATGGCCCTCAGCGCCGGCACCTGCGACGCAACAGGCAGAGCGATGGCGGCCAGACCGAACAGCCAGATGAAGAAAAAACGGCCGGCCGGCAGATCGTCCGGCCGCGCCTCATCGATACAGGGCGCGAGCATCCGCCCTGTCAGCACGGCCAGCGGTGCGAAGACCGGTAATATGTAGGTGGGAAGCTTTGAGTCCGAAATCGAGAAGAAGCCGAAGATGACGGCAACCCAGATGATCAGGAACAATTCGACGGCATGATCCTGCCGCTGCCCCCAGCTTTTCGGCCAGGCCCTGCGAAGCCCATGCCATATATAGCCCGTCCAGGGCAGAAATCCGGCGATCAGGACCGGCAGGAAATAATAGGGCGGCTGATAACGCTGATGCACCGTCGTCGTGAACCGCAGCAGATGCTCGTGCACGAAATAGAACCAGAGGAAATCCTTGTTCCCCATGGCCGCCGCGACATGCCATGGCACGGCAAGAACAATGAAGATGGCAAGGGCGATCGGATTGAACAGCCGTTTGATGAATGCCCAGCGTCCCAGCAACACGATCCAGACAAGAACGACGAGGGCCGGGAGCACAAGGCCGATCAGCCCCTTGCACAACACTGCGCCCGCCGCCGCCGCATGGCCCCAGCGAACGAAATTTTTCGATTTCCGTTCGTCCTCGGTCTCCGCCGCGAACAGATAGAAAAAGAGCGCCGCATTCATGAACGCCGTGACCGCCATGTCGAGCACGACGAAGCGCGCCAGCCCGTAATAAAGCAATGTCGTCGCGAGTATGCCGCCCGCGGCGATGCCCGCCGTGCGGCCATAAAAACGCAAGCCCGCCCAGCAGGCGAACAGGCACCCTCCCAGCCCCAGCAGGGCGGGCCACAGCCGCATGGTCCAGCCATTGATGGGCAGCACCTCGATGGTGAGGGCCTGCAACCAGTAGAACAGCGGCGGTTTTTCGAAATAGAGAACGCCATTGAGACGCGGCAGCACATAATCGTTCGAGAGCGCCATTTCGCGCGGAATCTCGATGTAGCGGCCCTCGTCAGGTGAGGAAATGCTGCGGCTTCCCAGTTCAAACCCGAAGTAGAGCACGCAAAATAATGTGACAAGCAGAAACGCCCAGCCACGCGCCCGTCGAGCCTGTCCGCTCATTCAGCCTTCTCCCCATTCCCCATTCTTTTTCCAGCCGCCAGCAAGGCGCGGGCATTTTCTCCGGGAATGTCCGCGAGAGTGCCATCGCCCAGCGTCATCGCCAGCACTTCCACCGCGCCTTCTCCGGCAGCAATGACTGGCGGCGAAGTGGAAATAATCTCCCCCGGCAGACCATTGCCTATAACGGCTCTGGCTCGCCACAAAGTTAATTTGTGCCCATCTAGATATGTAAAAGCGCCGGGAAAAGGCGCGGCGACGGCGCGCACCAGATTGACGATCCGGCGCGCGGGCAAGGTCCAGTCGATTAGCCCGTCTGCCGGCGTGCGGCCGCCGAACTTGCTGGCCTCCGGCCTCATTTTGCGGCGTGCGTGGGGCCGTGCCCGCCAGCAGATCGTCTGTCCGGCGCGCGAGCAGTTTCGCGGCGGCCTGCGCCAGACGGGGGGCAACCTCGCCCGCCGTTTCATCCGGCGCGACCGCGACGGCTTCCTGATCCACGATGTCGCCAGCATCTGCGCGGCCGGTCATGACATGAAGCGTCACGCCGACCCTGGTTTCCCCGTTCAGGATCGCCCAGTTGAGCGGCGCCCGGCCACGATATTTCGGCAGCAGCGAGCCATGCATGTTGAAGGCGCCCAGCCGCGCCAGCGACAGGATGCGCATCGGGATCATGCGCCGGTAATAGGCCGAGAGGATCAGATCCGGGGCAAGGGCGCGCACGAGCCCCTCAACTTCATCCCCGGGTCCACTCGCCTCGATAGTGTAGACGGGAACACCGTGGCGGCGGGCAAGCGCCGCACAGGAGCGGAACCAGATTTCCTCTCCCGGCCCATCCTCATGGGTAAAGAGCGCCAGCACCCGGCGCCCCTGCGCGAGCAGCACGTCGAGGCAGGCATAGCCCACCTCGCTATAGGCGAAAACGACAATGCCGCCCGCCATTCAGTTACCGGTTTTCTGATGCACCGCGCGGATGCGGAATCGCCCTCTCTGGCGCACCTGAATGTAGATGCGCCCTATATATTCACCGACGATGCCAAGCCCGGTGATGACCACGCCCAGCAACAGGAACACAATCGCGAACAGCGTGAAAATACCCTGCGCCTCAGGTCCCAGAAAAATGCGCCGCAGGAAAAGATAGCAGACCAGCAGCAGGCTCAACCCCGACACGCCCATGCCGAAAATGGTGAACACCTGCAAAGGCACCAGGCTGAAACCGGTCATCAGGTCGAAATTGAGTCTGATGAGCTGATAGAGATTATAGTTGGAACTGCCCGCATGGCGCGCAGCGTGGGCGACCTCCACTTCCGTCGGGTTTGTGGAATAATAATGGGCAAGGGCCGGAATGAAGGTGGAGCTTTCGTTGCTCTCCACGATCATGCGCACGATGTCGTGGCGATAGGCCCGCAGCATGCAGCCCTGATCGCGCATCTCGATCCTGGTGATCTTCTCACGGATGCGATTGAGGATCAGCGACGGCCAGCGCCGCAACCATGAATCCTGGCGCTGATGGCGATAGCTGCCGACGACATCATGCCCCTTGTCCATCTCGGCAATGAGCTTGGGAATCTCTTCCGGCGGGTTCTGGAGATCGGCATCCAGCGTGACGATGATGTCGCCCTGAGCCGTTTCAAATCCGGCCATCACGGCCATGTGCTGGCCATAATTGCGATCGAACTCGATGACCTTGATGATGTCGGGACGCCGCTCGACAAATCCTTTCAGAAGGGCGAGGGAATTGTCCTTGCTGCCATCGTCTGTAAACAGAACCTCCGTCGGGCGGCCCAGCCCATCCACGACCCGGGTCAGGCGCTCGAACAGAAGCGGTAGATTGGCCGCCTCGTTATAGACAGGAATGACGATGCTGATTTCCGGGCCGCCGAGCTTGGCGCGGCTTGATGCAGGTTTCGCCGGTGAAATAGTGCTGTCCATGCGCGCCTTCCGGATTCAGGTTCTCGAGACGAGATAAACACCAAAGATGATAATCGCAATGCCCGCAATGCGCGTGGGCGTCACCGCCTCGCCGAAAAAGGCATAGGCCGCCACGGCGGTCACGATGTAGCCGATGGAAACCATCGGATAGGCGAAGCTCACCTCCACACGGGACAAGACCAGCAGCCAGACGCAAACGCTGAGCACATAGCAGGCAAGCCCGAGCATAACATAGGGATTGGTGCCGATGCGCCAGCTCATCGCCATGAGCATGGCCGGATTGAACTCGAAATGGCCGATCTGGCGCATCCCCTGCTTGAGGGCAAGCTGGGCCATGGCGTTAAGCAGCACGCCCGCCATGATGAGCGCGAAATATTTCATGGTGCGTTCCCCTTCGCGACGGAAGGCCCCTGCACCGCCATGGTGCCGGATCTTCCATCCACCTCGCCCTGCTGCAATTCCGCCACGTCGATCCCGCCCTGCTTGCGCAGCATCGCCGCTTCTTCAGCCTGCGCCACGAACTCGACGCCCCGGCCTTGCGCCTTGTCGAGAAATCCGGCGAACCAGTCCAGCATCATCATGCCCTCGATTTCGGCATGAATGGTAAAAACCTCATTATGGCCGGGCCGCAACCGCGACAGCAGAAAGTCCGCAAGCGTATCTGCGGGATATTCCGGACGCCCCATCATCTCGTCGAGCGTCGGCAGGGTGGTCGGGATCTGAAGCGTCCTGAACTGCCGCCCTTCCGCCACCGGATAGAAGGGGTGGTCGCCCCTCACGTCCGTGGCGTAATCGAGCCGTGCGTTATCATAGGCCGCAAGGCTTGAGGCGCTTGCCTGCCAGCCCGCCGCGCCCGCCGTTCTGGCAGGGGCTCCGAACACATCCTCATAGGCGGCGCGGGCCTTGTCGAATTCCTCGAACACCCGCGCCTGCGAAAGCTTGTGGAGCTTGTCCTGCCAGAAAACATGATCCCAGCAGTGAATGCCGGTTTCAAACCCCGATCCGGCAACGCCGCGCATGATGTCGGCGTGCCTGCGCGAGATATTCGGCCCCGGCAGCAGCACGCCATTCATCAGTGTGCGCACGCCATAAACGGAAACGACGCTGGTGCGGCTGACCTTCTGGAAGAAGCCGGGGCGGAACATGCGCCTGATCGCCCGGCCCGTGTTGTCGGGGCCGAGCGAGAACAGGAAGGTGGCGGGTATATGCCGGCTTTCGAGCAGACGCCTCAACGCGGGCACGCCCTCGCGGGTGCCGCGCTCGGTATCCACATCGATCTTGATGGAGAGCCTGAGCGCGCTCATAGCAATTCGCGTTCCACCCGCTCCTTGCCGCCTGCGGGCATGAATTGATCGATATAGAATTCAACCGTGCGGCGGATCGCCTCGCGCACATCGGTCTTCGGCTCCCAGCCCAGCGTCTCGCGCGCCGCCCGGATCGAGGGCACGCGCACCAGCATGTCCTGATAGCCCTTGCCGTAATAGTCGCCGGATGACGTCGTCACCACATTGATCTTTTCACGGATATTTTCGAATCCCGAAAAGCCGGAAACCACATCGAGCATCATGTCGGCGAGTTCCGCGATCGAAAGCTCGGCCTCCGGATTGCCGATATTGAAAATGCGCTTGTCGGCGATGCCATCCCTGTTTTCGAGGATGGTCAGCAGCGCCTCGATGGCGTCGTCAATGTAGACAAAGCAGCGCTTCTGCTCGCCGCCATCCACAAGCTGGATGTCGCTGCCACGCAGGATATTGCCGAGGAACTGGGTCAGCACGCGCGAGGAGCCCTCGTTCGAGGCCATGATGTTGTCGAGCTTGGGTCCAATCCAGTTGAATGGGCGAAACAGCGTATATTCAAGCTGGTTCTTGAGGCCGTAGGCGTGGATCACCCGGTCGAGAAGCTGCTTGGAGCAGGAATAGATCCAGCGCTGCTTGCCGATGGGACCGAGCACCAGATTGGAGGTTTCCTCATCGAACTCCCGGTCCGGCGACATGCCGTAAACCTCGGAGGTCGAGGGGAAGACCACGCGCTTGTTGTAGCGCACGCAATAGCGGACGATGGCGAGGTTGGCCTCGAAATCGAGCTCGAACACCCTGAGCGGATCAGAGACGTAAACGGAAGGCGTCGCGATGGCGACCAGCGGCAGCACCACGTCGCACTTGCGCACGTGATACTCGATCCATTCCTTGTTGATGGTGATGTCACCTTCGACGAAATGGAAGCGGGGATGCCCGAGGCACTTCTCCAGCTTGTCGGCGGCGAGGTCCATGCCATAGACGGACCAGTCGCGCTCCCGCAGAATCGCTTCGCTCAGATGACTGCCGATAAAACCGTTCACCCCGAGAATAAGTACTTTAAGAGTCATAATCGCCTGCTGGCCGTCGCCAGACGGCGCCCGGACCCTTTGTCATGTGTGGCAGCCCTGTCACAGAGCCTCGGGAAACCGCCGGTATCCAACCCAGAAACGGTTCCCGGAGCAAGGAAATTCTGCCTGCCCCTCAACCCGGCCGCCAATTGCCATATTTCAACGGCCCGGACGAGGACATCCCCGGTCCTAAAGCCAGCCGCGCCGCTTGAAAAAATAATAAGGCAGGACAGCGGAGAGAATCATCATGCCGATGGCGAAGGGGTACCCATATTCCCATTTCAATTCGGGAATGACCTGGAAGTTCATGCCGTAAATGCTGGCAAGCAGGGTCGGTGGCAGAAACACCACGGCGGCGACCGAGAATATCTTGATGATTCCGTTCTGCTCGCTGTTGATCATGCCCAGCGTCGCATCGAGCACGAAATTGATGTTGCTGGTCAGAAAGGTGGCGTGATCGCTGAGCGCGGTCACGTCGCGGGCGATGGTCTTGAAATTCTTGCTGGAGGCCTTGGCCACGCGGCTTTCGCTGGGCCGCCCCAGAAAGCTGAGCACGCGGTTGATGCCGACAAGACAGTCCCGCGCCTTGGAGGTCAGCGCCTGGATGCGGCCGACTCCGCGCAGCACAGCTTCAAAATCGACTTTCCCTCTTGCTCTGTCCTTGGCGAAGATGACCCGCGAGAGATCGTCCAGATCGCGCTGGATGCGCTCCAGCACGTCCGCCACCCGGTCGACGATGGCGTCGAGCAGGCCCGACAGAACCTCCTCCCCGGTGCTGCACGGCAGATGATGACGCCGCGCCTTGGCGGCATAGACCTTGAACGGCAGCGGCTCGCCATAGCGAAGCGTGACAAGCCGGTGGCCCACCATCACGAAGGTGACCGGGATGCCTTCCGGCTGATCCGTATCGGCGTTGGTCAACACGGTCGAGGTCAGATAGATGGCGTTGTCTTCCTCATAAAGACGGCTGGAAACCTCGATTTCCTCCATCTGCTCAAGGGAAGGAATGTCGATCTGCAACTCCTCGTCCACCAGCCGCACCTCCTGCTCCGAGGGCGCAACGAGGTCGATCCACACAGCCTCGTGCGGAATGGAGCCGGAATGATCGACGGAGATGGGGCTGAGGCTGCCGTTCGTGCGCACATAGGCTGTAATCATGGGAACCGGACCAAGGCGAGGTTAACGAATGGGCGCGAGTGTGCCCATTCCCCTTGCCCGCGGCAACCACCGCAAGTGTGACGTGTATGTGACGCGACGTGAGGGGAGCGCCCATGGCGACGATGGGCGAACAGCCCTGTCCGGAACTGTCCGTCAAACCAGCAGACTGGAGATTTCTAAAGGTTCTCAACCCGTTAGATGGTGGGCGCACTAGGGCTCGAACCTAGGACCCGCTGATTAAGAGTCAGCTGCTCTACCAACTGAGCTATGCGCCCGCTTTGCTTTCGCGGGTGGCGGGACCACCATGTCCGCCGGAGAGCGCTGCTAATAGCAAAGGCCGCCGCCCCTGTCCAGTGACCCCGCCGGGCTTTTGTATTTTATCTGCTTTGCCTACCAGAGCAGCGAGGGCGTCCGGGGAATTTCGACGTTCCTGTGGATATAGGCGCTCATCAGCAGGCCGAAGGCGAACATGAGGGAAAGCATGGCCGTGCCGCCATAGGAGACGAGCGGCAGGGGCACGCCCACCACCGGCAGCAGCCCCATGACCATGGCGCAATTGATGAACACGTAAAGAAACAGCGCCGCGCAGACGCCTATGGCGATCAGCCGTCCATAATGGTTGCGGCACTGGCGCGCCACATGAAGCGCGAACATGAGCGCCATGAAATAGAGCGCCAGCAGGGTGATTCCCCCGAAGAGCCCCAGTTCCTCGCCCAGCATGGTGAAAATGAAGTCGGTATGTTTTTCCGGCAGGAAATTGAGGTGCGCCTGCGTGCCCTCCATGAAGCCCTTGCCCGCGAGCCCGCCCGAGCCCAGCGCGATCTTCGACTGGAGAATATGGTAGCCCGCGCCCAGCGGGTCGCGCGTCGGGTCGAGGAAGGTGAACACGCGCTGGCGCTGGTAATCGTGCAGCAGTTCCCAGCCGACCGGGATGGCGGCAAGCCCCATGGCGCCCGCCGCGATGAAATAGCGCCACGCCAGCCCGGCCGTCATCATCAATGCCCCACCCGCCGCCGACAGCAGGATGGCGGTGCCCAGATCGGGCTGCGCGACGACAAGGCCGACCGGCAGCAGGATGATCAAGGCCGGGATGAGGACATAGAGCGGGCGCGACACCTGTTCCAGTGTCAGCCCGTGATAATAGCGGGCCAGCGCCATGATCAGGGCGATCTTCATCACTTCCGAGGGCTGAAGCTGGAACAGGCCGAGATTGAGCCAGCGCTGCGCGCCCATGCCCTTGAAGCCGACCACATCGACGGCCACCAGCATGACGAAGGCGATGGCGTATATCGGATAGGAAAGCCGCATCCAGATCCGGATGTCGATCATGGCCACGGCGATCATGACGCCGACGCCGATGCCATAGCGGATCATCTGCTTGATCGCCCAGGGCGCAAAGCCGCCGTCGGCGACCGAATAAAGCATCGCAAAGCCGAAACAGGCGATGGAGGTCAGCAGGAACAGAAAGCCCCAGTTGAACTCGAAAAACTTGTCCCGCAGGCGCATCGGCCGTCCGGTCATGGGCATGAGCGACATCAGGTGGCCTCCCCGCTGCCGGGCTTTACCGGCGTGGCATAGGCCTCAAGGCGGGAGGGGTCGCGCTTCAGCACCTCCTCCATGATGTCGCGGGCGACCGGCGCGGCGACGCCCGCGCCCGAGCCGCCATGTTCGATGATGATCGAGATCGCATAGCGGGGCGCCGCCACCGGCGCATAGCAGATGAACAGCGCGTGGTCGCGCTGGCGCCATTCGAGCCGGTCGTTCTTGATCACGCCGGTCACGCGCTCGGCCTTGGAAATGCGGCGCACCTGCGCGGTGCCGGTCTTGCCCGCCATTTCCACGCCGGGAATGCGCAGGCGCGCCTTGTAGGCCGTGCCGCCGATGCGGTCATTCATCACCGAATACATGCCGCCCTGCACGATGGCGAGCGCTTCCGGCCTGAAACCGGGATCGTCGAGCGGATCGGGAACCAGAATCCGCCCGCCGATGGAACGCACGATCCGTGGCACCACGGGCCTGCCGCCATTGGCGATGCGGGCGGCCGCCACCACCAGATGCAGCGGCGTCGTCAGCATATAGCCCTGGCCGATACCGGCATTGAGAGTTTCGCCCGTCAGCCATTTGGCCTTGTATGTTTTCTTTTTCCACTCGATCGAGGGCACCACTCCCGCCTTCGCGCCCGGCACGCCGAAGTCGTAAGTCTCCCCGAAGCCGAAACGGCGCGCCATCGCGGCAATCGCATCGATGCCGATCCGCCGGGCGACATCGTAGAAATAGACGTCGCAGGAATGTTTCAAGCCATCGTGCATGTCCATGGGGCCATGGCCATGCTTCTGCCAGCAGTGAAAGGTGGCGTCGCCAAGCTGATATTTGCCCGAGCAGAAAACGCGGGCGGTGGGATCGATGCCGGCCTCGATCGCCGCCATCGCCACCACGGGCTTGAAGGTAGAGCCCGGCGGATAAAGCCCGCCGATGGATTTGTTGATCAGCGGATGATAGTCGTCCTCGACCAGCGAGTTCCATTCGGCATGGGAAAGGCCCGTGATGAAGGCGTTGGGGTCATAGGCCGGGCACGACGCCATCGCGACGATGTCGCCATTATGCACGTCCATCACCACTACGCTCGCCGATTGCCCCTGCAACCGGTTCCAGACGAACCGCTGGATTTCCATGTCGAGCGTCAGAACCGTTTCGTCCCCCTGCCGCGGCAGATCGGTCTGGAGTTCGCGGATCACCCGGCCATAGGCGTTGACCTCGACCTGGCTCGTCCCGGCCTTGCCGCGCAATTCCTTGTCAAACCCGCGCTCGACGCCATTCTTGCCGACCTTGAAATCCGGCAGCTTCAACAGCGGGTCGTCGTCTTTCGCGATCTCGGCGTCGGCAACCGAGCCGACATAGCCGATGACATGGGCAAGCTCCGGCCCGAAAGGATAGACCCGGCTGTCGCCCACATCCGGTTGCAGGCCCGGCAGATCCGGTTCGTTGATATTGACCTCTGCAAACTGGTCCCAGCTCAGATTCTCGGCCACGGTGATCGGCATGAAGCCTGGGTTGCGATCGACGTCGCGCAGGATGCGTCGGCGATCCTTGTCGCTGATTTCAACGATGCGGGAGAGCAGATCGAGCGTCTTTTCAACCTCATGCGCCTGCTCGGGCATCAGCACGATGCGGTAATTCTGATGGTTGCCCGCGACGACCGTGCCGAACCGGTCGGTAACCTGACCGCGCAGGGGCGGCAAAAGCCGGACATTGATCCGGTTTTCGTCCGCCAGCATCTTGTACTGGTCGCGGTTGAGAATCTGGAGATCGTACATGCGCGCGCCGAGCACGCCGAACGCAGCAAACTGCACACCGCCGAGCAGAATGGTCCGGCGGGAGAAAACCTGATAACGGCTACTGTCGCGCCCTTTCGCGGCCATAGGCTAATCCGTCACGAAGCGCCGCATGGGCGCGAGAACCAGCATCCAGACAGGATAAAGGACCACGGTCACCACCACCTGCCAGGTGATCGTGCCCGGGGGCAGCATAGTGAAATAATATAACGAAGCCAGCGCCCAGGCGAAGAGACCCGTGAGCAGAACGCCGGCAATAAAAGCTGTCCAGCGCGCGGAAGGTCCCATCTTGATGAGCGTGGCGCGCTCCCGGCGCACAGCCACATAGAAAAGCAGCAGCGACAAGGCCCACAGTCCCACGGGGCCGCCCGACACCAGATCGATCAGCAGACCGGCCAGAAACACCGGCAGCAAAGGCAACCAGCCAGGGCGCTCGACAGCCCAGAAAAAAACCGTGATCAGCAGGAAGCCGGGCATGGCGCCCTGTCCGGCCAGGCTGCCCAGAGGCACGAGGGAGGCGAGCAGCGCCAGCATCATCGACCCCGCAGGCAGCAGCATGGCGAAAACCGGGAGCCCCCTGCCGGTCGGCGCAGCGCTTTGCAGCCTGGGCGCTCTGGCCATCTCAATCGCCCCGCTGGTCGGCATCCGAGCCGGGCAGGGCGGGCGCGTCCGGCGCGCCCGGGGCATCCGCCGGCAGGTCTTCCGGCATGATCACGGGCGCTTGCGCCGATGGCGCGGGCGGGACAGGCGGGACGGGCGGCGCGAGTTTTTTCGTTTTATTGCCCGCCGGATCGGTGACGACGGGGGGAGTCCCGGACGTCGGCTGGGCTTCCGGCGCCTTGTAGGGCGGGGCGTTCTTCAGGCTGTCGGGCGGCCCGGGCTGGTCCACCTTGTTGGGGAAGATATATTTGAGCACGCGGACATAATCGATCCGCTTGTCGCCGGATAAAAGTGCGACCCGCCAGGAGCCGTCGCGCATGGCGATAAGCGTACCGACCGGAAGGCCGGGGGGAATGAGGCCCCCATCCCCGGAAGTGAAGACGCGCGCGCCCACGCCGACGGGCACGCTGGAGGACATATATTCGATCTTCGGCCAGCGGGTATTGTCGCCTGCGAGCACGGCCCGGGCCTCGCCGGGTTCGATCATCACCGGGACCCGGCTGTTGAGATCGGTCAGCAGCAATACACGGCTCGCCTTGTCCCCGGTTGCCACGATCCGGCCGACAAGACCATTGCCGTCGATCACCGCGTCTCCGCTCGCCGCGCCCTCCTCGCGTCCAACATCGACCAGCACGGCCTCGACGAAGGGACCGCCGGTTTCAGCGACGATCTGGCCGGTTATATAGTTGATGGAGGGGTCAGGCTGCACGTTGAGCAATGCCTCGTAGCGGGCGAGCTTCAGCTCCAGCTCGCGGGCATGGGCCTTCCAGTCCTTCATCTCATCGACCTCGGCCTGAAGGCGCGCATTGCTTTCATGCAGATCGGAATAGACGGCAACCTCGTCGAACAGGTCCCGGACAAGGTTGAAGGGGCTCGCAACCGTATGAATCACGGGAACCACCCAGTCGATCGCAACCTCGCGGGCCTTTTCGATCATGAAGTTTTCGGCTCTGCCCAGCAGCAGCAGGGCGACGGCAAAGACAATGAGAAAGACCAGACTCGCGCGGGAGGTCAGGGCTGAGAAGCGTCCGGCAATCCGCCTGCTCGGTTCGTTCACGCTGGGTTTCCCTCGAACCGGCCCCCTCTGATCAGTGGGTTTGTCCGGTCAATCGACTGTTTCCTGATGCCCTGCCGTGCTCACCCGTCAACTCAATAGACGTTGGCAAGCACGTTCTTCATGGTCTTGAGGTGCTCCAACGCCTTGCCGGTGCCAAGCGCCACACAGGAAAGCGCATCTTCCGCCACGGTCACGGGCAGGCCTGTCGCCTCACGCAGCACCAGATCGAGATTTTGCAGCAACGCCCCGCCGCCAGTCATGACAATGCCCTTGTCGACAATATCGGCGGCCAGTTCCGGCGGGGTTGCTTCCAGCGCCACCTTTACAGCCTCGACGATGGCGCCAACCGGATCGGCAAGGCTTTCCGCGATCTGGCGCTGGGTTATGGTGATTTCCTTGGGCACGCCATTCATCAGGTCGCGGCCCTTGATCTGGATGGCTTCGCCATCGCCCTTATCCGGCACCGCGGCCGAGCCGACTTCCTTCTTGATCCGTTCGGCGCTGGCTTCCCCGACCAGAAGGTTAAACTGACGGCGGATATAGGCGATGATCGCCTCGTCCATCTTGTCGCCGCCCACACGAACAGACCGGGCATAAACAATGCCGCCAAGCGAGAGAACGGCCACTTCCGTGGTGCCGCCACCAATGTCGACCACCATGGAGCCTGTCGGCTCGGTGACCGGCAGGCCCGCGCCGATGGCAGCCGCCATGGGCTCCTCGATCAGATAGACGCGACGGGCACCCGCTGAAAGCGCCGATTCCTGGATCGCGCGCCGTTCGACCGCGGTGGAGCCTGAAGGCACGCAGATAATGACCTGCGGGTTCACGAAAGTCCGCCGGTTGTGCACCTTGCGGATAAAATGCTTGATCATTTCCTCGGCGATCTCGAAGTCGGCAATGACTCCGTCGCGCATCGGGCGGATCGCATGGATATTGCCGGGGGTGCGGCCCAGCATCAGCTTGGCCTCCTCGCCGACCGCCAACACCTGCTTTTTACCGCCCCGGTCCACAATCGCGACCACCGAAGGCTCATTGAGCACGATCCCGCGCCCCTTCACATAAACAAGCGTATTGGCGGTGCCCAGATCGATTGCCATGTCAGCGGAAAATACGCCGAGAAGATCAGAAAGCATGTGTTCTCGTATCCTTGAACGGCCGCTGCCGGGCAATCCCAACGACCCCGGCCTTCTATTGATGTCACGCGTGCCAACCGGCCGGCAATCTCCGGCAGACAGATTGGAACAGGTCCAGAAATCCCGGCCAAACTGCAAGCCAATTCGTGCCGCCTACGGAATATCCACCATCACTGGACGCGACGTGTTGTACGACTAAAAAGGCAGGCAAGGCAACCATAAGGGCCATCATATCAACGGTTTTTAGGCGGAATCCCTGTCTCTGGATGCCGCGGCAGTTCCGTAATCTCGTGAGACTGGCCTTCAAGCTTTCCCTTATGACGCCGGACGGCCTCGACCAGGAATTCGGTGACCAGACGAACATGGGCAAGCTGGGCCAGATCATTGCGCGTCATGATCCACAGTTCATGGCTGCCCAGTGTCTCAGGTCCGAACACCCGCGACAGCCGTTTTTCCTTGTCGGCGAGGATACAGGGCAGCGCCGTCAGCCCCAGCCCCTCTATCGCAGCCGCGGAGCGTGTCTCCGCGCTGGAGGAACGAAACAGGATTTTGGCGATCTTTTCCGCACGCGACATCCACCAGACCGGTCCGAGCGGCATTTCCGCCCGGGGAAAGCCGATCATGGTGTGTCCGGCAAGCTCCGACATCGGCCGTGGCGTGCCCATGCGCTCAAGATAGGCCGGTGAGGCATAAAGCCCGTAGGCCAGATCTCCGACCTTGCGCACCAGCATGTCGCCCTGGGTCGGACGGGCGCTCCTGATGGCAATATCGACGTCCTTCATGACGCCGCTCATCCGGGGTGCGAGCGAAGGGCCCGTCATGCCCTGATCGGCCAACAGCTCAAGTTCCAGATCCGGATGCTCCTGCTGGAATTTGGCCAGTTCCGGCGTCAGCACATGGACGGCGACCACTTCCCCGGCTGAAACCCGCACAATCGCTTCGGAACCGGGGCCCGTGGAGACGAAATCCCGGCTGAGCGAGGAAAGCCGCCGGTCCACGGGCTGCAAGGCCTCGACAAGCCGTTCGCCCGCCGAGGTCAGCCGGTAGCCGGTGCGTTCCCGGTCGAACAGGCGCGCACCCAGATCGTCCTCCAGCGAGGCGACCCGGCGCAGCACGGTGGTGGTGTTGACGCCAAGCTGGTCGGCAGCGCCCGACAGGCTGCCCGCCGCCGCCACGGCGAGAAAATAGCGCAGATCGTCCCAGTTCACGCCCGGCCTCGCTTCATCACCCACTCTCCGCAACAGCCCGTTGCGTGGAAGGCAGCATAGCAGGGACTTACGCCTGTTTCTGCATGGAAATACCGGTCAGCTTTGCGAAATTGCAATTAATTCAGTCAACCTTAACCGGCTTCACCTTGCCGGCCGCCTCGCCGGCCCGGGCGCGGGCTTCGGCGGCATCGGCGCCCCGGGCCAGCGCCACGCCCATGCGGCGGCGCTCGAAGGATTCGGGCTTGCCGAACAGCCGCACTTCCGTTCCCGGCACGCGCAACGCCTCGTCCAGCCCCTCAAAGGCGATGCCTCTTGCATCCATGCCGCCATAAATGACGGCGCTGGCCCCGGGCGACAGCAGATCGACCGAAACCGGCAGGCCCAGAATGGCGCGGGCGTGGAGCGCGAATTCGCTCTGATACTGCGTCACGAGCGTGACCAGACCGGTATCGTGAGGGCGCGGGCTCACTTCGGAAAACCAGACCTGATCGCCTTTGACGAACAGCTCGACGCCGAAAATCCCTCTGCCGCCAAGGGCTTGCGTGATCTTGCCGGCAATGTCGCGCGCCGCCGCCAGCGCCTTTTCGCTCATCGCCTGCGGCTGCCAGCTTTCGACGTAATCGCCCTTGACCTGACGATGGCCGATGGGCGCGCAAAAACGGGTCTCGATTTCGCCCGACAGCCCGGGCGCGCGGACGGTGAGCTGGGTGATTTCATAGTCGAAATCGATCCGCCCCTCGACGATGACCAGGGCCTTCTCGACCCGGCCGCCCGCCAGCGCATAGGCCCATGCGCCCGCAATGTCCTGCGGACCCGTCAGATAGCTCTGGCCCTTGCCCGAGGAGGACATGACCGGCTTGACGAAGCAGGGAAAGCCGATGCCCCCCTCGATGGCGGCGGCAAGCTCCGCTTCGCTGGAGGCAAAGGCATAGGGCGAGGTCGGCAATCCCAGCTCCTCGGCCGCAAGACGGCGGATTCCCTCGCGATTCATGGTCAGTTGCGCGGCCCTGGCGGTCGGGATGCAGATGGCCTTGCCCGCCGCCTCCACCTCGGCCAGCACCTCAGTGGCGATGGCCTCGATTTCGGGCACGATGAAATCGGGACGCTCAAGCTCGATCACCGCGCGCAGCGCCGCCGGATCGGTCATGGCGACGACGTGCGAACGGTGGGCGACCTGCTGGCCGGGCGCGTTTTCATAGCGGTCGACGGCGATGACCTCGACCCCGTAACGCTGCAACTCGATCACCACTTCCTTGCCGAGTTCGCCGGCTCCCAGCAGCATGACCCGGGTGGCGGAAGGCGATAAGGGGGTGCCGATGCGCATGAAATGTCCTCTGTCTGCCCGCAAAAAGGGAGGGTTTTGCGCACATGTAGCATGGTCCCGGACCATGCCCAAGCGCGCCGGAATCGGGTGAAAAACGGGCTTGATAAACGAATGAACAGATGTTCATATGTTGTCATGAAACCGGCCCTGCTCACATCCGACGACCTTGCGATTCTCGCCGAGACGTTCCGGCTGCTCGGCGACCCGACCCGGCTGCGCATTCTGCTCGCGCTCGCCGCCGAGCCCCGGCATGTGAGCGCGGTGGCGGAAGCGGAAAACCTGTCCGCCTCGCTGGTCAGCCACCATCTGCGCCTGCTGAGGGCGGCCCGGCTGGTGACGACCGAGCGGCGCGGCAAGCACATGATCTACCGGATCCATGACGAGCATGTGCGCCAGACCGTGGAAGACATGATCGCCCATGTTCAGGAACAGGGCGCACCGCATCAGGAGGCCCTGCATGCCGCCGACGCATGACCATTCTCACGATCACGGCCATGAAGCGCACCACCACCACGATCATGGCGGCCACGATCACGGCGCCGAAGGCCATTCCCACGCGCCCCGGGTCACCATGGGCAATGAGCACCGGGTTTTGTGGGCGCTCTCGATCACCGCGATCTTCATGGTCGTGGAAATCGCCGGCGGTATCCTCTCCGGCTCGCTGGCGCTGATCGCGGACGCGGGCCACATGCTGACGGACGTGGGCGCGCTCGGCCTTTCATGGGTCGCCTTCCGGCTCGCCAGACGGCCGGCGGACAGCGCGCGCTCCTACGGCTATGCCCGCGCCGAAACGCTGGCCGCCTTCGTCAACGGCCTCGCCATGATCGCGCTTTCGATCTGGATCGTGGTCGAGGCCGTCAACCGGCTGCGCGCGCCCGAAAGCGTGCTCGGGCCGACCATGATGGCGGTCGCCATCGCGGGCCTGATCGCCAATCTCGTCTCGTTTCGCCTGCTCAATGGCGGCGGAGGCGGCCTCAACATGCGCGGCGCCAGCCTGCATGTGCTGGGCGACATGCTGGGCTCGGTCGCCGCCATCGCAGCGGCGGGCGTGATCATCTTCACCGGCTGGATGCCCATCGATCCCCTTCTTTCGGTGCTGGTGGCACTGCTGGTGCTCAAGAGCGCCTGGGACCTGACCCGCGACTCGGTTCATATTCTGATGGAGGGGGCACCCTCCAGCATCGATCCCCGCGCCATCGAGGCGGACCTGATGGCCGAGGTGCCGGGCGTGAGCGGCATCCACCATGTGCATAGCTGGTCGCTGACCAGCGAGCGGGCGATGGTGACGCTCCATGCGACGATCGCCGAGGGCCGGGACAGCGAAACGGTGCTCCACGCCATCCAGAACCGCCTGAAAAGCCGGTTCGGGGTTGATCACGCCACGGTGCAGATCGAACATTCGCTCTGCCCGGACCATGCGAGTGAGCCAAACTGGTAATATTGCAACGCACCATAATGTTGCATTGCAATATAAATCCTCGCTGCCGGGCCTCAAATCCGGTAAAGTGACCGGGACGAGCGGGTGTGAGGGGACGGAGACCGAAGATGAAACCGACCAGAACCAGAGCTTTCCTCGACCAACCCGGCTTCTTTGAGCAGATCGGCGAACTGCGCCTGCTCAGCGAAATGGTGGCGCTGGTGCCCTCCCTTCCCTTCCTGATGCACGCGCCGCGCGGCGATGGCCACGGCGTGCTGGTGCTGCCGGGCCTTTATGCCGATGACGGCCCCACCATCGTCATCCGCCGCTATCTGGAAATGCTGGGCTATGGCGCGCACCCCTGGCTTCAGGGCTTCAACCTCGGTCCCGACCGGGTTCTTTATGCCCGGATGAGCGAGCGCCTCGACAAGCTCGCCAACCGCTATGGCGAGAAGATCAGCCTTGTCGGCTGGAGCATGGGCGGCATCTATGCCCGCGAACTCGCCAAGCAGCACCCGACGCTGGTGCGCCAGGTGATCACGCTGGGCAGCCCGTTCCGCGCCGGCTACACAGCCGGAGGACGGATGGACCCGGCGCTGGCCGAGCGCCTGCGCCTGCCGCCGCCGGTGCCGACGACCGCGATCTATTCGCGCTCCGACGGCGTGGTGCCGTGGACCGCCTGCCGCGAGGAAGACAGTCCGCTGACGGATAATATCGAGGTCCCCTCCAGCCACATGGGGCTCTGCGTCAACCCCACCGTGCTGTGGGCCGTGGCGAACCGGCTGGCCGTGGCCGAAGGCACATGGGCGCCCTTCGACAAAAGCGGATACAGGGCCATCTTCTATTCAGGCAAATGAAGCCGTTTCAGATGATCGTGGTGAGGATGCAGGCAGCACGGCCACGAACTTCCCGCGCCTGTCGCACTTGTCGCATGGGCCTCTCTTGCGCACCACGGCCCTGATGTGGTCAATGAGTCGAAAGACTTCCGCCACCTCCAGAATACCGGCCTTGCCATGATCGTCCGCCCCAGACCTGGCGTGTTCCAGCTTTTCACCATTATTCGCGGCTCCGTCATTACGCGGATATATCCGCAGGTGCTGGCCGTGTTCGCGCTTTCGGCGCTGGTGGTATGGGGGCATCGCGCCTTTCCCGGGCTTGTGGCCGGGTTCAGCGGCGCGCCCTTCGCGCTTCTCGGCATCGCCCTCTCGGTCTTCCTCGGCTTTCGCAACAACGCCTGCTATGACCGCTGGTGGGAGGCCCGCAAGGCCTGGGGCCAGCTGATCGCCACGTCCCGCGCCTTCGCCCGGCAGACCCTGATTCTGGATGGCACGCCGGAGATGCCGGAGCCGCGCCGGCGCCTGCTGACCCTGACCATCGCCTTTGCCCATGCTCTTGCCGTGCATCTGAGGCCCGGCCATCCCGCAGACAGAGTCGACCTGCATCTGCCCGCCGGCGTGCTGGAGGCCTTCAGCGCCAGCCGCAATCCGCCCGACATGCTGCTGCGCCGGATGGCGGGCGAACTCGCCGCGATCAAGTCGGATGGCGGCATCAGCGACATTGAATTCCGGATGCTGGATGACAGCATCGAACAGATGGGCATGGTTCAGGCCATCTGCGAGCGAATCCGCCACACGCCCGTGCCCTTCGGCTACACGCTGCTGCTGCACCGCACCGCCTATCTGTTCTGCCTGCTGCTGCCGTTCGGCTTCGCCGACGTGCTCGGCTGGGCCACGCCTTTCAGCAGCGCACTGGTGGCCTACACATTCTTCGGGCTGGACGCGCTGGGCGACGAGCTGGAGGAACCGTTCGGCACCCAGCCCAACGCCCTGCCGATCAGCGCCCTTGCCGACATGATCGAGATCAACCTGCGCGAGGCCATGGGTGAAACCGATCTGCCGCCCGCACCCCTGCCCCGCGATTACATATTGATGTGAACGGACGCGAAAGGCCGGGCTATTGCGCGGCCATCTCCATCCACTCATCTTCGGTGATGGTGGCAACGCCCAGCGCCTGCGCCCTGGCAAGCTTCGAGCCCGCCCCCGGGCCTGCGACCACGAGATCGGTTTTCGCCGAAACCGAGCCGGAGACTTTCGCCCCCATCTGCTCGGCCCGGGCCTTGGCCTCCGACCGGCTCATCCGCTCAAGCGTGCCGGTGAAGACAATGGTTTTGCCTGCAATCGGCGAGCCCGTTTCCTGCGCCGCCATGGGTTGAGGATCGACACCCGCATCGCGCAGCGCCTGCAAAACCTCGCGGTTGTGGGCTTCCGCAAAAAAATCCACCAGCGCCTCTGCCACCACCTCGCCGATGCCGTCGATGTCGAGCAATGCGGCCCAGGCCTCCGACGCGCGGTCGGCGGCGGCGATCATCTCGGCTTCCAGATGATCGAGCGTCTCATACCGCCGCGCGAGCAGGCGCGCGGTCGTCTCTCCGACATGGCGGATGCCGAGCGCGAAGATGAAGCGGTCAAGCTCGACATGACGGCGCGCATTGACGGCCTTGAACAGGTTGCGCGCCGAGGTTTCGCCCCAGCCTTCCCGGTTGCGCAGCATCTGAAGGCCCGGCTTCTCGCGCTCCTCCAGATGAAAAATATCGGCAGGCTGATGAATCCAGCCATCGGCGTAAAAGGCCGCGATCTGCTTTTCGCCCAGCCCCTCTATGTCGAAGGCGTTGCGGGACACGAAATGGCGCAGGCGCTCCACGGCCTGCGCCGGGCAGATGAGGCCCCCCGTGCAGCGGCGTTTGGCATCGGGCATGCCAGTGCGGGGATTGATCTCGCGCACGGCGTGGCTGCCGCACTCCGGGCAGGTTTCCGGAAAGACATAGGGTTCTGAATTTTCAGGGCGCTTGTCGATGATGACCGAAACGATCTGGGGAATGACGTCGCCCGCGCGCTGGATGACCACGCTGTCGCCGATGCGCACATCCTTGCGCGCGATCTCGTCTTCATTGTGCAGCGTGGCGTTGGAGACGACGACGCCGCCGACCGTGATCGGCGTGAGGCGGGCGACCGGCGTGAGCGCGCCGGTGCGGCCGACCTGAATCTCGATCTTCTCGACGATCGTGACCGCCTGCTCGGCGGGAAACTTGTGCGCCGTCGCCCAGCGCGGCGCACGCGAGACAAAGCCCAGCCGCTGCTGCCAGTCGAGCCTGTCGACCTTGTAGACGACGCCATCGATGTCATAGCCGAGGGTTGCGCGCATCTCGCCAATTTCGCGGTAGAAGGCGAGCAGTTCCGCCGCCGAGCGGCAGCGACGGAACAGGGGATTGGTGACAAAGCCCCACTGGCCGAAAGCCTCCATGACGCCCGATTGCGTGTCGGCGGGAAGCTCGCTCACCTCGCCCCAGGCGTAGGCGAAAAAGTGGAGCGGCCGGCCGGCGGTTATTTTCGGATCGAGCTGGCGCAGCGACCCCGCCGCCGCATTGCGCGGATTGGCGAAAGGCGGCCTGCCATCCGCCAGTTGCCGCCCGTTCAGCGCCTGAAAGTCCGCATGCGCCATATAGACCTCGCCGCGCACCTCGAAGAGCTCCGGCACATGGCTTCCCTTGAGCCTGCCGGGTATGTCGGCGATGGTGCGCAGATTTTCCGTGATGTCCTCGCCCTCGCGCCCGTCGCCGCGCGTGGCCCCCTGCACGAAGCGGCCCTTCTCATAGCGCAGCGAGGCGGAAAGCCCGTCGATCTTGGGTTCCGCCGTCACGACGACCTCGTCCTCCGGCTTCAGGCTCAGGAACTTGGCGATGCGATCCCAGAAATCCGTGACGTCCTGATCGTCAAAGGCGTTGGAGAGCGAGAGCATCGGCACGCGGTGGACGACCTTGCCGAAGGCGCCCGAGGGCGCCGCGCCGACCCGCCGCGACGGACTGTCATCGCGGACAAGACCGGGGAAACGCACCTCTATCGCCTCGTTGCGGCGGCGCAGCGCATCATAGTCCGCATCGGATATTTCCGGGTCGTCATGCTGATGATAGGCGGCGTCATGATGGGCGATCTCGGCCGCGAGGCGCGCCAGTTCCTCGCCCGCCTCAACTTCCGTCAGATCTTCGGGCGATTTCGCGGCGATTTTATCTGGCGCGCTCACACATCGCTCCTGATGAGCCGGTCGGCCGCCGCACGGGCTTCATCGGTGATGGTCGCGCCCGCGAGCATGCGGGCGATCTCCTCGCGCCGCTCGGCCGCATCCAGCGTTTCGATGCGGGTGGCGAGGCGCGCGCCCTTCGCGCTGCTCTTGGAAATGCGGTAATGATGACCGGCCCGGGCCGCGACCTGCGGCGAATGGGTGACGACGAGGATCTGGGCGCTTTTGGCAAGGGCGGCCAGGCGCAGGCCCACCGCTTCGGCAACCGCGCCGCCGACGCCCGAATCGACTTCATCGAAAATGAGCGTGGGGGCCGTGCCGCGCGACGCAAGCGCGACCTTCAGCGCAAGGATGAAACGTGAAAGCTCGCCGCCCGACGCAATCCTGATGAGCGGGCCAAGCGCCGCGCCCGGATTCGTGGCGATGAGAAAATTGACCTTGTCGATGCCGTCGGGCCCGCCGCCTTCCTCAAGGCTGACCACAGCCGTCCTGAAGGTCGCCTTGTCGAGCTTGAGCGGCTTCAGTTCACGGGCGACCTCGGCGTCGAGCCTGACGGCGGCCTTGATCCGGGCGGCGGAAAGCGCGCGAGCGGCCTCGTCATAGGCCTTGCGGGCGGCAAGAGAGGCGCTTGCAAGCTGCGCGCGGCGGGTTTCGCCATCCTCGATCTCTTTCAGATCGGCACGGTATTTTTCAGCAAGCGGCGCGAGGCGGTCCACCGTCACCTTGTGCTTGCGGGCGGCGGCGCGGAGCGCAAAAAGCCGCGTCTCGACATGCTCAAGCCTTGCCGGATCGAACTCCAGCGCGCGCATGGCGCGCTCCAGCGCGTCGCGCGCCTCGCCCGCCTCGTTGAGCGTGCGATCGAGCGCCGCGACCGCCTCATCGAGACGGCCCGCCGCATCCGGCGCGGCGCGGGCCAGACGGCGCAGGGCGTGGGTGAGACCCGCCTCAAGCCCGCCATTGCCGGAGATCATGTTCTGCGCCTCGACAAGGTCGCCCGCGATCTTTTCCGAATGCATCATCAGACTGCGCTCGCGGGCAAGATCGGTTTCCTCATCGGGCTGCGGGTCGAGCGCATCCAGCTCATCGACCATCTGCGTCAGATATTCCTGCTCGGCGCGCGCGCGCTCGATCATCGCCTCGTGATCGGCGAGCGCCTGGGCTGCGGCATGGGCATGGGCATGAAGCCTGCGGATTTCGTCGACCTTCGGCTCAAGCCCGGCGAAAGCATCAAGGATGGCGCGGTGGCCGGAGGCATCGAGCAGCCCGCGCTCGGCATGCTGGCCATGGATCTCGACCAGAAGCTCGCCGACATCGCGCAGCAGGCCGATGCTGACCGGCTGGTCGTTGATGAAGGCGCGGCTGCGGCCATCGCGCGACTGCTGGCGGCGCAGGATGATGTCGCCCTCGGCGTCGAGCCCGTTGCCGCGCAGATGGCTGCGGGCGCGGTGCGCCTCGGGCACGTCGAAAATGGCGGTGACGCTGCCATTGTCCGCGCCCAGCGCCACGAGCCCGGCATCGGCCCGCGCGCCGATGGCAAGACCCAGCGCATCGAGCAGGATGGACTTGCCCGCCCCGGTCTCGCCCGTGAGCGCGCACAGGCCGCTCGCCAGAGCAAGATCCAGCTTGTCGATCAGGACGATGTCGCGAACCGACAGACCGACGAGCATGGGCCCCTCTTAAAAGACTGAATCCCAGGCGCGGCCGATCCAGGAGCCCTCATCCACTTCCGGCTCGGCGTGGTTGCCCTTCATCAGGCCGTAGGCATCCTGATACCAGCGGCTGCCGGGATAGTTGTAGCCAAGGATGGCGGCGGCCGTCTGCGCCTCGTTGCGCACGCCGAGCGCGACATAGGCCTCGGTGACGCGCTCCAGCGCCTCGGGCGTGTGGGTCGTGGTCTGATACTTGTCCAGCACGATGCGGAAGCGGTTGATCGCCGCCACATATTCCTGATTGAACAGATAGTAGCGGCCGATCTCCATCTCCTTGCCCGCCAGATGGTCGCGGGTGAGGTCGATCTTGAGGCGGGCGTCGCGGGCATATTCGCTGGCCGGATAGCGGCGCACCACTTCCTCAAGCCCCTTCAGCGCGTTCTGCGTGGTCTGCTGGTCGCGGCCCACGTCCACGATCTGCTCATAATAGCAGATGGCGACCATGTAATAGGCATAGGCGGCGTCCGGGCTGCCGGGATGGAGCGAGATGTAGCGCTGCGCCGCGAGGATCGCCTGATCGTAATCGTTGGTCTGGTAATAGGAATAGGCGGACATCAGGATCGCGCGGCGCGCCCAGACCGAATAGGGGTGCTGGCGCTCGACCTCGTCGAACTGGGGCGCGGCCTTGCGGTAGTTGCCCTCCTGCACATAGTCCATGGCCTGATTGTAGATCTGCTCGACCGGGCGCTCCTGATAGGCCACTTCTTCCTTGCCGGAGCTGCATGCGCTCAACAGCAGGCTGCCCGCGACCAGCGCAATGGCAGAAAGAACACCCGGACGGCGCCGGATCGTGCCGCGTTGAGGGATTTGTAGAGCCTCACTCATGCTCGCGCATTCCACTTCTTCTGGCCAATGCTCTGTTGCGTTCACAAAAGGACTGCTGCTCCGGACGGAGAATGTAGGCCCCCAAGCGACTCAAACCGGCCCCGTCGACGGTCGGGGACCTGAGCGTTTCTAGCTCAATTGCGCGGGCGAAGCCAGTGCGGGAAGCACCAAGGAAAACGCCGGTCAGGATAAATCCGGACCGGCGTTCAAAGCAGGAACAAAATGGCTCAGTCGGCCGGGATGGCGACCGGACCCATGGCCCAGGCATCATCCTGAACCGCATCCTCGAAGGTCCAGGCGTCCAGATTGCCGAGCAGGGCGCGCAGCAGCCGGTTATTGAGGGCATGGCCCGAGCGGACGCCCTCATAACGGCCCGCGATGACCGCGCCGCCGAGCGAAAGGTCGCCCAGCGCGTCGAGCAGCTTGTGGCGGACGAACTCGTCGCGATAGCGCAGGCCGCCCTCGTTGAGCACCTTTTCGCCATCGATGACGATGGAGTTCTCCAGCGAACCGCCACGGCCCAGACCCATGCTCCACATCGCCTCGACATCCTTGAGGAAGCCGAAAGTACGGGCGGACAGGATCATGCCGGCGAACGCCGGGTCGGAAACATCGGCCTCGAAGGTTTCATGGCCGATGACCGGATTGTCGAACTCGATCTCGAAGGAGAGAACGAAGCTCTGGCTGTCATCGGCATGGGGCAGGAGCGCGGCGCGCTTGCCGGCTTCCTCCACGACCACGGGCCTGAGCACGCGGATGACCCGGCGGCGGGCGTCGAGCGAACGCAGGCCGACCTGACGGATCAGACGCACGAAAGGCTCGGCGCTGCCATCCATGACCGGGGTTTCGCCGCCAGATACCTCGATCACCACATTGTCGAGACCGCAGGCGGCGATGGCCGCCATCACATGCTCGATGGTGCCGACACTGTGACCGGCCTCATTGCTGATGAGCGTGGAAAGCGTGGTTTCCGTCACCCGGTCGAAACGGGCCGGAATGTCCGTCACGGCGCGATCGACGCTGTCGAGATCGGTGCGGCGGAAAACGATGCCGGTGCGGGCGGGGGCCGGGACGAAGCACATGCGGATCGCCGCGCCGGTGTGAAGGCCAACGCCCTCGATCTCGGCCCGATGCGCAATCGTCGTCTCTGCGACACCATGGGCGTGAACACGCCCGGCTGTCTCAAAACCCGATATGCTATATTCTTCCCTGCGCACGATCGCTCGTCTCTCGGCTGGCCGCCCCACAACTGGAAGCGGCTGAAATCTTTTCTCGTGATGAGATGTAGCAACCCCCCCCGTCCACAACAAATAACTCTTTCTTACGCTTTGTTACGCGCCCGCAGCATCGCCAAGCCATTGAAATAAAAAAGAAAACGCCGCCCGATCAAATCGGGCGGCGTTTCATGTTTCAACCGTTTACAGCGAGCGCCGGACGTCAGTTGGCCTGACGGCGCAGGAAGGTCGGGATTTCAAGCTGCTCGTCCTCATAGCCGCTGACGAGACGGCCCTCGGCCGGCGCCATCAGGCTGGTCTGCTGGGGCGCGGAGGCGCGGGTCTCGACGCCGGGAGCCGGTTCCCGGCGTTCCGCCGGTGCTTCGCCCTGATCTTCATCGCGGCTGCGGCCCAGACCGAGACGGGCAAAGAAGCCCGGACCCTTGCGCGGCGCGCGGCCCTGACTGACCGGCACGGGCTTGGCCGTGGCGAATTCGGCAGGGGCCTGCCTGTGCTGGACGCGCTCCATCTCCGAGGGGATGTGAGGCGCGTTCTCGGCCTTGTTGACGACCTCGGCCTCAAAGCCGTGATGGTCATGCTGGCTGGTGCGACGGGCGGTTTCAGCCGCCTGCGACGCGGCCTGGGCAGCGGTGCTTGCGGACGGGCGCTGTTCCTTGGGACGCAGCACCGTGACGCTTTCCGTCGCAGCAGGCTTGGTCTGCTGCGCGCCCTCCGCCTCGATACCCGTGGCGACGACGGAAACGCGGATGCGGCCGTCGAGCGCGGTGTCGAAGGTGGAGCCGACAATGATGTTGGCTTCCGGGTCCACTTCCGAACGGATGCGGTTGGCCGCCTCGTCAACCTCATAGAGCGTCATGTCCATGCCGCCGGTGATGTTGATGAGCACGCCCTTGGCGCCCTTCATCGAGACTTCATCGAGCAGCGGGTTGGAGATCGCGGCTTCGGCAGCCTCGATCGCCCGCTTCTCGCCGGTTGCCTCGCCGGTGCCCATCATGGCCTTGCCCATCTCGTTCATCACGGTGCGCACGTCCGCGAAATCGAGATTGATGAGGCCGGGCTTGATCATCAGATCGGTGATGCCCGCCACGCCGGAATGAAGCACCTCGTCAGCCATCGCGAAAGCGTCGGCGAAGGTGGTGTTTTCATTGGCGACACGGAACAGGTTCTGGTTCGGGATGATGATCAGCGTGTCGACATAGCGCTGAAGTTCCAGAATGCCCTCTTCCGCGATGCGCAGACGGCGCGATCCCTCGAACTGGAACGGCTTGGTGACGACGCCGATGGTGAGAATGCCCATTTCACGCGCGGCCCGCGCGATGACCGGCGCCGCGCCGGTGCCGGTGCCGCCGCCCATGCCCGCGGTGATGAACACCATGTGCGAGCCCTGGAGATTCTCGATCACCTCGTTCAGCGCTTCTTCCGCCGAGGCGCAACCGACCTCCGGGCGCGACCCTGCGCCAAGGCCTTCCGTGATCGAGGCGCCAAGCTGGATGCGGCGTTCAGCCGACGACAGGGACAGAGCCTGGGCATCGGTGTTCGCGACGATGAAGTCGACGCCTTGAAGGCCCGCCTGAATCATGTTGTTGACGGCATTGCCGCCCGCGCCACCGACACCGCACACCAGAATGCGGGGTTTCAGTTCACGGGCCTTCGGGACCGAAAGATTGATGCTCATGAAAGCCTCCTGAAATTGAAAAATTGGAATGGGGTCGTCTTGTCCGTCGAAGGAGCGGGTGCTCCCCGCATCCTGTTCGACGGTATTGACGGTGCCCCATGCCCCGCTGCCGCCGCCGAGCGCCAGTCTCTTTCCGATGCCCCCGCAAAAGTGGCCCAGACCTGAAGAATCGTGTTTGGTCCCACCATCAGAAATTCTCCTTGAGCCAGCGGCCGAACCTGGAGAACTGATTGCGCGACCCACGCGATCCGCCCTCGTCATCCGCTCCGCTTGCCTCCAGCGGGGACATCTGGAAGTAACTCAGAAGTCCCGCGCAGGTAGAGAATGCAGGTCCGCCCGTCGATTCGGCCAGACCCATGACACGGATCGGCTGACCGATCCGAACCTGCTTGTCGAGAATGCGGCTGGCGAGTTCGCGCGCGCCATTGAGCTGGCTCGCGCCGCCCGTGAGCACGACGCGGCGGCCGGCCACCCGGCCGAACCCCGACGCGTCCAGCCGGTCCCTGACAAATTCGAGTGTTTCCTCCAGCCGGGGCTGGATGATGCCCGTCAGCATGGAACGGGGAATATGATTGCCGATGTCGCCCTCGTCCTCGCCGACCTGGGGAACGTCGATCATTTCGCGTTCGTCCGACGGGCTCGCCAGCGCGCTGCCATAGAGCGTCTTCATCCGCTCGGCATGGGTGAGCGGCGTCGAGAGGCCACGCGCGATGTCGTTGGTGATGTGATTGCCGCCAAGCGCCACCATGTCGCTGTAGACCATCGCGCCTTCAAAGAAGACCGCAAGGGAGGTGGTGCCGCCGCCCATCTCGATGAGGGTGACGCCAAGCTCCATCTCGTCCTCGACGAGGCAGGCAAGCCCGCTGGCATAAGGCGAGACGGACATGCCAAGCACGTTGAGGTGGCAGCGCTCGATGCACATTTCCAGATTGCGCAGCGGCCCGCGCAACGAACTGACCATGTGGACTTCCACGCCCACCCGCTCGCCGAACATGCCGCGTGGATCGCGCACGCCGCGCGCGTCATCGACATTGTAGCTGACCGGGATGGCATGAAGGACGGCCCGGCCCTCGGGCTGGAAATTGGTCTGGGCATAGCCGATCAGGCGCTGGAGATCCTGATCCGTGATCTCCGCGCCCATGACCGGCGCACGCACGCCGATGGTCTGGCTGCGGGGCTCGCCACCGGAAACATTGACGACGACATCGCGGACCGTGACGCCCGCCATGCGCTCGGCGGCATCGACCACGATGCGAATCGCCTCCTCGGCGCTGTCCATATCGACCACGGCTCCGGCGCGGATGCCGCGCGAAACCTGATGCCCGATGCCGATGACCCGGACCGGGGCCTGCCCGTTGGGCATCCGGCCCGGCTCAATGCGGGCGATGAAGCAGGAAATCTTGGTCGTGCCGATGTCCAGCGCCGCGATCGTGCCCGACCGGCTGACGGAAACGGGCCGCCCCTGGAATCCCTTTGTCCCCAGACTGACCATGTTCATCCCTCACCCCCCTGCGGGCCCATCGGTGCCACGGCACGTCCATCCTTGTCCGGCTCCAGCGCCGCCCGCCTGGATGGTCTGGTCGAATCAATCTGCAATTTCTTCAGCGCACCCTTCTTTACGGACTTGCCGGATCGCGAATCATTCGAGTCGAGTCCCGCATCCCGCCTCGCCATAGCCTCTGGCGTCAGGCGCACGGTAATCTCGTCCGGCAGCCGCAAATCAACTGATTCGATGTCCCGTGTAAGAATGCGATATTTCTCGTCCAGTGTAACGATTTCTTGAACTGTTTTTTCAAATCCGACTTCAGGAAGTTTGATGTCGACGCCGTTGTCGAGACGCAGATTCCAGCGGCGGTCACCGACCCGCACATAGGCGCGCACACGGGCGTAAAGAGCCGGTTCCGATTTTACTGAATCAAATATGGCACTTGCGTGAGTCGGCGCACCTTCGCCCACAATAAAAGGCAAGCCCGCGAAGGCCTGAAGATTCTTGTCCGTGATCCGATGACCGTCGCGATCGATCACGGTGAGCTTGCCGCCATTCTGCCAGATTGCGAACGGCGTGCGCTCCACAAGATCGATATGAACGCGATCCGGGAGCATTCTGCGCACGGTCGCCTGCTGAATTGATTCGATTCCCTCAAGGCGCAAACGCGCCTGCTGCGTATCCAGCGCAAAAATCGGATCGCCCTCATTCACGCCCAGCGCCGCGATCAGCGCCTCGGGATCCGTATATTTGCGACCCTGCACGGTGACCTCATCGATCCGGAATCCGGCAAAGCCCAGCGCCGCATTCGCCTCGTTCGTGACGCCATCGGCAAAGGCCTCGACATGGCCGCCCCGCACCAGCCCATAGACCGCCGCAACCACGATCAGGGCCATGGCGACCATGGTCATGGGGGTGGGCTGGCGAATCGCCTCGACCAGCTGGCGGACCGGGCGGAAGCCCATGAAAAAGCGCGAGAACCAGTTGCGCTGATGGATGACCATCGGCCCGCCCTTTTTGCTCACGCGGGTTTTCGAGCCCATCTTCGCGCCGCGCTTTTTCGCGGGCACGCGCTTGCGCGCCGGTTTTTTCGATCCCGTCAGCGGTCGCATGAGGCATCCTCCACCATCCAGCGGACGAGTTCGCCATAAGACATGCCTTCATGGGCCGCGAGTTCCGGCACCAGCGAGGTCGGCGTCATGCCCGGCTGCGTGTTGACCTCAAGCAGGATGAGGCGGCCCGGTTCGCCCGCCGTGTCGTCATAGCGGAAGTCGGCGCGCGTGACGCCGCGGCAGCCCAGCGCGAGATGGGCGGCGAGCGCCACCGCCCGGACCTTCTCATAAATTTCGGGATGGACCGGCGCGGGCACGACATGGCGCGAGCCGCCCTCGGCATATTTCGCCTCATAATCATAAAAGGCCGAATTCTCGATGATTTCCGTCACGCCGAGCGCGCGCCCGTCCATCACCGCGCAGGTCAGTTCGCGGCCCGGCACATAGCGCTCGACCAGCACATCCTCGCCCAGATCCCAGTCCTTCGAGGAAAGCTCGACAGGCGGGCGGTTCTCGCCCTTGCGCACGATGAAGACGCCGACGCTGGAGCCGTGATTGACCGGCTTGATGACATAGGGCGTGTCCATGACATGGCCGCGCGCCGCAACCTCGCGCGAGACGACCACCCCTTCGGCCAGCGGCAGCCCGGCATCGCGGAACACCTGCTTGGCGCGCTCCTTGTGCATGGCAAGCGAGGAGGCCAGAACGCCGGAATGGGTGTAGGGGATGCCCATGATTTCCAGCAGGCCCTGGACGCAGCCATCCTCACCCCATTTGCCATGGAGGCCGTTGAAGACGACGTCGGGCTTCACCTGCAAAAGCTGCTCGGCAAGATCGCGGCCCGCATCGATTTCCGTGACCCGGTAGCCCTCGGCGCGCAAGGCCTCGGCGCAGCCCTTGCCGGTGACGAGGCTGACCGCGCGCTCCGAACTCCAGCCGCCCTTGATGACGGCAACGTGCTTCACCCCGCTCATGGCAGCACCTCGCCGATGCGACGGATTTCCCATTCGAGCGTGACGCCGCTCGACGCCTTGACCCGGGCCCGCACTTCCTCGCCCAGCGTCTCGATGTCGGCGGCGGTGGCGTTGCCCGTATTGATGAGGAAATTGCAGTGCATTTCGGAGACCTGCGCGCCGCCGACCATGAGGCCGCGCGCACCGGCGCCGTCGATCAGTTGCCAGGCCTTGTGGCCTTCGGGATTGCGGAAGGTGGAGCCGCCGGTGCGGGTGCGGATCGGCTGGCTTGCCTCGCGCGCCGCCGTGATCTCCTCCATGCGCGCGGCGATCGCCGCCTTCTCGCCGGGACGTCCGGCAAAGACCGCCTCGATGAAGATCATATCCTCCGGCACGGAGGCATGGCGATAGCCGAAACCCATATCCGCATTGGCGAAGACATGCCGCCGCCCCTGCCGGTCGAGGGCGACCGCCTCCACCAGCACATCCTTCGTTTCGCCGCCATGCGCGCCCGCATTCATGCGCAGCGCGCCGCCGATGGCGCCGGGAATGCCCCGGTAAAACTCAAGCCCCGCGATGCCCGCTTCCTGCGCGGCGCGCGCGACCGCGACATCAAGCGCCGCCGCACCCGCGCGCAAACGCGCACCGGCCTGCGCCCCGATTGCGGAAAAACCCCGGCCCAGACGGATGACGAC
The DNA here is from genome assembly GCA_028283765.1 of Parvibaculaceae bacterium. GTDB lineage: Bacteria > Pseudomonadota > Alphaproteobacteria > Parvibaculales > Parvibaculaceae > JAATFR01. The sequence goes on along the minus strand of JAPWJY010000008.1, from coordinate 690,544 downwards.
GCCCGCGACGCCGCCGTCGCGGACCAGCAGATTGGAGCCGACGCCGATCACCGTGACCGGCACATCGGCTGGCGTTGCGGCCAGAAAATCCGCCAGATCGTCCGCGTCCACGGGGCGGAACAGCACTTCCGCCGCGCCGCCGACGCGAAACCAGGTGAAGGGCGCGAGCGGCGCATTCTCCACCAGTTCGCCCCGCACGGACGGCAGGCGGTCGATCAGGCGATCTGAAGGCATACGGGCCGGCATCATGCGCGCCTCCGCGTATCCAGCGCTGCAAGCTCGGCGGGAAGCGCGTTGGCCCACTGGCTGATATTGCCCGCCCCGAGAAAGACGACGATGTCGCCGGGTTCGGCAAGCTCGGCGATGAGGTCCGGCAGTTCCGAGGGGCCCGCCAGCGCGATGACGCGCCGGTGGCCGCGATCGCGCAGGCCCGCGACCAGCCCGTCGCGGTCCATGCCCTCTATGGGCTGCTCGCCCGCCGCATAGACATCGGCGATCACCACCACGTCGGCATCGTTGAAGCAGGCGCAGAAATCGTCGAACAGGCTCGCAAGGCGCGTATAACGATGGGGCTGCATGACGGCGATGACGCGCTTTTCCGTGGCCGAGCGCGCAGCCTGAAGCACAGCGGCAATCTCGACCGGGTGATGGCCGTAATCATCATAGATGCGGACATCGTTCCAGGTGCCGGTGTGGGTGAAGCGGCGCTTCACGCCCGCGAACCCGTCCAGCGACTTGCGGATGTCCTCGTCGGCCACGCCCATGTTGACCGCGACGCCGATGGCGGCAAGGCTGTTCATGACATTGTGGTGGCCGAACACCGGCAGGCGCAGATTGGCGATCTCGCGCACGCCGCCGGTCTTGCGGTCGGAGAGCGTGACATCGAACACCGAGACGCCCTTTTCGATGCGGATCGAGGTGGCGCGGACTTCGGCCTGCGGGCTCGTGCCATAGGTGACGATGCGCCGGTCGCGGACGCGGCCGATCAGCGCCTGCACCTCGGGATGATCGATGCACATGACCGCGAAACCGTAGAACGGGATATTCTCGACGAAGGCGAGGAAGGCGTTGCGCTCGGCGTCGAAGTTTCCGTAATAGTCGAGATGTTCCGGGTCGATGTTGGTGACGATGGCGATGGTCGCGGGCAGCTTGACGAAGGTGCCGTCGGATTCATCGGCCTCGACCACCATCCACTCGCCCGCGCCGAGCCGCGCGTTGGTGCCATAGGCGTTGATGATGCCGCCATTGATGACGGTCGGATCGAGCCCCGCACCATCGAGAATGGCCGCCACCATGGAGGTCGTCGTGGTCTTGCCATGGGTGCCGGCGACGGCGACCGACGATTTGAGCCGCATCAGTTCGCCCAGCATTTCAGCGCGGCGCACCACCGGCAGGAAGCGGGCGCGGGCCTCCACGAGTTCGGGATTGTCGGGCTTGATCGCGGATGAGATCACCACCACCGCCGCGTCGCCCAGATTGTCCGCGCTCTGCCCCACGCGGACCGTGATGCCCAGATCGCGCAGGCGCTTGACGTTGGCGCTCTCGCTCTGGTCGCTGCCGCTGCACGGTGTAGCCGAGATTGTGCATGACCTCGGCAATGCCGCTCATGCCGATGCCGCCGATGCCGACGAAATGAATGGCGCCAATATCGAGAGGAGCAGGGCGCATCAGACACCACCTTCGGACAGGAGAAATTTGGAAGCACCGTCCGCACCGCGGTCAGCGGGAGAACGCGCAAAGAAGGAGCCGAGTTCACCCCGGCCGAGCGCCTCGACGAGATCGGCGAGCGCGCGCACGGCATCGGGACGCCCCTGCCCCAGCGCCGCCTCGGCGGTGCGCGCCAGCCTTTTTGGCGCAGCAAAAAGACCCGCGAGTACGGTGGCGAGATGATCGGAGCTGAAATCCTTCTGCTCGATCATGAAGCCCGCGCCCGCCTGCTCGATGCTGAGCGCGTTCGCCTTCTGGTCATTGTCGATGGAATGCGGCAGGGGGACGAGGATCGAGGGGCGGCCGATGACGGTGAGTTCGCTGACCGTCGAGGCACCGGAGCGGCCGATCACCAGATGGGCCGCCGCGATGCGGGCGGGCATATCGTCGAAAAAGGACTGAAGTTCCGCGGCAATCCCCGCTTCGGCATAGATGGCGCGGACGCGCTCCATATCTTCCGGGCGGCACTGCTGGACAAGGCGGATGCGCGCGCGCAATCCGGCGTCGAGCTTTGCGAGCGCGCCGGGCACCACATCGCTCATCACCCGTGCGCCCTGGCTGCCGCCGAATACAAGCAGGTTTATGGGTCCCGTCTCCGACGGCGCTTCATAGGGCGCGCCCGCCAGCGCGGCGACGGCGTCTCGCACCGGATTGCCGGTGACGACCAGATGGCGCGCCGCACTGGCGCTCACATATTTCGGCGCGGCGAAGGTGGAGGCGATGGCATTGACATGGGAGGCGACCAGCCGGTTGACGCGGCCCAGCACCGCGTTCTGCTCATGAACGCAGGTCGGCAGGCCCCGCAACAGGGCGGCCGCGACCGGCGGCAGCGTCGGGTAGCCGCCGAAACCAATAACGGCGGCAGGCCGGATCCTGCCCAGAATGAGCGCCGAGCGGACGATGCCCGCGATGATCGCCGGTGACGCCTTGACGAGACCGAACGCCCCGCCGCGCGACGGCGTGGCGGACGGCACCTGGTGAATGTCCGCACCCGGGAACAGGTGCGCGAAATGCTGCACGCGCTCGTCGGAGATGAGAGCGACCGCGCGGCCGCGCCGCCGCAGTTCCTGCGCCAGTGCCTGACCGGGAAAGAGATGCCCGCCGGTGCCGCCCGCGGCGATGACGATGGGACCTTCGCGGTTTGGCTTCATGCAAACACCCCCCGGACGGTCGCGGAGGCGGACTGACGCCCGGCGCGGACACGGGTGAAGGCGAGCAGCATGCCCATGGTGTAGGCGAGCGCGATCAGCGAGGAGCCGCCATAGGAGATGAACGGCAGCGTCATGCCTTTCGCGGGCATGAGATTGACGTTCACAGCCATGTTGATCAGCGCCTGCATGCCAAACAGCATGGTGAGGCCGCAGGCCGACAATTGCACAAAGGGATCGGTTTCCTCCCCCGCCCGTCCGAGCGAGCGCAGCGTGATGAACGAGAAAAGCCCGATGATGAGAAGCCCCGCCGCAATGCCGAATTCCTCCGCGCCGACCGCGAAGATGAAGTCGGTATGGGCGTCAGGCAGAATGCGTTTCACCTCGCCCTCGCCCGGCCCCCGGCCGAACAGGCCTCCGGCATGGAAGGCATCGAGCGCCTTGTCCACCTGATAGGTATCGCCGGACGCAGGGTGAGCGAACCGGTCGATGCGGCTCGCCACATGCGGCACGAACGTGTAGGCGGCGACGGCGCCGCCGATGGCGACGACCGCCAGCAGCACGATCCAGAACCAGTTGAGCCCGGCCATGAAGAAGATCGCGCCGAAAGCGAGCGTCACCAGCATCAGCTGGCCGAAGTCAGGTTGCAGGGCGAGCACCGCGACGACGCAGGTGTAAAGGGCAAGGGCGATGATGGTGCCGGGAAAGCGCCGCGACTTCATGCCTTCGGAGAACATCCACGCCGTCACCACGATGAAGGACGGCTTGACGAATTCGGACGGCTGGATCGCGATCGGCCCCAGTTGCAGCCAGCGCGTCGCGCCCTTCACCTCAGGCCCGAACAGCAGCGTCATCACCATCAGCACATAGGCGATGAGAAACACCATGGTGGCGACGCGGCGCACCTGACGCACCGGCAGCAGCGACACGCCGATCAGAATGGCGATGGCGGGCGGGTAGAAAATCGCCTGCCGGTAAACGAAATGGAAGGGCGAGAGATGAATGCGCATGGCGACGGCGGGGCTTGCCGCCAGCGTGAGCACGGCGCCGACCACCATGAGCAGAATGAGCGCCAGCAGCGTCCACTTGTCCACGGTCCACCACCATTCGGCAATCGCACCGCGATTTGTGCGCGACAGACTGATCATGCAGGCGCTCCTTCCCAGTCTTTGACCAGGCTCTGAACAAGGTTACGGAACGCATCGCCCCGCACTTCAAAATTGGGATATTGATCGAAAGAGGCGCAGGCGGGCGACAGCATCACGATCTTCAGATCGCCTGCCCCGGCCCGCGCATCGCGCGCCGCCTGCGGCACGGCGACGTCCAGCGTTCCGCAGCGCGCATAGGGAACCTTGCCTTCCAGCGTGACGGCAAAATCGTCCGACGACTCGCCGATCAGATAGGCGCGCGCCACATGGGGGAAAAGCGTTTCGAGGCTTTCGATGCCGCCCTCTTTCGCCTTGCCGCCGACAATCCAGAAAATATTGTCGTAGGCCGCGAGTGCGTGGCGCGTGGCATCCGCATTGGTGCCCTTGGAATCATTGACGAAGCGCACATGATCGCGCTCGGCGACGATTTCCATGCGATGGGCAAGACCGGGGAAATGCCTGAAGCTGTGCAGGATGCGCTCCCGGTCGAAACCGAGCGCGCGCCCCGCCGCATAAGCCATGGCCGCGTTCTGCCAGTTGTGAGCACCGGCCAGCGTGCGCAGGCCGCGCAGATCGCCCACCTTGATGATCGCCAGATCCGTGCTGTCATAGAGCGTACCATCGACGACATAGATGCTTTTACCGACCGTCTGGCCGACGGAGACCGGAACGACCGTTGCTTCGTGCCGCGCCGTGAGCGTGGTGCAGATGTCCGCTGAAAGCTCGTCGTCGATACCGCAGATGGCGGCCTGGCCCCGGGTCTGGTGCGCAAAGATGTTCGCCTTCACCTCGGCGTAATGCTCAAGGCTGCCGTGCCGGTCGATATGGTCGGGCGTGATGTTGATCAGGATCGCAACATCCGGCGCAAGCGAAGGCGCAAGATCGATCTGATAGGATGAAAGCTCGATCACATAGACAAGCCCGTCGCGCGGCGGCTCAAGCTCCAGCACCGCCGTGCCGATGTTGCCGCCCACGGCGACACGGCCGCCGCATTCCTCGACCATATGGCCGATCAGAGCCGTCGTCGTGGATTTGCCATTGGTCCCGGTGATGCCGACGATCCGCGCATTCGCGGGGCTGGCGCGCACGGCGCGAAAGAATATCTCGATATCGCCGATAACCGCCGCACCAGCCGCATGGGCAAGCTGCACCAGCGCATGGGGCTCGGGATGGGTAAGCGGCACGCCGGGGCTGAGCACCAGAGCCGAAATTTCCGACCAGTCCGCCTCATAGAGATTTTCAAGGGGCAGACCCAGCGCCTGCGCATCCGCGCGGCGGCCCTGTGAATCGTCCCACGCCAGCACGCGCGCGCCGCCCGCCGCGAGAGAACGCACGGTGGCGATGCCCGACCTTGCCAGACCGAACACGGCGATGGTGCGTCCCTCGAAACCGGCGGCGACGATCATGCCTACCTCAACTTCAATGTAGCGAGACCGACCATCGCCAGCACGCCGGCGATGATCCAGAAACGGATGACGACGGTGGATTCAGCCCATCCCTTCTGCTCGAAATGATGATGCAGCGGCGCCATGCGAAACACCCGCTTGCCCGTGAGCTTGAAGGAAGCGACCTGCACGATGACCGAAACGGCCTCCAGCACGAACAGCCCGCCGATAATGGCCAGCACCAGTTCATGCTTCGCCACCACGCTGATCGCGCCGAGCGCGCCGCCGATGGCGAGCGACCCGGTGTCGCCCATGAACACCATGGCGGGCGGCGCATTGTACCAGAGGAAGCCGAGGCCCGCGCCGATCAGCGCACCGCAGAAGACGGCAAGCTCGCCGGTGCCGGGCACGAAATGCACCTGAAGATAATCGGCAAAGACGACGTTGCCGACGACATAGGCGATGAAGCCGAGGCTCGCCGCCGCGATCATCACCGGCACGATGGCAAGCCCGTCGAGACCATCTGTGAGGTTGACCGCATTGCCCGCGCCGACGATGACGAAAGCGCCGAAAACATAAAAGAAAAGCCCCAGCGGAATGAGCACGCTCTTGAAGAACGGCACCGCCAGCATGGTCGCCATGCCGGGCTCGGCCACATGCACGAGGGCGATGACGCCGATGAGCGCGATGATGATTTCAAAGAACAGCTTGATCCGGCTCGACACGCCCTTGGGCGAAATTTTCGAGACCTTGAGATAATCGTCGGCAAAGCCGATGGCGCCATAGCCGAGCGTGACGAACAGCACGATCCAGACATAGGCGTTGCCGAGGTTCGCCCAGAGCAGCACCGAGGGCACCAGACCCAGCAGGATGATGAAGCCGCCCATGGTCGGCGTGCCCGCCTTCACGAAATGCGTCCTGGGGCCATCCTCGCGGATCGGCTGGCCGCGCTTCTGACGCAGGCGCAGCGAGTCGATGACCATGGGGCCGAACATGAAGCTGATGAAGAGCGCCGTCAGCGTCGCGCCGCCGGTCCTGAACGTGATGTAGCGGAACACATTGAACAGGGATGGATGATCAGACATGCGATATAGAAACTCGTAGAGCATCAGATCCCCCCTTCTGTCTTGTCCATGACGTCTTCGTTCAGTTCATTCGCCTCAAGCAGCGCCTCGACGATCTGCCCCATGCGCGAGCCGAGCGACCCCTTGACCATCACCACGTCGCCATCGCGCAGGCTTTCGGCAAGGAGCGGCACCAGCGTGGAAGAGGCAGCCGCGGCATGGGCCCGCATATGTTCCGGCACCGCTTCATAGAGATGGCGCGTGAGCGGACCCGCCGCGAACAGCCGGTCCACCCGGGCATCGAGCAACGCCTGCGCGAGGCGCGCATGGTGGAGTTCGGCCTGCGGCCCCAGTTCCAGCATGTCGCCCAGCACCGCGATGCGCCGTCCCCGGCCCTTGGGTATGGCCTGCCCCAGCGCGGCGATGGCCGCCTTCATCGAGGCGGGGTTGGCGTTATAGCTTTCATCGATCAGCAGAATGCGCTTGCCCTCGGTGACGATGGCATGGCGCTCGCCCCGGCCCTTGGGCGCGGCGAACTGTGCCAGCGCCATGGCGGCCAGCGCCAGATCGCCGCCGACCGCCTTGACGGCGGCCAGCACCGCCAGCGAATTCATCACCAGATGGCGGCCCGGCACACCGACCTTGTAGACCACCGGCACGCCATCGATATTGGCGGTCACGCACGAGCAGTTTTCCAGCAGCGCGACTTTTTCAAGCCGGACGTCCGCGCCCGTTTCCTCGCCGAAGGTGAGAATGTGCTCGACGCCCGCCGCGCGCGCCTCGCGGGTCAGCAGATCGAGATGGGGATTATCGGCATTGAGGATGGCGGTGCCATCGGGCTCGATGCCGGTGAAGATTTCCGCCTTGGCGCGCGCGATGGCGTCTATCGAGCTGAAATGCGCCAGATGAACCGCCTCGACCGTGGTGACGATCGCCACATGCGGACGGACAAGCTGGGTGAGCGGCGTGATCTCGCCTTCATGATTCATGCCGATTTCAAACACGGCATATTCCGTGGAGGCAGGCATGCGCGCGAGAGAAAGCGGCACGCCCCAGTGATTGTTGTAGGAGGCGACCGAAGCGTGGGTGCGCCCCTGCGCCTCGAAAACCAGACGCAGCGCTTCCTTGGTGCTGGTCTTGCCGACACTGCCGGTGACGGCAACGACCTTCGCGAGGCTGCGCGCGCGCGCGGCCCGGCCCAGCGCGTTGAGCGCCTCAAGCACATCGGGCACGATGACGAGGGGACCGAGGGCGCGCATCTCATCGGTCGGGCGCGAAACGAGCGCCGCCGTCGCGCCATTGGCGAAGGCCCTGGCGACATAGACATGGCCATCGGCGTTCTCGCCGTCCAGCGCGACGAAAAGATCGCCCTTCTCCAGCGTGCGGCTGTCGATGGAAATGCCCGACACGGTCCATCCCCGTCCGGTCGCCTCGCCGCCCACGGCGGCCAATACGGTGTTCGCCGTCCACAAAATGCTCATCGGGCCCCTCCCTGTCCGGCAACGGCGGCAAGCACGGCCTCATGGTCGCTGAACGGAATGATCCGGTCGCCAACGATCTGGCCGCTCTCATGACCCTTGCCCGCGACGACCAGAACATCGCCCGCCTGAAGACCGGCCACCGCCGCCGCAATCGCCGCGGCGCGGTCGCCGATTTCACGCGCGTGGGGCGCCGCCGCCAGAATGGCCTTGCGGATGGCGGCCGCATCCTCGCTGCGGGGATTGTCGTCGGTCACGATCACGCCATCGGCCAGCGCCTCGGCGATGGCGCCCATCTGCGGACGCTTGCCCGGGTCGCGGTCGCCCCCACAGCCGAAGACCACGTAAAGTTTTCCCTTCGTGTGCGGGCGCAGCGCCTTCAGCACGGTTTCAAGCGCATCGGGCGTATGGGCGTAATCGACATAGATGGTCGCGCCGTTGTCGAGATGCGCCACCTCTTCCAGACGCCCGCTCGCGCCGGTCAGATGTTCGAGCGCGGCGAACACTTTCGCGGGCTCTCCGCCACACGCGATGACAAGGCCCGCCGCGACCAGCGCGTTCGAGGCCTGAAAGGCTCCCGCGAGCGGCAGCTCGATGGTGAAGGGCTCGCCCTGATAGAGAATGTCGAGCTTCTGCCCGCGCGCATCCGGCACCGCCGAGAGCAGGCGGATGGTTTCGCCGCGCGCGCCGACGGTGACGATGGGATGGCCCGTCGCCCAGGACAGATCCTCGAAATCCTCCGCATAGTCCGCATCCGCATTGATGACGGCGGTGCCGCCCGGTGCGAGCACATCGACGAAAAGCCTGAGCTTGGCATAGGCGTAATCGTCGAAGGTGAGGTGATAATCGAGGTGATCGCGGGTCAGGTTGGTGAAGCCCGCCGCCGTGACATGGACGCCATCGAGGCGGTGCTGCTCAAGCCCGTGGCTGGACGCCTCCATGCCGAGCCGCGTGACGCCCTCATCGGCAAGCGCCGCCAGCGCGCGATGAAGCGTGACCGGATCGGGCGTGGTGTGGCCGAGCGAAACCGTGCCCGCATCGGAGGTGACGCCGACCGTGCCGAGGCTTGCGGCGCTTTCGCCCAGCGCGCTGAAAATCTGGCGCACGAACGTGGCGACCGAGGTTTTGCCGTTGGTGCCGGTGACGGCGGCGACGATTTCCGGCTGGCGGCCGAAAAAGCGCGCAGCCATCAGCGCAAGACGGCGGCGCGGATTGGCGTCGGCGATGACGGGTACGTCGCTATCGGAAACCGTCACGCCAAGGGCGGTCAGCAGCGCGGACGCGCCCTGCTTCAGCGCCTGCGGCACGAAGCGCGCGCCATCGGCCTTCACCCCCGGCAGGGCGGCGAACAGATAGCCGGGGCGCACCTCGCGGCTGTCGGCGGTCAGGCCAAGAATCTCCGTCCGCGCAGCAGCAGGGGATACAGCCTCTCCATCCATCAGTTCCGCGAGTTCCATCTGCAACTCTGCCGCCTTTACAGCCATCTCTTCATTCGACTCATCGATACCGCAAACAATCTCCATATTTTCTTCAGTCGCCGGCGCCGCCATTGGTCACGAGCTTCGCCTCGATCAGCGGATTCTCCATCATCTGGTCCACCGGCCGCACGCCCAGCAGCGGCGCAATGCGCTGCACGACCTTCGAAGTCACCGGGGCCGCATTCCAGCCCGCCGTGGCATAGCCATAGGTCGTGGGCGTCGGGTTCGGCTCATCGAACATGACCAGCAGCACATAGCGCGGATCGTTGGCGGGGAAAGCGCTCAGGAACGAGGTCAGCAGCTTTTTCTTGGCGTAACCGCCCTTGCCCGCCTTTTCCGCCGTTCCGGTCTTGCCCATCACGGGATAGCCCGGCACATCGGCCTTCTTGCCGGTGCCGTTGGTGACGACGAGGCGCATCAGCTCGCGCATCTCATTGCTGGTCTGGGCCGAGAGAATGCGCTCGCCAAGGGCGGGGCCCGAACGGCGCAGGAAAGTCGGCTGGATGCGGAAACCGCCGTTCAGCACCGCGCAGGTGGCCTGCACCACCTGGATCGGAGCCACCGAAAGACCATGGCCAAAGGCGATGGTCATGGTCGAAAGATCGGTCCAGTTGGCCGGCACCAGCGGATCGCCCTCTTCCGGCAATTCGCTCCGGGGCCGCGACAGCAGGCCCATCTTGCGCAGATAAAGCTGATGCTCCTGACGGCCCATCGCCAGCGCCATCCGCGCGCTGCCGATGTTCGAGGAATACATGTAGATTTCAGGCACCGTCAGCCAGCGCCGCTCGGCATGGAAATCGGAAATGGTGAAGCGCGAAACCTTCAGCGCGTGGGTCGCGTCGAAACTGTTGTTGATCTTGACCGCGCCTGAATCGAGCGCGGCGGCGAAGGTGAAGGTCTTCATCACCGAGCCCATTTCATAGACGCCGAGCGTCATGCGGTTGAAATGAGCATTATCGTCGGAAAGATTGGGATTGTTGGGATCGAAGTCCGGCAGCGAGACCATGCCGAGCACCTCGCCCGTATACATGTCCATCACCATGCCGCCCGCCGCCTTGGCGTGGAACTCCTCGACCCCCTTCTCCAGCTCATCGCGCAGTACATATTGCACGCGCACGTCGATGGAGAGCATCACCGCGCCGCTGTCGCGGATGCCGGACGAGGCATTGCCGCTTTCACCTTCCATCGAGACGGGAGTCGCCGTCAGATCGCCGGGCTTGTTCAGCAGGTCGCCCGTCCGGTCGATATAGCGCTCCATGCCGGCAGTGCCCTTGTTGTCGATATCGACCATGCCAAGGATCATCGAGGCCGCCGCCCCGTTGGGATAGACGCGCTTCTGCTCGCGCTGGAACTCAAGGCCCGGAATGCCCAGATTATGCACCGCATATTGCTGGCGCGGCGTGAGATCGCGCTTCAGCCAGATGAATGGACGGCCGGAGGCGAATTTCTTCTCGACATCCGCCTCGTTGAGATCGGGCAGCACGCCGACAAGCTCATGCGCCGCCTCCTGCGGGTCAATGACATAGCGCGCATCGACGAAGAGCGAAGCGGTGACGATGTCGGTCGCCATCACCTCGCCGTTGCGGTCGACAATGTCGGGACGGTGGATCGCCTGATTGATGCTGGCGGCCGCGATCCTGCTGTCATCGCCGCTGCCGCGCACGGCAAGCTCGATCAGGCGGACGCCGACGATGAAAAAAAGACCCGCCACGACAATGGTGGTGAAGTTGATGCGGCGGCGGCTGGCTTCCAGCCCCGCGGCGCGCACGCCATCCACGCGTATCGTCTGCGGCTTGCTGATGATGTCATGACCAAGCACGAGAGGCGTATGCGACGCAGCATGGGCTTTGGGTTTTCTGGCCATCAGCGCACCGCCTTTGCAACTTGAACCGGCGCGCCATCCTGCATGGCCGCGCCGCGAACATCCGGCTGCGACGGCGATGCGGACGCGGGAGAAGCGGAGAGATCGGGCACGGGTTTCAGCGGAATGCTCTCGAAGGTGCCGATCTGCCTGGCTGTAGCCGGTTGCAGGTCGAGATATTTCTCCGAAAGCTCCTGAAGACGGTCAGGCTGGTTGAGGTAGCTCCACTCTGCGCGCAGTACACGGATGGTTTCCTGCTCATGCGCAATCTGCTGCTTCAGCGCCTCACCGGCCCGCTCGGCCGAATCCGCCTGATAGTTGATGGCGTAGAGCAGCACGGAAAGCCCGACCATGGCGAGAACGAGGATCACATTGATGGTGCGGATCATGCGCGCCTCCGCCTGGTCGTGCGGTTGCGGGTGATGACGGGCAGGCCCAGCACATCGGTGTCGAGAGGCAGCAGGGGCGCCTCCGTGCGTTCAGCCGCCCTCAGCTTCGCGGAGCGCGCGCGGGGATTCTGCCAGGCCTCGCCGTCGTTCGCCGCCTGCGCGCCGCGGCCGATGTCCATGAAGGAAGGCAGCGGCCCGCCGCCGCCCATGGGCATGTGGCGCGAGGGCCTGGCGGTGCGGCCCGTGCGTTCGGTCAGGAAGCGCTTGACGATACGGTCTTCAAGCGAATGGAAGGCGACGACGGCCAGCCGCCCGCCGGGGCGCAGCAGTTCTTCCGCGCCGCCGAGCCCCCGGGCCAGTTCACCCAGTTCGTCATTCACATAGATGCGCAGGGCCTGAAAGGTACGGGTGGCCGGATGGATGCGCTGTTCGTGGCGGCGTCCGCCCACGGCGCGGGCCACGATGTCGGCCAGCGGCAGGGTGCGCTCGAAATCGGCCTCGGCGCGCGCTGCGACGATGGCGCGGGCGACGGCGCGCGCCCGCTTCTCCTCGCCATAGACGGCAAAAATGCGGGCCAGATCGCTTTCATCGAAGCGGTTGACGACATCGGCGGCGCTGAGCCCGGTCGCGCCCATGCGCATGTCGAGCGGCCCGTCCTTCTGGAAGGAGAACCCCCGCTCGGCCTCGTCGATCTGCATGGAGGAAACGCCGAGATCGAGCACCACGCCATCGACGGCCTCATGGCCGAGCGCGCGCACCAGTTCGGCCATGTCGCCGAAGCAGCCCTCGATGAGGGTCAGGCGTCCGGCGAATTCAAGCTCCATCTCGCGGCCGCGCAGGATCGCGCTCGGGTCGCGATCTATGGCGAGCACGGCGCAGTCGGCCGCACCCAGAATGGCCCGGCTGTAGCCCCCCGCGCCAAAGGTGCCATCGACATAGACGCCCTTGTCCTTCGGCTGGAGCGCCGCCAGCACTTCGGGCAGCATCACCGGAATATGGAGCGCGGACGAGATTTCCGCTTCAACGCCGGAAGCATTCATGAAGCGCCTCCCGCCGTCACCCGGGAGATATGGGGGGATTTCAGCAGGTCGCCATGGGCGCGGGCGCGTTCCAGCGCATCCAGGCGGAAAGCCTCATAAGCGCCCGGCTCCCAGATCTGGAACTTGCGCCCGAGGCCGACAAAGCTGATCTGGTCGGTGATGCCCGCATGCTCGCGCAGATCGTCGCGCAGCATGATCCGGCCGTCGCTGTCGAACAGCAGTTCGGCGCTGTCGCCGATCAGCACGGCGGCCAGCGCATCGCGCTCCGGGGAAAAGGGATCGAGACGGTCCAGCATCTCGTCGATGGTGCTGGCAAGCGCGGGTCCGCCGCCTTCGACGAAGGGGCCCTGAAACGAGGGAAAGCAGATGATGCCGTTCAGGCCCTGCGCCACCGCAACCGCGCGAAATTTCGCCGGCACGGAGACCCGCCCTTTCGCATCAATTTTATTGGTGAACCGGCCCCGGAACGACTCCATGGTCCGCTGATCCCCCGACACAGGGCACGGATGCCCCTGCTGAATTCGTTGTTACGACCCGCATGGATGCTTTCGTTTCCACACGCCTCCGACCCTCTGCACCAAAACCGGACAAACATGGGCAGGAACCCACACACTTTGGGATTTCATGGGATACCATGGGATAGTATGGGCGTCAACGGAATTACCCTCTATTTACTTGGGCTTGCTTGCGTTTCAGCCGCTCACAAGACGCTAAAATTGCTTCGAATATTTTCAAATTATGGACCAAAACATGAACATCTGGAAATGATGGCAATCAAGGCTGGATAAAACCTGCATCTCGACTTCCAGCCGGCGGGGAGAGCAGGGGTCAGACGGCCTGTAAGCCGGGTTCTGTGGTCCACGCCAGCCGCAAGACCGGCGCAGCCGATGGCCATTCATCTGGGACGGCTGTTGCCAGCCGCCTCGTGCAACCAACCCGGGCGCGCTTCCGGAAACGGAGTTGCCTTCTTGCGAAGACGCCGCGCCCCTATTTGGTTTTGCTCCCGGTGGGGTTTGCCATGCCGCCTCCGTTACCGGACGCGCGGTGCGCTCTTACCGCACCCTTTCACCCTTACCTGTGGATGAAACCCGAAAGTCTCACCCCGTCAGGCGGTTTCCTTTCTGTGGCACTTTCCCTGAGGTCGCCCTCGCCGGACGTTATCCGGCACCGTGTTTCCGTGGAGCCCGGACTTTCCTCCACCGGCGCCTGAGCGCCTGCGGCGGCCATCCGGCCATCTGACCCGGCCCTGCAATGGCACTGCCGCGACGCCGGGTCAAGCGGGCTTGTCATCATCTCTGTCACGGACGACAGTGCCGCCAACGACATTCACAGGGAGAAAATCATGAAAGCCGCCGTCTATTACGAAAATGGAGCGCCCGAGGTGCTGCGCTACGAGGATGTACCGGACCCGGTCTGCCACCCCAAGGGCGTGCTCATCAGGGTGGAAGCCGTCAGCATCGAGGGCGGCGACACGCTGAACCGGCTGGGTGGCCCACTGGTCACCAGACCTCATATCGTCGGCTATCAGGCGGCGGGCACGATCATCGAGGTCGGCTCCGAAGTCACCCATCTCAAGGTGGGCCAGCGGGTGGCGACCGTCGACGGCTACGGCTCCCATGCGGAACTGAGGGCCGTGCTGGCGCGCAACGCCTGGCCGGTGCCCGACAATCTCGACCTGCGCCTTGCCGCCGCCATTCCCGTGCCTTTCGGCACGGCGCACGACTGCCTGTTCGAGTTCGGCCACCTCAAGGCGGGCGAAACCGTGCTGGTGCAGGCGGGCGCGGGCGCCGTCGGCCTTGCCGCCATCCAGATCGCCAAACGCGCGGGCGCGACCGTGATCGCCACCGCCTCCAGCGACGAGCGCCTTGAGCGGCTGAAGCCCTTCGGCCTCGACCATGGCATCAACTACAAGACCCATGACGTGGTCACCGAGGTGATGAAACTGACCAGCAAGGCCGGGGTGAACCTCGTGGTCGACCCGGTCGGCGGGCAGACCTTGCAGGGCAGCATCCTGTCGCTGGCCTACCGGGGCCGGGTCTCGCTGGTGGGACAGGCGGGCCGCGAGCCCACGAAGATCGACGTCAGCAGCCTGATGCCCGGCAACCGCACGCTGTCAGGCGTGTTTCTGGGCGCGGAAATCCTCACCGACCGGGTGCACGACAATATCGCCCGGCTGATCGAGGACGTGGCCAGGGGCGAGCTTACGGTCGTCATCGACCGGGAGTTCCCGCTCTCGGAGGCCGCCGCCGCCCACGCCTTCATCGAAAGCCGTCAGGCCGTGGGCCGGGTGCTCCTGATCCCGTGACCCTGAAAGGGTGGGGGATTTAGCCCGAGGGGCCGAATCCTCCCCCGCCCGGCGTCCGGATGATGAGGGCGTCGCCCGCCTCAAGCTCTGCCTGATCGGCGGCGTCGAGCCGTTGCAGGATTCCATCCCTGTGGCGCAGCCAGTTTTCGCCCACCGCGCCGGGTTCTCCCCCTTCAAGACCGAAGGGCGCGACCGAGCGGTGGGTGGACAGGATCGCCGCCGTCATCGGCTCGCGGAACCTGATAATGCGCTCCACGCCCTCGCCGCCCCGGTGCCGGCCCTTGCCGCCCGAACCATGGCGGATGGCGAAGCGCTCCAGCAGCACCGGGAAGCGCCATTCCAGCACCTCCGGGTCGGTCAGACGCGAATTGGTCATGTGGGTGTGAATGGCGTCGGCCCCGTCGAAATCCGGCCCCGCGCCCGCGCCGCCGCAGATCGTTTCGTAATACTGGTAGCGCGCATTGCCGAAGGTGAGGTTGTTCATGGTGCCCTGCGCGGAGGCCATGACGCCGAGCGCGCCGAACAGCGCATCGGTGACCCACTGGCTGGTCTCGACATTGCCGCCGACCACGGCGGCGGGATAGCGAGGCGCCAGCATCGAGCCTTCCGGGATGACGATGGTAATCGGCTTGAGACAGCCTTCATTGAGCGGAATCTCGTCGCCGACCAGACAGCGGAACACATAGAGCACCGCCGCCCGGCAGACCGCCGAGGGCGCATTGAGGTTGGTGGCAAGCGTCGGCGAGGTGCCGGTGAAATCGATCACCGCCGAGCGCGCCTCGCGGTCCACCCGGACCTCTACGCAAATGCGCGCGCCATCGTCCATCACGCTCTCGAAGCGGGCATCCCTGAGGATGCCGATGACCCGGCGCACGCTTTCCTCGGCATTGTCCTGCACATGGGCCATATAGGCCCGGACGGTTTCGAGGCCGAACTGGCCGGTCATCCGGTGAAGCTCCTGAATGCCCTTTTCGCAGGCGGCGATCTGGGCGCGGATGTCGGCCAGATTCTGCTCCACATTGCGCACCGGCCAGGGGCCTGAGGCCAGCAGCGCGCGCAGCTCCGCCTCGCGGAAGCGGCCCTTGTCCACCAGCCTGAAATTGTCGATCAGCACCCCCTCCTCGGCGACGGTGCGGGAATGGGCGGGCATGGAACCCGGCGTGATGCCGCCAATGTCGGCATGGTGGCCGCGCGCCGCGACATAGAACAGCGGCGCGCCGGCATCCCCCTCGCCGAACACCGGCGCGATGACGGTCACGTCCGGCAGGTGGGTGCCGCCATTATAGGGCGCGTTGAGCACGAAAACGTCGCCGGGGGCGATCGCGTCGTTCTGATCGATGATGGCCTGCACGCTCGCCCCCATCGAGCCCAGATGAACCGGCATGTGCGGCGCGTTGGCGACCAGCCCGCCATGGGCGTCGAAGACGGCGCAGGAAAAATCCAGCCGCTCCTTGATGTTGACGGAAAAGGCGGTCTTTTCCAGCGTCACGCCCATCTGCTCGGCGATGGACATGAAGAGATTGTTGAATATCTCCAGCAACACCGGATCGGCCTTCGTGCCGATGGCGTGCGCCCGCTGCTTTTCCGCCAGCCGCTCCAGCACGATGTGATCGAGCGCGGTCACCTCGGCGCGCCAGCCCTCCTCCACCACGATGGTCTGGTGCGGCTCGATGATGATGGCCGGACCCGGCACGATATGGCCGGGGCGGAGCTTCTCGCGTCTCAGCACGGGCGCGCTGTGGCCTGTGCCCTCGCTGAACAGGCGGACAATGGTATCAGGCTCAGGCGGCGGCAACTCACCGGATATTTCGACGGGCGTTTCCCCGGCGCGGGCGTCCTCGCCGATGGCCTCGACGGAAAGCGCCTCGACCACCATGGACCGGGCCTCCGCGATGAAGCCGAAACGCTGCCGGTGGGCCTGCTCGAACGCCGTCCTGACCTCACCGAGGCCGCCATGGGCGACGGCCAGCGCCGTGTCCGTGCCCGCATAGCGGATGTGTAGGCGGATCTCATGGCCGATCCGGTCCGGCGCAATCCCCTGCGCCAGAAGCTCTTCCTGCGTTTCCTGCTTCAGCGCCTCGATGGTTCCGGCAAGCCCTGCAAGGCTCGCCCCCTCAAGGGCTGCCTCGACGGCGCGCTCGCGGGCCGCGCGCACCTGCGCGAGCCCCATGCCATAGGCCGAAAGCACGCCCGAGAGCGGATGCAGGAAGACCTTGCGCATCCCCAGCGCGTCGGCGACCAGACAGGCGTGCTGCCCGCCCGCGCCGCCGAACGAGACCAGCGCATAGCGGCTGACGTCATAGCCGCGCTGGACCGAGATTTTCTTGATCGCCTGCGCCATGTTCTCGACCGCGATGCGCAGATAGCCATCCGCGACTTCTTCCGGCGAACGGCCGATTTCGGCGGCAAGCCGCGCAAACCCCTCATGAACCGGCGCGGGATCGAGCGGCTGGTCGCCCCCCGGCCCGAACACGGCGGGGAAAAATGCGGGGATAAGCTTGCCCGCCATCAGATTGGCGTCGGTCACGGTCAAGGGTCCGCCGCGCCGGTAGCAGGCGGGTCCGGGATCGGCCCCCGCCGATTGCGGCCCGACGCGCATCCGCGCGCCGTCCCAGTGCAGGATGGAGCCGCCGCCCGCCGCCACCGTGTGGATCAGCATCATGGGCGCGCGCACCCTGACCCCCGCCACCTCGGCGTCCAGCGTGCGCTCAAGCTCGCCGTCATAATGGCAGACGTCGGTCGAGGTGCCGCCCATGTCGAAGCCGATGATGCGCCCGAAGCCCGCCAGCCGCGCCGTCTCGACCGCGCCGACCACGCCGCCTGCCGGACCCGACAGGATCGCATCCTTGCCCTGAAACAGGCGGGCATCGGTAAGGCCGCCCGACGACTGCATGAAATAGAGCCGGGGCCCATCTCCTTCCGCCGCGCCAGTTTCACCCAGCGCGCCCGCCACCCTGTCCACATAGCGGCGCAGGATCGGCGAAAGATAGGCGTCGACCACCGTGGTGTCGCCGCGCGCCACGAACTTCATCAGCGGGCTGGTGCCATGGCTGGTGGAAATCTGGGTGAAGCCGATCTCCGCCGCGATCCGCGCGGCGGCGGCTTCGTGCGCCGGATAGCGGTAGCCGTGCATGAAGAGGATGGCGACGGCGCGGATGCCCTCGCCATAGGCTTCCGCCAGCACACGGCGCGTCAGCTCCTCATCCAGCGGCTGAAGAACCTCCCCCTCCGCCGTGACGCGCTCCGGCACCCCGGTGGCGCGCGCGTAAAGGAGGCCCGGTTTTTCAAGCTTGAGGCGGAACAGATGCGGGCGGTTCTGGTAGCCGATCGCGAGCGCGTCAGCGAACCCTTCCGAGGTCAGCAGCAGGACCGGCGCGCCCTGCCGCTCCAGCAGCGCGTTGGTCGCAACCGTGGTGCCCATCTTGACCGCGCCGATACGCCCGCCGGGCAAATCCGCGCCGGGGGCGACGCCCAGCAGATCGCGGATGCCCTGAAGCGCTGCGTCCTCATAGCGCTCCGGATTCTCCGACAGGAGCTTGTGGGTATGGAGGCGGCCCTCAGGGTCGCGGGCCACGATGTCCGTGAAGGTGCCGCCCCGGTCGATCCAGAAATCCCACTGTTCGCCTGTATTTTCACTCATGCCCGGACCGTGCCATATCGCCGCCACGCGCGAAAGTGGCACAAATTCGCAGGGCGTTGTGCCTTTTTTCGCGGTGCACAAGACCCGGTAAACCGCTAAACTTGTTCCATGTCGATCTGGGGCAAGATAGCCGGCGCCGGGGTGGGCCTCGCCGTAGGCGGTCCGCTCGGCGCCCTGATCGGGGCGGTCGCTGGCCACCTCGTGGTGGACCGTGCGCTTCAGGACAATGAATTCATCTTCACCATGGCGCTGATCGCGCTCTCCGCCAAGATGGCCAAGGCCGATGGCGAGGTGACCATGGAGGAGGTCGAGGCTTTCGAGCGCGTGATGCGTATCCCGCCCGAGGAAGCCCGCAACGTGCAGCGAGTCTACACCATCGCCCAGCAGGACGTGGCGGGCTACGAGATCTATGCCAGACAGGTCGCCCGGATCTACCGCGACCGGCCCGCGATCCTTGAGGACGTGCTCGACGCCCTGTTCTATATCGCCGCCGCCGACGGCAAGGTGACGCCCAACGAGATCACCTATCTGGAAACGGTGGCCGATATTTTCGGCTTCACCGAGCTTGAGTTCTCGCGCCTCAAGGCCAGCCATCTGGGGCCGGACAAGGAATGCCCCTATCTCATTCTGGGCGTGACGCCCGAAATCACCGATGCCGACCTGCGCAAGGCCTATCTGCGGCTGGTGCGTGAAAACCATCCCGACCAGATGCTTTCGCGCGGCGTGCCGAAGGAACTGGTCGACATCGCCAACGCCAAGCTTTCCGCGATCAATGTGGCCTATGACCGGATCCGGCTGGAGCGCGGGCTGGTTCAGGACCTCGCAACCGCTCCCTGATCGGAGCAAATGCCCTTCAAATGCCTCTGGCGGGGCGCTGCGGGTTAGGTTAACAGTGGCCCGCGCAGAGGGCAGGACCGCCCGCCTGCGGTCCATGAGGCCCCCTTCCATGACCCCGCCCCACCTCGCCTTCATGATGCTGATCAATCTGGTCTGGGGCTTTGCGCTGGTGGCCGCGAAGGTGAGCCTGGGCCATTTTCCGCCGCTGATGTTCACGGCGATCCGCTTCAGCCTGATCCTGATCGTTCTGTTTCCGTTCCTGAGGCTCCACAGGGGGCGGATGCGGCAGGTTGCCGTCATCGCGATCTGCGCGGGGCCGCTCGGTTTCGGTTTCTTCTTCGCGGGGCTTTCAGTTTCCAACGCCTCGGTCGTCGCCATCATCAGCCAGCTCGGCGTGCCGTTCGCCACCATCATGTCGATTATATTTCTGGGAGAGGTCGTCTTCTGGAAACGCTGGGCCGGCATCCTGCTGGCCTTTGCCGGCGTCATGGTGATCAGCTTCGACCCCGGCGTGTTCACCTATGTGGTGGGCATATTGCTGATCCTCTGCTCCGCGCTGACCGGCTCGGTCAGCACCGTCTTCCAGCGCCAGATCCGCAATGTCGGCGTGTTCGAGATGCAGGCCTGGGTCGCGCTCGCCGCCGCTCCGGTCATGATCATGGGCTCCCTCATGTTCGAGCATGACCAGTGGTCCCTGCTCAAAACGGCCTCTGTGCTGCAATGGTCGGGCGTCGCCTATACGGCCTTCGCCTCCAGCCTCGTCGGCCACGCGGGCATCTATTATCTGCTGCAACGCTACGAGGTGACGCAGACCGCACCACTGACATTGCTCTCTCCGATTTTCACCGTCATCTTCGCGGTAAGCCTGCTGGGCGAGCCGCTGACGCCGCGGATGCTGATCGGCGGCGCGATCGCGCTCACCGGCGTATTCATCGTCTCGCTGCGCCAGAAACAGATCGTCGATACCGGACCCTGACCATATGAGCCTTCTGCCGATCATCGAGCTTCTCTCTCCCAATACCGACGAGCGCCCCGCCGCGACGCCTATCGACATGCTGGTGCTGCATTACACCGGCATGGCAAGCAGCAAGGCCGCGCTCGACCGGCTGCGCGACCCGCAGGCCAAGGTCAGCGCCCATTACATGGTGGAGGAGACAGGCGCGATCTTCCGGCTGGCGCCAGAACAGGCGCGCGCCTGGCACGCGGGCGTCTCAAACTGGAAGGGCCGGGATAATCTGAACGGGCGCTCCATCGGCATCGAGATCGTGAACGGCGGCCATGATTTCGGCTGCCCGGCCTATCCCGCCGTCCAGATGGAGGCGGTCGCGGCGCTCTCGCGCGAGATCATGGCCCGGCACCCGATCCGGGCGGACAATGTGGTGGCGCATTCCGACATCGCCCCCACCCGCAAGCAGGATCCGGGCGAATGGTTCGACTGGCGCTTTCTCCATGCGCGCGGCGTCGGCCTCTGGGCTGAGCCCGAGCCGATCCTTGAGGACGGCCCTGCGCTCAGCCTCCACGACCGGGGCGACCCGGTGGCGGAGCTGCAATACGGACTCGCAAGCTATGGCTATGGCCTTGAGGTGCTCGGCCGGTTCGATGAGCAGACCCGGGCCGTGATCGCGGCCTTCCAGCGCCATTTCCGGCCGGAAAGGGTCGACGGCATCGCCGACCTTTCAACCGTGATGACGCTGAAAAAGTTGATTGAGGCGCAAAGCCGGGTTCAGGCCGCCGCCTCGCCCACGTCCCGGCCCGGCGTGTAGTTCAGGATCGGCGCGAGCCAGCGTTCGCATTCGGCGAGATCCATGCCCTTGCGCGCGGCATAATCCACCACCTGATCGCGCTCGATACGGCCGACGCCGAAATATTCCGCCTCAGGATGGCTGAAATAAATGCCGCTGACGGCGGCGCCCGGCCACATGGCATAGCTTTCCGTCAGCCTGATGCCCGCGTTCTTTTCCGCATCGAGCAATTCAAACAGCGTTTTCTTCTCCGTATGGTCGGGCTGGGCGGGATAGCCCGGCGCGGGACGGATGCCCTGATATTTCTCGGCGATCAGATCCTCGTTGCTCAGCGTCTCATCGGCGGCATAGCCCCAGAATTCGCGGCGCACGCGCTGGTGCATATGTTCGGCGAACGCCTCCGCCAGCCGGTCCGCCAGCGCTTTCGACAGGATGGCGCGATAATCGTCGTGCTGCGCCTCGAAGCGCCTGGCGACATCGTCCTCGCCATGGCCGCTCGTGACCGCGAAGCCGCCGATATAATCCCTGATGCCGGTTTCCCTGGGCGCGACATAATCCGCCAGCGCGATATTGGCGCGATCCGAATTCTTGCGCAGCATCTGCTGGCGCAGGGTGTGGAACACGTCCAGCCGCTCGGTGCGTGTATCGTCGGTATAAATCTCGATGTCGTCGTCGCCAATGCTGTTGGCGGGCCAGAAGCCGATGACGGCGGAGGCCTTGATCCATTTCTCCGCCACCATCTGCGCCAGCATGTCCTGCGCATCGTTGAACAGGCTGGTCGCGACCTCGCCATATTTGTCGTCGCTCAGGATCGCCGGATATTGCCCGGTCATTTCCCATGTCGAGAAGAACGGCGTCCAGTCGATATAGGGCACCAGCTTTTCGAGCGGATAATCATCAAACGTCTTCAGGCCCAGAAAAGAAGGTTTGGGTGGCTGATAGCCCGTCCAGTCGATCTTGACCTTGTTGGCGCGCGCGCCCGCGAGCGTCTGGCGTTCCTGATTGTTGCGCTGGTTCGCGTGGGCCAGCGCCATCCTGTTGTACTCGAGGCGCACATCCTCGACATACTGGGTCTTTTGCGTATCCGACAGCAGGCTGGAGGCGACGCCGACCGCGCGGCTGGCGTCCGTGACATAGATCGCCTGCCCCCGGCTGTAATTGGGGTGGACCTTGACCGCGGTGTGGATGCGGCTGGTGGTGGCCCCGCCGATCAGCAGCGGAATGTCGAAGCCCTGCCGCTCCATTTCAGACGCGACAAAGCACATTTCATCGAGGCTCGGCGTGATCAGGCCGGAAAGGCCGATGATATCGACCTTTTCCGCGATGGCCGTTTCCAGAATCTTCTGCGCCGGCACCATGACGCCAAGATCGATAACCTCGAAATTGTTGCACTGGAGCACGACGCCCACGATGTTCTTGCCGATGTCATGGACGTCGCCCTTGACGGTCGCCATCAGGATCTTGCCCGCCGCCTGCTTCTGCGCCGCGCCGGTCAACCGCTTCTCCTCCTCCATGAAGGGAAGCAGATAGGCGACGGCCTGCTTCATCACGCGGGCGGACTTGACCACCTGCGGCAGGAACATCTTGCCCGAGCCGAACAGATCGCCGACGACGTTCATGCCGTCCATCAGCGGCCCCTCGATCACGTCGAGCGTGCGCGTGGCGACCAGCCGGGCGGCTTCCGTGTCTTCCTCGATATAGGCGTTGATGCCCTTGACCAGCGAATGGGTCAGCCGCTCGCCGACGGGAAGCTCGCGCCAGGACAGATCCTCCTCGCGCTTCTTCGCCCCGCCGCCCTTGAAGCGTTCGGCCACGTCGAGCAGGCGCTCGGTCGCGTCGGGACGGCGGTTGAGGATCACATCCTCGACGCATGCGCGCAGTTCCGGGTCGATCTCGTCATAGATGGCGAGCTGACCCGCATTGACGATGCCCATGTCCATGCCCGCCTGAATGGCGTGGTAGAGAAACACCGAGTGCATGGCCTCGCGCACCGGCTCGTTGCCGCGGAACGAGAAAGAGATGTTGGAGACGCCGCCCGAGACATGGGCATAGGGCAGGCTCTGGCGGATGCGGCGGGTCGCCTCGATGAACTCGACGCCGTAATTGTTGTGCTCCTCGATGCCGGTCGCGACCGCGAAGATATTGGGATCGAAAATGATGTCCTGCGGCGGAAAATCGAGCTTGTCGACCAGCAGCCGGTAGGAGCGCTCGCAGATGTCGAACTTGCGGTTGGCGTTGTCGGCCTGCCCGTCCTCGTCGAACGCCATGACCACGACGGCCGCACCATAGCGCTGGACCTTGCGGGCATGGTCAAGGAAGGCCTCCTCGCCCTCCTTGAGGCTGATCGAATTGACGATCGCCTTGCCCTGCACGCATTTGAGGCCCGCCTCGATGATGCTCCATTTGGACGAGTCGATCATGATCGGCACCCGGGCAATGTCGGGCTCCGAGGCGATCAGGTTGAGAAAGCGGACCATGGCGGCCTCGCTGTCCAGCATCCCCTCGTCCATGTTGATGTCGATGATCTGCGCGCCGCTCTCCACCTGCTGGCGGGCAACGGCCAGCGCGGCATCGAAGTCGCCTTCCAGAATGAGCTTCTTGAAACGGGCGGAGCCGGTGACGTTGGTCCGTTCACCGATATTGATAAAGCTCGCGGTCGCAGTGGTCATGATGTTCTCGATACTCAGTCGGCGGCGGTGAAGGATTCAAGACCGGAAAGCCGCAGGCGGCGTTCGATCTCGGGCACATCCCGGGGGTGGAGCCCTTTTACAGCCTCCGCGATGGCATGGATATGGCCGGGCGTGGTGCCGCAGCAGCCGCCCACGATATTGACGAGCCCCGAGGTCGCAAATTCGCCGACCAGCGCCGCAGTCTGCGCCGGGGTTTCGTCATATTCACCCATTTCGTTGGGCAGGCCCGCGTTGGGATGCGAGCTGATCAGCGTGTCGGCGATGCGCGACAGGGTCGCGATATGGGGCCGCATCTCCTTGGCGCCCAGCGCGCAGTTGAGCCCGATGGAGAAGGGATGGACATGGGCGACCGAATTCCAGAACGCCTCTGGCGTCTGGCCCGAGAGCAGGCGGCCCGACATGTCGGTGATGGTGCCCGAAATCATGATCGGCAGCTTGAATCCCAGCTCGTCGAACACCTCCTCCACCGCGAAGAGCGCGGCCTTGGCGTTCAGCGTGTCGAAGATGGTCTCCACCAGAATGAGATCGACACCGCCCTCGATCAGCCCGTGGGTCGCTTCCTTGTAGGCAACAACAAGCTCGTCGAACGTGATGTTGCGGAAGCCCGGATCATTGACCTTGGGCGAAATCGAGGCCGTGCGGTTGGTCGGCCCAAGCACACCCGCGACATAGCAGACGCGCCCCGGCGTCTCGCTTTCCGCAATTTCCGCCGCCTCGCGTGCCAGCTTCGCGCTCGCCACGTTCATCTCGTAGGCGAGATCCTGCATGTGATAGTCGGCCTGCGCCACGCGCGTCGCGCCGAACGTGTTGGTTTCGGCGATGTCGGCCCCGGCGCGGAAATAGGTCAGGTGGATTTCCCGGATGATCTGGGGCTGGGTGAGCGAGATCAGCTCATTGTTGCCCTTGATGTCCATCGGATAATCCTTGAAGCGCTCGCCGCGATAATCCGCCTCCTGGAGCTTGTAGCCCTGGATCATGGTGCCCATGGCCCCATCGAGCACGAGAATGCGCTCTCCCTTGTCTTTCAGCAGATGGGCAATGCGTTCGTCACGGGTCATGGTGAGACCTCCCTGTTTCAGGCCGCCGCCTGCGCCGCCTGCTCGGGCTTGATGCCCAGAAGCTGGCAGATGGCAAACGTCAGATCGGCCTGATTAAGCGTATAGAAATGAAAACGGTCGAAGCCCTGCTCGCGCAGGCAGCGGACCTGCTCGGCCGCGACCGAGGCCGCAATCAGCTTGCGGGTCTCGGGCTCGTCCTCAAGCCCTTCGTAATAGTCCGCGAGCCATGCCGGCACCGAGGCCCCGCAGCGGGCCGCCATGCGCGCGATGCCCCGGAAGTTCGTCGTCGGCATGATGCCCGGAATGACCGGAATATCGAGGCCCGCCCGGCGCACGGCCTCGACGAAGCGGACATGGCAATCCGTATCGAAGGCGAACTGGGTGATGGCGCGGGTCGCCCCGGCATCGACCTTGCGCCGGAGAATATCGAGATCGGCGGCGAACGAGGCGGAATCGGGGTGCTTCTCCGGATAGGCGCTGACCGTCACCTCGAAATCGCCGATGCGCCGGATCGCGGCGACCAGTTCCGCCGTGCTCTGGTAGCCGTCGGGCTCCGGGCGGTAAGGGGTCGCGGGGTCCGGCATGTCGCCACGCAGCCCCACGATGTGGCGCACGCCCGCATCCCAGTACTGGCGGATGACGTCATCGACCTCGCCCCGGCTCGCGCCCACGCAGGTGAGGTGGGCGGCGGGCGTCAGCGAGGTTTCATCGACGATGCGCTTGACCGTCGCATGGGTGCGGTCACGGGTCGAGCCGCCCGCGCCATAGGTGACCGAGACGAAATCGGGATTGAGCGGCTCCAGCCGCTTGATCGAGCGCCACAATGCCTCCTCCATCTCCGCGTTTTTTGGCGGAAAGAACTCGAAGGAGACCCGGGGTCTTGCCAGATCAGGGTTATGGGTCATGCGTTTGCCTCTTCTTTTTGTTCGTTCACGCGCGCCTCAGGCGAGGCCATGGCGCCGGGCTTGCGGGACGCCCAGATCTGCACCGTCAACCCGCCCCCGTCCGTACCGGCTGGCGGCAAGGCGCGCACATCCAGCGTCTCAAGCCCCGCGGCGCGCAGCCAGCCTTCCACTTCCTGCCGGTCGAAGCCGAGGCGCAGATGGGCATGCTGCTCGCGCAGAAAATCCAGCTCGTGGGGTGCGAAATCGGCCACCAGCAGGCGGCCGCCGGGCTTGAGCACCCGGGCCGCCTCCATCAGCGCCAGCCCCGGCTCGTCAAGATAATGAAGCACCTGATGCATGGTCACGAGATCTGCGCTCGCGCCCGGCAGCGGCAGGTTGAGCAGGTCGCCCTGCCGGACGGAACAGTTGGCAAGCCCGGCGCGCTCCAGACCGGCCCGCGCCAGCGCCAGCATCTCGGCGCTGAAATCGATGCCGAGGCCGCGCTCGACCCGCGGGCCGAAAATTTCCAGCATCCGCCCCGTGCCCGTGCCGAGATCCAGAAAAGAGCCAATAGGCTCCTGTCCCGCCCGATCAAGTCCCGCCAGATCGAGCAGGGCCGCCTCGACCTCGCGCTCGGGGATATAGAGCGAGCGGACCTTGTCCCATTGCTCTGCATTGGCGCTGAAATAGGCGCTGGCCCGGTCCACCCTCGCCTGCCGGACCGACTCAAGCCGCTCCAGATCGCGGGTCAGCGTTTCGTCGTCCACCGGCAGAAGCTCGATCAGCCGCTCCACCAGCCGCGCCCCGGCGCCATCCCGGCACAGGCGATAGAAAACCCAGCTCCCTTCCGGGAACCGGTCGAGCAGCCCGCCTTCGCACATCAGTTTCAGGTGCCGGCTGACCCGGGGCTGGCTCTGGCGCAGGATCTGGGTCAGTTCCGTCACCGTCAGTTCGCTCCGGGCAAGCAGGGCCAGCAGCCGCAGCCGGGTCGGCTCGCCAGAGGCCTTCAAACCTGCCAGAAGTTGATCCATGAACGTGTTCCCGGTCCCGATCCGTCATTAGCCACAAGAATGAACGGCATATAAACATATCTTTATGCCTGCATCCAGATGAATCTAAAATGTGGCGCGCCTCGCCTTTGTCAAGGGGACTCGCTGAACGGGCTTACATGTCATATTATGTTACAGGACTTTATGGATCCTGTTGGGGGGTCCAACATCAGATAAATCCGCCGGTCCTCTGGTATTCTGTATGGCGTGTCCTCAAATAAGTCCTTCCCCAATCAGGGAAATGTTGTAATCGTCGCCTTTATGACGATTGAAAACGCCGGTTTTGTTAAACCGGCTGACGGGAGTTCTGTAAGAATGCCGAGACAGGGTGCCTGGAGCAAAGGCTTGAGTAACTGTATGGTCGCCGCACTGGCCCTGCTGACGGCGGCCTGTGCCACCCGGCCCGACCCGACCAATGTCGCCGCCGTGCACAGCTATGAGGAAGCCAACGACCCCATAGAGCCGCTGAACCGGTACTTCTTCGAACTCAACAATTTCCTCGACATGATCGTCCTGAAGCCGCTCGCGACCTGGTACGCAGGCGTGCTGCCCGACTTTGCCCAGACCGGCGTCCGCAACTTCCTCAACAACCTGAAAACGCCCGTCGTTCTCGCAAACGACATGCTGCAGGACGACTGGGACGGCGCGGGCACCACGCTGACCCGCTTCGGCGCCAACACCACAGCCGGCGTGCTCGGCCTCGGCGATCCGGCGACCGGCTGGGGCTATCCGCGCCACGATAATGATTTCGGCATCACGCTGGGCAAATACGGCGTTTCCGAGGGCCCCTACCTCTACCTGCCTGTCCTTGGTCCCAAGCCGCCGCGTGATCTTGTCGGCACCGGCGTCGATTTCGCTTTCGATCCGCTGACCTATATCTACTGGAACGGACCCTACACCGTCCCCGTTATTCGCATGGCGCTCGGAGCCGTTTCCTATCGCGCCACCAATGCGGCGACCATCGATTCCATCGAGGCGACCTCCGTCGATTATTATGCGTCCATTCGCAGCCTCTATCGCCAGAACCGCCGCTCCGCCGTGGAAGGCGACAAGCCGGCCGACGTGAATACGCTGCCTGATATCGACAATCTTGATCTGGACGCCCCTGAACAAACCCCGGCCGCACCGCAATAGCGTCTCTGGACCGAAGCCATGCGCCGATTTGTCCCCACCGCCATCCATGGCAGGAGTATCGAAAGAATGAACAGCCGTTCCGCCCGAGCGAGATCGGTCCTCAGCGTCCTTGCAATGGCCTTTTCGGCCCTGCTGATCGCGCTCACGCTCAACGCCACCCCCGCCCGCGCGGGCGATGATCCCGCCGCCGAGCAATTCGTGACCAAACTGTCGCTCGACGCCATCAAGATCATCAGCGACAAAACCAACTCCAAGGCCCAGAAAGAACAGGGTTTCTACACCCTGTTCACGCAAAATGCCGACGTCCCCAAGATCGCGGCGTTCTGCCTCGGCCAGTATGTCCGCCTGCCGGACGACCAGCAGAAGCAGCAATACCTCAAGCTCTTCACCGACTTCGTGGTGAAGATCTACGTCACCCGCCTGTCGGGCTATACCGACCAGACGATCACCGTTACCGGGTCCCAGCTCAAGGGCAAAAACGTGCTCGTCATGAGCCAGATCAATTTCACGGACGGGCGTCCGCCGGTGAAGGTGACATGGTGGCTGCTGAAGAAGCCTGACGGCTACAAGATCTTCGACGTCAATGTCGTCGGCGTCTGGCTCGCCCAGGAACAACGCGCCTCGTTCGCCTCGGTCATCAGCAACAATCGCGGCCAGTTCCAGCCCCTGCTCGACACACTCAACAAGCAGATCGCCGATGCGGAACAGGGCAAGCTGCCCCCCACCGAAGCCGCGGTGCCCGCCAACTAGGCCGAAAGCCGCTGGCTATCGGCACTCCAATTAAAAAGGCGCCACGATGATCGTGGCGCCTTTTGTTTTGGTCCCCGGAAGGATGCTGTGCCTTACCGGCTGAAGCGCTTGTATTTGAGGCGGTGCGGCACGTCCGCCGAGACGCCGAGGCGGCGCTTCTTGTCTTCCTCATAGTCCGCGTAATTGCCCTCGAACCACTCCACATGACTGTCGCCCTCGAAGGCGAGGATATGGGTGGCGATACGGTCGAGGAACCAGCGATCATGGCTGATGACCACGGCGCAACCGGCAAACTCGACCAGCGCGTCTTCAAGCGCGCGCAGCGTCTCCACGTCGAGGTCGTTGGTCGGTTCGTCGAGCAGCAGCAGGTTCGCGCCCGACTTCAGCATCTTGGCCAGATGGACGCGGTTGCGCTCACCGCCCGAGAGCAGGCCGACCTTCTTCTGCTGGTCGGAACCCTTGAAATTGAACGCGCCGACATAGGCCCGGCTCGGCATGGTGATCTTGCCAAGTTCGACAATATCCGTGCCGCCGGAGATTTCCTCCCACACATTCTTGGCCGGATCGAGCGTATCGCGGCTCTGGTCCACATAGCCGAGCACGACCGTTTCACCGAGCTTGAGCGTGCCGCTGTCAGGCGTTTCCTGACCGGTCAGCATGCGGAACAGCGTGGTCTTGCCAGCACCATTGGGGCCGATGACGCCGACAATGCCGCCCGGCGGCAACTGGAACGACAGATCGTCGATCAGCAGACGGTCGCCGAACGCCTTGGTCAGATGGTTGGCCTCCAGCACCACGCCGCCGAGGCGGGGGCCTGCCGGAATGATGATCTGGGCCTTGCCGTCGGTGCGGCTGTCCGCCTTGTCGAGCAGATCCTCATAGGCGTTGATACGGGCCTTGCTCTTGGACTGGCGCGCCTTGGGGCTCTGGCGGATCCAGTCCAGCTCGCGGGCCAGCGTGCGCTGCAGGGCCTCGTCCTGCTTGCTCTCGAGCGCGAGACGCTTCTGCTTGCTTTCAAGCCAGACCGAATAATTGCCCTCATAGGGAATGCCGTGGCCGCGTTCCAGCTCCAGAATCCAGCCCGTCACATTGTCGAGGAAATAGCGGTCATGGGTGACCAGCACCACGGTGCCCTTGTAGTCGACCAGATAGTTCTGGAGCCAGGCCACGGACTCGGCGTCGAGATGGTTGGTTGGCTCGTCGAGCAACAGCAGGTCCGGCGCTTCGAGCAGCAGGCGGCAGAGCGCGACGCGGCGGCGCTCGCCGCCCGAAAGCATGGTGACGTCGGCATCCGGCGCGGGGCAGCGCAGCGCATCCATCGCCATCTCGATCTGGTTGTCGAGGTCCCACAGGTTCTGGGCGTCGATGATGTCCTGAAGACGCGCCATCTCGTCGGCGGTCTCGTCGGAATAGTTCATCGCCAGTTCGTTATAGCGCTCAAGCAGGGCGCGCTTGTCGGCCACCGCCTCATTGACGTTGCCGAGCACGTCCTTGTCGGGATCGAGCTGGGGCTCCTGCGCGAGATAGCCGACCTTGGCGCCCTCGGCAGCCCAGGCCTCGCCGGTATAGTCCTTGTCAATCCCCGCCATGATCTTCAGCAGGGTCGACTTGCCCGCGCCGTTGAGGCCGACAACGCCGATCTTGACCCCCGGCAGGAACGACAGGCGCAGTTCCTTGAGCACCTGCTTGCCGCCGGGATAGGTCTTGGACAGCTTGTCCATCACGAATACGTACTGGTAAGCCGCCATAAGAAGGCTCTCTCTTTCATCATCTACGGGGATTTGACGCTCTATCTATCGGATAGGGCGTCGGGGGGCAACGTTCAAACGCTCAGATGAAGAGCAGAAGCACAAAGCCGAAAACGAGGATAAGCCCCGCCGCCGCGACGACCTTGTTGAAATGATCGTCGATCAGCTTGCGCGCCGCCGGGCCGAATTTGAGGAAAAGGGCGGCGACGATGAAGAAACGCAGGAACCGGGTGAAGGCGCAGGCGGCGATGAAGGTCCAGATATTGAGGTGGGCCACGCCGCTGGCGATGGTCACGATCTTGAACGGAATCGGCGTCAGCCCCTTGGCGACGATGATCCAGCCGCCCCAGGCCTGAATATTGGTCTCGAAGGCCTGAAACGCCGACTCCACATGATAGAACTCGACGATCGGCCTGCCGATAAGGTCATAAAGCCCCACGCCGATGGCATAGCCCAGAAGCGCGCCCAGCACGGAGGTGAGAGCGCAGACGAAAGCCGCGAGCCACGCCTTCCGGGGCTTGGAAATGATGATCGCGACAAGGATCGGATCGGGCGGGACCGGAAAGAAGGACGCCTCGGCGAACGAAACCAGCCCCAGCACCCACATGGCGTGGCGGCCCTCGGCCAGCACCAGCATCCTGTCATAGACCCGGCGGAGCCAGCCACCGGCATTCGGTTTCACGGATACGGGAATAACCGGGGGGATGGTGTCGGACACAAGGCCACTCCGTCAGCAGAGATGAAGCCAAGTTATGAGGGGTCGGGGTCGCGCGAACAAGAGCGGCCTGAACCGAAACGGGCCACACATTAAAGAATTAACCATAATTAATATCATCCGGAAACAACGGGCTGGCTGGCGCGTATCCGGCGCACCACCGTCGTGCGGAAGATGACGTACTGAATCCCGAAGAAAACCAGCTTCGCCCCGATGGCGCCCACGGACAGAAACCAGCCCCAGACCACGGGGCTGCATGTCAGCGCCACCACGATATTGCTGATCCCCAGAACGAACATGAGCCCGGCCCAGCCATAGCCCCAGCCCACGACCATGGAAACAGGCAGGTTTTCAGCGGCGATTGGGGGCAGGTAGCGTTCCAGCCAGCCCCGGCGCAGCATGATGAAGCCGATGGCGAAGTGAATGATGCTGGGCTTCACCATGATGAAACGGCTGTCATGGGTGAACAGCGTCAGGCCGCCGAAGACGATGACGAGACCGACCCCCATCCATTGCAGCGGTTCGATT
Source organism: Parvibaculaceae bacterium (assembly GCA_028283765.1). Taxonomy (GTDB): domain Bacteria; phylum Pseudomonadota; class Alphaproteobacteria; order Parvibaculales; family Parvibaculaceae; genus JAATFR01. Next base: position 658,766 of record JAPWJY010000008.1, on the reverse strand, counting down.
CTCTTGCCCTTGTACCGGGTCCAGAAAAGCTGCGCCACGCCCACCGCCATGCCGACGCCCGTGGCGATGAAGATATTGCCGATGAGGGCGAAAATGATGAAAAAGACGATGGTCGCGAGCAGATCGTCGAAAAGCTCTCTCATGGGATTTGTCCATTCCGGCCGCCGTCCTTTTCAGGGGGCAGCAGTTTTTCAAGATGGGCGACATAGGCGAGCAGCGCCTGATGGCCGGTATCGGTCAGGGTGTAGAGGGTCTGCGGCTTGCGGTTGAGAAAATGCTTTCTCATCGAGACGTAACCGGCCTCCTCCAGCTTGCGCAGATGCACGCTGGCATTGCCGTCGGTGGTTTTCGTCGCATCGCGGATGGCGGAAAATTCCGCTGTCTGCGCGCCTGCGAGATAAGCGATGATCGCCAGCCTGACGCGGCTCTGAAGCATTTCGTCAATGGCGGTATGGTCGAACGTGCTCATGGCTTGCGCGAAAGCAGATAGCCCGGCAAAGCCAGCAGGCCGAACATCAGCGCGGCTCCCAGCAACTGGGGATAAAGCCCGGACTGAAAGAAACAGAAGACGACCTCGCCCGCCCACCAGCCGATGGCGACATAACGCAGCCAGCGCACATTGGTCAGGAAAGCGCTGACAAAGAAGCCGATGCCCAGAACGCCCGCGCTGATCGCCTTGAGCTGGTCCGCCTGTATTTCAGCGCTGAAAGCCATGGCCAGCGCCATGCCTGTAAGGGTGACGCCGCAGGCAAGCCACAGCATCTGCAAGGCGCGAACCATGGGCGCGACAGGGCCGGAACATGATTGCCCGAGCAAACGGTCCCGGATGGAAAAGAGCCATCCGGCCAGAACGCAGACGAGCCAGATCCAGTTCGGATTGACCGGGGAAAAACCGGCCCCGCGGGCATAGTTGCCGAGATAGCCAAACCCCATCAGCACGCCCCAGACGACCATGTCCACGCCATGAAGATGGGCATAGGAGCGGCCCTCCTCGATGGCCCGCCGGATGAAGGCGATCTCATCGCGGACAGTGTCTTTTGACGGTGTCAAATCCTGCGTCATGGCCTGCCTGACTCCGGGAGCAATGAACTTTGAATATTAAAGTACATTGCCCCGGATGAATCTGCAAGCACCTTATGAATCCCCCGGGGGGCTTGTCCGGGCGGCTATGCTTCCGTACCAGCCGGTAACCCATGGCATTCATTTTCCCGATCCCGCATGATGGGCGCGAAAGCTGAAAGGCGGGCGAACCATCGGTTGGTGAAATTCGGGGCAAGGCGACAAAATTTGTTTTCAACGGCGATGATCAAGCTTCCTGAACGGCGTTTCAGCCCGCTTTCAGGAGCCCGGCCACGGCTTTTCGCCCTGGCCCTGCTGGGCGGCTTTCTTGGCGGCTTGGGTGTGCAGGCGCAGGCCGCCGATTGCGCGCGTCTCGATATGCCCGGCGTCAGCTTTCCCGCGCCCGGCCTCGGCATGGAGGAGAGCGCCGCCGCGCGCGCCTTCTATGCCCAGGGACCGCAAGGCTGCGTCTGGTCGCCCCGGAACCGCGAGTTGCTCCTTGCCGCCATCGAAAAAACCCCTGATGAAGGGCTGAATCCGACGCTCTTTCATATCGGCCTGCTGCGCACCCTGCCCGCCGGCGGGGCCGAGGCGGATTTCACCCTGACGGCCGTAGCCCTCAACTATGGCTCGGTAATGACGAAAGGCCAGGTTGACCTGACCCGGATCGAAAGCGACGTCGACCTGCCGCGTCCCGCCGTCAACCTGACCTTGCCGCTCAAGCAGGCGCTGGAAGGCGACCGGCTGGAGTCCTGGCTTGCGGGCCTCGCCCCCGCCGACCCTGAATATGTCCGCCTGAAAGCGGGTCTCGCACATTATCGCGACATCGCCAGTCATGGCGGCTGGCCCATTATCCCGGCGGGCGCCACGCTGAAGCCGGGCGATCCCGCGCCGGAGCTGCCGGTCATCCAGACACGCCTGATCGCCGAAGGCGATTATGCAGGGCCCCGGTCCCCGGCGAGCGACGTAGCCCGCTATGACGAGGCGACAGTTGCCGCCGTCAAACGCTTTCAGCAGCGCCACGGGCTTACGGTCGACGGCCATCTGGGCCCCCGGACCCGGGCAGCCCTCGCGGTTCCCGTGCAGACCCGGATCGAACAGATCGACCTTAATCTGGCTCGCTGGCGAGTTGTCGGCCATCTGCTGCCGCCGACCCGCATCGAGGTGAACGCCGCCGCCGCGACCGCCACCCTGATCCGCGACGGCGCACCGGAAATGACGATGGGCCGCCGTGGTCGGCTCGAAAACGACCCCGACTCCCATCCTCATCAGCCGGATCACCAGCCTCGTCATCAACCCGCCCTGGAACGTGCCAGCCTCGATCACCCAGCGCGAAATGCTGTCCAAGATCGCCGCCGATCCTTCCTATCTGGCCAAAAACGACATGTACTGGACGGACGGCCGTCTGGTGCAGCGGGCGGGGCCGAAAAGCTCGCTTGGACGCATCAAGTTCGATTTCCCAAACCAGTATCAGGTCTACCTGCACGACACCCCTTCCCGCGGGGCATTCAACGCCGCAGACCGGGCGCGCAGCCATGGCTGCGTCAGGCTGGGCGATCCCATCAACCTTGCCGCCACATTGCTTGCGCCGGACCCCGCCTGGAACCGGACACGCCTCGATGCGCTGATCGACAGCCGCGACACCAGCCGCGTCAGGCTCGTGAACCCCATGCCGGTGTTCCTGGCCTACTGGACAGCCTTCGTGGACGTGGACGGCACCACGGAATTTCGCGACGACCTCTATGGCCGCGACCAGCGCCTCAGGCTGGCTCTGTATGGAAGTGGGAGCGCAGGCCAGAAATCCGCCCATCTGGACACAGAAGTTTGTCGCAACTGCTAGGCAAATCAGTTAAATCTTTGACTTCTATCCGCAAGACTAAGCCTGATTTTACCGGTTGCCTGCTTTCCAGCGCGATGATCTCCTGCCGCTGACGCCGGGGGAAAACGGACCGACTATCCAGGGGGGAACGAGGGTTTGACCGATCTGACACGTCGCAGTCTTCTTGCTTTCGGAGCGGGCGCCGCCGCCCTCACAGTCACAAATCCCGCGTTTGCTCTGGCGGCTGCCCCTCGGGCGCTGAGCTTCCACAATCTGCATACCGGGGAAAGCTTCAAGGGAGCCTATTGGGAGAACGGGCAATATGTGCCCGATTCCCTGATCGAAATCCGAAAGGTGCTGCGCGACTTCCGGACCGGCGACGAGCATGTGATCGACACAAAACTGCTCGACCTGCTGACAATGATGCACCGCCGCCTCGACACCGGCGAACCCTTCCAGGTCATTTCCGGCTACCGCTCGCCCAAGAGCAACGCCATGTTGCAGGAGAAGGGCTCAGGCGTCGCCACCCACAGCTATCACATGCGCGGCATGGCGATCGACATACGGGTCGCGGGGCGCAGAACCTCTTCGATCCAGAAACTCGCGCTCAGCCTGCAACGCGGCGGCGTCGGCTATTACCCGGCCTCCGACTTCGTCCATGTCGATGTCGGCCCTGTACGGACCTGGAAAACGGCCTGAGGCGGAACCGCCCGAGGCCGGAGCCTAGTCTTCCACGTCGAACTCGTAGCAGAGTTCCATGATCTCGGGGTGGGCGCGGAAACCGCAGGGACGGCGGGCGACAAGCGCACCGCCCAGATGCACATAGAATTCGCGCGCCAGCTCATTTTTTTCCAGCACCCACAGATGGGCCCGGCGGTGGCCGAAGCAGGAAATCTCGTCGAACATATGCGTCATCAGACGCCTGCCGATGCCCGCGCCCTGATGGTCGCGCAGCACATAGAGCGTGGTGACCTCGCCGCCGCGCATATGGGCGAAACCGACCGGCAACCCCGCCGTTTCCGCGATCCAGGCGATGCCCTGCGACAGCGACGCGCGCCATTGCCGGACTTCGCGATCAAGGGAAAGACCGTCGAGCATCTCATGCGGCAGGAGGCCCGGATAGCTTTCGCGCCAGCAGACGATCTTGAGCGGCGCGATCACGGCCTCGTCGGGGCCAGGCAACGCCATGCGGTAGCGATATGCGGTCGAGACAATCATGGAAGAATCCTGCCATAAATGGCGCGCTACGCCAGCCCCTATTTACATCCCCTGCCGGGGTACTTCCCAAGATGACATAAAAACATGACAGCCAGCCCTCTCGATTCCTCGCTTTCCCTCATCTTCGATCTCGACGGCACGCTGGCGGACACGGCCCCCGATCTCTGCGCCACGCTCAATGTGGTGCTGGCGTCGGCAGGCCGGGCGAGCGTTCCCGAAAGCGAGGTGCGCGGGCTCATCGGCGGCGGCGCGCTGGTGCTGCTGGAACGCGGACTGAAGCTGACCGGCGGCCCCGTGCCGGAACATGAGATGCAGCATCTCTACGATCATTTCCTCGCCCATTATGAAGCCCATATCGCGGATCATTCCACGCTCTGGCCCGGCCTCGCCGCCCAGCTTGACCAGTTCAGGACGGCGGGCGTGAAACTGGCCGTCTGCACCAACAAAATCGAAAGGCTGACACGCATCGCCCTCGACGAGCTGGGGCTTGCACCCTATTTCCCGGTGGTGATCGCGGGCGACACGCTGCCGGTCAAAAAACCCCATGCCGAACCCCTGCTGGAAGCGGTGCGGCGGCTGGGCGGTGCGCCAACGCGGGCCATCATGATCGGCGACAGCGAAACCGACGTGGATGCGGCGGCGGCGGCGGCCATGCCCTCGATCTGCGTCCGCTTCGGCTATCCCGGCCGCCCCCTTGCCGACATCGCGGCCACGGCCTTCATCGATCATTACGACCAGTTGCCCGAAGCACTGGAGGCCGTCCTCACACGATTCTGAGCGTCTGCCCGCCGCCCGTGAGTTCGATCTCGGCATATTCGCAGATGCCCTGCTCGCGCGACAGCACACTGGCGGCAATCAGCCAGACCCGGACAATGCGCGCGGGCGGCGCGCCCACGGCGCGCTGGTAATCCGCCCGCAAGGGCCGCTCCTCGGAAAGCCACAGACCCAGTTCGCGCCGGTTGGAGCGCAGCACCCAATGGGTCTCCACCTTCTCCCAGACCGGCAGGGGGCAACGGAAGATGGTGCCCTCCGGCAGGCCTGACGACCACATGTAGGTCAGATCCTGTCCATTGTCATATTCGACCGCAATCGAGAGATAATCATGGGTGGGAGGCGTGTTTTCCGGCAGGCTGGCCGGGAGGCGATCCATTTTCCAGTACCATTTGAGCCAGGTGTCGTCCGTCAGCGGAAAATCGGCCGGGAACTGGAGGATGCCGACATCGCCATCCGTATGACAGCAGATCGAGCGCCCGGCAGGCCCGTGCTCATCGCGATAGATCTCACCCTCGCCCAGACGCCACAGATAGTGGCCTCCCTCAGGCACCGGCACCGGCGCTTCCGCCCGCGCCAGCGCCCGGGCGAAAAGCCCTTCATAATCGCCACAGGCAACAATCTGGCGCAATCCCCCGACAGCTTCACTGCGCCAGACGATGACGCAAACCCTGATCACGCCGCTGACGCCGCCTCGCGGCACCTCGGGATCGAACCGGCCGCTTTCATCCAGCCACTCGCCGGGCGGCTTGACCGTGAACTGGAGCGTCCCGCCAAACGGCACACATATCGTCGAGACATCCGTCGGCGTCTTGCTGATCGTGCCGTTGCCGGTCCGGTACCAGACCCCCATGCGCCCACCATAGCCCAGATCCAGCAGTTTCGAGGCCGATAGCCAGCCGCTGATGATGAAGCTGACCTCCTCGCCCGGCACGACCGTGATGTTGCTTGCGGTCCAGTCCACCGCCGCGCCATCGATTTCGACGAAATTCACCGATTTGAGCCGGGGCGAAACACCCGATGCGGCGATGAGCCTTGAAACCTCATTTTCAAACGGGCCGGCACCGGAAACAGTCAACCGCCAGCCGAGCCTGCGCGACAGCATACGCCCCGCAAGCCGCGCCAATATGCGGGCCCTCCCTTCGGGTGATTTCCGCTTTATCAAGCCCCCCTCCCTACCCCTCAGGCCATGCCCATGCCTGCACAGAACAGTTACCCGTTTCCCCCGGACGCGCAGGACATCGGAATTCAGAACCGTGTCCGCTTTTTTGAAAGAATACGCCTTCCGCCGCTCCATAAAAGAGTGCATCTGAACTATCCTCATCTTTCCTATGGAGAATCTTTTGCGGAATTATTGCCGCTGCCTGCCAGCACGAACCGGGCGCGGGACGGCATGAGGCGCGTCGCGCCTGTTACTCCACCCCTTTCGCCAAGTCCGCTTGACGCCTCCGGGCCGTCCCCTTATAGACGGGGCCAAGGTCGGGCTGTTAGCTCAGTTGGTAGAGCACTGTGTTCACATCGCAGGGGTCACTGGTTCGAGTCCAGTACAGCCCACCATTAATTCATTGAATAAAATCAGTTAATTATATCTGCCGCCTTGCGGCGGCAGATCGGCCCCCACTCACATTGTATCTTTAAACGATATACTCTGGCGCTGTGGCGCGAGTTTATCGCCTGAACCAGGTCGCCTAAATCTGGGTTCGTTAACGCACCGAACCCGGAAGGACCTCTCCCATGAAACTCTACATCGCCACGGCAACCTGCTCTCTCGCCGCCCAGCTCGTCGCCAACGAACTGGGCCTGTCGCCGGAACTGATCCATTACGACGTTGCCGACAAGACCACATCGAGCAATGAATCCTTCGCCGACATCAACCCGCTCGGCTATGTGCCGGTCCTTGAGCTGGACAATGACCGGAAGGACCGGATCACCGAAACAATCATCGTCACTTCATATCTCGCCGACCAGCATCCCGAAGCCGGGCTGATCCCTGCCCGCGGTACCCTTGACCGTGTCAAATTCGACCAGCTTCTGACGTTCATTGCGACCGAGATCGCACAGAAGCACATTCCACTGATGCGCAAGCTCCTGACGGAAACCGGTGCGGAATGGACGCGCAACAAGCTGGCCAGCGCCTATGCCGTCCTTGACGACCGCCTTGCCGACGGCCGCCCCTACCTCACCGGCGATACGTTCACGGTCGCCGACGCCTATGTCTGGGCGACGATGTGGCACAAGCGTTCCGGCGTGCAGATCGACCATCTGAAAAATCTGATGGCCTATGTGGCCCGCATCGATGGCCGCCCGGCGGCGCAAAAGGCGCTGAAGGATGAGGCCGATATTGCCGCACGCCATCAGGCGCAGGCGGCCGCGGCCTGACAAGGCACTCACCGGGCGACAGCAGCTGGCGGCGGTCACCGCCGCCAGACTGTCTTCGCCGCACCGCAGGGCGTCCCGGACCGGCCATCCACCGCAACGCATCGGGCTGGCGTGGAACATTTTCGTCACTTATCTGTTACAGTCCGCAGTCCAGCCATTGCCTCGCACTCAGGGACAGCCATGCTCACGAATGAAGAAACAATCCTGCGCCTCCTGCTCGCGGCCCTGTTCGGCAGTCTCATTGGCTTCGAGCGGGAGCGGCTGCTGTGGGCGGCGGGCCTTCGGACGCATATGCTTGTGGCGGTCGGATCGTGCCTGGCCATGGTTGTTTCCGCCTTCGGCTTCTCCGACATCCTCGGCACGGATCATGTCGTTCTCGATCCCTCGCGTATCGCGGCGCAGGTGATTTCCGGCATCGGCTTTCTCGGCGCGGGTACGATATTGATGCGTGGCGAGATCATTCGTGGCCTGACAACCGCCGCGAGCCTGTGGGGCGTCGCCGCCATCGGGCTTGCGGTGGGCGGCGGGCTCTATGTCGCCGCCTTCGCCGCGACCATCATCATTCTGGTCATTCTCGCGGGCATAAAGCCGCTGGAGGAGCGCTTCCGGACCCGCTCGCAGACACACCATATCCGGGTAACGGCGGAGCGGGGCGTCATTTCGGTCGATATTCTCCGCCAGGCCGCAGGCGCCTACATATCGCGGCTCAAACAGTTCGTCGTCCAGCCGAGCGGCACCGACAATGTCGATGACATCAACATCACTTTCAGCCGCGTCTCCCCCGAAACGCTCGCGGACATCGTGCTGAAGCTTCGCAAGATTCCCGAAGTCACGCACATCGAGTCCGACATCGAGAGTCCCTGACGGGATTGCCGCAAGGAGGCTTGTCAGATCGCGACCGCCTTCATGATTTCATCGATGCGCGTGGTGTAGCGCGGCGAACGGTATTCGGCCTTCGTCGCCCATTCCCTGGCAATGCCCGTGACGGCGGGCCGCAGCGTGTCGCGTCCGAACCGCGCATTGACGGCGTCAAGCGCCGTCATGATCCTTGCCGACGCCCGGGGATCGCGCGTCGGAAACATCGAAGCGGGCATACGGCCAACCGGCGACAGATCGTGGAGCATCACCCCGGCCTTGAAATACCTGTATGAGGGCCGCCAGAGCGACCGCGCGCCACGCAGCGCCTCGCCGATCAGGATGAGGCAATCCTGCGTCGGCTCGATCTCGTAACTCACCTGCCCGCGATAGCTGGGGTCGCCATTGTACCGGTTGGTCCGCATGAAGACGGTCATGCCGGCCGCGACAAGGCCATGCCGCCGCAGCTTCTCCGTGGCGCGGGTCGCATAGGTGGCAACCGCCTCGCTCATCTCGCGCCAGTCCGTCACCGCGTGCGAAAAGCTGCGCGTCACCGCCACGCCCTTGCGCTGTGGCGCGAGCATGTTCAGCGGCAGGCAGGAGGTGCCGCGCAGCTCCATGACAAGGCGCTGTCCGATCACGGTGAAGGCATCGCGCGCCTGCCGCATATCCAGCGCCGCAAGCTGATCGACGGTCTGAATGCCCATGCGGGCAAGCCTCCTGCCGGTCGCCCCGGCCACGCCCCATATCTCGCCAACCGGAAGAGAAGGATAAACAACCGCCCGCGCCTCCGGGTCCGTCAGATCGCAGACGCCGGCATATTCCGGCCGCTGCTTGGCCAGATGGTTGGCGAGCTTCGCGATGGTCTTGCTGGGGCCGATGCCGACGCAGGTGGGAATTTTGGTTTCCCGCAGCACATCGCGCCGGATCGCATGGCCGCGCGCCACCAGATCGCCACCGAAGCCGGACAGATCGAGAAACATCTCATCGATGCTGTAGGGCTCGACCTTCCATGACCAGCGCCGGAGCACCTCCAGAATGCGGCGCGACATGTCGCCATAAAGGGCATAGTTGGAGCTGAACTGCCGGATGGAGGCGGCATCGGGGCCCTGCTCTATCTGGAACCAGGGCGCGCCCATGGCGACCCCCAGTTCCTTGGCCTCCTCGCTCCGCGAGATGACGCAGCCGTCATTGTTGCTCAGCACGATCACCGGCAGGCCCTGCAAGGCCGGATCGAAGGCGCGTTCGCACGAGCAGTAGAAATTGTTGGCGTCCACCAGAGCGAAAGCGGGCATCCGTTACACCTCGGTGCGGACCAGCGCCGCCGCCATGGCCCAGATCGCAGCCCCTTCGCCCAGAGGACGCGGCGCGCGCCCGCCGTCGGCTGAAAGGAGGTGCCATGCGCCCTCCCGGTACGCCAGGGTGGCGAGCACGCATTCGCCATCGACAAAGGCGATCGCGACGCCGCCCGCCCGGGGAGGGGCCGCCGTGTCGGCGACAAGAACATCGCCCTCGAAAATGCCCCGGGCAGCCAGCGCCTGGCCGGAGGCCCGCACGAGATAGACGCCCGGCTTGTCCAGATCCAGAACATCCGAAAGGTCGATCCCCTGCTCGATATAATCTGACGCGGGCGACTGAAACCCCGTGGTTTCGCCACCGGTATAGGCGAGCGGCAATTCCCCTGCATCCATCGTCATGCTCCGTTTCCATATGGAACATTAAGAGAACATCAAGGGAGAAGGCGAGTCATTTCTGCGGACGGCGGAGCAACACCGAAGCAACGCAATCATCGAGACGAGGCGGAAGCAAAAGCGGAGATCATGCCGTGATCTCGACGCCGAACGCCTGAAACTGGTATCCCCACGGGGAATCGAACCCCGGTCTTCACCGTGAGAGGGTGATGTCCTGACCGCTAGACGATGGGGACGTGAAGGCGGTACGGCGGGGTATATAGGGCTTGCAAAGATCGATCAAGGGGTGCCGGAAGACAAAGAAACGGGGCGAATCCGGCGCTTGCCGGAAATCGGCATACCCTCTTGAGACAAAGCCATCCCCTGCCCTGAAACTGCAGTGCAAACAGGACTGCGGCATTCGGGCGCACCGATGCGAACCGGAATCATTCCAGAATTAACAACATATTGAAAATAAATGATTTTCAAATTTCGTCCGGCCGCAAAACTGGTGTGCCAGGCACATCAAATTTTGCGTTGCACCATTTATCGCGTTGACAGTTTGTCAGATTGAGGGCAAAAAAGCCTCCGAAAGATTTGGTCGACCTCCTCCCCGACCTATGACTTTCAAGATCGGCCGCTTGTACCAACCTCCCCTCCTCCCCCCGGTACAGGCGGCCTAATCTCCCCCTCTTCCAGCGTTTGATGATGTCCGCTCAGTTGTTTCCGGCGAAGTCCGTCGGGACGCGCAGGCGTATCCGCCCGGTCTCGCGGCCGGTCCGGGCATCGACCAGCACCACTTCCTCGAACTGCGGATTGCCAATGTGGAGCGCAAGGCGGTCGCCATTGAGCTGCATGTCCATCAGTCTGTCGCCGTGGCCGATGGGAAGCTCGGCGATGCCGAAGCCTCCGCCGCTGGCCAGCAAGGCCTGATCGGCTCCGGCCCGGTGCGTCTGGGCGCGGAAAATGATGGTGGAGACGACGACGCCGAGGCCAACCAGCAGGATCACCGCCATAAAGATGACGGACCCCACGAGCACAGTGTAGCGTGAGCGCCGGACCGGCACGCTTTCCGGCGTCGAGGCTTCAGGCACTCTTTTATCTTCAGGCATCATGTCCCCGATCAGCAGTCCCGCCGGCATGGCGGAAAGCCACACAGCAGAAAGCCATCTGGCGCTGGTGCCCGCCGAAGCGGCCGGCATCCGCCTTGACAGATACCTCACCGATGCGCTCGCGGGCAAGGTGGAGGCCCTGTCGCGCGCGCGCCTCAAGGCGCTGATGGACGAGGGACAGGTGTTCCGCCAGCTTGCCGCGGGCGAGGAGCCCGTGGCCGACGCCTCCTACAAGGTGAAGGAGGGCGAGGCCTACCGGGTGCATGTGCCGCCGCCGGTGGCGGCCCGGCCACAGGGCCAGCACATCCCCCTCGACGTGCGCTATGAGGACGATGAGCTGATCGTGGTGATGAAGCCCGCAGGCCTCGTGGTGCACCCCGCCCCCGGCAATCCGGACATGACGCTGGTGAACGCCCTGATCGCCCATTGCGGCGACACGCTTTCGGGCATCGGCGGCGAGCGACGCCCCGGCATCGTCCACCGCCTCGACAAGGAAACCAGCGGGCTGATGGTGGTCGCCAAGACCGACCGGGCCCACCGCCACCTCGCCGAGCAGTTCGCCATCCACGGGCGCGACGGCCGCCTGTCGCGAGCCTATCTGGCGCTCGTCTGGGGCACGCCCAATCTGCGCAGCGGCATGATCGAGGGGGCGATCGGGCGCAGCCCGAACAACCGGCTCAAGATGGCCATCGTCAAATCCGGCGGGCGCGAGGCCATCACCCACTACCGGGTGCTCCAGACCTTCGGCAAACCCGAACCGCTGGTGACGCTGGTGGAATGCGTGCTGGAAACCGGCCGCACGCACCAGATCAGGGTGCACCTGACCGCGACCGGCCACCCGCTGCTGGGCGACGCGCTTTACGGCAACAGCCAGAAAACCCGGCGCAACAGGCTTCCTCCCGCCGCCCAGGCGGCGCTGGACGGCCTTAACCGGCAGGCGCTGCACGCCTACAGGCTGGGCTTTGAACATCCGGTGACCGGCGAGGCCATGGAATTCGAGGATGAATTGCCCGCCGATCTGGCCTTACTCATTCGTAATCTGGAATTATTATGATTCGCAGCAGCGTGCCCTTTTTCAGTTACATTTCCCTCCTATATTAGGCAAGCTATGCGTTCGACGGGGGCAACCTTCGACCCATAAGCGCCAAACGCAAGGGGGTGACCCATGGCCGACGACAAACCAGTGAAGAATTTGCCGGCCCCGAGTCCCGAGGGCAGCCTGTCGCGCTACCTTCAGGAAATCCGCAAGTTTCCCATGCTGGAGCCGCAGCAGGAATACATGCTCGCCAAAAGCTGGCGCGAGCATGGCGACAAGGAATCCGCCCATCAGCTCGTGACAAGCCATCTGCGCCTCGTGGCGAAGATCGCCATGGGCTATCGCGGCTATGGCCTGCCCATCGCCGAAGTGATCTCCGAAGGCAATGTCGGCCTGATGCAGGCCGTGAAACGGTTCGAGCCGGAGCGCGGCTTCCGGCTGGCGACCTATGCCATGTGGTGGATCCGCGCCTCCATTCAGGAATATATCCTGCGTTCCTGGTCGCTCGTGAAAATGGGTACCACGGCGGCGCAGAAGAAGCTTTTCTTCAACCTGCGCAAGGTCAAGGGCCAGATTCAGGCGATCGAGGAAGGCGACCTCCATCCCGAGCAGGTGGCGCTGATCGCGACCAAGCTGGGCGTGACCGAGGATGAGGTCATCAGCATGAACCGGCGCCTCGCCGGACCCGACAACTCGCTCAACGCGCCGCTGCGCGCCGACGCCGAAGGCGGCGAATGGCAGGACTGGCTGGTCGATGACAGTCCGGATCAGGAAAGCGAGCTGGGCGACAACGAGGAAATGGAGCTGCGCCGCCAGATGCTCCAGCAGGCCATGCACACGCTGAACGAGCGCGAGCTGGACATTCTGACCGAACGCCGGCTGAAGGATGAGCCCGCCACGCTGGAAGACCTCTCCCAGCGCTATGGCATCAGCCGCGAGCGCGTGCGCCAGATCGAGGTGCGTGCCTTCGAGAAGCTCCAGAAGGCCATGCGCCAGACCGCGCGCGAGCAGGCCGACGCCCGGGCGGAAGCCCGCGCCAGCGCCTGAAACGGCGAAACCCGCTCATATCCGGCATTTCCACAGGAAAAGCCCCGGCCGCAAGACCGGGGCTTTTTCTTGAGCAGCGGGTCCATCGGCAGACAAGGCCCCGGCACGGTTCGCCGGAAGGGCGAAAGCGGTGGATTCGCCGTAAAACAGGCAGCCCCGCAGTTTCACAATATGGCCTTTATTCAGCCCTTTGCGGAACACACTGCGGGGGCATCTTGTGATCGTTGCCTCAGGCCCGGTTTTGACCTGTTCCGGTTTTCATCAGCCCCCCAGCCCCACCGGCTCGGGAAAGAACCGGGCCACTCTCCCCCAAGGAAGAGACAACATCCTCAAGGCCCGAAGCTCCCCCCAGCTTCGGGCCTTTTGCTTTTCCAAAGCAGAAAGAAGGACAGCCTGTTATCAGATCAATTTGGTGAACCACATAGAGCCACCACCTTTCCATGACAGGTTCTCATTCTCGCCTCCCAAATCCACGAAGGGCCCATCAAGCTGGGCGCTCAACAAGGGGGACGAGCATATCCAGGTTGTCGGCAGGAGCGGCTTCAGTTTATCCATCGCCGCCATCATGTAGACAGCCAGCATATATTGCTCGTTCCAGTACCAGGACTTGAAGGAGTCCGGGTAGTCATAAGGGAGCAGGATGTCATGGATATGGACGATGACACCCGGCTTCAACCGGGGAAGAACGTCGATGAAAAAGACGGTTACGTCGGAATTCATGAAGCTGCGGTGAGACCCGTCCAGAAACAGAAAATCACCGGGTTCCAGCTGGTCGAAGATCTCAGGATCACAGGTTTCAAGAGCAACCCGGATAACGGAATCGCAGACCTCATCAATGGATTGCCGGGGCTCGGGATCAATTGAAATGATCTTCGTTGACAGTCCCCCGTCAATCACGGCCTGACGGGCAAATAACGTGGTCATCCCCGACCCAATTTCCATATAGACCTTTGGCCTATGCTTGCGCAGCATTGCATAGAGAGCGAGGGCGTCGAAGGCGGAGATGGCACCCCCTATCCAGCCAGGGATAGTCGCCTTGTCGTGGTCGAATTGAATCGGGATGGAACGCAGATCAAGAGTTCGCATAAAAGCGACGAAATCACGATAATCGGCCTGATGCGCCTCGAACCAGCGATCCAGTTCCCCGATGACGCCCTTTGAGTAGCCATAACGAGGCCGAAAATCCCGGGACGGGAGATACTCGACCGGCAAGGCATAACGGGAATAGGGCGTTCCAGGTAAAACTTCATAGTCGAAGATCGTCTTCTCAAGACCTTGCACAGCCTTACTTCCAGACATGTGCCCGATTTGCCCGAGGAGCATGTCCAGCTTCTGATTCAACTTCTCATTGCGGTCGGCTTCGAGATTGATCCGATCCAACAAATGCTGCGTACCGAGCACCTGCCGCGCTTTTCGCAGAAATTCCCGGCTCAAAGACATGCTTACCCCTTCCGAATCCCCAAATGTCTGACAGATACTGTCCCAATCCTGCATGCCTTACGAAATTCAGCAAGTCCGCCCGGACCAGTTACCGGAGGATAACCGGAAGGTTGCTTCGCTAGACCCGGCGGGTGACTCATTCTTCACTTGATGCACAGGCGTGACGTGGCCTAAACAGTCAGACCCGCCATGCGGGCCGAACCGGGAGCATATCCGGCGGCGGGAGATGGGACCGGGAACGAGGGGAGTGGCGTCATAGCCAGTACGGTGGTTCACACGAGTGACAGCAGCCCTGCCGGGCCGCTCATCGAAATACACAACCTTGTAAAGCGGTTTGGTCCCTTCACAGCGGTTGACCGGGTCAGCTTCAGCGTCGCGCGCGGCGAGGTGCTGGGTTTCCTCGGCCCCAACGGGGCGGGCAAATCCACCACCATGAAGATGGCGACAGGCTTCCTCACCCCCAGCGAAGGCGATATTCGCGTCTGCGGTTTCGACGTCCAGTCCCGGCGTCTTTCAGCGCAGCGCGCCATAGGCTACCTGCCGGAAGGCGCGCCCGCCTATCCCGAGATGACGCCGCGCGGCTTCCTGCGCTTCATCGCCCGCATCCGCCGCCTTTCGGGGCAGGACGCGGATCAGGCAATCACCAGCGCCATCAACGCGACCGAACTGGAGCAGGTGCTGGACCAACCCATCGACACATTGTCGAAAGGCTATCGCCGAAGGGTCGGGCTGGCGCAGGCGATCCTGCACAATCCGCCCGTGCTGATCATGGACGAGCCGACCGACGGGCTCGACCCCAACCAGAAATATCAGGTTCGCGAACTGATCGGCGCGATGGCGCGGCACAAGGCCATCGTGATCTCCACCCATATTCTCGAAGAAGTCGACGCCATCTGCACCCGGGCGCTGATCATCGACCGGGGCCGGATCGTCGCGGACGGCACGCCGGGCGAACTTCTGGCCCGCTCGCGCTATCACAACGCGGTGTCGATCACCCTCGACACGTCGCTCGCCGAACAGGCGGCCCTGCTGCTGCGCGCGGTCCATGGCGTCGCCGCCGTCGAGGAGATCCGGCGGGGCCCGGAAACGATTTTCACCCTTTTCACGACCGTACAAGGCGAGGCCGACACCACACTCGTCGATCATGTCTCGCGCCTCGTGCGCGAACGGGGCTGGCAGGTGCGCGCGCTTTATCGCGAGCCCGGCCGGCTGGACGAGGTGTTCCGCCGCCTCACCCGGGGCGACCGGTCCGGTCAACAAACGAAGCCGGGAGCCGCCGCATGAACGAGATGCTCGCCGTCTTCCGCCGCGAACTCGGCGGCTATTTCGCGACGCCGCTCGCGTTCGTCTTCATCGTCATCTTCCTGTTCGCCATGGGCAGCTTCACCTTCTATCTCGGCGGCTATTTCGAGAGCGGCAACGCGGACCTCAGCATCTTCTTCAACTTCCACCCCTGGCTCTATCTGTTCCTGATCCCGGCGATCTCGATGCGTCTGTGGGCGGAGGAGCGGCGCACCGGCTCGATCGAACTGCTGCTGACGCTGCCGGTGCCGCTCTGGGCCGCCGTGCTCGGCAAATTCCTGGCCGCCTGGGTATTTGCGGGACTGGCGCTGGCGCTGACCTTCCCGATGTGGCTCACCGTCAATTATCTGGGCTCGCCCGACAACGGCGTGATCCTCGCGGGTTATACCGGCAGCTTCCTGATGGCGGGCGGCTATCTCGCCATCGGCGCGGCGCTTTCGGCGGCGACGAAAAATCAGGTCATCGCCTTCGTGCTTTCGGTCGTCGTCTGCTTCCTGTTCACGGTGAGCGGACTGCCCCTCGTCATCGATTTCGTGTCGGGCTGGGCACCGCAGGCGCTGGTCAACACCATCGCCTCCTTCTCCTTTCTCAACAGGTTCCAGAGCATCGTGAACGGCGTGATCGACCTGCGCGACCTCATCTATTTCATCTCGCTGATCGGCGTCTGGCTCGCGGCCTGCGCCATCATCGTCGATATGAAAAAGGCGGGATGAGAAGATGAAAAACCCCTTCAACCGCCTCGCTTCGAGCCCCTCCGCCATGGGCGTCGCCGCCCTCGTTCTGCTCGCCGTGCTCTTTGTCGCCGTCAACCTGTTCTCGATGGTGACGTTCCGCTCGGCCCAGATCGATCTCACGCAGAACCGGCTGTTCACGCTGAGCAAGGGCACCGCCCATGTGCTGGCCGACCTCAAGGAGCCGGTGACGCTGCGCTTCTTCTATTCGGAAAAGCTCGCCAACGATTATCCCCAGATCAAGACCTATGCCGACCGGGCGCGCGACATGCTGGAAGAAATCCGCGACCGCTCGAACGGCAAGATCATCCTGCAGGTGATCGACCCCGCGCCCTACTCCGAGCAGGAAGACCTCGCCATGTCGCTGGGTCTCAAGGGCGCGCCGACAGGCGATGGCGACGTCATCTATTTCGGCCTTGTCGGCACCAATCTCGTCGATGGCATCGAGGCCATCCCGTACTTCAGCGACGCGCGCGCGCCCTATCTCGAATATGACGTGACCCGGCTGATCCAGAATCTGGCGCGGCCCAAAAAGCCCGTGCTCGGCATCGTCACCAACCTGCCGATGGACACGGGCTCGGGCGGGCTCCTCGCCGCCATGAAGGGGCTGTCCCAGCCCTTCATGGTCTATGAGGAACTGCGCCAGCGCTTCGCGATCAATTTCCTCGAACAGGATTTCTCCAGGGTGCCTTCCGACGTGGATGTGCTGATGATCGCGCATCCCCGCGACCTCAACGCGCGCACGCTTTACGCCATCGACCAGTTCGTGATGCGCGGCGGCCGGGTGCTCGCCTTCGTCGATCCCCAGTCGGAGGTGAGCTTCACGCCGGGGGCGGACGGCAAGCCCGTCTCCGGCTACAGCCAGAGTTCGGACCTTGGTCCCCTGCTCAAGGACTGGGGCGTCGGCTATGACACGGGCAGCGTGGTCGCCGACCGCGACCTTGCCATGCGCGTGCGCTCCAATGCGGACCCGCGCCGCCCGACCAGCGACTATGTGCTCTGGCTCGCCGTGCCCGGCGCCAACATGAACCGCAGCGACATCGTGACCGCCGACATCGGCACCATCAATCTCGGCACACCGGGTTATTTCACCCCGCTCGCGGGCGCGAAAACGCGATTCACGCCGCTGATCTCAAGCTCCACCAATGCCGAGACGCTTCCGGTCGACGCCATCCGCAAGGGGCCCCGGCCGGACGAGTTGCTGGAAAGCTTCAAGCCAACGGGCAAGAGCTATGTGCTGGCCGCCCGCATCTCGGGCCCGCTCTCATCGGCCTTCCCCGATGGCCCTCCCCTGCCGCCCGCATCGGACAGCCAGAAACCGAAGGCCCAGCAGCAGACATTGAAGCAGGAGCCCAAGGACTTCATCGCAAGCTCCAGAAGCGACGCGAACATCATCCTCGTGGCCGACAGCGACATTTTCGATGACCGCTTCTGGGTCCATATCGAGGGTCAGGGCCCGGACCGCACCGCCGATCCCTTCGCGGACAATGCCCGTTTCATCATGTCGGCCATCGACAATCTGATGGGCTCGGACGATCTCATCTCGCTGCGCGCCCGCGCACCGGGGGACCGGCCTTTCACCGTGGTCGACGATCTGCAACGCAAGGCCGATGCGCGCTTCCTTGCCGGGCAGCAACGTTTGCAGGGGCAGATCGCGGCTGCCGAGAAACATATCGCGGATTTGCAGACGCAGTCGGATGCAGGCGGTGAAGACCGGGACCATGAGGCCGCTATCAAGGCCGAAACGGCGCGGGTCAGGACCGAGCTTCTTTCCAGCCGCCACGCCCTGCGCGAGGTGCAGCGCAGCCTGCGCGCCGACATCGACCGGCTGGGCACCCGCGTGCGCTTCGTCAATGTGGCGCTGGTGCCGCTGCTCCTTGCCGCCGCGGCGCTTGTCCTCGCCTTTATCCATCATCGCCGCCGCAAGGCGCGTGCGGCGGGAGGTCTGAAATGAGCGGCCGCGACATGAACCGCGCGGCCCTGCGCCGCCTCGCCATTCTGGGCATCGTCACCGTCGTTGCCGTGGGCGCGGCGGGCGTTGCCGTGCTCCGTCAGGAAAGCTCGGTGCAGGCGAAATTCACGCCCGAGCCATTGTTTCCGGGTCTGGACGGCCAGCTCGACCGGGTGGCGCGCATCACCTACACCTTCGGTCAAGGCCTCGACGGGGTGAAGAAGATCAATCTGGAGCGCGGCACAGACGGCCGCTGGTCGGTGAAGGAGCGCAGCGGCTACCCTGCACGCCTCGACAAGGTCAGGGCGACGCTTCTCGGGCTCAGCGGCCTTGAAGCCTATGAGCCGCGCACCTCGGACCCGCAATGGTATGGACCGCTCGGACTGACGGCGCCCGAGGATCTGGGCCGCGCGACCCGCGTCGAGTTCTTCGACGCGGCGGGCAAGCGCATGGCCGGGCTGCTGGCCGGCCGGGTGCCGGAGGCGACCTTCGACGTCAAGGGCGAGGGCATGATCTATGCCCGCCGCGACGGGGAGAAACAGAGCTGGCTCGCGCGCGGCTCCCTGCCGCTGATCGCGGAGGAAGGCGACTGGCTCGATCCCACGCTTTCCGGCATCGCCCCCGATGGCATCACCCGGGTGACCTTGTGGGCCGGCAGCGCAAAACCGGTCGTGATCGGACGCACCGCGCCGGACGCGAAAGATTTCATCATCGAAAACCTGCCCGCCGGGGAAACCGGGCGCGGCGCGCCGGTGCTGAACGGCATCGTCAGCGCCGCCGCCGGGTTGGCCCCTGAAGACGTCGCCCCGGCAAAGGCAATCGACTTTCCCGACAGCTCGCCCCGGGTCGAGGTGGATGGCGCCAATGGCATCAAATTCATGATCGAGATCACCGGGCGGGGCACAACCTACTGGGCCCGCTTCTCGGCATCGGCCGACGCCTCGCTTCTGCCAGCGGGCGCAGACCTCAAACCCGCGGAGGCGAGCGCCAAGGCCATCAATGACCGGCTTGGCCCATGGGCCTATGAGATTCCGCAGGACAAGAGCGACCAGCTGACCCAGACCATGGACCAGCTCATCCATGCCTCGGAAATGCCGCCCGCCCCGTCGGGAGAAAACCTCCCTGTTCCGGCGCAGGACGGAGATGACAGCGGCATGCCCTGAAAGCCGGGCCTGCCAGCCTTGAGGGCAGGTCAGAAACTTTCAGGCACACTCACGGTCAGCCGGTAGGCGGAGACGAATTCAGGCGGCATCCGCGTCGCCTTGCCCAGCTCCATATTGATGCAGACGAAATCGCTCATGCCGCGCAGCAAGGTTGCGCCGGTTGCCGCATTGACCATCTGGAAGCGGCGGCGCAGGCGCAACCTGCCATCGTTCGCCGTGATCCAGGTGCCGATCGAGACCTTGTCCCCCTCATGGCAGGCCACCAGATATTCAAGCTCATGGCGGCGCACCACCATGCCCCGGTTGAGCGCCCGGTAGACATCAAGATCGAGCCCGAGAGCCCTGGAGTGCTCCCAGGCGGTATCGGCCATCCAGCGCAGATAGACGACATTATTGGTATGCCGGAAGGCATCGATATGGTGAGGTTCGACGACCACATCGTGGATGAAGGGCGCGGGGAAATCCCAGCGGATGAGATTTTCTGTGTCTGCTATCATGAAGATGGTTCTAGAACGCAAGCCGGAAAACTGTAAGGGGCTCATGATGATTTCGGTCATTTTGCTGCACCCCGGACGGCGCAATATATTTTTATGCTGCGCAGCATGAATGCATGCGTGCGGCGACAATATGACAGGGAGCAAGGGCGATGAGTGAAGCGGAGACGGCGAACGGCGGCATGGGCTGGCCGCCGAACATTCAGGCCGTGTTCAAGCGCATGGCCCCCGCCAGCCGCTATCTGGGACTTGAAATCATCGCCGCCGACAAGGAAGCCCGTACCGTCGAGGTTGCCTTCAACGCCAGCCCCGATCTTTGCAACATGTGGGGCGGCATCCAGGGCGGCATGGTGGCCGCCATGCTCGATGACGTGATGGCGCTCGCCGTGGGCCTCGATCTCGAATGGGGCCAGATCAGCCCCACGCTGGAACTCAAGGTTTCCATGCTGGCCCCCGCCCGTCCGGGTCGGATTCTGGGCTATGGCCGGGTGATCAGGCGCGGCGCATCGGTCGGCTTCATCGAGGGCGAGTTGAAGGACGAGAGCGGCGCCTTGCTGGCCACGGCCAGTTCCACGGCGACTTTCGTGACGCTGAAGAAGAAAGAGAAAACGGCCTGACCCCGCCCATCCGTCAGCTATAGGCGTGGGCGTCGAAACAGGCGCGCGCGGCGGGCGTCAGATGCGTCTCGAACAGGGCGAAATGATGCCGGATGCCAAGGTTCAGCATCTCCTTGTCGAGATGCACGACATGGCGCGTTTCGCGCAGGAAGCTCGGCCAGTAGCGGATCACCATCCAGATATTGTCGGCGAGATAGGGCAATTCCTCCTCCGGCAGGCTGATATGTCCCGCTTCCGCCATATGCTGGAAAAACCGCAGGATGATGTCGCGGGTCATGTCGTAGATCCGGTGGACGCGCGTTTCCCTAGCGGGCGTGGTCCGGCCGAACTCCGCCTGATCGCGATAGAGGAACTGATAGTCCCAGACCTCCTGAAACACCATGCGGTTGAAGCTGACATAAGCGTCCAGCACGGTTTCGGGCGTGCTCGTGATCGCGAGCCGCCGGTCGACCCGCTCGATCAGATTGTCCTGATGCGCGCGGACCAGATCCTTCTTCGCCCGGAAATGATACCAGAGATTGCCTTCCGAGATGCCCACCTCGGCGGCGATGCGCGCGGTCGTGACCGTGTCATAGCCATTCTCATTGAAAAGCCGGAGGCTGGTGCTGAGGATGCGGTCTTTGGTATCGGTAGCCATCTGCGTCCAGCAATTACGGGAAATGGGGAGGGGCTCGTGCGCCTTGCCGGAATTTATCCCGCTAGAGGCCGAGCGTCACCAGCACCGGCGCATGGTCGGACGCCCGCTCCCAGCTCCGCGTTTCCTTCACCACGCTCATGGACTGGAGATTGCCCTCAAGGTCCGGCGTCACCCAGACATGATCGAGCCTGCGCCCCCGGTTCGACGCCTCCCAATCCTTGGCGCGGTAGCTCCACCACGAATAAAGCTTTTCGCTCTCCGGCACGAAACGGCGCATCGCATCGACCCAGTGGAGCGAAGACTGGACCCGGCCCAGCAGATCGACCTCGACGGGCGTGTGGCTGACGACACGGATCAGATCCTTGTGCGACCAGACATCGTGGACCAGCGGCGCGACATTGAGATCGCCCACCAGCACCATGCGCGTGGGCTTTTTCTTTTCCAGTGCCATGCCCTCATACCACTGGGCCATCTCGTTCATGAAGCCGAGCTTGTGGGCGAATTTTTCATTGATCTCGGGGTCCGGCTCGTCGCCGCCCGCCGGCACGTAGAAATTATGCAGCGTCAGCCCGTCCTTGACGTCGAGGACCACCTCAAGATGGCGGGCGTCGTCCTTGTCGTAAAACAGCCGGTGGGTGATGTTGAGAAATGGAATGCGGCTGACGATGGCGACGCCATGGTAGGATTTCTGGCCGCGCACTGCGACATGCTCATAGCCCAGCTTTTTCAGCGGCTTGAATGGAAACTGGTCGTCCTGGCACTTGATTTCCTGAAGGCACAGCACATCGGGCTGATGCTCCTCCAGAAACCTGACCACCTGATCGATGCGCAGACGCACGGAATTGATGTTCCAGGTGGCGACAGTGAGGGTCCGGGACATGCCTGTTCCTTTGAGTGGGTCGATCAGAAAAGATTGAGGGTCATCCCGGCGATGCCGATCGGCCAGCGCCCGCGCGCATAGAGCGCGAAGAGACGCCGGAACGGATGGTCATGGTCCGCGCCCGCCGCCAGCGCCAGCGCCGCGCCATGGGCGGCGCGCAGGGCCGAGCCTGCCGCGGCACCGATCAGTGATTCATCCTCGATGCCCCGGCGATTGGCGGCATCGGTCGCCGCCTGATGCATGCGGGGGCCCAGTTCCGAGGCGAGGTGCTGGAGAGCGATGGTCAGCGCCTCTTCCCGCAGGATTTCCAGCGCATCGACGGTGAGGCTGGCGCGCATCCCCTCCTCCGCTTCCCAGCCTGCCGCATCCCAGTCAGGCAGATCGGCGGCGTCGGCCGCATCGTCCCATGTGCGGATGCGGGCAACCTCGACATCGGGAAACCCCAGACCTTCGAGATAGGAACGGGCGAGCGCCTGCGAGACCTGATCGATCGGTTCTCCCAGCCGGGAAAACCATTTCAGGCCCCTGGCCTCGCGGGTGAAGGTGGCGATGCCCGCCAGCACGGGAATCTCGGCTTCAAGATGTTCAAGCTCGATACCGCTGGAATCGTCGAAGGGCTCATCGTCTCTCATGGGCGATCTTCCGGTTGAAGCAGCAGCGGACATCGCAGCCTGACGCGACAGCCATACAAAGACGTTGATCTAGCAGGGTTTGGGGGCGGACGCATCAGGGAGGGCGGACATCCCGTGCCAAAAAAGAAAGTCGCGCCTCGTCGGGGGGAGACGAGGCGCGACCGCGCTCTCTTGCGCTGATACGCCGGGAGGGGAATCCGGCGCGTCTGGGACGAAGACCCGGTTGGCAAACGGGGGGCAGATTGCCTTGGGGCTTGTATGCTTCGTCCCTTCCCAGAACTATTTAGGTACTCGCGGCGGATCTTCAACACCAGGAATCAAACATGACAAAAAAACAATGAATCCAGGTTCACGGAATTTTAAACAATGTAAGTTCCTGCCGGGATCTCCATGGAAAATCCCGGATAGAAGCCAAACGCCTCAGAGATAACCCAGTTCCCTTGCGATCAAATCGATGGCATGGCGGGCGAGATCGAAAAGCTCGTCCGTTTCAGCCTCGGTGATGCTGAGCGGCGGGCTCAGCACCATGGTGTCGCCGATGGCGCGCATGACAAGCCCGCTGGCGAAGGAATGCTTGCGGCAGCGGTAGCCGACCTCAAGGGCCGGGTCGAACCGGTCCCGGGTCGCCTTGTCCCTGACCAGTTCGATCGCGCCGAGAAGACCCACACCGCGGGTTTCCCCGACCAGCGGGTGATCGGCAAGCTCCCTGAGCTTCTTCTGGAAATAGGCGCCGGTGGCGCCGCCCGCCTTTTCGACCAGATGCTCTTTCTGGAGCACTTCGAGATTGGCCAGCGCCACAGCGGCGGCGACGGGATGGCCCGAATAGGTAAAGCCGTGGGACCACTCTTCCTTCGAGTTGAACACGGCGTCGCCGACCCGGCTGCCAAGGCCGACGGCGGCGATGGGCTGGTAGCCCGAGGACAGGCCCTTGGCCATGTTGATCATGTCGGGCTCGATGCCATAGGTATCCGAGCCAAACCACTGGCCTGTGCGCCCGAAGCCGCAGATCACCTCGTCCACATGCAGCAGCACGTCATATTTGCGGCAGATCCGCTGGATTTCCGGCCAATAGGTCGAGGGGGGAATGATCAGCCCGCCTGCACCCTGCACCGGCTCCGCGACGAAGGCCGCGACATTATCCGCGCCCAGTTCGAGAATTTTGGTTTCCAGCGCGCGCGCGATGCGCAGGCCGAAATCCTCCGGGGTTTCGTTGCCGCCATCGCCATACCAGTAGGGACAGTCGATATGCACGAAGCCCGGCAGCGGCAGGTCCGCCTGCGGGTGCATGCTGGTGAGGCCCGACAGCGAAGCCGCGATCATGGTGACGCCGTGATAGGCCTTCTTGCGGGCGATGATGGTCTTCTTGTTGGGTTTGCCCTGAAGGTTCCAGAAATAGCGGATGATCTTGACCGCGCTGTCATTGCCTTCCGAACCGGAGTTGGCGAAGAAGAAGCGCTCGATCCCGGCCGGAGTTATCTCCGCCAGCTTCTGCGAAAGCTCGGCGACATAGGGATGCGTCGTCTGGAAGAAGGTGTTGTAGTAGGGCAGCTCCTTCAGCGCCTTGTAGCCCGCGAGAGCCAGTTCCTCGCGGCCATAGCCGACGTTGACGCACCACAGGCCCGCCATGCCGTCGAGCAGACGTTTTCCTTCGGAATCATAGAGATAGACACCTTCCGCCTTGACGATGACGCGCGCGCCTTCCTGGGCGAGTTCCGCATGGGCGCTGAAGGGGTGCAGATGATGCTGGGCATCGATGTACTGCCAATGTTTGGTCTGGTTGGAATGGGTGCTGGTCATGATCGGAATCCCGGATTTTGAGAATGCAAGAGAGCGCGCAAACCATGTCGCGCGGCGCCATGTTCAGAAGAAATCCGATGACTAGGGATTATAGCCGATACGCGCGCACAGGATCATCAGATCCGGCTTCTTGCCTCTTTCCGGCGTTTCATGGATGGCGATGCTGGCTGTCATGGCAAAAGCGTACCAGATAGCCGAGGGGCGCGCCAAGGGCGGCGGCGTGAAAATTGCATCGAACAGGGACCGGCAATCAGGCGGAAAACCTATTGCCGGTCCGCTATATTCGCACAGCGGTTCAGGCGGCGACGCCCGTGCCGATGGGGCAACTGATGCCCGTGCCGCCAAGCCCGCAATAGCCGTGGGGAACCTTGGCCAGATATTGCTGGTGATAGTCTTCCGCGAAATAAAACGCCGGGGCGTCCAGAATTTCCGTGGTGATGGGGCCATAGCCCGCCTTCGCCAGCGGCTCGCCGAAGACGGCTTTGGAGGCCTCCGCCGCCGCGCGCTGGGCGGGCGAGGTGACATAGATGCCCGAGCGGTACTGGGTGCCGACATCATTGCCCTGACGCATGCCCTGCGTCGGATCATGATTTTCCCAGAAGGTCTTCAGCAGGCTCTCATAGGAAATGATTTTGGGGTCGAACACGACCAGCACCACCTCATTGTGGCCGGTCAGGCCCGAGCAGACTTCCTCATAGGTCGGGTTGGGCGTGAAGCCGCCGGTATAGCCGACCGCCGTGACAATGACGCCCTTCGGCAGTTGCCAGAACTTGCGTTCCGCGCCCCAGAAGCAACCAAGCCCGAAAATGGCTTTCTCGCTGCCTTCAGGATAAGGCCCCTTGAGGGCCGCCCCGTTAACGAAATGACGCTCCGCCGTGGGCAGAGGCTGGCTGCGCCCCGGCAGCGCATCCGCCTGCGCCGGCATCTCGGCCTTCTTGCGTCCGAACATGGCATCCTCCCTCTGGTTTCACGTTTCCCCAATATGGGCATCCGGGCGCTGATTATAAACCCCAGCCCTTCATGCCCGGCAATGGAACGATCCATTCCGGCAAGCCATGTCTTACCGCTGAACCATCGCCAGCCAGTTTTCGAGCACCGCCCAGTCGCCGGCCCGGGCATGGAGGACCAGATAGCCATCGGGGCGGATGAGCCAGAGGCCATCGCCCTCACCCACAGCATGGCGGCGCTCGGCATCATCGAGAGTGACAGTTTCAACCAGACCGGCAAGCGCCTGGGGCAGATCGGTGGCAAGGCGTCCATCCTTCACATGGATGAGCAGGAAACGGGGAACCGCACCGGTGCCGAAGAGCGCCGTCACCTGATCGCCCTCGCCCCGCCACAGGCCCGGCACCCGCATGCCGGGGGCAAGACCTCGGGAAGAAACCCCTTCGCCAGACCTGTTGAGCCGGCTTCTGGAATAGTTCAGGTCCGTTTCGGAAAAATTCCGGGCAATGATTCTGGTGGCATGGAACAAACGATCCGCCAGCACGATGCCCTTGTTGCGGAGCGCCTGCAGCACCGGGTTGCGGAGCGTGGCGACCCGGGTGAAGCCCGTGGCCATTTTCAGCACCTGATCGCCGATGGCGCTGCGCTCCTCGCTGTAGCTGGCGATCAGGGGCGAGGACGGCCCTGCGCCGCTCCGGCAGACCAGCGCCAGCTTCCACGCCAGATTGAAAGCGTCCTGCATGCCGGTATTCATGCCCTGCCCGCCCGCCGGGCTGTGGATATGGGCTGCGTCGCCCGCCAGCAGCACCCGGCCCGCCCCATATTCATGGACCTTGCGCTCGTTGATGCGAAAGGTGGAGAGCCAGAAGGGATCATGCGCCCGGGCGTCGGGAAGACCGCGCCGGTGGACCAGCGCCTGAACGTCCTCAAGCGTGGGATCGGCGCGCCGTTCATTCGGGGAAGCCGCCCCCATGTCGGCGATAATGCGGAACCTGCCCAGCCGCCCGATGGGGAAAAGGGCCAGCACACCATCCTGATGCAGAAAGATGGACGGCTCGCCGCGCACCAGTGTCGCGCTGTCCAGCATCACGTCGGCCAGCATCCAGTCATCGGGCTCGGTCTTGCCCTCAAACGCCAGACCAAGCCCGTGACGCACGGTGCTGTGCGCCCCGTCGCACCCGATCAGCCATTGCGCGCGCACCGTCTCGGCGCGGCCATCCGGGTGGACAAGCCGGGCGCTGACACCCGCCTCGTCCTGCGCGAAACTTTCAAGCGTCACGCCACGCTCAACCTCGACGCCGCCCGCCCTTGCATAACCGGCGAGCACCCGCTCGGTTTCGTCCTGGGGCACCATCAGGGCATAGGGATGGGGGCTGTCCACGTTGTCGAGCGGCAAACGGGCGAGCCTGCGCCCGCCCGCATAGAGCCCGCCCCCATGCGCCTCCAGACCCGCCGCAAGAAGATCCTGTGACCAGCGGGTCCGGTTCAGCAGTTCAAGCGTGCGGGACCAGACGACCAGCGCCTTCGATTTGTCGCCTGGCGCTTCAGCCTTGTCGATCAGGCGGACATGGACGCCATAGCGCGCAAGTTCCCCCGCCATGGTGAGCCCGACCGGGCCCGCCCCCACAACAAGCGCCAACCCTTCCATGCTCCCCTCCCGCTCTTTCCCGATCAGGCCTGAGCGAACAGCTCCAGCGTGCGTTTGACGGCGAGTTCCGCCGCCGGACGATCATAATTGTTGCGGCGGTCCGAGTTGAAGCCATGATCGGCGTCATAGACATAGACCGGCACATCGGGATGGGCCGCCTTGACGGCCTCGACGACTTCGGGCGGGATCGAATGATCCTTCGCGCCGAAATGGCAGATGAGCGGCACCTTCGGCGTTTCACCGATGAAGTCCTTGATCGCGCCGCCATAATAGGCCGCCGCCGCCGTGAGCCCATGGGTCCGGCAGGCCGCCAGCCAGGTGACCGTGCCGCCATAGCAATAACCGGTCATGAACACCTTTTCCGCCCCGTCGGCGCGCAGCTTGTCGATGCACATCTGGGTATCGAGAATGGTGTTCTCATAGGTGTTTTTGGCGCGATATTCGAGGGATTTGGCAATATCCTCGCTGCTGTAGGTCGCCTCGAAACCCTTCACCTGCCGGTCGTAAAGCTGGGGCGAAAGCACGTCATAGCCACGCTCGGCAAAGCCGTCGCACAAATCCTTGATGTGATCGGTGACGCCGAAGATTTCCATGATCAGCACAAGGCCGCCCTTGCGCTTTCCTTCCGCCAGCACGTGATAGGTGTCGATCTCCGCGCCATCGCCGCTTGTCAGCGCGATCATGCTGCCTTTATGCGCCATCATTTATCCTCCGTATGCAGTACAAGCGGCTCGCGCCGCTGGATGAGCCCCTGCCCGATGAAATGCATGACTGTTTCACCATGCTGGTTGTAAGCCTCGTTCCGGCTGCGGATGAGGCCGATAGTGGGCCGCGATTTGAGATCGACCTTTTCGAGCGTCGTTGTCGTATAGCGGATTGTATCGCCCGCCCTGACCGGCGCGGGCCAGCGCATGTCCAGAAATCCCGGCGACGGCCCGCCCGCAGGGGGCACCCTGCCATCGGCGTCCGGCGTCTCGGCCACCCCGGTGCGCGAGCGCACCATCAGCTTCATCCAGACCGCCGAGGTGTGCCAGCCGCTGGCGACGATGCCGCCGAAATGGCTGGCCACCGCCGCGACGGGATCGATATGGAACGGCTGGGGATCATATTTGCGCGCAAAGGCGATGATCGCGTCCTGCGTGAAGGTGTAAGCGCCAAGCTCCGACGTCACGCCAAGGGGAATATCCTCAAACCAGGGCATCAGGCGGCCTCCCCGGAGATGCGGCGGCCGAACAGAATCCAGCCGGTCATAACGAGAACGACCTCGCCCTTCCGGTTGATGAGTTCATGGCGCAGCCTGGTCAGGCCCACCTGCGGACGGCTGTTCGAGGGGCGCGATTCCAGCACCGTGCGCCGCACCCGCAATATGTCATCGACATAGACGGGCTTCTGCCAGCGCACCTCGTCCGTGCCGGGAGCCCCCATGGAACTGCTGTCGAGCATATATTCGTCGCACATCATGCGCATCAGCATGGCGCAGGAGTGCCAGCCCGAGGCGCAAAGCCCGCCAAGGATGGAGGCCTTGCCCGCCTCCTCGCTCAGATGGAAAGGCTGGGGATCGAACTCACTCGCGAACTCGATGATCTCGTCGCGGGAGACATGTTTCTCCCCGAACTCGATCACCTCTCCGGCCTTGAAATCCTCCCAGTACCAGACGGGCCGTGGCATCGCGCCTCCCTTGTTTTTTTAAACGTTGATCGGTCGGCAAAGGGCCGTGAATGCTAGGTTTCGCGGGGAAATCGCGTCACGGGCTTTGCGGGAATCGCTGGAAGTACCCCCAGTTGTACCCCCAAGGGGGTATCGGGATGATAGATCAGTCTGGGTGCGGGTGCCAGCGCTGCGCCTGCCGGATAAAACGGTTATGGCGCAGACCGCATTGTTGGCTGACGCCTGGAACGGTACGCGATGAGATGCAGGGGAACGGGCCGCTGTGGCCCAGACCTTGGAGAACTCTCATGGCAGACCATCACACCCGCCACAACCCGCTGGAGCAAGACGCCCTGTTCACCACGCCCGCCTCGCTCATGCTCGATGCTCGCCTCACGCCGCTGGAGCGCAATGGCTGGCAAGTTCTGCGCATGCTGCGCTCTGCCGAGGGCATCAGCCCGCTGGCAAACTTGGGACAGTTGCGCCGCTATCTCACCTCTACCCCGCTGGGGCTGCGGGCCGGGTACGAGACGGCCCGGCGCGTTCTCGTCGTGCTTCGGCTGACGGGGTGGATCAGTCTGGTGGGCCAGCAGCGCGATCCTCTGACGGGGCATGTGCTCAGCGAGCTGTATCAGGTTCACAAAAGCGCCCTCAGCTTCCAAAAGGCCTGCACGCTCGATGCCAGCCTGCCAGCGCTTCTGCAATCTTCCATCGGCCACGAAAACAACCAGGTGGATCGGGTGGCTGCCCACATTCAGGCAACGCTGGCGCAGGCACCTGAAACCGCCTCCATTGCGACCCACGATCAGCGCCACGATGACGATGATTTGCCCCCTACGCGGCCGTCGCAGGCGAGCGAGGTAGCCGACCCACTGCCATTGTCTGGCGATTCCGCTGGCAGCACGCTTGTTCCGCAACAGACCGGACACGCTCCCCACATGACGGCTGAGCAGGACGGTACGTATAAGACGTATATGTATAAAAAAGAACGTACGTACCGCGCGCGCGAAGGCGACGGCGATCCGGCATCGCCGTCGGTGAGCTTGCCGCCTTGCCTGAGCAATGCCCGGGCAGATCAGCAAAAGGACGTGCAGGCCGCCTTGCGGCGGCTGCCGCCCCAGCATCGCCAGGAAGTGCTCGACGAGTTGCAGGCTCGCAGCCAGAGCGGCACCGTGCGCAATGTCGTGGCCTACTTCTTCGCCTTGGTGAAGCGCGTTTTTGCGGGCGAGTTCCGTCTGTGGGCAGGACGTAAGGAGACGTCTGCCAGCCCACGGGCTGCCGAATCGGCCTGCAACTCCGCCGCGTACCGAAAACCGCTCTGAACCGACTGCGCAACCGGCATCGCGTGAAACCGCCCTGGCGCACATCGCCAACATCCGCAAGATGCTGAACGCCTCGACGAACGCTGGGGACATCGCAGCGCAGGCAATGCAGGCCAGGGGATGGCAGCCGCATCCTGCGTAGCAAATGCTGCCGCGAAACGGGTCGTCACTGCACGCCGCAGTGACGACCCCGCCCACGCCAGCAACAATGCGGGCAAAAACCAGTTCCTATTGCGTGCGGCATACATGATGATGCCCGCCCTACACTGACCGGACAGTTGCCAAGACCGATGGGCTTCGTACATCGGCACCCCCAACAGCGCAGGTTCCTGCAAGCGCTGGCCCGACAGGGTGGAGCCACCCCGGGTATGCCCAGGCTCCGACCGCATACCGGCCCCACCCAGGGCGGAGCCT
Organism: Parvibaculaceae bacterium; assembly: GCA_028283765.1. Lineage (GTDB taxonomy): Bacteria > Pseudomonadota > Alphaproteobacteria > Parvibaculales > Parvibaculaceae > JAATFR01. The sequence continues at coordinate 628,180 of JAPWJY010000008.1, read as the reverse complement.
TCTTTGTCTGTTTGAACTCATCCCTACCGCGCCGCCTGGCGCACTGTCCTTTGCGGCAATTACCTGTGTGCAACGCACAGGGCTCCCGCTGCCTTTCTCATCCCACTCACTGCATAGGAGGACTCGTCCACATTCGCATCACTTTCTTCTTGTAGTACCTCCGTCCGGGCTTCCAGCAGGGGAGCAAGACGGACGCCTCATTCGAGGCTCTGGTGTCTCCTGAACACCATGCCCTTGCCCTCACGGGATCTCGCCCTGGCGAGTTGGCACCAACACTAACCACTGAATTTCAGGACAACGCAGTACGGCGCTTTGCGTGGAGGCCGGAAGTGGACAACTTGACCTACACCCTGCGGCAGCTTTGCCAGCGCAACCGTGACGGCAGCTACAACACACAGGCCGACCGGATGCGTTCTTTCGCGCTGGCTGCGCGACAACTACGCGAGGCCGGTTTCCGGCAGATGAAGGCTTCGTCGCTCAAGGGCAAGCACGTCCAGGCGTTGCTGGACCGCTGGCAAGGCGAAGGTTTGTCGTCTGGCACTATCAAAAATCGGCTCTCCCACCTGCGCTGGTGGGCGGAGAAGATCGGCAAGGCCGGCATCCTGCCCTCGGACAACACACAGCTTGGTGTGCCCGAGCGTCGCTATGTGACCAATATCAGCAAGGCTCGCGAACCGGATGACAGGCTGGCCAGGATCACTGATCCCCACGTCCGTGTAAGCCTACGCATGCAAGCCGCCTTCGGTCTACGGCGGGAAGAATCCATCAAGTTCCAGCCCCGTCACGCTGACGGTGGCGACCACATCGCCATCAAGGGTTCATGGGCCAAGGGCGGACGCGACCGGACAGTGCCGATCACGACGCCAGAGCAGCGTGCGGCGCTGGACGAAGCTCATCGGCTGGCAGGGTCGGGCTCGCTGATCCCGGCGCACAAGACCTACATCCAGCAGCGGCATGTTTACGATGGCCAGTGCAAGGCGGCGGGGTTGAGCAACATGCACGGACTGCGGCATCGGTATGCGCAGATGCGGTATGAGATGCTGATGGGGTGGAAGGCGCCTGTGGCCGGGGGAATTCATTATTCGGCCATGTCTGCTGAACAACACCTATAAGACCACCAGGTCCGACTACATATCAGTCTTGAACTAGGACATGGGCGAGTCGGTGTAGTCTCGATTTATCTTGGCCGGTAGCAATATTCAAACAGTCTGTCCCAGCGGTAGCGCATTCAGTTCCGCACGAGCATCCCGCCAGGCAGGATAGTGTCGAGTGAGCAACGATATGAACCGCTCACTGTGCGTCGGCTCGATCAAATGGATCATTTCATGCACGATCACATATTCAAGCAAGTCACGAGGCTTCTTGGCCAGTTCCGTGTTGAGCCGAATGTGGGCCTGGCGATGATTGCAACTACCCCATTTGGTCTTCATCCGTTGCAGGAAGTAGCCATTGACCTTTACGCCGATACGTGGCTCCCAGTATTCGATCAGGGGTGTAATGGCCTGGTGTAGCAAACTGCGTTGCCAGCGTTGATAGATGGCTTCGCGCTTGGCGGCATCGGAGCCGGGGCGCACAGACAAGGTGATGCGACGGTGATCCATCTTCACCGTGGGCGGGGCATCTCGCTCCAGCACCGAGAGCAGATAGCGACGTCCCCAAACGTAATGGCTTTCCCTGGTAACGAACTGGCGAGGAGTTTCGCGGGACTGTGCCTGCAATTGCGCCTGTTGCTGGCGAATCCAACGCAGCTTGGAAACAGCATAGGCACGAGCAACTTCTAGCCGCGTGCCTATCGGGGCCACCAGCGTCACCGCACCCTTGGGCGGATGCACGGAAAGATGGACATTCTTCACGGCCTTGAACGTGACGGCGATGTCCAGTTCCCCCAGACGTATGTGCGTCTGCACCATCAGTAGCCCGGCTGATTTCTCAGCAAATCGAATAGTTTGAGCGTGGCCTCACGGTTGCGTCCGGTCAACGGGTGCAGGAAATTCTGCACGATGCGCTCCTTGGCTTCGTCGCCACGCCATCCTGCCGGGGCTTCGTCACGCATCACACGATCGATCTTTAGCGCCAGCAAGGCCAACGGGTCTCCGTATTCGGCTTGTGGCTCTTTGACTACACCATCCGTATCGGGCAGCACATCGCTGGAAATGATGTCAGGCAAATTGCGATAAATCACCAGCGCACCTGCATTGCCGCGCAACATGGCAGGTTCGTCGATGTCGTGTTGTTTCGCGCGGTGCTTCTTCAGGATGTCTTCCGCCTTGCTCAGGAATGATTCGTAGGCCTCGGTGCCTTCACGGCTTTGCTGGATCAGGTCATCGAGCAGCTTGGACATCTGTTCATAAAAGCGCGGATCGGTCAGGCGGTCTCGGATGATGGTCTTGCGGACGTTGTTGATGATGGTTTCCGCAATGGCGTTCTTCGACAGCTTGCCCTTCTCATTGAGCTTCTTGGCGATGGCATCGTGGATGCCGGTCTCGATGATCAGCTCGGTCAGCGACAGTTCGGCCAAGTCTCCCAATGCCTGCGCTGGCTCGGCCTGGATATAGGTATTGATGAGGTGGCGCATGTCGGCCTCGTAGGGCTTGATGTCCAGCTCTTCGCCGCTGTAATGCTTGATGGCCGAACGCACTTCGGCATAGAACTCGGACTCCCGCCGCAAGGTGTCGGCTTCGCTGTCTGAGTAACCCGCCTCGGTCAGGTTCTGGACGATGTCCGCGAAGGCACGCAGATAGGTCGCCACCGCCTTGTAGAAGGCAATACGCAGCGCCTCGCTTTCCAGCAGTGCCTCCGGATCACCTGCATGGCCGCAGAAGTAGTGGATGAATTGCTCCAGTTCACGCGGCTGCGGTACCGGCTCGCACAGGTAGTGCAGTGCTTCACGGGTTTCGTCCAGTTGCTTGCGGCCTTCTTCCAGCCAGTTCTTCAGATGAACGTTGTTGTCGCCGCCATTGCCCGCGTCGATGTCCAGTTCGTCGGAGCTGTATACCGCTATGGCCTGCTGCACGTCACCGAACAGCTCCTTGTAATCGACGATATACCCATAGTCCTTGTCGTCACCATCCAGTCGATTGGTACGGCAGATGGCCTGGAACAGGTTATGGTCATGCAGTTCATTGTCTAGGTAGATGTAGGAGCAACTAGGGGCATCGAAACCGGTAAGCAGCTTGCTAACCACGATCAGCAGCTTCATGCGGGCAGGCTCTTCGATGAAGCGGCGCTTGGTTTCGTCTTCGTACTGCTTGGTGGTCTGGCCAGTACGCAACACATGCTGCTTGTAGGTGTCGAACTTGTAACGCTCGTCGCTGCCGGCCGATTCTTTTGAGATGGCGACCGGGTTGGGTTCGTACGAGGTGATGATGCCCACATAGGGGCCGAAATGCGTGTTCTGGAACAACCGGAAGTAATGGCAGGCATCGTAGATCGAAGCCGCAACCAGAATCGCCGTACCACGGTCGTTATCCAGACGAGGCTTGAGGCTGAAATCCTCGATGATATTGGCAACGATGCGATCCTTGCGTTCCTTGGCGCTCATCAACTCCTCCATCGTTGCCCAGCGCCTGCGCAGGATGGATTTCTGGAAGTTGTTTAGTCCGCGCGTTTTCTTCTCGAACCAGGCATCGATGGCCTTGCTTGAAGTCAGCCGCTGCGGCACATCCCGCGCCTCGTACTTCAGGTCCAGTACCACCTTGTCGGCCACCGCTTCGTGGAACTTATAGGTGTGGATATACGTGCCGAATACTTCACGGGTGGTCTGCCGGTCCTTACGCAACAACGGTGTGCCGGTGAAGCCGATGAAGATGGCGTCGGCCAGCCAGCGCTTCATCTGCTTGTGCATGTTGCCGCCCTGGGTGCGGTGGCACTCGTCCACGAACACATAGAAACGACCGTGGACGATTGGCGGCTCGCCCTTGAGATCGGCCGCATCGAACTTGTGGATCAGCGCACACAACAAGCGTGGTGTAGTAGCTCCGAGTTTTTGCACGAAGTCCGCCCGCGAAGTGATGCGCGGGGGAGCCGATCCTTCGCCGATCACCCTGGCGTTGCGCATCACGCCTTCGATCTGCTTGTCCAACTCGTCGCGGTCGGTCACCACCAGCACCCGCGCCTGCGGATCATGCTCCAGCAACCACTTGGCCAACAACACCATCAGGATGCTCTTGCCGCTGCCCTGGGTGTGCCAGATCACGCCACCCTCGCGTTTGGCGATGCGTTCCTGCGCAGCCTTGATGCCCTGGTACTGGTGCTGCCGGGGCACCTTCTTGAGGCCCGCATCGAAGATCACGAAGTTGCGGATCAAATCCAGCAATCGCACCTTCTCGCACATCTGAACCAACGGGCGGTCCAGAAACGCGCCTGCTGTTGCCATGGCTGACGGTTGTTCATCCTTCCACTGCACGAAGAATTGTTCCGGTGTACCGGTGGTGCCATAGCGCAAGCCTTGCGCATCACTGCCCGCCAGCAACAACTGCACCGTGCTGAAGAAGCCCCGGTTGAAGGTTTCCGCCTGATTGCTGATGAGCTGGCGAATGCCGTCGCCCACATCCACCGAACTGCGCTTGAGTTCGATCACCGCCACCGCCAGCCCGTTGATGTACAGCACGATATCCGGCCGCCGGATGTTTGCGCCTTTCAGCGTGACCTCCTCGGCCAGCGCGAAGTGATTGCGCGCGGGCTGCGCCCAGTCGATCAACTGCACTGTCTCATGCGATTGGCCCGCCGCGATCTGCACCGGCACGCCATAGCGAAGTAACTGGTAGGTGCGCAGATTGGCCTGATAGGGCGTGATGCCGGTGACATCCACCGCGACTTCCAGCTTCTGCAAGGCTGCGCTGATGTGGGCAGGCGAGTACCCGCGAGCGGCCAGGTTGGCGCGCAGCAGATCGACTTCGATGGCGCGGTTGTGATCGCGCTTGCTCCAGTTGCCCAGATGTTCGTAGCCCAGGCCGCCATCGGCCAGTAGGGTGGTGAACAGCCGCGCCACGCGGTTTTGGCTGTTGCGCTCGGAGCGCGGCATGGGTTGGGTCATCGCATCATTCCTCGGCGCCATCATCCATAGGCTTGCCCAGCTCCCGCTCGATCTGTTCGATCGTCGGCAGGCCGGTTTGCAGCTCTTGCGGCAGGGATTCCACCAGTTTGTATTCGGCAATGCCCATCGGCTGCGACTTGTCGCCCAGGGCGTACTCGGCCACCACCTTGTTCTTGCTCTTGCACAGCAGCAGGCCAATGCTCGGATTGTCCTGCGCGTGCTTCACCTGCCGATCCACCGCCGTCAGGTAAAAGCCCAGTTGTCCCAGGTGCTCCGGCTTGAACTTGCCTGCCTTCAGTTCGATCACCACGTAGCAGCGCAGCTTGAGGTGGTAGAACAACAGGTCGATGAAGAACTCCTCGCCACCCACGTCCAGCAACACCTGCCGGCCAACGAACGCGAAGCCCGCATCCAGCTCCAGCAGGAAATCGGTGACGTGCTGCACCAGCGCGCTTTCGATCTCGCGTTCCTGTGCTTCATCGCCCAGGCCGAGGAAATCGAAGCGGTACGGGTCTTTCAGCGACTCAATGGCCAGATCGGACTGCGGTGCGGGCAGGCGCTGATCAAAGTTGGTAACGGCTTTGCCCGTGCGCTCCAGCAGGCGGGTTTCGATATGGATGTTCAACACATTCCGCGACCAGCCATGTTCGATGGCGGCGCGGGCATAGGCCAGGCGCTCCGTTGACGCTTTCAGGCGATCCAGCAATACCAAGTTGTGACCCCAGGGCAATTGTGCAGCAGCCTGCTGCACAATTTCGGCGTCCGGCCAGGCCTCGGCAAACGCACGCATGCACTTGAGGTTGCGCGGCGAAAAACCTTTCATCTCCGGGAACGCCGTACGCAGATCATGCGCCAACCGATCGATCACCTTGGCACCCCAACCCTGTTCGGCCTGCCGCGCCAGAATGTCGCGGCCGATTTGCCAGTACAGGCTCACCAGTTCCCGGTTGACCGCCAGCGCCGCACGTTGCTGCGCGGTGTGGATGCGACCCTTCAGGTCGGACAGCCAGTCGGCGTAGCCTTGTGGGGCTGGAATTAGTGAGGCGGGCTTGTCAGTCATGGCAATGTCGCTCCCTTCGGCACAAAACCTTTCTCTCGCATCCAGCCAAGAGCCACCAGCCAGCGATCCTCAGGTATCCGCTGCTTTGCTTCGTGCCAATTGTGCAGCACCTCGTGCACGATCATTTCATCGGAGACGATTCCTTTCTCACGCAGCAAATCGCTCCACGCCGCCAGCAAGGTGGCGACGATTTCGCACTGCTCCGTTTTCGCAGTTTTGAAGGCGCTCAGAATCTTCTCAAAAGTTTCGCCAATTCCGGAGAAATGCCGCTCGAAGTACGGTTTGTGACCGCCACGCTTCGCCAGTGGCACGTATTGGTAACGGCCTTCTTGCTTTCGCGCCTCGAACCATTGTTGCTTCTGCAACTGACTGTCTATCGAGCGAAGTGCACGGTTGTCATATGGGCCAGCGGCCTTGCGGTGGTATGTAGAGCCGGTATCTACCTGACACAGGTGTTCGGCAAGGAACATCATCTTCTCGAACTTGACGTGACCAAAGGTCGGCTGATCGTGCAACTGGTCGATGATTTCGGCTGCCAGCACGCTTCTCAGGAAATGGACGTTCGCCTTGCGTCCTTCTGTTTGCGCCGCCTCCTCGCCAACCGGTTTGGCATAAGGCATTACCAACCGCGTCCTGCCAGTCAGCAGCTCCTGCATCATGGCTCGCTTGAAGGCGCGGGTCTTGGCGCGGCGGGTTTCGAGGACGGTGATTTCAGCATCCATGTCGCTGAGAACTGTGGCGATGGCTGTTTGTTCGTCCTTCTCCGCTGGAAGCTTGACTTCATATTGTCGTAGCTGCGTCTTGCCAATCTCCAGAAAGGTGCTTCCTGCGGAAAGCCCGATCAGCCCTTGCGTTTGGGTGGAGAGTAAGTAATACAGAAATTCAACATCTACGGAATCATGCGGAACAAGATTCTTGAAGCCCTGATTGGTCGTCACGGGAACGGCATTGATTGCACACTCGCCTATCGTTGCACGCGATGTCATCACGATCGAGCGGGCAGGAATCAGTTCCGCCGAACTGGTGATCAGTCCGTGCTCGGTAATAGCTCTATTCGTCGTAGTCAGATACTTTCTGCCTTCCAACGCAGTAATGTCCGTAGGAGTACACCATGGAATCGTGCCATCCCAGGCTCCTGCGTCTCCAGTGCTAGGGGTGCCACCACTGCGAATGTCAGCCAAATCCCCCAGCCGCTTCACCTCCCACTCACCACTAAACCCCGGCAGGCGGGTTTGGGCGGTGAGGAGTTGCTGCATGGTGGCCTGTTTGATGGCGCGCTTTTTGGCGATCAGGCGATCCAGTCCGTCCAGCAGCGCGTCCATGTCACTGAGGGTGGTGGCGATGGCGCGTTGTTCAGTTCCCTCACTTGGAACTGCCAGCGTAAATTCGCGTATATCCTTCGGGCTGATGTGAGGGATGGCAGTATGGGTTTTAACGAGATCAACGTGCCTTATAAAATGATCGCTATTGATCCATGATCCTATTAGCTTTTGCTCTGTTTTTCTTGATCGGAGGCGAGCCACCCGCTGTACTAATAGTGCGGGTAAGTCTTCTTTGGAAACCATCGCAAAGCTACGGCCTACGAGAGCCCCATCCATTGCTATTACTATATCCCCTTCACGAAGCTCGTACTTATTGAGATCCGGAGATATCGCTGGCCAATTCCTGGTAATTGCTTCATCCCAATCGATCGCATTGCGCTTTACGTTGGAGCCTCGCAGCAAGCGAACGCCGAGAGAAGAGAATTCATAGCTTGGAAATGGAAACCCCGTTAGAACATCTGAGGCTTCTCCCAAGCGGGTTATCTCCCAATCTTCTGGAATCAGCCCCACTTCCGTCTGCTTGTACCTCAGCTTCACTTCCACACCGCCCCCATCTTCTTCAGGTGTGCTTCCACCTTGGCGCTGAGGGTTGCCAAATCATCTTCTAACTTCGGCAGCGGGATGTCGTAACGTTCGGCCAGTTCGCGGATGCGCTGGGCGAGGGTTTGCGAGATGCGTTCCAGTTCCTGCTGCACGTCGGCTTGCAGGCGGGCCAGCCATTTGTCTTGCACCACCAGCGTTTTGACCTCGGCTTCGTCGAGGGTGAAGTAGTGGTCATGAGCTCGCTGGTCGAGTTCGGTTTCCAGCGTTTTGACGGTTTTCTTCAGTGCGGCTTCGCGAGCGCTGAGTTGCTGCCACTGTCTGAGCACGGTGTGTTCGTCGGCGCTATCGGGATCATCGCCAATCTCGGCGAAGCGGTCTTTCACCTGCGCGGCGTTTATCTTGTCGAAGCCGGAAAACGCACCGTCTTCGCCTCCGTGTTCTTCTTCCAGTTCAGCGATCTGGCTGGCGATACTTTCCAGTTCGGCCTGTTTGGCTTCCAGCTCTGCCTGTTCGGCGGCGAAATAGCGGGCGACGATGTATTGCTTGGGCAGCAGGTCGCAAGTCCAGCCCTTGTCTTTGGTTTTTCCCTTCTTGTCGGTTTCCACGATGCGTCGAGGCAGGGCCACCCAGCCATCGGCGGTGATCAGGTAGACGTCGTCCTGCATCGTCTCGGCCCAGTAGTCCATCAGGTGCTGGTAGATGTCGTAGGGGTCGAGCAGCGGCACGGCGTGGAAGGCGGCGAGCAGGGTTTCGGAGACCTGTGCGATCAGCGCCTTGGGTTTATCACCAGACTGGATGCCGGTGAGCAGCGGCGTGAAGGCCTGCTTCCATTTGCTGAACAGAGTTTCGACTTTGCTGCGGAATTGCTGGAATTGCGGATGGGTGAGGATGACGGTGCGCACTTCGGTGATCGGCTGGCGCAGCCGCGCATAGCCGGGACGCTCGGCCTCAAACAGCGCATGGCGCAGGACAGGCATTTCCAGCCAATCGGCGGCGAAGGCATCGATGTCGCGCTCGGGGATGCCGCCATTGAGGTGAGCGTCGATGTCGTGCAGGTCTTCCGGCTCGCTGCTGTTGATGTAGCGCGGCAGGTTGAGGTTGTAGTCGTTCCTGTCGCTGGCGATTTCGTCCAGCGGCACCATGCGGGCATAGCGCGGCTCGTCCGCACTGCGGCGGAAGGCATCGACGATGCGGTGGATGTCCTGCTCGCGCAGGCGGTTCTTGGGGCCGTCCTTAATGAAGCCTTTGCTGGCATCGATCATGAAGATGCCCTTGCGGGCGCTGGCGTTTTCCTTGTCCAGCACCAGGATGCAGGCGGGGATACCAGTGCCATAGAACAAGTTGGCAGGCAGGCCGATAATGCCCTTGAGCATGCCGGAGCGCACCAGTTGCCTGCGGATATGGGCCTCCGCATTGCCACGGAACAGCACGCCGTGCGGCAGGATGATGGCACCCTTGCCAGTGGTGGCCTTCATGCTGCGGATGATGTGCAGCAGGTAGGCGTAGTCGCCCTGCTTGGCGGGCGGCTCGCCCCAGGTGAAACGGAGGTACGGGTCTTTGGCCGGGTTGAGGCCGGTGGACCATTTCTTGTCGGAAAACGGCGGATTGGCGACCACGTAGTCGTAGGCACGCAGTTGTTCGCCATCCTTGAACTTGGGGTTCACCAGCGTATCTCCACTGAGGATGGTGGCGCTGGGGAAGTCGTGCAGGATCATGTTCATCCGTGCAAGGCCCGCCGTGGTCACGTCCTTTTCCTGACCTTCCAGGGTGATCTGCCGACCTGCCTCGGCGGCGACCTTCAGCAGCAGCGAGCCCGAGCCGCATGTCGGGTCATATGCGGTGGTAGAGCCTTTGGCATTGGCGTGCGAGATGCCGATCACCTGAGCGATGACGCTGCTGACTTCAGAGGGCGTGTAGAACTGGCCCTTGCTCTTGCCAGAATCCTGCGCGAAATGGCGCATTAGGTATTCGTAGGCATCGCCAAGCAGGTCGTCGTTGTCGGCCCGGTTGTTGGCGAAGTTCAGTTCGGGCTTTTCGAAGATGGCGATCAGGTTGCCCAGCCGTTCGACCATGGCCGAGCCTTCGCCGAGCTTGTTGGGGTCATTGAAGTCGGGGAAGTCGCTGCGTGCCAGTTTGGCGTTGGCGTCAATCAGCTTCTGGATGACCTGGGTGTTGATCCTGTCGCCAATGTCGGCCTTGCCCTTGAGTGCCATCATGTCCTTGAACGAAGCGCCGGGTGGAATGACCACCGGCGGGGCGAAGTCGTCGCTGTTGCCGTACTTGTCGCTGATGTACTTGATGAACAGCATGAACAGGACGTAGTCCTTATACTGGCTGGCATCCATGCCGCCGCGCAGTTCGTCGCACGAAGCCCAGATGGAGCTGTAGAGGTCGGATTTCTTGACCACACCGTTGCGTGGAGTAAGCGTCTTGGCGGCTGGGGTAGCAGTCGCTCGGTCCCGCGATGACGAATATGCTTTTGTCTTCGTCTTCAGGTACGGCACGGAGGCTTCGCGTACCTCCAACGATGTCGCTGATTTTTTGTTGGCCGTATAGGCTGTCGTAGCCAGGGCAACCGAACCGCCGCGCCCTCGACCGGGAATGATCCGCCCCTCATTGATCAGTTGCTGCTTGATGCTGTCATAGGTGGATTCTTGCCACCCCAACGCCTCTCGGAGCCGCTGATTCCCAGCAGAACCTCCCACGGCTTCGAGCTTGCTGATAAAGCGGTCAGTCTTCTGTTCGGTGCTTGTCACTTCAATATCCATCATTGTTGCCGGCCTGTTTGTCTGGATACCGGCTCTCTGTTTTCTGTGGTGCCCTGTATGTCGACGAGACGGATCCATTTCGCCCCACGTCCCTTGCCCGTTGATTCGATCAAACCCTCTGCTTTCATCGCTCGCAGCACCAATCGCACCATGTCCCGACTCACACTTGGGCAAGCTTCTTCAACCTCGGAAATCGAAAACGGCAGAGTGCGCCCTACGACTTCCGCCCGCACCCGGTCACCTTTGCTGCCACGCCCCCGCTCGACGGTGCCGACACGCTCCTCGAATTCACGGTAGGCCAGTAGCAAGGCTCCCCAGAAATAGTCCAGCCAGGGTTTGACATCGTGCTGCCCCTTGTGCCAGCCTTGAGAGTTGGCTTCCAGCGTCTCGTAATAGCCTTCCTTGGTGTCCTCGAATATGCGTTCCAAGCTGATGTAGCGACCCACGACATAGTCAAAGCGGTAGAGCAGCAGCAAGGTTAGCAAGCGGGACATGCGGCCGTTGCCGTCGGGAAACGGATGGATGCACAGGAAATCGAGCATCGCCAGCGGCGCCAGCACCAGTGGGTCGGCTAGGCGCTGGTCCAGTACGGTGGCGTAGCGCCCTGTCAGATCAGCCATGGCCATCGGCGTGAAATGCGCAGCCACCGGCTGGAAGCGCAAACGCGAAGTGCCATCTGGGTGACGCTCGATGATGTCGTCATTGATGGCCTTCCAGTGCCCGCCCGCCTGCGGCACATAGCGGTACAACAGGGTGTGCAGTTGCAGCACAACGCTTTCGCTGAAGGGCATGTGCGCAGCGGACTCGTGGATCAGCGCCAGGACATCACGGTAGCCGGCGATCTCCTGTTCGGAACGACTCTTTGGCGTTGCGTTGCGGATGACCAGAGACTTCAGCCGCGAGGGTGCGACGACAACACCTTCCAGCCGGTTGGACGACTCGGTGGACTCCACCACCGCGATCTGGCGTAGCCCCTTGAGGGCTTCGGGCGACTGCGCGGCGTAGAGTTGCTGCTTGCCCTGGTACTCGCCCAGCGTGCGCAAAGTCGCGGCCTGAGTGCCATCGAAGCGAAGCGCGGCAAGGTACTCGGGTGTGAGCGAGTGCATGGAAATGTAAGCCCTGGCCATCTAAATGGGGTAATCATACCCATTAAATAGGGCATTTCCTCTAAAAATGCCTCATTAACGGTGTTTGACTACCCCATTCCCTGCGCCTATCCTTCTGCAAAGGCAAGGGAACGGCACTCAAGGGACAACGGCACTATCCAGAAAAGGAAAAGGCCACCCCTGTCATTCGTTCTGCAACATCCGGCCACGGCCAAATCGTCCCTACGCCGTGCCGCTGCCTTCAGATAGTCCGCCCAGTCTTGCAACAGCGTCCTTCTCTGATCCAGCAGCAGCACCTTGTTTCTTTCAACGTGGGCAAGCTGCCGCTCAATCGCATCAGGCCGGTATCCATTCTCGTTGGCCCAAGTCGAAAAGGTCGTCCGCCAGCAATGCGGCGTCGTGCCCCGGCCCAGGTTCATGTCGCGCATCGCGTAGGTCAGCCGGTTGGGTGTGGTGAAGCCCTTGCTGCTCCGGTGCGGGAACAGATAGCGGCCACCGCCCGTGATGCACTGCAAATCCTTCAGCACGGAAATGGCCTGCACCGACAACGGGCTGACATGGTCACGCCGCGCCTTCATCTTCGCCGCAGGCCGACGCCACAGTGCATCCTCAAAGTCGAACTCGTCCCACTCGGCATCCGCTGCTTCCCCTGGATGGCAAGCGGTCAGCGCAATCAGCCGCAGGCACAACGAGGTTTCCGGATAGCCCCGGTAGCCACGCAACTCCTGATAGAACTTCTGGATTTGCTCTCGCGTCATCGCCGCCTTGCTCTCGCTGAACGGCACGCGCAGCAGCCCACGCAGGCTGGGAATTGGATTTGCCTCGACCAGACCCCGCACCACCGCGAATTCGAAGATGGCCGAAAGATCGCCTTTGACATGGATGGCCGCCCACGCGCCGTGGGCCTTGCACTCATCCAGCAGCGGGCGGATTTGCTTCACGCCTATGTCGCTCATCGGCATCCCGTCGAACTTCGGCGACAGGTACTTCCTGATACGGGACTCTTTCGTGCGGTATGAACTGAGCGCAAAGACTGGCTTGATCTCGGCCAGGTACGCCTGCGCCACCTTGGCGAACGAGCTTTCACGAACGCGCTTGCGTTCCTCCAGCGCTTCGAGGTTGCGCTGCTTGACCTGCTGCCGTTCATGGGCAGGATGGATACCTTGCTTGACCAACGCGCGGGCCTTCTCTCGGGCCGCGCGCGCCTCCGCAAGGCTTACTTGAGGAAAGCCGCCAATGGCAAAGAGGTTCTCCTTACCTTGCAGGCGATACTTCCACCGCCAGAGCTTGCCGCCGGTGGGCTTGACCAGCAGGAACAAGCCCCCGCCGTCTGATAGTTTCCAATCTCGATCAGTCGGTTTGGCCGACCTGATCTTGGCGTCAGTGAGTAGATTCTCGGGCATCGTTGGACTCCACTGCGGGGAAAAGTACCCCCACGGTTGAACACGAGTACCCCCAACGCTACCCCCGAATTTTCCGGACCTCGATGAACAATAGGAACGCTCAGCAGACCGTATTGTTTCTACAACCCATTGATTTAAAACAGGTCGATCTGTCCACCAAGCGCTACTGAGCGCCACCGAGATCCAGCAAAATTCGTCAATTGGCGAAGCGGAAGTGCATCACGTCGCCATCCTGCACCACATAGTCCTTGCCTTCGAGCCGCATCCTGCCCGCTTCCTTCGCGCCGCTCTCGCCGCCGAGCGTCACGTAATCAGTGTAGGCGATGGTCTCGGCGCGAATGAAGCCCTTTTCGAAATCGGTGTGGATGACGCCGGCGGCCTGCGGCGCGCGAAACCCCGCATGGATGGTCCAGGCTCGCGTTTCCTTCGGGCCGCAAGTGAAATAGGTGCGCAGGTGAAGCAGCCCGTAGCCCGCCCGGATCAGCCGGTTGAGGCCGGGTTCCTCCAGCCCGATGTCGCTGAGATATTCGGTGCGCTCGGCATTGTCGAGCTGAGCGAGTTCGGATTCGATCTGGGCCGATATGACCACGGCGACAGCGCCCTCGGTCGCGGCAAGCTCTTCGACCTTGCGCGAGAAATCATTGCCGGTGGCGGCCGACGCCTCATCCACATTGCAGACATAGAGCACGGGCTTGGTGGTCAGCAGGTTGAGCCCCTCCCATGCCTTGCGGTCGTCCTCGTCCACAGCCACGTGACGCGCAGGCTTGCCCTCGCGCAGCAGGACCAGCGCCGCATTCATCAGGTCGAGCAACTGTTTTGAATCCTTGTCGCCGCCCTTGGCCTTTTTCTCGGTCGCGACGACGCGCTTTTCGAGGCTTTCAAGGTCGGCCAGCATCAGCTCGGTCTCGATGGTCTCGATGTCGGCGACGGGGTCGATGCGGCCCTCGACATGGGTGACGTCCTCGTCGACATAGCAGCGCACCACATGGGCGATGGCGTCGGTTTCGCGGATATTGGCGAGGAACTGGTTGCCGAGCCCCTCGCCTTTCGACGCGCCGCGCACAAGCCCGGCAATATCCACGAAGGTGAGCCGGGCCGGGATGATTTCAAGCGATCCGGCGGCTTTCGCCAGCGGCTCCAGCCGGGTGTCGGGCACCGCCACCTCGCCCACATTGGGTTCGATGGTGCAGAACGGATAGTTCGCGGCCTGGGCCGCCGCCGTCTGCGTCAGCGCATTGAAGAGCGTGGATTTGCCGACGTTCGGCAGGCCGACGATGCCGCACTTGAATCCCATAATCGTTACTTTCTGCTTTTCTCAGGTGCCGCCTTGCCCTCGCGTCCCTCCGGTTCCGGATTGAGCGTCAGGTGCACGCGGTTTGCGAATGTCTGGTCCTTGTTCTCACCGATCAGCGGGGCTTCGTCCGCGATGGTGTCAAGGAAGGGGATAAGCCAGGGCTCATCCGATCTGGTGAAATCGCCGAGCACATGGCCGAGCACGCGCTCCTTGTGGCCGGGATGGCCGATGCCGAGGCGGATCCGGCGGAAATCCGGCCCGATATGCGCCATGATCGAGCGGATGCCATTATGCCCCGCCGCCCCGCCGCCCGTCTTCACGCGCAGCTTGCCCGGCGGCAGGTCGAGTTCGTCGTAGAACACGACGACATCTTTCGGCTCCAGCTTGTAGAAGCGCATGGCCTCGCCGACCGAGCGGCCGCTTTCGTTCATGAAGGTCTGCGGCTTGAGCGCGATCACTTTTTCAGGCCCGAGCTGGCCCGCCGAAATCAGGCCCTGAAAGGCCTTGCGCTCCGGCAAAAAGGAATGGCGGCGGACAATCACGTCCACCGCCATAAAGCCGATATTATGCCTGTTGCGGGCATATTTGGCGCCCGGATTGCCGAGACCCACCAGAAGGATCATCGCTCAATCCCTCCGGGCGGTCAGGCCTTGGTGTCTTCGGCAGCCGCAGCAGCCTCACCCTCGGCATTCTGTTCCGAAACGAGCCCGGCAGGGGCCGCGATCGTGGCGATGGTGAAGTCCCGGTCGGCAATCGCAGGCGCGACGCCCTTGGGCAGAGCCACATGTGAAATGTGGATCGAGTCGCCCAGTTCCGACTTCGACACGTCGATGTCGATGGACTCAGGAATGGCGTCGGGCGCGCAAATCAGTTCGATTTCATGCTGCACGATGTTGAGCACGCCACCGGCCTTGAGGCCCGGCGACACATCCTGATGGGTGAAATGGACCGGCACCGAGACATGGATGGTCGAGTGTGCGCCGACGCGCAGGAAATCCACATGCACGACAAAATCGCGGACCGGATCGAGCTGGATGTCGCGCGGGATCACGCGGGTCTTCTTGCCGTCCACATCGATGTCGAGGGTATGGGACAGAAAGGTGCCCTTGTTGTAGAGCGCCGACACCTGCTTGGTGGAAACGGCGATCAGGCTCGCGGGCTGCTTTTCGCCGTAGATGACGGCAGGTACAAGACCACCCTGGCGAAGTAAACGAAGAGCCCCCTTGCTGCTCCGCTCACGCGCCTGGGCCTTGAGAACTTGAGTCTCGGCCATGGCTTATCTCCATATGATAAAGGCACCGCCTCCAGGGGTGGTGGGTGCCGTGAAGGCCGGGTTATAGCGGGGGCGGCGGAAAAACTCAACCATGGGGATTTTCAGAAGGAATCCGGCGGTTTTTCCCTGTGCTTCAGCCCTTTTCCGGATAGAGCCCCAGCAGGCCATCGCGGCTGGCGGGGCAGGTGCCGCGCTCGGTGATGAGGCCGGTGACGAGGCGGGCCGGGGTCACGTCGAAGCCATAGTTGAGCGCCGCGCTGCCGGGCGAACTGATCTGGACGGTCTCGATTGCGCCCTCACCGGTCTGCCCGGTCATGTGGGTGACTTCGCGCGCCGAGCGGGTCTCGATCTCGATGCCCGCGACGCCATCCTCCAGCGACCAGTCGATGGTGGTATGGGGCAAGGCCACATAGAAGGGCACCCCATTGTCATGGGCGGCCAGCGCCTTGAGATAGGTGCCGATCTTGTTCGCCACATCGCCCGTGGCGGTGGTGCGGTCGGTGCCGACGATGCACATGTCCACCTGCCCGTGCTGCATCAGGTGGCCGCCCGCATTATCGGGGATAATGGTGTGGGGCACGCCGTGGGCGTGAAGCTCGAAAGCCGTGAGCGAAGCGCCCTGATTGCGCGGCCTCGTTTCATCGACCCAGACATGGACCCTGAGGCCCGCGTCATGCGCCATGTAGATGGGGGCGAGCGCCGTGCCCCAGTCCACGCAGGCGAGCCAGCCCGCATTGCAATGGGTGAGGATATTGACCGTCCCGCCGCCCTTCCCGGTGGAAAGCGCGCGGATGATGGACAGCCCCTCCTCGCCGATCCGGCGGCAGATCTCGACGTCATCGTCGCAGATTTTCGCGGCGCGGGCATAGGCGGCGGCTGCCCGTTCAGCCACGGGAATATCCTTTACCGCCTGCGCCATCTGGTCCAGCGCCCATTTGAGATTGACCGCGGTGGGACGCGTCTGCACGAGCAGCTCATAGGCGGCCTCCACGCTCTCGTCCGAGCCATCCTCGCGCAGCGCCATGGCGAAACCATAGGCCGCCGTCGCCCCGATCAGGGGCGCGCCCCGCACCAGCATGTCGCGGATGGCGTGGGCGGCCTCCCCGGCGCTTTTGAGGGCCACGGTCTCGAAGCGAAAGGGCAGTTTCGTCTGGTCGATCACCTCAACCGACCAGCCGTCTCCAGCCAGCCAGATCGTGCGGTAATGCTTGCCCGCGATCTTCATGACGTTTCCTCCGGTGCATCCTCGACATGGATATGAGCGATGCGCCGCCCATCCATTTCCGTGACGGTGAATTGCAGGCCATCGCGCTTCAGCCTGTCACCGGGCTTGGGCACATGGCCGAAGTGCCAGAGAAAATACCCGGCGAGAGTTGAATAATCGTCGCCATCATGCTCGATCTCGCGGCCGATGGCGAAGGCGAAGCTGCGGATGTCCATCCAGCCTTCCGCGATCCAGCCGCCCTTGCCGTCGGGCACAAGCTGGGTCGCCTCATCGTTCTCGTCGGGAAATTCGCCTGCGATCGCCTCCAGCATGTCGGTGGGCGTAACCAGCCCTTCGATGCTGCCATATTCGTCCGTGACAAGCGCAAGCTGCACGCGGGTGCGGCGGAACATGTCCATGAGCTGGAGCACGCCCAGCATTTCATGCACCACCAGCGGCTCGCGCACCGTGCGGCCTTCGTCGATGGCGCCATGGGTGATCAGATCCTCGACCAGATCCTTGGCCCTCGCATAACCGACAAGCTCGTCCACCGTGCCCCGGCAGACCGGATAGAGGCTGTGCGGCGAGCGGCGCAGCAGATCGAGAATGCTCGCCACATCGCCCTGAAGATCGACCCAGCTCATTTCCGTGCGCGGCGTCATGATCGAGCGCACCTGCCGCTCGGCGAGCGACAGGACGCCGCCGACCATGGAGCGCTCCTCCTCACCGAACGCCTGCCCGGCCTCGCCCGCGACGGCGGCCAGCGCAATCTCCTGCTGGCTCTGCCCGCCCAGCATCCGGAACACCGCATCGGCCGTGCGCGCGCGCAAGGGGCGGCGGCGCGCCTGCCGGATCCGGCTGCTCGCTGCAAGCTGGTTGAACATCTCGATCAGCACCGAGAAGCCGATGGCGGCGTAGAGATAGCCTTTGGGAATATGGAACCCGAAACCCTCCGCGACCAGACTGAAGCCGATCATCATCAGGAAGCCGAGGCAGAGCACAACCACCGTCGGATGCCGGTTGACGAAGTTCGTCAGGGGCTTTGAGGACAGCATCATGATGCCGATGGCGATCACCACCGCGATCATCATGACAGCCAGATGCTCAACCATGCCGACGGCGGTAATCACGCTGTCGATGGAGAACACCGCATCGAGAACCACGATCTGGGCGACGACGACCCAGAACCCGGCGAACTGCTTGTTGCTGCCCGACTCCTCGTCCGGCTCCAGCCGCTCGTGCAACTCCATGGTCGCCTTGGTGAGCAGGAACAGGCCACCGGCGAACATGATCAGATCGCGGCCCGAGAAGGAAAATCCCCGAACGGAGAACAATGGTTCGGTCAGCGTGACCAGCCAGGAAATGCTGGCAAGGAGACCAAGGCGCATGAAGAGCGCAAGGCCGAGGCCGACGAGACGCGCGCGGTCCCGCTTTTCGGGCGGCAGCTTGTCGGCCAGAATGGCGATGAAAACGAGATTGTCGATGCCGAGAACGATCTCGAGCAGGACAAGGGTGACAAGGCCCAACCAGGCGGTCGGATCAGCCAGCCATTCCATGTGCAAAACGCGGGGACTCCGCTCCTCCGGTATCGGTAAGGGTCAGGATGGCGTCAGTGGCCATCGAAGGCGCAAAGCGAAAGAACCTCGATCCCCATCGCCTCAAGCCGCTCACGGCCGCCAAGCTCCGGCAATTCGATGACGAAACTCGCCGCCCGGACCTCGCCGCCTGCGAGCCGGAACAGCTTGACGGCGGCCTCCGCCGTGCCGCCCGTCGCGATCAGATCGTCGATCAGCAGCACATTCTGGCCCGCCAGAACGGCATCCGTATGAATCTCGACAATGTCCGTGCCGTATTCCAGATCATATTCCTGCGCATGGGTGCGCCAGGGCAGCTTGCCCTTCTTGCGCACCGGCACGAAGCCGAGGCCGAGCCGGTGGGCGACCGCGCCACCGAGAATAAAGCCGCGCGCCTCTATCCCCGCAACCACGTCGAATTTCACATGCCCGTGGAGCGCCACCAGCCCATCGATGGCGGCGCTGAAACCGTCGCGGTCGCTCAACAGGGTGGTGATGTCACGGAACATGATGCCGGGCTTGGGATAGTCCGGGATCGTGCGGACATAATCCCTGATGTCCTTCAATGTTCTGGCGTTCATCGGCTCACGCCCCCTTGAGGATGCGGCCGGCAACCGCATCGAGCTTCGCGATCAGGGCCGGGTCGCGCTTTTCCGGCGCGGTGATGAGCGCCGTGTCGAGCACGGTATCCAGCGGCGAAGGCTGACGCTCCGGCCCGATGCGGCGCGCGACGGCGCCCACCAGAGCCCGGGCATGACCGGCGTTCTCCTCCAGCACGCGGATCACGTCGGTCACTTCCACATGGGCATGGTCGGTATGCCAGCAGTCATAATCCGTCACCATGGCGACGGTCGCATAGGGAATCTCGGCCTCGCGGGCAAGCTTCGCCTCCGGCATGTTGGTCATGCCGATGACCGAGCAGCCCCATGACCGGTAAAGCTCGGATTCGGCAAGGCTCGAAAACTGCGGGCCTTCCATCACCAGATAGGTGCCGCCGCGGACATGGCGGATGCCGTTTTCCCTGCAGGCGGCTTCCAGATGATCGCCGAGGCGCGGGCAGACCGGCTGGGCCATCGAGACATGGGCGACGAGCCCCTCGCCGAAGAAGCTCTTTTCGCGGGCGAAGGTGCGGTCGATGAACTGGTCGACGATGACGAAGGTGCCCGGCGGCAGTTCCTCCTTGAGCGAGCCCACCGCCGAAACCGAAATGATGTCCGTCACGCCCGCGCGCTTCATCGCGTCGATGTTGGCGCGGTAGTTGATGCTGGTGGGAGAATGGGGATGACCCCGGCCATGGCGGGGCAGGAAAACCATTTCCACGCCATCCAGTTCACCGAAATGGAGTTCGTCGGAGGGCTCGCCCCACGGCGTCTCCACCCTGGCCCACCGGTCGTTCCTGAGACCGGGAAAGGCGTAGACGCCGCTTCCGCCGATCACACCCAGAACTGTCTTCGCCATAATTACAATCGTCCCCCAGAGGGAAATTCACCAAAACCCGCCGGACACTATCAAAGTTTTCGGGCGGGAACACAAAAAAGGGCCTCCCGGAGAGGCCCTTTTCATAAAGCTTGCATGTCAGCCGGACAGGCTCAGTGCTGGTCGGCCCAGACCTTGCGGGTGACGAAATAGAGCAGGCCCGCGAGCACGCCCAGATAGATCAGGACCATGAAGCCCATCTGATGGCGCTGGTCGAGCTTGGGCTCGGCGGCCCACATCAGGAACTGGGCCACGTCCTTCGCCATCTGGTCGACCGTGTTGGGCGTGCCGTCGGCGAAATCCACCTGACCGTCGGAGAGCGGCGGCGGCATCGCGATCTGGCTGCCGGGGAAGGCCGGATTGTAGTGCAGGCCATCCTGAAGCTTGAAGCCCGCCGGCGCGTCCTTGTAGCCGGTCAGGATCGAATGGATGCCATCAGGACCGCCTTCGAGCGCCTTGGCCATGACGGAGAGATCGGGCGGCAGGGCGCCGCCGAGTGCGGCGCGGGCCGCCTCTTCATTGGCATAGGGCGCCGGGAACGGATCGGACGGCAGGCCCGGGCGCTGGAACATGTCGCCTTCCTTGTTCGGCCCGTCCGTGACCTGGAAGGTCGCGGCAAGCGCCTTGACCTGGGCCTCGGAGAAGTGCGGTCCGCCCACTTCCGACAGATTGCGGAAGTGGACAAGGTTCAACGAATGGCAGTTCGAGCAGACTTCCTTGTAGACCTTGTAGCCCCGGCGCAGCGCATTCGTGTCATAGGTGCCGAACACGCCGATGAAGGGCCAGTCGATCTTCTTGATCTCGGGTTCGTCCGCCGCACGGGCCGGCGAAACCTGACCGGCCACGCCGAGCGCAAGCCCTGCGAGGATCGCGAGCGAGGCAAGCGTCCGGCCGAAGGAACGGCGGGGGGAAGAGATCGTCATCATCTTGCTATCCATGGATCACTCTCCCTCAGGCCGCCTTGGACGGGGCGTGCGCGCCCAGCACCGACGCCGAAATGCTTTCCGGCAGAGGCTTGGTCTTTTCGATCAGGCCAAGCAACGGGAACAGAACGAGGAAGTGGAAGAAGTAGTAGAACGCGAGGATGCGCCCCAGATCGGTCACGTCGAAAGTGATGCCGACCTTCTTCACTTCGAAGCTCATCACATTGCTGCTCTCGTCGAGGTGGTGCTCGACGATGTAGTTCGTGTCGGCATTGCCGGGCTGTGCCTGCAAGCTCGTGATGTCAGCCTGCGCAAGATCATTGCTGGCATAGGTGCCGACAGACTGGGCCGACTGGTAGATCACCCGGCCCGGTTCCTGAGCGCCGATCCAGCCGAGCGTGAGGCAGACCACCACATGCAGCCAGAAGAACTGCTTGAACAGGGGCCGGAACCGTGCGGACCGGACCTTGGAGGTATCGAGCCACGGCAGGAAGAACAGCACCGCGATGGCGCCGAACATCAAGATCACGCCACCGAGCTTGTCGGGCACTGCGCGCAGGATCGCGTAGAACGGCAGCAGATACCATTCCGGCACGATGTGGGCAGGCGTCGACAACGGATTGGCAACCAGATAGTTGACCGACTCGCCAAGACCGTTCGGGTTGTAGAACACGAAATAGGCGAACAGGATCAGGAACAGCACCATGCCGAAGCCGTCCTTGACGGTCGCATAGGGCGTGAACGGCACCGTGTCCTGCTCGTCCTTGGGCTCGATGCCCGCCGGATTGTTCTGGCCGACGACATGCAGCGCCCAGATGTGAAGGATCACGACGCCGAAGATCAGGAACGGGAACAGGTAATGGAGCGAGAAGAAGCGGTTGAGCGTCGGATCGCCGACCGAGAAACCGCCCCAGAGCCAGGCGCGCAGGCCTTCGCCGACCAGCGGGATCGCGCCGAACAGGTTGGTGATCACGGTCGCGCCCCAGAAGCTCATCTGGCCCCATGGCAGCACGTAACCGAAGAAGGCGGTCGCCATCATCAGCAGGTAGATGACCACGCCGAGGATCCACAGCACCTCGCGGGGCGCCTTGTAGGAGCCGTAATAGAGGCCGCGGAACATGTGGATATAGACGGCGATAAAGAACATCGACGCGCCGTTCATGTGGATATAGCGGATCAGCCAGCCATAGTTCACATCGCGCATGATGTGCTCGATGCTGTTGAAGGCCAGTGTCACGCTCGGCACATAATGCATCGCAAGGATGATGCCGGTCAGGATCTGGACCACCAGGCACATGGTCAGAATGCCACCGAAGGTCCACCAGTAGTTCAGGTTCCTCGGGGTCGGGTAGCTGATGCCCGCATCATGGCCAAGCCGGATGATCGGTAGTCGCTCGTCCATCCAGCGGGTGAACCCGTTCGATGGTTTATAGGTGCTGTGTCCGCTCATGCGTTTCGCTCTCTCAGCCGATTTTTACTTTGGTGGAGGTGAGGAAGGCGTAATCCGGTACTTCCAGATTGAGCGGCGCCGGCCCCTGGCGGATGCGGCCCGACGTATCGTAGACCGACCCGTGGCAGGGGCAGAAATAGCCGTCATAGGCACCCTGATAGGCCAGCGGGATACAGCCCAGATGGGTGCAGACACCGACGACGATGAGCCATTCCTTCTCAAGCTTGCCATCCGGCCCCTTGCGCAGGCGTTCATCATCCGTCTGCGGATCGCGCAGCGATGCGACGTTGACCTGCTCGGCCTCGGCGATTTCCTTTTCGGTGCGGTGACGGATGAAGACGGGCTTGCCGCGCCATTTCACCGTAATCTCCTGACCGACCGGGATACTCGAAATATCGAACTCGCTGGAGGCCAGGGCCAGCACCGACGCATCCGGATTCATCTGATCGATCAGCGGCCAGGCGATGGCCGCGGCGCCGACGACGGCAAACGCGCCGGTCGCCACATACAGAAAGTCGCGGCGTGTCGGCTCTTCCGCGTGCCCTTGCGCATGCAAATCTGCCACGGTTGAAGTCTCCTCGTACAAATTCACCAGCACCACCCGGCGCCAGCCCTGCGGCCGGTCCCCTTTCAGGTAGTGTGATAAAGCCCATAAGCGGATTGCGCGCCCTTTTATGCCCTCAGGCTGCACCCCGCGATGTCCGTTTGTGGCATTCAAGCGAAGCCATGTCCAGTCCTGCGTAAGCTGTGGCAGGATGACGCATGGTCGCATGACGCACCCTGCGACAAGACCCGGCAACGAGCCTCCCTTCCCCGGCAAACCCACGGTTTTTCATGCATATCGCGCTCTACCAGCCCGACATTCCCCAGAACACCGGCACCATTCTCCGGCTCGGTGCCTGCATGGGGGTCTCCGTCTCCATTATCGAGCCCTGCGGATTTCCGTTTTCGGACCGGGGATTGAAGCGGGCGGGCATGGATTATCTCGCCCAGGCGGATATTTCGCGCCACGAATCGTGGGAGGCTTTTCTGGCCGCCCGCCCGCCGCAGAGCCGCCTCGTGCTCGCGACGACGAGGGGCGGCCTGCCCTACACGGAATTTTCCTTTGCCAGGGACGATATTCTGCTCCTCGGACGCGAAAGCGCCGGGGTGCCCGAGGCGGTGCATAATGTCGCGGACGCCCGCCTTATCGTGCCGATGCGCGCGGAAACCCGCTCTCTCAACGTTGCGTTAGCTGCCGCCATGATACTCGGTGAGGCCCTGCGGCAAACCAGCCAGTTCCCCGCGTCCCCGCCGTGCGCATAGGCTTGCCGCGCTTCCCTTGGGAAGCTCCTTGCCGCAAAACGGAAAAAAGAGGCCAGCTATGGAAAATGTCGACGAACGCAAGAACCGGGCGGAAAGCTGGTTCAGAACCCTGCGTGACCGCATCTGCGCCAGCTTCGAGGCCCTGGAGGACGAACTCTCCGGCACTTATGCCGACCGGCCCGCGGGACGTTTCGTGCGCACCCCCTGGAAGCGCGGCGACGGAACCAGCGATCAGGGCGGCGGCGAAATGTCGATCATGAAGGGCCGGGTGTTCGAAAAGGTCGGGGTCCATATCTCCACGGTCCATGGCGAGTTCTCGGAAGAATTCAGAAAGCAGATGCCGGGCTCGGAACAGGATCCGCGCTTCTGGGCCTCGGGCATCTCGCTCATTTCCCATATGCAGAACCCCCGCGTACCCGCCGTGCACATGAACACGCGCCATATCGTTACCGGCAAGGGCTGGTTCGGCGGCGGCGGCGATCTGACGCCGGTGCTCGACGCGCAGCGCCGCGCCGACCATCCCGACACCATCGACTTCCACGCCGCCATGCGCGCCGCCTGCGACAAGCACGACCCGGCCTATTACGCCCGCTTCAAGAAATGGTGCGATGAATATTTCTTCCTCCCCCACCGCAACGAGCCGCGCGGCACCGGGGGCATTTTCTACGACCAGCACGACACCGGCGACTGGGAGAAGGATTTCGCCTTCACGCAGGATGTCGGCCTCGCCTTCCTCGACATCTACCCGAAGCTGGTGCGCCGCCACATGAACGAGCCATGGACGGCGGCGGAGCGCGAGGAGCAGCTGATCCGGCGCGGCCGCTATGTCGAGTTCAACCTGCTCTACGACCGGGGCACCACCTTCGGCCTCAAGACCGGCGGCAATGTGGAGGCGATCCTGTCGTCCATGCCGCCCGAGGTGAAATTTCCATGATCCCCGTGCTCACCCACAGCCCCGGCGTTCATCTGATGTAAACCCTCTCTCCCTCACTATCGGAAATCAGGAGATCGAGAGATTCCACCCGTTTTCCAGTGAGGGAGATCATCATGCCTGGCCCCGCCAGCCTTGCCGCCGTCCCGGGCCCGTGCCCCTCCACCCTTACCGGCCGGAACGACACGCCGCCCGAACCGGCTCCCCATACTGGCAGATTCATGCCGGGCTTGCCCTCCAGCGACCAACCCTATGCGCTGCCCGACCCCGTGACGAAGGAAGGCGGTCTCACACGCAGTAGCAGTGTACACAGTATGCGGCATGGCGTTGCCCGCCGTCTCCACGATCATGGTGCGGAAAAAATGGCCCGGGTGCTCACTTCGGCCATAGACAAGAAAAAGCCGGGCGCCTTCCCTCAACCGGCAATAGCCCTCACCCGTACGCCCTCCACATCCATCCCGACAGTACCGGGCTCCCCATGCCCGCCTGCCGCCGGGGCATCCACGGATGCGCCCGCCAGCATCGAAGCGTTAGCCCCGGACGATGAAATCCGGCAGTCCCCGTCCACCGGACCGGATCGGACCAGCAAGCCGTCCTGCCCGCCCCCCGCTGCCGGCACGCTCTTGAGCGAAACGGAACGCATGGAAGTGACCGTTCATGTGCAGGCAATATTGCGGCTCTATCTCACCGGCACGGAAAGGGATGCTCCCGCCACCCGCGACACAGGCAAGCTACCCCAAGTGCGGCCTGAGCGTATCGGCAAATTATGGCCCGGCATCAGGAGAAAAATCGAGAATGCGGACTCCGGTCTCCAGGGCCGGAGAAGCCGCCAGCTGCTGACCGACAGCTTTTCTCCCGATGACGAACATGGCCTTTCATTCACCTGCCCGCAAACCCGGGAGGATCTCGCTCACGTCCTGCATCTGCTGCTGAAAGGTCATACCGGGTATGGCGGGAGAGCGATCCTGAACGGCAGCAATCTGGTAAGCCTCTTCCGCGCCAACATGAAACTGAAATCTGGTGATCCTCTGACGAATTACGTCAGGTTTGCGGATAACAGGAAGATCAGGGCACACATCGCTGAATCGGGCCCGGAACCGAAGGAAACATCGACGCCAAAACTCGCCGCGGAACCGTCAGGCAAAATCCCCGGGATCGCCTCTGCCATGCGTAATATCCGCCTCGATGCTGCAAATACGAGGCTTGCAAATGAGCAGGAGACTTATCATGTGATCTGGGAAAAAGCGCACAGTCGCCATGAGCAGTTGCTCGTGATGCGTCAGGCGCTGGAACAATATCCTGAAGCCCGTGATCTCGCCCACGCCATCACGGCCCATATCGCCGATAAATCGGTCGCCTCTCTCCTGCTCCAGCCCCGCCATCCTGCGGCAGCACCCTCCACGCCCATTTCAGACGTCGATGAACTCGAAAAGCTGACCAAAACCATTAAAAGCGACAGCGACGCCCTTGCGGCATGGGTGGACTGTCACCTGACCGTTGCCGCGAAAGAGCGGCGCTCTCCTTCCAGCGAACCTGTGGAAACCGGCGGGCTTTATCAATCCGAAAAAATCGTTGACGATTTTTTCGCCCGTCAAGAAAACAGACAAGCCTTCGTCCCGGGGTCGCCGCCGGAATATGGTTCCGCCATGATCCGCCGTCTTCGCAGCTTCACAAGGTTCTTCACACAGATTTTCCATCGTGGGGCCAGTCACGCCGACAAGTTGCAGGCCGACAAATTGCAGAACAAAATCAGGTCGATCACGGCAAATCTTCGCAGCGAGGAAGCCCTCAATCCCCACATGAAAATGGACCAGCCGGGCGATATGGAAATCGGGAACTATCTTGCCACGCTGAAAGTTAGAGAAGCCATCGACCAGCATTATCCCGTCCGCCGCGTCTTCTTCGTATTCCGTGCACACAACAAGATTCACAAAAGACTGATGGCAGCCATGGCTCCCCTGATCCTCGAAAAGCCCGAACCCGCAATAATGCCGAACCGCCGACCGTCATGAGGCGCCGGCTTTTGCGAACGCCAGCGCCCGCTCGAAACCCGTGCGCGGGCTTGAGAGCACAGGAATGGCGAGCTTGCCCGCCAGATCAGCGGCAGGGGCCATGGAGGCCTGCGCGAGGATGAGCACGTCGGCCTCGCGCGCCGCCTCCACAAGCCTTTCCGCGATGGCCTGATAATAGTCGTGGAGGCGGCCCGCCTGGAAAGCAGGCCAGACATCATCGAACAGGAAAGAGCTGATCTCGCACGAGACCCCGGCGCGGTTTCCTGACTCCTCGACCAGACGCTTCGTTGCGCCAAGCGTCGAGGCAACAGAGGCCACGATGCCGATCCGCCGGCCTGAGGTAACCGCAAGGTCCGCCATGGGCCGGTCTATCCGCAGCATGGGCACGGCGCTCGCCACGGCAGCTTCCTCGGCCACAGCACCGAGCGTGGAACAGGTGCAGACCACGGCGCGCGGCCCGCCCGCCGCCAGAGCCCGCAGCGCGTCGTGTGTATCGAGCGCGATGGCAGGCGTCACTCCTCCCGCCTTCAGGGCCGCGCACAGAAGATCCTCCCTGACGGCATGGGAAAGCGTGAGACCGGGGGCGAGTTCAGCGCCCAGCATGTCGAACGTCTCGATGTGGGTGGCCGAGGTATGGAGAAAGGCGATTGTCGCGCCGCGCGTGGCGATGGCCGGTGGCATGTGTCTGGTCCGATGTTCCAAAGGGGAGAAGCACGGACGGGTCGCATGAAAAAGGCCCGTCCGCGATCTTCGCGGGCGGGCCTCTGTCAGTTCAGAGGGTCAGCGAAGACGCTCAGTTCTTGTCCTTGTCCACGAGTTTGTTGGCCGTGATCCACGGCATCATGGCGCGAAGGCGCGCGCCCACTTCCTCGATCGGATGGGCGGCGTTGCGGGCGCGGGTGGCCTTGAAGCTGGTCTGGTTGACCTTGTTCTCCAGCATCCAGTTGCGCGTGAAGGTGCCGTTCTGGATTTCGGTCAGAACCTTCTTCATCTCGGCCTTGGTTTCCGAAGTAACCATGCGCGGGCCGGTGACATATTCGCCATATTCGGCCGTGTTCGAGATCGAATAGTTCATGTTGCTGATGCCGCCCTCATAGATGAGGTCGACGATCAGCTTCACTTCGTGCAGGCACTCGAAATAGGCCATCTCGGGGGCATAGCCCGCCTCGACCAGCGTCTCGAAGCCGCCCTTGATCAGTTCGACCAGACCGCCGCAGAGCACGGCCTGCTCGCCGAACAGGTCGGTTTCGCATTCTTCCTTGAAGGTCGTCTCGATGACGCCGGCGCGGCCGCCGCCGATGGCCGACGCATAGGAAAGGCCGAGATCATGGGCGTTGCCGGTCGCGTCCTGATGGACGGCGATGAGGCAGGGCACGCCGCCGCCGCGCTTGTATTCGGAACGCACCGTGTGGCCGGGGCCCTTGGGGGCGACCATCAGCACGTCGATGTCCTTGCGCGGCTCGATCAGGTTGAAATGGACATTGAGGCCGTGGGCGAACAGAAGGGCCGCGCCCTCCTTCAGGTTCGGCGCGATATGCTCGTTGTAGATGTCGGCCTGGAGTTCGTCAGGCGTCAGCATCATCATGACGTCGGCCCATTTGGCGGCGTCGGCGACGGACAGAACCTTGAGGCCCTCGCCCTCGGCCTTGCGCGCCGACAACGAGCCCTGACGCAGCGCGACGGCCACTTCCTTGACGCCCGAATCCTTGAGATTGAGCGCATGGGCATGTCCCTGGCTGCCGTAGCCGACAATCACGACCTTCTTGCCCTTGATCAGGTTAACGTCGGCGTCGCGGTCATAGTAAACGCGCATGGATCTGTTCCTTCAGCTTTCCAGTTTCATGGGGCGTCCCTCACTCATCCCTTCCGGCGAGCGGGACGGCCTTCTTACCGTCTTAAAAATTCCGGCCTTGGCCTTACATCGCTTCCGCGCCGCGGGCAATGGCGACAACGCCCGTCCGCGAGACGTCGACAAGGCCGAGCGGCCTCATCAGGGCGACGAAAGCATCGATTTTCTCCGGCGCGCCGGTCACCTCGAAAATGAACGAGGCGTGCGTGGTGTCGACCACCCGGGCCCGGAACGCCTCGGAAAGCCTCAGCGCCTCCACCCGCTTTTCGCCGATGCCCGCGACCTTGACCAGCGCCATTTCGCGCTCGATCGAGGGCCGGTCGGCCGTCAGGTCCACCACCTTGTGGACCGGCACGAGGCGCTCAAGCTGGGCCCTGATCTGCTCGATCACCATCGGCGTGCCGCGCGTCACCACCGTGATCCGCGACATGTGCTCGGCCTGATCGACCTCGGCCACCGTCAGGCTCTCGATATTGTAGCCGCGCCCGGCGAAAAGACCGATCACGCGCGCCAGCACACCCGCCTCATTGTCCACGAGCACGGCCAGCGTGTGGCGTTCGATTTTGTCCTGGATGGTCATGGTCGGTCTCTTGCTTCAAATGCGGGCTGGGGAAATGAACCGGAAAGGGACGCGCCCTCAGACCAGCATCTTGCCCTCTTCGGTCACGGTGGCGGCCTCGGGATCGTCGCCCAGGATCATCTCGTGGTGGCCCGCGCCCGAGGGGATCATCGGGTAGCAGTTCTCGAACCGGTCGACCACGCAATCGAAGATGACCGGCTTTTTCACGGCGATCATTTCCCGGATCTTGTCGTCGAGTTCGCCGGGCTTCTCGGCCCTGATGCCGACCGCGCCATAGGCTTCGGCCAGCTTGACGAAATCCGGCAGGGCGTCGGAATAGCTGTGGGAATAGCGCCCGCCGTGCAGCAGTTCCTGCCACTGGCGGACCATGCCCATATAGCTGTTGTTCAGGATGAAGATCTTGACCGGCAGCATGAACTGGATCGCGGTCGAAAGCTCCTGAATGTTCATCTGGATCGAGGCTTCGCCCGCGATGTCGATGACCAGCGCGTCCGGGTGGGCGATCTGCGCGCCGATGGCGGCGGGAAAGCCATAGCCCATGGTCCCGAGGCCACCGGAGGTCATCCAGTGGTTCGGCTCATCGAAATGATAGTGCTGGGCGGCCCACATCTGGTGCTGGCCGACCTCGGTGGTGATGTAGGTGTCGGGGCCCCGGGTCAGGGCGCACAGGCGCTCGATCGCATATTGCGGCTTGATGATGTCGTCGCTGGCCTTGTAGGCGAGCGAGCGCTTGCCGCGCCACGCCTCGATCTGCTCCCACCAGCGGGCCAGCGCCGTCTTTTCCGGCCGGGCCGCCTTGGCCTTGTAGATGCGCAGCATGTCTTCGAGCACATGGGCGCAGTCGCCGATGATCGCGATGTCGACCTTGACGTTCTTGTTGATGGACGAGGGATCGATGTCGATATGGATCTTCTTCGCGTTGGGCGAGAAAGCCGCGACATTGCCGGTCACCCGGTCATCGAAGCGCGCGCCGACGCAGATGATCAGATCGGCATCATGCATCGCCAGATTGGCCTCATAGGTGCCGTGCATCCCGAGCATGCCGAGCCATTGCCCGTCGGACGCCGGATAGGCGCCGAGCCCCATCAGGGTGGAGGTGATCGGAAAGCCGGTCAGGCGGACGAACTCGCGCAGCAGCAGGCTCGCCGAGGGGCCCGAATTGACGACGCCGCCGCCGGTGTAGAAAACCGGCTTTTTCGCCTTGGCGATCAGTTCGACCGCGGCGCGGATCTGCTCGATGTCGCCCTTGACGCGGGGCCGGTAGGTCTTGTGGACGACGTTCTGGGGGGCGAGATAGTCGGCCTTCTGGAACTGGACGTCCTTGGGGATGTCGATGACGACCGGGCCGGGACGGCCGTTGGTCGCGACATAGAAGGCCTCGTGCATGATCCGGCCCAGATCGTCCGCCGAACGGACCAGCCAGTTGTGCTTGGTGCAGGGGCGCGTGATGCCGACCGTGTCGGCTTCCTGGAAGGCGTCGGTGCCGATCAGATGGGTCGGAACCTGCCCGGTGATGCAGACGAGCGGGATCGAATCCATCAGCGCGTCGGTGAGCCCGGTGACCGCATTGGTCGCCCCCGGTCCCGAGGTGACGAGGACGACGCCGGGCTTGCCGGTCGAACGCGCATAGCCTTCGGCGGCGTGAACGGCGGCCTGCTCGTGGCGGACAAGGATGTGGCGGATCTTCTGCTGCTGGAACAGCGCATCATAGATCGGCAGGACCGCACCGCCCGGATAGCCGAAAATCGTATCCACGCCCTGATCGACGAGCGCCTTGATGACGATTTCCGCGCCTGTCATTTCCTGAGCGGCCATGGTGTCGGTCCTGTACAAAAATTTATGCCCGGTTCTGGCCGGGCATCGTGCTCATGTTGAGGCAGATGGGTAAACAAGCCCTGAAACCGGCTTCGGCCAGTCTCGAAGGTGGGCAACCTATCCAGCGGAATGGATGGGGTCAAGCCCTAATCGTCAACAATCGACAAGATTTCAGATAAAATACTTTCCGAATCTTTCGTGTTTATGCGATTCCACGTAATCATCTGATTATTGATCCATGTGGCCTGCCTTTTGGCATAGGCTCTTGTGTCGGCCTTGGCCCGGAAAACGGCCTCCTCCAGCGGCATCTGTCCCGCGAGGAAAGCCGCCAGAGGCGGCACCCCCAGTGCCTTCATGATGGGCAGGGACGGGTCCAGACCGAGTGCCACGAGCACGCGCACCTCATCGAGCGCGCGCCCCGCCATCATCGTGTCGAACCGGGCGTCGCACCGGGCATAAAGCGCCTCGCGTTCCGGCGCGAGCGCGACCTTTATCAGGCTCCCTTCCAGCGCCGGAACCTGCCCTTCCCTTTGCCACAGGCTCAGCGGCCTGCCCGTCGCGCGCACCACCTCAAGGCCGCGGGCGATGCGTTGCGGATCGCTCGGGCGCAATACGGCGGCGAGTTCGGGATCGAGGTCCGCCAGCCGGGCGTGGGCGCGCTCCGGGCCGGTCGCCGCCACCTCGGCGCGCACGTCCGCGCGCACATCGGCCGGAATATCGGGAATGGGGGCGAGCCCTTCCGTCAGGGCCCTGAAATAGAGTCCGGTGCCGCCGGCCACGATGGGCACCCGCCCTCGCGCGGCAATGTCCTCGATGGCGGCAAGCGCCAGCCGCGTCCAGATGCCCGCCGAGGCGGGGCGGTCTCCCGGCAGCACGCCATAGAGATGGTGGGGAATCCGCGCCTCGTCTTCGGGACCGGGCCTCGCCGTCAGCAGGCGCAACTCGCGGTAGAGTTGCATCGAATCCGCATTGACGATCTCGCCCCCCAGCCGTTCGGCCAGCGCCAGCGCCAGCGCGGACTTGCCGCTCGCCGTCGGCCCTGCAATAAGGACCGCGCGCTCAACCATGAGCGGCAGGCTCAAACCCAGGCTTTCAGGCGTCACCATGTCCCTTGTCCTTACCCTGATCGGCAATGCCGCAACGGCGCTGAGCGCCGCCCATGCCGAAACCGCCAGCGCCGCGCTGCCCGGCGCGCAAAGCCCCGTCTGGCTCGCACCCGGCCTTGCCTGCGACATAGCCTTTGATGCCCCCGAAGGGGAGAGCAGCGCAAGCCATGTGCGGAAATTGCGCGCCCTTTTTGCCGGGGTGGCCATCGACCTCGCTGTCCAGCCCATTACGGACCGGCGCAAGAAGCTGCTGGTCGCGGACATGGATTCCACCATCATCGGGCAGGAATGCATCGACGAACTGGCCGATCATTTCGGCATCGGCCCCAGGATCGCCGCCATCACCGAACGGGCCATGCGCGGCGAGATCGATTTCGAGCCTGCGCTGCGCGAGCGCGTCGGCCTGCTGCGCGGCCTGCCGCTGGCCGCGCTGGAAGAGGTTTACCGCGACCGGATCACCGAAACCCCGGGCGGCCGCGCGCTCATCGCGACCATGCGGGCGCATGGGGCCACCTGCGCGCTGGTCTCGGGCGGCTTCACCTTCTTCACCGAACGGGTCAGCGCCGCC
Organism: Parvibaculaceae bacterium; assembly: GCA_028283765.1. Taxonomy (GTDB): domain Bacteria; phylum Pseudomonadota; class Alphaproteobacteria; order Parvibaculales; family Parvibaculaceae; genus JAATFR01. Next base: position 595,583 of record JAPWJY010000008.1, on the reverse strand, counting down.
GTCGGCTTCGACAGCCATCAGGCGAACCAGCTGGTCTTCAGGGATGGCGTCCTGACCGGCGAGGTCACCGATCCGATATTGGGACGTCAGGCCAAGATCGAGGCGCTGGTGGCGTTGCGGACGCAGCTTGGCCTTTCAGCCGCCGAAACCATGGCGGTCGGCGACGGGGCCAATGATCTGGGCATGATCGCGGAAGCGGGCCTTGGCGTCGCCTTCCACGCCAAACCCGTGGTCGCCGAAGCCGCCGGCGCCCGCATCGACCATGGCGACCTGACAGCGCTCCTCTACCTGCAAGGCTACCGCCAGAGCGAAATCAGCGCCTGATCACTTGTCTTGTAGACTTGCATGCGCTCCAGACGGCCGGGTCCGGTGGATTCTCACAAAGAAACCGTAGCAGGTTGAGGCTGGCTCAGGCGCTGGACCTCGATGAGGCTGGATGAGGCGCCACATCTCAACCACAGTTCCTGAAGCGCGGCTCGCGCCGGATCGCCCCGGAACGCATCCAGTGCCTTGGCGTCGGGGAAATGCAGTAAATGCACCTCGCTCTTGCCATTTATCGAGCGCAACCGCTCTATGAGCGTTCCGCGATGATTTCCCACCAGGGCGAGCACCTGAGCCTCATAATCATCGAATAACGCTATATCGGCTTGCGAAATATCGATCTGAACGAGAATGAACATCGGCGATGCGGCTCCCTTGTCATGCCATGAAGAGCGCCAGCATCGACCATGGCGACCTGACGGCGCTCCTTTACCTGCAAGGCTACCGCCAGAGCGAAATCAGCGCCTGATCCTTTGGCCCCTCACTTACCCTCGATCTTCACCGCGATGAAGCGGCGGTCGCCGCTGACGCTGGAAATGAGCAGCAGCACGGAACTGTGACCGGCGGTCCGCTCGGCCTCGACCAGCGCCTTCACCTCCTCGGGCTTGCGCACGTTGCGCTGGGCCACCTCGATGATGACGTCGCCCGGCTGCACGCCCTTGGCGGCCGCATCGCTGTCCCCCGCCACGCCGGTGACGACGACGCCGGAAAGATCGGTCGGGATACTGTATTTATCCCTCAGATCGGCGGTGACATCGGAAAGGCTGATGCCGAGCACGACCGTCTTCGCCGTGGGCATGGCCGGCTTCTTCGGCGCGTCCTGCTCTCCATCCGCATTTTCCAGGCGGCCCAGCGTGACGGTGAAGGTTTTGGTTACCCCATTGCGGATGATCTCGACAGGCACCTTCGCGCCGATGGGCGATTCCGCCACCGCGCGCGGCAGATCCTTGTCCGTCGGCACCGCCCGCCCGTTGAACGCGACGATGACGTCGCCCGTCGCGATCCCCGCCTTGTCGGCGGGGCCGCCTGACGTGATCCCCGAGACCAGCGCGCCGCCCGGGCTCTTGAGGCCGAGACCTTCGGCTATGTCGGGCGTGACCGACTGGATGCGGACGCCGAGCCAGCCGCGCCGGGTCTCACCGAACTTTTCAAGCTGGGCGACGACCTGCTTTGCCGTATCGGAGGGCACGGCGAAACCGATGCCGACCGAGCCGCCGCTGGGCGAAATGATCGCCGTATTGATGCCGATGACCTGACCGGCCAGATCGAACAGCGGGCCACCGGAATTGCCGCGATTGATCGAGGCGTCGGTCTGGATGTAGTCGTCATAGGGCCCGGGATTGTTGATCGCCCGGTCCTTGGCCGAAATGATGCCCGCCGTGACCGTGCCGGAAAGGCCGAACGGGTTGCCGATGGCCAGCACCCAGTCGCCGACCCGGGCCTTGTTCGAATCTCCGAAGGCGACGGCGGCAAGCGGCTTCCTTGTGTCGACCTTGAGCACGGCGAGATCGGTCTTGGGATCGTGGCCGATCAGCCGGGCGGGCAGCGTGGAACCATCGGTGAAATTGACCTCGATCGTATCCGCGCCGTCGATGACATGATTGTTGGTGACGATGATCCCCCTGGGATCGACCACGAAGCCGGAACCGAGCGACTGGACCTTGCCCGGCGCGGCGTCGGAGCCCGGGTCCGGCTCGTCGAACGGCATCGAAGGATCGTCGCCGGAACCTGAATCGGGATTGGCGTCATCATCGTCGGGATAGTCGTCGTCCGGCAATTCCTCGCCGGGCTTCAGGGTCTGGGTCGTCGAAATATTGACCACGGCGGGCGACAGGCGCTGGGCCAGATCGGCAAAGCTGGCGCTCTCGTCGCGGGATTGCGCCGCCGTTCCCGGCATGAAAACGAGGACCGCTCCCAGCGATATTGCCCCCGCACCACGGAAAACCGCACCCGAGACACGCTCCAACAATTGCATCATCTGTTCCCTGCGGCCCCGGAGGCGACTGATTCCTTCAGCCTAATTATTGCCCCTATCGGACCGGGGTTCACAAGGGCCGGGGGACCGGAAACAATCGCCGCACGCCGCGCATCATCTTTCTTTACGACGAATGAAGCCGGCGGAAGACCGGCTAGCCCCGGACGAGCCAGACCAGCGCCACCCCCACGATCGCCGCGATCAGCCCCGCCCGCCGCAGCGAAGCGGCGGGGGAACCGGCAATCGTCATGGCCATGTTCCGGGCCACATTGGGGAAGGCCGCATAGAGCACGCCCTCAAGCACGATGGCGACGCCAAGCGCAGACAGAAGTTCGATCAACGCTTGCCTGCCGTCGCCTGGTTTGCGTTGAAGTACCGGAAGAAGTCCGATGAAGGATCCAGCACCATCGTGGTGTTGTCGCCCTTGAGCGCGTTGGAATAAGCGGCCATGGAGCGATAGAAGGCATAGAACTCCGGATCCTGGCTATAGGCCTCGGCGGCCACCCGGTTGGCTTCCGCGTCGCCCTCGCCGCGCACCGACTGGGCGTCGCGTTCCGCATCGGCGACGAACACCGTCACATCACGGTCGGCCTTGCTGCGGATCGTCTGGGCGAATTCCTGCCCCTGCGCCCGCAGTTCCGCGGCCTCGCGCTCGCGTTCGGTCTGCATCCGGCGATAGATCGCCTGGCTGTTCGCCTCGGGCAGATCGGCGCGGCGGATGCGGACGTCAACGACCTCCACGCCGAATTCCTGCGTCGCCTTGTTCACCGTGTCGCGGATCTGCTGCATAAGTCCCGCGCGGTTGTCACGCACCAGCTCTTCAAGGCTGTTGTCGCCGATCACGTTGCGCAGGGCCGAGACGAGCAACGGCTGGAGCCGGTTCGTCGCGTACATCTGGTCGCCCACGCTCTGGTAGAACTTGAGCGCATCGACGATGCGGTAGCGCGCGAAAGCGTCGACGACGAGACGCTTCCTGTCCTCGGCGATGATTTCCTCGGTCGGGCTGTCGAGATCGAGCAGCCGCTTGTCCACATAAACGACGTTCTGGATGAACGGCAGCTTCACATGCAGGCCCGGCTCCGTGATCGGCTGGCCGCGCGGATCGCCGAACTGGAGCACCAGCGCCTGTTCGGTCATGTCCACCGTGTAGAAGGACGCATAGGCCGTGATTGCCAGGACAACGCCCACGACCGCGGCGACGACACCATAATTGCTTTTCATGGGCGGGGGGTTCCGTTATTGCTGGTCGCGAGATCGGGGACATCGCTGGCATCGGCGACAGGCTTTTTGGGCTGCGGCTTGAGCGAGTCGAGCGGCAGATAGGGCAGCACGCCCTTTCCATCAGGCTGATCGATGATGATCTTGTTCGTGTCCGTGAAGACCTGCTCCATGGTGCCCAGATAAATCCGCTCGCGCGTGACGTCCTTGGCTTTCTTGTATTGTTCCAGCACAGCGAGGAAGCGCTTGCTCTCGCCCTGCGCCTCCGCGATCACCCGGGCCTTGTAGGCCTGGGCGGCCTGGGTGATCTGCGAGACGTTGCCGCGCGCCTTGGGCACCACGGTGTTGGCGTAGGATTGCGCCTCGTTCTGCAGGCGCTCCTGGTCGGCACGGGCCGCCTGCACGTCGCGGAAGGCGTCGATGACCTCGGACGGGGGATCGACCTTCTGGAGCTTGACCTCGGTGATGAGGACACCGGACTTGTAGGAGTCGAGCGCGTCCTGCATCAGTTGGCGCACCTTGTTCTGGACGTCGTTCCGGCCGGTGGTCTGGAGCACATCGATCTCGGACTGGCCGACGGCCTCGCGCATCGCGCTTTCGGCAATGGCCTTCACCGTCTGGTCAGGCGTCTGGATGTTGAACAGATAGTCGGCCGCGTCCTTGATGCGCCAGTAGACCGAGAAGTCGATGTCGACGATGTTCTCGTCGCCGGTCAGCATCAGGCTTTCCTCAGGCACGCTGAGCGAGCCGCCGGTGGTGTCGCGCATGCCGATGTCCACGCGCTGGATGCGGGTCACCGTCGGCAGTTCCACCGTCTCGACCGGATAGGGAAACTTCAGATGCAGGCCAGGCGGCTGCGCGCGCACGAAATTGCCGAAGCGCATGACGATGCCCTGCTGGTCGGTATCGACCCGGAACACCGAGCTCCAGCCGATGAAGGCGAGCACGGCGATGCCGACGATGAGGATAACCCCCTTCGAGCCGCCGGCGCCGGGTGTCCCGGCGCCCCTGCCGCCGCCGAAGATTTCCCGTAATTTTTCCTGCCCCTTGCGGACCAGCTCGTCGAGATCCGGCGGCCGATTGCCGCCGCCGCCCGGCCCCCCGCCTTTCGGTCCCTGGCCCCAGGGCCCGCGATTTCCGCCGCCTTGCCAGCCACCGCCGCCGTTCTGATTACTCCAGGGCATTCATAATCCTTCATAAAGCAGGGGAGTCTTGGATTGGAAATCAACAGTTCGGGGGTTATATGACAGCACAGGTGGGGGCGCAACGAACCCTCTCCCCGGCAAGATTACCGCTTTGTAATCCCGCCCCAGGCTATTGTTTTCCCGACGTTATGTCCGTATCGCCAGAATTGCCCCGTCCGACCGCCAGCACGAAAGAGAGCCGATGACCCGCGTAACGAAAGAGGATGTGCTCGCCGCCCTCGCCCGGGTGATCGATCCCGATAGCTCTCTAGATGTGGTTTCCTCCGGCCTTGTCCAAGGGGTGATCGCCCGCGACGGCCATATCGGCTTCAGTCTCGAGGTTCCGCCCGAGCAGGGCCGGGCCAGGGAGCCGCTCCGCAAGGCCTGCGAGGAGGCCGTGCGGAAGATGCCCGGGGTGCTGACCGTGACCGCCGTGCTGACCGCCCATCGCGATGCGCCCACCGCTCCCCGGACCGGCCATGAAGGCCACAACCATGGAGCCCGGCCCCGGCCCGCTCGCCCGCAGGGGGCCCAGGCACAGGGGACACAGGCCCCCGGCACACAGGGGCAAGGCACCCTCCAGCTGCCCGGCATCAAGGCCATCGTCGCGGTCGCCAGCGGCAAGGGCGGCGTCGGCAAATCGACCGTCGCGGTCAATCTCGCGCTCGGCCTTGCCAGCCTCGGCCGCAAGGTCGGCCTGCTCGACGCCGACATCTATGGCCCCTCGGTGCCGCGGATGATGGGCATCAAGGGCAAACCCGGGGCCAATGGCAAAAAGCTCATCCCCATGGAGAACTGGGGCATCAAGACCATGTCCATCGGCTTCCTCGTCGACGAGGATACGCCGATGATCTGGCGCGGCCCGATGGTGCAGAGCGCGCTCACCCAGATGCTGGTGGATGTGGAATGGGGCGAGCTTGACGTGCTGATCGTCGACATGCCGCCCGGCACCGGCGACGCCCAGCTGACCATGGCGCAGCGCGTTCCGCTGACCGGGGCCGTGGTCGTCTCGACCCCGCAGGAAATCGCGCTCATCGACGCCCGCAAGGGCTTCGCCATGTTCGAGAAAACCCATGTGCCGGTGTTCGGCATCGTCGAGAACATGGCCTATTTCGTCAGCCCCGGCTCGGGTGAGAAATCCTACATTTTCGGCCAGGGCGGCGCGCGCGCGATGGCGGCGAAGCTCGGCTGCGACTTTCTGGGCGAGGTGCCGCTGCACATGTCGGTGCGGGAAACCTCGGACAATGGCCGCCCGATCGTGGCGACAGCACCAGAGAGCGAGGAAGCCCGCATCTTCATCGCGATCGCGGGCCGCGTGGCCGCCCACATAGATGCGGCGCCCGGTGCCGGAGCACGCAAGGCGCCGCTTTTTGTGACGGAAGACTGAGTTCCGTTATTTGTTCAGGAAGTTGAGAGGCAGGCCCGCCGTCGGCCAGTCCATCGAGATCAGCCGTCCGGTCGAGGACAGCGTGATGAAGGCCGTCTTCAGGTCCTTCCCGCCAAAGCAGATGTTGGTGACCAGCAGGTCGTCGAGCGGCGTATGCGTGATCGACGAACCGTCCGGCGAGAAAGTCGTGATGCCGCCGTTGAGGATGGTCGCGACGCAGATATTGCCCTCGGCGTCCACCGCCAGCGAATCGAAGAAGGTATGTCCCGGCGCGGCCCCGACATAACGGCCCGGACCGCCCGGACCGGTGGGCGGCAGGATTTCGCCGGGCGCGGTGATGTCGAAGGCGAACAGGCGCGCCGAATAGGTGTCGGCGACATAGACCGTCTTTTCATCCGGCGAGAGACCGACGCCATTGGCGCTGAGCACCGGGAAGGCCACTTCCTTCACAAACGAGCCGTCGATCTTGCCGTAATAGAGGCCGCCACGGTACTGGATGCGGTCTTCATGCTTGCCGTGGTCGGTGAACCAGAAGCCGCCTTCCTTGTCGAACACGATGTCGTTGGGCCCGATCAGCGGGTTGCCGTTGACGTGGGTGTAGAGCACATCGACCTTGCCGGTCTTGAGATCGACCCGCTCGATGCGCCCACCCGAATAGTTCGCGGGCTTGCCGCCGGGAATGGTGAGATCGCCGAGTTGATGCCACTCGAAGCCGCCGTCATTGCAGACATAGCAGGCCCCGTCAGGACCGATGGCCGCGCCGTTGGGACCGCCGCCAAGATCGGCGATCACCTCATGCTTGCCGTCGCCCCAGACCCGCGAGAGCGAGCCGCGCTTGATTTCCACCAGCACGATGCTGCCGTCGGGCATGGCGATCGGGCCTTCGGGAAACTGAAGGTCGCTCGCCAGTAATTTCGTCGTCATAGGTTCCTCCCGGAATAGCCGCGCGGGGATTATTTCCCCTGCACATTTTTCGATAGCGCCATTGTGGCGATCTTTTGCGCGGCGTCCATCCCCGTGAGATAGGCCCCGTGAACGGTCGAGAACCAGTCGGGAGAGATGGCCTCGCCCGCCAGAAACAGGCGGTCATGAACCGGCTCGGCCAGAACGGCGCGCCGGTGCGCCTCGCCAGGTTTCGCGCAGGAATAAGCGCCCAGCGTATGGGGGTCGCCGCACCAGCCGGTGGCGGTTGTCGCGATACAATGATCCATGATGGCGGAGCCGAACATGTCGACAAGGCCGGCACGGGCCGTCTCGATCATCGCGCCCTCACCGGCCGCCTCCGTTTCCTCGGCGAAGCGCCCGCCCAGATAGGCGATGGCGATGTCATCCCCGAACGGGCGGATCTGGTAGGAGAGCGCATGGCGGGCGGGGTCGCGCTCGTCCATGAAGGTCGCATAGCTGGTCGGCTCCATGCCGAACACATCCTTTGAAAACTGGAAAGCCACCTTGTTGGCCCCGCCGGTGGGAATGGCCCTCAACGCCTCGCCGAGCGCGGGCGGCAGTTCCGGCGTGAAACGGATGCTTCCGCTCGCCAGCACATTGGTGGAGCAGGTGACGATGACCGCGCGGGCGTGGATCGTGCCCTTCGCGGTTTCAACCCGGACGTCGGGGCCGGTGAGATCGACCGCGCTCACCGGCGCGTCCAGCGTGACCGGAACATGGGCGAACAGAGCCGCGATCAATGCGCCATAGCCCTTCACCACCGGCCAGTTGTGGTCCGTGTCGCGATAGCGGAAAAGATCGAGGGTGGAGATTTCCTCCGGCCCGAAGGCGCTGATCGCCTCGTGCCAGTGCCGGATCAGCCGGTACCAGCGGTTGCCGGTGTCGATCGCCTCGATGGCGGCGACATCCCTGCCCGCCTCGCCCAGCGCATGGACGGCCTCGAAGGTCGCATCGACCCATTCGACCGCAGCCTGCCGCTCGGCCGCGTCCGCCCAGCCCCGGCCCAGATGGAGCGGACGGCCCGGCGGCGGGCTGTAGCCCTGATGATAGGCAAAGCCCAGCCGGTCCGCCTCGAAGCGCAAAGGGTTCACGTCGGCGGAATGGAGCCAGTGGCCGCCCCGGTCGAACGGCACCCCGAAGGTCGATGATTCCGTCCAGGTCCGCCCGCCGATCCGGCCCTTGGCCTCGACCAGCCGGAAACTCAGGCCCAGTTCACCGAGCCTGTTCGCGGCAGAAAGGCCCGCCGCCCCCGCTCCAATGACGACGACATCCACATCCGACATGAAAAACCCGATTTTGTTTCAGGAAACGCGATCCAGAACGACGAAGGAATAGTCCGAGCTATCGCCTTCTTCCGCCTCATGGCGCGCGCGGGAAACCTCCCGCCACTCACTCATTTCAAGCCTGGGGAAAAAGATATCCCCGCTCGCCTGCATGTGAACTTCTGTCACATAGATACGCGACGTCAATGGAAGGAAGAGCGAAAAAATCGCCGCGCCGCCGATCACCATGATCTCGTCACCTGACTCACGGCCCGCCAGATCAAGCGCCGCCTGCGGCGTCGTTACCACGTCGGCCCCTTCGGCCGCGAAGCCCGCATCCCGGCTGAGCACGATGTTGCGCCGCTCCGGCAGCGGCTTTTTCGGCAACGAATCCCATGTCCTGCGGCCCATGATGACCGGCTTGCCGCGCGTGATCATGCGGAAGAACTTCATGTCGCCCCTGAGACGCCACGGCAGGTCCCCTTCCGCGCCGATCACCCCGTTGTCCGCGACGGCGACCGCAAACGCGACGCGTTTTGCCATCACACGGCCACGGGCGCGGAAATGTGCGGACAGGCGTCATAGCCTTCCAGCGTGAAATCCCCGTAGGTGAAATCGAAGAGGCTTGTCACGTCGGGATTGAGCTTCATCACCGGCAGCGCTTTTGGCGTGCGCGACAACTGCAGGTCGGCCTGCTCAAGATGGTTCAGATAGAGATGGGCGTCGCCGAAACTGTGGATGAAGTCGCCCGGCTCAAGCCCCGTTACCTGCGCCACCATCAAGGTGAGCAGCGCATAGGAGGCGATGTTGAACGGCACGCCCAGAAATATGTCCGCCGAGCGCTGGTAGAGCTGGCAGGAGAGCCGTCCTTCCGCCACGTAGAACTGGAACAGGCAGTGGCATGGCGGCAGCGCCATCTGGTCCACCTCGGCCACGTTCCAGGCGGAAACGATCAGGCGGCGGGAATCCGGCTTGTCGCGGATCTGGTCGAGCAGATTGCGAATCTGGTCGATCCGGCCGCCATCGGGCGCCGGCCATGAGCGCCACTGATGGCCGTAGACCGGGCCAAGTTCGCCGTTCTTGTCGGCCCAGTCGTCCCAGATCGAAACGCCATTGGCCTTGAGATAGCGGATATTGGTGTCGCCGGAGAGGAACCAGAGCAATTCATGAATGATCGACTTCAGGTGCAGCTTCTTGGTCGTGACCAGCGGGAAACCGGCGGCGAGATCGAAGCGCATCTGCCAGCCGAACACGCTTTTCGTGCCGGTGCCGGTGCGATCCGTCTTCACCACGCCTTTTTCCCGGACATGCCGGAGAAGATCGAGATATTGCTGCATAAACCTGTCCCAGAGAGGGAGTTCCCCCAAAAGCGCTCAACGGGGAATCATCTACCCCGCATAGTACCCCCTTGCGGACGCCTCTTTCAATTCCGCGGCCGGGACCTTATATTCAGGGCGTCGGCTTGCCGACTATAGCGATAAACGGATTACGGAATAAGCCATTCGGACCCGGGGGCGGTACCCGGCGCCTCCACCATTTTCCTCTGGCAGCCAGCTACTGCCGGGGTTTCAGGGGGCGAAACAGGATCGACGAGGGTGTAAAGGTCTTCTTTTCGCTCGGCATGGTACCACCGTATCGGACCAATCCTATAGATGCCAAAAACAACATGGCTTCTGTGGCTGCCAACGACAACGCTCCGGTTGCTTTCGCAATCGCTGCCTAATCGTTGAAAGCCGAAAGTCCTTGTTCATAGCTGAATAAAGGCGGGGTCCGGAGGCACCTGGCAACAGAAGCCTCCACTTATCCGTTTCCATTCCGGGACAAACAGCGTCAGCATGGTGCCCGTGCACTCCCGATGACACCATTTCGCCATAGATGAATGCCAATGGTGTTTTCCTGAGCGGACAGGTGTGGCAAACGTGAAAGCTGGGCAACGGCCCGATTTGCCGGAATGCCCGTCGCAGGCTAAAGAAAGCGCGATTTGAATCCGTTGCCGCGTCAGGGATGCGGATATTTGTTGAGCCCGGTGCTGGGGAGCGATTCCATGGCTGAAGATCTGATGCGATACGACCTTCTCGCGCGCGAGGCGTTGCGGGGCGTCGTCCGCGAGGCCCTGAAGCGTGTCGTCGCGGAAGGGCTGCCCGGGGACCATCATTTCTATATTTCCGTCAAGACCGACGCACCCGGCGTGATCATGTCCGACCGGCTGCGGGCGCAGTTCCCGGCGGAAATCACCATCGTGCTGCAACACCAGTTCTGGAATCTCGAGGTCTTTGCCGACCGTTTTTCCGTTGAACTCTCCTTCAGCCAGATTCCCGAAAAACTGACGATCCCGTTCGCCGCCATTCAGGGTTTTTTCGACCCGAGCGTCCAGTTCGGCCTCCAGTTCGAGGTGGACGAGAACGGCGAGCCGCTGGATGCCCTCTATGACGACGAAGAAGGCGAAACCGACAGCGTGACGCAGGAAGACGCCGAAACCCCGGACGACGAGCCCGTGGGAAAGGGCGCAGTCGTCAGCCTCGACGCTTTCCGCAAGAAGTAACCTCCTCCCGGACCACTCTCCGGCGAACTTCTGCGGTCATTCGCCCGGCTCAATCTTGGCGCGCCCAAGTCCCCCGTGCTAAACCCCCCGGATCGTCATCGCGTCCGCACCGGAGAAGAGCCATGTCCGCGACCCGCACCGAAACCGATACGTTCGGCCCGATCGAGGTTTCCACCGACAAATACTGGGGCGCGCAGGCCCAGCGTTCGCTCGGCAACTTCAAGATCGGCTGGGAAAAGCAGCCATTGCCGATCGTGCGGGCGCTCGGCATCGTCAAGCGGGCCGCCGCCGAGGCCAACATGGCCAACGGCCAGTTGTCCGAGGAGCTGGGCGCCGTCATCGTCAAGGCGGCGCAGGAAGTGATCGACGGCAAGCTCGACGAGCATTTCCCGCTCGCCGTCTGGCAGACGGGCTCCGGCACCCAGTCGAACATGAACGCCAACGAGGTGATCTCGAACCGGGCCATCGAACTGCTCGGCGGCGTGAAGGGTTCGAAAAAGCCCGTGCATCCCAACGATCACGTCAACATGAGCCAGTCGTCGAACGACACCTATCCGACGGCCATGCACATCGCCTGCGCCGAGGAAATCACCCACCGGCTGCTCCCGGCCCTGACGAAGCTGCATGACGCGCTCGCCGCCAGGAGCAAGGCCTGGGCGCACATCATCAAGATCGGCCGCACCCACACGCAGGACGCGACGCCGCTGACGCTCGGGCAGGAATTCGGCGGCTACGCCCAGCAGGTGGCGAACGGCCTCAAGCGCATCGAGATGACGCTGCCCATGCTGATGGAACTGGCGCAGGGCGGCACCGCCGTCGGCACCGGGCTCAACGCGCCGGTCGGCTTCGCCGAAGCCGTCGCCGCCCGCATCGCGGCCATCACCGGCCTCCCCTTCACCACCGCGCCCAACAAGTTCGAGGCGCTGGCCGCCCATGACGCCATGGTGTTCAGCCACAGCGCCATCAACACGGTCGCCGCTTCGCTCTTCAAGATCGCGAACGACATCCGCCTGCTGGGCTCGGGCCCGCGCTCGGGGCTGGGCGAACTCGCCCTGCCGGAAAACGAGCCCGGCTCCTCGATCATGCCGGGCAAGGTCAACCCGACCCAGTGCGAGGCGCTGACGCAGGTCTGCGTGCAGATTTTCGGCAACAATGCCGCGCTGACCTTCGCCGGCAGCCAGGGCCATTTCGAGCTGAACGTCTACAACCCGGTGATGGCCTACAATTTCCTCCAGTCGGTGCGCCTGATGGCCGACGCCGCCATCAGCTTCACCGACAATTGCGTCGTCGGCATCGAGCCGCGCGAAGACAACATCAAGGCGGCGCTGGAGCGTTCGCTGATGCTGGTCACGGCGCTTGCCCCGAAGATCGGCTACGATAACGCCGCCAAGATCGCCAAGACCGCGCACAAGAACGGCACCACGCTGCGCGAGGAAGCGGTCGGCGGCGGTTATGTCACCGATGAGGAGTTCACCGCCCTCGTCCGGCCCGAGGATATGATCGGCCCGAAATAAGCAGGGGAAGCCTGATGCCGTCTGAGGTCAAACGCTCGATCTCGATCGCCGGACACCGCACCAGCATCTCGCTGGAGCGGCCATTCTGGGAGGCATTGAAGGAGCTTGCCTGCACGGACGATATTTCCGTGAACGAACTGGTCCGGCGCATCGACGAGACCCGCGACGAGGCGGACAATCTCTCCAGCGCCGTCCGGGTGCATGTGCTGGGCGTCTACCGCGCCCGCGCCGGGGCCGGGGGAACGGCCTGCGCCGTCACCGCCCCTCCGGCGTGACAAGCTCTTTCAGATCCTTCGCCGCCTGCGAGGGATCGAGCTTTTCGATCTGCTTTTGCAGCACGCGCGCCGAAACCACCTGATCGAAGGCGGCGGTCTGCGTCCAGCGGTCCAGCCGCTCCGGCTCGCCCGAGACAAGGATGGAGACGGGCGGCGCGGTGCCGGTATCCGCCGGGAAGAGCTTCATCTCCCCGTCCAGCCGGAAACGCAGGGCATCGAGTTGCAGGGAGAGAGCCCCCTTCCCTCCGGCCAGCCCGAACCGGGGCGCCTCGAACCGCATGGTCCCGTTGGCGACACTCACATCTCCCCCGAACGGGTCCGCGCGGGTTTCGCCTGACGACAAGGCCTGGGTTTCCATCGCGGCGAGCTTGCTCACGTCGCCGAGCCCCGCTGCGCCACGGCCAAGCGCCGCCAGATCGAAACCTGTGAAAACCACATCGGTCATGTCGAGCCGCCCCTTGCCGTTGAGCGACGACAGGAAGATGAATTTGCTGAGGCCCTGCGCCGCCAGATCCAGCGCCAGCTTCGCCTTGCCCCGGCCGAAGCTCGCGCCGAACAGCTGCATCGAGATCGCGCCCGCATCCGCGCCGTCGAGATCGAGATGAAGAGTCATTCTGGGCCCCGCGCCGCCCGCATCGCCATCATCGGAAAAGCGCGCCTCGCCGGAAAGCCTGCCCCCGCCCCATGTACCCCTGTACGGCGACAGGGTGAGGACGCCCCCGGCGAGCGCCAGATGGCCCCTGGCATCGCTCAGGCGGACATCGCCCAGCGAAGCGTCCGCCACCGCGAGATCCAGCGTGCCGGTAAAGCGCGCCAGCGCCGACCAGTCGAGCGCCTCGACGTTGCCGGTCTCGTTCGCGGATGTCTGGAACCCCGCAAGCAGCGGAGAAAAATCCAGCCGGTTGAACGAAAGGACGCCGCTGATTTCGGGCAGGGACTTGCTTCTGGTGACCGAGAACGCGCCGGACGCTTTCGTCTCGCCCCAGCTTGCCCCCAGATTGGCGAGGGACCATGCGCCCTTGTCATATTCAAGGTCGGCATCCAGCGTGCCTTCCTCTCCCTGACCGATGACCGAGGCGACGCCGGAGGGAACCCCCGCAAGGGCAAGGCCGCGCGTGGCGTTGGCGGTGTCGGCCTTGAGCTTGCCGGAAATCTGGGGCCCTCCCTCATGCCACTGGGCCGTCCCGTCAAGCCAGATCCGCTCCGCGCCCGCCGTAAAGGAGATCAGGCCTTTCAGGGGCCCCTCGCCGGGGCCCGTCAGCGACACGTCGAGGCTCGCGGGCCCTGCCCCGGTGGGCGAGGGCGCAAAGCCGAGCTGGCGCAGCAGCGCCGCCGCGTCGTTGCTCGAAACCTCGGCCTTGATGCTGGCCGGGCCGTCCGGCTTGTCGCCGCAGGCGAGGCGGGCGGAAATCTTGCTGCCGCCCAGCGTGCCGGCGACCGTAAGCTGGCCCCCGCCATTGGCGATCAGCGCCAGATCGAGCGCCACCGCGCCGCCCGGCACCAGCCCCTGCCAGCCGGTCAGCCGGGCCAGCCCCTCAAGGCCCGAGCCCTTGAGCGCGACGCTGGCCGCGCCCGATGGCATGTCGTCCTTGTCCAGCCTGATCGCACCGGTCCCCTCGATCCGCAGTCCCGCCAGATCGGCAATCTTCAGCTTCCGGATGGACCAGTCGCCCTGTCTGGCCGAGGCCTCCACCTCCACGCCGCCCAGCGCCTCGCCGCGCGCCAGCACACGGCCAAGATGGCCTGAAACCGCCATGTCAGCATCGCTCCGGCCTTCCAGCAGGGGCAGGAACGGGTCGAGATCGAACAGGGCCCCGTCAGCCTTGATCGTGAGACCTTCCGACGCCTGCCAGTCGAGCGATCCCTTCCAGCCGGGAGCCGAGGGGTCCGCGCCATAGGCCACGACGAGATCGTCCAGGGTCAGCCTGTCGGGGCCCAGCGCGATCAGGGCCTGCGCAAGCACGGGCGCGCCCGCCGCGCCCGTCGCGAATGAGTCCTGATGATCCGCCCCGGGCATCCCGATGGAAAAAACATCGGCGATCCAGCGCGCGGGGGCCTGCGAGGAAGGGCTGTGCAGCGAAACCTGCCCCGTGAAGCCTGCCGGTCCGAGCGCGCCCTGCAAGCCAAGCTGCATCGCGCCGTCAAGCTCGGCGTCAGCCTCCGCGATGTGCCATTGCCCTTCGCCGAGCGTGGCGTCGAGCGCCACATTCTTCGTCACTCCGTCGCCCGACAAGACCGCATCGAAGGCCAGTTTCAGATGGCCCGCAAGACCAGCGGGCGCGGGAAGCGCCAGCCAGCGGGCGAAAGGCGCCTGCGCGTCGGCTTTCGGCATGAGGCCGTCGAGCGACAGCGTCTCGCCCTTGAGGTCAATATCGAACAAGGGGGCCGAGGTCAGATCCAGCCGGGCCGCACCGCCGAAGCGCGACCCCGCCGTTCTGGCGTCGATGCCGGAAACCTGCGCAATGTCCCTGTCATAGCTCACCCGGCCCGTTGCCTGCAGCGTGCGGCTGTCGAGCCCGCCAGCGCCTTTCGTCTGCCCCCACGCCAGCGTCAGGGTGCCGGACGCCCCCGGCGCCGTGCCGGGGTCTCCCGAAAAGACAAGATCGCCCTGAAAGCCGAGATCGGCTTTAAGGTCCGGTGCCGAAAGCGAGAGAGTGGCCGCCGCCCTGCCCGCCGGATCGCGCGCGCCGACGCTGCCGCCGAGCGCATAGGCATGGCCTTCGGACGAAAAGGCGAGATCGCCGTTGAACGGGCCGCCCGCCGCCTGCGCCGTCAACCGGCCGGAAAGCTTCTCCAGACGCCAGTCGCGCGCCCGGGCCGGGTCCCGATAGGACACGGTCCCGTCGACGAGATTGACGGCGCTGATGTTGACCCGCCCGGAACGCCCGATACGGGCAGGCAGGTCGGACCAGTTGTCACGGCCTGCCGCGTCGCGCGTCAGCCCCAGCGCGAAATGATCAAGATCCAGCCGGGTCAGCGACAGCCTGCCGGTCACAAGCGGAACGAGAGCCGCCATCGCCTCGAAATGGCCGATGCGGGCGAAGGGAAGCCCGGCCTGACCGGCACCGGCGACAGTTACATCGGAAAAGGAGATGACCGGCTCGGGCAGCAGCACCACGCCGATGGAACCCTCGATCTTCACCTCCCGGCCAAGCCAGTCGCTGGCCTGATGCTCAAAGCTGGACCGGTAGCCGGTCCAGTCGATCATGCGGGGGCCAATCAACAAGGCGAAGGCAACCGCAAGCACAGTGGCGGCAAGCCCCGTCAGGAAGCTGTTCAACGGTCACTCTCTTTCATGAGGCAGACAGCCGGTGGATCGTTTAAACTTGTTATCCACAGTGCAGAATATTAGCCAGCGTGGGAATATGTCCAAAGATGACAAAGATGAAAGGGTGGTTGATTTCGCCGCCGCGCGGAAAACCGTGCGGCAGAAGCAGAAGGATGACGCCCGCAAGGCGAAGGAAGAGCAGGCCAGCGCCAACCGGGCGCGATTCGGCCGCACCGGCGCCGAAAAGAAGGCCGACAGGCTCAGGGCCGAACGCCTCAAACAGGAGCTGGAAGGGGCGAAGCGCGACGGAGCGCCTGAACAAGATTCACCAGAACGGGATTTATAAGGGGAGGATTGCCCGGGCCCGTTGCAGCACATCGGGCGGTTCTCCCTCGCTCTCAAGCCGGCGCCAGCCAATATCCCCGGTGTCATAGGCCATCTGGCGGCGCACCACGGCGGCGTCCGCATCCGAGCTGTCCGTGCGAAGCATCGCCCGGTTTTCGACGCGGGCCTCAAGGACCGCCTGTCCCGCTTCAAGCCAGATGCCCTGAAACGGCACCCCGGCCGCGCGCGCGGCCTCTTCGGCGGCGTCGCGCTCCCATGGTCTGGCGAACACGGCGTCCAGCACGACCGGAAACCCGGCCCTGAGCGCCAGACCGGCCAGACGGAACAATTCCCGGTAAACCCGGTCACCGGCCTCCTGCGTATAGGCCTCCGCCGGGAGCGGCTCCAGCAGGGGAACACCCCACATTTTCTTGCGCAACACGTCCGAGCGCAGATGGACCGCGCCGAGCGCACCGTCCACCTCCCCGCCAAGGAGGGGAGCAAGCCCCCGGGCCAGCGTCGATTTACCTGTGCCCGAAAGCCCGCCCACAGCGACGAGGCGCGGCCTGCCCGGCTTCAATGCCACCTCCGCGAAGGCGAGATAGGCCCGCGCCCGGTCCGCCCGCGCCGCGTCATGGGCATCGACATGGGAGCGGATCGCAGCGCGCAGCGAGATGAACAGCGGCATGGCCGCCAGCCCCTCCAGCATGGCTCCTGTCTCCGGCATGGCGACATGGTCGAGCCAGACATTGAGCGCCCGGTTGGCGAGCCCCGCCAGCCGGGCGTCCGCGGCGGCTCGGAAGGCCAGATCCATCAGCAGAAAGGCCAGATCGTAGAGCACGTCGATGGTGGAAAAGGCGTCGTTGAACTCGATGCAGTCGAACAGGACCGGACGATCGCCGATCCTCACGATATTGCCGAGATGGAGATCGCCATGGCAGCGGCGCACGAAGCCCGCCCGGCGGCGATGTTCCAGCAGCGCTTCATGGCTGGCGATGGCGGCCAGTGTTTGCGCGTGAAGCGCCAGAATGGCGGGACGCGGGAGCACCTTTCCCATGGCGGGCTCGAACGAGCGCAGATTGCTTGCGGCAACCGCGCGCAGAACGTCGGCCCCGCCCGCCTCGGGATGACGCTCGGCCGTCTCATGCAGCCGCGCGGCCTCGATGGCGACCTGCCCGATCAGGGCCGCGTCGAGCGTTCCTTCCTCCGCCATCCGGGCGAGCAGGCCCTGATTGTCGAAACGGCGCATGACCACCAGCCAGTCGATGATGCCGCCTGTCTCGCCGCCCAGATGAAGGCCATCGACCGCGCGCCGGATGGGCAGAATCTTTTCATAAATCTCCGGTGCGGTCCGCCGGTTGAGCATCAGCTCCTGCTCACAGGCCGCCTTGCGCAGCGCGCAGGTGGAGAAATCCAGATAGCTCATCAAGACCGGCTTTTTCAGCTTGAAGGCATGTTCGCCCGCCAGAAAGACCACCGAGATATGGGTTTCGATCTGCTCGACCGTCTCGCCCGCCGCCAGGCCATGGCTGGACGGCTTTGCGAGAAAGGCGCGCACCTCCCGCTGATCCTCCATCGGCGTCACTCCGGCGGCGTGGGCCGGGGGCCGTCATAGCCCGCCGGATCCTGATGGATGAGCACTTCGCTGCCCGGAAATTTCGCCATGATCTGCTTTTCGACCAGATCAGAAATCTGGTGCGCCCGGATGAAGCTCAGGCCGGGGTCAAGGTCCAGATGAAGCTGGATGAAGACATGAATGCCCGACGAGCGCGTGCGCAGTTCATGGATGTCGACGACGCCTTCATGGGAGAGGGCAAGGGTGCGGATCGCCTCGCGGTCCTCGTCGGAAAGCTCCCGGTCCATCAACTGGTCCAGCGCGCCCCGAACGATGCGCCACGCGCTTACGATGATGGTGCAGGCGATGGCGATGCCGAACACGGGGTCGGCCCAGCCGATCCCGGCGAAGCTTCCCAGCAGCAAGGCGCCGATCACCGCGGCATTCATGAGGAGATCGCCGCTGTAATGGAGAGAATCCGCCGAGATGGCGAGCGAACCGGTGCGCGCAATGACGTGGCGCTGATAGAGCACCAGGGCAATCGTCACGAGGATGGCGATGGCGGCGACCACGATGCCGGCAAGCGCCGCCTCAACCGGCTGCGGCGCGATCAACCGGCTTATCGCCTCGAACAGGATGAAGCCCGCCGACGCCAGAATGAAAAAGGACTGGCCAAGCCCGGCCAGCGCCTCCGCCTTGCCGTGGCCGAAACGATGCTCGGCATCTGCCGGCGTCAGGGCATGGCGCACGGCGAGGAAATTGATGAACGAGGCGATGGCGTCGACCAGCGAGTCGAACAGGGCCGCGAGCATGGCGACGGACCCTGTCTGCGTCCAGGCTCCCGCCTTGAGGAGGGTCAGAAACACCCCCGCCGCAACCGCAAGGAGGGTTGCCCGCTGCATCAGCCGCGCGCCTGTCTCCTTGTCCACGATCAGGGTCTGGGCAGGCATGTTCGGTCCCTTTCAGGGAAAGAGCCTGGAGGTGCGCCACGCCGACTGCGCGTCGGCACGCTCATAGACCAGACGGTCATGCAGGCGGAACGGGCGGTCGGCCCAGAACTCGATGGAAAGGGGGGCAATGCGGAAACCCGACCAGTGATCGGGACGGGGAATCTTGCCGATGCCGAACCTCGCCGTGTAGCGCGCGACCTCCTTTTCAAGCTCGAACCGGCTTTCCAGCGGCCGCGACTGGCGCGAGGCCCAGGCCCCGATCCGGCTGTCGCGATGGCGGCTGTCGAAATAGGCGTCCGCCTCGGCGCCGGTGACGGGCGAAACCGGCCCGCGCACCCTGACCTGACGGCGCAGGGTCTTCCAGTGGAAGCAGAGCGCCGCGCGGGGGTTGGCCGCCAGTTCCCGGCCCTTGGCGCTGTCCAGATTGGTATAAAAAACAAAACCCTGCGCATCGAAACCCTTGAGCAGCACCATGCGCACGTCCGGGTAACCGCCGGCATCGGCACTTGCCAGCGCCATGGCGTTCGGGTCGTTCGGCTCGCTGGCGGTCGCGGCATCAAGCCACTCCTGAAAGAGACGGAATGGGTCCTCGTTCGCGTTCAAACTCATGGGAATGGTCTCATTCTTCGATTGGATCAGCTTTTCACGCGTCACATTGGCACTATGCCAAGGTCCCGGCGGAAGGGTGTGGTATCTCCAGCCGGTGACAGAT
Source organism: Parvibaculaceae bacterium (assembly GCA_028283765.1). Lineage (GTDB taxonomy): Bacteria > Pseudomonadota > Alphaproteobacteria > Parvibaculales > Parvibaculaceae > JAATFR01. Next base: position 576,151 of record JAPWJY010000008.1, on the reverse strand, counting down.
ATTATTCCTTTCGAGCAAAATCGATGGCGGATTCATGCAACGCACGGCCGGAATTGCAAACTACGCCATAATCGGACCATCAATCCGGCCATATTATGCCCGTTATCTATGGGTCTATCGAGGCGTTAGAAGGATGTTTGCCCGCAAGGCGCAATATCCCGTTACGCGGTTCAAGGGACGAGACTTATGAAGCGTTTGAAATTTATCGCAATTCCCCTGATGGCCCTGTCGCTGGCAGCCTGCGACACGGGCGCGGGCCCCAAGCAGAGCTTCGGCACATTGGGTGGCGCGGCGCTCGGCGGCCTTGCGGGTTCACAGATCGGCGGCGGCAAGGGCCAGCTCTGGGCCACAGGCGCAGGCGTTCTGCTCGGTGCGCTGCTGGGCAGCGAGGTCGGCAAGTCGCTCGATCGGGCCGACCGCACCTACATGCAGCAGACGACCACGACAAGCCTTGAAAACGGCCGTTCCGGCGTGCCCGCCACCTGGCGGAATCCGGATTCCGGCAACTCCGGCACGATCATCCCCCAGCCGGCCTATCAGACCAACGATGGCCAGTATTGCCGGGAATATCAGCAGACCGTGGTGGTCGGCGGCCAAAGCCAGAAGGCCTATGGCACCGCCTGCCGCCAACAGGATGGGTCCTGGAAGATCATTAACGGCTAACCGGGCGTGACTTTCCGCCTGTGGAGCCGCTTTCTTGCCCTGGCTTGCGCCGCCGCTCTTACGGGAGCGGCGGCGGAGTGCCGGGCTGCCCCGCCCCTGACCGTTCCCTCCGCTATCGAGGCAGGCGAGGTGCCCCACACCGATCCCAAAAAATTCGCCGAAGGGCTCGACCGCTACAAGGCGGGCGATTATGCCGCCGCCTTCCAGATATGGCTGCCGCTGGCCCGGAACGGCGACATATCCGCCATGCGCAATGTCGGCCATCTGCTCCGGCGCGGCCTCGGCACGAAACGTGATCCCGAACGCGCCCTCTATTTCTACGAACGGGCGGGCAGCGCCGGCCAGCCCGGCGGCGCGCTCAACGCCGCCTTCATGTATCTCGACGGGGACGGCGTCCCCAAAAAGCCGGAAAGCGCCGCTTTCTGGTTCTTTGTCGCCGCCCGCCTCGGGCTGCCGCTGGCCCAGTACAATCTGGGGGTGCTCTACGAGACCGGCACCGGCGTCGAAAAGGCCCTGCCGATCGCCCTTGGCTGGTACGGGCTCGCCGCTCAGGGCGGCAACGCCAGGGCGCTGGAGCGCCTGAAGCAGCTCGTGCCGGCCCTCCCCTCCCCGCCACCCCCTTCCTCCGTCACCAGGGAAGGATCGGGGCCGAATCTCCCGCCTCCGGCTCCTCCTGGCGCGCCGGAGATCGAAACAACGGGTACGGAATCGCACTAGACTTCCCCTCCCTTGCACCAAGTCCCTGATTTAACGGACAAGTTTTTACCCTGACCGGCCCTGTTCCGCGTTTTAGGTGGACCAGATGGCGGGTTTGTGTAGGATGCGCCTCACTTTAACTGCTCTAAAGACACGTCGATTGGAGATCAAATGGGCGCATCCGGGACAGCAACCGGCGGCCTGATGGCTGGCAAACGCGGGCTCATCATGGGCGTGGCGAACAACCGTTCCATAGCCTGGGGTATCTCCAAGGCCTGCGCCGAACATGGGGCGGAACTCGCGTTCACCTATCAGGGCGAGGCGCTGCTCAAGCGCGTGACCCCGCTCGCGGCCTCCATCGGCTCCGATATCGTGCTGCCCTGCGACGTGACCGATACGGCCAGCATGGACGCGGTTTTCGCCACCCTTGAGGAAAAGTGGGGCAAGATCGATTTTCTGGTCCACGCCATCGCCTTCGCCGACAAGGACGAACTGGATGGCCGCTACATCGACACGACCCTCGACAATTTCACCAAAAGCCTCGCCATCTCGTGCTTTTCGTTCACGACGCTGTGCCAGCGCGCCGAAAAGCTGATGCCGGATGGCGGCTCGATCCTGACGCTCACCTATTACGGCGCGGAAAAGGCGATCCCACATTATAACGTCATGGGCGTGGCCAAGGCCGCGCTGGAGGCGAGCCTGCGCTATCTGGCGGTCGATCTCGGGCGCAACAATATCCGCGTCAACGCCATTTCGGCCGGGCCGATCAAGACCCTTGCGGCCTCGGGCATCGGCGATTTCCGCTATATCCTGAAATGGAACGAATATAACGCCCCGCTCAAGCGCAATGTCACGATCGAGGAAGTAGGCAATTCCGCGCTCTATTTCCTGTCCGATCTCGGCACCGGCGTCACCGGCGAGGTGCATCATGTGGATGCCGGCTACCATGTCATCGGCATGAAGGCCGAGGACGCCCCCGACATAAGCACGACCTGATCCTTATCCCCGTTTCCAGCGCCTGATCGCCCGCCCATGTCCCACAACAGTTTCGGCCAGCTTTTCCGCGTGACGACCTGGGGCGAGTCCCACGGGCCGGCGCTCGGCTGCGTGGTCGACGGGACGCCGCCGCTCGTGCCCCTGAGCGAGGCCGACATCCAGTCGTTTCTGGACCAGCGCCGCCCCGGCCAGTCGCGCTTCACGACCCAGCGCCGCGAGCCCGATCAGGTGAAAATCCTCTCCGGCGTCTTTGCCGACGAAAATGGCGTTCAGGTGACAACCGGCACGCCGATTTCGCTGATGATCGAGAATGTCGACCAGCGCTCGAAGGATTATGGCGATATCGCCACCTCCTTCCGCCCGGGGCACGCCGATTACACCTACTGGAAGAAATACGGCATCCGCGACTATCGCGGCGGCGGGCGCTCCTCGGCACGGGAAACCGCTGCCCGGGTGGCGGCGGGCGGCGTGGCGCGCCGGGTGCTGGCGAGCCTGCTCAGCGGCCATGTCCAGATCCGCGGCGCCCTCGTGCAGATGGGCCCTCACGCCATCAACCGCGATAACTGGGACTGGGCGGAAACCGGCAACAACCCGTTCTGGTGCCCCGACGCCGAGGCAGCCCCCCTCTGGGAGGACTATCTCGACGGCGTCCGCAAGGCGGGCTCCTCCTGCGGCGCGGTGATCGAGATCGCCGCCTCGGGCGTGCCCGTGGGTCTGGGCGCCCCCATCTACGGCAAGCTCGATGCCGATCTTGCCGCCGCGATGATGAGCATCAACGCCGTCAAGGGCGTGGAAATCGGTGACGGTTTCGCCGCCGCCGCCCTGACCGGTGAAACCAACGCGGACGAGATGCGCGCGGGCAATGACGGCCCCCTCTTCGGCTCGAACCATGCGGGCGGGATTCTGGGCGGCATTTCCACCGGGCAGGACATCGTGGTCCGCTTTGCCGTGAAGCCCACCTCCTCCATCCTCACCCCGCGCCAGACCGTGGACATAAAGGGCGAGGAAAAGGACATTTTCACCAAAGGCCGCCACGACCCCTGCGTCGGCATCCGCGCCGTACCGGTGGGCGAGGCCATGATGGCCTGCGTGCTTGCCGACCATCTGCTGCGCCATCGCGGCCAGACCGGCCGCTAGGGCACTCCACGGACGGCGCCGAACCCGCAGCCATGATCCATGCCTGCTGCCGGCCAGCATCCTCTCTCTTTATATGCGTTTTATTCTTCTTAATCCGCCTGCATTAAGATCATTTCCAAAACCTGAATATATGAACGTACAAGGATCATATGGCCTTGCGATCAGGCCTGTATAGTTACTGAATCATACCCATGCAGGATTAACTGGAATGACCATGCAGAGAGTACCGATAGAGAATTCAGCGGATGTATATTCAAGGAATCTCGATTATCCTGAAGTCAGGGGACTTCCTCCACATGGATATATGCGCCGCACCGCAAGCCGGATTACCCAGTCGCTGGCAAGCAGATTCAAACACCCGGCCAGTAGCGAATATGCAGACTACCCCCGGAAAATCCCGGAATCGCCCCGTCCAGCAGACACCCGCCCGGACAGAAGCCAGGCGATGACGCCCGTCTGGCATCCCTCCCCCCACGCCCATCACACGCCTTCCTTGCAAAGGACAATATCCGCATCACCGGCCACCATGGTCAATCTTCATCCGGCCCCCGGTTTGACATCCCCGAAGGCGAGCGCCACCCGTAAAGGGATGGAAGAAAAGATGAATCGTTTCCAGAAGAAATTCATCACGGAAACCGCCCGGGACACGAAGGATGACGGCGCCAAACTCATCCTTGCCGCCGAAAAATGGCGCAACAATATCGAAGCTGCTCATAAAAAATATGCACACCCCGGACAGACCTCTCCCGCATTCAATGAAGTCCGGGAAAAGGCCTATCAAAATCTGTATAAGGAAGTCGAACGCAGGGCGGTGGTTATCTACGAAAGACAGGTTTCAGGCACACCCGCATTGAAGACGTCGAAAGACCTGAAGAGGATACTGGAACAGCGGACAAAAATATCCAGCTTCCATGCTTCGCTGCGCCGGGTAATTTCAGAATTGCCGGTGACGAATCCAGGCGAGATGGCTGCCATGCCTGACCGGCGGTCGCAAGAGGCGCTGGACGCTTTCGATCTTAAATTTTCCGAAAGCTTCCATACCCGTATTAACGGCAAGCTGCAGGAGGACATATCGAAATTTCAGAGAAGTTATGTCCGGTGCGACACCATCAAAAAAACCGATGAGTTTATCCATCAGGCGGAACGATATCGCGCCAGCATCGACGAATATCACAGATATTACATGGAAAAACTGAAGGATGTGCTGTCGAACCATCCCTCAATCAATCTGGCTGCGGCATCAAAAAGAAGATTGCTCGAATGCATAAACGAAAACAATGCTTCCGCTATCGCCCGGTTCAACCGGGAAACCCGCAATGCGGTCTCCTGCATATATGACCAGTTCGTGGAATCGCAGACAGCCATCGTCAATTCAATTCCGGTCTACAACACCAAAACGCTGGCCAAGTATGACGAAGCGATCCATCACAGCCATGACAAACTGCTTCGCCTGACAAAAAAAATGAATACCACCAATTTCATCGCAGCTTTGGATATCGAGGCCGATCTCCCCACGTCGTCGTTCAGGAAAATCATTGGCGACATGCCCAGCCTGCATAATATCCGGAACCGGCATGATGCGGAAAGGAGTGATTCCCGTTTCCACTCCTTCAGGAAAAGACTGAGCCCGAAGTTGATTTTTCCCGGTACCGTCTCGAAAGTTCTGATGGTTGCGGGCATAGGCACCACCATTATGGGACTGGCGCTCGTCACCCTCATTCCCGGCACCAATGTTCTGGCCGGTGTCGCCCTCATCGCTGTCGGCTGCGTGGCCATCGCACCGTTTGTCATCAAACACCTCGGCCGGTTTTTCGGGCGGGTGGGAACAGTCATATCGAAACTGGTAAAAAAGGAAACAATCATGGAGAAGCTAAGGGAGATGCGGGACAGCGCCTATCTTCATCAACTCCCCGAACTTGCTTCAGCCCCGAAGGCAAGTTCCTCCCGTACTTCGTGATCCGGTTGCCTCTAGCCCGCCTTTCGCACCACCATCACCTTGGAAAGGAAGGCGGGCGTCTGCCCCTCGAAGGTCAGGCCGGCGCGCGCGAACAGGGCCGGGAAATCCTCCGCGAGATAGGAATGGAAATAGGGCTCATGAAAGCCGACCGGGAAGAATTCCAGCAGCCCGTCGCTTCCGGGATCATCGCCCGTCTGCAATGAATCGACAATCACCGCCATGCCACCCGGCTTGAGCAGGCGGGCGATTTCAGCCGCGACGGTGCGGCGCACCCTGGGCGGCAGTTCGTGGAAAAGATAGATGCAACTGATCGCGTCCTGACTTTCGTCCGGCAAGGGCACGCTTTCAACATTGGCCTCCAGAAAGCGGAGCGCGCGCCGTCCGCGCAGACGCTTGCGCGCCTCCGCCAGATAGGCGGGCGAGAGATCACAGAGCGTGACGTTGAGGCGGGGATATGAATCCTTCAGATCGGCCACGAAGGAGCCCGTGCCGCAGGCCAGATCGAGCAGGGACAGCGCGCGCTGGTCCCTGCCCTTCAGCGCCCCGGCCAGCGGCACCAGCGCCTGGCGGCGCATGGCGTCCGCCGTGCCGCTGAACAGAACCTCGACCTGCGTGTCATAAAGCCGTGCCGATTCAGCCGAGAGCCAGCCGTCGGTCTGGTAATGAAAGTTCTGCAGATAATAGCGGGGATAGCGCGCGCGCAGTTCCGGCGTCAGCACCTCGGCGTGGCGCCTGTCGATCCGGCGCTTGTCCACCTCCGGCACGTCCCTGAAAAAGAGCAGGCTCTTTTCCAGCGCCCGGACCGGATCGGCGGGGAGGCCGTTGGGGCGGGGATAAATCCCCGCCTCGACATTGCGCCAGTCCTGCTCGAAAAGCCGCCGCATCGCCTTCAGCAGGCGTGGCAGGCCGGGCACATTGCCGCTGGGCCTGAAGGGTTCCTCTCCCGGCCCGGTCAGGGGCCCGCGCATCCGGTTCACCGCCAGATAATGGCCAATGTACCAGGCCACCCGCGCGCCCTGCGCCACCCCATAGCCCCATCTGTCGAGCGGACCTGCCATGACCGGATCATCCCTTCGAGAAACATGCCACCAGTTCAATATGGGGCGACCAGAGGAACTGGTCCACAGGCTCGACAATATCCAGACGATAGCCGCCGTCGATGAGCGTGCGCGCGTCGCGGGCGAAGGTGGCGGGATTGCAGGAGACGGCGACGACCGTTTGCACCTTCGAGCGGGCGATTTCTTCGGCCTGCGCCTTTGCGCCCGCGCGCGGCGGATCGAAGACGACCGCCTCGAACCTGTTGAGCTCGGCTGGCAGAAGCGGACGGCGAAAGAGGTCCCGGATTTCGGTGGTGAGCTTTCGCGCTCGCTGGAGCGGCCCCTGCTCGTTCAGGGCGCGTTCCAGCGCCTTCATGGCGGGCGCATCGCCTTCCACGGCATGGACGCTCGATGCGCGCACCAGCGCCGCCGAGAAGGTGCCGCAGCCCGCGAACAGATCGGCCACCGATTTCGCGCCCTGCACATGGCGGGTGACGCGCGCGACCAGCGCCTGCTCGCCTTCCTTCGTCGCCTGAAGAAAGCCCCCCGGCGGCAGCATGACCTTGAAGCCGGAAAGATCGATGACCGGCACGCGGCGCTCCGCCACCATGTCGCCATCCCATGTCAGCCGGGCGAAATCGCCCTTCGCGGCCAGAGTGCCCAAAAGCTCGCGCAGCGGCAGGTCGAGCGGGGTCTTGCCGCCGGTGACGGCGACATCAAGGCCCGTTTCCGTCGCGGTGACAAGAATGGAGGCGCGGCCCTTGCGGCTGAGGCCTGGCTCCATCAACTGGCCCAGCAGCGTGAAGGCGTGCTCGATTTCCGGCACGATCAGCGGGCATTCCTCGACCGGGATGATGGTGTGGCTGGCCCGGCCATAATAGCCGAGCACCGTGCCCTTGCCCGCGCGCGTGACGGCAAAGCCCGCCCGCCTGCGGCTGTGGGCGCGCGCCACGGCCATCGGCGCGATCTCCGCCTCGATGCCGCGCGAAGCGAGCGCCTGCTCCACCTGCGCCCGCTTCCAGTCCGTATAGGGAGCGTCCGCCCAATGCTGGAGGGCGCAGCCGCCGCAGCGGGTGAAGTGCCGGCAGGGCGGCTCCACCCGGTCCGGCGAGCCCTCGATCAGCGCCTGCAATTCGGCGCGGCCATCGCCATAGCTCTTCACCCGCACCCGCTCGCCCGGCAGGGTGAAGGGAATGAACAGCGCGGGCTCGCCCGGCGCCGCCGCGCTCACGCCATCGCCCAGATGACCCATCGTTGCGATGGTCACGTCCGTCTCAAGCATGTTTTACCGCCACAATCAAAAATTCCCTGTTGCCGTCGCCCCCTTCGATGGGGCTCGGCGTGATGCCGCGAACCTGCCAGCCCTGTTCATCGGCCAGCCATCGCGAAATGTCCTCGCATATCTCTTCATGCAGCGCGGGATCGCGGACGATGCCGCCGCGCCCGACCCGCTCGCGCCCCGCCTCGAACTGGGGCTTGATCAGCGCCGCCAGCATCGCCCCCGGCGCGGCCAGCGCCAGCGCCACGGGCAACGCCTTTTTGAGGCTGATGAAGCTCAGATCGCTCACCAGCAATTCCGGCAGGCACTCGAACAGGTCCGCCGTCAAATCCTTCGCATTCATGCCTTCCAGGCTCAGCACCCTCGGGCTTTGCGCCACCAGCGGCGACAACTGGCCATGGCCGACGTCGATGGCAACCACCCTGCCCGCGCCGCGCTCAAGCAGAACCTGTGTGAAGCCGCCCGTCGAGGCGCCGAGATCGAGGCAATATTTATCCCGGCAATTGATGCCGAAATGATCGAGCGCGTGAACCAGTTTCAGCGCCGCCCGCGAGACATAGGGATGGTCGAGGCTTTCGACGGCAATCTCGGCGTCCGGATCAACTTCCTGCGCGGGCTTGAGAACCAGTTGCCCCGCGACCCGCACCTTGCCCGCCTTTATGGTCGCCTGCGCCCGGGCGCGCGAGGGCGCAAACGCCTTCTCGACCAGCAGCAGGTCGAGCCGCTTGCGGCGGGGAGGCGAACTCACCCCGGCTGGTGGCTGGCGTGCCAGGCCAGCGCCGCGGCATCCATGCCCAGCGCCCGGAGCGCGGTTTCAACCATGTGCGGCGCGGTCAGACCCGCCGCGTCCATCATCCGGGCCGGCGTGTCGTGATCGAGGAAAACATCCGGCAGCACCATCGGGCGGACCTTGAGGCCATGGTCGAGCGCGCCTTCACGGGCGAGGAACTCCAGCACATGGCTGCCGAAACCACCGACCGACCCCTCTTCCACCGTGATCAGCACCTCATGCTCGCGGGCAAGCCGCAGGACCAGATCCGTGTCGAGAGGCTTGACGAAGCGCGCATCGGCCACGCTGGTCGAAAGCCCCATGGCGGCAAGCTGGTCGGCCGCCTTCAGCGCATCGGCGAGCCTCGTGCCAAGCGAGAGAATGGCGATCTTGGTGCCCTCGCGCAGAATCCGGCCCTTGCCGATTTCAAGCGGGGTGCCGATGTCGGGCAGATCGAGACCCACGCCCTCGCCGCGCGGATAGCGGAAGGCCGAGGGGCCCTCGTCATAGGCGACCGAGGTCGCGACCATGTGCATCAGCTCAAGCTCGTCCGCCGCCGCCATGACGACGAAGCCGGGCAGGCAGGAGAGATAGGCGACGTCGAACGCGCCCGCGTGCGTCGGCCCATCCGCGCCGACGAGCCCGGCCCGGTCGATGGCGAAGCGCACCGGCAGGCCCTGGATCGCCACATCATGGACGACCTGGTCGTAGCCGCGCTGCAGGAAGGTCGAATAGATCGCACAGAACGGCTTGTAGCCTTCGGTGGCAAGACCCGCCGCGAAAGTGACGGCGTGCTGCTCGGCAATGCCGACATCGAACAGCCGGTCCGGGAACCGCTTCTCGAACAGATCGAGCCCGGTGCCGGACGGCATGGCGGCGGTGATCGCCACGATCTTGTCGTCCTCAGCCGCATGGGCGATCAGGCTGTTGGCGAAAACCTTGGTGTAGGCGGGCGCGTTGGCGGGGGCCTTGGCCTGCGCGCCGGTGATGACGTCGAAGCGCGACACGCCGTGATATTTGTCGGCGGCGGCCTCGGCGGGGGCATAGCCCTTGCCCTTCTGCGTCACCACATGGACCAGCACCGGACCGACATCGAAATCGCGGACATTGCGCAACACGGGCAGAAGCTGGTCGAGATTATGCCCGTCGACCGGACCGACATAATACATGCCCAGCTCTTCAAAGAGCGTGCCGCCGGTGGCGAACCCGCGCGCGAACTCCTCCGCCCGGCGCGCGCGCTCCTCGATGCCTCGGGGCAGATGCTTGACGATCTCCTTGGCGAGGTGGCGCACGGAGCGATAGGTGTTGCCGGAAATGAGCCGGGCCAGATAGCCGCTCATCGCGCCGACAGGGGGTGCGATCGACATGTCGTTGTCGTTGAGGATGATGACGAGGCGGCTCTTCAGAGCGCCCGCATTGTTCATCGCCTCATAGGCCATGCCGGCGCTCATCGCGCCATCGCCGATAACGCAGACGACATTGTTGTTGCCGCCCTTGAGGTCACGCGCCACGGCCATGCCGAGACCCGCCGAGATGGAGGTCGAGGAATGGGCCGCTCCGAACGGGTCATATTCGCTTTCGGCGCGCTTGGTGAAGCCCGAGAGGCCGCCGCCCTGACGCAGCGTGCGGATGCGATCGCGCCGCCCGGTCAATATCTTGTGCGGATAGGCCTGGTGGCCGACATCCCAGATCACCCGGTCGTCCGGTGTGTTGAAGACATGGTGAAGGGCGACAGTCAGCTCGACCACCCCAAGCCCCGCGCCGAGATGGCCGCCGGTGACAGAGACCGCATCGATGGTTTCCGCGCGCAGTTCGTCGGCAAGCTGCTTCAGGTCACTGTCCGGCAGCAGGCGAATATCGGCAGGCGAGGAAATGCGGTCAAGGAGCGGCGTCTGGGGTTTCATACTCAAAAATCACCTCTATGAACCGAGGATATGGCGGTTATTCATGGCCGGCGCAACTCCGAACCAGACCCGCAACCGGGACGCACAAGTTAACCTAACACGATTATGACGTGCCGTCAGGAGCGTCTGCTGACCACGAAGCGGGCGGCCTGACGCAGCAAATCCGCCTTTTCATCAAATAAATCAAGGTGTTGTATGGCCTGATCCGACAACATGCGTGCCTGTGCGCGGGCCCGTTCTATTCCCAGAACCGAAACGAACGTGGCTTTTCCCGCCGCCTCGTCCTTGCCGGTCGCCTTGCCGACCTCGCCCGCATCCCCTTCGGCGTCCAGAAGATCGTCGGTGATCTGGTAGGCGAGCCCCATATCGTGGGCATAGGCGGTGAGCGCCATGCGCGCCTCCGACGAGGCCCGGCCCAGCACCGCCCCCGCCTCGCAGGAAAAGGCGATCAGTGCCCCGGTTTTCAGGCGCTGGAGCCGCGTGATCGCCACCATGTCGATCTCCTGCCCCTCTGAGAGCAGATCGATCATCTGGCCGCCGACCATGCCCTGCCCACCCGAGGCCCGCGCGAGCTTGCGGATCAGTTCGCAGCGGATGCGCTGGTCCTCGTGGGTGGCGTCATGGACGAGAATTTCAAAGGCGAAGGTCAGCAGCGCGTCACCGGCGAGCACCGCGGTCGCCTCGTCGAACTGCCTGTGAACGGTGGGCTGGCCCCGGCGCAGATCGTCATCGTCCATGCAGGGGAGATCGTCATGAACGAGAGAATAGGTATGGACGCATTCGACGGCGGCCGCGACCCGCAGGGCCGACTCGTCGCGCACGCCGAACAGCCGCGCGCTTTCGCGGGCGAGGAAAGGGCGGAAGCGCTTGCCGCCTGCAAAGACCGCATAGCGCATCGCCTCGAAAACGCGCGCCTCGGGGCCCCCTTCGCGAGGCAGCAGCATATCGAGCTTGCGTTCAACCTCGACGGCCACCGCATCCCGGGCCCGTTCAAAGCCGACCAGATGGATGTTCGACATGAAACTACTCTCTATTCGACATCGAGCGGCCCGCCGCTTCTGGGTATGCCGTCGGCGCTGAGCGTGATCTTCTCGACCCGGGCCTCGGCCGCCTGCAACAGCGCCTCGCAGCGGGCCTTGAGCCGGGTGCCGCGTTCGTACAACTCGATGGATTGCTCCAGCGGCGCATCGCCCGATTCAAGCTGGCGGACGATCTCCTCAAGCGCCTTGAGCGCGCCCTCGAAGGAGAGGCCGTCAATATCGTCTGAAGCTTTCGCCTTGTCGGTCGCCATAAATCTTTCCTCAATCCAGCATCAGCGCGCGCACATGGGCGCGCGCGCTTGCGGCCAGCGCCGTCAAGTCATACCCGCCCTCGAGCGTGGAGACAATTCGGCCCTGCGCATGACGGTCCGCAAGCTTCACCAGTTCGCCTGTCACCCAGCCGAAATCCGCCTCGACAAGCTTGAGATTGGCCAGCGGATCGTCCCGGTGGCCATCGAAACCCGCCGAAATGAAAATGAATTCAGGCTGAAACCGCTCCAGCGCGGGCAGCACGATGCCCTCGACGGAGGCGCGGAAGGCGACGCCGTCCGACCCCGGCGGTAACGTAACATTGACGATATTGTCGAGCCCGCGCTCGCTGGCCCGGCCCGTGCCCGGATAGAGCGGCCACTGGTGGGTGGAAATATACAGAAATCCCGGATCGGTCTCGAACAGGGCCTGGGTGCCATTGCCATGATGGACATCGAAATCCACCACCGCGATACGCGAAAGACCATGGACATGGCGCGCCTGCATCGCGCCCACGGCCACATTGTTGAACAGGCAGAAACCCATGGCCTGATCGGGTTCGGCGTGATGCCCCGGCGGGCGGATGGCGCAAAAGGCGTTGCGTGCCCGCCCGGCCATAACCTCGTCAACGGCATAGACCACCGCCCCCGCCGCCCGCAGCGCCGCCTCCGCCGAACCCGGAGAAAGGGCCGTGTCCGCGTCGAGCCGTCGAAAACCGGTCTCCGGCGCGCTGAGCAGAATCGTATCGATGTGCGCGCGGGCATGAACGCGCTCAAGCTGCTCGATTTCCGCGCGGGGCGCATCGACCCGGGCCAGCAGGGCGAATTCCTCCGCCTCCAGCGCGCCCAGCACAGCCCGCAGCCGGTCCGGACACTCAGGATGACCCGGCGGCACTTCATGCTCAAGGCAGGAAGGGTGGCTAACGAGAAGCGTATCCATGGGGAAAAGGCTCGCAACTGGATGAACTCTCATTCTAGAGCATTATCGCAGACGCGCCCATGGCCGATTTGCTCTTTTGGTTCGTCTTCTCTAAGCAAGAAGGATGGACATTTCGATATTCGAGAGCATTTGAGTCATGAGCGATCAATCATTGACGGGTGCCGAGCCCGGCGTGCTCAGCTATCCGTTCGAACGGATTCCCGCTCCCGCCGAGGTGATGGAAGTCACCCCCGGCATCGGCTGGGTGCGCATGCCCCTGCCGTTTCAGCTCAACCATATCAATTTATGGATGCTTGAAGGAGAGGATGGCTGGTCGGTCGTCGACACCGGCGTCGACAGCGACGAGGTCAAGACGCTCTGGGAGGACATCTTCGCCACGAAGCTGAAGGGCAAGCCGGTCAAGCGGGTGATCGTCACCCACCTTCATCCCGATCATGTCGGACTTGCAGGCTGGATGACTCGCAAGTTCGGCATCGAGCTTTACATGTCGCGCACCGACTTCCTGATGTGCCGCAACCTCGCGCTCGACACCGGACGTCCCCCGCCGCAGGAAGCGCTCGACTTCTACCGCGCCGCGGGCTTCAGTCCGCGCGGCGTCGAAAGCTATGCAAAGCGTTTCGGCGGCTTCGGCGAGCGCGTGTCGCGGATGCCCGACATTTTCCGCCGCCTGAAGGATGGCGACGAGATGCGGATCGGCGGCAAGCAATGGCGCGCGGTCAGCGGTTCGGGCCATGCGCCCGAACATATCTGCCTCTACAGCGCCGACTCGAAAATCCTCATTTCCGGCGATCAGGTCCTGCCGCGCATCACCTCGAACGTCAGCGTGCACCCGACCGAGCCTTATGAAGATCCGTTGTCGGACTGGATCGCGAGCTGCCACAAGCTCAGGCGCGTGATCCCCGACGACGTGTTCGTGCTGCCTGCGCACAACGAACCGTTCTACGGCCTGCACAAGCGCCTCGACGACCTGATTTCAGGCCATGAGGAATCGCTGGCCAAGCTCCATGCCTGGATCGCCGAACCAAAGCGCGCCATCGACGTTTTCCCGGCGCTGTTCCGGCGCAAGATCGGGCCTGAGGTCTTCTTCATGGCGACCGGCGAAAGCCTCGCCCACCTCAACTGCCTGATCGCCCGGAACCTTGCAAAAGTGCGCCGCGACGAGAATGGCGTGGACTGGTATCAGGCGGCATAGGCCTACCTTCCCTCAGTCCGCCAGAGCCTCCTCGTCCAGCGCGAACAGGGCCGCCGCGCCCGCCGTCGCGGCGGCCAGATAGCCGCACGCCTGGGGCAGCAGATTTTCCATGTAGAAGGTCGCGACGCCCAGACGGCTGGCCGCGAACGGATCGCCGTCGAGCTTCACCGCCTCAAGCGCCCCCAGAACGAGGAAATGGCCGCCCGCGACAAGGCCGAACTGGCGCAGATAGGGCGTCGCCCCGGCCAGCGCGTCATTGGGCGCGTCCTTGACGCATCCCAGCATGTGGCCCGTCGCCTGATCGAGCAGGGTGAGTTCGCTTGCCAGCATCGCGCCCATCTTGCCGATACCGTCATGGTTGGAGCCCTTGGCGCGCTCCGCCGTTTCGCGCATTTCGCGGATGAAGGCGCGCACCACCTCGCCATTGCCGAGCGGCAGCTTGCGCGTCACCAGATCGATCGCCTGAATGCCGTTGGTGCCCTCATAGATCGGGAGGATGCGGGCGTCGCGCATATATTGCGCCGCGCCGGTCTCCTCGATGAAGCCCATGCCGCCATGAACCTGTATGCCCATGGAGGCAACCTCGACGGCGATGTCGGTGCTGAAAGCCTTGGCGATGGGCGTCAGCAGGTCGGCCCGGGCCTGTCCCTCGCGCCGCGCCGCCTCATCCTCGCCATGGTGCGCGCAATCGAGCGCGATGGCCGTGGCATAGCAAAGCGAGCGCGCGGCTTCCGTATAGGCTTTCATGGTCAAAAGCGTGCGGCGCGTATCGGGATGGACGATGATCGGGTCCATGTCGCCGGGTTTCGCTGTGGACCCGGCGGCGCGGCCCTGCCGGCGCTCCCGCGCGTAGGCCAGCGCCTGCTGGGTGGCCCGTTCGGCCACGGCGACCCCCTGGGTGCCGACCAGCAGGCGGGCATTGTTCATCATGGTGAACATGCAGGCGAGGCCACGGTTTTCCTGCCCGATCAGCCAGCCGATGGCGCCGCCGTCCTCACCATAGGCCATGGTGCAGGTGGGGCTGGCGTGGATGCCGAGCTTGTGCTCGATGCCCACGCATTTCACATCGTTGCGCGCGCCGGGCGTGCCATCCGCATTGACCAGAAACTTGGGCACGAGGAAAAGCGAGATGCCCTTCGTGCCCGCAGGCGCATCCGGCAGGCGCGCCAGCACGAGATGGACGATGTTCTCCGCCATGTCGTGCTCGCCATAGGTGATGAAGATCTTGGTGCCGGTGATCCGGTAGGTGCCGTCTTCCTGCGGCACGGCCTTCGATTTGAGCGCATTGAGGTCGGAGCCCGCCTGCGGTTCGGTCAGGTTCATGGTGCCGGTCCACTCGCCCGAGATGAGTTTCGGCAGATAGGTTTTCTGCAATTCCGGTGTGCCATGGGCCGTCAGCGCCTCGATGGCGCCCTGCGTCAGGATCGGGCAGAGGCCGAACGCGACATTGGCGGCATTCCACATTTCCTGAAGCGCGACGGCGAGCGACAGGGGCAGGCCCTGCCCGCCGAACTCCACCGAAGCCGCGATGGAGCCCCAGCCGCCATCGACCCACTGGCGATAGGCCCCGGCAAAGCCTCTGGCGGTCGTGACGGCGTTGCCCGTCAGCCGCACGCCTTCCTCATCGCCGGACTGGTTCAGCGGCGCGAGCACGCCCGCCGCGAGCTTCGCTCCCTCCTCCAGCACGGCCTCCAGCAAATCCGGCGTCAGGTCTGCGAAGGCCCCATGGCCCGCCAGCTTCTTCAGCCCCGCAATTTCGTTGAGCGTAAAGGCGATGGTCTTGACGGGCGCGGCGTAACTCATGGGAACTCCTTGAAACGGCAACGGCGGGAAACAGGCGGCCAAGGCACATGCCCATCCCGGTTGGGCAGGATCATGGTAGAAAAGGGGCCATCGCAAGAAGGCGGGGCAACCAGTCAATTTTTACTCTATTCTTCGCCGCATTGCCTCCCGAAATTCGCAAGGAAACCCCGACCCCGTGCCCCCCGAAAGCCTGCCTGCCACCCCCGAGGCCATTGATCGCGCAGGCATCCTGTTGCGGGCGGGCCTTCTTGTCGCCTTTCCGACCGAAACGGTCTACGGGCTGGGCGCGGACGCGACCAATGATCGCGCCGTCGCCGGCATTTTCGAGGCCAAGGGGCGGCCGAGCTTCAATCCCCTGATCGTGCATGTGGCGGACAAGGCCGAAGCGGCGCGCCATGTCCTTTTCAACGCCGAGGCCGAAAGGCTCGCCCATGCCTTCTGGCCCGGCGGCCTGACGCTCGTGCTCCCGCGCCGGGCAGGAACCGCCATTTCGCTGCTGGTCAGCGCCGGACTCGACACCATCGCCATCCGGGTGCCGGACCACAAGATCGCCCTTGCCCTGCTCAGGGCGGCCGGGAGGCCGGTGGCAGCCCCTTCCGCCAACGCCTCGGGCAAGATGAGCCCGACGCAGGCCGCCCATGTAATCGAAAGCCTCGGCGGCTCGGACCTTCTCGCCATGGTGCTTGACGGCGGGTCTTGCCGGATCGGGCTTGAATCGACCGTGGTCGGCTTCCCGGCCGAGGGCGCGCCGGTCCTGCTGCGTCCCGGCGCCGTTGCGCGCGAGGACATCGAGGCCGTGCTGGGGAAAAAGCTGGGCGAGGCGGAGCCTGCGAGCGGCGAGGCGGGGCGTTCCTCGCCCGGGCAACTCGCCAGCCATTATGCGCCGGACGTGCCCGTCAGGCTCAACGCCATCACGGTCCATTCCGGCGAGGTGCTGCTGGCCTTCGGCCCGCATATCCCTGAAGACGCCCATGCGGCGCTGAATCTCTCGCCCACCGGCGACCTGCGCGAGGCGGCGGCCCATCTGTTCGCCATGCTGCGGACGCTGAACGCCCATGCCGAAGGCCGCACCATCGCCGTGATGCCGATCCCGGAATATGGGCTTGGCGCCGCCATCAACGACCGGCTGAGGCGCGCGGCTGCACCAAGGGACTAGTCTATTTTTCCTTCAGCTTTCCGCCCGCCATGATCCGGTCGAGCACGGCCAGAAACACCGCCGAGAACACGAAGGCCATATGCATGATCGTCATCCACATGATCTTGCTGTTCTCGTACTGGTTCACATTGAGGAAGATCTGGAGCAGGTGGATCGAGGAAATCGCCACGATGGATGAGGCGACCTTGATCTTGAGCCCGCCCGCATCGAGCTTGCCGAGCCATGACAGCTCGGCGTCGGCTCCCTCGTCAAACTGGCCGATGAAATTTTCATAAGACGAGATCATGACCATCACGATCAGGCTGGCGACCAGCGCCGCGTCGATCAGACCGAGCATGGCGAGAATCATGTCCGCCTCGTCCAGCACCAGCAGTTCCCCGGCGACCTTCCAGAACTTGAACAGGAAGGAGACTGCATAGAGCCCGAGCGCGGCCGCCAGCCCCAGATAGAAAACAACCAGTATCCAGCGGCTCGCGAGCAGTATCCGCTCGACCATCAACTCGATCGCTTTCATGCAGGATCCTTCAGCTTGAATTCAAGGTGGACGCAGCGGCATCCGCCAGACAGGCATATGAACCGAACTATATGGAAAATATATGACCGGAAAACAATCCGGCCGAACCCTTTTTCATCCCTTTGTGGAGGAGCCGCCTGTTCATATCTGGTCAGCTATATTCCCATTCATGGACATGCAAACCGGTGCGGACAGGGCCATAGTGTCGCCAACAGCAAAATCTTGAAGGAGAACGCCAGATGGCATTGCCGGACATTCTGAAAAACAGGCTCGAACTGCCGGTGGTCGGCTCACCGCTCTTCATCGTCTCGGGCCCCGAACTCGTCATTGCCCAGTGCAAGGCGGGCATCGTCGGATCGTTCCCGGCGCTCAATGCGCGCCCGAACCATGTGGTCGAGGAATGGCTGATCCGCATCAAGGGCGAGCTTGGCGAATATCAGGCCAAACATCCCGAAAAGAAGGTCGCTCCCTTCGCCGTCAACCAGATCTGCCATGCCTCCAACGACCGTCTGGCCCATGACATGGATCTCTGCGTCAAGCATGAGGTGCCGGTCATCATCACCTCGCTGCGTCCGCCCTCGGAAGTGGTGGAAGGCGCGCATTCCTATGGCGGCGTCGTGTTCCATGACGTGATCAACGTGAAGCACGCGCGCAAGGCCGCCGAACAGGGCGTGGACGGGCTCATCCTCGTCTGCGCAGGCGCGGGCGGCCATGCAGGCACGCTCTCGCCCTTCGCGCTGGTGCGCGAGGTCAAGGAATGGTTCAAGGGAACGGTGCTGCTCTCGGGCGCCCTGTCGGACGGCTACGGCATCGCCTCGGCGCTGGCGCTGGGCGCCGACCTTGCCTATATGGGCACGCGCTTCGTCGCCACGCAGGAAGGCAACGCCGAAGCCGAATACAAGCAGATGCTGATCGATTATGCGGGCGACGACATCGTCTACAGCAATCTCTTCACCGGCGTGCACGGCAACTATCTCAAGCCCTCGGTCGAGGCTGCCGGTCTCGATCCGGACAATCTGCCGGAAGCGGACAAGTCGAAGATGAACTTCGGCTCGGGTGGCAACATGAAGCAGAAGGCCTGGAAGGACATCTGGGGTTCGGGCCAGGGCATCGGCCAGATCAAGGACGCGCCTCCGGTCGCCGAACTGGTCGAGCGCCTCAAGAGCGAATATCAGACCGCCTGCCGCGAATTCGCCGAACGGATGCCGGCCTGACGAATGCAAACAGCCTCTCCCCATGCCGGGGAGAGGCTGTCCGCGATAAAGCCAGCGGTGGATCAGAAAGGCTTGTCGCCATTGATGGTGACGCGCTGCATCTGGCGGCGGTGGCCGTGATAATCGTTGAGCGCATAGTGCTGCACGGCGCGATTGTCCCAGAAGGCGACCGAACCTTCGGTCCAGCGGAAGCGGCAGGTGAAGGCTTCCTGCGTGCAGTGGCGGAACAGGAAATCCAGCAGCGGCTTGCTCTCGGAACGGCGCATCCCGGCAAAGCGATCCGTGAACGCCGGATTGACATAGAGCGCCTTGCGGCCCGTCTCGGGATGGGTCCGCACGACGGGATGCAGGTATTCGCCGACATAGCCGTCCGCGACCGCAACCTTCATGGATTCCCGCTTCTGGGCTGAATGGCCGCTGCTGGAATATTCGTTCTTCGCGCTATGCACCGCCATGAGTCCGTCCAGCAGCGCCTTCATGCCATCCGACAGCGCCTCATAGGCGCGGTACTGGCTGGCAAAGAGCGTATCCCCGCCATAAGGCGGCACCTCGATGGCATAGAGCACCGAGCCGAGCGCCGGCACCTCCAGAAACGACATGTCGGAATGCCAGCCGCCGCCGAAATTCACCTTGTCGCCGGGCTCCTTGACGATCTCGATGATTTCCGGATGTCCCTCCAGCCCCTGCACATAGGGATGGACATTGAGCGAGCCGAACCGGCGCGCGAACGCCTTGTGCTGGTCGGGCGTCATCGTCTGGTCGCGGAAGAAGATCACCTGATGATCGAGAAAGGCCTGATGAATATCGCTGAAAGTCTCGTTATCGAGATCGCGGGACAGATCGACATTCTCTATTTCCGCGCCAAGCGCGCCAGAAATCGGCTTCACTTCAATTCTGCGAGCGGCCATGAGGCCCTCCTTTCACGATCAGGCGGTGGCCTTCTGGAAGCCGGGACGGGCCGATATCCGGCCGTACCACGCGGCCACATTGGGAGAAGTCTCCGCATTCCACAGGCCGAACAGGCTGGCCAGCAGGAAATTATAACCGAGCATCGTATCGGCGGCGGTGAATTCAGCCCCGGCGATATAGGCTTTTCCCGCAAGCGCCCGGTCGATGAGACCGATGATTTTCCGGGCATCCGCCTGCCCTTCGGCCACGATCAGCGGCACCCGCTTCTCCTCGGGCCGGATGAAGCTGTGCTGGGCGATCGCGCTCAGCGGAGGCATGAAGGAGGCTTCCGCAAAAATCAGCCATTGCAGATATTCCCCGTGCGCGCGCGTACCCTGCGCAGGCTCCAGACGGCCCTTGCCATATTTCGCCAGCAGATAAAGGGTGATGGCCGCGGATTCATTGAGGATGAGATCCCCATCTGTCAGCGAGGGCACCTTCGCCAGCGGATTGATGGCCAGATAGGTTTCGCTTTGCAGGGCCTCCGGGCTGAATTCGAGCACTTCAGTCTCATAGGGCAGGCCCAGTTCCTCCAGCAGCCAGACAACCCGGGTCGAGCGTGTGTTCTTCGCGTGATAGACTTTCAGCATGGCCTCTCCCATAGCCCCTTCGCAGGGTCGTTTTGATTTTTTGACGGCGCCCAGCCTATCAGAGGATATTTAGTCGAGCGAGCCCGTCAGCGAGGCGCGCTGGGACAATTCGATCCAGTTGCCGTCCGGGTCGCGCACGAACGAAATGCGGGCGATGTCGCCGAGCGTGAGCGGCGCGCGGCCTTCCCGGCCCCCGCCCGCCACGGCGCGCGCATGTTCCTCGTTCACATGGCGCACCTGAATGGTGAAATAGCGGTAACCCAGCCCCTCGAACAAGGCGTCCGAAGGCGCATCCGGCGCTTCCTCGAACAGGATCACGCTGTCGCCGCAGAGAACCGTTCCCGGTTCGCCCGCAGGCAGTCCCAGCGCATCCTCGTAGAAACGGCGGTGCGCCGCCGCATCGCGCACGCCAAGCGAAAGGCCGATGCGGGTGATGCCGCGATAACCGGCGGGCACCAGCGTCACGCGGTTGCCGTCAGGATCGGCGAGCGCGCGAGGCGCCGCGAGGCCCTCCTTCGCGATCAGCAATTCACGGTAGCCGCTCGCGCCGGTATCAGCCTGCGCGTCCCGGCCATTGTTGATCTTGAGCACACTGCCAAGGAGATCATGGCGGAACTGGCGCAAGCCGCCGCCCAGCGGCAACATGTGATCGAAGGGCAGGCCGATCTCCTGCTGCCAGAAGGCCAGCATGGCCTCCAGCCGGTTGGTGTGAAGCCCGATGTCGATACGGGGTTTGGCGAGATCCATCAGGTGCGTTCCTTGATCCTGTAGGCGCTGGCCATGCCGGGCGGGCCATCGGTTTCAATCTCGCCCTTGCCGACCATGTGCTGCATGTGCGCCAGCACCGAGCGGGCGGCGGCGGGGTAAAGCCGCTTGTCCACGGCGGCATACATGACGGGCACCATCTCGGCGATATGGCTGCGCCCGGCGGCGAGTTGTTCGAGAATCTGGCGCTCGCGATCCTGCCGGTGGGCGATGAAAGCCTCGACATGCGGGCGCGGCGCGGTGATGGCGGGCCCGTGGGTCGGCCAGTAGATGGCGTCGTCCCTGTCCAGCAGCAGGCGGAGCGAGGCCATATAGGCTTTCATGTCGCCATCGGGCGGGCTGACCACGCTGGTCGACCAGCCCATGACATGATCGCCGGAGAAGAGCGCCTGCTCTTCCAGCAGGGCAAAGCAGAGATGGTTGGAAGTGTGGCCCGGCGTATGGACCGCTTCCATTGTCCAGCCGTCGCCCGCGACGATGTCGCCATGGCGGAGCGTGACGTCCGGCGCGAACTCCATATCGCCATCCTCCTCGACCGCCTCGCCCGGATGGCCGGAGCCATGCGGGCCGAAGCCATAGGTTTTCGCGCCGGTAAGCGCCTTGAGGGGGGCCGCCAGCGGCGAATGATCCGCATGGGTGTGGGTGATGAGGATATGGCTGACGGTCTCGCCCTCCACGGCCTTGAGAATGGCGTCGAGATGCGCGTCCAGCATCGGCCCCGGATCGATGACGGCGACATTTCCATTGCCCACGATATAGGTGCCCGTGCCGGTGTAGGTGAACCCGCCCGGATTGTTGGCGATCACCCGCCGGATGAGCGGCGTCAGCCGGTCGGCCCGGCCATATTCAAACTCGATCTCGCGAACATAGGGAACGGCAACAGCCATCGGTACGCCTCCTCCAAAGCTGGCGACAGAATGGCGCGCGCGGGCAAGCGCCGCAAGCGCGCCCGTCAATCGGCCATCGCGGCCGCGGCATGCGCCGGATCCATGGGCGGCTGGTGCCTGGGCACCCGCATCAGAAAGACCATGGGAAGCGCAACGATCGTCATCCACATCATGAATTTGAAATCGTTGAGATAGGCGATGGCGCCCGCCTGCTGCGTCACCATCTCGTTGAGTTGCAGCAGCCCCCGGCCGGAATGGATGTCGAAGGCGCTGCCGAGTGCCTGGGGTCGCAGCAGCGGATTGAGCAGAGACACATGCTCCGACAGGATCGCGTGATTGATCTGGGTATATTGGGTCGCGATGATCTGGGTGAAGGAAATGCCGATGCTGGACCCCAGATTGCGCATCAGCGCATAGACGCTGGCGCCCTCGGTGCGCAGGGTCTGCGCCAGTGTGCCGAAAGTGGCGGTGGACAGAGGCACGAAAATGAAGCCGAGCCCGAAGCCCTGCACGATGCCCGTGACGACGATCACGGTTTCATCCACATCGAGCGACCACTGGCACATTTCCCACAGGGAAGCGGCGGCCAGCACGAAGCCGAAGGCCATGATCCCGCGAATGTCCACCTTCCCGATCAGCCGGCCCACAATCATCATGGCGATCATGGTGCCGAATCCGCGCGGGGCGAGGACCAGGCCGGTCGTGATCACCGGATAGCCTTTCAGCGTTTCAAGGAACGGCGGCATCAGCGCCATGGTGGCGTAGAGAATGACGCCGACCATGAAGATCAGCAATATGCCCGTCACCAGATTGCGGTCGCGGAAGATTCGCATGTCAAGGAAAGGTTTTGGCACCGTGTAGGAATGGGCGATGAACAGATAGAAGCCGAGCGCGGCGAGCGTCGCCTCGATGATGATTTCCCTCGATGAAAACCAGTCCTGCAATTCGCCCCGGTCGAGCATGAGCTGAAGCCCTCCGATGCCGATGCTGAGCCAGGCGAAACCGGACCAGTCGAAACGGCGTTCCGGGTTGAGCTTGCCATGGGGCACCGCGGCCAGAATCCCCAGCAGGGCCAGGATGCCGAACGGCAGGTTGATGTAGAAAACCCAGCGCCACGAATAGTTTTCCGTAAGCCAGCCGCCCAGCGCCGGGCCGAGAATGGGCCCCACCATCACGCCCATGCCCCAGATCGCCATGGCCGAACCGATCTGCGTGGGCGGAAAGGTGTCGAGCACGATGGATTGCGACAGGGGCACCAGCGCCGCGCCGAACATGCCCTGCAACATCCGGAACAGAACGATCTCCTCGATCGTCATGGCTGCGCCACAAAGCATGGACGTTATCGTAAAGCCGATCACGGCAATGGCGAGCAGGCGTCTGCGCCCCAGCCTGTCGGCAAGGAAACCCGTGGTGGGCGTGAAGATGGCGGCCGCGACGATGTAGGAGGTGAGCACCCAGGCGATCTGGTCCTGCGTCGCCGACATGGTGCCCTGCATGTGCGGCAATGCAACGTTGGCGATGGTCGAGTCGAGCGCCTGCATGATCGTCGCCAGCATCACCGAGCCGATGATCATGAGCTTCTGGAAATCCATCTTCAGCATACCGATAGCCTTTCGCCGTCCGGCCCGTCAGTTGCCGGACTTGCCCGAACGGGTATCGATCTCGACATAGGCGCTCATGCCCGCCCTGATGGCCGGATCGCCATCCTTGACGTCGACCTCGATGCGCACCGGAATGCGCTGCACCACCTTGACCCAGTTGCCGGTGGCGTTCTGGGGCGGCAGCAGGGAAAATTCAGCCCCCGTGCCTTGCGCGATGCTGCCCACATGCCCGCGCCATTTATGATCGGGATAGGTATCGACGACGACATCGACATCCTGTCCGGGTACCACGTGCGTAAGCTGCGTTTCCTTGAAGTTCGCCTCGATCCAGACGTTCTTCGTCGAAATGATGGAGACGACCGGCGTGCCCGGCGCGACATAGTCGCCCGGCTGGGGCTTGTCGCCGACGATGCCGTCGAAGGGCGCACGCACGATGGTGCGCTCCAGATTGAGCTTTGCATTGTCGAGCGCGGCCAGCGCCGACAGATAGGACGTGTCCTTTTCCACGGGCGCATCGGGGTCGCCACCCAGATTGGCGACGATCTGGGCCATGCTTTCCTTCAGCACGTCCACCAGCTTCCCCGAAACGTCGAGATTGTGCCGGGCAGCGTCGACGGCCTGGGCGGAGGCAAACTCGCGTTTCACAAGCGAAGCCTGCCGCTCATATTCGTGCTGGTAGAAATCGACGTTATTCTGCGCCAGATCAAGCTGCGCCACGGCGGAACGGTATTGCGCCTTCATCGCCTCGACGCCGCTGCGCGTCTTGTCGAGCACGGCCTGATCGCGCTCGACGGCAATGCGGTAGGGATCGGGATCGATCACGAACAAGGGCTCGCCAGCTTTGACCATCTGGTTCTGCGCCACCATCACCTTGACGATACGGCCTGGTACATCAGGGCTGATCGTCACCATGTCCGCCTTGGCATAGGCATTTTCCGTCGACTCATAGCGCCCGCCGGTCAGATAGAAATAAAGGCCGACGACAATCGCGATCACCGGCACGACGATCAGCAGAATGAGGCGGACCCTGCGCATGTCATATTTTGGTTTTTGCACGGAGGGCGCGGAGGCTTCACCGGCACGCAGACTTGTAGTGGACATTGTTACGTCTCTGTTCCTGGTGTCTTGTTTTCAGGTTTCTACGGCAAGGGGCCGTGGCGACACCAGCGTGCCCTCCGACCCGGCGGCGGCGCCCAGATTGGCGCTGACCTTTGCCAGCATTTCGATAAATTGTTTGCGCTCGCCCGGGGTGAGCCCGTCAAGCGCGATCCGGGCCACCTCGTCGGAAAAACCCCAGAGCTGCTCCATCAGCGGCGCGGCCTCGGCCGTGAGGAACAGGCGCTGCGCCCGCCGGTCCGCCGGATCGGGCCTGCGCTCGACCCAGCCGGACTGCTCCAGCCTGTCCACCAGCCGGGCGACGGTGATGGGCTGGATTTCCAGCAGCTCCGCCAGCGAGACCTGATTGAGGCCTTCATGGTGCGCGATGCGCGACAGCGCCCGCCATTGCGCCAGCGTGAGCCCGGTCGCCTGCGCGCGCCCGTTGAAAACCCTGCGCAACAACCGCGAGGATTCACTCAGCACATATCCGAACCGGCGCTCCGGGGGGTCGTCAGCCATGAATCCAGATTCCAGAATTACCGACCATTCGGAACAACTAAGTATAACTTATTATAAGCCATGCAAGTTCTTTCTGTCCCGGCGCGCGCCCGTCAGATCGAACGCCCGGCATCCTGCCAGTAGGGCTCCCGCAGTTTGCGCTTGAAAATCTTCCCGGAATCCTCCCGCGGCAGTTCCTGACGGAAATCCACCAGTTTGGGCACCTTGTAGCCGGCTACATGGCCGCGCAGGAACTGCTTCACCCCGGCTTCGGTGAGTTCCGCGCCTGGCTGGCTCTGCACCACGGCGCAGAGCGCCTCGCCGAATTCCTCGTCGGGAATGCCGAACACCGCACAGTCGGCGACGCCCGGCATCTTGAGCAGTTCAGCCTCGATTTCAGCGGGATAGATATTGACCCCGCCCGAAATCACCATGTCCTTGGCCCGGTCGCACAGATAGAGAAAGCCGTCCTGGTCGAGATAGCCGATGTCGCCAAGCGCGATCAGACCGCCTTTTTCCGAATTGCGGCGCTTCTCGTCGTCGCGATGATAGGTGAAATCCGCGAGGTCGGAGATCCGGCAGACCACCTCTCCGGTCGCGCCGCGTTCAAGTTCGTCCCCGTTGACGTCGATGACGCGCACCTGCGCCTTTTCGAGCGGGCGGCCAACTGTTCCGGGATGCGCCAGCCATTCCTGCGACGTGCAGAACACGACCGCGGCCGTTTCCGTACCGCCGTAATATTCATAAATCACCGGCCCCCACCATTCGATCATCGCCTGCTTCACGTGCACCGGGCAGGGTGCGGCGGCATGCACCACGAAGCGCAGCGACGACAGGTCATATTTGCGCTTCACCTCGTCAGGCAGCTTCAGCAGCCGCACGAACATGGTCGGCACCATGTGCAGGTGCGTGACGCGGTATTTCTCGATCAGGGCGAGCAGTTCCTCCGCATCGAAGCGCGGTTGCAGAACGATGCTGGCCCCGAGCCTGAAGGCGAGAAGGCCATGGGCATTGGGCGCAGAATGATACATGGGGCCCGTCGCCACCGTGACGATATCGGCGGGATGGTCGGACCAGCCGCTATAGCCCATCACGGTCGAGACGACGCGGGCGGACGCCGCCGCCTGTTCCGGCGTCGGCGCCATCCGGCGCACGCCCTTGGGGTGGCCCGTGGTGCCCGAGGTGTAGATCATCGAGCCCGGCGCATCCGCCGCCACGTTCCGTTTAGGCTCGAACCCCGACAGCCATTCGCTCCAGTTGGTGGCGCCTTCGGGCACCGCGCCGAGCGCCGGGTCTATGCCGTAGGCGGAGCAGATTTCAGGCGGCACCTCGACGATGAAGACCGGCACGTTCCCGGGGATGGCGCTCTTGATGCCGCGATAGAGATCGGCATGGATGACAATGGCGCTCGCGCCCGAATTGGTGAAGATATAGTCCGCCTCCTGCGGCGTGTAATGCCAGTTGACCGGAGTCGAGTAGGCCCCGACCAGCCCGGCCGCCACGCTCGCCTCCAGAAAGGCGAAATCGTTGCGCAGATAGACCGCGACGACGTCGCCCGCTCCGATCCCCAGCGACTCGAACCCTGACGCGGCCCGCGCCGCATTTTCATGAAGAACAGATCCCTCCACGACGCGCTCGCCCGAGCGCACCCAGCCTCCAACCATCACTTCCTCCCAGAATGTGATTGTTATTGTTGGAGAAAGCCTAGAACCGGATGGCGGAAAGAGCGAGCACGGACTTGAAGCGCTCAGGAGGCGAGGAAAACGACGCCGGACTGGCTGTCACGCAAGCTGCCGTCCTCGCCTACGGTGAAAACCGAGGCGATACGCCCCTTCGCACCGGCAAAAGCCCCGGTTCCCGCCGTGATCCGGAGGGAAACCGTCGCCAGATGGATGGCCTCGCCCGGTACCTCGATCAACAGGCGCGGCTCCTCCGCTTCGACGGTGAGGGTGCCGCCACCAAAGAGCAACGTCCCGTTTATGGAGAATGATCCATCCGGCGCATTTTCCACCTGCGCCCTGTAGACGGCCTGCGGGGCCCCTTCCGCGAAAACCGCCTCGGCCGCCGACGTAAACCGCGCCCGCGCCTCAAGGCTCATGCTCATGCCCATCTCATCGTCGGGCGTGACGCGGCCTTCAAACAGGAGCTGATAACGAATTTCGCGCATGGAACCCTCTTGCCGGACCATCGCCACACTGGCGAAAAAAAGCGGCGGGATTATGCCCGCCGCTTTCCCGTCAATATTCAGGCAACAGAATTTCTAGCCCTGGCGCAGGCCTTCCTTCGTGACCCAGGCTTCCGCCTGATCGAGCGTGCGCTCGACCCGGTCGAACATGTCGTCGATCTGCTCGGCCGTGATGATCAGCGGGGGACAGAAGGCGATGATGTCGCCGCCCGCCGCGCGCAGGATCACGCCGTTCTTTTCGCCAATCTTCTGCGTGTTGGGGCCGACGGCCGCCTTGGGATCGAAGGCGCGCTTCGAGCCCTTGTCTGCGATCAGCTCGACAGCGCCGATGAGGCCCTTGGCGCGGGCGTGCCCGACGAGGGGATGATCGGCGAGGCGGGCGACCCGGCTCTCGAATTTCGGCGCGATGGAGCGGACATGGCCGATGATGTTGCGCTTTTCGTAGATTTCCAGCGTCTTAGCCGCCACGGCGGCGGCGACAGGATGGGCCGTATAGGTGAAGCCGTGACCGAACGTGCCGATCTTGCGGCTTTCGTCCAGCATCGCCTGATACATGTCCTCGCCAATGGTGACAGCGCCGATCGGCATATAAGCCGAGGACAGCGCCTTCGCGACCGAGATCGAGTCCGGCTTGATGCCGAACGTCTCGGATCCGAACATGTTGCCGGTCCGGCCGAAACCGCAGATCACCTCATCGGCGATGAAGTAGATGTCGTACTTCTTCAGGACCGCCTGAATTTTCTGGAAATAGCCCTCCGGCGGAATGATCACGCCGCCAGCGCCCATGATCGGCTCGGCGATGAAGGCCGCGACCGTATCGGGATCCTCCTCGATGATCATCTTTTCCAGATTGCCGGCGAGCCGCGTCGTGAACTCGTCTTCCGTCTCGCCCTCATGGGCATAGCGGTAATAGTGCGGGCAATCGGTGTGGCGGACGCCCGCGATCGGCAGGTCGAAATCGGTATGGTTGGCGGGCAGGCCCGTCAGGCTTGCAGAGGCGACGGTGACGCCGTGATAGCCGCGCAGGCGGGAGATGAACTTCTTCTTTTTCGGCAGGCCGCGGGCGTTGTTGTAGTACCAGACAAGCTTGACCTGCTGGTCGTTCGCCTCGGAACCCGAGCCGCAGAACAGGACCTTCGAGGTCGGATGGGGCGAAATCGCCTTCAGCTTCTCGGCGACCGAGGAGGCCTGCTCATGGCTCTTGCCGCCGAAGACATGCGAGAACGGCAGCTGCTGGAACTGCTGGTGCGCCGCCTCGATCAGCTCTTTCTCGCTGTAGCCGAGCGAGGTGCACCACAGGCCCGCCATGCCCTCGATGTACTTGTTGCCCTCGGAGTCCCAGACGTAGATGCCTTCGCCACGCTCGATGATCGTCGGTCCCGATGTTCGGAAACTATCGAGATTGGTATAGGGATGCAGGACCGTTTCGATATCGCGGACGGCGGCATTGGACAGGCTCATCTGAGCACTCCTTCGTCAAGCTGACGCTAATTGATGAGGATCGCGAACACTATGCGCGTCGCCGCCGGGGCCTGTCAAAGCGCCGGCGGCCTCGATGATCGCAGCCTGTTCGATAAATTAAACAGTCCTCTCAATAGCCGGGCGGCGCCCGGAAGCCGCCCAGAATTTCCTCGAACATGGCGGCGACCGCAATGGTGGTGAAATCGCCATAGAGCGGACCGATGATCTGGATACCGACCGGCAGCCCCTCGCCCGTGAGCCCGACCGGGGCGACGCTGGCGGGCAGATGGGCGACGACGGCCGGCCCGGCCCAGGTGAGCACGTCCATATAGTTTCGCTCGATGCCGTTAACAAAAAGCTTTCGCTTCGACCAGGTCGGGTTCTGGTCATGTTTGAAGGCGGGCTGCATCAGCACCGGCGCCAGCACCACGTCATAACCGCGGAAGAAGTCGCTCCATTTCGCCTTGAGCTGCGCCCGGCGCTCGATCAGCACGCGCCAGTCCATGAAGTTCATGGCCGCCCCGCGCGCCTGCTGGGCCTCATGGCTCCGGTCGTCCGCGTCCAGCGTCGCGGCCTGGGCGGTCAGCCTCTGCCGCAAATGCGGGGGAAAGCCGGTGGTGATGCCCGCATGGAGCAGTTGCAGGTAAATATCGTCGGACTCGGCCAGGGTGAAATCCGGCCGCGCCTTCCAGTCGACGCGCGCGCCCGCCTTTTCCAGCGCCCGGGCCGCCTCGATCAGCAGGCCCGCGCTTTCCCGGTCGATGTCGCAATAGGGATCCTCGATCCAGACGGCGACCCGCAGTTCGGCGGGGATCACCGCGCGCGGCTCCGGCAGCGCGAGCGACCAGCCATTGGCCTCCGCGCCATGGGGACCGGCGACGATGGAAAGCCCGAGCGCCAGATCCTCCGCGCTGCGGCCGAGCGGCCCCGCGACCGAGAGATCGCTTTCAGCCAGTGCGCCCGGCAATGGCGGGAGGTGGCCAAGCTTCGGCACGATGCCGAAGGTGGGTTTGTGGCCGAAGACGCCACAAAGATGCGAGGGGGTCCGGATCGAACCGCCGATGTCGCTGCCGAGTTCGAACCCTGTCAGCCCGGCCGCCAGCGCCGCCGCCGCCCCACCCGAGGAGCCGCCGGGCCCGCGCGTCACATCCCAGGGATTGTTCGTGGTGCCGTAGATGTCGTTGTAGGTCTGGAGATCGCCCGAGGCGAAAGGCACGTTGGTCTTGCCGAAAATGACCGCACCCGCCCGGTCCAGCCGGTCCACCGCGACGGCGCTTTCCTCCGGCACATGATCCTTCAGGGCCGGGATGCCGCCGGTCGAAGGCAGGCCCTGCACCTCGAAGGCGTCCTTGATGGTCATGGGCACGCCGTGCAGCGGCCCCCAGATTTCCCCGCGCGCCAGCGCCTCGTCGGCCGCCCGGGCCAGATCCCGCGCGGCGTCGAAATCCGTCGCCACGATGGCGTTGATCCCGGGGTTGTACGTCCCGACCCGGGCCTCGAAATGCTCCAGCAACTCAACAGAGCTTGTCTCGCGGCGCAAAATCGCGCGGGCCAGCGCCGCCGCCGACAAAAAATGCAGTTCCGTACCCATATCCTTAACCCCCGGACCGTTCGTTTTTATGTTTGGAAGATGGTTTTGCGATTAGAAGGGGAGGAGAGCGATCCGGCAAGAAGGATCACGCTCCGGCCAGCCCGGCAAACGCCCGTTGTGACGCAGCGGCGGAGCCACTAGACTGGCCGCAAAGAAGAGGCATATCCCCGCTTGCCGAGACATGCCCCGAAGGGAACAAACGTTACAGGAGAAATATCCCATGCAGGGATTGATGCAGTCCTGGCCGCTGCGCGTGTCCAATATCATCGACCACGCCAACAATTTCCACGGCGACCGCGAAATCGTGACGCGCAGCGTCGAGGGGCCGATTGTCCGCACGACCTATGCCCAGATTCACCTGCGCGCCCGCAAGGTGGCGCAGGCGCTGGCCCGTCTCGGCATCGGCGAGGGCGACGTCGTCGCCACCATGTGCTGGAACAATGCCCGCCATATGGAAGTCTGGTACGGCATCATGGGTCTGGGCGCGGTCTGCCACACGCTCAATCCGCGCCTCTTCCCCGAGCAGCTCTCCTACATCGCCAACCATGCCGAGGATAAATATATCTTCCTCGACACGACGTTCGTGCCAGTCCTCGAAGCCATAGAGGACACGCTGCCCAAGGTGCGCGGCTTCGTTTTCATGACGGACCGGGCGCACATGCCGGCGACGAAGCTGAAAAACGTCATCTGCTATGAAGAGCTGATCGGCCCGGAAGATGGCGATTTCCGCTGGGCGCAGGTGGACGAAAACACCGCCTGCGGCCTTTGCTATACGTCAGGCACCACGGGCAACCCCAAGGGCGTGCTCTATTCCCACCGCTCGAACGTGCTCCACGCCATGGCGGTCAACAATGGCGACGCGCTGGGGATGCGCTCCGTCGACAGCATGTTGCCGGTCGTGCCGATGTTCCACGCCAATGCCTGGGGCATCACCTTCGCCGCCCCCGCCGTGGGAGCCAAACTCGTCATGCCGGGCGCGAAGATGGACGGCGAAAGCATCTATGAGCTGCTCGATACGGAAAAGGTGACGGCGACAGCGGCGGTGCCGACCGTCTGGCTGATGCTGCTCCATTATCTGGAAGCGACCGGCAAGCAACTGCCCTATCTCGACCGCGTCGTCATTGGCGGCTCGGCCGCCCCTCGCTACATGGTCGAGGCCTTCGAGCGCAACTATGGCGTGAAGGTATTCCACGCCTGGGGCATGACCGAGATGTCGCCGCTCGGCTCGCTCGGCAGCCTGAAAGGCGGCATGGAAGACTGGCCGCTTGAAAAGCAGATCGACGTGAAGGTGAAGCAGGGCCGCGCGCCCTTTACCGTCGAAATGAAGATCACCGACGATGAGGGGCGCAGCCTGCCCCATGACGGCAAGGCCTTCGGCCACCTCAAGGTGCGCGGACCGGCTATTGCCAGAAGCTACATGAAGGGCGAGGGCGGCAATATCCTCGACGAGGAAGGCTGGTTCGACACCGGCGACATCGCCACGCTGGACTCCTATGGCTACATGCAGATCACCGACCGGGCCAAGGATGTGATCAAATCCGGCGGCGAATGGATTTCATCCATCGAAATCGAGAATATCGCCGTCGGGCACCCCAAGGTCACGGAAGCCGCGGTGATCGGCATCTTTCACCCGAAATGGGACGAGCGGCCCTTGCTGATCGTCGTTCCCAAGGAGGGAGAAACGGTGACCCGCGAGGAAATACTTGCCTATCTCGAAGGCAAGATCGCCAAATGGTGGACGCCGGACGATGTGGTGTTCATCGAGGAGATCCCGCATACGGCGACCGGCAAGATCCAGAAGCTGACCTTGCGTGAAATATTCAGGGATTATCGTCTGCCGTCCGTCGACGCCGCCGAATAGTTCAAATCGACACGACAGGACAAGGAAACCGGTATGGCGCGTAAAGGCAGGGCAAATTCTTTCGTTGCGACGCTCGGCTTCACCATCAGCATTATCGGCTTCCTTGTCGTCGCGGCCGCCATCCTCTCCAGCCGGCTCGAACTCGTCGAGTTCCGCCTGTCGATCTCGGCCCTTGCACTCGGCGGCGCCATCGGGGTGCTCGGGCTGATCGTCTCCCTGATCGCGATCCTGCTCAATCTGCTCGGCTCTAAGCGTGGCATGGGCAAGGCCATCCTTGGCCTCCTGCTCGGGTTGGCCATTTCCGCGCCCATCGCCCAGGCCATCGCCATAGGGGCCAAGGTGCCGCGCATTCATGACATCAGCACCGACCTGCGCAATCCGCCCACGTTCGAGGCCGCCCTGCCCTTGCGCGGCAGTGTCGCCAACCCGCTCGACCGCCTCGACCCGCCGGACCTCGCCGAGCTTCAGATGCGCGCCTACCCCGATCTGAAAACGATGTACGCCCGGGGAGACGGGCAGGAAATCTTCGCCAGGGCGCTTGAGGTGGCAAAGGCACAGGGCTGGGAGATCAACGCCGTGCATCCCGAAACGGGCATCATCGAGGCGACGGCGACAAGCCGCATCATGGCGTTCAGGGACGACATCGTGATCCGCCTGGCCGAGGACCCGAGCGGGCTCATCTCCATCGACATGCGTTCCGTCTCGCGTGTGGGCCAGACCGACCTTGGCGCCAACGCGAACCATATCCGCGATTTTTTCCATGGATTGCGGCTGGAGCTGGGGCCGCTGGTCACGGAAGTGAATCCGGCCTGAGCCTGCTGTTGCCCGTCTGAACACCGTTGAATGCCCGTCCCGCCGTCCCCAGATCATAGTCAGTTCCGGAAGTGAACCCTTGGAGAGACGATATGAACGCCGCACTCGATGACCAAAATGAACGCTGGCTCGTTTCGGGGCTCCGCACCCCTTTCGCCAAGGTGGATGGCGCTCTCAACCCGAAAAACGCCATTGAGCTTTCCGTGCCGGTCGTCCGCGCCATGGTCGAGCGCACCAAGGCAAGGCCCGATTTCCTGATCTGGGGCGCCGTCGCGCCCAATCTGGGCTGGAGCAACATTGCCCGGGAGGTGCTGCTCGATTCAGGCATTGATCCGACTATCCCCGCCTTCACCACCATCATGGCCTGTTCGACCAGCATGGCGGCGGCGCTTGAAGCCGCGCAGATGCTCGATGGGCGGGGCCGCGACCTCGCCCTTGCCGGCGGCGTCGAGAGCATGAGCCATGTCCAGATCGGCCTCGACAACAAACTGTCGGACTGGTTGCGCCAGTTCCAGCTTCAGCGCTCGCTCGGCCAGAAGATCAGCAAGGTCATGGAGCTTCAGCTCCGCGACGTGCGGCTCCATATCCCCAGCGTCGCCAACCGGACCACCGGCAAGAGCATGGGCGAGCATACCGAGGAAATGGTCAAGACCTGGTCCATCGGCCGCGCCGAGCAGGACGAACTGGCGCTCGCCAGCCATCAGAACTGCGTGAAAGCCTGGAACGAGGGCTTTTTCGACGATCTGGTGCTGCCTCTGCCGGAACTGGCGAAGGATTCGATCGCCCGGGCGGACACGACGCTGGAAAAACTTGCAAAGCTTTCGCCCGCGTTCGACCGGACCAGCGGAAAAGGCACGCTCACAGCGGGCAATTCGACGCCGCTGACGGATGGCGCGGGTGGATTGTGGGTTGCGACCACGAAGGGTCTCGAGCGGCTGGGCGATACGCTGCCGAGAGTGAAGCTGATCGACTGGGAACTGGGCGCAGTCGACATCCAGACGGAAGGGCTCCTGATGGCCCCCGCCTACAGCATCCCCAAAATGCTGGCGCGCCGCGGCCTGCGCTATGACGACATCGGCCTTTGGGAAATTCACGAGGCTTTCGCAGGCCAGGTGCTCTGCCACATCAAGGCGCTGGAGGACCGGAGTTTCCTCAGGGACAAGGCGGGCGTCGATCAGGATTTCGGCCTTTTCCCGCGCGACCGCCTCAATCCCAACGGCGGCAGCCTCGCCATCGGCCACCCGTTCGGGGCGACCGGCGCGCGCATCCTGAGCCAGACGGTGAAGGAACTGGCGGCCCGGCCTTCCGGCACCCTCGCCATCGTCAGCATCTGCGCCGACGGCGGCGTCGGCACGGTGGCCCTGCTGCAATCAGCATGATCTGCTGCAATACAGGAATCGTGCGGAGGTTTTAGAGGTAGATGGTGGGCGCGACAGGGATTGAACCTGTGACCCCTACGATGTCAACGTAGTGCTCTCCCGCTGAGCTACGCGCCCCAGAGCCTGAAACAGGCCGCTGGGGCCCGGTTCGTCTGTGCGGGAGGGTATATCGGCATCGAACAGGGATGACAAGGGTGCTTCTTCACGATCCCGCACAAGCGGAAGCACCTGACGTTCCGCCGCTGCGCAGGTCGTGATAGGCTTAAGGGAAGATCGCCAACCAGCCTCCAGACCGGCACAGCTCACAGCACCCATGGACCTCACGAACCCTCCAGACATCGAGCCCGCGCCGGCCTGCTCAAGCGACAGCGGACCTGCCGAGAATCGCCTTTTCGAGACGCCGTTCACGATCGAGCAGCCCCGGCGCCAGAAGGTGCCGTTCGTCTTCTGCTCGCCCCACAGCGGCCGGTCCTACCCTGAATCCTTCCTGAGCGCCGCCAATCTCGATCCGCTGACCCTGCGCCGCTCGGAGGACAGTTTCGTGGAAGAGATTTTCGCCGGGGTGACGAAACTGGGCGCACCCCTCATCCACGCCCATTTCCCACGCTCCTATATCGACGCGAATCGCGAGCCCTATGAGCTGGACCCGGCCATGTTCGCCGATCCGCTGCCGCCACACGTCAACACCCGGTCCTCCCGGGTGGCGGGGGGACTTGGCACCATCGCCCGGGTGGTCGCCGAATCGCTGGAAATCTACCGCAATCCCCTGCCCTACGCTGAAGCCGAACGGCGCATCCGCCAGCTTTACATGCCCTTCCACGCGGCGCTCCGCGACCTGCTGGAGCAGACCTTGCACCGCTTCGGCTGCGCCATCCTGATCGATTGCCATTCCATGCCGTCCATCGGCGGCCCGGCCGATGACGACAGGGGCACCGAACGGCCGGGAATCGTGCTGGGCGACCGTTACGGCACCTCCTGCAGCCGCAGCATCACCGATGCGGCAGAAGGCATATTGCGGCGCATGGGCTATGCCGTGGCCCGCAACCTGCCCTATGCGGGCGGCTTCAACACCGAGCATTACGGCCGCCCCCAGCGCCACCTGCATGCGCTCCAGATCGAGATCAACCGCGCTTTCTACATGAACGAGGCCCGCCAGGAGCGCAATCAGGGCATGGAGAAGCTCAAGCAGGACATGATGAGCTTCTGCGCGGAACTGGCCGCCATCGACTGGGTGTCGACGCTCGCCCCGAAAGAAGACGCGGGGCGCTGACGCGCCGCAAACGGCCTCGGGTAACGTTGATCAAAAGAAAGAGGCCATGCCGTGTTACCGGCATGGCCCAAGTTTAGGGAGGAAACGCCCAGGAAGGGCTGCGGCGTCAGGAGAAAGTCTCAACTGATGCCGCGTTGCAATATATGACATTGCAGCGCACACAAGGCAAGCCCTTTTCGTATCATTAGAGCAACAATGTTGCGATAACTGGTCGCACCCAGGCTCAAATATCAAGGAAAATAGCCATTTTTATCGCGGCAAACATTACGCCGCACCGCACAATCACCTGAAGTCGGGACGCTCTTTACCCCGGACCAGACCAAATGTAAGTCTCAGGCCCGGGAATCACGGCATCGAGGCCCGCCAAATCTCCCGCCGACCTCGGGGACCATCATAAACCGCCACGCGAACAAAACGGAACAAAGAAAGAACCCGCCAATCCTTTGTTCACAGGCAAAACACACGGGGGAGGTCACCATATTTATTTGCCCCCGCGAGGGCGCAAATAGCTGAAACAGCACTGAAAATACGGCTGCTCCTGCCCGGCAATCATGTCCGCCACGAGAACAGCTCTCATAAAATGCGGGACAGGCCGGCCCAAATCATGGCATATTCCGTAGACGGACACACTACGTTGCACGGATTACGGATACGTAAATATGCTGATCTGACCGGGGGCAACGGCAGCGAATCCGGACATAACTGGGCTTACCAAGGGGACAAAAATGGGAACTCCCATCGCGAAAAGAGCAGGGGCTGAATTCGTCGGCACTTTCTGGCTGGTACTGGGCGGTTGCGGCAGCGCGGTATTCGCCGCCGCTTTTCCGGGTCTGGGCATCGGCTTTCTCGGCGTTGCGCTTGCGTTCGGCCTGACCGTGCTGACCATGGCCTTCGCCATCGGCCACATTTCAGGCTGCCATCTCAATCCGGCCGTCTCGGTCGGCCTGGCCGTCGGCGGACGATTTCCGGCAAAGGATCTGGCTCCCTACATCATCGCGCAGGTACTGGGCGGCATCGCCGCCTCCGCTGTGATCTATTTCATCGCGACAGGCAAGGCCGACTATAATCTGGCCGTCAATGGCCTTGCCGCGAACGGCTATGGCGAGCATTCGCCGGGCGGCTATTCGCTGGGCGCCTCGTTCCTGTGCGAAGTGGTCATGACGATGTTCTTCGTCTTCGTTATTCTGGGGGCCACGGACAAGCTGGCCCCGGCCGGTTTCGCCGGCATCCCCATCGGCCTGACGCTGACCCTTATCCACCTGATCAGCATTCCGGTGACGAACACCTCGGTCAATCCGGCGCGCAGCACCGGCCCCGCCCTGTTCGTTCAGGGCTGGGCGATCGATCAGCTCTGGATGTTCTGGGTAGCTCCCATTCTCGGAGCGATCATCGGCGCGATCATCTACCGGACCGTCAACAACTCCTCCGACTAGGCTGCGGCCCGCTCCACAAACGCTCCGCAAAAATGCCAAACCCCTCCGCCCGAAAAGCGGAGGGGTTTTCATTCGGCATGGTCCCCGAGCGGCCCACGATGTCATGGAAACATCATAATAACGTCATCAAAGGGTGGCGGTGACACCTGACAGTCGCGGCGAACCGGAAAGGCAGCCGCCTTATAGCGGTTCGTGATTCGGAATGCGACCGATATGGTCAGATACCGGATTAATTATTGTTCAGGTGACGCCGCCATGTTCGATTCCGACGAACCCGGAAATATCGCTCCTCTGCCTGTGCAGCCGACCGCGGATGGCCCGCCTCCTTCGGGGAAGAAAAAGGCCAAATACCGCAAATGGCGGGCAGGACTTGATGAACGATTGATCGGACCGCGCCCCAAAAACCCGCACAAACACCGCACCCTGTTCATTTCCGACACCCACCTGGGCACGCCCGGCTGCAAGGCCGAGCTTCTGCTCGACTTCCTGCGCCATAACGAGGCCGAAACCCTTTACCTCGTCGGCGACATCATCGACGGCTGGCGCATCAAGCGTTCATGGTACTGGAGCGCAAGCCACAACGCCGTGGTTCAGGAAATCCTGCGCAAGGCGCGCAAGGGCACCAATGTCGTCTATGTGCCGGGCAATCATGACGAGGCCCTGCGCGATTATACCGGACTCAATTTCGGCGGCGTGGACGTGGTCGGCGAAACCATTCATGAAACCGCGGACGGACGCCGTTTTCTGATCATCCATGGCGACCAGTTCGACAGCGTGGTGAAATATGCCCGCTGGCTCGCGCATCTGGGCGACCGCGCCTATGACATGGCGCTCCTCGCCAATAACTGGCTGCATGAAATCCGCCGCTTCATGGGCCTGCCCTACTGGTCGCTGTCGGCCTATCTGAAAAACCGGGTGAAGAACGCGGTCGAATATATTTCAAGCTATGAGCAGGCCGTGGCCCGCGAGGCGCGGGAACGCGATGTGGACGGCATCATCTGCGGACATATCCACCATGCCGAAATCTGCGAGATGGATGGCGTGCTCTACTGCAATGACGGCGACTGGGTGGAAAGCTGCACCGCCATCGCCGAGGACGCGACCGGCGCTTTCAGAATCCTGACATGGCACCATTTTTCCTGGGAACGGAAAGAAGCCGGCGATGGCCTTGCGCCCCGGACGGTGGCCGACGCCGCCTGAACGGATAGGCCTATGCCCTCCCTGTTCCGCAAAAGCCGCTCACGGCCCGGAGACCTCGCCAGCATCGGGCCGGGGCCGCTGCGCATCGTCGTCGTCAGCGATGCCGCCCCGCCTCAGGTCAATGGCGTCGTGCGCACGCTCCAGCAACTGATCCGCAGCCTGACCGCCGAAGGCCATGCCGTCACCTTCATCACCCCGGACCAGTTCCCCACCGTCGCCATGCCCGGCTATGGCGAAATCCGGCTGGCGCTCTTTCCTGGCCGCAAGCTCGCCCGCCTGATCGGCGAGGCCAATCCCCATGCTGTCCATATCGCGACGGAAGGGCCGCTGGGCCTCGCCGCGCGGCGCTACTGCCTGAAACGCCGGTTTCCATTCTCGACCTCGTTCCACACCCGCTTCGCCGAATATCTGAACGCCCGGACCGGCATTCCCCTTTCATGGGGCTACGTCTTTCTGCGCCGGTTCCACCGGGCCGCCTCGGTCGTCATGGTCGCCACGGGCTCGCTTCAGGCTGAACTGAAGGCGCGCGGTTTCGGAGAGCCGCAAATCTGGTCGCGCGGGGTGGATACAGAACAATTCCGGCCCTGCCCCGAATTGCGCGGAACGCATTATCTGGGCCTTGCCCGTCCCGTCTGGCTCAATGTCGGCCGGGTCGCGGTGGAAAAGAACATCGAGCATTTTCTCAACCTCGACCTCCCCGGCACCCGGATGGTGGTCGGCGAAGGACCAAGCCTTGAGGGATTGAAAAGCCGTTACCCGGACGTCCATTTCACCGGCGCCCTGTTCGGCGAGGATCTGGCCCGGGCCTATGCGGCGGCCGATTGCTTCGTCTTCCCCAGCAAGACGGACACGTTCGGTCTGGTGCTGCTGGAAGCGCTTGCCAGCGGCGTGCCGGTGGCCGCCCATCCGGTGCAGGGACCACTCGATGTGATCGGCTCATCCCCCGCGGGCGCGCTCGACGACGATCTCGGACGCGCCTGCCTGCGCGCGCTCGACATTCCGGCGGAAACCGCGCGCGCCCATGCGCTCACCTTTTCGTGGGAAAGCTGCGCCCGGCAGTTTCTCTCCAACCTTGCCCTTGAAAACCAGATTGAAGAGTCCGGCCTGGAATCCAGCCCTTGAAAATCAGCCTGGAAACCCCAATTTTGTCAGGACGCCGGTGAGCCAGTTTCTCCCGTCATAGTGCTGCGTTACGTCTTGTCGTCATATCGAACGCACCCGCTTTGCCGGGGGCCAAACGGGGGAATATCTCGGATGAAACTGCATCGCGCTCTGGTTGTCATCGCGGCATTGACCGTACCTACATTTGCGTCAGCTACCGAATATACGCTGGACAAGAGCCACACCTATGTCGGCTTCGAGATTTCGCATCTCGGCTTCTCCACAACCTTCGGCCGCTTTGAAGACGTCACGGGCACCCTCAGTTTCGATGAAGCCAAGCCTGCAGCCAGCAAGGTGGATGTGACGGTTGAAACCGGCAGCCTCGAGACCGGGTTCGAAAAGCGCGACGAACATGTCGAAAGCCCGGATTTCCTCGACGTCAAGAAATATCCCGAGATGACTTTCAAATCGACCAAGGTGACCGTGACCGGCAAGCACACCGGCACCCTGACCGGCGATCTGACGCTGCATGGCGTGACCAAACCCGTGACGCTGCATGTGACCTTCAACAAGGCCGGTCCGAACCCGTTGAAGCCCGAGATTCTCGTGGCGGGGTTCAACGCCACCGGCACCATCAAGCGCTCGGACTTCGGCATAACGACCTATGTGCCCGCCATCGGCGACGAGGTGAAGCTGGTCATCTCGACGGAAGCGAACGCGCCCGCAAAGTAGGCGCGCCCGGCCAGACGGCAGAACCGGTCCCGAAAGCGAGGACCGGTTTCAAGCCCGGTCCGTCATCGTGACCACAACCTTGCCGCGCGCCCTGCGCTCCATGACATGGCGGATGGCATCGGGTGTTTTCTCCAGAGGGAAGACATCGGAGACATAGGGGCGGATGCCGCCTTCGACATACCATCCGGCCAGTTCGCTGAAACTGTCTCGCGTCACGTCCGGCGATTTTTCAAGGTAGGCGCCCCAGTTCACGCCGATCACATCGACATTCTTCACCATCAGAATGTTGGCCGGAATCTGGGGAATGCGCCCGCCCGCAAAGCCGATGACCAGAATGCGGCCCTCGAAGGCGATGGCGCGAAGGGAGGCATCGAACATGTCTCCGCCGACCGGATCATAGATCACGTCCGCACCCTGTCCGCCGGTCAGCGCCTTGATCCGCTCGCGAACGTCCTCGCACGAGGAATCGATCAGTTCATCCGCCCCATGTTCGCGGGCGACGGCAAGCTTTTCCGGGGACGATGCCGTGGCGATGACCCTTGCGCCCAACGCCTTGCCGATCTCGACGGCGGTGAGGCCGACGCCCCCCGCCGCCCCGTGGACGGCCAGCGTTTCACCCGGTTTCAACCTCGCCCGGTGGCGGAGCGCGATATGGCTGGTGCCATAGACGATGGGAAAGGCGGCCGCGACAAGATCATCCATTCCCCCGGGCAGGGGAATAACGGCATGGGCGGGCATCAGGGCCTTCTGCGCATAGCCGCCATAACCGCAGGTGCCCGCGACCCGGTCGCCGATGCGGAGTGTCTCCACCCCGGGGCCCAGCGCCTCGACCACACCGCAGATTTCCGCCCCCGGTGAAAAAGGCAGGGGCGGTTTGACCTGATAGCTGCCCCTGAGGATCAGGCTGTCGGCGAAATTGACGCCGCAGGCGCACACCGCCACCATAATCTGGCCGGGACCGGGGACCGGCGCCGGAACCTCTTCCAGCCTCAGCACCTCCGGGCCGCCCTGTTCCCGTGCGATCATGGCCCACATGGCGTCTGCTCCCGTGCTGATGGCGCCGGTCCAGCCTGACGCAACAATGAATCCGAAGTCGGCCCTCAGGGTAGAGCATGGGAGCCGCCGCCGGAAAGCCGGGGAGACGGCAAACCCGCCGCTCGCGGCCCGGCCCCGCTCCGGCAAGTGGCGGGAATTCATTTAATAGATGGGTTCCGTCCCTATAAAAATGCCGATGCCCGAAACAAACGAGCGAACAAGAGCGCCCGGATCGGGAGAAAACATTAATAATTCAGGTAACCGGGCATAAAACATCGTCCAGCTACTTGCAGATGACAGAAATAATGGCCGCGAACCGGAAATATCGCCGATCCATCAGTTCAATTCATTGAACCGGCAGGCTCCGGTTCCCATCTGTCACCTGAACCTTGGCCACCTTGCTCACACTCCGTCTGCGATGTATAAGCCCGCAAGCCCCATTTTCGCCGCTCGCCGCCGGTTTGTCCGGCCGGGCTGAGTGAGCCCAGCGCCCTTTTTCCGGCAGGAATTCTTATGTCACTGCGTAACATCGCGATCATCGCCCACGTCGACCATGGCAAAACCACCCTGGTCGACCAGTTGCTCCGCCAGTCCGGCACGTTCCGGGACAATCAGCAGGTCATGGACCGGGTGATGGATTCCAACGATCTGGAGCGCGAGCGCGGGATCACCATTCTGGCCAAGCCGACCAGCGTGAACTGGATCGCCGAGGACGGCACAGAAACCCGCATCAACATCATCGACACCCCCGGCCATGCCGACTTCGGCGGCGAGGTGGAACGCATCCTCTCGATGGTCGATGGCGTGGTGCTGCTGGTCGACGCCGCAGAAGGCCCGATGCCGCAGACCAAGTTCGTCACCTCCAAGGCGCTGGCGCTGGGGCTTCGTCCCATCGTCGTCGTCAACAAGGTGGATCGCCCCGACGGCCGCCCCGACGAGGTCTATTCCGAAGCCTTCGATCTTTTCGCAGCCCTTGGCGCGAACGACGACCAGCTCGACTTCCCGGTGATCTGGGCCTCGGGCCGCAATGGCTGGGCGACCGAAAATCTGGAAGCGCCGGACGCGAAGGACCATGGCCTCAAGGCGCTCTTCACCAAGATCATCAGCCATTTCAACGCGCCGAAGGCACTGACGGACGGCTCGCAGGACGAACCCTTCGCCATGCTCGTCACCACCATTGAAAGCGACCCCTATCTGGGCCGCATCCTGACGGGCCGCATCGAGAAGGGCACCGTCAAGACCAACATGGCCGTGCAGGCGCTGCGCGCGGGATCGGGCGTGGTCGAAAAGGGCCGCATCACCCGCGTTCTCGCCTTCCGCGGCATCCAGCGCATCCCGGTCGAGGAAGCAAGCGCGGGCGACATCGTCTCCATCGCCGGTCTTCAGGAAGGCACCGTCGCCGACACGATCTGCGACGCCTCCGTGACCGAGCCGCTGAAGGCGCTGCCGATCGACCCGCCCACCCTGTCGATCACGGTTGCGATCAACGACAGCCCGCTGGCGGGCCGCGAAGGCTCCAAGGTCCAGTCGCGCGTGATCCGCGACCGGCTGATGCGCGAAGCGGAAAACAACGTCGCCATCAGCGTGAACGACACGGAAGTGGGCGACGCCTTCGAGGTCGCCGGCCGTGGCGAACTGCAACTGGGCGTGCTGATCGAAACGCTGCGCCGCGACGGCTTCGAACTCGGCATCTCGCGCCCCCGCGTGCTCTTCAAGGAAGACGAGAAGGGCAACCGGCTGGAGCCCATCGAGGAAGCGACCGTCGACGTGGACGATGAGTTCACCGGCTCCGTCATCGAGAAAATGGCCGCCCGCAAGGGCGATCTTGTCGACATGCGCCCGACGGGCGCGGGCAAGACCCGCATCATCTTCCATTGCCCGTCGCGCGGCCTGATCGGCTATCACGGCGAATTCCTGACCGACACGCGCGGCACCGGCGTGATGAACCGCATCTTCAAGGCCTACGAGCCCTACCGCGGCGAAATCGAGGGGCGGCGCAACGGCGTGCTGATCTCGACCGCCGACGGCGACGCCGTGCCTTATGGCCTGTGGTACATCGAGGAACGCGGCACGCTGTTCATCAGCCCCGGCGAGAAGGTCTACAAGGGCATGATCATCGGCGAGAATGCCCGCCCCGACGACCTTGAAGTGAACCCGCTCCGCGCCAAGCAGCTCACCAACATCCGCACCACGAGCAAGGACGAAGCCGTCCGCCTGACGCCGCCCCGTCCGCTCACGCTGGAACAGGCCATCGCCTACATCGAGTCCGACGAGCTGGTGGAAGTGACGCCGAAATCGATCCGCCTGCGCAAGCGCTGGCTCGACCCGAACGAGCGCAAGCGGCACGCCCGCGCCGGCACGAACTGACACTGCGAAAGTAAAAAACCATGACCCGGCTCAGCGAGCGTGACATCGACGAACTTGCCGCGTTCGCCGAGGAACTCGCCGCTGCGGCCGCGACCGTGACCCTGCCCCATTTCCGGACGGGGATCGCGGTCGAGGAAAAGACGGGTCACTTCACCTCGTTCGATCCGGTGACGGAAGCGGACCGGGGCTCGGAAG
This sequence comes from Parvibaculaceae bacterium, assembly GCA_028283765.1. Taxonomy (GTDB): domain Bacteria; phylum Pseudomonadota; class Alphaproteobacteria; order Parvibaculales; family Parvibaculaceae; genus JAATFR01. The sequence goes on along the minus strand of JAPWJY010000008.1, from coordinate 532,596 downwards.
CGCTGATGCGCCAGATCATTGGCGAGCGCTATCCCGACCATGGGGTGCTGGGCGAGGAGCATGGGCGCAAGCAGGGCTCAAGCCCGCTCACCTGGGTGCTCGACCCCATCGACGGCACCCGCTCGTTCATCGCCGGCATCCCGCTCTGGGGTACGCTGATCGGCCTCAATGACGGCGTGCGCCCCACCGTGGGCGTGATGGCCCAGCCCTATCTGGGCGAATTGTTCGTGGGCCGTCCGGGCCGGGCCGAACTGGTGCGCGCAGGCGAGCGCCGCAGGCTCACCAGCAGCAAGGTGACGCAACTGGGCAACGCCATCCTCGCCTGCACCGATACGGCCATGTTCACCAGCGAGGGTGAACGCGCGGCCTTCAACACATTGACCAGCCGCACCCGGCTGCGGCGGTTGGGCGGCGATTGCTATTTCTATTCCATGCTGGCGGCGGGCGGCATCGATCTCGTGGTCGAATGCAAGCTCGAACCCTATGACATCCAGGCGTTGATCCCCATCATCGAGGGCGCGGGCGGCATCGTCACCAGCTGGAGCGGCGGCGATTGCCAGAACGGCGGCCAGATCGTGGCCGCCGCCACGCCGGAACTCCATGCCGCCGCGCTGGACATCCTCAAGGACGCCGCCGCCAGCTAGCCGGTTTCCCGGCTTCCCTCCACAGCGACTTCAGATCGCCTGCGCCATGAACGCATCGAAATAGCCCCAGAACTGCTGGCGGCAGTAATCCTGCTCCATCAGGATTTCATGATGCGCTTCCTCAATCGCCACCAGTTGGGCATTGGGCAGTATTTTGGCGGCGTGCCGGATCGCGGCGTTGTCGACGATTGCCTCGCGCTGGGCCATGGCCAGCAGAACCGGCAGGGAGACCGAGGAAAGATAGGAAGGCTTCGCGAGCACCGCGATGGATTGCATCGCCGCCTTGAGCCAGCCGAAGGTCGGCGAGCCGAGACCGAGCCTCGGATCGGTCCGCACCAGCATCTGGTGCAGGGCATAGCGGGCCGGATCTCCCGTCAGCGGATTGCCGTCGAACGGCTCCTCGTCGGCGGCAGCGGGCCCGCCGCCGGGAATATAGTGCCGGTCGAGGCCGATGGCGAACGCGATATAGGCCAGAGGATAGGCAAACAGGCGCGTCGCCAGGCCAATGTTGATCCCGAGCATGGGGGCCGTCGCCACCAGCGCGGAAAACCATGACGGATTATCATGGACGGCGCGCAGGAGAATGTTTCCGCCCATGGAATGAGCCATCGCAACCCATGGCTTCGGAAAAGCGGGAGCGACGGCGTGCATGAATGCCGCCAGATCATGATCGAAGGTCACGAAATCGTCGATATGGCCGCGCCGGGGATCGGGTTTTTCCCGGGCGGAAAGGCCCTGTCCGCGCCAGTCCATCGTGGCGACGGCAAAGCCGCGCATCAGCAGTTCATGGACCGTCTCGAAATATTTCTCGGCGAATTCGGTGCGCCCGCCGAACAGGAACACCGTGCCCCGGCAGGGATTGAGCCTCACATCGGCCGGACGCCATTCGATGACGCGCAGCCGTGCGCCGTCATCCGCGTTTATGAAACGGACACGCCCTCCTCCCGGCATCGGATTTTCACGGGTATTAACGACATATTCGGAATTGCTCACGGTTCACCGATCCGGTTCGTTGAAATGGTGGCTACTCAATATCCAAGAGACATGACAATCCGGCCAAGCCTCAGCCGGGCAATACGGGCGGCGTGACATGGAGGGACGGCCGGTCCTGCAAGACCCAGTCGCTGCGCGTGAAAACCTGCGCATCCGCGCGGGCCGAACGCACCAGATCGAAATCGAGATCGGCATAGACCCAGCAGGGCTCGCTGCACACACCCGCCGCGATCACTCCATCCTCGGGAAAGCCCCTGTCGGGCGTCGCCAGCACGCTTGCCCAGCCATTGTTCACGTCGACCGCAGGCGACCAGGGCGCCTCGCCCACGGTGGGGGAGACCGCGACATAAATCTGGTTCTCCAGCGCCCGCGCCCGCGCGCCCGTCTGGACGCGATGCGCGCCCGCCATGCGGTCGGTGCAGGAAGGCGCCAGCACGAGATCGGCGCCCGCCTCGCTCAGCGCATGGGCGATCAGCGGAAATTCGACGTCGTAGCAGATGGTGATGCCGAAGCGGGCATCGACGCCGACGCTCGCCAGATCGAACAAATGAAGCGCCGTGCCCCCTTCGATGAACCATTGCTCGCGCTCGAAGCGGGTCATCTGCCGCTTGTCCTGATAGCCCATCAGGCCATGGGGCGAAAACACATGGGCGCGGTTGAGGAAGCGGCCCTCTTCCTTCACCGGCAGCGAGGGCGCGACGATGATGACCCCATGCTTCCTTGCCAGGGCCTCGTAGGTGGCCAGAAACAGGGGGAGCATCGCCTGCATGGCCTCGATCTGCCCAAGCAGATCCTGCTGCACGGCAGGGGCCATGAGGGAGGTCAGCTCCATCGAGCCATATTCAGGAAAGACGAGCAGTTGCGCGCCCTTGCCCACGGCTTCAGCCACCCAGCGGGCCGCGTTGGCGGCCCATTCATCCGTGCTGGTGAAATGTCCGATGGGATATTGCGCGCAGGCGAGCTTCAGGTTCGACATGATGCCGTTTTCCTCAATCCGTACAAAGATCCTTCATCCAGTAGACCATGGATTTCACGGTCTCCCCGGCATCGCCAATATCGCGCCAGTTGAAGGAACTGACGAGATCGGGCCGGCGGACATAACCGCGATGCCGCCAGAATTCATCGAGCGGCACATAGTCCGACGGCCGTAAAGGATGCGTGTCGGGCCGAACCACGGCGCAAAAGCAGGTCCAGCGCTTGCCGAACGAGCGGGCCGCCGCCTCGCGCTCCTCGAAGAAGCGGACGCCAATGCCCTGCCCCCGATATGACGAGCGCAGCACGGATTCGCCGAAATAGAAAATATCGTGAAGCGGCAACCCGGCCTCGACGAAGGGCCGCCTGACGGCGTCCTCCTCTTCCTCAAGCGCCAGCGCGCTCGATGCCCCGACGGTCTCGCTCCCGTCGCGCGCGACGATGATGGTGCCGGTCGCCGCCCGCGCATAGCGCGCGAGATAGGCCTGCTCATAGTCAAGCGAGCCTTCATAGAGATAGGGCCAGTCATGAAACACCTCGATGCGCAACCGGGCCAGTGCGCCCAGTTCGCGATCGATGTTCCGGCCCCCCAGCCGGACGATCTCCGTCACGCTCAGGCTCCGACCTGGGCGAGCCAGTCGTTGAGGTTGTAGGTGTTGGAGATGCGGGCGACCTTGCCGTCGCGCACCTCGAAAAAGGCCCCGGCCGGGAGGCGGTATTTTTGTCCCGTGGCGGGCGGAAGGCCCTCGTCGGTCGCCTTGTAGGTGCCAAGCACGGTGAATTCCGCCGCCGCGCGCGCGCCATCCGCATTCACCATGATGGCGATATCGACGATCTGCTCTTCGTAATTTCTATTCATCCGGTCGAGAAAGGTACGGAAAGCAGCCTTGCCGGTTTCGCGCCCGCCCTGATTGATGTCGTGGATCACATCTTCGGTCAGAAGTGCGAAGAAACCCTCCGTATTCTGGGCATTGAAGGCATCGTAATAGGCGCGGATAAGCGCGATGGTCCGATCTTGCGACATGGAAAGCTTTCACAGAAAAGGCAGGAAACCGGTGGGCGCGTGAGATTTCCAGCATGATAGGGCTTTGCCCCGGCGAGGGCCAGAGTGCGACGCCATGAAATAATCCCGCTCCCCCGCCCGGCTCTTGAACGCAAGCGAACCCATCCTAAATTTCCTTCATGCGGATGCCCATGAGGGGTCCGCGAGTGCGTGGAAGCGGCAAATCCCGGTCAGTCCCGACGGGAGACCGGCAGCAGCTTCGACGCCGATCAACCCACATCGCTCACGGAGGATGTTTCCATGGCCAGTTTCGACTTTTCCCCGCTTTTCCGCTCCACCATCGGCTTTGACGAGCTTGTCGGCCTGCTCGACAGCGTGAAGCAGGATTCGGCCCAGCCCGCCTATCCGCCCTATAATATCGAGCGGGTCAGCGAGAACGATTATCGCATCAGCATGGCGATCGCCGGTTTCAAACCCGAAGAACTCAATATCGAGGCGAAAGCCAACGAATTGACCGTCTCGGGCAAGCATGAAGCCCCGGCCGGACGCAAATATCTCCATCAGGGCATCGCCAACCGCAGCTTCGAGCGCCGCTTCAAGCTCGCCGATCATGTGCGGGTGACGAACGCGACCATCGAACATGGTCTGCTCCATGTCGATCTCGTGCGGGAAATCCCCGAGGCGCTGAAGCCGCGCCAGATCGAGATCAACACCGGCGCGGCAACGCCCCGCCAGATTGAAAACGCGACAGCCGCCGCCTGATCAATCCTGCGAGATGCGCCTCACGCGAGCGTGAGGCGCATTTCCAGCACACTCATCTCGCCTTCAAGGCCATGCCGCTCGAATCCCAGCGCTTCGCAAAGATCGAGCATGTGCCGGTTTTCGCGCAGCACATGGCCGAAAATCTCCTTCAGGCCGCGCTCGCGGGCATAGTCGATCAGGCGCTGCATCATCGCATAGCCAAGGCCGATGCCCTGATGGTCCGAGCGCACCAGAATGGCATATTCGGCCCGGATACGATCCGGGTCTTCCGACAGGCGGCCGACCGCGGCGGCATGGCTGTGGCTCTCGTCGGCAAACAGCACGAAGGCCATTTCCCGGTCATAGTCGATCTGCGTCAGGCGGGCGGCGAGCTGGCGCGGCAGACGGCGCAGGGGCGACAGAAAGCGCATGCGCAGATCCTCCGGGTCCGTATTGGCCAGCAGGTCGTCGATCAGGGGAGCGTCTTCGGGACGGATCGGGCGCATGGGATAGGTCTTCGCGTTCCGGTCGCTCAGTTCGCCCTCAAGCCGCTGGGGATAGGGGCGGATGGCGAAGCGGCGCGTGCTGGTGAGCTTCGCAGGCCTGACCCGGATGCGCGCATCGAGCGCGATGATGCCCTTTCGGTCCGCCAGCAGCGGGTTGATCTCAAGCTCGACAAGCTCCGGCAGATCGGCGGCAAGATCGCCCAGTGCCAGCAGCGCACCGGCAATCGCATCGAAATTGGCGCCGGGCCGTCCGCGATAGCCTTCCAGCAATCTCGACACCCGCGTTTGCCGGATAAGATCCTCCGCCAGATTGCGGTTGAGCGGCGGCAGCGCCATTGCCTTGTCGTCGATGATCTCCACCGCCGATCCCCCCTGCCCGAACAGGATGACCGGCCCGAAGGTCGGATCATCGACAAGGCCAAGAATAAGCTCGAACGCGCCGGGCCTGTTGACCAGCGGCTGCACCGTGAAACCACTGATAATCGCATCCGGGCGCAACCCGGCCACTTTTTTCAGCATGGCCTGCGCCGCCACGCGCACCGCCGCCTCGTCCTCCAGCCCCAGCGCCACGCCGCCCACGTCGGTCTTGTGGGCGATCTGCGCCGAGAGAATCTTGAGGACGACGGGAAAGCCGGTCCGGCGCGCCGCCGCCACGGCAGCCTCGACGTCCGGCGCCGTCAGGGTTTCGACCACCGGCACGCCATAGGCCTTGAGCACCGCCTTGGCTTCGGGCTCGTCCAGCCACTCGCGATTTTCAGCCAGCGCGCACGCTCAGCAAGGGCGCGCGCGACCGCGCGGTCGCTCTCGGGCCAGGCCGGGGCCGCCGGCGGTATTTCCATCAGCAGCTTCTGGTTGCGCATGAAATGAACGCGGTGCATGAAGCCATGGACGGCCTGCAACCCCCCGTCATAGGTCGGAATTTTTTCGTTCTGGAATATCCGGCGGGCCGCGTGTGCGCCCTGATCGCCGAGCCAGGCGGTGAAAACCGGTTTTGAGGATTTCTTCGCCGCGACGATGACGGCCTGTGCCGCTTCGACATTATCGATCACCGCCGTCGGGCAATTCATGGCGAGGATGGCGTCCGTGTTGGGATCCTGAAGCAATATCTCCATGGCGCGGGCATAGCGCTCCGCCGTGGCGTCCCCCCTGATGTCGACCGGATTATCGCGGGACCATGTGCGCGGCAGCACAGCATCGAGCCTTGCGACCGTTTCCGCCGCCAGTTCGGCCAGATGCGCGCCCGCGTCGATCAGGAAATCGGTGGTGAGCACGCCGACGCCGCCGCCATTGGTGAGGATGCCGAGACGATCGCCCGCAAGGGGCTTGCGCTCCGGCCGCGTGGAAAGGGTTTCCGTCGCGTCGAACAATTCCTCCATGCCGAACACGCGCAGCATGCCCGCGCGGCGGAAAGCCGCGTGGAAGACCGCATCGGACCCGGCAAGGGCGCCGGTGTGGGAGGCGGCGGCTCTTGCCCCCTCCCGGTGACGCCCGGCCTTGATGACGATCACCGGCTTGAGGCGCGCGGCCTGCCGTCCCGCCGACATGAATTTGCGCGCATCGGGAATCGACTCGATATAGAGCAGGATGCCGCGCGTATTGGTGTCCTGCGCCAGATAGTCCAGCATGTCGCCAAAATCGACGTCTGCCATGGTGCCGAGCGAGACGACATGGGAAAAGCCGATCTGGCGGCTCGTCGCCCAGTCGATGATGGCGGTGACGATGGCGCCGGACTGGGAGACGAAGGCGATGTCGCCCGCCAGCGGCGCAATGTGGGTGAAGGCCGCGTTGAGGCCGACGCCCGGCACCATGATGCCCAGACAATTGGGGCCGACGATGCGCATGAGATAAGGCTTCGCCGCTTCCAGCAGCCGGGTCTGAAGCGCCCGCCCTTCCGCTCCCATCTCGCGGAAACCCGCCGTGATGATAATGGCGGCTTTGGTGCCGCGCCTGCCCAGTTCGTCGATGATGCCGGGAATCGTCTGCGCCGGGGTGGCGATGACGGCAAGGTCCGGCGCATCGGGAAGGCTGGCGATATCGGGATAGGAATCGGAAGCGCCGAGCCGCCCGCCTCTGGGATTGACCACCCAGACCGGTCCCCTGAAGCCTGCGCTCGCCAGATTGAGGAACAGCACATTCCCCACCGAATGTTCCCGCGCGCTGCCCCCGATCAACGCCACCGACTTTGGCGCGAACATGGCGTCGAGATTACGGATACTCATGGAAGCCCTCCCCTTCTCTTCTGTTTTAGCGAGAATAAAGGGCAACCTCGTCGCGGAGGAAGCCGGATGCCGCTAACTGATATGCGCCGCGCATTTCAGAAACTGGTCCACCTCGCGCGCCTGCGTGGCAAACGAGGTGACAAGCCTTACCGTCCCCGCCTCAGGTCCGTCGCCCGCCATCGGCCACTCGTAGAAATGCGCGCCCGCCGCCTCCAGAGCCGCACTGATGCGCCGGGGCAGCCGGATGAATATCTCGTTGGCCTCCACCGCATAGAGCAGCGTGACGCCGGAAAGATTGGCCAGCCCCTCTGCCAGCCTTGTCGCCATGGCGTTGGCGTGGCGCGCGTTGCGCAGCCACAGATCGTCCGCCAGATAGGCCAGAAGCTGGGCCGAGACGAAACGCATCTTGGAAACCAGATGGCCGCCCCGCTTGCGCCGGTAGGCAAATTCCTCCGCGTGGCGCGGATCGAAGAACACCACCACCTCCGCCGCCATCGCGCCGTTCTTGGTCGCCCCGAACGAGAGCACATCGACACCGGCATCGCAGGTGATGGCGGCAGGAGAACAGTCGAGCGCCGCCACCGCATTGGCGAAGCGCGCGCCATCCATATGGAACGCGAGCGAGCGGGTGTCCGCCGCCGCCCTGATCTGCGAGATCTCAGCCGGGCGATAGAGCGTGCCCATTTCGGCGGACTGGGTGATGGTGACGGTTGAGGGCTTCACATAATGAACGTCATCGGCCGGGAAAAGCTCAAGCATGTCGCGGAGCCCCTGCCCCGTCATCCGGCCATCCGCGCCTTCGATCGTGACGAGCTTCGCCCCGCTGAAGAATTCGGGCGCGCCGCACTCGCTGGACTGCACATGGGCTTCCGCATGGCAGAAGATCGCCCCGTAGGAAGGGGTCACCGTCGCCAGCGCCAGGGCGTTGGCCGCCGTGCCGGTCATCACCGGGAAGGCCGCTACCTCCCGCCCGAAAAGATCGCCCAGAACCTCCCCGAGACGCTGCGTCAACGGGTCGGCCCCATAGGAGGATACCGTGCCCTCGTTGGCAGCAGCCAGCGCCTTCAGGATTTCAGGAGAGACGATGTGTGCGTTATCACTCGTAAAAATCATTACCGCATTCCAGATTTTTCGGACTTCCGGCCCTCACACGCCTTCGCCCGGCATCAACAGAACAGTCTGATCCACTCTACCGGAGATTTCCGGAATGGTCCCTGCGGCCCTTCCGGCAGCCGCCCGGGCGCGGTCACTCCGCAGAGAGCCCCCCAACATCGCGCAGATGCGCCCATAAATCGTAAAAAAGGCTATTGAGAATGGATCGCACATAATAAGTGTTTGAATTATATGATATAATTTTTAGGTCAGCATTCCTGTCTTATTTACTTGATCCGAACCCTCATTCTTGGCAGTATCCCCTTGCCAGAGGGATCATATCTCCCTGAAAATTCAGAATATTGCCGGTTAACGCCGGCAGGCGGGATACCCCCGGCCCGGGTCGATCAGGGCACCCAGCAGGAACGGCCGTCCCTGAGACGGCACTGTGGAATTCAACGTGTCCATCAACCGCCACGAGCGGTTTGGGCATGGAGCTTGCACGCCGGTGCATGTCAGCGTTCGTCATGAATGGGGCAATATGCCGGGGGGCGGTTCACCAGTTTTGCGAAAAGCCGGGATGCCGGACTCCGTCGGGATCGATGGACGGGTCGAAGGTGACGGTGAGGCGGGGACGCTGCCGCAAGGCAACGGCCATAGAACAGGGATGCGAAGTCAATGACGCAAAAGCAGGCGCAGGGGACAACCGACCTCATGCTCGGTGCCGATTGGGATGCGGCGGCGCGTGCCGCCATCGATGGCCTTCCCGACGCGCGCGGCCTCTATGACCCTCGCAACGAACGCGATGCCTGCGGCATCGGCTTCGTCGCGAACATCCACAACCGCAAATCCCACCAGATCATCGCCGACGGCCTCAAGATTCTCGAAAATCTGGAGCATCGCGGCGCGGTCGGCGCCGACCCCAAGGCGGGCGACGGCGCGGGCATCCTGATCCAGCTTCCCCATGCCTTCTTCAGCAAGGAAGCGGAAAAGCTCGGCTTCACGCTGCCTGAACCGGGCCATTACGGCGTCGGCCACATCTTCCTGCCCCGCGACGCGGCCGAGCGCGCCCGCATCGTCGAGCTTGTCGAACGGGTGACGAAGGAAGAAAACCAGATATTCCTCGGCTGGCGCGACGTGCCGGTCGACAATTCCGACCTCGGCTATTCCGTGCTGCCGACCGAGCCGTTCCACCGGCACGTCTTCATCGGGCGCGGAGCTGAGGTCCGCGATCAGGATCATTTCGAGCGCAAGCTCTTCGTGATCCGCAAGCGCATCTTCAACACGCTCTACAGCGAGGGCAAGTCGATTCCCAAGGGGCTCTACATCCCTTCCCTTTCCTCGCGCACCATCTGCTACAAGGGCATGCTGCTCGCCGCCCAGGTCGGCCAGTATTACAAGGATCTTCAGGACCCGGACATGGTCTCGGCGCTGGCGCTCGTGCATCAGCGTTTCTCGACCAACACGTTTCCGACCTGGAGCCTTGCCCATCCGTTCCGCATGATCTGCCACAATGGCGAGATCAACACGCTGCGCGGCAACGTCAACTGGCTGCAGGCGCGCTACAACTCCATGGCGTCGGACATTCTGGGCGAGGATCTGAAGAAGATCTGGCCGATCGTGGTCGATGGCCAGTCGGACTCCGCCTCCTTCGACAATGCGCTGGAACTGCTCACCATGGGCGGCTATTCGCTGTCCCATGCGATGATGATGCTGATCCCGGAAGCCTGGGCGGGCAACCCGCTGATGAGCGAGGAGCGGCGCGCCTTTTATGAATATCACGCCGCCCTGATGGAGCCCTGGGACGGGCCCGCCGCCGTTGCCTTCACCGATGGCCGCCAGATCGGCGCGACGCTCGACCGCAACGGCCTGCGCCCCGCCCGCTATCTGGTGACTGAAGACGGCACGGTCATCCTCGCGTCCGAAATGGGCACGCTGACGGTGCCGGAGGAAACCATTGTCGAGAAGTGGCGTCTCCAGCCCGGCAAGATGCTGCTGATCGATCTGGAGGAAGGCCGCATCATCTCCGACGAGGAAACGAAGTCCTCGCTCGCCCGGCTCCACCCCTATCAGAAGTGGATCGACAAGACCCAGATCATCCTTGAGGACATGCCGGCACCCCAGCGGACGTGGACGCCGCGCAACGACACGGCGCTGCTCGATGTGCAGCAGGCGTTCGGCTATACGCAGGAGGACACCAAGTTCCTGCTCGCGCCCATGGCGGTCGAGGGGCAGGAAGCCACAGGCTCGATGGGCACCGATACGCCCATCGCCGCGCTGTCGGGCAAGTCGAAGATTCTCTACGCCTACTTCAAGCAGAACTTCGCCCAGGTGACGAACCCGCCGATTGACCCGATCCGCGAGGAAATCGTCATGTCGCTGGTTTCCTTCATCGGCCCGCGCCCCAACCTGCTCGACCTCAAGGGCATGTCGAACGTGAAGCGGCTTGAAGTGCGCCAGCCGATCCTGACCAACACGGACCTTGAAAAGATCCGCATGATCGGCGAGGTCCCGGACAATCATTTCCGCACGGAAACGCTCGACATCAGCTACCCGGTCGAACAAGGCCCGTCGGCCATGGCCGATGTGCTGGAAAAGCTGTGCGAGCGGGCAGAGCAGGCCGTCGGCAACGGCTTCAACATCATCATCCTGTCGGACCGGCTTATCTCGGCCACGCGCGCCGCGATCCCCTCGCTGCTCGCCACATCGGCCGTGCATCATCATCTGATCCGCAAGGGATTGCGGGCGGCGGTCGGGCTCGTGGTGGAGACCGGCGACGCGCGCGAGGTGCATCACTTCGCGCTGCTGGCGGGCTATGGCGCGGAAGCGATCAACCCCTATCTGGCCTTCGAGACCATCGAGGCGATGCTGCCCGACCTCGATGAAGACATCACGCCCTATGAAGCGACCAAGCGCTACATCAAGGCTGTCGACAAGGGCCTGCTCAAGGTCATGTCCAAGATGGGTATCTCGACCTACCAGTCCTATTGCGGCGCGCAGATCTTCGACGCCATCGGGCTTGCCTCCGATTTCGTGAAGCAATATTTCACGGGCACGGCGACGATGATCGAAGGCATCGGCATCAAGGAACTGGCGGAGGAAACCTTCCGCCGCCATGCGGACGCCTTCGGCAATTCGCCGGTGCTGCGCAGCATGCTGGAAGTGGGCGGCGAATATGCCGTGCGCGTGCGCGGCGAAGCCCATGCCTGGACGGCGGATTCGGTGCGCGATCTCCAGCACGCCGTGCGCGGCAATGCACAGGAGAGCTATCTCGCCTTCGCCAGGGGCATCAACGAGCAGGATGAACGCCTGCTGACGATCCGCGGCCTCTTCGAGATCAAGATGGCCGAGGATGTCGGCCGCGCGCCGGTGCCGCTCGACGAGGTCGAGCCCGCCGCCGAGATCGTGAAGCGTTTCGCCACCGGCGCCATGTCCTATGGCTCGATCAGCCGGGAGGCGCATACGACGCTCGCCATCGCCATGAACCGGATCGGCGGGCGCTCCAACACCGGCGAGGGCGGCGAGGAAGCCGACCGTTTCAAGCCGATGGCAAACGGCGACTCGATGCGTTCGGCGATCAAGCAGGTGGCCTCCGGCCGCTTTGGCGTGACGGCCGAATATCTGGTCAACGCCGACATGATCCAGATCAAGATGGCGCAGGGCGCCAAGCCCGGCGAAGGCGGACAGTTGCCCGGCCACAAGGTGGACGCGGTGATCGCCAAGGTGCGCCACTCGACCCCCGGCGTCGGCCTCATTTCCCCGCCGCCGCACCATGACATCTACTCGATCGAGGATCTGGCCCAGCTCATTTTCGACCTGAAGAACGCCAATACACAGGCGCTCATTTCGGTGAAGCTCGTGTCCGAGGTGGGCGTGGGCACGGTCGCGGCTGGCGTCTCCAAGGCGCGCGCCGACCATGTGACGATCTCGGGCTTCGAGGGCGGCACGGGCGCGTCGCCCCTCACCTCCATCAAGCATGCGGGCAGCCCATGGGAGATCGGCCTTGCCGAAACCCACCAGACGCTGGTGATGAACCGGCTTCGCGGCCGCATCACGGTGCAGGTGGACGGCGGCCTGCGCACGGGTCGCGACGTCATCATCGGCGCGCTGCTGGGCGCTGATGAATTCGGCTTCGCCACTGCGCCGCTGATCGCGGCGGGCTGCATCATGATGCGCAAATGCCATCTGAACACCTGCCCGGTGGGCGTCGCGACGCAGGACCCAGAACTTCGCAAGCGGTTCGTGGGTACGCCCGAGCACGTCATCAACTATTTCTTCTTCGTCGCCGAGGAAGTGCGCGAATATCTCTCGAAGATGGGTGTGCGCACCCTCAACGAACTCGTCGGCCAGATGGACATGCTCGACCGCCGCAAGGTCATCAACCACTGGAAGGCGCAGGGCCTCGACTTCACCAGGATGTTCCTGAAGCCCGATGCGCCGGAAGGCGTGTCGATCTTCAAGAACGAGGATCAGGTCCATCTGATCGACAAGGTGATCGACCGCAAGCTCGTCGAACTCGCCCATGATGCGATCGAGACGAAAAAGCCGGTCCTGATCGAAATGCCGATCTGCAATACCGACCGGACGGCGGGCACCATCCTGTCGAGCACCATCGCGCGCCGCTATGGCCACGAAGGGCTGCCCGACGACACGGTTCATGTGAAGTTCAACGGCACCGCCGGGCAGAGCTTCGGCGCATGGGTCACCCATGGCGTGACGCTGGAGCTTGAGGGCACCGCCAACGACTATGTCGGCAAGGGCCTCTCGGGCGGGCGGCTCATCGTCTACCCGCCGTCGAACGCCAGGATCGTGCCGGAAAACTCGATCATCGTCGGCAACACGGTGCTTTACGGCGCGATTTCGGGCGAGGTCTATTTCAACGGCATCGCCGGTGAACGCTTCGCCGTGCGCAACTCCGGCGCGGCCGCCGTGGTCGAGGGCACGGGCGATCATGGCTGCGAATACATGACCGGCGGCGTTGTCGTCGTGCTTGGTCTCACGGGCCGCAACTTCGCGGCGGGCATGTCCGGCGGCATCGCCTATGTGCTCGATGAGGACGGCATGTTCGAGCGGCGCTGCAACCTCTCGATGGTCGATCTCGAACCGGTCGAGGCGGAGCACGAGCTGATGGAGCGTCTGCGCCACCAGAGCGGCGATCTGGAAAGCCATGGCCGGGTCGATGTCATGTCCGACATGTCGGGCCACGACGCCGAGAGGCTCTACCAGCTCATCGAAAACCACGCCCGTTACACCGGATCGGGCAAGGCGAAGCGCATTCTGGCGGCGTGGGAAGAGTATCTGCCCAAATTCCGCAAGGTCATGCCGGTTGAATATCGCCGGGCCCTGAAGGAAATGGACATGAAGAAGCGGGGCGCCGTCGAAGCCGGTGCGCTCGCGGCAGGAGAGTAAGCGAATGGGTAAAATTACGGGCTTTCTCGAAGCCGACCGGCAGGACCGCAAGTACCTGCCTGCCTCCGACCGCATTCGCAATTTTCGCGAGTTCGTGATCCCGCTCGACCAGTCGGCCCTGCGCACCCAGGCGTCGCGCTGCATGGATTGCGGCATCCCCTACTGCCACAACGGCTGTCCGGTGAACAACCAGATCCCCGACTGGAACGATCTCGTCTACCGCGACGATTTCGAGGAGGCGTCGCGCAACCTGCACTCGACGAACAATTTTCCCGAGTTCACGGGCCGCATCTGCCCCGCTCCGTGCGAGGCGTCGTGCACGCTCAACCTCACGGAACAGCCGGTCACGATCAAGACCATCGAATGCGCCATCGTGGATCGCGCGTGGAACGAGGGCTGGATCGTGCCGCAGGTGCCGGTCGTCAAAACCGGCAAGCGCGTGGCGGTGGTCGGCGGCGGTCCCTGCGGGCCTTGCCTGCGCCCAGCAGCTCGCCCGGGCGGGCCATGACGTGCATCTCTATGAACGTCAGGCGAAGGCCGGTGGCCTGCTGCGCTACGGCATCCCCGACTTCAAGATGGAAAAGCACCTGATCGACCGGCGCGTCGCGCAGATGGAAGCGGAAGGCGTCACCTTCCACACCAATGCGCACATCGGCGTCAATGTGCCCGTGCAGAATCTGGTCGACGAGTTCGACGCCATCGTGCTGACGGGCGGCTCCGAAAAGCCGCGCGACCTGCCGGTGCCGGGCCGTGAACTGGACGGCGTCCATTTCGCGATGGATTTCCTGCGCCAGCAGAACAAGCGCGTCAGCAATGAATCGCTCGGCAACGCGCCCGAGCTTCTCGCCAGCGGCAAGCATGTGGTGGTGATCGGCGGCGGCGACACGGGCTCGGACTGCATCGGCACCTCGTTCCGCCAGGGCGCGCTTTCGGTGACGCAGCTTGAAATCATGCCGCAGCCGCCCGAGAAGGAAAACAAGCTGCTGACATGGCCGAACTGGCCGCTGAAAATGCGCACCTCGTCGAGCCAGGCCGAGGGCGCGGTGCGTGATTTCGCCGTGTTGACGACGCGCATCATTCCCAACGGCAAGGGCGGCATCCGCGGCATCGAGTGCGTCCGCGTGGATGACAAGATGCAGCCGATCGAGGGTACGCAGTTCGAGATCAAGGCTGAACTGGTCCTGCTCGCCATGGGTTTCGTCAATCCGGTTCACGAGGGCATGCTGAGCGATCTCGGCGTCGAGTTCGATCCGCGCGGCAACGTCAAGGCCGATGTGGTGCAGTACAAGTCGAGCCTGCCCAAGATCTTCAGCGCGGGCGACATGCGCCGTGGCCAGTCCCTCGTCGTCTGGGCCATCCGCGAAGGCCGCCAGTGCGCGCACGCGGTCGACAAGTTCCTGATGGGCCGGACCGACCTGCCCCGTTAAAACAGCCATCCTCCCGGACCCCGTCCGGGAGGATGCGCTTTCGCGATCAGTCGTCAGCCCGCCATGGCCCCAGATCGGGCTCATGACCCACCAGCGCCAGCCCCGAAGCGATGGAGTGAAGTTCCGCCCCGGAGCCTATCCGGGCCGGATCGAATCGGTCCGTGAACAGACGGCGCACGGCGGGCACCAGCGACGAGCCGCCGGTGAGAAACACCCGGTCGATCGCCTCCGCTTTCAGGCCCGCGCTTGCCAGCGCCCGGTCGATGGCCGCCTCGATCAGCCCCAGTTCCGGCGCGATCCAGCTCTCGAACCGCGCGCGCGATACCGTCCCCTTCAACGAGAGCTTCGGCGCGTCGAACAGGAATTCCGCCTCCCCGTCCGCGGAAAGCTCTTCTTTCAGGCGTGAAACCGACTGGTAAAGCAGATAGCTGTAGTTTTCATCCAGCACATCGATGAGCCGTTCAAGCTTCTCCGGCTCCAGCGCCTCGCGCGCCAGTGCACGGATTTCACGCATGTCGCGTGAAGCGCGCATCAGCGCAAGCTGGTCCCAGCGCGCGAAGGCGGCATAGTAGCGGTTAGGCACCGGCAGCACCTTGCCGAAAGTCCTGTAGCTCGTGCCCTTGCCCAGCGCCGGGGACACGAGATTGTCGATGATGCGATAATCGAACGCATCGCCCGCAACCCCGACGCCGGAGCGCCCGAGCGGCGTCGCGCGCAGGTGCCCGTCGGCGCGCGAGAAGCGGATGATGGAAAAATCGCTGGTGCCGCCGCCGAAATCGCCGACCAGCACGGTCGCATCCTGCTCCAGCTCGCGCGCGAAGAAGAACGCCGCGCCCACCGGCTCATAGACGTAGACGATCTCCTCGAAACCCAGCCGCCGGAAGGCGGTGTCGTAGCGCTTCAGCGCCAGCGCCGTGTTGGGCGATGAACCGGCGAAGGTGACGGGCCGCCCGACGATCACGCGCCTTGGCATCTCCGCGCCCGTGAGACCGCCATAGTCGCGCAGGCGCAGCAGATAGGTCGAGAGCAGGTCCTCGAAACCATAGCCCCGTCCGGCAATCCGGGTTTCGGTAAACGATTCGCTGGCGGCGAAGCGCTTGAACGACTGGATGAAGCGCGTGTCCGCGGGGTCGTCGAGATAAGCGTCAATCGCCCACGGCCCGGCTTCAATCGTGCGGTCCTGCGGCCGGTCCGCATGAGTATGGAAGCTGAGTGCGGAGCGGCATGCCGTCACCTCGCCGCCCGGCGCCGGAAAATGCATCAGGCGCGCAGGCTCGCCCGGCGCCGCGAAGGCAAGCACCGTGTTCGTCGTCCCGAAATCGATTCCGATGCTGCCCTGGCTCACTCTGTCTCCAATACCGGATCATGCGTGGAGCGGCCTGATTTACGGGCAAGACGCGCGCCCGGCAAGCCCGGCTTTCCGCTCATCTCAAAGCAGGCTAGTCTCCGCAGGGCCGGGGCGTGAGGGATAGCCACGACAGCAACCGATGACTATTCGATAGAGAAAGATCTCTGGAAGGGACACAAGGAGTCATGAGTGGCGATGCACCGGCGACATCGAGACCAGATCTCACGATTTCGATTGCCACCTATGACCGGCCCCTGCTGCTTGAACGCTGCATCCGCTCCTGCCTCGCCCAGGAGAACAAGCTCGGTCTCAGCTATGAAATCCTGATCACCGACAATCATCCAAGCGGCAACGGCCTTGAGGCCGTCGAGAAGATCGCGCCCGAAACCGATATTCCCATCCGCTATCAGCGCGAGCTTGCCCGCAACATGTCCGTGCTGCGCAATGCGGGCATCCATGGCGCGCGCGGCGAACTTCTCGCCATCATCGACGATGACGAGTTCGCCGATCCGGACTGGCTGGACGAGCTTGTCGGCACGCTCCGCCGAACGGGCGCGGACATCGCCGTCGGCCCGCGGTTTGCCATCTTCGCCGCCGGAAAGCCTCCGGCCTATGACCCGAAAGGCCAATATTTCGCCCGCGATTTTCATCTGCCGCCCGACAGCGTCATCAAGCTTGTCCGTTCCGATGGCAAACCCCTGATCGGGCTCGGCACCGGCAACTCGGTCTTCAGGGTCGATAACTGTTTTCGCGCCTCTCAGGCGGCGGAGCCCTTCAGCCTCGCGTTCGGCGATGCGGGCGGCGAGGATTCCGAACTTTTCATCCGCCTGTTCCGCGAAGGACGCACGCTCGTCTGGGCTGCTGGCGCACGGGTCACCGAGATCGTGCCCGAGCACCGCACCGAGATCGCCTATCGCCTCATCCGCACCAAAAGAGAAACGCAAATCTACGTCACGATCTATCTCCATTACACCCACATGCCGCGTCTGGTCTGGCTGCAATTGATGGCGAAAGGCCTGATCCAGCTCACGGCGGGCGCGCTCATCGCGTTCGGCACGCTGGAACATCTGTCAAAAAACCGCATCCGGGGGCGGCTGCTGATGGCCCATGGCATCGGCAAGCTGAGCTGGCATCAGCCGGTCGGTTTCATTGACGAACCCTCCTTCAAATCCGTATCCGCAGAGACGGCAGGGAAATCCTGAACGGCATAACTGGTCCGTTCCCTGCATCCAGCAGGCAATGTTCTCGCCTAATGGGCGCGCAAAACTCCACGATTGAAAGTAACTCCGATGAAACTGGCACTTTGGCAGACCCGGGGCTTTCCCGGCGATATAGGGGGGAATCTGGCGTCGCTCGAACCCATCGCGCAGTCGGCCGCGGCCGCCGGAGCGGAATTGCTGCTGCTGCCGGAGCTTTGGCTTTCGGGCTACAATCTGCCGGACCTGATCCCCGCGCTCGCCGAGCCCGCCGATGGCCCCTCCTTCAGCCGGATCGCCGACATCGCCCGGCGCAACAATATCGTGATCGCCTATGGCTATGCCGAGCGCCCGTCTCCTGAGCAGCCTGTCTATAATTCGGTCCAGGTCGTGGGCACGGCGGGCGCGCCGCTGGCCCATTACCGCAAGACGCATCTGTTCGAGAGCATGGAGAAATCGCTCTACACGCCGGGAGACGTCTTCGAACCGCCGTTCAGTCTGGGCGAATGGAAGATCGCGCTTCTCATCTGCTACGATGTGGAGTTCCCGGAGAATGTCCGCACCCATGCGCTGGCCGGTACCGACCTCATTCTGGTGCCGACTGCGCTTTCGCCGGAATTCACCAATGTGCCCGACTGGTTCGTGCCCGCCCGCGCGGTCGAGAACACGCTCTTCATCGCCTATTGCAACCATTGCGGCGAGGAAAACGGGCTGCTCTTTCTCGGCGGGTCGAAACTCGCCGGACCTGACGGACGGACGATTGTAGCGGCGGGCGAGGGCGAGGCTCTCCTCATCGCCGACATTGATCTTGCCGCGCGCAAAAAGGCCGCGCCGACCTTCCCTTATCTGCGCGATCGCCGGCCGGAGCTTTACAGCTCTCTCGGCAAGGACTGAAACCCGCGCATTGCCAATTCATACTGCGGTATGATTTAATTCTCCGGTGTAATAACGGGAGAAAACACATGGGCATCGCCTTCGATCAGGACCAGCAGGATTTTCAGGCAAAGGTCGAGGGTGGCGATTTCATGGCCGGGACTGCCGCCATCGAGGCCGTGACCCGGGCGGCCCGGCAGGGAGATGCCGGGGCCATCGCGGAGCTGTGCGCGCTCTTTGCGCGAGTCGCGTTCATAACGCCCGAGGCGGCATCCGCCGTTTACGATGCCTTCACCCGCGCCTGGCTTGCCAGCGACGATCCGGCCCTGCGCAGCACCATGGAATCACAGGCAGCCCTTGCCCATCTCACCGGGCTATCGCGTCTCTCTCCCGCCTTGTGGGCGGACTTCTGGTCTATCGTACAAGGCGCAGGGACGCCCGATGCCGAAGGCCTTACGGCACAGGTGGCCGGTCTCGGCGCTCATATGGACGAAGCCTTCACGCGCAAGGCCGAAGCGGTGGCGGCCCGCCATCCCGGTTGCGCCGGCGCGGCCAGCCGCCCGGCGCCGCGCCGGTTGACGCTGGATGAGCTTGCCCGCCAGCCGCAAGGCTCGCTCGGCCACGACATCCACACCCTCATCGTCAGCAATGATTTCGATCTGGAAGTGCTCGACCGCGAGGCCATCGGGCTGGCGCAGATGACTCCGGCGCTCCGTTATCTGAACACGCGCATCCTGCAAACCCACGACATCTGGCATCTGGTCGGCGGCTATCGCACCA
Organism: Parvibaculaceae bacterium; assembly: GCA_028283765.1. Classification (GTDB taxonomy): domain Bacteria; phylum Pseudomonadota; class Alphaproteobacteria; order Parvibaculales; family Parvibaculaceae; genus JAATFR01. Next base: position 513,393 of record JAPWJY010000008.1, on the reverse strand, counting down.
CTGTGCTGCATGAGGTCGGTATTTCCGCCTTCCAGCTCGCCCAGTTCGGGCACAATTATTCAGCCATGCTGCTCGCGGTTGCAGCAAGCTCTATTGCACATGCGTCGCCGGAAGGCTTCCCGGTCTTCATTCAGGTGATGGCGGAAGCCTGGCTTCATGGCCGCCGGACGCCCTCGTTCATGAATATCGACTGGGAAAGCGAGTGGCGGGATTCCATCGCGACGATCCGGGCACGCCATAACATCCTGCCGTTCGAGAGCCTTTACCCCGCAGACCTGATCGAGCAGTTCGCCTCAGCCGCCTGAGGGCATGCGGAACATTGGTTTTTCCGGCCAGCTCAGCCACAAAAAATCGCGGGACAGACCCGCCTGGATATAATTTCCGGTGGAACATAATTAATTATTAATCATTATAGGGGTACCTATCCGGCATGCGATTTGCTTGACAGATGCCGAATAAGAATGAGGCCCCTTAAATGCCGACCACGATTGGTGATATGGTTCTGATCTCACCCTGGGTTGCCGGGCACGGCATCTGGCGGGGCAAGGTTTGGGGCGTTGTCGCCAATATCGACAAGCGTCAGGCCACGGTGAATGTAAGCGGCGGCGGGCAGCTCATATGCGCGTGCAAGGATCTTATCTACGATCTGGATGACACGGGCCATTTCTGGCGGCTCATCCGTTATGGCAGCGCGCGCCTTGTCGTCGATCCGGCGTCCACGGTCCGGCAGACATTCCGCTTCCGGCGCGCTTCGAGCCGTACCGGCTATGGTTCAAACGGGATCATTATCATTCCCGATTGATCAGCTTGCAGAACGCAAGAGATCCGAGACAACCCGCTCCAGCCCCCTGATTGTCGAGCAGCTGACCGTGCGGTCGCAATAGGGCGACAGGGCGCGCATTTCGCTGTCGCCGGTGTTCCACAGCGACTTTCCCTCCGGGTTGAGCCAGATCACCTGCTTGGCGCGGGCATGGATCTTCTTCAGAATATCCGCGCGCGGGTTGCCATTGTTGGAGCGCGCATCGCCCAGAATGAGCACGGTAGTGCTGTGGTCGATGCCGCTGATCGCCAGCGCCTCCAGATCCCTGAAGGCCTGCCCGTAATCCGTCGAGCCGCCGCCGAACTCGCGCAGCGTTTCCACCATCGCCTTTTCCAGATCGCTCTTTTTGAAAATATCCGTCACCTCGCCCAGCCGGCCTGAAAAGGCGAAGGAGCGCACCTCCGGCAACACTTCCTGCACGGAATAGAGAAACATCAGCAGGAACTGGGAGACCTGCGCCACCGACCCCGAGACGTCGCAGACGGCGATCACCCTGGGCCGGTCGACTTTCGACTTCTTCCAGATGGTATGGAACAGCAGCCCGTCGAAGCCCGTGTTCGCGCGGATCGTGCGCCGCACGTCGAGCATGCCGCGCCGGGTCACGGTCTTGCGCCGGGAATGCAGCGCGACGAGCCTTTTCGCCATCTTGCGCACGACGATGCGCAGGAAGCGCATGTCCGAGCGGTCCACGTTGGAAAGCCGCACCTGCGACAGCACTTCCTCGCGCAACTGGCGTCCGGTGTTCTTGGTGAAAAGCTCAAGCTGCTTTTCCACATAGTCGCGCACCTGCTCGCGCAATCCGTCGCGGGCTTCGCGCATCCGCTCCGCCTTCACGGTTTCGCCGTCGCGCTCCGCCCCCTCGATGCGATCATTGAGCGCATCGAGCCCCATCACCTCCATCATGCGCCGCGTATACATGCCGCGCTGGGTGAAGAGGCGAATGCGGTTGAGATTCACCTGCCGCGCCGCCTCCGCCAGCGCCATCTGAAGCGCCGCCTGATCGCCGCTGGCGAGAAGGCCCGCCAGATCATCCTGAGGCGCGCCGTCGCCCTCCCGCTCACCGCTCAGCCCACCGGAACCGGGGCCGGGCATGCCGCCCGATTCCCCCTTCTTTTCCTCATCCCCGGAATCATTCTCATCCTCGGACGAGTCCTGCGAGGGCGGGTTTCTGGTGAACTGGTCGAAGGCGAAGAAACGCTCGAAGGTCTCCCCGAAGGCCTCCTTGTCGTCCTGCGATTTCGCCAGCGCCTGGGAGAGGGCGGCGCGCAGCGTCGTGCGGTCGTCATAGCCGACCAGCGCCAGCGCCCGGCCCGCATCGATCGATTCAGACGTGGAAATCCGCACGTCGGCGGATCTCAACGCCCGGATGAAATCGGCAAGAACCTCACTCATCGCCTAGCCCGCCAGACGCGCCGAGGCCTCGCGCGACTGGGCGACCAGCGCGTTCACATCGGAGTCCACATTGTCGATGTCGTCCTGAAACTTGAGCAGCACGTTGAGCGTACGACGCACCAGTTCGGCATCGAGTTCCCGGGCATGAAGCAGCACCAGCGTCCGCGCCCAGTCGATGGTTTCGCTGACCGCGGGCTGCTTCTTCAGTTCGAGCTTGCGCAGCCCCTGCACGAAGGCGACCAGTTCCGCACGCAGGTTCGCCTCCACCTCGGGCACGCGCGTGGCGATGATACGCTGCTCAAGGTCGGAATCCGGGAACGGAATATAGAGGTGCAGGCAGCGGCGCTTCAGCGCGTCGCCGATCTCGCGGGTGTTGTTCGAGGTCAGAAACACGATGGGCGTGTGCTTCGCCCTGATGGTGCCAAGCTCGGGCACGGAAATCTGGTAGTCGGACAGAAGCTCCAGCAGGAAGGCCTCGAACTCGTCGTCCGACTTGTCGATCTCGTCGATCAGCAATACGGCCCCTTCCTGCGACCACAAGGCCTTGAGCAGCGGGCGGGGTTCGAGGAACTCCTCGCTGAAGAAGGTGTCGTCGAACTCATGGAGCCGGGTCATGGATTCCTTCAGCCCCTTCGCCCCCTCCATCAGGTCGCCCAGCTTCTCCTTCAGCACCTGCGTGTAGAGAAGCTGCTTGCCGTATTTCCACTCATAGAGCGCCTTCGATTCGTCGAGCCCCGCATAGCATTGCAGGCGGATGAGGGGCTTGCCCAGCATCTGGGCGGTCGCCTTGGCCAGTTCGGTCTTGCCGACGCCGGGCGGCCCTTCGACCAGAACGGGCTTTTCCAGCCGCTGGCTCAAAAAGATCGAGGTCGCAATATCGGCGTTGCAGATATAGCCGAGTGACGCAAAGTCGGCCTCGATCGCAGCAATGTCTGCCGCAGCGCCCGCCTTGGGGGCGCCGGTCTGTGTACCTGTCAAATCCCTGTCTCCGGCGCGAACGGTGCGCCCTTCCCTTGGTGTTATGCGTTTCGTTTGCCACAAGCTAGCACATGGGCCGGTCCTGTCGAGATTGGCGCATCGCGCTTGCCATGCTGGCAATTGCCGCCGGGGCCGCTAAACTCCCCGCCAACACTAATGAAACGACAGGGAATGCCCCATGACGACCATCAATCCCGTGACAGACCTGACGCTTGAAGGCGACGTCGCCGTCCTCACCCTCAATTCCCCGCCGGTGAATGCGCTCTCGGCCCCCGTCCGCGACGGCATCTTCAACGGCATCAGGCAGGCCATCGACAATCCGGCCGTCAAGGCCGTGGTGCTGATCTGCGACGGACGCACCTTCATTGCGGGCGCGGACATCACCGAATTCAACAAGGCGGCGACGGGCGCGAGCCTGTTCGATGCCCAGGCCATGATCGAGAACGCCTCCAAGCCCGTGGTCGCCGCCATCCATGGCACCGCGCTCGGCGGCGGCCTTGAGGTCGCCCTCACCTGCCATTACCGCGTCGCGGTGCCCTCCGCCAAATGTGGCCTGCCCGAGGTCAATCTCGGCCTGCTGCCGGGCGCGGGCGGCACCCAGCGCCTGCCCCGCATCGTCGGCGCCGAAAGGGCGCTGGAAATGGTGACGGCCGGCACCCATGTCGGCGCGAAGACCTGCAAGGAAATCGGCCTCGTCGATGAGCTGGTCGAGGAAGGCAAGCTGCGCGAGGGCGCCATCGCCTTCGCCAAGAAGATCGTGGCCGAGGGCCGTCCGCTCAAGCGCGTGCGCGACACCGACGACAAGGTCGCCCCGGCCCGCGGCAAGCCGGAAATCTTCGCCGAATTCCGCAAGGCCCATGCCCGCAAGTTCCGCGGCTTCCTCGCGCCGGAATACAACATCCAGTGCATCGAGGCGGCCGTGAACCTGCCCTTCGATGAGGGCATCAAGGTTGAGCAGAAGCTCTTCCGCGAACTCATCACGGGCGTGCAGTCCGCCGCCCAGCGTCATGTCTTCTTTGCCGAGCGGCAGGTCTGGAAACTGCCGGACGTTCCCGCCGATACGCCCCTGATCGATGTGAAGAAGGTCGGCATCATCGGCGCGGGCACCATGGGCGGCGGCATCGCCATGAACTTCCTCAATGCGGGCTTTCCCGTCACCATCGTGGAAACGAAGCAGGAAGCGCTGGATCGCGGCATCGCCACCATCCGCAAGAACTACGAGAACACGGCGAAAAAGGGCCGCCTGACGCTGGACGACGTCGAAAAGCGCATGGGTCTTCTCAAGGGCAGCCTCGCCCTTGAAGACCTTGCCGATTCCGATCTCGTGATCGAGGCCATCTTCGAGAACATGGCCGTCAAGAAGGACGTGTTCGGCAAGCTCGACAAGATCGTCAAGCAGGGCGCCATCCTCGCCACCAACACCTCGGCGCTCGACATCAACGAGATCGCAACCGCCGTCAGCCGCCCGGAAGCGGTCATCGGCCTCCATTTCTTCAGCCCGGCGAACGTGATGCGGCTGCTGGAAGTGGTGCGCGCCGACAAGACCTCGAAGAGCGTCATCGCCACCTCCATGGCCATCGCCAAGAAGATCGGCAAGATCGCCGCGCTCGTCGGCGTCTGCCCCGGCTTCGTCGGCAACCGCATTCTCGCCCAGCGCCAGCGCGAGGCGCAGAAGCTCATCCTCGAAGGCGCGATGCCGTGGGATGTGGACCGGGTGCTCTATGATTTCGGCCTGCCCATGGGCCCGTTCGCCATGTCGGACCTCGCCGGTCTCGATCTCGGCTGGTCGAAGGAAACGTCGAAGGGCGAAACCCTGCGCGACCGGCTCTGCGAGCTTGACCGCCGGGGCCAGAAAACCGGCGCGGGCTTCTATGATTACGATGCCAACCGCAACGCCTCGCCCTCGCCCGTCGTCGAAAAGCTCATCCTCGATTTCGCCGCGGAAAAGGGCATCAACCGCCGCACCATTTCGGATCAGGAAATCCTTGAGCGCTGCATCTATCCGATGATCAACGAGGGCGCGAAGATTCTGGAGGAAGGCAAGGCCATCCGCGCGTCCGACATCGACATCATCTGGATCAACGGCTACGGCTTCCCCGTCTATCGCGGCGGCCCGATGTTCTATGGCGACACCATCGGCCTCGACAAGGTGCTGGCGAAGATCAAGGAATTCCAGTCCCAGATGGGCGATGACTTCAAGCCTTCCGCCCTGCTCGAAAAGCTGGTTGCCGAAGGCAAGGGCTTCAAGGATCTCTGATCCTTTTCCCTCTTTCCGCAAAATCAAAGGGCAGCCACCGGCTGCCCTTTTTGTTTCACTCCGCCGCCACCTTTTCCTTGCGGCCGAAGCTCGCGCTCTTGCCCTCCATGCTTTTGGGATAGGAGAGCTTCCCTTCCTCGACCAGTTTTCCGAGATAGCGGAAATAAAGCATCGTCTGGTGGGCCAGATGGTCGCCCGCCACATAGGGCGGATAGGCGGGCGTCTCGCCCTCGCCCACGAATTCCGGCAGCGGCTCGACCAGCGTGTCGTAATCGACGGAGCAGAACAGCGGGAACGAGAAGCGCTCCTCGCTGGTCGGGCGCACCCGGTGCGGGGTGGCGATGAAGCGCCCGTTGGTCATCGCTTCCAGCATGTCGCCGATATTGATGACGAAAGCGCCCGGCACCGGCGGGGCCTCGATCCACTCACCCGCCGCGTTCAGCACCTGCAAGCCCGGCGTCGTCGCATGGAGGATCGTGAAACACTCGAAATCCGTATGCGGACTGATGCCCCACTGTCCTTCCTCAATGATGTGCGCGTTCGCCTCATAATGCACCAGCCGGAGCTGCGAGGGCGGCTTCAGCAGGAAGCGCTCGAAATAATCCTCCTCCACGCCCAGCGCCAGCGCGAAGCCGCGAAAGATCGTGTGTCCCAGCGCGATGGCCTGCTCGTAATAGCCATAGACATGCCGCCTGAAGTCCGGCGCTTCGGCAGGCCACTGGTTGGGGCCCAGAATGCGGTAGCCGATCAGATGATCCGGATCGTCCTCAGGCAGCTCGATGGAGATATCGAACGCCTCCTTCAGGTCCGGTTTGGCCGAGGGATCGTCATAACCGCCCTCCTCGCCGGTCGGCACATAGCCGCGATGGGCGCGCGACTGGCCGATATAATATTTGAGCCTGGTTTCGAGCGGCAGCGCATAAAAGAGTCTGGCCTGCGCCTCAAGCTGCTCGATCAGTTCAGGCGCAAGCTTGTGGCCCGTCACATAGAGAAAACCGACCTCGCTGGCGGCTTTCGCCATCTCCCGCGCTGTCGCAAGCTTGGCGGCCTCATCCGTCCCGTAAAGCGCCGATATGTCGACGAGCGGGATGCGATCGAAGGCTGTGCCCTTGTGGTCCGTCTGGTCTGGCATATCGCTTCCCCTGGTTCCGCGCCGTACTTCATGCGCGGAACCAAGCAATTTTCAAGCCATCCAGCTTCGTATCCAGCCGTCAGAGCGCGTAGGAAATTCCCAGCGACGCCAGCATCTTGCGCTCATCCGCGATAAGGGAGGCAAAGCTCGGCCGGGCATGGATCGCAGTCAGAAAGCGCCGCAGAGCGGGATAGCTCGCCTCATCCGGCGCATAGCCCGCATGGGCCAGATTGACGAAATGGGTCGCGACCGCAATGTCGGCCACCGAGAAACGGCCACCGACGAGGAACGCATTATCGCCGATCTCCCGGTTGAGATAATCGAACAGGCGCGGCATCTTTTCAGTCATGGTCTTGTCGGCCGCTTCGCGATCCGGCCCATTGCCCATCAGGCTGTTGACCACGATGGGGCGGAACACGCCCATGCCGCACAGGCTCGCCAGCTCCGAGTCGGCATATTCCTCGAACCAGAGCACCCGGGCGTAATCGAACGGAACAGCGGGATAGAGCGCAGGCTCGGGCTGCTTTTTTTCCAGATAGGCGCAGATGGCCGAGGAATCCGGCAAGGTGGCATCCGGGCCCACCGAGGTATCGCGCAGCACCGGGATGCGCTTCAGCGGCGAGATGGCCAGAAATTCGGGCGGCGGCGCAAACACGTTCACCGGGTCCAGCGTATAATCGAGACCTTTCTCGGCAAGGACCACACGGGTCTTGCGCACGAAAGGGGAAAGCGGCGAGCCATAAAGCGTAAGCGACATGCGTCCTCCGGAACGTTCTTGCTGTTGGGGCGGAGGGAGAATGTCGGGCTTTGTCCGGAATGGCAAGAAGGCCGCGCCGCCCGTCAGTCGATCCGCAGCAGAAGCTTACCTAATGCCCGGCGCTCCATCAGGGCCGCCATCGCCTCGCCCGCTTTCTCGAATGGATAGACCACGCCCGGTTCAGGCTTCAGCTTGCCCTCGACGATCCAGCCGAAAAGCTGGGCGAGGTTTTCCTGACCCGTCGCGGGGGCGCGGCGCGGCACCTGGGCGATGTCGACGCCGCGCACCTCCGCGCCCTTGAGCAGGGTCAGGTTGAGCGGCAGCTTCGGGATCGAGCCCGCCGCATAGCCGATGACCAGATGCCGCCCCTCCCAGGCGATGGAGCGGAATGCAAGCTCCGAGAGATCGCCGCCGACCGGATCGACGATCACATCGACGCCCTTGCCCCCGGTCAGCCGCTTCAGCTCATCGCGAAAATTATCCGCTTGCGGATCGAGCGCATGGTCCGCGCCGCGCGACAGGGCATAGACGCGCTTTTCTTCGGTCGAGGCCGCCGCAATCACGGTCGCGCCCATCAGCTTGCCGATCTCGATGGCCGCAATGCCGATGCCGCCGCCCGCCCCCAGCACCAGAAGCGTTTCACCGGGCTTGAGCAGACCCCGTTGCTTCAGCGCGAACAAGGCCGTGGTGTAATTCACACGGAAGACGGTTGCCGTCTCGAAGTCGATGGCGTCGGGCAGCCGGGTCACGCTCTGCGCCGCCGCCAGCGCATATTGCGAGAAGCCGCCGGTGAAGGCCGACGCCACCACCCGGTCGCCCGGCGCGAACCCTTCGACGCCTTCGCCCACCTGTTCGACAACGCCGGCAAACTCGGAGCCCGGCGTGAACGGCAGTTGCGGCTTGAACTGGTAGCGGCCGCTCGCGATCAGCATGTCAACGAAGCTCACGCCCGCCACATGCACGCGGATGAGCAGGTGTCCCGGCGCTGCCTGCGGCACCGCTACGCCGGAGCGCACGGCCAGCATGTCGGGCTCTTCGAACGCGTCGCAGACGATGGCTTTCATGGTGGCGTCGGACATGAGACAGGCTCCCGCTTGCGATAAATCTGTCTCCCGATTACCCGCTTTCCAGCAGCCTGTCACGCCCGCGCGCACCGCCTTGCCCCTTGACGCAACGTCGGATTGGTGGAGCATGAGAACAAACGGATCAACAACGGGAAACGCACCATGACCATTCGGCTTTATGACCTCACCTTGCCGGGCGATCGCCGCATGAGCCCGTTCTGCTGGCGCATCAAGTTCGCTCTTGCCCACAAGGGGCTCGACTTCGATGCGGTGCCGGTCGGCTTCACGGATATTCCCAAACTTCATGACGGCGAATTCAAGACCGTGCCCATTCTGGAAACCGGGGATATCGTCATGAACGAATCCTGGGCTATCGCGGAATATCTCGACCGGACCTACACGGATCGTCCGGCGATTTTCAGTTCGGCGGCGGAACGCGCCACGATACGTTTCTTCGATGCCTGGTATGGGCTCGAAATCATGAACCGCCTGTTCATGATCTATGTCCGCGACATCCATGACGCCGCCCGCGAGGAGGACAAGGCCTATTTCCGCGCGAGCCGCGAGAAGCGTCTCGGCGGGCAGACGCTCGAAAGCTTCACCGCAGAGCGGACCTCGAAACTGCCCGAAGTCCGCCACGCCCTTCGCCCGCTGCGCGCCACGCTCGCCAACCAGCCGTTCGTCGGCGGCGAGACGCCCAATTACGCGGATTTCATCGCGCTCGGCGGCTTCCTCTGGGTCCGCGCCGTCGCGACGCTGCCGCTGTTCGAAAAGGACGATCCGATCTACGCCTATGTGGAGCGCGGCCTCGACCTTTTCGACGGCCTTGCCCGCCGCAATCCCGGCAATGCGCTGGCAGCGTAACGGAACTAACGCCTGTAGATGTCGCGGCGGTTGCCGATCCTGATGACGAGGATGCACAGCACCTCGTCACGGATTTCGGCAATGATGCGATAATCCCCGACGCGGTATTTCCAGAACTCGCCAAGCTTTGAGCCTTTAAGCGCTTCGCCAAGGCTGCGGGGATCGTCCAGACCGGAGAGCCTTTCGGACAGGAATTTCAGGATGCGGCGAGAGGCCTCCCGGTCAAGTTTGCCCAGTTCCCTTTCGGCTGAAGGATCGAACTCAATCCTCCAGGCCATGCTTTGCCGTCACGTCTCCGAGAGGGATCGGTTTCGTGCGGCCCGCCCGGAGGTCGCCCAGCCGCTGTTCGGCGAGATAAAGATCCTCCAGATCGGCGAGATGCTCCAGAATGGCTTCCCGGACATAAAAACTCTTGGTCCGCCCCGTTGCGGCGGCAAGGGCGTCGAGCCGGGCCTCGATATCCGCGGGTAGTCGAATGGCGAGCATATGAACCTCCCAAAATTGCTATACATGTATAGCAAATGAAGGCCCATATCGCCAGAGTCGCAGCAGGATGGTTCATGACTTCTCTCCCCTTCATTGAAAGGGAGAGAATACCCCACCCCCGAAAGGCGGGGATAAGCCGGCTTCAATGGTTGGCGCGGACCTGCTGTTCGACCCAGCCATAGGTTTTTTCGAGCCCGGCGCGCAGGCTGTCGGACGGGGACCAGCCGAGTTTTTCCTCGATCAGCCGGTTGTCCGAATTGCGCCCGCGCACGCCGGTCGGGCCGGAAATATGGTGCTTGCCGATCTGCTTGCCCGCGATGTCGGCGACGATGTCGACAAGCTGGTTGATCGTGACCATTTCCTCGGAGCCGATATTGAAAGGCCCCGTCTCGCCGGAGCGCAGAAGCCTTGTCGTGCCGTTCAGGCATTCATCGACATAGAGGAACGAGCGGGTCTGCTTGCCGTCGCCCCAGATCTCGATGTCGTCACCGCTGCGGGCCATGGCGACCTTGCGGCAGATCGCGGCGGGCGCCTTCTCCTTGCCGTCGTTCCACGAGCCTTCCGGCCCGAAAATATTGTGATAGCGCGCGATCCGGGGCTCGATGCCATGGTTGCGGCCATAGGCGAGATAAAGGCGCTCGCTGAACAGTTTTTCCCAGCCATATTCGCTGTCGGGCGCGGCGGGATAGGCGCTGTCTTCCGAGCATTTGGGATTGTCGGGATCGAGCTGGTTATATTCGGGATAGATGCAGGCCGACGAGGAATAGAAAATCCGCTTCACGTTGCGCTTGTAGGCGATGTCGAGCACGTTGAGATTGATCGTCGCCGAATTGTGCATGACGTTGGCGTCGTTCTCGCCCGTGAAGATATAGCCGGCGCCCCCCATGTCGGCGGCAAGCTGGTAAACCTCGTCAAAACGCTGGTCGATGATCTCGCGCACGAAGGCCGGGTCGCGCAGGTCGCCGATGGCGAAATCGTCGGCATGGGTTTCCGCGAAACGGGGAAACTTCAGGTCCACGCCGCGAACCCAGTTCCCTTCTGACTTGAGGCGCTTGACGAGGTGGCTGCCGATAAAGCCGCCAGCGCCCAAAACCAGGGTTTTCTTCATTTCAACGCTCCATGAAACCGTCATCCGCCTCTCAATAGCCTATCGAGCGCTCATTGCCGAGAGGCGGCGGCAAAGCGGCGCAATTCCATGAAACCGAGCATCAGATGATAAAGCGTCGTGGCCGGCATCCGGGTCCGCAGGGGCTGTCCGTCTTCGGCGATGGCCTCGAACCATAACGGCGCCTCGCCGGGCACCATGAAGCGCTCGAAAATGGCGTCCACAAGCGCAGGAATCCGCCATTCCGAAGCCTTGGCGCCGCGCTCCGCAAGCACGATAAGGGCCTTCAGCATCTCGGTCTGGGCCCAGAGCTTGCGCGAGCGCACGAGCCAATGGCCTCCGGCATCCATTTCGTCGATCGCCAGCCCTTCGGCATCCACGCCCTTCAGGCCGAAATCCATAAGCGAAGCAATGACTTGTCCCTGATCCTCGCCGGTCAGGCGCTCGAATTCATGGAGCAGCCAGACCCATTCGAAATGATGGCCGGGCTCGACGCGCGCTTCGAGCGGGGCCCAGTCATCGCCGAAATACTCAAGCAGGGCCCCGCCGGGGGTGACGAATTTGCCTCTGCAAAAAGGGAGAGAATCCGACGTGCGGCGTCGATAAAAGCAACGTCCCGGCTCGCCTCGAACAGGACCAGAAGCGCCTCGAAAAGATGCATGTGCGGGTTCTGCCGGCGCGGGGTCCGGGGCGGCAGCGCCTCGACGAAACCACCCTCGGGATGCGCCATCTCGCGCTGCATGAAATCGAGGGTCTCATGGGCAATATCGAGCGCGCGGCTGTCCCCGGTCAGCCTGAAAATCCAGCCCGCCGCCAGAAGCGCGAAAGCCTGATCATAGGCGTCGCGGGTGTCATCGAGACTATCCCCGGCGGGCGAGAGCCTGTGCACGAAGCCGCCATCCCGATGCCGCGCCCGCGCGCAGGTGGCGAAGAACAGGCTGGCCGCTCTCCCGGGCGGGCACCAGCCGGCCTGGGCGGCATGGGCGAATACATAGACCTGCCGGAACTGGACGAGCGTGCGGCGATAGCCGGTCTCGCGCGGGACGCCATCGAACGACATTTCCTCCCAGGCCATGCCAAGAGGATCGAGCCCCCGGTCAAGCCAGAACGGCAATGCCTGGTCGCGCAGCCACGCTCCGGCGCGGCCGGAGGCAGGGAGCAGCAGGTTTTGGTTCATCGGCTAAAAATCCCAGTCCGGCCCCTCGATGGCCAGATAGGCCCGGGTCAACGCATCGGACCATGCCTGACGCAACCCCTTGAAATAGGGATCATCCTCCCGGACCCGCTTCTGAAGCGCAACCTTGAGCGCATCGCGCCTGTAGACCATAAGATCTACCGGCAGGCCGACGGAGAGATTGGAGCGGATGGTCGAATCCATGGAAATGAGCGCGAGCTTCAGCGCATCGCCCACCCCGGTGTCATAGCTCGCCGCCCGGTCGAGGATCGGCTTGCCATATTTATGCTCGCCGATCTGGAGGAAGCAGGTGTCCTCCGTCGCCTCGATGAAATTGCCCGCCGCATAAAGCTGGAACAGCCTCATCTTCCCCGAACCGATCTGGCCGCCGAGCAGGATCGAAACGTTGAAATCGCTGGCCTGAGCCTCCAGCGACGGCCCATCCACCTGATAGACCTCGCGGATCGCCTGCCCCACAAGCTGGGCAGCGCGGACCATGGTGGGGACCGTATAGAGCGTCTGCGGCGGCTCGCCATCCCGGACCGACACGCCCTGCTCCAGCAGCAGGCTGAGCACAGCCTGCGAGACCGCCAGATTGCCCGCCGTCATGACACCGATGACCCGCTCGCCGGGGGTTTCGACCACGGTGAGCTTGCGGAAGGTGGCGATATTGTCGACGCCTGCATTGGTGCGGGTATCGGCCAGCATGACGAGGCCGGTCTTCAAACGCATGGCAACGCAATAGGTCATGAGCGCATATCCCCGCAAGCAGGCCACCCGAAATCGGATCGCCGGGCACGCCTGAGATTATTGCTGCGTTTGTCCCGCTTCAATCTTCAGACGCACATCGAGAGTGGCTTCAGCACCGCCCTGACGCGCCCCTTTTGCCGGGGCAACCTCCCCATAGTCAAGCCCGGAGGCGATACGGACGTGGCTCTCGCCCGGACCTGTTCCCGAAACGAGATCGATGCCGAGCCAGCCCATATGCCCGACATGAACCTCGGCCCAGGCATGGCAGCGGCCCGACCCGGAATCCCCGCCTTCATAATGGTAGCCTGCGACATAGCGCGCCGGGAGGCCCAGCATCCGCGCGCCCGCGATGAAAAGATGGGTGAGATCGGGCACGCCCCCCGCGCCGGAAGAGAGCACCGCGCCCGCCGGTCCGGCAGGCGCATTGCCGCCGGGAATAAATTCCACCGCCGAGCGCACCGACGTGACCAGCTCATGAACAAGGTCCATCGGCCGGCCGTTCGCCCTTGCCCGCGCCTGCCCGGCAAGAGCGGCGATGCCGGGCGTCGATGCGGTCAGCGCCGTCTCGCGCAGATAGAAGCGGGGCATGAAATGCTCGGCAAGCCCGCTGACCACGCCATTGGTGTCGCGAGTCTCGACTTCCCCGTGAATATGGAATGAAAGTTCACTATGCAGATGATCGATGCAGAGCATATCGACGATATTGCCATAGGAATCGTCGGAGCGCCGCAGCGTCGAACCGTGCGGAGCGGCCACGCTCCATTCCATGACCAGTTGCGATCCCATGTCGCGGGGAGAGGCATGGAGGGCATAAAGCGCATAGCGCGCCGGATTTGCATATCGATAGGTCGTCTGGTGGTCAATCACGATGCGCATATCCAGCCCTCATTAGCAGACCCTATCCAAGCAGATAGCTTTTGCTGATTTCCTGACCGAGCTGATTGTTCTGTTCGATATATTCGGTCAGGAATTCGTGCAGGCCCTGCCTGAAAATGTCGTCGATGCGGCTGAAGCGGAGCCGCGATTGCAGCCGGCCGGCGGTGCGATGACATTCATGCCGCTGGCCATACTGATCGCCCAGCAGCAAAAGATTTTCGTTGATGCGCGACATGCAGTTAACGAGCGACCGGGGCATTTGTTCCTCAATGGTCAGGAACTCGGCAACCCGCCATGGCTTGATGCCATCCTTGTATAAAACGTAATAGCTCCGGAAACCCGAGACGGCCCGCAGGATCGACGACCACTGGTAATAATCGACCGCGCTGCCAACCGGCGCATGTTCGGGCAGCAGAATGTGATATTTCACGTCCAGAATGCGCGCCGTGTTGTCGCCCCGTTCGATGAAGGTGCCGAGCTGGGCGAAATAGAGGCTGTCCCGGCGCAGCATGGTCGCCTGCGTGCTGCCGAAGAACAGCAAGGCCCGGTCCTTGACCCAGTCGAGGAAGCGGTGAAGCCCGCTGCCGCGCACCCGGGACTCGTTCCATTTGGGCAGTTCAAGCCATGTGGTGTTGAGGCAATCCCACATCTCCGTGGTCAACGCCGTGCGGATGGCCCTTGCATTGCGCCGCGCCGTCTCGATGCAGGAACGGATGCTCGACGGATTTTCCGGGTCGAAAGCGATATAGGAAATCACCGCCTCCGGCGTCGCTTCCTCATATTTGGCGTAGAAGCCTTCCGAGGAGCCCGAAACGATGATGGCGGACTGCCATTCGTCGCCCAGACTGTCATCGCCCGCCGGCACCACCGGCATCAGCGACAGACGGTCCGCCACCCGGATGATGCGAGCCAGATTTTCGATCCGCTCCATATTGCGGGCGACCCAGTAGAGATTATCGGCGGTACGACTCAACATGTCGGGGCCCTTTCGGGAAACACGGGGAAATCTTTTCTGGAAGCCCACGCCTGATCGCCGGCGTGATCATTTTTCATTCAGCACCCAGGTGTCCTTGGTCCCGCCGCCCTGGCTGGAATTGACCACAAGCGAACCTTCGCGGAGCGCCACGCGGGTAAGCCCGCCCGGCACCACCCGGATTTCCGAGCCCGCCAGCACGAACGGCCGCAGATCGACATGGCGCGGCGCCACGCCGTCATCGACGAAGGTGGGACAGGTGGAGAGCGCCAGCGTCGGCTGGGCGATGAACTGGTCCGGCTGCGCCTTGACGCGCAGCGCATATTCATCGCGCTCGGCCCTGGTCGATTTCGGCCCGATCAACATGCCATATCCGCCCGAGCCATGGACTTCCTTGACCACCAGTTCGTGCAAGTTTTCCATGACATATTTATATTCATCGGGCCTGTTGCACTGGAAGGTCGGGACATTGCGCAGAATCGGCTTTTCCCCCAGATAGAACTGGATCATTTCCGGCACATAGACATAGGTCGCCTTGTCGTCGGCGATGCCCGAACCCACCGCATTGGCGAGATTTATATTCCCCGCCCGATAGGCGCTCATCAGCCCCGGCACGCCGAGCACGGATTC
The DNA here is from genome assembly GCA_028283765.1 of Parvibaculaceae bacterium. Taxonomy (GTDB): domain Bacteria; phylum Pseudomonadota; class Alphaproteobacteria; order Parvibaculales; family Parvibaculaceae; genus JAATFR01. The sequence continues at coordinate 498,135 of JAPWJY010000008.1, read as the reverse complement.
AGGATTGAAGACCAGCGGATCGATAAACTCATCGTCCAGACGCCGGTAGAGAACGTCAACGCGCCGGGGACCTTCGGTCGTGCGCATGTAGACGATGTCGTCCTTTACATAGAGATCCGGTCCCTCGACCAGTTCAATGCCCATCTGGTCGGCGAGGAAGGAATGCTCGTAATAGGCACTGTTGTAGATGCCGGGCGTCAGCAGCGCGACCGTGGGCTCGCTCTCGCAGTTGCGCGGCGCGACCGAGGACAGCGTATAGAGCAGATCGTCGCAATAATGATCGACCGGGGCCACGTTGTAGCGGGAGAAGAGATCGGGAAAGAGCCGCATGGTGATTTCGCGGTTCTCCAGCATGTAGGAGACCCCCGATGGCGTGCGGCAATTATCCTCCAGCACATAGAACTCGTCGGGACCGACGCGGACCATGTCGATGCCCGCTATATGGGTGTAGATGTCGCGCGGCACCGAGACGCCCTGCATCTCATGGCGGTAGGTCGCATTCATCAGCACCTGATTTTCGGGGATAAGCCCCGCCTTCAGGATTTCCTGCTTGCCGTAGACGTCGGCGATGAAAGCGTTGAGGGCCCGGACACGCTGGACCAGCCCCGCTGAAATCCGCTTCCATTCCTGCGCCTCGATGATGCGGGGAATGATGTCAAAAGGGATGATCCGTTCCGGATCGCCGCCTTCTCCGTAGACGGCGAAAGTAATGCCGGTTCTGCGAAAGAAGGTTTCCGCCTCATCCCGCCGGAGCGCGAGCATGTTTGGCGGGGTCTCTGCGAGCCATTCGCTGAGTTTGCGGTAGGCGGGCCGAATGCTGCCCTGACCGGAACCCATTTCGTCGAAGATGGCCGTGAGGATGTCTGAGGCCATCGCTACTCCCATTGCGGCGCACAAGGCGCTTCTAATCTCGTTCCCCTCCAGAGCAAATCCGGTGCCATCCGGACAAGGGGACCCGCCAACATTGAATCGAACTTTAGCAACGCCTTGCTAGCATAGGAGTTTAATTGCGGGAGGGAATATCAATCACGCGATCCAGCCCGGCGAAATCAAAACCAGCCCCTGCCCCGGCACTCGCCGGATGGGTGGAGCCCGGAAGCGCGCCGCCAGAGGCCGCCAGAGAACGGGGCCGAAGGGGGATTGTCTGCCGGGAGAGGATTGCCGCGCCCGGCGGTCCCGGCTCGCTCCATCTGTTCAATGGCCGTTCAAACGCCCATTTTTTAATCAGGCTCTCCCGGTTCCCCCAACAGACAGTGCCCAGTTTATTGGCACCCTCCTTTCAGACCCCCATCGGGCCCTCCGGTTCCTATTGCCGGATACGGGTCAGCAGGTCGCTGTCGGCATAACCGTCGGCGGGCAATCCGATGGACTGCTGGTAGGCGCGCACGGCCTTGCGCGTGTTCGCCCCGAGGATGCCATCCGGCTGCCCGGGGTTGTATCCCTTCGAGGCCAGCAGGGTCTGGAGGCTTATGCGCTCGGACAGCGACAGGGGCCGGTCGTCCCGGGGCCATGACGCCATGACGCCCGGCCGCCCCCTCATCGCATCCGCGAGCAGGGAGACCGCCAGACCGTAGGATGTCGAATTGTTGTAGGTGAGGATCATGCGGTAATTGTTCATGACCATGAAGGCGGGCCCCCGATAGCCCGCCGGGAGCAGGATCGCGGCGGGGGCATCCTGCTCCGCCGGGCCGAAGCCGTCGCCATTGACCCGGCGGACACCCATGGCCGCCCATTCCCGCACGCTCCGGCGCGACGCAGGATCCGCCTGCGCATAATCGAAGCCCTTGGGCAGGCTGACCTCATAGCCCCAGCGCGCGCCCGCTTCCCATCCCGACATCTTGAGATAGTTGGCGGTCGAGGCCAGCGCGTCGGCGGTGCTCTGCCAGACGTCCCGGCGGCCGTCGCCATCGAAATCGACGGCGTAACGGTTATAGGTGACGGGGATGAACTGGGTCTGGCCCATGGCCCCCGCCCATGAACCGACCAGCCCGTCGCGCGTCACATCGCCATGCTGGAGAATTTCGAGCGCCGCGATGAGCTGGCTCTGGCCATAGGCCATCCGCCGGCCCTGATAGGACAGGCTGGCAAGCGAGCGGACCACGCTCTTGCTGCCCATGACGCGCCCGAAGCCGGACTCGATGCCCCAGATCGCGGCCAGCGTGTAGCGATCCACCCCGTAGCGTTGCCCGATCCTGTCCAGCAGCGCCTTGTTGGCCTCGATCAACTGGCGTCCCGTCGCGATCCGGTCCGGGGAGACGGTGCGATCGAGATAATCCCAGATCGGGCGGGTAAATTCGGGCTGGGCCGAATCGGCTGCGAGAATCGAGGGATCAGGCTCGATGCCCGCCAGCGCGGCGTCATAGACCTCCGGCCGGATGCCCTGGGAGATCGCCACATCGCGGAACTTTGTCTTCCAGCTCTGGTAATCCGCCTCGTTGATGACGGGTGCGGCAGCGGGGGCCGCCTGACCGGCCGGGGCAGCCGACGGCGCGGTCCGGGAAGCACTCACCGGCGGGGTCGTGCCCGCGCAACCCGCCAGCGACAACGCCAGCAAACCCGTTGCCATCCTCGTTGCCGCCACTGTCCCGAATTTGCCCGATACCCGCATTCCCGCTCCCCGTTTGCTTTTCACGCCGACTCCCTGATAAGGCCTCTTGCTATCCCGCCCGCAAGGGGAAAATGCGGCAGAACGGTGGCATCCTTTTTTGCAACACGCCCGCTCCGGCAAGTTCCATGTCAGCAATACGTCGTTTATCTACGCAATCGATAATGAAATCATTTTCGTATGGGCCTCAGTCATCTTAAGGTCCACCCGTTCAAATGCGCCGGACAAGGCGCGGAGCTTGGGGGAACAGGCGTGAGTACACTGGTGACCGGCGGGGCGGGCTATATCGGCAGCCATATGGTTCTGAATCTGGCCGACGCCGGGGAGGAAGTGGCCGTCATCGACAACCTCAGCACGGGTTTTCAGTGGGCCGTTCACCCCTCCGCCCATCTCTATCAGGGCGACATCGCCGATGAAGCCCTGCTCGACAAGGTGATCCGGGATCACCGGGTCACCTCCATCATCCATTTCGCGGGCTCGATCGTGGTCCCGGAATCGCTGGCCGATCCGCTGAAATATTATTTCAACAATACGGCGAACTCCCGCACGCTGATCGAACGGGCCGTGAAGGGCGGCGTCGAGAATTTCATCTTTTCATCCACGGCGGCCGTCTATGGCATGCCGGACGCGGACATGGTGGACGAGGACGCGGTGCTGAAACCGATCTCGCCCTATGGCACCTCGAAGCTGATGACCGAATGGATGCTGCGCGACACCGCCCATGCCCACGGCCTCAAATATGCCGCCTTGCGCTATTTCAACGTGGCGGGGGCCGACGCCCGGGGCCGGACCGGCCAGTCCACCGCCAGCGCCACCCACCTGATCAAGGTCGCCTCGCAGGCGGCGCTGGGCCTGCGCAGCCATATCGAGGTCTATGGCCAGGACTATCCGACCCGCGACGGCACCTGCATTCGCGACTATATCCACGTCGCCGACCTCGCCAACGCCCACTCCGCCGCCCTCGCCCATCTGCGGACGGGCGGAGAAAGCTTCGTCGCCAACTGCGGCTACGGCAAAGGCTTTTCGGTGAACGAGGTGCTGGCCTCCGTCGAGCGGGTTTCGGGCAAGAGCTTCGACATCCGCCATGGTTCCCGCCGCCCCGGCGATCCGGCCCGGCTTGTTTCCAACCCGGCCCGTCTCAAGTCGCTGGTGGACTGGAAACCCGCCTATGAAGATCTCGACACCATCGTCGCCCACGCCCTTGCCTGGGAAGACCGGCTGACCCGGACCCACCGTAACGACGCGGAATAGGTTTCTGTCCGGGATCCGGCTCCCTCAGGCCCCGGCAGGCTGTTTTTCGGCCGGCTGTCCCCGCGACGAAATCCATGCCTGGAGCGGTTTTTCCACCCAGAGATAAACCAGCACGCCAACCAGCGTACCCGCGCAGGCGCCGATGACGAGCGTACCCAGATCGATAGCGGGCGCCCGCCAGTCAAGGTGAAGCTTGCCGCCGACAAACCTGACCATCCCCAGCCCGAACAGATGGAACAGGTAAATCGCATAGGACGCATCGCCCAGCAGCAATATGGTCCGGTTATGAAAACCGCCCCGCCTTTTCTCGATCAGGATGGCCCCGCCAAGGATCGCCGCGCCCACCGAGCCGACGTCCACCCCACGTCCCAATGACACCGCGGCAAGAAAGAATACACCGGCAACCGCAAAGATGCCGGTGACGAGAGGGAGCAGGATCGCCGATTTCGACAGATACGCATGGCCGATGACAACGCCAAGGCAGAATTCGATCATGAGAGGGCTTGTATAGCAGCTCCAGATGGCATTGCCCGACGGCCAGATCCGTCCCATGGCGACAAGCGCCAGCATAGCCACAATGACGATGACACCCCGGTTTTTGAGGCTCAGGCCAAGAGCGGCGGCAAAAACCAGATAGAAGAACATCTCATAATTGAGCGTCCAGCCCTGAATCACGATGGGCCAGATCTGGGTCGTCTTCACCGCATGATAATGAGGAATAAAGAAAAGCGACTGCACTACCCTGGAAACATCCGGGACCGTGGAGCGGAACGCCGAAGGCAGGATGATGGCCGCCACAACCGTCACGGCCGTGACGATCCAGTAAAGCGGCACAATGCGCCGGATACGCTTGCCGAGGAATATGAGAGGCGTAATAGGCTTCTGTGTGGTGACCAGCATGATAAAACCGCTGATCACAAAGAAAAGATCAACTCCGTACGTCCCCAGAGAAAACACCCCGTAGGACGATTCCGTATTCATGATCGTGATGCAGTGATAAGCCACAACGGCAATTGCAGCAAGGGCCCTCAAATACTGGACTGAATTCAACTTCATCTAATGAGCTTTCAAAGGGCTGGACTACAAAGCTACGAACATGACTGCCGGGCGATAACGTCAACCATCAAGCGGCCTCCCGATCACCCGGTTTTACTCCGCCGCGCTGGCCTTGTTCCCGGCACGGCCATAAACATCGTCGAAACGCACGATGTCGTCCTCACCGAGATAAATACCGGACTGCACCTCGATGATGCTCAGAGGGTCCGGGCCGGGGTTTTCAAGCCGGTGCCGGGTTTCAACGGGGATATAGGTCGATTCATTTTCGTTGAGAATCATGACCTCGTCGCCGACCGTAACCCTCGCCTGGCCGCGGACCACCACCCAGTGCTCCGCCCGCTTGTAATGCATCTGGAGCGACAGCGAGGCGCCGGGATAGACCATCAGATGCTTGACCTGATGGCGCTCCCCGGAGGTGACCCCCTCAAAATAGCCCCATGGCCGATAGACCCGCCGGTGCAGATCCGCCTCGCCACGGCTTGCGCCCCGCAATTGCTCAACGATCTTCTTCACGTCCTGCACCCGGTCGCGGTGCGCAACGAGCACCGCATCATCGGTGGCGATGACGACGACGTCGTCGATGCCCACCAGAGCGACAAGGCCCGACTCCGCCCGGACATAATTATTGCTGGCATTCTGCGTGAGGACGTCGCCGCTGACGACGTTTCCGTCCTTGTCCTTCTCGCCGATGTCCCACAGCGCGGACCAGCTGCCAACGTCACTCCAGCCGATGTCGGCCAGAACCACGGCGGCGTCCTTCGTGTGCTCCATCACCGCATAGTCGATGGAGTCGGCCGGGCAGCTTTCAAAAGCTTCAGGCTGAAGGCGCAGGAAATCGAGGTCGCGCGTGCCCTTGAGCGTGGCTTCGGCGGCGCCCGCCACGATCTGCGGGCAATAGAGCTTCATTTCCTCAAGGATGCGATCGGCCCGGAACATGAACATGCCGGAATTCCAGCTATAGCCCCCGTCCGCCAGATAGGACCGGGCCGTCTCCTGATCCGGCTTCTCGACGAACTCGGCAACGGCGAAGCCCTCACCCGTCACATCTCCCCGGCGGATATAGCCATAGCCGGTTTCCGGCTGCGTCGGCACGATGCCGAAGGCGACCAGCTTGCCAGCCCGCGCGAGCGCCTCGCCCTTGGCGACGACAGCATGAAAGGCGGACAGATTCTCGATATGATGATCGGCAGGAAGAACCAGCAAAACACCCCTGGGATCCTTTGCCAGAATAAAAGTAGCGGCCGCCGCAATCGCCGGCGCAGTGTTTTTTCCAACCGGCTCCAGCAGGTGGGCGGCGGCGTCGATGCCCATGTCCTGAAGCTGCTGGGCAATGATGAACCGGTGTTCATTGTTCGACACGATGAGGGGCGGCGCATATTCAGATTCGCCCGTCACCCGGGCAACCGTCTCCTGAAGCATTGACCGCTCGGTCAGAAGCGGCAGCAATTGCTTGGGAAACAGGGACCGTGAAGTAGGCCAGAGGCGCGAACCGACGCCACCTGAAAGAATGACTGGATAGATCATGGCCGTCCTCTGGGTGGTGTCACAACATTTAAACGATAAGAATCCATTCTTTTATAACTTTACATTGAATGCCAAGGTCTTTCATCTTGAATCGCGCAAGCCAACAAATGTGAGATAAGCTTTACTTGGAAAGTATCCAGCATTCCGTCATCAATAAAGGTAAGCTTTCAACTGTTCCTTCGCCGCCAGCAGCCTGGATTCGTCAGCCCCGGCTTGAAGGTAATAAAGGTTTCGTGCGACACGGTTAACATTTCCGACAATCTTCGATGCCCGCGAGCAAGACCGATCATAAATCAGACGAGGATGCGTAATCCCTATGAGTACTGCGACGACGCGCAAAAAAGTGAGAACGGTGGTTTTTCCGGTTGCTGGACTTGGTACCCGATTTCTTCCCGCCACCAAGGTCGTCCCGAAGGAAATGCTGACGGTGGTTGATAAACCGCTCATCCAGTATGCGGTAGAGGAAGCCCGAGAAGCCGGAATCGAGCATTTCGTTTTTATAACGGGGCGCGGCAAGGGGGCCATGGAAGATCATTTCGATCTGGCCTTTGAACTCGACGCAACGCTTCAGGCCCGCAACAAGCTGGCCGAGATCGAACTTCTGAAGGAAAGCCGGCTGATGCCGGGCACATCCTCGTTCGTGCGCCAGCAGGAGCCCCTCGGGCTTGGCCATGCCGTCTGGTGCGCCCGGGATATCGTGGGCGACAATCCCTTTGCCGTGATCCTGCCGGACGATCTGGTTCATGCCGAGAAAGGCTGCCTCGCCCAGATGGTCGAGGCTTACGAGCAGGTCGGCGGCAATATCGTCGCCGTCGAGAATGTGCCCCGCGAAGACGTCTACCGGTACGGCGTGCTCAATCCCGGCGTGGAAACAGGAGCACTTGTCGAGGTCAAGGGACTCGTCGAAAAGCCAAAAGTGGAGGAAGCGCCCTCCACTCTTTCAATCATCGGGCGATATATATTGCAGCCCGGGATTTTTTCCATTCTCGAAAAGGGCCAACGCGGCGCAGGCGGCGAAATCCAGCTTACCGATGGCATGGCTCAACTCATCGGGGGGGAGCCTTTCCACGGGCTTCGCTTCAAGGGCACGCGGTATGATTGCGGCGACAAGGTCGGCTTTTTGCATGCCAACGTCGCCTATGGGCTGGCACGGCCTGATATTGCCGCCAAATTCGGCCCTGCCCTGAAGAGTTTTCTCGCCGGGAAACTCTGATCACGGAAAACCGGGCTCCCGTCCGGGCAAGGGGTTCTGGCCGGGAATGAAAACAGGCCAGACATTGATATTGAAATGAGTTGCTTCGGTCCCCGGGGGTATCGCGAGCTTAGCTGTACAAAGGGTTACATATGAAAATCGCGATGATCGGAACAGGTTATGTGGGTCTTGTAACAGGGGCCTGCCTTGCGGACCTTGGGCATCACGTGACATGCGTGGACCGGGACACCGCCAAAATCGACTTCCTCAAAAATGGCGGCATTCCTATTTATGAGCCCGGCCTCGACACGGTCATCGACCGTAACGAGAAGGCAGGCCGCCTCACCTTCACCACATCGACCCAGGAAGCCGTGGCCGAAGCGGAAGCCGTGTTCATCGCCGTGGGCACGCCAACGCGCAAGACAGATGGCGAGGCCGACCTCACCGCCGTCTATGCCGTTGCGGAAGAAGTGGGCCGCGCGATCAAGGGCTATACGGTCGTGGTCGACAAATCCACGGTGCCGGTCGGCACCGGCGACGAAGTGGAACGGATTATCCGCGAGAGCAATCCTTCAGCAGAATTCGACGTGGTTTCAAACCCCGAGTTCCTGCGCGAAGGCAGCGCCATCGAAGACTTCATGAAGCCTGACCGCGTGGTGCTGGGCGTGCCGGGCGAGCGGGCCAAGACGGTGATGCAGGCGGTTTACCGGCCTTTCCTTCTGAATGAAACACCGGTGCTCTTTTTCAGCCGCGCCACCTCGGAACTCATCAAATATGCGGCCAACGCCTTCCTTGCCACAAAAGTGACCTTCATCAACGAGATCGCCGACATTTGCGAACAGGTCGGCGCCGATGTGCAAGGCGTCTCGCGCGGCATCGGGCTCGATGCGCGGATCGGCTCCAAGTTCCTTCAGGCCGGGGCCGGCTTCGGCGGCTCCTGCTTTCCCAAAGATTCGCTGGCGCTGGTGACCACCGCGCGCAAGGTCGGCAAGCCGACGCAGATCGTCGAGGCGGTGATTGCCGCCAACACCGAACGCAAGCGCCGTATGGCGGAAAAGATCATTGCTGCCTGTGGCGGCTCCGTGCAGGGCAAAAAGCTTGCCGTGCTCGGCGTGACCTTCAAGCCCAACACCGACGACATGCGCGACGCCCCGAGCCTGGACATTGTGCCCCTGTTGCAGGATGCGGGCGCGACCATTCAGGCGTTCGATCCCGAAGGCATGAAGGAAGCCGCAAAACATCTCGAAAATGTAGTGTGGTGCGAGGATGTCTACAGCACGATGGACGATGCAGCCGCACTGGTGATCCTGACCGAGTGGAACGAATTCCGCGTACTGGACTTCGACCGCGTCCGTTCACTGCTGAATGAAAACCTCATCATTGATCTGCGGAATATCTACACGACCGCCGAGATGGAGGAGATCGGCTTCACCTATCACTCAGTCGGGCGAGAGCCCGTTCTGCCGTGAGAGAGACGGGGCGAGGCGCTGGACCAGCGCCTCGCCGGCAACCAGAAGTCCTAGCGCCGGGTTGCGAACAACATATCATCCACCGCTTTCCACATATCTTTCGTCATTGCCTTCAGCTTGTTTGACGCAAGCTTGAGATCCTGCTTTTGCTTCTCGTACTGGTCTCGATCGGCCCAGGCAGCGATGGCAGCCTGAAGTTTTTCTTCATCCTGAACACCCAGGTTCAAATGAGCGAGGCCATAGTCAGCCATAAGCTCGCCGTACTTGTGACTCCATCCCAACGCGATGGCCGGCGTTCCGCTCGACAAGGCGCTGACAATGGCGTGGAAGCGTGAACCAACCACCCCCCGGGCCTGAGCCAGCCAGCCCTTAAGCACCTGAGGGTCAGGATGCGTCATCTCGGCAAGGGGCTGCCCCAGGAGCTTCTGAACACTTTCACCGACAGCCCTGTCGCCGATGGCATCATGAATCATGATTACCGGGTCCAGGCCGGCATCTCGCGCGGACGAAGCCACCTGAGCCAGGCACGACACGTAACGCTCCGCGACAGCGGGAGGCGACTTGTCGATCATTCGAGCGTTCGGAACGATAAAGACGACATTGTCCGGGATCGTCTTCGTGATTCGCGCTTCCACCAGATTCGTAAAATCCGGGGCAATCCGGATTTGGGGCTGCTGGCCAGCGGCCCCCACAAGATGCTCATACGAAATTTTGTCTCTGGCAAAAACAAGATCCGAGTGCTGCACGATCGTAGCCACCAAATCCCTGGCCCTTTCCGATTTGAAAGGGCCAAAAGCCTGAGGCAGATAAATGACCGGCTTTCCACCCGCCTTGAAACGGGCAGCCTTCCGCGCCTGCAATTCCAGATTCCCGATCGGCCACTGATCGGAATAAAGAAAGCCCGAAGCATCGATGAGACCGGACATCTCTGCGGGCCTGCAAACGCCGAGCCGCCGCCTGATGGCCCCCGGAACGAACCATGAGGCGGTATCGATCACCGTATTCAGGAGCGGGGGTTCGCGGTGAAGCGCGAGCAAGTGGAGCAGCCCGGCCGAATTGCGCTGCGCGGGAGATCCAATTCTGAACGGAAGAGCCAGTTTGAGGTTCGGTACGGAAGCAAAATGCTCTTGAGTGGCGCGAAGCATTAACTCCGCTCCCTTGTTCTCAAAATTTACGCCCTGCAGCTCAAAGACTTGCATTGCCATGACTCCGAATAATACTCATGTCCTTTTTCGATGAAAAAGGAATTGCGCCGGAATCATCCGCATAGCCGACCGCAATAAGCATGATCGGCCGCCAATATTCAGGAACATCCTGAAGGAATTTGTACATCGCTTTTTCACGAAAAGGAACGTCACTCCAGTTGATCGGACAAGTACTCAAACCGACCGTCTCCGCCGCAAGCATCAACGACATCGACGCCAGCGACGCATCGATATAGATCAGGTGGCGGTCCCGCTCTTCGGAGTAGCAACTAAGGTCACCCAGCACCACGACAAGCGCGGGAATTTGCGACGCGAACTCCCCCGTGCCTCCGGCGAGACGAGCGCACGCCTGTGCCCGGGGCCCATCGGTGATCGCAAGAAAATGATAGGGAAGCCTGTTGCACGCGCTCGGCGACAGACGGGCGGCATCGATGATTTTGTCCAGCTTCTCAGGCTCAACCGGCTTGTCTTGAAACCAGCGGACCGACCGGCGCCGCTTTGCCAGATCGAAAAACGCATCGAATGAAACGGAGGCCGTTTCACGCTCTGCGGCCACATAGGGCACCCTTGCCGTTTTGGAAAGAGCTTCGATCTCCCTGGACGCGAGAGGCCTGGGCAATTCTTCAAACCGCTTCCGCGCCGGCGCACTCAGGACCGATCTGGAACAGGCGTCAAAATACTGCACAAGAACATCATGAGCCCATGAAACTTCATTATTTGATGTTCCCGCATGCTTCAGGGATGACACAGCAAGAGAATACAGGTCTATCGTTTCCTCGATGTAATCCAACGCGAAAACAGGCCGCCGCTGCTTCATTATCAGGCCTTTTTCAAGCCGATGAATGTTCCGCCTGAGCAGGCCGTTGGATGCGCCATATGACTTGAGACGCTTCTCAAACTTGATTTTCCCAAGCAGAACGGATCTATGTTCGCGATCAAAGTCCCTTGAGCACAAAAAATAATATAAAGATGATGTAAAGCCACTGAAGCTGAATAACCTCGCCATGCTTATCGCAAGCCGGCGTCTGGTTCGGCGGATGAAACGCCTGACTGCATGATATTTCAGAAACCACGGACTTTGACGCAACCTGGAGCTGAGTGCGCCGACAGCATCCCGAGCACCTGAGCTAGACATAATTACCCCCCGAGAAATTCATACTGAAGTTTCGATACCGAGCTGTCTCTATCGCTTGCTTGCTAGGCTTGAGTGAAGCCTGCTACCATGTTGCAGTGCCGCAGAAAAGGTCAAGAATGTCACGAACGCGTGCAATACGCGCCGGCGCATGGTCGGTCGCGCTTCAGGTCGTCCGTCTGGGTATACAGGCCGGAGTTTTTCTTTTGTTCGCCCGATACCTTACACTAAAGGAAGTCGGCGCATACAGCTTCGCATACGCATTTGTCCAGGTGATCCAGGCATTTGTCAGAACAGGGGTGATGGAGGTTTTTGTCGCCGCCCCCCGGACAGACCGGGCATTCATCGCGGCGGCAAACATGTCGTCGATTATAATCGGGGTACTGTCGGCAGTCTTCATCGCGACAGTAGGGATCGTTACGCAAGTATTCAACGGATCTTCACCATGGATATTCCTGTTCCTGGCGACTGTTCCCTTAATTGACTCATTAGGCATTGTTCCAGAAGCCATCCTGCGGAAGAATCTGGAATTTTCGAGTATAACGCTCCGCACAACAGCCGGACTTACGGTGGCAGCGGCCATTTGCCTGTTGCTTGGCTATCTGGGCTGGCGGGCCAGCGCTCTTGTCGCCTTCAACATCGCCACGTCCCTGATCTCGACCCTGATCGCAATGTTCATTGTGCGCCGCAATATTTCCTTCACATCGGTGCACTGGCCCGACGTGAAGTCGATTATTGGTCCATCCTTCCATGTCTCGCTGTCCACCTTTGCAAGCGGGATCGTCGTTCCGGCATCACAGATCGCACTTGGTGCCTTTGCCGGCCCGGCAGCCCTTGGCGCTTATGCAATTGCCCAACGCATTCTCAGTCTCATCAATTCCGTCCTTGTCGATCCTGTGCGCGTGGCGGCCTTGCCCGTCCTTTCAAAAGTCAAAGGCGATGCAGGCAGAAGGTCCGCCTTGATTGAAGTGCTTTCCCTTTGCGCCACGATCATTTCTCCCATTTGTCTCGGTCTGGCTGCTGTAAGCCCGGTGCTGTTGACGCTTGCCCTCGGGGAAAATGGCAAGATTGCTGCGCCGATTTTTATGGTTCTCGCCCTTCACTTCGTTCCCCTGACCATCTCGATGGCGTCGAGCCAGTTGTTGCTCGTCCAGAACAAAAGCAAGGAAGTCCTTAAATACTCATCATCCCTGGCCGTGCTCGGCGTTTTAACGGCGATACTCACCAGCCCCTTTGGACCCATAGCAACAGCTGCCGGATACGTCTTAAGAGCATATGTGTTAACGCCGATGGCGTTACGCCAGGTCGATAAATTCGGCGGCGTAGCCCCGATGGTCATTCTGAAGGCCATATACCGGCCGGTGATTTGCGCCGCCGCCATGGAACTGCTCATCCTGGGCATGGAACGGTTTGTCATTCCCGCCGATGTGGGCGCCTTGCCACGGCTCCTAATTCTTATGCTTTGCGGCAGCGCGACATATCTTCTGCTCATTGCGCTTTTTGGTCGCCATCATTTGAATCTGATGACCAAGATCATTCGCGATATGGTCCAGTTCAAAAGCACGCCAAAAATTTCCAGCAATCCGGGCATATAAGCCAGCCGGCCCGCACACGCCCCTGCTTCATCGGCATCGCCACGACCACGCCTGGGCACATGGCGCGTCATATGTCGCCGCATCCGTGCCGCGCCGTATCTTCAAGCATATCCTGACGAAAGCCACGATGCTGCGGCCGGGACAAGTCAGATCGACCAACCGGCTACATGCAAAACAGGGGGGACGACACCTGAACAAGTGTGCAGGGAAAAGCTATAGACAGATATCGCGCGCTATGCGCTTTCCCGCTGCCCGGCGTCTACACGCCCCCCTTTGCGGAGATTCAGCAGCTTCATCACCCGCTGCCGGACATCATCCGTCCGGGCTTCCGTGAAGAGGGAAAACAGGTAGGCGACAGCAATGCTCAACAGAAGCCCGCCGAAAACAATAAGCCAATGGACGGGGCTGGAAGGCGTCATCCGCGCGCCCACGCCGAATATCCGCTGCATCGTTACCGCATAGAGCATCAATACCGGAAGATGGATGCAATAAAGGGAAAAGGAGAAGCCTGCCATCCACCGGTGAAACCCTCCGCCAGGAGGTGGCACGAGACGTGCGCTATGCTTCATCGCCACCAGAAGATGGGAAAAAAGCAGCCCCACGACGATATCGGCAAGGAATGCGGCGACGCTTACATGTGTCGTGACCGCCTTGCCAAAAAAGCCCCGGATGAAAACAACAGCCACGACAAAAATGACGGCTGAAAGCAGGGAGCTTTTGACCAAGACGGGTTTCGGCGCGAGAGCTACCCCGACGCCCATAAGCCAGATCAGGAAATAGGGAAGCATCGGCGACATGCGAAACTGAAGCAGGGTCAGCACGAGCAATACGACAAATACAAGCGCCGCGCGCATCAACCTGCTTTTGTTGCCGAAACCTGAAACCAGCGACAGGGCGAACACGGGGAAAGCGACGTAATACCAGAACTCGTTATAGAGCGACCAAAGAGCACCGTTCCCGCCATATGGTTGACAGGCGACCGTCTGTAAAAAAAACGCGTTGCAGAAAAACGCCGAAATACCGAGGGAGCTTATCCTGTCCGGCGAATAGATGACCGCCGAATCCGGCAGAACGGCCTGACCAAGCCTGAACAGAATGAACGTCAACACGAGTGCCGGCAGCAGAACGATCCATAACCGCAAAATACGTTTGACGAAGTATGTCGCCAGATCCACCCGGTCGAGCGCCAGGTCTTTGGAAAAACTTCCGCCGACCAGAAGTCCGCTCAATACGAAAAAAATCATCACGGCATGATGGGAAAAACCGGCAATGAACCCATAGATCAGATGCGGAAACGTCTGCTGGGCTGGAGCAAGGCTGCTGACATTGACGAGCAGTTCTCCGCCCGCATGCGAGATCAGAACGACACAGGCCGCAATCCAGCGAAATGTATCCAGCCATACTGAAAAGCTTTCAGGGGCAAGAGCCGGCTTCGGCGCCGTTATGTGAATCCCCTTGGCTGTACTCAATGTCGCCCCCTACACACCCGGCAAAAACAGAAACTGTTGCAGCATGAAAAGCCAACACGCTCAGGTTGAATAAACAACTTTTATTTTCTCACAGGGGAAATTCCATGCTGCCGCTTCGTAATATACATAAAAACAGGAATGGATAGCACGATCACAGGCGTATATCGCGGATCACCCCAGTAAAACGACTGTGTGATAACTGTAAGGCCAAGGAAAAAGGAGGGGTAGATCAAAACACCCAAAGGCTGCATCTGCCGGAATGGAAAATAAAGGAGACCACCAACAGTACCGATCAGGACCCAGACCAGAATGCCAATGCCCACACCATAATCCAGAATAGGCGAAAAAATGCCGCTTGGATTATTAAATTCGGCATTCCCGTATGTCTTGAAAAACAGGGAAAGCCCACTTCCTGTTGCGGCGTTATCCGGAAATAAAAGAAGCGTCAGCCGCTGGATCCACCTGCCTGTAAACCATGGTTCTCCCATGGGGCCAAAATTCGAAAGCACGCCGGCGGCATTATTGGTGGAGGTGCACAAATATCCCAGAAACCGATACGAGATAAATTCGAGATAGGACGAATACATGGCCCTGTATGCCGCCCATGTCCTGAAATACTCAAGCACGGCAAACATGAGAAAAACACTGAAAATCGCAAAGGGCGGCAGATAGCCATAAATATCCTTGCGGGGAGAACAGGCAATTTTCGGCAGAAAATAGCATACGGCCAATTCGATAAGGGCAAACCGTTCAGATGCCAGAAACGCCCGGAAGACCACGAACACGACCAATGCCAGGAATATCCGCTGGATACCCTGAGGCAACCTCCGCCTGAACAAAAACGGATAAACCACATAAAGGGGAACGCCCAGCAAGTATAGTTGTGTAAGCGTCGTGACGCCCGGGATGCGGCTAAGTTCCCTGTTCATCTGACTTGCCGCCCCACGCGAGCCTGACAAGGCCGATGCCCACAGATCAGGCTGGGCCATGACGGTACCCAGCAACATGACATGAGCGAGAAGCGACACGATCAGAAGGATACGGATGGCGGAGATGAGATGGCGCTCATCCCAACCGCGTCTTGCAACCAGAAAAGAACTGGAGAGGCTTGCGCCTCCAAACAGGCCGGCCATGAGAGCCGACAGGCAGCCAACACCCGTCCATAAAAAAGATATGGACAGGAAATTCAGGGAGCCAAACATGCTCATGACGGGAGCGCCATATATGATGCTCAGAACGAACGTCGGCATGATAATGAACGCTATAAACCCGACAGGATTTATCCACCACAGATCTGCATTATTCTTTCTTACCCAGCCACGCGCAGGCAGGAAATTGCGTCTGTAGGTCTGCATAGTTTTGACTGCTGGTTCCATGCAGGCCTCGGCGAGTAAAAAAACACTGGCGGCATCTCGAGCCGACTGCCAATAATAACTTATGAACAACATAGTACAGTGTAAGTCAGAGTGGCTCAAGACAGGGATACGCTGGGCTGCGCTTGTTCTCATATGTCTTGCCTTCTTATTTATCTCCTTTTTTACCTATAAAAAATTTTTCCCGAACACACCGGTAGCCGAGCGCGCCGATTGCCTGGTCGATGCAGATAACGATCCGACGATCGCCACAGTTCAGGGACCAGGATGGCTCAAGAAGCAGAAGCGGTTGATCCTTGATGCCCAACAGATCAATCCGCAGATCGTCTTGCTCGGCGACTCTATCACCTATCGATTATCCCTGACGGGCCCCGGCGCCAAAAACGACTATTCGCAGGTCTTTCAGGAGTATCAATCCGCAGGGCGCACCGCCAATCTGGGCATCTTCGGAGATACCAGCGCCAACATACTCTGGCGTGTACAAAATGGCGGGCTGGCGGGCATACATCCCGGCGTGCTTGTGCTGCTCGTGGGGGCCAACGACCGGCATTGCCACTGGTCCGTTGAGCATACCGTAAAGGCGACGAAGGAAATCGTGCGGCAGATCCAGATCCAGTTGCCCGACACACGCATCATTGTCGAAGGGCAACTCCCCAGAGAGGGAGAAAGCCGCTACATCGACCTCAACAAGCAACTTGCCATGGCATTGAGCGGCATGCCCCACGTCTATTTTGAGGATCTTTCAGATCTGTTCTTTCAGGACGGCGAATTCCGTCAGGACGCCTTCCTTGAAAGCCCGGCAAAGGCCCTGCATCCAAGCCCTACAGGCGCCGCCCTGATCGCAGGAAAAATCGTGCCCCTTATCACCCGTCTGCTTTCAGAAACAGCTTCCCCCTCAGATATGAACCAGCCAGACGATACCCATGAGTAAAAATCAGAATATATTGTTCATCTCCGGTCATGACTTTCGTTCCCCCCGCAAGGCGAACGTTCACTTCATCGCCCAGGCCGCAACGGAGCAGTTCAAACGCGTTTCATTTTTCTCCATCGGCTTCAGTTCTCTCTCCAGATACAAGGGCGATCCGCGCATTTCCCTCGCCGGGAAAGCCAATCGCTGGGAAAATGTCGGCGGAGTTGACTGCTATCTCTGGAAGACCCCCGTGCATCCTTTCAATCTGGGTGGACGCCGGCTGTCTGGACCCGTAGGCCTGTTGTATCGCGCCTATGCCGCGCTGCCCTGCGCCGAGCTTGATGAGCGCTGTGCCGATGCAGATGTCATCGTGCTGGAATCCGGCCTCGCACCGATCTTCATCCCGCGGCTCCGGCGGCTCGCCCCTTCAGCGAAATTTGCCTACATCGCCTCGGATCTGCTTTCTACCATCGGGGTTCATCCCGTCGTGAGCAAGGCGCTGACGGCAGGGCTGCATGAATTCGGGGTGATCCGTGTGCCCGCAAGAGCCATGCTGCCCGCTTTTTCCGCGGCCGGTGAGAAGGCTGTCTACATCCCCCAAGGCATCGACAAAAGCATCGCGGCAAAACCCATGAGCAATCCCTATGGGCCCGGCCGTCATATCGTCTCTGTCGGTTCGATGCTCTTTGATCCAACTTTCTTCGAGATAGCCGCCAAAGCCTTTCCCGACATCAGTTTTCATCTGATAGGAGCCAAGGGTCCCTACAAGCTGCCGGCGAATGTTTCGCAATATCCTGAAATGCCGTTTGAAAAGACTTTGCCATACATAAAATTCGCCGATGCCGGTGTCGCGCCCTACAAGGCGCATCCCGACGCGGACTATCTTTCCGACTCGAGCCTCAAGCTTGTGCAATATGGCTATCTTGGACTACCCGCCATTTGCCCTTATTTCGCTGCGGGCGATTATCCCGGACGTTTTGGCTATACGCCGGGGGATAGTGTTTCCATTACATCGGCCATCGATAAAGCGCTGCTGGCCAAGGGTAACTTCACCCCCTCTCCTGCCCTGTCGTGGACGGAAGTAGCCGGCGTCATGTTTTCCCGGCTGTCTGCAGAATCCAGCCCATCGGCCTGATCCGGCGCACCCGTCTCAAATTCGCGCCTCAGACTTCAGTGACATCCCTGGACGACCATGACTGGGCCAATGCCGTGCCCAGCATGAAAGCGAAAAGAACGGACACGGCGGGGATTTGCAGACTGAAGTCGACAAGGGCATGAGCCGCCACCAGCACGGTGGCGCAGACCCCCAGCAAGGGAATTGTCTTCCTTCGGTGACGCCTGATGAAACCGCGAAAACAGCGCCAGCCGACCAGCGCGACAGAGAGGTTGAGAGCAATCGTTGCGGGCACGCCCAGTTCCAGCGCATTTTCCAGATAGGAATTGTGCGCCTGTGACCAGACACTGTCGTTTATGAATCTCCCGTCGCGAAACCAGGGAAAAATATCGGGGAAAGATCCAAAGCCGGTACCGATCCAGGGCGACTGAACGATCGCATCCCACACGATCTCATAGATGGCGAAGCGCCCGCTGGAGGGGTCGTCTCCCAATGTCGAGAACCGGCTTTCAAGCAGTCCGCCGCCGATGAACATCGAGAAAAAAACCAGAGCCAGGATTCCCAGGGAAATGAACAACATCTGCCTGACAGACGTCCGCCTGTTGAAAAAGGAGAAGGCCGCCATGCTGAACAACGCGACGGCCGTAGCCGCGGTTCCGCCTCGCGAGCCGGTCAGCACCAAAGCAATGGCGATGACAAGGATGGGCAGAGTACTCGACCATGCATGCACGAAAATCTGGTTGATGATTTCAACGAGCTTCGACTTGAGCGTCCCTCTTCGCTCGATCAGCACATCGATCTTGTCGACAAATCTGGCAATGGCAGCAAGAAGACAAAGCCCTGCAAATGTTGCGAACGAGTTCCTGTTCACGAAGGTGCTGGTAAGGGAATCGAAATAAGCCCATTTGGGATAAAACAAAATCCAGTTATTTCCCAGTGCGTAAATCACAAGGCCGTAGGCTGAATAGACAACGCCGATGATGACACATGCAGTAATGGCCGTCTGCGCTCTGGCGGATCTCCGCCCGAATTGCAAGGCAAGCCAGAAAACGCCGAAATAGCTCAGCATCCGCCCCAGACCGGCAAGCGTTTCACCGGGATCAACCGAAATATACCCTTGCAGCGGCTGCCCGATGAGCGGCGAGGCCATCTCCCAGATAGGATGCTGCCAGCCATGGGGCATCCATGGAAAAGCCTGGAGCGCAATCCAGAGGCATGGCGCTCCATAAAGGAGCAGGACACCCCACAAATTACGCAATTGCACGGAGGCACGCCCCCGCCCCAATACAAGATTCAGCCCCCAGCAAAGCAGCAACAAAGCGATCGCGAAGCACAGGACAGCACCAGGAAGAGGTCGATTGCTGGCAAGCGGAAGTGGCGCCAAAGCGACAATCGCAATGAGCATGTAAAAAAGCATATCGTCAAAAAAACTTGCTGACGGGCGCTGAGCGGAGGGAGCTGGGCGCCACTCATCCGTGTCCGGCACCTTGTCCGCTACACCAGAAGCCTGAGCTGCATCGACGGTCATCACACTCTCTGTCAATCGGACCGCGGCCAAGGGCCGGGCATTGATTTATCTCGTATCACGCATTCTCTTCAGAAGAGTGGAATACCATTGCAGCCGTGCCGGTGTGGGCAACGCCTGATCGGCTACCAGTTTTCTGGGTTCAGGAGCCAGAGACTCAAACAGAAACGCAAAATCATATACAGCTTCGATCTGGGCTATGCTCGAAAGCTCTACAGCATCACTCACAGCCTGTGCCCTCAGATCCGCCGGCATCCGGTGCCAGTTCGAAAATATGAGACCTGCCCTCTGCCGCGAGAGATAAGATTCATGCGGGCCAGTCAGATATGATTGCCTCACCGAGGTGATGACGTCATCGATCGGCCGCCCCGCCATGGATTGTTCCATGGCCAAAAGAATCCATAGCTGAGATCGCGCCGGAGCGGCGGCAAGGGCTTTCTTGACAACATCCATCGCCTGGACGATGTCACGCGTTTCACCCGTTTTGCGAAATTGGGCAACAAGCGCCAGCGAGTAGTAGCGTTGAAGCATCCATGAGCGAGATGATATGTCCGTTGCCTGATTAAGCCTTGCGACAATATCCGGCAGATTTTCATCAGAATCCGCCTGTGCCAGCCTCGCCTCATCAAGGCCGTCATTTACCGGAGCGATCACGCCCCATGCCATCATCGGGCGCAAGCTGAGCGCCATCACCACCAGGGCGGCCAGCACAAACAGAGCCCCCGTCACACGGGTGGTGCTGTCCGTGCGCCTCTCCAGACCTCTGTTTGAAGAGTGGGGCATCAGTTCTGATAATATTTCCCGTAACGTCCACTATAATAGTAATGGGTGTCGCCATAGCCATATTGTGCCTGACGCGCAGGATCCACCTGAGTGAAAACTGTCCCGGCCACATCGCTCCCAAACTCCAGGAGCTTACGATAGGCGCTGAGCGTTGCACTGCGCTCGGTGTTGTTCCAGCGCACGACCAGCACAGACTTGTCAGCAAGATGCGAAAGAACGCAGGCATCGATGACAGGCAATACCGGGGGCGTATCCAGAACCACAAAATCAAACTTGCTGCGCAACTCCTGAATGAGGTGCTTCATCTGCTCGGACCCCAGCACGTCAGGCGGATTCATCGTGCCGGAGATAGCCGGAATACAAATGACGGAGCTATAGGCATCCTGTTGCATCGCCTCTTCGAATGTCGCCCTGCCGACGAGCAAATCGATCACGCCGACAGTCGGCTTTTCGGTATGGGTGAATTTGGCAATGGTCGGATGCCGCCAGTCGCAATCGATAATCACCACACTATGGCCAGCCATTGCCGCAGAGCGGGCAAAGCTGATCGAGCAGGTGGATTTTCCTTCCGAAGGAATAGCAGACGTGAACAAAACAACCTTGGGCGGATTATCGACGTTGCTCAACTGTAGCGACGAACGCAATCCCCGGAAGGCCTCCGCGAATGCGGACATCGGTTTCAGGAGAACATAGCGGTCAATGCTGACCCGGTTGCCGCCCTCATCCTTGACGGCCCGAAAGAGTGGGATCGTCGCCATGTTGGGAATTTGCAGGCTGCTTTCAAGCTCTCCAACCGTCTTGAAACTGTTGTCGAGCCGCTCGACAACAAGGGCAAGCGCTATGCCTGCGATGACGGAAAAGCCGAACGCCACAAAGAGAACGAGACCCGTCTTGGGATAGCTGGCCGAGTTGGGAGGCACAGCCTCGGAAATGATCCGGGCATCTGCGGATTCAATGCCCTGATCCTGTGACGTCTGCTTGAAACGCCCAAGGAAGGACTCATACAGCGCCTGGTTGGCGCTCGCCTGACGCTGAAGCTCATTGAGCTTGACGGTCGCAGAGTTATTCTTCGCATTGCGTTGCTGCAGTTCATTCAGGCTGTTGGAAAGCGACAGCACTCGCGACCTGGAGGCTGAAACATCATTGGAGAGCCCTGCGATAATCCGGCGGACTTCCGAGCTGATCTGAACCTCAATATCCCTGCGCTGCGCCTCGATATTGATGATTGCCGGATGGCGTGGGCCATATTTGGCGGACAGGTCAGCCTGCTTGGCTGTCAATGCAGCTTCCTGGCTGCGCAGATCGCCAATGACCGAAGACTGCAACACTTCAGTGATCGAGTCGGTATTGCCGCCAGACCGCGCCACCTGCTGGGCACCGCCAAGCCGGGACTCTTTTTCTGCAAGATCGGTTCTGGCCAGAATGAGCTGCGCGTTCAACTCGGAAAGTTGCTGATCATTTATCGTACTGGCCATCCGGCCCCGTGGCCGAAAGATCATTCGACGACCGATAAATTTCCACAGCGCGGTCTGAAGCCTCAACCTGCTGCCGAAGCGAATCCAGTCGCTGGGAAAGCCAGTCGTTCGCCTTTTGTGTTGCATCGAACTTTGCTTCGAGCTGATCCGTCAGGTAGCGATCGCAGATCGTATTCGCGATAACCGCCGCCTTCTTGGCATCTTGCGATGTGAACGACACATTCATCACGTAAGACACACCAACCCGGCTGATGCTGAGACCCCCTTGAAGATTATTGATAACAACGTTGAGTTCATGCGCCTTCTGGTCTTCTTCAGAACGGGGCGCAGGTGCTGGAAGAATCTTAGCCAACCAGGTTAGCGGGTTAAGCCAGCGGTAGGGACTCGCCGGAACCAGGGTCGTGTTGAACTCGGGATCCTGGGTAAGGTTAAGCTGTGTAACCACACCTTCGAGCAGCGTACGGGACTGCAGAACCTGCAACTGGCTTTCCGTTGTCGAACTGTCCGTCGTCAGATCCGAAAGAACCGACTGAACATCCACAACCTGCAATTTCTGCGGCGACATAAGCAGCGAAGCCGACGCCGTATATTGCCGGGTAACCCCAAAGGTTGCGGCCAGCGCACCGAGAGTTATCAAAATAATGACAGAGAAGATGATCGCCCGCCGACGGCGAAGAATCCTGAAAAAATCAACGAGACCACCAGGCGAGAAGACTCCGTCCAATCCACCACTCGCGCCCTCAATAGCAGGGTCTACACGCGGGTAGGGCTGCAAGTCCGATCCGTATGGCATAGAGAGATATCCTCAGGGCTAACGCATGTGTCTGAAGTTTATATTAAATAATTCCTGCTCATATACAGGTAAAATCAAATACAAACATATCAGGATGGCCCATTTGAAAAAAGACCCTGGGGACAAAAATCCCCGGGGTCTTCCATGTCAAAAAAAATTACAGCTGGGCGCGAAGAAGCAAACCGATTTTATTGGAAGTATAATCAAGATTATTAATCGTCGAATTACGATCAATAATTGTATAGCCGATGCCTACCGCGAAATTCCGGTCGATCAGATAGTTCACCTGAAGTCCTCCCCGCCAGTAATCGTCTGTACGCGGAGAACTCTTGTAGTCATCGCTTTCGTAGGCGCCATCTGCGGACAAAATCACGTTGCGCAGAAGTTCATGATCGATTCCCAAGCCCACAGTCTGGGCCAGATACCCTTGCGCGTCGGCGACATTTGTCTGGTTGATCGCGGAGCCCGCCCCAAAACGAACAGTGGTAAGAGATGTTGCGTACCAGGTGACATTTGCTCCGTAATAAGGGAGAGAAAGGTTTTTGTAAGCATCATACGACTGCCGCTGATAGCCGCCATAGACGTCACCAATAATCAATTGGCTGACTGCGAACTGGACACCGGCGGCAATCGTATAACCATCACTCGAACGCGACGCCTCAGAGCCAGGCTGATTCGTATAATTAACCCAGTTATAACCAGGCTTCAGATAGACGTTGACGTTCGGCGAGACATCATAGCCGACACGCCAGTCTACATTGTACTGATCATAGTTACGATCAGACTCGAGAATCTTGTCTCCGCTGAAGCTCGAGACATTATCGTATGTATAGCTCTGAAAATCGCCTGTGAGTGCACTCGTCACGCGATTGAAGCGCTGATTGTAACCCGCCCCTGCTGTAACCAATGTATACTTGTTAGCCTCAGATGCATCGGTCGGCGCACCAGACGCACCCGGCTCTTCATGCAATTGAGCAACGCCACCCCTTAGCGTCAAATTGGCATCCCGGGTGATGTCAAGCTGGCCAGCCGCATTCAGACTGAAGTCGTTGCGGTTAAGCGCTGTTTCCTTGAAGTAGGTATAGTTCGTCCACCCCCCCTGAATCTTTAGCGAGTGACGAGACCAGTTGGACAACAACGCCACCTGCGGATTGCTGACAACAGAAAAGTCGCCTTTCTTGTCATCCTTGGTAGCGTAAACGTTGTCGCTATACTTCATCGACTCCTGCAATGTAGGGTACAGAATGAAGGAACCCAGCCGCACGCCTTCGGGATCATATCCAGGGCGCGCACGCTCAGCCACGCCCTGATTACGTACATCCTGAATATCCTGTGTCTGCGTATTGGCAGCGGGAGAGGCCACAGGCAGATTGACGCGGATGACTTGCGGGCCAACCAATGTTACCTGAGGCATGTCAGCGTAGGCGGCAACAGGCGCAACAGCCAAGGACGCCACAGCTGCAAACCCAACTCTACGGAACTTCGACATAACGCACCCCCATCAATCATCAATGCCCCGCACAATCCGTGCGGTTAAGCCTACAACTACAACCCGCGCCAGAGACATCAGGCGAGGCACCCCACCTGGGCCCGATCAAAGCTCAGTAGAAAATCCAGCCAACGAAACCAGCCAAAAAATGCGGCAAATCAGCTCGGGCTACCCGCATTGGTGTCTGTTTTCTGCTCGGGAATAGCACTCGACGCATCCCCAGGCGAACTATTGGCTACCGGATTTGTCGCATTTGCCGAATAACCGCTTGCAAGGCTCTGATTACCAGAAGCCTGAACCGCAGCCGTCACAGTCTGCGCCGTCGCCGGGGGCACCAACGCCAGGCTGATAGCTCCGGCAATCGCCGCTCCCAGAGCAGCCGAGGCTTCTGTGCTTGCCGCCACCGCCGCATTGAGCGAGCTGACAGCAACCGTCTTGTCCGGCGATGCATTAATAAAACCGGCTACATAAGAGGCCTTTATCGTCGATCCAGCATCAGGACTGGAAACAACAGCGCGCGTCACAGCCTGGGAAACCGACGGCGGCAACTGCGTGGAGGCTACACCGATAGCGACGCCCATCGCCTTTTGCTGCCCATCCGACAGAGACGAAACCGAGCTTATAATGGTTGTAATGGCAACTGTCGCGTCAGGCGATGCGCTTACAAACGACACGACAAAGGAGGACTTGAAGCCATCAAGCTGGGAAGAGCCTACCGCCTCAATTGCGGCCGACTTTTGCGCATCAGGAAGTGCGGCCACGGCGGCACCGACCGCCGCCCCCAAGGATTCCTGTTGCGCCGGCGTCGCGACGGATGCGATAGCCTCGATCGCCGCCTTTACTTCTTCGGGCGACGTCGCCGATTTCAGCGCCGCTTCGATTGCGCTCGCCAACGCAGAACCCGTCAACGTCTGTAAAGCGGTGGTCACATCAGCCGCAGCATCCGCGAATGCTGCCGTCGACGGCAAAACCACTGAACCACTGCTGATGGCGGACACCAGCGTGAAAGCAATCAGCCCCTTCTTCATGGTCTGCCTCTCCATATTTTCAGGCACCTGATATTCAATGCCATACCCCTGAAACTCTTTGTTGAAGTTACCTTAAATTCTCGCGAGGACACAATCGTTTCTTAGCTTATGCAGCAAAGTCTTCATTATTTCCTCTTGAAGAGAGAAATTCTGTGTCGTGTGCGCAACAAATTCGCCTCGCGAAGCTCTGCAAACACATAAATTGCTTACTTTTTTGACAGTAATCTTTGCAGTTACTGCCTTTGTGCATGCACACTCGCCATTCCAAATGACTTATGCGAAACATCATCGTGATCCGGGTCAGTAAAATTTCCGTTCTAAATTATATCTTTGATATTTTGCATAGAATTACATTTTTTCTTATTTTCTTGTGAATAGATTTTCACATACACGCCAGACGGGAAAGCGCTGCATGGTCTTGAGAAAAGCTGTGGCAAGCCCCATAAAATTTTAGAGTCTCTTCGCCCCCACTAATTTTCCATGTATAATGAATCTCGTTTCAAATATGGCCACTCATCGATACAGGCTGGCGGCAATCGAAGAGGTCATACTGCAGGCAGAATGACCATGAAAGAATAGTGGTAATATTGACGTGTCAACTTCTGCCAACTTAATGAAACTGGCGGCCAGGCTGATCAAAGGCGGCAGAAGCAATTTTTCACCTGCGAACAGAGCAAGCTCTCGTGAACTGATACCGGAGGGAAGCCTGGTTTATGCAATTGGCGACATCCATGGACGGGACGACCTTTTGTCCAGGCTTCTCCTGAGAATCGAACAAGATGCAGCCGGATATGACGATCAAAATAAAATTGTCGTTTTTCTCGGTGATTATGTAGATCGCGGTCTTCAGTCGCGTCAGGTGCTTGAAAGATTGACAAGTCCTTTTCTGAGCACATTCCATAAAGTTTTCCTCAAAGGGAATCATGAAGAGGCCATGCTTCAGTTTCTTGATGATTCCGGTTTTGGACAGACATGGAAATATTATGGTGGCGCGGAAACGCTCCATTCCTATGGAATAAACAATCTGGCAACCGCGACCAGCCGTTCAGAATTTGAGGGGGCCCGGGTCGCTTTTGAAAATGCCGTTCCGCAAACACATCGGGAATTTCTTCGTCAGCTGCCGGCTTCCTATACTCTTGGCGAATGCTTCTTTGCACATGCCGGGGTGCGGCCCGGTATTCCGCTCGATCAGCAGGAAACCCATGATCTTCTCTGGATTCGAGGGGAATTTCTGGATTTTGAGGGCTCGTTTGGTAAGTTGATTGTCCATGGTCATACCCCGGGGGCAGCCCCTGTATTACGGAACAACCGGATTGGCATCGATACAGGCGCCTACATGACAAATGTACTGACGGCACTCGTCATCCACCATGACGGGATCAGAATACTTCAAACCAGAGGCTAAGGGAGACTTGCCATTTTATTTCAGGCAGGATTCTTGACCTACTCAAGTACAGCAAGACACTGATAACCTTACCTGGAAATACGGTAAGACATCGATCCCGTCAGATCGGTAAAAACCCAGCGGGCAGTAGAGGGTGATATGAAGAATTGGGTTTCCAGTAATTTGCTTCGGCTAAGAGTGCTGGCAGCAGCACTTGTTATCGGGGGCAGCATCGCAGCCTGCGCACCCGCAGGTGGAAGTTTCGGCCCCCCAGCCGAGAGCGATGCAGCCACGCCGACATCCTCTACCTCTACTGACGTTATCCTGCCCGATACGGCACCCGATGCCCCTGTGGTGGGCGATGAGTACCGCCTCGGTTCCGGAGACAATCTTCGGATCATCGTCTATGGCGAACCGGATCTGACGGGCGAGTTTCAGGTTGCCGGCAATGGTTTTGTCTCATTCCCGCTGATCGGGCAATTGAAGGCCGCAAACCTCACTGTTGATGAATTCTCCAAGACGATTTCAACCGCCCTTTCCAAAGGGTACATCAATGATCCGCGGGTCAGCGTCGAGGTTTTGAATTACCGCCCCTTCTACATCATCGGCGAAGTCCAGAAGCCCGGTGAATACCCCTATACGAATGGCATGACTGTCCTCAATGCCGTAGCGGTTGCCGGTGGGTACACCTACCGGGCTACGACGGACAGCGTCTACATCTCGCGGGGTGGTGGACCTGAACAGGAATTCTCCATCACGAAAGAAAAGATCCGCATTCTTCCCGGTGACATTGTACGGGTGCCAGAACGTTACTTCTGATGGCAAGGCGCCGAAGACATCGGCCTGCTCATGAAAACGCCGGAACAAGTCCGGCGTTTTTTTCATTTCCATGACGTCCTCCCAGATTCCTGCACCGGGAAACTCCCACACAGTCCAGAAGAACGAGCCCGGGCGGCCGGTAACCAGACCTAGCCCTGCGCCAGCCTCAAACAAGCCTCAGCCAGCACCTGGGCTGAGGCTTGCCAGCTATAAAGAGCGGTGCGCGTTCTGCCCGCAGCAATCCGTTCAGCCCGCCAGCGCCCCTCCGCATCGTCCAGCGCCCGGGCTAAAAGTTCTGCGAGCTTTCCGTCATCCTGCGGGTCGAAATAGTCGATGGCCGTCCCGCAGACTTCCTGCACGGCCCCCGCCGTGGATCCGATGACCGGACAGCCATTCACCATCGCCTCCAGCGGAGGAATACCAAATCCCTCATAGAGGCTTGGGAAAACCAGCGCACGGGCGTGCCGCATCAGGCCGGCTATCTCGGCATCGCTCAACCGTCCGGGCATGACCAGATAGGGCGATTCCGGCAGAGAGATATTCCCGAAGACACTTTGATTGAAGCTGCCGACCGCAACCAGTTTGGCGCAGCCGGGCTTCAGCCGGTTGAGAGCCCTCACCACAACGGCCAGATTTTTGTTACGGGTAAGATTTCCAACCATCACGAAGAAAGGCGTCTGATCCAGCCCGAGACGCCCCACCACTGTTTCATCCGGCGCAATGGCCAGATGCTCTGCCCCGTTAGTGGCAACGATTATATCCCTGGCAGGCACCCCCAGAACGTCGGCAAGTTCCCCGCGGGAGAAATATGACACCGTGGCAAGCTGGGCAGTCCGCGCGAAGATATGGTCTACCCCCTGATGAAAGGTCCGGTAGGCGCGTCCAAAGGACCCGGCATTGCGAAATACGGCAGCATCGTGAATGACCACGATATGGCGAGGATGAAGAACCGGGCCACTTGCCGTAAGGCTGAGGGCGACGCCCTTGCGTGCGCGCCAGGCAAAGCTGGTCTGGTCCCACAGATGACTGGTCGAACGGCCGGACACGATGGTTCTGATCGTGGTGAGCGGCAATTTCCCGGCTGATTGCGGCACAACGAGATTCCAGGTGCAGCCATTGGCGCGCAAATCCGGCCTCCCGGCGATCAGCGCATCCAGTGCCAGTACGATCTCCCGCGCATAGCGCTGCACGCCGCTGAAATTCTGCGTCAGAAAACGGCCATTGATAAAGATGTCCCGGGTTCTGGCCATTGATCATATTTCCTCTTTGGCCTGTCGCGGGCCGGACAAGGCGTCACGATAGACCTCCACAAGCCGGTCAACACTCTGTTCGATCGTGAAATAATCCAGAAAACGGCGATATCCGTTGTGTCCGAAAGCCTTGCGGGTTTCAGCATCGTCCCGCAACAAGGCTTCACGCAGGGCCTGCCAGTCATCGGGCGGAACAAGACGGCCGGTCAGGCCATCCACGACAACTTCCGGCAATCCGCCAACCAGGGTGGCGGCCACGGGACGCGAGGACCGCATCGCCTCAAGAGCCACCAGCGGAAGCCCCTCCCATCGGGACGGCATGACGATGATGTCGGCAACCTGCAGGCACCCTTGTAGCTCCGCCTCGGAAAGCCAGCCAAGCAGTGTCACATTTTCGGGCAGATCAAGAGCGTCCCCACCATCGACAACCTTCGTTCCCGCGCACCAGACCGCCATCTCCTTCGTTGAAGCCCGCGCGACATCGAACAGGATGTCGATTCCCTTTTGCCGGTCAAAGCGTCCAATGAAGAGAACCTTGAGGCGAGCATCGTCCCAGCGCCTTTCCACAGCCGGTTTGGGGGCCGTTGAAAGACCATTGTAAATACGCACCAGCCGCCCGGAATCAAAGCCCATCTGCACGCAGTCGCGCATTTCCTTGTCGGACAGAACAACGATCTTGTCCGTGCATTGCGCCAGCACCCGCTCAACCCATTTTATGGCGTTAACCCGCCACGGGCTGGATGGAATGTCAAAGGCCCAGCCATGCGCGCAATAAATGATCTTCGGACGTCTTCTGAACACAAACATCGGCCGGATCAGAAAGCCGGCGAATGAAGAGTGCAGGTGAATTATGTCTGGCCGGAACCGTTTGATTTCACGCCTTGCAGCCAGGACGAACCGGAGCAGATCAGGGATGGAGCGCCTGTCCCGCCTGTAGCTGGTGATCTGTTCGGGATGAATATCCACGACCATGCGCCGGTCTGACTCAGGGATAAACAATCGAATTTGCGCGGGCTCCCCCTCGCCCAAAACCCGGCTGTTCATATTGGAAATGATTTGGTTGAGGTAGGTCCCGACCCCGCCTAAAGCAGATTCAGTTATATGAAGCACACGCACCAAGGCCTACCTACATTGTTACATTGTACCCTTGGCCTTGTCCGCCAGATCGTCCGAGTTTCGCAACGCCTGCGAGATAGCATAACAACTATCTGTCTGGAACTGGAAAGCATACTTTCCGGCAACAGCTTTCAAGCAGGAAGACTATTCCCCTTCCCAAAGCATTATCCGGGCTCATGGGACTTATAGCATGGGGTAAATTACTTATTTTACTAATCAGGAATGCATGCTGGATTCTCAAACACCAAATCACCTAAATCCAGATAAAAGAAACGCCGTTTCATTTTCGAAAACACCAAAACGGCCTCGTGTATCGCCCCTTACAATAAGATAAGTATCTTACCTGACAAAGTAAGCAATCCATCCTCTACTTTCCTTTCACAATAGAGTCTCTCTGAATTTCGGCAATCTACTCGCATTCGTCACAAATTCGTGCTTTAGTATGAGAAAGTGTCTGCGGCAAATATCAGGCGGGAATGACGTGGGCATCCCGGATAACGGGCTGTGTCGATCTGCTTGCTCACGCGAGCAATGGCCAGCGGTACCGGATGAATGAGTAGCGTTTGGAGACAGGCCGGCCAATTGGCGTGAGACACAAGTCCGCAGATGGACATGGCTCACCTGGGGACGGGCAAGGGGCCGGTATGAAGTACAATTTACTGAGGCGTGATAGCGACACTCCTGTTCGTCTTACCCCCGGGGAGTGTGAGGTGCCGCCAGCCGAGGAAAAAAAATCACGCCATCAGGCGCCTCGTGAGGAAGCGGATTCCACTTTTTTTCACTCATCGAGTGTTCGCCGGCTTACGCCTTACCCACAGCGATTTCTTTTAGTGATGGCGGACGTACTGGCTATTCTGGTCGCGTTTGCCGTAGGCGGAAGATTAGCCGCCTTTATCAATGAAACGCTCCTTGGCCGACTTTATCTATCTCTTCAGCCCGAAACTGTCTGGAGCCGTTCGGTCGAAACCAGCATGATCACCGCAGGTCTGCTGTTCTGGTTATCGATCCGGGGGCATTATTCCCGGCGCACGCCATTCTGGGCAGAGATGAAGGATATTTGTCAGGGGCTCTTTGTCGCCGCCCTGCTGGATGCCACAATCCTGTTTCTCCTCCAGATTCAGTTCTCAAGACTATGGTTTATCCAGACCTGGCTATGGTCTGCGATCACCTTGCCTTTTGCACGCATCTGGATCAGACGGCTCCTGACCACCTTCGGCCGCTGGGTCGTTCCCGTCATCGTTGTCGGAGACGAGGAAAACAGCCGTGACGCCGTCGATGCACTCCATTCGGAGACCTATCTGGGCTATCGCGTCGTGGGTGTCCTTCCCATCTCGAGTTTCGTTGACAGCCCTGCGCCTTCAGCAGGCGACAACACCAGCGAGAGTGTCCGCCGGCGCAGGGCGCTTATCGAAATGTATGCACACTACAAGGTCAAATTTGCATTGCTGGCGCCTTCAGCCAGTTCTCTTGAACGGATGCAGCCTCTGCTCCGCGACCTGAACACTACCCATGCGCCTTATGGCATCATCCCGCCGCTTCGAGGGCTTTCCGTGCTGAACATGAAAGCCGGATACTTCTTCAGCCACGATGTCATGATGCTGAGCGCCAGCAACAATCTGGCGAATCTCCAAAGCCGTTTCATCAAGCGCGCCTTCGATATTGTGGTTTCGGGAACCGCCCTTCTCCTTCTTCTGCCCTTCTTTGCCGTGGTTGCCCTGGTTATCCGGCTTGATGGCGGCTCTTCCTTTTACGGGCATCGTCGCGTCGGCATCAAGAATCGCCTCTTCGGATGCCTGAAATTCCGCACCATGGTGATCGACGCCGACGCCAGACTTGAGGCCGTACTCAAGAGCGATCCGGTAAAAGCCGCGGAATGGCAACGTGATCAGAAATTGCGGGACGATCCGCGTGTGACCCGTGTCGGTCGCTTTCTGCGGGCAACAAGCCTTGATGAACTGCCCCAGCTCATCAACGTTCTTCGTGGCGACATGAGCCTTGTCGGCCCTCGCCCCGTAACCCCCACCGAACTTCTCAAATATGGAGAAGATGCAAGTTATTATCTGTTGACCCGCCCTGGCATCACAGGACTGTGGCAAGTCAGCGGCCGTAACGACACGGGATATGAAAGACGTGTGCAGCTCGACTGCTGGTATGTCCGCAACTGGTCACTCTGGCAGGATATTGCTATCATCTTCAAAACCATCCCGGCGGTTCTGATGAAGTCTGGTGCTTACTAGTCTATCGGGGGGACGGGGCAGAGTGAGGCTCTATTCCCACCATGTCATGGAAACCTGCCTCCTTCGTTTTTGTAAGCTTTTTTCTGGTATGTTTCAGCTTCTCGACATCCATCGCCGTTGAAGTAGCGCCTTTTGCAATCCCGGGGACCTGTCCCGCGGATGCCAGGGTTTCTCGCTACGACCCGGTTGAAATCCGTAATCAGGTCATTCGCCTTTTGCCCCCGGGAATCCCTGTTCCCTCAGCAGTTGTGAACATTGCCTCCTACGGTGCGTGCGGCACCGGCAAGCATGATGACGGCAACGCCATCACCAGGGCGGCCGGGACCGGGCCTGAAGGCGCCATCATCTATTTTCCACCGGGCACATACCGGCATGGCAGGATGCTGCGCATAGCGGCCCCGAATATCATCCTGTTTTCAGAAAAGGCCGTCCTTCAGCCATTCAACCCGGAGGACTCCTCGATCCGGCTGGATGGAGACAATGACATGATGATCGGCTTTCGCCTGACCATGCCTCCCTATGCCGGCCGAAGCTCAAAATATTCCACGGTGCGCATCCTCATAGGCGGCACCGGCAATTATGTCCTCAACAACAAAATTGATGGCTCCCGGAGCGCCGGCATCGCATCGGCTGGCGCACAGCATTTCACCATATCCGGCAATATCGTGTCAGGCACCTCCGCTGACGGGATTCATATGACTCATGGCTCCCGATATGGGCTTGTCAGCCGGAATATCGTTTCCAATACGGGAGATGATCTCATCGCGGTTGTCAGCTATCGATCCGATAATGACGCAAAGCCGCTCCCGATTTCATCCGACATTCTTATCGCCAACAACGTTGTCGGTCCCAACAGCTGGGGCAGAGGCATAAGCGTCGCCGGAGGCGAGCGCATCACGATCGAGAACAACCTCATCAAGGATAATGCAACGGCTGCGGGGATATTGATCGCCCAGGAAAGGGCCTATCATACCTATGGCGCTTCTGACATCACGGTCACCGGGAACACGGTCGTTAATAATCAGCAATTCGATGCGCCTCCCGGAAAGAGTCAGGCGGGGCATTCCGCATTGCAGATAGCCGCCGACCGGGAAGAAAATCTGACCGTCTCAGATGTCAGATTCATCAATAACCGCGTTATCAATGCCAGATATGGCGCCTTCTCGATCAGGGGCGCTGCCTGCCACATCGCGGTGGACGGGCTTGAAATCGATGGCGGCTCAAAGAAAATCACCGTTTCAGGCTCAGGATGTTCGGTCAACATCGTTACCTGCAAAGGCATTCGCACCGGCAAGGATAGCGCACCCTACAAGGGATGCATGGACTAGTATGCGCGGCGGCAATCCAGGCCCATGAACTGGCAATCCCTGAAAAGCCTCTGGATATGCTCCAGAAGAACACAGGAGAAATCTCCGGCCACCGCCTCCGGATGACGTCTCATGAACCTTGTGTTACATCCTCATATCCGAACACGTTGAGGCCCCGAACGTCCCCATGTCCCGTTCCGCAAAGCAGTCCCCCGCTGATCGCGCGCTCGTCAGCGCCCGTCAGACGCTTGACGTCGAGATGGCGGGGCTCAAGGCTCTGCGCGACAGCCTGAACCAGACCTTTGTGCAGGCGGTCGAGCGGCTCTATGCGGTCGAGGGCCGCGTCATCGTCACCGGCATGGGCAAAAGCGGGCATATCGCGGGCAAAATCGCCGCCACCCTGTCCTCCACGGGCACCCCGGCCCAGTTCGTCCACCCCGCTGAAGCGAGCCATGGCGATCTGGGCATGATCACCGTGAACGATGTCATCCTTGCGCTCTCCAAGTCCGGGGAAACCACCGAGTTTCATCCGCTGATCGATTATGCCTTGCGCTTCGATATTCCGATCATCGCCATCACGGCCAGCGAAACCAGCACGCTGGCGAAGGCGGCCACGCATCTGCTGCTGCTTCCCGATGCGCAGGAGGCCTGCCCCAACGGGCTGGCCCCGACCACCTCGACCACGCTGCAACTGGCGCTGGGCGATGCGCTCGCTGTCGCCCTGCTGGAGCAGCGCGGCTTTACCGCGGGGGATTTCAAGGTCTTCCACCCCGGCGGCAAGCTCGGTGCCATGCTGCGCCAGGTTGGCGAAGTGATGCATGGAACGGAAAGCCTGCCGCTCGCGCCCGTGGACGAGTCCATGGATCAGGCCCTGATCCTGATGACCAACCGGGGCTTTGGCTGTCTCGGGGTTGTCGATGACAAGGGCGCACTCGTCGGCATCATCACCGATGGCGACCTTCGCCGGCACATGGGCAAGGATCTGCTGACAAGGCGCACCGGGGAGATCATGACCCGCGCGCCCAAGGTCATTCCGCCAACCATGCTGACGGCGGAGGCGCTCAAGATCATGAATGCGCTGCGCATCACCGGCCTGTTCGTGGTGGAAAACGGCAAACCGGTCGGATTTGTGCATATCCATGATTTCCTGCGCATGGGCGCAGCCTGAATCTACCTTTTCAAGGGCCGAAAGCCAGTTGTTGACCCCTCATGCCTACCTGACGCTGACCAGTTTCGGCGGCATCCTGTTCGTCCTCCCCTTCATTCTCGCCATCGCCTTTTCGCTTGCCATGGCCACGCCTCCCCGAACCGCCCTTGTCTGGCTCGGCGCGACGGGCTGCGCGCTGGGGACGATCCTGATCCTCAAACTGGTGTTCATTCCCTGCGGCACCTTCATCGGCAATCTCGGGATCCACAGCCCCAGCGGCCATATGGCAGGCGCGGTGACCGCCTACGGCGGGCTGGCTGTCGTCATCCACCGTCTGGCGCGTCATGGCTGGCTCAGATGGGGAGTCTTCTTCATCGCGGCCCTGTTTTGCGCCGGGATCGGCTATTCCCGCATCGTGCTGGGCGCCCATGTCCCCAACGAAGTCTATCTGGGCGCGCTTGCGGGCCTTGTCTCGCCGCTCATTCTCCTTTTCGCCCTCCCGGGGGCCATTCCCGTCCTGCCGAAGCCCCTCGTCCTGCTGGCTCCGGCCCTTACCATCGTCATCCTTTTGCTCATCGTCGGGGAGGCGGGCGTCACGCCTGAAGGCTATATCAGCAACCTCAGCCGCGAGATCGCCGCCTATTTCCATGTCTGTGGTTTCAATGGCTGACGGCACTCTCTTTATTTACAAATAAAATATGTATTGAAATTTATATTGTGGACTTCCTATGTGATTTACCTATGATCCGCGCCCGTACGGAAAAGTGACGCGCTGCCAGCGCGCCTGTAGCCTTCAAGAACGATTGAGAGTGCCGCGCGGGCACCCCGCGCCGGAGAGTGTTCATGTCCACATTGACGCATTTGCAGCAGCTCGAAGCCGAGAGCATCCACATCATGCGCGAGGTCGTCGCCGAGTGTGAAAACCCGGTGATGCTTTATTCGGTCGGCAAGGACAGCTCGGTCATGCTGCATCTGGCGATGAAGGCGTTCTATCCCTCCAGGCCGCCCTTCCCGCTGCTCCACGTCGATACGACCTGGAAATTCCGGCAGATGATCGAGTTCCGCGACAGCCACACGAAGGATCTGGGGCTCGATCTGCTAGTCCATATCAATCCCGACGGCATCCGCGACGGCGTCGGCCCCTTCACCCATGGGTCGGCGGTTCATACCGACGTGATGAAGACGGCGAGCCTGAAGCAGGCGCTCGACAAATATGGCTTTGACGCGGCCTTCGGCGGCGCACGGCGCGACGAGGAGAAGTCACGCGCCAAGGAGCGCATCTTCTCCTTCCGCTCGGCCCAGCATCGCTGGGACCCCAAGCGCCAGCGGCCGGAACTGTGGAACCTCTACAACGCCCGCCACCACAAGGGCGAGTCGATCCGCGTGTTTCCGCTCTCCAACTGGACCGAACTGGACATCTGGCAATACATCTATCTGGAGAAGATCCCGATCGTGCCGCTCTATTTCGCCAAGGAGCGTCCTGTCGTCGAACGGGACGGCACGCTGATCATGGTCGACGACGAGCGTATGCCCCTCGCGCCCGGCGAAGTGCCCCAGATGAAAAAGGTCCGGTTCCGCACGCTCGGCTGCTACCCGCTGACCGGAGCTATCGAAAGCGAAGCTGAAACGCTGACGGAAATCATTCAGGAAATGCTGCTCGCCACCACCTCCGAGCGTCAGGGCCGCGTCATCGATCAGGACGCCAGCGCCTCGATGGAGAAGAAGAAGCAGGAGGGATATTTCTGATGGCCCATGTTTCAGACCTGATCTCGGTCGACATAGACAAATATCTCGACAGCCACCATCACAAGAGCCTGCTGCGCTTCATCACCTGCGGCAGCGTGGACGATGGCAAATCGACCCTGATCGGCCGGCTGCTCTATGAATCGAAAATGCTGTTCGAGGACCAGCTTGCCGCCCTTGAAGCCGATTCCAAAAAGGTCGGCACCCAGGGGGGCGAACTTGATTTCGCACTGCTGGTCGATGGCCTGAGCGCCGAGCGCGAACAGGGCATCACCATCGATGTCGCCTACCGCTTTTTCTCGACCGACAAGCGCAAGTTCATCGTCGCCGACACGCCCGGCCATGAGCAATATACCCGCAACATGGCGACGGGCGCTTCCACCGCCGACGTCGCCGTCATCCTGATCGACGCGCGCAAGGGCGTGCTGACCCAGACCCGGCGGCACAGCTTCATCGTTTCCCTGCTCGGCATCCGCAAGGTCGTCCTCGCCATCAACAAGATGGACCTGATGGACTACTCCGAGCAGGTTTACGACGGGATTCTGGCCGATTACCGGGTCTTTGCGCAGAAGATCGGCATCACCGACATCACGCCCATTCCGCTTTCCGCGCTGCGGGGCGACAACATGACCGAGCGCAGCCCGCATACGCCCTGGTATGCCGGTCCGA
Organism: Parvibaculaceae bacterium; assembly: GCA_028283765.1. Classification (GTDB taxonomy): domain Bacteria; phylum Pseudomonadota; class Alphaproteobacteria; order Parvibaculales; family Parvibaculaceae; genus JAATFR01. The sequence goes on along the minus strand of JAPWJY010000008.1, from coordinate 461,475 downwards.
CGCTGATGGATTACCTCGAAACGGTCGAGGTCGAGGAATATGCGCTGGAGCAGCCGTTCCGCCTGCCCGTGCAGTGGGTCAACCGCCCGAACCTCGATTTCCGCGGCTTCTCCGGCCTGATCGCGGGCGGCAGCATCCGCCCCGGCGACCGGATCAAGGTGCTTCCCTCCGCCAGGGAAAGCACGGTCACCCGCATCGTCACCTATGACGGGGATCAGGAAAGCGCCATTGCCGGCCAGTCCGTGACTCTTACGCTGGCGGATGAAATCGACATCAGCCGGGGCGACATCATCTGCAAGGCGGATGCGCCCGCGCCCGTCGCTGATCAGTTCGAGGCGACTCTTTTGTGGATGAGCGAGGAAAATCTTATCCCCGGCCGTCCCTATCTGCTGAAGATCGGGGCAAAGACCGTGGGCGCTTCCATCGCCCACCCCAAATACAAGGTCAACGTCAACACGCTGGAACAGCTTGCCGCCAAGACGCTGGAGCTGAACGAGATCGGCATCTCCAATCTCAATCTCGACCAGCCGATCGCATTCGACCCCTATGCGGAAAACCGGGAAACCGGCGGCTTTATCCTGATCGACCGCCTGAGCAACGACACGGTGGGCGTCGGCCTCATCAATTTCGCGCTCCGCCGCTCGCAGAACGTCCACTGGCAGGCGCTGGATCTCAACAAGACCGTGCGGGCCGAACAAAAGGGCCAGAAACCGGCCATTCTGTGGTTCACGGGCCTATCGGGCGCGGGCAAGTCCACCATCGCCAATCTGGTCGAAAAGAAGCTCTATGCGCTCGGCAAGCACACATATCTGCTCGATGGCGACAATGTGCGCCACGGGCTCAACAAGGACATGGGCTTCACCGAAGCCGACCGCATCGAGAATATCCGCCGCGTGGCCGAAGTCTCCAAGCTCATGATCGACGCCGGGCTGATCGTGCTCGTCTCCTTCATCTCGCCCTTCCGCGCCGAACGCCAGATGGCGCGCGGCCTCGTGCAGGACGGGGAGTTTCTGGAAGTGTTCATCGACACGCCCATCGCCGTTGCCGAAACCCGCGATCCCAAGGGCCTCTACAAGAAGGCTCGCGCCGGCGAGATCAAGAACTTCACCGGCATCGACAGCCCTTATGAAGCGCCGGAAAACGCGGAAATCCACATCGACACGACATCCCTGTCAGCAGAGCAGGCCGCAGAGGAAATTATCTCCGCCTTGCAAAAAGCGGGGATTGTTTAGGCAGGCAAAAGAGCGGGAGAGGCGATAAAATTTTTATTACCTCTGTTTATCCCCGGATGCGTCCGACGACGCTCGTGGTTGACTGGTTCGGCGTCAGTTCCGCCAGCACCACATGGCCGCCATAGGACTGGACGAAGTCGCCGCCGACGACCTCGTTGATCTTGTAGTCCGCTCCCTTGACCAGCACATCGGGCCGCACGGCCTGAATGAGGTCGATGGGCGTATCCTCACCGAAGATCACCACCGCATCGACATCGCGCAGGGCCGAAAGCACCAGCGCGCGGGACAACTCGTCCTGTATCGGGCGCTGCGGCCCCTTCAGGCGTTTCACCGAGTCGTCGCTGTTAAGCCCCACGACCAGCCGGTCGCAGGCCGCCGCCGCCTGCCGCAGCAACGAGATATGGCCCGGATGCAGCAGGTCAAAGCAGCCGTTGGTGAAGCCGATGCTGAGCCCCTGCCCGCGCCACCGGGCGACATAGGCGGCAATCTCGTCGTCGGGCACGATCTTGGCCGCAACCTGCTCCAGTTGCGTCTGGCGCAGGGCCGCCTCCAGTTCGTCAGGCTCGACCACCGCCGTGCCGACCTTGCCGACCACAATGCCCGCCGCATAGTTGGCGAGCATGGCCGCGTCCGCCACCGCGAGCCCCGCGCCGATGCCCGCCGCGAGCAGCGCCACCACCGTGTCGCCCGCGCCGGAGACGTCGAAAACCTCGCGCACCATGGCGGGCAGATGCACCGCCTCGCCATCGCGCGGCACCACGCTCATGCCCTGCGCCGAGCGGGTCAGCAGCACGCACGCGATATCGACCTGCGCCATCAACTCCCGCGCCGCCAGCACGGCGCTGGCGTCATCCCTGACATGGATGCCGGTCGCCTCGTAGATTTCGGCGATATTGGGCGTCACGATGGAAGCCCCCGCATATTTCCTATAGTCGCGCCCCTTGGGATCGACGATCACCGGCACGCCGGCCCTGTCCGCCGCCTGCGTGACCTGTTCCAGAATATCAGGCCGCATCAGGCCCTTGCCATAATCGGAAACAATCACCGCATCCGCCGCATTGAGCCGCTCCAGCACATCGCGGACAATGTCCTGCCCCAGTTCGTCGGGAATGGGAGAAGTCGTCTCCTCGTCCACCCTCAGCAATTGCTGGCCGGACGCGATATAGCGGCTCTTGACGATGGTGGGCCGGTCGCCGGCCCGGAACAGATGGGCCGAGAGCCCCGGCAAGGCCCCCAGCATGGCGGCAAGCTCATCGCCTTCCCGGTCTGGCCCCGTGACCGCGACCAGCGTTCCCTGCGCGCCGATGGCCGAGAGATTGCGAGCCACATTGCCGACGCCGCCCGGCATGCTCGACACCCGCTCGACGCGCAGCACCGGCACCGGCGCTTCGGGCGAAATGCGCTCCGCCGCGCCATAGACGAAACGGTCGATCACCGCATCGCCGATGCACAACACGCGGGCACCCTTCAGCCGCGCCACATCGAAACCTTCAAGGCTCATCTGGCTCTCCCTCACCCCGTCCCGGACTTGGGCGGCGGCGGGTCAATTTATGCTGCCCCGCCCGTCAATACCACCCGCAGATGCCGCCACCATTTCCTTGGTTCCCGGCCACCCCTCCATTACCATGCCGGGCTCCGGGCCTCTTGAAGCGGGCCGCCTCCCCATCGCCTGAAGGATGGAAAATGATCGTTGTGACCGGCGGCGCCGGCTTTATCGGCTCCAATCTCGTGGCGGCGCTGAATGCCGAAGGTGAGGAAGATATCCTCGTCAGCGACCGGCTGCGCAGCAACGACAAATGGCGCAATCTCGCCAAACATCAGTTTACCGGCATGGTGGCCCCGGAAAAGCTGATCGAGCGGCTGAGCGGCCACCCATCGGAGGTCCGGGCCATCTTTCACATGGGCGCCATTTCCTCCACCACGGTGACGGACGGCGATCTCGTACTAGAACAGAACATCCAGTGCAGCCAGGATCTGTGGAACTGGGCGCGCGACCACAATGTGCCGCTGATCTATGCCTCCTCAGCCGCCACCTATGGCAATGGCGGCCTCGGGTTCGACGATGAGGTGGACCGGGACGGCATCAAGGCGTTGCGCCCACTCAACCTCTATGGCTGGAGCAAGAAATTCTTCGATCTTTACGCTTTGCGCGAGGCCGGGCTGGGCAACCAGCCGCCGCACTGGTATGGCCTCAAATTCTTCAACGTGTATGGACCGAACGAATATCACAAAGGCTCTATGCAGAGCGTCGTGCCCCAGATCATGGCGCGCATCGGCGCAGGCGAGCCCGCGCGATTGTTCAAGTCGCACCGGCCTGACTATGAGGACGGCCAGCAGTTGCGCGACTTCATCTGGGTGGGCGATGTCTGCCGGGTAATGATCTGGCTCTACCGGACATTGCCGGAAAACGGCCTCTATAATCTGGGCACCGGCAAGGCGCGCTCTTTTGCCGATCTGGCGAAAAGCGTCTATCTGGCGCTCGGACAGGCACCCGGCATTCAATATGTCGACATGCCAGACCATCTGAGGGCGAAATACCAGTATTTTACACAAGCCCGTATGGAAAAACTGGCGCACGCAGGCTTCAACGGAGGGTTCACCTCGCTGGAAGACGGCGTCGGCGAATATGTGAGCCGCTTTCTGACGCAGGAAGACAAATATCTGTAAACGGCCCCGCCTGTAAGGGCAGCCCCGGCCGGGCGGCTATTTGCCGTCTTTTGCATCCTGCGCGGGGGCTTCCTTCGCCGGGACATCCTTTGCGGACTGGGCGTCCTTTACAGGGGGATGTGTCGGCCGGCGCGGGCGCGGAGTCGTCAGGGATGCCGACGGAAACGCCCTCATTGCTGGCGCAACTGGTGAAGTTGATCGGGCCATAGAAAGCCTGTGCTGCCTCGCCGGTGTTGTCGCTGTCGATAAAGATCACCACGGAGCGGACCGGGCCGGGCGGCGTGGTGCCGAAGATGGTCTTGTAGTCTGCTTGCACATTGCGCGATTCACTGCGCCAGGTGCCTACTTCCGGTTTACCCTCAAGCTGGATGAAAGCCCGTGTTTCAGGATGGAGCACGCTCTTGATGATCGTGCCCGACGGCACGTCGGTGCCGCTCCAGACATAGCCGATGGATGGCAGATATTTGTCGACCCGGCCGGAAGTGCCGAACATGACGATCACCGCCCCGGCGACATCCTGCGTTTCGCGCACCCGGATGTCCGCGCTCGGCTGGACCTTGTCGACTTTCCAGGCGAACTGAAGAAAGGGCATTTCGCTCAAGGGGATACGCACCTGCCGGATCAGGCTGGAGGCCAGCTTGTCGGCGCTCTCGACCTTGAGGATATCGCCGCCGGGACTTGGCACGACCGCGAATTCCTTCGCCGTCCTGGATACGCGAGCACGCCAGTTATGATCCAGACCCGTCGCGGGATCGAAAATATTCACAACCGTGCATCGGGGTTTGGGCTCGGGAAGAGGCGTGGAATCGGCGGCAGCCACCGGAGGAGAAGCTGGAGCTGCCTGCCCGGACGCTTCGTCAGCCACGGCAGGGAAAACAAAGCCTGCGAATGGGGCGACGCAGAGACCAGCAACCAACAGACGAGCAATAAAACTGCGCATTTTTCCGGCAGGCCGTTATTTCGTTCGACGCGTACATCCGCCCCGACGGCTCGTCCTATCATAGATTGGCGGAAGAGCAAGATCGGCAAAGGGTCTCGACCCGAAAGAATAAACCGAAGATTTTACATAAGGGAACCCGTCGCGCAGCCAGATCAGCGCGGATGCTGGACTTCGCCCGAGAAGGCGGCGCTATCTTCGGTTTTCAGCTTTGTCTGCTCGGTTTGTGACACTTTTTCCAGCGAACGCGCCGAGGCAACGGTGCTTTCGTCGGTCGGCTGCGGAAAGAAAGTATAGGAAAGCGTGATCGTGTGAATCGAGGCCGATTCCACATCCTTGCGCAACTGCGGATCGACATAGAAGACCACCGGCATCCGCGCACTCTCGCCCGGCGCGAGCTTCTCGCTGGAAAAGCAGAAGCACTGGGTCTTGGTGAAATAATAGCCCGCCGCCTCCGGCGTCACATTATAGGTCGCCTGGGCGACGACGGTCTTGTCGGAGCGGTTGGTGGCGCGAAAGAACACCGTCGTTGGCAGGCCAAGCCGGGTGTGCACCTGCGGCTGCTCCGGCTCGAAATCCCAGTCAAGACCCGGCGCGACATTCGTGTCGAAGCGAACCGTGATCGGATCGCCAATTGCCGTGCCCTCAACGGACTTGACCCGGCGCACCGTGCCGTTCGACCCCGTGGCGTTGCAGAACATGCGGTAAAGCGTCGGGGAATAGACGACGCCCGCCGTCGTGATCCCGATGAGGAAAGCCGATAGCGCAATGGAACCAAATCTGGATCGCAGAAGTATCATGTGCGGACCCTAGGGCCACATGCAGCCCGACAGCAACCCCCCGTGACCGATTGACACAAGATTATGCCACTGGACAAGGCAGCCGCCGGACATATGGGAAAGAGAAGGGTTGCGTGTTAATCAGGAATTCGGGTGGATGGTTGAGGGGGGATCAGATTATGGGGAACCGCTGGGAAGGCGGAACTATGATCGTGGCCTGCGCGCTGATGGCCGCCACGCCCCTGCGGGCCGCTGCGCCGGACAATACGGCGCTTGCCCCCGGACAACTCGATGCACTGGTCGTGACATCCTCCGGCGAAGGCGAGCCCGAGGCGCTCCATCCGGGCAATATTTCCGTGATATCGCCCGATGAGATCGATTTCGTGAAACCCAAACTGCCCAACGAGATTCTGAATCGAGTCGCAGGCGTCAATATCCAGCAGGGCAGCGGTCTTGAAAGCCTCGTCGCCATACGCTCGCCCGTTCTGAGCGGCGGCGCGGGGGCAGGTTCCTTTCTTTATCTCGAAGACGGGGTACCCATGCGCGCCGCGGGTTTCGCCAATGTGAACGCCCTCTTCGACGTCATCGACGAGGTATCCGGCGGCACCGAGATCGTGCGTGGACCCGCCAGCGCCCTTTACGGCTCCAACGCCGAGCACGGGCTGATCAATTTCCTCTCGGCTCCTCCCTCGCTCGATCCGGAAACGGGGATAACCGCCTATCTGGGCCCCCACGGCACGCGCAATGCCTATGGCACCACGAGCGACACCTTCAGGGGCGAAGGGCTCACAAGCCATGGCGTCCGGGCCACTCTCGTCCTCAATCAGGATGCAGACGGCTTTCGCGACAGTTCCGGCTATACGCAGGAAAAAGGCCAGCTGCGCTACGATTACAGCAACGCCAAGGGCGACAGCGTGAGCTGGCTGACCTCCATAATTAACCTCAACCAGGATACGGCGGGCTATGTCATCGGACCCGATGCCTACAAGAACCCGAGCCTCTATAAATCGAACCCCTCGCCCGACGCCTACCGCAAGGCATGGGCGTTTCGTTCCGCCGCCCGTTACCAGCATAATTTCGACGCGCGCCACTGGCTGACTATTACGCCCTATGTGCGCGACAACGCCATGAACTTCACGATGCAGTTTCAGCCCCAGTCACCGATCGAGAAAAGCGGCCACAAGAGCATAGGCGCACTCAGCCGCTATTACTGGACCACGCAGGGCGGCCACCAGATCATCCTCGGCCTCGACACGGAGCAGACGGAAGGTTTCGTCAAGGAAACCCAGACCGCGCCGACACAAGGTCAATACACAAACGGCACTCACTATGATTATACCGTCGGCGCAACGGTGATCGCGCCCTATGCGCAGCTTGTCTATGCGCTTGGCCCCCGCACACAGGTCACAGCCGGTCTGCGCTATGAATATACCCGCTATGATTATCGCAACAACACGACCAACGGCACGCAGGGGCTGTTCAAGCGCATCCCCAACCAGATCAACAATTATAATAATCTGACGCCCAAGCTGGGCCTCGTGCATGTCTTTGCGCCGGAGGCCATCGGCTTCATCAATCTTGCCCGCGCGGCCCGCGCGCCGCAGACGACCGATCTCTATCGCCTGCAATCAAAGCAGGGCGTGGACAGCGCCAAATCGGAAACACTCGACAGCATCGAGGTGGGTGCGCGGGGCGTAATTGAAAAATTCACCTATTCGCTATCGGCATATTACATGCACAAGGCGCATTTCTATTTTCGCGATGCCGACGGCTTCAATGTGTCCGACGGCAAGACGAACCATATGGGCCTTGAAGGAGAATTCGCCACGCCCCTGATCTGGGGATTCGATCTTGCGGGTTCGGCCACATGGGCGCGCCATGTCTATGACTTCAACAGCGCCGTTTCCAGCACGTCCAACTCGACGGAAGCCATCATCAAGGGCAATGATGTCGATACCGCGCCCCGCACCATCGCCAATTTCCGGCTTGGCTATGAGTTTCTCGATGAACGCGCGCGCGCCGAGCTTGAATGGCAGCATATGGGCCAATACTGGATGGATCCCACCAATGAGGTCAGCTATCCGGGCTATGATCTCTTCAATTTCCGGATCGACTATGCCCTGACCGAGACGGTTTCAGTGTTCGGGCGGGTTCTCAACCTGTTCAATACACGCTATGCGGACCGCGCCGATTACGCCTTTGGCCAGCAACGCTATTTCCCCGGCGCAGACCGCGCTTTTTATGCAGGTCTCAGCCTTTCCTTCTGATCCGGGCCGAACCGTAAAATCATTTTCCGTTTCGTCGATCGCCCACTAAGCTCCGGCCATGGAATTATTCTTCAACCATCTGGGACCCACCGCCCTTTTCATTGCCCAGTTCGCCGGCATGATCATCGCCGCCATCCATGCCATCCTCAGCAAGGACGATCCCCGTTCCGCCTCAGGCTGGGTTGCGGTCATCGTGCTGGTGCCGTTCGTCGGCTGGCTGACATACTGGATTCTCGGCATCAACCGGATAGAGCGGCGCGCCCGCGAACTGCGCAGCGGCTCCTATGCCACCGGCATCCGCCCGTTGCCCCCCGCCAATCTGGCCAACGCCCTGATCGCCCCCAAGGAGGAAACCCAGCAACTCGTCCGGCTCGCCGAGCTTGGCCAGAAGATTTTCCCCTCCGGCCTCATGCCCGGCAATTTCATTCGCGTCCTCAAGAATGGAGATCAGGCCTATCCGGCCATGATCGCCGCCATCGAGAAGGCGGAGCGTTCCATCGCCCTGTCGTCCTATATCTTCAATTGCGACAAGGCGGGACTGGCCTTCCTCGCAGCTCTGACGCGTGCCCGGGAACGCGGCGTCGAAATCCGCATCCTTCTCGATGGTGTCGGCGCCTGGTACTCGTTCCCCTCCATGGTGAAAAGACTGGAACAGGCGGCCATTCCCCATGCCCGGTTCCTGCACTCCTTCATGCCCTGGCAGATGCCCTATCTCAATATGCGCTGCCACCAGAAAATCCTGGTGGTGGATGGCCTGCACGGCTTTACGGGCGGCATGAATATCGCGGAAGGGAATCTGGTGATAGATAATCCACGCCACCCTATCCGCGATTACCATTTTTCAGTCGAAGGGCCGCTGGTCACCCAGCTCATGCTTAATTTCGCGCATGAATGGGCGTTCACCGCCGATGAGGAACTGTCCGGCGAGGCATGGTTTCCCGACATCCCAGTTCATTTTGACAAGGAACAAAGCGTCATTGCCCGGGGTATCGCTTCCGGCCCGGACCTGAAACTCAATGCCATCCGCTGGACGCTGATGGGAGCCCTTGCCGAGGCCAGCAATTATATCAGGATCGTTACCCCCTATTTCGTCCCAGACGGCACACTCAAGGCCTCCTTATGCCTTGCCGCCATGCGCGGCATCCGGGTCGATATCGTTCTGCCGGAGAACAATAATCTGCCCTATGTCGCCTGGGCCAGCCAGGCTGACCTTGGTCCTCTCATTCAGGCGGGCTGCCATGTCTGGATGGTGCCAGGACCATTCGAGCATTCCAAACTGATGACCATTGACGGCTACTGGTCGCTCGTCGGCTCCTCCAACTGGGATACGCGCAGCCTGCGCCTCAATTTTGAATTCGATCTCGAATGCTATGGCGCGAGCTTTGCCCGGACGCTGGACCAGATCATCGAAGCCAAGATCGAAAGCGCCCGCGAACTCACCATCGCGGACATCGCCGCCCGGCCCTTTCTGGTCCGCCTGAGGGATTCCACCATGCGGCTTTTTTCCCCATACCTCTGATCGCCCGCGCAACCCTCTCGTTTTTGGCGCGTTTGTGTCTAAGCTATTCCCGATATCCCGCCTGACAGTGGAGATGGACATGACTGCCAAGAAAACCGACCTGGAAGATGAAGGTCTGGCCGAGATTGAAGCGCTCAAGGCCGAAATCGAGAATCTGAAGAGTGCGCTCGAAGACAAGATCGCCACCGTCAAGGACAGCCTCAGCGGCGATGCGGAAACGGTCCGGGAGAAAGTCGAGGATGAATGGGATGATCTGAAAACCCGCATCGCCGACAATCCGGTCCCGAGCGCTCTCGTTGCCCTGGGCATCGGTTTCATCATCGGCCGCTTCATTGCCAAATAAGGACCATGCGATGATTGATCCGACACCTGATCTCATCAGGCTCGCCGAAGCCGAGCTTGTCCGCGCCGAACTCAAGGCCCGGCGCGCCGGCACCAGATTATCCCTGATCATCGCGGCTTCCTTCATCGCCGGCCTTGCCCTGATCATGCTGACGGCAAGCGGCTATTTCGCGCTCGCCGGACAGTTCGGCTCCCCCCTCGCGGCCCTGATCACGGCGATCGTGCTCGCTCTTGTAGCTCTTGTTGTCGTTCTCGTCGCCAGCAGGAAGCCGGGCCGGGCCTATGAGCTGGAGATGCAGCTTGCCGAACAGGAAATCGAGCGTGCCCGCCTGCAGGCAAGGCTCAACCTCCTCCAGGTGGAAAAGGCCTTCGGCGATCTGGAAAAGCAGTTCAGTTCGATCAGCCGGGGCATATCGGGCCTTCTTGGCGGCACTCCGGCAGGAGATGGCAAAGAAGGCATCGCAGGCGGCAGCACCCTGCCCTTGATCCTGCTGGGTCTGAGGGCTCTTTCCGCCGTCAGCCCTGCGCTTGGCAGATATATCCAGCCGATCCTTCGCGCCATCGGCGGATAGAGCCCGATAACGCCTGTCTTTCAGCGGCTCTTAGCCGGCTTTGGCGGAACGCATGTGGTGGATCCTCTGCCTGATCCGCCGGGCCGCCTTTTTCGCAAAAGAAGCCAGTCCGGGCGCCCGGGTCGTGACAAGGCGCTCCAGTTTCACAGCAATGCGCACGCTCATCGTGGATTCCCAGATATCCAGCCGGCGGCGTGTAACAGCAAGCTCCCTTCTGGTGTGATGAAGCTTGTTGCCCAGTTCGCCCAGAGCCACCTGATTGTTCTGGATAAAACGCTCCACAGAGGCAATGCGCGCCTGCGTAACCTCGAAATTCGCCAGCCGCTCGTGATGGGCCACGGTAAGATCGACCCGCTCCCGTTCCACACGGCGAAACAGCTCCTCCAGAGCAGGGGACAGTGAAAGCGTGTCAAGAACCGCCTGAACGGGACCATCCTTCAGATCCGCCGTACGGTACAAAATACCAAGGCCGAAAAAGACCGGCAGCACGCGGAAGGTGAAGGCGCCATCGTGATCGTTGATGAAATCCTCGATGCCGGTCCGCACGCCGTTCCGGGGCGTCCCTTCGGACAAAGCATTGAAATGGTGCCCGTTCATCCCCCGGTTCGGCATCAGATCGGAATGGTCGGGAAGAATGCCGATCGCCGCATGGGGTTGCCGGAATTCCTCCGGGATGGTTTCGGGATCATAGTAGAGATCCCGGCGTCCATAAGGCCAGCCCACATCGTGCAGCAGAATGAGCGGAAAGGGATGACCGGCCGCCACCGTCTGTTCGTAAATGACTTCAAGCTCATGACGGACCGTATACCAATTATGGTCGCCATCGAGCAGGACAAAATCCATCGGCCCGATCCGCGGCAGGGCATCAAGGCTCAGCTCACGATGAAAAACGAGCGAATCGCCCCAGCGGGCGCTCCATTCATCCGCATCATATTTGGGGACGGGATCGACGACATGCAGAAGAGCACCGGTGCTTTTGCAAAGCCCCAGCAATTTCTCCGTTCCCACACCGTAATCCGAACCGACCTCGACCATGATTTTCGGCTGTGCCGCACGCGCCAGCGGTTCGATAACTTCAGTCCAGAAGCGGTTCATGGCCCAGTGTCCCATTGCTGTGGTGGCTAATGGAATAGCCTAAAGACCCGGCAGGCGGAAGGCTTGTTTGTCCACTTGTCCATTGTCCGCCCTCCCGGCATCATTCCGCCGCACTTGCCTGCAAGGGATCAACGGTTTTTAATCCAGCCCTGTCCCTCGACTACGCTCCGCCAGAGAGCCGCAAGGGAGCAAAAGGGGAATATCCATGGCAGCCTTACAGCGACTCCGTTCTGCCCTTAGTGCCGGATTCGGAAGGCACAGGCCCCCGGCAGGCCCGGTCGAAGCGGCGAAAGCCCTCGCACGAGAGGGAAAGTTCATCGAGGCGATTGCAATCGGCACTGAAGAAAACCGGCGAGAACCCAATCCGGAACTCGAATGGCGTCTGGCCCAATGGCGGCGCGAGGCCTTTTTTGAACAAAGCCGCTCGCAAGGAAGACCGGACTGGCCGCCCGCCATGGATGATCCCTTCCCCGGCCTTCAGGGCGTTGCAGACGTTCCCGCCACCGCACTCAGCCCGGCGGTCATGGGCGGAGCAATTCTCCATCACGGCTGCCTGATCGTGAGGGGGTTGTTTTCGCAACAGGAGTCCACACTCCTTGCCAACGGGATAAATCGGGCGATGGACGCCTGCGCTCGAGCAAACAACGGCGCGCCCATTTCGGAAACGCTTCCATGGTATGGACAGTTTCCTCTCCCTGAACAATCAGTGCAGAACGGCGGACGCCCCTTCGTGGAAACAGGAGGCGGTGTCTGGACAGTTGATTCACCCCGTATGTTGTTTCAATTTCTTGAGCTTCTTGCACAGAAGAAAATTCCTGACATCATCGGCGAATATCTGGGGGAACGGCCTGCTCTATCCATTGGCAAATCAACCTTGCGGCGCGTACCGATAACGACAGGAACGGAATGGCATCAGGACGGCGCTTTCCTGGGCGAGAATATCCGGACGGTCAACATGTGGCTGTCACTGTCGCACTGCGGCATAGACGCACCGGGGCTGGACATGATGCCTTGGCGTATCCCACATCTCGTCGAAACAGGAACCCACGGCTCCATGTTTTCATGGGCTGTGGGTCAGGGAATGGCCGAGATTGTTGCCGAAGACAGAACGATCACAGCACCCGAATTTCATCCCGGGGATGCAATTTTTTTCGATCAGTTGTTCCTGCACCGGACGGGCATCCGCCCGGGCATGACGAAGGATCGTCTTGCGATAGAATCATGGTTCTTCGCACCTTCGACCTACCCGATGGACCAGGAGCCCATATTCATCTGATCTTCCCAATATCGGGAAGAGGACTATTGCCCAAGAAGGGTGCGGGCACGTTTCAGCGCCTCGGTCCGCCGTTTCAACTGCATCTGTGTTCGCACCAGTTCGATCCGCAGATAAAGAGAATCTCTCTCCAGATCCTTGCATGACTGAAGCAGGGAATCCGCTGAAAAAAAGCCATCGATCAAGGCCTGCAGATCCGGCGTCATGCGTTGCTCTGGCACCAGAATGCCTAAACCATTGAAAAATGGCAGGGTGTAGAACTTGACGCCCGTGCTGATGCTTGAGATGAAATCCTCAATAGCGGTCAGGACGCCATTCTGCGGCCCCCCCTCATGGAGCGCATTGGCATATGAACCGTTCATGCCATGATCGACAAGATCGGGGCTGTCCGGAATCATGCCGCGATAGGCAAAGGGATGGCGATTTTCAGGCTCGATATTATCTGGGTTATAATACATATCGCGCCGGCCATAGGGCCATGCAATGTCATGAAACAGGACAATCGGCAGAGCATTTGATGTAGACGCCGCGCGCGCAAAAAGCAGCGTCAGTTCGGAAAAGACCGTGAACCAGTTATGGTCACCGTCGATCAGCGCCAGATCAGGCGGCGTGATCGCCGATATCCCATCGATACTTTTCACGGGGAAATGCGTATATTCCCGCTCATAGCCATTCAACCTTCCCCTCAACTCTGGATCAGGAGCAGGGTCGATGATGGTGAGATGCGCGCCTGTTTCCCGGCAATAGGCCAGCAGATATTGCGTATTCCAACCCCGGTCAGCGCCAATTTCAAGCATCTGGACTGGGCGAACCGTTTCAATGATCGGCTTTATGAATCTGTTCCAGAAACGGTTCATCGCACTTCCTCAGCCGGTTCAAAATAATCAAGTAGCGGATCGTTTTCATCCAGCCTGTCCTGCCCCCCCACCTTTTGAAGATAGCCAAGAGCGCACAACGAGACGATGTGCTGATCCAATGTCTTGTCCACCCTGAAAGAATTATCTTCCTCCAGAAAGGCTCGCAGCGCCGTGGCGAACCAGTAGCGCGAATAGCCAAGCCAGGGTTGACCAAACACCGTGCCGAGAAAGACAAAATAAGAGCCCAGAGTGACGTATCTTGAATAAAGGGATATTGGCCTGATCGGCAGATAATCATCATCGCGAGGCGCGAACAGGACAACGACGTCATCGTCCGCTCCGACCAGCCGGTCAACAGCTTTCAGCGTAGCCTCGGCATAAGGATTACCTGCAACGGACTGCACTCTCGCAGGAAGGTCCGCAAGCAGTGGATTCTCATCGACGAGGATGATGCGGACAGCCTCAAGGTCAAGCATCCCAAGAATGGAATCAAGATAATGGAGAAATCCCTCATCGCGGCTGGTCGTGATGATCGAAGCAGGGCGCACCCTGTGGAGGATACTCTGGATATTGATCAGGTCTGCCGGCGCCAGGCGAATTTTCCGGCCTTTCCATGTCGTGCCCTCATAAAGCCCGCACTCGGCATAGACGCTCTGAACAAAAGCCTGGGCCCCGGTGTCAAAATGCTGATGAAGCCTGCCCGGCCGGATTCTCTCGGTGACACCCAATTCCGCTGTGAACAATGGCCGCTGGCGTGACGTTGCCATCGCATTAGATCTGATACGCCCTTGCAGGTGGATAGAGGGCGGCGATACAGCGGTGAAAGCCTCCCCACGCAATTCCTGATAGGTATTTGCATAGGAGCGCACACGGGCTTCCTTTTCATCATCGGAAACGTTCGTCGTGGTGCCGCCATGGAACTGGTGGAAGCTCGCCTCTCCGATCAGGCAAACAACGGATTGTCCTGACGCGGCATTTGCCCTGACGAAAAGGTCAAGATTGCAGAAGCCTCCGCCTGGTATGCTGAACCCTTCATCCATGCCACCTAACTGCTGGTAAAGCGCCGCAGGCAGAAACAGGCAGTTGCTTTCGCTCAGGCCATCGAACCAGAAGTTAGGACTTTCTGTTACCGTGGTGCCGATACGGAAAAGCTCATATCCATCCGAGGGCCAATCAATCCGGGAAAAGAGTTTATCCTCCATTTCCCGTGTATATCCGACGACAGAAAGCCAGCGCTGATCGCCGCCGATAAACCAGTGCCGCAAGGCTACAACCGCTCCCGGCCGGGCCTTGATGGCGTCCAGCGTTTCCCTGAAAACACCGGGTGTAATGACATGAGCACCATCAATCATGATGGCAAGATATTCGCCTTTGGCCTCGCTGGCCGCCTGATTGATGGCGTTGCAGGGTGAGGGCAGTGCCGGTGATGGACGGATCAACCGGAACTCGGGGCCGAAACTTTCGACCCATGCCTTGTCCAGAGGCGGATTGGAGCCATTATCGATGCAGAGCACCTCGTAGTTCAGATCTTCCACATCACGCTGGTAAGCGCGCGACAGGGACGTAAGCGTCCTCTCGGCCTCCCGCTTCATATTGTAGAAATTCACAATGATGGAAAACGTGACAGAAGATGATTTCAAGACTGGCGCCAACTGCCGGGTTTCTTCAGTCACCCCCGATCCTTCGGAGGTCTGCACTTCCGTCCGCACATCGAGCGGCCGCGGCAGCACGGAGAGGCTGGTTCCCGCAAGCCGAATATCGATCTTGTGTACCTGCCCGTCCCTCAGTCCGGCTGGCACGGGAAAATCAAAACCACACCGGCCATCGCCCTGGCGGAATTCAGCCAGATCCTTGCGCCATTTATCGACCGTGACAGTTGAGACCAACTGATCGTCCGCATAAAACGAGAGCGAGACGGCTTTGTCCATGTCATCGGGCCACCACGCCCAGCCGCTCACCATTTCAGGACCGAAACAGTCCAGGTGCCCGGCTATCCCGGACGCGGCACCCAGGCCGCAAGGAGGGGAAAACGGCACGGGTCTCTCTGGAGCGGGGGCAGGCATTTCCCGATGGAAGCGATTTGGGACAGGCGCGGCCTTTTCAACATCCGGCGACTTTTCAATCGTCACAGGGCCGCCGCCCAGATTCTGGGTTCCCTCACTGGTATGGGCCCGGACAAGAAGGGGAACGCCGGCAGGAATATGATCGGCAATCAGAAATTCAAAGCCGCAATAGCCCTCGCGCTTGCCAAGAGGGATCAGATCCTTGCGCAGCCGGTCCGCCACCGTCGCGGCAATAACCCTGTCTCC
The DNA here is from genome assembly GCA_028283765.1 of Parvibaculaceae bacterium. Lineage (GTDB taxonomy): Bacteria > Pseudomonadota > Alphaproteobacteria > Parvibaculales > Parvibaculaceae > JAATFR01. The sequence goes on along the minus strand of JAPWJY010000008.1, from coordinate 445,626 downwards.
GGCAACCAGTTCAACAATCGCCAGTTTTTCGGGTGTTTCAGGATGCCACGCCCAGCCATAGAGCCGGGTACCATCACGGCCATCAATGTAACCTTCAATAAATTCAACCATATGGAACTGTGCGCATCCGTTGTGAGAAACCGAAGACCGGCAGAAGACGGCGAAGTCTACCGGAGAATTTCAATTCGCCTCAATTTTTACGATAGGAACTCCTGGCCTGATGACCTGTTGCCGGGCTTCGTCATACTGCGGCATGGCTGGTCAAACGCCGGATCATTTTTTTCATGCCCCCCAAAAGATTGTAAAATACATTATTGATTACAATTCAAATCAGAGGCTCATCCCCCGGCCATGGTAAAATGATCTATCTTCACATCGGCCGCAACAAGGCGGGGTCGACCACGCTTCAGGATTTCTTCTTGAAATACCGGGACCGGCTTCTGGATCATGGCATCCAGTATGCCTTGTTCGGGCACATGAGGGATTTCTGCCCCGGCGTGCCCGGACTGGGCCTCCCCCATGAGATCGCCGATTTTCAACAACAGAACCCCGATCAGGCGCTCCTTATCTCCAACGAGTTCATGTTTGGCTGGCCGGATGACTATACCCGCGATCTGGCCACGGCCCTGCGGGCCTTCGGCGTCACCATCATTGCTTACATCAGAGATTATCGTGAGTGGCTATGGTCGGCCTATTCAGAAGAGGTCAAAAGAGGCGCCAATGCCCGTGACTTCGACAGCTATGCCCGGTGGATGGCAGATCGTATTTCGGCATGGCCTGCGCTGAGCGGCTGGGGCGAGCATTTCGGCTGGGACAGGATACGTGTGCGTTCGCTTGATTCCCGGTCTCTTTCGGAGGGTGGGCTCGTCCCGGATTGCCTCAGGGCATTAAGTCTTCCGCCCGATCTTGCCGGAACGGAGATCACAGTTCGCAGCAATCAGTCGCCGGGCTGGATGATGGCGGAGCTGCAGAGAGCCATGGCCCGGCCCGCAGACGGCGAAGCCTGGAATGAAGAGGAAGCGACAGCCGCCGAACAACTCAACCAGCTTCTCGCTGAATGTATCGCGAAAAGCCCCAATGGCGGCATGAGCGCGCAGTATCTGACTCCCGATCAGGATCGCTGGCTCATGGAGCTCTACAACAGCGATGCGCAGAAAATCAGTGCCAGAAGCGGGACCGATCTCCCACTTGTCGCACCCTACGAACTGCCGGAAAGGCCCTTTCTTCCGGCCATCAACCATATGCCCGTCGATATAATGCAGGCCTATGAAAAAAAGGCCAACGCCAGGCAATTCCTAAAAAAATTCCCGGCTACGTTGAAAATGCAGCCACCGGAGCTTTATGCTCGCCTGCGAACCAGACGGTATAGCTGGCGCATTTTCCGGTAGGTCAACAAAAACCCGCCATAAACCAGCGGTAGAGAAAAGAGCTTCACGAAAAGCCGTTCGACATAACCGCCTGCAACGCGGGCAGCGAGCAGCTTTGGCTGGCCGGGAACCATATGTTCCATCACAACGCCATCCATGAGTTCAATGGCCTCCAGACGCCTCAGGATTCTTTGATAGTCCACGTTCGAGATTGCCTTTTGCAGGCCCTCGAATATTTCGCCTGCAACCCGCATGGAGCCACCATCGACGGGGAGATTCTGATATTCGACCCAAACAGGCGGGACAGTCAGCAATCCAGCCAGTTCCCGTGTGGTCTCGTAGAAATGGAAATTGGGGTTCTGGCCCAGCCGCCGCCAGATCTCCTCAAACACCGGCAAGCGCCTGACAAAAATGGGCCTGCGCATGGCAAGTGCATTCATGAGCGGAATGCCAAATCCCTCATAATGGCTCGGAAAAACAATAGCTGCCGCTTTCTCATAAAGAGCGGCAACGCCGCTGTCAGACAAATCGCCGGCACGGATACCGAGGATATTTTCCGCCCCCGACAAGTCGGCAGGGGCATAACGGCCACCATCCGGTTTCCCTTTTTCCAGCTTCCGAGGGACCGTCACGCCAAAGGCGACGATCTGCCGGTCAGGATAGGCCTCGCCAAGCTGGTTGGCCGTTGCCGCCACATATTTGTGCGGGAAACTATTGCCGATGACCAGAATGCAACCAGCATCGACAGCACGGCAGACATCGTCACCGACCACATTCGCTGTTTTCTCCAGCGCATAATCGCGAACGTCCAGCGACAACATGATCGTCGCTTCAACCTGACCGGGACCGGACCGGAACCGCCGCCCTATCTGGCCCGCCGTAAGATTGCTCAGCGATGCGACGAAGTCGGAATTTTCAAGCGCAAACTGCCAGATATTGAACACGTACGGCGAAAAAAGCGGGCCACAATCAATTGAGATCGTATCCAGCATATAGAGCCCTGTGACCGCGGCTCCCTCATACATACGCTCCAGCACGCCCCATTCATAAGGCTGCCCAACCCGGAAGATAGCCGCATATTTGCGGGTGTCTTTCGGATCGCGCCATTCGGCCCCGCAAGACGCATAATTATGGAATTCATATGTGCTTTTCATACACAGCACATAAAGATTAAAAGTCCCGGCCCAGGCCGACGCCGCCGCTCTGAGAAGCTGCTCACCCGCCTTGAAGGTGCCATTGTGATAGGGCCCGAAACTTGAAAAATCGAACGCCACATCGAGGCGGCCGTCATCGCCAGGAAGCAGCGTCCCCAGCAGATATTCCGCCCGATAAGAAGGCGAACTATGAAAATTCTCTGTAAGCTGCTTATATTCCGGATAGCGCGCCAGCAGGATGGCCCTGTTCTTTTCCTCCCGCAACGCCTTGGGGGTGCCGCTTGAAGCGAAAGACTGCTCTCCCTCGTGCCAGACATAGGCCTTGTTCGCCAGAACCGCGCGATATCCGCACCGGTTCGCCCGCATTACCAGATCGTTTTCCTCATTGTAGCCAGCGCCATATATCTCATCGAATACCCCGAATTCCGCGATGATGGCATGCCGTATGAGCAGGCAAAAACCGATCGCCGTCGGCACATAGCTGACTTCCGGCAAATAGCGAGCGAGAGCACGATAGGCGGCGAACCCCTGTTCCGGCTCCATGGTTCTGAACTTTTCCTGATGGGGAAAGCTTGCAATCGTCGCGTTGTTGGAGCGCGGATTGACGAAACCTGTCATCGGATCGAGGGCCGCCACCCGCGCCATTTCGGCAAAAGCACCTGGAAAAACGAAAGTGTCGGAATTCAGAAGGATAATATCGCAATGCCGCTCGATCGCTTCGCCCATGGCGAGATTCATGGTCTGGACAAAACCTGAATTCCGGGGATTCGTGATCAGACGGCACGGAAAATGACGAGACGCCAGAGCGCAACCTTCTTCAAGGGCGTGCGCCAGAGGGGCATATTCAGGAGAATCATCGTAAAAAAGAACTTCGCCGCCAATGGCGGCAATATCCTCAGCACAGCGAACAAGCGAATCCACAACCCGTGGAACCAGATGCTCGTTCTTGTAAAATGGAACAGCAATCAGCACCCTGGCCTGCGCGTTCATATGCCTGTTTTCCGCCCCTGAACCGGGTATGTTTGTTGCTTTTCTTGCGCTATCTACCCCGTTCAGGCCTGTCGACATTTTTTTACTCTGAAATCAGGATAAAAGAGGGTGAAATTCCCCCAGCCTCTCTCAAGAAACTGGAATTTCCTGCTGGAACCTCAGTATCATACCCGCTGAATCGGATAAATTCTTTTGCATGATCCCGGCAGCGAATGACCTTCACATGCCATACGAATATCAATGGCTGGAAAATTGGTGGAGAGGCTCCCCGGAGCAAAAGAGAAGTTTTTGGTGAACATAAAGCAGGTTTCAAACTGAATTGGCGTCCCGTCGTCCCGCGAAAATCGTCTGTATCGGACACAGCCATGCCCATTCGGTAGAGGTGGCGGCTGCGCGGCAACATGTGGACCTCACCTGCGTCAGTTTCTGGACCACGCCAAATCCCGTCATCCGCAATGACGGACCTGTCCGCTATAATTCCTCAATAGCGCATATCCTCGGCCGGGGCCCTGTTTTTTCAATGGTGGGCGGCGCTACACACATGATCATGGGGCTTGCCCGCCATCCCCGGCCATTCGATTTCGTGCTTCCCGAATGCCCCCATCTGCCGCTTGATGAAGATGCAGAAATCCTGCCCCTCGAGGCCGTCCGGGCATCCCTCCTTGCCATCACCCAGGAATATCTGGACCTGATCAAGCTGGTTCGTGACACAGCGACAGGACCCGTCTTTCATATTGAAGCCCCGCCTCCCTATGCTGACGCGACCCGGCTTCTCGCTGATATTCCATGGATGTTCTTTGGGGGCATGCAGCGCCAGATCTCGCCTGCTCCTTTCCGCTACAAGCTTTGGCGCCTGCATACGCAGATCGTCCGTGAAAGCTGTCGGAAACAGGGCATTTCATTCATTGATCATCCGCCGGAATCCGTCGATGGGAACGGCTTTCTTTTGCCGGCATACTACCTCGACAGCATGCATGTGAATGAAGCCTATGGCGCGCTGGTCCTGGCGCAAATGAGACGGCTGTTGAACCGGTCTGAGGAACACGCGGGGAACACCCCATGAACGGGCTGCAACGGATCAGCCGCCTTATCAGGCCACGGACAGGCCGGGAAAAGAGAATGGTCTGCGTCGGACACAGCCATCTGGTGTGTGTGTCACAGGCCGCCAAAAGCCAGAACATGGATGTGGTTTTCATCAATTTCTGGTTTTCCGCCAATCCGCTGATAGTAACCGATGGCGTGACGCACCTTAATCCCGAGCTGGCGCGCGAACTCCACGGCCATATCTTCCTGTTTGTTGGCGGAAGCGCCTTTGCCGTTCTGGGATTGCTGCTTCACCCCCATCCTTTCGATTTCATTCTACCCGAAGCGCCGCATCTGCCTCTTATGGAGACCGCGCAGCTTTTGCCGCTCGATGCCGTGCAGGCCGCCCTCATGGCCATCGATCTGGAATTTTTCGAGCAAATGAAATTGATCCGGGCAGCCGCCCGGGGTCTGGTCTTTTATTGCGAACCGCCGCCCCCCTACCCTGATGCCGGACGCATGCTCCCTGATGTGCCGTGGGAGCGCCTTGAAGGACGGGGAAAAGAAATTGCGCCCCAATATTTCCGTTATAAGCTCTGGTTGTTGAACAGCCAGATCATGCGGGCGTTTTGCAGGCAGAACAGCATTATTTTTATCCCCTGCCCTCCTGAAGCCATCGATGCGGAAGGGTTTCTTTTGTCGGCCTATTATTCCGATCCAACCCACGCAAACCCGGCTTATGGCGCTTTGGTGCTTGATCAAATGAGGCGGATGGCATGACCCACCCCTATACGAACGCTCCCGATTACCGGCGCTGGCGGCGGGCCGTGGGCGATGTTGCCCCCGCAGCCGTAGACCCGGTCGTCTCGCTCCCCTTCAAGATCATGCAGGCCGACAAGATCGTGACTGCGGGAAGCTGTTTTGCCCAGCATATCGCGCGTCATTTACGCGATAATGGATTTTCGTTTCTGGTGACCGAGCCGGCCCATCCCGTCCTGCCCCGGGAAACAGCCGAGGCATTCAACTACGGGCTCTTCACCGCCCGATATGGCAATGTCTATACCTCCCGGCAACTCCTGCAACTGATCCGGCGCGCCTACGGGCGCTTTTCGCCAGCCGATGACATCTGGGAAGAGGATGGCCGTTTCTTCGATCCCTTCCGTCCCGCCATACAGCCGGGCGGATTCGCCAGCCGGGAGGAATATGACATCGACCGCCAGCAGCACTTCCGGGCTGTGCGCACCGCCTTCGAGGAGGCGGATTACTTCATTTTCACGCTTGGCCTGACTGAATGCTGGGTTTCCAGCAAAGATGGCGCCGCCTATCCCGTCTGCCCGGGCACCATCGCCGGCTCCTTTGACGCGGACCGGCACAGGTTCATCAATCTTTCCACGGCTGAAGTGGTTGCCGACATGACCATGGCCATCAACGAACTTCGCACCGTCAATCCAAAGCTGCGCATTATCCTGACAGTATCGCCGGTTCCCCTGGCCGCCACGGCGGAAGACCGGCATGTACTGGTCTCCACAGCCTATTCCAAGGCCGTGCTCCGCGTGGCCGCCGAGGAACTCGTCCGGCTGCCGGATGTTTTCTATTTCCCCTCCTATGAGATCATCACCGGCCCATTCTCACGGGGCGCCTATTACGCGGACGATCTGCGGAATATCCGGGAGGAAGGCGTCGAGCATGTCATGCGGCTTTTTTTCACTCATGCAACAGACAGGGAAGTGGCTCCGGCCCCTCTCCCGTCAAAGCCATCCGGGGATTTCCTTGCCGACATGAAGGGCGTGGTCGACGCCATATGCGAGGAAGCCGCGCTGGACCAGAACTGACCCCATGTCATGTTGCCAAAAGATAAAGATTAAGCATATACAGAGGGTTTGAAGAAGAAACAGGGACACATGCGGATACTCCTGACAGGTGGCTGCGGTTTTATCGGGTCCGCCGTTGTGCGGCACCTGATTCAGCATACCGATCACTCGGTCCTCAATGTCGACAAGATGACATATGCCGCCTCGCAGGACGCGCTGGAGGGCGCAGAAAACTTGTCCCGTTATTCCCATGTAGAGGCTGATATTGCGGACCGCGCCGCGATACAGAATGTCTTCGACACATTCCGGCCTGATCGCGTGATGCATCTGGCCGCGGAAAGCCATGTCGACCGTTCCATCGACGGTCCGGAGGACTTTATCCAGACCAATATTGTCGGCACCTATACACTTCTGCAGGGCGCGCTTGGCTACTGGAGAAAGCTGCCGGACGACACGCGAAAATCTTTCCGTTTCCATCATATTTCGACGGATGAAGTCTTTGGCGCCCTGAAGCCGGGCGACCCGGCATTTACCGAAGAGACGGCCTATGATCCCCGGAGCCCCTATTCCGCCAGCAAAGCGGCATCCGACCATCTGGTCAGGGCCTGGCATCATACATATGGCCTGCCCGTGATCGTCAGCAACACCACCAACAATTACGGACCATGGCAATTCCCGGACAAGCTGATCCCGCTGGTGACGCTCAACGCCCTGTCCGGCCAGCCGATACCGGTATATGGCGACGGATTGAATCAGCGCGACTGGATCTACGTTGACGACCATGCTGAAGCCCTCGTCCGCATCATCGAGTCCGGCATGCCGGGTAACACCTATGCCATCAGCGCACGCCAGCCATGCAGCAATATCGATGTAGTGAGAAACATCTGCACCATTCTCGACAAGCTTCTTCCTGATCCTGCTGGTCCGAGAGAACATCTCATCCGTTTCGTGACCGACCGGCCCGGTCACGATTTTCGCTACGAGGTGAACCCTTCCCGGGCAGAGCAGGCCCTTGGCTGGCGCGCGAAACATGATTTCGAAACCGGGTTGCAGCGGACCGTGGAATGGTACCTCCAGAACGCCTCATGGTGGCAGAATATAAGAGCCAACAGTTATGACGGAGCACGCCTGGGGTCTGCCGCATGAAAGGCATTCTGCTCGCCGGAGGATCAGGCACAAGACTGCACCCGGCAACACTGGCGACCTCCAAACAATTGCTGCCCGTCTACGACAAGCCGATGGTCTACTATCCCTTGTCCGTGCTCATGCTTGCCGGCATTCGCGACATTCTCATCATCTCCACACCGCAGGATCTCCCCCAGTTTCGCCGCCTGCTTGGTGATGGCTCGCGCTTCGGGGTGACGTTCAGTTTTGCCGAGCAGCCTAACCCGGACGGCATTGCCCAGGCCTTCCTCATCGGACGCGACTGGATTGACGGCGAGGCATGCGCGCTTGCCCTGGGAGACAACCTGATTTTTGGTGACCATCTTTCCAGCCTTCTGAAAAATGCCGCCACTCGGCAGGCGGGCGCCTCTATCTTCGCCTATCAGGTGCGCGACCCGGAACGCTACGGCGTGGTTTCATTCGACGACAGGGGACGCGCCCTGACGATCGTGGAGAAGCCTTCAAAACCTGATTCGAGCTGGGCCGTCACCGGGCTTTATTTCTTCGATGAACGGGTCTGCGATCTCGCAGCCTCGATAAAACCTTCAGCTCGCGGCGAGCTTGAGATCACGGATCTGAACAAGCTCTATCTGGAAGAGGGCACGCTTCACGTCGAACGCCTTGGCCGCGGGTTTGCCTGGCTGGATGCGGGCACCCATGACAGCCTGTTGCAGGCCTCGACTTTTGTGCAGACAATCCAGGCTCGTCAGGGCCTGATGGTTGGTTGCCCTGAAGAGGTCGCCTACCGTATGGGCTATATTGATGCCGAGGAACTGCGCGAATGTGCACGCAGCCTCAGCAAAAGCGATCTGGGGCGGCTTTTGATGGAAGTCGCAGACGGATTGCATGATTGAGTTTCTGACAGGAAAGACGGCATGAAAGTCGAACGGCTGGCGATCCCTGACCTTCTCGTCGTTACACCGGCGCGCTTTGCGGACAACCGGGGCTTCTTCTCCGAAACCTTCAACGTTTCCAGATTTGCCGAAGCCGGTATCGACAAACCCTTTCTTCAGGATAATCACAGCCTGTCGCGCGCCAAAGGCGTGGTGAGAGGTCTGCATTGCCAGCTTTCGCCCCATGCGCAAGGCAAGCTTGTGCGTGTCATTCATGGAGCCATCTGGGATGTCGCCGTGGATATACGGCAGGGGTCGGCTACCTACGGGCAATATGCCGCCGTGACATTGAGCGGGGAGAACGGCAAGCAATTATGGATTCCGGAAGGCTTCCTGCACGGCTTTTGCACCCTCGAACCGGATACGGAAGTCATCTACAAGGTGACAGGCATCTATGATGTGGCGTCTGAGCGGGGCGTCATCTGGAACGACCCCTCGCTGGCACTGCCATGGCCTGTTGACCCTGCGGAAGCGATCCTGTCCGACAAGGATCTGAAGCTCCACAGTTTCGCCGATGCCGCCGGCTGGTTTCCCGCATGAGCCGCATTCTTGTCACCGGCGGAAGCGGTCAGCTTGCCTCGGCGCTTGCGCGAAAAGCCGCTCCCGGACAAATCCAACATGTCGGACGGCCTGCGTTCGACTTTGACCGGCCGCAAAGTATCGACGAGGTTTTCGCCTCATGCCACCCGGACATCGTCATCAATACGGCAGCATGGACGGCTGTCGATGCTGCCGAAACAGATCCGGAAGGAGCGAGACGGGCAAACCGGGACGGACCTGAACGGCTGGCACAGCTTTGTGCCGGGGCCGGCATACCCATTATTCATATCTCTACGGATTATGTTTTCGACGGATCAAAGGGCGCGCCTTATGTCGAGGACGATCCCATCAATCCCCGATCGATTTATGGCGCGACAAAGCTTGCAGGCGAAGCCGCAGTGCTGGAAAACTGCCCCAGAGCGATCATCCTGCGCACATCATGGGTTTACGCCGCATCCGGGAAGAATTTTGTCACGACGATGCTCGGCGCATCGCGCAAGACCGGCCAGTTCCGCGTCGTCGCCGATCAAACCGGCTGTCCGACATCGGCGGATGACCTTGCCGCCGTCGTTCTTGATATAGCCGGTATCCTGCGCTCAACAGGCTGGAACGACAGCTACCGGGGCATTTTTCATGCTGCCGGTGAAGGGTCGACGAGTTGGCATGGCCTTGCCTGCGCTCTTTTCGAGGAAGCCGCACAATATGGAAATCCTGTGCCAGAGGTAATGGCCATCACAACGGATGAATGGCCGACGCCCGCCCACCGGCCGCCTGACTCCCGCCTTGATTGCACAAAACTTGAGACTGTTTTCGGCCTGCGGCTGCCGCCATGGCGTATAAGTCTTTCGAAGGTCGTATCGCAGATATTCGACAGGCCATGACACGACGGTAGTGGGCCCATCGGCCGCCTCGGTATCTCATCCATCATTTCCCGGGCGCTTGATCCGGGGAGGAAAAGCAGGCTTCCATTCATTGCCCCGGCCCAGGGACAGATTGGGATTATGAAACGGATCGGCCGCACAAATGGCTCCCCAGCGCGCCAGCATCCGTGAAACCTCTACCGGATGCTGGTCGATCCTGTCGTCGGCATAATGCTTCAGAAAAGACAACGACTCGTAATGGAAGAGCCGCGTCTCGGCAGAAAAGATAATCCCGTACCCCGCCTCCCTGATCTTCAGACAGAAATCCGTATCATTGTAGGCGACGGGAAAATCCTCATTGAGACCGCCCACCTGATGAAAGACAGTGCGCGGAACAAGCAGGCAGGCGCCGGTCACAGCCGATACTTCCTGATTGAGAACGGCCCGCGCGCTATATCCCGGATCATCACCGGAAAGAAAGCGGTTCATATGATCCGCCACGCCGCCCAGCCCGGCAATGACACCTCCGTGCTGAACGGTGTTATTGCCATAGAGCAGTTTTGCGCCCACAGCCCCGATGGACGGATCGGCAAGATGGCCGATCATCCGTTCAAGCCAATCCTCATCGATTGGCTCAACATCATCGTTCAACAGGCAGATCAGTTCGCCATCGCTTTTCTCAATGGCGTAATTATTCGCGCGGGAATAATTAAATTGGGGCAGATCGAACAAGATGACTTTTGTTCGCGCATCTGCCTTCAATGATTCCAGCGTCCGTTCCTGCACCGGGTCGAGATCGCCACCTTGTGCAATAATGACCACGAATTCGAAATTTTTGTAGCTGGTCCGGGACAGCACCGCTTTCAGACATCTGAGCACATGCGGGGAGCGGCCCATCGTGGGAACAATGATGCTCACTTTCGGGCCATCGGGACCGGACTTGAAATGCACCCGAAGCGGAAATGCCTCACCATCCACTTCCGCCGGAAAATTCGACCGCTTCAGATGTCCGGTTACGATGGCAGCAAGAGATCCAGGAGAAGCCAGTTCTGTATCGGTTCTTCGATGTGTGAGAACAAACGGCACCCGGCGGGTGTGCGGTTGCCTTTTCGCTTCATACAAGCGGAGCCATATATCAAGTCTGAACGTCTCGGCCCAGTCAGCGCTCCTCTTTATACGGCCTCGAACGACATCCTGACGGATAGCCCATACGCCACGGCTGAGTGTGCCGGACAACATCAGTGCATGATTAACTTCAGGCTTGAAATGGGGCGCATGGCGCCGGCCTGCCGGCGTGACTTCATCCTCATCTGCATAGAGAACATCAGGGCGGGCGTAGCGGACGGCTGAATCCGCGAGGACGGCCACTGCATGGGGCGGCAGAATCTCACCGGCCTGCAAAACGAGAATATAATCGGACGGATGATTTTCCAGCGCCCGGTCGACGGCATCATCCGCATCGCCCCCAGCCCCCGTCACCAGACTGTACGGGACGCTGAGCCATTGCACCGCCAGCGCCTTCAATGTTGCCTCAAGGGCTGGCGATGCCTCACCGGCAGGGTTGAAGACGAGGACCGAGAATGTCGGCCACGCAGACCTTTGCGCTGCCCCCATAAGAGCTTGCCGGTTCGCCTCGCCCCATGTATCGAACAGCGTCTGCCATGTGGCATAGGACCTCTGCTTGCCTGCATCGGTCGGGAGAGTCGCCAGAAGCGCCCGGACCCGATGGCCAATGCCGATTCCGCCACCGGAGAACATGCGGATAAATCTCAGCGGATGCTTCGACACGATCAGGACGGCGGCAGCGGCCCTGGAAATCGGACATACGCTGAATTTATAATGAACGACATCCGGATCGGCACCCGGGAATTCGACAGAAAGCGTGCGAGTGCCCACAGGCAGATACATCACGCTCCAGTATCGGGCAATTGCAGGTAACCCGGACAACCGGGAAGGATAATAAATATCCGCACCTTTCGATTCCCCGCCCTGTCCGATCTGGACGCTCGGCGCGATTTTCCCGGTGCGCTTCACGTCTCCCAGAAAGATGAGGCACCACCGTCCCCGCATTCCAGGTTCAACCGCTGCAACGAAATGGTCTTCACCGGCGCGGACAGCCGAAAGAATCTTTATGGGCGCCATAGCACTTCCCGGAAAACCTCTTTTTCTCCCTGATCATCCATGATTTTGATCGACGGTTTTCTGATATTCGTTGATGACGTTTTTTATGGGGCCGGCGGCTCTGATGTGTCCCTGATGGAGGAAGAGGCCGATATCGCACCATTGTTCGAGGAGCTGGAGGGAATGGGAGGCGAGGACAAGGATGCTGGACTGGTCGACGAAGCCCGCCATGCGCTGCTGGGCCTTGCTCAGGAAGGAGGCGTCGCCCGCCGAGAGCCACTCGTCCATCAGCAGGATTTCCGGCCGCTTGCAGGTCGAGGTGGCAAAGGCCAGCCGGACGGACATGCCCGCCGAATAGGTCCGGATCGGCATGTCCAAATAGGGGCCGAGTTCGGTGAATTCGGCGATCTCCGTCACATAGCCGCGCATTTCTCCCGGCGAGATGCCCATGCACATGCCGCGCAGCATGATGTTCTCAAGGCCGGTCGCTTCCTGGTTGAAGCCGACCGAGATATTGAGCAGGGCCGAAATCGAGCCCTGGGCGTGCACGGTGCCGTGGGAAGGCTCATAGATGCCCGCCAGCGTCTTCAGCAGGGTCGATTTGCCCGCCCCGTTGGAGCCGATGAGCGCCACCCGCGAGCCATGCTCGATGTCGAGCGAGACGTTGTCCAGCGCCCGGACCGTCACGCGGTCGACCGAATCGCGGGCGAAGTTGCGCTGGAGCGAGGCGGCGAAGATCGCCTTCTTCAGGGAGCGGCTCGTGCCCTGATAGATCGGGAAGTCGACGGTGACATTGCGCAGGCGCAGAAAAGCCATGATCTATACCCAGTAGGCGAGGCGGCCGCGAAAGCGCGCGTACATTGCGAATGTGATGGACCAGCCGGCCAGCGTCACCACCCCCAGCACCGGCCATGAGGCGATGGCGTAGGCGTGGCCCAGCAGCGGCGCGCGGATGACGTCGAGCGCCGAGGCGAAGGGGCTGAGCGTCGCATAGAAACCATATCTGCCCAGAAGCTCGGGCGACCAGAACACCGGCGTGATGAAGAAGCCGATCTGCACCAGGCTGGCGATGATCGGGGGGATGTCGCGGAAACGCGCGCTCAGCATGCCGAACAGGATCGCCATCCAGACCCCGTTCACCACCATCACCGCGAGCCCGGGCAGGAACATCAGCGAATAAAAACCGATCGGCACCCCGAAGAGCAACAGGACCACGGGAATGATGACGATATTGTGCAGCAGCACGATCAGGTTGCGCAGCACCACCCGGTAGACCTGTACCGAAAAGGGAAGTTTCACCTGCTGGATCACGCCCGACGCGCTGAGAAAGGAATCGCAGCCGTCCACGATCAGGACATTGATGAAGTTCCACGTGACGATGCCGCAGGCGATATAGGGGAAGTACTGGCGCATGTTCATCTTGAACAGCTCGGCATAGACCAGACCCATGGCCGTGACCATGATCGCCGTGGTGATGGTCAGCCAGAACGGGCCCAGTATCGAGCCGCGATAGCGCAGCCTGATGTCCTGAAAGGCAAGGCTGCTCCACAGCCAGAACATGCCAAGACCATCCGCCAGATCGCGCCAGGCAAGGCTCACCCGCGTCGGGGGGACCAGCGCCTCGCCGTCGACGACATCCGCACCAAGCCGGATATGCTCCCCCACCGACGCCTGCTCGAGCGCTGTGCCTACCAGCGCGCCGTCCGGCGCGGCCTCCGACCCGGAACGGGTGAAATCATCGGCAAGGGATCCCGTCGGCAATCGTTCCGCTCTCTCGTTCACGTCCAAAATCAACTCTCGGAAACCACGCACACGCCCCCAGACAGGGGACAGGCAAAAGACATCAGCCTAAAGGCCAATCCTTCTAGCCATTTAAAAACAACGATGCCACAAAATGATCGTCCGGCTGCGCCCCGAGAATCCAAAAATCTTCATGCCGCCAGCAACAAAAACAAGGTGCATTCCTTGCGAAACCTTGTCGGCCTGCCCTACAGCGATGCATTTCGGGCCGCAGCAACAAGGGTAAATAACGTCAGCCCCATAAATACGAAATTGACGCCCACCAGCACGCCGAGCACCCAAAGGGCTCCCCCCGGCAGCGCAAAGAACAGAATAAAAGCCATTGCCAGACTGACAACGCCATTCAGCAACATGATGCTCCAGCCCCCGTGAGGCCGGAAGCGCAGGGCTGCAAGAATGCGGAAGACGCCATCCATGAGAAAATAGACGGTCAGCAGCATCGTGATGCTCAAGGTGCCGACAAGCGGATTATAGATGGTCATCAATCCTGCAATCAGTGTCACCAGAGCAATCAGGACACCGATGATCTTCGCACCGGTTTCATGATAGCTCATGGCATGAGCACCCTGAACGATACCGGCCAGAACCAGCAACCAGCCGATCATGAATATCGTCGCAAAGGTGCTGATTACGGGGAAAATGATGGCGGCGATCCCGGCGGCCACAAGAATAGCCCCAAACACCAGATAACGGGTGCGGTTCCGGTTGATGGCGTCCGCGATCAACTTGTGCAAATCCCCGTTGGCTTGAAACAGATCCGACATCGTCACCTCCCCTGATTACGGCTGCCAGCCTAGCCCTTTTAAGGCTCGTTGCGAACAACCGTCAGAACGACCCCGTCGGCGGCTGTGACCCGCACCTGCGTGCCTGCAGCCAGATCCGGTCCTGCCACAGGCCAGACGCCATCGCCGGCCTTTATCTTGCCGCGCCCATTAATAATGGCCTCTTCCAGCGTGAATATGCGTCCCACATAGGCGGCACCGCGCTGGTTGAGCCATGGCTGATCATTGATGGCCTCTCGGCGCGTAAAGACGCGGCGCGAAAACCACAGCAAAACCACCGACAACATGGCGAACATCGCCAGTTGTCCCTCAAGCGGCATGGGGAGAAAAAGGATCACGACCCCGACCATCCCCGCAGCCGCGGCGAGCCAGATAAAGAAGATGCCCGGCGCCAGCAGTTCAAATACGGCGAGCATGATCGCCACGATCCACCACAGCCAATCCCCGAACAGACCAGTCAATCCCACCATCATCCGTTTTCCGGTTCGCTACTGGACGCCGGGCCCGCAGGCGGCACGGAACCTTCCCATGGCGCACGTTGCGGCGGTGTCGCCCCCATCAATGCGGAAATCCCTGTACGCGCCGATGACGGCGGCTTCCTTGTTGCACTATCGCCTCCAGAGCCGCCAAAAGCCTCACGGGCAAGTTCGCCTATGCCCCCGACAGCACCAATCAGGCTCGATGCTTCGAGCGGCATCAGCACCAGCTTCTGGTTGGGGGCCGAAGCGATGTCCTTCAGGGCCTCGACATATTTCGTCGCCACGAAATAATTGATCGCCTGCACGCTGCCATTGGCAATCGCCTGGCTCACCACTTCGGTTGCCCTTGCTTCGGCGGAAGCCTGACGCTCCCGCGCTTCGGCATCGCGGAAAGCAGCCTCCTTGCGCCCTTCGGCCTCAAGGATGGCCGCCTGCTTTTCCCCTTCGGCGCGCAGGATAGCCGACTGGCGGCGGCCTTCCGCATCCAGAATGGCGGCCCGCTTGTCACGCTCTGCCTTCATCTGGCGTCCCATGGCGTCGACCAGATCGCGCGGCGGCGCGATGTCCTTGATCTCGATGCGCGTCACCTTCACGCCCCAGGGCTCGGTCGCCTGATCCACGACCGTGAGCAGACGCTGGTTGATCTGGTCGCGCTGGGACAGAAGCTCGTCGAGATCCATACTGCCCATCACCGTGCGGGTATTGGTCATGGTCAGGTTCAAGATCGCATATTGCAGATTGTTGACCTCATAGGAGGCCTTCGCTGCGTCCAGCACCTGAAAGAAGACCACGCCATCCACCGTCACCATGGCGTTATCGCGGGTGATGACCTCCTGACTTGGCACATCCAGCACCGATTCCATCATGTTCATCTTCGCGCCGATAGAATCGACGAATGGGATAATGATGGCAAGACCGGGATGAAGACTGCGCATGTAGCGGCCAAATCGCTCGATCGTATAAACATAACCCTGCGTGACAATCACGACAGATTTAAAAATAAACAGAACTGCCAGAACCAGTAATATCAGAACAAATATCAGGCTGCCGCTCATCGAATGCCGCTCCCCATCAAATGCTGGTCTTGTGACCGGTGTCAGCTCTCCATATAGGGAGTGCCAGGCGATTTATCTATCCTGAGCTTCTCGCACTTCTGCATCGACTGTGGGATAGATGTTTCCATATGTGCTTCACTCGAGGTCCTGGAATGAAACTGTTTTACTCGCCCACCTCCCCTTTTGCCCGCAAGGTGCGGGTTCTGGTCCATGAAAAGGGCTGTGCCGAACAGGTGGAATATATCCTGGCCGCCACCATGGAAGATCCCGCGGCGCTCCATGCCGCCAACCCGCTGGGCCGCGTACCGGCACTGATCACGCCTGAGGGTACCCCGGTCATCGAAAGTGACGTGATCTGCGCCTATCTGGACGAGGTTCTGCCCGGCCAGAAGCTGATCCCGTCCGAAGGCCCTGCCCACTGGCAGAGCCTGTATCGCCAGAGCCTTGGCGATGGCATCATGGAGGCGGCTATTCGCCTGATCTATGAAAAGAACCGTCCCGAATCCGAACGCTCGGCCATGTGGATGGCGCGCTGGAAGAGGGCTATAGACCGTTCAGTCATAGCCCTTGAGGCGGATATGGGCGTCGCCCAGAGCGGACTGGATATTGGCGGCATCGCGGTCGCCTGCGCCCTTGGCTACATCGATTTTCGCCATCCCGACATTGAATGGCGCGCCAACGCACCGCGTCTTTCCGGCTGGTACGCCACCATGAGCGCCCGCCCCTCCTTCGTGGAAAGCAACCCCGCCTAGCCTTCAAGAAGGTCGTGAAGCCTGCTTTCGACCTGCGCGGCCACCCGTTCCGGCGAGAGAGCCGCCAGATCATCCACCTGAATGACGTCAAATCCCGGCGTGTCGATGCCGGTCCAGTGCGGATCATATTTCGGGCCGAAAAGCGCAAGGCCGGGGACGCCGAGATGGGCGGCAAGGTGGCTTGGGCCCGTGTCGTTGCCGACCACGTAACGCGCCCGTTTCAGCAGGGCGGCGAGCTCAAAGAGCGTCATGCCCTGCCCCGGACCGCCCGCGATGATCCCCGGCATGCCGGAAACAAGCCCATGCTCGTCCGGCCCCACCTCGGTCACCACCCTGTGCCCGGCATCGATCAGAAGAGAGGCCAGCGCCGCATAATGAGGCCAACGCTTTTCCGGCCGTGACGCGGAAGAACCGGGGATAAGCACGATATAAGGCGGGACGATTTTGAACCGGGCAAAGGTAGGCTCAGGCGCATCCGCCATCCAGCTCACATCAGGCGTGCGGCTATGGCGCACAGTGAGCCCCGCCTCCTCCAGCTGTCCCGCCAGCCGGTCGAGCGTCCGGATCGTTTTGGGATCGGGAGCAGTGTGGGGATGGCTGCATCCCGGCGCCGTCCCGGACCAGGGCACACCTTTGAAGAAGCGCCGGAAATAGGTCGCCGTGCGGGTAGAGTTCTGGAGATCGTACACAAAATCGAAGTGACCGGCCTTCAGGCGTTGCCCCAGCCTTGCCATCAGATCGAGCCGCCAGCGCGGATCCCGTGGGTCGGTCATGACAGCATCGACCCACGGACAGCGCTCGAAAAGGCCGACGAAAGACCGCGTCGTCAGCACCGTTATTTCGGCGGCGGGGTGATTCTCGCGAATATCGTGAAACGCCCCTTCCGCCTGCACGATGTCGCCAAAGGCACCGTGCTTGATGACGAGGATTTTACGGGCGGCGACCTGCTCAGGCGTCATCGCAAGGCTGCTTAGGCCGCATCGTGATGGAGGATATAGAGCTTTCTGGTCTTTTCATGGATGATCCATTCACCGCGCCATCCCTTGGGCAACACCAGCATTTCACCGGGAAGAACCTCTTTTGTCCGCTCTTCCGGCCCGCGCAGCGACACGCGGCCGCTGATGATGTGGCAAATCTCGGAATTGGTCTCGCGCGCAGCGGTAAACCGTCCCGGCGTGCATTCCCAGACCCCGATCTCGACCAGACCATCGTCCGACCTCCAAAGCTCCACGGCAGCCTCATACTGCTCCCCCTCAACCGAAGTGGGCTTGGGCTCCGGTTCGCCAAGGTCGATCGAGGCAAGGTGGGCAAAGGTCTGAAAGTCGATCATGTGAATTTCCAATAACGCAGATACAACGCACTCAGGGAGAGCCGGAGCATAGTCATTTCCATGGCGATGTTCAAATTCACCCCGCATGGGGAACCAATGCCTCAGGCCTCCCTGTCATGCGCCGTGACGCGGAACCAGATGGCATAGAGCGCAGGCAGAAACAGCAGGGTGAGCACCGTTCCGCCCGCCGTTCCCCCGATCAGCGTGAAGGCGAGAGATCCCCAGAACGAGGATGTTGTCAGCGGGATAAAGGCAAGGACGGCGGCCATTGCCGTGAGAATGACGGGGCGCGCACGCTGGACGGTTGCCTCGACAACGGCAGGATAAGCCGCCATTCCCCCGGACCGGTTTTCCTCGATCTGGCCGATCAGGATGAGCGTATTGCGCATCAATATCCCCGCAAGACCGATAAGCCCGAGAATGGCGTTGAAGCCGAACGGCTGGTGAAACGCCAGCAAGGTTGGCACCACGCCCGCAAGCCCCAGTGGCGCAGTCAGAAACACCATGATCATGGCCGGGAAGGAGCGGACCTGAAACATGATCACTGTCAGCATCAGAATGATCATGATCGGAAAGACCGCGGCAAGGGCCGTGTTCGCCTTGCCGCTCTCTTCGACCGTGCCTGCCGTTTCGATGCGATAGCCGTCGGGCAGCCGGGCAATGATGGGCGCGATGTCCTTCAGCACCTGCGCGGTAATCTCCGGCGGCTGCATACGCTCATCGATATCGCCCCTCACAGTAATGGTGGGCGTGCGGTCCCGCCGCTTGAGGATCGGATCCTCCATGCGGATTTCCACCCGGCCAACCTGCCCCAGCGGAACGGGCCGGCCATCCCGGGTAATGAGGCTGAAGTCCGACAGGCGCTCGGGATCGAGCCGTTCCGTGCCACCTGCCCGCGCGACGACCTCGACGGTGCGGATATCCTCGCGCACCTGCGTGACCGGCACGCCCGTCAGCAGAAACTGCAACTGGTTGGCGGCATCCTCGGGCGAAAGCCCGATCAGCCTCAGGCGGTCCTGATCGAGCACAAAATGGGCGGTCGGTGCGCGCTGACCCCAATCCTGATTGATCTGACGCAGATGGGGATTGGTCAGCATCACGCTTTCCACCTCATCGGCGATCTGGTGCAGAAGTCCCACATCCGGCCCCATGACGCGAAAGGCGACAGGAAAGGGCACAGGCGGGCCGAACAGCAACTGGGTGACGCGCAACCGCGCTTCCGGCGCAAGCCCCTGCGCGATCCGCTCGCGCAGCTTGAGCTTGAGGCGTTCGCGGGCATGGGCATCCGGCGTCAGGATGATGAGCTTGGCAAAAGCGGGGTCCGGCAATTCGGGATTGAGCGACAGAAAAAACCGTGGCGCGCCCTGGCCGATATAGCTCGTGACGATTTTAGCTTCTTCCTGCTGCTTCAGCCATGCCTCCACCTTGTCGGTCGCGGCCTTTGTCGTCTCGATGCTGGTGCCTTCCGGCAGGGTTACCTCGACAATCAGCTCCGGACGCTCCGAGACCGGGAAAAACTGCTGTTTCACAAATCCCATGCCGACAACCGCCAGGAAAAACACGACCAGCACCATGCCGGCGACGATAAACTTGTGATTGATGCAGGCCTGCACGAGACGCCGGAAGCGGACATAGCGAGGGGTCGAATACATGGCGTGGTGGCCACCCGCCACGACCTTGATATTCGGCAGCAGCTTCACCCCCATATAGGGCGTGAAGGCGACCGCCACGATCCATGAGGTGATCAGGGAAAAGCCGACAATCCAGAAGATATTGCCCGCATATTCGCCCGCCCCGGAGTGGGCGAAACCCACCGGCATCAGGCCGATGATAGTCAGCAGCGTCCCCGCCAGCATGGGCGCCGCCGTGACCGTCCAGGCATGGGCTGCGGCTTTGGACCGCTCCATGCCTTCTTCCATCTTCACCACCATCATCTCGATGGCGATGATGGCGTCGTCCACCAGCAGGCCGAGCGAAAGAATGAGCGCGCCCAGCGTGATCCGGTCGAACACCCGCCCCGTCGCCATCATGATGACGAACACCGCCGCCAGCGTAAGCGGCACGGCTGCGGCGACGACCACGCCAACCCGCCAGCCCATGCTGACGAGACTGACGATCATCACCACGGAAAGCGCAACGAAGAACTTCAGCATGAATTCGCCGACGGCTTCCTTGATGTTGACCGCCTGATCGGAAATCTTGGTGAAGCTGATGCCAAGCGGGAGACCCTGCGCGATGACGGCTTCTTCCGCCTCCAGCGCCTTGCCCAGATCAAGCCCGTTCCAGCCATCCCGCATCACGACAGACAGCACAAGCGAGGGATCTCCATTATGCTCGATCAAAAAGGTCGGCGGATCCTCATAGCCCCGGTGAACGTCCGCTATGTCGGAAAGCTTGAACGAGCGCCCGTTGGCCGTGATCGGCGTGTCGCGCAGCGCCTGCAGATCGTCATAGGCCCCGTCGAGCCGGATGAAGACCTGCGGCCCCCTGGTTTCAACCGAGCCCGCCGGGGTCACGGCGTTCTGACGCTGGAGCGCCTCGAAAATCTGCTGTGGTCCGATGCCCAGATTGGCAAGCCGTGCATAAGAAAATTCAACGAAAATCTGCTCGGGGCGCTCACCCAGAATATCGACCTTCTTCACGCCCGCCACATGCAGCAGACGCTGGCGCAGGGTTTCCGCCTCACGTACCAGCAAACGCGGCGGCAAGTCAGGCGCCTTCACCGCATAGAGCGCGAAGCTGACATCGGAATATTCATCATTGATAAACGGACCGAGCGCGCCTGCCGGGAGCGTGGAGGCCTCGTCGCCCAGTTTCTTGCGCGCCTGATAGAATTGTTCCGGCACGGCGGCAGGCGGCGTGCTGTCTCTGAGATTGAGCACCATGAACACCAGCCCCGGGCGGGTGAACGTCTCCACCCGGTCATACCAGGTGAGTTCCTGAAGCCGTTTCTCCAGCGGTTCGGCGACCAGATCCTGCATTTCCTGCGCAGTGGCGCCGGGCCATGCCGCCGTAACCGTAAGGGTCTTGACCGTAAAGGAAGGGTCCTCGGCGCGGCCGAGCTTCAGAAAGGCAAAGGTGCCGGCAAGAGCGATGGCAAGAATCAGAAAAAGCGTGACCGAGCCCTGACGTACGGCAATCGCCGACAGATTGAAGCGGTTCATTGAGCCGCTCCCGTCACCATCTCAAGCCGGACTTTCTCGCCCTCATGGAGCAGATGCGCGCCGACCGCAACCACCCGCTCGCCCCTGGCCACACCCCCGGAAAGAATGGCCTCTTCCTCGCCAAGCCTTGAAATACTGACGGGCTTGAGCGAGACCGTCGTGGCATCGCCCTCCCCCTCGATCACCCATACGCCCGGCCCCTTGCCGCCGTCATAAAGGGCCCCGATGGGCACGACATATCCATCCGTCCCGTTTTTACCGGCAATATCGATCGTGACCGTGGTGCCGAGCGGTACGGTTCCCGTGTCTTCCAGAACATAACGCGCCTCGAAAGTGCGCGTGACTGGATCGGCAGACAGCGAAAGCTCCCGCAACCATGCGGGATAGGCAGGCCCGGCGCCCCCGTAAAGCCGCGCCTGCGCTGTGGACCCAAGGGCCGGCCTTATATTCTCGGGCAGATCCACCCTCGCCTCCCGGGGTCCCGCATGGGCAAGCTGCACGACGGTCTGTCCCGCCGCCACCACCTGCCCGGGCTCTGCCAGAGTGTTCACCACGATGCCGTCGCTATCCGCCAGCAATTCCGCATAGCTGCCCGCGTTCTCGGCCACCCGGGCCTGAGCCTGCGCCGCCTGAAGCGAGGCGCGCGCGCTATCGGCATCCGCCTTCGCCCGTTCATAGACCTGAACGGAAATGGCTCTGGTCGGCAACAACCTGCGCAAGCGGATTTCATCAAGATTTGTCTGTTCAAAGTGGGCGCGGGCCGCCTCGACCGCGCTGGTCTGCGCGCGGACGGCAAGCTCAAGATCGACAGCGTCGATCCGCATCAGAACCTGCCCCTTGCGGACATTCTGGCCCGTATCGACCAGCCTTTCCGTGACTTTTCCCGCCACCCGGAAACCGAGGTTGCTCTGCACCCGGGCCAAAATAACGCCCGTGAACCGGCTCCTCGCTCCGCTTGCCGGCTGAACAAGGACGGAGCGGACCAGTGAAACCTGTGTTCTGGGGTCCTGCTCCTCTTTTTTCCCGCAGGCGCCAAGACCGAGCACAAGGCACGTCAGCGAAACAATCAAACAGCCTTGCAATAGCCTTGGCATCTTCAGCACTCCCCAGGACCGCCACTGAAAAGGCGTCCATATTTACCGGCCATGACAGGACAAGGGCATGGGTATGCCGGTTATCCGAAAGTCGCACCATTAGATGATAAGTATAATTCAATAAGTCAAGGCGTCCCCCCTGCCAAAAAGAAGAGAGGGGCCCCGGAACCGCCAGCGAACACGAACCAGGCCCATACAGGGGATAAAGTCAGCCACCCATCCGGGATACGGACCATCAGAGAACGTCAGGCCGCCTGACCATGCGCCTATCTCAGGAATTGCCGGAAACGCCGCAGGGAGAAGAAGAACAGGATGGCCCCGATCCCCACAAGCGCGGCCAACTGGGGCCAGACAACGCTGAGACCGGCGCCGCGAAACAGGACGGACTGGGCCAGGATGATGAAATGGGTATTGGGCGCTGCCAGCATGATGAACTGGATGACCTCCGGCATGCTTTCTCGCGGGGTCATGCCTCCGGAGAGCACCTCAAGCGGGAGCAGCACCATCATCAGCAGCAAACCGAATTGCGGCATCGAGCCCGCCACGGTGGCGAGAAATATCCCCATGCTTGTCGTGGCGAATATCTGCAAGGCGGCCCCTATCATGAAAAGGGCAAGCGATCCCTGAATCGGGACAGAGAGCAGACCCTGCACGACGAAGACCAGCGAGAGAAAACAGGCCACCAGAACGACAAGGCCCATCGACCAGATCTTGCTCACCATGATCTCGGTCGGCGTCACGGGCATGACCAGCAGATGCTCGATCGTGCCATGCTCGCGTTCACGGATGAGAGCGGCCCCTGTCAGGACGATCGAGAGCATGGTGATGGAGGAAATGGCATTACTGATTGCGCCAAACCAGCCCTTGTTGAGTTCCTGGTTGAACCGCGACCGCAGCGTGAGATCGATAGGTAGCGTTCCCTCATCGCGATAGCGGCTCTGGAATTCATTTATCTCATTTGAAACGATGGACTGGATATATTCGCCGCCGCTGAAAGCCTGGGACATGCGCGTGGCATCAATATTGATCTGGATTGACGGCGACCGGCCTGCGAGCAGATCGCGCTGGAAATTCGGCGGAATGTCGAGGGCGAACGTATCGAGGCCGGCATCCATCCGGCTATCCATTTCATACTGCGAGATAAGCTTAGGGATAACGAAATAGGGCGGATAGAAGGCGGTGACGATGCGGGAGGACACGGGAGACTGGTCCTCGTCGACGATTCCGATCGTCGCATGATTGAGCGTCTCCGGCATGGCCTTCGAGGCTGTATAGATCGAGACGGTAAAGGCATAGACGATCAGCACCAGCAGCATGGGATCGCGGGTGAGCCCCCACAATTCCTTGACGCCAAGCTGGAAAACATTGGCTATCCGCATGATCAGTTCGCCTGCTTCTTGAGAAGCGCCGCGCCAGACCCCAGCAGCACCGGAATGGCGATCAGCAAAGGCACGAATGCGCTCCAGAGATCGAAGAAATCGAGCCCCTTGGAAAAGGTGCCGCGCGAGATCGTCACGAAATAGGTCGTCGGATAGATTTGCCCGATAAGGGCCCCCGCGCCCTGAAGAGACGGGACCGGATCGATCATGCCCGAAAACTGGACGGCAGGAACAAGGGTAAGCAGCGCGGTTCCGAAAATGGCGGCGATCTGGCTGTTCATGAAGCTTGAGATGAGAAGCCCCATGCTCGTCGTCGCAATAACGTAGAAAAGCGCCGCGCCGGTGAAAGTGAGGAAACTCCCCGTAAACGGCACGCGGAAGATGAAGACGGCGACACCCGCCAGCATGAAGAAATTAAGCATGGCGAGAGCGACATAGGGCAGTTGCTTGCCTATCAGGAACTCGAACCGCGACACCGGCGTCACATAGAAATTGATGATGGAGCCCAGCTCTTTCTCGCGAACGACGCTGAGAGCAGCCAGCATCGCCGGTATCATCATGAGCAGGAGCGGAATGACCGCCGGCGCCATGGCGACAAGACTCTGGATATTGGGATTGTAACGATAGCGGATGTCCAGCTGGAAATTTCCCCGCGCGGCAGCGTCGCCATAAAGTTGCCGGGTCCGCTCCGTCAGCCAGTTCTGGTGCATGCCCAGCACATAGCCGCGCGCGGTCTCGCCACGGGTGGGCATGGCCCCGTCAAGCCAGGCGCCTATCTCGACGTGACGCCCCCGGGCGACATCGCGCGCGAATTCCGGGGGAATTTCGATAGCGAGGCTCAGCTCGCCATTGCGCATGCGCCGGTCCATATCGGCATAATCCGTGATCGGCGCCTTTTCCGAAAAATATCTGGACCCGGCGATCTGGAGCACATAGTCCCGGCTGGTCGTCGTATTGTCGTGATCGAGCACGGCGAAGGAAAGATTCTCGACATCGAGATTGATGCCATAGCCGACGACGAACATCAGCAGGACGCTACCGAGAATGGCGAGCGTCGCCCGGATCGGGTCGCGCCGCAATTCAAGCGTTTCGCGCTGCGTATAGGCGAACATGCGGCGGAAATCGAAGAACCGCTTGCCTCCACCGGCGGCATGTCCGGCAGCGGCGAGAGTGGCTGGCTGTTCATTGCCGGGCCCGGCCGGCAGAGACGGCGACGGCTCGTTTCTGGCCACCGCCTCTTCAAGATAATCGATGAAAGCGTCTTCGAGCGTGGCGGCGGAGCGTTGCCGGACAATGGCTGCCGGCGTATCGCTGACGAGAACCTTGCCCGCATGCATCAGCGAAATGCGATCGCACAGTTCAGCCTCGTTCATGAAATGGGTCGAAACGAAAATGGTCACCGCGTCCTTGCGGGACAGGTCCGCCAGAATTTCCCAGAAACCGTCGCGCGCAATGGGATCGACGCCGGAGGTCGGCTCATCGAGAATAAGGATGTCAGGAGAATGGATCATGGCCACGGCGAGCGACAGCCGCTGGCGGATGCCCAGAGGCAGGGCGTCCGGCAGAACCTCCATGACGTTCGCAAGATCGAAACGCCGCACCATCTCCGCGATCCGCGCCGGGATCGCGTCCTCGGACATGCCGAACAACCGCGCATGGAGATTCAGGTTCTGGCGCACGGTCAGCTCGGTATAGAGGGAGAAGGCCTGCGACATATAGCCGACGCGGCGGCGCACCTCTATGTCATTGGGGTCCACCTCCTGCCCGAACAGGCGCGCGGTGCCTTCAGTGCTTGCCAGAAGACCCGTCAGCATCTTCATGGTGGTTGTCTTGCCGCACCCGTTAGAACCGAGAAAACCGAAGATCTCACCCCGGCCGATCCGAAAACTGACGTTGTCGACGGCCACGAAATCGCCAAAGCGCATGGTGAGGCCCACGGCCTCAATGGCTATCTCGCCCTCCTCCTCGGCCGAACGGGGCGGAATAACCACGTCGCGGTGACCTGCGCGCTTTTCTTCAGGAAGGAGGGCGATAAAGGCCGCATCGAGCGTGTCCGCCCCCGTCTGCTTCAGCAGATCATCCGGCGTGCCGGTCGCGAGCACACGTCCCTCATCCATCGCGACCAGCCACTCGAAACGGGCAGCCTCCTCCATATAGGCGGTGGCGACGATGACGCTCATGCCGGGCCGGTTGCCCTGGATTTCATCGATGAGTTCCCAGAACTGCCGCCGGGAAAGAGGATCGACGCCCGTGGTGGGTTCATCGAGGATGAGCAGATCGGGGTCATGGATCAGCGCGCAGCAAAGCCCCAGCTTCTGCTTCATGCCGCCCGAGAGCTTGCCAGCCGGCCGGTCCGCGAAGGCGGTCAGTTCCGTACTGGCCAGAAGATCGCCGATACGACGACTACGCTCGTCCTTGTCCTGACCAAAAAGGCGGCCGAAGAAATCAACGTTTTCAAAGACGGAGAGAGTCGGATAGAGATTCTTGCCAAGGCCCTGCGGCATATAAGCGACCCGCGGGCAGGTCTTCCGTCGATGAACGGTATCGGCCATGTCGCCACCCAGCACCTCGACATGGCCTGACTGGATTTCATGCGCGCCCGCGACGAGAGAGAGAAGACTCGACTTGCCGACTCCGTCCGGACCGATCAATCCGACCATGCGCCCCGCAGGAATTTCGAGGCTGATGCCGTTCAGGGCCCGGGTCTTGCCATAAGACAGGCTGACCTTTTCCAGACGCGCAACAGGTTTCACCGCCCTGTCTGCACTCTCCGCGGGATCAGTCATTTCGCACCAGCGGCCCGGTCAGGCGGGCTGGCCATTCAGCTTTCGGATCGAGGCGGACGTAAGCCACGCCGGGAAGGCCAGTCTTGACCTGCTGGATATATTTGCGGAGCAGTTCGGGCGAAATGCGCGCCTTGATCCGGAACATCAGCTTCTGGCGCTCTTCTTCCGTCTCGACGGTCTTGGGCGTGAACTGGGCAACATTCGAGACATAGGTTGCCGTGGCGGGGATGACATATTGAGGCGCCGCGTCGAGTACCAGACGCACTTCGGCCCCCATGGCGACCCGCCCGGCCTGCGCGGTGGGCAGGAAGAAGGTCATATAGACATCGCCGAGGTCGACGAGATTGAGCACGCGCCCGCCCGCGCTCAGCACCTCTCCGGGCTCAGCCACGCGATATTGCACCCGCCCATCCCGGGGAGAGGTCAGGATGCTGTCTTCAAGATCGGCCTGGATACCTTCGATAACCGCCCGGGCGGCATCAACCGCCGCATCCGCATCGACCACCTGCGCTCTGGCGGCGCTGATCGCGGCCTCAGAGGCTGCAAGTTCAGCCTGGGCGGCGCTGACGGCTGCCCGCGCGCCCTGCGCCGCCGCACGGTCATCATCAAGCACCTGAATGGCGACATTGTTGCTCTTGACCAGTTCCTGTGAGCGCACCAGCTTCCGCTGGGCCGCATCCAGTTCCGCTTCGCGCTGTGCGATCACGGCGCTCGCCGCATTCCTTTCAGCCTCACGCTGCTTTACAAGGCTTCCGGCCGTACCGACGCCGATGATGGCGCGCTGCAACTGCGCCTGGGCTTGCCGTTTCTGCGCTTCCAGTTGGGCTGTGTCCATGCGTGCCAGCACCTGCCCGGCTTTGACGAAGTCGCCCTCATCCGCAAGGATTTCCGTGATCCGTCCCGGTGCCTTGGTCGAAACATCGATCTCGACCGCCTCGATGCGGCCGTTGCCGCTGGCAAATCCGTCGGGCAGGCCGCCGCCCTCCAGCTTCTCCCATCCATAATATCCACCGATGGCCAAAGCGAGGACAACAACAAGCAGAAGCCAGCGTTTACGGGTTACAGTCAATTTACTCTGGAGACTCATTCCGCGATCCCAGGCACCCGGACGGAGCGAACCTGACCAGCACCGGGCCAACACGGATCAGGCATCCAGCAATGACGGAACGCCATGCCGGCCGCTTCACAGAAGCATTGAAGAGTGGTCTTTATTTATCCGCGGCAGGAGCCGACATGCTGTCGCGCAGCTTGTCGGCGATATGCTTCCCCTCCTCGAAGGAATGGGTGGCGGCCTTCCGCACAAATTCGCTCTGACAGGCGAGCGCGTCAGCAGGCCCATCGCATTTCGCCAGCTTTTCCAGATATTCGATCTGAATCTGCAGATAGCGCGCCATAGCTTCAAGAGCTTCCTTGCGCAGGGTCGCATACATCTTCAGCGGCGCACCGGAAAACGGCTGTGCCCACTCGCCATTGCCAAATAAAAAATCCGAAGACCCGGTGGTCTTTGTCTGTGCGTCGTCCGCCGTCTTTCCGTCAGCCATCGTCAAGCTCCCCTACTGCATACAGACGCGCCGGCTGGTCAAAAAATTACCCTGTACAGGGACTTTCTGGATCGACGCGAACCGTCGTTGACCATTTAAAACATTAGGAATAGCGTCCCTCGAAAGCAATCGATTTCTCGTGAGGCATACATGCGCCATGGTCCAGCAAGTCAGGCGCTCATCGCTACACAGACGCGCTTTTCCGATGCCGCAGCGATCCGTTTTTCAAGACGCTCTCATGACAAGGCTGGCTGTTCGCGCAAGGTATCGGCATCACCTCGTGCTGCCAGCAGGGAACGGGAACAGCCTTTCTTCCGGCATATGAGCGCACACCGCGACAGACGCCTGCGACAAGACGTCCTTCTGTTGACGTCTTTTCCTCTGGAAACAGAAAGATTTGTCCCATGAACGCGGCCACACCACCCGATCCAGCCCATATCCGGCAACCTCTTCCTCCACGCGAAGATGAGAGCGTCGGCACCGAAGCTTTCCGCGCCATCGACAGAATGCGGGAAGCTTTGAGCGCCCGGTTTACGGGAGGCCTCTCGCCCGCATCTCTGGCCCTTGCGACGTTCGACTGGGCAGCCCACCTCGCCTCGGCGCCCGGCAAACAGATGGAGCTTGCGGTCAAGAGCGTACGGAAAACCAACCGCCTGCTGACCTACCTTGCCGCGGCAGCAAGCCATCCCGATACGCCGGCCTGCATCAATCCCCTGCCCGGCGACAGCCGCTTCGAAGCGGAAGGATGGCGAAAACAACCCTATAATTTCTGGGCGCAGTCGTTTCTGCTGAACCAGCAGTGGTGGCATAACGTCACACACGAGGTGCCGGGCGTAACGCCGCATCATGAGGACGTGGTGTCCTTCGCAGCGCGACAGTTGCTGGATATGGCTTCGCCATCGAACAACCCTGTGACCAATCCCGAGGTCGTCGAAAGGACGCTCAACGAGGGCGGCGGCAACTTCGTCCAGGGTTTCCAGAACTGGCTTGAGGACGTCAACCGGCAGACGGCGGGCCAGCCGCCGGTGGGGACCGAAAATTTTCAGGTCGGAAAAGACGTCGCCATCACCCCGGGAAAGGTCGTCTACAGAAATCACCTCATCGAACTGCTTCAATATGCCCCAGCGACGGCACAGGTGCGGGCCGAGCCGATCCTGATCGTGCCCGCCTGGATCATGAAATATTATATTCTCGATCTGTCGCCGCAGAACTCGCTGATCCGCTATCTCGTCGGTCAGGGCTACACGGTGTTCTGCATCTCGTGGCGCAACCCCACGGCCGAGGACGCGAACCTCGCCATGGACGATTACCGCGAGATGGGCGTCATGGCCGCGCTCAAGG
The DNA here is from genome assembly GCA_028283765.1 of Parvibaculaceae bacterium. GTDB lineage: Bacteria > Pseudomonadota > Alphaproteobacteria > Parvibaculales > Parvibaculaceae > JAATFR01. Next base: position 416,200 of record JAPWJY010000008.1, on the reverse strand, counting down.
CCATCAACGCCATCGTTCCCGGCCAGAAGATTCATGCGGCCGGATATTGCCTCGGGGGAACCCTTCTTTCCATCTCCGCCGCAGCCATGGCGAGAGCGGGCGACGACCGGCTGGCGTCGCTGACGCTGATGGCCGCGCAGACGGATTTCACCGAACCCGGGGAGCTTGCGCTCTTTATCGACCACAGCCAGATGCACTTCCTCGAAAGCATGATGTGGAACCGGGGATATCTTTCCGCCGACCAGATGGCGGGCGCCTTCCAGCTTCTGCGCAGCAACGACCTCATCTGGTCGCGTCTTGTCCATGACTATCTGATGGGCGAGCGCACCCCCATGATCGACATCATGGCGTGGAACGCGGATTCGACGCGGATGCCCTACCGGATGCACACCGAATATCTTCGGCGTCTTTATCTGGATAACGAGCTTGCGGCCGGCCGCTTCATGGTCGATGGCCATCCGGCTGCGATCCAGAATATCCGCGCGCCCATGTTCGTGGTTGGAACGGAGCGCGATCATGTCGCACCGTGGCGTTCGGTCTACAAGATCCACTACCTCGCCGATACGGACATCACCTTCATCCTCACCAGTGGCGGCCATAATGCCGGTATCGTCAGCGAGCCCGGCCATCATGGCCGGCATTTTCGCGTCGCCCTGAAGCGAGCTGCCGATCCCTGCCTTGGCCCCGATGAGTGGGCAGCGGCGGCGGCATCCAGAACCGGTTCATGGTGGGAAGACTGGAGCGCCTGGCTTGCCGCTCTTTCCACGCCGGAGAGCGTATCGCCTCCCGGCATGGGCGCTGCGGGGAGCGATTATGCCCCCCTTGAGGATGCGCCCGGTACTTATGTCTTGCAGCGTTGAGGCCCAAATAAATGGACGAGCCCTTTCTCAGAAATCACCCCTATGACGAGCTTAAAGTGGGTGATGCGGCATCTATCGTCCGCATCGTCGGGCGCGACGACATCGACCTGTTCGCAAGCCTCTCCGGCGACGTGAACCCCGCGCATCTCGATGCGGCCTTCGCCGCGACCGATCTGTTCGGCCATATCGTCGCCCATGGCATGTGGACCGGAGCGCTGGTCTCGGCCGTGCTCGGCACCAAGCTGCCGGGGCCAGGCACCATCTATCTCGGGCAGGACCTCCACTTCCTCAAGCCCGTTACCCCCGGGGATACGGTCACGGTCACGGTTACCGTCAAGGAGAAGCAGCCCGACAGGCATATCGTGCTTCTGGACACCATCTGCACCAACCAGAAAAACGAGCAGGTGCTGGCAGGCACCGCCACGGTGATCGCCCCCGACCGGGTTATCGAATGGCCCCGGACGAAACTGCCTGATGTTTCGCTGCGCCGGCACGACCGCTATGAGGCTTTTGTGAGCGAGGCGCGCAAACGCCCGCCGGTCCGGGCCGCCATTGTCCACCCCTGTTCACCCGAAGCGATCCTCGCCGCCATCGAGGTGCGTGACGAGGGATTGCTGGAGCCCTTGCTGATCGGGCCCGAGGCAAAAATCCGCGCTGCGGCAGACGCCGCGCAGGTTTCCCTCGACGGCATCATGATCGAGTCGGCCATCCACAGCCACGCCGCCGCCGCACGCGCCGTCGAACTTGCGGTCTCGGGCCGGGTCTCGATCCTCGTCAAGGGCAGCCTGCACACGGATGAGCTTCTGGGGGCTGTGGTCGCCCCCGGTTCCGGCCTCCAGACGGAACGGCGGATCAGCCATGTCTATGCGATGGACGTGCCCGCCTATGCAAAGCCGGTCATCATCACCGACGCGGCGGTCAACATCCAGCCGACCCTGGAACACAAGCGCGATATCTGCCAGAACGCTATCGACCTGCTCCACAAGCTCGGCCTTGCCGAGCCGCTGGTGGCCGTGCTCGCCGCCGTGGAGACGGTCAATCCCAAAATGCAGGCGACGCTTGACGCCGCCGCCCTGACCGTCATGGCCGCGCGCGGCCAGATCACTGGCGCCAAGGTCGATGGCCCTCTGGCTTTTGACAACGCCATCAGCCCCGATGCCGCAAAAACCAAGGGCATCGTCTCCCCGGTCGCGGGCTTTGCCGACATTCTGCTGGTGCCCGACCTCGAAGCCGGGAACATGCTCGCCAAACAACTGATCTATTTCGCCGGGGCCACCGCCGCCGGTCTCGTTCTCGGGGCGCGCGTGCCCATCGTGCTGACGAGCCGTGCCGATTCCCTGACCGCCCGGATCGCCTCTGCCGCGCTCGCGAAGCTGGTCTGCGGCCCCCACCCGTCGGAAGGAATGACCGGCGCATGAGCACGGATCTGCTGTTCACCTTCAACGCCGGTTCCTCGACGGTCAAGATCGGCCTGTTCAGCCTGGAAGAGGCACATGCCCGCCAGATGGCCAGCGCCGTCATCGATTTCCGGAAGGACCCGCCGACTCTCCATGTCGTCAAGGGGACGGAAATCTCCGAGACCGTTCTCAAGGCCACGGCCAGCGACGATCTGCGTGAGGTCATCGCCGAAACCTTCGGCTGGCTGGCTCAGCACTTCGACATGAGCCGCGTGTCCGCCGTCGGTCATCGCGTCGTTCATGGCGGCGATCTGTTCGCCGGTCCGGTCCGCATCGACGATGCCTCCATCGAAGAGATTGACGGGCTGACCTCGCTCGCCCCGCTCCATCAGCCGCAATGCCTGCGGCTGATCCGCGCCATCCGTCATCTCAAGCCCGATCTGCCCCAGACGGCCTCCTTCGACACCGCCTTCCATCGTACCAATCCCGACATCGTCCGGCGTTTCGCCATTCCCCGCGCGCTCCATGATGAGGGCATCCGGCGCTATGGCTTTCACGGCCTCTCCTACAAATTCATTGCAGGCAAGATGAAGCGCCGCATGCCCGATGCGGCCCGGGGCAAGGTTATCGCCGCGCATCTGGGCAGCGGCGCCAGCCTGTGCGGTCTCGACAATGGTGTGAGCCTCGACAGCAGCATGGGCTTTTCAACCCTCGACGGCATTCCCATGGCGACCCGGTGCGGCGCACTCGACCCCGGCGTGCTCCTGCACCTTCTCGGGCCCCTCGGACGCTCGGCTTCGGAACTCTCCGACATCCTCTATCACCAGTCGGGCCTACTCGGCGTGTCGGGCATCAGCGCCGACAGCCGCGAGTTGCTGGCGAGCGAGCGGCCTGAGGCCCGCGAGGCGATAGACCTGTTCACCTTCCGCACCGCCGGTGAAATCACCCGGATCGCGGCAACGCTCGGCGGTCTCGACGCTCTCGTGTTCACCGCCGGTATCGGCGAGAACCAGCCCCGGATACGCGCGGATATATGCGCCCGCCTCGCCTGGCTGGGTCTGGACATCGATGAAACTGCCAATGCCGCGAACAGCGAGAGGATCAGTTCCTCCTCAAGCCGGATCGCCGCCTTCGTTATCCCCACCGATGAGGAGCAGATCATCGCGGACGAGGCGCTCTCCGTCCTGACCGAAAGGGTCTGAAAATGGCGTCGATCATCGATCTTGCGCTTGCGGGCAAGCGTCGGCTCAGGGACAGATGACCGTGCGCCTGAATCTGCCTCCTTTCGCTGCCGCATGTGCCACGGCCTCATTGGCCTGATCCAGCGGGAACGCTGTGGTTTCCACGGTCGAGATATCGAGCAGGCCCGCGCGCACGAGATTTATCATCAGCGTATTGGCGGAAGGCGGATACATCCACTGCCCCGTGACCGTGATGTTGTTGCGCATGAGCCAGGGATAGGGGAGTGCGAGATCGTCGCCCCCCAGCATGCCGACACCGCCCATCAGGACGACGCGGCCATATTCGCGCACCGTCATTGCGGCGGCGCGGACGGCTGAGGACGGCGCCCACGGAGGCAAGAGGTCGAGCACGCTGTCGACAGGACCCGGCGCGGCCGCCTTCATCCGCCGAACGTCCTCCGCCTCGTCGCCGGTCAGTTTCACGGTTCGCACGCGCGGGCCGAACCGGCGTTCCAGACTTTGAAGCATCGCCTCGTTACGCCCCGGCGCGATCACGCAGCCCGCACCCATGGCGAGCGCCACCGCCACACCTGCGCTGCCGAAATTCCCCGTGGCACCGCTCACCAGAAGCGTCTCTCCAGGCTTGAGGCCGATGGCCAGAAGGCCGCCATAGGGAACCAGATAGAGGCCGAGGACGCACCACATCCCGGCGTCCGCCTCATCGATTGAACCGAGAGGAAAGACGTTCTCAGTGGGAACCAGCATCTGCTCCGCCCATGAGCCGTGATGGTAATGCTCCTGCAGCTTCAGGCCACCGTCTCCCCGCGCGCTCAGGCCCTGCAAGGTGATGTCGGGTGTTCGTGCATCGTCGCGCGAGCGCACCGTCGGATCGCAGATCACCCACTCGCCGATCTTGAGTCTGGTGGAATCAGGCCCGACCGCGCGGACCCGGCCGACTGCGCCAGCTCCGGGCGCCATCGGCAATGTCATCATGTACCTGCGCTTGCCGCTCAGCACCTCGCTCATGTAGGGCAGCACGCCTGCCGCCACGACATCGACGATGACATCACCGGTGCCCGGCACCGGATCGGGTAGTTCCTGGAGGACGAGGGGGGCTCCGAACTCTTCAAGGACAGCAGCTTTCATTGATGGTCTCCTTTCGCTGAAGCCCGACCGTCGCACGCCTTGAAAACCTGATGCAGGCCTAATATTATCCTAGGACTGTAAGTTCCCCTGAAACCGAAGCGCCACTTCCCATGAATGAGATTGCCAGCAGCGAATTGGGTGATTTTCTCCGCTCCCGCCGCGACCGGCTGTCGCCGGAAGCCGTGGGCCTGCCCAAGGGCCGCCGCCGCCGCATACCGGGCCTGCGCCGCGAGGAAGTCGCCCAGCTCGCGGGCATTGGCGTCGACTGGTATATCCGTCTGGAGCAGGGTCGCACCGTCAGCCCTTCGGCGGCGACCGTGGACTCCCTGTCCCGCGCCCTGCGCCTCAATCCGGTGGAAGAGGCACATTTGCGGGCGTTGACGCGCAACGCCGTGCGAGAACCTTTCGCGCGTGAAGTTGTGCCGGAAAGCCTCCGGCGCACCGTCGAGGCCCTGAACGTCCCGGCCTATGTGACCGGCCGGCGCTGGGACGTGCTGGCCTGGAATGCGGCCGCCGCCGAGATATTTGCCTTCGACCGGGTGCCCGAAGATGAGCGAAACACATTGATCCTTGTATTGACCAATACGAAGACCCGCCGGCTTTTCGGCGCGGACTGGGCAGATGAGGCCCGGAGGATGGTGGCCCAGTTCCGGACGGCCTACGACCTGTGGGCGCGAGACCCCGCGTTCGCCAGTCTGGTGGAACGTCTGCGGTCCGGATGTCCTGAGTTCACCGGCTGGTGGGAATCCCATGATCTTCGCGAAACCACCGGCGGCCAAAAGCGGCTGGCCCATCCGCGCAAGGGCACATTACGCCTGCAATACACGAGCTTCCAGGCTAATGACGATCCTCACCTGAAGCTTGTGATCTATACTCAACCTCAGGTCTGAACCTGAGGAAACAGGAAAAGCGGGATCCTTCATGCGAAGGCAACACGCAAAACCGCCACCCCCGGAGCGACCCGGAGGTGGCAGGTACTTGTCGGGCGCCGGCCGGCCTCAGAACGTGATCGTCGTCCGCAATCCGAGCACGAAAGCGTTGTTGGCCGTATCCAGATTCGTGTTCTCGGGGTTCTGCACGTTGCCGCCCGGATGCACGATATATTGAAGATCGGGCTGCATGCTCAGCCATGGGGTGACGGGCGCGAGATAGCTCAACTCGATGACAGTCTCCTGATCTCGCACGGGATAACCCAGATCGTCCAGCCGGACTTCCTTGTCAAAGCTGGCCGCGTCCTTGCTGATCTTCTGATAAGCGACGCCGAGCGTCAGCACATCCTCGTTCCGGCCGGGGATAAGTCCGGTATAGCCGAGCCCGCCGTCCACATAGAACGAGATCAGGTTGCGGTCTGATGGCGCCCCGCCCATCCGCACGAAACCTGCGAGGCTCTGCGCCTTGTCGCTGCTCCGCCAGAAGGTCTGGTCCGCAATCGCGTAGAGCCCCTGATCGCCGCTATGATTGTCCGGATCGGTCGCCTGGCCTGAGGCAAGCGTGACGCGCGTGCCGGTTCCGTCATAGCCGAACTTCTGATCGGCAAACGGCGCATTCTGATACCAGGCGCCCAGCTTGTAGACGCCGGGAAGACCCGTCGCATTATCGCCCTGATTGATGGCGTATTGCGCTTCCGCAATCCACAGCGTGCCGCCGCTCATGCTGAACTTGGTGCCATGCCTGTCGCAGATCTGCGGGTCGTCATCACAATTATGACCGGCCGGGTTGCCGCTGAAGGCCGCCGCGAGAATGGAAAGCTCCGGGGTCGGATTGACCTGCACGCGCACGCCGGGCGTTGCGAGCGGATAGGCCGGACCTCCGTTCACCAGATTCGCGGCCATGAGATCGGGCCAGCCGAAGGTGCCGTTGAGCAGGTTTCCGGCCGTCGGGCTGATGGCGAATTCATCGTCGGCGGCAAGCTGGCCGATGCGGACCGACAGCTTGTCTTCAAACAGGTTCTGCTGCACCCAGAGCGTGAACAGGCGGGTCGAGGGCCGCGCCTCGATGTTGCTCGGATCGCCGATCGAACCGGTGAAATTGGAACCCACGCCGCCGTTCGCGCGATGGATCTGGTAACCGGTCACATGGAAGCTGCCACCACCCCATCCCATCAGTTTGTCGAGATCGGCGTCGATGGAAAGTTCGGCGCGGCCATTATAGGTCGCGCCCCGCTTCATGCCGCCCGAAGCATTGGCCCAGCCTTCGCCGGTATAGACGCCGGTGATGTCGATGCCATGATTATCGAGCATCGTCCGGGCGCCGCCCCAGTCGCCCGTCAGGGTGTCGCGATGCCATATATCATTGTCATCGGCCAGCGCAGGCGCCGTGAAAGCTGTTGAAGCGAACAACAATCCACCAGCCACAGCCAGCCACCTGTTTCGGGGCTGGCCATGTGCTTTTTTCTTTATTCCGATCATGGAGCGGTACTCCGTCTGTTCCCGGCTCTGAAACCTGGAAATGTTTCAGGATGTGAAGGCGGCCCCTCTTGCGCCGAGATCGCTTTGCAGTGGCACATGCGTCGCCACCGAGAGATCCGCCTGCTGGATCTGTGGAAATTCACCCGTCCGCGCGTTTGACTCGCACAAGCGTCCGCCCACGGCTATTCAGGCAAACCCACCCTGCCCCCTGACCCGATTGAGTCAGGCTGGATTAGGAGTGATTATTAATAACGAACATATGAAGCGTCAATATATTTGATAATAATTATCATTATTAACCAATAATCAATAAAACTCCTCCGATCAGGCAGCCGGGATTACATGGACCAGACAGCTGTCTTCTCACCACCATCGGGACCGGGGCGCGCTTTTCCCTGCGCGGGGAGCAGGATAGGTATAATCATCGCCCGCTCAGGCGGGCATGCATTTGTGAAGGAAATATCGTGGAGACGAAAGCGGCACGCCGGGGGATTGGCAACGTCATCGCACCATGGCGCTTCATCACCTTTGCGGTGATATCAGGCATCCTGACGCTGCTGACTCTTCCCGCCATGGGCTGGAGCCAGGGCATCATGATGAGCTTCGACGTGGCGGCTGTCGTGTTTCTCGCTTCCTGCATCCCTCTGTTGAACGATGAGGCGAACGCGATGCGCGTGGCGGCCAAGCGGAACGACGCCAATCGCGCCCTGATGCTTGCGATTGCCGTGGTCGTCATGGTGGTTATCATGATCGCTGTCGCGAGTGAACTGATGCATGGCGACGCCTCCAGGCCGCTTGATATCGCGCTGATCATCTGCACGTTGGCGATGTCCTGGCTATTCACGAATACGCTTTATGCGCTTCACTATGCCCACCTGTTCTACACAGGCGCCAGGGACGGAAAAGACAGCGGGGGCCTGGATTTCCCCGGAACGAAAGAGCCCGATTACTGGGATTTCGCCTACTTCTCCTTTTGCCTCGGCATGACTTTCCAGACATCCGACACGGAAATGACGTCACGGCAATTCCGCCGGGTTTCGACATTTCACTGTCTCGCGGCCTTCGTTTTCAACATCGGCGTGATCGCCTTCACCATCAACGTACTCGGCGGCAAATAGGCAAAGGCTCCGCAGCGCGCCAAGTCAGAGCGGCTGGCGCGCCGCCAGTCACCTAAGAAGTGGTGACCCCGACAGGATTCGAACCTGTGACCCCCAGATTAGGAATCTGGTGCTCTATCCTGCTGAGCTACGGGGCCGTGCATGAAGACGGGAATACCAGCCGGCACGGGCTTGAAGTCGCCGCAAGATAGCGGTCCTTGCCCTTGTCAGGCAACCGCGAACCCGAAGCCGGATATCATTTAGGCCTGAATTCGGAGTGCCTGCCTGTTCAGAAGGCCATGGCATCAAGATTTAGCTTCCACATAGAATAACACTAACTTTCTATTAAAACCGCTTGCCAAGCTAAAAGATGTACGAAATTCTCATAGTATTACCGCAATAAGACGTATGTGTTTCATTGCTCCGGTCTGAACGGGAAGACCGGTCGCAATTGCAGATTTGCGGGATGAACGGACCGAAGGGTGGTGCCACGGGAGCGAGGCAGATCAAGCTTCGACACAGAGGGCAAGAGTGATGCGTATACTGGTGGTGGGCGAACAGCCGGTTTTTTGTGAAGGTCTGGTGCGGATCGCATCCCTGTTCGATGAAAGCGCGCAGGCCGTCACGCTGGCCGGTCCCGCGGTCGCTTATGACAAACCCATCGAGAAGGCGGACCTTGTTCTCATCGAACAATGGGAAACCATGAACGAGGTCCGGTCCGAATTCATTCGCAAGCTCTCCGCCTCGGTCCAGGGACGGGCAGCCGTTTTTTCAGGCCATGAATCCCCCGCCAATATCCGCGAAATCATGGAACTGGGCGTCGGCGGCTTCATTCCCAAAAGCCTCCCGGTCAATCTCGTGGTCAGCGCTCTCAGGCTCATCCATATGGGCGGGCGCTATGTGCCGGACAGCCTCCTTCTCTCAAAACCGGAGGGTCTGGCGGAGGAAAATTTTAGCTGGGGTGGCCATGAACGCCTGACGCCGCGCCAGCGCGAAGTCCTGATCCAGCTTGGCAAGGGCCAGTCCAATCAGGAGATCGCCAAGGCTCTGGGCATCTCGGTTGCAACCGTCAAGCTCCATGTCAATGCGATCCTGCAAACGCTCGGCGTCCGCAATCGCACGGAAGCGGCGATCATGGCGCTGCGAAACGAGCCGGTGGCGATCCAGCACGGTTGAGACAGGTGCGGCTGCACATACGCAAAAAGTCCGCCTTGCTTGCTCTGGCCCTGACCATCGGCGGCCTTATATCGTTCCATGCCCGCGCCGCCGTACCCGATACCGCCGGCACCTGCCGGTTGCAGGGCGAGGAAACGGCCCGGGTCGCCAATATCGTGGATGGCGACACGCTTGTCCTGAACGACGGGCGTCAGGTCCGGCTCGCCGGCACGCAAGCCCCCAAGCTGCCGCTCGGCCGGCGCAATTTCAGGACATGGCCGCTCGCGGATCAGTCAAGAGCCGCCCTTGAGAAACTCAGCCTCGGCAAAACCGTCACGCTGCGCTATGGCGGGGCGGAAAAAGACCGTTATCAGCGACTGCTCGCGCACCTGTTTCTCCCCGACGGGCGCTGGATCCAGCAGGCCATGATCGAGCAGGGCCTCGCCCGGGTTTACAGCTTTCCGGACAACCAGTCCTGCGTGGACGCGCTTCTGGCCAGTGAACAGACGGCCCGCACCGCCAGACGCGGTATCTGGGCCCTGACCTATTACGCCATCCGCGACGCTGCCGATGCCTCCCGGCTCCGTGCGGATGAAGGAACCTACCAACTCGTCGAGGGCAAGGCCGTCAGCGCCGCTCTGGTCCGCAAGACCCTCTACATCAATTTCGGCAGCGACTGGAAAACCGATTTCACCGTGCGGATCAGCCCCGGCAATCTGGGGAACTTTTCAGGCGAGCCGTGGCAAAGCTTTATCGATGATCCCCGGATTCTGGCAGGGGCCAGGCTGCGCGTGCGGGGCTGGGTCGGCAACTGGAACGGGGCCGAAATAGCGGTCACCCACCCGGGGCAGATTGAACTGCTCGACCATTAAATGCAAAACGGGCCGGCTTCCTTTGAAGAAGCCAGCCCGCATATCGGGTCATCTGGAATGCAGCGGCTTTAGGCAACCGCCTCATCGCCGGACTTTTCCAGCAGCTTGTCGGCAGCCTTGGCGCGCGCGGCGCTTTCGCTTTCGAGTGCGGCCGTCACCCGGGCAATCGCCTGATCCTCGGCGATGCGCTCGACCACGGCGACTTCGCGCGCCATCCGGTCAAGGGCCGCCTCATAAAGCTGGCGCTCGGAATAGGACTGCTCCGGCTGGCGCTCGGAACGGTAGAGGTCGCGCACCACTTCCGCGATCGAGATCAGATCGCCGGAATTGATCTTGGCTTCATATTCCTGGGCGCGGCGGCTCCACATGGTGCGCTTGACGCGCGCCCGGCCACGCAGGGTCTCAAGAGCGGAACCGACCACATCGGCGTGGGACAACTTGCGCATGCCCACGGCCTGCGCCTTGTGGGTCGGCACGCGCAGCGTCATCTTTTCCTTGTCGAAATTGATGACGAACAGCTCAAGCCGGTGCCCGGCCACGACCTGTTCCTCGATATCGAGGATCTGGCCCACACCATGTGAGGGATAGACCACGAATTCCTTGGCCTTGAACGACACCGGCGCCGCAGCCGCGGGCTTCACCGCAACAGCGGCAGCGGGCACAGGCTCGGCAGGCGTGGCCGCCGAGGCGGCGGCAGCGGCCTTGCTCGCGGTCGCCGCCTTCTGGGCAGCGGCAAGCTTGGCCGCGCCATTCTGGGCGGGAGGCGTTTTTGCAGAGGTCGCGCTTGCGGCTTTCGCCGCCGGCTTCGCGGCCGCACGCTTGGACGCAGATGCTTCGCCTGTGCCGGTGGCCTTGCTTGTGCTGGAGGCCTTGGAAGTCTTCGCAGGTTTGGCGGCGGCTTCACTTGCCTGAGCGGGAGCGGTTGCAGATTTGGCCGTCTTGGACTTGGTGGACGCTTGCTGGGACACTGTTTCAGCTACTTTCACAGACATTACACGGGAAACACCGGCTGCGCCCTTGGGAGTCGCGGCCGTCTTGTCGGCTTTCTTGTGGCTGGAAGCCTTAATCTTTACAGGGGCCTTCACGGCAGGCGTGGCTGCTTTTGCCGCCGTCCCGGCCGGGGATGATGTCTTCGTTTTAACCGCGGCCTTGACGGCCAGCTTTACAGCCGGCCCGGCGGTGGGCTTCGCTCTGGACGCAGCGCCTTTGTCCGCCGCCTTCTTGGCAGGCGCGGCAGCTTTAACCGCGGATTTGGCGGCAGCCGGTTTCGCGGCCGCGCCGGGAGATGACCCGTTCACGGGCTTTGAGGGCTTGGCCGACGGCCCCTTTGATGATCCTTTAGAAGCTGCGGCAGAAACGGCAGCTGCGGGCCGGGCCTTGGCAGGCGCGGCTTTGCCGCCCTTGGCTTCAGCCTTGGGGGCTTGCCGGGCAGCCGAAGAACGCACCGCGCCCCCTTTGGCCACGGCTTTGCCGGAGCCTGAAGGTCTGGATGCCTTTGTCGATGTTGTGACCATCGCTTTTCCCATCAGCACAGAGCCCCCGATAAACTCGTTCGGGGCCTCACGAAACAGTGAAGCAACACAACACTACAGACGGCTGCGACGGTGCTCAGGAACAGATACACATCCGGCGGGAAAGCATATACCTTCCTCACCCGTGAATGTCGGCATTCACATGGTATCTCAGCCGATGCGGGCGGGAAGAATATAGAACCACCGGACCCGCGGCTGCACCCTGCCGCCGCTCAACACCGGGCTCATATCCGACAACCGCTCCAGCAGAACCGGCTGCCCAGCCAAAGGCCAAAAAAAATCACCCACGCCTCGCAGCGGGAGCGACGCTTTTTCTTTTGCACGCGCGCTAGCCGCGCTTCTGTCTTAATAGCGCCATGTATATCACATGCTTAGGCAAAATGGAAGGCCAACTTGGTTCATCCGGGCACAGCTTCAGGCGGCCCATCCCGTAAGGAGAACCGCCCTGACTTTATCGATGTGCACACCACGCCCCGGAGCGCTCGTGATCTGAACCTGAAGCCGGTTCTCAATCACCCTGGCCAGGTTCGGGACTGAAGAACTTGCCGAACTTGTCTTCGATGCCCTGCATTTCATCGGCATCGGCAGGGGCGTCCCGCTTGATCGTTATGTTGGGCCAGCTCTGGGCATATTTGGCGTTGAGGTCGAGCCATTGCTCCAGCCCCGTCTCCGTATCCGCCTTGATCGCCTCAGCCGGGCACTCGGGCTCGCAAACACCGCAGTCGATACATTCGTCAGGATGGATGACCAGCATGTTATCGCCCTCGTAGAAACAATCCACAGGGCACACTTCCACGCAATCCATGTACTTGCAGCGAATGCAAGCTTCGGTCACCACATAGGTCATCGCCGTCTCCGCCAGCCCTGACTAATCAAGGGCCTTACTGCCATTTTCTTTAGAATTGCCACGCCGGGCGAGCACCCGCTGCCGGGCCGCGCCCGACAGAACGTCGGGAACGTATATCAGGCCTGCGACGCGCCGCAACAGATTGGCCTCGAAGTCGTCCACATGGCCGTCGGCGTAAACGACTTCCCACATTTCCTCAATAAGCCCGACGCGCTCATTTTCGCTCATATGCTGCTTGATCGCCTGTGCCCAGCGGAAAAGATCGAGGGTTTCGGCCTCCTCCCCCTCGGCAATGGCGATCAGGCGGGCAATTTCCGCCTCGTCCAGCCTGAAAGAGCGCTCCACGATCGCCCGGATCGTCGCGCGGTCTGCCGCCGAAAAGTCGGAATCGATGGTCGCCGCCCGCACGAGAAGCGCAACGGCCGCGACCTGCACCTCGTCAAAGCCACCGGTCCCTGGGGTGGGGCTCGACAGAAACGCCTTTATCCTGTTCAGCATGTCTTTCTCAATAACTCACGTCGAAGGCTCATTCCGGGCCCTCACATCGGGTCAGCGCACCTGCCCCCGCATCGTCCCCGGCCTCCGTTCCGGCTGCCCCCGCCTGATCGAGATCCTCATAAAGCGTCCGCGCTTCCGGTGCCGGGCCACGCCGCGCCGCAAGGGCGAGAATCCGGATCACGCGGATATGGCTTCCTTGCGGGAACGTCAGCACATCTCCCGGACGGACCGCCCGGCTTGCCCGGGTCACCCGGGTGCCGTTGATCCGGCACCGCCCGGTTTCGATGAAATCGGACGCCTGGGTCCGCGACCCGATGAAGCGGGCCATCCACAACCATTGGTCTATCCGCTGTCCGGGCGGAAGCTGTTCATCCCCGGACAGGGGACGGCTGACGCCGCCTTTTCTCATGGCTTCCCGACAAGATCCTTGAGCACGGCAAGCGCCGCGAAAGGCGAATCCGGATCATAGGGCCTGTCCTTGGGTTTGGGATCCTTGTAGCCCCGGTCCCCGCCCCGCTCGCCGCCACGGGGGCGATCGTTCCGTCCCCCCTCGTCGCGGCCGGGTTTGCCGTGCTTGTTGCCCTGAGGCCTTTCCTGCGGCTTGCCGGGTTTCCGCTCCTGCCGTGGCTGGTCGGGACGGCTCCGCGCCTCTTCCGGCGCGCGCTGCCCGGCCCGCTGGCCCGTCCGCTCGCCGCCACGGCGCGGCTCATCCCCTGATTCAACCGCCTTGCCATCACCAGCCGGTTCACTCCCCGCCACCCGGGCCGGAGCGGCCGCCCGCGCCGGGCGCTTGTCGCCCTGATAGGGGCGGCGATGCGCCTGCTGGCGGCGCTGCGGACGCCAGATTTCAAGCTCGACGGGATCGCTCAGTTCAAACATGCCGCCCGTGACGGCAGGCGCCGGGGCCGCAGCCGCCGGTGCCGGGGCGCTGTCAGCAGCCTGAGGTTCAGACAGGGCTGTCTCCCCGGAAACCGGCTCCGGCGACTGGGCAGTCTCCGCCACAGTCTCCACGGCAGCTTCAGCCGCTGTCTCAGCGGACGCCTCAACCGGCGCGACCTCGTGTTCAGGCAGAGGAGCCTCGGACACCGGCGTCACCGCCTCGGCTTCCATGACCGGAGCCAACGCTTCAGACTCAGCCGCCTGTGGAAGCTCCGCGGCTTCCGGGGCCACATCCCCTTCAGCCGCCGCGTTCTCCGCAGTCTCGCCTTCGGCAACCGGAGCCGCCACAGGGGCGGCATCGGTCTTCAAGGTTTTCACCCGCACCGTCTCAAGCTGGGACTTGTACCCAAGTCCGCGCAGCAACCCGGCAAACTCCTCGCCCGAGCAGCCGACCAGTGACATCATGTCCGGGCCGACGACGAACCCGCCCTGATAGATGCGGTCCATGATGATCGGCCGGATGAGGTTCGCCAGCCGCTCCAGCATGTCGATGCGCACGGCCCGCGTGCCGCAGACCCTGAAACCCAGCGCCTCATAAAAGCCCTGCGGCGCATCCTTGTCGGCGGGAACAGAGGTAAGCCCCGGCGCAGGCGGTTGCGGCAGCGAAGTGGCGCTGTCGGCTCCCTCGCGCGCCAGCGACCACAGCACCAGCAGCAATCGCGCAGGCGCGGGCTTCAGCAGCGCGGGCATGAAGATGGAATAGGCCCCGAAACGCACGCCATGCTTGCGCAACTGGCCGCGCGCCGCCTGATCGAGCGCGCGCACGTCTTCGGCGACATTTTCCCGCCGCAGCGAGCCATATCCCTCGATCAGCCGGAAGGCGATGCCACGGGCAAGGCCCACCACATCCTCTGCATCGCGCAACGCGAACAGCGGGGCCAGCACAGTCGCAACATGCTGGGCGAGCCACTTCTCCAGCCGTCCCTGCACGGCCTCGCGATGCGGGTTCTGCAATTCATCCCCGGCGATCAGCTCGGCCCGGGGCGCAAACGGATTATCCGTCTTCTTCAGCTCCGCGACGGGGTGCCCGTCCCAGATCAACCGTCCGTGTTCGGAAAGCTGAATGTCAGCATCATTGGCGACGAAGAGGCGCTGGGCGCGCTCCATCAGCTCACCGGCCAGCGCCTGCGAGGAAGCTTCCCGCAACGCCTTTCCATGCACACCTTCGGCCTTGGGGTCCGCCACGAAGACGAAGCCCTGAAGCTTGCCAACAAATTCACCTTCGACGAGCACATCCCCGTCTTTATTCACAGCCGCCATCAGATCCTCTTTTTGGCGCAAACGCTTCATCAGAATGCTGGTGCGCCGGTCGATGAACCTTTGCGTCAGCCTCTCGTGCAGGGCATCGGAGAGCTTATCCTCTATAGCGCGCGTCCGCTCTTGCCAATGCAGAGGTTTATCAAGCCATCCGCTTCGATTTGCAATGAAAGTCCACGTCCTGACATGGGCGATCCGCGCGGCGAGAGTATCAATGTCCCCGTCGCTCCGGTCCAGCTTTGAAACCTGCCCGGCGAACCATTCCTCGGGAATATGTTCACGGTCATCCATCAAAAACCGGTAGAGACGGTTCAAAAGCGAAGCATGTTCGCTCACCATGGTTTTCCGAAAATCGGGTATCTGCGCGACTTCCCACAGTTTTTTTAGCGCGGCAGGGCCTCTCGCCAGCTCTTTTATCTCAGGATCGAGCTTCAGCCGCACCAGGGCGTCATGGTCGATTCCCATCGGCGCACGGCTCAATCCGGGCCTCCCCGGAGCCAGTTCAAGACTGCGGACCAGCCCGTCCAGACTCGAAAAATCGAGATTGGGATTGCGCCAGAGCAACACCCTTTCGGCCTCGAACTGGTGATTTTCGATCCGCCCGATGGTTTCGTCGGGCAGGCCGGTTGCGTCTCCCGTCACCCCGAACGTGCCATTGTTCATGTATCGTCCGGCCCGTCCGGCGATCTGGGCAAGCTCGGAAACCTTGAGCGGACGGTGTTCCGAGCCATCGAATTTGCTCGTGGAGGCAAAGGCAATATGGTCCACATCCATGTTGAGCCCCATGCCGATGGCATCCGTTGCGACCAGAAAATCCACCTCGCCGGACTGGTAAAGCGCAACCTGGGCGTTGCGGGTGCGCGGACTGAGCGCGCCCATCACCACCGCCGCACCGCCCCGCTGGCGCCGGATCAGCTCGGCCACGGCATAAACCTGATCCGCCGAGAAGGCGACGATGGCAGAGCGCCGTGGAAGGCGCGTGATCTTTTTCGAACCGGACCATGTCAGTTCGGAGAATCTTGGCCGCGAAATGAAGACCGTATCTGGCAGCAGCTTCTGGATCAGCCCGCGCACGGTCTCCGAGCCCAGCACCATCGTCTCCTCCCGGCCCCGCGCGTGCAGCAGCCGGTCGGTGAAAATGTGCCCGCGCTCCTTGTCCGTGGCGAGCTGGATCTCGTCGATGGCGACGAAGGCCACGTCGCGCTCCAGCGGCATCGCCTCGACGGTGCAGATGAAATAGCGCGCATGGGGCGGAAGGATTTTCTCCTCGCCGGTGATCAGCGCAACTTCGCTGGCTCCCTTGACCCGTCGCACCCGGTCATAGACTTCCCGGGCAAGAAGCCGCAGCGGCAGCCCCATGATGCCGGACGAATGGCCCAGCATCCGCTCGATGGCAAGATGGGTCTTGCCCGTGTTGGTGGGGCCCAGCACCGCGGTCACGCGTCTGGGGGGCTCAAAACCTGCCCTGCTACTCGTCACAGACTTGATACCTGAATGCTTTCCGGCCGGAATGGACAGACCCTTTCGGGCCGTACTCTCCCCATGTGGGGCCCAACTTCATACCATACAAGAGAGACGAATATCCAAGAGGCTGCCCCGGTTCAGGCCGACAGTTTCCTGATCCGGTGTCTCAATTCGCCCAGATTGCCGGAACCGATCAGCGACAGCACCCGCCGGACCTTCAAGATCAGGGACCGCATCCGGCTTTTCCCGACCACATAGGGCTGATCGCAGAATTCCTTGTAGTCGAAGGGTTCCGTCTTTTCGAACACCGCCGTGCGATGGCCGATATCGCCCAGCGAGCGCCAGCCCGTCTCTTTTTTCAGGAAGGCCGACAGAATATGGCAGGACCACAGCTCGATGTCGTCGATGACCGAAAGGCCGCCGATCCTGAGCGCGTAGGAGGTATAGAACCAGTCGATCTGGGGCACGGGAAAGCCGTGGCCACCATCCACCAGCACCAGATCGAGTTCGCCCATGTCGAGCTTCGGCAGGGCGATCTGCGAAGGCTCATTGATGAAGCTGACCGTGTCCATGGAGATCGCATTGCTGGCGCAGAAACTCCGTATCCGTTCCATTTCGCCGACATCCGGGCAAATGCAGATATGCCTGCACCGGAACACCGCGAAAATGACGGTGCTGAAGCCCGCCCCCGTTTCCAGCGTCGACTGCCCCGGACGCAGGGTCTTCAACAGAAAATCGACCAGCTCGCTTGAGATGGACCAGTTTTCCTTGCCGCCGAGATGAAACTTCGACTGGTTGCGAAACAACGCCGTCAGCCGCGCCACGCTCTCCGCCGCAACAGGGGCGGCAACCGCGCCGGCGCTGGAATTGGGCTCCATCTTCATTTTCCTTAAATTTGAATCGAACTGGTGCGGCCAATCTGGCAGACCGCACCGGCAGAGACAAATCGTTCCCTTCATGAAGACCGCCAAAGGCCTCCGAAGGAGGCTGGAAGGCCTGCCCGGCGCAAAAAAGATCATTCAACGAACAAAGCATGTCCGAATCGTTGACATTCGATCTTTCCCGCTTCGTTCACGGCTAAATATTGTGGTTACACAATAGGTTACACACATTGCCGTAGCGTTATCGCCACCTTCCGACCACTAGCTGTAGTGACCGATCTTGCCTCTTTCCGTCGCCAGACTCCGGTCTATAATGTTTTTCATCGCTATTACAAAAATAACGTTCGGGAGGACGAAATGGACTTCACTATCCCAAAGGAACTGGCCGGCTACCTCAAGGAACTGGACGATTTCATCGAACGTGAAATCAAGCCGATCGAGAACGCCGACGACAATATCCGCTTCTTCGATCACCGCCGCGAACATGCCCGGACCGACTGGGACAATCAGGGCCTGCCCCGGCATGAGTGGGAAGCGCTGCTTGGCCGGATGCGCAAGCTGGCCGACAAGGCGGGCCATCTGCGTTATGCGCTGCCGAAGGAATTCGGCGGCAAGGACGGCACCAATCTGGGCATGGCGATCATTCGCGAGCATCTGGCCACCAAGGGCCTCGGCCTGCACAACGATCTCCAGAATGAAAGCTCGATCGTCGGCAATTTCCCGACCGTGCTGATGTTCCGCGATTTCGGCACGCCCGAGCAGAAGGCCAAATACATTACGGGTTCACTCGACGGCTCGATCCGCATCGCTTTCGGCCTGACCGAACCCGACCATGGTTCGGATGCGACCTGGATGGAAACCCGCGCCGTTCCCGAAACCCGCGACGGCGTGCGCGGCTATCGCATCGACGGCATGAAGATGTGGAACACCGGCGTTCATGTCGCCACCCATGATTTCGTCTTTGCCCGCACCAGCGGCAAGGATGGCGATGCGCGCGGCATCACCTGTTTCATTGTGCCGATGAATGCGCCGGGCCTGGTCGTCGAGGAATATCTGTGGACCTTCAACATGCCCACCGATCATCCCCGCGTTTCCTTTACCAATGTCTGGGTGCCGGAAGAAGAAAATCTCGGCGGCATCGATCATGGCCTCCAGCTTGCCCAGCATTTCGTCCATGAAAACCGCATCCGTCAGGCGGCCTCGTCTCTCGGCGCGGCGCAGTTCTGCATCAACGAGAGCGTGAAATACGCCAATGAGCGCAAGCCTTTCGGCAAGCCTCTCGCGGCCAATCAGGCCATCCAGTTTCCGCTGGTGGAAGCCCACACGGAAGCCGAGATGATCCGCACCCTGATCCACAAGACAGCCTGGCAGATGGACCAGATGTCGAAGCCGGATGTTGCGCGCTATCTCTCCGACAAGGTCTCCATGTGCAACTACCGGGCGAACCGGCTCTGCTGCAACACCGCCGACCTTGCCATGCAGATCCACGGCGGCATGGGCTATTCGCGCCACAAGCCGTTCGAGCACATCTATCGCCATCATCGCCGCTACCGGATCACGGAAGGGTCCGAGGAAATCCAGATGCGCAAGATCGGCGGCGTTCTTCTCGGCTATATCGAAAAGCAGAAGCCCGCGCAGAAGGCGGCTGAATAAGTTCTGCGCCGGCATATAAAACGAACCGCCCCGGTCCATGCCGGGGCGGTTCTGTTTTCAGCGCCTGAAAATCTAGTGTCTGAAGAAATCCAGAAAAGCCGCCAGCGTTTCGTCCGGCGCTTCCTCCGGCAGGAAATGCCCGCCGGGCACGCCATGGCCGCGCACGTCATCGCCCTTCAGCCGCCATTCCTCCACCGGATCATAGAGGCCGCCGACGATGCCGCTCTTGCCCCAGAGCACGAGCAGCGGGCATTCGATGCGCTTCTCCGCGTCTTCCTTGTCATGCTGGAGATCGATGCTGGCGCCGGCGCGGTAATCCTCGCAGGTCGCATGGATGGCGGCCGGATCGCGGAAGCAGCGCTTGTATTCCGCCATCGCCTCCGGCGTGAAAACGTCCTTGTCCTTCCAGGACGCGAACAGCCTGTCCAGCCAGAAATCGGGATCGTGCCCGATCATCGTCTCCGGCAGGGGCCGGGGCTGGATGAGATAGAACCAGTGAAAATAGGCGCTGGCGAGCCGCCTGGAGAGACGCCCGTAAACGGTCGCCGTCGGCACGATGTCAAGAACCGCCGCCCGCTCGATCCGTCCGGGATGATCGAGACACATGCGGTGGGTCACCCGTGCGCCCCGGTCGTGCCCCGCCACCTGAAAGCGGGAATAACCGAGCTTTTCCATGACCGTCACCTGATCGGCCGCCATCGCGCGCTTGGAATAGGCCAGATGCGCCTCGTCGCCCTCCAGCTTGGCGCTGTCTCCATAACCGCGCAGGTCGGGCATCACCAGCGTGAAATGTTCGGCCAGCGCCGGGGCGATCCTGTGCCACATCACATGGGTTTCGGGGTAGCCGTGCAGCATCAGCAGGGGTGGCCCCTTGCCGCCCGTCACCAGATTGATGGCCACCTCGCCCGTATCGATTTGGCGTTGCTCAAATCCCTCCAGCATCGTCTCTCCTCATCCGTTTATCTATCGAAGAGCGCGGTCATGGCCGTCAGTTCCCGGTGGGATAGTCGGGCGCCTGCTGGACGGCCGGGTTGAGCACCGGCGCCTTGAACCCCTTCGGCACGCCCTTGACCTTGCTGCAGGTCTCGGCCGTCTGCTGGTCGAGCGTCGAGGTCGGCGCCCAGTAGACAGGCGTGAAGGCCTGCGCCTGCTGCTGGACCGGCTTGATCTCGTCAGGCGACAGTTCCCGCGACAGCTTGTCGGTGAGCGTTCCGTCCGGCACCGCGCCCAGCGTCAGCAGGGACGGGTTATGAATGTAAAGCTCGTTCCAGAAGGTCGCCGCCCTGAGATTGCGGGTCACGAGTTTGCCCTCCTCATAGAACTGGGCCAGGCTTTGCTGGGCTTGCGCGTTGCCGCCTTCGGCCCCGCGCTTCATCCATGTGATCGCTGTTGGAACATCGCCCTTGGCCGCGATGATGCACTCGCCCAGTGCGTACTGGGCCTCCTCATATCCCCGCCCGCGATAGGCAAAGCAGGTCAGCACCTGCAAGGTCTCGTCGCTGCACGCCTTGCCTGAATCCGCCTCGTTGACGGACTGGGCATAGAGCGAGGCAATCGGGTCCTGATCGGCGATACTGGGGATAACCTTGCCATTGCCGTCGCGCTCGACGCGCTTGCCCGAGCCGCACCCTGAAAGCGACCCGGCCATGAGCACCGCCGCCGCGAAAGCGGTTGCCCTGAAAAGGCGATGGGAACGGAAGGGGAATGACGTAGCTCTGGGCATGAATACCTCTTTTCGGGCCTGACTCGCGGCGAGCGCGCATGGTGTTGGGAAAAACCGGCGGGTGCAAGCGCCCATCCGTGCCGGGCATCTGACGCAGGGGAACCACGCGGGTCCGCCCGCAGGCGCGGCTTTGTTTGACCGGCACGGTCCCATCCCCGATACTCCGCGCGCTTTCGGGCCGCCTCCGTGACATGATAAACTGGCGAACAATGAAATTCCGGCGAGAGTAGATGGCAATGGCGTGGGAAAAGAAGACGTTGGCGGATTGGCAGAAGGCTGCCGAGAAAGCCACAAAGGGCGACCTCGGCAAGCTGACATGGCACACGCCGGAGGGCATTGACGTAAAGCCGCTCTTTACAGCGGAAGATCTGGAACGGATCGCCGCCGAAGGCTACGACGCCAACACGCTGCCGGGCTTTCGCCCCCTTCACCCGCGGGCCGCAGGCGACCATGTATGCGGGCCGCCCCTGGACCATCCGCCAATATGCGGGCTTCTCGACCGCCGAAGATTCCAACGCCTTCTACCGGCGCAACCTCGCGGCGGGCCAGAAGGGTCTTTCGGTCGCCTTCGATCTCGCCACCCATCGCGGCTATGACAGCGACCACCCCCGCGTCGTCGGCGATGTCGGCAAGGCGGGCGTCGCCATCGACAGCGTCGAGGACATGAAAATCCTGTTCGACGGCATCCCGCTCGATGAAATGTCGGTGTCGATGACCATGAACGGCGCGGTCATCCCGATCCTCGCCAACTTCATCGTGGCGGCGGAGGAACAGGGCGTCAGTCAGGACAAGCTCTCGGGCACGATCCAGAACGACATTCTCAAGGAGTTCATGGTCCGCAACACCTACATCTATCCCCCCGCGCCCTCGATGCGGATCATCGCGGACATCATCGCCTATTGCTCGGCCCATATGCCGAAGTTCAACACCATCTCGATTTCCGGCTACCACATGCAGGAAGCGGGCGCGAACCAGGTGCAGGAACTGGCCTTCACGCTGGCCGACGGGCGGGAATATGTCCGCGCCGCGCTGGCCGCCGGTCTCGACGTCGACGATTTCGCCGGACGCCTGTCCTTTTTCTTCGCCATCGGCATGAATTTCTTCATGGAAGTGTCCAAGCTGCGCGCCGCGCGCCTGCTCTGGTCGCGGATCATGGCCGAATTCAACCCCAAAGACGTCAAGTCCCTGATGCTGCGCACCCATTGCCAGACATCGGGCGTGTCGCTGACCGAGCAGGACCCCTACAACAACGTCATCCGCACCACGGTGGAGGCCATGGCCGCCGTGCTCGGCGGCACCCAGTCGTTGCACACCAACGCGCTCGACGAGGCCATTGCGCTGCCCACCGATTTCTCGGCCCGCATCGCGCGCAACACCCAGCTCGTGCTTCAGCATGAAACGGGGATAACCAATGTCATCGACCCGCTCGGCGGCTCCTATTATGTCGAAAGCCTGACCCATTCGCTTGCCACGGAAGCCTGGAAGCTGATCGAGGAAGTGGAAGAACTGGGCGGCATGACCAAGGCCGTCGAAAGCGGCATGCCCAAGCTCAAGATCGAGGAGGCCGCCGCCCGCAAGCAGGCGCGCATCGACCGGGGCGAGGAAGTCATCGTCGGCGTCAACAAATACCGGCTCCCCAAGGAAGACCCGATCGAAATTCTCGACGTGGACAATGTGAAGGTCCGCGAGGGCCAGATTGCGCGCCTGAAGAAGATGCGCGAAACGCGCGACGAGGCCAAATGTCAGGCCGCGCTCAAGGCCATCACCGAAGGCGCGCGCGGCAATGGCAACATGCTGGCGCTGGCCGTCGAGGCGGCGCGCGCGCGCGCGTCGGTCGGCGAAATTTCAGATGCCATGGAGGCCGTGTTCGGCCGTCACCGCGCGGAGGTAAAAACCATTTCCGGCGTTTATTCGACCGCCTATGAAGGCGATGAGGGCTTTGCCAAAATCCGCCGCGAAATCGATGAATTCGCGGAGGAGGAAGGCCGCCGCCCGCGCATGCTCGTGGTCAAGATGGGCCAGGACGGCCATGACCGGGGCGCCAAGGTGATCGCGACCGCCTTCGCCGATCTGGGCTTCGACGTTGACGTGGGGCCGCTGTTCCAGACGCCCGCCGAGGCGGCCCGCGACGCGGTGGAAAACGACGTCCATGTCATCGGCATTTCGAGCCTTGCCGCCGGACACAAGACGCTGGTGCCCGCCCTTGTCGAGGAACTGCGCGCGGCGGGTGCGGGCGACATCCTGATCGTCTGTGGCGGCGTTATCCCCGCTCAGGACTACGCTTTCCTGAAATCGGCGGGTGCCTCCGCCATTTTCGGTCCGGGCACGAACATCCCCGCCGCAGCTTCCGAAATTCTGGGCCTGATCCGGGAGCGCCGGCAAAAGGCGGCCTGATCGCCCCAATACCGGAAACAAGATCTGGAGCGCCTTCAACGGCGCTCCTTTTTCATTTAGTCCCGCTCCACGAAACGGGTCACCTCCGCCGTGAGCGCGCCATCGCCAAAGCGGACCTGCACCCGCAAAGGCATCCAGACCGAACCGCCTTGGGCGGGCGTAAGCCAGAGCAGCACGCCATCCCCGGTCCTCAGCGGCAGGACGGGATCGTCCTTGCCAAACCCTTTCCGGGGCACGAATTGCGCCGAGCAGCGCACCCCGGTTCGCGAACCGCCATCCGCTGCGATGCGATAACGGGTAGGCCCACCGCTTTTCAGGATCAGGTCGAACTGATGTTGCCCGTCAAACACATGGAGCGTTCGTGCACAGGGATCGCCCCCCTGCATCACCGGCAGCAGGATCATGCCGAGCGGATCGATGAAGCCCCTGAGCCGGGCGGCATCCAGCGTCAGCGCCTGAGGGCCTTTCCCGCCTTTTATCCCGGCGCTGAAGCCCTTCACCTCCAGCCTGTCGCCCCGGATGGTGCCGAAGCTCCCGGCCGTGCCGGAAAAAAGCGGCCTGTTTTCCTGCTCCGGCGCGCCCGCGATTGCGACGCCGCCTTTGAGCCGGTACGCGTCGCCGGTGAGCGCCGCGCTGTATTGCCCCTGCCCTATCGTCTGGCCGCCGAGGGAAAGGGTGAAGGCGGCATCCACGCTGCCGGCATTCGCCATGCCGCCAGCCGTCAACGCCAGCAGCAGGGCCACGGCTGGTCCATATATGCGCGATCTTTTCATGGGGAAGATTTATCACAGATCCCCGATCTCCCCCGGGGCTCTTTACGCCCCGCGCTCCGGCGGCTATGCAACCCTTGGCCTTTGAACGGCATGATTTCAGGGTGAGGCATTGATGAGCGCGAGTCGCACAGATCCCAAGGCGCTGATGGAGGGCATTCTGGCTGGCGAGCGCACGGCGCTTGCCCGTTCCATCACGCTGATCGAGTCGACCCGCGCCGACCATCGCGCCCTCGCCCAGCAACTCGTGACCGCCCTCCTGCCCCATGCCGGCAAGGCGATCCGGCTTGGCCTTTCGGGTGCGCCGGGGGTAGGTAAATCCACCTTCACGGAGGCTTTTGGCTCGTTTCTGACAGGCCATGGCCACAAGGTGGCGGTGCTGGCGATCGACCCTTCCTCGGCCCGCACGGGCGGTTCCATCCTCGGCGACAAGACGCGCATGGAGCTCCTCGCCCGCGACCCCAACGCCTTCATCCGCCCCTCGCCCTCCGGCGGCACGCTGGGTGGCGTGGCGCGGCGCACCCGCGAAGCCATGCTGCTGGTCGAGGCGGCGGGCTATGACGTGGTGCTGATCGAGACGGTCGGCGTCGGCCAGTCGGAAACCGCCGTCGCCGACATGGTCGACATGTTTCTGCTGCTCCAGTCCCCCGGCGGCGGCGACGAGTTGCAGGGCATCAAGCGCGGCATCATGGAACTGGCCGACTATGTGGTCGTGAACAAGGCGGATGGCGATTTCCTGCCCGCAGCCAGGCGCGCCGCGCTGGAATACAAGACCGCCCTGCACCTGATGCGGCCCAAGAGCCCCAACTGGAGCCCCGGCGTCGAACTCGTCTCGGCCCTCAGGAATGACGGCATGGACCGCGTCTGGGCGGTGGTGGAAGCCTATCGCGCGGCGCTGACCCCCACCGGTGAACTCGCGCAGATGCGGGCGCGCCAGTCGCGCGCCTGGATGTGGGCCGAAATCCGGGAAGGGCTGATTTCCGCGTTCCGGGAAACGCCCGCCGTGCGCCAGCGGCTGGCAAGCCTCGAAGGCGAGGTGGAAGCAGGCACCATCACCCCGAGCCTTGCCGCCCAGGAACTGCTGAAACTCATGATCGGGCGCTGAACCGGACATTTCTGCACGCTCTGGGCGCATTTTTCCTGAAATGAGCCGCAAAAAGGGCTGTGACCCCGAGCCGCGCTAGCAGATGTCACATTTCGCCACAAATATTGTTTTCACTCTCACAACAAACTGTCTTTAATTTTCGGCATCGAGAGACATCTGGGGCAGAGGGAGAGGCATCCGTCTCTCCGTTATGGAAAATATATAGATGAAAAATCGGACCGGATTGATGGCAATGATCGGCCTGCTCGCGAGCGGGCTTTTGCCGATTCTGTCCGGCTCCGCCCTCGCGACCACAAGCCTGCCCTCTCCCCTCACCCTGCCCATGCCGCGCCCGTCCAGCGCCACGACAGCCATTGCGGCCAGCCCGGCCTCGCTCGCCACCAGCATGATGCTGGCCGATGCCGCGGCCGCGCCGGGCCTGCAGATAACCTATGACAGGGCCGCCCCGGACCGGCCCGACGATTACATGCCGGTCAGCAGCAGCCGTGACGCGGAAATGGCCGCCGTTCCCCGCGACGCGCACGATATGGCCAATGGCGGCGTCCCCCAGTTCCGCCGCCCGGACAGCTTCGCCGAGGCCTACAGGCCCGGCAACCAGTGGATGTTCCACATCCTGTCCATCGATCTCGACCAGAACTGACCGGCCAGAAGGGCCTTGCGCCGACTCTGCGGACTTGACGCCCTTCTCTCCCCCCCTTATACGAACACCCAGAACGGCGCTCCGCGAGGGCTCTTGAGCCTTTGTGTGCGCCCATATCATTTCTCTAGAATGGGAAGCATGCGTGCCACGGACCAAGGTCCGGGAGGCCTGTGTTTCCGGCAAAAAAGGATGTTGTCATGTCCCGCCGCTGCGAATTGACCGGCAAGGCCGTCATGTCAGGCAACAATGTCAGCCACGCGAACAACCGGACGCGCCGCCGTTTCCTGCCGAACCTCAATCAGGTTTCGCTGACGAGCGACGCGTTGGGCCGTCAGGTCTATCTGCGGATCACGGCGCACGCGCTGCGCTCGGTCGAGCACAATGGCGGCATCGACGCCTTCCTGATCAAGTCGTCCGACAAGGACCTTTCGATCGAGGCCCGCCGCCTGAAGCGCCAGATCGAGAAGCGCATCGCGGCTGCCGCGGCCGCCTGAGCCTTCAAGACCGGATCATAATATCGGGCGGCCTTGCAGAAGGCCGCCCTTTTTCTTGGTCTTGCGGGCGTCACCCTTTCAGCTCGAACATCAAGAGCAGGGTGCGTTGCAGGCCATGATTGAAATTATCATCTGAAATCAGATAGATAAGCGTGCGTCCGTCCGCCGTCCGACGAAGGCTCATGCCTTCCATATTGTCGATCGAGAACGGTCCACCACCTGCCTCGGCAATGACCGGACCATCGAGCACCCCGCCCTCCCGGACGAGCGCCGCCGGAATCCGCCGTATCTCCATGCCAACCCCGCCGATCGGCGAATAGCGCCGCTCCAGCACCAGCAGGTCGCCATCCGGCAGAAACCCCGCATCCGTCGGGCTATAGGGCTTGCGCTCCCTGAGCGACAGATGCCCAATCCGGCCGTCCTCAAGGATAAAGCCCTTGAGGTGCCCCTCCGCGTCGGCCCCCCCTTCCGCCAGCGCCAGCAGGCGCACAGGGCCCGCCGTGCTGCCGGGCATGGCCGTGACCGTTTCCAGACCGCTGTTCGAGACCAGATCGCCCAGATCCGCCTGCCCGGCAACCTGCCGTGCCGGCGCCGCGAAGCCATGGCCCGCCAGATCGTAGGCCCAGACCCGGTGTTCGCGCTCGAAGCTGACGAAGGCCGTCCCGCCGGACATCCCCAGCCCCTCCGCATCCTGCCAGCGCTTGTGTTCCAGCGGCTTGCCATCTTCATCGAGAAGGGGGGCGATACGGCCGTTGCCGATGCCGGTGAGGCGCCCCTCGCCATCATAGGCAAGCTCCGCGGCGAACCAGTGGCCCTCGTCGCTGATGGCCAGCAGGGACTTGCCGTCGCCGCCGACCACAAGGCCGGACAAGCCGCCGAAATCGGGATCGCTGGAACGTATCTCGAAGCCGCCCCGATATTCGAGCGCGCCAAGCCTTTGCCGCTTTCCATCGCCCGGGGCGAGCGGCACCTGCGAAACCGAGAGGGAAACGCCATGCTCCCCCGGCAGGGTCTGGGCGGCGGCCCTCTCCGGAACGCACCCCTGCACCGCTGGCAGAGCAAGAGCCAGCATCAACCCCAGAACAGCGCCTCCGCGCCATGAAACCTGCATCGCCACGCCAGCATTCCTCCCGTCATGTCTCTCGCGGAAAACCCGTTTCAGCCCGCCCCTCCTGATGAGGAGCGACCTTATGCCGGGATACAGCAAAAGCCATGACAAAGGCTTGACGCCAACCATCCCGGACCCGTTTTTCCAGGCCCCGGGCGCAACGCGGGCGATGGGGCCGGGATGGGCCTGGCCGGCGCGCCTCTTCACACGGGGCGGGAACGGATGAAATGCACTCCCCGGTCCGAAATCCGCAGGATGGCTCTGGCCACGATCTGCTCGCGCCCCACGGTGCCCAGATCGACGGACGGGGCTGACACGGCCCCGTCTCCCGAGAGATGGAAGCCGCCGCCGGGCGTGCGCCGCCCGAGCCGCTTGATCAGTTGCGCTTCACCTTCGCGCCGGATGCAGACGACATCCCCCGGCCTGGCCGGACGCCACCGGCCCGGACGGCGGACGAGGACATGATCGCCATCGCAAAGCGTGGGCTCCATGCTGCGCCCCCGGACCCTGATCAGCCACCAGCCGAACATGGGCACGCGCCGTCAAAGGACGGGATAGACAACCTCGATCGCGGGCGGATAGGGGCATGGCCTGCGCACGGTGGCGATGTCCTTGGTCGCCCAGAATATTTCCGCGAAGCGGTTGACCAGTTCGACCAGCTTTTCGCCATCGGCGCGGTGCACATCCTGCTTGCAGGCGCTGCCAGCCATCATGATCTTGTGGGTCAGATCATGGATTTCGGGATATTTCTCGATCTGCGGGGCCTTGAAATAATCGCCCCAGATCACCCGGATCTCGGCCTTCACCTTCTCGGCCTCGATCTCCTTCGTGGCGATATTGCGCGACATGGTGTTCTGGCGCGACACCGGATCGGCGTCGGTCTTGGCCGCGACCTCATGGAGAATATCCATCATCCGCACAACGGAAACAGCTGCGATCAGGGCTGGCGCAGGGTCGTAGATCTTGCAGGGAATGTCGCAATGCGCCTGGGCCTCCTGGACATTCGGCAAACGGCCGAGAAGCTTCTGTATGGAAATCATCATCATTCCTCAATGTCTGGGGCTGTTGTGCCCGATAAAGCGCAGGGCCACCGCCCTGACATGTCCGGCCTCGTGTGCGACGGCATCGGCAGGCCATCCCGCACGCGGCAGTTTATCCATCAACTCCATGACGGCAGGGCGCAGGTGAAGGAAGCACCGTTCCCGGACCTCCAGCGCCAGATCATCGCTCTCCAGCGCCGCGCACAGACGGCGGCACAGCATGACGATCTGCTCTCCCGCGCGTCTCCCCTGCCCCATATCAAGCCAGTTGTCCGCCGCATTGGCGCTGGCGATCACCAGCATCGCCGCCGCATCGAGATCCGGGTCCGATCTGCCCGCGCGGAAGGCGGAGAAGGCCGCCTCAGCCTCGGCCAGAGCGGCGGCATAGCAGCGCTCCGCCTCCTCCCGGCGCCCCTGGGCAAAAGCGGCATTGCCCGCCGCCGTCAGCGCCTTCCAGCGCCGGTCTCCGGCCGGCCGGGAGGGAGTGAGGAGCGGCCCCGCCTTTGCTGGCGGCGCCTTGCCGGTTTTGAGCGATCTTGCCATGAAATCCCCCCGCCATTTCACGCTGTCGCGAGCAGCAGGATGCCTGCGCCGGCACCAAGGCCGCCGAGCACGCGCGTCGCCACCTGCCCGTGCCGGTTCGTCAGCACCCGGGCGATGCCAAGACCGGCGGCAACACCGGCAATATGCAGAATCGCCGTGCTGAAGAGGAAACCGCCCAGATAATGCAGGGAGACGCCACCAGGCGCTTCAGCCCCGTGGGCATATCCATGAAACAGGGCGATCGTGCCCACGACCGCCATGGCCGCGACGAGCGGCATACGCACCTGCATGGCGAGAAGGCCGCCCAGCAGCACGATGGAAAGCCCTATCCCCAGTTCGACGGCGGAGGGATCGATCCCGGTGACGCCCGCAAGGGAACCGGCCGCCATCGCGGCGACAAAGGTCGTGGGCAGAAGCCACAGGGCGCGTCCGCCCAGTTGCACCGCGAAAAGACCGACCATGACCATGGCCAGAATATGGTCCAGGCCCGTCAGCGGATGGGCAAGACCCTGCGTGAAACTGGCCGTTTCGCCATGGCCAGGATGGGCCAGCGCGAGGGTGGGCAGAAGAATAAGGGCTGAAGCTGAAAGGGTTGCGAAGGGAAGCTTGAAACGCACGGCATCGCTCCTCGTATAGCGGAAAGGTCAGCCGTCAGCTTAGATGCAAATGAGTCTTATTATCTAATAAAATACGCGTTCCGGCCGAAATTATTGCCGGACGGGATCATGTCCGGATCATGTCTGTCGCCGCACGCTCCCGCCGCCAGGCGATGAGGGGAAAGGGCAGATAGGCAAGATAGAGCAGGATGACGGCGGCGATGAGACCATGGGGGTGCCACAATTCCATGGCGGCGCCTGAGAAGGGCGCGCCGACCAATGCGCCAAGGCCCCACATGGCGGTGGTGAGCGCGCTTGCGCCCGCAAGCTCGCCGCCGGTAAAGCGCTCGCCCATCAGCACCATGCCGACCGTGTAGATGCCGGTGGCGATGCCCACGATGAAGAAGATGGCAATGCCCGTCGCGATGACACCCGGCAGCACGAAAGGCAGCGTCGCATAGCCGACGATCGTGAGTGCGATCAGGAGGACCATCAGGGCCATCCGGTTCATCTTGTCGGCAAGCCAGCCGATGGGAAACTGGAGCGCGATGGCGCCCAGCGCCGCGATGGTCAGCAGCGCGAGGCCGATTTTTTCCGGCATCCCGAACTGGAGGGCATAAAGCGAGAAGAAACTGGTGACCGATTCTTCCGCCGCCGCGAAAAAGAAGTTCGCAAGGAGGGCGGCAGGCGCGAGAAAGACGAGACCCCAGACCGGCGCGCCCTTGCGCCCGGTATCGAAATGGCCCCGCGACCAGTCGGCGAACGCCATCAGCACCGCCCCCAGCAGCATCGCGCCACCACCGATGAGGAAAGGCAGAACGCCATTGGTGCCGACCAGCACGAGAATGACCGGCCCCGCCGAAAAGCCCGCGGCGGCCGAGGCCGAATAGATGCCCATCATCCGGCCGCGCCTGTCGTCCTCGACCATGGCGTGAATCCAGGCCTCGCTGGTGGCCCAGAGCAGGCAGCCCGCGACCCCCAGCAGGGCGCGCAGCGGAAACCAGATCGGCAGCGAAGGGAAAAGCCCCATGAGCGGCAGCGCCATGGCGGCAATGACAAGCCCGGTGAACATGGTCGCCGCCGGACCGAAACGCTTGATCAGGCGCGGCGTCAGCGGCGTCATGAACAGCACCGGCAGGGCCTGCATCGCCGCATTGAGCCCGATCCAGCTCGTCTCGACGCCCTGACGCGCCAGCACCAGCGCGGTCAGGGGAAAGGTGATGCCCATGATCAGATTGACCATCGCCATGGCGACGATGACCGCGACAAGGCTGATCCGGCGCTTGGCCTTCGCAGGTTTCCTCACCTCACGGCGCCTCAGCGCCTCGATACTCATCACTCGCTCCCGTCGGCTGGATTATTCTCCAACTCATAGCCGGATCGCTCACGAATGGCAAAAAAGACAGGGCTTCAAATCAGGCGCAGGCGAAATCCTTGCGCATATGAACGGCGGTGCCTCCGTTCAACGGCTCCTCACGCTCAATCTCATAGCCCAGAGCGAGGTACAGTTTGATGTTTTCTTCAAAAAGCGCGTTCGTGTAGAGGCGGATGCAAGGAAAGCCTGCCTCCCTTGCATGCTCCTCGGCAAGCGCCAGCAATCTGCGGCCATAACCCCGCTTCCGGAACGCGGGCGATACCGCCACATTCTCAATGAGCAGGTCGCCGTTTCGCGGCACCGTTTCTATGAGGGCAGCCATTTCTGAGCCGGTGAAAAGCAGATCGAAGCGATGCTTTTTGAACGCCTCGGCATAGTCGGCTTTCATCGGCAGCGGCTCCCGGCCGATCAGGGGCACCCATTTCGCATAGGCTGCACGCGTCAGCGCGGTGATCGCTTCTATGTCATCGGCTGTCGCAGGCCGGATCGTTTCATTCACCATCGCATCCCGCCGAACCGGCTATTCCTTATGAGCGCGGCAAGGTCGGGCATGGGCTGCAAACCGCCGCCGCCCAAAAGCTCATAAATAAAATGATCGCTTCCTACCGGCCCCGGCCCGCCGCAGCGAGCGCCTTGCCGCCACCACGCGTCCGGCCGCCGCGCCCGCCTTTTTGCGGGGCCTCATCGAAGAGTTCGGCAAGCTTTTCCGTCATCACGCCGCCAAGCTGCTCGGCGTCCACGATGGTGACGGCGCGCTGGTAATAACGGGTGACGTCGTGCCCGATACCGATGGCGATCAGTTCCACAGGCGAGCGGTTCTCGATCTGCTCGATCACGGAGCGCAGATGCCGCTCAAGATAGTTGCCTGCATTGACGGAGAGCGTTGAATCGTCGACAGGCGCGCCATCGGAGATCACCATCAGGATGCGGCGCTGTTCGGGCCGGGCGAGCAGCCGGTTGTAGGCCCAGATCAGCGCCTCGCCGTCGATGTTTTCCTTGAGCAGCCCCTCGCGCATCATCAGGCCGAGATTGCGCCGGGCGCGCCGCCAGGGCATGTCCGCCGACTTGTAGACGATATGGCGCAGATCGTTGAGGCGGCCGGGGGCGACGGGCTTTCCTTCCGCCAGCCAGCGCTCGCGGCTCTGCCCGCCCTTCCAGGCGCGCGTGGTGAAGCCCAGAATCTCGACCTTGACCGAGCAGCGCTCCAGCGTGCGCGCGAGAATGTCCGCGCACATGGCCGCCACCGTGATCGGACGGCCGCGCATGGAACCGGAGTTATCCAGCAGCAGCGTCACCACCGTGTCGCGGAAATTCATGTCCTGCTCGACCTTGAAGGAGAGCGGGTGCATGGGATCGATGACCACGCGCATCAGACGCGCGGGATCGAGCATCCCCTCTTCCAGATCGAATTCCCAGGTGCGGTTCTGCTTGGCCTGCAAGCGGCGCTGAAGGCGGTTCGCGAGGCGCGAGACCACGCCCTGCATCTGCTGCAACTGCTGGTCGAGATATTGGCGCAGCCGCGCCAGTTCCTCGGCGTCGCACAGATCCTCCGCCGCGATCGTCTCGTCGAACTGGGTCGTGAACACCTTGTAGAGGTCGCGGTTGCGATCATCCATCGCCTGATTGGGCCGCCAGGGCTGGTTGCCCTCGCTCGATTCATCAACCTCGGCGTCCGAAGGCACCTCGTCCGATTCCATCTCGACGGACTGCTCGTCGCCCTCATCGCCCTCGCCATCGGTGAACTCGACCTGATCGGAGGACTCCCCGTCAGGCTGCTCGGCCTCGCCGGACTGGCTCTGCTCCTGGCTCTGCTCGCTGTCGCCTTCCTGATCTTCGCCCTCGTCGCTCGAATCGTCGGGGGATTCGCCCAGCTCGTCGCCCATGTCGAGGTCGCGGATGACCTCGCGGGTGGCGCGCGCGAAAGCGCTCTGGTCGTTCATCAATGTGGAAAGGCGCTCGATGTCCTTGCCCGCCTTTTCCTCGATCCAGCTCCGCCACAGATCGAGCGTGGCCTTGCCGGAGGGCGGCGGGGCCTCGCCGGTCAGGCGCTCGCGCACCATCAGCGCGACGGCCTCGGCAAGCGGGGCCTCCTCGCGCTTGGTCGCGCGCTGGTAGCCGCGGGCGTTGAGGCGCTGCTCCAGCGCGGCTGTGAGGTTCTGCGAGACGCCCGCCATTTCCGTGGCGCCGATC
Organism: Parvibaculaceae bacterium; assembly: GCA_028283765.1. Lineage (GTDB taxonomy): Bacteria > Pseudomonadota > Alphaproteobacteria > Parvibaculales > Parvibaculaceae > JAATFR01. The sequence goes on along the minus strand of JAPWJY010000008.1, from coordinate 383,035 downwards.
GCCTCGCAGCGGGCCTGCTCGACCGCATCGAAGACGGCGATGGCGTTGGCCCCGACCGGCTGAAGGCGGGTGTTGACCTCTTCATTATGGTGAACGATGCGCAGCGCATAGGCGTCGGAATAGCCGCGCACCTGCGCCACCTCGTCGGCGGGCAGGGTGCGGCTCGGCTGGGGCAGGCGCGCGCGCAGACCCCGCAGGCCCGGAGGCTCGGTGCCGAAGGTGACCGTCAGGTCAGGGCTCTCCGCAATCGTCCGCATGGTCGCGGTGAGCGCCCGCTTGAACGGTTCGATAGGGCCTTCCTTGGTGCTCATGGCGCGCTCTACCCTGTCCGTGGCCTGCTCAGGCGACCATCACCTTGGCCGACGAACCCGGCAGATCGACCCCGAAGGCGCGCTGGTAGAACTCGGCGACCGTGGCGCGTTCGAGTTCGTCGCACTTGTTGAGGAAAGTGACGCGGAAGGCGAAACCGACATCGCCGCCGAAGATCTGGGCATTCTCGGCCCAGGTCAGCACCGTGCGAGGGCTCATCACGGTCGAAATGTCGCCGTTGATGAAGGCCGAGCGGGTGAGATCGGCAACGCGGACCATGGCCGAAATGACCTTCTTGCCCGCCTCGGTCTGGTAGGTCTTCGACTTGGCGTAGACGATGTTCACTTCCTCGTCGTGCGGCAGGTAGTTGAGCGTGGTGACGATGTTCCAGCGGTCCATCTGGCCCTGGTTGATCTGCTGCGTGCCGTGATAGAGGCCCGACGTATCGCCCAGACCGATGGTGTTCGCCGTCGAGAACAGGCGGAACGCGGGATGGGGGCGGATGACGCGGTTCTGGTCGAGGAGCGTCAGCTTGCCCGAGAGTTCGAGCACGCGCTGGATCACGAACATCACGTCCGGGCGGCCTGCGTCATATTCGTCGAACACGAGGGCGACGGGATGCTGGAGCGCCCAGGGCAGGATGCCCTCGCGGAATTCGGTGACCTGCTTGCCTTCCTTCAGCACGATCGCGTCCTTGCCGACGAGATCGATGCGCGAGATGTGGCTGTCCAGGTTGATGCGGATGCACGGCCAGTTGAGGCGGGCGGCGACCTGCTCGATATGGGTGGATTTGCCCGTGCCGTGATAGCCCTGCACCATCACGCGCCGGTTGAAGGCGAAGCCCGCCAGCAGCGCCAGCGTGGTGTCATGGTCGAACAGATAGTCGGGATCGAGATCCGGCACATATTCGTTCGGCTCGGAAAAGGCCGGAACGTCCATATCGACATTGATCTTGAACAGGTCGCGGACGGAAACCTTCTTGTCGGGAAGGGCCTGGGACAGTCCGCCGCCACTCGCTTCACTACTCATCGTGCCTATCACCTTTGTTCTCATCCGAGGCTGACCGCATCCGGCCACCGGTCATTTCGATCCTGACTTCGTACCGGGCTTTGCGCCGGCTGGCGGGACGAAGCCGCTCTTTTTCAGATAGTCATAAGCCTGGATGACTTTCCGGAGCTGTTCTTCCGACGAGCGGTCCCCGCCATTGGCATCCGGATGATGACGCTTGACCAATTCCTTATACCGGGCCTTGATCTCGTTCAAGGTTGGGGTGTCCTCGAAACCCAGCGTTTCCAGCGCCTGGCGCTCCAGCGCGCGCGGCTTGCGGACCGGCGGCTTGCGCCGGGCCCCGCCGCCCGCCCCTGCCGCGCCCTCGAAAATCTCGAACGGATCGCCGAACGGCGCCCTGTCGGTGCCCGCGGCCCGCGCCCGGGCGGCCGATGAAAAGGCGTTCTGCCCCATGCCCCAGGTCGGCCGGTGGCCGGTCAGCGCATCCTTCTGGAAGCGCGAAACCTCATCCTCGGGCATGCCCTTGAAGAAATCATAATTACGGTTGTATTCCGAGACGTGGCGCAGGCAGAAATGGTGAAATGCCGGGGCCTCCCCCGCCATGGGCGCTCTGGGCGCGCGGTGGGTGCCCGCCTCCTTGCAGCCCGCCCATTCGCAGACATGCTTGACGATCTCGGGACTGGGCGCAGAGGAGCCGCCCCGGCCCTTGCGCGTCGAGATGCGGATCGAATCGAAATATTTCGAATTGCTGGTCATCAGAACTCTGGTTGGCAAGGCCGCCGCCGTTTCGGCCCCGTTTCGCTTTTGGGGGCTTGATTATGGGGGTCCGGCACGCCCAAAACAAGGAATTGCACAACCGGCTTGTCCGGAACCTGCCCGGAAGCGGAGAGCGAAAATGAGCGTTGCCAACCAGATCGAGCAGAAATTGACCAGCCTGCTTCACCCTGTCGCGCTGGAAGTGGAGGATGAATCCCACAAGCACAAGGGTCATGCCGGCGCGCGCGAGGGCGGCGAGACCCATTTCAGGGTGACGATCACCGCCGAAGCCTTCCGCGGGCAAAGCCGGGTCGCCTGCCACAGGCTGGTGACAAACGCGCTGGGCGAACTGATCGGCAACCCGATCCACGCCCTCTCCATCACCGCCAGAGCGCCTGACCAGCCATGATCGAGATCAATGACAGGCTGGCGCTCGCGGATGACGAGATTTCGCTGACGTTCATCCGGGCGGGCGGGCCGGGCGGACAGAACGTCAACAAGGTCTCGACCGCCGCCCAGTTGCGCTTCGACGCCCGCCACTCGCCCTCGCTCCCCGAGCGGGTGAAGGCACGGCTCGAAACCATCGCGGGCGCGCGCCTGACAAAAGACGGGGTGATCGTCATCACGGCGAACCGCTTCCGCACGCAGGACGCCAACCGCAAGGACGCGCTTGCCCGCCTCGTCGAGATGATCGCGCGCGCCGCGCTCCAGCCCCGGTTCCGTGTACCGACAAAGCCGACCCTGGGCTCGAAAAAGCGCAGGCTGGACGAAAAAACCCGGACCGGGACCATCAAGCGCCTGCGCACCGTGAAACCGGGCGGCGACGACTAAACGCCAGCCGTCACATGTTCTTCATCAAATCATTATACGCCCTTGGCTCAGCACAAGTGGGACAGGAGCTTCAATGCCGATGGAGAGCGCGCGCGTGGCCGAAACACCGGCAGGCGGAAACCTTCTGCACAAGGCGGTGCACCAGCACCGGGCCATCTCGAAGGGCGGCATGCAGGAGCGCCTGTTCACGGCGCTGTTTTCGGGCCTCGTCTATCCCCAGATCTGGGAAGACCCCGACATCGACCTCGAAGCGCTGGACGTGCAGCCGGACAGCCATATCGTCACCATCGCCTCGGGCGGCTGCAACGTGATGTGCTACCTGCTCGCCGATCCGCGCCGGATCACGGCGGTCGACCTCAATCCCGCCCATGTGGCACTGACCCGCCTCAAGCTTGCCGCCGCGGCCCATCTGCCGAGCTACGAGCGTTTCCGGCGCTTCTTCGCCCAGGCCAACCACCCCGGCAATATCGACGCCTACAAGGGTTTCCTGAAACACCGGCTCGACGATGAAACCGCCGCCTACTGGGAAAAGCGCTCGCTGCTGGGCCGCAAGCGCATCTCCCTGTTCCGGCGCAACATCTACCGCCACGGGCTGCTCGGCAATTTCATCGGCGCGAGCCATGTGGCGGCGAAGGCCCTTGGCGTCGACCTCAAGGCCTTCACCCGATGCCGGACGCTGGAGGAGCAGCGCGCCTTTTTCGAGCGCGAAATCGCCCCCCAGTTCGAGAAGCGTCTTGTCCGCTGGGTCACGCGCCAGCCCGCCTCGCTGTTCGGTCTCGGCATTCCGCCCGCCCAGTTCGCCGCGCTGTCCGGCGGGCGCGCCATGCATCTGGTGCTGCGCGAGCGGCTGGAACGGCTGGTCTGCGATTTCCCCGTTCAGGAGAATTATTTCGCCTGGCAGGCCTTCAACCGGCATTACGCGAACGACGATGACGGCCCGCTGCCCGCTTATCTGCAACGTCAGCATTTCAACGCGCTCAATGCGCGCCATGACCGCGTCATGGTGCTGAACCGCTCGTTCAGCGAGTTCCTGCGCCATGAGCCCGAAGCAAGCGCCGACCGTTATGTGCTGCTCGACGCGCAGGACTGGATGACCGATGCCCAGCTCAATGATCTCTGGGCGGAAATAACCCGCACTGCGCGGCCCGGCGCCCGGGTCATTTTCCGCACCGCCGACACGCCGAGCCTGCTGCCCGGGCGGCTCGCCCCCGCCCTGCTGGAACGCTGGACCTACCATGAGGCGGAATCCGCACAATGGACCAAAAGGGACCGCTCCTCGATCTATGGCGGCTTCCATCTTTACAGCCTCAAGTCCGCATGAGCACACACGCCTCGCTGATGGATGACGTCTACCGCCGCCAGCGCCATATCTATGACGCGACGCGCAAATTCTATCTGCTGGGACGCGACAGGCTGATCCGGGAGCTCGCCCCGCCGCCCGGCGGGACGGTGCTGGAAATCGCCTGCGGCACCGGGCGCAACCTGATCGCGGCGGCACAGCATTATCCCCGGGCCCGGTTCTCCGGTTTCGACCTCTCAACGGAAATGCTGGCGACGGCGCTCCATTCCACGCTTCATTCGGGCATCGGCACCGACAGGATCGTCCTTGCCCAAGGCGATGCCACGAGCTTTTCGCCTGCCGTGCTTTTCGGGGTTGAAACCTTCGACCGGGTGTTCATCTCCTATGCGCTGTCCATGATCCCGGACTGGCCCGCCGCCATCGAGCAGGGCCTGCGGGCCCTTTCGCCGGGCGGCGAACTGCACATCGTCGATTTCGGCCAGCAGGAAGGCCTGCCCGCCTTCTTCCGGCGCGGGCTTTTCGCCTGGCTCGCGCGTTTCCATGTGAGCCCGCGCGCCGATCTTTTCGAGGTGGCGCAAGAAGCCGCCGCCCGCCATGGCGGGCAGGTCAGGCAAACCCGCCTCTACCGGGATTATGCCCGTTCCGTGACCGTGACGCTCGATCAGGCCGCGAGGCGGAGTTCGCCTATTTCCGAGAGCAATTCATAGGAGCGCAGGCGCGCCGCCTGATCATAGATGCCCGAGACGATCATCAGCTCGTCCGCCCCGGTGCGGGCAATGAACTGGTCAAGTTCGCGCCGTACCGTCTCGCGCGAACCGACGAAGGCATAGGTCAGCATATGCGAGGCCTGCGCCTTTTCGGCCGCCGACCAGTAGGTTTCAATATCGTCGATCGGCGGCTGGAGCAGGCCGCGCGTGCCGCGAAACATGTTGGCGAACTGCTGCTGGGTGGAGGTGAAGAGCCGCTTCGCCTCCGCATCCGTTTCGGCGACGATAGCCTGCGCACCGAGCATGACGTATGGCTTCTGCGACTGCTCGGAAGGCTCGAAACGCTCGCGATAAACGGCCAGCGCCTGCATCAGCGCATCGGGCGCGAAATGGGAGGCAAAGGCATAAGGCAGCCCCAGCATGGCGGCAAGCTGCGCGCCGAAAAGGCTCGATCCCAGAATCCACAAGGGCACATGAAGCCCGCCGCCCGGCACCGCCTGCACGACCTGCCCCGGCACCACATCGGCAAAGAAGCTCTGAATTTCCAGCACGTCCTGCGGAAACCGCTCGGCGCTGGCCATGTCCCGGCGCAACGCCTGCACGGTGCGCTGGTCCGTGCCCGGCGCGCGGCCAAGGCCCAGATCGATGCGTCCGGGAAACAGCGATTCCAGCGTGCCGAACTGCTCGGCGATCACCATCGGCGCATGGTTCGGCAGCATGATGCCGCCCGCGCCGACCCGGATCGTCTTCGTGCCGCCCGCGACATGTCCGATAACCACGGCAGTCGCGGCGCTGGCGATCCCCGGCATGTTATGATGCTCGGCAAGCCAGTAGCGGTTGTAGCCCCATGCTTCTGCATGTTGTGCCAGATCGAGCGTGTTGCGCAGCGCATCGGCGGGCGTATGGCCCTGGGTCACCGGTGTCAGATCGAGAACGGAAAAGGGGATCATGTATGCCTCGCCATCAGGAAAATGATATCGGAAAGCATCAGCCCTCCTGCAAGGCGAAGATTGGTCGATTCCGAGATAAATATGCGGCGGTGGACAGGGTCCGCCTCTTAGTTCGATAAAATACGAACAATAGAACGCATGGTCAAGTTATGATAATAAAGGGATCATGCGTGAATTGCCCTATCCCAAAACCGAAGAGCTGGATCTGCCCCGCGTGCTGCACGCGCTGAGCGACCCGGCGCGCCTCGACATGGTGCGCAGGCTGGCGCAGGAAGGCGAACTGACCTGCGGCGCGCTGGGCGTGGATCGTCCCAAATCCAGCATGTCACATCATTTCCGCACGCTCCGCGACGCCGGGGTGATCCGCACTTGCGTCGACGGCACCGTGCATCTGAACCATTTGCGCAAGGACGATCTGGAGCGCCGCTTCCCCGGCCTGCTCAAGGTGGTGCTGGACGCACCCGAGACCTGACTAGAATAATATCCCCGGAATCGAACGGGCGGCGGAAACGATCCGCCGCCCGTTTTCCTTTGCGGAAATGCCGCTCAGGCCATGGTCGGGATGATGAAGGAGCTTGCCACCGCCTCGCCATCGTCGGGCCAGCGCTGGGTCACGGTCTTGACCCGCGTGTAGAAGCGCACGCCATCCATGCCATACTGGTTGAGATCGCCGAAGCCCGAGCGCTTCCAGCCGCCGAAGCTGTGATAGGAAACCGGCACCGGGATCGGCACATTGACGCCGACCATGCCGACCTCGACGGTGCTGATGAACTTGCGCGCGGCATCGCCGTTGCGCGTGAACAGCGCCACGCCGTTGCCATACTGGTGCTTGCTGGGATAGCTCAGCGCCTCCTCGAAGGTTTCCGCGCGCAGGATCTGGAGCACCGGCCCGAAAATCTCCTCGCGGTAGCTCTGCATGTCGGGCTTGACGTGATCGAGCAGCGTCGGGGCGATGAAATAGCCGTCCTCATAGCCCTGCAGGGAGAAGCCGCGCCCGTCGACGACCAGCTCGCTGCCCTCGTCGACCGCCATCCTGATGTAGTTCTCGACCCTTGCCTTGTGCTGGGCGCTGACAACGGGGCCGTAATCCGCGTCCTTGTCGGTGGAGATGCCGACCCGCAGGCCCTCGATCGCCTTGACGAGCTTTGCCCGGAGCGCCTCGGCGGTGGCTTTGCCAACAGGCACCACGACCGGCAGCGCCATGCAGCGCTCGCCTGCCGAACCGTAGGCTGCGCCCAGAATATCCGTGACCGCCTGATCGAGATCGGCGTCGGGCAGGATGATGCCATGGTTCTTGGCGCCGCCCATGCACTGCATCCGCTTGCCGTTGGTCGCACCCCGGCCATAGACATACTGGGCAATGTCCGACGAGCCGACGAAGCTCACCGCCCGGATCGCGGGCTCATCGAGGATGGCGTCGACCGCAGGCTTGCCGCCATGCACCACGTTCAGCACACCCCTGGGCAGGCCCGCCTCGATGGCGAGTTCCGCCAGCCGCACCGGCACGGAAGGGTCACGCTCGGACGGCTTGAGGATGAAGGCATTGCCGCAGGCGATGGCGGGGGAAAGCATCCACAGCGGGATCATCGCCGGGAAATTGAAGGGTGTGATGCCCGCCGCGATGCCGATGGGCTGACGCAGCGAAAAGACATCGATGCCAGGGCCCGCGCCATCCGTGAACTCGCCCTTGAGCAGGTGGGGAATGCCGCAGGCGAACTCGACCACATCGAGGCCGCGCTGGATGTCGCCTTTGGCGTCGGCCACGGTCTTGCCATGCTCGGACGACAGCAGCACGGCCAGTTCGTCCATGTGCTTTTCGAGCAGGGCCTTGAAGTTGAAGAGGACGCGGGCGCGCCGCTGCGGATTCATTGCCGCCCACTGGGGCTGGGCCGCCTGGGCGCTGGCAACCGCGAGCGCCAGCGCCGTGCCGTCATCCAGTTCCACCTGCGCCTGCACCTTGCCGGTATTGGGATCGAAGACGTCGCTGTGGGCAGCGCCGGGAATGGAGACGGCAACGCCGTCGATGAAATGGGAAATGGTGCGCATGATCCTACCCTTTTGCCTGATCTTTCCCGGCAGGCTAAACTATGCACTGACGCACAGGAAGGCGCATCAATGGCGATCCAATCTGCAAAAACGCATACGCTTAACTGGGACGACCTGCGCATTTTCCTCGCCGTCGCCCGGGATGGACGGCTGGTCGCCGCGGCCCGCCGCCTCGGGCTCGACCATACCACGGTGGCCCGCCGCCTCACCGCCTTTGAGGAAGCGGTGCAGGCCCGCCTCGTCGACCGCTCGCCCAAGGGCGTGACCCTGACGGAAGCCGGGCGCGAACTGATGACCTATGCCGAACGCGTGGAGGCCGAGGTGCTGGCCGCCCGCGAGGCGCTGGGCGACCGCGACACGCGGCTTTCCGGCACGGTGCGCCTCGCGACCCCGGAAGCCTTCGGCTCCTATCTGGTGGCCCCGAACGTGGGGCTGCTGCACGCCCGCCATCCCGGCATCCAGCTTGAACTGATGCCTGAATCCCGCACCGTCAGCCTGTCCAAGCGCGAGGCGGATATCGCCGTCAGCCTGAACCGGCCGCCACGGGGGCGGCTGGTCGCCCAGAAGCTCACGGACTACCGGCTCGGCCTTTACGCCTCGGCGGACTATCTGGCCAGCCACGCGCCGCTGAAGGACATAGCTACCCTGACCGCCCATCCGCTGATCTGGTATATCGAGGAACTGATCGACATGCCGGAGATGAAATATCTGAGCCAGATCATCGCGGACGCGCATATCGTGTTCCGCTCCACATCCATCGTCGCCCAGCAATCCGCCGTGGCCTCGGGGCTCGGGCTTGGCGTGCTCCACCTGTTCGCCGCCGGGCAGGACGGTCGGCTGGTGCGCCTGCTCCCCGAAAGCGTGGAAGTCACCCGCAGCTACTGGCTGACCATGCACGCCGACCAGCAGCATCTCCCTCGTGTCAGGGCCGTCGCCGATTTCCTGCATGAGATCATCCGCCGCGAACGCGAACGGTTCTAGGACATGTTTTCGCCGGCCGCATCGGCGTGCGCCTGCATGGCGAACCTTCTGACCACCCAGTCGATGAACACGCGCACACGGGGCGAAAGCTGGCGGTTACGGGGATAAAGCAGGGAAACGGCCCGCTGGCAGGGCGGCGTCGCCGTCAGCACGGATACGAGATCGCCCCGGGCCAGATCCTCCACGGCATGGAAACGCGGCACCTGCGCGAGGCCGAGGCCAAGCCGGGCGGCGGCAAGATAGCTCTCCGTCCCGGTGACGGAAAAGAAGGCGGGCGGCGTGATCATGCGCTCCTCCCCGTCCACCATGAAATCCATCGGACGCAGGATGCCCGTGGTCAGCGAACGCAGGCCGACCATGCGATGGTCCGCAAGCGCATCGAGATTTTCCGGCGTCCCGAAGCGCGCCAGATAGGCGGGGGCGGCGCAGGTCAGCCGCTCCAGCATGATGACCCGGCGGGCGATCATGTCGCTGTCCGGCAGGTTGCCGAAACGCAGCACGCAGTCCACCCCCTCCCGGATGATATCCACCCAGCGCTCGCTCTCGCTCATGCTGATCTCGATGCCGGGATAGGCCGCGAAGAAATCCGGCAGACCCGGCAGCAGATAATGCCGGGCGACGGTGCCCTGCACCTCGATCCGGAGCAGGCCCTGCGGTTTCGCACCGCTGAAGGCTCCTTCGGCATCCTCCACATCGTCCAGAATGGTCCGGCAGCGGCGGTAATAGGCTTCGCCGTCAAGGGTCGGGCTGACCGTGCGGGTGGTCCGCTGAAGCAGGCGGACGCCGAGCCGCGTCTCCATCTGCTGGATCGCCTGGGTTACGGTTGATCGCGGAATGCCGATGTCCTGGGCGGCGAGCGTGAAGCTTCGCCGCTCCACGATCCTGACAAACAGACGCATGGCGTCGAGCCGGTCCATGGCCCCTCATTATTCGTTAATATGGAATAGTGTTACCGTATTATCCATGATTATCCAGATAAAAATTGGTCACATATTCCTCCCACGGCACTGATGCCGGACATGGAGGACAAAATGAGCACTGTAAAAGACAAGGTCGCGATCATCACCGGCGCATCGCGCGGCATTGGCGCCAGCGTCGCCGAACGGCTTGCCCGGGACGGCTTCATGGTCGTCATCAACTATGCCGGCAGCGCGGCCCCGGCCGCGGAACTTGCCCGCAAGATCGAGGCCGCCGGCGGCAAGGCCATCACCGCTCAGGCCGACGTCAGCGACGCGGCCGCCGTGAAGCGCATGTTCGAATCCGCCGAGGCGGCTTTCGGCGGCGTCGACGTGCTGGTCAACAATGCGGGCATCATGACTCTTGCGCCCCTCGCCGACAGCGATGACGCCATCTTCGACCGGCAGATCGCGATCAACCTCAAGGGCACGTTCAACACGCTGCGCGAGGCCGCCCACCGCCTGCGCGAAGGCGGCCGGATCATCAATTTCTCGTCGAGCGTGGTCGGCCTGCTCCAGCCGGGCTATGGCGTCTATGCCGCGACCAAGGCGGGCGTGGAAGCCATGACCAGCGTTCTCGCCAAGGAGCTGCGCGGCCGCAACATCACCGTCAATGCCGTTGCCCCCGGGCCAACCGCGACCGGCCTCTTCCTCGACGGCAAGTCGCCGGAACTGATCGAGCGTCTGGCCAAGCTCGCCCCGCTGGAACGGCTGGGCCAGCCCGAGGATATTGCCGCCAGCGTTTCCTTCCTTGCCGGTCCCGACGGCGCCTGGATCAACGGCCAGACGCTGCGCGCCAACGGCGGAATCATCTGATCGCCGATTTGAAAGGAACAAGATCATGAAACAGATCATCGTTATTTCCGGCGCGTCCAGCGGCTTCGGCGCGCTGACCGCCCGGGCATTGGCCCACGCCGGACACACGGTCTACGCCTCGATGCGCGAGACGGCGGGGCGCAACGCCCCGCAGGTGGCCGAGGCCGCGCGCTACGCCGCCGGGAACAAGGTCGACCTGCGCACCGTCGAACTCGATGTCGCGAACGACGCTTCGGTCGAGGCGGGGATTGCCAAGGTGATCGCCGAATGCGGCCGCGTCGATGTGATCATCCACAATGCCGGGCACATGTCGTTCGGCCCCGCCGAGGCGTTCACGCCGGAACAATTCGCCCAGCTCTACGACATCAACGTGCTCTCGACCCAGCGCCTCAACCGCGCCGCTCTTCCCCACATGCGCAAGCAGGGCAAGGGGCTGGTGGTCTGGGTCTCCTCCAGCAGCGCCCGGGGCGGTACGCCACCCTATCTCTCGCCCTACTTCGCGGCCAAGGCAGCCATGGATTCGCTCGCCGTTTCCTATGCCAGCGAACTGACCCGCTGGGGCATTGAAACCTCGATCGTCGTGCCCGGGGCCTTCACCAAGGGGACCAACCATTTCGCCCATTCCGGCAAACCGGCCGACGAGGCCCGGGCGGCGGAATATAACGAAGGTCCCTATGCCGGGCTTCCCGAGCAGAGCCTGAAGGGCCTTGCCTCGCTGGAACCTGAAGACGCCGATCCCGCCACCGTGGCCGACGCCATCGTCGAGATCGTGAACCTGCCATACGGCAAACGGCCGTTCCGCCGCCACATCGATCCTTCCCAGGACGGCTGCGAGATCGTCAATGGCGTCGCCGACCGGGTGCGAGCCGAAATGTTCCGCCGCATCGGCCTTGAAGACCTGCTGTCGGTCAGGGCCGCCGGTTGATGGCTAACCCGCATATCCGTAAAGCGCGAGGGCATTCGCTTCACTCAGTTTGCCCTCGCGAATATCCTGGACGATGGCGCCGGGCGCCCGTTTCGCGGGAACGCCCCAGCCGCCGCCGCCCGCCGTCGTCGTGACGAGCCGGTCCCCGGCCTCCACGATCAGGCGGTTTTTCAGGATGATCTCCTCGCTGCCGTCGCGCCGCTGCAACACCAGATGCGCGGCCCGGCCATCTCTGCCCCCGCCACTGCCCCATGGGGCAAAGTCCTGCCTGGTCTGCTCGGTATAGAAAACCACGTCGCAGCGGTCGAGGAACTCATAGATCCGGCGGATGCCAAGCCCGCCGCGATGTTCACCCGCGCCGGCCGTGTCAGGCGCAAGCTCGGTGGTGGCGATGCGGATCGGATATTGCCGCTCGCAGATCTCCATCGGCAGCAGCCCGACATTGCCGAGATAGGGATCGACCGCGCTCAGGCCGTCATGGCGCACATTGCCGCCCGCGCCGCCGCCCAGATCGTCCGCCATGACCACGGGCAGGCCCGTGCGCGGATGGCGGCACTCGGCCGCGAGGCTGGAGAAGCCGACGAAGGAGCCCGCCACCTTCAGTTGCGGCGCGAACCGGGCGATGGCCCGGATGATGGTGTCCGTCACCCGCTGGGCCGCGAGGTGGCGCAGGCTGACGGCGGCGGGAAAGGCGGGATTGACCGCGCTCGATTCCGGCAGCTTCATCTTGAGCGGGCGCAGGCTCCCCGCCGTCTGGTCGGCATCGGGATCGAACACGGCCTTGACCGCGAAAACGACCGCCGCAAGCGTCGCGGTGCGCGAGCAGTTGAGGCCGCCCGCCATCTGCGGGGCGGTGCCGGTGAAATCGATGGTGAGTTCATCGCCCGCAAGCTCGACCGAAACCTCGATGCGGACAGGCTCGGTGCCGACGCCGTCATTGTCGAGAAAGCCGACAGCAGAGCCCCCGCCGTCGGGCAGACTGGCGAAGACGCTGCGGATGCGCCGCTCGCTCTGGGCCAGCCGCTCCTCCATCGCCTCGCACACCCGTTCCGCGCCGAACCGTGCGATCAGATCCGCCATCCGGCGCAGGCCGAGCCGGGCGGACGCCACCTGCGCGCGCAGATCGCCCATGCTGGAAGCGGGATCGCGGGTGTTGTTCTCGAAATAGCGCATGATCGACCTGTTCTCGCGCCCCTCCTCGACCAGCTTGACCCAGGGGAAGCGTAATCCCTCCTCGAAGATCGAGCGATTGGCGAATCCTTCGGTTCCCGGATTCGTTCCACCGATGTCGGTGTGGTGGGCGAGATTGCCGATCCAGGCGATGATCTTCCCCTCCGCGAACACAGGCGCGAAAATGTGAATATCGAGCGTGTGAGTGCAGCCCCGGTAGGGATCGTTGCCGATGAAGATGTCGCCTGGAAAAACCGTGCCCTCGGGGTTCTCCGCCAGCAGATGCGGCATCGAATAGGTCATGGAACCAAGCAGCGCGGGGATATTCGCGTCCTCCGCCACCGGCTCGCCCGCCGCATTGAAGAGCGCGCAGGAATAGTCGAGCATTTCGCGGATGATGGGGGAATGAGAGCTGCGGCGCAGCGCGTCGCCGGTCTCCCCGATCAGCGCCTTGAGCGAACTGCCGATCACGGCAACGGAAATGGCGTCGATCATGGCTTCACCTCTTCGATGATCAGGCAGCTTTGCTCGTTGGAGAAGGCCCGCCAGCCCGGCAGCAGAACCACCGTGGTGTCGAGCTGCTCGATGATGGCGGGGCCCGTCACCACATCGCCCGGGCGCAGGCTGAAGCGCTCGACGATGGGCGTCGTGACATAGCCCCCCGCCTCGTCGAACCAGACCTCGCGGGTTTCCCCCACGCGGGCCGCCAGCAGGGGCGCGCCCGTGGGCAGGTCCGATGCGGCGGCGGCGCCCCGGCCCGAAACCCGGATGGCGACGATCTCGGAGGGCGCATCGGGCGCGCTGTGGCCATAGACCCGCTCATGGGTTTCATGGAAGCGGGCGGTGATGGCGGAAAGCCCCTCGCCGCGCGCCGTCGCCACATTCACGGAATATTCCTGCCCGACATAGCGGATTTCGACGGAATGCTCGGCGCTGCGCAGCACCACCGGCACACCATCGACCTCAAGGTCGTCGAGCACGCGCGCTTCAAGCTCCCCCTGCACCCGTTCGATCAGGGCGAGATCGGGATTGGCCGTATCGATCATCACCGGCGCGGAAAGATCGTGGCGCAGATCCGAGGTGAGCAGGCCCGCGGCGCTGAGCAGGCCCGGATGCGGCGGGATCAGCACCCGGGGAATGTCGAGCGCCTTTGCCAGCGGCACCACGCTGAGCCCGCCCGCGCCGCCTGCGGCGACCAGCGTGAAATCGCGCAGATCGTCGCCATGACGCGCGGCGGAGCGCATGATCGCCCCTGCCATGTTGGCTTCCATCACAGCAACGATGCCGAGCGCCATTTTTTCCGGCGTCAGCCCCAGTTCCTTCGCCAGCGCCGCAATCGCCACATAGGCCGCGTCGCGATCGAGCTTCAGATTGCCGCCGAGCAGACCGCCGGGATTGAGGCGGCGCAACACCACCTGCGCGTCCGTCACCGTGGGCTTGTCGCCGCCGAGACGGAAGGCGACCGGGCCGGGCCGGGCCCCCGCGCTCTGCGGCCCCACCTGCAAGGCCCCGCCGCCGTCGATCCAGGCGATGCTGCCGCCGCCCGCGCCGATGGTCTCGATTTCCAGATTGGGCACCTGCACCGGCACCCCGTTCGGCAACTGCATGTCGAAGCGGATGCGCGGAATGCCATTGGCGACAATGCCGATATCGGCGCTGGTGCCGCCAATATCGAGGGTGACGAGATTGCCGAGCCCTGAAAGTTCGCTGGCGTAGATGCCGCCGATGATGCCCGCCGCCGGGCCCGACAGCACCAGATGATGGGCCTTTTCGCCCATGGAGCGCGCGGCGGTGGCGATGCCGCCGCTGCTCTGCATCACGTAAAGCGCACCCCTGAAACCCTCGGCCTCAAGCCCGGCCTGAAGCTGGCGGATATAGGGATCAAGCAGGGGGGCCAGCGTGGCGTTGACCGCCGTGGTCGCGAAGCGGGGATATTCGCGCACCTCGCGCGAAACGTCCGACGAGGCGACGACATAGATGCCGGGGGCCGTCTCGCGCACCAGTTCCGCGATGCGCCGCTCATGGGCGGGATTTTCGTAGGAAAAGAGGCCGGTGACGGCAATGGAGCGCACCCCCGCCGCCTCCAGCTTGCGGACGGCGGCCACAACCGCTTCTTCATCGAGCGGCGTCACCTCCGTGCCATCGGCGGCGATGCGCCCGGCCACCTCGATGCGCAGATCGCGCGGCACCAGCGGCACCTTCGGCGCATGGAGAAGATCATAGGGCTGATAGCGCTGCTGGGTGCCGATTTCCAGCACATCGCGGCAACCGGACGTGGCGATGACCCCGGCGCGGGCATAGGTGCCCTCGATCACGATATTGGTCGCGATGGTGGTGCCATGGATCACGGCGTCGATGTCGCCGGGCTGGAGACCGGCCTGCGCCACCAGCCGCAGCAAGCCGTTGAGAATGGCCTTTTCCGGAGTGGCCGGCTGGGAGGGTACTTTTTCGACCACGACCCTGCCGGTCTCGTCGTCCACCAGCACGCAATCGGTGAAGGTGCCGCCGGTGTCTACGCCAATTCTACGCACCGCACTCTCCTCAAGGAACTATCGCCGCAATACCGCGGATCCGGCAGGAAGCATCGCACCGGCCACGCGACCGCTTTTCACCAGGTCATATCTGGAAGGCCGGGCCGCGCCCGCCTGATCAATGAAGCGGGATCAACTAAAATGATTTTTTATAATTTGGTCAATAGACCAATTTTAGAAAAGAGGCCGGAACGGGCAGGCGCGTCGATTTTACAGGTGTAAGACGGCGGCGACTCTATAGAAGATAAGGGAGAGACTCCTGAACCCAGATGAGGCGAGACCCGTGACAAAGGCGACGATTCCCCCCATGCCCCCTGCAACAGGGACAGCCTCCGTGCAGGTGGAAAAGGAGCCGAAGGCCGGGGAACCGAGGGCAGGGCGCAAGGCGCGCGAAACCCGCGAACGGCTGGTGGAGGGCGCCCTGCAGGCGCTGTGCGACGACGGCGTGGTCGGCACGACGACGCGCAGCATCGCGCTCAAGGCCGGGGTGCCGCTCGGCACGCTGCACTATCATTTCGGCACCAAGGAAGCGCTGCTGCTGGCCGTGCTCGATACGCTTTCCGCCCGCTTCGCCCATACGCTGCGCATGGGCGTGACCGGCGCACGCGATCTCGACGAATGCATAAAGCGGGCGCTGCTGACCGGCTGGGCCCATGCCGAGGACAATCGCGCCATCCAGATAGTGCAATATGAGTTGACGCTTTACGCGCTGCGGACCGAGGGCGCGGAATGGATGGCGAAGCGCCAGTACAATGATTATGTCAGCGCCCATGAGCATGTGTTCTCGGCCCATGCCCCCAACGATATCCCCGCAACCGGCGAGGCCATCGCCCGGCTCGCGCAACTGGTGATGGCGGGGATCGACGGCATCATCATCCAGGAACTGGCCTGGCCCGACCTCGCCCGCTCCCGCGCCGCCGTGCGCGCCCTGATCCGCTCGATGCAGGCCCTGTCGCGCGATCTCGGCCTCCAGTAAGGCGCGCAAAAACTAGAGGGACTGATCGCTCCCCTCGGGCGCGATCAGGTAGCGGAACTTGCGGATGTCCCACATCATGAAGACGTCGGCCTCGATGAAACCGGTGATTTCCGCGAAAAGCTCTTCCTTGAGGCGGCCGAAAGCGGCGGCATTGCGGGCCGCAATCTCGAACATGATGTCATAGTGGTTGAGGATGAGACCGATCCAGCCGACATCAGCCCGGCGTTCCAGCAGCGCGACCGCCTGCTCCACCTGCCCCGGCTCGACCCGCAGGCCGATGGTCGCATGAAACGTAAGTCCCATCTGGGCCGGATTGGGCACAGCAATGATGTCGATGATGCCCTGGTCCTGAAGCTGCTTGAACCGCGCCCGCACCGTATTGGGCGCGACGCCCAGCTTGTCGCCCAGTTCCCGGAACGAGGCCCGGCCATTCTCCTGCAACTCAATAATGAGCTGGCGGCTCAGTTCATCGATCTCGGGCACATTTTCACTGCTCATCTCGGCCCCCGGACGTAAACAAACACATTTACCTCTTCTTATCCTGCTGCGAATATAGGCGAACCAACGAGAAACGTGCAGATAAAAGCATCAACTTCGCATATTTGTTCAGCATATTAGAAATTTATGAGGAAAACGGACAATTCCAACGTCATTAGCGATTGACGGGAATGATCATTTGACCAAAAATTCTTCGCAAGCGACGGGCTTCGTCGCACATCCGCCCCTTTCCCTGACATCCGTTTGCGGGACAAATCCAATGCGAAACCTCACGAAGATGAACGACGGCAACGATCTCTCGGCGGTTCTGGAAAATCTTTCCCGCCGCAACCTTTTGAAGGGCGCAGGCGCTGCAGCCCTGCTCGCCGCTGTCGGCGCGGGCCTGCCCGGCAAGGCGCTCGCCGACACGCTGGCACACGTCTCGTTTGTCGGATGGGAAGGCTATGATGCCGGTTTCCATATCGGCGACTTCCTCAAGAAGAACAATGCCGCCATCGACACCACCTACATCAACACCACCGAGGACATCATCACCAAGCTGCGCTCCGGCGGCATGGGCACGGTCGACCTCACCAACTTCTCCCAGATGTATGTGGCGCTGATGGGCCAGAGCGGCCTGCTCGCCCCCATTGAAGCGGACAAGCTGAAGAATTTCTCCCAGCTCATGCCGTTCTTCCAGACCCTTGAGGGCATGGAAGCCGATGGCAAGCGCTATGGCGTGCCCTTCACCTTCAGCTCCTGTCCGTTGATCTACAATCCCAAGATGGTCAGCAGCCCGCCGACGAGCTGGAAGGATTTCCTCAAGCCGGAATACAAGGGCAAGGTCGCCCTGTTCAGCGACGTGATGACGAATGTGGTGGTGTGGGCGCCGGTCGCCACCGGCACCAGGACCCCCACCCTGCTGACGCCCGCCGAACTCAAGGAAACCATCGACCTTCTGATCAAGCTGAAGAAGGAGCATGTGCGCGCCATGCCCGCGAGTCTCGGCGACGGCGCAGACCTGCTGATCCGCGGCGAGGCCGCCATGATCATGGGCTGGGAGCCGATGGTGCTGTGGTGCAAGGCCAAGGGCGTGACCGTGGAAATCGCCAAGCCGGTGGAAGGCACATGGGCCTTCATCGACACCTTCAACATCGCCAACAACGCGCCGAACCATGACCTCGACCTGACCTTCATCGATCAGGCCATCAGCCTCGACGCCCAGCTCAAGTTCGGCAACGACAATTTCCTCGGCGTGGTCAATGCGCAGGCGGCAAAGCAGATGAGCCCCGAGGTTCAGAAGCTCTACAACTTCGCCAACCTCGATGAATATTTCGCCCAGGCGCATATCTATCCTCGCATGTTCCCCGCCGAGAGCGACGGCGTGCATGTCACCTATGAGGAAATGCTCGACGGCTACGAACGCTTCCTGAAGGCCTGACCCCATGAAAACGGAAGGGCAGAGCCGGATATTCGTGACCATTCTGCTTCTGGTCCCCGCCCTTCTGGTTTTCGTCGGCCTGTTCGTCGCCCCCTTGTCGCTGTTCCTTGTCGAAAGCTTCTGGAAGGCGACCCTGTTCCGGGTCGTCCCCGCCTTTTCCGGCGTCAACTACATCAAGGTCTATACCGACTATCGCGATGTTCTGGGCCGTACACTGATGATCGGCCTCTCCGTCGCAACAATCACCACGGTGTTCGCCTTCTTCTTTTCCTATGCAGTGCGCTTCGTGCTGAAGCGGTCGGGCGAGATCGTCCTGCTGATCGCGCTCATGACCATGTTCGGCGGCTATCTGGTCAAGATCTATTCCTGGCGGACCATCCTTGGGCTGGATGGCATCCTCAATTCGGCCTTGCTCGCAAGCGGGCTTATCAGCCAGCCGCTGGAAATCCTGCTGTTCAACCGGGGCGCGCTGATCGTGGCGCTGACCCATTATCTCCTGCCGCTGGCGATCCTGCCGATTTACGGCGCCATGCGGAACATCGACGCGACGACGATCTCGGCGGCGCGCGATCTTGGCGCGGGCTGGTGGCAGGCGCTTCGCGACATCGTGCTGCCGCAGGTTCTCTCCGGCGCGCTTGCAAGCTTCGCCATGGTGTTCCTGCTCTCGACCGGCGACTATGTGACCCCCGCCATGGTCGGAAGCCCCGGAGACGCCATGTTCGGCAATTTCATTCAGGCCCAGTTCGGCCTTCGTATGAACACGCCAATGGGCTCGGCCATGTCTTTCTCGCTGATCGCCAGCTGCGTCGCCATTCTGGTCCTGATCGGCGGCATCGCGCGCAGGACGCTTCAGCCGCGATGAAAAACGAAACCTTCCTTTCCCATCTGCTGACCTGGCTGGTCGCCGGCTTCCTGCTGTCGCCGCTGGTGTTGTGCGTGCTGTTCTCCTTCACCAGCCGGCCGATCGCCGCCTTCCCGATTCCGGCCCTCACCCTCGACTGGTATGCAAGGCTTGCCGCGCAGGACCAGTTCTGGCGCGCTGCGCTGACGACCGCCAAGATCACCCTTGGCTGCGGCTTCTCGGCGACGGCCGTAGGGCTTGCGACCGCGCTCGGCCTTGCCCGCCTGCCCCAGCGCATCGCCGTGCTGCTGCTGCTCGTGCTCAGCCTGCCCCTGATGCTGCCGCCGCTGGTGCTGGGCCTTTCCCTCCTCACCTATCTGAACTTCATCGGCATCCCGACCGGCGTTTTCGCGACCACGCTCGCCCACCTCGTCTTTACGCTGCCGTTCGTCACCGCCGTCATCTATGTCCGCGTGGTCACGCTCGATCCTTCCGCCATCGAGGCGGCGCGCGACCTGGGCGCCACGCAGACCCGCGCTTTCCTCACCATCACGCTGCCGCTCATCAGCACCTCCATCGTGGGCGGCCTGCTGATCGCCATGGCGCTGTCGCTTGACGATTTCGTCATCGCCTTCTTCACCACCAGCAGCAACACGCTCTCGATTCTCATCTGGGGCATGATGCGCACCACCATCACACCCATGATCAATGCGCTGGGCACCGGCATCATCTGCATCACGCTCGGCATTGCCGCCATCGCACTCCAGATCACGCGCTATCGCGGCTGACATCATGCCGCGGCAAACGACCCGAAAGGTAACGACATGACGAAGCAATTTCACCTTGGCTGGTTTCTTGGCTTCTCCGCCGATGAATGGAACGAACCCTTTTCCAACGGTGGTTCGCCGTGGAACGGCGACTTCTATGTGGAAATGGCCCGGTCGCTGGAACGCGCCTGCTTCGACTTCATGATGGTCGAGGACACGCTGATGATCTCGGAGGCCTTCGGCCATTCGATGGAAACCTATCTCAAGCACGGGCTGATGGCGCCCAAGCACGACCCCGCCCCCCTCGCGGCGCTGATGACGGCGGCAACCCGGCATCTCGGCGTGGTCACCACCATGTCGACCATGGCCTACCCGCCCTTCATGCTGGCGCGGCTCTGCTCGACGCTCGATCACATTTCCAACGGCCGCACCGGCTGGAACATCGTGACCACCGGCGAGAACGCCTCGGCGCAGAATTTCGGCATGGACGAACTGCCCTCGCGCGAGGTGCGCTACGAGATGGCGGACGAATATGTGGATGTGGTCTGCAAGCTCTTCGACTCGTGGGATGAGGACGCGGTGATCCTCGACCGCGAACGGGGCTATTACGCCGATCACAACAAGGTCCGGACCATCGATTTCGAGGGCAAATACTACAAGGTGCGCGGCCCGCTCAACACCGTGCGCTCACCACAGGGCCGCCCTGCCTTCGTGCAGGCCGGCGGCTCGCCCCGGGGCCGCGCCTTCGCCGCCAAACATGCCGACGCCATCGTCGCCGTGGGCAACGGCCCGGCCGGCATGAAGAAATATCGTGATGAAATCCGGGCGCTGACGGCGGAAGCAGGCCGCAATCCCGACGATGTGAAGATCTTCTTCTGCATCACGCCGACGCTGGGCGAAACCGACGAGGAAGCCCAGGCCCGTCACGCGCGGATGATCAATTCCGACCGCTTCATCGAACAGAGCCTCGCCTTCATCGCGGGCGTGACCGACATCGACTTCTCGAAGTTCGATCTCGACAAGGAGCTGCCGCCCCTCACCACCAATGGCGAGCAGGGCTCGCTCGACAAGTTCGCACAATGGGGCAGCGGCAAGACGCTGCGCCAGCTCGTCATCGAGGCGTCGGGCGGCCTCGTCTCCTCGGTGGAACTGATCGGCACCCCCGACACGGTGGCAAAGAAGATGGGCGAGGTCATGGAAGAGGTCGGCGGCGACGGCTTCCTGATCACCTCGCCGTCGCTGCGGATGAGCCGCCGCTATATCACCGAGGTAACCGACGGCCTGGTGCCCGCGCTCCAGCGTCTGGGCCTCACCCGCACGGTCTACACGACCAACACGCTGCGCGAGACGATGAAAGAGTTCTGAGCCCGATTTCAGGGTTCACACGCCTCCCCCTCGATCAGGCGCATCCAGCTCCCCCGCACCTGATCGAGAAGCCCGGTTCTGCCCCCCAGAACCGGGCTATTTCATTTGGGGCTTCTCACAACAAAAAAAGCCTGCGCAAAGCGCCCCGATCCCGTATCAGGGGAGGCCCGCATTCGCCTTGTTCACCCGGATGGTGGAAATTATGCTGCTGCCGGTGGCAGCGACCTGCCCGATCGAGAGGACCTACATGACGGCCAAGACTGCGGTTATTACCGGCATCACGGGGCAGGACGGCGCCTATCTGGCCGCATTTCTCCTCAAAAAAGGCTACCGGGTGGTCGGGATCGTGCGCCGGTCGAGCCATTTCGGCGTCGCAACCCACCGGCTGGACTGGCTCGGCATTACCCGTCAGGTCGAACTGATCGACGGCGATCTGCTGGATCTCGGCGGCCTCTGCCGGACCCTGCGGGAGGTCAAACCCGGCGAAATCTACAATCTGGCGGCCCAGTCCTTCGTCAAGACGTCCTGGCAGCAGCCGACGCTGACGGGGCAGGTGACGGGGCTTGGCGCGGTCAACATGCTGGAGGCGACGCGCCTTGAAGTGCCGGACGCGCATTTCTATCAGGCCTCGTCATCGGAAATGTACGGCCTCATCCGCGAGCCCGTCCAAAGCGAAACCACGCCCTTCTATCCCCGCTCGCCCTATGCCGCCGCCAAGCTTTTCGCCCACTGGATGACAGTCAACTACCGCGAAAGCTATGGCATGTTCGCCTGCTCGGGCATCCTGTTCAATCATGAGTCTCCCTTGCGCGGGCTGGAATTCGTGACCCGCAAGGTCACCGACGCCGTGGCGCAGATCGCGCTTGGCCGGACGGACGAACTCAGGATGGGCAACATGGAGGCGCAGCGCGACTGGGGCCATGCCCGCGACTATGTCGAGGCCATGTGGCTGATGCTCCAGCACGGCAAGGCGGACGATTATGTGGTCGCCACGGGACGCACCAACAGCGTCCGCTACATGATCGACACGGCCTTCGCCCATGTCGGCCTCGACCCCGACAAATATATCAAGGTCGACCCGGCGCTGTTGCGCCCGGCGGAAGTGGACATCCTGCTCGGCAACCCCGAAAAGGTGCGCAACACCCTCGGTTGGCAGGCGACGACGAGCCTTGAAGACATGATCCGGGAAATGGTGGATGCCGATCTCGCCCGCTACAGGGCCCTGCCCCGGTGACGGCTGACGGGAACAGATCGCCTTCGCGCATCCTGCTGACCGGCGCGCGCGGCTTTGCCGGGCGGCATCTGCTGGCGCGCCTGAAAAAAGATATGCCCGATGCCGATATTCTGCCGCTGGGCCGGTCACATGACCTGTCAGACCATGATTCACTCGATATAGGCGATGCGGCTGCGGTCCACCGGCTGATTGCCCGTTACCAGCCGACGGTCATCGTCCATCTCGCGGCCCTTTCATCGGTCGGCGATTCACTCAAGGATCCCGCGGCCGTCTGGCATGTCAATTTCGATGGCACCCGGAATCTCGCGCTGGCGGCGAAGGCTCTGGATGCTCCGGTCCGCTTCATTTTCGCATCGAGCGGCGAGGTTTACGGGGAGAGCTTCAACCATGGCCCCTGCGACGAGACGACGCCTCTCGCGCCCCGCACGCCCTATGCGCGTTCGAAAGCCGCAGCCGAATATTTCCTGCATGACATGGCGGATGAAAAACTCGAGGTGATCAGCCTGCGGCTGTTCAACCATACCGGGCCAGGGCAGGACGAGCGCTTCGTGGTGCCCGCTTTCGCCGCTCAGGTTGTCAATATCGAAACAGGACGCCAGCCGAACCCGATCCGGGTCGGCAATCTGGACGCGCAGCGGGATTTCACCGGCATAGAGGATATTCTCGACGCCTATCTGGCCGTGCTCGCCGACGAGGCCGATACACCGGGCTTTACCGCCTATAATGTCGGCTCCGGGCAGACCCGGTCGATCCAGTCGATCCTGCAAAAACTGATGGCTCTGGCCCATGTTCCGGTCAGCCATGAGCCCGATCCGGCGCGCCTGCGGCCTTCCGAAATTCCCGTTGCGGCGGGGTCCTTCAGCCGTTTCCAGACACGCTATGGCTGGAAGGCCCACCGGAATTTCGACAGCACGCTGGAATCGGTTCTCGATTATTTCAGAAGCGAAGCCGGCCGCGAGAACGCATCCCCGCGGCCGGGAAACTGACCGCCGCGTCTTTCACGCGGCCAGACGTTTCCAGATGTCCTGAACCATATCCTTCATCATGAGCGATTCTTCCCAGCGGTCGGAGAGTTCATATCCGTCCGGGCCCGTCATCGCATATTCGGACGGCCCCAGTTCGCAGAGGAAATTAAGCGCCTTCTTTTCCGGATTCTGCTTCAGCCACATCGCAAAGCCCGTCTCCCACCAGCCGAGGAAGAGATCGACCCATTTCCGGTTGTGCGGAAAGGCCAGGGGCACCTGTATCTGCTGGCGCGAGGCGACGCGGCCCTGAAAGGACTGCGCGCGCGTGAGAATGCGGCGGATATGCTCCTGCGAGGCCGGAGACGGCGGATATTCGATTTCCCGGCCGACGAGATAATGGGAGAGGTCCGCGCTCACCGTCATTTCGGGCACGGCGTCGAGCAGTTGCAGCGTCGCGAAAAGATCGTTGGTGATGCTGTTGCGATGGGTCTCGAACTGGATTTCCACCCCTGCCCGGTCCGCCATCTCCATCCAGCGCCGCACCACAGGCACGGTCGCATCCACCCCGAGCGGCATGACCTGCCCGATGATGTTGACGAACTTCGCGCCCAGCTCCTGCGCCAGATCGAGCACCGGCGGCAGATCGTCGATCTTCTTCACGAAAGCGGTCAGCAGGCAGCCGAGTCCGTTCTGCGTGAACAGATCGCGGCACTTGCGCGCGCTCGCCATGTCGGTGACCCCGAGATCGATGCACATGCCATCGAACCCGGCGGCCCCGACCATTTCGAAGCACTGCTCGATTGGCCGCTCCACGCCATCGGGCCTGCGCAGCAGCATCGACCAGAGCGCCTGATAAACGTCGAGCTTCACATCTTTGTTCGTCATATCGCCACCTTGGGGTCACGCGTTCTATTGCTGAGAAGTTTCGCAATCTCACGCTGCGCGCCGAGATAGCTGGCGACGGGCGTCGGATGCTTTACGGCCGACATAACCGTCGTCTGGAGTTCCGGCAGACGATGAAAGGGCACGCCGGGAAAGGTGTGATGGGCTGCATGGTAGGACATGTTCCAGACGAGCCAGCGCACGACGGCAGGCCCCGTGAGGGTGCGCGTGTTGCGCATGGTATCAAGGCCGTGATGGCTCAACCCTGTGTGCTCGCCGACATTCTGGAACTGGTGGACCCATTTCATCAGGAACATGGGCGCAAGCCAGAACTGAAGAGCGACGGGCGTGCGGAACCAGAGGGAGAGCAGCAGGATCAGCACATAGCCGGCGACATACCAGCGCGCCTCGGCCACAACCTCGCGCGGCTGGGTTGCCGTCAGCCACCACGCATAGGGAGGAATCTTGCCAAATGCACAGCGAAGCGTGCTGCGGATTCTCCCGTACCAGTAGAGAACGCTGCTCATGTTCAGCAGCCAGGTCCAGCGCGTATAAGGCGGGCGGATCAGCAGTTCGGGATCCTTGCCCCAGTCCTGGGTGTGCTTGTGATGCGCCATATGGAACCAGCGGTCCCACTTCGCA
This sequence comes from Parvibaculaceae bacterium, assembly GCA_028283765.1. Classification (GTDB taxonomy): domain Bacteria; phylum Pseudomonadota; class Alphaproteobacteria; order Parvibaculales; family Parvibaculaceae; genus JAATFR01. The sequence goes on along the minus strand of JAPWJY010000008.1, from coordinate 358,159 downwards.
GGATAGATCACGAAAAAGCCGATGATCTCGCCAACCCATTCGTTCAGCCAGCGGCTGCGGAACGCGGTGTAGTGGCTCATTTCATGCTGGCCGGCATAAAGGCAGTTGATCAGGATGCCCTGTGCCATGAAGGGCAGGACGCCCCACCAGCTTCCCCACAGGAGAGCGAGCAATGTGGTCGTGACCGCAATCGCCGCCAGCTGGCTGAACAGTTGCAGCAACCCCCGCGTGTTGGAACGCACACTCAACATCCGCAACCGCGCCGGTTCGATGAGTTCGCGCCGATTGAAGACCTTCTGCTCCACGTCTCTGCTCCACCTTCTGATGCAAACGGCTTTCGCCATCTGTCCAAGGCTAGCCGCTCGATCCGTCGCGGACGTTCCCGAATGAGCGAAGTGAACTTCTGTTTCTGCAAACAGCCTTCATCGCCGGGGCAGGCGATACTGGGACAGCAGGATTTCCCTGAACTGATCGACGATCAGGCTGGGCGGCGCGGCGCGGTTGAAAATGGCGTAGAAGACGTTCGTGGTGGTGATGCTGGAGGGCATCAGGGCGCGCAACTGCCCCCGCTCGACCCAGGTGCGGGCATAAGGCGGCGGCAGAAAACCCAGAAACTCGCCGCTGAGCAGCAGAATCACCCGGGCGTCGATGCTGTTCGAGCGCGCCGCAATCTGGAACTTCTGGCGAAGCGCCTCGACGAACCCCGCCTCCCCCGCCGCCGACACATCCACCATGCGGCAATCGGCGATGCGCTCGAACGTCAGTTCCTCATCCGGCACTGCGAACAAGGAATGCTCAGCGCCGCAATAGAGATGATTGATCTCCTCGAACAGCGGCAGCATGTCCAGATTGGGCACAGGACGCGCCACGATCGATATGCCCAGATTGGCGCGCCCGTCCAGCAGCGCCTGCTCGACATCGCTGGCGGGCGCTGAAACCAGCGTGAGGAAAACATGGGGATGCAGCCGCGCGAACGCCGTGATGGCGCGCACGATCGGCGATTGATCGTGCGTCACGATATTGTCGGTCACATAGATCGAAAGCTCGCCCGAGAGGTGCTGCCTGGCCCTGTTCACCTTGTCGCGAAAACGGTCCAGATCCTGCACAAGCTCATCGACGGCCCGGCGGATATGCTCGCCTTCCGCGGTCAGTAAAAAACCGGAACGGCCGCGCTGGCAAAGCTTCACGCCCAGCCGGCGCTCCAGATCGGTGATGTCGGTGCTGATCGCGGATTTGCTCTTGCCGAGATGCACTTCCGCCGCGCTGAAGCCCCCGCCGTCCGCCACGGCCTTGAACACGCGCAGGAGCCGCAAATCCGTCTCGGAAACATAGCCCCTGAAGGAGCTTCCACTGATGCCACTCATACCGTCTGGCTGCATGCGCCGTTGCATGCCCCTTCGCTAAAGTTCACTTCGGCTATTCCACAATGTACAAGCCGCATTGAATTGCTAACATATTAGACAGACAAGTAAACGGGCTAATTTTTAGGCATATTTGGCCGTCCCGGCTGGGAATATGATCAAAAACTGCCCATTCATCGTGTAAGAAGGAAGCGGCGGATGACCAAAGACAACACCGGGCGTTCTGATCTTGTTCATTTCCGCATGGATATGGACCGCCGGACCTTGTTGAAGGGCATCGGCGCCGCCGGTGCGCTGGCCGTTGCCGGCCTTCCGCCCCTCGCCGCGCAGGCCGCGACCAAACTCAACTTCATCGGCTGGGAAGGCTATGACAGCTTCCTTGAGGCCGACGACTTCTCCAAGAAGAGCGGCGCGGCGCTCCAGAAGAGCTACATCTCCTCGACCGACGAGATCGTCACCAAGCTCAGGCTCAACCCCGCCCAGGTGGACCTGTGCACCCCCTATTTCACCACGGACCATTTTCTGGCCGAAGACAGCCTGATCGAAGAGATCGACCTGTCCAAGGTGCCGAACTTCAAGAACATCCATCCGACCATCCTGAAATATTGCGAAGGCAATATGTCGAAGGACGGCAAATGGTATGCCGTGCCCATGACCTATGGCTCGAACTGCATGGTCTATAACGCGGATATCATCAAGACCGCGCCGACCTCGTGGACCGACATGCTCAAGCCCGAATACAAGGGCAAGTGCGCCATCACCGCCGACTATCAGGGCAATATCTTCGCCTGGGCGCGGGTCGCCGGGGTCAAGGACCCTGCGCACATGACCTATGACGAGTTGAAGAAGACCACCGACCTGCTGATCGACCTGAAGAAAAACCATCTACGCACCATTGCGCCGAGCTATGGCGATCTCGTCACCATGCTGTCGAGCAAGGAAGTCATTATCGCGCAAGGGTGGGAACCCGTGGCGGAATGGGTCGGCAAGGCCGCGACGATCAAGGTCGCCTATCCGAAGGAACAGGCGATGGGCTTTATCGAGGGCTACGCCATCGGCAAGGGCTCGCCCAACATCGACGCCGCGCACGCCTTCATCAACAACGCCCTTTCGATCAAGGGACAGCTTGCGGGCGCGACCGCGAATTCCATGCCCGTGGTGATCGCGGATGCGATACCGCAGACGCCGCCCGACAATCAGGCGCTCTACGACTACAAGGGGCTGGACCAGTATTTCACCGTCAAGACCAATGTGGTCTCCATGTATCCGCTCGACTCCGACGGCGTCCACGCTACATGGGACGATTATCAGGAAGCATGGGAAAAGGTCTTCAAGGCGTGAGCGAAGTCCACCCGCTGACAGCCGGCATATCTGCTTCAGGCACGGACGCCCGCCCGGGTATCCGTGCCTGGATAATGCTGTTCCGCCGCTTCCTGCCCGGCTTGAGGGCGTGGATGCTGGCTCCTTCCCTGCTGGTCGTGAGTGCGCTTTTCCTGCTCCCGATGGCATGGTTCTTCGTGCTCAGTTTCTGGCGGCTGCGCTCCTATCGTCTCTATCCGGACTTCTCCTTTCGCAATTACGCCGTCGCCTGGACGGAATATCTCGATGCCGCGGTCTTCACGCTCTGGATGTCCCTGACAGTCGCCGCCATCACGCTGGTCATCGCCTACGCCATGGCTTTTTTCATCCGCTTCCGGGCGGGGCGTTTCTCCGGAGCCGTTCTGTTAATTACCCTCGCGACCCTCTTCGGCGGTTATCTCGTCAAGATCTATGCCTGGAAAACGATCCTCGGCTCGACCGGCATTCTCAACCAGTTCCTGCTTGGTACCGGCCTCGTCAGCGAACCGGTGTCATGGCTTCTCTACAGCCCCTTCGCGATCATCATTTCGCTCACGCATTTCCTGCTGCCTTTTGCCGTGCTGCCCATCTATGCCTCGCTGCGCCGGATCGACGAACGGCATATCGAGGCGGCGCGCGATCTCGGCGCCTCAAATCATCGCGCCTTTCGCGACATCATCCTGCCCCAGAGCGAGAGCGGCATCTTCGTCGCCTTCACCATCGCCTTTCTGGTGACGGCAGGCGATTATGTGACTCCGACGCTCGTCGGCGGTTCCAGCACCTTCATGGTCGGCACCTTCATCCAGAGCCAGTTCGTCAACCGGATGAACACCCCGCTCGGCTCCGCCCTGAGTTTCGGGATGCTGGCAAGCTGCCTCGTCATCCTGCTCATTGCCCGTGCCCTTCTGCGCGCCTGCCTCAGGGTGAGGTGAGCGAGATGAAAAGATTTCCCCAGACCGTCTGGTATGCCTTCGGCCTCGTGAGCGTTCTGTTCATGATCTCGCCGCTGGCGATCGTCATGTTCTTCTCCTTCACCGGCAACCGCCATGCGACGCTGCCCGCGGGCGGCTTCACCTTCGACTGGTACAGGGAACTGGCCGCGAATCCCGATTTCTGGCCCGCCCTCACCAACAGCCTGATCGTCGTCGGTTTCGTCGGCCTCATTTCCATGGTGATCGGCACGCTCGCGGCCCTTGCGCTCGTCAAGCTGCGTCCCGGCCTCGCAGGCGGCATTTCGAACCTGCTGGCCTTTCCGCTGATGCTGCCGCCTCTCGTGCTCGCGCTGGCGCTCGTCACCTCCTTTTCCTGGATCGGCGCGCCGCTGGGCCTGTGGACGGTCATTCTCAGCCATCTGGTCTTTACCCAGCCTTTCGTCATCCTGATCGTGACCGCCCAGATGCAGGGCTTCGACGAATCGCTGATCGAATGCTCGCGCGACCTGGGCGCAAGCCCATGGCAATCCTTCAGCACCATCGTGCTCCCGATCATCCGGGCGACCCTGATCGGGGCAACGCTGATCGCCATGTCGATCTCGCTCGACGATTTCGTCATCACCTTCTTCACCATCGGGGGCGGGCTCACGCTCTCGACCCTCATATGGGGCATGCTGCGCACCTCGCTCGATCCGAGCATCAATGCGCTCGGTACGCTCATTCTGTTCTTCACGCTGGGCGCGAGCACGCTTGCGCTGCGCATCACCAATTATCGAGGCTGACCTTTGGCGATCTCCCACGACTTCTCCGGCCGCAACATTCTCGTAACCGGGGCCAATCAGGGCATCGGCTATGCCCTTGCCCAGGCCTTCGCGCAAGCGGGCGCGCATCTCTTCATCCTTTCGGAAAACGAGGCCATCAACACAGCCGCCGAAACGCTGCGCGAGACAACCGGCGCGCATGTCGAGGCGATCATTTGCGACATCTCGGATTTTGAAGCCGTCACCGCCGCGCTCGCCCCGCTCCCCCGCATCGACGTGCTGGTCAACAATGCGGGCTATCAGCCCATGACGCCGATCCGCGACACCAGCGCAAAGACCCGGCATGAGTTCGACCGGGTGATCGATATAAATGTGAAGGGCACCTATTACGTGACCCGGGAAATCCTGCCGCACATGCAGTCCGGCGGGCGCATCATTCTGACCTCCTCGATCTGGGGCAAATCCGGCGCGGCGCTCTACAGCGGCTATTGCGCTTCCAAGCACGCCACCATCGGCTTCATGCGGGCGCTCGCCCATGAGCTGGGACCCGACGGCATCACGGTCAATGCGGTCTGCCCCGGCTGGGTCGAGACCGAAGGCTCCATGTGGACGCTGGAGGATGAATCGCGGCGCTCCGGGCGGCCGCTTCAGGATCTGGTCGATGAATTTCTGGTTGGCCAGCCGATCGGCGGCATGATGCAGCCCGCCGCCATGGCGCCGATGTATCTCTTTCTCGCGTCGGATGCGGCCTGCGACATCACCGGGCAGGCCTTCAACGTGGATCGCGGCAGTTTCATCGGATGAGCAGGGAACGCAAAGGCAGACTGGAAAACAAGGTCGCGATCGTGACCGGCGCGGGCGCAGGCATCGGCCGGGCGACGGCCATGGCCTTCGCGGATGAAGACGCTTTCGTGGCCGTCACCGATATTGATCCAGCGGCCGCCGCCCAGACCATGGACCTCATCCGCGCGCAAGGCGGCATGGCATGCTTTCTCGAACAGGATGCGGGCGACGAGGCCCGCTGGGCCGAGGTGGTGAGCCATGTGGTCGACATGCAGGGCCGCCTCGACGTGCTGGTGAACAATGCCGGCATCCAGATTTCCCGGCCCCTGCCCGAGACGACGCTCGACGACTGGCGCCATGTCTTCCGCATCAATTCCGAAAGCGTCTTCCTTGGCACGCGCACCGCGATCGAGGCCATGAAGCACCAGCGCTCGGGCTCGATCATCAATGTCTCGTCCACCTATGCCATGGTCGCCGATCATCTCAACGCCGCCTATTGCGCCTCCAAGGCGTCGGTCCGCCACTTCACCAAGGCGGCGGCGCTCCATTGCTCCCACAACAGGCTCGGCATCCGGGTGAATTCCGTCCACCCCGGCGTCATCGACACGCCGCTGTTGCAGCGCGAGATCGCCGAGGTGACGCACAACCGGGGCCTTGCCGCTTCCGACGCCGTCCGGGCCGAGTGGGACCAGCTTTGCCCGCTGGGCATCGGTGCCGCCGCCGACATCGCCCATGGCATCGTCTATCTTGCGGCCGATGAATCCTGCTACGTCACCGGTTCCGAACTCGTGATCGATGGCGGCCATCTCATACGCTGAAGGGAAACTGAAAATGATCGAAAATCCGGTGCCGTGGCCGAACGGAGCCAAATGCGCCGTCGCCATCACGTTCGATATAGATACCGACAGCTTCCTTCATCTCGATTTTCCCGAGCGGGCCCGCAGTCTGGTCTCGACCAATTCATGGCTGCGCTACGACGAAGTCGCGATCCCGCGCATCGTGAAAATGTACAAGGACTTCGGCCTCAAGCAGACCTTCTTCTATCCGGCCTGGTGCATGGAACAATATCCCCGGCTGGTCGAGACCATTCTCGAAGGCGGTCATGAGATCGCCCATCACGGCTATCTGCATGAGGGCATGAACCAGCTTTCCGATGAGGACGAGGTCTACTGGATCGAACGCGCCATCGACACCATCGTGCGCATGACGGGCCAACGGCCCCGCGGCTTCCGCGCGCCGCTCTACAATTTCTCGCACCGCACGGCCGACATTCTGGCGCAGCAGGGCTTCGCCTATGACGCCTCGCTGATGGCCGACGACATTCCCTACCGCATCAAAACCGCGTCGGGCTCGCTCTGGGAGGTGCCCTCCCACTGGGCGCTCGACGACTGGCCGCCCTATGTGCACAACATCGACATCAACTTCACCATGAGCATCCGTTCGCCTGAAGAAGCAATGGGCGTGTTCATGGCCGAGTTCGAGGCCATGTATGAATATGGCGGCCTGTGGGTCGCGGTCTGGCATCCCTGGGTATCAGGCAGACTCGCCCGGTGCAGCCGCATCGCGAAAATGATCGAATACATGCAGACCAAAGACGTCTGGTTCGCCAGCATGGAAGAGATTGCCCGGCATGTGCAGTCCGTCACGGATGCCGGAACCTACACTCCGCGCGAGGTCGGCCTTCCCTATTATGACGGGCCCATCGACCCTGCCAGCCTGCCGCGCCTGCGGTGACGGTCAGGTTTCCGACCAGCGCCGCAGAAGATTGTGATAGACGCCGGTAAGCTGCAACAGAACATCCTCGTCAGCCCCGTCGATCGTCAGCTTCTGGATCGAGGTGTCCAGCTCGAACAGGGTCCGCCGCTGGCTGTCGTCCCGGACCAGACTCTGAACCCAGAAAAAGGAGGCCATGCGGGCGCCGCGCGTCACGGGCTCCACCCGGTGCAGGCTGCTGGAGGGATAGATGACAGCATCCCCCGCGGGCTTTGCCACTGCGTGTTCGCCATAAGTATCGCTGATGATCAGCCTGCCGCCGTCATATTCCGCCGGATCGTTGAGAAACAGGGTGCAGGATATGTCCGAGCGCAGATGCTCTTCCGCACCGATGCTCATCACCGCTCCATCGATATGGAAACCATACTCACCGCCTCCCGAATAGCGGTTGAATCTGGGCGGCAGGATTTTCCGGGGCAATGCGGCAGCAAAGAACAACGGGGTACGCCTCAATGCAGCAAGCACCTCGCGACCGAGTTCCACCTTTAGCGGCGAGGTCTCGGACAACTGTACGTTGCGTTTCACCTTCGCGCCCTGATGACCCACGGTCTCTCGGCCATCGGTCCAGTCTGCCGCATCGAGCCTGCGACGGAATTCCGCAACTTCCTGCGTATTAAGAACCTGGGGAATATGGAGCAACATGCCGGTTTCCAATAGTTGAAATAAATATGGCGGGAGGACCCCCTCCCACCATATTCACATGCGTAGCAACTGTTACAGGCGGAAGTCCACGCTGAACAGGACCGTCCGAGGTGTGCCCGGCAAGTAGCGATAGCCGCTCTTGTTGATCGACACGACATAGTCCTTGTCGAACAAATTATAAGCATTCATACGCAGCTTGACATTGTCCGTGAGGGCATAAGCCATCATTGCATCCCAGACCGTATAGGATTTGGTAAATGCGGGCGTGCCCACCGCCCCATCCGTCCCGCGGTGCAGCCCGTCATTGTAACGGGCGCCACCGGCGACTTCGAGACCGAAGGGAAGGGTGTAGTTTGTCCACAGAGTGAAGGAATCACCCGGCGTATAGGTCAGATTGGGCGAGCCGTCACTGGTAACGGCGGGGCCTTCCGTAACCTTCGTCTTGAGATGGCTGTATCCGGCGGAAATCGACCAGTCATCCGTGATCTGGCCCACGGTGGACAACTCAAAGCCCCTGACCCGCTTCTTGCCGGTCTGGGTGGGGTTGCCGGCATCGTCCAGAATGTCGCTGTTGATCTCGTTCGTCACCGTGGTCTGGAACACGGCCCCGTTCAGAGCCAGTTTCTCGTCCAGTGCGCTCCACTTGACGCCCGCTTCGTATGTCTTCGCCTTTTGCGGCTTGAGGTTGGGATTATTGGCGTTGTTGGCCGCCGAGCTGAGGGTGAAGTTCGCGCCGCCGGGCGGCTGCTGGGAGATCGCATAGTCTGTATAAAGACTGACGACCTTGACCGGCTTGTAGACCAGACCCAGTTTCCAGTTGAACAAGGTGTCTCTGGACGACAGATCGGCTGTGCTGACGATAGAACCGGTCGGCAGCGCCCCGCAGGGCACAACGGTGCGCCCCGTGCCGCCACATGCCGCCGTGCTGTCATATGTGGTCTTGTAATGATCGACCCGCACGCCGCCGGTCAGGAACAGCCTGTCCTCGAAGAACTTCGCGGTGTCGAATGCATAGATGGACTGGGTATCGGTCTTGCCCTTGGCCAGGGCCCCGTTGCGCCACGCGCTGAGCGTGTTCACATCGTTCCAGTCCGGGTCGTAGAGGTTGGCGGCAGCCAGACTGCCCGTCGTACCCAGTCCATAAGAAGTCAGCTTTTCACTGGTGATCTCGATACCGGTGCTCAGGCTGTGCTTCACGGGACCTGTGGCGAAATCCGCCTGCAGGTTGAGCTGATCGGTCAGGATCTCGTTCTTCAGGTCCTGCACGGTGGGGTTGCTGCGCGCCATGGTGTAGGTGGACAGATCGTTGATATCGGTCCATTTGATGTTGCCGCTCATCGGGGTGGCGTTTGTACCGCCCGTGGACATGAAGGAAGTGAGTTGATAGTCCTGCTTGGTCTGCCCCCAGCGCGCGATATTGGACAGTTTCAGATTGTTGGAGAAATCATGTTCGAGACGCACCGTGGCCATTTCCGACGTGACATCGTCGTGGTCGTTGCGCGTGCCATAGAAATTCTTTGAATTGACCTTGTGACCGGCCAGTTGCCCAAGCCCCGGTTGCGGCTGCCAGCCCGGCAGGCCGATCGTCGGCACAAAACCATCCGGAATATTGTTCTGGTTGACGTAATAGAGGTCGATATAGGCCCGCGTAGCAGTCCCCAGGCCAAGACCGAGTGAAGGTGCAAGACCCACACGCTTGTTCTTGACATGATCGCGGCCAGGCACATCGCTGTCCTGCCACATCGCATTCAGGCGGAATGCGGCGTTGGGCAGTGAGTCGAGGGTCTGGTTGACGTCGACGGTCGCCCGCTTCTGACCGTCGACACCGGCGCTGATACTGCCGGACTGGACGTTATCGAGAAAGGCCTGCTTGCTGACCATGTTGATGGCGCCCGTTGGCGCGGTTCGCCCGTTATCGGTCCCTGCCGGGCCCTTTTCGACCTCCACCTGTTCAATGTTGAAGAGATCGCGAGAGACTGTGCCCAGATCGCGGATGCCATCGACAAAGATGCTGCTCGACGTATCGAAGCCACGCATATAGATGGAATCGCCGACGGAGGAGGATCCGTTTTCACCCGCATAGAATGTGCCGACGCCAGGGCTGTTGCGCAGCGCTTCGGTCAGCGTGGTCGCACCCTGTTGATTGTACAGATCCTTGCTGATGATCTGGATGGTTTGCGGCGTATCCTGCAATGGCTGTGTGAATTTGGGCGAGGACACCTTGTCGACCTTGAAGCCGTCGGTGACTGCCGTATCGGTGACGGCGATCCCCCCCAGAACGACCGGTTTCGTTTCGTCACCGGTTTTGCCCGCATCCTGCGCCCATGCGGGCGAGGCCATAAGACTGAAGCAACTCAATGCCAGATAGGCCGGTGCGGCCGAAGACAATGAATCACGCAAACGCGACAGAGACATGTATACCCCCAGTATGGAACGATAGTTTCGGGGGACACTAATGCAACGCATTCGCAACAATGACAAGGATAATGAAACGCATTATCAACAATGAAATTGTGGATTATTCCGGCTTCCCGGAAGCTCCACCCAACACTTCGACTGTCACTTTAATTTAGTATAATTAACCTTCTTTATAAGCAATGAACGCCTTTTTCTTTCTTGAATACTTCCACACCAGGCCACCGGCCACCATTCCTTGCAATTGATAATCTGTTGCATTTCTGCATCGCCATTGAGATTAAACTGAAAATCAGGGCTGGGCTTAATGGTCTGGTGAATAATATGGGCGCCAGATTTCCCGGCTCTACCCGGGATGACGCGCCTTGCCTGATCGTCTTTCAGGCAAGGCGCCGCATTTGCGATGCTTCTCAGAACTTCATGGAGAATCGGGCCGTGAAGGCGTTCTGCTTTGCCTCCTCCGCAAGCTGGCCAGCGTATGAGACCTGCACGCTCGCCAGATCCGAGAGCTTGAGGGCAAGGCCCGCGCCGAGGATCGCGGCATTGGGCGCGATGGGGACGCCGGAGATGTCGAAAGGCGCCGCCCCGCCCTGAACCCGCATGGCTGCCCGGGGCGTCCTGTCATCGGAAGCGTGCTGCCAGCCGGCAGATACGCTTGGGGTCAGCGTATGGCCGAAGAGCTGCGTGGAGGTCGCCGCCCGGACGCCCAGCGTGGAGTAGAGCGAGTCCTCGGTATCCGGGTCCACGTTCAGGGCGGAGACGCCGCCGGTCTCGGTGAAGGAGTCTCCATCCACTTTCACATAGGCGAGGCCCGCGAACGGCTCGACGGCATAGGAGCCAAGCGCGAGATCGTAGCCCACCTCGCCGAACGCCTGCGCGGTACCCGCGTGATAGTCGCTCTCCAGATGGTCGGCAAGGCCGGAGAAAGCCACCGTGCGGGACGCCGAGATGTCATGCCACGTATAGGCCGCGCCGCCCCGCAGCGCGAGACCGCCGAACTGCGTACCGGCATAGAGGCCGAGATCGTAATTATCCATGTCGCCGCTGGACGAGCGGGCATCCACATCGAAGTTGGAGTGGCTGAAACCGGCCACAAGACCAACCCGGGTGTTGCCGGCCACCGCCACGTCGACGCCCGCGAGGAGGCCGCCGATGTTGCTGGAGGTGGAGGCGGCGTTGCCATCGCCGGATGTGTTCCCCCAGCCGCCATAGCCCTGCGCCCACATCGTGGTGGTGTGGCCGTGGCTGAGCGGGCTCGTTGCCGGTCCCGTGCCCTGCGCAGCGAGGGCAAACGTCTCGCCGTCCGGCGTTACCGACTGGCGCAGGCGCGCGCCCACGGCGTCACGCAGATAGATGGACTGCTCCTGCATGACCGTGGTGGCGGAAGGATAAATCTCGCCGGAGAGGGAATTGAAGGCGTCCCTCACCGAGCCAACCGGCAAGGTGACGACATTGTCGAAGAGCCCGTTGCCCACGCCGAGCGCCTGGGCGGCATTGGCCACCGCCAGCTGGTTCGCCGTCCGGGCATAATCGGCAAAGCGTATGCCGCCGCTCTCGCTATCGCCCCCGTCATAGATGAGGGTGAGGTAGACATTCTGCGCGTCATAGCTGAGTTGCGGGGTGAGGAAGGCGTAGTCCGTGGTGACGCTGCCGAAGGTGCCGGCAAGGGTGCCCGTGGTGGTGAGAATGCCGTAGGTGGAGGTCGGGCTGTAGGTGCCCGGCTGGGCGATCACGTCCACCGCCGCGCCGCTGGAGATGGTCACTGCCCCGGTGGCGCTGATGAGGTCATGTGCGCCTGCGGGCGTCGCATCCATCCGGTAAATGGAGCCGTCGTTGAAGGCGACGTCGCCATTTACATGGATGGTGCCTGGCGAGTTGCCGGGGGATGCCGTGCCGCCGTCATTCACCGTCAGCCCGCCGATGGTGCCATTGCCGTTGATCATGCCGCCATCGCCGACCGTAAAGGGAGAGGCCGACGTCGCGCCCGGCTGAAGCGTCACGGTCGCATCCTCGACCGAGATCGGGCCGTTGTATGCGCCGGGCGTGGCGAACAGGACGGTGCCGCCGCCAAGGAAGGACACCGTGCCGCTGCCGGTGATGCTGCCGGGGAAGCTGTAGGTACCGGAGCGGTCGAAAACGAGGCTGGCGTTGTTCACCACATCGCTGACGATGGACCCGGTTGTGCCCCCGTTGCCGATCTGCAGCGTGCCGTCATTGATGGTGGTCAGGCCGGTATAGGTGTTGTCGCCGATGAGAATGAGGGTGCCGTCGCCCTCCTTGGTGAGTCCGCCGCCTCCCGAGATCACGCCCGACAGCGTGAGCGCCGTGCTGTCCGCCACGTCCAGCGTACCGCTGCCGGGCAGCACATCAGCCGGATTGAGGGTGATGTCGCGCGCGCTGGAGAAGCTCTCCGTCGTCGCCAGGGTGCCGCCGTTGAAGGTGAGCCCGCCGGAGGCCGCACCCAGACTGGCGTCGCCCGCCACCTGGAGCGTGCCGCTATCGAAGACCGTACCCCCTTCGTAAGTGTTCTCGCCTGAAAGCACGATGGTGCCTGCGCCGATCTTGGTGAGGGCGCCGCTGCCGGTGATGGCGGCCGAGACGGTGGCGGTGGTGTCGTCGCCCTCCGCCCACAGCCGTCCGCCGGCGCCAAGATCGAGCGTGCCGCCGGCATCGGACTCGACCACATACCCCGAGGTCAGAAATTCAAGGGTGCCCAAAGCCTGCGTTCCCGCCACGCTCACCGTACCGGCCGTGCCCGTGAAGACGCCGGTGTTGCCAGCCCAGGGCGAGACCGTGCCGACGCTCCGGTTCAGCCAGTCATTGGCGGCGGTCCAGCTGCCGCTGCCGCCCCGGCTGATGCCATCCGCGCTCCAGTACTGGAGGCTGGTGTCGGGCGCATCGACCACGACGTCCACGGCTGTCTCCCCCACCTCGAGCGAGGTGACGAAGTTGCCCGTCGGCAGGCTGCCCAGCGCAAGGCCGTTATCGGTAAGCGTGCCGCCGCTGGCGAAAACCCGGTAGACGCCCAGACCGTAGCCGGGTTCACCGGTCACGTTCAGCGTGCCATTCACGATGAGCGCACCCGTGGTGTTGAAGACGGCGCTGCTGATGGTGGGCGTGGCAAGGCTCACATTGGTGATCGCGCCTGCATTGAGGATGAGCGAACCCATGGTCAGGCCGCCGCCATTCTGCCCGCCGTGGAGCACACCGCCCGAGGCGATGGAGACGTCTCCGTCCGCCGTCCCGCCGCTGCCTTCCAGCGTCGCGCCGGATGCGACATTGACCTCGCCACCCAATGTGCCGCTCGTTCCGTTCCCGATATGGAGGACGCCGGCCTGTACCTGGGTCGTTCCGGTGAAGCCGCTGCTGTTGCCGGAGAGGCTGAGCATGCCGGTGCCGCTCTTGGTGAATGTGCCGCTGCCCGAGATGGCACCGGCATAGCTGCCATTGGTGCTCTGGGTGAGCCCCAGCGCCTTGGTTCCGAGAACAACGTCACCGTCGGCAGAGGTGCCGGAAAGGTTCCTGATGGCCGTACCGGCCGTGGTGCCGGAAATGTCGAACGTGCCGTTTACCGTGACGCTGCCCGCGTTTGCGATGGATCCGTCGCTGCCCACCAGAGCGAGCACGCCCGCCTGAACAGTCCATGCGGCACCGGAAGTGGTGCTGCCGGTCAGCGTCCAGGTGGAACTGTCCTTTTTCTGCACGGTGCCGAAGCCACCGAACTGGCCACCGGAATTGAGGCCGGCAAGCGCAAAGCTGGCGTCTGCGGTACCGGCGAGGTTCAGGGTATCGTCCCCGTTTGCCCCGGTCACGTTGCCGGTGACGGTTGCGCCACTCTGGAGTTCCAGAACATTCGTCCCCCCGGTGAAGGAGATCGCGGCGGCGCGTGTTCCGGCGCCGCTCAACCCTCCCGAGACATCCGCGCCGGCCTCCAGAATGACCGTGACGTCCTGGCCCTGGATACCCGCTCCGCCGGCACCGGCAATAATCCCGGCACCACCCGTGCCACCTGTGACGGCGGCATTGACGATGAGGGTTGCAGCCGCGCCGCCACTGTTATCCACTCTCGCGCCGATGCCGCCGCTTCCGCCGCTTCCGCTGGTACTGGCGCCACCGCTACCACCCGTCGCGCTGGCATTAATCGTCATAGTAGTCGAACCGGTCGGGTTCGAAAGGACAAAGCCGCTGCCGCCGCCGCCGCCGCTGGCGTTGGCGCTGCCGGTGCCGCCATTACCCCCCGTCATGATGGTGTCGAGCGTCACGGCGGAACTGTTCGGGTTCGAAAGAACAAGACCGCTGCCGCCACTGCCGCCTTCGGCAGCCCAATCGCCATCGCCGCCATTGCCGCCCGTCATGGAGCTCAAGTTGGTAATCGCAAAGTTTGTATTGGAAAGGCCGATGAGGACCGCGCCAAACCCGCCGCCGCCGCCGCCGCCGCCGTATCCGAGGGCCAGCCCCCCGTTACCTCCATCGCCGCCCTTCAACGAGCCACCTGGGAAACCGCTGAGCGTACCGACATAACCATGAGCGCCGCCGCCGCCGCCGCTGCCGCCTGCAGCAGTGGTGCCGTTTTGACCGTTACTGCCAGGAGTGCTGCCACCGGCACCGCCCGGGATGACCGGGCTGGCTGGACTGCCGTTTCCTCCACTACCACCCACAATGCCGCTGCCGCCGCCGCCGCCGCCAAAAGGACTGGCAGCAGATCCACCGCTACCGCCGGTCCCTGTGGCGCTGCCTTGTCCAGCCGCTCCCGCGAGATCGAAAGGGCCACCCCTGCCCCCGTCGCCGTCAGCCGCCAGGGCAGGCGAAACGGCCTGGGCGATCAGCACCACACCAGCCACAGAGGCCAGCAGGGCAGCTCTCAGGCCATACCGGAGCCTCTCCTGCGAAGAAACGGAGTCCGAGCAAGACGTCAGAGAAAACATCGACAAAAATCCCTCACCTGGGGAAACAATGCCCATGCTTCCCCATCCCCAGAAAAAGCAAACATACTGGCATCCAGTATGTTTGCTTTTTATTCGTGTCAATTTTTATTTGAAAAATAAACAATAGATTGAATAATTATTTCAGTAATTTTCTAAAATACGTAAGATTACTACTTATATCTTGCCGGCTTAATAAAATACGGCCTCCGCCCTTCGGTATAATGAGGAGCCAGCCTGACCATTCCCCTGGCTATGGACTGCGTACTGATGTTTGAAGGTGGCCAGTCCGCGCCACTCCGGCAGAATTATTTTCCCGGCGGTTTTGGGAAGAACGGCCATGGCGGCAACGGGTGGGGCCGGCGATCCTGAACCCCGGCGCAGGCCATTTCCGAATCACCTGAACTGCAAGGCACGGCACATGATGGTCCTGCGCTGCATGGATCGAGACGATCCCTGTGGCACCACAAACGGCATCCGCCAGCCGCACAGGGCCGCCATGCATTTCAACGTTCCCGGCGCAACAAACCCTCGAGGCCGCCGTTGCGATAGTAGGCGTAGAGCAGTCCGAGCAGCCACAACGGGATAAACGTGTCGGTGAATGCCGGCATGAGGTTGTATGGCGCGAAATCGCCCTCGACGAGCAGCTGATGCACATGGCCGTAGGCGGCGCCGAGCAGGAAGAACGACCAGCCGAGCGCAGTCGCCAGCCAGAACCCGCCGCCGATGAAGACGCACAGAAAGCCGAGGATGCCCCAGGCGCCGTCATGCAGCCCGACCTCGAACTGGAACGGACTGCCGGGTAGCCAGCCAATCAGCTTTGCGGCCTCGTCGGCGTAGAAGACATGCGGGATGAAACCGAAGATGAAGCCGACACCGCCGACGTCAAAAACGAATGCGTAGACAAGAAGCAGGCGAAGGATGTTGCGGCGTGTCCAGGGCCCCTTGCCAAGCACCAGGTGCAGCAACGGCAGCAGCACGCCCAGAAGCATCATGACGACGTTTACCATACGTTTCCCCCCGGTAACGGCAACGCGCTCGTATGGATATGGAAGAGAACACGATATTGGGAAATCATCAACCTGAACGAAATGTCCTGGCCAGACCACGGGCGGGAGTATTCGCTCATTTGTTCCGGAGTGATGGTGCACCCGACACGATTCGAACGTGTGGCCTTTGCCTTCGGAGGGCAACGCTCTATCCAGCTGAGCTACGGGTGCGCGCCGGGGCTTGCCCGGTTCAGGATGGGCGGACCATAGACGAAAGCGTCGCCCCTGACAATTGTCCCGGAGGGCTCTTTGTCCGGCCTTCCGGCGTCAGGCGCGGGGCCAATGTTCGCCGCCCCGGGCGCCGCGGAAAGCGCCCCGGATGGCGTCGGCGATGAAGCGGCCGCCAAGCTCCAGACCGTCTGGATCGATCCCGTGGCCAAGGCCGTGGGAAAGGTGCCAGCGCACGGCAAGGCCGGCCGCGCCGAGCGTCATCACGGCCTCGAACATGCGCGCGGCGGGCAGGACATTATCCTGATCGCCATGGACCAGCAGAACAGGCGGCTGCCCGGTTATGTCCGCGGCGAGCTTCTCCGGCAGGGCCAGCGCGCCCGAAAAGCCGATGATGGCGGCTGGCGGCACCGCCCGGCGCAGGCCCGTGTGCAGCGCCATCATGGTGCCCTGGCTGAAGCCGACCAGCACGAGCCTGGAGCCGTCGAGGCCGCGCCGCTCCAGTTCCGCATCGAGAAAGGCATTGAGCACAGGGGCCGCCGCCTC
The DNA here is from genome assembly GCA_028283765.1 of Parvibaculaceae bacterium. GTDB lineage: Bacteria > Pseudomonadota > Alphaproteobacteria > Parvibaculales > Parvibaculaceae > JAATFR01. The sequence continues at coordinate 341,469 of JAPWJY010000008.1, read as the reverse complement.
GACGCCCCGCCCGATTTCAGCGGGATCGAGGCGGGTCAGGGGAAACCACTGGTAGCTGCCGGGGTTCATCTGGCAGGGCTCGGGCGCATTGGGGGAAACGAAAGCCGCACCCGGCAGCACGCGCTGCCAGTGGGGGGCAAGCCCGATCAGGTCATTCCCGTCCGAGCCATAGCCATGGCAAAGCACCACGAGTTGCCCGGCCTTGCCGCTCTGGGGGGGCATGCTTGGCCCGGAAAGCATGATTGCCATTTTCGTTCACAGTCCCTGTCTTCATCATCAATTCCGGGGAAACAGACGCCCGGTCCGCCCCGTTTTCGGCTATAAGCGGGGGCAGTCTAGAGCATGATCCGCCAAAGCGCGCCCCTCTCATCTGGAAACGGCACCTGGGCATAAGGTCATGGATCGGTGAAAACCACACGATGCCCCCCTTGACCAGGAGGTGAGGCAGGAGACCCGGTGATGTCGAGGGAACAACAGGAGGTCCTGCGGTTCGCGCCAAGTCCCAATGGCCGTCTCCATCTCGGCCACGCCTTTTCGGCCCTGACCGGCGAACGGCTCGCCCGGGCGCGCGGCGCCCGCTATCTGCTGCGCATCGAGGACATCGACCGGGGCCGCTGCCGCCCCGATCTGGAGCGCGAGCTGATCGGCGACCTCGCCTGGCTCGGCATCGAATGGGATGGCGAAATTCGCCGCCAGTCTGAACATTTCGGGGATTATGAGCGCGCCCTGCAGCGCCTGCGGGCACAGAATCTGGTCTATCCCTGTTTCGCCACGCGCGGCGAAATCCTCGACGCCATCGCCGAAACCGGCATCGGGCTCGAGCGCTGGCCGCGCGACCCGGATGGCGCGCCGGTCTATCCCGGCCTTTACCGCGGCCTGCCCGCCCGCCAGCTCAAGGCCCTGCTGCTGGAGGAGCGCTCGTTCGCCTGGCGGCTCGACATGGCGAAAGCGAAAGCGGAGGCCGAACGCATCGCGGGCGGACCGATCTGCTTTGCCGAGGAAGGTCAGGGTCCGGCCGGGGAAACGGGCGAGCAGACCATCAAGCCGGAACTTTTCGGCGACGTCGTGCTGGCGCGCAAGGACGTGCCGACAAGCTATCATCTGGCGGTGACGGTGGATGACGCCCTGCAAGGCGTGACGCTGGTGACGCGCGGGCGCGATCTCTTCCCCGCCACCCATGTCCACCGGCTGTTGCAGGTGCTGCTGGGCCTCCCCGCGCCGCGCTATCACCACCATGGGCTGATACGCGACGCGGAGGGGCGCAAACTCTCCAAATCCATGACATCGAAATCATTGCGGGATTATCGCGACGAGGGCATGGGGCCGGACGATATAAAGCGGCTGATCGGCTTGCCGCCGGAACCGGCCGCCGCCTCCGGCCGGATCTGATGCCGCTGGAAAATCAGTCCGGGACCACCAGCAGCGAGCTGCGGGCGACGGTGGAACGGGTCAGTTCGACCCGGCGGCGGAACAGGCCCCAGGCGTCGGGATCAGCGTCCTCGCTGCGGGAATGCTCCCAGACCGCGAGGCTGGCGTAGCGCGTCAGCAGCAGCAGACGGGTCTCGCCATGTTCAAGGTCCTCCTCGTCGCGCTCGGCCTCGAACAGGCCATAGACCTGCGCGTCGAACTTCTTCTCGAAGCTCTCCCATGCCTTGTCGGAAAGCTCGATGAATTCGTTGACCCGCTCCGCGTCCACCGTGAACCAGCGATGGACGTAAACGCCGCCGGGCTTCAGCCTGTCGGCGCTGCGCGGACGGGGCGTCGGATGCAGGATTTCGACCAGATAATCCTCGACATCGTCGGTATCGTAGATCGACTCCTCGCTTTCCTGCGACATGTCGATGTCTTCCGGCCATTGTGTCAGCACCACCATCTCGTTGGACTGGAAGCCGAACTGCGGCGAGAACAGGCCGATAAAGGTGCCGCCGTCTTCCGTGATGTGGGAAACGCCCTTCCCCAGAACAAGACTGGCGAAATGGGTGACCGGCGAGATGCCGCGTTTCAGCAGGATAGTCCGGTATTCGTAATATTCGCTCATGACGTCCTCTGGCCAGGGTGGATTCTTCGCCGCACATTCCGTCAGTTTCATGACGCTGCGGTGACGGGGCGCTCAGGCGGCCTCGACTTTCGCATCCACCAGCCGAACGATATCGGACATGATGTCGGTGATCTGGAAATCTTTCGGCGTATAGACGGCGGTGACCCCCGCCGCCTTCAGCCGCTCGGCATCCTCCGGCGGAATGATGCCGCCGACAATGACCGGAATATGGCTGATCCCGGCCACGCGCATCCGCTCCAGCACTTCGGTAACGAGTGGAATATGGCTGCCCGAGAGGATCGAGAGCCCGACCACATGGACGTCATCCTCAAGCGCGGACTTGACGATCTGCTCAGGCGTCAGCCGGATGCCTTCATAAACAATGTCCATGCCGGAATCGCGCGCGCGCACCGCAATCTGTTCCGCGCCGTTGGAATGGCCGTCGAGGCCGGGCTTGCCGACCAGAAACTTGAGCCGCCGGCCAAGCTTGACGGAGACGGCATCGACCTCGGCGCGCACCTCGTCGAGATCGCGGGCGTCGTTGCGGGCGGCATGGGCCACGCCGGTGGGCGCGCGATATTCGCCAAAGACCTCGCGCAGCATAGAGCCCCATTCGCCGGTGGTCACCCCCGCCTTGGCGCAAACGATGGAGGGCTCCATGATGTTGCGTCCCTCGATCGCGGCGCGGCGCAGATCGGCGAGCGCCGCCTTGACTGCCTTGTCGTCCCGGGCCGCGCGCCATTCCTTCAATCTGGAAATCTGCTCGTCTTCGATGTGGGCGGCGACGGTCATGATCGAATCCTCGCCCGTGGCCAGCGGCGAGGGCGCGCTCTCGATGTATTTGTTGACGCCGACCACCACCTGCGCCCCGCTCTCGATTCCGGCGAGCCTTGCGGCGTTCGACTCGACAAGGCGGCTTTTCATATAGGCGCTTTCGACGGCGGCGACCGCACCGCCCATCGCCTCGATGCGGTCGAGTTCCTCACGCGCCTCGCGCTTCAGCTCCTCGACCTTTTTCGCGATGGCGGTCGAGCCATTGAAGATGTCGTCATATTCGAGCAGGTCGGTTTCATAGGCGAGGATCTGCTGGGCGCGCAGCGACCATTGCTGGTCCCATGGCCGGGGCAGGCCCAGAGCCTCGTTCCATGCGGGCAACTGCACGGCGCGCGCGCGCGCGTCCTTCGACAGCGTGACAGCCAGCATCTCGATCAATATTCTGTAGACGTTGTTTTCAGGCTGCGGCTCGGTCAGCCCCAGCGAGTTCACCTGCACGCCATAACGGAAGCGCCGGTGCCTGGCCTCGGTCACGCCATAGCGGTCGCGGCAGATCTCGTCCCACATATCGACGAAGGCGCGCATCTTGCAGATTTCGGTGACGAAGCGCACGCCCGCGTTGACGAAGAAGCTGATGCGGCCGACGACCGTGGGAAAATCCTTTTCCGGCACCTGCCCGCAATCGCGCACATGGTCGAGCACCGCCTGGGCGGTCGCCAGCGCGAAGGCCAGTTCCTGCACCGGCGTCGCCCCCGCTTCCTGCAAATGGTAGGAGCAGACGTTGGTGGGGTTCCACTTCGGCACTTCGTTATAGGTATAGGCGACCACGTCGGTCAGCAGCCGCATCGAGGGCTCGGGCGGAAACACATAGGTGCCGCGGGACAGATATTCCTTGATGATGTCGTTCTGCACCGTGCCTTGCAGCTTCTTGCGGTCCGCGCCCTGCTCGTCGGCGGCAGCGATATAGAGCGCAAGCAGCCACGGCGCGGTGGCGTTGATCGTCATCGAGGTGTTCATCACCTCGAGCGGAATGTCGTGGAAGAGTTCCCGCATGTCGCCCAGATGGCAGACCGGCACGCCGACCTTGCCGACCTCGCCGCGTGCCAGCACATGGTCGCTGTCATAGCCGGTCTGGGTCGGCAGATCGAAGGCGACCGAGAGGCCGGTCTGGCCGCGCGCGAGGTTGGTGCGGTAAAGCTCGTTGGAGGCCCGCGCCGTCGAATGCCCCGCATAGGTGCGGAAAATCCACGGTTCGTCGCGTTTCACCGGTCTGGTTTCCTGCTCGCTCATCTCACGCCCACCCTTGCCTTGCGCCCCAACCCTGCGGCCGGTCTCCCTTGCGGCAACGGGGATTATCATACGCATTGATGCAGTGCAAAAGAGGGGCAGCGCGAGAAAAGCGGCCAGCCGGACCGGCCGGGCGTGTTATCGGTGAAAATTGCCGCGCCGGGCGGCGCGAAAGGCACATGCAGATGCCGAAACAAGGGTCAGGTGTTGGGGATTAGACGGGGACAGGGAAGTCCCGGGGGATCGTCGCACCTTCTCCATGCTCCGGCACCGCACGGCATTGTGTCCTGCCGCTCGCAGGCCACAATAGAATTCAGCGAATCCTGACCTGTAGTCTGGCTCCGGTTACGCTGGCAGGGCATCACCCGCACGGCAACACGGAGAATAACTACGTATAGCCTCACTCTAGCAAGTATGGCATCTATTTCAATCAATTTTTCAAAAGACATGCGGGCTCAGGCTGCTAATGTTTATGTTGCACCGCGGAAGATCATTGCCTTAGGGTCTGCCGCCGCCAGCGAGCGATCCATGGCGGGATTTGACGCGGAACGTGGCCAGCGCGGGGCATGATGGGCAAGACATGGCGTGAATGCGTGAACCGGCGCAGACGGAGAACAGAATGAGTGTGACGGCAGCAGGTTTGACCAGTCTCCCCCTCAAGGATTTGTACGAGGTGGGCGAGATTCCGCCCCTCGGGCATGTGCCGGAAAAAATGTACGCATGGACGATCCGCAAGGACCGCCATGGGCCGCCCGAGCAGGCCATGCAGCTTGAGGTCGTGCCCACATGGACCATCGACAGCCATGAGGTGCTGGTGCTGGTGATGGCGGCGGGCGTCAATTACAACGGCGTCTGGGCGGGGCTCGGCGAGCCCATTTCCGTGTTCAATGTCCACAAGCTCGACTATCACATCGCCGGGTCGGACGCCGCCGGCGTCGTCTATGCCGTCGGCTCCAAGGTGAAGCGCTGGAAGGTCGGCGACGAGGTCGTCATCCACTGTAACCAGGACGATGGCGACGACGAGGAATGTAACGGCGGCGATCCGATGCTGTCGCCCTCCCAGCGCATCTGGGGCTATGAGACGCCGGACGGCTCGTTCGCCCAGTTCTGCCGCGTGCAGGCCCAGCAGCTGATGCCGCGCCCCAGGCATCTGACATGGGAGGAAAGCGCCTGCTACACGCTGACGCTCGCCACCGCCTACCGCATGCTGTTCGGCCATCTGCCCCATGCAGTCGAGCCCGGCATGAACGTGCTGGTCTGGGGCGCGTCCGGCGGCCTTGGCTCCTTTGCCGTGCAGTTGTGCGCGGCGGCGGGCGCACATGCCATCGGCGTCATTTCCGATGAATCCAAGCGCGAATTCGTCCTGTCGATGGGCGCCAAGGGCGTCATCAACCGCAAGGACTTCGATTGCTGGGGCCAGTTGCCCAAGGTCAATTCCGCCGAATTCAACGATTTCATGAAAGAGGCGCGCAAGTTCGGCAAGGCGATCTGGGACATTCTGGGCAAGGGCATCGATCCCGACATCGTTTTCGAGCATCCCGGCGAACAGACCTTTCCGGTTTCCTGCATGGTCGCCAAGCGCGGCGGCATGATCGTGTTCTGCGCAGGCACCAGCGGCTTCAACCTCACCTTCGACGCGCGTTTCGTCTGGATGCGCCAGAAGCGCATTCAGGGCTCGCATTTCGCTCACCTCAAGCAGGCGGCGGCCGCGAACCAGCTCGTCATCGAGCGGCGCATCGACCCCGGCATGTCAGAAGTCTTCCCCTGGAGCGACATTCCCAAGGCGCACACCAAGATGTGGAAGAACCAGCATCTGCCCGGCAACATGGCCGTGCTGGTTTCGGCCAAGCGCACGGGTCTCCGCACCTTCGAGGACGCGATCGAGGCTGGTAACGGCAACTGACATTCCGCATACAACACGCCGGATGCAGATGAGTCCCGTCTGCATCCGGCATATGGATCCGCTCACCCTGAAAAGAACAATATCCCAAGGATAACGCCATGAGCCTTGCCGCCACAGATGCCCCGCTCATTCCCGACGATCTCGTGCCGCTGGCGCAGGATGCTCTTGCTTCGGCGGAAACGCTGCTGGCCCGGGCCAAGCTCACCGTCCGGGAAAAAGTGAGTGTCGACGGCAAGGTGTCGGCGGCGGCGATCGAGCGCGAGCAGTTCGCGGCCCACGGGCTTGCCTGGCTCGCCACCTATGTCGAGGCGCTGAAGCAACTGGTTGCCTATGCCGCGCGCATGAAGACGGAAGGCCGTTTCGGCGAGATCGAGAAGCTGATCGTGCAGGCGGCGTTCGGCGAATATCTCTGGCAGATCGCGGGCGGCATTCCCATGAGCCAGGGCGAGATCGTGCGCCCGCAGGATCTGGGTCTGACGGAAGTGGATGTGAGCGCCTACTTCACGTCCTCCGTCAACAAACTGATCCGCGCGGGCAACACGGCACCGGTGCGCGCGCGCCTTGGCGAACTCATCAACGATTATAACGGCGCGACCTTCGGCGATACCGGTCTTGAGGACACCTACCAGGCGATCCGCGAGCAGATGCGCCGTTTCGCCGACGACAAGGTCGTGCCCTTCGCCCATGAATGGCACCTGAAGGACGATTACATTCCGCTCGACGTGCTGGGGCAGATGGCGGAGCTTGGCGTCTTCGGGCTCACCATCCCGGAGGAATATGGCGGGCTTGGCCTCGGCAAGGAATCCATGTGCGTGGTCTCCGAGGAACTGTCGCGCGGCTACATCGGCGTCGGCTCGCTCGGCACCCGCTCGGAAATCGCCGCCGAACTCATTCTGGGCGGCGGCACCGAAGAGCAGAAGCAGAGCTGGCTGCCCAAGATCGCCTCGGGCGAAAAGCTGCCGACCGCCGTTTTCACCGAGCCCAACACGGGCTCCGACCTCGCCTCGCTGCGCACGCGCGGCCGCAGGCAGGGCGACGTCTACAAGATCACTGGCAACAAGACATGGATCACCCATGCGGCGCGGGCCGATGTGATGACCCTCCTCTGCCGCACCTCGGATGCGCCGGGCTACAAGGGCCTTTCCATGCTGCTGGCCGAAAAGCCGCGCGGCGACGATGCCGAGCCTTTTCCGGCGCAGGGCATGACCGGCGGCGAGATCGAGGTGCTCGGCTATCGCGGCATGAAGGAATTCGAGATTGGCTTCGACGATTTTGAAGTGAAGGCTGAAAACCTGCTCGGCGGCGAGGAAGGCCAGGGCTTCAAGCAACTGATGCAGACCTTCGAGAGCGCCCGCATCCAGACAGCCGCGCGCGCCGTGGGCGTGGCCCAGTGCGCGTTCGAGCTTGGGCTCAAATATGCGCAGGAGCGCGTCCAGTTCGGCAAGCCGATCTATTCGTTCCCGCGCGTCTTCGGCAAGCTGGTGATGATGGCGGTCGAGATCATGGTGGCGCGCCAGATCACCTATTTCGCCGCGCGCGAAAAGGATTCAGGCCGGCGATGCGATCTGGAGGCGGGCATGGCCAAGCTGCTGGCCGCGCGCGTGGCCTGGGCCGCCGCCGACAATGCGCTCCAGATCCATGGCGGCAACGGTTTCGCGCTCGAATATCCGGTCAGCCGTGTACTCTGCGACGCGCGCATTCTCAATATCTTCGAGGGCGCGGCTGAAATTCAGGCGCAGGTCATCGCGCGCCGTCTGCTGGAAGGTGGCAACTGACATGATCGCCCGTTTCGCCGGGCTTGCGGTCCTGATGATCGTCCTTGCGGCGGTGGCGGCGCTCCCCGGCTGCACCGCCGTCGATGTGCTGACCCACAGCGTCGACAATGATCCGGTCAATGCGCCGGACGGCCGCTACAAGCTCGACGCCGATCACTGGAGCATTCTCTTCGACGTCGATCATCTGGGCTATTCGCGCTTCGTCAGCCGCTTCGACAAGGCGAGCGCCACCCTCGATTTCGTGAGCAAGGACCCGGCCGCCAGCCGTATCGAGGTGGAGATCGAGGCGGCGAGCGTCGACACCAAGGTTCCCGCGCTCGACGTCATGGTCAAGGGCACGGACATGTTCGATGCCGGCGCCTATCCCAGAATCAGCTTCAAAAGCACGAAGCTGGAGCGGACCGGCCCCAATCAGGGCGTCATGACCGGCGATCTCACCATCCGCGGCCAGACACATCCGGTCAGCCTCAACGTCACCTTCAACGGCGCATCGCCCAATCCGCTGACCGGCAAGGAAACCCTTGGCTTTTCCGCGCAGGGCACGTTCAGCCGGGCCGATTTCCATCTGGGCAGCTGGTATCCGGCGGTCGGCAACGAGGTGCATGTCGCGATTCAGGCCGAGTTCGACCGCGAGGGCTGACGGCCCGGCGCTCTGCGTCTCCCTGTCGTCTGCATTTTGGTCCATGATGAGCTAGGGTGTCGGCAGAACCGCCGCACGCCGTGCGGCCTGCCGGAAATCTGGATACTCGGAAAGAACAGAAGAATGACGGGTTTCGTACAATATCTCGGCCCCATCGCCATTTTCGCCGTTGTCGCGGTGCTGGTGGCTGGCCTCGTCAACATGATGCGGGGCGGCTCCTCCAACCGTTCCCAGAAACTGATGCGCCTGCGGGTCCTGCTCCAGTTCGTCGCCATCATCATCCTGATGCTCGGCCTTTATCTGACCAGCCGTTGAAACGCCGGTTTAGGCGAGACGGATGGAACCGGGGCTGCCATTATGTCCTTTCATGAGAGGTTTTAGAGGGCAGGATTGATGACAAGGCGCACCGAGCAGAAGGCGCGCTCGCATGGAGCCATTGTGGCGGCGGCTGCCCGGCGCATCCGTCTCCAGGGCATCCGCGACATGGGGGTAGCCGATGTGATGGCCGACGCGGGCCTCACCCACGGCGGCTTTTACGCTCACTTCAGGAACAAGGACGCGCTGGTCACCGAGGCCATCGGCACGGCGGCGGGGTTTTATGAAAGCTGGCTGTCGCAGGCGGGTGAAAAGCCCGAGGCGGAACGGCTCGGCGCGGCCGCGCGCGCCTATCTCACCCGCGAGCACCGCGACCATCGCGAGAACGGCTGTTTCTTCGCCACCGTCGGCCAGGAAGTTGCGATCGGCCCTGAGGATCAGCGCAAGGCGATCGAGGCGCAACTGGCCGGGACGGCGCAGGCCCTGAGCGCCCTCATCGGCACGGGCATCGACCAGGGTGCGGGCGACCGGGCGCTCGCCGTCATTTCCCTGTGCGTGGGCGCCATGACCCTTGCCCGCGCCGTCAACAGCATCCCCGTGTCGGAGCGTCTGCTGAGGGCGGGATGCGAATTCCTGACCGAAACGGAGAACAACGTCGCCAGACTCCGGGAGCAGGATGAGCATAAAAAGCTCAAGAAACTCAAGAAGAAGTCAAAAAAGAAGAAGCTGGACGCCCCTGCGGACGTCTAGCCTGCATCGACTGAACTTTCCGGGAGGCGGAGATGGTTACGCTCAACCGCATTTACACGCGAACTGGCGATGACGGGACAACGGCGCTCGCCACCGGCGGGCGGCTCGTCAAGCACCATGTCCGGGTGTCGAGCTATGGCACAGTGGACGAAACCAACGCCGCCATCGGCCTTGCCCGGCTCCATACGCTCGCGGAAGCGCCGGATCTCGATGCCGTGCTCGGCCGCATCCAGAATGATCTGTTCGATCTGGGGGCCGATCTCGCAACCCCGGACACAGGCGAAAAGCTGGAATATGAGCCGCTGCGCATCATTCAGGCGCAGGTCGACAACATGGAGCGGGAAATCGACCGCTTCAACAAGGAACTGGCGCCGCTGCGCTCCTTCATCCTGCCGGGGGGTACGCCGGGCGCGGCCCATCTCCATCTCGCCCGCACGGTCTGCCGCCGGGCGGAACGGCTGATCGTCGAACTCTCGCAGGTCGAGGGCGAAATCGTCAGCGGCCCGGCGATCAAATATATGAACCGGCTTTCCGATTTCCTGTTCGTGGCCTCCCGCTATCTCAATGCCCGGGCCTCGGGGGATATTCTGTGGGTGCCGGGCGCGAACCGCTGAAGCCCGGCAAAAAGCCCGCTCAGAGACCGGTTCAGGGAAACGGCAGGGGCGATTGTGCGGGCGCGAAACCCTTGAGATCCGCCCACGGAATCAGGCAGTCGAAAGCTCCTTCCGCATAGGCCCCGATGTCATAGGGGTTGTAATGAACCGTCGCCCCGTCCTTCCCGATGATCCAGTCGCCGTCCTCTTTCATGTTGGCGGCGATGGCGTCGTCGGTCATGAAGCTGTCCGTCGCCGGGTCCTCATATTTGCTTTTGATCTTCCCGAGCACGCCGCGGCAGAAGGCTGTCGCCTCCTTGAGCTTCTCCGGCGCGACGATGTCGCCCGCTTTCAGCGGCCGGTCGAGTTTCGTCAGAACATTGACCCCCTGCACCGTCGACATGCCATGCGCGCCGCCGGTGAAGGCGTAAATCGAAAGCGCGACCGAAACGAGGTCCGGCGAGGCATAGGGGATCGTGTAGGTCTGCATGTACTGGTAGCCAGCCGCGCTGCCGCCCATGTCCTTCTTGCTGACCGTGCGCCACTGGCCGTCCCCTTCCGCCGCCTTTCTGATGGCCGCGTTGAGCCGTTTGAGACCGGGCGTCGAGGCTTCAGGCACCTGCGGATAGATCAGGGTGGCGGAAAGCCTGAAGGAAGGGTCGATCCGCCCGTCGATGGCGGCGGCGAAAACGGGCGCGCCGGGAAGCGCAAGCTCAGGTCTGGGGTTGAGCGCGGCGGTCCGGGCCCTTGTCTGGGCCAGCATGCAGGCATTGTCGACCGGTGCCTTGTTGTCCCAGCCGGTGCAATTGTTGTTGCGCGTCTCCAGCCATGCCCGCTGCTGGTCCCGCAGGAAAACGGCGCGAGAGGGAGGCAGACTCTTTTTCAGGGCCTCATATGCCGCCGTCATTTCGCCGTCGGCCGTCCTGACCGCCGGATCGGCACAGATGGCCTTCGAGATCTTGTCGCTGGCCTTGCCGCAATCGAAGGCAAGCGCCGGACCTGCCCCCGATATGAGCAGAAAAGACATGGCTGCTGTCAGGGCGGCGGTCAGGGAGATAAGGCGCATGGAGGAGATCCTTGTTGAGGGCGCAAGCATGGCATGAATTGACCGGGCTGAAACCGGATTTTCCGAAAGATGCCCCATCCCCATGGCGGCGATCTGCGGAATACTCACAGGAAGCTCACGGACATGCATTTCCGCCAGCCAAGTATGGCGCAGATCATCTCCCTGAAAATATAATAAAAAGTTCCGTTTATGGATCGTATTTATCCATCTGCATGGGCGAGTACATGCCACGGGAGGCACAGGCGAATAAAATTGAACATGAATGCACCCGGAATTCCCGCCTTCGGAACCATGGTCATGAATACCCCCGGTGGGCAGCGGCAAACCGGCCTTCTTGTCCCGCCCTTTCCCGGCCCCTCCCGGCCTCCGCCCGGATCGGGTTCGGCCGGCGTCCGCCGCCATGCCGGCGGGACCGGGAAATCGATCAGGGAGGCGGCCTGTATCCCCTTTATTTGTAAGGGATTGCGGCGCTTTCACCGGCCCGCATCCCCCGGTTGTTGCGAATGGCCGCAGAACCTTTCGCATTCGTTGACAAGGGGCGCAGGTGCCGACTAGGTTGCCGCACCATACCGGTCGCTTTAACTCACATGACGCCGGCCTGATCTTCCCGAATGATGGGTTTGCCGAGGGGTTCCTCCCCATGCCTGTCACGCGGGAATCCGCACGAGGGGGCGTTCCCGGATGATCATCCGGGGCGGAGTGGCGGTCCCCGCGGAACAAGGCCGCCGTTTGGCAACACGCAGGAGTGCACCGCATGAAAGTGCTCGTACCCGTGAAGCGGGTTGTCGACTACAACGTGAAGATCCGCGTCAAATCGGATCAAACGGGTGTCGAACTCGCCAACGTGAAGATGTCCATGAATCCCTTCGACGAAATCGGCGTCGAAGAAGCCGTCCGTCTCAAGGAAGCCGGCAAGGCGACCGAGGTCGTCGTCGTCTCCATCGGGCCTGCCGGGGCGAGCGAAACGCTCCGCACCGCGCTTGCCATGGGCGCTGACCGGGGCATTCTGGTCAAGACGGACGAAACCGTAGAACCCCTCAATGTTGCCAAGATCCTCAAGGGCGTCGTCGAGGCCGAAAAGCCCGACATCGTCATTCTGGGCAAGCAGGCCATCGACGATGACTGCAACCAGACGGGTCAGATGCTCGCCGCCCTGCTCGGCTGGCCGCAAGGCACCTTCGCCTCCAAGGTGGAAGTGGGCGACGGCAAGCTTGTCGTCACCCGCGAGGTCGACGGCGGTCTCCAGACCCTCAACCTGAAGCTTCCCGCCATCGTCACGACGGACCTGCGTCTCAATGAGCCGCGCTATGCCTCGCTGCCGAACATCATGAAGGCGAAGAAGAAGCCGATCGACGAGAAGGCGCCCGGCGACTTCGGCGTCGAGCTTTCGGCCCGCCTGCAGGTGCTCAAGGTGACCGAGCCGCCGCAGCGCAAGGCCGGCATCAAGGTCGAGAGTGTTGCCGAGCTTGTGTCGAAGCTCAAGGAAGCGGGAGTGATCGGATGACAACCCTCGTAATCGCTGAACATAACAACGACTCGCTGAACGATGCCACGGCCAAGACCGTGACCGCCGCCACGAAGATCGGCGGCGACGTGCATGTGCTCGTGATCGGCCAGAACGTGGGCGGTGCCGCCGAAGCGGCCTCGAAGCTCACCGGCGTGACCAAGGTTCTGGTCGCCGACGACGCGGAATACGCCCATGCGGTCGCCGAGCCGCTGGCGGCTCTGGTCGTCAGCCTCGCCGGTTCCTATGACGCGATCCTGTCGCCCGCCACCACCATCGGCAAGAACTTCATGCCGCGCGTGGCCGCCCTCCTCGACGTGCAGCAGATCTCGGAAATCACCGACGTTCATGGCGCGGACACGTTCGAGCGTCCGATCTATGCGGGCAACGCGATCCAGACCGTGAAATCGGTCGATGCCAGGAAGGTCATCACGGTTCGCACCACCGCCTTCCCGTCGGCGCCTGCGGGCGGCTCGGCCGCCATCGAAAAGATCGCGGCTGTCGCCAACCCCGGCATTTCCGAATGGGTTGACGAGAAGCTGACGAAGTCGGACCGGCCGGAACTGACCTCCGCCAAGATCATCGTCTCCGGTGGCCGGGGCATGCAGTCGGGCGACAATTTCCACATGCTGGAAAAGGTCGCGGACAAGCTCGGCGCGGCGGTCGGCGCTTCCCGCGCCGCGGTCGATGCGGGTTTCGTGCCCAACGATTATCAGGTTGGCCAGACCGGCAAGGTCGTCGCCCCGAACCTCTATATCGCGGTCGGCATCTCCGGCGCCATCCAGCATCTGGCGGGCATGAAGGACTCCAAGGTGATCGTCGCGATCAACAAGGACGAGGAAGCCCCGATCTTCCAGGTGGCCGACTACGGCCTCGTCGCGGACCTGTTCACGGCCGTGCCGGAGCTGGAAAGCGAACTCGGCAAAATCGGCCTCTGATCCCTGTTCCACTGCGAAAAAATGGCGCGGTCCGCGAAAAGCTGGCCGCGCCATTTGTTTGTCCGGTAGCGGACCGGACGATAATGTTGCACCATACGCACCGTGAGGATGGTCGATGCCGCACCGGGGCGGCCGACAGGCAGAGCAGGCAGGCAAGTTTCGATGAGCATCAAGCAGATCGGCGTCATAGGCGCCGGCCAGATGGGTAACGGCATCGCCCATGTGTGCGCGCTCTCCGGCTATCAGGTACTGCTCAACGACGTCACGACCGAACGAATCGAGAAGGGCATTGCCACCATCACCGGCAATCTGGCCCGCCAGGTCGCCCGGGGGCACATCAAGGAAGAGCAGCGGGATGCGGCTCTTGACCGCATCCAGCCCGCAGGCAACATGGAAGCCTTCGAGACCTGCGATCTGGTGATCGAATCGGCCACCGAGGACGAGACGATCAAGCGCAAGATCTTCGCCCAGCTCTGTCCGTCGCTGAAAAGCGAGGCACTCGTCGCCACCAACACCTCCTCGATCTCGATCACGAGGCTCGCCGCCTCGACCGACCGGCCTGAGCGCTTCATGGGCATGCATTTCATGAACCCGGTGCCGGTGATGGAACTGGTGGAACTGATCCGGGGCATCGCCACCGACGATGACACCTACAAGACCATGAACCAGCTTGTCATCGATCTGGGCAAGACCGCCGCCAACTCGGAAGATTTTCCCGCCTTCATCGTCAACCGCATCCTGCTGCCCATGATCAACGAGGCGGTCTATACGCTCTATGAAGGGGTGGGGACGGTCGAGAACATCGACAGGGCTCTGAAGCTTGGCGCGAACCATCCGATGGGGCCGCTGCAACTGGCGGATTTCATCGGGCTCGACACCTGCCTCTCGATCATGCACGTGCTTTACGAGGGGCTGGCGGACTCGAAATACCGTCCTTGCCCGCTCCTGACCAAATATGTCGAGGCGGGCTGGCTTGGCCGCAAGACCCAGCGCGGTTTCTACGATTACCGCGGCGAGCACCCGATCCCGACGCGCTGATTGCTCAGCTAGCTGTAGCGCGCTTCCCGCTTTTCGCCCGCCGCGCCCTTGCGGACTTCGCCCAGCGCCCATTCAAGATCCGCGAGATAGGTGTCCGCCACTTCCAGATGGAAGGGCGAAAGCATCAGATGGAGCCCTTTGGGTTCGGTCGTCAGGCTGGTGAACCAGCCGCGCTCGAAAAGCTTGCCCCAGACCGCCATGCAATCCACATCCGCGCGGGTGAAGGCCAGAAGCCCCAGTTGCGGCTGGCCGATGACGGTGAAGCCAAGCGCTTTTACGCCAGCCTCGATTTTCTCGCGCGCGTCCGTCACCTGCCTGTGCCTGGCGCGATAGCCGTCAACCCCCAGGAAATTCATGACCGCCCAGGCGGCCGCAATCGCGCCGCCGGGACGGGTGCCGGCCAGCGTCGGCGTCACCATGCGCCCGCCGGGCCAGTCGCTGACGTCGAAGATCATGTGGGCCCGCAGCGCCTCCGAGCGGAAAAACACGGTGGACGCGCCCTTGGCGCAGAAACCATATTTATGCAGGTCGGCGGATATGGAGTTGACCCCCGGCACGGCAAAATCGAAGGGCGCGATGTCCGCGCCGTTCATGCGCACGAAGGGGGCCGCATAGCCGCCGACGCAGGCGTCGACATGGAGCCAGAGACCGCGCTCCTGCGCGAGACGGCCCAGTTCCTCGATCGGGTCGATCAGGCCATAGGGAAAGCAGGGCGCGGAGCCCGCAATCATGATGGTGTTGGCGTCCGCCGCCACGCCGATGGCTTCCGCGTCCGCCAGAAAATTCTTCAGGGGCACACGCCGGACCTCGATCTCCATCATCTGCGCCGCCTTGTCGAAGGCGAGGTGGGCGCTTCTCGGCAGAACGATGTTGGGCTGACCCGTCATCCCCTTCGAGCGGGCATGATCGCGCGCGGTCTTCATCGCCATGCTGATCGAATCGGTGCCGCCGGACGTCATGTTGCCGACCGAGCCTTCCGGTCCGTGAAGGAGGGAGAGGCCGAAACCGACGACCTCCTCCTCCATCTTTTTCAGGCTTGGGAAAGCCATCGGCCCAAGTCCGTTCTCGGACATGTAAAGGGCATAGGCTTCCTTCTGCACCGCGAGGACTTCAGGCCCCGCGTTGAAAACATAGACGGCGGTTTTGCCCTCGCGCCATTTCACGTCATGGTCGCCGCGCGCGATCATGCGGGCTTTCAGGGTTTCCCAGTCCGTGCCGTGCCCGGGCAATGCCGCCGCCATGTGATTTTTCCCTAGTTGCCCGCCAGCGCGTCCGCGCCCGCATCGCCCAGCTTCGAGCCGCCATCGCAGTCGATGATCGAGCCGGTAATGTATTTGGCATTGGGGGTCGAAAGGAAGAGCGCGGTGTCGGCAATGTCGGTCTTGGTGCCGTAATCGCGAAGGGCGATCCGCGCCTTGATCGCCTTTTCCGCTTCCGGGCTGCCTGCGAGACGCAGCATGCCTTCGGTCTCGGCGATGGGGCCGGGGGAGATGGCGTTGACGCGCACGCCCGCCGGACCCCATTCCATGGCAAGGCACTTGGTCAGCATGTTGATGCCCGCCTTGGCCGCGCAGACATGGGCCTGGAACAGGGATGGATTAACCGCCTGGGGCGCGGTGATCGAGATCAGCGACGCGCCGGGGCGGTTCAGATACTGGAACGAGGCCCGCAGCACATGGAAGGTGCCGACAAGATCGATGTCGACCACGGTCTTGAAGCCGTTGGACGACATGCCGAGCGCCGGGGCGACGAAATTGCCCGCCGCGCCCGATACCACCACGTCGATCTTGCCGAACTTGTCATGGGCAGCCTTGAGGGCGGCGTCGACGCTGTCGAAATTGCGCACGTCGGCGGAGATGCCGAGCGCTTCATGGCCTTCGTCGGTCATGGTTTTGGCGGCCGCCGCGATCTTTTCCGCGCTGCGGCTGATGATGGCGACCTTCGCGCCGTGCCGGGCGAAATGCTGGGCGATGCCCAGATTGATGCCGCTGGAAGCCCCGGCGATGAAGGCGACCTTGCCCGCGAGTACCTTTTCCTTGAATGCGTCCTGCATGGAATCCTGCCCGTTTCCTGTGGTTTTGCCCGGCATGAAGCCCGCAAAAGAAAGGACGCGCAAGAGCGACCGCCATGCCGGGAGGGATGACGCAGGGGCCGCTTCGTTCAAAAACTTATCCCCGGGGGCCTGTCAGCCCCTATATTACCATGGACAGGGTTAGGGGAAATGATGCTGCGCAAGATCGTGACGAGGATTCTGCTGGGGGTGCTGGCGCTCATTGTGGTGAGCGCGGGCGGCGCATGGCTGTTCTGGCCGAAGAGCTGGACCGTCAACGCCCCCATCACCAATTCCCTGTTCGGCTGGGGCGGCGAGCCAACGCCCGAGGATGCGCTGCGCAAGCAGCTGACGATCCCGGCGGGCGCGACGATCAACATTTATGCAAACGGCCTGTCGCAGGCGCGTATCCTGCGCTGGACCGCAGGCGGCGATCTTCTCGTCTCCGTGCCGCGCAAGGGCGAGGTGCTGCTGCTCCGCCGCGACGCCAACCATGATGGCAGGGCCGACGGCACGAAAGTGCTGGTCGAGGGACTGAACCGGCCCCATGGCCTCGAACTCCACGACGGCTGGCTCTATATCGGCGAGACCGACGCCATCGCCCGCATCCGCTTCGATGAGGCGACCGGCGCGGTCTCGGGCGCGGTCGAACGCATCGTCACCGGCCTGCCGGGCGGCGGCAACCACTGGACCCGGACGCTGCGCATGGGGCCGGACGGCTTCATGTATGTGAACGTGGGTTCGGACTGCAACGTCTGCATCGAGACCGATCCGCGCCGGGCCACGATCATGCGCTTCAGACCGGACGGCTCCGGCCTCGAAGTCTATGCAGACGGGTTGCGCAACGCGGTCGGCTTCGACTGGGATCCGCAGGGACAGCTCTGGGCGGTGGTCAACGGGCGCGACCTGCTGGGCGACGATTTCCCGCCCGACCAGCTTCAGCGCGTCGAAAAAGGCAAATTCTATGGCTGGCCCTATCGCAACGGCGACAATGTGCCGGACCCGGATTTCGGCAACCATCAGGACCCGAGGCTCGCCAGCTATGCCGCCCCCTGGTTCGCCCTGCCGCCCCACGGCGCGGCGCTGTCCATCAAGTTCCTGACCGGCGCCAACGCGCCTCACGGCTATGAAGGCAAGGCGCTGGTGGCGCTCCATGGGTCGTGGAACCGCACGAAGAAAATCGGCTATGAGGTCGTCGCCCTGTCATGGGACGCGGGCGGCAAGGTGAGCCTCGCGCCGTTCGTCAGCGGGTTCCAGAGCAACGAAAATGTGATCGGCCGTCCGGTCGATACGGCGCAGGGACCGGACGGGGCAATCTATATCTCGGACGATTACGCAGGCGCGGTCTACCGCCTCAGCTTCAGCGGCGAAACGGCCGCGGCCACGCCTGCGCCAGCGGTCGCGGGCGGCGGCACGGAGCTTCGCGAAAGCTTCGCGCCCGCCTCCATCGACCGCGGCAAAAGGCTGTTCGAAACCACCGGCTGCCTTGAGTGCCATGGCAGCGACGCCCCGCCTGAAAGAAAGGTGCCGCTCAAGGCCCTGCGGCAACGCTATAACGCGCAGGACATAGCGGCCCTGCTGGCCGCGCCGCCGTCCAACATGCCGCTCTTCGAACTGGACGCCCACGACAAGCAGGACCTCGCCGCCTATCTGCTCACGACCCACCCTTGAGAATGACGCCCCATGTACCGCGTAATCGACGAACTGCCCTGGCGCGAGCCCGTCGAGGCGTTCGCGCCTTTTGCCGATGAGCCCTTCGCCCTGCTGCTCGACTGGGCGCAGACGGGCTGGAGCTTCATCGCCGTCCGGCCTTTCAGCACCCTGACGATGAAAGGCGACGAATTGCTGCGCGACGGCGCGGCGACGGAGCTCAGGCCCTTCGACGCGCTGCGCGCCTTTTATGCCGGCAACTGTCCGGCGCAGGACGCCCTTTTTGCGGAAGGGGTTCGCCTGCCCTTCATGGGCGGGGTCGGCGGCTATCTCGGCTATGATCTGGGCGCGAGCCTTGAGCGCCTGCCGCCGCCCCGGCCGCCGTTCGCGGTGGATGACCAGCACCTGCCGGGACTGGCGCTCGGGGCCTATGATTTCCTGCTGGCGTTCGATGCGGCGCGCCGCCGCGTCTTCGTGATCGCGCGTCCGGGCGCGGAGAAAAAGGCGATGGCGGCTTTTGCGCCGTCCCGGGCACAGCTACCACCGGTTTCCACCTCGCCAGTTCGTCCGCAAACTGAATTATCCTCGAATTTCAGCCCTGCCGCCTATCGCGATGCGGTTGCCCGGGTGATCGACTACATCCATGCGGGTGACATTTTTCAGGCCAACCTGTCACAGCGTTTCGAGGCGCGGCTGGCACCCGGCGACGACGCCTTCATGCTCTATCGCCGGTTGACGGCGCAGGCTCCCGCGCCGCACGCCGCCTTCTTCAATTTCGGCGAAGGGACGCTCGTCTCCAATTCACCGGAGCGATTTCTGCAATGCCGGGACGGCCTTGTCGAAACCCGGCCGATCAAGGGCACGCGGCCGCGCGGGCGCGATGCGGCAGAGGACGCGGCCCTTGCCGCCGAACTGCTGGCATCCGAAAAAGACCGGGCGGAAAACACCATGATCGTCGATCTGCTGCGCAACGACCTCTCGAAGGTCTGCAAGGATTTCTCCGTCAAAGTGGAAAAGCTTAACGCACTGGAAAGCTTTGCGACCGTACATCATCTGGTCTCGACGGTGACGGGCGTGTTGCAGGACGGCATGACGGCCATCGATCTCATGGCCGCCTGCTTTCCCGGCGGCTCGATCACTGGCGCGCCGAAGGTACGGGCGATGGAGATTATCGCCGAACTCGAACCCACCTTGCGCGGCCCCTATTGCGGTGCCATCGGCTATATCGGGGCGGATGGCGCCATGGACAGCGCCATCGCCATCCGCACCATGGTGGTGCGCGAGGGGCGGGCCAGTTTTCAGGCCGGTGGCGGGATCGTTGCGGATTCCGATCCTTTTCGCGAATATGAGGAAACGCTGGTCAAGGCAAGGGCCATGATGGTGGCGCTGGGCTTTGCCGCCCCAGCCCATGAAGAGCCCGCCTTGCAGGGGAGGAAGGGACGCCCGCGATGATCCTGATCATCGACAATTATGATTCCTTCGTCTGGAATCTCGCGCGCTATGTTGGCGAGCTGGGCCACGAGCGCATGGTGGTGCGCAATGACGCGATCAGCGTGGAGGGGGCGCTGGCGCTCGCGCCTGACGCGATCATCCTCTCGCCAGGGCCCTGCGGACCGGCGGAGGCGGGCATCTCGGTCGCGCTCGTTCATGCGGCGGCCCGGGCGCGTCTGCCCTTGCTTGGCGTCTGCCTCGGGCATCAGGCCATTGCAGCGGCCTTCGGCGGCACCGTGCGCCGCGCCGCCCGCCCGCGCCATGGCAAGCCATCGCCCATCCACCATGACGGCCATCCGCTGTTCGACGGCATGGCCAATCCGTTCGAGGCCGGGCGCTATCATTCGCTGGTGGCCGGTCTCGATCCTGAAGGCCCACTGCGCACCATCGCGCAAGCGGACGACGACGGGGAACTGATGGCATTGGCGCACGAAACCCTGCCGATCATCGGCGTGCAGTTTCACCCCGAATCCGTGCTGACCACGGACGGGCACAGGCTGCTGGGGAATTTCCTCAAGCTCGGTTCACGCGCAATGCCGGAGGCAGCCTGCCCATGATCGTCTGGCTCAACGGGATTTTTCTCGATGAAAGCGACGCGGCGATCATGCCGAACGACCGCGGTTTTCTGCTGGGCGATGGTCTTTTTGAAACGGTGCTTGTCCGGCGCGGGCGGCTGGTTCTGTTCGAGGCGCATATCGCCCGTCTGGAAGCGGGCGCACGGGCGCTCGGCATTCCGCTCCCGGCCATGGAGCCGGGACTGGCGTTCGCCTGCGGCGGGGTGCTGGAGCGCAACGACCTCGCCAACGCGCAGAACGCCTCCGTGCGCATCACGCTGACGCGGGGTACCGGGCCGCGCGGACTCCTGCCGCCGGGCGAGACGATCCCGACCCTGCTGGTGACGGCCTCGCCCGCCGCAACGCCACCCGTCTCGCTGACGGCGATCATCGCGACCGGGCGGCGCAACGAGCTGTCACCTTCCGCCAACCTCAAGGCGCTGACCTATCTCGACAGCGTGCTGGCCAAACAGGAAGCGCGGGGGCGCGGCGCGGACGAGGCGATCCTTTTCAATACGCATGGCGCGCTGGCCTGCGCGACGGCCGCCAATGTATTTCTCTGGGAAGGCGACCGGCTGGTGACGCCGCCGCTTTCCGACGGCGTGCTTCCCGGCATCGTGCGCGCCACCGTGATCGAGCTTGCCCGCTATCTGAAGCTGGCCGTGACGGAGGAAAGCATCAGCCTCGAACGGCTCCATGCGGCCAGCGGCCTTTTTCTCACCAACAGCCTGATCGGCCTTGTGCCTCTGTCATCCCTGGAAAGCCGGGAAGTGCCCGCCCACGGGCTGACGGGACGCCTGCAGGCCGCCTATGAACTGCTGATCGACGACGAGGCCTATGGCGGGCTCTGACGCCCCGCCTCAGCCATAACAAGAAACGACTCCTTCGGGATCACAAGACAAGGGGAGCCCGGCTCATGGCCATGGCAGAAACGCTCAACGAAAAGGCCGCCGATTATTTTTCGCCGGATTACGCCACCGCCCGCGCCCGCTTTCGCGCGGCGGCGCAGAAGGCGGGAGGCGCGCTCACCACCTATCCTCATCCCCTGAAAGGGCCTCGCGGAGAGGATCTGGCGATGGATGTGGCCCGGATAGGCCCCGCCCGCGCGGAGAAGGTGCTCAGCGTCGTTTCCGGCACGCACGGCATCGAGGGCTATTGCGGCTCGGCGATCCAGACGACCTTGCTGGAACGGGGGCTGGCGGACGGGCTGCCCGCCGACACAGCGCTGGTTTTCATCCATGCCCTCAACCCCCATGGCTTTGCCTGGGGGCGGCGGGTGAACGAGGACAATATCGACCTCAACCGCAACTTCGTCGATTTCAGCGCGCCTCTTCCGTCCAATGAGGATTACGCCCTGCTCCATGACGCGCTGCTGCCCGATGAATGGACGCAGGCGACACAGACGGCGCTGCTGGAGAGCATTCTGGATTTCGTCAAGACCCGGGGCCAGCAGGCCTATGTCGATGCCGTGAGCACGGGGCAATATACCCATCCGCAGGGCCTGTTCTTCGGCGGCCACGGACCTTCATGGTCGAACGGAACCGTAAGGGCGATTTTCGAGACGGAACTCGCACCGGCGCGGGCGCTGGCATTTTTCGACATTCACACCGGGCTGGGCGAACGCGGCATGGGCGAGCGTTTTGTCCACGGTCGCACCCGACAGCCCCTCCTTCGCCCTGGCGCAGCAATGGCTGGGCGCGGATATCCGCTCCACCCAGGCGGGAACCTCGGTTTCGGCGGATGTGAAGGGCTCGATGAAGGCGGCGCTGATCGACCGGCTGACGCAGGAGCCCGGGCGCGAGCGCCAGATCATGGCCGTTTCCATCGAATACGGCACGAGGCCGCAGAGCGATGTAGGCGCGGCGCTGATGGCGGACAACTGGCTGCACATGAAGGGCAAGGGGCCCGACGACCCGCAGGCGGCCGCGATCAAGCAGGCGATCCGCTCGGTTTTCCTGATCGAGGAGGACGACTGGGCGGGCATGGTCCACGAGCAGGCCGAACGGCACATCCGCAATGCGCTGAAGGGGCTGGCCAGCATCTAGAAATGGGAGTCCAGAAACGGGAAAAGGCGCTGCGCGGAAGCCCGCGAGCGCCTTTTGCATCCCCCGCGAAAGGGAATTAGTTGTTCCTGGCCTTGAGAATCTGACGGCCGCGATACATGCCGCTCTTCAGATCGACATGGTGCGGGCGGTGCAGTTCGCCCGAATCGGGGCTTTCCACATAGGCGGGCTGGGACAGCGCATCGGCTGAACGGCGCATGCCGCGCTTGGCGGGGCTGGTTTTACGCTTTGGTACGGCCATGGTCTGGCTCCGGTCTGACTTGTCCGCGCTGGCCTTGCGGGCATCGCTGAAGGACAAAATGGTGATAATGGGTCCACGGCCCGGCGCTGGGCACCCGGCCTGATTGAGCGGGGTTATACAGGGATCATTCCGCCAAGTCCATATCCCCGGAAAGGGGGCTAGATCCGCAGGGTGAGCGCGCCCGGCAGCAGCTCGAAACGGGCGGGAAGGCGGCCCGGGGCCTCGCCGTCCACATCCAGCAGCACCGGCTTTTCATCCAGCGGCTCGGCGGTCAGGGCCCTGATCCGGCGGGAGACGACCCGGGCATGGCCGGTGTGGGTGCCTTTGTAGATCGCCCCGGAAAGGCGGCTCAGGCCCCAGAAGCCCATGTCGCGGAGCGTGACGAAATCGAACAGGCCATCGTCCGGGCGGGCGTCGGGCGCGATCATCATGCCGCCGCCGAAGAAGCGGCCATTGCCCAGCGCCGAGACGAGAACCCGGACGTCGCCCGGCTCCTCGCCCTCGATGGTGAGCCGGACCGGCTGGGGCCGGTAGCCCAGAGACCCGATCAGGGACTCCCAGAAAAAAGTGAAGCGGCCGCCCAGAAGCCTTGGCCAGCCAGAACGGTTGACCCGGGCGACCACGACGCCGGAAAGGCCGAAGCTGGCGATATTGACGAAATAGCGGCTGGTTTCGAGCCCGTCATGGCTGACGAAGCGCATATGCCCGACATCGAGGCTGACGGTTTTGCCGCTGGCGATGCGGGCGATGGCCTCCTGCGGATCGTTGGAGAGGCCGAAGCTTTTGCGGAAATCGCCGCCGGTGCCCGCCGGGATGATGGCGAAATGGGCGTCGGGATTGACCGGCCTGCCATCCTCGCCGAAAAAGCCGTTGGCGACCTCGCTGATGGTGCCGTCGCCGCCGACCGCGATGACAAGCTGGGCATTGTGGCGCAGCGCCTCGCGGGCAAGCTCCGCGCCGGGCAAAAAATGCGGCGTGGCGGGCTGGCGCGTGAACAGGGGCACGATGGGCCCCAGCCGCTTTTCAAGCTCGCCTGAAATGACCCGCCACGACCGGCCCGTGTGGCCGCCGCCCGAGCGCGGGTTGATCACGGCGGCGACATGGGGCGTCGAAACCGGGTAACTCATGACGCCGCGCCATCGACGGTGCTGTAGGCCTGCCCGGCCTCGGCCATCTGGCGGGCGATCTCGCCCTCGTCCCAGTCCAGCTCGCGCGCCATCAGATCGCAGATCGCGTTCATGGTCGGCACGCCGGGATGGCCCAGCGTGCCGAAACCGGTGCGCCGGAACATGACGTCGGAAAGGGTCGAGGCCATCTCGTGACGGATGGCGTGGATGACCTGAAGGTTGATGTCGGGCCGGTTGGGCGAGATGCGGCGCAGCAGCAGGGCACGCTCGCCCGGACGCTCGTCGGCGGAGGCCAGCACCTCGTCGATGCGGCTGCCATAGAGATTGACCAGATGCGTCACCAGTTCAGGCGCGAGGCCCGCATGGCGGGCCTGGGCGCGCCGGATGAAGCTTTTCAGCCGGCCGATCTCGCCGCCATAGGTGGGCGTGCAATGGGTTTCGCATTTCGTCTTGCGGTCGAGTTTTGCCGCGGCCAGATCGACCACCTGCTCGGCCAGATGGCGCGAGGTCGTCCATTTGCCGCCGATGGCGGAAATGAAGCCTTCAAAGCCATCGACCTTCGCATGGTCGCAAACTTCCGCCGACCGGCTGGCCTTGTAGGAATCCTTGGCCTCGCCCTCCCTGGTGTGATCGACGAGGGGGCGCAGGCCCGCGTAAAAATAAAGAATGTCCTTGCGTTCGAGATTGAGCCCCGGCAGGCCGCCATTGACCACGCGCAGGAAGCTTTCCAGATCGCGCTCGCTGACATGGAGATGGTCGGGATCGTCCTCGAACAGGGTATCAGTGGTGCCGATCAGCGTGTGGCCACGCCACGGGATGACGAAGAAATGCCCGCCAAGCTCCGACTGCATGGTGAGCGCATAGTTGCCGGAGATATTGCGGGTGACGATGTGGATGCCCTTGGAGCGGATGAGTTTGCGGGCAGGCGGGCCGTTTTCGGCAAGGCGCATCATGCTGTCCGCCCACGGACCGGACGCATTGACGATGACCTTGCCCCGGATGCGGTGGGATTTGCCGGTATGCCTGTCGGTGACATCGACGCCGTGGACGCGGCCCGCCGCCCCCAGCCGCTCGATGTCGAACCCCGTGACCTCGGCATAGTTGGCTGCCATCGCGCCATATTCGACCGCGCCCTCGATGACCTCGAGGCACAGCCGCTCGGGCAGCCACATCTGGCAGTCATAATAAATCTTCGCGCCGGTCAGCCCTTCCGGCTGGAGCGTCGGCATGATCTTCAGCGCCTGCTTTTTCGAGACGGTGCGGAAGGCGGGCAGCTTGTGGTCGTCGTCCATGAGCCAGTTGCGGTCGTAGGACAGCAGATCATAGAGGAAGAGGCCGATGGAGAGGACCGGGCCACCCTTCATGCCGAAACCGTAGGTCGGCAGCATGAAGGGCAGCGGATGGACCATGTGAGGGGCGACGCTCTCCCAGATGCGGCGCTCGCGCAGGGATTCGCGCACCAGCTTCAGCTCGCCGTTGACGAGATAGCGAAGCCCGCCATGAACGAGCTTGGAGGAGCCCGAGGTGGTGCCATGGGCAAAGTCCGCCTTTTCGAGCAACGCCACCTTGAGGCCACGCAACGAGGCATCCCACGCGACCGAGGCGCCGGTGATGCCGCCGCCCACGATCACCAGATCGTGCTCCATTGCCGCCATCGCTTCGAGGTCGCGCTTCATCGCTTCGTTCCACATCATGAATTCGAGGGGAAGCTATCTGGAGCGGACGTCCGGGTCCAGCGGCTCCTAGCCGCGTGGAGCCAGCCCCTTCTGCTTCATGCGCCAGACCAGATGATCGACCCGGTCCTGCCCGAAGAACGGCTCGCCCTCGAACGCCATCAGCGGCACGCCCCAATGGCCCGCCGCCTTCTGGGCCGCCTCGTTTTCCACGATAACCGTCTCGAAATGATCCGGATCGGCCTCGATCCGTGCATCGAGCGCGGCAAGGTCAAGCCCGGCACGGGCGCTCGCCTCAGCCAGATGATCCCCCTCGTGCCAGTTCCGGACACCGCCGAAAATCACGCTGCCGATCTCATGAAGGAATGCGAGCCCCTTGCCCGCCTCCACCGCCGCGACGCCCAGCCGGGTCAGGCGATGGATATAGGGCTGCTCCTTCGGCACCTCGCCGCTGCGCAGGTCCATCTGTATCGGATCTGGATAGGGCCAGGCATAGGGCATGCCCGCCATCTCCGCGATCCGCACCGTGTCGCGGATCAGGTAGGGCGGCCACATCGGGTTCACCTGCTTGAAGAAACCATCGATGCGCACCGCGATGGGATAGACCGGGCGCACCCGCGCCTGCACGTCATAGGTCTTTTCCAGTTCGATCATGCGAGGGGTGATGAGGTAGGAATAGGGCGAACGGAAGGACCAGAACAGGTCGAAAGTCAGTGTCATAAGAGCGCTTCCCATTTTCTAATGTTTCCCATTAGATTGCCTCGCGCCTTTCGACATGGCAAGGCGCTCTGATAGGCTTGCGCAAAGAACGGCAACCACGGGGACGGACATGACGCAGATCAAGGCCAACGGCATCACCATCGAATATGAGAGCTTTGGCCCGGAAGACCGGGAAACCGTCCTGCTGATCATGGGCGTCGGGGCGCAGCTCACCATGTGGCCGGAGGCGCTCTGCGAGGAACTGGTGCGGCGGGGCTACCGCGCCATCCGCTTCGACAACCGCGACGTCGGCCTGTCCTCGAAGCTCGAGGAGCTGGGCGCGCCCGACATAGGCACGCTGATGATGTCGCTGATGTCGGGAAAACCGGCGCTGGCCCCCTATTCGCTGGACGACATGGCGAAGGACGCGGTGGGCCTGCTGAGCGCGCTCGGCATCGACAAGGCGCACATCGCCGGCGCATCCATGGGCGGCATGATCGCCCAGCTTGTCGCCGCCAATCATCCCGACCGGGTGCTCTCCCTCACCTCGATCATGTCCACTACCGGCAATCCCGCCCTGCCCCAGGGCAAGCCGGAAGCGCTGGCGGCGCTGATGGCGCCCCCCGCCGACCCGAGCAACCTCGAATCGGTCGTCGAGCGCGGCGTCTCCGCCTGGAAAGTCATCGGCAGCCCGGGCTATCCGACCGACGAAACCATCCTGCGCGAACGAATCCTGCGCGATTTCCGCCGCTCCTTCTATCCGGTCGGCATGACCCGCCAGATGGCCGCCATCCTGACCAATGGCGACCGCCGCCCCAAACTCAAGACCATCAAGGTCCCGACCGTGGTGCTGCACGGGGCGGATGATCCGCTGGTGCCGGTCGCGGGCGGCAAGGACACGGCGGAAAACATTCCCGGCGCCGAGCTTCGCATCGTGCCGGGCATGGGACATGATTTCGCGGTGGCGCTGGTCGGCACCTTCGCCGACGCCATCACCGCCGCCACCCAGCGGGCCACGGGCGCAAAGAAGGCGGCCGAATAGAAGCTGCCTTCACAAGGTCCGCCTCAGCAGGCCCGGCAGATAGAAGGCCAGCGAGGCGGCCCGCGCGAAGTAGAAGATCATCATCGCGGCCCACAGGCCGTGATTGCCGAAGGGGCCGTGCAGGGCCCACCAGGCCAGCAGGAAAACGAAAAGAGACGCCATCATCGCATTGCGCAGCGCATGGGAAAGCGTCGCGCCGATGAAGATCGAGTCGAGCTGAAAGCACCAGACGGCGACAAGCGGCGCAAAGGCGCACCATGGCAGATAGGTCCGGGCCGCAAGACGGACGGCCTCCTCCCTTGTCAGGATGTCGATGACGAAAGGCCCGAGCAGGAGAAAACCGGCGGCGAGAATGAGGGAAACGCCGAGCGCCCACAGGCCCGGCAGCTTCATCGCGTCGATAAGCCCGCGCCGGTCCTGCGCGCCGATGGATTCTCCGACCAGCGCTTCCGACGCCGTGCCGAAAGCATCGAGCAGGAAGGCCGCCAGCAGGATGAACTGCATCAGCACCTCATTGGCGGCAAGCGTGACATCCCCGGTTTTCGCGCCCTGGGCGGTGAAAAAACTGAGCACGAAGATGAGGCAGAGCGACCGCACCATGATGTCGCGATTGACCGTGAAGGTGCGCCGCAGCCGGACCGGATCGAGCAGCCGCTTCAGTCTCCAGCGCCCGCCCAGCGCCTTCAGCTCCCGCGCCGCGATGTAAAGGCCGAGAAGGGCGGCGGTCCCTTCCGCAATGTCGGTGCCGAGCGCCACCCCCGGCACGCCCCAGCCGAAAACCAGCACGAAAGTGAGGTCGAGCGTGAGGTTGAGGCCATTGAGCAGCAATTGCAGAAAGACCGCGATGCGCGCGCGCTGGCGGCCGATGAACCAGCCGGTCAGCGCGAAATTGGAAAGGGCCAGCGGCGCGATCCAGATGCGAACGGCGAAATAGGAGCGCGCCAGTTCCTCCACCCTTGCGCTGGCGTGCAGCAGGCCGAAGGCGATGGCGGCGATGGGGCCTTGCAGGATGATGATCAGCAGGCCCGCCCCGCCCGCGATCAGCAGCGCTCGCCCCAGCGTGGCGCGGATTTCATCCCTGTTGTCCGCGCCGAAGGCCTGCGCGGTGAGGCCCGTGGTGCCCATGCGCAGAAACGAGAAGCCCCAGAACACGAAGCTGAAGATGACGCCGCCGAGCGCCACGGCCCCGATCAGGGCGGCATCGGGCACCTGCCCGACAGCCGCAATGTCCGCCAGCGTCAGCAGTGGGATGGTCAGGTTGGCGACGGCGATGGGCAGGGCGATCGCCAGCACCTTGCGCGTCGTGACCCGGCGCCCGGGCGGCGTGGAAATGGCCGTCATAAATAAAAGTTTCCACGAAGGGATAAGGTCAGCCCTCGTCGGGCGGCGTCAGCAGAAAATGCCCGTGGGCAGCCGCGATGGGCTTGAAGCGGTCTTCCTGCCAGGCTTCGACGTGGACATTGGCGACGCGGCGGCCCTGCTTGTTGATGCGCGCGCGGGCATAGGTGTCGACCGGCCGGCCCGAGCGCAGATAATCGATCGTGATGTCCACGGGCTTCGGCAGCTTGCCGCTCGAAATCTCATAGGCGAGCTGGATGATCGCGGTCGTTTCCAGAAACGCCCCGATGGCCCCGCCATGAAGAGCGGGCAGCGACGGGTTGCCAATCAGTTCATGGTGAAACTTCAGGATCGTGGTGATCTCGCTGCCCTTGCGGTCCACCTTGATGTTCAGGAACCTCGTATAGGGAATCTGGTCGATGAAAGCCTGAAGGTCCAGCGTTTCGCCCCGCTCATGGGCACGGCTGAGAATATCCATTACTGGGCCTCCTTCCCGAGAATCTTGTCTATCTCCACAGGCATGACCTCGGCCCGGTTGGCCGCCAGCATGAAGGTGCCGACCGAAGTGGCGATGGGATCCGCCGGGTCCTTGTGGTAGGCGACACCCCGGACAAAGGCGATGTTCCTTGTCAGCTTGTAGCAATGCGCGTGGCAATGAAGATCCTCGCCGGGCGTGGCGGGTTTCATATAGTCGATGCGAAGGTCGAGCGTGGCGATGGCCTGGCGCTCAGGGAGCGCAAGCTGGACGGCGGCGCCCGAGGCGTTGTCGAGCAATGTGGTGATGACGCCGCCATGAATGACCCCGGTGTCGGGGTTGCCGACGAGTTTGGCATCATAGGGGACCATGAGCCACGCCTGCCCCCTGCGGACGTCCACGACCGTCATGCCGATGGCCCGGGCATGAGGCACATGCTCGATCAGCGCCTCTTTCATTCTCATCAGGGCAAGATTTCGGGCGGCGGCTTTATTGTCGGTCATGGGGAACGCTACGTAAGGCTGTGACTGGATTCATCCCAAACGGTAGGCGTCATCATGGCGGGCCGTCAACAGCGCTTCCACAACATATCCGGGCCGGGATTGCAGCCATGGGAGCCCGGAAATATTCCGTCATCAGACATAGACCCCTTTTCCGGCCCGGCAGGAGACAAGGCGTCCCGCCCGGGCGGACAGCGGGACGGACGGCGGGCAAGACGGCCGGTTTCGCCGGGCTACACGGTTGCGCCGGACCATGGTAGAGTGCCCCGTCGATCTGTTTTCAGCGTAGTTTGTCTGGCCTTGATGATGACTGAAGGATACCGGCTCGCGACCATGGGATATGCGCACAAGTGGAAGGGCAACCTATGAGCGATGCGACGTTGCAGCCCGCCCCGTTGCCGGGCCAGGCGCCGGTGGACCGGAAAGAGGCCGGGCGTCCGCTCGGCAAGCGCGAGCAGACCAAGGTCAACAATCGCGAGGCCATCCTTTCGGCGGCCCGGATCGTGTTCGCCGAACTGGGCTATGGCGGCACCACGGTGCGCGACATCATACGGGGCACGGGTCTCGCGTCCGGCACCTTCTACAATTATTTCAAAAGCAAGGAAGAAGTATTCGAGGCGCTGATCGACTACAGCGCCATGCGCATCCGGCCCCGGCTCAAGGCCGAGCGGATCCGTTCGCGCACGTTCGAGGACTTTATCCGCAACGCCTATCGCACCTATTTCAGCTATCTGGTGGACGACCGGACCACCTATGAAATGATGCGGCGCAATGCGGGAGCCATTCGTGTACGGATGGATACGGCTGAAGTTCTCGCCACTTTCGAGGAAATCCGGATCTATATCGAGGAAGACATCAAGGACGGCAATCTGCCGCCCGTCGACGCCGATTACCTGATGGCCTCCGTGGTCGGCATCGCCATGGAACTCGGCGACCGCATGTTCCTGCGGGAGAAGCCGGACGCCCAGGCCGCCGCCGAATTCGCCACGGCCATGGTGTTGCAGGGATACAAGGCCCTGCCCCTGAATAAAGCCTGAGCGGACGGCCGCCCTTGCGAGGCCAGCCCCTCCCGTGCTAATCGGAAAACGTCCTTTGGGGAGTAGTCGCCCTCCGCCCGCCGTCTTGCGGGTCGAGAGGGGCGCGTGTCAACAAGCTTGAGAGGCGCTCGCAGGAGCGGATTTCATGGCACGCGCGGGCGGGAAGATCGTTGCACCAGCGATTTCCGGTTCTGGCGAGACCATTGGCTCTGCCGTTCCCGCTGACCGGGGGGAACGGCCATGAGCCATGGTTTATGCCCCGGTCGACGAGTTCACCCCGATGGAAGTCTTTCTGATCTGCACCAGCGCCGTCGCCATCGCCGAGATCGGCGACCGCACCCAGCTTCTGGCGCTGCTGCTCGCCACGAAGTTCAAGCGGCCATGGCCGGTGATCGCAGGCATCTTCGTCGCCACGATCGTCAATCATGGGCTTGCCTCCTGGCTTGGGATCGAGATTTCGGGCTGGCTCACGCCGAAGACACTCTCCTGGCTGCTTGGTATCTCGTTCATCGCGACCGGCCTGTGGATGCTCATTCCCGACAAGGAAAGCGATGAATCCATCGGCAAATTCTCCCGCTTTGGCCCCTTCCTGACCACGACTTTCGCCTTCTTCATTGTCGAGATCGGCGACAAGACCCAGATCGCCACCATGGCGCTCGCCGCCCGTTTTCATGATCTGGCGCTGGTGGCATCTGCGACCACGTTCGGCATGATGCTGGCCAATGTGCCGGTGGTGTTCCTCGGCCATGCCGCGGCGGAACGGCTGCCGCTCCAGTATGTGCGCACCATCGCCGCCGCGATCTTCTTCGCGCTGGGAGTGCTCGCCATTCTGGAGGCGCTAGGTATTTCGATCCCCGGATTCTGAGGCCGCCCGCTACAGACAGGCGATCCTCCTCCCTTTATCGTACCCGCAACGATATTAAAAAAGATGAGGGAGATTCCCATGCGGGCCATGCGCGTCCACACACTGTCCGACGATATTTCGACGATCAGCCTCGACGAGGTGGAGCTTCCACCACCGGGTCCGGGCGAGGTGCGGCTGCGGCTGCGCGCCTGCTCGATCAACTTCCCCGATATCCTGATGATCCAGGGCAAATATCAGTTCAAGCCGGAACTGCCCTTCTCGCCCGGCATGGAAGGGGCAGGCGTGGTGACGGCGCTGGGCGCGGGCGTGGAGAACCTCAAGGTTGGCGACGCCGTGGTCGCGGGCCTGCGGATCGGCGGCTTTGCGGAGGAAGTGAACGCGCAGGCCGCCGCCTGCCGGCCCATCCCGGCGGGCCTCAGCTTCGAGAAAGCCGCCGCCTATCCAGCCGCCTACCTCACCGCCTATGTGGCGCTGGCGCTCCGGGGCAATCTCAAGGCGGGAGAGACGTTGCTTGTCCATGGCAGCAGCGGAGGCGTCGGGCTTGCCGCCGTCGAGATGGGCAAGCTGATGGGGGCGACCGTCATCGCCACCTCGGCGTCGGACGAAAAGCTGAAAGTGGTCAAGACGCGCGGGGCCGACCATGTGCTCAACGTGACGCGGGGCTTTCGCGAGGAGGTCAAGGCGCTGACCGGCGGGCGCGGCGCGGATGTCGTCTATGATCCGGTCGGCGGCGACGTTTTCGACGAATCGGTGCGCTGCATCGCCTGGAACGGGCGGCTGCTGGTGATCGGCTTCACCAGTGGACGCATTCCCAGCATTCCGGTCAACATGCCCCTGATAAAGGGGTTCTCGGTGATCGGCGTGCGGGCGGGCGAATATGGCCGGCGCGATCCCGAAGCGGGACGGGCCAATATCGAAACCATCGACCGGCTTGCAGCCGAGGGCAAGATCGACCCATATGTCTGTGCGACATTTCCGCTGGAGCGCGCCGTCGACGCCATGCGGATGCTGCAAAACAGGCAGGCGATCGGCAAGGTCGTCATCACCATGGATTGAAGCGGAATGGGACCGGCAATGAACTTATTCAAGACCCTTCTGGCCGCGGCAAGCCTCAGCCTGCTTGCCGCCTGCCAGACGCCGCCGCGTCCCCTCGACCCCATTCAGGTTTCGAACAACAGCGTGGGCAATCTGTGGGCGCAGACCCCCTTCAGCCCCTTCGCCGTCCAGAAGGCGTTTCCGCGCTATCAGGTGAACATGGGGCAGAACTCGGAGGGGCAGATCGCGATTCTGGTCGCGGCGGGCGACGACGTGGTGCTCAACATCATCCCGACCCAGAACAAGATGTGGATCTCCGCGG
This sequence comes from Parvibaculaceae bacterium, assembly GCA_028283765.1. Taxonomy (GTDB): domain Bacteria; phylum Pseudomonadota; class Alphaproteobacteria; order Parvibaculales; family Parvibaculaceae; genus JAATFR01. The sequence goes on along the minus strand of JAPWJY010000008.1, from coordinate 308,686 downwards.
TCGTCGTTGTCGGCCAGACCGCAGTCGGCCCCGATGGCGTCCAGATCGGGATGCCGTTCGCCAGCATCTACCAGAACAAGATGCCGTCCTGCAAAGCCGATACCAGCGAGATGGGAGCTTATGGCGATAGCCAGTCAACCGGGCTGATCATGTGCCCGGCGCCCGGCGCCTCGCAGCTTGTCTATTATTTCAAGGGCACGGGCGCGGACAAGAAGACCGGGATGCCCTCGCCCGCCGCGGCCGCAAGCTGGAGCCTTTCCGCGATCATCTGGAACACCAACAATCCGGAAGACACGCCCCCGGCGAGTTGACCCCGCCGGGGACTATGAGCGTTCAGACGCTGCGTTGCGCCTTGTCCTTGTCATTGGCCGAGCGGATCATCTCGCGCATGCCGCTCCATTCCTCCTCCGACATTTTCGACAGGCGCGAGAAATTGCCCCCGCCCGCCGAATAGGAGCCGCCGTCGATGGCGATGGTCTGGCCCGTGAGATAGTCGCAGCCGTCGGACATCAGGAACGTGGCCAGATTCTTCAGTTCGTCCATCTCGCCGTTGCGGCCCATGGGGATACCGTCGCTCGCCCCGTCGCTGCCGTCGGTTTTGGCCCCGGGATTGAGCCGCTCCCACGCGCCCTTGGTCGGGAACGGCCCCGGCGCGATGGCGTTGAGGCGGATGCCGTAACGCCCCCATTCGGCGGCGAGCGATTTGGTCATGATATTGACGCCCGCCTTGGACATGGCGGACGGCACGGTGAACGGGCCGCCGTTCCAGATCCAGGTGGTCAGAATCGAGATGACGCTGCCCTTGAGCCCGCCCTCGATCCAGCGCCTGCCGCAAGCGTGGGTGACATAGAACGAGCCATGGAAAACAATATTGGCGATGGCGTCGAACCCGCGGGCCGAAAGGTCCTTGGTCGGACTGATGAAATTGCCCGCCGCATTGTTGACGAGACCGGTCAGCGGCCCGCTGCCCGCCCAGATCTCGCCGATCATCTCATCGACGGCCTCGGCGACGCGAATATCCACGGCGTGGGTCTTCACGCTGCCGCCGTGCCGGTCCATCAGTTCCGAGGCGGTGTCGTCCAGCACGCTCTTGCGCCGTCCGCAGATATGCAGCTCTGCGCCGAGCCGCAGATAATCCCCGGCCATTTCCTTGCCGAGGCCGGTACCGCCGCCCGTCACCAGAATGCGCTTTCCGGCCAGCAGGCCATCTTTGAACATAGAACTCATGTCTTCCTCCCTGAACGCCCTTTGCGGACTTGCTGACAGGAAGGATAGGCGGACAAACACAGGCCGCACAGCCACAGACCATGCAGAGCCTGTTCAGGGCCGCGCTTCGGGCTGTCCATCCGGGAACATGACGCAGGGGTGCGCCCGTTCAGCCCTTGCGCCGCCCGCCCAGAACGGCGAGCAGCCGGCTGAGCAGCCAGATCGGGATCACGATGATGGCGCCCATGGCGAACAGGCGCCAGATGCCGTCGATCGCGCCGAATCCCATATCCCAGACATGCCGGATCATCGCCAGAAGCTGGTCCCACAGGGACATCGGATTGATGCCGAGCACAGAGAGAATGACGCCGACGACGATGCAGGCCATGACGATCCGCAGCAAGGCGGGGAGAACCGGCCCGTCGAAGAATTTGTTCATGCCTGTTTATCCGTCCCGTTTTCCACCGTCCTGAGATAGATGGTCTGCGTCGGATTAGGAATGGCAAGCCCTGCATCCGTGAATTTTTCTTTCACGATCCTCATCAGATCGAATTTGACCTGACCGATATTGGCGTTGCTGGTCCAGACCTGCGCCACCAGATCAATCGAGCCCTGTCCCACGGCATTGACGGCAACGAGCGGGGCTACGGGCTCTTTATAGCAACGGGAATCAGCAGCGATGACCTGCGAGATGATGGCCATTGCCTTCTCGATGTCGTCACGGTTGCCAATCGTGAAGAGGAGATCGGCCCGGCGCAGAGGATAGAAGCTGTAGTTCTTGATCGGCTGGCCCCAGACCATGCTGTTGGGCACCAGAACCTGCACATTGTCGGCGGTCGAAAGCTCGGTGGAGAACAAGGTGAGTTCCTTCACCGTACCGGCAAGCGCCCCCACCTCGACATAATGGCCGACCCGGAACGGGCGGAAGATCAGCAGCATCACGCCCGCGGCCACATTCGACAGCGTGCCCTGCAGGGCGAGACCGACGGCGAGACCGGCAGCGCCGATCACGGTCAGCAGGCTCGCGGTCTGGATGCCGAACTGGGAGAGAACGGCGAGCCCGGTGATGGTCAGAATGGCGTAGCGTGCGATGGAGGCGAAAAAGCCCTGGAGCATCTCGTCCACATTGGGCGCGCGCGACAGGGCGCGGGCGACCAGACGGCCGACCCAGCTTGCCAGAAAGAGGCCGATGACGACGATCAGAACGGCCCCGAGCAGGTTGAGGCCCTGACTGACGACCAGCGGCAACAACAGATCGATATTTTTCTGGGCGGTATCCAGTAGCTGGGTATCCATAACGCTCACTCCCCTGGAACAATAACGTCAGATCGGGTTCCGAAGGCCCGGTTCCATGGCTTTAAGGGCCAAAAACGGCCTTTTATAGCCCACATGAAAATATGTCAGGCGCTTTCAGGCCATTTCTGCCTTTTTTCAACCCGTCTGGAATCCCCGGGCTTTGGCTCTGGAGCGGGACGGGGTAGGCTCGGGAACGAAGAAAGAACGCCATGTCAGCCAGTTCCCACATTACGGACGCAAACCTCCCCGATTCCCTGATTCCCCCGCTTTTCGCGGACTGGTTCGCGGCGCGGGGCTGGCATCTGCGCCCGCACCAGATGGCCTTGCTGGCGCTGGCACGGGCGGGCAGGTCCGCGCTCCTGATCGCCCCGACCGGCGCGGGCAAGACGCTGGCCGGTTTTCTGCCCTCCCTCGTCGATCTTTATGAACAGGACCGGGAAAGCGATGGAGACGTCCGGGGTCTTCACACGCTCTATATTTCACCACTGAAGGCGCTTGCCGTCGACATCAAGCGCAATCTGGAAATGCCCGTCGCGGATATGGGGCTCGCCGTCACGCTCGAAACCCGCACCGGCGACACGCCGCAGAACCGGCGTCTGCGCCAGCGCCATTCGCCGCCCGACATTCTGCTGACCACGCCCGAGCAACTGGCCCTGCTCCTGTCCTACCCCGATGCGGAAAAAATGTTCGGCGGGCTCAAGGCCGTGGTGCTGGACGAACTGCACGCGCTGGCGGGCTCCAAGCGGGGCGACCTGCTGGCGCTCGGCCTTGCGCGCCTCGCCCGGCTTGCGCCCGGGGTGCGCTTCACCGGGCTCTCGGCGACCGTGGCGGAGCCTGACGATCTGCGCCGCTATCTGGTGCCCCAGCCTGCGGGCGGCGCGGCGATGGCGGAACTTGTCACGGTCAGGGGCGGGGCGCTGCCCGAGATCGAAATCCTGATCCCGGACGAGCGTATTCCCTGGGCCGGTCATTCCGCCCGCCATGCGCTCCCCGCCGTCTATGAAGCGATCCGGAACACCGGCGTTTCGCTCGTTTTCGTCAATACCCGCTCGCAGGCCGAATATGTGTTTCAGGAACTCTGGCACCTCAACGAGCGCTCGCTGCCCATCGCGCTCCATCACGGCTCCCTCAGCGTCGAGCAGCGCCGCAAGGTGGAAACGGCCATGTCGGCGGGAAAACTGCGGGCCATCGTCTGCACCTCGACGCTCGATCTCGGCATCGACTGGGGCGACGTCGATCTGGTCATCCATCTGGGCGCACCCAAGGGATCGAGCCGTCTGCTGCAACGCATAGGCCGCTCCAACCACCGGCTCGACGAACCCTCGCGCGCGCTGCTGGTGCCCGCCAACCGCTTCGAGGTGCTGGAATGCGAGGCCGCCCGCGAAGCGGTGATGGCGGGCGTGCAGGACACGCGCGTGGCGCGCACGGGCGCGCTCGACGTGCTGGCGCAGCATGTGCTCGGCATGGCCGTCAGCCAGCCCTTCGATCCGGACGATCTTTATGCGGAGGTCTCATCCGCCGCGCCCTATGCCGCGCTCAGCCGCGCCGATTTCGACCGGGTGGTCCATTTCGTCTCCACCGGCGGCTATGCGCTCGCGACCTATGACCGGTTCGCACGCCTGCGGCCCAATGCCCCTTTGCAGGACGACACCCGGCTGCGCCCGGCAAGCCCCAGGGTCATCCAGCAATACCGCATGAACGTCGGCACCATCGTCGAGGCGCCGATGCTGAGAGTGCGGCTGATAAGAGGGCGGCGACGCCCTGCGGGGGCGATGGGCGGGCGGGTGCTGGGCGAGATCGAGGAATATTTCATCGACCAGCTCGTTCCCGGCGACACGTTTCTGTTCGCAGGCCTGGTGCTGCGTTTCGAGGGGCTGGCCGAAACGGAGGCACTGGTCAGCCGCGCCGAAGGCGGCGAACCGAAAGTGCCGAGCTATGATGGCGGCAAGTTCCCCCTCTCAACCCATCTGGCGGCGGGGGTGCGCCGCCTGCTTGCCGCGCCGGAGAACTGGCGTCTGTTGCCCGAACCCGTGCGCGAATGGCTGGAGATGCAGCAGATCCGCTCGCGCCTGCCGCGCCCCGGCGAGTTGCTGGTCGAGACCTTTCCCCGAGGGGATAAATTCTATCTGGTCTGCTACCCGTTCGAGGGCAGGCTTGCCCACCAGACACTGGGCATGTTGCTGACGCGGCGCATGGAGCGGGCCGGGGCGCGGCCCATGGGCTTCATCGCCAGCGATTATGCGCTCGCCGTCTGGTCGTTGCGCGATCCCGGCATGATGGCCGAGCGGGGACAACTGCCGCTGGCCGATCTGTTCGGCGAGGACATGCTGGGCGACGATCTGGAAGCCTGGCTTGCCGAATCGGCCCTGCTCAAGCGCACCTTCCGCGATTGCGCCATCATTGCCGGTCTGATCGAGCGGCGCTTTGCGGGCATGGAGAAATCCGGCCGTCAGGTCACATTTTCGTCCGACCTGATCTATGACGTGCTGCGCGAGCACGAACCGGACCATATTCTGCTGAAGGCGACCTTCAATGACGCCACGACGGGACAACTGGACATCGGGCGGCTTGGCGACATGCTGGCACGCGTGAAGGGCCATATCGTGATGCAGCGGCTCGACCGGGTTTCGCCGCTGGCGGTGCCGGTTCTGCTCGACATCGGCAAGGAACCGATTTATGGCGAGGCCAACGAGGCGCTGTTGTCGGAAGCCGCCGACGTGCTGATCGAGGAGGCGACGAGACTTGTCTGAGCCGGGGCCGAAGAGGATGCGGATGCTGCATGTCGCGGGCGCGGCCCTGATGCCGCTGCCTCAGGCCGCGGTCTGGTGGCCCGATGAGGCGACCCTCATCGTCTCCGATCTCCATCTGGAAAAGGGTTCGGCTTTCGCCGCGCGCGGAGTGCCCCTGCCGCCCTATGACACCCGCGCCACCCTTGCCCGCCTTGAGGCGTTGATGCGCCATCTGCGCCCCGCCCGGATGATCGCCCTTGGCGACAGTTTCCATGACCATGCCGCGCAGGCGCGCATGGCGATGGACGACAGGGCGAAGCTGGCGTCGCTGGCGGCCTCATGCGAGTGGATCTGGATCACCGGCAACCATGATCCCGAGCCGCCCCGTGGCGTGGCGGGCGAAGTGGCGGAGGAATGGCGCATCGGCCCCCTCGTTTTCCGCCATGAACCGAGCACGAGGCCGGCAGATGGGGAGATATCCGGCCATCTCCACCCCTGCGCCGCCGTGCGGGTGCGCGGACGGCGGATGCGGCGGCGCTGCGTCGCCAGCGATGGCATCCGCGCCATTCTGCCCGCCTTCGGAGCCTTCACCGGCGGCCTCAATGTGCTCGATGAAGCCTATGACGCCCTGCTGCCGGGGCTTGATTTCCACGCCTGGATGATGGGGATGGAATCGGTGGTGCCCGTCGCGGGACACCGCCTTGAGCCGGACTGAGTCCGGGTTCCGTCAGCTCAACAGCAAGGCCGTTCCGTAAAGGCCCACCGCGAAGACCACATGCCCGATGATGTTGAGCAGGCGCGCCTGCATCGGGTTGGGGGCGCCTGAACAGGCGACGCCGACGCCCATGCCCGGCTGAAGCACGAACCAGCCGAACCCCACCGTAACAAGGCCCACGATCAACGCCGGGAGAAAGGTCGGATGGTGCGCCCAGTCCAGCCCCCAGATGGCGAGGAGCCCGGCCGCGAACAGGATGCCCACGACATAGTGCATGATCCAGCCGATGGCGAGTTCCCCCGCCACAGGCGCTGAATTCATGATGCCCTGCGTATGGACAAACTTGAGGCGCGGGAAACAGGCGAACCAGCGGCCGACCATTGCCCAGTTCGCCGAGGGCAGGCCGAATAGCGTTTTCAGCAGCTTTGCCCATATGTCCAGCAATGCGGTAGCGCCGATGCCCATCAGCACCGCCAGACCAGTGAATTCAGCCATTGTTTCCACCCGTTTCGCGAATCGTCTCCCGGATTGACTCCGGTCCCCGACAGGCTAGCCGGTTTAACCCAGCCGTCCCAGTACCGGGAAGGTCGTGATCAGGAACAGCGCGACCTTCTCGAACGAGCCGAGCAACATCAACGCGCCTGTCAAAACCAGCAGCAGACCCGCCACGATCTCGACCTTGCCCATATGTTTGCGGAAGCGCGCGGCGAAAGCCAGGAAGCCGCGCACGGCGAAGGCGGCGGCGAGAAACGGGATGCCAAGGCCAAGCGAATAGACCGTGAGCAGGCCGACGCCGGTGGAAAGGCTTTCCTGAGACGCCGCGACGGCCAGAATGGTCGCGAGAATAGGCCCGATGCAGGGCGTCCAGCCGAAGGCGAAGGCAAGGCCGATCAGATAGGGGCCCATGATCCGGCCCCCCGGCAGTTCCGGCCGGAAGCGAGCCTCCCGGTGGAGAAGACCGAACCTGAGCAGGCCGACATAATGCAGCCCGAAGGCAATGATGATCACGCCCGCGATGCGCCCGAGCACGATCTTGTGGGCGAGGATCAGCGGATTGATGGCCGAGGCGCTGGCCCCCAGCGCCACGAACACGGTGGTGAAGCCGAGCACGAAGCCGATGGCGCCGAGCGCAACCCGGCGATTGAGCCCCGGATTGTCGATATGCGCCCCGTCGGCGACCAGCTTGTCGAGGGACGTGCCCGCGATGAAGCAGAGATAGGCCGGCACCAGCGGCAGGACGCAGGGCGAGAGAAAGCTGATGAGCCCTCCGGCAGCGGCTGCCGCATAGCCGATCTCGATAGACGCCATGAAAACTCTCCGGGCCCGCTCGCAAAAGGCGTCCGGGCGGGCTGCAATCTAGCCGCCCGCCCGGCCCGGGACCAGACCCGGCGGCTGCGGCCCTTTCATCAGGTGCCCCATCAGGGACCAATGAAATCCTGCACGATGTAGAGTTCTGTCCCCTTGCGGGCCAGACCGACGCCCGTCTGGGTATAGTTCGGGCTGCGCAGTACCTTGCGCTGGTCCGGGTTCTTCAGCCAGCGCTTGAGCGCCTGCCCGGCGATCTGCGCCGGTTCGGCCCCCGCCGGGACATCGAGCACGGCGATATTCTCATCCACCCCGCCCTTGAAGTCGGGATTGAGCACCAGCATCCGCTCCGTCGCTCCCTGCCCTTCGGGATTGAAATTGCCGACGAAATTGCGCTGCACCATGTCGGCGGCATGGGTGGCGGCGCTGTGCTGGAGCAGGCCGTTGGCGCTGAGCGGGGCCACGCCCGCCTTGGCGCGCGCATCGTTCACCGCGGCCAGAATGGCGTCGCTGACGGGATCAGCGCTCTGCGCCGCGGCTTCCGCTGCCACGGGCAGGTGCGAGGTATCCACCCGGACCGGCGGCGGCGGGCCATTGTTGCTGGCGCAGGCGGCAAGGAACAGCAGCATGGCGGACAGCACCGCCAGATTGACCACGCGATTCGGCAAGACACCCCTCCCCCACGATTCTCTTTTGGACATCGTAAGGGAAAATTACCAGACCGTCGCGTTTCCAGACGCAGGCACTTGACGCTTACGTCAACGTCAACTAGCGTTTTTTCATTGAAGTCTGTCCGCATCCCGCAAAGGGAGCGTAATTCCTGGGAGGGAACGATGGAGACTCAAACACACCATTCGCAGGTCAATGTCGCCGAGGACATGGCTCGCCACAAACCCGGCGTCACCTATTCGATCACCCAGCTTGCCGAGGAATTCGGCCTGACCACCCGGGCGATCCGGTTCTACGAGGACAAGGGACTGCTCGCCCCCGAGCGGCAGGGGCAGACCCGGATCTACCATCCGCGCGACCGCGCCCGCCTCATCCTGATCGTGCGCGGCAAGAATGTCGGGCTGGGGCTCGCCGAAATCCGCGAGATTCTCGATCTCTATAATCTGGAGGACGGTGTCGAAACCCAGTATCGCGTCGCTGTGAGCAAGTTCATGCACCGCATCGACCGGCTGCACGAGCAGCGTTCGGACATCGACCTTCAGATCAAAACATTGCAGGATGGTATCCGGCGGCTCGAAAAATTCCTGTCCGGCAAGACCTCATCGCAAACCCCGAAAGACGGTTCCACGGCCAGTTCCGGACCGAAAGCCAGGGGTTGACGGGGCGGGCCTGACAGGCGCGAGCCATCTGGCCCCTTTCAGCAAGCGAGACACCCATGCCGAGCTATCAAGCGCCCCTTCGCGACTACCGTTTCCTGCTGCATGAACTGCTGGATCTTGGCCAGTATGCGGCATTGCCGGGTTTTGCCGACGCGGCGCCCGATCTCGTCGACGCCATTCTCGACGAGGCGGCGAAGCTGACGCAGGAAGTGTTGCAGCCGCTGAACCAGATCGGCGACGAACAGGGCTGCAAGCTCGAAAACGGTGTGGTGACGACGCCCGAAGGCTTCAAGGCCGCCTACAAGACCCTTGTCGACGGCGGCTGGCCCGCCCTCGTCGTGGACCCGGAATATGGCGGCCAGGGCCTGCCCAACACGCTGGGCGTGCTGTTCAACGAAATGGTGTCGTCGTCCAACATGGCGTTCGGCATGTATCCCGGCCTCAGCCACGGCGTCTATTCGGCGCTGCACGTCCATGGCTCGGACGAACTGAAAAAGACCTATCTGCCGAAGATCGTGACCGGCGAATGGACCGGCACGATGAACCTGACCGAGCCCCATTGCGGCACCGACCTCGGCCTGCTGCGCACAAAGGCCGTGCCTCAGGCCGACGGCAGCTACAAGATCACCGGCCAGAAGATCTTCATCTCGGCGGGCGAGCATGATCTCGCCGACAACATCATCCATCTGGTGCTGGCCCGCATCGAGGGCGGACCTGCGGGCGTGAAGGGCATCTCCTTGTTCGTCGCGCCGAAATATCTGCTGAAGAAAGACGGTTCCCTGGGCGCGCGCAACGCCGTCACCTGCGGCGCGCTGGAGCACAAGATGGGAATTCACGGCAACGCCACCTGCGTGCTCAATTATGACGGCGCGACCGGCTGGCTGGTGGGCGAGGAACACAAGGGCCTGCGCGCCATGTTCACCATGATGAACGAGGCCCGTCTGGGCGTCGGGCTTCAGGGCCTGTCGCAATCGGAAGTCGCCTACCAGAACGCGCTGGCCTATGCGAAGGACCGCATTCAGGGCCGTTCGCTCACAGGAATCAAGGCACCGGACAAGGCCGCCGATCCGATCATCGTGCACCCGGACGTGCGCCGGATGCTGCTGTCCGCCAAGGCCTTCAACGAGGGTGCAAGGGCGCTTCTGGTCTGGACCGCGCTCCATGGCGACCTAGCCAACCGCTCCGGCGACGAGAAGGTCCGGGAATTCGGCGAAGACATGATGGCGCTGCTGACGCCGGTCATCAAAGGCTATTTCACGGATCGCGGCTTCGCCAATGCGGTCGAATGCCAGCAGGTGTTTGGCGGCCATGGCTACATCGATGAATGGGGCATGGGCCAGTTCGTCCGCGACGCCCGCATCGCCATGATCTATGAAGGCGCGAACGGCATCCAGGCGCTCGATCTCGTCGGCCGCAAGCTGGCGTCCAATGGCGGGCGCGGCGTCTTCGCCTTCTTCAAGCTGATCGATGATTTCATCGCCGAAGCGGGAACAGACGAAACCCTGAAGCCCTTCGTTGCCGGGCTTTCCACGGCGCGCAAGGATCTGGAGGCCGCCACCCTCTGGTTCATGGAAAACGCGCTCACCAATCCCGACAATGCCGGTGCGGGCTCGACCGACTATCTGCACATGTTCGGCGTCACGGCCCTTGCCTTCATGTGGGCGAAGATGGCGAAACTCGCGGCTGAAAAGCTCGCTGCCGGGACGCAGGAAAAAGACTTTTACGAGACCAAGATCGCGACAGGGCGCTATTTCATCGACCGGATGGTGCCGGAAACGGCGCTTTATCTCGCCCGGGTGCGGGTCGGCAGCGCCTCCATGATGGCGCTCGCCGCGGATAATTTCTAACGACCCAACAATAAAAGGACAGGGAACGAACAATGGATGCCGGTTACAAGAGTCCGTGGCTCGATGAGGAACTCGAGATTCTGCAAAATGCTGTCAGCAAGTTCTATGTAAAGGAATTTGCGCCCCTCGTGGGCAAGTGGAACCAGCAGGGTTATGTGGATCGCGAGGCCTGGTACAAGGCCGGTGAAGCCGGCATTCTGTGCGCCGGCATCTCCGAGGAATATGGCGGCGGCGGCGGCGGCTTCTTCCATGAAATGGTGATCACGGAAGAGCAGGCTCGCGCCGGCATTGCCGGTTTCGGCAATTCCGTTCATTCCGGCATCGTTGCCCATTACATCGAGTCCTACGGCACCGAAGAGCAGAAAAAGAAGTGGCTGCCCAAGATGGCGACCGGCGAAATCGTCGCCGCCATCGCCATGACTGAACCCGGCGCGGGTTCGGACCTGCAAGGCATCAAGACGACGGCGAAGAAGGTCGGCAACCAGTATGTGATCAACGGTCAGAAGACCTTCATCACCAACGGCCAGCAATCGACCCTGATCTGCGTCGTGGCCAAGACGGACCCGGCGGGCGGCGCCAAGGGTACCTCGCTGATCATGGTCGAAACGGACGAGGTTGAAGGCTTCCGCCGCGGCCGCAATCTCGACAAGATCGGGATGCACGCCCAGGACACGTCGGAGCTTTTCTTCGACGATGTGAAGGTGCCGACTTCTAACCTTCTCGGTACGGAAGAGGGCAAGGGCTTCTTCCAGCTCATGCAGCAGTTGCCGCAGGAGCGCCTGATCATCGCCATCCAGGCCTGCGTCGCCATGGAAAAGGCCGTCGCCCTGACGTCAGAATATGTCAAGGAGCGAAAGGCCTTCGGCAAAAGCATCCTCGATTTCCAGAACACGCAGTTCAAGCTGGCGGAATGCAAGACCGAGGCGACCATTGCCCGCGTCTTCACGGACAATTGCGCCGTCAAGCTGCGCAACGGCGAACTGGATGCCACAACCGCCGCCATGGCGAAATGGTGGACGACGCAGAAGCAGTGCGAGATCGTCGACACCTGCCTCCAGTTCTTCGGCGGCTATGGCTACATGATGGAATATCCCATCGCCCAGCTCTACACGGATGCCCGCATCCAGAAGATCTACGGCGGTACGAACGAAATCATGAAGATGCTGATCGCCCGCACCCTGTAATGTTTCACTGATGCGTCATGAGAAATGCCCGGGAAATGCCCGGGCATTTTTTATTTGCCGCCATTGCGAAAAATGAGACCGGTCCGCGTCTAGCGCACCTGTCCGCCATCCACCACCAGCACCTGCCCGGTGATGAATTTCGCCCGGGGACTTGCCAGAAACATCGCGGCGTCGGCGATTTCCTCGACAGTGCCGAAACGGCGAAGCGCCACCTCGCGCCTGATCCAGCGGCCCCAGGCTTCCGGACGTTCGGTGATGCTCTTTTCCCAGGTGCCGCCCTCGAACAGGATGTTGCCCGGAGCGATGGCGTTGACGCGCACGTTTTCCTTGCCCGCAAGCCGCGAAAGCGCGCGCGTCAGATGGTTCGTGGCGGCCTTGGTCGCGGCATAGGTCAGCGACGACCCCAGCGTATCCACCCCCGCGATCGAGGAAATGAGGATGACGCTGGCATCGGCGCGTTCGCTCTCGGGGCGCGCCAGAATGCGCCTGAGCGCTTCACGCGCCAGATAGGCGCCGCCCAGCAGGTTCTGCTTGATGTCCGCTTCCCAGTCCTCGTCGGTCACCTCGATGCCCAGCGGCGCGCGGCCCAGCCCGACATTGGCGATGGCGCAATGGACGGGACCGAGCGCACGCTCCGTCTCGTCAAGCGCGCGGATGATGTCGGCGGATGTGGTCATGTCGCCGGCAACGGTGATGAGCTTTTGCGGGTCAATGCCGGCGGCGACAAGTTTTTCCCGCGCGGCTTTCAGCGAATCGGCGCCGCGTCCCGTCAACGCGACCCGGGCGCCCTCCTTCGCGAATCCTTCAGCCATGCCAAGGCCGATCCCCCGGCTTGCCCCGGCAATGAAGATCACCTTGTCCTTGAGATCCAGTTCCATCGTTCCATTCCCTGATTTCTGTTTGTCTATTCATGCCCGCATTGAGGCTGCTTGAAAAGGGAGAGCCGCCCCGCCGGAAATATGACCCCGGCAATGCCCCTCCCGTTCAGGACCGGGAAGAATATTTATACGGTTTCCGCAGGGCCGGTTATTAGGGTGTGTACAGATAGACAAGATCACTGCTTATGTGTGTTTCTCCGTGCTACACAAACAGAATCTGTTCTGCAAACAGATCGCGACCAGAGAAACAACACATAAAATACGGACAGCGCCTCCGCGCCATTTCCGGTATCGGATTTTCTTTGACAGATTGCATGGAAAAATGAAGATTTTTGTATAAACGGGAAAGCGACCCTTTACTATACATGGCAAGCTGATCAAATGGCATACGCTGTGACTCCTTTATGCTGATGCCATTTGTGCCGATGCAATGGGAAGATGGGACTTTTTATGGGTGCGGCCATGAGATTGAGTATGGCAATGGCTGTGACAAAACTCGTTCGGCAGGAACTTGATTTCGGCAACGAGGGCAGCCTTTCCTATCTGGAATGGACGGACGGCGGCGGCCGCATCCCGCTTCATTTCGCACATGCGAACGGATTCAATTCGCTTACCTATCGCACGCTGCTTTCGCCCCTCGCCTCCCGCTTCCATATTCGCGCCTGGGATGCGCGCGGCCATGGTCATTCGACCCTTCCTGCTGCTCCGGAAAATCTGCACGACTGGAAAATCTACCGCGACGACATGATTCATTTCGTCGAAAGGTTCGCCGACGAAACGGCCCAGGCAGTGGTTCTGGCGGGACACTCCATGGGAGCAACAATCAGCCTTATGGTGGCAGCCGAGCGCCCCGATCTGGTGCGCGGCGTCTGCCTGCTCGAACCGGTGATCGGGACGCAGAATTATCTCAGCCGGGTGCGTTTTCTCAACATGCTCGGCCTTGGCTCAAGCAACGAACTGGCTCGCATGGCTGCACAGCGGCGCTCCGCATTTCCTGATCGCCCATCGATGATCCGTGCCTGTAGCGGCCGGGGGGTGTTCCGCACCTGGCCTGACGATATGATTGCGGATTATGTCGAGGGCGGGACAAGACTTGACGAGCGCGGCCATGCCCATCTGAGCTGTTCTCCCGCATGGGAAGCCGCCAGCCTTCTCGCGCAGGGGCACGATGTCTGGCGCGCACTGCGCAACCTGCGCGTGCCAATCACCCTGATCTATGCGGGCAACGGCACCACCTGCCACCCCGTCGCCCAGATGCGGCTCGGCGAAATCGACCCGGAAGCGACCATCCTGCGGCTTGGCTATGCCACCCATTTTCTGCCGATGGAATGCCCCGACATCGTCCGGCGCGAAATGCTCGCCCTGACCATCCGCATTAACGGCTGATCTGCCATCATCTCCCTGCCTTGTTGAACCCGGCAGCCCGGTCCCCATATCCTGTCCATGCCCGCCGCTCCGGCGGGACGCATGTTTCAAGGAGGTGCCGTCGTGCTGCCCACCCTGTTCGTCAGCCATGGCGCGCCGACGCTGCCGCTGGTTGATGCCCCGGTTCGCGATTTTCTGCTGGGCCTCGGCCGCGCCATCGATGCGCGCCATGGCCGCCCGCGCGCCATTCTCGCCGTCTCGGCGCACTGGGAAACGGATGTGCCCAGGGTCAATGCCGTGGCGGTCAACGGCACGATCCATGATTTCAGGGGCTTTCCCCCGGCGCTCTACAACATAAGCTATCCCGCGCCGGGCTCGCCCGACCTCGCAGGCCGGGTGAGCGAGCTTCTCGCAGAGGCGGGCCTCGCCTGTGAAACCGACCATGCCCGTGGCCTCGATCATGGTGCCTGGGTGCCGGTCGCCATGATGTACCCGCAGGCCGACATACCCGTGGTGCAGCTTTCCGTGCAAAGCCATCTGGGGCCTGCCCATCATCTGGCGGTGGGCCGGGCGTTGGCCGCGCTCCGGGCCGAAGGCGTGCTGATCCTCGGCTCCGGCAGCTTCACCCACGACCTCGCGGGGTTCCGCTCCAACGACATCGACATGCCGCCGCCGCCCTATGTCAGCGTCTTTGCCGACTGGATGGACGAGGCGATCAGGGAGGGGCGCAGGGACGAGTTGCTTGCCTATCGCCGTCTCGCGCCGGAGGCTGCCCATAATCACCCGACGGAGGAGCATCTGCTGCCGCTCTTCGTCGCCATGGGCGCGGGTGGCGAGGAACTGACGCCGAGCCATCTTCACAGCTCCAGCAATTACGGCATCCTGCGCATGGACGCCTACAGCTTTGCGTGACTGATACATGATATAATTCAACTAGTTAAAAGATTACCGGCCTGCCTGACGAAAAACCGGGTTCTTCCTTCCGCTTGCGCCCCGTGTGCGACAGGCATAGGTAATCTGTGCAAGGCCCCCGACGCCCGAGGAATAAAATGCCCCCCTATCGTTCACGTACCACCACCCATGGCCGCAATATGGCCGGCGCGCGCGGTCTCTGGCGCGCAACCGGCATGAAGGATGGCGATTTCGGCAAGCCGATCATCGCGGTCGTCAACTCGTTCACCCAGTTCGTGCCCGGCCATGTGCACCTGAAGGATCTGGGCCAGCTTGTTGCCCGCGAAATCGAGAATGCGGGTGGCGTCGCCAAGGAATTCAACACCATCGCGGTTGATGACGGCATCGCCATGGGCCATGACGGCATGCTCTACAGCCTGCCGTCCCGCGACCTGATCGCCGACAGCGTCGAATATATGGTCAACGCCCATTGCGCCGACGCCATGGTCTGCATCTCCAATTGCGACAAGATCACGCCCGGCATGCTGATCGCCGCCATGCGCCTCAACATCCCGGTCGTCTTCGTCTCCGGCGGGCCGATGGAGGCCGGCAAGGTCGATCTCAATGGCACCACCCGCGCGGTCGATCTGATCGACGCCATGGTCGCCGCCGCCGACGACAAATATACCGACGCCGAAGTCGCCACCATCGAGCGCTCGGCCTGCCCGACCTGCGGCTCGTGCTCGGGCATGTTCACGGCCAATTCGATGAACTGCCTGACCGAGGCGCTGGGTCTGGCCCTTCCCGGCAATGGCACGGTGGTTGCGACCCATGCGGACCGCCGACGCCTGTTCGTCGAGGCCGGACACACCATCGTCGACATCACCCGGCGCTATTACGAGCAGGATGACGAGAGCGTGCTGCCCCGCAACATCGCGAGCTTCGAGGCCTTCGAGAACGCCATGACGCTCGACATCGCCATGGGCGGCTCGACCAATACCGTGCTGCATCTGCTCGCCGCCGCCACGAGGCGAGATCGATTTCACCATGGCCGACATCGACCGCCTGTCGCGGCGTGTGCCGGTGCTCTGCAAGGTCGCGCCCGCCGTGCCCGACGTCCATATCGAGGATGTCCACCGCGCGGGCGGCATCATGTCCATTCTCGGCGAACTCGACCGGGCAGGCCTCATCCACAACCAGTTGCCGACGGTTCATTCGGCAACCATGGCCGAGGCCCTCGACCGCTGGGACATCGTCCGCACCAGCAGCGAGAGCGTGCGCACCTTTTTCAGCGCCGCCCCCGGCGGCGTGCCGACGCAGGTCGCGTTCAGCCAGGAAAACCGCTTCAAGGCGCTCGATACCGACCGGGAAAAGGGCGCCATCCGCAATGTCGAGCACGCCTTCATGAAGGACGGCGGGCTCGCCGTGCTCTATGGCAACATCGCGGAAGAGGGCTGCATCGTGAAGACGGCGGGCGTCGATGCCTCCATTCACGTCTTTTCCGGCCCGGCGCGCATCTTCGAGAGCCAGGACGATGCGGTGAAGGGCATTCTTTCCACCGGCGGCACCAGCGTGAAGGCGGGCGATGTCGTGCTGATCCGCTATGAGGGTCCGCGCGGCGGCCCGGGCATGCAGGAAATGCTCTATCCGACCAGCTACATCAAGTCGAAGGGGCTGGGCAAGGAATGCGCCCTCATCACCGACGGGCGCTTCTCCGGCGGCACCTCAGGGCTTTCGATCGGCCATATCTCGCCTGAGGCGGAAGAAGGCGGCGCGATCGGTCTCGTCGAGGAAGGCGATCTGATCGAGATCAATATCCCCGAGCGCACCATCCGCGTCGCGGTTTCGGACGAGGAACTCGCTCATCGCCGGGCCCGCATGGAAGCGAAGGGAGCGGATGCCTGGAAGCCGGTCAATCCGCGCCCGCGCAAAATCTCGCCCGCGCTCCGCGCCTACGCCGCCATGACCACCAGCGCCGCCAGAGGCGCCGTCCGGGACGTGAGCCGGCTGGACCGCAAATAAGGCAAGATAAAACCCCGTCGCGGCTTTTGCCGGGACGGGGTTTTCCAGTCCGATAAAGGCATGCGCAGGGTTCCCCCTTACTCCGCCGCCTCTTTTTTCCCGTCTCCCAGCCACTGATCCAGAAACAGCCGCAGCCATTCCCTCATGCGATAATCGTGGCGGATGCGGCCCTCATGATGGTCGCAGGCGGGCTGGGCCCCGTGCAGATTGAGCCGGTGGCGCCCCATGGTCAGCCAGGCGTTCATCATCAGATGGTTGAGTTCCGGGTGAAACTGGAGGCCATAGGCGTTCTTGCCGTAGCACATCGCCTGCACCGGAAAATGCTCGCCCTCGGCCAGTTGCACCGCCCCTGCGGGCAGGTCGAAGCCCTGATTATGCCACTGGTAGACATGCTGGGGATCATCGAACAGCACGCGGCCCGCCTCGGTCGGGCGGATCGGGACGTAGCCGATCTCGACGCGCTCATCCTTGCGGCCATAAACCTGCGAACCCAGATGGCGGGCCATCATCTGCGCGCCAAGGCAGATGCCCAGATAGGGCTTGCCCTCTTTCAGCGGCACGCCGATCCAGTCCGTTTCGGCCTTGATGAAATCGAGATCGTCGTTGGCGCTCATCGGCCCACCGAAAATCACGGCGGCGTCATGGTCCGCCATGCTCTGGGGCAGCGGGTCGCCCAGCGCCGGGCGGCGAATATCGAGTTCATAGCCGCGCATCGCCAGGGCGCGGCCGACCCGGCCTGAATTGGACCGGGCCTGATGAAGAACTATCAACGCACGTTTCGTCATGATGCCCCTCACTATGGGGACGCTCTCGCCACCCCGCAACAGGGATGAGGCAACATGACGGTTTTTAGCGAACCGGACCGGGATTCCCCCCGAAAACGGGGCTTTTTGCCGGGAAAACCCGCGTTTTTCCATCACATGGCGGAAATGCCGCCATCGATTTTCAGTTCCGCGCCGGTGATGAATTTCGATTCGTCCGAGGCGAGATAGAGCACCGCATAGGCCACATCGTCCGTGTCGCCGACCACGCCGAGCGGCACCTGCTTGGCCAGCTTGGCCTTGAGGTCGTCCTTGGTCAGGCCGCCGCGCGAGAGCATCCCGTCGAGAATGGGCGTATCGATGAAGGTCGGGTGAATCGAGTTGCAGCGGATGCGGTAGCCGCGCTTGGCGCAATGCAGCGCCACCGATTTGGAGAGCAGCCACACGGCCGCCTTGGCCGCATTGTAGGAGGCCATGTTATGGCCCGCGATCAGGCCCGCGATCGACGAGGTGTTGATGATGGAGCCCGGCGCGTGGGGCCGCATATAGGGCAGCGCATATTTGCAGCCGAGAAACACGGAATCCGCATCCACCGCCATCACTTTCTTCCAGGTCTCGAAGTCGGTGTCCTCCACCGTCGAGCCGCCACCGATGCCGGCATTGTTGAACAGCACATTGATGCCGCCCATGAAGCCGTTGCCTTCGGCAAGCGCCTTCTGCCAGCCGCTTTCGCTGGTCACGTCCAGATGCACCGCAAGGGCGACGCCGGGATGGTCCTTGTTGATCGACGCGGCGACCGCTTCGGCCCCGGCCAGATTGATGTCCGCGACGACGACCCTGGCCCCCTCCTTCGCCAGCATGACGGCGGACGCCGCCCCCAGCCCCGAAGCGCCGCCGGTGATGAACGCCATCTTGCCCTGAACCCGTCCCGCCATTGTCATCGTCTCCCTGAGAGTGATTTTCGTTGTGCAGACCGTAACCGAGGCGGCGGCGGGAAGAAAGGCTCAGACACCCTGCGGCATGTCCGATTCAGCAGGGGCTGGATCGGACATGCCGGGCAGCCTAAAAAGAAAGAAAACACAGGAAACCCTCATGACGGCTCCCCTCGATTTCTGGTTCGATTTCGCCAGCACCTATTCCTATCCCGCCGCCATGCGGATGGAGGCGGCGGCGCAGGCAAAGGGCGTCACCGTCAACTGGCGTCCCTTTCTGCTGGGTCCGATCTTCGTGGCCCACAGCTGGAACGACAGCCCGTTCAATGTCTACCCGGTCAAGGGCGCCTATATGTGGCGCGACCTGGAGCGCATCTGCCGCGATCTCGGCTTCGGTTTCCGCAAGCCCCGGATCTTTCCGCAAAACAGCCTCAAGGCGGCGCGCATCGGCCTCATCGCCGCCGACGATGGTTTCGCGCCCGCCTTCACCCGCTGGGTCTATGTGGCGAATTTTATGCAGGGCGAGAACATCTCCGACGACAATGTGCTCGCCACCATCCTGAAAAAACTGGACCGTGATCCGCAAGCCATTTTCGCAAGGGCGATGGCCCCGGAAAACAAGGAAAGGCTGAAGGCGCAGACGGCCGAGGCCGTTTCCCTCGGCATCTTCGGCGCGCCGTCCTTCACGGTCGGCAAGGAGCTTTTCTGGGGCAGCGACCGTCAGGATCAGTCGTTGGCATGGGCGTCGAAACAGGGAGCGTCAAAATAGGGATCACGCCCCGACAAGACGCTCGGTATCTGTCGCCAGCAAGGCCGGATCGCGCCCGGCCAGCACTAGTTCGGCGCGGTCATGATCGAACTGGCCTTCCCATTTGGCGACGACGATCGTGGCGACGCCGTTGCCGATGATATTGGTGAGCGCGCGGGCCTCCGACATGAACCGGTCGATCCCCAATATCAGCGCGATACCCTCGATGGGTACGTGACTGACCGCCGTCAGGGTCGCGGCAAGGGTGATGAAGCCCGAGCCGGTGACGCCGGCCGCGCCCTTGGAGGTGAGCAGCAGGACGGCGAGGATCGACACTTCCTGCCATATGGTCAGGGGCGTGTTGGTCGCCTGTGCGATGAAGATGGCCGCCATGGTCAGATAGATCGACGTGCCATCCAGATTGAACGAATAACCGGTCGGCACCACCAGCCCGACCACGGGTCTGGAACAGCCCAGATGTTCGAGCTTGTCCATGAGGCGCGGCAACGCCGATTCCGACGAGGAGGTGCCCAGCACCAGCAGCAGTTCCGCCTTGATGTAATTCAGATATTTGAAGATGGAGAGGCCGCAGACCCGCATGATGAGGCCGAGGACGACGAAAATGAACAGCAGGCAGGTTGCGTAAAAACAGACCATCAGCAGACCGAGCTGGGCAAGGCTGCCCGCGCCATATTTGCCGATGGTGAAAGCCATGGCGCCGAACGCGCCGATGGGGGCGACCCGCATGATCAGGGCGACCACGCGAAAGAACAGGTGGCCGACATCGTCGATCAGATTGAGAACACGCTCCCCGGCGCCGCCGATGGCGGTGAGCGAAGAACCGGCCAGCACGGCGATCAGCAGGATTTGCAGCAGGTCGCCTTCGGTGAAGGCCGAGGTGAACGTATCGGGAATGATATGGAGCAGAAAATCGGTGACATTCTCGGATCGGGCGGCAGCCGTATATTTCGCGATGCTGTCGGTCGAAATCGTCGCCACGTCCGCATTGATGCCGACGCCGGGTTTTACCAGATTGACGATGACCAGACCGATCACAAGCGCAAGCGAGGTCATGACCTCGAAATAGACGAGCGCCTTGATCCCGACCCGGCCCACCGATTTCATATCCCGCATCCCGGCGATGCCGGACACGATCGTGCAGAAGATGATCGGCCCGATAACCATCTTGATGAGCTTGATGAAGCCATCGCCCAGTGGCTTCATGTCGACGGCCAGAGCCGGATAGAAAATGCCAAGAGCGATGCCTATGGCGATCGCGATCAGAACCTGCACATAGAGATGCTTGAAAATGCCCAAAATTTGCCCCGTCGTTCCAGATTGTTTTTTACAGGGGATAAAGCCGCCGAAAGATTGAGATCGGTTAACGGTCCGGCTTGTCCGGGTACGCGACGGCACGAAATTATCCCCGGACCGGAAAGGCCGGAAAACAATGGCCTGATTTATAGCTGAACCCCGCCCCGGGCATCCTCGTTCGAGGCGGCGTTCGCCTTGCGCTCCCGGAACAGTTCGCCTGCGCTTTTCTTGATCGTCTCGCTCTTGAGCTGGCCGCAGGCCGCCATGATGTCGCGGCCGCGCGGGGTGCGCACCGGGCTTGCATAGCCTGCCCGATTGACCACATCGGCGAATTTCTCGATCTGGGCCCAGTCCGAGCATTCATAGGGCGAGCCCGGCCATGGATTGAACGGGATCAAATTGATCTTGGCCGGGATGCCCGCAAGCAATTGCACCAGCTTTTTCGCGTCCGCGAGGGAGTCGTTCACGCCCTTCAGCATCACATATTCAAAGGTGATGCGCCGGGCGTTGGAGAGACCGGGAAAGTTCCGGCAGGCGTCCAGAAGCTCCTTCAGCGGGTACTTCTTGTTGAGCGGCACCAGCCGGTCGCGGATCTCGTCGGTCACGCCATGGAGCGAGATGGCGAGCATGCAGCCGATGTCGGTGCCAGTCTTTTCAATCATTGGCACCACGCCCGAGGTGGAAAGCGTGATCCGGCGCTTCGACAGCGACAGGCCCTCGCCGTCCGAGATGATCTCGATGGCGTCGCGCACATTGTCGAAATTGTAGAGCGGCTCGCCCATGCCCATGAAGACGATATTGGTGACGAGCCGGTCCTCGTTGTTGCGGCCGCTGCCGGGCCACTCGCCCAGCGCGTCGCGCGCGATCAGCAACTGGCCGATGATTTCACCGGGCGTCAGATTGCGCACCAGCTTCTGGGTGCCGGTATGGCAGAAGGTGCAGGTCAGCGTGCAGCCGACCTGAGAGGAGACGCAGAGCGTGCCCCGGTTTTCCTCGGGGATATAGACCGCCTCGACCTCGGGACCCGGCACGCCGGGACGATCCGAAGGAAGCCGGATCAGCCATTTGCGGGTGCCGTCGCTCGATTTCTGCTCGGTGACGATCTCCAGCCGGTCGATGCTGAAATGGCGGGCCAGCGTCGCGCGAAGGTCCCTTGAAAGGGTCGTCATCTCGTCGAAAGAGCTGTGGCCCTTGGAATAGAGAAAGTGCCAGAGTTGGCTCACCCGCATGCGGATCTGCTTGTCGGGGATGCCGATGCCCCGCAGGGCGTCGCCCAGCCCCTCGCGCGTCATCCCGATAAGGTTCGGGCCGGTCAGATTCGGGGGCGAGGCCGAAACCGGAGGCTGCGTTTGTGGAATATCGAGGGTCATGGCCATGATCGCGGCGTTGTAACATGAAAAAGGGGGGCTTTCACCCCCCGGATCACTGCCGTTTATGTCTCGCGAGAGCCTCAGGCCTATTTGCAGGCGGCGTCGATCTTGTTCAGCGCGGCGGAAATGCCCGTGAGCGAATAGGTATCCGTGGTCAGCTTGCCCTTGTTGGGCGTGCCCTTGATGGTCATGGTGGAGCCGCCGCGCATGGCCTTCACCAGCTTTGGCTCATCGGAAACGCTCTCAAGCCAGGCCCAGCTCGCGTTTTCGCCCCCCTTGGCGACGCCGGTGAACATGGAGAACTTGGCCTTGCCGATCTCGGCGAAGGGGCGGCTGGTCTTGGAGAAGGCATAGCCCGCTCGCATGGAGATTTCGCCGCGAATCTGCTTCTGGGGCCGGTGGGTGATCATGAAATAGACCTCGCCCCGGGTCATTTCCGGCGCGCTCTTCTGGGGCGCGCCCATCACATAGCAGATCTTGTTGGCGCCGGTGCCGAACTGGTAGGCAGCCCAGCCGCCGAACTTGCCGAGCAATTGAGGGGCATCAGCGGCCATGGCCGGGCTCATGAAGGCCAGCGCCGCGAAAGCGGCCACGACCGCCGACCGAACAAAAGTGCGTCTCAGCATGTTTTCCGACTCAAAACTGTGGGTGGGGGCACATGCGCGAGACCATAGCCTCAGCAGCCGCTAATTTCTACCATTGGTCTTGTCAGATGAGAATTGTTGCCAAAAGGCGGCTCACAGCAAGCCCGCGGCGTGATAAGTCAAAGGCATCGGAATCTGTAACAATAAGGGAGGAAAACCCCGTGAAAGCCGTTCTCTGCAAGGAATATGGTCCCCCCGACAGCCTCGTCATCGAGGACGTTCCCTCCCCGGAACCCGGCAAGGGCCAGGTACGCCTTGAAGTACATGCCGCAGCCGTAAATTTCCCCGATGTGCTGATCATCGAGAACAAATACCAGTTCAAGCCGCCGCTCCCCTTCTCGCCGGGCGGCGAGGTCGCCGGCGTCGTGACCAAACTTGGCGAGGGCGTGAAGCACCTCAAGCCCGGCGACCGGGTCATCGGCTCATGCGGCTGGGGCGGCTATGCCGAGGAGATCGTCATCGACGAGAGCCGGGCCACGCCTTTCCCGGCGTCGATGGATTTCATTACGGCCTCGGCCTTTCTGATGACCTATGGCACCTCGCACCATGCGCTCAAGGACCGGGCCCATCTCAAGCCCGGCGAAACCCTGCTCGTGCTGGGCGCGGCGGGCGGCGTCGGCCTCGCGGCGGTGGAGCTTGGCAAGGTCATGGGCGCGCGGGTCATCGCCGCCGCCTCAAGCCAGGAAAAGCTCGATGTCTGCCTCCAGCATGGCGCGGATGCAACCATCCTTTATCCCTCGGGCGCCCTCGACAAGGACCAGCAGCGCCTCTTCTCCGACCAGATCAAGGAACTGACGGGCGGCAAGGGCGCCGACGTCGTCTATGACCCGGTCGGCGGCGATTATTCCGAACCGGCGCTGCGCGCGACGGCATGGGAAGGCCGCTTTCTGGTGGTCGGCTTCGCCTCGGGTCCCATCCCCAGGGTGCCGCTCAATCTGGCGCTGCTGAAGGGCTGCGACATCGTCGGCGTGTTCTGGGGCGCCTTTGTCGCCAGGGAGCCTGCCCGCCATCAGGAAAACCTGGCTGAACTCATGGCCTGGTTCAGGGAAGGCAAGCTCAAGCCCCACGTCCAGAAAGTGTTCAAGCTGGAAGAGGCCGCCGAAGCGCTGAAGTTCATGGCCGCCCGCAAGGTCACCGGCAAGATCGTGCTCGCCCCCTCGCGCTGAGCCTCGCATAATTTCCCCGGCACGAACCCGTGCCGGGGTTTCCCGGCAAAAAACATAAACAAAACAAGGGAGAGACCCATGGCGGCCAACACCGTGAGCCGTGAGGTGAAGGGCGGGCGCATCGAAGGAACGTGCGACCCGAAATTCAGCCACCTGCTCGATGAATTCGCCCGCAATTTCGATGAACGCGGCGAGGTCGGGGCCAGCCTCGCCCTGACGCTGGAAGGCGAGAAAGTCGTCGATCTGTGGGGCGGTCTCGCCTCGCGGGATGGAACGCCGTGGCGCGAGGACACCATCTCGATCATCTTCTCCTGCACCAAGGGCGCGCTGGCGCTCTGCGCCCATATGCTGGCCGAGCGCGGCCTGCTTGATCTGGATGCGCCGGTCGCCCGCTACTGGCCCGAATTCGCCGTCAACGGCAAGGAAAACGCCACCGTTTCAATGATGCTCGACCATTCGGTCGGAGTGCCCCATATCCGCGAGACCATCAAGCCCGGCGGCTATTGCGACTGGCAATATATGGTCGATCTGGTGGCGAAGGAGCAGGCCTTCTGGGAGCCGGGCACCCGCAACGGCTATCATGGCGTCACCATCGCCTGGACGGTCGGCGAACTGATCCGCCGGGTCGCAGGCAAGAGCTTCGGCCAGTTCTTTCAGGACGAGGTGGCAAAGCCGCTTGGGCTCGACTTCTGGGTTGGCCTGCCCGAGGACAAGGAGCCGCGCGTCGCGCCGATGATCGCCGCCCAGATCGATCCCGCAGCCCCGCTTTCTCGTTTCACGAAAACGCTGATCTCCGACCCGGCCTCCATCCCGGCGCTCTTTCTGCTCAATGGCGGCAATGCCGAGTTCAACAGCCGCGCGGTCCATGCCGCCGAAATCGGCTCGGCCAACGGCATCACGAATGCGCGCGGCCTTGCCGGCATGTATGCGGTCCTCGCCATGGGCGGCAGCCACAAGGGCGTCCACCTCGTCTCGCCCGACACGCTGGCGCGCATGAGCCGCGTCTCCATGGCGACCCATGACGACGCCACCCTGCTCATCCCGTCGCGCTTCGCGCTCGGCTTCATGAAGTCCATGGACAATCGCAAGGTGCCGGACGCGCCGGATTCGAGCGTCATCATGTCTGACGCCGCCTTCGGCCATGTCGGCATGGGCGGCTCCATCGGCTTTGCCGACCCGGAAGCGCGGATGAGCTTCGCCTACACCATGAACCGCATGGGCATGGGCATCCTGCTCAACGACCGGGGCCAGTCCGTGATTGACGCCGCCTACCGCTCGCTCGGCTATCGCAGCAATGAAAGCGGCGTCTGGCTGCAATAACCCGACCGCAAGAGCCTCAGGCTGGCGTCAGCATGACCAGCCTGAGGTCCGGCCGCCCGGCAACGCCGAATGAACTCTGGACATAGCTGAGCGATCCCCGGAGAGGATGCATGAAATGACGCTCGCCGCCCTCCGGGGCGACGACGTCATGGGCCTGCCAGAGCCGGTCGAAGAGCGGGCTTTGCCCTTGCAGGCGGTTGGTCAGCTGCTTCACATCGGCGTCGTTGAGATGCACGCCCGCCCCGGCCCGGAACTCGGCGACGAGGCGGCGGGCCCGGGCCTCGAAATCGGGGACAAGTTTCGGGGCGTCGCCTGACAGAAACATGAAATCGAGCAGGTTCCGCTCGCCGTCATCCTGATCGAGCCAGCCGGTGAAAAGCGCGGCGGCGGGCTCATTCCATAAGAAAACATTCCAGAGCCTGTCGAGAAGATAGGCGGGAACGCTGATGGCCGCGAGGCAATCCGCCAGAGCGGGCGGCGGCGCGCCCGCTTCACCATCGTCGGGTGCTGGATCGCGCCGCCCGGCCAGTTCGAACAGATAGGCCCGCTCCGCCATGTTCAGCCGCAGGCTCGCCGCCAGCCGGGCCAGCGAGTCCACCGAAACCGAAATGTCCCGGCCCTGTTCAAGGAAGGTGAACCAGGTCACGCTCATGCCGCAAAGCTGGGCGGCCTCCTCGCGCCGCAGGCCCGGCGTGCGCCGCCGTCCCGTGCTCCCAAGCCCGAGGCTTGCGGGATCGAGGCGCTCGCGATGGGTGCGGATGAACTGGCCGAGTTCCCGGCGGCGGGCATGAGCATCTGTCATGGTAGCTATTCATACCAGTATAAATAGCCGTCTTGTACCGGTTTTATTTCAGGATCATGGCTTCTGCCTCCGTCCTTCCCCACAATCGGGAGGCGGCCACAAGGAAGAAAATCATGAGCGAAGAAAAATCCCATCAGGGGCTGGTCGTCGATCAATTCGGCGCGCAGGCCCATGCCTACCTGACCAGCGAGGTCCATGCCCGGGGCGAGGATCTGGTGCAGATCGCCGGTCTGATCGCCCGGGCGCGTCCGGCCCGAGTGCTCGACATGGGCTGCGGCGCGGGCCATGCGAGCTTTGCCGCCGCCCCCCATGCGGGCGAGGTCACGGCCTTCGATCTGTCGTCGGAAATGCTGGCCGTGGTCTCGCAGGCGGCGGCCGGGCGCGGCTTCTCCAATGTGAAGACCGAGGCAGGCTCGGCGCTCGATCTGCCGTTCGCGGATAAAAGCTTCGATGCCGTCATCAGCCGCTATAGCGCGCACCATTGGGGCGACATCGCGAAGGGCGTTTCAGAAGCCGCCCGGGTGCTGAAGCCCGGCGGCGTCGCCGCCTTCGCCGACGTCATCGCGCCGGTCAGCACCGTTTGCGACACCTTCATGCAGGCCATCGAAATCCTGCGCGACACCTCGCACGTCCGCGACGACAGCCGCGCCCAGTGGGAGGCCCATGCGCGGGCCGCGGGCCTGACCGTCACCGGGGTGACCGAATACCGGCTGCCGCTCGATTTTACGAGCTGGATCGGCCGGATGCGCACGCCGCCCGTGTTCGTCGCCGCGATCCGCCAGTTGCAGGACAGCGTTTCCAGCGATGTCCGCCGCTATTTCGAGATCAGGCCGGACGGCAGCTTTACCCTCGACATGATGGTGATGGAACTGGCGAAGGAGGGATGACCCTGCCGGCAGACGCCCTCTCAGGCGGGGGCGGCGAAATGGCCGAGCTGGGCGACGACCTCTTTATAGACACCGCGCTTGAACGGCACCACCAGGGCGATCAGTTCATCCACATGGGCCCAGCGCCATTCGCTGAACTCCTGATGGGCATCAGCGGTCAGGTCGAAGTCGGCGTCCGTGCCGGTGAAGCGCAACGCGAACCATTTCTGCTTCTGGCCGCGATATTTGCCCTTGAGCGCCTTGCCGACCAGTTCCGCTGGCAGATCGTAGGTGATCCAGCCTTCGCTCTTGCCCAGCACCTCGGCCTTGTCGGTGCCGATCTCCTCCTTCATCTCGCGAAAAGCCGCCACGCGGGGCTTTTCGCCCTCGTCGATGCCGCCCTGCGGCATCTGCCAGGTGAAGGTCTCGCCGGTCACGGCCTCGGTATTGTTGATCCGGTTGCCGACCCAGACGAGGCCCTGGGCATTGATCAGCATGATGCCGACGCAAGGCCGGTAGGGAAGCTGCTGGGGATCGATGTTGCCGGACACGGGAACCTCGCTTTCATAAAACGGAACGCCCGGATCAGGCGCGCCTGATCCGGGCGTTCTTTCTATCTCATCTCGATGGCAGAACGATAAAACTGCATCCCGGCCTGACCTGATAACCCGGACTGTCAGTTCGCGGGCACGGCAGGCTTGAGGGCGGGCGTCTGCTGTGCCGCCGCCTTGTCCACCTTCTGGTCCTTGCTGCTGGCATTGATCCCGGGGGTGTATTTCTTCACGCCGTTGAGCAGATCCAGCGCATAAAGAAGCTGCTTGTCGGCCTTCTTGTCGGCAGGCACGTAGGCGGAGGAGCCCGCCTCTTCCTTGCCGCCATCGGGATTGACGAGGTGGCCCTGCAACTCGGCCTCGCCCGCACTCACCTGATCGGCCTTGATGTCCTTGGGCAGGTCCTGCTGCACGATGATGTCGGGTTCGATGCCCTTGGCCTGGATCGAGCGGCCCGAGGGCGTGTAGTAGCGCGCCGTGGTCAGCCGGAGCGCGCCGTCGGAGCCCAGCGGAATGATGGTCTGGACCGAACCCTTGCCGAACGAGCGGGTGCCGAGCAGCGTGGCGCGGCGATGATCCTGCAAGGCGCCCGCGACGATTTCCGAGGCTGACGCCGAACCGCCATTGATGAGCACGATGATCGGCTTGCCGTCGGTCAGGTCGCCCTCGCGCGCATTATAGCGCTGGGTGTCTTCAGGGTGGCGGCCACGGGTCGAGACGATTTCGCCCCCTTCCAGCAGATCGTCGCAGACAGCGATCGCCTGATCGAGCAGGCCGCCGGGGTCGTTGCGCAGGTCGAGCACATAGCCTTCGAGTTTGGCGTCGCCGATCTGCTTGCGCAGGGTCTGGACGGCGTTTTCAAGACCGTCGGCGGTCTGTTCGTTGAACTGGGTGATGCGGATATAGCCGATGTCGGCCTCGCGGTGGAACCGCACGGACTTGATGGTGATGACCGCGCGCGTCAGCTTGACGTCGAACGGCTCCTTGACGCCCTTGCGCACCACGGTGAGCACCACGGAGGTGTCGACCGGCCCGCGCATCTTTTCCACGGCTTCCGGCAGCGTCAGGCCCTGAATCTGCTTGCCGTCGATCTTGACGATCAGGTCGTTGGTGAGGATGCCCCCCCGGCTGGCGGGGGTGTCATCGATGGGCGAAACCACCTTGATGACGCCGTTCTCCATGGTGACCTCGATGCCGAGGCCGCCGAACTCGCCGCGCGTCTGCACCTGCATGTCGCTGAAGCTCTTGGGATCCATATAGCTGGAATGAGGATCGAGCGAGGCCAGCATGCCGCTGATCGCCGCCTCGACCAGCTTCTTGTCCTCGACCGGCTCGACATAATCGGCCCGCACCCGCTCGAACACATCCCCGAACAGGTTGAGCTGATGATAGGTGTCGGAACTTTCAGCCCTTGCCGCCCCGTCGGACGAGAACGGCTGGAACGCCAGAATCGCCAGTGCCGAAACCAGAGTGCCCACGGCGAAACTGGCAATAACCGACCTCTTCATTCGTATCGAGCCTTCCTGCTACTTCACTGCTGCATGAACACTAGCGCCGGCCAAGCCACAAGGCCGGATTGACGGTCGCGCCATTTTTTCGGATTTCGACATATAGGATGGGACCGCTGGTCCCGGCTGAAACCGGCTCCGTGCTGACGGTCTGCGGACCGGATGATGATCCCGAACCCATAATACCGACCGGCTCACCGGCAAGAACATCCTGACCTACTCTCGCTGTCACTTCGTCCATTCCGGCGAGAATGACATGGTAGCCCTCGGCTGTCTGGATTATCAAGAGTTGGCCGTAGCGGCGGAAGGGTCCTGCAAAGGCGATATGGCCGTCTCGCGGTGCCGTGACGGGCGCTCCGGCCCTTGTGGCGATGACAATCCCCTGCGAAACGCCCCCGCCCTCGGCAGGTTCGCCATAGGCCGTCACGATCCGCCCCGACACGGGCAAACCGCCGGAAGCCCGGGCAAGCGACGGGGTCGGGGCCGCCATGATGGCCGCCGCCGTGACCGGCGCGGCGGACGGTTGCGCGGGTACCGGCGCGGGTGTCCCGGTTCGTAACGGCGAGTCGGCGGGCAGGTCGAGCGGATCCACCTCTCTGGGGGTTTCAGACTGTTTTGGGGCTGTCTGCCCGGGCACCGGCACCGGCTTCGGAGCGGGTTTGGGAGCGGGCGGCGGCCCTTCGGCGGGGCGAGTCACGGGCATGTTGGCGGCGGCGCTTTTTTCCAGCGCGCCGATCAATTCCCGGAGCGAGGTGGCCTTGGCCGAAAGATCGGCCGCCGTCTTCTGCTCCGTACCCGCCTCAGCCGAAAGAGCTTTCTGGCGGGCTAGCCGGTCGGCCAGCAGCCCGTTGAGCGAGGTCTGCTCGCGGGCGAGATCGGCCTGCGCGGTTTTAAGCTTTTCGCGCTCGGTGATCAGGGCCGCGCGGACATCGCGGAGATTGTCGATCTGGCGGGCAAGATCGAGCGCCTGGGCGCGCAGCTCCGGCACCGCCGCCGAGAGCAGCAGGGCGCTGCGCGCCGCGCTCACCGCGTCGTCGGGCTTGACCAGCAGGGCGGGCGGCGGATTTGTCTGGAGACGCACGAGCGCGGCCAAAAGATCGCCGGTCTGGCTCCGGCGGCGTTCCAGATCGGCCGTGAGCCGCTTTTCCAGAGCGTTCAGGGCGTCGAGCTTCACCCCCGCCTTGTTCACATCCTCTTCATGGGCCTGCACCTTCGCCGTCACGTCGATCAGGCGCTGGCGCAGGCCGCCCGCCTCCGCCTCGACGGACTGGGTCTGGCTGTCGAGCGCCTTGCGGCGGTCCTCGGCGGCTTTCATCTCATCCTGGATTCTCTTGAGTTCGGCAGGATCGGTATCCGCGGCGATGGCCATGCCGGAACGGCCATGCGCAGGCAGGAGGCAGGCCCCGAGCCCGAGCGACAGCACCAGCCACCTCATCCGAATCATCCACATGCCGCGAAAATAGCCGAGGCCCCCTGCCCGGTCCATGAAGGAGCTGTGTCAGAAGGAAACAGTCTCAGACCCGGTGATAAGGATGGCCCGCCACGATCGTGACGGCGCGGTAAAGCTGTTCCGCCAGCATGGCCCTCACCATGAAGTGAGGCCATGTCATGGGGCCGAAGGCAAGCAGATGATCGGCGCGCTGGCGCATGGACGCCCCGTGCCCATCGGCCCCGCCGATGACGAAGGCGAGGTCCTGAACGCCGCCGTCCCGCCAGTGGACCATGCGCGCGGCGAAAGCCTCGCTGCCCTCCTGCGTGCCGCGTTCATCGAGCGCGACAAGGGTGGCGCCCTTCGGCAGGCCCGCGAGCAACAGCTCGCCTTCCCGCGCCTTGAGCGCCGCGCCCTCAAGCTTTTTCTTTTCCTCGAATTCCTGAACCGGCGAGGCGGTGATGCCAAGGCCCCGGCCAAGCGCGTCGAGCCGGGCCATATAGTCCGCGCAGAGATCTTTCTCCGGACCGGCCCTGAGCCGTCCGATGGCAAGGACATGCAGACGCATTCGCCGCTTTCTTCAGAAACCGGCAGGCCTCAGGCGTCGGCCTCGGCCGGGAAATCCGCGAGCCACATTTTTTCCAGCCGGTAGAACTCGCGCACTTCCGGACGGAAAACATGGACGATGATATCCCCGCTATCGAGCAGCACCCAGTCAGCGGTGGGAAGACCCTCGACCACGGCGTTGCCATAGCCTTCTTCCTTGAGGCGGCGCATCAGGTTTTCCGCAACCGCCGCCACATGGCGCTGCGAGCGCCCGGTGGCGATGACCATATAGTCGGCGATGGCGGATTTGCCTGCGAGGCTGATCGCCACGACGTCCTCGGCCTTGTTGTCCTCAAGCGTCTCCTCGATCAGCTTGAGCATGGCTTCGGGATTGAGGTCGACGGGGGGCAGGCCGGCTTCTTCGCGTTCGCGGCGCTTGCGGGCGGCAGCGGCCCGAAGTTCCAGCCGGATGACGCCGCGCTCTTCGAGCGGGGCGGTTTCAAACGTGGGCGGGACCGTGAGGTCCGGTGAGTAAGTGCTCAGGAAAAGCTCCTTCTATACCTGTGCGGCCCAGAAATGCTCAGTGGCACTCTCTTAAAATAGGGTCTGGACCGGCGATGTGCAATGCGCACACCATCTTGTTATGGTTCGTTTTCAGCTCTGTGACAGGCCTCGCTACCGGCCCGTCCGGGCCCTTATGGCCGTGGCGGAAGCCGGATGCTCGCGTCCGGCCAGAAAAACCAGCGCCGGAGGCGGCATCGCCGCCAGCAAGGCTGCGTCCTCCGGGTCGAGGCAATGGCCCCGCCAGACCGAGGCCGCCAGCGCCAGCCGCGCCTTCAGCGTATGGCCGGGTCGGGGATAGACTGCGACCGGTATGCGGGCCACGATTCCGCGCCAGCGCGACCAGCGCGGCAGGCCCGCCATATTGTCGGCCCCCATCAGCCAGACGAAGCGCACGCCCCTGTAGCGGGCCTGTAGCGCCTCTATGGTGTCTACGGTGTAGCGGGTTCCCAGCACCCGCTCCAGATCGCTCACCCTGATCGGGTGACCTTTCGCCATGGCTCTCGCCCCGGCCAGCCGCTCGTTCAGCGGCCTCATGCCCTGAACCGGCTTCAGCGGATTCTGGGGCGAGACCAGCCACCAGATCTCGTCCAGCCGCAGCGCCCGGCGCGCCATCTCGCTCAGATGCACATGGCCCTCATGGGCCGGGTTGAAGGACCCGCCCAGAAGGCCGATACGGCGGCCGGCGGGAACGGCCGGCAATCTTCTCATCAAGAAAGGCCTATCGGTCATACCGGCCTGATCTGGCCGTTGCCCCTGACGATATATTTGAAACTGGTCAGTTGCTCCACGCCCACCGGGCCACGGGCATGGAACTTGCCGGTCGCGATGCCGATCTCGCCGCCCATGCCGAATTCGCCGCCATCGGCGAACTGGGTCGAGGCGTTGTGCAGCACGATGGCGCTATCCACCTCGTTGAGGAAGCGCGCCGCCGTCTCGAGATTCCCCGTGACGATGGCTTCGGTATGGTGCGAGCCGTAGCGCGCGATATGCGCCATGGCCTCCTTCACGCCATCGACCACCCTTACGGCGATGATGGCGTCCAGATATTCCGTGGCCCAGTCTTCCTCGCTTGCAGGCTTTACGCGCGGGTCAACCTTTTGGGTTTCCGCATCGCCCCGGACCTCGCAGCCCGCCTCGATCAGCATGGCGACGAGGGGAGCCAGATGCGTGGCCGCGCAGGCCCGGTCGACCAGCAGCGTTTCCGCCGAACCGCAGACGCCGGTGCGCCGCATCTTGGCGTTGAGCACGATGGACTTCGCCATGGCAAGGTCCGCGTCGCGGTCGACATAGACGTGGCAGAGCCCCTCCAGATGGGCGAAGACCGGCACGCGGGCCTCCTCCTGCACCCGGGCGACGAGGCTCTTGCCGCCGCGCGGCACGATCACGTCGAGATTGCCGTCGAGTCCGCGCAGCATCTCGCCCACCGCCGCCCGGTCCGTGGTCGGCACCAGCGCGATGGCGGCGTCGGGCAGGCCCGCGGCGGAGAGCGCCTCGGCAAGGCAGCCATGGATCACCCGGATGGTGTTCGCGCCCTCGCTGCCGCCGCGCAGGATCGCGACATTGCCGGATTTGAGGCAGAGCGCGCCCGCATCCGCCGTCACGCTGGGGCGGCTTTCAAAGATGATGCCGATGACGCCGAGCGGCACGCGCACGCGCTCGAAATGAAGGCCGTTGGGCCGGTCCCATTCGGCAATCACCGTGCCGACGGGATCAGGCAGCGCGGCGATCTCCTCCAGCCCCTTCGCCATCGCCTCGATGCGCCGCTCATCCAGCTCCAGCCGGTCGAGCAGGGCAGGCGTCAGCCCCTTGGCGCGGGCGAGCGTCATGTCTTTCATATTGGCTTCCAGCAGATCGTCCACATTGGCGCGGATCAGCATGGCGGCGGCCAGCAGAGCCGCATCCTTCTGCTTGGCCGGGGCAAGCGCCAGCACGGCGGCGGCGGCACGGGCTTCACGGCCCAGCCGCGCCATCAGGGCGGGAACATCGACGACAGGCTTCAATTCGGTCATGCGCTTGCCCTTTCTTCGGCGACCGGTGCGCGCTTCAACACCAGATCGTCACGATGGATCATTTCCGAACGGCCGCGATAGCCCAGAATGGCCTCGATTTCACGACTGTTGTGGCCCTTGATCAGATCGGCATCCTCCGAGGAATAGGCCGAAAGCCCCCGCGCCACCTCAAGCCCCTGGGCGTTGCAGACCAGCACCGCATCGCCGCGCTCGAACTCGCCCTCGACCCGGACGATGCCGGCGGGAAGGAGGCTCTTGCCGCTGGAAAGGGCCCGCACCGCGCCCGCATCGATGGTCAGGGTGCCGAAAGTCTTCAGGGTGCCGAAAATCCAGCGCTTGCGCGCATGATGGGGCTCTTCGTGGGCAAGGAACCATGAGCAGCGCGCACCCTGCTCAAGCGCGCGCAAGGGATGGAGCGCCCGGCCATTGGCGATCGCCATATGACAGCCGCTTTCGACCGCGATCCGGGCGGCGGCGACCTTGGTCTTCATGCCGCCACGGGAAAGCTCGCTGGCGGCATCCCCGGCCATCGCCTCGATGTCGGGGGTGATCTGCGAGATTTCCGCGATATGGACCGCCCCCGGCTCGGAAGGCGGCGCGGTATAGAGGCCGTCCACATCGGAAAAGAGCACGAGGCAATCCGCCGAGATCATGCTGGCGACACGGGCCGCCAGCCGGTCATTGTCGCCATATTTGATTTCAGCCGTGGCCACCGCGTCGTTTTCATTGATGACGGGCACCGCGCCGAGCTTCAAAAGCGTGGCCAGCGTCGAGCGCGCGTTGAGATAGCGGCGGCGCTCCTCCGTATCGCCGAAGGTCAGCAGAACCTGCGCGCAGGTCAGGCCATGGGTCGCCAGTTCCGCCTGAAAGGCATGGGCAAGGCTGATCTGGCCGACAGAGGCCGCCGCCTGGCTTTCCTCCAGCTTCAGCGGACCACGGGGCAGCTTCAGCGTATGGCGGCCAAGCGCAATCGCGCCGGAGGATACGATCACCACCTCCTGCCCGCGCGCGCGCAGGGCGGCGACATCCTCCACCAGCGCCTGGAGCCACGCGCGGTTGAGCTTGCCGGTGGCCTTTTCGGTCAGCAACGCTGACCCGATCTTGAGGACCACGAGCCTCGCGCCGGTCAGGCGTTCGATGCCGGAAACCGGTGTCATGGCTTCCATTTCTTTTCTTCCTCGCTCAGCAGTCCCTGCTCGGCCTCGGCCTTTTCCTCGGCCCGGTGCGCTGCGACAATATCCATCACGTTGCGCAGCAGGCCTTCCAGCCCCTCGCCGGTGACGCCGGAAATGAGATGAACCTTCGCGCGGCTGGTTTTGGCAAGAGCCTTGCGCTTCTCCTCGCGCTCATCCTCGTCCAGCGCGTCGATCTTGTTCAGAACCACCAGTTCCGGCTTGTCGGCCAGTTCCTCGGCATAGGCCTCGATTTCGCCGCGCACCACATTGTAGGCCTCGGCGACATCCGCCTGCGTGCCGTCGATGAGATGGATGAGCGCACCGCAGCGCTCGACATGCCCCAGAAAGCGCGCGCCGAGGCCATGGCCTTCATGGGCGCCCTCGATCAGGCCCGGAATATCCGCCAGCACGAAGGTGCGGGTATCGATGCGCACGACCCCCAGATTGGGCACCAGCGTGGTGAACGGATAGTCGGCGATCTTGGGCCGGGCCGCCGAAACAGCCGCCAGAAAGGTTGATTTGCCCGCATTGGGAAGGCCCACGAGACCAGCATCCGCGATCAGCTTGAGGCGCAGCCAGATCGTCATTTCCTGGCCCTCAAGGCCGGGATTGGCCCGGCGCGGGGCCTGATTGGTCGAGGTCTTGAACCGGGCGTTGCCCCAGCCGCCATTGCCGCCCTTGAGCAGCACGACCCGCTCGCCGACCCGGGTGAAGTCGGCCAGCAGCGTCTCGTTATCCTCGTCGAACACCTGCGTACCGGCAGGCACCTTGAGGACGACGTCATCGCCGTTGGAGCCATGCCGGTCCTTGCCCATGCCGTGGCCGCCGGTGCTGGCGCGGAAATGCTGCTGGAAGCGATAATCGATGAGGGTGTTGAGCCCGT
The DNA here is from genome assembly GCA_028283765.1 of Parvibaculaceae bacterium. Taxonomy (GTDB): domain Bacteria; phylum Pseudomonadota; class Alphaproteobacteria; order Parvibaculales; family Parvibaculaceae; genus JAATFR01. The sequence goes on along the minus strand of JAPWJY010000008.1, from coordinate 273,332 downwards.
CCACGCATTCGATCACAACGTCGCCGCCGCGCCCGCCGTCGCCGCCGTTGGGACCGCCATATTCAATGAATTTCTCACGCCGGAAGCTCGAGCTGCCCGCGCCGCCATTGCCCGACCGGACATAGACCTTGGCTTCATCCAGAAATTTCATCGTTCAGACAGGCCGGAAAAGCGCTCCGGCATCCTTTCGTTGGAGCCGCATCGTCAGGCAGGGAACTTCATATCCTCTTGCCCGGCAGGGACTCATATTCACACCAGTATAGCGAAATCCAAGCTTCGTCAGCACCCGTCCCGAGGCTGGATTATCCTCAAAATGGTTGGCGGCCAGCGCCTCAAGCCCGAATCGGTCGAACAGGAAGCCGACCAGCGCCCGGCCCGCCTCGGTGGCGAACCCCTTGCCCCAGGCCGGTCTCGCCAGCCAGTAGCCGATTTCAACCATGCCCTCGCCGCCCGGGTGGTAGCCGGCACAACCGGCCAGCGCGCCATCCGCCTCGATGGCGAAGGGAAAATCCACGTCGCGCACCGGGGCCTGAGGGTGGCTCGCGATCCAGCGCTTCGCCTCGGCCAGCGGGTAGGGATAAGGCACCCGCGAGAGCATCCGCGCCACATCCCACTCGCCAATATGCCGGGCCACGTCCCCGGCATCGCAAGCGCGGAAGGGCCTCAGCAGCAGCCGTTCGGTTCTCAGGAACTCCATGAGGAGGCTTCTGTTCCCGGGAGGGCAGATAAAACAAAAGAGGGAGATGGCGATCCATCTCCCTCTCGAATGTGATGGCCGCCACCCCGCAGGATGGCGCCTGCGGAACCTTAGTCAGCCGCCTTGAGCGACGGCGCTTCCGACGGGAGGACCGAAATGTAGGTGCGGCCGCCGGTCTTCGTCTTGAACGAGACCGTGCCTTCGATCACCGAGAAAATCGTGTGGTCCTTGCCCATGCCGACATTGGCGCCGGGGTGGAACTTGGTGCCGCGCTGGCGCACGAGAATGTTGCCCGAGATGACGCTTTCGCCACCGAACTTCTTGACGCCGAGACGCCGGCCGGCCGAGTCGCGACCGTTGCGGGATGAGCCGCCTGCCTTTTTATGAGCCATTCAGTTAACTCCTGTCTGACGCCGTTCAGGCCGTCGCGATTTCGACGATCTTGAGAACCGTCTGCTCCTGGCGGTGGCCATGGGTGCGGCGATAGTTCTGCCGGCGACGCTTCTTGAAGACGATGATCTTGTTGGCGCGGCTCTGCTCGACGACTTCGGCGCGAACCAGCGCACCGGCGACGAGGGGAGCCCCCACCGTCACGTTGGCGCCTTCGCCAAACATGAGCACTTCGCCGAGTTCCACGGTCGAACCTGCTTCCGCCTCGATCTTCTCGACGGTCAGGAGGTCGTCTTTGGCGACCGTATATTGTTTTCCGCCGGTGCGGATGACTGCGAACATCGCGACGTCCATTTCATAGCAAAAGACCCTGGCCAGCACTTGCGCGCGTCCGGGGCCTGCGCATCGAGTAAATTCTCAAAGGAGCGCGCACTATACAGTCGGCCCCTTCGCTGTCAAGGCGCGCAAGGCCCTGTCTGCGGATTCATAATCGGGTGTAGCCAAGGCGCATTCATGCCTTCAGACCGCCCTTTGACATGCCCGGCACATGGTGCGCCAGAAGGCCTTTTTCGCGAAACCCTTAGCCCCGGGACTCCGCTCACATTAATTAATCAATCGAACAATTTATTATTGCGTCCATGGCAGACCACCATAGACTTTGACCCTGTTCCCGGAAGGCAGCCACGCCTGCCCGCCGGAGCGCGTGTAAACCGGCTGGCGCGGACAGTTTGGCCGCCATCCGGGCAGTTCCGGAGTATCGCCCCGTGAGTATGGAAATCCCTGCCCTCGACGCCCTGTTCGAAACCCATGAATTTGGCCGGGGCACGCTGCGCAACCGCTTCGTCATGGCCCCGATGACGCGCATGTTCTCGCCACAGGGCGTGCCCACGGCGGATGTCTGCGCCTATTACAGGGCCCGCGCCCGGGGCGGCGCCGGCCTCATCATCACCGAAGGCACCTACATCAACCACCCCGCCGCGAACGGGGAGCCGCGCATCCCGGCCTTCCATGGCGCCCGCCCGCTTGAGGCCTGGAAGCGCATCGTCGATGCCGTCCATGAGGAAGGCGGCATGATCATCCCCCAGATCTGGCATTACGGACTGATGCGGCGGCCCGGCGTCGAGCCGGACCCCTCGGTGCCGGGCTATTCCGCCATGGCGATCGAGGAGAATGGCGAAACCGTCGTCCGCCAGATGACGCAGCAGGACATAGACGATGCCGTCAGCGCCTATGCCGAAGCAGCGGAAGCCGCCGAGCGCCTCGGTTTTGACGGAGTTGAGCTTCACGGCGCGCATGAATATCTGATCGACAATTTCCTGTGGGAAAAGACCAACCGTCGCAGCGACCGCTATGGCGGCTCAATCGAGAATCGCACCCGCTTCGCGGTCGAGGTGGTCAGCGCCGTCCGCCGGGCGATCAGCCGCGATTTCCCGCTTGTCCTTCGCTTCTCGCAATGGAAGCAGAGCGACTATGCTGCCCGCATCGCCGCCACGCCGGATGAGCTGAAGCGCATCCTCATGCCGATTGCCGAGGCGGGCGTCGATTATTTCGACGCCTCGACCCGCCGATTCTGGGAACCGGCCTTCGAGGGTTCGCCGCTGACGCTTGCAGCCTGGACGGCGAAAATCACCGGCAAGCCGGTCATGACCGTCGGCAGCATCGGCGTCGAACGCGCCTTCACCGTTCAGGACGAAGGGGCGGGAGTGAAGCCCTCCTATGCCCGCCTCACGGACTTGGTAGAAGGCCTGAAAAGGAGCGATTTCGCGCTGGCCGGCGTCGGCCGGGCGCTTCTTTCCGACCCGGACTGGGTGAACAAGATCAGGGACCGGCGCTTTGCGGAAATCCGGCCCTATGAGCGGGCCGCCCACGAGACGCTGGTTGTTTAAGCCCTCTCAGCGATCCCTGAAATCGCGGATGGAGCGGCGCACGCAGATCCAGGTGAAATAGAGACAGATCACCACCCAGGCCCAGTAGACCGCCGAAGCGTTGGTGCCGGGCGGCACGCCGGGCTCGCTCGTCACCACCAGGGCAAAGGTGAGGCCGCCCCAGATGCCGGTCATGGCGATGGTGAGCGGCCGGTACTCCTTGACCCGGAACGGGTGGATGAACTTGATCGGCACGAAGGTGAGGATGCCGAGCGCGATGATCACCAGCAGGTTGAGCCAGGCCGGGCTCCAGAAGATGAAGAAGAACAGCACCACGATGTTCCACGTGGCCGGAAAACCTGAGAAATAATTGTCCTTCGTCTTCATGTCCCTGTTGCCGAAGCAATAGAGCGACGTGGTCATGATGTAGGCGGCAGCCGGGATGGCCCATCCAAGGGGCACCAGCCCGAAGCGGTAGACCATGAGTGCGGGGATCACCGAATAGGTCAGATAATCGATGACATGATCGAGAATCGCGCCGTCGAACTGGGGCGCGTAATGGGTGACCTTGGCCTTGCGGGCCATCGGGCCGTCGAAACCGTCGATCAGCAGCGCCGCCCCGAGCCAGAGCAGCACCATGCGGAAATCCCCCGCGATGAGGGCGGCAATGGCGAGCAGGCCCGCGATCACGCCGGACGCGGTGAAGGCATGAACGCCCCAGGCCGCCACCACCTGCGGCGACACCGGCGGACGCTCCTCGGATGCAGCCTCGAAGCTCCCGGCTTCGCTCCCGGTCACCTCGGGTTCGCGCGCCTTCCCGGCCCCGCTCATGAACGGTTCCCTGTCATGGCATCGCTGCGCATATCGAGCTTCATATTACCCTGCCCTCCCATGGTCGGCCGCGCGAGTGTAGCAGCGATCCGCCTCCGGCTCGACGTTTAAGCGCGCTGGACGCCCCGTCAAAGCGGCTCCCTGAGCCCGGACGGAGAGAAACCGGGACAGCCGGTTTCACCATCCGGAGCCTGTTGCCACATTTTACCGGGCCTGAACACCCAAAAAACCGCCGGTTTCCGCCTTTTGAAGATGAAAGGAGGGCTTGCTATCCCTCACCCCCTGCGTCTACATTCCGCGCCTCGCGGAGAGGTGGCAGAGCGGTTGAATGCACCGCACTCGAAATGCGGCATGGGGGCAACTCCATCGGGGGTTCGAATCCCCCCCTCTCCGCCAATACCATCAAAAATCTGCACCCACAGCCTGTCCCGGAAAACCCCGCATGACTCAACCGGCGAAATAGGCGTCGAGGACGGCTTCGTAAATATCGGCGAGGGCGGTGAGATCGTCGACCTTCACCTGCTCGTCCACCTTGTGCATGGTCTGGTTCGGCGGGCCGAACTCGATCACCGGGCAGTAATTGCGGATGAAGCGGGCGTCAGACGTGCCGCCGGTGGTTGAAAGCTCCGGGGCCATGCCCGTGACCTTTTCGATGGCTCCGCTCACCAGCGCGCTGAAGGGGCCGGGCTCCGTCACGAAGGCCTCGCCGCTGGTGGTGGTCTTCAATGCGTAAGAACCACCCGTCCGGGCGGCAACGGCATCGAACTGCGTCCGGAGCCATCGATCCAGCGAAGCGCCGGTGTGGCCATTGTTGAAGCGGATATTGAGCATGGCCGTGGCGGAACCGGGGATAAGATTCGTGGTCCGGTTGCCGACGTCGACCGACGTTATTTCAAGATTGCTCGCCTGAAAGAAATCATTGCCCCCGTCCAGCGGCGCTTGCGTGATCGTGCGCAGCATCTCCAGCAGGATGGGGACAGGGTTCACGGCCAGATGCGGATAGGCGACATGGCCCTGCACGCCCTGCACCGTGAGCCAGCCGTTGATGCTGCCGCGCCGGCCGATCTTCATCATGTCGCCGAGCCGGGTCACGCAGGTCGGCTCGCCGACGAGGCAATGGTCGATCACCTCGCCGCGCGCGTGCAGCGCTTCCAGCATCTTGCGGGTGCCATTGATGGAAGGGCCTTCCTCATCGCCGGTGATCAGCAGGCTGATCGAGCCCTTGACCGGACCTTTGACAAGAATACGCGAGGCGGCGGCGGCGAAGGCGGCGATGGACCCCTTCATGTCCGCCGCGCCGCGCCCATAAAGCGTGCCATCCTTTATTTCTGCGCCGAACGGATCGACGCTCCATCCCGCCTTGTCGCCCACGGGCACCACATCCGTGTGCCCCGCAAAGCAGAAGTGCGGCGCGCCCTTGCCGAACCGGGCATAAAGATTCTCGATGGTCGGCGTGTCCTTGTCCGCGAACACCATGCGCTCGCAAACGAAGCCGAGCGGCGTCAGCACGGCCTCAAGCGCGCCGAGAGCGCCCGCATCGTCCGGCGTCACGCTCGGACAGCGGATCAGCGCCCGGGCAAGCTCAAGCGCGTCTATGTCACCACGGGCGCTCATTCAGTCCCGCAGCAGTTCGTTGATCGAGGTCTTGGAGCGGGTCTGGGCATCCACGGTCTTGACGATGACGGCGCAATAAAGGCTCGGCGAGGGCGAACCGTCTGGATTGGCACGGCCCGGCAGCGAGCCCGGCACCACGACCGAATAAGGCGGCACCTTGCCGACATGCACTTCGCCGCTCGCCCGGTCGATGATCTTTGTCGAAGCTCCAAGAAACACGCCCATGGAGAGCACCGCGCCCTCGCCGACGATGACGCCCTCGGCCACTTCCGAGCGCGCGCCGATAAAGCAGTTGTCCTCGATGATGACCGGGTTGGCCTGAAGCGGCTCCAGCACGCCGCCGATGCCCGCGCCCCCCGAAATATGCACGTTCTTGCCGATCTGGGCGCAGGAGCCGACCGTTGCCCATGTATCGATCATGGCGTTCTTGTCGACATAGGCGCCGAGGTTGACGAAGGAAGGCATCAGCACCACCCCCGGCGCGATATAGGCGGAGCGGCGCACGATGCAGCCGGGAACGGCGCGGAAACCGGCTTTCCTGAAATCCTTCTTGCCCCAGCCGTCGAACTTGGAGGGCACCTTGTCCCACCAGGCGGTTTCCTTGCCGGGGCCGCCATCGATCAGGCCCATGTCGTTCAGCCGGAACGAGAGCAGCACGGCCTTCTTCAGCCACTGGTGGACGAACCATTCCCCGTCCGACTTTTCGGCAACGCGCAGATCGCCCTTGTCGAGCGCCAGCAGCACGTTCTCGACCGCTTCGCGGATGTCGCCCCTGGTGCTGGGGTCTATCTTGTCGCGGTCTTCAAAGGCCTGCTCAATGATGGACCGAAGCTTCTGATTGCTCATGGCAAATCTCCTGAGGCGACCTGAATGGTCTTCTGCACGTGGCCGGAAAGATAGCGGTGCAAGGGGGGGTGTCAACCGACGCCGTGGCGCGCAGGCGCGATCAGGCAGTTTTAAGCAGGCCCGTGAGGAAAGCGGCGAGGTCGCCGGTGACGTGATGCACATGGGGGCCGTCCGCCCCCTCATGCGAAAGGCTGTGGTGACGCTCAGGCCCCATGATGCCGGGACGGACCCAGACCGTCGCCATGCCGAGCGCGTGCGGCACCTCCAGATTGCGGGCGATGTCCTCGAACATGGCGGCAGATTCCGGCGCAAGGCCGCTCCGCGCGATCATGCGCTCATAGGCCTCCTGCCGGGGCTTGGGGGCATAGTCCGTTGCCACGATGTCGTAGATGTCATCGAAGACATGGGCGATGCCGAGCCGCGCCAGCACATTCTCGGCATGGGCCACCGAGCCGTTGGTGAAGATGAGCTTGCGCCCCGGCAGCCGGTCGATCAGCGCGCCGAGCGCCGGATTGGGCTCCACGGGAGAAACATCGATGTCATGGACGAAGGCAAGGAAATCCGCCGGATCCATGCCGTGGACCTTCATCAGCCCCGCCAGCGTGGTGCCGTGCTCGATGTAAAAGCCCTTCTGAATCTCTTTCGCCCGGACGGGATCGACCTTGAGGTAATCCCCGATAAAGGCGCACATGCGCTCATCCACCTGCGCAAACAGGTCGCAATGGGAGGGGTAGAGCGTGTTGTCGAGGTCGAACACCCACTGATCGACATGAGCGAAGGCGCTGCCGGTCAGAGGGGCATGATCGTTCATGAGGGCCTTCACTTCTGGATCAGCGTGCCCGCGCCATGTTCGGTGAAGAGTTCCACCAGCACGGCATGGGGCACCCGCCCGTCGAGCACGACGACGGCCTCGACGCCGCTTTCAACCGCATCGATGCAGGTTTCGAGCTTGGGGATCATGCCGCCGGTGATGGTCCCGTCCGTCATCAGTCGCCGGGCCTCGTCCACGCTCAGTTCCTCCATCAGTTTGCCCTGCTTGTCGAGCACGCCGCTGACGTCGGTGAGCAGAAGCAGGCGCTTGGCCTTCATGGCCGCCGCGATGGCGCCCGCCGCCGTATCCGCATTGATGTTGTAGGTGTCGCCCTCCGGCGAGATGCCGATGGGCGCGATGACGGGAATGATGTCCGACTTCTGGATGACGTCGAGCACCTCGGTATTGATCTGGACCGGCTCGCCGACGAAGCCGAGGTCGACCAGCTTCTCGATATTCGAATCCGGGTCGTGCAGCCGCTGCTCGACCTTGCGGGCGATGATGAGGTTGCCGTCCTTGCCGGAAAGGCCGATGGCGCGGCCCCCGGCCCGGTTGAGCTGGGACACGATCTGCTTGTTGATCGAGCCGGCCAGCACCATTTCGACGATCTCGACGGTGGCCTTGTCGGTGATGCGAAGGCCCGCCGCAAACTCGCTCTTGATGCCGAGACGCTTCAGCATGGCGCCGATCTGGGGGCCGCCGCCATGGACAACGATGGGATTGATGCCGGATTGCTTGAGCAGCACGATGTCGCGGGCGAATTCGATGCCCAGCGCCTCGTCGCCCATGGCGTGACCGCCATATTTCACCACCACGGTGCGCTTGTCGTAGCGCTGCATGAAGGGCAGCGCCTCCGACAGGGTGCGGGCGCGCTCCACCCAGTCAGGCATATCGTCCGCGCTGAGCACGGGGATGGTCTGGTCGGGCATGGGGCGCATTCCTCCCGGTGGAGTACAAGAGTTGTCAGTCGCGCGCTTTATAGCCGACCGCCGGAAGGTCCGCCAGTTCGGCGATATGGGCGCGGAGCGCGGCGATTCCATCGCCCTTTTCAGCCGAGGTGGCGATCAGGTCGGGGTGGGCTGCCACATGCTTGCGCATGTCGGCGCGGGTCTTTTCAAGGCATTTTTCGAGTTCGGACGGCTTGAGCTTGTCCACCTTGGTCAGCACGATCAGGTAGGAGACGGCGGCCTTGTCCAGCATCTTCATGACCTCGCGGTCGTTTTCCTTGATGCCATGGCGGGAATCGATCAGCAGCACGATCCGGCGCAGATTGGGCCGTCCGCGCAGATAATCCATGACCAGATCGGTCCATTGCTCGACCTTCGAGGCGCTTTCCCGGGCATAGCCGTAACCCGGCAGGTCGACCAGATTGAGGGCCGTGCGGCCCGCCGGGCCCAGCGCGAAGAAATTGATCTCCTTGGTCCGTCCCGGCGTATTGGAGGTGCGCGCCAGCGTCTTGCGGTTGGTCAGCGCATTGACGAGGCTCGATTTCCCCACATTGGAGCGGCCCGCGAAGGCGATTTCGGCGGTATCCGTCGGCGGCAGCCCGCTCATGGAGACGACACCCCGCAGAAAGACGCAATCCTGGGCGAAGAGCCAGTGGCCTGCGGCCTCGTCGGGCGTGTCCTGGGTGATGTGCTCCATGGCGGCGGCGTCAGCTCTTGCCGCGTCTGAAGAGCTTCTTGATGCCGACATTGTCGAAGATCTCGATCGGCACGCCCTCCTTCTTCATGATGATGCCCTGCTGGATCACTGAAAGCGTGTTGTTCCAGGCCCAGTAGATGACCAGACCCGCCGGGAAGCTCGCCAGCAGGAAGGTGAAGAAGATCGGCATCCAGGTGAAGATCTGCTGCTGGATCGGGTCCGCCGGGGCCGGGTTCATCTTCTGCTGCACGAACATGGTAACGCCCATGATGAGCGGCCAGATGCCGATCATCAGGAAGTGCGGCGGCGACCAGGGGATGAGTCCGAACAGGTTGAACAGCGTCGTCGGATCGGGCGCCGAAAGGTCGTGAATCCAGCCATAGAAGGGTGCGTGACGCATCTCGATGGTGACGAACAGCACCTTGTAGAGCGAGAAGAAGACCGGGATCTGCACGACCATCGGCAGGCAGCCCGCGAGCGGGTTCACCTTTTCCTTCTTGTAGAGCGCCATCAGCTCCTGCTGCTGCTTCTGCTTGTCGTCGCCATAGCGTTCGCGCAGCTTCACCATCTCGGGCTGGAGCTTCTTCATCTTGCTCATCGCCTTGTATGACTTGTTGGCAAGCGGGAAGAAGGCGGCCTTGACGACGATCGTCACGATCAGGATGGCGATGCCGAAATTGCCGACATGGCGCGCCATGAAATCAAGGAAGAAGAACATCGGCTTGGTGATGAAGTAGAACCAGCCCCAGTCGATCAGCAGGTCGAACTTGTAGATGCCGCTCGCCTCGTAATTCTTGACGATCGAGACCACCTTGGCCCCGGCGAAGAAGCGGTTGGAAATCGTGGCCTCGCCATTGGCGGGCACGTTCAGCGCTTCATAGCGGAAGTCGGTCTGGTAGATTTCCTTGGCGAGGTCGGGATCCTCGCTGAAGCGCGCGGTGAACTTGCGGCCGGGTTCCGGCGCGAGCACGGCGGCCCAGTATTTGTCGGTGATGCCGATCCAGCCATTGGTGGCGGTGTGCACCTGATCGCTGCTGTCGGCGACCTTGGCGTATTTCACCTCCTGAAGGCCATCGCTGTCGAAGGCCCCGATCAGGCCCTCATGCAGGATGTAATAAGGCTTGTCGGCGGGCTTGCCGGTCTTGGAGATCAGGCCGTAGGGATAGAGGTCGACGGCGGTCCCGCCCTTGTTCTCGATACGGTCCTTGACCGTGAACATGTAATGATCGTCAACCGTGACCGTACGGTGGAAAATCAGCCCCGCGCCATTGTCCCAGAGCAGTTCGAGCGGGGTCGAGGGGGTCAGCTTCGCGCCACTGACGACGCTCCACACGGTCTTGTCGGTGGGAAGCTTTGTCGAGGCGCCCGGCGCGGGGATAAAGCCGAATTCCGAAAAATAGGCGTGGGGCGTGCGGGCCGGGGCCAGCAGTTCGATCTGCGGGCTCGTGGGGTCCACGGTTTCACGGTACTTCGTCAGATAGAGATCGTCGAACCGTGCGCCCGCAAGCGAAAACGACCCGCGCAGGTCAGGGGTTTCGATCGCAATCCGGGGCGTCGCGGCAAGCGCCGAGGCGACCGTGGTGCCGGACCCGTCCGTCGCCGCGCCGGGCGCCTGCACGCCGGGCAGGCGCGAGGGATCGCTGCTTTCGGCCGAAGGGTTGTTCCTGGCGGCAAGCTCGCTCTGGGCCTGCTGGGCCGCCTTTTCCGCCTTCATCCTGGGTTCGACGAAGAAATACTGCCAGCCCAGCAGCACCAGGACCGACAGGATGGCGGCGATGATGAAGTTACGGTTCTCGGCCATGGACGGGGCGTTCCTGTTGTCTCGGGGCGGTTGAAGAGCCGGGAGTCCCGGAGGGGGGCCGTGCGCTTCTTGGCTTGTGAATATGTTCGATGGCGGATGTGAAGTCGGCAAGGAGCGCGTCCCAGGGACGATACAGCGTGCCCGCGCGCCCGATCAGCACATAATCGAAACCCTTGCGCCCAAGCTCGGGCAGCAGCGACTGGGCCACCGCGCGCAAACGGCGGCGCGCCCGGTTGCGGACCACCGCATTGCCGACCTTGCGGGTGACCGTGAGGCCGAACCGGGGATCGTTTTCATCGGCACGGGCGCGGGACTGGAGAACGAGTCCGTCCGTTGCCCATTTTTGACCACGGGCAGCGGCTAGAAACTCGCGGCGATGCTTCAGTCGATCCATCCGGCCGATCCGTCCGGCACGCGCACGTGCCGTCCCGCTGCGCCGCCCGATCCCATCAGGGATGCAGACGGCAGAATATGAGGGCGCCGCAGGAAGACACCGAAGCCAGACGAAAAGCAGGCAACCGCAGTTGCCACGCCTGTCGCATGCTTCAGGCGGAGAGACGCTTGCGGCCGCATGAACGGCGCGCGGCCAGCACCTTGCGGCCGCCGACAGTTGCCTTGCGGGCGCGGAAACCATGGCGGCGCTTGCGGACGAGAGCGCTGGGTTGATAAGTCCGTTTCACGTGTCTTCTCCGGCAAATCTGGTCTCCCGAGCCTTGCGGCCGAGGGAGATGAAGCCCCAACAGGCGATACAACCCCTTTGAATCAACATCTTAAGGGCCGTTCTTCTGCCTCTGGAGGGCTTGGCAAACGAAAAGGGCCGCAGGCGGTCAAACCCGGCGGCGGATTGGCGGTTGGTATAGGCGACAAAGGCCGGTGAAGTCAATGTGAATGCCATCCCGCACGCCCGGAGACGGGACAAGGCCCATATTTATCCGCAATGAAGCGACAGACGGGATTTTTTATTGCAGAACCAGTAGCTTATGGTTTCTTCGATCGCAGCTTTGCAATGAGGAACGGACAGCCCGGCGATGAGTGAGGTTCTGAGGCCCGACATATGCGTGGTCGGCGGCGGCACGGGCGGGCTTGCCGTGGCGATCGGCGCGGCCCAGCTGGGCGCCTCCACCGTCCTCGTGCGCGGCCGCGACCCGATCAATCACGGCTGCATCCCCTCCCGGGCACTGATCGCGGCGGCCCGGCGCGCCCATCTGGTCGCGGAAGCCGGCGCTTTCGGCATTCTGGCGGCCCCCGCCGGGATCGATTATGCAAGGCTCAGGCAGCATATCGAGGACGTAAAGGCCAACCTCGCCGTCAACAATAGCGCGGCCCGGCTGCGCGCGCTCGGCGTGACCGTCATCGATGAGGACGGGCATTTCGAGGACACCCGGACATTGACCACGGGCAATGTCAGCGTGCGGGCGCGGCGCTTCGTGCTGGCGACCGGCTCAAGACCGTCGATCCCGGTTATCCCCGGTCTGTCATCCGTGCCCTATCTGACCGACGAGACCTTGTTCGGGCTGGAGAGCTGCCCCGGCCACCTGATGATCATCGGCGGCGGGCCCACGGGAATCGAGATGGCGCAGGCCCATGTCCGGCTCGGGGCAAGGGTAACGCTGATCGAGGCGGGCCGGTTGCTGCCCGGCGACGACCCCGAACTGGTCGACATCGTGAGAACCCGCCTTCACCGCGAAGGGGTCGAGGTCATCGAGGGGGTCAATGTCGCCGAGGTGTTGCAGATGGGCGAGAGCATGCGCATCACCATCGACACGGGCGAACATTATTACTGGATCGACGGCAGCCACGTGCTGGTCGCAGCAGGCCGGGTGCCGAACATCGGGGAACTCGATCCCGGCAAGGCGGGCATCCACCATGACGAAAAGGGCATCGCCGTGGACCGGCGTCTGCGCACGAGCAACCGTCGCGTCTTCGCCATTGGCGATGTGGCGAGCGGCCCGCAATACAGCCATGCGGCGGCCCGTCAGGCGCAGGTCGTGCTGCGCAACGCACTGTTCCGGCTTTCCGCCCGCGCCGACATGGAACTGCTGCCTCATGTGACCTATACCGACCCCGAGCTTGCCCATGTCGGCGCGACCGAGGCCGAGGCGCGCGACCAGTTCGGACGCATCACCCTGCTGCGCTGGCCGCTGGGTGAAAATGACCGGGCGCAGATAGAACGCGACCCGGTGGGCCTGATAAAAATAATCCTCGATAAAAGAGGCATCGTGCGGGGCGCGTCCATCGCCGCGCCCGGCGCAGGTGAACTGATCGCGCCCTGGATCATGGCGGTATCGCAGCGGCTGCGGATCGGCGCGATGTCGGCGCTGGCGGTGCCCTATCCCAACCGCAGCGAAATCTCCGTGCGCGCGGCGGAAAGCTATTACACCTCGACGCTTTTCAGCGCCCGGACCCGGGCGCTGGTGCGTTTCCTCTCCCGCTTCGGCTGAAACGGGACCTCCTTCCGGCCAGCATTGCCGGATCAACATGAAGTGACAGGGTGATCGGGAATAAAAGAGACATGAGCGGACTGGATGGCCTGCCCGTCCCTTCCCGGAACTGGGCGCTGTTCCTCGATTTCGACGGCACGCTGGTCGATCTGGCGCCGAAACCCGATCTGGTGGAGGTGCCCGCCGGATTGACGGGACTGCTGCAAAAACTCTCCACTCAACTTGACGGGGCGCTTGCCATCGTCACCGGACGCGAGCTTTGCGATGTGGACGGGTTCCTCAGGCTCATGCTGCCAGGTGCCGGCATCCATGGCGCGGAACTGCGCCGCAAAATGGGCGACGCAACCATTGTGATGGACGATTCCCGCGGTCTTGCCGATGTGATCGCGGAACTGGAACCGCTGATCGCCGGTGACCCTCGATTGATCCTGCAACTCAAATCCGCCGCTTTCACCCTGCATTACCGGCTTGCCCCCGAACGAGAGACCGAGATGCGCGATCTGGCGGCCAGAGCCGTCAAGGGCCACGAAAATCTTGAACTGATGTTCGGGAAAATGATGGTGGAGGTGAAACCGAAAGGGGCCGACAAGGGTACTGGAATGGAGCGCCTGATGCAGGCTCCACCTTTTTCCACCCGTGTGCCGGTCTTTATCGGAGATGACATAACGGACGAAGATGGTTTTAAATTCGTGAAAAATCATGCGGGTCTGGCAATCAAGGTCGGTGACGGCACGAGCAGTGCCGATCATCGCCTGTCCTCGCCTGCTGCTGTTTTTGAGTGGTTGATGGATATGTCGGCATATTTCGAGCGAAAGTCCCGCAGATGACGGGCAGGCTTGTCGTCGTCTCGAACCGGGTCGGTCCCGTCAAGGATGTCGGCCGCGCGGGCGGCCTTGCGGTGGCGCTGGTCGACGCGCTCAAGTCGCGGGACGGCATCTGGTATGGCTGGAGCGGCAAGATCGACGAGGCGTCAGGCACCAAGCTGACGCTTGAGGGCGCGGGCAATCTCACGCTCTGCACGCTCGATCTCACCGAGAAGGAATACGACGATTACTACAACGGCTTCGCCAACCGCTGCCTGTGGCCGCTGTTCCACTATCGCATCGACCTGACCGCGTTCGATCGTCAGTATTATGATGGTTACCTGCGGGTAAACAACAAGTTCGCCCGGGGTCTCAATCCGCTTCTGCGGCCTGAAGACCTGATCTGGGTGCATGATTATCATTTCCTCGCCTTCGCCCATGAATTGCGCTCCCTCGGCGCGCAGCAGCGGATGGGATTTTTTCTGCATATCCCGTTTCCCTCGCGCGAGGTCCTCGCGACGCTGCCCAACCACGATGCGCTGGTCCGCGCCCTCTTCGCCTATGACGTTGTCGGCTTCCAGACCCAGTCCGATTGCGACCGTTTCACCGATTATGTGATCCATGAAGCGGAAGGCAGCGTGCTCGGCGACAGGATTCGCGCCTATGGCCGCACCATCGAGGCGCGCGCCTTTCCCATCGGCATCGATGCCCTGGCTTTCGCCGGGATGGCGAAGGACGATGGCGAAGCAAAACGGCAGGACCTCAAGATGCGCAAGATGCTGGGCGAGCGCGCCCAGATCATCGGCGTCGACAGGCTCGACTACACCAAGGGCCTGCCGGAGCGGTTTCTCGCGTTCGAGCGGCTGCTGGAGGATTACGGGGATTTGCGCGGCAAGGTGACCTTGTTGCAGATCGCTCCCGTCTCGCGCGCGGAAGTCGAGGAATACAAGGACATAAGGGCCCAGCTCGAAGGCATGACCGGCCATATCAACGGCCGCTTTTCCGAATATGACTGGACGCCGCTTCGCTATCTGAACCGGCCCTTCTCGCGGCGTTCGCTCGCGGGGCTCTATCGCGCCAGCAAGGTCGGTCTGGTCACGCCCCTGCGAGACGGCATGAACCTCGTCGCCAAGGAATATGTGGCGGCGCAGGATGATGAAGCACCCGGCGTGCTGGTGCTGTCGCGCTTCGCAGGCGCGGCCCGGCAGATGCGCGAGGCGCTCATCGTCAATCCCTACGACATAAAGGGCGTGGCCGACGCGCTCAAGCGCGCGCTCGACATGCCGCTTGAGGAACGCAAGGAACGTCATGCCAGCCTGAAGCAGGGGCTGATCCGGGAGGACGCTGCCCACTGGCGCGACGATTTCCTTCAGGCTCTCGCGGGCGAGACCGTTTCCTGACTATAAGATAAAAATAATAAGAAGAACGGGGGAGACGGGGAAAATGAGGGGCACGGTTCTCGTCGGCGACGTCGGCGGCACCAACACGCGATTTGCGCTGGCGAGCCGGACTAACGGTCGGATCGAACTGCGCCATGCCGCCGCCTGGATGACGGTTCTGCACCCTGACCTCCCAACTGCAATCCGCACCTATCTCGCGCAGGCGGGCAACCCCGATCTCGCCGGGGCCGCCATGTGCGCCGCAGGGCCGGTGCTGGGCGAAGGCGGCGATGCCCATGTGCTGCTGACCAACTGTGCGTGGGATGTGTCCGTCTCCACCATCGCGGACGCCACGGGCGTCGGGTCACCCCTCCTCCTCAATGATTTCAGCGCCATTGCCTGGTCGATTCCGGCGCTAAGCCCTGACGATACCGTGCAGATCGGACCGGGCAGGGCGCGCCCGGGCCAGCCCATCGGCGTTCTTGGCGCGGGCACGGGGCTCGGCGTCGCCACACTTGTTCCGGTTGATGACGATTTCATCGTTCTGCCGGGCGAAGGCGGGCATGTCGATCTGGCCGCCACCAGCCCGCGCGAGATTTCGCTCATCTACCAGCTCATGCAGGAATATGGCCATGTTTCCGCCGAGCGCGTGCTTTCCGGTCCCGGCCTCGAAGCCCTCTACATGGCCATCGGCGCGATAGATGGCGCTTCGGGTGACACCATGGCGAAAGGCCGCCCGGCCGCGCTCGACATTGCAAACCGGGCGCGCGCGGGCACCTGCCCGATCTCGGTCGAGGCGGTACATCTGTTCTGCGGCTGGCTCGGGGCCTTCGCGGGCAATCTGGCGCTGACCATCGGGGCCGGCGGCGGCATCTATGTCGCAGGCGGCATCGTGCCCGGCTGGGGCGATCTCTTCGAGGCGGCCTATTTCCGCCACCGCTTCGAGGCGAAGGGGCGCTTCAAGGCTTATCTTGAAAATATCCCCACTTTCGTGGTGCGGCGTGACAACCCGGCCCTGCTGGGCCTTGCTCATGCGGCCGCGCGCCATCAGCGGCAGATTGGCTAAAGCTTGCCGTCCAGCACCACGCCCTCGCGGCGGGGATCGGCCGCGCCCTGCAATCCCTGCGGCGTCACGACAATCGCCTGAATGCCGCTTGGCTGCTTCGTGATGACCACCTCATGACCGAGCTGCCGCAGGGTCGGCTCCAGCGCGACGACGGAGGTGCCCTCCTCCAGCTCCAGCGGACCGTTCATGTCAACGACATGGGGAAGGTCGACCGCCTGCTGCACGCCCATATGCCAGTCTATCAGCGCGATCAGCATCTGGCTGACATAGCCGATGATGCGCGTGCCGTTGGGCGAGCCGAGCGTGGCATAGAGCGCGCCCTCCTTGTCGAAAACGATGGTGGGCGACATGGACGACAGAGGCCTTTTGCCGGGCGCGACCGCATTCGCCACCGGCCTGCCGTTGTCGGTCGCAAAGGCCGAGAAATCCGTAAGCTCATTATTGAGCAGAAAGCCGGACGCCATCAGATGGCTGCCGAACGGCCCCTCGATGGAAGCGGTCATGGCGATGGCGTTGCCATCCCCATCGACAATGCTGAAATGGCTGGTCGAGGGCAGCGATATATCGCTGTTGGGGGCGAACTGCTCCGCCTTCACCTCGGGAAGCACGCCGGGTTTGGCCTGCCCCATGGTCCGGCTCGGGTCGATCAGGTCGGCCCGCGACCTCAGATAGGCGGGGGCCAGCATCTGCGCCACCGGCGGGGCGTGAACATCGGGGTCGCCCAGATAAAGATTGCGGTCGGCGAAGGCGAGCTTCGATGCCTCCGACATGAAGTGCACCGCTTCAAGGGAGAGCGGCCTGATCGCGCCCATGTCGAAGCTCTGGAGGATGCCGAGAATCTGCAATGTGGTGACGCCGCCGGAACTGGAGGGGCCCATGCCGCAGACCCTGAACGCCCGGTAAGGACCGCAGACGGGCGCGCGTTCCTTCGCCTCGTAATTCCGGAGATCGTCCAGCGTCAGCGCGCCCGGACGGCGCGGCGCATTCGTCACCGCATCGACGATGGATTGCGCGACAGGACCTTTGTAGAACCCGTCCGGCCCCTCGCCGGCGATCAGCTCAAGCGTCTGCGCATAGGCCGGATTTTTAAGGATATCGCCTTCCACGAGCGGCATGCGCGCGCCGGAAGCGTCCGTCCTGTAGAAATATTTATCCGCGCCCGGCATCTTGGCCAGCGCCGGGTCCAGCTTCAGCCAGCCCGCAAGCCGCGGCGAGACGGGAAAGCCCGTATTGGCAAGACGGATCGCAGGCGCGAAAAGGTCTTTCCAGGCGAGCCTGCCGTGCTTTTGATGGGCGAGCCAGAGCATTTTCACAAGGCCCGGCGTGCCCACCGACTGGCCCGACAGCATGGCGTCGATATAGCTTCGCTCCTTGCCGTCGGCATCGAGGAACGCGCCGGGATCGATCACATGAGGCGCGGTCTCGCGGCCGTCATAGCTCGTCAGCGCCTTGTTGCCCGCATCCCAGTAAAGCAGATAGGCCCCGCCCCCGAGGCCGGATGACTGCGGCTCGATCAACCCCAGTACGGCCTCGACCGCGATGGCAGCATCGAGCGCATTGCCGCCCTGCCGCAGGATCTCGACGCCCGCCTCGCTCGCCTGCCGCTCGGCACTCGCCACCATGTAGGGGCGCGGCTCATGGCTGAACAGACGCCATCCGGCAAAAAGGGCAATGACCACGAGGATGGGCACGCCGATCCAGATGAGCCGTGTTCGCATGATTTTCTCCTCCCGGTTGCCCGCTGCCATCCTAACCGGGAAATAGCGGGCGTTGACCGTAAAATGAGAGGCGGCTAGCGTTCGCCTCCTTCATCCTCTCCCGCACCGTGTCAGGGGCAGACATGATCGACAGTTTCATTCGTCCCGGCCCCCGCAACCTGATCACCGATGTGGAGGGGTTTCGCGTCGGCAATGCCGAGGACCATGCCGTGCGCAGCGGCGTGACGGTGATTCTGCCCGATGGCCGCGCCGTCGCCGGGGTGGATGTGCGCGGCGGCGGCCCCGGAACCCGGGAAACCGATGCGCTGGACCCGGCCTGCCTTGTCGATGCCGTCGATGCCGTGGTGCTGTCCGGCGGCTCCTCCTACGGGCTCGATGCCGCCTCGGGCGCGGCCGGCTGGCTTGGTGCGCGGGGCCGCGGCTTTTCCATGGGGTCCTCGCCTGTGGTGTCGCCGGTCGTGCCCGCCGCCGTGCTGTTCGATCTCACCAATGGCGGCGACAAGGGCTGGGGCGAGGAGCCGCCCTACCGGCGGCTGGGGCGCAGCGCCTGCGAGGCGGCGGCCCTCGATTTTGCCCTCGGCAATGCGGGCGCGGGGCTGGGCGCAATCGCCGGGACCTATAAAGGCGGGCTTGGCTCCGCCTCCGCCGTG
The DNA here is from genome assembly GCA_028283765.1 of Parvibaculaceae bacterium. Classification (GTDB taxonomy): domain Bacteria; phylum Pseudomonadota; class Alphaproteobacteria; order Parvibaculales; family Parvibaculaceae; genus JAATFR01. The sequence continues at coordinate 254,776 of JAPWJY010000008.1, read as the reverse complement.
ACCGCCGCCGGGCTTCAGGTCGGCGCGCTGATCGCGGTCAACCCGTTCGGCTCGCCGGTCATCCCCGGCACGGACTGTCTGTGGGCCGCGCCCTATGCGCTGGCGGACGAACTGGGCGAGCAGCGCTGGCCTTCGCCCCTGCCACCCGTCTCGGCGCAGGATTTCAGGACCGGCACGAAAGCGGCCCGGGCGGGCGTCGACCGGGCGGGCCTCACCCCCGGCGGCAACACCACCATCGGCGTCGTCGCCTGCAATGCGGACCTGACCCCCGCCGAGGCCCGCCGGGTCGCGATCATGGCGCAGGACGGCCTCGCCCGGGCGATTCGGCCGATCCATACGCCTTTCGACGGCGACAGCATTTTCGTTCTCGCATCGGCCCGCCGCCCGCTTGGCGGGGAAAACCGCCCGCTCGCGGTCGCCACGCTTGGCGCCATCGCCGCCGATTGCGTGGCGCGCGCCATCGCCCGGGGCGTTTTCATGGCGGAATCGTTAGGGGAAATGCCCGGTTACAGGGCGCGCCACGGAAAATAGCCCCGCTCGGGAGGCAAACCCGCCCCGGCATAAAAGCTTCAACAAACCTGTCCGGACCCGCTTGCGTTCCGCTGCCGGACCCCTTATGAATGCCGCTCTCGCAGCCGCGGGGCCCCGTTTTCGCCCCACGCCGCCGCGTCAGCGCCCGTAGCTCAGCTGGATAGAGCATCAGACTACGAATCTGAGGGTCGGACGTTCGAATCGTTCCGGGCGCACCAATTTCCCTGTTCGAGGCCGAAAATCCGCTCGCAAAGCCTCAATGCACGGGCACTCACCACGTATAACGAACACCAAGTGTGCCGCGTACGCCATCGCGTTTGACGCCATCGGAATCGTCGACAGCAAACTGGTAGTCCGCATTGGCATAGACGCTGATCGCGGTGTTCATTTTCACAGAAATACCGGCGCCGACCTCGACACGCTTCGCGCTTTCCCGCAGCGGCACATGGTCGAACCCGCCATACACAGTCGTGGCCCGCGCACTCCAATCCCGCCAATAGTTGGCGCGCAGATAAGGTTGCCATTGCAGGCCCTGTGCCGTCACGAACGTCCAGCGGCCACGCAGTCCGATACGGCCCGTCGTGCCGTCGGTCGTTCCCGGCGCCACATCACCGAGTCCGTCGTTCGCGCTGTTAAATTCCACGCGCTGCCACAAAATCTGGGCCTGCGGCTCAAGGACGAAGCCGGGCCCGAAAACCGGCATTGAAACCGGATAGCCCGTTTCCAGCGAAGCAATAAATCCGCTGCCGACCGTATCGAGTCTCGTGAATTGCGTATGCACGGTGCCGTCATATCTGGTCAATTGCGTCACCGCGTCGAGATACCAGCCTCTCGGTCCATAGTGCGTCCAATAGGCGCCGCCTGACCACGCATCGAGATTAATGCGACCCGTGTGCTGCATGGCATAGTTGCTGGCCGCAAGATCCGTGACGAGCCCGGAGATACTGGCATTGGCGTTGGCATAGCTGAGATAGATTCCCGCCGTGTCGCGATGACCGTCAGTTCCCGGGTCTCGCCACAGATCGAGACCGGACTGGAACCCCCATATCTGGCCGGAAGTGCCCGGCTCGGCGAAAGCATGGTAACGGTTGTCGATTCGCTGACCGAATACCCGCGCCCATGCAGACGACGGCCTCAAACCGCCGGAATCGCAGCCGGAAGCCGATACCCGGTCGTCGCGCGCACTGCCACTATCCGGTGAACAATCCGTATCCAGTAACGTGTCGCCGATGCGGTCATGCAGCGTGCCAAGAATAGAGGCTCCCAACTGCCGCGCCATTGGCTGAACGACGCCGTAGGACGCCAGTTCTGGCCCGATGATCGGATATTCTCCCGGCGGCAGTACATCCGGTGGCGGATCAATCGGGAGATCGGGTCCGGGAGGCACGGGGGAAGGCCCCGGGGCCCCCGGAATCAGGAACTCGTTGCGCAAGAACCAGTCATCTGGCGAACTGATGCCATCCACGCCACCGCGAAACAGGGCGTAGTCGAAAGCCCCGCCACGAATCTCGACCCCGCTCAGGGTGAAAGCTGTCGGCAACGTGGTCGCGCCATTGGTCGCCTGAACAACCCGGATGCCATCGGCATAAGTTGGAAGGCCGGGGCCACCGGCATTCGATATCCGGATCGTAGTCAAGCCCGTCGCCGTACCGCCCCTGATGACAAGAAGGTCGGAAGGCGAGCCATCCGTGCCGAGATATGTACGCAAACCGAGAAGACCATTGTCCCCAATATAATTGCCGTTGACGACAAGAGAATTGCCGGGCGCGGTGGCGTTGCCACCCACCCGGAGCAGACCGCTGCCGGTCAGGTTGCCATTGACCGTGAAGTTGCCGCCCGGGCCGCTGCTGAAGGCGGGCAAGGCGCTGGCCACGGCGATCGTTCCGTTGTTCAGGACATTGCCCGTGACGCTGCCATAACCGGCGAGAATGGTGCCCGTATTGACGATGACGGGTCCGCCCCCTGACAGCGCCGCGCCGGCATGCGCACTGTCGCCGACCACGACTTCGCCTGCGGCGATGTTGGTGCCACCCCTGTAGCTGCTGACCCCCTCCAGGGTCAGCGTCCCCATCCCGAACTTGGTCAAGGTACCAAGCCCCGTTATGCCCTGCGACACGGTCGACGTGAATCCCTGCGTATCGATCGCACCATTATTGAGTCCGACGGTGATGGCGCGCGCTGCGGCCAAATTCATGTTGGCGTTCAATTGCAGGAAACCGCCATTGAGGGTCAAAGGCCCGTTCGTACCGCCGAGGGCCGAATCCGCTCCGACAGCGATCCCACCCTGCAGGATCGCCGTTCCGCCCAGATAGGTATTGCCGCTGGCCGTCACCGGAGCGAGCGTGGTGACGCCAGTACCGGTCTTTTCGACCGCGCCATTCCCGGTGATCTGGCCTGCATAAGTGCCATTGTCGTTCTGGGTGAAACGGACGATGCCGTCGTCGGTCACATTATTGAGATGAGAAGAAGATGTCGGAAGACTCTGTGCGCGGGCCTCAAGCACGGCCAGCGGATTCACAACGACCATACCTGTATAACCGGCATTGTTTCCAGTCAGCCCCAGCGTGCCCTGTTGAACCGTCACTGCTGTGAACCCTGTCAACGATCCGGTCACGTCCCACTGGCCATCGCCGGTTTTTGTCAGGGTTGTAAAGTTCGTCAGCGCACCGGGCAGCGTGTCGTATGAACTCAGATTGCCGTTCAGGAGAAGAGCATTGGTGCCGGCGCCACCGTCGATATTGCCGGTCACCACGGAGTTCGGAAAGAACTGGAGTATGTCGTTTCCAGAGGCGAACAGGATATTGCCCTCGACACGCGCACCGGTTTCATTGGTGAATGTCACCGAGCCCGCACCTGCGGTCGTGGAGCTTGAACCGATGACGCTTCGGTTGGCGCGGACCCTGATCGTGCCGAAATTGTCGATAGTGTTACGAAGGGCCGGATCGACGGTAATGTCCTGGAACCAGATCGCAGCCCCGAGAGCAGTGCTGTTCGAGTTATCGTTCTGGATCAGGCCATAATTGGTGATGGTATTGTTCGTGCCAAGAACGTTGATGGCCTCAGCACGCGTGGCGGTGCCTGTCTGATGAACCTGTCCGTTCGCCCAGACAGTGATATTGTAGTTGTTGTCGATCTGAATGGTATTGCGGCCGGGGTTGATGTCGGCACGCGTGATCGGATCGCTTGCATTCGTGGTGACGTTACTTGTTACGATCGCCTGCGCCCCACTGCTATCGGTTTCATTTCCCGATGTGCCTATCGAGATTGCCGATCCGCCAACAGCCCCGTTGCGCAATATAATCGCGTGCTGGTTACCAGAGTTAATGACGGCATTTTGCGATACAGAGGTGTCAGGCGTGACCTTGATGGTCGCAGCATCGACTGTTCCCTGATTATTCGCATCGACACCTCCCAGCCTGCCGTTATATGTGCCGGATCCGCAGTCCACGGTGGAACCAGCCACGACCAGGACCGGCGAGCAACCGGCAAAGGCTGCAGTTGGATAAAGCGTCAAAAAGCCTGCCAGCAAAACATTGGCCGCGATGACGCCGAATGACATCCATATAGCATGGACCATCATAGCCGTGCGCCGCATGCGTTCCATGCCCCCACCCGTTTAATACCAAGGACCAGAATCCATCGGTATCCCACTGTTAGTGTGGCAAAATCCTGACATAGGTTGCATCGGTGCACAACGGCTGCTTTCCGTTCCTATAATGAAAATCTGTACCCTGTTATCTTCGGATTACGGCGTGGCCATGAACCAGCTCATACGGCTTCAGGCGGGTGATGGCGGCAGGACATCCGCAACCGTGAACCGGCTCAAGCTATCGAATACGACGGGAACGACCCAAGTCCGGGTCCGCCTTCGCCACCACCTTGCGCATCACGGTCGGCAATGCCTCGCCGGCCAGTTCCTCCCGTGGGGTCCAGAGGCCATCGGCCTCCTTTGCCTGCCGCGCCGTCGCCCGCCTGTGAAAACCGCCAGTTCCAGATGGAAATGGGTGAAGGTGTGCTCGACCAGCCCCGGCACCCGCCGCCATGCGACCGGGGCGGGGGCGGATAGCAGCAGCGCCTCATCGGACAATGTATCCGCGCCCCATTCGCCCGTGGGCACCTCCATCATGCCCCCCAGCAATCCCTTGTTGGGGCGGCGGCGCAGCAGCACGGCCCCGTCCGGGCGCGTCAGGAAAAAGCAGGCGCCCCGGCGGACCGGACGGGCCTTTTTGGCCGCGCGCCGGGGATAGGTTTCCTGCGTGCCCTGCGCGCGGGCCTCGCATGAGGCTTCGAGGGGACAGATCATGCAGGAAGGCCGTTTGGGCGAGCAGAGCGTCGCCCCCAGATCCATCATCGCCTGCGCAAAATCTCCTGCCCGGCGCAGGGGCGTGATCGTGGCCGCTCTGGCCCTGATCTCCGGCTTGACGGCGGGCAGCGGCTCGTCCAGCGCGAACAGACGGGCGACCACGCGCTCGACATTGCCATCGACCACCACCGCATGTTTGCCGAACGCGATGGCGGTGATGGCGGCGGCGGTATAGGGGCCGATGCCGGGCAGGGTTCGCAACCCCTCCTCGTCATCGGGAAAGACGCCGCCATGATCGCGCACGACGGCGATGGCGCAGGCGTGGAGATTGCGCGCCCGGCTGTAATAGCCAAGCCCCGCCCACTCCTTCATCACTTCCTCGACCGGCGCGGCCGCCAGATCCCCCACCCGGGGCCAGCGCGCGAGAAAGCGCATGAAATAGGGACCGACGGTCGCGACCGTGGTTTGCTGAAGCATGATTTCCGAGAGCCAGACGGCATAGGGATCGGCCTTTTCGCCGGGCCGGGCCCGCCACGGCAGCACGCGGGCATGGCGGTCGTACCAGCCGAGCAGCCGCGCCGCGACACTGTCGCCCTCTTTCACCTTCACCGCCTGTTTCATGTCCCCTGAGATGGCTCAGGCCCGCCCTCGCGTCAACCATCTCGGCAAGCGGCGCCAATCCGGGCATAATGGGCCATGAGCAGCAAACGCGAAGCATCCCGCCACAGCAGAGGCCCCGCGCCGGTCGGCAAGCTGATCGCGCCCCTGTCGCGGGAGGTCTTCCGCAAGCGCGGCTTCACCCAGGCGCATATCCTGACGCACTGGCCGGAAATCGTCGGTCCCGATCTGTCGCTCTACAGCGCCCCCGACGCGCTGAAATTTCCCCGGCCCCCGGCAGGCGAGGAAAGTCCCCGGCGGATCACCGGCGCGGTCCTTCATGTCGTGGTGGAGGGTGCCGCCGCGCTGGAGATCAAGCATCTGGAGCCCCAGATCATCGAGCGCATCAACGGCTTTTACGGCTATCCGGCGGTCAAGTCGCTGAGGCTGGTGCAGGGTGTGCTGCCGCCGCCCCGGATGCGCAAGGCCCGCCCGCCGCTCGATCTTACCCCCGAGACGGAAAGCCGCGTTGAAGAAGCCACCTCGGACGTCGAGGATACCGGTCTGCGCCGCTCGCTCGCCCGGCTTGGCCGGGAAGTCATGGGCCGCCGCCGGACCTGATCCGCATCCCTTCCGCCGGACTCGATTCTCGTGCCTAATGCAAGCGAAAGAGTCGGTTGAGAATTTCGTCTCAGACGCCATAATAACGCAACATTTAGTGGGAAGGCGCTATCGTGAAGCTAAATAAGGGTATTCTGGCCATCATCATCCTGGCCGTCGTCGCGGCGGCGGGCTATGGCGGCTGGCGCTATTTCGGCGCTCCCGAAATCACCCCGGCGCTCGCCGGAACGGAACCCGCCGCGCCGGCGGCCAAGGGCTCCGGCGTGGACGTGACCGGCCCCAGGCTGATGGAAGCCGGGCCGCTGGGCGAAATGACGCTGGGCGACCGCAACGCGCCGGTCGCGATCATCGAATATGCGTCGCTCACCTGCTCGCACTGCGCCGAGTTCCACAAGGATGATTTCCCGCAGCTCAAGGCGAAGTACATCGACACCGGCAAGGTCTTCTTCATCTTCCGCGACTTCCCGTTCGATCCTCTCGCCACGGCGGGCTTCATGCTCTCCCATTGCGCCGGGCCGGAGCGCTATTTCGGCTTCACCGATGTGTTGTTCGACAGTCAGGAGAAATGGGCCTTCGCCCAGGACCCCATGGCCGAATTGCGCCGGATCGCGCTTCAGGGCGGTTTCACGGACGACAGCTTCAAGGCCTGCCTGCAGAACCAGAAGGTGCTGGACGGCATCCGCTGGGTGGCTGAGCGCGGCAACAAGGAATTCGGCGTCAACGCGACCCCGACCTTCTTCGTCAACGGCGAGAAGAACGAGGGTGCGCTGCCCTGGGCCGAGTTCGAGGCCCTGATCCAGAAGCATCTCAAGGATGGCGGCGCGAAGTAGCGCCGTCTTTAACTCAAGCGAACGCCGCACCTTGCGGTAAAGGGGAAAGAACGAACCCGTGAAATTCACCCGTCTGCGCCTCTCCGGCTTCAAGTCCTTCGTCGATGCGACCGATCTCGTCATCGAACCGGGCCTGACCGGCGTCATCGGACCCAATGGCTGCGGCAAGTCCAACCTGCTGGAAGCCATGCGCTGGGTGATGGGTGAAAACTCCTTCAAGAACATGCGCGGCACCGCCATGGAAGACGTCATCTTCGCGGGCACGACGGGACGGCCGTCGCGCAATCACGCGGAGGTGACGCTCGTCATCGACAATTCCGGGCGGACCGCGCCCGCCGCCTATAATGCGCTCGACACCATCGAGGTGCTGCGCCGGATCGAGAAGGACGCGGGCTCCTCCTACCGGATCAACGGCAAGGAGGTCCGCGCCCGCGACGTGCAGTTGCTGTTCGCGGACGCCTCCACCGGCTCCCATTCGCCCGCCCTCGTCCGTCAGGGCCAGATCGGCCAGCTGATCGCCTCGAAGCCGATCAACCGGCGGCGCATCCTTGAGGAAGCGGCAGGCATCACCGGCCTTTATACGCGCCGTCACGAGGCGGAACTGCGGCTCAAGGCCGCCGAAACCAACATGACCCGCATGGACGATGTGATGGGTCAGATCGAGATCCAGCTTGCGGGCCTCAAGCGGCAGGCCCGGCAGGCGGCGCGCTACAAGAATCTTTCCGGCATGATCCGCGAGCAGCAGTCGATCATGCTGCATCTGAAATGGCAGAACGCCGTCACTGCGCTTGCAACCGATGAGGAGCGCCTCAACGAGAGCAACGCCCGCGTGACCGAAACCAGCCGCGACGCGGTGATCGCCTCGAAAGCGCAGGCCGATGCCGCGGAGGCCCTGCCCCCCCTGCGCGAGGCGGAGGCCATGGCGGCGGCGAAGCTGCATCGCCTGACAGTCGAGCGCGACCAGCTTGAGGCCGAGGAGCGCCGGGCGCGCGAACAGGCCGAGCGCCTTGCCGCCACGCTGCGCCAGATCGCGCAGGATCTGGAGCGCGAACGCCATCTGATGGAGGATACCCGCGCCGCCCTTGACCGGCTCTCGCTGGAGGAGGCCGAATTGCGCGGCGCCGAGGAAGGCCAGGCGGAAGCGCAGGCGCAGGCGGGCGAACAGGTCGAGGCCTTCCGGGCCCGCCTTGAAGGCCGCGAGCGCGCGCTCGACGATCTGAACCGGGACGTCGCCGCCCTCGTCGCCCAGCGTCAGAGCCTGCAACAGCAGAGCCAGGCCGCCGTCTCCCGCCTTGAGCGGCTGGAACGCCAGTTGGCCGACCTTGGCCGGGAGCGTGACGTCCTGACCGGCGGCGAGGACAAGCAGGCCCGCATTCAGGAAATTGCCGAGGCGCTGGAAATCGCCACGGAAAATCTGCATGAGCGTGAAGCGGGGGTGATGGCCGCCGAAGAGGCCAAGCGCGACGCGGAAGCAGCCGAGCGGGCATCCCGAGAGCCGATGCAGCTTGCCGACCGGGCGGCGGGCGCGCTGGCCGCCGAGGCCAAGGCGCTGAACGATCTGCTCGCCATCGGCGAGACCGGCGAATGGACGCCGGTGCTGGACCAGCTCACCGTCGAGCCCGGCTACGAAACGGCGCTGGGCGCGGCGCTGGGCGACGATCTCGACGTGCCGGTGGATATCAGCGCCCCGGTCCACTGGGCCCTGCTGCCGCCCTTTGCAACGCCCCCTGCCCTGCCTTTCGGCGCAACGCCCCTTTCAAGCCTCGTCAGGGGACCCGACGCCTTGTCCCGCCGTCTGTCGCAGGTGGGCGTGGTCACGCGAGAGGAAGGGCAGCTTCTGCACCGCGAATTGCAACCCGGCCAGAGCCTTGTCACCCGAGACGGCGCGCTGTGGCGCTGGGATGGCTATGCGGCCGCCGCCGACGCCCCGACCGCCGCCGCCCGGCGGCTGGAGCAGCGCAACAGGCTGATCGAGCTTGAGGCTGAACTGGATGAGGCGCAGGCGCTCGCCGCGCAGGCGCATGAGGCTTTTGAGCAGAGCCGGACGCATCACCTGCACGCCACCGAAGCCGAGCAGGAGGCCCGCCGCCTGCATCGCGAAGCCCAGGCCGAGCAGAACCGCACCCGCGACCAGCTCGCGCAGGCCGAGCGGGCCGCAAGCTCTGAACTCGCCCGCCTCGCCGCCCTCAATGAAGCCGACGAGCGCATCAACGGCGACCTGACCGAGGCGCGCCGCGCGCTTGAGGAAACCACGGCGTCGCTTGAATCCCTGCGCCCCGAGCCGGAGCTTGCCGAGCAGGCCCGGATCGCGCGCGAGGAAGTAGGCGCGCTGCGGCTGGAACTCTCGGAAGCCCGCGCGCTTTTCGAGGGCATCCGCCGCGAGGCCGAGGCCCGCAGCCGCCGCCTTGCCGCCATCCGCGATGAAGCCCGGGCATGGGTTCAACGCAGCGAGAACGCCGAACAGCAGAGCCTGACATTGGCCGAACGGCAGGCGCAGGCGCAGGATGAACTGGCGGCCCTCGAAGGCGTGCCGCAGGAAATCGAGGCGAAGCGCCAGTCGCTGATGTCCTTCATCCTCAGCGCCGAAGCCAACCGGCAGGGCGCCGCCGATGCGCTCGCCGCCGCCGCCACGTTGCTCGCCGAATGCGACAAGCGGGTTCGCGAAACGCAGGCCATCCTTGCCCAGACGCGCGAGGACAGCGCCCGCCTGTCGGGTCTGGTCGAGGGCGCGCGCGAGCGGCGGACGGAAGCCGAAGCCCGTATCAGGGAAGTGCTCGATTGCGAGCCCGGACAGGCCTTGCTCAAGGGCGGTGTTGCCGCCGATGCGGAACTGCCGCCGCTCGATATGGTCGAACAGCGCCTTGACAAGCTGATGCGCGAGCGCGAGGCGCTGGGCGGCGTCAATCTGAGGGCTGACGAGGAAGCGGAGGAGCTTTCAACCCAGTTCGAGACCATGACGACGGAACGCGCGGACCTCACCGCCGCCATCGCCAGCCTGCGGCAGGGCATCGCCAGCCTCAACCGCGAAGGCCGTGAACGGATGCTCGCCGCCTTCGAGAAGGTGAACGAGAATTTCGGACGGCTGTTCACCCATCTGTTCGGGGGCGGGGAGGCCCACCTCAAGCTCACGGAATCGGACGATCCGCTGGAGGCCGGCCTTGAAATCTTCGCCCGCCCGCCGGGCAAGCGGCTTCAGGTCATGTCGCTGCTGTCCGGCGGCGAGCAGGCGCTGACGGCCATGTCGCTGATCTTCGCCGTGTTCCTGACCAATCCCTCGCCGATCTGCGTGCTGGACGAGGTGGACGCGCCCCTCGACGACGCCAATGTCGAGCGGTTCTGCGACCTCATGGACGAGATGGCCCGCACCACGGACACGCGCTTTCTGATCATCACCCACCATGCGCTCACCATGGCCCGCATGAGCCGCCTTTTCGGCGTGACCATGCAGGAGCGCGGCGTCTCGACGCTGGTGTCGGTCGATCTGGAAACCGCGGAACGGCTGAAAGAGGCGTCCTAGGCCTCCCGGGAAGCCTTCAGCCGCTCCTCGAAAAAGGCGATCACGCGCCGGGCGGCTTCCTTTGTCGGCTGCCCGTCCTCGTCGATCAGATCGTTGGTGACGACGCTGTGGGGCATGGGCGCGGGGGAATCGGGATTGGCGTATTGATCCTCGATTTCGATGCCCTCGAACGCATCGCCCAGTTCGCGCCGCAGGGTCTCGAATCTCTCAGGCGGCGACAGGCGATCGCCCACGAAACGCAGGCCAAGCACCTTTTCGCCCTTCGCACAGCGCTCTTTCACGCAACTCCATTCCTGCGGCGACACATGAAGAGCCGCCTTTCGTTTCGCCCCGAAAGGAAACGGCAATGAAGGCTGGCACAGCACCGGCGCCTGCACGGCAGGCTCCATCATCATGGCAAGCGCGAAATTGCCCGAAAAACACATGCCGATGGCGCCGACCGGACCACCGCCGGTGTCGCTGGAAGCGTGGCGAGCCAGCGCACGCAGCCAGCCGGTGACGGGGCTGGAGCGGTCCGACGCCAGCACCGAGAACTCCCGGCGGATGCAGACCCTTGCGAAGGACTGAAGCACATAGGGTGTCGAAAGCGGCCTGCCCGCCTGCCCCACCAGTTCCGGCATGAAGACCTGGAAACCCGCCTCCACCACCCAGCCGGCGAAGCGCACCACTTCGGGCGTGATCCCCGGAACCTCATGGATGACGATGACGGCAGGCCCGCTGCCACCGACATAAAGGTCCTTCGTCACCCCCTCATGGCTGAAGACACCCTTCTCATACTGGCTGAACATGCTCTTCCCCTCATCTTTGCCAGCGAGGAGTGTGCCATATCGCGCCGTCTTGTCGCCTGCCGATTATATCGATCGCAATGAGGATGAATCCCCGGACCACCCGGCAAAACAAAAAGGCCATGTCCGCGAGGACATGGCCTTCTTTTGAAAGGGCTGGCTGAACTCTTCAGTGCAGCCTGGATTTCAGCTCGCCGATGCTCTTTTCGATCAGCCGGGCATCCTTCGAGGCGTCGAGCGTCTCGCCGATGATCCGGCGGGCAGCGCCCACCGCCACGTCGGCCGCAATTGCGCGCACTTCCTGAATGGCCTGCGTTTCAGCCTGGGCGATCTTGTCCTCGGCCATTTTGGTGCGCCGTTCGATCTGGCTTTCGAGCGCCTTGCGGGTCTCGACGGCGAGACGCTCGGCTTCGGCCTTCGCCTGCACGATGATGTCGTCGGCCTCCTGCAACGCCTCCTTCTGGCGGCGCTGGTAGGTGGCCAGAAGCTGCTGGGCCTCGTCGCGCAGCTTGCGCGCGTCCTCGATTTCTTTCGCGATCGTAATCGAACGCTTGTCCAGCATCCCGGCAACCAGCGAAGGCACCTTGAAACGGACGGCGATGGCGATAAAAACGATAAGGCCGATCAGAACCCAGAATTCACCGGTATGGATCATGGCTTAACGCCCTCCCGTCGGATTGGCTGAAAGCTCCGCATCCACGGCCTTCTCTGTGGCGACGGCATCGGCCTTTTCACCCAGCAGGCGGGCGACGACCTCACCGGCGACATCGATGGCAACGAGGCGGACATTGCCGAGCGCCTTGTCCTTCGTTGCCGTGATCTGGGCCTCCGCCTCGGCGGTCTTCGCCGAAAGCTTCGACTCGAGCCCGTGACGGGTCTTCTCGACCTCGGCATGAAGCTGGTCGCGGGTTTCCTGCGCGATGGCGTGGGCCCGGGCACGTGCCTGGGTCAGCGCCAGTTCGTAGGCCGCAATCGCCTCATCGGCCTGACGCTTCAACAGCGCGGCCTGATCGAGATCATCGGCGATCCGGTCCCGGCGATCTTCCAGCACGGTGGCGATGCGCGGCAGGGCGATACGCGACAAAAGCACGTAAAGCAGGCCGAACGAAATCACCAGCCAGAGAAGCTGCGAGGGGAAGGTCTGCGCCTTGAACGGAGGAAAACCGCCCGAATGTTCGCCGCCATGGGCCTGCGTTTCCGAAACCGTGTTGACGGTCGGGTCCGCAAGCGTATCCGGGGTCGTGGTCTGAGCCGCTTGATCGGCCATGGCTGTCTCCAACAAGCTGCCTTGCTTCACGTCTGCCTTGAGGTCCGGGGACGCCGAAGCGCCCGGACCCCTGTTTATATCAGGCGAAGAGCAGGATCAGCGCGACGAGCAGCGAGAAGATGCCGAGCGCTTCCGTCACGGCGAAGCCGAAAATCAGGCGGCCGAACTGGCCGTCAGCAGCGGCCGGGTTGCGCAGCGCGCCCGCGAGGTAGCTGCCGAAAATGGTGCCGAGGCCAATGCCCGCGCCGCCCATGCCAAGGCAAGCGATACCGGCGCCGATGTACTTTGCTGCTTCTGCTTCCATAACCAGTGCTCCTTCAGGTTTTCCATGAGCTTGAGCGTTCAAGCTGATCTGTACTGGACCCGGCCTCTGCCGGACCCGGATTTCGTTCCGTCTCGCCCCTTAGTGGCCGGGGTGGAGAGCGTCGCGGAGGTACATGCAGGTCAGGATCGCAAACACATAGGCTTGCAGAGCGCCGACCAGCACTTCGAGGGCGGTGATGGCAACGATCATCAGCAGCGGCAGGATCGCAGCGATCCAGCCTATGGCGCCAAGGCCGGTGATGAAGCTGATGATGAAGCCGGCGAACACCTTGAGCGTGATATGCCCCGCAAGCATGTTCGCGAAAAGACGGACGGAATGGCTGATCGGCCGGGAGATGTAGGAGATGACCTCGATCCCGACGACAAGCGGCAACAGCACGGCAGGCACGCCATGAGGCACGAACAGCCCCAGAAACTTCGGCCCGTGCAGCACGAAACCCGTGATGGTGACCAGCAGGAAGATGGAGCCCGCCAGAGCGAAGGTAACGATGATATGGCTCGTCACCGTGAAGGCATAGGGGAACAGGCCGATCATGTTGGCGAAGAAGATGAACATGAACAGCGTGAACACCAGCGGGAAGAAGCGCCTCGCGTCATGGCCCGCGTTGTCTCGCACCATGTTCGCGATGAATTCGTAGAAAATCTCCACCGACGACTGCCAGCGGCCCGGCACCATGGCGCGGCCGCGCATGGAAAAGATCGTGAAGGCAGAAACAAGGCCGACCGAAATCACCATCCATAACGCGGCATTGGTGAACGAGAAGTCGTATCCACCGATATGGATCGGCACGATCGGATGGATCTGGAACTGGTGCAAAGGATCAACCGGGAATCCGCCGGATTTTCCGCTTTCTGATGCCACTGCCTTAGCCCCACACGCTGCGCCGGGCTGGTCCCCGGACGGATTCAGTCACTGATCCTTGCCCTTGCGCTGAGCATCAAGCTCGCGTGTAGCGCGGATCACATTCAATACGCCGGCTGCCGTCCCCAACCCCAGAAACACAATGAGGCCAATGGGATGCCAGCCAAAAATTCTGTCCAGACCCCAGCCGAGGCCTGCGCCGACCAGCACGCCGCCGACAAATTCCGACGAAAGCCGCATGGCGACCCTCATGTCGGCTGATGTCCCGGTGGGCGCCAGCTTCTTTTCCGGCTCCTGATGGGAGAGTTGAGCCCGCCTTATCCGCTCGCCAAGATCATCCAGCGCGCGGCCTTCAGCGTCTCCGGTGCCTTTGCCTGCCGATGTTTCCGAACCGCGTTTTTCGGCCAAAACACTCGCCCCGCCTGCAAAAAAGCCCCGTCGAAACACTTCTGCCCCGTCCTAAGCCGCGCGCACCCTACTTGGGGCTCCGGTCCCTGTCAAGAATTCGCCCGATTCTTTTAAGCCATTGTTGCATAAGGCGTTTTCAATCTTATCCATGGGTGCGGCAATCCGCCCCGCTCCAAATGCCTCTCCGCCCCGCCAGCCCCGGCGCTGCAAAGCAGCAATTTACCGGAAAGCGTGGCAGTTCAGCCGCAGGACCGGGCCTCACTCATGGCCTAGTCGGCAGCCTTGAGCGGGACCGCCGGCTCCCAGCGCAGCATCGGATTGCGGGCCGCGCCGGTTTCATCGAGGCGATGGCGGGGCGCATAATGGGGCGCCCCGGTAAAGCGGGAAATATCGTTCGCCTTTGCCGCCCGGGCAAGATCGCGCAAGGTGGCGATGAACTGGTCGAGCGTTTGCTTCGATTCCGTTTCCGTGGGCTCGATCAGCATCGCCCCATGGACGACCAGCGGGAAATACATGGTCATGGGGTGATAACCCTCATCGATCATCGCCTTGGCGAAATCGAGCGTTTCGACCCCCGTGCCCTTCAGGAACCGGTCATCGAACAGCGCCTCGTGCATGCACGGCCCCTCGAACGGGGCGGAAAGCTCGCCGCGGAGCGAGGCCAGCACATAATTGGCGTTGAGCACCGCATCCTCGGCGACCCGGCGCAAGCCGTCCGATCCGTGGCTCAGCATATAGGCGAAGGCCCGGACATACATGCCCATCTGGCCGTGGAAGGCGGTCATCCGGCCAAACGGGGTTGCCCCGTCCGCCGCCGAGGCCTCCGCCGTCTCGACCAGGCGCGCGCCCTCGGCCGTCTGCACCAGATAGGGACGCGGCGCGAAGGGGCCAGCGCGGCCGAGAGCACCACCGGCCCCGCGCCGGGACCACCGCCGCCATGGGGCGTCGAGAAGGTCTTGTGCAGGTTGATGTGCATGGCGTCGACGCCGAGGTCGCCCGGGCGGACCCGCCCGACGATGGCGTTGAAGTTCGCCCCGTCGCAGTAGAAATAGCCCCCCGCCTCATGCACGGCGGCGGCGATCTCGATGATGTCGCTCTCGAACAGGCCGCAGGTGTTGGGATTGGTCAGCATGATCGCCGCCACATCCGGCCCGAGCTTGGCCTTGAAGGCCTCCGTATCCACGCGTCCGTTGGATTTGGCCGGTATCTCGTCGACCTTGTAGCCGATCAGCGCGGCGGTCGCCGGGTTGGTGCCATGGGCGGATTCAGGCACCAGCACGCGGGTGCGCGATGTGCCTTCGCCCCGCGCCTCCAGCGCCGCCCGGATCGCCATCATGCCGCACAGTTCGCCATGGGCGCCCGCCTTGGGGCTCATGGCCACGGCCTGCATCCCGGTCAGTTCCATCAGCCAGTGGGAAAGCTGCGCCATCAGCTCGATCGCGCCCGTCACCGTCCGCTGTGGCTGCAGCGGGTGAACATCGGCAAAGCCGGGCAGCCGGGCCATCTTCTCGTTGAGGCGCGGATTATGCTTCATGGTACAGGAGCCGAGCGGATAGAGCCCGGCGTCGATGGAATAGTTCTTGCGCGACAGGCGCACGAAATGGCGCATCACGTCGGGTTCGGACAAAGAGGCAAGCCCGATGGCGCCCTTGCGCTCAAGCCCGCCGAGCCGGGGCTCAAAGGCCTCAGGCTCATCGAGATCGACGCCGCAGGCGCCGGGATTGTCCAGCTCATAGATCAGCGGCTCCTCGAGGCGAAGCCCCCGGTTGCCGGTGAAGGTTTCATGGGTCGCACTGAACTCGATGTCATCAGCCGCGGTTTCGATGGAGGACGGCCGCCCCTGCCTGTTCATGCCGGACATTCAAAGCACCTCCGCAAGAGCCGCCGCGAATGTTTCGCGGTCCTGATCCGTGTTGATTTCGGTGGACGCCACCACGAGCAGATTATCCGTATCCGCATGACCGGGGATAAGCCGTGAAACGGGGATGCCGCCGAGCACGTTTTTTTCCACCAGCGCATCGACCACGCCCGCCGCCGGTTTCGGCAGTCTCAGGGTGAATTCGTTGAAGAAGCTGCCGTTGAGAACCTCGACGCCCGGCACCGCGCCCAGGAGGCCTGCAAGCCGGACCGCATGGGCATGATTGATGCGCGCGAGACGGCGGAACCCCTCCTCGCCCAGCAGGGCGAGATGGATGGTGAAGGCGAGGCAGCACAGCCCCGAATTGGTGCAGATATTGGAGGTCGCCTTCTCGCGGCGGATATGCTGCTCGCGGGTCGACAGCGTAAGCACATAGCCGCGCTTGCCCGCCGCATCCACCGTTTCACCGCAAAGCCTGCCCGGCATCTGGCGGACATATTTCTGCCGGGTCGCGAAAAGCCCGACATAGGGCCCGCCGAAATTGAGCGGGTTGCCGAGCGACTGGCCTTCGCCGACCACGATATCCGCGCCCATCTCGCCGGGCGGCGTGATCAGGCCGAGCGACATCACTTCCGTGAACACCGCGATCAACAAGGCGCCTTTGGCGTGAGCCGCATCCGCGATGGCGCGCATGTCGACCAGTTCGCCAAAGAAGCTTGGACACTGGACGACGACGCAGCTCGTCGCATCGTCGATCAGTGAAATGATATCCTCGGTTTTTCCGGGCAGCGCTGACGGCAGGCTTACCACCTTGTCGCCCGCGAAACCGGAGAGGTTTTCCACCACCTCGCGATATTGCGGATGGAGCGTGCCAGACAGGATCGCCTTGCGCCGCCTGGTGACGCGATGCGCCATCAGCACCGCCTCGCCGCAGCCGGTCGAGCCGTCATACATGGAGGCGTTGGCGACCTCCATGCCGGTGAGCTGGGCGACCATGGTCTGGAACTCGAACAGATATTGCAGCGTCCCTTGCGTGATCTCCGGCTGGTAGGGCGTATAGGAGGTCAGGAACTCGGAACGCTGGATCAGATGATCCACGGTCGCAGGCACATGGTGGCGGTAGGCCCCGCCCCCGACGAAGAAGGGCACGCTGTCCGCCGCCACGTTTTTCGCGGCAAGGGCGGAGAGATGCCGTTCGACGTCCAGCTCGCCCTTGTGGCGCGGCAGATCGACCAGCCCCTCAAGGCGGGCCGCCTGCGGCACATCCCTGAAGAGATCGTCGACACTGGTGACGCCGGGAAGCGTGGCGCCGATGACGCCGAGCATGTCGCGCCGGTCATTATCGGTAAGGGGCAGATAGCGCATGAACAACTCCCGTGGTTCGGCCTAGCCGAGGGACGCAAGGAACGACTTGTAGGCCGCTTCATCCATCAGATTGTCGAGTTCGGACTCGTCCGACAGTTCCAGCTTGAGGAACCAGCCGCTGCCCATGGCATCCTCGTTGATGCTGCCGGGCGCGCCCTCAAGATCGTCATTGACCTCGACGACCGTGCCGCTGACGGGCGCATAGACCTCGCTTGCAGCCTTGACCGATTCGACCACGGCGGCCTCGTCGCCGAGCGCGAGCTTCTTGCCTATGGCCGGAAGCTCGACATAGACGACGTCGCCCAGTTGCTCCTGCGCATAGTCCGTGATGCCGATGGTCGCCACATCGCCATCCACCTGCACCCATTCATGCTGATCTGTATAAAGAATGTCCGACATGTCCCCTCATGCTCCTCAAGGCTGAAATGAAATTATTTCTTGTCCGTACGGTGGAAACGCTTCTCGATGAACGGCATCGGGACAACCCGGGCGGGGCGCGCGACGCCGCGCACCATCAGGGCAATTTCCGTGCCGGTCGCGGCATGATCCGCATCCACATATCCCATGGCAATGGGCCCGCCCGCCGTGGGGCCGAAGCCGCCGCTGGTGACTGCGCCGATCTCCTTGCCCGCCACATCCACGATCCGGGTGCCCTCGCGCGCGGGCGCTTTCCCCTCCGGCAGGATGCCGACGCGCTTGCGGGCCGCCCCATGGGCGATCTGGCGCAGAATGACGCCCGCGCCCGGAAAATTGGCCTCCTCGCGGCGGCGTCCGGGGATGACCCAGCCCAGCGCACCCTCGATAGGGGTCGTGGTTTCATCGATGTCGTGGCCATAAAGGCACAGGCCTGCCTCCAGCCTGAGCGAATCGCGCGCGCCAAGGCCGACGGGCTTCACATCCGGGTGCGCGAGCAGGCGGCGGGCGAACGCCTCCACCGCCTCATCGGGCAGGGAAATCTCGAAGCCGTCCTCGCCGGTATAGCCGGAACGGCTGATCATGGCGGAAACCCCGCCGATGTCGAACCAGTCCATCTCCATGAAGCCGAGACCGGCGGCGCCCGGCACGAGGGTACGCATCACGGCTTCGGCGGCGGGGCCCTGAAGCGCTATCAGCGCCCGGTCATCAGCCCGCTCAAGCGTGGCGCTTCCCGCCAGTTTCGCCGCGATATGGGCAAAATCCGCCTCCTTGGTCGCCGCATTGACGACCAGCACCAGCATGCCCTGAAGGTCCGCCGACAAGGGCCGCGTCACCATCAGATCGTCGAGAATGCCGCCTTCATCGTTGAGCAGCAGCGTGTAGCGGATCTGTCCGGGCTTGAGCCCCCGTATGTCGCCGGGAACGATGGTTTCAAGGGCGGCCGCCACCCGCTCATGGGCGGCATCGCCGCTGAGGCCCTCACCATAGCCCGCAAAGCGCAGAAAAGCCTGCCCCATATGGGACACATCGAACAGGCCCGCCTTCTCGCGAGTGTGCAGATGCTCGGCAAGCACGCCGGCAGGATATTGCACCGGCATGTCATAGCCCGCGAACGGCACCATCTTCGCGCCCAGTTCGACATGGAGGGCGTGCAGAGGGGTTACCTTCAGGGGAATCGTGTCGAGGGCATGGGTATCGGCCATGAGGGCTCCCGGGGTTCAAACGTGACGACAGAACGCCTGCCAGCACGCTGGCAGCGCCCCCTCTGTCACGGAAACCTGAGAGATTTCGTGATGATCGCGAGGATCACCACTTACGCCCGTCGGTGAGACGGCCTGTCAGGGCCATCTGCTTTCCAGAGGTCTTGATCCCGTGCGGTCCTGGGTGCCTGAGAGTTTCCGGGGCGGTTGCTCCTTCGGCGCCGGTCTGGACCTCATCGAGGCTGGTAACCGGACTCTCCCGCGGGGATAGAGTAGACGGGCCGACTATATGTTGCGGACGCGAATAGTCAATCACACATGCGCGCGTCCGCCTCTTTATCCGGGCACGATTATTTCAGACGCAGCGGCCCATGGGCCTTGTTGTAGGCGAGTTGATCAGGCGAAAGCTGGAAACCGACCAGAATCTCGTAGGTGGACCCGTCCACGCTATCCGAATAGGACAGGACATTGTCCTCAAGAGTGCTGACGAAATGCATCTTCTGGCTACCCTTGTCGAACACCACGGGCACATCCACGAAGGTTTTCCGAATCACGGTGTCGTCGCCCCGGGTCACCGCGACGAAGCCCCGGAGATGCAGTTCGGATCCCGTCGCCGCCGGCCCCAGTTCGGCAAGGCCGTTGAAGCCCAGATCCATGGAGATGGTCTTCTCGTCCTCGTCATATTCGCAGGTCAGCGCGGATTTCTGGATTTCCGCCCGGGCGACCACATTGGTGATGTCGGTGCCCCGGCCATCGAACACCACGACCTGCTCCGCCCCGCCCAGAACCGCGATCCGGGGACAGGGATGGGCGGCCGCAAAGGCCGCCTTTTCATCGGAAGTGGTGCCGCAGGCGGCAAGCATGAGCGGCAGCACGGCGGCCCCGGCCGTCAGAAGGCGCGAAAGGGGACGGATATGAGGCGATTTCGACATGAGTTTCCCGTTGCGGTTGGGCGCCGGAAGCTTTAAGGCCAGCCCGGAAGACTGACACTTTAAGGCCGTCCGATGAACCGTTACCATGACTAATCTCACGGGACCCGGCGGCGGCACCTTAGCGGAGCCCATCCGCCTCTCCAAGACCCATGCAGACCATGGAAGAACGGACCAAATGGACGGATCAGTTCCCAAGCCCCACCTGACGCTGCTGCTGGCCGCTCCGCGCGGTTTCTGCGCGGGCGTGGACCGGGCCATCCAGATCGTCGAGGTTGCGCTGGAGAAGTTCGGCGCCCCGGTCTATGTCCGCCATGAGATCGTCCATAACCGCTATGTGGTCGAATCGCTGGAGGCCAAGGGCGCGGTCTTCGTCGAGGAACTCGATCAGGTGCCCGAAGGGGCGCATGTCATCTTTTCGGCCCATGGCGTCCCCAAATCCGTGCCGGAGGCAGCGCAAAGCCGGGGCCTGTCCTATTTCGACGCAACCTGCCCGCTCGTCTCCAAGGTCCATGTCGAGGCGGAGCGCCATCATGCGCAGGGGCTCGAAATCGTGCTGATCGGCCATGCCGGCCACCCCGAGGTGATCGGCACCATGGGCCAGTTGCCCGATGCGCCCATCACCCTCATCGAAACCGCAGAGGATGCGGAAGCCTTCGAGCCGCGCGATCCTGAAAAGCTCGCCTTCATCACCCAGACGACCCTGTCGGTGGACGACACGGCCGCTATCACCGCGATCCTGCGCCGCCGCTTCCCGGCCATCGTCGGCCCTCACAAGGAAGACATCTGCTACGCCACGACCAACCGGCAGGAAGCCGTGAAGGCTATCGCCGGGCGGGTGAAGGCGATGCTGGTCATCGGCGCGCCCAATTCCTCCAACTCCATGCGCCTCGTCGAGGTGGCCGAGCGCGAGGGCTGCCCGCTCTCCATGCTGGTCCAGCGCGCCGCCGACATCGACTGGGCGCGCCTCGGCTCGCCCGGCGCGGTCGGCATCACGGCAGGCGCTTCCGCCCCGGAAGTGCTGGTCAACGAACTGATCGACGCCTTCCGCGAGCGCTTCACCGTGACGGTGGAAAAAGTGAGCGGCAAAGAGGAGTCGGTGCAGTTCAAGCTTCCCCGCTCCCTGCTGGTCTGAGGGCGGCATGGCGGTTTACACAGACGTGTCCGACGAGGAGCTTGAAGCCTTCCTCGCCACCTACGACCTGGGCTCCCTGCTCTCTTGCAAGGGCATTGCCGAAGGCGTGGAGAACTCCAATTTCCTGCTCCATGCGGAAAAGGGCAATTTCATTCTCACCATCTATGAAAAGCGGGTGAAGACGAGCGACCTGCCTTTTTTCCTCGGGCTGATGAACCATCTTGCCGGCAAGGAGATAAGGTGCCCGACCCCGATACCGGCGCGCGACGGCAGCATGCTGGGGACATTGAGGGGCAAGCCCGCCGCCATCGTGAGCTTTCTGGAGGGCATGTCCGTCCGCCATCCCCAGGTGCGCCATTGCGCGGCGCTGGGATCGGCGCTGGCCGGGCTTCATCTCGCGGGCCGGGACTTCACCCTGCCACGCCCCAATGCGCTCAGCATAAAGAGCTTCAGGCCCCTGCTTGAGGCTTCCGGTCCCCGGGCCGACGAGGTCCAGCCGGGCCTGAGCGCCGATCTTTCCCGGATGCTGGACCGCCTCGAAGCGGAATGGCCCGGCAACCTCCCTTCCGGAATCATCCATGCCGACGTCTTTCCCGACAATGTGTTCTTCATCGGGAAGGAGCTTTCAGGCTTCATCGACTTCTATTTTGCCTGCAACGACGCGTTCGCCTATGACATCGCCATCTGTCTCAACGCCTGGTGCTTTGAAGCGGACGGCTCGTTCAACATCACCAAGGCGCGGGCGCTGCTTCAGGCCTATGCCGGCATCCGCCCGCTCGATCCTGCCGAGCTTGCCGCCCTTCCCACCCTCGCGCGCGGCAGCGCCATGCGCTTTCTGCTGACAAGGCTTTATGACTGGCTGAACCAGCCGCCGGGCGCGCTCGTCCGGCCCAAGAATCCTCTGGAATACTGGACGAAGCTGCACTTTCACCGCGACGTCACCTCGGCCGCCGCCTATGGAATTGATTTATGAGCACCACGATATGAGCGAGACCGGCGGCGAAGAACTGATCGAGATCTATACGGACGGCGCCTGCTCGGGCAATCCCGGCCCCGGCGGCTGGGGCGCGCTCCTCGTCTACAAGGGCGTCGAGAAGGAAATCTGCGGTGGCGAACCTCTGACCACCAACAACCGTATGGAAGTGATGGCCGCCATCGAGGCGCTGAAGGCGCTCAGGCGCACAAGCCGCGCGCGCATCCATACCGACTCGATATACCTGCGAGACGGCATCACCAAATGGATTCACGGCTGGAAACGCAACGGCTGGCGCACGGCGGACAAGAAGCCGGTGAAGAACATGGAACTCTGGCAGGCGCTGGAAGAAGCCGCCACACAGCACGATGTGCAGTGGGCCTGGGTGAAGGGCCATGACGGCCACCCCGAAAACGAACGGGCCGACGCGCTCGCCCGCAAGGGCATGGAACCTTATCTCAAGCGCCGGTGAAACATCCTCACCCGAAATCTTCCCCTCCCCTCCGGTATGAAACCGGGAAGGGAGAGGGATATTTCATTCAGACGCAGAAATAATCAGACCTGAGCCAGCATCGTGTCCGCGCCGGACACCTTGGCTTCGCCCGGATTGGGCTCCTTGTTGATCGTCTTCACGACGCCATCTTCCACCAGCATCGAATAGCGCAGCGAGCGCGTGCCCATGCCGAAGCCCGAACCGTCGAAATCGAGGCCGAGCTTTTTGGTGAATTCCGCATTGCCGTCGCCGAGCATGGTGACCTTGCCCTCCGCGCCCTGCGCCTTGCCCCATGCGCCCATCACGAAGGCGTCATTGACGGACAGACAGGCAATCTCGTCGACGCCCTTCGCCTTGAGATCGTCGGCCTTCTGCACGAAGCCGGGCAGATGCTGGTTCGAGCAGGTCGGCGTGAAGGCGCCCGGCAGCGCGAACAGCACGACCTTGCGGCCCTTGAAGAAATCAACCGTCTTGACCGGCGCCGGCCCCTTCTCGGTCAACTGCATCAGTGTCGCTTCGGGAATGGTATCGCCTACATTGATTGTCATGGTTTTTTCCTGTTGGGATGCGAGCCTGTATCTGCCCGTTATCTGATTGTTCGTTCGGCTTCGATGGCTACGTCCTCGCCAGACAGCAGCACCGTGACCTTGCGGCCTTCCAGCGCCCCGCCATCCGGGACCGG
Organism: Parvibaculaceae bacterium; assembly: GCA_028283765.1. GTDB lineage: Bacteria > Pseudomonadota > Alphaproteobacteria > Parvibaculales > Parvibaculaceae > JAATFR01. Next base: position 231,680 of record JAPWJY010000008.1, on the reverse strand, counting down.
GAGAAGATAGCGGACCTTGCCCCCTTCGCGCACCCCTTGCGGCGCATCGAAATAAATATCCCCGTCGGAAACCGCGATGATGACCGGCATACCGGCGGCCTGTGCGGGCATCCGGTAACGGACCGAAAGAGCGGGCCTGCCATCGAGCATGGTCTTTTCCATCACCAGATCGCCGGGATTTGCCGGTGGCTGCGGCACGCGCATGAGCGCCGCGCCGATGGCCGGCGCGGCTGATGAGGGGACGAGCGCGCCGTCAGCGGGCAAGTCAAGCGCCAGAACGGCTCGCGACGCCACGCAGATATTGGAGCAGACGCCATAATCGAGCGCGAGGGCGAGCCGCAGGGGAGCACCCGCCGCTTCCGGCCGGGCCAGCACGGGCAGCAGGACATGGCCGGTGTAGCCGTAGCTTGCCTCCCCCATTTCGTCGAAGCGCCGGGGCATCGGCCAGCGCATCTCTGCCCGGGCCAGATTTCGCGATCCGGCCCAGTCGAATTTCGGTGCGATGCCCGAATCGCCCGGCACCCGCCAGTAGGTGTGCCAGCCCGGCTTCAGATCGAACTCAACGGCAAGAAGGACGGGTGTTCCATTATGGGATGTGGCGGCGGCAACCAGACGAACCCGGCCGCCGGGGCCGGATGCCCATGGAGAGGCCAGTTCAGGCGCGGCAAGGGCCGCCTGCCCGCCGATCGACAACCCCGCAGCGATGAGGGCAAGCAACCGGAACGCCGTCCAGCGCCGGATTTGCAGCTTCCAGCGCACGGATGCGCCCCTTGAGTCGATTCTCGATGACATGGGGATCATGCAAACATGACTGCCTGTAAAGGTCGAGACTGCCTGCGAACATGGAACGATCCGCTTAACGGCTTCTCACGATGAAGGCTTGAGTGTGCCGCCCGAAACGATACCATTTGGCCATGGGAAGAAAGCTGCACATGGAATCCGACATGCCCGGCGAGGAGAACTACCTCGAAGGAAAGCTTCTGATCGCCATGCCCGGCATTGGCGACCCTCGCTTCGAGCGCAGTGTCATCTATCTGTGCGTCCATAACCCTGAAGGGGCGATGGGTCTGGTGCTCAACAAGCGCGTCTCCAACATCAGCTTCCCCAACCTGCTGGAACAGCTCTCCATCGAGATCAAGCCTGGCATCGAGATCGCACGCGAGTGCCGCCGCCTGCCGGTGCTGATGGGCGGACCGGTCGAGATCGGGCGGGGTTTCGTGCTGCATTCGCAGGATTATTTTTCCGATGAATCGACCCTGCCCGTCTCGGAAGACCTCGGGCTGACCGCCACCATGGATATTCTGCGCGCCATCGCCCGGGGCGACGGCCCTGCCCGCGCGCTTCTCGCGCTCGGCTATTCCGGCTGGACCGCGGGCCAGCTCGAAGCCGAAATCCAGTCCAACGGCTGGCTTCATTGCGAGGCGGACCCCGACATCATTTTCGACAGGGACATAGACGCGAAATACACCCGCGCGCTCGGCAAGCTTGGCATCGACCTCTCCGTGCTGTCGGGCGATGCCGGACACGCCTAGGGCTGGACCGGCCGCCCGTCGCGCTGTCCGTCCCGCCAGCTTGCCGCCACGAATTCCAGCGCGGCGGCGGCCCGCATCGGCCGCGAGAAGAAATAGCCCTGCCCCATGTCGCAGCCCATGGTTTTCAGGATCTGCGCCTGCGAGGCCCGCTCGATGCCCTCTGCCACCACCTGCATACCCAGATCATGGGCCAGCCGGATCATGGTGCGCACCAGCATGGCGCCCTTGCGGTCAACCTCGATGCGGGCGACGAAGCTGCGATCGATCTTGAGCATGTCGAAAGGATAGCGCTGCAAATAGGCGAGGCTCGAATAGCCGGTGCCGAAATCGTCGAGCGACAGTCCCGCCCCGATCTGGTGCAGCCGGTTCAGAAGCTGCGCGCTCTGCTCGGGATTCTCCATCAGCATGGATTCGGTGATTTCGAACTTCAGCGAACGGCGCGCAATCGGTATCTCCGCGATCAGGGCTGCGAAATCGCTGGCGAGGTCGAGCTTCAGCAGCGAGCCGCTCGATATGTTCACGCTGACATGGAACGGCACATCCCGGGGATAAAGTTTCTGCCAGGCCGCGAGTTCATGTGCCGCCGCCTTCATGGCGAACCGCCCCAGCTCTCCGGCCAGTTCCACCTCCTCCGCCAGCGAAATGAAGCTTTCAGGATGGATCAGTTCCCCGTCCGGGCGCTCCCAGCGGATCAGGGCCTCGAAACCGGCGGCCATCTGCGTGTCCAGCATCACGATGGGCTGGTAGTAGAGTTCCAGCTCGTTTCTTTTGAGCGCCCGGTGCAAATCGGCCTCGATATTGAGATAGCTGGCCGATTCGCTGCGCATGGAAGGCTCGAACAGGACAATCGTGCCTTTACCCTGCTGCCCGGCGCGGCGCAGCGCGACATCCGCCTCGATCAGCATCTCCTCGGCAGGCTGGCCGACATCCTCGCAGATGGCGATGCCCATCGCGAGGCTGGGAAATATCTCATGCCCGTCGATGACCAGCGGCGGACGCAGCGCCTCGTTGACCAGATCCGCAAATTCCATCACATCGTCATGCCGTGTCCTGCTCGTGAGCAGAATGGCGAACTGGTCCTGTTCCAGCCGGGCGATCGTGTCGTCCGTCAGAGACAACCGCTCCAGACGCCGGGCAATGCCGATCAGGAAGGCGTCGCCCGCGACATAGCCAAGGCTCGCATTCACCCGCTTCAGCCTGTCGCAATCGATCAGGATCAATGCCCCACGGGGCCGGTCATGGGTGCCGCTGCGGCGGATGGCCCGGTCGATGCGGTCGAGCAGCAGCGCCCGGCTCGGCAGCCCCGTCAACGGATCATGCACGATCCGCTGCACCATGCTGTCCTCGGCCATTCGCCGCTCGGTCACATCGCTGACGATGCCGGTGACCCGGGAGACGAGGCCGTCGCTCCCGGCAAGGCACGATGCCGCCAGTTCCAGCGTGCGGTAGTCGCCCTCGGCATCCAGCATGCGGAACGAAAAGGTAAAGTGCTTGCCCGCTTCCGCCAGAAAACCGTTCAGCGCCGTGCGATAGATTTCCCGGTCGGCCGGGTGCATCCGCTGCCGCCAGGCGATTTCCGTCCCGCCCAGTTCACCCGGCTCCAGCCCCAGCATCTTTTCAACCCCGGGGCCGATCACGAGCTGGTCGGATGCGATCTGCCAGTCCCAGATGCCTTTCGACGCGCTGGCCAGCGCAAGCGCAAGGCGGTCTTCCTTCTTTGCCGCCGGTTCGGCGCCTGCCGCACCACCGACGCCCCCGCCTGCCGCAAGGGTGGCGAAGAGCAGGGCAAGCGGCAGGAATCCGCAGGCGATCGACGTGCCGCCCGCAATCACCGGCCCAAGGCCGAAAGCGCCCGCCACGAGGGTCAACACCGCCAGCAGCAGGAAGCACCAGACGGCGATGAGCCATTTCCCGAACGGCGCGCCCTGCACCGTCGCGCGCAGCATGATGGGCAAGGTAAGCGCGAACCCCGCCAGCATCACGAGGCGCAGGCCCGCCGCACCGGCATCGGGAAAGAAAAGCCCGGCCAGAAACGCGGCCAGACCCAGAATCCCGAGCCCGGCCATCAGGCGGCGGATACGCCTTTTCACCGGCGCCTTCCCGGGCAGGCTCGCGACAACGCAGCCCCCCAGCATGATGACCAGCGCCAGCGCGCCGGATTTCACCGCATTATGGGAGACGGGACCGAAACTCGCCCCCGACAAGGCAAGCTCCAGCAGGAACAGGGACAGCGCAAAAGCGCCCAGCCAGAAGGCTCGCCTGCTGCGCGAACGAAAGGCCATGACCCCGATCAGAATGGCAAACCCGAGAGTCGCCCCCAGAACGCCACCATCGAAAAGGCGGATACGGTCGAGATAGGTGCGCCAGCCCGCCTCATCGGCGAGATAAAGCGCCCGGGGCGCGCCGCCTTCGGTGCGGAAAGCCGTGGTGATGCTCGACTGGGCGGCAAGATTGAGCTGGTAGGCATCGACGCCCGGACGGGAGGCCGCTGCATCGAGCGAAAGCCCGTCGCCCGCCGAGGCGGCGGTCTGGTCGCTGGAGACCGCGCCAGCCTGCCCCATGAGGGCGGCGAAACCCGTTGGCCGCCGGTCGAGCAGGATCAGGACATCGAGATCATCCTGCGTCTCGTTGGCGAGCGCGACAGCCGTCCACAGGCCGAGCGTCGCCCCGCCGCCATCCGAGAGCACCAGAGGCCCGCCCCCCGCATCCCCGGCTCCGGTATCCCCGCCTCCGGTGTCCCCCGAGCCGGCATCCCCTGCGCCTGCGTCGCTATCGCTGTCCTCGCCGTCGCCGGGTGCACCGCTGTCAGGCGTATCGCCGCTATCGGGGGCCGCACTGTCGGGCGCAACGCTGTCAGGCGGGCTGGCCACATCCGGGCCGACATCGATGACAAGCTGTTCGCCCCGCTTTTCGGCAAACCGCACCGTATGGGGCGTGAGATCGACCAGGCCCGGTTCCACGCCGACCGAGACCGGGGCAAGCTTCGGCGCAGGGTCCGCAGCCATGGCGAACGTCATGCCACTGGCAAGAAGCAGGCCCGCACATAGAGCGAAGCTTCTGGCGCTGGCGAAGCGTCTGGTCATGAGCGCACGTCGCTTGCCAGCATGGCGAACAGGAGATGATCCCGCCACGTACCATTGATACGCAAATAGCCGCGCGCGATCCCTTCCTCCTCGAACCCGGTCTTGCGCAGGACCGCCTTGGAGGGTTCGTTCTCCGGCAGGCAGGCCGCCTGAATCCGGTGAAGCCTCAGTTCGTCGAAGGCATAAGGAGCAAGCGCGCGCACGGCCGCCGTCACGAATCCTTTCCCCGCATGGCGCTCGCCCGCCCAGTAACCAAGGGTGGCGTATTGCTGCACGCCCCGCGCCACATTGGAAAGCGTGCAGCCGCCGACCAGAGCACTATCCTCGCTGCGAAAGATGAAGAAAGGATAGGCGGTGTCTTCACGCGCTTCCTTCGAGTAGCGGCGCAGACGGCGGCGAAATGACGGGCGCGTCAGGTCATCGGCAGGCCAGACCGGCTCCCAGGGTGTCAGAAAAGCCCTGCTTTCCTCACGCAACAGGGCCCACTCCTCGTAATCGCGCATATCGGGCGCACGCAGAAACACCCCGGCTCCCGTGATCAACGAGAGCCCTGCGGTACGCGAAAAGGAATAGAGCAAGGCCATAAGCAAGCCGGAATATGATCAATCGGGTCCACAATATACGCAATACAGTCAGGCGAAGTGTGCCGCGATCTTCTCGTAGCTTTCAAGGCCGTCCAGCGGACCCACCGCCGCCACGGCGGGCCGTTTACCACGAAAGATGCGCCGGGCCGCCTTTTTGACGGCATCGGCATCGACCGCGTCCACCTGCCTGAGGGTTTCCTCCATGGACAGCACCCGGCCATAGATCATGTACTGGCGGGCGATCTGTTCGATCCGCGACGAGGAGGACTCGAGCGCCATCAGCAGACCGGCTTTCATCTGCGCCCGCGCGCGCGAAACTTCCGCCCCGGTGACATCCTCGCCCAGCCGGCAGGCCTCGCCGGCGGCGACGCTGACAAGCTCCCCCAGATCCTGCGGGTCCGTGCCTGCATAAAAGCCGAACGCGCCTGTATCGGAAAAGGACCAGGCGAAGGAAAACACCGTGTAGCAGAGCCCGCGCTTTTCGCGCACTTCCTGAAAGAGCCGCGAGGACATGCCGCCACCCAGAATGGCGGAGGCGACCTGCGCCGCGTAATAATCCGGGTCGCCATAGGGCACGCCGTCAAAGCCCACGATCAGATGGGCCTGTTCCAGATCGCGCTCCTCGTGCCTGTCGCCGCCTTCAAAGCGGGCCGCATCGAACCCCCGCGCCGGCTGCGAGGGCAGATCGCCAAAGACGTCGCGGGCATGGGCGACCAGCGCTTCATGATCGACCGCGCCCGCCCCTACCAGCACCATGCTTTGCGCGCTGTAGCGCTCATCCATATAGCCCTGAAGATCATCGTGACCGAAGCCCGACACGGTATTGACCGTGCCCAGAATGGGCCGCCCGAGCGCCTGACCGGGAAAGGCCGCCCCGAGGAAATGATCGAACACCAGATCGTCCGGGGTGTCATTGGCCTGCCCGATTTCCTGGATGATGACGCCGCGTTCCCGTTCCAGCTCGTCGGCCGCGAAGGTCGAGTGCTGGAGAATGTCGCCAAGCAGATCGATGGCGAGCGGCACGTCGTCCTTCAGCACGCGGGCGTAATAGGCCGTGCTTTCCTGCGCCGTATGGGCGTTGAGGTGGCCGCCCGCATTCTCGATTTCCTCGGCGATGTCGCGCGCGCTGCGCCGCGCCGTGCCCTTGAAGGCCATATGTTCGAGCATATGCGAAATGCCGTGCTGGCGCGGCGTCTCATGGCGCGCGCCGGTATCGACCCAGATGCCAAGCGAGCTTGTCTCCAGATGCGCCATCGCGTCCGTGGCGACGGTCAGTCCATTTTCGAGCCGGGTGATCTCTACAGTCATGCTTTGCAATCAAAAGAGGGGATAAATATCAGGCCGCAACCGCCCGGCTCCGCTCACGGATGAAGGCCTTGACGGCGGCGGCATCGTTTTCCAGCACCGTCAGACGCTCCTCTTTCTCGAAGAGACCGGCCAGACGGGGCGGCAGGACAGGCCGGACACCGATGGCGCGTTCGACCGCATCGGGGAACTTGGCCGGATGGGCCGTCGCCAGCGTCACCATCGGGATGACGCCATCGCCGCGCGCCGCGCTTGCCGCCGCGACGCCCACCGCCGTATGCGGATCGATGATTTCCCCGGTTTCGGCATAGGTCGAACGGATGGTGGCGAGCGTCTCGTCCTCATCCACGCGGATCGCGCCGAAAGTCGTTTTCAGCGTTTCAAGCCGGACCGGATCGATGTCGAAGCCGCCGGATTGCGCCTGCTGCGCCATCATCGTCTGCACGGCGCCGCCGTCCCGGTCATAGGCGTCATAGAGCAGCCGCTCGAAATTGCTCGAAATCTGGATGTCCATGCTCGGGCTCCAGGAGGGCACGACCTTGTCCACCTGATAGCGCCCGGTCTCGAAGGTGCGCGCCAGAATATCGTTCACATTGGTCGCGATGTTCAGCCGCCCGATGGGAAGCCCCATGCGCCCGGCCACATAACCCGCGAAGATATCCCCGAAATTGCCGGTCGGCACCGTAAACGAGACGGGACGCCCGGGCGCGCCGAGCGCCACGGCGGCGGTGAAATAATAGACCACCTGCGCCATGACCCGGCCCCAGTTGATCGAGTTGACCCCCGCCAGCGCGGTCTGGTCGCGGAAGGCATGATCGTTGAACAGCGCCTTCACGATGGCCTGACAATCATCGAAGCTGCCTTCCACCGCGATATTGTGGACATTGGCGTCCAGCACCGTCGTCATCTGGCGGCGCTGCACCTCGGAGGTGCGGTTATGGGGGTGGAGGATGAAGATGTCGGAGGTCGCCCGGCCGCGGAACGCCTCGATCGCCGCCGAGCCCGTATCGCCGCTGGTCGCCCCGACCACCGTGATCTGGCGGCCGCGCTTTTCCAGCACATGATCGAACAGACGGGCCAGCACCTGCATCGCCACATCCTTGAAGGCGAGCGTGGGACCATGGAAGAGTTCGAGCAGCCAGTCATTGCGTCCGGTCTGCACCAGCGGCGCGATCGCCCGGTGGCCGAAGCCCGCATAGGCTTCCGAGATGATGCGGACGAGATCGGCATCGGGCACCGCATGGCCGATGAAGGGCTTCATCACCCGGAACGCGGTTTCCTGATAGGAAAGCCCGGCCATCGCCCTGATCTGGCGTTCGCCCAGCACCGGCCAGTCCGCGGGCACATAAAGGCCGCCGTCGCGGGCGAGCCCCGCCAGCAACACATCCTCGAAATCAAGCGAAGGGGCCCCGCCCCGGGTGCTCACATACTTCACGACCGGCAACTCTCTGAATATTCCGCCGGGGCAGGCGCCCCGGAGAGGCGGCAGACTACCCAGCCCCGCCCCTCAAGGCAAACGCCGGCGATTCCGGCCGCCGCGCCCGATCCGGCCCATGGAATGGTGGTAAACGAAGTAGATGACCGTCAGACCGGCGGCAAGCCCGAACCATGTCAGCGCATAGCTCAGATGCTCGTTCCGGAGCGTCACCTGGGTCTGCCCGCCTTTGGGCCAGCCGCCCGGATTGGGGGTGGCATCCGCCTCGATGAAGAAGGGCGCGACCGGGCTCAGTTGCGCCACCCGGCCGAACAGGGCCGGATCGCGGACAAACCAGATGTTCCGGGCGGGCTCGTCCTTGACGGCGAACATGCCGCGCCGCTCGGGCAGGCGCAGAATGCCGGTTACCGTCACCTCGCCCGGCACCTCCCCCGCGACGCGGGTTTCAGGCTCCTTCAGGGCGGGCGGCACATGACCGCGCGAGACGAACACATAGCCGCCATCGGCAAGCGCCACCGGCGTCACGATGTCGTAGCCCGGGTCGCCATCCTTGTCCTGGACGAAATAATGGAACTCCCGGGCGTGAATGAACTCCCCCCTGAGCCGGACATGGCGATATTCCAGCGACCTGACGTCGAGCGCGGCCCATTCGCCGGATTCCGGCAGATCCACAGGCTCGGCGGCGAGGCGCTCATCCATGCGGGCGATCAGCGCCAGCTTCCATTGCAGCCGCTCAAGCTGCCAGAAGCCGAGCCCCAGCAGGACCGGCAGCATGACCACGACCATGATCGTCGGCCAGAGCAAGGGCCGGAACCAGGGATTACCGGCGCGCGCGGCCATCGGCTCAGCCAATCTGCCCCTCATGGGCCTTATGCTTGTACTGCTGGGCGATCAGCCAGCCCTTGAGCGGGCGCAGAATGGCAAGCGGCAGGATCACGCCCAGGGGAATCCAGATCACGGCCTGCACCCAGTAGGGCGGCTGATAGCTCAGTTCCATCCAGAGCGCGCCGCCAACCACGATGAAGCCCGCCAGCATCATGATGAAGACGGCGGGACCGTCCCCGGCATCGACGAAGCTGTAGTCGAGCCCGCAGACCGGGCACTTTTCCGCAACATCGATATAGCCCTTGAACAGCTTGCCGCCGCCGCAGCGGGGGCAGACGCCCTTCAACCCGACCTTCACCGAGGATTGCATCGGATAATAATGGTCATCAGCCATCGGCATGTTCCCAAAAAGAAAGGGCTCCCAAAGAGGAAGGGCGGCCGAGCTTGCGCCCGCCGCCCCCCGGAATTCGAGCACGGAACGCCCGCTAGCCCCCGTGGATCGTCGCGCCCGCGCTGCCCCAGATATAGATGGTCGCGAACAGGAAGAGCCAGACCACGTCGACGAAATGCCAGTACCAGGCAGCCGCCTCGAAGCCGAAGTGGTGCGTGGGGGTGAAATCGCCGCCGATGGCGCGGAACAGGCAGACCGCCAGGAAAATGGTGCCGACGATCACATGGAAGCCATGGAAACCGGTCGCCATGAAGAAGGTCGAGCCATAGATGCTGCCCGCGAACGAGAAGGCGGCATGATGGTACTCAAAGCCCTGGAAGAACGAGAAGATGAGGCCCAGCAGCACCGTGAGCGCGAGGCCCTGCTTGAGGCCCTTGCGGTCGCCATGGATCAGCGCATGGTGCGCCCAGGTGACGGTGGTGCCCGAGGTCAGCAGGATCAGCGTGTTCAGCAGCGGAATGTGCCAGGGATCGAAGACCTCGATGCCCTTGGGCGGCCAGTGGCCACCCGTGAAGGCCGCCCGCGCCGCCTGAATGGGCTCGGCGGAAAACAGGCTGGCGTCGAAAAAGGCCCAGAACCAGGCGACGAAGAACATCACTTCCGAGGCGATGAACAGGATCATGCCGTAGCGCAGGTGAAGCTGCACCACCGGCGTGTGATCGCCCTTGTGCGCCTCGAGGATGATGTCGCGCCACCAGGCGAACATGGTGTAGAGCACGACCGCAAGGCCGAGACCGAACACCACCACGCCGACATGGTCTGCGCTGAAGAGCGTCTTGGCGAAGTCGTGGTGCATCCACAGCACCGCGCCGACAGCCAACACGAACGCGCCGATGGAGCCGATCAGCGGCCATGGGCTCGGATCGACCAGATGATAGTCGTGGTGCTTGGCGTGAGCGTCAGCCATGTCCCCTCATCTCCACTTTGATCGGGCGGCATGAGCCGCCCCAGTTCTAAACTACTACTCAGTCTTCTGCGACCGATGCACCCGTTTCCACCGGTGCGTCCGTCCTTGTTTCGGCAAGCCTTACGGGGCCTGAAAGAGCCGCGGACGACGGTCCGCCAGCCTTTTCGTAAAACGTATAGGAAAGCGTCACGGTGTGGATCTTGTCGAGCATCTCATCCTGTTCGATCCCGGGATCGATGAAGAATGTGACGGGCATCTCGATGGACTGGCCGGGCTTCAGCCGCTGCTCGGTAAAGCAGAAGCATTCCATCTTGTCGAAATAATAGCCCATCTGCTCGGGCGCGACGTTGAAGCTGGCCTGCCCGACGATCTCCCGGTCGCTGCGGTTGACCGCGCGGTAGAAGACGAGCGTGGGCTTGCCGACAACCACCTCGACGGACTTCTGCACGGGTTCAAATCCCCATGGCAGGTCCTTTGAAACATTGGCGTCGAAGCGCACGGTCATGCGCCGTCCGCTCACCTGTTCGGGCGCGATGTAGGAAACCTGCGTGGTCCCGCCATAACCCGTCATCTGGCAGAAGATGCGGTAGAGCGGCACGGCGGCATAGGACATGCCACCCATGCCCGCGATGACAAAGGCACAGGCCAGCGCCGCGCGGCGCGTGTTGCGCCGCTGCCGCCTGAGCCGGATGCTGTCACCGCTGTCCGTCACCTAGCCCTCCGTATGCTGGATGGCATGGTTGGCGGCGATGTTCGCCTGGAGCCGCACGATCGTGACGGAAAAGAACAGGATGACCATCGCCCCGAGCACGAGCCCGATCGCGACCGAACGCTGGCGGCGGCGCTTCAGCAGCTCCGGCGTCCAGTGCGGCGTCGCAATCGAATAGCGGTTATCGGAATCGTCCTGCATGAGCCTATCCATGTCCCAGCGCGAAGCTGAGCGGCCGGACAAGGCCAAAGCCATGTTCGATCAGCAGCGTCGAATAAAGGAGGAAAAGATAAAGGATCGAGTAGCCGAAAAGCCGCTTCGCGATCTTTTCCCGGCCTTCGTCGCTCCCCGAGCGCCAGAGCGCCGTCGCCCCGGCAAGGAAGAGAGTGCCCAGTACCAGCGCGATGCCGGTATAAAGCTCCCCGGCAAAACCGAGCACGCCGGGCAGCAAGGTCACCGGCACCAGCAGCCAGGAATAGATCAGGATCTGCTTGCGGGTTTCGCGCTCGCCCGCCACCACCGGCAGCATGGGCACGCCGACCTTGGCGTAGTCGCCGCAGCGATAGAGGGAAAGCGCCCAGAAATGGGGCGGCGTCCACATGAAGATGATGAGGAAGAGGACGATCGATTCGATCGAAACCGAGCCCGTCACCGCGGCCCAGCCGATCATGGGCGGAAACGCGCCCGCGGCGCCGCCGATCACGATGTTCTGCGGCGTCGAGCGCTTCAGCCACATCGTGTAGATGAAAAGGTAGAAGCCGATGGTCAGCGCCAGCAGCGAGGCCGCCGCCCAGTTGACCAGAATGCCCATGGTGACGACGGAGCCGACGGCAAGGACGGCCCCGAAGCTTGCCGCCTCAAGCGCCGTGACCCGGCCCGAGGGAATGGGACGGCCCTTGGTCCGCTCCATTTTCGCGTCGATGTCGGCGTCGTACCACATGTTGAGTGCGCCGGACGCGCCCGCCCCGACGGCGACGCACAGCAGGGCCGTGAAGGCGATGACCGGGTGGATATGGCCGGGCGCCAGCACAAGACCCACGAGCGCCGTGAAGATGACGAGCGACATCACCCTCGGCTTCAGCAGCTCGAAATAGTCCGCAGGCGAACCCGCTCCCATTTCAGGAAGCGGGCCCGCCCTCAGGGACAGATCTTGTGCAGTGGTGCGTGGCATTCTTCTACCTGATCAAGTCCGGTTCAGCGGATCTGCGGAAGCTCGCTGAACTGGTGGAACGGCGGCGGTGAGGGCAGCGTCCATTCAAGCGTGGTCGCACCTTCGCCCCAGGGGCTGTCGGCGGCCTTTTCCTTGCGGACGAAGGCGACGACCACGCCCACGAGGAAGACCAGCACCGAGAACGCCGAGATATAGGAGCCGATCGAGGAGACCAGGTTCCAGAAGGCGAAGGCATCGGGATAGTCGACATAGCGGCGCGGCATGCCGGCGAGGCCGAGGAAATGCTGCGGGAAGAACACAAGGTTCACGCCGATGAACATCAGCCAGAAGTGCAGCTTGCCGAAGAACTCGACGTTCATGTAGCCGAACATCTTGGGGAACCAGTAGTACCAGCCCGCGAAGATGGCGAAGACCGCGCCCAGCGACAGCACATAGTGGAAATGCGCCACCACGAAATAGGTGTCCTGCAGCACCCGGTCCATGCCCGCGTTGGCGAGAATGACGCCGGTCACGCCGCCCACGGTGAACAGGAAGATGAAGCCCATGGCGAACAGCATCGGCGTCTTGAACTCGATGGAGCCGCCCCACATGGTCGCGATCCACGAGAACACCTTGATGCCCGTCGGCACTGCAATCACCAGCGTCGCCGCCGTGAAATAGGCCTGCGTGTCGAGCGAAAGGCCGACCGTATACATGTGATGCGCCCAGACGACGAAGCCGACGACGCCGATCATGACCATGGCGTAGGCCATGCCGAGATAACCGAAGATCGGACGGCGCGAGAACGTCGAGATGACATGGCTGATGATGCCGAAGCCCGGCAGGATCAGGATGTACACTTCCGGGTGGCCGAAGAACCAGAACAGATGCTGGAACAGGATCGGGTCGCCGCCGCCGGCCGGATCGAAGAAGGTCGTGCCGAAATTGCGGTCCGTCAGCAGCATGGTGATGGCGCCCGCCAGAACCGGCAGCGACAACAGCAGCAGGAAGGCGGTCACGAGCACCGACCAGACGAACAGCGGCATCTTGTGCAGCGTCATGCCGGGAGCGCGCATGTTGAAGATGGTGGTAATGAAGTTGATCGCGCCGAGGATCGACGAGGCGCCCGCAACGTGAAGCGCCAGAATGCCGAAGTCGACGGCAGGTCCGGGCTGGCCAACGGTGGAGGAGAAGGGCGGATACATGGTCCAGCCGCCCGAAACGCCGTTCACGCCGGGCGCGCCGGGCACGAACATCGAGCAGACGAGCAGACCGAACGAGGACACCAGCAGCCAGAACGAAACGTTGTTCATGCGCGGGAAGGCCATGTCCGGCGCGCCGATCATCAGGGGCACGAACCAGTTGCCGAAGCCGCCGATCATGGCGGGCATGACCATGAAGAAAATCATGATCAGGCCATGGCCTGTGACCAGCATGTTGAAGACATCATGGTTCGCGAAGATCTGGATGCCCGGATACATGAGTTCCGCGCGGATCGCGACCGAAAGGCCGCCGCCAACGATGCCCGCCATGATGGCGAATATCAGGTACAGCGTCCCGATGTCCTTGTGGTTCGTCGAGAAGAGGAAGCGCCTGAGGCCCCTGGGATGATCTTCATGATCTCCAGCGTGGCTGTGCGCATGAGCCGCTTGCCCTGCCATGTAACTACCCTTCGCTCGTACTTTTGGTTGTCCAGTCACATACTTTCAGAGGTTCAGGCTATTGCGCCTGCACCGCTGCCGTCGTCACAAGGCCCGCAACATTTTGCATTTTGCCAGTGCCGTTCGCCGCAAATTCCTGTTTCGCCTGAGCGACCCAGGTTGCGTAATCTTCCTTGGATACGACCCGGACCTCGATCGGCATGAACGCATGACCGTTGCCGCACAGCTCCGAGCACTGGCCGTAATAGGTGCCGGGCTTGTCGGCACGGAACCAGGTCTCGTTGAGGCGGCCGGGGATCGCGTCGATCTTGACGCCGAAGGACGGCATCGCCCAGGAGTGGATCACATCGGCGCCGGTCACCTGCACGCGGACCGTTTCGCCCACCGGCACCACCAGCGGATTGTCGACCGACAGCAGACGAAGCTGGCCTGCCTTGAGGTCCTTCTCTGCGATCAGGTTGGAATCGAACCCGAAGCTCGCCTCGGGATAATCATAGTGCCAGTACCACTGGTAGCCGGTGGCCTTGATGGTCAGGTCTGCCGGCGGCAACTCAAGCTCCTTGAAAAGGAGGCGGAAGGACGGGATCGCGATCACGACCAGAATGAGGATCGGCACCAGCGTCCAGGCGATCTCAAGCATCGTGTTGTGCGAGACCTTGGAGGGAACAGGGTTGGATTTGCGGTTGAACTTCACCACCACGATGATCAGCAGAACCAGCACGAACAGCGTGACGAGGCTCACGATCCAGAGCAGGAAATTGTAAAAATGGTGGATATCCACGGCGACCGGGGTCGCGGCTTCCTGGAGCCCTGTTTCGCGGGCGTGCGGCATACCATCCGCCAGCGCCGTCGAGATCAGGCCGCCATCAAGATGAACAGCCATAAGAGCAAGCGCAAAAAGACCTGCGCCGATGAGATATTTTACCGCCTTGCTCAGCTTCACTGGACTTCCCATGTTCGTTCTACGCCTTTCGCCCCTCGAACGGCGTTACCGCGCCACGCCCGTTAAGGGACGCCGCGTTGCGCCAACGGCTTCGTGAGTTCCCAACTCTGGCCTCAGAAACCACAATTGATGTCATGCCGCAAGCATCCCTTAGCGCAGAAAGGTTTCTCGAAACCAGTCCCGAAATGCGACAATCGAGTATAGAAGCCAGTTTCCTTACAGCGACCACGCACCACGCCTTTGCGACCTTTTGCCACAATGACAGTATGGATAAGCCGAAGCGCGCAAACCAGCACCAAAACGCGGCTTCCATGCACGTTCCGGAAAGGCTGGTTATGGAATTGCGAACAGTCTCAGGCGCGAATCGGACAGCGTTCATCGGGGCTTAAATCTTTTCCCCCGGCAAAAAGCGGCCTAAGCTGAGAATCGTTTTCAGCTAGCCCGGCTTCAGGCCGGATCAGGAGCAGGCGTATGCGGGACGAGGCGCTGATCCACTTCCACCATGGCGCCCGCATTTCGGCGGGGCTTCACCTCGCCCATGGCGGCGGGCAGGCCCCGGCCCTCATCAGCGAGGCCGCCCCCTATCTCGATGCCCGAGACCCGGGCCGCTGCGTGGTGGGCTTTTGCGCCTGCCATCCCCAGGCGGTCAGCGACGTGCTGGCCCCGCCGCCGCCCGGCTGGCAGGACTGGACCTTCTATCAATGGGACGAGTGGTTCGGCCGGATCAACGGCGTCTTCCTCGTGGACCTGCTCAAGCTGCGCGTCACCCAGTTTCCGCTCTACAGCTGCTCGCCCAACATCATCCCCTGCGACCTTTCCGGCCTGCCGGGACGGCTGATGCCGGTGGAGGAATGGACGGGCGCGGGCGCAAAAGGCAAGCAATAGGCGAGAGCCTTCCTATATAGTGGGAAGCCCCCTGCCCCGAGCCTGAGAGTGACGCTCATGACCACCGCCCCCGACGATCTCTTTTTCTCCGATGGCCTGCTCGACCGGAGCCAGACCGAAAAGCTGGTTGGCGAAACCCTGAACGGGGCGGATGACGGCGAGCTTTATCTGGAATACCGGCAGTCGGAAGCCATGTCGTTCGACGACGGGCGGCTGAAAAGCGCCAGCTTCGACACCATGCAGGGCTTCGGCCTGCGCTGCGTCTCGGGCGAAACCGTCGGCTATGCCCATGCCTCCGACCTGTCGAAAGAAGCCATCCGCCGCGCCGCCGACAGCGTCACCGCTGTCAAGCGCGGCTATGCAGGCACGTTCGCGGGCGCGCCCCGGCGCACCAACGCGCATCTCTACACCGACGCCAATCCCCTTGCCGCGCAAAGCTTCGAGGAAAAGGTGAAGCTCCTTCAGGAGATCGACGCCTATGCCCGCGCGCTCGATCCGCGCGTCCAGCAGGTCTCGGCCTCGCTCGGCGGCGAATGGCAGGCGATCGAGATCATCCGCCCCGGCGGCGAAATCCTGCGCGATGTGCGCCCCCTCGTCCGGCTCAATGTCGCCGTCGTGGTCGCGGATGGCGCGCGCCAGGAATCCGGCAGCCACGGCATGGGCGGACGCCTCGCCTACGATCATTTCATCAGCCCCGAAAACTGGCAGAGCGGCGTCAGCGAAGCGCTCCGTCAGGCGCTCGTCAACCTCGAGTCGGTGCCCGCGCCCGCAGGCGAGATGGACGTGGTGCTCGGGCCCGGCTGGCCCGGCATCCTGCTGCACGAAGCCATCGGCCATGGCCTTGAAGGCGATTTCAACCGCAAGAAGACCTCGGCCTTCTCAGGCCTTCTCGGCGAGCGCGTGGCCGCCCCCGGCGTCACCGTGGTCGATGACGGCACGCTGAGCGACCGGCGCGGCTCGCTCACCATCGACGATGAGGGCACGCCCACCAGCCGCACCGTGCTGATCGAGGACGGCATCCTCAAGGGCTATATGCAGGACCGCCTGAACGCGCGCCTGATGGGCGTGGCCGCGACCGGCAACGGCCGCCGCCAGTCCTATGCCCACCAGCCGATGCCGCGCATGACCAACACCTACATGCTGGCGGGCGAGCGCGACCCGGAGGAAATCCTGCGATCCGTGAAGAAGGGCATCTATGCCGTCTCCTTCGGCGGCGGGCAGGTCGACATCACCAGCGGCAAGTTCGTGTTTTCCTGCACCGAGGCCTACATGATCGAGAACGGCCGGATCGGCGCGCCGGTCAAGGGTGCAACCCTGATCGGCAACGGTCCCGACGTGCTGACCCGCGTCGCCATGATCGGCAACGACATGAAGCTTGACCCCGGCGTCGGCACCTGCGGCAAGGCCGGCCAGAGCGTCCCCGTCGGCGTGGGCCAGGCAACCCTGCGCATCAATGGACTGACCGTAGGCGGAACAGCGGCGGCGTAAGATGATCCCTGCAGGAGCGGGAGAGCCGCCAGACACTGGCAAAATCAGCGACTTCATCAAGGTATGTCCCCGCGTGTGCGGGGGAGCCGCGAACCTTTTGCGGAAGCCCTGAACGGAGAAAGGTCTATCCCCGCGCGTGCGGGGGAGCCACATAGCCGCTGCCGCTGCCATAGACGGCCCTTGCCGCAGGTCTATCCCCGCGTGTGCGGGGGAGCCTCTAGGGGCTAAGTTCTTGATTCTTATTCACCTGTCAATGAGCGGGGTATTTCAAAGCTATCTGGAGCCGCTTCAGCAAGATTATCCGGGCAGAAGCCTGAACCGTCAGCGTCATATGATCAAGGCAGATGGATTATAGTCCGGCGGGCGCACCAGCATTTCATAGCGCCCGGCGAACACAGGCAAGCATTCAGGTGGCACTGAGGCCGGGATCGTGGACAGGCTCCCGCGATCAGGGAGGTCATCAGAGGCGATGCCGCCCGTCAGGGCCTGCCTGCCGCCTCTGTCTTTCCCCTAAAACGCCCGTTCCTTGAAGATCGGCTCGATGCTGCCGCCCCAGCGGCCATGATAGAGGTCCAGCAGATCGTCGGCAGGAGTTTTGCCCCGTGCCACGGCATCCTTCACCGCGTCGAGGAAGATCGTTTCGTCCGCGCCCGCGCCATCGCCCTGCGCGCGCGCCACGAGGCCGGCTTCGGCAATCGAAACCATGTCGCGGGCGAGATCGAGAACCGTCCGCCCCCGCAGCTTTGCCGAGAAGCCCTGCACCGGCACATCGTCGCGAAGCTGCTGGCGCTCCGCGTCCGTCCAGTCCCTGACCAGATCCCATGCGACATCGAGCGCGCCCTGATCGTAGAGCAGGCCTACCCACAGCGCGGGCAAGGCGCAGATGCGGCCCCACGGCCCTGCGTCCGCGCCGCGCATCTCGATGTAATTCTTGAGCCGCGCTTCCGGGAAGATGGTGGTGAGGTGGTTCATCCAGTCGCCGCGCGTCGGCAACTGGCCTTCAAAGCCGCGCAGCTTGCCTTCCAGAAAATCGCGGAACGAAAGGCCGCTGACGTCATAGTAATGGTCGTCGCGGTGAACGAAATACATGGGCACGTCGAGCGCATAATCGACGTAGCGCTCATAGCCGAAGCCATCCTCGAAGGCGAACGGGATCATGCCCGCGCGCTGGTTGTCGGTGTCGCGCCACACCTCGGAGCGGAACGAGCGATAGCCGTTGGGCTTGCCCTCGGTGAAGGGGGAATTGGCGAAGAGCGCGGTCGCAACCGGCTGGAGCGCGAGCGAGACCCGCAGCTTTTTCACCATGTCGGCTTCGGACGAGAAATCGAGGTTCACCTGCACGGTGCAGGAGCGATACATCATGTCGAGGCCGTAGCTGCCGACCTTCTTCATGTATTCGGTCATGATCCTGTAGCGGCCCTTGGGCATGGCCGGAATCTCGGCCCGCGACCAGTTGGGCGTGAAGCCGAGGCCCAGAAAGCCGATGCCGAGCCCGCCCGCCACTTCCTTGACCTGCGCCAGATGATTGTGCAGCTCGGAACAGGTCTGGTGCAGGGTTTCGAGCGGCGCGCCGGAAAGCTCGAACTGCCCGCCCGGCTCCAGCGAAATGGTGCCGAGCCGCCCGTCCTCGCTTGAAAGGCCGATGATGTGCCCGCCTTCCATCACCGGTTGCCAGCCGAAGCGGCGAAGCCCCTCCAGAATGGCGCGGATGCCGCGCGGGCCGTCATAGGGCACGGTCGAGTGGTCGGCGAGGTTGAAAACGAACTTCTCGTGTTCGGTCCCTATGCGCCAGTCGGCTTTCGGCTTTTCGCCGCGTGCGATGGCCGCGACGAGATCGTCGCGCGAGGTGATCGGCTCGGGTCCGGCAACGAGAATGCTCATCGCACACTCCTTCTGTGGGTTTCCCGAAAGCCCCGGGGAACCGCGTCTGGGGTCGATCCATGCTTTACAGGAGACCCGGCGGACGGGCTTCTGAGGCACCCGGAAGGCGCTGCGGAGGATCGCCCAGATGTAGGACCGCGGCGCGAAACTGGCAAGGGGGAGGCTGGTGCTGTTTTAGAACCCTCATTTGCCCCCGGTCCCCGCCCTCAGCGCCGCCAGTCGCCCAGCACAAGCTGGAAGGCGGACAGGGCGGCGATGGCGGCCGTATCCGCCCGCAGGATGCGCGGCCCCAGCGACAGGGCGAGCGTGCCCGGCATGGCCCTGAGCCGCGCGCGCTCCTCCGGCGCAAAACCGCCTTCAGGTCCGATCAGCACGGCCCAGGGCGCCTCCCTTGCCCCCGCCTGCGCCAGCGCCGTCAGCGCATCGAGCGCGCCGCCCGGCTCCGCGCCCTCGTCGCAGAACAGGATCCGGCGGCCCGGCGCTTCCTCGTTCCAGCGGTCGAGCAACCGGTCCAGCGCGACCGCCTCGCCGACCTGCGGCAGGGCGACGAGCCCACATTGTTCGGCTGCCTCCACGACATTGGCTTCCAGCCGCTCGTCATTGACCCGCGAGACGATGGTGCGCCGCGTCAGCACCGGGCGGATCAGGCACGCGCCCATTTCCGTCGCCTTCTGGGCGATGAAATCGAGCCTTGCGCGCTTCACCGGCGCGAACAGCAGCCAGACATCCGGCAGAGGCTGGTGGGGCCTCGTCTGCCCCGTGACATGAAAGGCGCAGGCGCGCTTTGAAAGCTCCGCCAGTTCCGCCGCCCATTCGCCGTCGCGCCCGTTGAACAGCAGCACCCGCGCGCCCGGCCTGAGGCGCAGCACGTGAAGGAGATAATGCGCCTGGTCCTTGTCCGCCTCGAAACGGGCTCCCTCATGGAGCGGCGCCTCGACATAAAGACGGGTCTTGCCGGTGCCGCAATGGGCAGGGCTTTCGTCTTGCTGGTCTTTTCCAGATTTTGTGGGTCCGGACTTCATGAGATGGTCTCCCTCGCGCAGAAGAATAGAGGTGCCAGCCCGGCCCGGACTTGTCACCTGCCATCATCATGCCGGACACGCGATCCAGATGACTTGGGCCCGCTCCCGCGCTACACCGGAGCCGCAGCAATGGAGAGCCAGATGAGCGATGGAACGGTAGCCGACGCGGTGCCCGCGAACTGGGTGGACCTTTACGCCCCGGCATGGGCCCGCCCCTATCTGCGCCTCGCCCGGGCCGACCGGCCCATTGGCACATGGCTTTTGCTCTGGCCCTGCTGGTGGTCCATTGCGCTGGCCGCCGGACAAGGAATGAATCCGGATGCCAGCCTGTTTTCCCGGATGGGCCTGCCCAACCCGCTCCTGATGGCGCTCTTTGCCGTGGGAGCCTTCGTGATGCGCGGCGCGGGCTGCACCTATAATGATATTGTGGACCGGGATTTCGATGCTTCGGTCGCCCGCACCCGTTCGCGCCCCATCCCCAGCGGCGCGGTTTCGGTCAAACAGGCGCTGGCCTTCCTGACCCTGCTTTGCCTGACGGGACTTGTCGTCCTGCTTTGCCTGAATCCGTTTTCAGTCTGGCTCGGCGCAGCCTCGCTGCTGATCGTCGCCGCCTATCCGTTCATGAAGCGCATCACCTACTGGCCGCAGGCGGTGCTGGGCCTCGCCTTCAACTGGGGAGCCCTGCTCGGCTGGACGGCGGTGACCGGCAGCCTCTCGCTCGCGCCTGTCCTGCTCTATGCCGGGTCGGTGTTCTGGACCATTGGCTATGACACCATCTATGCCCATCAGGACAAGGAGGACGATACGCTGATCGGGGTCAAATCGACGGCCCTGCGGTTCGGCGCCTCGACCCGGCGCTGGCTTCTGCTGTTCTACGGGCTGATGGTGCTGGCGCTCGTCGCCACCGGCCTCAGCCTTTCGTTTTCATTCTGGTATTATCTCGGCGTCGCAGCCGCGGCCGCCCAGTTCGGCTGGCAGATCGCGCGTCTCGACATCGACAACCCGGACCTTTGCCTGCGCCTCTTCCGCACCAACCGGGATGCGGGCCTGATCATCTTTGTTGCCATTTTAATGGGCAAATTAACGGCTGCATAAGAAGCAATCTGCCGCATATCGGGCAAAAATGTCGCACCCCGCCCGCCCGCCCCTCCCTTGCTTTCCATATGCCCGCCAACTATATCTGCCGCGTCGCAACATGAGTGCGACCGTCGCACCCCAGCATAAGGAGGACCATCATGGTTCAAGATTGGCTGCACGCGGCGGCAATTGCTGCCGGACTCCTCACCGGCCAGACCTACTGGCATGACCAGCCTGCGCATTCCCATGGAATGAAGCGGCGCGGTTACAAGTCTCAGGATATGCGCAAGGCGGATGAAGAATTCGCGCTTTCGCTGAAAGCCGCTTAACAGCGGGTAGCCCTATTCTCGTGTGGAATCGAGCCCCGGCCTTCTTCAGTGAAGGCCGGGGTTCCTGCTTTTCAGCACCCTGTTTCCTTATTGACCTGGGATCATGAATCTGCTTTCATTTTCTGAAAGGAGATTCAGGTGGCATATAAACGGACAGATGCAGTGGCCGCGCGGCTTGCCCAGACGCGGCGTCAGATTCTCAAGGCGGCGCGCGAACTGGTTGCTGAAGGCGGGTTCAATTCCGCGCAGGTGACCGAGGTGGCGAAAAAATCGGGCTTCGCGACCGGCACGCTCTACCGCTATTTCACCTCGAAGGAGGATCTGTGCCGTCAGGTCTTCCGGGAAGTCTCCACCAAGGAAATGAATTTTCTTTCAACGATTGCGCAAGGCTCCGGCGCGCCGCTTGAGCGGCTGGAAAAGGTGCTGCGCACCTTCGCCGACCGGGCCGTGCGCGGCCGCCGTCTCGCTTTCGCGCTCCTGTCCGAGCCCGTGGATGTTCATCTGGCCGAGGAGCGCGCCCGTTTCCGCCAGACCCATGCTTCCATTTTCGCCGGCTTGCTCGACGAAGCGGTGGAAGCAGGGGACATCGAGCCTCTCAACACGGCCATCGCCGCCGCCGCCATGGCGGGCGCGGTGCCGACGGCGCTGATCGGGCCTCTCGCGCCCCAGTCCCATCTGCTCGACGCCGACCCCGCCCGCACCGTCGATGAAATCGTCCATTTCTGCCTTGCCGCCATCGGCGCAGACACTACCGCGATACAGCCAGCAATTAAAAATGAACAAAGGTTCATCGCATGAGCAATCCCAACCGGCTTTCAGCCAACGATCTCTTCACCCCTTCCCAGCTTGCGGAGGTGCGCAAGCGCTCCGACTGGAAGGGTATCGCCCTCGTCGCCCACGCCTGGGGCACGATCATCGCCGCCATGGCGCTTGTGGCGATTTTCCCCAACCCGATCACCTATCTGGCCGCCGTCGCCATCATCGGCGCGCGCCAGCTTGGCCTCGCCATCCTGATGCATGACGGCGCCCACGGCATTCTGGCCGAGAACCAGAAGCTCAACCTCTTTCTCAGCCAGTGGTTCTGCGGCTATCCGATGATGGCCGAGACGCTGGCCTACCGGCGCTATCATCTCAAGCACCACGCCAGCACCCAGCAGCCGGACGATCCGGACCTCATTCTCTCGGCCCCGTTCCCGATCACGAAGAAGAGCCTGCGCCGCAAGATTTTCCGCGATCTGACCGGACAGACCGGCTATCAGCAGCGCAAAGCCCAGATTCTGAACGCCTTCGGGCCGAAGGACCTGCCCCTGAAGGACCGGCTCACCCGCTACTGGAAGCGGCTAGGCCGGGCGACCGTAGCCCAGTTCGTGATCTTCGGCCTGCTCTGGGCCGCCGGGCACCCGCTTTATTATCTTACCCTCTGGCTCGTCCCCTTCCTGACCTGGCAGCAGATGGTGACGCGGCTGCGCAATATCGCCGAACATGCGGTGCTGCCCGACAACAACGATCCGTTTCGCAATGCCCGCACCACCCTCGTGAACTGGGCTGAACGGGCGTTCATCGCGCCCTACTGGGTCAATTATCATGTCGAGCATCATCTCGCCATGTGGATCCCCTGCCACCAGTTGCCCAAGGCCCATGCCTATCTGATCGCCAACGGCTTCGGCGACCGGATCGAGCAGAAGGACGGCTATGCCGAGGTTATCCGGCTGGCCACCAGCAAGCCCGACAGCGACGACAGCCGGGGCGCGCTCATCCACAAATCCCGGCGCGAACGGGTGGCCGGCAGCCAGAACGAGGGCTTCAGAGCCAGCGGCAACGCCGACGCGGCTTGACCTTTCCCGCATGAACGGCTCTGGTGCGGCGATGCATCTCGATGATCCCGCCGCCTTCATCGCCGCCAATACGGCCTGCCATGAACCGCCCCTCATTCCCGAAATCCGGCTTCATCTGGCCTCGGAGATCGTGCCGATCTGGCAGATGACCGAGGAGGAAATGGCGGAAAAGGGCCTGCCGCCCCCCTTCTGGGCTTTTGCCTGGGCGGGCGGGCAGGCGCTGGCGCGCCATATCCTCGACAATCCCGATATCGTGAAAGGACTTTCAGTCCTTGATTTCGGTTCCGGTTCGGGACTGGTCGGCATCGCCGCCCGCATGGCGGGCGCGGCGCGAGTGACCTGTGCCGACATCGATCCCTTCTCCGTCGCGGCGATCCGCCTGAACGCGGAACTGAATGATGTTTCAGTTAATGTCGTGAGCGGCGATCTGATCGATAGCGCCAATCCCGGCTGGGATCTGGTGCTGGTCGGCGACCTCTGCTACGAGCGGCCTCTTTCCGAGCGCATCGAACGCTGGCTGCGCGGCTATGTGGCGGCGGGCACCCGCGTGCTGATCGGCGACCCGGGACGGACCTATCTGCCGAAAACCGGCATGGAAAAACTCGTGACCTATGCCGTCAAGACCACCCGCGAGCTTGAGGACACCGACGTGCGCGCGACCTCGGTGTGGCAACTGCTTGAGGGGTGACGCCTTATAGCCGTGGAAAATTCCGCACGGCCGGGTTACCTATGGGTAAAGAAGCCGGGCTGGAATAAAGCTGCCAATTCATGCCTTGCCGGGCAACATAATCGACCTGACATCAACCCCAGTGGAGCGGATATGACCGATCTGGTGCTCGCGGAAACGGCTCACGGCGTCCATACGCTGACGATCAACCGGCCTGACAAGAAGAACGCCCTGACCGAGGCCATGTACGCCGCGCTGGCGGACGGCATCGCCCATGCTGAAAGCGATCCCGCTGTCCGGGTGACGCGGATTCGCGGCACCGGCGGTTCGTTCACGGCAGGCAACGATCTGGCGGACTTCGCGGCCCAGGGGGCGAAACCCGTTTCCACCGGCGACAGCAAGGTGGAAGCGCCGGTCACGCGCTTCCTGCGCGCCGTCTCCACGACGGAAAAGCCCCTCGTCGCCCAGGTCAACGGGCTTGCGGTCGGCGTCGGCGTCACCATGCTGCTCCATTGTGATCTGGTCTATGCGGGCGAAAGCGCCACCTTCCAGGCTCCCTTCGTCAATCTGGGGCTGGTGCCCGAGGCTGCGTCCAGCCTGCTGCTGCCCCGGCTCGTCGGCCTGCAGCGGGCGGGCGAACTCTTCCTGCTCGGACGCAAGATCGGCTCGGCGGAAGCACGGGACATGGGCCTCGTCGCGCAGGTACTGCCGGACGATGCGCTCGACGCCGGGGTTGAGGCCGTGGCGCGCGAACTCGCCGCCAAGGCCCCCAACGCGGTGCGCTTCACCAAGGGCCTCCTGCGCAAGAATCATGGCGAGATCGCCGAACGCATGGCCGAGGAAGGCCGCATCTTCGCCGCCCAGCTTCGCTCCGCGGAAGTGAAAGAAGCCATCGGCGCGTTCTTTGAAAAGCGCCCGGCGGATTTTTCAAAGCTTTAACAAAGGGGCGGCCCGATGTCCTATCGCTCGCTCCGCGAGTTTCTCGACAGGCTGGACCGCGAGGGCGATCTGGCGCGGGTGAAGCCCCCTGTTTCGACCCATCTGGAAATGACCGAGATCCAGACCCGGCTCCTCGCCGAAAAGGGTCCGGCGGTGCTGTTCGAGAATCCGGTGATGCCGGACGGCTCGCCCGCCACCATGCCGGTGCTGGTCAACCTGTTCGGCACCACCGAACGGGTCGCCCGCGCCGTCACCATGGGCGGCAACGAGGAACGCCGCCCCAGGGATCTGCGCGAGGTTGGCGAAACCCTGGCCTTTCTGCGCCAGCCGGAACCGCCGGGCGGCTTTCGCGATGCGCTCGCCCTGCTCCCGCTCGTCAAGACCGTGATGGCGATGAAGCCGAAAACGGTGCCGTCCGCCGCCGCGCCCTGCCAGGAAGTGGTGCTGCAAGGGGCCGACATCGACCTGACCCGCCTGCCCGTGCAGGGCTGCTGGCCGGGCGAGCCGGCACCGCTCATCACCTGGCCGCTGGTCGTGACAAAAGGCCCCTCCAGCGCGCGCGAGGATGATTACAACCTCGGCATCTACCGGATGCAGGTGCTGGGCCGCGACAGACCATCATGCGCTGGCTCCACCACAGGGGCGGCGCGCAGCACCATCAGCGCTGGAAGAAGGAGCGCCGCGAGCCGCTGCCCGCCGCCGCCGTCATCGGGGCCGATCCGGGCACCATTCTGGCCGCGGTGACGCCGGTGCCCGACACCTTGTCCGAATATCAGTTCGCGGGCCTGCTGCGCGGGCGCAAGGTGGAACTGGTGGACTGCAAGACCGTGCCGCTGAAAGTGCCCTCCGAGGCCGAGATCGTGATCGAGGGCTATGTCTCGCTCGACGACTATGCCGACGAGGGCCCCTATGGCGACCATACCGGTTATTACAATTCGGTCGAGAAATTCCCGGTGTTTCAGGTCACCGCCATCACCATGCGGGAAAAGCCGATCTATCTCTCCACCTTCACCGGCCGCCCGCCGGACGAACCCTCGGTGCTGGGCGAAGCCCTGAACGAGGTTTTCATTCCGCTGCTCCAGCAGCAGTTTCCCGAGATCGTGGATTTCTGGCTGCCGCCGGAAGGATGCTCCTACCGCATCGCCGTCATCTCGATGAAGAAGGCCTATCCGGGCCATGCCAAGCGCGTGATGATGGGCGCCTGGTCGTTCCTGCGTCAGTTCATGTATACGAAATGGCTGATCGTGGTGGACGATGACATCGACGCGCGCGACTGGAAGGATGTGATGTGGGCGATTTCCACCCGCATGGACCCGGTGCGCGACGTCACCATGATCGAGAGCACGCCCATCGACTATCTCGATTTCGCTTCCCCCCAGTCCGGTCTTGGCGGCAAGATGGGGCTCGATGCGACCAATAAATGGCCACCGGAAACCACGCGCGAATGGGGCGAGAAGATCCGCATGGACCAGAAAATCATCGACGATGTGACGCGCAAATGGTCATCGCTGGGCCTGCCCGGCACCGGCGCGCCGATCTGGAAAAAGTGAACAAGGATTCACGGATACAAAAGCCTATAGAAAAGAAAGAAACAGATCATGCTCGATTACTCGCTTGAAATTGTCGGGGTCTATGTCGGCCTCAATCTGCTGATCAATCTTTACCTGGCCTTCCGGGTCAGCCAGAACCGGGTCCGCACCAACCTGATGACCGGCACCGGCGATGATGACGGTCTCTACAACGCCAACCGCGCGCATGTGACCAATGTGGAATACACGCCCATCGGCCTCATCGGCCTCATCGCGCTGCATCTGCTGGCCGCCCCGGTGCTCATCCTGCATGTGGTCGGGCTTGCTCTCACCCTTGGCCGCCTGCTGCACGCCTGGGCGCTAAGCCGCAACGCCGCCCAATCGACGCCGCCCCGCCTGACCGGCATCCTGCTGACATGGGCAAGCCAGCTCGTCGCCGCCCTCGCCTGCCTGTGGTACGCCTTGACGTGAATATACCTCGAAGAAAAAAGGCATACTTTTAATAATAATACAATTACATCGCAAGAAAGCAGAAAATATAAAAATCACACAATCAGAATGAGGGTCTAAACAAAAAGGAAACACGCCTCATGAGCTGATTTTTACTATTTATTAGTATTACAGAAGTACTTTTTCCTTATTTCTTCCAACAGAAATAAGGATCATTACCTATGAGACCCATTTATCCTGAACCCGTTCTTACGAGCAAACCATTAACACCGGCCTCTAATACACACAGCGCTTCCGGCATCGGATCATCAGGCTTCAAAAGCGGCTCCAACGGCCATGTCGCACCCCAACGCCCTCCCCGCGCAAGAGACCAGATACTGCCGGGGGCAACCATCCGGCCCTCGCCCCCACCCCGCACAACAAGCCTGGCATCACGGGAGGGAACATCTGTTCCCTACATCACACCGCAGACGCCTGAGATCCCTCCGCACAAGAACTCTCTCAGATACGGCCTCCAGCCAGCATGACCGGCGATGCCCCGGCTTATCGTCCTGCCGGTGCCGGAGAGAAATCCTTGCCGGGTAAAATACTGGGTGCCATCTCGTCCGGCATAAAGCGTCCGGCGTCCGGCATCCTTTCGATTCCCGGGGCAATTCTGAATCTCTTCGGTTTCAACAAATCCACCGGCAAGACCTACCATCCCGCCAAAACCAGCGAGACCTTTATCAAAGCTGCCGAAGCGCGGAAAAAAGCCGAAGGGGAGCATCCCGTGAATCTCGTCGTGAACGAATCTCCCTATGCCTGGGACAACTTCGATCTACGTCCCGTCCAGGACCATATGCAAGGCTGATCCCTGTTCATCCTGGAACGGCAACAGAAGACACCCAACCAGATAACCGGTGACCTGCACCGGGCATCCAATGCCCGGTGCAGGCACATGAACGCTCAGGACCGGTTGCTCCCTCCCTGTCTGTTTTTGCCAACCTCAGTGCCGGGCCACAAAGCGCCCCGCAAGCAGCCATCCGCCCTTCCGCCGCCGCATTCGCACCTGTATACAGGGGAGGATACCCCTGCTCAGGAGAATGCACGGCATGACCAGGCCCGGCAGGCTAACAACCAGCCCCGTTTCCACCTCCGCTTCCCCCCTCGACACCCTTGATGTGGCCCGCTCGCTGGTCGAGCGCGCGCTCAAGGCGGGTGCAGACGCGGCCGACGCTATTGTGGTGGAAGGCACCTCTGTCGGCGCTTCGTGGCGCATGGGCAAGCTGGAGGATGTGGAGCGCTCGGAAGGCCGGGACGCGGGCCTTCGCGTGCTTGTGGGCCGCCGCCAGGCCATCGTCTCCTCGACCGACCTGTCGGAACGCTCGCTCGGGCCGCTGATCGAGCGCGCCGTGGCGATGGCGAAAGCCGCGCCCGAGGATCCTTATTGCGGGCTCGCGCCTACCGCCGATCTCGCCGCAAGCTGGCCGGAACTCGATCTCGCCGACCGCGCCATCGGCCTTGATACGGACGCGCTGGCTGAACGGGCGGCCGAGGCCGAGGAAGCCGCATTGGCAGTCGCCGGCGTCACCAATTCGGAAGGCGCGAGCGCCGGATGGAGCCGTTCAGGCGTTGCCCTTGCCACCAGCGGCGGCTTTGCCGGCAGCTATGAAGGCACCTCCCATTCCATCAGTTGTTCGGTGATCGCGGGCGAAGGCACCGGGATGGAAACCGACTATGATTATTCCTCCAGACGGTTCTTCGCCGACCTCGAAGCCCCTGCCGCCATCGGCCGCAGCGCCGCTGAACGCGCCGTCAGGCGGCTCAAGCCGCGCAAGATGAAGTCGCAGGCCGTGCCCGTGGTCTATGATCCGCGGGTTTCAGCCGGGCTGATCGGCCATCTGGCGGGCGCGATCAACGGGGCGGCGATCGCGCGCGGTACGAGCTTTCTCAAAAACGCGATGGACCAGCGCATCCTGCCCGCCGGACTCGACGTGATCGACGATCCGCTGCGCCCCCGGGGCCTGCGCTCCAAACCCTTTGACGGCGAAGGCCTTGCCACCGCGCCGCGCATGCTGGTGGAGGATGGCTATCTGCGAAGCTGGGTGCTCGATTCGACCACGGCGCGCCAGCTTGGCCTCAAGAGCACCGGCAATGCCGCGCGCGGCACCGGCAGCCCGCCCTCGCCTTCCACCACCAACCTCTATCTGGGCGCGGGCACAGTGAGCGTGAAGGACCTGATCGCCGACATCAAACAGGGGCTCTACATCACCCAGCTCATCGGCATGGGCGTCAACGGCATCACCGGCGACTACAGCCGGGGCGCGGCGGGCTTCTGGATCGAGAATGGCGAAATCGTCTTTCCGGTCAGCGAAATCACGGTCGCGGGCAACCTCAGGGACATGTTCCTGCATCTGACCCCCGCGGACGATCTCGAATTCCGCCATGGCACCGACGCCCCCACGCTCCGCATTGAAGGCATGATGGTTGCCGGTACCTGAGAGCGCGCTGCTCGACCTTGCCCTGATAAAGGACGCGACCCGGGAAGCCGGGGCGCTGGCCATGCGCTATTTCGGCGCGCCGCTGAAGAAATGGCAGAAGCCGGGAGACGGCACCCCGGTGACCGAGGCCGATCTGGCGGTCAACGAGTTGCTGCACGGGCGGCTGACCGGCGCGCGGCCCGGTTATGGCTGGCTCTCGGAGGAATCCGCCGACAATACCGGCCGTCAGGACAGCCAACGGCTGTTCGTGATCGATCCCATCGACGGCACCATCGCCTTCATGAAGGGAAAGCCCCACTTCGCCATCTCGGTCGCCCTCGTCGAGGCGGGACGCCCGGTCATCGGCGCCCTCTTCAACCCGGCGACGGACGAATTCTTCGAGGCCGTGTCAGGCCGGGGCGCCCTGCTGAACGGCAATCCCATCCATACCTCCGCGACCACGCATATCGCAGACTCCATGATGGCCGCTTCTGAATCCATGTTCAGGCACCCTGCATGGCCCCGGCCATGGCCTGAAATGAGGTTCATCCAGCGCAATTCCGTCGCCTACCGTATCGCCCTGGTCGCGGCTGGCATGGCCGACGCGGCGCTGGCGCTCTCGTCCAAGAATGACTGGGATCTGGCCGCCGCGGACCTCATTCTCCATGAAGCGGGCGGACTGCTGACGACCCATACCGGCGCGCCGCTGGTCTATAACCAGCCGGTGCCGCGCCACCCGAGTCTTGTCGCCGCCAACCCCGCCCTGCATCGTCTCCTGCTGGACCGGGTCGAGGCGATCCGCCTGCCGTGACAGGAAACCATCTCGCACCTGCAACAAGGAAGTGTTAAGGTTTCCCGGCATATTGAGCGGGAGTTTTCTCCCCTCGTACTGGTCCGGGGGGAACATGTCCTGCAAGGTGTATCCATGACGAAGCAGCTTCTTCATCTCGTATTTGGCGGCGAGCTCACCCATCTCGATTCGGTGGAGTTCCGCGATCCCTCCCAGCTTGAGGTGGTCGGCATCTTCCCCAACTACGCCGAAGCCCATGCCGCATGGAAGGCGGCAGCCCAGAAGACCGTGGACAACGCCCATATGCGCTATTTCATCGTTCACATGCACCGGATGCTCGATCCCCATACCGGCAAGACGCTCGATCAGGAACACGGTCACGCATGACCCGGACGAAAAGCCTTTTCGTCTTCGCCGTCCTGCTCATCATCACTTACGGGGTTGGCACACTTGCCAGCCTCTTCGCCGCCCCGGCCCTCCCGGGCTGGTATGCGTCGCTGACGAAGCCGCCGCTGACCCCGCCGGACTGGGTGATCTCACTGGTCTGGAGCGTTCTCTATGCCATGATCGCCGAAGCCGCGTGGCGCACCGTGCGCGCGGCGGGCGGCGTGCGGGCGGCGCGGCGCGAACTCGTCGCCTATGGCGTCCAGCTCCTGCTCGCCTTCTCATGGAGCCTGATCTTCTTCGGGCTCCGCAATCCGGGCGCGGCGCTGATCGGGATCGTCATGCTGGAACTGGCCATTCTCGCCACCATGGCCGAGTTCTGGCGGCGCAGCCGGGTCGCGGGCATGATGATGATGCCTTATGCGCTCTGGGTTCTGTTTACGGCCTATCTGAACGGAGCGATCTGGCTGCTCAATGCGCCGAACTATTAAAGACAAATAATAACAATGAGTTAGATAAAACTCACCGAACTGGCGAGGTGGATCGCCCCATGTTATGGTCCGCCCGCGCAACCCCGCCCGGGCGATAGCAGGATCAACGAGCGTTGAGCGAGACGATTTCAGAACCGCCGGAACCAACCGGCACCCTTCTGCCGCCTGAAGCCGACATCACGACCTGGCAGGCCGTGCGCCGGATCGCGCGCGACTATCTCAAGCCCTTTGCCCTGCTCATCTTCTTCGCCCTGCTCGCCAACTCGGTCGTCGCCGCCGCGACCGGCGCGGTGCCGTGGCTGATCAAGCAGGCGGTCGACCGTGTGTTCGGCGCGCAGGACCCCCGGATGCTGGTGCTGGTGCCGCTCGCCGCCATCGTGGTCATGTTCATCAAGGCGCTCGCCACCTATGGTTCCGACGTCATCATGTCGACCATCGGCCAGCGCATCGTCTCGGCCATTCAGGTCGGCCTGTTTGCACGGATCGTGCGCGCCGACCTCGCCTGGATCACCAACACCCATTCCGGCCGCTTCATCTCGACCTTCATGATGGACGCCGTCCGCCTGCGCGACACGGTGACGACCTCCATCGTCAACCTGACGCAGAACCTGCTGACAGTTTTCGCGCTGGTCGTCGCCATGTTCTACACTGACTGGCAACTGGCCATCCTCGGCTCCTCGATCATGCCGGTCGCCGCCTTCTTCATGCGCAAGCTCGGCCGCAAGACCCGGCGCGCGGCCCGAAAGGGCCTTGAGGGTTCGGGCGATCTGTCAGCCATCATATCGGAGACGCTGGGCGGCATCCGCGTGGTCAAGGCCTATGGCCAGGAAGAACGCGAGATCGAGCGGGCGAAAAGCACGATCAATCAGGTGCTGAGCCACGCCATGCGCGCCATTCGCGCCCGCGCCGCCGCAAGCCCCATGACGGAGGCCCTTTCCGGCTTCGGTATTGCGGGCGTCATCTATTATGGCGGTCTGCAGGTGCAGGGCGGCCATCTCACACTCGGCGACCTCACCGGGTTCCTGTCCGCAATGATGCTCGCCTATCAGCCCCTGAAGGCCGTGGCCAACACCCAGACGGTGATGCAGGAAGGCATCGCGGCGGCAGGCAGGCTCTTTCCCATTCTCGACGTGGTGCCCAATGTGGTCTCGCCCGCCGACGGCAAGGTGCTCAAGATCACCGATGGTGCGATCAGCTTCAACGATGTGAGCTTCCGCTATGCCGACGGCACGCTGGCGCTGGGCCATGTCACCGTCAAGGTGCCCAGGGGCCATACCGTCGCCCTCGTCGGACCGTCTGGCGCGGGCAAGAGCACCATGCTCAATCTCGTGCCTCGCTTTTACGACGTCGCCGGGGGCAGCGTCACCATCGACGGGCAGGACGTCCGCGCGGTCACGCTGGCGTCGCTGCGCGAGGCGAGCGCGCTCGTTACCCAGGAGCCTTTCCTGTTCGACGATACAGTGCGCGCCAACATCGCCTATGGCAGACCCGACGCGAGCCAGAGCGACATCGAGGAGGCGGCCCGCAACGCCGCCGCCCACGACTTCATCATGGCCTTGCCAAGGGCCTATGACACAAGGGTCGGCGAAGCAGGCATGAAGCTCTCGGGCGGCCAGCGCCAGCGCATCGCCATCGCGCGCGCCATGCTGAAGGACGCCCCGATCCTGCTGCTCGACGAGGCGACCTCGGCGCTCGACACCGCGTCCGAACTTCAGGTGCAGCAAGCGCTCGCCACGCTGATGAAGGGGCGCACCACGCTCGTCATCGCGCACCGGCTTTCCACCATCATGCACGCCGACCGCATCTATGTGATCGATGCGGGCACCGTTCTTGAAGAAGGCCGCCACGACGAACTGGTGGCGATGGGCGGGCTCTATGCGGAACTCTACAATTCGCAGTTCGGCAAAAACGAGCCGCTGCCGGATGCCCCGATTCTGGCGGACGCCGAAAAACTCGGCGCGGGAGAATAGAGCGGCATGGCATTGGGCAAAAAAATTCTCGGCAATGCCACCGTGCAGCAGATCATCGGCTTCACGGTCGCCACCTATCTGAAATTCGTGCGCCAGACCTCGCGCTTCGAGCTGGAGCACATCGACATCATGGCCCGCTTCTGGACCAACCATGAAAGCTGCATAGCGGCGACATGGCACGGCCAGAACCTGCTGCTGCCGACTTTCTGGCATAACTGGCGCGAAATGCGCATCCTCGTCTCGCGCCACGGCGATGGCGAAATCGTCGCCAACATCATGCGCAATCTGGGCGTGGGCCTGATCCGGGGTTCGGGCGTGCCCAAGGGCGAGGAACGCCCGCACAAGCGCCAGGGCAAGGGCGGCGCGGCCGCGCTGCGCGGCATGGTGAGGGCGCTCAACGAGGACATCTCCATCGGCATGACGGCGGACATGCCGCCCGGCCCCGGGCGGCATGCCGGCGAAGGCATCGTGATGCTGGCGCAGCTTTCCGGCCGCCCCATCGTGCCGGTGGCCGGCGCGACCAGCCGGCGGATCCAGTTCAGGAACTGGGACCGTTTCACCATCAACCTGCCCTTCTCGCGTGGCATTTTCATTGTCGGCCAGCCGATCTATGTGCCGCGCGACATCGATGAAGAAGGTTTCGAGGCCTGCCGCAAGGCGGTCGAGGACGAACTGAACCGGGTGACCGACGAAGCCGACAGGCTGGTCGGACATCCGGTTTGAAGACGAGACGCCCTGTCCCGGTCATTTATTTGTTGGTTCGACAGCTAGACGAGGCTTTACGAGTGCCAGACCCTCTGCCCGATCGCGTATCCGATCTTCCGGCAAAAGAGACCCCGCCGCTGAGCGCGCGGTTCGGCCTGTTCGGCTACCGGATGGCGACCCGGCTGGCACGCCCGGCGCTCGGCTATCTGCTCAAGAAACGGCTGGCCAGAGGCAAGGAGGATGAAGCGCGGATCGGCGAGCGCCGCGGGATCGCCGGCCGGCCCCGGCCGCAGGGCCCTCTCGTCTGGTTCCATGCCGCCAGCATCGGCGAAGCCGTTTCCGTGCTGCCGCTGATCGCCCGGCTGATGGCGCAGGACCCCGCCCTTCACGTGCTGGTGACGACAGGCACGGTGACCTCTGCGAAACTGCTGGCCGAGCGTCTGCCCAAAGGCGCTTTCCACCAGTTCATCCCGCTCGACCATCCCGATTTCTGCGCCCGTTTCCTCGATCACTGGCAACCCGATCTCGCCGTCTGGGTCGAATCCGAATTCTGGCCGAACCTCATTCTCGCCACCCGCGACCGGGGCATTCCCATGGCGCTGGTCAACGCCCGGATGAGCCCCAAAAGCTTCGAGGGCTGGAGCAAATATCCCAAAATCGCTTCCGTTATCCTGAACTCGTTTTCACTTGTTCTGGCGCAGGATCAGGAAACGGCGGTGCGTCTGCAATCTCTGGGCGCGCGTCACGCCATCAGCGCCGGTAATCTGAAGAACGACGCGCCCGCGCTCCCGGCCAAGGCCTCGGCGCTGGCGAGCCTGCACAATCTGGTGCTGGACCGCCCCGTCTGGCTCGCGGCCAGCACCCATCCCGGCGAGGAAGACATTATCGCCGAGACCCATATCGCCATGGCCCCGGACCTGCCGGACCTGCTGACCATCATCGTGCCCCGCCACCCGGACAGAGGCGCGGACATCGCCGCCATGCTGGAAAACCGCGGACTTCAGGCCAACCAGCGCTCGCGCAACCATCTGCCGGGCGACAAGACCGATGTCTATATCGCGGATACCATCGGCGAGCTGGGCGTGTTCTATCGATTAACTGAAACAGTATTCATCGGCGGTACCCTTGTGCCACACGGCGGCCAGAACCCGATTGAGGCCGCCCGGCTGAATTGCGCGATCATGGCCGGACCACACCGCTTCAATTTCGAGGAAGCCTTCGCGGCACTGGCCGAGGCCGACGCCCTGTTTGACGTGAACGATGCTTCATCTCTTTCATCCACCATCAAGAGGCTTCTGGGGAACGACACTCTCCGGCACCGGCGCGCCGCCGCCGCCCGCAAGGTTGCAGAAGCAAGTTCAGGCGTAGCCGAGCGCGTGGCGGGCGAACTTCTGCCCCTGCTGAAACAGGGTTCCCGCCTGAAACAGGACGAGGTGGCGCGCCATGCATGAACCGCCGTTCTGGTATCCGGAAAACGGCGGCACTCCATGGGCCGCGCGGCTGCTTGCGCCCGTGGGCGCGCTCTACGGGCTGGCAGGCGATCTCCGCCGCAGGCTGGTCAAACCCGCCAGGCAGGCGGTCCCGGTCATCTGCATCGGCAATATCACGGCGGGGGGCGCGGGCAAGACGCCGGTGGCGCAGGCGCTGGGCCGCCATCTGCTCGAACGGGGCGAGGCGCTGCATTATCTGAGCCGGGGATATGGCGGCAGCGAGAAAGGCCCGATCGAGGTTCACTCTCAATGGCACGCCTCCTGCGATGTCGGCGATGAGCCGCTGCTCCTCGCGGATATAGCCCCGACCTGGGTGTCGCGGGACCGCCCGGACGGTGCCCAGCTTGCGATCCATGCCGGTGCGAGCGTCATCATGATGGATGACGGTTTCCAGAATCCCTCGCTCGCCAAGGATCTTTCCCTTCTCGTGGTCGATGGCCGGGCGGGCCTCGGGAATGGCTGCCTGATCCCGGCTGGCCCCTTGCGCGAGCGGGTCGGCTCAGCGCTGAAGCGAGCGGGGGCCGTCATCGTCATGGGCGATGGCCAAAGAGCGGACCGGCTGAAGGCCGCCGCCACCCGGCGCGGCATTCCGCAATTTCAGGGAAGAGTAATTCCCGCCCCCCTGCCCGAATTGAATGAACGTCCGTTCATCGCATTTTCCGGCATCGGGCGGCCTGCCAAATTTTTCGATACCGTCCGCCGCCTTGGCGGAACATTGGTTCAGACCATCATTTTTTCCGACCACCACCAGTTCACCGAGGAAGACGCCGCCGTTCTCATGGATCAGGCGGGCTACCATGAGGCCGGCCTGGTCACGACCGAGAAGGACTTCGTGCGCCTGCGTCACGCGCCTGAGGGCAGCGCCCGGGCCGTTCTGGCCGAAACGGTGAAGATTGTGCGGGTTCGCGCCGAGTTCGACGATTTCGCCGGGTTGACCGCCTTGCTGGATGCCCGGATCGCCGCCCGCCGCGCAGAACCGGACGCCGGACCCGCCGTCACACCGGCCTGAACGCGCGGGTCCAGTCGATTTCTCCCCTGCCGTGCGCCTTGAGGAAAGCATTCGCCCGCGAAAAGGGGCGGCTGCCGAAGAAGCCCTTGTAGGCCGAAAGCGGTGAAGGATGCGGGGATTCCAGAATGCAATGTTTGGCCGTGTCGATCAGCGCCGCCTTCTGCTGGGCGTGAGCACCCCACAGGATGAAGACGACCGGCTCCTCTTTCCCGCTCACCGCCCGGATGACGGCATCCGTGAAAGGCTCCCAGCCCATGCCCCGGTGGGAAGCCGCCTTGCCCTGCTCCACGGTCAGCGCCGTGTTGAGCAGCAGCACGCCCTGCCGCGCCCAATCCTCCAGAAAGCCATTGTCCGGGGCAATCGCCTCTCCCAGATCGCTCCCCAGTTCCTTGTAGATATTGGCGAGCGACTTGGGGATGCGCACCCCGGGCCGGACGCTGAACGAGAGGCCATGGGCCTGTCCGGGCCCGTGGTAGGGATCCTGCCCCAGAATGACCACGCGGACCTTGTCCAGAGGGGTGAGTTCCAGCGCGCGGAAATATTCGCTTGGGCGGGGATAAATAGTTTTGCCCCCGGCGCTTTGCGCGCTCAGGAAATGTTCGAGGCGCTCCATCCCGGGGCTGGAAAACGCGGGCTCCAGCGCCTTGCGCCAGCTTTTATCCAGAGCGTCGAGGGTCCAGTATTGCCCGATCTCATCCTCACCGCCCACGTCCTGCTTCCTCCCGGATACCTCACCGCGTGGATTGTTCGGCGGGCTTTCCTCCCAAGTCAACCGGCGGCCAGCATCGTTGCAGACCACAAAGGGATTGAACTTGCCGTGGTGAGGCCATTAAGACAGGTCATGACGACACGCGACCTCACCTACCGGCTCGAAGCCCTCGGCCTGAAAATCGCCCTGGGCTTTTTTGGCCTTATGCCGCTCGACCGGGCGTCCTGTCTGGGCGGCTGGCTCGGACGGCATATCGGGCCGCTGATCGGCGGGGTGACCAAACGGGCCCGGCGCAACATGGCGCGCGCCATGCCGGAACTGGACCCGGCACAGATCGACCGCCTGATCACCGGCATGTGGGACAATCTGGGCCGGACCATCGCCGAATATGCCCATCTCGATGAGTTCGGCTCCGATGCCGGACAGGGGCGTTTCGAGATCGTCAATCTTGAGGGAATCAGACGCGCCCGGCCCGAGGGCCAGGGCGCTATCATCGTTTCGGGCCATCTGGCGAACTGGGAACTGCTGCCTCTGCCGCTGAGACAGGCGGGGATTTTCAATGCGGTCATCTATCGCGCCGCGAACAACCCCTATGTCAATGACTGGATGGTGGCGCTGCGCGAACGCGCGATCACGCCGATCCAGATCCCCAAGGGCGCCAGCGGCGCGCGCCAGATCGTACGGACGCTGAAACAAGGCGGGGTCGTCGCCATGCTCGTCGACCAGAAACTGAACGACGGCATCGAGGCGCGCTTTTTCGGCCTGAAGGCCATGACCACCGACGCGCCCGCCTCCATTGCGCTGCGCATGGGATTGCCGGTCATTCCGGCCTCCATCGAGCGGCTCAAGGGCTCGCGCTTCCGCATGACGGTCCACACGCCCATCGTGCCGGACCCGGATGCGCCGCGCGATGCCGAAATCGCCCGCGTGACGCAGGCCATCAATGATTTTCTGGAAAGCCATATCCGCGCGCATCCGGCCCAATGGCTGTGGATGCACAATCGCTGGCCGGACTAGCTGTTAAGCTGTTATTTGCCCGGCATCGGCGGCACCAGCAGGGCCGGGTCCAGATGGGCGTCGCGCCACCACATGCCCCAGTGCAGATGAGGCCCGGTCGCCCGGCCCGTCGCGCCGACGGCCCCGATTTTCTCACCTTTTTGCACCTTCTGGCCCGCTTTTACCTCCACTTTGGAGAGGTGCATCATGACGCTGATGAGACCCTGCCCATGGTCGATGAAAATAAGGCCGCCCTCGAAATACATGTCGGGCCGGGCAAGCGTGACCACCCCGTCCGCCGGAGCGACGACCGGGGTTCCCGCCGGGGCGGCGACATCGACCCCGTAATGGGGCTTGCGCGGCTCGCCGTTATAGAAGCGCTGGCTGCCGAAGACGCCGCTGATCCGGCCCGTCGCAGGCCAGATGAACCCAGATTCATAATATTCCGTTTTCGTGGCGAAAGGCCGGGCGGCTTTCTTGAGGGCAACTTCCCGCTGGATACGGGCAAGCTCGTCGGCGGGGGGCGTCACATATTTCGGCGGCACTCCTTCGACCCGCTGGATCTGCCAGTCGCGCAGCGCAATCGCCAACGTCTCCGTTTGCGCATGGCCATCAGGCGTGACGGAGGAGAGATTGGCGTGGGGACCATGATCCCGGTCGAAGCCCAGCAGGAACGAACCATCCGCCCCGACTGGCACAGCGATCCCATCAAGGCTGATTTTCGTGCCCGGCGCGGTTTTGCCGAAGACCAGACCGCCCTGTTCCAGATGGCCTTCAAGGACAGGCGAGGCCGCCAATGTCCCTGCACCGCTGCCCCCAAGGAGCAGCAGGGCAAGCATCAAGGTTTTGAGACGCCTCACCAGGCAGCCCATATCAGGCAGAATGGGTCTCTTGATAACGGGCGAAGGAAATCGCCGCCGTGGCATAGGCTTCCTGCAAATCGACACTCCAGTAGCGAAGATCGTCGAGCGGGATGCGGGCACGGCTCACGGCGCAGGTGACATAAGACCCCGGCCGGACGATGTGGAACTCGCCATCGCCATAGACCAGCTCGGCCTCGCCACCGGGCGTCAATTTTTCAAATCTGTTCATCTGACAAGTTTAGCAATGCGGCGGAGATTTGTCAGCGGGGTACGCACATAATGAGCGCCCCTATTTTGGCGCGGACCTCCGCCAGTTCCTCCGCGGAGACGCGCCCTTTCAAACTTGCCTTTCGTGCCACCCAATCGAGGCTTTTGATCTGGTCGGCCAGCGCCGCGCCCTGACGCTCGCCCGCAATGACGACCTCGAACGGATAGGCTTTTATCCGCGTCGTCATGGGACAGCAGACCATCAGCCCGGTTTTGCCATTATAGCTTGCCGGGCTCAGCACCAACGCGGGCCTGTGGCCAGCTTGCTCATGGCCTCTCTGGGGATCGAAATGAAGCCAGACGATATCTCCCGCCTCCGGCACATACCGCTCCCCCATCAAAGAAGCTCTTTCCCGGCGGGAGGACCGAAATCGATAGTGTCATGACGGTTTTCCGGGGTGATGGCCTCCAGCAAATCTTCAAGAGCATAGCCGGGCGCCCGGATGGGCTCGAGAATGATGCGGCCATCCTCCTCGCGGACATCGACCACATCATCGAGGGAAAGACTTGCCGCCTTCATGATGCCGACCGGAATCCGCACAGATGCGCTGTTGCCCCATTTTTTCACGATCACACGCATGAAAATCTCCAGTATCATCCTTGTTGATACATTGATCTGACAAGTCTGAAGTGTCAACATTGTTAATACATGAAACAGGATTCAGAAAAGTTGTTCCTGCGAAGGCGGCACGGGCTTTGTCTTTTTTGCCCGGGGTGTCTCACGGGTTTCTCCGGTTACAACCACGCCGAGCCTGTCTTCGGCGGCGAACTCGATCTGGAGGGCGGTGCCGGGCGTCTGGCCGGTGGAGGCCTGCACCGGCTTGCCCTGCTGATCGCGGACGACGGCATAGCCCCGGGCCAGCACGCCCTGATAGCTGTAGGACTGGAGCAACTGTTCAAAACCCGCCAGCCGCCGGGAGAGATCGTTGAGAAGCCGCCTCTCTGCACTGAACCCGCGTTCATTCAATTCAGCCAGCCGCTGGCGGCGATCCCGGATGCGGATGCGCAGGGGCTGGAGCGTCAGCCTGCCCTCGACCCGGGCAAGACGGGCGCGCTTGACCTCGGCGGCCCGGCTGAGCGCGCGCGTGAGCCGGTCGCCCGCATGATCGAACCGCTGGCGCGGCAGGGCGACCAGATCGGCCAGCCGGGGCAGGCCGCGCGCGAGCCCCTGAAGCCTTGTCCGCCCGCTCTCCAGCAGGCGGCTTTCGCCCCTGAGCAGGCGCTGATGGAGATCCAGCGTCAGGGCCATCAACTCGGCGCGGACCGGCACCGCCATTTCAGCCGCCGCCGTGGGCGTGGGCGCGCGCCGGTCGGACGCGAAGTCGATGAGCGTGGTGTCGGTTTCATGGCCCACCGCCGAGATGAGCGGAATGCGGCTCGCGGCCGCCGCGCGCACGACGATTTCCTCGTTGAAGGACCACAGATCCTCCAGCGAGCCACCGCCGCGCGCGACGATCAGCAGATCGGGCTTCGGCAGGGAACCGCCCTCGGGCAGGGCGTTGAACCCTTCGATGGCGGCGGCAACCTCCGCCGCGCTCGCCTCGCCCTGCACCCGGACCGGCCAGACCAGCACCCGGCGGGGAAAACGGTCCGACAGGCGATGGAGAATGTCGCGGATGACGGCACCCGTGGGACTGGTGATGACGCCGATGACCTCCGGCAGGAAGGGAATGGCCCTTTTGCGCGCCGGATCGAACAGGCCTTCCGCCTCGAGCTTCTTCTTGCGCTCCTCGAGCAGCAGCATCAGCGCGCCGGCCCCCGCCGGTTCCATCTGCTCGATCACGAGCTGATATTTTGACTGGCCGGGAAAGGTGGTGAGCCGCCCGGTCACGATGACTTCGAGCCCCTGTTCCGGCTTGATTCGGAAACCCGCCGCCACGCCCTTCCAGATCACGGCGGCGAGCACCGACTTGTCGTCCTTGAGGTCGAGATAGATGTGCCCCGAGCCCGGACGGCTGACCCGCCCCACCTCGCCCCTGACCCGCACATGGGCGAACTCCTCCTCCACCGTGCGCTTGAGCGCGAAGGAAAGCTCGGTGACGGAGAACTCATGCGCATTGCCGGGATTGGCGTCAGAAGGCATCGAGGGGGGCATGGCACTGTTCGATCACGATGAGGCCGGTTTGCGGCAGGGAACGCCCATGTTACAACGCCTGTCCGCCAGAGACATCCCTTTAGAGCCAGGAACGCCACCACATGAAAATTCTCGTCATCGGCTCGGGCGGCCGCGAGCACGCACTTTGCTGGAAGCTCGCCAAAAGCCCGCTGGTCACGAAGCTTTATTGCGCCCCCGGCAATGGCGGCATTGCGGAAGTGGCCGAGTGCGTGGACGTAAAGGCGCTGGATTTCGACGGCATCCTCGCCTTCTGCCGCGCGGCGGCCATTCAGTTCGTGGTTGTCGCCCCCGACGATCCGCTGGCGCTGGGGCTTGTCGATCTGCTGGAAGCCGACGGCATCGCCGCCTTCGGGCCGAGCGCCGCCGCGGCAAAGCTTGAAAGCTCCAAGGGCTTCACCAAGGAACTCTGCACGGAAAACAATATCCCGACCGCGAGCTATGCCCGCTTTTCCGATGCCGTCGCCGCGCGCGCCTATGTGACGCGCGAGGGTGCGCCCATCGTCATCAAGGCGGACGGGCTGGCTGCCGGCAAGGGCGTCATCGTCGCCATGGAACTGGACGAGGCGCTGGCCGCCATCGACGATATTTTCGGCGGACGCTTCGGCGCGGCGGGCGCGGAAGTGGTGATCGAGGCCTATCTGGAAGGGGAAGAAGCGAGCTTCTTCGCCCTTTGCGACGGGGAGACTGCCATCGAGCTTGCGACCGCGCAGGACCACAAGCGCGCCTTCGACCATGACGAGGGGCCGAACACCGGCGGCATGGGCGCCTATTCGCCCGCCCCGGTGCTGGATGAGGCCACCCGCGCGCTCATCATGGCGCGCTTCATCAACCCCACCCTTGCCGCCATGAAGCGGCGCGGCACGCCCTTCAAGGGCATCCTCTATCTCGGCCTGATGATGACGAAGACCGGGCCGCAGCTCATCGAATATAATGCCCGCTTCGGCGACCCGGAATGCCAGGTGCTGATGATGCGGCTCAAATCCGACCTGCTGCCCGCGCTGATCGCCGCGCGCGACGGCACGCTGAAAGATGTGAAACTGGAATGGTCGGCCGACGCCGCCCTGACCGTGGTGATGGCGACGAAAGGCTATCCCGGCGACTACCCCAGGAATACCGAGATCAGGGGTCTCGATGCGCTGTCCGACCGGGCGAACGTGACGATCTTTCATGCGGGCACGAAGCGCGAGGGCGGCAGGACGCTCGCCACCGGCGGCCGGGTGCTCAATGTGACCGCGACCGGCAAAACTGTGGCCGAGGCGCGCGACCGGGCCTATGCGACGGTGGAGAAGATCGACTGGCCCGAGGG
Source organism: Parvibaculaceae bacterium (assembly GCA_028283765.1). Taxonomy (GTDB): domain Bacteria; phylum Pseudomonadota; class Alphaproteobacteria; order Parvibaculales; family Parvibaculaceae; genus JAATFR01. The sequence continues at coordinate 189,438 of JAPWJY010000008.1, read as the reverse complement.
ATTTTACCGGACCGACATCGGCTGGCGTGCCATCGAACGCGAGACGAAGGCGCTCGCCCGGACATGAAGAAATCAGGCTACGAAAATAATATGAGGAATACGCAATGAGCGAGACAGCGCCGAGCCGCCAGGAACAGTTTTCAGGCACCAAGGAAGTCGCGGACACACACAAGTTCGACGAGGCAAAACTTGCCGCCTATATGGAAGCGCATGTCGAGGGCTATGAAGGGCCGCTCAGCGTCAACCAGTTCAAGGGCGGCCAGTCCAACCCGACCTATCAGCTTGTGACGCCGAAGCGCAAATATGTGCTGCGCCGCAAGCCGCCGGGCAAGCTGCTGCCCTCCGCCCATGCGGTTGATCGCGAATATGCGGTGATCGCGGGGCTGAACAAGGCGCATTTCCCGGTGCCGCGCGCCTATGTGCTGTGCGAGGACGAAAGCATTCTCGGCACCATGTTCTACATCATGGAAATGGTCGAGGGCCGGGTGCTGTGGGACCCGCTGCTGCCGGGCATCGAACCTTCCGAACGGCGCGCGATTTATGAATCGCTGGCCAACACCATGGCCGAGTTGCACTCGGTCGATTACAAGGCCGTGGGTCTGGGTGACTTCGGCAAGCCCGGCAATTATTTCGCACGCCAGATCTCACGCTGGTCGAAGCAATATGTCGCCTCGATCACCGAGGAAATCCCCGAGATGGACCGGTTGATGGCGTGGCTGCCGGAGAACGTGCCCGATGACGACACCACCTCCATCGTCCATGGCGACTACCGGCTCGACAACACCATCCTGCATCCGAGCGAACCCCGGGTGATCGCGGTGCTCGACTGGGAGCTTTCGACGCTCGGCCATCCGCTGGCCGATTTCACCTATTCGACCATGCAGTGGGTGATGCCCGACACCAAGGGAGATGGCGGCGGCACGGCAACTGTCGCCAACGCGGATCTGGCTGCGCTCGGCATTCCGACGCTTGAGGAATATATCCAGCTCTATTGCGCGCGGACCGGCCGGCCGGGCATCGACAATCTCAATTTCTATTATGCCTACAACTTCTTCCGGCTGGCGGGCATTCTGCAAGGCATCGCCGGGCGCGTGCGTGACGGTACGGCAACCAGCGAGCACGCGAAGGAAAGCTCCAGGAATGTGCGCCCGCTGGCGCAGGCCGCCTGGGCGTTCGCCGTGAAGGCGGGCGCGAAGTAAGACGGCACCACGCAAGGAGCGCCCGCGCCGGCACGGACATGCTGCAGCGCGGGCGGCCCGCGGCAGGTTTGCCCGGCGACGCCTCCCCTGCTAATGGTTTTCCCATCGGAAATTCAGGGAGGACACCATGGCCGAAGCCGCGAACAGGCAAGCCAGCATCGAAACCACCGCAATCCGCGAGGCGCATCGTTTCGATGTGAAGCACCTTGAGGAATATTGCCGCGCCAATGTCGAGGGATTTGGCGGCGAGTTCAGCGTGAGTCAGTTCGAGGGCGGACAATCCAACCCGACATTCCTGCTGGAAACCACCGGCCCCAGGGGCGGCAAACGCTACGTCATGCGCAAGAAGCCTCCGGGAAAGCTGCTGCAATCGGCCCATCAGGTCGACCGCGAATACAAGGCGATGAAGGCGCTGGCCCAGACCGACGTGCCGGTGCCGCACATGTATGCGCTCTGCGAGGACGATGCGGTGATCGGCACCGCCTTCTACATCATGGAATGCCTCGAAGGGCGCATCCTGCGCGACCCGACCCTGCCCGGCATGACGCCGCAGGAGCGCGCGGCCATCTATGATGAAATGAACGCCGTGCTCGCGAAACTGCACAATGTGGACTACAAGGCCATCGGCCTTGAGGATTTCGGCCGCCCCGGCAATTATTTCGAGCGCCAGAGCGCGCGCTGGATCAAGCAGTACCGCGACGCCCAGACCGATGAGGTGAAGGCGATGGAGGCGCTGATCGACTGGCTGCCGCAGCATATACCTGCCGACTCATCGACCTCGATCGCCCATGGCGATTACCGGCTTGAAAACACCATGTTCCACCCGAGCGAGCCGCGCATGATCGCCGTGCTCGACTGGGAGCTTGCGACCATCGGCCATCCGCTGGCGGATCTTGCCTACAATTGCATGCTCTATCACACGGGCACCGGCACGACGCTGCGCGACATCGACTTCAAGGCGACGGGCATTCCCACCGAGCATGATTATGTGGCCGCCTATTGCCGCCGCACGGGCCGGGACTCGATCGAGAACTGGAACTTCTATCTGGGCTTCGCCATCTTCCGCCTCGCCTCGATTGCCCAGGGCGTCTACAAGCGCGGGCTCGACGGCAATGCGAGTTCGGAAAAAGCGAAGACCTATGGCGATGCCTGCCGCCAGCTTGCGGAAGCCGCCTGGGGCATCGTGCAGCGGGGCTGACGCCCGGCAGAACAGCAATGAAATCATTCCGGCCGGGGCGTCGCCTCGTGCCGGAACGGCATCTCAATAGCCCTGCAATTTCATCAGGGCTGTCTTCATTTCCTCGATCACCCGGGCAATATGCCGGTCGCGCAGGGCGTGCGCGTAATAGCGCGCCACACGCGATTGCTTCGGCACCAGCGCCAGTTCCCCGAACAGCGGCCCCAGTTCCATCACAAAGAAAAGCTGCGGCATGATCATGCAGTCGGCCAGGCTGAGCCTGTCGCCGACGGCATAGGGCGTGTCATCCGCCAGATAATGGCCGAGCCAGACCAGCACCCGGCCTACTTCCTCGATATTCTTCGCCACCTGAAGCGGATCTCGCCCGACCGGATTGATCTGGCCGAACAATATCTGCAACGGCGGCATCAGATAGAGATCGCCGATGCGGGCGATGATTCGCGCCTGTGCGCGGATGCGGGGATCGGCGGGCATCAGTCTTGGCCCGGCGCCGATCTCGTCAAGATATTCGCAGATGACCTCACTCTCGGGGACCGGGTAACCATCATGCACCAGCAGCGGAATCTTGCCCATGGGCGCGAGTTCGGCATAGGCGTCCTCGCTTATCGCGCCCGGCATGTTGCGCATCTCCACCTCCAGCGAACGGGCATAGAGGGCGATGCGGCAACGGGCCGCAAAAGGGGAAAGCTGCGCATTGTACAAAATCATCGTCATGACCGGCATCCGTCGCGAACGGTTGATATGAAAACGGCCGGACCTCCTTCGAAGATCCGGCCGCCTTTCAACTTTGTCTCAAGCGCCGCTTATTCAGCAGCGGCGCGAAGCTTCGGCAGATGCTTCTTGAACTCGAGCCGCGCGATGGTGCGGTTGTGCACCTCGTCCGGGCCGTCGGCCAGACGCAGCGTGCGGATGCCCGCATACATCTTGGCAAGCCCGAAGTCCGTCGTCACGCCCGCGCCACCGAACGCCTGAATGGCGTTATCGATGATCTTGAGCGCAAGACGAGGGGCGGCGACCTTGATCATGGCGATCTCGGTGCGGGCGATCTTGTTGCCGACCGTATCCATCATGTAGGCGGCCTTGAGCGTGAGCAGGCGCGCCATCTCGATGTCGATGCGGGCTTCCGCCACACGCTGTTCCCACACGGAGTGATCGGCAATCTTCTTGCCGAACGCTTCGCGGGTGAGCAGACGCTGGCACATCAGTTCCAGCGCGCGCTCGGCAACGCCGATGGTGCGCATGCAGTGATGAATTCTCCCGGGCCCAAGGCGACCCTGAGAGATTTCAAACCCGCGCCCTTCGCCGAGCAACAGGTTTTCAGCCGGCACCCGGACATTCTCGAGAATGACTTCCGCATGACCATGCGGCGCATCATCGAACCCGAATACGGGCAGCATACGGACGACCTTGATCCCCGGGGAGTCCAGCGGCACCAGAATCTGGGACTGCTGACGGTAGGTGTCGGCTTCCGGATCGGTCTTGCCCATCAGGATGGCGATCTTGCAGCGCGGATCGCCCACGCCCGAGGACCACCACTTGCGGCCGTTGATCACATAATGATCGCCGTCGCGAACGATGCGCGTCGAGATGTTGGTGGCGTCCGACGAAGCAACATCGGGCTCCGTCATCAGGAAGGCGGAACGCATCTTGCCTTCGAGCAGCGGCTCCAGATATTCCTTCTTCTGGCGCTCGTTGCCGTAGCGTTCGATCACTTCCATGTTGCCCGTGTCGGGTGCGGAGCAATTGAACACTTCCGAGGACCAGCCGACCCGGCCCATGATCTCGCAGAGCGAGGAATATTGCAGGTTGGTCAACCCGCCGCCTCGCTCCGATTCCGGCAGGAAGAAGTTCCACAGACCTTCTTCGCGCGCCTTGATCTTCAGATCCTCGAGGATCTGGGGAACCTGCCACGGATTGCCCGCCTTGCGGAACGCATCCATCTGCTCGGCATAGGTCTTCTCATTCGGGTAGATATATTTATCCATGAACCGGTTGAGCTGGGCCTGGAGTTCCTTCGTTTTGTCGTCGAAGTCGAAATTCATCGTTCTCCCTCGTTTCTTTATGACGGGAACCCTGTTTCGGTCCCGTCCATGATAGCAATGGAGCGACCATACCGCGTGCGCGCGGGGGAATCATCAAAAAGACGCGGGCTTGCTTCAACTTCGCAGCGCAGCAAAAAAATCCGTGAGAAGTTGCACTGCCGCACGCTCGCCGATGCCGGAATAGATTTCGGGCCGGTGGTGGCAGGTCGGTTGCGCGAACACCCGCGCGCCCTGCTCGACGCCGCCGCCCTTGGGATCGGACGCGCCATAATAGAGCCGCCTTATCCGCGCGAAGGAGATGGCTCCGGCGCACATCGGGCAGGGCTCCAGCGTGACGTAGAGATCGCAGGCGATGAGGCGCTCGCTGCCAAGCATGGCGGCGGCCTGCCGGATCGCCAGCATTTCGGCGTGCGCCGTCGGGTCTTTCAGTTCCAGCGTCCGGTTGCCCGCCCGCGCGATGATCGCGCCGTCCGGTCCCAGAACGACCGCGCCGACCGGCACCTCGCCCCGCGCGCCCGCCGCCGCGGCCTCCGCCAGCGCCATCTCCATGGGGGTCCGGGCGGAAACAGGCGAGCCCTCCGCAGGGCCGGATATGGGGTCTGGTATGGACATGGGGCAAAAGTGCCTCGCGCCTTCTTCACACGCAAGCTGCGACTTTCCCGGATTCCTGCTAAAGAAGCGCCATGACCAGCCGTTCCAGCCGCCCAAAACCGCCCTCCGGGGGCCCCGCCGCCACCCCTCCCGCCAGCGATGAGGTCTCCCCCCAGGGCGAGCGCATCGCCAAGGTGATCGCCCGTGCGGGCATCTGCTCGCGCCGGGAGGCCGAAAAGCTGGTCGAGGACGGCCATGTGACCGTGAACGGCAAGCGGCTCGACAGCCCCGCCTTCAACGTGACCGGGCGCGAAAAGATCACGGTCAACGGCTTCCCCCTGCCCGAGGCGGAGCCGGTGCGCCTGTGGCGCTACCACAAGCCCGCCGGTCTCGTGACCACGGCGAAAGACCCGCAGGAACGCCCGACCGTGTTCGAGAACCTGCCGGAGGGGATGCCGCGCGTCGTCTCGGTCGGCCGCCTCGATCTCAACACGGAGGGGCTGCTGCTCCTCACCAATGACGGGGAGCTTGCCCGCCTGCTGGAACTGCCCTCGACCGGCTGGTCGCGCCGCTATCGCGCGCGCGCCTATGGCGCGGTAACGCAGGAGGAACTGAACAGGCTCAAGGACGGCATCGAGGTGGAGGGCGTGCGCTACGGCTCCATCGAGGCGGTGCTGGACAAGGTGCAGGGCTCCAACGTCTGGATCACCCTGTCGCTGAAGGAAGGCAAGAACCGGGAGGTGAAGCAGGTGCTCTCGGCGCTCGGGCTGCGCGTCAACCGGCTGATCCGGCTTTCCTACGGACCGTTCCAGATGGGCGATCTGGAGCCGGGCGAGGTCTCGGTGGTTCCAGCCCGCGTTCTGGTCGACCAGCTTGGCAACCATGCCGCCCGGTTCCGCGACCGCTTGCCGACCGAGCGTTCCGGCGCGGCGGTGAAGGAGCGCACCCCGGCATCCCCCGCCAAAGCCGAAACGCCCGCAAAACAGACGGCATGGCCACAGGCCCGGTCCACAGACAACCGGAAGGGCAGACGCACCGACGGTCCGCGCACCCTCCATGCCCCGGGCTCGAAGCATGTCCCAGGCCCGAAGCGCGGCGACTTCCATGACGGTCCGGGAAAGCCCGAGGGCTACCGCAAGGAAGGCTATCGCAAGAGCGAGCGTCCGGCGGGTGGCCCGAAAAAGCACGGCATCGACAGCCCGCGCACCGATGCGCGCAAACCCGGCGCGCCCCGCCCTCTGAACGATCCGCGGACAACCGCCAGCGAGGATATCCCCGCTCCGGCCACGCGGCCTGAAGAGCGCAACAGCCGCACCGTCCGGCAGGCGGACGCCTACACGAAGCCGCGCGCCCCGCGCAGGCCCGAAAACGAGACTATCGGCGCGCGCGGTCCCGATCCCTATCGCAAGGCCGATGGCGGACCGCGAAAATCGGCAGGCTTCAAGAGCCACGAAGCGCCGCGCCGTTCCAGCGGCTTCAAGGGCGCGTCGGGTGGCCCCCGCAAGTCGGACGGCTTCAAAAGCCATGAAGGCTCCCCGAAAGGACAACAGTCCTCGCAGGAGCGTCCACGGCAATTCGACGAGCCCCGCCCGGCCCGGTCCGCTTTTGCCGGCGGTCCCAAACGATCCGCCGATGCCCTCCAGCCCGGCCGCAAACCCGGCAGCTTTCGCCCGAAAGAGGGAGAGCCCCGCAAATCCACCGGCTTCAAGAGCCATGAGGGGCCCCAAAAGACGGGCGGCAAGCGCAAATCCGACGGTTTCAAAAAGGTCGAGGATGCCAGGAAGCCCGAGCGCGTGAAGCGCGACCATGCCAGCGGCAAGCCTTCAGCCAAGCCGGTCGGCAAGCCCGCAGGCAAATTCTCCGGCAAACCGGCGGGTAAACCCGGCGGCAAGCGCGACACCCCTTCCAGCAACAGGTCAGGCACCCATGCGAATCGTGGGCGGCGTCCATAAGGGCCGCGCGCTCGCGACGCCCAGAGACAACCGGGTCCGCCCGACAAGCGACCGGACGCGCGAGGCGATCTTCAACGTGCTCGCCCATGCCGGCCTTGCGGGCGACGGGGGCGATCCCTTTGAGCTTGAGGGCGCGCGGGTGCTCGACATGTTCGCGGGCACCGGCGCGCTGGGCCTTGAGGCCCTGTCGCGCGGCGCGGCCTTCGCGCTGTTCGTGGAAGAGCATGTCGAAAGCCGGGGCCTGATCCGCGACAATATCGAGGCCATGGGCCTGACCGGCACCGCCAAGATCTACCGGCGCGACGCCACAAGGATGGGCGAGCGCCCGGCAAGTGCAGGCTCGCCCTTCAACCTTTTGTTCGCCGACCCGCCCTATGGCAAGGGCCTTGCGGAACGCGCGCTCGCCTCGGCCCGCGACGGCGGCTGGCTTGCGCCCGGCGCGCTTTGTCTTGTCGAGGAAGCCGCAAGCTCGGATTTCACAGCCCCTGAGGGCTTCGTCGAACTCGACCGGCGACGCTATGGCGAAACGGCCGTGGCGTTCCTTCGCCTCGCCTGATCCACCAAAAATCCCTTACCGCCGCCCGAACAGCCGCTCGATGTCCGAAAGCTTGAGTTCCACATAGGTCGGGCGGCCATGGTTGCACTGGCCTGAATGGGGGGTGACTTCCATCTCCCGCAACAGCGCGTTCATTTCCTCGCCGGTGAGGCGGCGTCCGGCCCGCACCGAACCGTGGCAGGCGATGGTGCCGCAGACGGATTCAAGCTTCTCCTTCAGCGTCAGCGCTTCGTCCATCTCCGTCAGATCGTCGGCCAGATCGCGCACCAGTCCGGGCACGTCGAGCTTGCCGAAAAGGGCGGGCACTTCACGAACCGCGACCGCGCCGGGTCCGAAGCCTTCAAGCACCAGTCCCAGTTCCGCGAACTCGGCGGCGCGCGCGACGAGGCGCTCGGCTTCCGCCTCCTCCAGCTCGACGATTTCAGGAATCAGCAGCGCCTGACGTTCGACACCGGCGAGCGCGATGGCCTTTTTCATCCGCTCATAGACCAGCCGCTCGTGGGCCGCATGCTGATCGACGATAACGATGCCGTCATCGGTCTGGGCGACGATATAGGTGTTGTGAAGCTGGCCCCGGGCAAGGCCGAGCGGATGGCTGGAGCCATCCACTTCCGGCGCGGCAGGCGAGGCCTCGAAACGGGCGGAACGCTCGGCAAGACCGTTCATGACCGGCTGCGCAGCGGGGCCCGACGGCGCCTGCCAATGAGGCATCGAAGAGGGTGTCCGCGCCGTGAAATCAGGCCTGTAGCCCGGGCTGTAGCCGAAGCCCGCCTGTTGCGGGCGGACGGCCCCGAGCGCCGCATCCGCCACCGTGGTCGAGGCCCGGTGCCCCGCATCGTTCAGCGCATGCTTGAGCGCGCTGACGATGAGGCCGCGCACCAGCCCCTGATCGCGGAACCGCACCTCCGATTTGGCGGGATGGACATTCACATCGACATCGGCGGGCATGACATCGACAAAAAGCGCGACAGCCGGATGGCGGTCCCGGGCGAGGAAATCCGCATAGGCCCCGCGCACCGCGCCGACCAGCAATTTGTCGCGCACCGGGCGGCCGTTGACGAACAGATATTGCATCTGCGCCGTGCCCCGGTTGTAGGTCGGCAGGCCCGCAAAGCCCGAGAGGCGCACGCCTTCGCGTTCCGCCTCGATCTGAAGCGCATTGGCGGTGAAGTCGCGGCCCATGATCGCACCCAGCCGCGCCAGCAGGCCGACGCCGCCCGGCATCTCGGGTTCCAGCCGCAGCATGTTGCGCTCCTCGCTCGTCAGCGTGAAGCCAACCTCGGGATGCGCCATGGCGAGACGCCTGACGATATCGGCGACCGCCTGCGTCTCGGCCCGCTCGGATTTCAGGAACTTGAGCCGCGCGGGCGTGGCGTAGAAGAGATCCCGCACCTCGACGCGGGTGCCGTGCGGGGCCGCCACGGGCTCGATCACCCCTGCCACGCCGCCGGTCAGCGCGATCCGGTGCGCCGCCTCGCTGCCGGGTTCCCGGCTGGTGATGGCGAGGCGCGCGACCGCGCCGATGGAAGGCAGCGCCTCGCCGCGAAAGCCCAGCGAGAAGATGTTGTGCAGGTCCTCGCGGCCCCCGGCCGTTTCCTTCAGCTTCGAGGTGGCGTGGCGCTCGATGGCGAGCGCGAGATCCTCCGCCCCCATGCCATGACCATCATCGCTGATGCGGATGAGATCGCGCCCGCCACCCGAGATCACGATGTCGATGTGGCGCGCGCTGGCGTCGATGGCGTTCTCGGCAAGCTCCTTCACGGCGCTTGCGGGGCGCTCCACCACCTCGCCCGCGGCAATGCGGTTGATCGTTCCCTCGGACAGGCGGCGAATACGGCTCATCAGGTCTGGTCACTGCCTCATAAGGCTCAGATATTTCTTGGCGAGAATCTTGCCTTCCTCGACGGCAGGCTGATCGAACGGATCGATGCCAAGCATACGCCCGGCAATGATGGTTTCGAGCATGAAATGCATGAACAGCGCGCCGAACGTCTCCTCATCGAGCTTTTCGATATTGAACAGCCGGACCGGACGGCCGTTGCGCATCAGCGTGTCGGCCGTCGCCCGTTGCTCGGCATCGACCAGATCGCCGACCCGGTAACCCGCCAGAAATTCAAATTCGCCGGTCGCTATGGAAGGCAGGACCTCGGGCCCCTTGCCTGCGGGCTGGGTGAGGAAAAGATTGTAGAGCTTGTCCTTTGGACCGGCGAGATAGAGCTGGAGCTGGCTGTGCTGGTCGACCGGCCCCAGCGCCTTTACCGGCGTGGTGCCGCGCCCCTGCTTGCCGAGGCTTTCAGCCCAGAGCTGGACATGCCAGGCCAGCAGCCGTTCCAGCCGGTCGGCATAGGCCATGAAAATGCCGATGTCGGCCCCCTGCTCGCCTTGCAGCGCCAGCGAGACGGCAGCGCCGACGGCGGACGGCACATCGCAGGCCTTGCAGCCTGCAAGCACGGGCGCCAGAATCTTGGCTGCGCCGGCGCGGACCGAGCGGCCATCGAGGCCCACCAGCCGCGCGGGCAGAAGGCCAACATTGGTGAGCACCGAAAAGCGCCCGCCCACGCCCGTATCGTGATCGATAAGCGGAAAGCCATGCTCAAGCGCGAAGGCGCGCAGGGGATTGGGCTTGCCGTTTTTCTCGGGCTCCGTCAGCACCGCGAAATGGTGCTTCATGTATTTGCCGCCGCCCGCCGTCTCGATGGCGCTCATCGCGGCCAGAAGCTGCATGATCGTCTCGATGGTGCTGCCGGATTTGGACACCACCAGAAAACGCGTCGTGCGCAGGTCGCAATTGGTCAGCGCCGCCGTCATGGTCGAGGCGTCGAGATTATCGAGGAAATGGATGCGCGCACCCTTTTGCACATGGGCCTGGGTGCCCCAGCCCGAAAGCTGCGCCAGCGCCTGCGCGCCGAGCGAGGAACCGCCAGTGCCGAGCACGAACAGATCGGTGGTGTTGTCGAGCAGAGATGCCGACATGGCCTCGAGAGCGGGGAAATCATCCGCCCGCGCGGGCACGCCCAGCAGCGGCAGGCCGCCGGTCGCATGCATCTCGCGCAGCCAGTCCAGCGCCTCCTCCGTTTGGGCAAGGGCTTTTTCATAGGCGGCGCGGCTCAGGCCACCCGCGCCGATCTTGTCCTCGAAGCAGCCCTCGATGTTCTGTTCAAACGGGAGAACACGCACGCTCATAAAATACCCACCCCTGCGGAAAACGCTCCCTGCAGCCCGATCAGGGCCGCGGCTCTCATGTGCAAGGATAACGCACATGCAAACAAGCACGGTACGTTAGCAAAAGCTTATGGCGAAATGCCAGCGTGAGTTTGACAGAGTGACGGCAGAAAAATTCTGCTTACAATTTAATCACTCAGGGGCGCTCTTCGGAAGGCTCTGCCGGCACCGGCTTTGTCTGCCCCGGCTTGGCGGGCGGGATGCTCTGATCCTTGAAATTGGGCCTTCCAACGGCGGTAACCAGCAAAGCGTCCGGATGCAACAGACGTTTCGACACCCGGGCCACGTCATCGAGGGTCACCGCCTCAACAAGGGCGTTGCGCCTGTTTACATAATCGATGCCCAGGTCCTGCACCTGAATGGAGAGCAACTGGGAGGCAATACCCGCATTGGAATCAAAATGTAGCGGATAGGAGCCGGTGAGGTAGGTCTTGGCGTTCGCCAGTTCATCGGCGGTAATGCCCTTCTGCGCCATCCGGGCCATCTCACGCCGCGTCAGCGCCAGCGACTGGCCCGCCTGCGCATTGCGGGTACCATATTGGCCAAGCCAGACCGGCGCATGTTCATAGGCGTAAAAGCCGCTGTCGATCCCGTAGGCAAGGCCGCGCTTCTCGCGCACCTCGTTCATGAGCCGTGAACTGAAGCCGCCGCCGCCCAAGACATAATTCATGACATAAGCGGGCATGAAATCGGGATCGGAGCGGTTGATCCCGGTCTCGCCGAACAGCACCGCGCTCTGGGCGTTGTCCTGCGGCACGACGATGGGCGCTGAAGGGGGGGCGGCGACCGTGACGTCGGCCACAGGCACAAGCTTCGGTTCGGACGGCAGCGTCCCGAAGGTCCGATCCAGCAGCGGCCCCAGTTCCTTCGCCGTAATCGGCCCGACCACGGCAATCTTCATGTTGCCGCGCGCCAGCACACGCTGGCTGAACGCCACGAGATCAGCCCGGCTGATCTGCGTCACCGTTTCCGGCGTGCCCTTGACCGGCAGCGCATAGGGATGGCCGGGAAAGGCCGCCGCATACCAGGCCCTCGCCGCCATGCTGTCAGGATCGTCGCTTTCGCTTGCAAGGGCCGACAGAACCTGCGCCCGGCCGCGCTCGATCGCTTCGGAATCGAAACGGGGTTTGCTCAGGGCGAGGCGCAGAAGCTCGAAAGCCCGGCCGCGATTTTCCCCGAGCGTCGTCAGAGAGGCCGACAGATCATCCTTGTCAGCGTCGAAATAGAGGCTGATGGCCTTGTCAGCCAGCGCGGCCTGAAAGGCCGGGGAATCGAGATCGCCCGCCCCCTCGTTCATCAGGCCCGCCATCATATAGGCCGTGCCGGTCTTGCCCGCGGGATCCTGCGCTGCGCCACTGCCACGCCAGTTCACATCGAGCACCAGAACCGGAACGCTATGCTCCTCGACGAGCCAGGCCTCGATTCCGCCGGGCGAAACCACACGCTGGATATTCATGGCATTCGCGGCCACAGGCATGATCAGCGCCAGCGACGCAAGGCAGATCAGGACAAGGCGTCTCATTGGCTTTTCTCCGGCAGGAGCAGGCCCGTTACGGCATATTTGCCCGCGACATAGTTTTGCGCGACGGCCTTCACATCAGCGGCGCTGACGGCGCGGATACCATCCGGCCATGTGTCTACCTGCGACGCCGTCAACCCGGTGGCAAGCGCCGCGCCATAAAGATTGGCAAGGCCCATCTGCTCATCCCGGTTATAGACGGCGCTCGAAACCAGCAAGGTCTTGGCGCGCTCCAGTTCCTCTGGCTTTACGCCATCCTTCGCGATTTCACCGGCAAGAGCTTCAACCCGGTCATTGATGGCGGGAATATTCTTTTCCGAGATCGGCACCACATAGATGGCAAATTCGGACCGGTAATAGCTCGACCCGTCATAGGATGAGCCGGCGTCGGCCGCGATCTTGTCCTGCATCACCAGAGACCGGTAGAGCCGGCTGGTCGAGCCGCCGCCGAGAATCTGGGAAAAGACCTGAAGGGCGAAGGCGTCCTTCTCGTTTTCACGATAGTTCGCCGCCAGCCATGAGCGCTGCCAGACCGGCTGGGTGACCCGGGCATCACGATATTCGACGGTCGTCGATTTTGTCAGGGGAGCCACCTCGGGGATGGTCCGGCGATTGGCCTGCGCCGTCGGCTTCAGGGGACCGAATTTTTCATCCACGAGCTTTTTTATCTGTGCCGGGGTCACATCGCCCACCACGACCAGAATCGCATTATTGGGGGTGTAGAACCGGTGGTAAAAGGCGAGGGCATCGGCAGTGCCGAGTTTTTCGACCTCCGGACGCCAGCCGATAGTAGGCGTTCCGTAAGGGTGGGCGCCATAAAGCACCTTGTTCATCCTGATCGAGAGAATCGCCCCGGGATTGTTCTCAACCCGCATGCCAAGCTCTTCAAGCACAACTTTGCGCTCGGGCATGACCTCCTGGTCGGAGAGCTGGAGATTCTGCATCCGGTCGGCTTCCATGCCCATCACGAGAGGCAGGCGGTCAACGGCGATCTGCTCGTAAAAGCCGGTATAATCCATGCTGGTGAAGGCGTTGTCCTCACCGCCATTGCGCGCGACGATGGCGCTGAAGTCGCCGGGTGCCAGCTTCTTCGTGCCCTTGAACATCAGATGTTCGAGGAAATGGGCAAGCCCCGTCTTTCCCGGCGTCTCATCGATCGAGCCGACGCGATACCAGACCATCTGGGTCACGACAGGGGCGCGGTGATCCGGGATCACCAGCACCTGCAAACCATTGGCGAGGGTAAACTCGGCAGTCTCCGGCTTTCCGGCCTTCGCCTCGACGCCGCCAGACCAGCCCGTGGCAAGCGCGAGACAGCAAAAGGCCATGAGCCCCACCTTGCGCAGGCGACGGGAAAACCCGTTCTCGATATGCATAAAATTTATGATCCTGTCCTGGCGGCGCTTCCGGCCTCCCGCGCCCACCCGAAACTGGGATACCTCATGCAAAGATTCCAGCCCTCAACCCGGCTTTTTCGAAGATGTCCTCCCGGATCGGGATGATCAAAACCAGTTGAACAGGCCGCTGTACCAGCTGTCGCCCCTGGGCTCGATGATCGGCGTATTGCCGTAAGTGACGGGATTGCCCTGCGCCGCATTCTCCTGAATACGCTTCTGCTCGGCAGGCGCATCGACCATGGTGCCGGAGACCGGGACAGGCTCCTTCCAGAAAAGAACCTGATCCGTGAAGCTTGGGCTCTTGGTATCGAGGGTCCGGGTTTCGTTGTCGACGGTCGCGCGGATATCGGGGCTCGCGTTGGCGGCGCCGGTCTGGGTCAGCAGCGCGGCTTCGCCGGGAGAGACATTGCCAAGCGATGAAGCGGTCGAGGCGATGGTCTCGCCATCGGAGCCGAACATGGCCTGCTGGGCCGTTGTTCCGGGCTGGGTATCCTGTGGCCGCGGCGCACCGGGTGCCGGCGGACGCAGGCTGAAATCGGGCGGAATGACGAGGGGGCCTGGGTCGTGATCGCGAATTCATCTGGCGCGGATTTTCCATAACCGAGCGCGTTCTTGATGCCGCCACCCGAACCGCAACCCGTCAATGCCAGAGTCGCGACGCCAAGCAACAGCCCTGCGCCAAGCCGGACGGTCCGATGTCTTGCCGTCATAGCGCGCCCCGACTTGAAGCCAACTTCAATCACGTCCGATCCCTCCATGCGGATGACGTCGCCTCCGGCCTGCCCGAAACCCGTTTGCGGCGACAAGATTGCCCCAAACCTCATTCCGGTTTCGCCGGAAACAGAGAATCGTAAAGGAAAAACACAACTCCCAGCACGATCCAAATATCCGCGACGTTGAAGATATACCAGTAAAATCCGAGGGCATGAAAACTAAAAAAGTCCGCGACCGCGCCATAATGGACGCGATCATAAACGTTGCCGATAGCCCCGCCGATGACCAGTCCGATGGCCACCGCGACCAGCTTGCGGGCGACCTGCGCCAGCCACAAAACCAGTCCCGCCGTGACCACGACCGCGAACACGATGAGAACCAGACGCCCCAGACCTGAATGAGCCTGAAAGAGCCCATAACTCACGCCCTTGTTCCAGACCATGACGAGATCGAAGAACGGGGTGACGATGTAGCGGCCGCGCGACGGCAGATCGAACGGCCCCAGCATCCACAATTTGAACAGCCGGTCGAGGATGAAGGCCACAAGCGCAACGCCGAGTCCATAGCCGGAAAAGCGCCCCCAGAGCACGAGGCGGCTGGTGCCCCTGTCCATCATGCCGCGCCATGCTCCGCGTCATATTCCGCGACCGCCGCGGCATCGCGCGGCGAAAGGTCCGGATAGCCCGGCACACTGCCGACATCATCGGAAATCTTCCAGGAGCGCGCGCATTTGCGCCCCTCCGCCAGCCGCGGCACCACGGCGACGCCGGGCACCTCATCCAGCCGGAAGGCGTCGGATGGCCCCTCGCCCCCGATCAGGCGGGCCTGACTGGTGATTGCGATCTCGGCGAGATCGACACCCTCCATCGCCGCCATCAGCTCGGGATCGCTGACATAAACCTCAGGCGCCGCTTCAAGGCTCGACCCGATGCGCTTGTCGCGGCGCTCCACTTCAAGCGCGCCGGTGACGGCCCGGCGCAGCTCGCGCACCTTCTCCCACTTGTCCGCCAGCCCATGGTCGAGCCAGACGGCGGGCACCGGCGGAAAGGTGCGGAAATGAACCGAATCCTCTTCCGAGGGAAAGCGCGTCAACCAGACTTCTTCCATGGTGAACGACAGGATCGGCGCGAACCATGCGGTCAGATGCGAAAACAGGATGTCGAGCACGGTGCGGCAGGCGCGCCGGCTGACCGCCGATTTGGGATCGCAATAAAGCGTGTCCTTGCGGATATCGAAATAGAAGGCCGAAAGATCGACCGTCATGAAGTTCGTCAGCGCCTGGAAGATACGCTTGAAATCATAGTCGCCATAATACTGGCGCACCTGTCCGTCGAGTTCAGCGATCCGGTGCAGCATATAGCGCTCAAGCTCCGGCATCTCGTCGAAGCCGACCCGCTCGCTCCCGGCGAAGCCCGCAAGATTGCCGAGCAGAAAGCGGAACGTGTTGCGCAGCTTGCGATAGGCATCGACCGTGGACTTGATGATTTCAGGCCCCAGCCGCTGGTCTTCCCAGTAATCCGTGCTCGACACCCACAGACGCAGGATGTCCGCGCCGTTCTGGTCAATCACCTTTTGCGGCACGACCGTGTTTCCGACCGACTTCGACATTTTGCGGCCCTGCTCGTCCAGCGTCATGCCATGGGTCACGACCTGATCGTAGGGCGCGCGGCCACGGGTGCCGCAGCTTTCAAGCAGGGAGGAATGGAACCAGCCACGATGCTGGTCGGAGCCTTCCAGATAAACGTCGGCAGGCCATTTCAGGTCCTCGCGCTCTTCCAGCACGAAGGCGTGGGTGCAGCCAGAATCGAACCAGACATCGAGAATATCCTCGATTTTCTCATAATCCCCGGCGACGTATTTATCCCCGAGAAAATGACTGTCCGGCAATTCGAACCAGGCGTCCGCGCCGCCATGGCGCACGGCGTCGAGAATGCGCCGGTTGACGGCGTCGTCGTGCAGGATCTCGCCGGTCTTCTTGCGGACGAAGATGGTGAGCGGCACGCCCCAGGCGCGCTGGCGCGAGATCACCCAGTCCGGGCGGTTCTCGATCATGGAGCGCAGCCGGTTGCGGCCGATGGCGGGCACGAAGCGCGTCTCATCAATGGCGGCCAGCGCCTTCTTGCGCAACTGGCCCGTGTCCATCGAGATGAACCATTGCGGCGTGTTGCGGAAGATGAGCGGCGCCTTGGAGCGCCAGCTATGGGGATATTGATGGCGCAGCTTGCCCTGCGCCAGCAGCGCGCCCGCCTCGATCAGCGCCTCGATGACCGCGCCATTGGCGCCGCCATCCTTGCCCTTGGCGTCGAGCACGCGCAGCTCTGTGCCGCCGAAGATCGGCACGTCCGGGAAATAGCTGCCGTCGGCCTGCACCGTATGCGGCACGTCGCGGGTGCCGCAGGCGGCGAACTGGGAGCGCTTTTCGGTGAACAGCGCATAGTCGTCCGCACCATGCCCCGGCGCGAGGTGGACAAAACCCGTACCCGTTTCATCCGTGACGAAATCGCCCGGCACCACCGGCACCTTGAAATCATAGCCGCTTGCATGGAACGGATGCTTGCAGATGAGCGAGCCCAGCGCATTGGCGGACACGCCCTGCAACCGCGTCCAGGCACCGATATGGGCGGCGCCCCGCACCTGCCCGGCCAGCGAATCCGCCAGCAGCAGCCGTTCGCCCGCCTTTACGTATCTGGCCTCGCCCGGGTCCGTCACCTCATAGAGGCCATAGGAAATGGTCTCCGAATAGGCGATGCCCCGGTTGCCGGGGATGGTCCAGGGGGTGGTGGTCCAGATCACGACCGAGGCGGAACGAAGGGCCTCAAGCTCGGCCTTCGAATTTACGTCCCCCGAGCCGAACACCTGATCGACGGGGAACTTGACGAAGATCGTGCTGCTGGTGTGCTCGTGATATTCGACCTCGGCCTCGGCCAACGCCGTCTTTTCGACGATCGACCACATGATCGGCTTCGAGCCGCGATAGAGACCCCCGCCCGGCTGGGCGAATTTCAGGAACTCCTCGACGATCTTCGCCTCCGAGTTGAAGTCCATGGTCGTGTAGGGATGCTTCCAGTCGCCGACGACGCCGAGCCGCTTGAACTCCTCGCGCTGGGTGTCGATCCACTGGGCGGCATAGTCGCGGCAGGCGCGGCGGAACTCGCCCGCCGGCACGTCTTCCTTGGCGACGCCCTTCGCGCGATAGCGCTCCTCGATCATCCATTCGATGGGCAGGCCATGGCAGTCCCATCCCGGCACATAATTGGCGTTCTTGCCCATCATCTGCTGGGAACGGGTGATGATGTCCTTGAGTATCTTGTTCAGCGCATGGCCGATGTGGATGTTGCCGTTGGCATAGGGCGGGCCGTCATGGAGCACGAACAATTCCCGGCCTTCGGACCGGGACTGCTCACGCAGACGTTCATAAAGCCCGAGTTGCTCCCAGCGCTCCAGCCATTTCGGCTCGGTCGCGGGCAGTCCCGCCTTCATCGGAAACCCGGTTTCCGGCAGGAAAAGGGTGTTGCGATAATCGCGGCCCTGATCGGCCGCCACAGGGGTATCGGTATCGCTCGACATGAGGGAAAAGCCTCGGAAACTGCCTCGATATGAGGAAATACGGGGATTAAGGCCGACCGGCCAGACAGTACCCGGCAGGGGCGCCGGACCTCAAAGGCTCAGGCGCGCCACACCGGGCTCATAATTCGGGACACGGCATATCCCGTCTCCGGCCCCGTTTCTGGCGAAAATCTTTTCATGGCGAGGTTCTATCAGTGGGCACGTGAGACGTCCAGTTGAGGCGAAAAATGGAAGCGATCAGGCAGGTCCGGTGAATATCCGGAGACAGTTTTTCGATCTTGTTCCACTCCATATGTTCTACAATTTATTTTATGTAGATCATTTTATTTATTTATGAAGCTCATGGACTGTATCTGTATCATGCGAATCTTCCCGGACTGGAAGTCGATCTTTGATCCTGCAAAATGGCTGATCACCATATTTCTGCTGATGGCCAGCATGGGGGCAGGCCTGCTCATCAATTTCATCCTGAACAACAACACCGGCCCCATCGCCTGGAAGCCGGACCAGACGCAAGCCATCCGCCTTGCGCCGGTTCCGCTGCCGTCCTCGCCGCGCCGAATGGCGCGAGGTCCGGGCCCGATGGTGACCCCTGCACCCCGGCCGATCGGGAAATTGTCTGCGCAGGAAAGGCGCAAGGCCTATGCCGCCTGCGGAGCCGAACCGGTCCCCGCCAACGCAAACGACCGGAGTTTCTGGAAACAGATGACGGCCTGTCTGGCAAAGCGGGGGCTGGAGATCGGAGGCGGCAGATGAATGGGCAGGCACGCTCTCAGACTGTGCCCAGCAGTTCCCTTGCCTTCGCGCTGTCCGCCGCGATCTGGGCCTTCAGGCTGTCCAGCCCGTCGAACTTGCGTTCGGGGCGGATGAAATCGATGAAGGAAACAGCGGCGTGGGCCCCGTAAATATCGCCGGAAAAGTCGAAGATATGGACCTCCAGCATCACGTCGGCCTTGTTGAAGGTCGGGCGGCGGCCGAGATTGGCGACGCCGCTGTAAACGCCCTTGTGGGGCCCGTCCTCGATCTCGATGCGGACGGCGTAAACGCCGAAAGCCGGGTGGACGTGATCTTCCAGCGGCAGGTTCGCGGTCGGAAAACCGATGGTGCGCCCCCGCTGGTCGCCGGTGATGATCTGGGTCTCCACATTCCAGGGATGGCCCAGAAAGCGGGCGGCACCGCGCGGGTCGCCCGCAGCCAGCAGTTCACGGATGCGGGTCGAGGAATAGGCGTCGTCGCCGTCCCTGACCTCATCGACCACGGTCACGCCGAAGCCTTCCATCTCGCCCATATAGCCGAGCACCGCGGCGTCCCCACCCCGGCCCTTGCCAAAGCGGAAATCGTAGCCGACGGCCACATGGCTTGCATGAAGCCCGTTGACCAGCACGTCGAGCACGAAATCGGGCGCCTCGCGCCGCGACATCGCCTCATCGAAAGGCAAGGCGGCCAGAATCTCGACGCCGAGCTTCTCCAGCAGCCGCGCCTTGGCGCGGAATGGCGTGAGGCGGAAAAACGGCTCGTCTGGAAAGAAAAACTGGCGCGGATGGGGCTCGAACACGAGCACGCCCAGCGGCGCGCCCATTTCGTCTGCCCTGGCCTTCGCCGCCGCAACCACCTGCTGATGACCCAGATGCACGCCGTCGAAATTCCCCAGCGCATAGACGGCACCGCGAAGCGCGGGCGCCACTGGCTCGAAATGACGGATGATCTGCATGGGCGGATGACTGTCGCTTGAAGATGAAGGGCATGGCGGGACGGACCCGTACGCGGCCTATGGCATGGCGGATTGCGCCGCGCGCGTCAAGACGGGGCGGTCAGGACCCGGCCGGAGGCGCGGCCCGGGAAGGCACCATGACCATGGCCTCGCCATCGAGCACCAGCGTGGCGCCGACATGGGCTTCGCAGGCGAGGGTGACCCGTTTTTTGGCCCTGTCGATCACGGTGACGGTCGCGGTCGCCTTCACCGTGTCGCCGGGACGGACGGGCGCACGGAACCGCATGGTCTGCGACATATAGATGGCGCCCGGCCCCGGCAGGCGGGTGCCGAGCACCGCCGAAATGAGGCCCGCGCTCAGCATGCCATGGGCGATACGGCTGCCGAAGCGCGTCGCCTTCGCATAATCTTCATCTATGTGCAACGGATTGGTGTCGCCAGAAATCCCCACAAACAGGGTGATGTCCGCTTCCGTGATGGTCTTGGCGAAGGAGGCCGACATGCCTTCCGCCAGATCCTCGATGAAATATCCCTCACTCATGGAAAAGCTTTCTCCTGGCTTCACGCGCCCCAGACAAGCCGCGGCAGGGCGGCAACAGGCGTTACACCCGCCTCCCGGCAGAACGCCGCCAGCAGGGCCAGATCGGGCGCCTCGACATTATCCCCGAAACGGGCCGCTGCGATACCGCCGGTGATGAACAGGGCATCGAGGCCTTCGCCCTGCGCGCCCAGCATATCGGTGCCGACACCATCGCCGATGGCCAGAATGCGGCTGTCGGGAATGACGGAACCGTGAATATCGGCGAGGCGCTGGCGGGCCAGCCCATAGATGGGAGCATGGGGCTTGCCGAAATAGATGACGACGCCGCCCAGTTCCTCATAGACGCGCGCCAGCGCACCGGCGCAATAAATCTGGGTATGGCCCCGGTCGACGATGATGTCGGGATTGGCGCAGACCAGCGCCAATCCCTTGCCCTGCCAGCGGGAAAGCGCGCCGGCATAATCGTCCGGGCTCTCGGTGTCATCGTCGAACAGGCCCGTGACCAGCACGAAATCCGCCTTGTCCTCACCGACCAGTTCGACGTCGATGTCTTCGAACAGCGGCAGATCCCGGTCAGGCCCGATATGCAGCACCCGGCTGCCCAGCGAAGCGGTTTCCAGAAAGGCGCGGGTAGCGTCGCCCGATGTCAGAATGCCGTCATAGGCCTCCGCGGCGATGCCGAACCCTTCAAGCTGCGCGGGAAGCGCCGTGCCCGGACGCGGCGCATTGGACAGCAGCAGCACCCGGCCACCTCGTTCGCGGAAGGTGCGAAGCGCATCGCTCACCCCGGGAAACGCCGTCTTGCCATTGTGAAGCACGCCCCAGACATCGCAAAGCAGCGCGTCATAACGGTCGGCAATCCCGGCCAGCCCCGAAAGGAGCGGCACATCGTGAAAATCTTCGATAATGCTCATTCTTCCCGAGTAATCGGTGCCCGGGCCCCGGTCAAGCCTATCCATGGCAGAGCCGATCCCGGCTCCTCATTTTCCCATCCGGGCGATGCGATTAAGCCGCAGCCAATGCGTTTTATAAAGGTTTGATGTCTGGTTCATGCGGTTTGTCATGACAGGATTATGGCGGACCCGCGCATACCAGCGATCTTCGGCCAGCCGGGCCTCCCCCCACATCTCCGCGATCATCTCTCCCGCCTTGTCCGCGTTTCCCGGCGTCCGCAACGGCCCCTCGACACGGGCGAGAAACGCACGCTCCAGCCGGTCGCGCTCGTCGCGGAAAAGCGCAAGACGCCGGGCATAATCCTCCAGCACGGCGCGGTGCAGGCGCTCATGCCGCCACCACAGCGTTTCAGGATCATATTGATCGCCCGGCGCGGGGCCGAAATCCGGCAGAACCGTTTTTTCGCCCGGTCCGAAAAGAACCGGCTTGAACAGCGATGTATCGGGCGCGGAGCTTGCCGTCAGCCAGTGCACAGCCTTGCCGTTTCCGAGTTCCGCAACCCAGCTTGCGGTCGTCTGGCCGAAGCGCCGCTGAGGCCCCCAGGAGGCGTGCGCGCAGATGGCACCGCCCATCACGCCATCGGGCCGCCAATGCCGGTCACGGGCCGCCTGCGCGCCATGATCGCGCAGGGCATCGAACATCATCTCAACACTGATCAACCTGCGCCCATATCCGAGCAGATCGCTTGAACGGCACCAGCGCGCCGCACCCGAGGCGAACCGTGAACGCGTCCGGTTGGTATAGGCGCCGGCGAAATCGAACCCTTCCCCATCCCGCGCCAGCCCCCGCTCGATGGCCAGCGGCACAAGCCCCGCGCTCGAACGGTCGATGGACTGCCCGATGGTATAGGTGTTGGAAATCGTCCTGACACCCCCCTCCTCCGGCTTCACCCGTTGCGCCGCCCATTCCCGGCCGACCGTTTCCAGCACCCAGCCATTGCCGCCCGCGTCCGCGATCAGGAATGAATTGTGATATTCGAAGCGCCCGGTATGCGCGCAGTTGCCGCCCTGCCCATGGCGCGCC
The DNA here is from genome assembly GCA_028283765.1 of Parvibaculaceae bacterium. GTDB lineage: Bacteria > Pseudomonadota > Alphaproteobacteria > Parvibaculales > Parvibaculaceae > JAATFR01. The sequence goes on along the minus strand of JAPWJY010000008.1, from coordinate 167,252 downwards.
AGCAGCGCCGTCAGCACCTCAAGCGCCTCGCCGGCCGTGACCGCCCGCTCCAGCGCCAGACGCAGCAGATCCATGCCGATCAGCGACGGCTCCTTCTGCGGCGGAATCCGGGCATGGACGGCTTCGTTGCCGATGATGAGCCCATGCTCGTTCGCCCCCATTTCCGCGCCCCACATCCAGTGGGGTTTCGAGAGCAGGACCGCATGGGTCTCGGCCACCTGCGGGATCGCGATATAGGTGCAGCGCACATCTGTCCCGGCTTCGTGGCGCTGGCGCGGCACATGGACGATATGCTGGGCCTCGTTGGCCTCGCGGTCGGAATTCTTGGCAAAAATGAGCGTGCCCGCCGCCGTCGCCGATGGCAGGGCCACCATTGTGTCACACATACTCAACCACCCGGTTCTGAAGGCCTGTCCTTTGGAGAAACCATAAGCTCCCTGCCGGAATTGAGAAATGGGGACCGAGAGGCCTCCGAATTGTGAAACCCGGCGCGCGGTGCCAGACTGGCCTCAAAACAACAGGAGGTTTCCATGAGCGCTCATGATTATGAATTTCAGAGCATTTCCGGCACGGCCATCTCGCTTGCCGCCTATGAGGGCAAGCCCGTGCTCGTGGTGAACACGGCAAGCCGCTGCGGCTTCACCCCGCAATATCGCGATTTGCAGGCGCTCTGGGAGCGTTACCGCGCCCGGGGCCTTGTGGTGCTCGGCGTCCCCTCCAACGATTTCGGCGCGCAGGAACCCGGCACCGAGGCCGAGATCGCCAGCTTCTGCGAGGTGAATTATGCCGTCGATTTCCCGATGACGGCCAAGCAGGCCGTGACCGGCGAGGAGGCCCATCCTTTTTACAAGTGGGTTGCCGTGACGCTTGGCGAGGGCGGCGGGCCGCGCTGGAATTTCCACAAATATCTGATCGGCCCCGCAGGCGAACTGGTCAGCGCCTACCCGAGCAAGGTCTCCCCGCTGGACGAAGGGCTCGTCAAGGAAATCGAGACCCTGCTGGCCTAGGGGGTGACATTCGCGTCCACATGCGGAGAATGCCCCATCCGCCACGGCGGTGACGCTGCGGCAACAACATTAAAAACCCAGACAAGGGAGCCAGACATGTCCTCATTGTTCGACCTTAAAGGCAAGGTCGCCATCGTGACCGGTTCGACCCGCGGCATTGGCGAGGCCATCGCCCACCGCATGGCCGAGCATGGCGCGAAAGTCGTCATTTCCAGCCGCAAGGCGGACGCCTGCGAGAAGGTGAAGAACGACATCAACGCGAAGTACCCCGGCCAGGCCATCGCCGTGCCGTGCAACATTTCGGAAAAGGCTGACCTTCAGCGCCTCGTCGACACCACCAACAAGGAATGGGGCAAGGTCGACGTTCTCGTCTGCAACGCCGCCGTGAACCCCTATTACGGTCCCTCGAAGGACCTGCCGGACGACGCCTTCGACAAGATCATGGGTGCGAACGTCAAATCCAACCACTGGCTCGCCCACATGGTGCTGCCGCAGATGGTGGAGCGCAAGGACGGCTCGATCATCATCATCTCGTCCATCGGCGGACTCAAGGGCTCGCCCATCATCGGTGCCTACTGCGTGTCGAAGGCCGCTGACTTTCAGGTCGCGCGCAACCTCGCGGTCGAATACGGCCCGCACAATGTGCGCATCAACTGCATTGCGCCCGGCCTGATCCAGACCTATTTCGCCAAGGCGCTGTGGGACGATCCCAAGACGCTGGAGCGCTCGACCTCGACCGCCCCGCTCAAGCGCATCGGCCAGCCCGACGAGATCGCGGGTGCAGCCGTCTTCCTCGCCTCGCCTGCCGGGGCCTTCATGACCGGCCAGCAGATCGTGATCGACGGCGGCGTGACCATCGCCTGATCCGATCCGGACGGGACGCCCCATCACATGGAAAGGCCTGCCATGACGAAGCAAAAGCTCACCCTGCGCCCACTCGAAGCCCGGGACCGGGCGGCATGGGACGAGATGTGGCAGGCCTATATCGTTTTCTACAAGGCCAGCGTGCCGGACGAGGTCACCGAGAAAACCTGGGCGCGCATCCTTGCCCCCTCCTTTCATGAGGAAGGCGGGGGCTTCATCGGCCTTGTCGCGCTGGATGCCGCGGGACAGGCCGCCGGCTTCGTCCATGCCCTGCTCCATCTGAGCACATGGTCGATAGCGCCGGTCTGCTATATCGAGGATCTGTTCGTGCGGCCGGACGTGCGCGGCAGCGGCGCGGGCCGGGCGCTGCTCGAAGCCATCGCCGGTATGGGCCGGGCGCAGGGCTGGGGCGGCTGCTACTGGAAGACGGCGGACGACAATTATCCCGGCCGCACCCTCTACGACAAGGTCGCCCGGCGCACTACATGGATCGTGTACGAGAAGGATTTGTGACCTCCTCCGCCGCGACGGCGTGAGCGGGACACGCCCGAAAGGAAAAGACCCATGAAATTTGCCAGCAAACTCGCCGGGACGGGATTTGCCGCCCTGATGCTTATGGCTGCGACCGCCCCCGCCTTCGCGCTTGCCACCATTACCGGTGTCGACCAGAGCCCGCTCTACACGCCCCAGTCGGTTTCAGCGGGCGGCTTCCGCGCGCAGGTGTTCGGCGGCCCCACCGCCAGCGCCACGGCGGAGGAAACCGTCGCCCCCCTGACTGCCCCCGGCAATTTCGGCGGCGGGCCGCTCAAACCCATCGACGCTGCCGAGCGCTCGGGCGGCCGGCTCGTGCTCATCTTCAACGGCGCCCCCACGCCTACGGAAGCCGCCTGCTCCGATCCCGCAAGCCTCGGCGGCAAGAGCGCGAACGGCCCCCTCCATGTCATTGCCGTCTATTGCCTCGGTGACCGCTGGCTGGCGCGCGGCGCCCTGAGCGGGGTGGATGTGACCGGCACGCAGGACCCGGCCTACGCTCGCGCCATGACCAATCTGTTCGCCGCCATGCTGCCCATGCATTCCATCGACATGCCGAACGGCTCCAACGGGCAGTAACCCTCCCGTTCTCCGTTTAAGTCTCTCCGGAAGGGTTGCCCGGATGAAGAAGCTCGGCCAGACTGTCCGAAAATAACGAACAAGATTCGCATAAGAGGAAGACATGGCCGACCTGCTCGCAACATCCGCGCGCTTTATAGATAATAATATCTATGAGGGCGCGGGCCTGATCAATCGCCCGACCACCGAGCTTTCCGAGGTAGGGGACGGTATCGCGCTCATCGAGGCGTTTTCCCACGTCATCAGTTTCCGGACCGGCGACGGGCTGGTGCTGTTCGACACCAGCCTTGAAGCCTTCGCGGGCGGGGTCATCAAATCCTTGCGCCGCTGGAGCGACGAGCCGGTCAGCAACATCTGCTACACCCACGGCCATGTGGACCATGTCGGCGGCACCGACGCCTTCATATGCGAGACCTGCGCGGCAGGCGGCAAGCGGCCCCGCGTCATCGGGCATGAAAACGTGCTGCCGCGCTTCAACCGCTATGAACTGACCAACGGCTATAATTTCATCATCAATGCTCGCCAGTTCGCCCCGGCGGAGGAACTCTCCCTCAACGAGAAGGTGGACGGAAGCCTGAAAAAGCGCCGCTTCGGGCCGGACCCTTTCGTGCACCCCGACACCGTGTTCCGCGAGGAAATGCAGTTCCGGGCGGGCGACACCCATTTCGAGCTGCATCACGCGCTTGGCGAAACCGACGATCACCTCTGGGCCTGGATCCCGGAGCACAAGGCGATCTGCTCGGGCGACTTCGTGACCTGGGTTTTCCCCAATGCGGGCAACCCGCAGAAGGTGCAGCGCTATCCGCTCGAATGGGCGCGCGCGCTGCGCGACATGGCCGCCCTTGAGCCCGAACTGCTGCTGCCGGCCCATGGCCTGCCCATCGCGGGCAGGGAGCGCATCCGCACCGTGCTCGACACCATCGCCAGCGCGCTTGAATTCATCGTCAAGGAATGCCTGGAACGCATGAACGCCGGGGCCCGGCTCGACGATCTCATCCACGGGGTGAAGCTGCCTGCCGGCTACCTCGACAAGCCCTACCTCAAGCCCGTCTATGACGAGCCGGAATTCATCATCCATAATGTCTGGCGGCTTTACGGCGGCTGGTATGACGGCAATCCGGCGAGGCTGAAACCGGCGAGCGATGCGGCACTGGCGAGCGAACTCGCCATGCTCGCGGGCGGGGCTCTCGCCCTTGCCAACCGGGCGCACAGTCTGGCGGAAGCGGGCGATCTGCGCCTTGCCTGCCATCTGGCGGAACTGGCCGCCCAGGCGGAACCGGACAATCGAGAGGTGCACGCGATCCGCGCCTCGGTGTTCGGGCTCCGGCGCAAAAGCGAAGCCTCCCTGATGGCCAAGGGCATCTATGGCTTCGCCGAGCGGGAATCCGGACTCAAGTCCGGCAAAAACGGCGGCTGAGCCTTCCGTCAGCAGACAAAAAAGCCCGCTGCGCGAGGGGGATGGCGCAGCGGGCAATAACCGGATGAAAGCGGGCTGCATTGTCCGGGAGGGAAGCATCTGCGGCCGGGTTCACCGGATGGGAACAATTCTGATATGGGCACGGCAAAATCCGCGACAAGTGCCCGAAATAGATGTTTGTGCTGATTATTTGAACCGCGACAATCCGACACAGGCTGAGCCCGGCCACGACTTATGTCGAAAAAGAATAAATCGATTAATCACAGGTAGAAAAAAGCCATCGCAGATGCGCTGCGATGGCTCAGGTACCAAGGGAGGGTTATGCCGGCAAGGCGCCCAACCGAACTTACGCAATCATGTCCAGCACACGCCTGAACTTGTCGAAGATTTCGCCGATCTGTGCCTCGGATACAATCAGGGGCGGCGAAAACGCAATCGTATCACCCGACACGCGCACCATCATGTTCTCATCATGGAAGGCCCGGCGCATCGCGTCAAATCCCCGTTTGCCGGGCAGCCCCTCAACCGGGGCCAGATCCATGGCGGCGACGAGACCCATGGTGCGGATATCCAGCACCAGCGGATGGCCCCGGAGCGCATGGGCGGCGTCCCCGATCACCGGCTCCAGCGCAAGGCTGCGCTCGAACAGTCCCTCGTCACGATAGAGGTCGAGCGTGGCCAGCGCCGCGGCGGCGGCCAGCGGATGGCCGGAATAGGTGTAGCCATGGAACAGGTCGATGACATGCTCCGCACCCGTCTGAAACTTGTCGTAGATGAACTTGCGCACCATGACGCCGCCCATCGGCACGGTGCCGCTGGTGATGCCCTTGGCGAAGGACAGCAGATCAGGAATGACGCCGAAGCGCTCCGAGGCGGTCGCATAGCCGAGACGGCCGAAGCCGGTGATGACCTCGTCAAAAATCAGCAGGATGCCATGCTTGTCACACAGCTCGCGCAGGCGCTTGAGATAGCCGACCGGCGGCAGCAGCGCGCCCGTCGATCCCGACATCGGCTCGACGATGACAGCGGCGATGGTGGAGGCGTCATGCAGGTCGACGAGGCGCTGCAATTCATCCGCCAGATGGCCGCCCCACTCGGGCTCGCCGCGGGCATAGGCCTGCTTCTCGCGGTCATAGGTGTGCGGCAGATGATCGACGCCCGCCAGCAGCGGGCCATAGAACTTGCGGTTGGCGACCATGCCGCCGACCGAGATGCCGCCGAAGCCGACGCCGTGATAGCCACGCTCGCGCCCGATGAAACGGGTGCGGCTGCCTTCGCCGTTCGCCCGGTGATAGGCGAGCGCCATCTTGAGGGCGGTGTCGTCAGCCTCTGAACCCGAGTTGCAGAAGAAGGCATAGTCGAGATCGCCCGGCATGAGGTCGCGCAGCCGGTTTGAGAGTTCGAACACCTTGGGGTGGGCAAACTGGAACGAGGGCGCGAAATCCAGCTCCGCCGCCTGATCCTGGATGGCCTTCACGATGGGCGCGCGGCAATGGCCCGCATTGGAGCACCACAGGCCCGCCGTGGCGTCCAGCACCGCCGTGCCGTCCGGCTTGTAATAGTGCATGTCCCTGGCGCGGGAAACGAGGCGCGGCTCACGCTTGAACTGCCGGTTCGGCGTGAACGGCATCCAGAAGGATTCCAGATCATTGGGCGCGACCGCCAGCTTGGTTTCAGACACGTGATCGCCACTCATGGGAACCCCCGGATACAGGTTGGAACAGGAAAAATCTCACAGAAAACTAGACAATAAAACGGCCCCACGACAGTGGGTGCAAGGGACAATAGACAGTGACAGCCCGGAGCCGTTCAATATAATAGACAGATGAGCACAGAAATCCGACAAGCCCACGGCCGCGACGCCAATCCCCTTCCCGGAGAACAGCCGCTCGACATCGGCGAAAGGCTGAGAGCCTTGCGCCGCATGCACGGCCTTTCCCAGCGCGAGCTTGCAAAACGGGCCGGCGTGACCAACGGCACCATCTCCCTGATCGAGCAGAACCGGATCAGCCCTTCGGTCGGCTCGCTCAAGAAAGTGCTCGACGGCTTTCCCATTTCCATCTCGGATTTCCTGACCCTCGATCTCCAGCCGCGCTCCCGGGTGTTCTATCAGGTCAAGGATCTCAAGGTGATCGAAAGCGGCCCGATCAACTTCAAGCTGGTCGGCACCGACGCCAAGGGCCGCGCCATCCAGATGATGCATGAGCGCTACAAGCCAGGCGCGGATACGGGCGAGGAAATGCTCTCCCATGCAGGCGAGGAATGCGGCGTGGTCGTGGCGGGCGTGGTGGAGCTGACCGTGGGCGGCGAGGTCCGCAACCTGACCTCGGGTGAGGCCTATTATTTCGACAGCCGCCTTCCCCACCGCTTCCGCAACCCCGGCACCATCGACGCGGTGATCGTCTCGGCCTGCACCCCCGTAAGCTTCTAGGATCATCGGGCGCACAGGCCTCCATTTCTCATATTCTCCCCATCCCGTCCCAGGAAAAACCGATGCCAAGCTGGTCGAAGATTCTCAAACGCATTGAAGAACGCGACACGGAAAAGGCCCCGCCCCACGTCACGGCGCTCAATCTTTATGAGGGCCAGCTCAAGATCATCGCGCCCGGCCACATCCAGTTCGTCTGGCCGGTGGACCCGCAATATCTCAATCCCGCCGCCGTGTTCGGCGGCTATCTCGCCACGCTCGCCGACCAGACCTGCTCCTTCGCCCTGATGAGCGACCTCGACGACAGCCAGAACTTCACGACCTCCGACCTCCAGATGCATTTCTTCCGTCCCGTGACGAAAGGCGTGCTCACCTGCGAAGGCAGGGTGCTGAACAAGAGCCGCAACCAGGCTTATGTGGAGGCAAGTTTTCTGCTGGAGGACGGCAAGCTGGCACTGAAAGCCCGCGCCATCGAAAAAATCGTGCCCGCCTGAACGGGCGGGCCTGAGCATACCGGCCCGAACCGCCGGACGGATTTTGGCTACATATTTAATATTATTGAAAGCAGGCAGGAGGAAACTGGGTCCACAGCTTCGGTTCCGCATCCCTCGCGGCACGGAACATATTTCCGAAAGGACCCGACATGACCCCACCCGTTTCCCCAACAGCCAGCCAGACCCAGCTTGCGACGCAACCCGCAGGGAACGGCCGAAACACCGTCCGGCAGCAACTTTCCTGCCTATGGCAATGCTTCCGCCCGTCGGCCTTGTCTCACCCGGAGGATCCTTATCAGCGTGCTTCATTTCCCGCGGGACCGTCACCGGAACGGAAATTCATATCCGGCCCAATATCCCCGGAACGATCCACGCCGCCCGCCCCGGGTCCGGAGACAAAGCCGCAACCTCTCGATTTCGAGGACACCATTCCGGCCAGCCTGAAGGATTTGCCTCAGGAGACAATCGAAACCGGCCCCGAAAACGGGTGCTGTTCGGCATAGCCCGCGAACTGGAAAATCCTGAGGAACTGAGGGATTTTTCCGCAAGGCTTGCCCAGAAATGGGCCACTGCGGCGAGAACAAGGCTGAGCCGCCCCAGAACCTCCGTCGACACCCCCTCCACAGACGGGAACACCGTCACATGGAAACTGCCCGGACAAACCGCGACGGTAACTCCCGGCATGTGGTTCCATGTCGAAGGGCGAGCCATTCTCGATCCGGCGAAACATTCCTCACCCGCTCTTCTGACAAACCGGACTCAACATCACCTTCCCGAAGAAGGTACCGTTCCCGAGAAACTCGCCAGATCGCTCGCAGCGCTCTGCCAGCAATCCGGCATTCCCGTGAACGAGGAAACCATGAGCAATATATTCGCGCTCCCGGATTTAGGTGTTGAAAGCCTGATTGCCTGGACGATGGTGGAGGCCGGCATGTCCAGCTATGAAATCAAAGTCCAGACCCGCGCCAGACAGGTGGCCTTCGATTTTTCCGCCGGCGGCAAGCCGGGACATCTCGCCGTAACGGTCAACCATGAGGGCCCCGCCACCATGATATCTCCGGTCCCGCTCGATGAGAGCAGCCGGCGTAAATCCTCTCATGCTTTCCTGATGAGGGCCGAGTTCGATCCCTGCGATCTCGACAGCCTTCAGGTCACAGCCCTGAAATATTCCACCCGGATTCCCGATACGGATGGCTTCCGGAAGGCCCTGCTGTCAGTGACGAAAGACAAGGCTGAAGGAAATGTTGGCTGAGCCTGAAGCCTGAGACGGCGCAAGCCTTTCAGGCCGAACGGCCACGCCCCTCGATGGGCCAGATCGCGACAAGACGGTCATCCTCGACGACATGATAAAAGTCATAGAGGTTGACCGTCGGGTCGCAGTGCGGCGTAAACGCGGTCAATACCGTGCCGGGCGCGAGGTTTCCGCCATCCGGCAGCGCAATGCCGCCCTGCTCGTCGCCAAAGAAAAAATAGGCCGCCCCCGCCGGCGCGCCGGCATGCAGCAGGGGCGCTTCCGCGTCGGTCGAGAAGGCCTTGAAGCCCGCATCCGTGGTGGCGAGCCCCGGCGTGTTGGACGAAATCACCGTCATCTGGACGAACAGCGACGTCTCGAACGGAAAGTCTGCGGCGTTGCCGAGCTTCACGTCGTTATATTGCTTGTCCATGAAGATATAGGAGCCGCCCTGCAGCTCAGTCAGCACGCGGGCGTCGGGATCGATGTTGAAGCTGCCCGTGCCGCCGCCGGTGATGATATCCACCGGCAAGCCTGCCGCCGCGAAGGCGTCGCGTGTCTCACCCAGCGTGGCCATGGCCTTGAGCGAGGCTTCCCGCCGGGCCTCGAACACCTCAATATGCTGGACCTGACCGGCATAGCACTGGATGCCCCTGAGCTTCAGCGAAGGCGCCTCATGGAGTTGCCGGCCAAGAGCCAGGGCGTTGTCGCCCGGGGCGATGCCGGTGCGGTGAAGCCCCGGATCGAGATCGACGAGCACCTTGAGCACACGCCCCGCCTTCGCCGCCGCCTCGGCCAGCGCCGCGCCGTTTTCCGGGTTGTCCACAACGACATGAAGATCGGGAATCAGGGCGTTGAGCGCCATCAGGCGCTCGATGGCGAGCGGCGTCACGACCGGGGACGTGATCAGGATATTGCCGATGCCGCCTTCCGCCATCGCTTCCGCCTCGCCGAGCTTGGCGCAGCAGATGCCGACGGCCCCCGCCGCGATCTGGGCTTTCGCAATCTCGACCGACTTGTGGGTTTTGGCGTGCGGCCGGAGCAAAAGTCCCTGCCGGCGGCAATGATCCGCCATGGTGGCAATATTCCGGCGAAAGGCCGCGAGATCGACCACCAGCGCCGGCGTCATCAGCTGGCGGCGCGAATCGGGCTTGCCCACCAGCATCCGGTTGATGGCATCACGCATTTTATTTCCCCCATTTGCCGCGTTTCTTCTCTTTGGCGTAGGCGACCCCGGCTGGCCGGTCAAGGCAGGTCAGCAAGCACGCTTGAGTACGCGCGATAAAAGAGCGTACAATTTTCTCAAAAGCAGGCTCAACAAGGATGAACGGCTGACCGTTCGCGCATTCCATGGAAACGATCCAGAGCATCCCGGGCGACAAACCGGCCGTCAGATCAGGTGGCGACAAGAGGGAACTGATCCTCGACGCCGCGCTTGAGCTGTTTCGCGCCCACGGGTTTCGCCGCACATCGATGGAAGACATCGCCGAAGCGGCTGAAATCGCCAAGGGAACGCTCTATCTCTATTTCCGCAGCAAGGAAGAGTTGTTCACGGCCCTGAGCCAGAAGCTGGGCGCGCGGGTGCTCGACGCCATGGATCAGGCGAAGATCGCGACGGCCAACGCCGATCTGGAAGAGCGGCTGGTTGCCCTCTTCAACGCCAAGCTCGGCTTCGTGCACCACCTGCTCAATTCAAGCCCCCATGCGATCGAACTCATCGATTCCAGCCGGCGCATCTGCGAAGGCAGGCTCGGCACCCTCGACGAGCGCTTTCTCGACGATATCGCCGAGTTGCTGACCGAAGCCGCGGGGCAGGGTCAGATTTCGGCAAAAGCAGCGGGCCTGTCGCTCGCCACCGCCGGGGATGTCATCACCACCGCCGTCCATGGCGCCATGAGCAAGGTGTCGGACGAAGCCGAATTCTACAAGAAGATACGTGAAATTGTTCACCTGATGGTGCGCGGCCTGCGGCCCTGAGGCCCGGTTCCGGCGGCCATGCCGGTGATTTCCGCCCGGCTGTCACATTTAAATCGCCAATATCTTCGGGCCGGATTTCCTTCCCCGTCTTGACTCATGTCATGGGCCTGCCTATCTACCGGCAAGCGCTTGGCACTCTTGGGTAGAGAGTGCCAAAATTCAACAAACCGGAAAAATGGCCTGCCGCACCTGCGGTCGGCGTCGCTTTTACCGGTGGCTGATCAGGAGAACGAAGAATGACGCAACAGTTTCGCCCTTTGCACGACCGGGTGCTCGTGCGCCGGGTAGAGGAAGAAACCAAGACGGCTGGCGGAATCATCATTCCCGACACCGCTCAGGAAAAGCCCTCCAAGGGTGAAATCATTGCCGTTGGCGCGGGCACCCGCACCGAGGATGGCAAGATTCTTCCCCTCGACGTTAAGGCTGGCGATCACGTCCTGTTCGGCAAATGGTCCGGCACGGAAGTGAAGATCGATGGCACCGAGTACCTCATCATGAAGGAATCGGACATTCTCGGCATCATTGCTGCTCCTAAGAAGAAGTAAGGCACGCGGACCCAACCGGTCGCGGGCCTTTTTTGTTGGCCGGGCTCAGGCCCGGGCGGACAAGCCCTCCGACCAGCGGTTCCTCTGAACGCGCTTCCTGCTGGATTTCCACGGAAGCTCACGAGATTCGAAGGGATTTAATCCATGGCTAAAGAAGTAAAATTCGGTCGCAGCGCCCGCGAGAAAATGATCCGCGGCGTCGACATTCTGGGCGATGCAGTGAAGGTGACCCTTGGGCCGAAGGGCCGCAACGTGGTCATCGAAAAGTCGTTCGGTTCGCCCCGCATCACCAAGGACGGCGTCACCGTCGCCAAGGAAATCGAACTGGAAGACAAGTTCGAGAACATGGGCGCGCAGATGGTGCGCGAAGTCGCCTCCAAGACCAATGACACGGCGGGCGACGGCACCACGACGGCCACCGTTCTGGCCCAGGCCATCGTGCGCGAAGGCGCCAAGGCGGTTGCCGCCGGCCTCAACCCGATGGACCTGAAGCGCGGCATCGACCTTGCCGTCATCGCCGCCATCGCCGATCTGAAGAAGCGCGCGAAGAAGGTCAAGGGCACTGAGGAAATCGCCCAGGTTGGCACCATCTCCGCCAACGGCGAAAGCGACATCGGCCTCAAGATCGCCGAAGCCATGTCCAAGGTCGGCAACGAGGGTGTCATCACCGTCGAGGAGTCGAAGTCGTTCGAGACCGAGCTTGATGTCGTCGAAGGCATGCAGTTCGACCGCGGCTATCTCTCGCCCTACTTCATCACCAACGCCGACAAGATGATCGCCGAACTGGCCGATCCTTACGTCCTGCTCCATGAGAAGAAGCTGTCGAGCCTCCAGGCCCTGCTGCCGATCCTCGAAGCCGTGGTGCAGACCCAGCGTCCGCTCCTCATCATCGCGGAAGACATCGAGGGCGAGGCGCTCGCCACCCTCGTCGTCAACAAGCTGCGCGGCGGCCTCAAGATTGCTGCCGTCAAGGCCCCGGGCTTCGGTGATCGCCGCAAGGCGATGCTGGAAGACCTCGCCATCCTGACCGGCGGCCAGGTCATCTCGGAAGATCTCGGCATCAAGCTCGAAAGCGTCACGCTCGACATGCTGGGCCGCGCCAAGACCATCCGCATCACCAAGGATGACACGACCATCGTCGATGGTTCGGGCAAGAAGAGCGACATCGAAGGCCGCATCTCGCAGATCAAGCGCCAGATCGAAGAGACGACCTCCGACTATGACCGCGAAAAGCTCCAGGAGCGTCTCGCCAAGCTTGCGGGCGGCGTGGCCGTCATCAAGGTCGGCGGCGCGACGGAAATCGAGGTCAAGGAGCGCAAGGACCGCGTCGACGACGCGCTCAATGCAACCCGCGCCGCGGTTGAAGAAGGCATCGTCCCCGGCGGCGGCACCGCGCTGCTGCGCGCCACCAAGGCCGTGGACAAGCTCGACAGCGACAACGCCGACATCAAGGCCGGTATCCTGATCGTCCGCCGCGCGCTTGAAGCGCCGGTCCGCCAGATCGCGGAGAACGCCGGTGTCGAAGGCTCGATCGTGGTCAACACGATCCTGACCGGCAAGGGCGACGTGCTCGGCTTCAATGCCCAGACCGAGGAATATGTCGACCTGATCGCGGCCGGCATCATCGACCCGGTCAAGGTCGTGCGCACCGCCCTCCAGAACGCGGCCTCGGTGGCCGGCCTCCTGATCACCACGGAAGCCATGATCGCCGACCTGCCGAAGAAGGATGCCGGCGGCATGCCGGGCGGTATGCCCGGTGGCATGGGCGGCATGGGCGGCATGGACTTCTAAAAAAGTCCCGGCCCCGGCCACTCAAGGCTCGAAAATACGATCCCCCGCCGGAAACGGCGGGGGATTTTGCTTACATCATCCCCTCCATATCGGCCAAACAAGCAGTCGACGCAGGGCACGGTGCAAGCTACAAGAGTCGGACACTCTATTTGCCGTGATCGCCTCACACGGAGTTATTGTGCCTCAGAAGGACTATCTGGCGAACCTCGAAGCAGCGCACGCAGCCTCCTTTGAAATGGTGGAGGTACCGCTCCTTTTGCTTGATCAGGCTGGTATGAATATCTTGTCCATCAACAAGATGGCCCGCAAACTTCTGGCCGATGGAAAAAACCTTAAATCCCCGCCGGTCGCTCTTGCGGACTATATCGGTGCGGCTCTGTCTGCCGACATATCGGCTCTGATTGCCAGGCCCCGGCCTTCCCAGAAGACTGGGATTGAACTTTCCTTGCCTCCTGTCCCCGGAAGAACGGCTGAAACCTGGCATGCCAGGATTATGCCGGTCACAGGCGCCGGACAATTGCTGGTAAGTCTGGAGCGTGCCCCTGTCCGCCCGGCCCCCGGTCTGGCCAATGATCCGTGGGCCATCCTTAACAAGCTACCCGTGGGCGTGGAGGTCTACGACAGGGAACTCCGCGAGGCTTTCGCCAACGACTATTCCACCGGGACGTTCGGCTATGAGCCGGGTGAACTCGAAACGCTCGACGACTGGTGGCAACAGGGCTACCCGGATCCCGAACGCCGCGCACAGGTGCAACAGGAGTGGGAAGCCGCGGTACGCGAATCCCGCCAGAGCGGCAAGGCCGTCATCCTTCACGACTGGGCCGACGTCGCGATCCGGGATGGCGGCTCGACCCGGATGCAGGTGATCTACCGCGCCGTGGGCGAGGACCACCTGCTTGCCTTCTGGGATGTATCGGAGGAAAAGCGGCTGGAAGCCCAGCTCCGCCGCTTTGCAGAGACCGATGCGCTGACCGGCGTTTACAACCGGCGATACCTGCAGGAGCAGGGACAGATTTCCCTGCAGAATTGCCTCAACGCCGGCGCAACCGCCTCGCTGCTGATGCTCGATCTCGACCACTTCAAGCACATCAACGATCTCTTCGGGCACGTCTTCGGCGATATTGTACTGCGCACTGTCGCCGAGCGTTGCCGCAAGGCGTTGCGCCCGACCGATCTCCTTGCCCGCTATGGCGGCGAGGAGTTCGCAATCCTGTTGCCGGGAACAGACCTTCAGGCTTCAAGTGTTATAGCAGAACGGTTGCGGCATTCGGTAAGCGCCAGCGCCATTCATGCGCATGGCCAGACGATTCACCTGACCGTCAGCATCGGGATCGCCGTGGCAGAGCCAGACTCCAGCCTGGAATCATTGACCGAAAGAGCTGATCGCCACCTTTATGCGGCAAAACTCGCCGGGCGCAACCGCGTCAGCTACTAGCGCCCCGATCACCCTTCCTTGATCTCGCTGTATTTCCGCGTATCGCGCATGGTGAGGTAGACGATGAGGGAAAGGCCGATCATGACGGTGACGTACCAGAAGAAGCCCTCCTCGATTCCCTTCGACTTGAACCACAACGCCACATATTCAGCCGTGCCGCCAAAGACCGCGTTCGCGATGGCATAGGGGAGCGCCACGCCCAGCGCGCGGATATGGGCGGGGAAAAGCTCCGCCTTCACCACGGCATTGATGGAGGTGTATCCGGTGACGATGATGAGCGCTCCCATTACCAGAAGAAAGGCCGTCAACGGACGGCTGGCGCCGGAGAGGGCCGTGAAGATGGGATAGGTGAAGATGACCCCCGCAATGCCGAAGGCGATCATCAGAGGCCTCCGCCCGATCTTGTCGGAAAGCGCGCCGGCCACCGGCTGCAGGATCATGAACAGGTAAAAGAGCCGCCGTGGTGATCTCCGTCGCCGTGTTGCGGTCATAACCGGTGGTGTTGACCAGAAATTTCTGCAGATAGGTCGTGTAGGCGTAAAAGGCGAGCGTGCCCCCCGAGGTGAGCGCGATCACGGTGAAGGCGGCCTTTGGATATTGCGTGAACAGGGCAAACCCGCTGGAAGGCCGGGGCGCCACGCCTTCGGCTTCGCCTGCCTTGACGTTCTTGAACGAGTCCGTCTCGGCCAGCCCCCGGCGCAGGTAGAAAACGAAGAGCGCCAGCACGCCGCCGATGGCGAAGGGCACGCGCCAGCCCCAGCTTTCGAGCGCCGGTTCGCTGATGGTGTTCTGCAGGATGAGCAGCACACCCAGAGCCAGCAATTGCCCTGAGATCAGGGTTACATACTGGAAGCTGGAAAAGAAACCCCGGTGCCTGCGCCCCGCCATCTCGCTCAGATAGGTGGCGCTGGCGCCATATTCGCCGCCGACGCTGAGGCCCTGGATCAGTCGGGCGATGACCAGAATGACAGGCGCCGCCGCGCCGATCTGCTCATAGCCCGGCGTCACGGCAATGATGAGCGAGCCAAGGCACATCAGCGTGACGGAAAGCGTAAGACCGGCCTTGCGCCCGCGCCGGTCGGCATAGATGCCCATGATCCACGCCCCGACAGGCCGCATGATGAAACCGACGGCAAACACGGCAGCCGCATTCAGCAGTTCAGCCGTCTGATCCGATTTGGGAAAGAACACCGGGGCGAAATAGAGCGAGAAGGCGGAATAGACATACCAGTCATACCATTCGACCATGTTGCCGGCCGACCCCCCGATGATCGACCTCAGCCCCTTGACCCCACCCGCTTCCGCCATGCCATCTCCTCCCTGAAATATCCGCTTTTTAGCGATACGGGATGCTAGAGGGGGAAAGGCCTGTCCGTAAGGCATCAATGCCGGAAAGCAGTCTTCACTGGCACATTATAATACATAATACAAAGACGCATGTGTTTCCCGGGCACGAGCCGCTCCGGCCCCGAACACCCCTGCCAGCCCACAGGGCCGGATGATCAACAGAATGGAAACGGGGATGAATGGTACAGCCGCCCCGTCTCGAACGGGGGACCTCTAGATCCACAATCTAGCGCTCTAACCAACTGAGCTACGGCTGCACATTTGACCGCGACGGGCGCGGGCGCGGCTTATCAGGCCGGACGGGGCGGAACTTAATTCGGGGCCGCCCCGAAGACAAGACCTGTCTCACCTGTGCTGCGTCTGAATTATGACAGGATCGCCGGAACGGGGCCGGAAACAACGCCCGGAAGTGCGTAAACCGCGCAGAATGCGGCCGGATCGCGAAAGGAGCCCCCTGTCCATCAAAGGCGGATATGCCATGGGGAAACGGGAATCAGCATCGGGAATCGGGAAATCCAGGCTATGGCTCTCCGCCACCCGGCCGTGACCTCCGTCGCCCATGATGAAGCCGGCATTGGCGAGAAACATCCCGGAGAGAGGTCACTGACCCTGTCCGATCCATTCCCCGGCCTGACAAAATGACCGTCCTCATGGAGACGCGGCATTCATAATCGGCCAATTCCCCGGAGCACCCTTGCGGAAAGCCGGACCGCAACGCGAGAAGCTTGGTTCCCGCGGCGATCTCTGCAATCCTTGCGATCTTCGGGAGCATGGTCAGGGGAAAGAACAAATGAGCGGCATAAGCACAAGCCTTGTCCAGGCCAATGGCCTGACATTCGAGGTTGATCAGTGCGGGGACGGGCACAAGCTCGCGCTCTGCCTGCATGGCTTTCCCGAGAGCAAGTTTTCATGGCGTTACCAGATCCCCATGCTGGCCGAACTCGGCTACACGGTCTGGGCGCCCAATCTGCGCGGCTATGGCGGCACGACTCGGCCTGAAGAAAAGAACGCCTACAAGATGGATAATCTGATGGCCGATGTCGCGGGCCTGATCGATGCCGCCCGGGCGCGCGGCATCGACGGCCCCGTCACGCTGATCGCCCATGACTGGGGCGGCGCCATCGCCTGGAGCTTCGCGCTTCAGGAAGTCCGCCCTCTCGAAAAATTCATCGTGATGAACCTGCCCCACCCCACCATCTTCATGCAGAAGGTGGGCACCTGGGCCCAGCTCAGGAAATCCTGGTACATTTTCTTCTTCCAGTTGCCCTGGCTGCCGGAATGGATGATGCGCCGCAACAATGCCGAATTCATCGCCCAGGCGTTCCGCGGCATGGCCGTCGACAAGTCGCGCTTTCCCGACGAAGTGCTGAACGAATATCGCCGCAATGCCCTCAACCCCGGCGCCCTGACCGCCATGGTGAACTATTACCGCGCCGCCTTTTCCGACCGCGCCCTGTCGCGGCGCTGGCGGTCCCCTCCGCAATTGAAGACGCCAACGCTGATGATCTGGGGCGAGGAGGACGCCGCCCTCGGCAAGGAGCTGACCTACGGCACCGAGGCCCTCGTCGATAATTTCATGATCCGCTATCTGCCCGGCGTCTCGCACTGGGTGCAGCAGGAAGCGCCGGAAAAGGTCAACGCGATCATGCGCGCCTGGCTGGAGGGCCAGCCGGTGCCGGAGGCGGACAAGCTCTAGCCAGCACAACAAGCAGGCTAGCTCTGCAAGGCGGGAATATCCTCGTAGAGCGCCAGTGCCTCGGGATTGGCCAGCGCTTCCTTGTTCTTGATCGGGCGGCCATGGACGACATCGCGCACCGCAAGCTCGGTGATCTTGCCGGACTTGGTGCGGGGAATGTCGCTCACCGCGACGATCCGCGCGGGCACATGGCGCGGGCTTGCGCCGGTACGGATCTGGCTGCGGATTTTAGCTTCCAGCGCGGCATCGAGCGCAACGCCCTCCTTCAGCACCACGAACAGCACGACCCGGACGTCGCCATCCCAGTCCTGCCCGATGGCGATCGCCTCCTGCACCTCGTCGAGCTGCTCGACCTGCGCATAGATTTCCGCCGTGCCGATGCGCACGCCGCCCGGGTTCAGCGTCGCGTCCGAACGGCCATGGATGATGATGCCGCCATGGCTCGTGATCTCGGCAAAGTCACCATGGCACCAGACATTGTCGAACCGCTCGAAATAGGCGGCATGATATTTCTTGCCCCCGGGATCGTTCCAGAAGCCGATGGGCATGGCCGGGAACGGCTTGACGCAGACCAGTTCGCCCTTGCCATGGCCGATGGAGCGGCCCTCATCGTCCCAGACCTCGACCGCCATGCCAAGGCCGCGCGCCTGTATCTCGCCGACCCAGACCGGCCCGACCGGATTGCCCAGCACGAAGCAGGACACGATGTCCGTGCCCCCTGAAATGGAGCAGAGCGCCACATCCGGCTTCACCGCCTCATAGACATAAACGAAGCTTTCCGGCACCAGCGGCGATCCCGTCGAAAGGATCATGCGGACGGAGGAAAGGTCGTGCGTGTCCTTGGGCGAAAGCTCCTCCTTCTTGATCGCATCGATGAATTTCGCCGAGGTGCCGAAGACGTTGATCTTTTCCTGTTCCAGATAGTCGAACAGCACGGTCGGCGCGGGCGCGAATGGCGAGCCGTCATAGAGCGCGAGCGTCGCTTCCGCCGCCAGCCCCGAAACCAGCCAGTTCCACATCATCCAGCCGCAGGTGGTGAAATAGAACAGCCTCTCGCCGGGCTTGAGGTCGCAATTGAGCTTGTGCTCCTTCAGATGCTGGATGAGCGTGCCGCCTGCCGAATGGACGATGCACTTGGGCACGCCGGTGGTGCCGCTCGAAAACATGATGTAGAGCGGATGCGCGAAGGGCAGCCGCGCAAACGAAAGAGGCCGGGCCGGGGCCTGCTCAAGGAGCGCCGTCCAGTCCTCCGCGCCGGGCACGTCCCCCACGCCCAGTCCCGCGAACGGCACGATCACCACATGCTCAAGCGAAGGCAGCTGGGCGACGATTTCCTTAAGCTTGCTGCGCTCGTCCAGTTTCTTGCCGTTGTAGCGGTAGCCGTCGCAGGCGACCAGCACCCGGGGCTCGATCTGGCCGAAACGGTCGAGCACGCCGCGCGCGCCGAAGTCCGGCGAGCAGGATGAAAAGACGGCCCCCAGACTGGTCGCCGCCAGCATGGCGATGATGGTTTCGGGACAGTTCGGCATCATGGCCGCCACCCGGTCGCCGGGTTTTATGCCCCACTGGTCGAACACGGCGGCGAGCGCCCTCACCTTTTCGCGCAGACCGGCCCATGAGAGGGCGGGCCGGGGCGTCTCGCCCTCGTTGCGGAACAGCAGGGCGGGACCGTCGCCATCCCGCCGCAGAAGATTTTCCGCGAAATTGAGACGCGCCTCGGGAAAGAAGCGTGCGCCGGGCATCCTGTCGCCATCGGCAAGCACCACAGAGCCCTTGTCGCCGATGACTCCGGCATAGTCCCAGAGCGCATCCCAGAAAAGCTCAGGCTCGCTGATCGACCATGCGTGCAGATCCTCATAGCTCTTCAACAGGGCGCCATGGGCCGCGCCGACGCGCGCCATGAAATCCGTCAGGTTCGATGCCTTTATCGCGGAGGGCGACGGCTGCCATAAGGGTTGATCGGACGTCTCTGGCATGGCGAACCTCCGTGATACTCGATCGGACCTCAACATTAGGGGAGGGGCTGGTCCGGCGCAACGGCGCAGCCCCTCTCCTCAATCTTCAACCACGGCCTCGATGCCCGCAAGCTGTGTCGCATGGAGGTGACGGAACACCCCGCCGTTCCGCTTCATGAGCTGGGCGTGGCTGCCCTGCTCGACGATCCGGCCATGATCGAACACCAGAATTCGGTCGACCTTGCGGATGGTCGAAAGCCGGTGGGCAATGATCAGCGTGGTCCGGCCCCGCGCCAGCTCGTCGATGGCGGCCTGGATTTCGGCCTCGGTCACCGCATCGAGGCTTGAGGTCGCCTCGTCCAGCACCAGAATAGGCGCATCGGCGAGGAACGCCCGGGCGATGGCGATGCGCTGGCGCTCGCCGCCCGAGAGCTTGACGCCACGCTCCCCCACAAGCGTCCCGTAGCCTTGCGGCATCGACGAAATGAAGCCATGGGCCCGGGCCCGCCGCGCCGCCTCCTTCACCTCCTCCAGCGACGCCTCGGGCCGCGCATAGGCGATGTTCTCGGCAATCGAGCGGTGAAACAGGATCGGCTCCTGCGGCACCAGCGCGATGGCGCGGCGCACGCTCGCATGGTCCACGCTGGCGATGTCCGTACCGTCGATCAGGATACGGCCCTCGCCGGCCTCGTAAAGCCGCTGGAGCAGCTTGACGAAGGTGCTCTTGCCGCTGCCGGACGGCCCCACCAGCGCCACCCGCTCGCCGCCCGCGATCTCCACCGAGAAGTCCCGGTATGAATCATGGTTCTTGTTGGCATAGCGGAACGTGACCTTGTCAAACGCAATGGCTCCATGGAGCACGGCCAGCATCCGGCCTTCGCCATCCCCCTCCTTTTCGCGATCCGGTTCGGTGACGAAATTCACCGCGTCCTCGATCTCGTTGGCGCCCTTTTGCAGGTTCTGCAGATGCCAGCCGATGTCCCGGGTGTAGAGCGAGATGATGAGATGGCTCGTCATCGCATAGCTGACGTCGCCCGCCGTGGCCTGCCCCAGCGACCATTGATGGAGCACATAGCCGAGCAACAGCACCTGAAGCACGATGAGCACGAGGGTCTGGCACATGAAGGTCAGATCCATCAGCCACCAGCTCTTGATCGCGCGCCAGCGCCAGAGGGTGGCGATGCCGCCGAAGCGCAGTTCCTCGCGCCGTTCCGCGCCGAAGGCCTTGACCGCCGCATTGCAGGTGATCGCATCGGCGAGCGCCCCGCCCAGCCGCGTGTCGAAGCTCACCATCTCGCGGTTTGCGGGCGTCACGACCAGGCGGATCATGAGGATCGTGACGGCGAGATAGACCAGCATCGACACCATCACCATCGCCGCTATAACCGGCCAGTGCAGCAGCAGGCTGGCCGTGATGCCGATGACGATGCAGACGGCGGGAAAGAGACCGATGAAGAGCGTGTCCGACAACTGGTCATAGGCCCACATGCCGCGCGTAACCTTGCGCACCGTCGCGCCCGCGAAAGCATTGTTGTGCCATTCGGTGGAGAAGCGCTGCACATAGGCGAACGCTTCCGTCACGATGTTGCGCATGACGTCGCCCGCAAGCCAGGCCCATATGAACATGGCGAAGCGGCGCGCGAGAAAGAACCCGATCCCCTGCGCGAGAAAAAGAACGAACGCCTGCTTCGCACCTTCGACCGCCGCCGGACCGGGCACGCCGGTCACACCGGCGACCGCATCGACAAGCCGTCCCGAGACGACGGGAAAGGCCACGTCGAACAGGACGGAGGCAAGCATCGCGCCGGCAAGCAGGACGAGGCGAACCGGATAACGGCTCCAGTGGAGCCACAGGAAACCCGCGATGGCGCGGGCATTGGATGTGCGGAACATGATTGGTTTACGCCGCGCGCAAACGCGGCATTCTCCGGAAAAGACGGGTTGACGGCAAAGGCGCGCCGCCGGGACCTGACATGGAAAGATGAATGAAGGATGTGCCTGCCATCATGGCAGGCGGGGCCCACTACTTCAGCGGGAAGCCCTCAGGGGCGCCAACCGGCGGAACCGCGGGCATCATCCACGTCGCGACGAATGCGTTCTTCATGATGTGCCCTCCCTGTTTTCGTGTGCTGAATGAAATACAAAGGCCCGGCACATGACATATGCACGACATAACGGAGTGTAACCACCCGGGCGCATCTGCATAATTGTCCATATCCGCCCGCGAAGTCAATCATCCGTCATCATGGCGATATGAGAACCCGTCCCGGATTGGACAAAATGATCCGGGAGAGTCCTGCCGCCGCATAGGCACAACACCACTCTCTCTTGTAGGATGCGGGCGGGAACAGCCCATCTGGATGGTAGGGCCAGATGTTCGAGGATATGTCATGAAGCGCTATTTGGCTCTCGCTACCGGATGTCTGGTCCTTCTCATTGCCCTGCTGGTAGCCATTCCCTTTTTTATACCCGCCGACCGCTACAAGGCGCGGCTCGTGGCGATGGTCGAGGCCAAGACCGGGCGGACGCTTGTGATAGATGGTCCCGTCAATTTCACGCTTTTCCCCAATATCGGCATTGAAGCCGAGGATGTCCGGTTCGCGAACGCCCCCTGGGCCGACAATCCCTACATGTCGCTCGCAAAGCATATGCATGTTTCCCTGCAATTGCGGGCGCTCATACATGGCGAACTGCGCATCAACGCGTTCACCCTCGTCCATCCGGTCCTCCATCTCGAGGTGCGCGCGGATGGCACGCCCAACTGGGATTTCGATGCTCCGGCCGGATCTTTTTCCGCCAACGGACAAGATGCCTCGACGCCACCCCACGCCAAAGGCTATGCGCTGACAAAGCTCGGGTTGACGGCCATATCCCTGTCGGACGGTTTTGTCAGCTATGACAACAAGCAGACGCACGGTGGCTTCATAGTGCGCGATGTCAATTTCGACCTTGCCATGCCCGATCTCGACAGCACGTTCACGGCGAACGGCTCCCTCATCCTGGACGGGCTTCCCATGAAGCTGGCGCTTAGCGCCGGGGTACCGCGGGCATTTCTAGCGCCGGGGACGACGCCGCTTTCCGTGAACCTGCACTCCGGCCTGATCGACCTTGATTTCAGGGGCACGGCCTCCCCGCGCGAATCCCTCGGCTTTGCGGGCGACATCACCCTTGACGTGCCCTCGGTGCGCAAGCTGATAGACAGGACAGGGGCCACCATACCCTTGCCGGGGGGCTTCGGCCCCCTTGCCCTGAAAGGCAAGATAAAAAGCCAGGGCCAGCGGGCCGGCTTCAGCGACGCCACGATCCGCTTCGACACAATCAACGCCACAGGCGACATCGCCTTCGATACGACGGGCAAGCGCCCCCTGATCGTGGGGCGGCTTGCTCTCGATGCGCTCAATCTCAACGATTACATCGACGGGCCGTCATCGCCCGCCCGGCCGGCCGCAAAGCCCGCGGCAACGCCACCCGCCGCCAGCTTCGCGCCTGTCACGCCCGGCACCGGCGCTGCCGGAGGCTGGAGCACTGAACCCATCAGGCTCGACGGCCTTGGGGCCGTCAATACGGACCTTGCCCTCAGCCTCGGCACATTGCGCTGGCGCGAGTTTCAAACCGGTGCAGCCGATCTGGCGCTGCGCATCACGGATGGCGTCCTTGCCGCCGATCTCAAGAAAATCACGCTCTATCAGGGCACCGGCACAGGCTCCCTGCGCCTCGACGCGACCGGCACGCCCGCCCTCACCACGGCATTCACGCTCACCGGAGTCGATGTGAAACCACTTCTCCTCGCCGCGTCGGGTTTCGGGCGCCTCTCGGGCACTGGCAACGCCAGTTTCAATATTTCCGCCAACGGATCGAACCAGCAGGAAATGATAGGCACGCTCAGCGGCAAGGCCGAAGCGAGCATACATCAGGGCAGTCTTTCCGGCGTCAACGTTCCCGGCCTCTTGAGCAAGGTCTCGGACATCGTCCGGGCGCGCCAGAAAGGCGGCGAGGTCAATGGCTGGCAGGAGGGGACGCAGAATACCGCCTTCTCCGAACTTGCCGGCAGTTTCAACATCGCGCGCGGCGTGGCGGCCAACGATGATTTCAGGCTGACAATGCCCATGTTGCGCGTCACCGGCGCGGGAAAGACGGATATCCTCCACCGGCAGCTCGATTACCGGCTCAACCCCACGGTCCTGCCCGCCGCCACCGGCACGGATGGTTCAGGCGCCATGCAGGGCATCACCGTTCCATTCCTCGTCCAGGGATCATGGGACAGTCCCGCCTTCCGGCCCGACGTGAAATCCCTGCTGCTCAATCCGAAGGAAACGGTCGAAACCATCCGCTCACTGAAGGATGGCGGCGCGAAGAGCGTCCTGAAGGAACTTCTCGCGCCCCCCGATTCAACCTCGCAGGCACAAGACAAGAAGCCCAGCCCGAAGCAACTCCTCGACAATCTGCTCGGGCGCTGATCCCCGTCTGACCAGTCCGGTCAGACCCGCTTGAAATCGGCAAGCTCGGCATATTCCTTGACGCCATCGACCCGGTACATGCGCCGCGCGATCTTCGGATAGGTGCAGACATCGATGGGCGAGCGGGTACCGCCCATCAGATAAACCAGATCATGCCCTGTTTCCGATGGATTGCGCATGGAATGGGCGGGCGAACCCTTGGGAAAGGCCATGAAATCGCCGGGTCCGACCTCGACGCTTTCATCGCCGAGCAGCGCGATGCCCCGCCCTTCGAGAATGAATACGAACTCCTCGTCCTGGCCGTGGAAATGATGTTCGGTGGTCTCGCGCCCCGGCTCGATCCGCACCAGATGCACGCCCATATCGGTCAGGCCCATCAGGTCTCCCAGCGAGCGGGTCATGCGCACCGCGTTCGGATTGAACTGGTGCACTCTTTCCGTTTCGGCAAGCCCCGCGATCTCCTCAGCGCTCAGGTGAAGCCGTGGGCCGCTCTCGATACTCATCTGCGATAAATCCCTGAAATAGGTTGTTCGACGCTGCGTCAGACGCCTAAAGTGCCGTCCATCGCAATGGGAAACAATCAAAGAAACGGGAATATCATGGGAAGACTTGCAGGCAAACGCGCCATCGTCACCGGGGCCGGCAGCGGCATCGGACGGGCAAGCGCCCGGCTGTTCGCGCGCGAGGGGGCGAGCGTGCTGGCCGTCGACCGCGCGGCGGATGGCGTGGCCGAAACCGTGGCCGCCATCGCCGCCGACGGCGGCAAGGCGATCGCAGTCAGCGCGGACGCGGGCCTTGAGGCGGACGTGCAGGGTTTCGTCGCCCGCGCCGTCGCCGAGTTCGGCGGCATCGACGTGCTTTACGCCAATGCGGGCATCAGCGGCGGCCTCGTTCCCCTGCTCGAACAGAGTGTGGATTACTGGACCGAGGTTCTGCGCATCAACCTGATCGGCCCGTTCCTCGCCATCAAGAGCGTGGTGCCGCACATGACCGCGCAGGGCAAGGGCTCGATCATCTGCACCGCCTCGGTCGCCGGGCTGCGCGCCAATGCCGGCGGCACGCCCTACAGCGCCAGCAAGGCGGGCGTGATCAGCCTCGTCCAGACCGTCGCCAACGAGCTTTACGGCAGCGGCGTCCGCGTCAACGCCATCTGCCCCGGCCTCATCGAAACCGGCATGACCAAGCCGATCTTCGACGGCGCCCGCGCGCGCGGCTCGGAAGACAGGATCGGCCAGTTGAACCCGACCGCGCGGTATGGCGAGCCGGTCGAAATCGCCAACATGGCCCTTTTCCTCGCCAGCGACGAGGCCTCCTACGTCAACGGTCAGGCCTATGCCGTCGATGGCGGCCTGTCGAGCACCCATCCGTTCTCGGGCCGCCGCCGGTAATTGCCGCTTTGCCTGATGCCCCATATTCGTCTCCCCCGCTTTGCCTGATGGAGATGAATATGGGGTCGCAAACCGGGGTGGGGATTAGTTGGCCCGCTCGATTGCGGTTTTTTCTTCATTTCCGGCATTTTTTCCACCGGTCAGCCGCTGCGCGGCCCCTTCGGCGGCAACCTCGCCGACACGCGCCTGCATGTCCTTGAGGTCGCGGCGGAACTGGTGGAACACGAACATCAGCGTGAACAGATCCTGCACCTGCGCGCCCGGCAGATCGCGCAGCACATGTTTCTGGCGGATATCCGCCAGCGCGGCGTCGATGGCGGCCAGCGCCACGTCCACGGCATCGAGCGATGGCGGCGGAGACGCCTCCTGCAAGGCTGTTCCAAACGCCCGCATGATGACGGCGATGCTTTCCGACGCCTCGATCAGGGGCCCGGCCGCAATCGCCATGGCGTTGCTATCATGGGGCCGGTCGAGCGCGCGGTTGAGAATGAGCAGGTTGGTGTAAAGCCTGCGGCAGGTCCGCACCAGGGCGGAGGGATCGCGCTCATCGGTCAGCCGGGCGCGGCGCTCCTGACGCGCCTCGCCCTCCAGCTTCTCGGCTGCCGCAAGATGCGCCTTGGCTTTCGCCTGCTGCAGGCTGGCGGCGCCTGGATCGACCGGCGCGCTCAAGGTGCCCACCCGCAGGATGAGCGCATCGGCGACGGCCGCCAGCGTGGCCGATATCTCCGTATAGAGATTCTTATGCGCCCGGGCCGGCAGGATCAGGACGGAAACCATGATGCCGATGACGCCGCCGACGGAAATCTCGAACACCCGGTCGAGCGCCGTCGCAAACGGGGAGAGCCCATATTTCGACAGCAGCATGATCGCCGCCGTCACCGGGGCGATGCGGAAGCTGGGGTTGAGCGCGGCCAGAAGCCCGGTCGGCGCCAGCGCGATCAGCAGGACATAGGGCCCGATCTGGGGAAGGCGGATTTCGACGCTGGCGACGGCAAAGCCGATGGCGGCTCCCGCCAGCGTACCGATCAGCCGGTCGATGGCGGCCTTCAATGAGCTGCCGACATTGCTCTGGATGACGATAATGGATGTGAACACGGCCCAGATCGCCTGTGGCAGGCCAATCCAGCCCGTCATGAGATAGGTGAACTCTCCCGCGATGACGAGCTGCGCCGTCAGCCGCAGCGGGGCGCTGTATTTCCCGATGAACCCGCGCAACCTTCCAGACATCCGTCTGCTCCACCTTCATGGCGCCCCCTTCAAGCAAGGGGCCTTCAATAGCTGTTACAGAATGTCTGTGTGCCAATTGTATTGCAGGTTGTATTTTTCGGCATCGAGTTTTCAAGATCCCGCTGCGCCTCGGCATTTTGCCTCATCTGCTCATTGCGCGCGGCAAGCTGGTTTCTTTTCTCCACGATACTCATTGCAAGCGTATTGCAGTCAGCTTGCGACAACTGGATATTGGCGAAATCCCTCTTGATGTAACCGTCCATAAGCTGACTGTCGAAATTCCATGTATTGAGACTCTCGATCGTATAGGTCCGCCCGAAAGCTCCGGTCTCGGGCGAGATATAACCGCTCGCGACGCATTTTTGCACGGCGACCAGCGCTGCGGAAAAGCTGTTGTATTGATTTTCTGCAAGTTTTGGTTTTTCGACAGTGGAAGTGCAGCCTTGCAGCAGAATTCCCCCCAACAATATCGCAATGGTCTTTTTCATATCCCCCTCGTCTTCAGAGCCTGAATAAACCTGCCACCATGGACATCGCACACATCCCGATAATGGCGGCTGCCCACGGCAATGACCATCTGTCACCGGGATGATGCGATCTGTTCAGGCCGCTCTGTGCGAAAAGATCAAGTATGTTCTCGGGCGGACGGCGGCTCGGCCCTCATGCACCACGATGGGCCGTTCGATGAGCACCGGGTTTTCACCATGACCGCGATCAGCTTGTCATCTGAAACTATATTTGTTCAGAATAAAACACTCAATGCGTCGATATAAGGCAGGACAAGATTGAAAGCATACCTTACCCCATCACAATAATTTGTGCTGCCATCGTAATCGCACGGTATGGGTATATGAAACATTATTTCCCCGTCAGTGGAATGCACAGCAATTCCGCGAGAATAAAATGGCGGGCATTTTCTAGATGACAGTTCAATCGACAGCATATTTTACTTGTATTGCATATATCCGTGGACACCGGGGATGACCCGCGTCCAGCATCGTCCAGCCCCAGTTGCTTGTTAAACATTCTCCCCCCGGCGCAGCAATTCGCGAGGCTTCATCTTCAGCATTTTCAGAATACCCTTCCGTTTGGCCGCGCCACCGCCCGACAATCTGCCGGTCGCCGTTCATGCTGCCCTATGCGAAAAGATCGAGCACGTTCTCCGGCGGACGGCCGATGGCGGCGCGGCCCTCATGCACCACGATGGGCCGCTCGATGAGAACCGGATTTTCCACCATGGCCGCGATCAGCTTGTCGTCCGGCAGGCTTTCATCTTCGAGCCCCAGTTGCTTGTAGACATCCTCGCCCCGGCGCATGAGCTCGCGCGGCGTCATCTTGAGCATTTTCAGAATATCCTTCAGTTCGGCCGCGCTCGGCGGCGTTTTCAGATATTCGATGATCTCGGGATCGAGACCGTGCTGTTCGAGCAGCGAGAGCGTCTGGCGCGATTTCGAGCAGCGGGGATTATGATAGATGGTCGTCATCATTTTTCCTGTCTGTGATCGGCGCCAATGGCGTCGGCGATGCTGGCGAAACCATCCGCGAGCAGCAGAGCGGCCAGATCCTTCTTGATGCGGGTCACGAGGCCGGGGCCTTCGAAGGCAAGCGCGGTATAAAGCTGCACCAGCGACGCGCCCGCCCTGATCTTGGCATAGGCGTCCGCTCCCGACGAGACGCCGCCGACGCCGATGACCGGCAAACGGCCCAGCGTCAGCCGGTACATCTCGCGCAGCGCCACGGTGGACATGGTCATGAGCGGGCGGCCGGACAAGCCTCCCGTTTCCTGGGCGAGCGGCCCTGCCACGAGCCCGGCCCGGGCGATGGTGGTGTTGGAGACGATCAGCCCGTCGAGGGGGGCAGCCAGCGCCACGGCGGCTATGTCCGCCAGTTCCTCGCCGTTGAGGTCAGGGGCGATCTTGAGCAGGATCGGGGTCTTTCCCTTGCGCGCGGCGAGCACCCTGCCCACCAGCACCTCAAGCTCGCCCCGGGACTGAAGCGAACGCAGGCCCGGCGTGTTGGGCGAGGAAATATTGACCACGAAATAGCTGGCCAGGCCCTCGAAGGCCGCAATCCCGGCCTCATAATCCGCGATCCGGTCGCTGGCGTCCTTGTTCGCGCCGATATTGACGCCGACCACGCCGCCGCGCCCGCGCCTTGCCTCCAGCCGGGCCTTGAGAGCCGCATGGCCCTCATTGTTGAAGCCGAACCGGTTGATGACCGCGCGCGCCTGCGTCAGCCGGAACAGGCGAGGCCGTGGATTGCCCGCCTGCGGCCGGGGCGTGACGGTGCCGACCTCGGCAAAGCCCATGCCCAGCGCCAGCATCGCATCGGGCACCTCGCCGTTCTTGTCGAAACCCGCCGCGATGCCGATGGGGTTGGCAAATCTCAATCCAAGCACATCGACGGCCAGCGAGGCCGGATCAGCTTGCCTTGCCCGCGGTCCCAGACCCGTCTTCAGCGCGCCGAGCGTCAGATTATGCGCAAGCTCGGGATCGAGGCGCGTGAGCACGGGGCGGATGAGCGGGAAAAGATCCATCGGCGGAAAACTCGCGGAAACGTCAGAGATTGTCGGGGAAGACATGCCCGCCATCGGGCGCGAGCGGCAACGGCACGGCGTCGATCACCGCCTCGAAAAGAAGCTTCTGGTAGAGATGGGGAAAAAGATCGCCGCCGCGCGACGGTTCCCATTTCAGCGCCTTGCCGAGTTCGCCCGCATCAACGCTGAGGAGGGTGAGCCCGTCCTGTCCGGCGAAATGCCGCCGCGCCGTTTCCGCCACCTGCGCCGCCGTGGAAAAATGGATGAAACCGTCCGCCAGATCGACGGCGGAGCCTGAAAAGGCCCCCTCGGCTTCGGCGTCACGCCATTCTTTTTCCGTGAGTATCTTGTAGATGATATCCGCCGTCATGTCCGTCCCGTTTCACGCCGCAGGAACGGCATTCTAGAGCATTCATGGCTGTTCGGCTCATAAAATCACGGACTTACTGGCCCATCCCCTTGGGATTTGCGGGGCCCGCATCGGGCAGGATCGCCGGATCGCCCATGCGCACATGGATGATGCCCTGCACCGCATCCGCCTTGCCGGAGGCAAGGGCGCGATCCAGATCGCGGGCGGCGGCAAGCGTATAGCGTTCGACCGCATCGTGCGGACTTGAGGCGATAATGGCCGCAAGCTGCACCCGGGCATCGCGCGCCATGCCGGCCTGCCCGAGCGCCGCCAGTTGCAGGGCATATTGATAGCGGATCAGGACGGCCTGCGGATCGAGTTGAAGCGCCTTCTCGTAGGCGTTGCGGCCCGCCTTGACGGACGCGCCGTAAAGCTCCTCCCCGAAGACGCCCCCGGCATAGGAAATCTCCAGATTCCAGCCACCAAGCGCGGCGAAGGCCCATGGATCCCCGGGATTGAGCTCGATCGCCCGGTCGATATGCATCTTCGCCATGCCGGGCAGTCCCTGAAGATGGGCGGCGAGCCCCCCTTCGGCGCGGGCGGCAAAACCAAGGGCGATGGCGACGTAAATATGGGCCGGCGCGAAAGAAGGATCGAGATCGAGCGCCGTCCGGGCATCCGACTGCGCCTGCCTGAATATGTCACAGGCCTTGTCGCGAGGCGCCACATAGTCGCCATAGGCGATGAGCGCCCGGGCCGCGAAGGCATAACCCGCGGCCCCGCCCTGCGACCGGGCAAGGCTGGCCGCCTGCTGGAAATCACCCGCGGCAAAGGCGCTTTCCGCCTGATCCAGCGCCGGGGCCGCCGAGACGCGGATCGGCAGCATGCAAAGGATAAGGGCCATCGCGAGGAACAGATCCCGGGGAAGGACGCGGAGCGTACCAAAACGTGTCATCACCTGAACGGTCCATTGCTGGGACAAGCCGGGACAGAGATATAGCGCGCCGCACCATCCCTGTCGCCCCGGACAGGTTTCAATCACCTGTATCAATGATCCCGGGACAAATCCGGCGCTTTCCCGAAAGCCGGTGGCAAAGCGGCCCGACAGGCTATACTGCGCCATCATGAACCTGCCGACGCTCCCCGATTCTCCCGATCATGCGGGTCTGGCCCTGCCGGATTGCCCGGCACTGGTGGCGGCCCCGTCCGGCGCCGTGCTGGTGACGATGGACGGCGAGGTTGAGATGCTCGCCCCCGATGAGGCCGTGGCCCGGCTGGCGAAAGAGCCGTTTCTGGCCGTTCATGCCGATTTCCTGATGCGCCGCCTCGGCCGGGGCCGCCAGACGCCCCCGCCCTCGTCCGGGGTTCTTGACCTGCTGGAGCTTTATGCCTTCGTCTGCCCGGCGCAGCCGTGCCTGCCAACGCCTGCGGGCCTTGCCCGGGCGCTTGGCCTTCCGGCCCCCGCCGATGCGGAGGCGCAGGCCCTGACCCTGCATGAGGCCGCCTTCCGGCTGATGACCATGCTGGCGGACCCGGCTTACCCGGACCGCCCCTCCGCCCGGCGTACCGCCATGCAGATGGCGCAGGCGGGCTGGCCCTGGGGCGAGGGAGTGCTGGCGGCGCTGGGTTCAGCGATGGAGGCCCGGCCTCTCCCCCAGCAGGCGAAGGGAGATGCGAAGCTTGCCCGGACCCGGGGCTTCGACATCTGGAACGAATTGCCGGAGTGGGAGGATCGCGCGCCGCCCGCTCCCGGCGGCCACATGCCCGTCTCCCCCGATGAGGCGCGCGCGCGCCTTGCCGCGCTGGTCGGCCCCGATGCGGAGGAGCGTCCCGGCCAGAGCGATTATGCCGCCATCGCGACCTATGCCTTCGAGCCCCGGGAGCGCGCGGGCGAACCGCGCCTGATGATCGCGGAGGCAGGCACCGGCATCGGAAAGACGCTGGGCTATATCGCATCCGCGAGCCTCTGGGCCGAACGCAACAAGGCGACGGTCTGGATTTCGACCTACACCAAGAATCTTCAGCGCCAGCTCGATCAGGAGCTTGTGCGGCTCTTTCCCGATCCCGCCGAGCGCATGGAAAAGGCCGTGGTGCGCAAGGGCCGGGAAAATTATCTGTGCCTGCTCAACTATGCCGAATTCGCCGAGCGCGCGGCGCTGGGCGGCGCGGGCGTGACGGCGGGGCTGGTCGCCCGCTGGGCCAAAGCCAGCCGCGACGGCGACATGGTTGGCGGCGATTTTCCCGCCTGGCTCGGCCCCCGCATCGCTGCGCCGACGGGCCGGGGCACCTTCGGGCTGACCGACCGGCGCGGGGAATGCGTCTATTCCGCCTGCCCGCACTACCGCAAATGCTTCATCGAAAAGGCCGTGCGCAAGGCGCGCCGGGCCGAAATCGTGGTCGCGAATCATGCGCTGGTGATGACGCAGGCAGCGCTCGATCTCGCCATGACCCGCCTGAACGCCGCCAAGGGCAAGCTGGCCAGTACCGAAATCGCGGCCCATGCCGACAATGAGGAAGCCCCCTCCGGCCGGGAAGCCCGGCTGCGCTTCGTCTTCGACGAGGGACACCATCTGTTCGATGCCGCCGACAGCGCCTTCTCCGCCCATCTGAGCGCGCAGGAATGCTTTGAATTGCGCCGCTGGCTGAGAGGGGCGGAAAGCGGCCGCGGGCGTGGACGCGGGCTCGAAGAGCGGATCAGCGATCTGGCCGGCGACCATGAAGAGGCCCGGTCCGCCCTTGCCGAGGCGCTGGCGGCGGCGCTGGCGCTGCCCGGTCCGGCATGGTCCGCCCGGCTCAATGAAGGTGCGCCCCATGGAGCCGCCGAACGCTTTCTCGCCCTTGTCCGCCAGCAGGTCCATGCCCGGGCGGCCAGCGAGAGCGAAACCAGCTATTCGCTGGAAGCCGAAACCGAACCCATGGTGGAGGGGCTGGCGGAGGCCGCAGCGGCGCTCGATGCGGCCCTTGCCCGGCTCATGGCCCCGCTTGCCCGGCTGGCCGATATGCTGCGCCAGAGGCTGGACGACAAGGCGGAGGAACTCGACACCGCCACCCGCATCCGCATCGACGCGGCGGCGCGCGGTCTCGACCGGCGCGGACGCATCCTTATCCCCGCCTGGCGGCATATGCTGGCGGGACTCGCCACACGGACGCCGGACGAATTCGTCGACTGGTTCTCGATCGACCGGCAATGGGGCCATGAGGTCGACATCGGCATGTCGCGCCACTGGAAGGACCCGACCCTGCCCTTCGCCGAGGCCGTGCTGGAACCCGCCCATGGCGTGCTGATCACATCGGCCACGCTCCGCGACCGGCTGCCGGAAGATGCAGCCGGCGATGACGGCTGGGCCTCGGCGGAAGTGCGCACCGGAGCGAGTCATCTGGTGACCCCGCCACGCCGGGCCGCGATGGCCTCGCCCTTCGATTATGCGAAGATGTCCCGCGTCCTGATCGTGCGCGACGTCGATCCGCGCGACGCCAACGCTGTGGCGGCGGCCTATCGCTCGCTGTTCCTCGCCTCGAATGGCGGAGCGCTGGGGCTTTTCACCTCGATCCGGCGGCTCGAAGCCGTCCATGGCCGCCTGATGGGACCGCTGGAAGCGCAGGGGCTGTCGCTCTATGCCCAGCATGTGGACGCCCTCGACACCGGCACGCTGGTCGATATTTTCCGCGCCGAGCGCAACGCCTGCCTGCTGGGAACGGACGCGGTGCGCGACGGGGTGGACGTCCCCGGCGCCTCGCTCCGCCTGATCGTGTTCGACCGCACTCCCTGGCCGCGCCCCGACATTCTGCACCGGGCGCGCCGCCAGCTTTTCGGTCCCCGCCATTATGACGACATGCTGACGAGGCTACGTCTGAAGCAGGCATTTGGCCGCTTGATCCGTTCCGCACAGGATCGCGGCATCTTCGTCATGCTCGATGCGCGCCTGCCCTCGCGCCTTCTCACGGCCTTTCCCCCGGATATACCGGTCGCCCGGGTCGGGCTGGCGGAGGCCGTGGCCGCCACCCGCGATTTTTTCAGGGAAGAGCCAGCCTTTTCCGGCGAAAACCTGTCACGCCTTGCCGCCCCGGGTCCGAACACCTAAGTTCGCTGCACGCCACGCTCAAGGAGAGACCCGTTGAAAACCACCACGATCAGCCCCGCCACGGCCCTGATTTACATCATGGTGACCATGAGCGCCGTCGACCGGCAGATGAGTGACCGGGAACTGGGCAAGATCGGACGGATTGTGCAGAACCTGCCCCCGTTCGACGATTTCGACCCGCAGCGCCTCATCTATGTCGCGGAGGAATGCGGGGCGATCCTTCAGGAGCAGGATGGGCTTGAGGCGGTCTTCGGCCTCATCAAGGAAGCGCTTCCCGATCATCTGCGCGAGACGGCCTACGCCATGGCGGTCGAAATCGCCATTGTCGACCAGACCTTCAACCCGGAAGAAGCGCGCCTGCTGCAACTGTTCCGCGAGATGCTGCGCATCGACAAGCTGATCGCAGCCGCCATCGAACGGGGCGCACGGGCCCGGCATATGCCGGTCTGACGTCGAGACAGGGCCTTGCGGCATATATCTTGCGACGTCCGCGGCCAGAGAAAGAAATAAAGCTCCGTTACCATCTGTTCTGAAAGAACAGAGGCCGGGGCCCGAACCAGGGAAGCGATCCCATGAAACGGCTCTGTCTGATGCGGCACGCCAAGTCCGACTGGAGTGATCCGGCCCAGGACGATTATCATCGCCCCCTCAACGAGCGCGGTGGTCGCACGGCCAAATTCATGGCCGACTACATCATGCGTTCCGCCTACAAGCCCGACGCGGTTTTGTGCTCCACCGCCACCCGCGCGCTTGCCACCTTCGAACCCCTGAAAGTCAGGCTTGCCGGGACCGTGCCGGTCAGCTATCGCGACCAGCTTTATCATGCCATGCCCGATGTGATGCTGGAGGAAATACGCGCAACCGACGACGCCGTGGGGACATTGCTGCTCGTCGGCCATAATCCGGGCCTTGTGCTGCTGGCCATGGCGCTGGCCGAAGACCCGGAGAACCCTGTCGCCCTGCTGGTCGAAAATGGCGTGCCGACCGGCGGACTCGCTGTCTTTGATTTCAATATCGAAAGCTGGAAGGACGTGGACGAAGGCAAAGGCAGGTCCGTCTTCTTCGGCCGCCCGCGAGACCTGATGGTCTGAAACCGGACTCTGTTCTGCTTATTGAATATCCGCCCGGCCATCCCCTTAATCCACTATCGCAAGGGTTCCGTAGACGGACAGGTCCGGGCATCCAGCCCGGTCAATAAATATGGAGATGATCTACGCATTCTCCGCCTGTTGCACGTCTCGTCCTCAAACCGGATTTGCAGCATCCCGATCCGCGGCTTATCGCAAGAAAGCCGCTGTACATATGTATGCGGCCAGCGCTTTTCCAGCGTCATCCCTCTGAAAGAAGCATATTAATGCCAGCTGCCTCCCTGAAATTTCAAAGAATCCGGATACTGAAATTTATAGTTAAAATTCCATATTATTTTCATTGAAATTTCCTCCTTATAGGGAATACAGTAAATTCGGGTGTCGTTAAGGCTTCGCAGCCCGATGGGGATCGTCGACACAAAAGGGGAAGAGCATGCTGCCGGCGGGGGGAAAGCCGCGGCAAGCCGAGAGCGATCATGCAAATACTCAGGCTATAGAAGGCGATTTCGCGCATGCCGCCGATCCTGCTACAGGGGGGCAGCTCAGCGAGCAACCGGCGCTTTATGAATCCAACATAAGCGCGCCCGCGAAAGCGCCTGACTGGCTTGTGTCGTTTGTAATATCTGATCGTACAGGCGGGAGCGGGAAGGAAGGAACGACAGATTCCTTTCTTCCCGCAACTTCCGCCATGCCATCGGCCCATGTCGCACAGGGATCGTCTGAAGCGTTAACGCAGCTTGCCTGTTTCGACCTGCTGTCACGCGACGCAGAGAGTTCAGCAAGCCTGCGAATCAATGAAACGCAGAGACATATATTCGGCTGCACCAGCGCCCTGATGCTCATCGCCCTGGCACAATGGCCCGGGATTCTTTTCCTTATACTGATATTCTCAGCCAGCCTTGTGTTCCTTGCCGTGGCGGCGCTTCGCCTTGTCTCGATTCCCGCCGGCCTCAAAATCCATGCACAGAAGAAAGAGGCGGACACATCCATCGCACCCATTCCAGACGATATGCTGCCTGTCTATACTATCATGGTGCCCATGTTCCATGAGGCCAGGGTGTTGCCCCGGCTCATCGCATCCCTCGAAAAAATCGACTATCCGAAAGAAAAGCTGGAGATATTCCTCCTGTTCGAGGAGGAGGACCACGAGACCATCCGCGTTTGCGAACAACTCGTACTTGATGATCGCTACCACCAGATCATCATTCCACCGAGCTATCCGCAGACGAAACCCAAGGCCTGCAATTACGCGCTCCCGCTGACATCAGGAGACCTGCTTGTCGTCTACGATGCGGAAGACGATCCACCCCCGGACCAGATCCGCAAGGCTGCGGCACTCTTCCTCGGGTCGGACGAAAAGCTTGCCTGCCTGCAAGCCCGGCTCAATTTTTTCAACTGGCACGAAAACTGGCTGACACGCCAGTTCGCCATCGAATATGGAGTGCTATATGATCTTCTGCTGCCAGCACTCGTCAGCGCCGATACGCCGATCCCTCTTGGCGGCACCTCCACTCATTTCCGCACCAGCGCCCTGCGCACGATCGGTGCATGGGATCCTTATAATGTAACGGAGGATGCCGATCTCGGTTACCGCTTCGCCGCGAGAGGCTATGGTTGCGGCTTCTTCCACTCGACAACTCTTGAAGAAGCCAATTGCGAATTGCCCAACTGGCTGCGCCAGCGCACCCGCTGGCTCAAGGGCTGGATGCAGACCTATCTGGTCCGGATGAGGCATCCGGTCACATTTTGCCGGACGGTTGGCCTGCGCGGCTTCATTGTCTTCCAGATCATGATGGGCGGCCTCATCATATCATCGCTCGTTCATCCGCTCTTCTATCTGATCCTGATACTGGACAGCGACAGCACATTGACCCTCAACCCCGGAAGCGGACTCAATTTCTATTTCACCTTCGTGCTTCTTTTCGGCTACGCCGCCACTATCGCCGCCGGCATGGTTGCCGCCCTGATGCGGGGGCGGGTTTCCCTGCTGCTTTCCTGCCTGACGACACCCCTGTGCTGGCTGCTTATTTCAGTGGCCGCCTACCGGGCCGTGCTCCAGCTCATCACCAGCCCCTTCCATTGGGAAAAGACAACACATGGACTGAGCCGCGTGAGCCGGGAAGACAGCGCCTGAGCATGGCGTTAAGGTGGGATTTGATCCAGCTCCCCACAGAGAGACTGCCGCCATGACCGCCGCCGATATGGAAATCGCGCCTCCCCCCCTTGCCCGCTGGCCACTGCGGCGCGTCGTCCGGTGGCTGTTCGCCGGGGCGCTGGCACTAGGGCTGGGGCTTGCGATCCGTTATGGCTTCATCCAGTCGCGCGAGGTCGGCCAGATATGTATTGCGGCGGCGCCTCCCGGCTGGTGCGGCCTGACCCACCTGCTCTGGGCCGTCAGCCATTATTCGATCTGGGGCGTGCCCGCCCTGATCGCCGCCCTCTTCGGTTTTTTCCGGGGCTCAAAAACGGCCTTGTTCATCGCCCTGCTGCTCGGCCTGCTCGGGCTTGGCCTTTACAATGCCGATATCGCCTCACTCGCGCTGATTATCACGCTGCTGTGTCTGCCCAGAACTTAAAGACGCATCTAGCGCGCCCGTGCGAAAAGATCGCGGATCGTGCCTGCAAACGGCGCGAGAATGGCGAGCACAAGCAGGGCCCAGCGGACGGCCTGACCATTTTCCAACCCCTCGCCCAGCATGGAGATGGCTGCGGATGAGAGCCCCAGAATGACCAGCAAAGCCTCTTCGCGCCGCAGCGGGCCGGGGATACGCCGGACATTAAGGATGGCCAGCACAAGGAACCCCGCTGCCGGAACCGTGAAGGCGGCAAGGGGAAAATCCGCATAGCGCGGATCAAAGGCGAGACCGAGCGAGCAGACGAGCGTACTGGCAAGAACGCTGAGATGCAGCAGGCCCAGACTCATGGAACGGCTCCACTTTCCCGCCTGCGGCACCCGGCACCACTGGGCGACGGCCGCGAGGGGAGCCGGTGCGTCGGCTGATCTTCCCCGCGCGATCTGGGGAAGCAGCAACAGCAGACAGGCCAGTGTCTGCGCCATGAGGTAAAGCTCGACAATAGCCTCGAACAGGTTGCGGTACGCCGCCAGAGATTGCTGGGCCTGGAGCACCACGAAAACACTCGCGATGGCGGCAAGCGCGCCGACAACGACAAGGGGCAGACCGCGGACCCGGGCCAGCAGGCAGAACCCGGTCAGAGACAGGGCAATGACAAGGCTTGCCGCCGCCGCCAGCCGCCAGTGGGGCTGGTTGCTGACGGGTCCCTGCCAGGGAAATTTCGCCTCGCGCGCTTCATCATAGATGCCCCAGTTGCCGCCAACCGTTCCTTCCAGCGCCCGCTTCCATGGCTGGTCGAACGCCTCGATCAGGTTGTAGTCGATGCCAGCATCCCGGGCCCAGACCATGAAGCTGCGCAGATAGAGCGCTTCGGATACGAGGGAAGGAATCGCGGGGCCGCGCTGGCGGCCCTTGCCGGGAAAACCGGTCTCGCCGATAAGAATCGGCTTGCCTGGAAATCTTGCGTGTATCTGCTCCACCGCCTCATCCACCAGCGCGACGCCGTCGGCTGCCGAACGAGGATGATCCTCCCAGAACGGCAGAATATGAACAGTCAGGAAATCCACCGAATCAGCCAGATCCTGCGGCGCCTTCAGCCAGAAATCGGTGACATCCGCATAGGTGACCGGCTTGCCCGTCTCGGCCCTGACCCGACGCGCCAGCGCGGCGAGCGTCGAGGCGGACTGCTCGTTGCGCAGCAATACTTCATTGCCGACGATAATGGCGCGGACCGTCTCCGGATAGCTCCGGGCAAGCGAGATGACCCGCCCGATTTCCTTTTCATTGTCCGCATCCACCCGCCCGATCCAGGCGCCGAGCAGAACCTGCATATGATCTTTTTCAGCCGTGACAACGGCATGATCCAGCCCCTGCCCCGGAGAATAGAGGCGGATACAGCTGGTGGACTTCGACAGGAGTGCCAGATCCTCCTCGATCTGCCCGGGGCTGGCCACATAAGCCGGGTTGAACGGCGTATCGCTTCCCCGGAACGGCGTGTAGCTCATGCAATGAACCTTGCCGGAAGGCGCATCGACCATGGAAACCGGCTCACCCAGCCATTGCCAGATCGACCAGACGAGCAGGAGG
This sequence comes from Parvibaculaceae bacterium, assembly GCA_028283765.1. Classification (GTDB taxonomy): domain Bacteria; phylum Pseudomonadota; class Alphaproteobacteria; order Parvibaculales; family Parvibaculaceae; genus JAATFR01. The sequence continues at coordinate 128,668 of JAPWJY010000008.1, read as the reverse complement.
CAGACGGCAATACTCGCCACAAGGCTGGAAACGGTCTTGATCATGATAGCTGGATTTCCGGCGAGGAGGCCAATCGGAGGTATCTTTGCCGCGCATGTTGGACTTTTCACGGATAGCCCGCAAGCAACCCGGAGGGAGAGCTTCGGGACCGGCGGCGAAAAAACCTCCGGCAGAGATCAATCCGCCGGAGGTCAAGTTACCGCCGCCATAACGCCTTGATTCCCGATGGGCCCTGCCGGTCCCGACAGGGTCTGGATAATCCGGATGAATGCCTTTCAAACAGACAGCAACAGATCCGTTTGTAATTGCTTAAAAAAACGTCTGATATTCCGTCACCATATGACCGCAGGAAGACCGGCGGATCAAACAGGGATCATTTCTTTCTGAGAAGGAGAGAGAAGGGGACAGCCTGTTTTGAACACCAGATTGGAAGGCATCCCCCATGATCGCAGCGCATCTTCCTTTGACTCCGATACAGACAAAACGCCGGACAGATCTCATACAGAGAAGTCTGCCTCGCCAAATCCCGTTGCCAAAGCTCTAATTGTAGAAGATTTTATCTCAATCTTTATCGCTTCTTCCTCAATATCGCGGGGCGGATAGTTACGTGACGGCAACCATATCTGACCGCAATGTCACATTGTCCGGAAGCAGGCCCCGGACACGGCGTCTTTCTGTCCAGATTTATGTTTCCACCCTTTTTGTCATCCTGATCCTCTCGCTCGGCGCCCTGCTGTCCTGGCTTGCCTATACCCGGACGCGCGAAGTCATCCTGCTTGCGTCGGAACAGCTCACGGACAGGCTCGCCCAGACTGTAGGGTCGGAATTCGGCGTCAGCAGCCAGGTCGTCGCAGGCGCGATGAGCGTGTTGGATGAAAGTGACATCACGTCCGCCTTCACGCTCGCGGACCGGCTGAAGAGCGTCGGCTCACTCGTCAGACTCCTCAACAGCCGCCCTGAAGTCACCTCGACCTATGCCGCATATCCTGACGGGGATTTTTTTATGCTGCGCCGTCTTCGGAACGACGTTGACCGGATGGCGAACAATGCCCCGCCAGACAGCGCCTATATGGTTCAAAGTACGGAGCGCTCACCGCGTTTTGCCTCGGTGGTCGGCACCTTCATCTATCTCGATCAGAACCTGAACATCATTTCAAAAACCGACAGACCGGATTACCGGTTCGATCCGCGCACACGCATCTGGTTCGATCCCCCCGCTGACGGTTCGATCTTCGTCTCACCGCCCTATCCGTTCTTCTCGACCCGGGAAATCGGCATCACGCTCTCCATGCGCACGGCCAGCCAGGCCATCCTCGGCGCGGACCTGTCTCTCGCAACCCTATCCTCCGCGCTCAGGGAGCTGAAACCCACCCCCTCGTCCATGATTGTGCTCGCGGATGAGGCCGGTAACCTGATCGCCACCTCGGATAATCAGCAGCGGTTGCCCACGAGCGACATAAATCCCGAGAAAAGGCTGATGAGTATCGAGGATCTCAACAGCCACCTGCTTACCCGCGCCTTTCTGGAGAGCATGCGCGATCCGGACAAACAGATTCGGGGCATCAATACGCTCGCCGATGGCAAGACCTGGCTATACCGCGCCCTTCACCAGAACACCCAGAGCGCATCCTATGTTCTCATCATCGCCCTGCCGGAATCGGAACTTCTGGATGGCGCACGCCAGATCAGCCGCGAAACCATTCTGGCGAGCATTGGACTGATGATTATCGTCTGCCCGATTGTCTGGGCCGCCGCTCACCTCGTCTCGCGCCCCCTCCACCAGCTGGCCGACGAGATTCTCAAGATCGAGGGTTTCGACTTCGACCGCCGGACGCCGATCGTCTCCCAGATCGTGGAAATCGATCATCTCACCAGGGGCATCAGCAGCATCAAGCACCGCGTCCGCGAATTCATGACCCTGGGCCGCGCCCTTGGCTCTGTCCGGGACCTTGGCAACGTTCTTGAGCATGCCCTGATGGAAATAACCGGCATCGTGGGCGCCTCGGCCGGCGTCCTGTTTCTGCTTGACGAGGAAGGCAACGTCTCATCGGCCGTGCGCATGACGGCAAACGGACCCGTCACCGGCCACGCGGAGGGCATCGCCATCCCGGCCCTGCTCAATCTCGTGCGCACCCGGACCGACGCTTTCCAGTTCGAAGGGATAAGCGAGGAAACGATATTCAGCGCGGCTTTCGCAAGTCAGCTGGATGACGGCACGCCCCTTTTTGCCGTGGTCATTCCACTGCGCTCCGCGCAGGGCGCCCTCGTCGGCGTCATTTTGCTGGCACGCACCGGTCCGGGCAGCAACCGGCCTCTTCCCGAACCGGTACTGGGGTATGTCTCGGCTCTGGCCGGCACCGCCGCCATCGCCATCAATGCAAACCAGCTCTACCTCGGCCAGAAGGCGCTTCTCGAAGCCTTCATCCAGGTGCTGGGCAACGCCATCGACGCGAAATCGGCCTATACCGGCGGCCATTGTCAGCGGGTGCCCGTGCTCGCAGAGATGATGGCCCATGCGGCGCAGGATGCGGATCAGGGCACGATGAAGGACTTTCATCTCTCGGAGGAGGATTGGGAAGCCGTTCATATCGGCGCATGGCTGCACGATTGCGGCAAGGTGACGACGCCCGAATTCGTCATGGACAAGGCGACCAAGCTTGAAACCATCTACAACCGCATCCATGAAGTGCGGATGCGGTTTGAAGTGATAAAACGCGAAGCCGAGGTCGCCTGCTGGCAGCGCATTGCATCCGGCGCGGACAAGACGGCGGAGCTTGCAAGGCTCGACGAACTCTGGCTGGTACTGGATGAAGAGTTTGCCTTCATCGCCGAATGCAATCTGGGGGGCGAGGCCATGTCGCCCGATGCGGTTGCCCGCCTGCGCAAGATCGCAGAACGGACATGGACACGGACTCTCGACAATTCGATCGGCGTCTCGGCGACGGAGCTTGCCCTTCAAGGCAAAATGGCGACCACGCCGCTGCCCGCCATCGAACAGGTACTTGCCGACCGGCCCGACCATGTGATCGAACGTTCCGGGCATGACCTTCTGCCGCCGGACAACCCGTGGGGCATCAGGATGCAGCCCCCCGAACATCTCTACAATTTCGGCGAACTGCATAATCTGTCGGTCTTCCGCGGCACCTTGACGGCAGAGGAGCGCTACAAGATCAACGACCACATTATCCAGACCATCATCATGCTCTCGCGCCTGCCCTTTCCGCCCCATCTCAAGGCCGTGCCGGAAATCGCCGCAACCCATCATGAACGGGTGGACGGCAAGGGCTATCCACGCGGCCTGACCGGCAACGACATGAGCACGGTCGCCAAGATGATGGCGATTGCGGATGTGTTCGAGGCCCTGACCGCCGCCGACCGGCCCTACAAACCCGCCAAGCCCCTGAGCCAGTCGCTTGCAATCATGGACGACATGGCCGCCACGGGCCATTTCGACCCTCAGGTTTACAAATTTTTCCGCGAATCGTCCGTCTGGCGCGATTACGCGCAGCAATTCCTCAGCCCCGACCAGATCGACATGTAGCAAGGAATCTTCTGAATCCAGCCGTCTCCGGGAAAGGCAGATTACATCCCGGACCACACCTGGATCATGGGCCGTCCCACCACATGTTCGCAATCTCGCCGGACATACCAATGGAAACCAGATTGACCGGTTGGCGGCAGGCCGCGCGGACAAGACCCGGCAAACCGGCTTCCTTCCGTTCCGACAGGGCGTCATGGAGCCAGGACGGCGCGGCGCCGCCATGCTTGAGCGCCTGAAGGATATTCATGGGCAGATTGAGAATCTGCCGCACACGGATGTCCGGCATTTCAGGGGATTCCGAAACCAGATAAACAAGATCGATCTCCACGGCTTCGTCGATCCGCACATGCTGGGAAAGAACAACATCGTCGCGCAACCGGTCGCAAGCCGTAATGCGGCTCTCCCGGTCCGGGAAAAGCAGCAGCGAAGTATGGAGCAGCGCCATCTCTCTGTATGAAGACCATCCGAACCAGCCGGGGGCTTCCAGATCGATGAAATACGAGAATGACGGCGTCCGGGCGATCTCGATCGCTCCCCGGACGGGATCACAGAGAGTCATGGCGGTGCGGCGAACACTTTCTGCCAGCCCCTTGCTGCTTGATGCAGCTTATACGGGTGCTTTCTCCCAAGCTTCGCAGGCGTGGCTTCATCCCCGCAATGCCCGATGCTTCCGATCAGCGGCCAAGGGCGGGGAAATCCGGCAGAGTGGGACGATCCATCGAAAGGTAAAAAAACAGCGCCGGAACCGTCTCTCATCCGTCTTGAAACGGGGGGCTTGCATTCACACGCCATTGCGTCACCCTTCCTTGTCACCAAAGGGCCGCTAAAGGGATAGACGATGGGCAAGAACGACAAGGGCAAAGACGCGGACGGCAACAAGGAGAAGACCAGCCTGACCGGCAAGGCCGGAAAATCCGGCGGCAAGAAGGAAGGCGAGCGGAGCTACAAGGACCAGCTCTATGCGCTTCAGGTCGAACTGGTGAAGCTCCAGAAGGACACGATCAAGAATAACCGGAAAGTCCTGGTGATTTTCGAGGGCCGCGACGGTGCGGGCAAAGACGGCACGATCAAGCGTTTCACCGAGCATCTCAGCCCCCGCGATATCCGCATCGTTGCCCTGCCGAAACCTTCGGACCGGGAATCGTCGCAATGGTATTTTCAGCGCTATGCCGAGCACCTGCCCGCGGCGGGCGAGGTCGTTTTCTTCAACCGGAGCTGGTACAATCGCGCAGGTGTCGAGCGCGTGATGGGCTTCTGCAACGACGAGGAATATGAAGAGTTCATGGAGGAGGTGCCGATCTTCGAACAGATGCTGGCGCGCTCGGAAATCTTCATCTTCAAATATTATCTGGACATCACCCGGCACGAGCAGGAAAAGCGCCTCAACGACCGCCGCAAGGACCCGTTGAAGCAATGGAAGCTGTCCCCGATCGACGCCAAGGCCATCGCGATGTGGGAGGATTATTCCAAAGCCCGCGACAAGATGCTGATCCGCACCAACAGTCTGGTCGCGCCCTGGACCATCATCTCCGCCAATGACAAGAAGCTTGCCCGGCTGAACGCCCTTGCCGACTTCATCAGCCGTTTCGAATATGAAGACAAGGACGACAAGGCGGCGGTGCCCGACCGCTCCATCGTCTTCCCTTTCAATGCCGACCGGCTGAACGACGGCACCATAGCCCCCTGACATCATGGATTCAGACGCCTTCGCCAATCTCACCCATCTGCTTGCGCCGGAGCGCGGGGCACTGCTGATCGCGCTTTCGTTTTTCTTCGGCCTCGGCTTTGAGGAATCCTTCGCCCACAGCCGGCTGAAACCGCCGGGCGGCATCCGCACCTTTCCGCTACTCGCCATCTGCGGCGGCCTGCTCTATGCGCTGGAACCCGTTCATGCGTTCCTGTTCGCCGTCGGCCTTGCCGCCCTCGCGCTCTGGCTCGGGCTCTATTACTGGAAGCGCCTCGCCCTCAACCTTGCCGAAAGCGCGGAGGGAGCCGACCGGCTGGAAGCAGGCATCATGGCCCCTGCCTGCAACCTGCTCGCCTTCATTCTGGGGCCGCTCTGCCTCGTCGCGCCCCTGTGGATACCGATTGCCGCAGCCGTGGCCGGCGTGCTGTTTCTGGGCGAACGCGACCGGCTGCATACGCTGGCGGCGCGCACCTCCTCGCACGAGCTGGTGACACTCGCCAAGTTCCTGATCGTGATCGGCGTGGTGCTGCCGCTGGTGCCCGACGAGCCCGTTACCCGCTTCAGCGTGCTGACGCCCTATCTGGTCTGGCTCGCCGTCGTCGCCGTCAGCACCGTTTCCTATGCGAGCTATCTGCTCCAGCGCTATGTCGCGCCCTCGACGGGTTCCCTCATCTCGGCCTGTCTGGGCGGGCTCTATTCCTCGACGGCCACCACCGTCGTGCTGTCGCGGCGGCTCGGCACCATGGCCCGGCCGGACCGGCGAACCCAGTCGGCCATCGTCATCGCCACCGCCGTGATGTTTCTGCGCATCGGCGTCGTCGTCGCCATCTTCAATATTTCGCTCGCGCTCCATCTGGCCCCGTGGCTCGCGGGCCTCAGCATGACGGGCTTCGCGCTCGCGGCCCTGATCGACCTGACCGGCGGCAAGGGAGAGGCCACAGCCACCACGGCCCCGGTCACCGAGACGCCGCAGAATCCGCTGGAACTCAACACCGCCTTCGTCTTCGCCGTCCTGTTCGTCGGCGTCTCGGTCGGCGTCGAGCTGGCGCGCCAATATTGGGGCAGCGCGGGCCTTTATGTGCTGGCGGCCGTTTCGGGCTTCACCGATGTCGATCCCTTCGTCCTCAATGTATCGCAGGATTCGGCAGGCGCGCTGGGTGCGCCGCTGGCGAGCGCAGCCATCCTCATTTCGGCCTCCGCCAACAATCTGCTGAAGGGCGGCTATGCGCTCGCTTTCGCCGGACGCATGGAAGGGTTAAAACCCGCACTCGCGCTTTTCGCCCTCACGCTTGCCGGGCTCGCCATCGCCTTCCTGTCGCTTCCCGGCTGAAGACGGCCCGATGGATCACAGATCGACAGATGAACTATCGCCATGCCTACCATGCCGGAAACTTCGCGGATGTGATGAAACATGCGCTGATGGCGCTCGTGATCGAGCACCTGAAGCAAAAGGAAAAACCGTTCTTCTGGCTCGACACCCACGCGGGCACCGGCCTCACAGATCTTGAAGGCGTCGAGGCGGGCAAGACCGGCGAGGCGGCGCAGGGTATTGCCCGCCTGCTCGCCCTGCCGGAGAAGCCGCTTTCGCTCGCCCCCTATCTCGACACGCTGGCCCGCCTGCGAACCATCCATGGAGCCAGCGCCTATCCGGGCTCCCCCTTGCTGGCGCGCGCGCTGATGCGCCCGGGCGACCGGCTCATGGCCTGCGAACTCCACCCCGAGGATGGCGAGACGCTGCACCGCCTGTTTAGCCGGGACAGGGACACCAAAATTTCGATCATGGACGGTTATCAGGCGATCCGCGCCTTCCTGCCGCCGAAGGAGCGGCGCGGCGGCATCCTGATCGACCCGCCGTTCGAGAACCGCGACGAATTCGACCGGCTCTGGCAGGCGCTGCTGGATGTCCGCACCCGCTGGCCGACTGGCACGCTGATGCTCTGGTATCCGGTGAAGGACCCGAGCCTTTCGGGCGCGCTGATCGAACGCTTCGCGAACGAGGGACCGGCGAAGACCCTGCTGACGGAACTTCACGTCATGGGCGGCGAGGACGCCGGCCGCTTTGCGGGCTCGGGCCTCATCATCGTCAACCCGCCCTACCGCCTCGACGAGGAGGCGTCCTCCCTGCTCGGCTGGCTTGCGGCCCATCTGGCGCAAGGGCCGGGCGCAAGGGCGCGGGTCGAATGGCTCCGGACATGAAAACGCCGGCCCCGCGAGGGACCGGCGTCATGATTATCCGTTTTCCGTGAAGGAAAATCAGGCGGCGTTGTAGCCGAGCACGGCCTTGACCTCGAGGAACTCCTCGAAGCCGAACTTGCCCCATTCGCGGCCATTGCCGGACTGCTTGTAGCCGCCGAACGGCGCGCCGAGATCGGGGCCCGCCCCGTTCAGGTGCACATTGCCGGTGCGCAGACGCGAGGCGACCTCGCGGGCGTGTTCGATGGTGCCCGAGGACACATAGCCGGAGAGCCCATAGACCGTGTCGTTGGCGATGGAGACCGCATCGTCCTCATCCTTGTAGGGCAGGATGGAGAGCACGGGCCCGAAGATTTCCTCGCGCGCGATCGTCATGTCGTTGGTGACATTGCCGAACACGGTCGGGCGGACGTAATAACCCTTGTTGATGCCATCGGGACGGCCGACGCCACCGGCAACCACGGTCGCGCCTTCCTCGATACCCTTCTGGATCAGGCCCTGGATCTTGTTGAACTGGGCTTCGCTGACCACCGGACCGATCTTGGTGTCCTCGGCGAACGGATCGCCGACCTTGACCTTGGCGGCAGCCGCCGCGGCGATCTTGATCGCTTCATCGTGACGCGACGCAGGGACCAGCATGCGCGTCGGCGCGTTGCAGGACTGGCCGGAATTGTTCATCACGTTCATCACGCCACCGGCGACCGCGCTGTTGAAGTCCGCGTCGTCGAGGATGATGTTGGCCGACTTGCCGCCGAGTTCGAGCGCCACGCGCTTGACCGTGTCGGCCGCCGCCTTGGAAACGAGGATGCCCGCCCGGGTCGAACCCGTGAAGGAAACCAGATCCACGTCGGGATGGGCCGAGAGACGGGCGCCGACACCGGCGCCATCGCCGTTGACGAGGTTGAAGACGCCGGCGGGCACACCGGCCTCATGCAGGATTTCAGCCACGAGATAGGCGTTGATCGGAGCCACTTCGGAAGGCTTCAGCACCATGGTGCAGCCGGTGGCGAGAGCAGGCGCAACCTTGCACATGATCTGGTTGACCGGCCAGTTCCACGGCGTGATGAAGGAACAGACGCCGACGGGCTCGCGCACGATGCGCGTGTTGCCCTCGCTGTATTCGAACTCGTAATCCTTGAGGATTTCGATCGTCTTCGCCAGATGGGCGATGCCCATGGCGGCCTGCGCCTTCTGGGCAAGCCAGACCGGTGCGCCCATTTCGAGCGTGATGGCTTCGGCAACCTCGGCGTAGCGCTTCTGGTAGACCTCGATGATCTTCTGCATGAGCGCGATGCGCTCGGCGACCGAAGTCCGAGAGAAGGCGGGGAAAGCGGCTTTCGCGGCGGCGACGGCCTTGTCGGCGTCCTGCGCCGTGCCGATGCTGATGCGGGCGAAAGGCTCCTCGTTCGCCGGATTGATGACGTCGAGCGTCCTTGGTTCAATCGGATCGACCCACTGGCCGTTGATATAGAACTTGAGATAGTCCTTCATCTGGTCCTCCATAACCGATGGTCCCGTCAGGGTCGAAGGGCCGGGGCCCATCACGACCCGATGGCGCCTTGCGCAAGCGCCCATTTCAAACGGGAAATTCTTGTGGCGGAACCCTCGCACAGCAAACGCGGTCCGGTCCAGTGCAAAACACAGGCGTTTTCAGCCGTATTCCGCTTCCTGTTTTCAAGGGGCGGGGCATAAAAAATCTGCCGGGAACGGCGGCTTACCCTCCGTAAAGGCCCTCAGTAAAGATTATCCCGCTCGTCCTTCTTGAGACCCGCCTGAATCAGCATCGCGGGAACCATGAGCTTGAGCTGGTCGCGGATCATCTGGCCGAAGCTCGGCAGCCTGTCGCGCGGGACATGACGCTCCGGATTCCATAATTCCGAGCGCACGAGCGCCTTGGTGCAATGGAGAAAGGCCTCCTGGATGGTGACGACCATGACGCTGAGCGGCGGCTTGCCGCCCACGACGAACCGCTCCATCAGCGCCGGTTCGGTCGAGATCGCCGCCGTGCCGTTGACCCTCAGCATCTCGTTGATCCCGGGGATGAAGAACAAAAGCCCAACCGCGGGCGAATGGAGGATGTTGGTCAGCGTATCCAGCCGGTTGTTGCCCGGCCGGTCCGGCAGGGCCAGATGACCATCGTCGAGAATATGGACAAAGCCGTTTTCACCGCCGCGCGGCGACACGTCCGCCGTGCCGTCAGGCCGCGAGGTGCCGATGCACAGGAACGGCGACAGTTCGATGAAATGGCGGCAATGGACATCGAGCGCGGGGAGCGCCTTGTCGATCACCCCTTGCGAGGCCTTGCGATAGACCGTCCGAAGCTCCCGCTCCTCCCCGATCCGCCCGAATATGCCGGTCATAGGCTTCCTCCACCCCCGTGAACCCCGCCCTGGCCTCCGGTCTCCCCTGCCGGCGGGGCATTATGGATTATCTTGCGATAATTAAGAACTGATCGCAAACTGTATGATGGTTGCCCGGTCCGCCGCGCTATAGGATGCCGCGATTCAGACAGTTAGATGATGGCGTGAGGACCAATTGTTCATCGACGGCAGGACCATCCCGGACGGCACCGTCATCGAGACGGACCTTGCCATCATCGGCGCGGGGGCAGCGGGAATCACGATGGCCCGGGCGCTCGCGGACACAGGCATCGACATCGCCCTGATCGAAAGCGGCGGCTTTGAATTCGACCCGGCCACGCAGGAACTCACGGAAGGCGCCAGCACCGGGGTTTCCTATCCGCTCGACACATCGCGGCTTCGCTATTTCGGCGGCTCGACCAACCATTGGGGTGGCTGGTGCCGCCCGCTCAACGCGCCCGACTTCGAGAAACGCGACTGGGTGCCCTGGTCCGGCTGGCCGATCAGCCGCACCGACCTCGACCCGTTCTATGTCCGCGCCGCCGAGGTCTGCGAACTGGGGGCGTCGAGCTTCGACGATCCCGCACCATGGTCCTCTCAATCCGGCAACCGGCCCCTGCCGCTCCAGGGGGGCGAGGTCGAAACCCGCTATTTCCTGTTCAGCCCGCCCACCCGCTTCGGGACGCGCTACCGCAAGGATATTGGAACCGCCCCGCGCGTGCGCACCTATCTCCACAGCAACGTCACCAACATCGTTACCGACGATCAGGCTGCCGAGGTGCAGAGCCTCACCATCCGCACGCTGGACGGCAAGGGCTACGAGATCCGCCCGAAACGCTGCGTGCTCGCGACCGGCGGCATCGAGAACGCCCGCCTGCTGCTCGCTTCCAGCCACGCCATTCCCGCCGGTCTGGGCAACGGACATGGCGTGGTCGGACGGTTCTTCATGGAGCATATCCATGTACCGGGCCAGATCGCCTTCGTCGCGCTGTCCGACAGCCGGATGTTCTCGCCCTATTATCAGGACCATGAGCGGATCGGGACCGGATGGGTGCGGGGCGTCTTCATGATGTCCGACGATTACCTCCGCCACAAAAAGCGGCTCGGCTCCAACATGGCGATCTATTCGGACCATGCCCCGACCATCGATCCCGTCAAGGCCGCGCAGGACCCGGGCCTTGCGGTCGAGCCTGCCGTCTCGAACATGATCCGCCAGACGACATCCGGCGCGCCCGCGGGCGCCATCCCCATGATCTACGGCATAAGCTGCGCCACCGAACAGGCGCCGGACCCGGCGAGCCGCATCACCCTTTCGCGCGAGAAGGATGCGCTCGGCATGCCCCGCGCCGAACTGCACTGGACGCTGAACGCGCTTGACCGGCGCAGCCTTGCCGGAAATATCCGCGCCATCGCCCGCGCCTTCGGGCTCTGGGGCGAGGGCCGGGTCCGCATCGTCTTCGACCAGGGCGAGGACTGGGCCGACGAGGAAGTCGGCTGGGGCAACCATCACATGGGCACGACCCGCATGTCGGACGATCCCCGCTTCGGCGTGGTCGATGCCGATTGCCGCGTCCATGGCATGTCGAACCTCTATGTGGCGGGCAGTTCCGTCTTCACCACCGGCGGCGCGGTCAACCCGACATTGACGCTCGTGGCGCTCGCGCTGCGCCTCGCCGACCATCTGAAAGCGGGAAACTGAAGAGATGGACCCCAAGACATGGAATTGAGCCGCCGCCATATCCTGCTGCTGTCGGGCGTGGGCCTTGCCGCCTTCGGGGGCGGCTTCTATGCGGGCTCGATCCAGCACCATGCGCCGGACCTGCGCGACACGCTCCTTGCCGTGCTGGACGATCCGGCAAGCGCCGCGGCGGCCGGCCGGGCCTGGTTCCAGTCGAGCGGCGTTTCCGAACTTGACGGCGACGCGCTGGCGCTGGGTCTCGCCCGCCGCCTCAAGCTTCAGGGCTGGAACAGCAAGGGCGAGGTGACCTTGAAAGAGGCGCTCGGCAAAAGCATCCGCCATGATTTCGAGACAGACGATATGGTCAGCATCGCGGGCTGGCAGTTCGCCCGCACCAGCGCGGAACTCTGCGCGCTGGCCGCTTCAGCGCCCGCGCCAGAGGCCTGAAAGCGGCGGCATGAGCGCCGCTGCCTGTTCCGGACACGGCCCGTCCGGCCCCAGCGCGATGGTGCCCAGCCGGGCGGCGATCACACCGGTTCGCGAGCGGACATAGGGCCCCGGCGCATCGGCCCGCCATTCGAGCGGGCTCGGCAAAACCGCCGCCAGCCGCGCCGCCTGAACGCGGCTGAGGCGAGCCGCCGGGATACCGAAGAAACGCTGCGCGGCCGCCTCCGCGCCATAGATGCCCGGCCCGAACTCGATGACATTGAGATAAAGCTCAAGGATGCGTTTCTTGGGCAGCAGCGCCTCAAGCCAGATGGTCAGATAGGCCTCCACGCCCTTGCGCAGGAAGGTGCGGCCCGGCCAGAGCAACAGGTTCTTCGAGGTCTGCATCGAGATGGTGCTGCCCCCCAGCAGCCGTCCCCGCCCGCTTTGCAGCCGCTCGACCGCATTGTCGAGCGCATCCCAGTCGAAGCCATGATGCTGGCAGAACTTGCCGTCCTCCGAGGCGATCACGGCCCGCTGAAGATCGGGCGCAATGCCATCGAGCGAGGTCCAGTCCTTGTGAAGCCCGTAGCCTTCCACCAGCCGGATGAGCATCAGCGGCGTCACCGGCGGCGGCACGACCCGGTAAAGGGCGATGACCAGCGCGGGCGCGACCAGCACAAGGACCGCAAGCCTTGCGGCCCACAGGCCCGCCTTGCGCAAGCTCATTCGCTGAAACAATCGCCCGCCCCTTACGCCCTTGACCCAACCCTGCCTGAGAAACCATTTGCAGGCCGTCAAATCAAGACGTTACGGCAGGCGGCGACGGCTCAAATGCCCGCCCCCAGATCGGCGAAGGCGGCGGCGAGCGCATGGCGCGGCTGCGGCACGAGGCAGGCCGCCTGCGCCGTGCCGGCCAGGCGCTGGGCCAGACGCTCGACCTGCACCCGGATTTCAGGCACCGCCGTCACCTCCCAGAGCGAGGGCCGGGTGAGCGGCCCCAGCGCGAACAGCCATTTCGATGGCCAGCCATAGCCGTCGATCACGGCGCAATCATCCGTTTCAAGACCAAGGCCGAGCGGGTCTTCCTTGAGCAGATTCTGGCGGGTGAGACTCAGGATCAGGGGTTCGCCGGTGCGCCCGATGCTCATGTTCGGGCCCGTGCAATTGACGATATGGGCCGCATGAAGCGAAGCGGCCGCCTTCTGCCCCCGGGGCCGGTAGCGCAGTTCGACGCCTGCCGGATGCAGGTCCAGCGCCTCGATCCGGCCGCCCTGCACCTGCAATTGCCCTGACGCCTCCATGTCCGCCAGCGCCTCCGCCACCTCGGGCGCCATGCGGTGACGATGCATGTCCCACCATGGGCGCAGGTGGCGCAGGAAGAGCGCGCGCTCAGGGGCCGTCCAGCCCTGCCACAGCGACGCGGCGGCGGGGCGGGCGGCATCCGCCACCCGCTGCCACGGCACTCCGGCGGCCTCTGCACGGGCGGCCTCGGCGCGCAAAAAACGGACCAGGCTGCGCGGAGAACGATCGGCGGGCAGGACAAGCGCGGGCCACACCCCGCCGCCGCGGTGCACCTGCGGCAGATGCCCCCGGCGCGACAAGGCGGTGAGGCTGCCCTTGTGCCCCCGGCGGGCAAGATGAAGCGCCACATCGACCATGGTGAGGCCCGATCCGATCATGACGACCGGCTCATCGGGGCCGATGCCATCGAGCGCGCCTTTTTCCCACGGGTCCGGGACATAGCGGGGGCTTGAATAGACCGGGCTTTCAAACGATGTCGGCAGGCGGGGCGGCAGATGGCCGAGCGCCAGCACGACCCGATCGACCTGAAGCACCCGCCCGTCGCGCAGGCGCACCGTCACGAGCCGCCCGGCCTCGATCTCGACCGCCTCGCCCCGGACAAGCACAAGGCCCCCGCCCGAGGCGCTGACGGCCTCGTTCATTTTTTCATGGAGATAGGCCCCGAACAGCGCGCGCGGGGCGAAAGCATCCTCCAGCGCGCCGCCCGCCTCGCGCGACAGCGACGAAAGGCGCGCTTCATCGGCCCTGAGCCAGTCGATGAAGCTGACGTCGAGGCCCAGTTCCATCCGGTGGACCGGCACATTCAGCAGATGGCGGCTGTCGCAGCAGCCATAGGCAACCCCCTTGCCGGTCTCCGCACCGCGCTCGACCAGCACAATGTCCAGACCGGGGGCCGCCGCGTGCAGCTTCAGGGCCAGCAGACTGCCGGAAAAACCGCCGCCCAGAATCGCGATGCTTGCCATGCTCAACTCCGCTCGCCCGCTGCCCGGACCCGCTCAGCCCGATTCGGCGCTTAATCCATAGTAAATCAGAGGGGATTAAATTTACAGGGCCCGCGACGATAATTCCGGCGGCATGCTGTCCCGAAATGGCCAGTGAAAATGAAAAGAGGCGGACACATGAGCGTCCGCCTCTTCATTCAGTTCAGATATTCAACCGGCAGATCAGCCGGCAATCTTGCGGCTGGCCGGACGGCGCTGGCCGGGCTTGCCGGCCCCGCCTGCGTTGCGGTCGCGATTCTGCCCGCCGGGACGTCCGCCGCCCTTGTGCTGGGCGGGACCGTTGCGGCGCGGCGCATGGCTTTTCTCGCGACGGTCAAGCGCCTCGCGGGCCTGCTTGTCGGAAGGATCGCCGGGCTTGCGCTCCTGGCGGCGATCGGTTGCCGCAATCGTCTGCCGGGTCAGCTTCTCGATGGCCTTGAGAAGCTGGCGCTCCTCATGGTCGCAGAGCGAGATGGCGATGCCCTCGGCCCCGGCGCGCGCGGTGCGGCCGATGCGGTGGACATAGTTTTCCGGCACTTCCGGCAGTTCGTAATTGACGACATGGGAGACGCTGTCCACGTCGATGCCGCGTGCGGCGATATCCGTCGCCACGAGCGCGCGCAGCTTGCCCGCCTTGAAGGCGGCCAGCGCCTTTTCACGCTGGGCCTGGCTCTTGTTGCCGTGGATGGCCTGCGCCATGACACCGGCGGCTTCCAGATATTTCGTCACGCGGTCCGCGCCATGCTTGGTCCGGGTAAAGACGATGGCCCGGTCCATGGCTGCATCGGCGAACAGATCCACAAGGATTTCACGCTTGCGGCTGGCCTCGACGAAAATGACCTGCTGGGCCACGCGCTCGGCGGTGGTGGCGACCGGCGCGACCGAAACCTGCACCGGATTGCGCAGAAGTTCGCCCGCCAGCGTGCCGATTTCCCTGGGCATGGTGGCCGAGAAAAACAGGTTCTGACGGCCCTTGGGCATCTTCGCCACGATGAAGCGCAGCGGCTTGATGAAGCCCATGTCGAGCATCTGGTCGACCTCGTCGAGCACCAGAATCTCGACCTTGTCGAGCACGGCAGCGCCGCTTTCCATGTGATCGACCAGACGGCCGGGCGTCGCCACCAGCACATCGACGCCGCGCGCCAGTGCCTGAATCTGCGGACGGGGGGAGACGCCGCCAAAGACGGTGGCGACCGTGATGCCGAGGCCCGCGCCATAGGTGCGGAAGCTCGCCGCGATCTGGCTGGCGAGTTCGCGCGTCGGGCTCAGCACCAGCACGCGGCAACCGCCGCGCGGCGCGCGCTGCCACTGGACGGACAGGCGATGAAGGATGGGAAGGGCGAAGGCGGCCGTCTTGCCGGTGCCGGTCTGGGCGATGCCCAGAAGGTCGCGGCCTTCAAGGACGCTCGGGATCGAGCGCTCCTGAATGGGCGTCGGCGAGGTGTAGCCTTCCTTGGCCAGGGTTTGAAGAATGGGTTCGGCAAGGCCGAGATCTTTGAAACTCGTCAATCGAGTAGCTTTCAATAAGGCCGGAACGCGCGGCCAGCATCGGGCTGGTCGCGGCGCTATCGCGGCGAGGGAGAAGACGCCCCGCGTGCCTGGGCTGTCGACGGATATTTATGAAAGGCGCTCAACAGGTGGACCGGGATTTGCCTTTGTGGCAACACGTCCATTACGCGGCTGGAGCGCCAAAACCCGCCGAAAGGACGGGTGGCGCACCATCGGCGCGTTGAGGGGGAAAGTCAAGTGCCCCGCGGGCGCGCCATCCGGCCCGGAAAGCCGGGGCATGACATGAAATGGAATGGCGCAATTTATGGATTGTGCTTTTCCGCTCCTTTGTCACCATTCCGGGAACAACCAGACAAAAACACTTCGGAGGGAATCCCGTGACCAATCTTGTGCTTCGCGACGACAGGGACGGGCTCGCCACCCTGACGCTCAACCGGCCGGAAAAGCTCAATTCGCTCAATGTCGAGATGTTCATTGAGCTGAACGAGCATGTCGCCGCCATCGAGGCGGACATCGACAATGTCGGGCTCGTCGTGCTGCGCGGCGCGGGGAAATGTTTCTCCGCCGGGCATGATCTCGCCGACATCGCCCATGGCGAGCGCCCGCCCCGGCCCAATTTTCAGGCGCTGACCATCGAACGGCTGGCGAACCTGCCGCAGCCGGTCATTTCCGCCGTCCACGGCCATTGCTACACCGGCGCGCTGGAACTGGCGCTGGCGGGCGATCTGCTGATCGCCTCCCACTCCGCGAAATTCGCCGACACTCACGCCAAATGGTCGCTGACGCCGGTATGGGGCATGAGCCAGCGCCTGCCGCGCCGGATCGGCCTGCCCAAGGCGCGCGAGATGATCTTTACCTGCCGCACCTGGTCGGGCGAGGAAGCCGCCGCCATGGGCCTTGCCAATCTGTGCGTGCGCGAGGAGGAGTTCGGCGAAACCATCGACAGCATGGCGCGCGCCATCCTCGCCAACAGCTGGTACAGCAACCGGGCGAACAAGAAGCTCCTGCGCGACACCGACGGCCTGCCGCTCACAGCCGGGCTCGCCCATGAAATCGTCCAGAGCGCAGGCGTCGGCCCCGACATGCAGGAACGCATTTCAGCCTTCACCGCCCGGTCCGCCCGCAAGGCCTGAGCGTCCTGCAAAATTGGCAGCAGAGGCTGATAACGATCTCCCGTTCTCTTTATCCAGAACGGGAGAGGTCAGGCATTCAATGCCAAGGTTTCCTGAGGAAAGCTCACTGGCATGCTTTGACTCCGGGAGAGGATTTCATGGTGGAAGGCTGTTTGCATCACCCTCGCAGCATATGCCGTTCGCAGGTGTCGCGGCGCGCCCTTCTGTGCTGGTCGGCGGGCCTGAGCGTGGGCGCTGTCCTTATCCCCCGATGGGTCCGGGCGATCTCTTCGTGGTCCGGATCGCAGGCAATGTCGCCGATGAGGATGGCCTCGGAAGCTTCGAATACGCCGTCGAATATCCCGGAACGCCGCTCATCATGGTGCCCGGCCACACTCATTGCGGCGCAGTCAGTGCCGCCACCAAGAAAGATCGAAATCGTTGGCGCCGTCTATGATCTTGCCACCGGCGAGGTGAAGCTCGTCTGAGGGGCCGGAACAGAACAGCGGCGAGAACTTCTATCAAATGGCGCAAACAACAAGAATTAAGGATGAATATTTCTGTTATCCATGAATCGAAAAGAGAAAAAATCCGGGCTTTCCAGCGTAGATTGAAGACATGATGGCGAAGAGCATAAATTGACGTAAAATATTATTTGATTGCCACCCTGGTGAATATATGCAATAGGTGCTTATCGAATATCGCTATGGTTCGGTTGCTCTCCTGCTCGGTTTCGGATCGAGCCCCGGATCTGCCTTCGACCCTCACCGAAATTTTGATCATGTCGCGCACCTTGCGCGCCGTGAATACGACTGCACCCACAAAGGGGACTAAAATGGCTATCGGAACAGTTAAGTGGTTCAACGACCAAAAGGGCTTCGGCTTCATTCAGCCTGACGACGGCGGCACGGACGTGTTCGTGCACATCTCGGCTGTCGAGCGCTCGAACCTTGGTTCGATCCGCGAGGGCCAGAAGATCCGTTACGAACTTGAGCGCGATGACCGCAACGGCAAGATGTCGGCGGCTCAGCTTCAGGCTGCGTAATCCGGTCAGTGGCAGGCTTTACAGCCTGTCCGGTCCGAACTGATGAAACGGGCTGTCCTCCGGGATGGCCCGTTTTTTATGCTCCCCGCTTGTTTCCGTTGGGCTTTTATCCATAATTCGCTCACAGACTTCCCGCCGGCCCCGGGCCGGAAGGGATCGCTCTGTCCTGTTCGCCGGGTGTCATTTTTCAAGATCGTCATGAGCCTGACAAAAAACTGGCTCATTCGTTTGCGGCATGAGGGGCCTGCGCCGGGTGTCATTATCTCCGGCGGCTATCGACACAGAGGGTATCTGACCAATGTATAAATTCGAGGTCTACAAGGACAAGGCTGGCGAGTTCCGGTTTCGCTTCCGCGCTTCCAATGGCGAACTCATGTTCGCTTCCGAGGGATATGCGGCAAAGGCGTCGGCCCTGAAAGCCATCGACTCCATCAAAAAGAACGTACCCGGTGCAAGTGTCGAGGACAAAACGGCCGTAGCCTGAGGACTCCGTCACGAACGGCATCATCCATGGCAGCCTTGCGTTGCCGTGGAAAATGCCTGTGCCTAATTTTCAGGCGCTGAGAGCCTGGGGCTGGAGCGCGTCGCGGTCGAGCCAGCCCTGCACCATGGCCTGCATGGCCCGGTAATCGTCAGGGAAATCGAGTTCGGCCCAGTCGAAGCCCTGAATCGACAGGGTACCGACACAACCCTGCGCCTTGGCGATGCGATCGATCGCCGACAGATACCACTGCTTCAGGCCTTCCGGCACCGCCATGGCCCGGTTGAGTTCAGCCACGAAAATAGCAGCTCCCTCTTCGGTGAACCGCAGAAAACCGATGGATTCGCCATCGATGGCCGGACCGTCAAGCGTCTTGCCGATGGAGAGCAGCCGATCGCCCGAGGTGATGACCTTCATGTCGTCGCCATCATAGGCGGGCTTCTTGTTGATCGTGACGGTAATGGGATATTCCGGCGGCGTGCGCAGCACCCGCTCTCCCGCCGCGGTCTCGAACAGCGTGTCGCCGTTGAGGATCACGAACGGCCCGGTCATCTCGGCGCGCGCCATCCAGCAGCTCGCCAGATTGTCCGCGACCCAGTAAAAGGGGTTGTAGAGAGTTCGCACGGTCATGCCGGCGAAGGAGCGCGAGGCCAGCAGCTTGTCGACGAGATCGGCGCGAAAGCCGGTCACCACGACCGCCTCGTCGATGCCCGCCTGCGCCAGCCGCTCAAGCTGCCATTCCAGTAGAGTCGATCCCGACAAAGGCATCAGACATTTTGGACGATCAGCCGTCAGGGGCAGGAGTCGTTTGCCCTGTCCGGCACTCAAAATAATTGCCTTCATCAGCCCGCCACCATCACACCAGCCGCCCCCGGTTTATCCACTAGCACATTCAACGAGGCGGAACATGACAAAATCATCACGCCGGGTAAATGAAGCCGGACCATATATAGGGTGGCTCTCCGCAGGAACAACGGGGTGCCATGCGGTCCTTCGCGCGTGCCCGGGGGCCGCGCGCTCCGGACGGAAGCTTGTATTTTTCTTGATATGACAGGCCGATACCAGTAGAAAACCCCTTAAACGCGGTCGCGGCGGTTCCATAAATGGCCGGAGACACGCTGGCACAGTGCCTGTATTCTGCGGAATCGAATGTCACCCAACCCTCGAAATGACAAGCGCTGGCGTGTCCAGTTGCCGAACGTGCTGCGCATTGTTTCGGCCATTTCCCCCAAGAGGGGTGTGCTGACGCTTGCCTGCCTGACCTGCGCCGGCATGGCCGAGGCCATCGGCATCGCCAGCCTGCTGCCATTATTCGCCATAGTCAGCGATGCCGGCGGGGCCCATCCCAAGGGGCTTGGCGGCAAGGTCGTGGCCATCGCCCAGCACTGGGGCATCCACCCCGATGTCAATCTGTTCCTCCTGATCCTCATCGTCGGCATGGCGCTCAAGGCCGGCCTGACGCTGCTGGCCATGCGGCAGGTCGGCCATGCGGCGGCGGATGTGTCCATGCGGATGCGCCTCAACCTCATCGACGCCCTTCTGGACGCGCGCTGGGGCTATTACACCCGCCAGCCCGTCGGCCGGCTGTCCAACTCGTTCAGCACGGAAGCCTCGCAGGCGGGCGAAGCCTACAATGCGGCCGCCCAGTATCTGAGCGATATCATTCTGGTCACCGCCTATCTGGTTGTGGTGACGCTGATTTCCTGGCAGCTCGCGCTGTTGTCGCTCGGCGTCGCGCTTGTCATGGTGCTGACGCTGAACCGCTTCCTCGTCGTCGCGAAACGGACGGCCAAACAGCAGACCGCCCTGCTCAAGACCATGATCAGCCAGTTGACCGACGTTCTGAGCGGTATCAAGCCGATGAAGGCCATGGGCCGTCAGGCCCGCTTCAGCACGCTGTTCCGGCGCGACACCGCCAAAATCAACAAGGCGATGCGCCGTCAGGTTTTCGCCAAGCAGGCCAACAAGGCCCTGCAGGAGCCCATCCTCGCCGTCTGCCTCGCCATCGGCATCTATGCCGCCCTCGTGATCTGGTCGCTGCCCCCGGGCGAGGTGCTGGTCATGGCGCTGCTGCTGGCCAAGACGGTGCTGACCATCGGCAAGGCCCAGCAGGATCTCCAGCTGGTCCGGATCAATGAAAGCGGCTACCTCGCCATCGTCGAGGCCATCGCCGAGGCGCGCGCCGTGCGCGAGACCTCTACCGGGCAGACGCCCCCCCGCTTCACCCAGAAAATCGAATTCCGCGCCGTCTCCTTCTCGTTCGGCCAGACGCCCGTTATCGACAATGCCAGTTTCGTCATCCCCGCCGGCAAGGTGACGGCGCTGACCGGCGTTTCAGGCTCAGGCAAGACCACGACGGTCGATATTCTGCTCGGCCTCCATCAGGCCGACAAAGGCTCCGTGCTGATCGATGGCACGCCGCTCGACGAGATCGATCTGCTTGCATGGCGCCGGACGGTGGGCTATGTGCCGCAGGAACTGATGCTTTTCCATGAATCCATCCTGGCGAACATCACCCTTGGCCAGGAGACATTCAGC
This sequence comes from Parvibaculaceae bacterium, assembly GCA_028283765.1. Lineage (GTDB taxonomy): Bacteria > Pseudomonadota > Alphaproteobacteria > Parvibaculales > Parvibaculaceae > JAATFR01. The sequence continues at coordinate 107,813 of JAPWJY010000008.1, read as the reverse complement.
CGGGAAGATGTCGAACGGGCGTTGGCACAGGCCGGCGCGCTTGATTTTGTCTCGCAGCTTCCCGAAGGCGTCGAAACCATTGTCGGCGAACACGGGACGCGGCTCTCGGGCGGCCAGCGCCAGCGCGTCGCGATCGCCCGCGCGCTGATCCACCGGCCGCAGCTTCTGATCCTCGACGAGGCGACCACCGCCCTTGATCCGGAGACCGAGGCGAATATTGTTCACAATCTCTGCGACCTCACACGCACGACCGGCCTTACGATACTTGCGATCTCTCACCAGCCCGCCTGGGCCAACGCTGCCGATCATGTGATCCACCTGATGGATGGTCATGTCGTCAACGAGCCCTCGCCCGTTTTGCGGGGGCGCGCCCAGTAATGATTTTGTACTCTTACCGATGTCTGACCGAACATGACCCCGACCCCATCAGATAATCCCGGCCTTCCCTTCCGGCTGGCCGATTTCCCGACCCTCGTCGAGGCGCTCGATTATGCCGCCCGCGGCGTCACGGGCTTCAATTTCTACACGGGGCGCGGCGAGCTTTCCGAAGCCCTCCCCTACCGTACGCTCCGGGAACAGGCGCTTGAGATCGCAGGCCAGTTGCTGCGGCGGGGTTTTGCCGCCGGTGACCGCATCGCCCTGCTGGCGGAAACGGATGGCGATTTTGTCCGGGGCTTCTTCGCCTGCCAGTATGCCGGTCTTATCCCCACCCCGCTGCCCCTGCCCGCCGCCTTTGGCGGCCGGCCCCATTACATTGCCCATATTCGGCGCATGATCGAAGGCAGCGGCGCGCGCGCCGTCTTCGGTCCGGCGGCGCTGGCCCCCTGGCTCGCCGAAGCGGTAGCGGGGCTCGATCTCGACTTCGCCGGAACGCTGGCTGACCTCGGCGCATGGGCAGCCACCCTCGCCCCGGCGCAGCACGCGCCGGCCTTCCCCACACCAGATCCCGACCAGTTGAGCTATATCCAGTTTTCCTCGGGCAGCACGCGCGCGCCGATCGGCGTCGCCGTCACCCAGCGGGCCTTCATGGCCAATGCCCACGCCAGCAGCCAGGATGGCCTTTGCCTTCGGGCAGGCGATCGCGGCGTCTCATGGCTGCCGCTCTATCACGACATGGGACTGGTCGGTTTTCTGCTGACTCCCCTCACCTGCCAGATTTCCGTCGACCTGCTGCCGACCAGCGAATTCGTCCGCCGTCCCATGGTCTGGCTGGATCTGATCAGCCGCAATGGCGGCACACTCTCCTACACGCCGTCCTTCGGTTTTGAACTTTGCGTGCGCCGAGCCAGAACCATGTCGCTCGACCATCTCTCGCTTGGCTCATGGCGCGCCGCCGGCATCGGCGGCGACATGATCCGGCCCGATGCGCTCGACAGTTTCGCGGAACGCTTCGCCGTCTGCGGCTTCAGGAGTTCCGCCTTCACGCCGAGCTACGGCATGGCCGAGGCGACGCTGGCGCTCAGCTTCGCAAAACCGGGCGCGGGTGCCCGGCGCGACGCCATCGACATCGAGCAGATGGAGCGCGATCACATCGCCGTCCCCGCTCATGAGAACACTGTGACGCGGCGGGATTTCGTGCTCTGCGGGCCGATCCTGCCCGGCCACGAGATCGAAATCCGCGATGAAAACGGGAAGGTCCAGCCCGAACGGCATGTCGGCCGCATCTTCGTGCGGGGACCGAGCATCATGAAGGAATATTTCCAGCACCCGGAGGAAACCGCCGCGGTGCTGTCCGCCGACGGCTGGCTCGATACCGGCGACATCGGCTACCTGCTCCATGGCGAAATCGTCATCACCGGACGCGCCAAGGACCTGATCATCATCAACGGCCGCAATATCTGGCCGCAGGATCTGGAGTGGACGCTCGAGGATTCGATAGCGGGCCTGCGCAGCGGCGATGTCGCCGTGTTCTCACTGGACAATGGCCATGGCGAAAACATCTATGCGCTGGTCCATTGCCGGGTTCAGGGCGAGGATGAGCGCCAGCATCTGAAAACCGAGATCAGCGGCCTGTTACGTGCCCGCCATGGCGTCGAGGCGGGTATCGTACTGGTCCCTCCCCACACCCTGCCCAAGACATCCTCGGGAAAGCTGAGCCGGGCGGGCGCAAAAACCCTGCTGAAATCCGGCGCCTTCGGCGAACCGGAAGCCTATTCGCTTGCCGTCTGAGACACATAACAGGACCCTTCGCGTGGCGCTGACAGGCGCCACCGGTTTTCTCGGCCGCCATCTTGTTCCCTTTCTTCACGCACAGGGCCACAAGGTCAGGATTCTGACCCGCCGGGATCCGGCTTTCGCCGAATGGCGGGGCATCGAACTCGAAGCCGTACCGGGCGATCTTGACGATGAACGGGCGCTTCAGCGGCTCGTCGCCGGAGCGGATGTCGTCATCCATGCCGCAGGCCTGATCAAGGCGCGCCATGAAGAGGATTTTTTCGCGGTCAATCGCGAAGGCGCGCGCCACCTGGCCATCATAACCGCCAGAGAGGCGCCGCGGGCCGGATTTGTGCTGATTTCCTCGCTGGTCGCACGGGAGCCCGATCTCTCCCCCTATACCGCGAGCAAGCGGGCAGGCGAGATGGCAGTCAGCGAAATCCTGCCGTCCGGACAATTGACGATCGTGCGGCCGCCAGCCATTTACGGCCCCGCCGACGCGGAAACGCGCACCCTGTTCAGGCTCGCGACATCGCGCCTCGTCCCCCTTGCGACACCCGCCGAGGCACGCCTCGCCCTCATTCATGTCACCGACGCTGCCCGGGCCATTGTCGCCTTCGCCAGCGCAGCGGCTGACGGGTTCACCGGCCGATGGACCATCTGCGATCCTCATCCCGAAGGCTATACCCTGCGCGAGGTGCTGCGCACGGCCGCCCACGCCCTTGGCAAGCATCCGCATTTCGTGCAATTGCCGCCCGCCGCCCTCCAGACCCTTGGATTGCTTGGGGAAAGCTGGGCAGCACTGTCGGGCCGGGCGGTCATGCTGACACAGGCCAAGACCCGCGAGTTGCGCCATAACGACTGGAGCGTGGGGGAAAACGAGTTGCCGCCGCCGAACCTGTGGAAACCCCGGATTTCCATGGCTGAGGGCATTGCGAAAACCGCCCTGTGGTACCGGGCGCATGGGCAAATATAGTTAACGACCCAAACCTGCCGCCTCAGGGCAGCAGCTTCGGCTCCCCCCGGTCAGGCAAAGCAACAGCTCTCCCTGCATTGTGCCAACTATGGAAACGCCTAGCAGGTGTACATATATTCATGTTATCGGTTTCTTGACAGTTAAACACGGGCCGGAATTTTCGTTCGTCTCACCTCCACGTTCAGACATTTTGGACCCTTTTATTATGGCACAATCGGCCGTTATCCGCCGCAATATCGTTGAATCGCTCGAGGCAACCGTGAAAAGGCCTCTTGAGATTGCAGGAAATACCAAAATCGCTGCGGATCTGGGCCTCGATTCACTCGCGATCATGGATTTCATCATGGAACTGGAAGACAGGCTCGACCTTTCCATTCCGCTGAACAGGATCGCGGAAGTGGAAACGATCGATGACCTTGTCCGAACCATCGAAGAGTTGAAGGAAGACGCAAAATAATGACGATTCTGGCAAAATTTTCGCCTTTGCGGGATACCTATGTTTCGCTCAAGGGTCAGGGTTACGATCCCTTTCAACTCTCCTTCGATACGATCACCTCACCGACAGAAGGGACGCTCAACGGCCGTCCCGTGCTGCTGCTGGGCACCAACAATTATCTCGGCCTGACCTACGATCCCGCCTGTATCGACAAGGCGGTCGAGGCGGTGAAGACAAGAGGCACCGGCACGACAGGCTCGCGCATCGCCAATGGCACCTATGAAGGCCATGCCGCGCTTGAAGCTTCCCTCGCCCGCTTTTACGGCCGTAAGCATGCCATGGTCTTCACCACCGGCTATCAGGCCAATCTGGGCGTCCTGTCCACCCTCGCGGGCAAGGGCGACCACCTGATCATCGACGCCGACAGCCACGCCAGCATCTATGACGGGGTGAAGCTCGGCAACGCTGCGGTTCACCGCTTCCGCCACAACGATCCCGAGGATCTTTACAAACGCCTGCGCCGCATCGAAGGCGAGCCAGGCGACAAGCTGATCGTGATCGAGGGCATCTATTCGATGATGGGCGATTGCGCGCCCTTGCGCGAAATCGCCGCCGTCAAACGCGAGACCGGCGCCTATCTGCTGGTCGACGAAGCCCATTCCCTCGGCGTGCTCGGCGCGCGGGGCCGGGGGCTTGCCGAAGCGGCGGGCGTGGAGGCGGACGTTGATTTCATCGTCGGCACCTTCTCCAAGAGCCTTGGCTCCGTCGGCGGTTTCTGCCTCGCCGATCTGGACGGGTTCGACATTCTGCGCGTCGCCTGCCGGCCCTATATGTTCACCGCCTCACTGCCGCCATCGGTCGTCGCCTCAACCCTCGAAGCGCTGAACCAGCTCGAATTGCAGCCTGAACTGCGCCTGCGGCTCCGGGCCAATGCGCAACAGCTTTACAGCGGCCTTGAGTCGCTGGGCCTCGAACTCGGGCCTCACGTCAATCCGATCATCTCGATCACCATGCCCAACCCGGAAGCGGCCATCGCCTTCTGGAGCCGGTTGCTCGAAGCGGGCATCTACCTCAACCTCAGCCTGCCGCCCGCAACGCCGAACGGCCGCAGCCTGCTGCGCTCCAGCATCAGCGCCGCTCACACGCCGGCCCAGATCGACCGCGCCATCGCGACCATTGCCGCCATCGGCCGCGACCTTGGCGTCGTCCCCTCTGCCGATATGTCCGAAACGCGCCTGCGCCGGTCCGTCGCCGAATAGGGGCAGGGGTCTTGTGGTTCAGCGCACCGTGCCGTTGCGCCACAGCCGCCACAAGATGACGGGTCCGGCCAGAACCGGATGGCGCTTCTGCCATGGGCTGAGGCCCAGCCTGACGCCGCTGTGGCGCTCGATCTTCCAGGCAAGATAGGCCGCCCCGTTCTCGAAGGTGAAGGCCGCCTTGACCAGACGGGCGATATTGAGCGGCTTGCCGAGCGCCTGACGCAGGCTCCAGCCGCTGAAGGCAGCCGGCGCCACCCCTGTTTTCGTCATCAGCCCTTCATCGGTCCATCCGAAGGGAAGCCCCAGATCGTCCCAGGCAGCGACAAGGAGCCGCTCGTAGCGCTCCCCCCCCGCCTCGACGATGTCCGACGCCCGGCTGGCATGGCGCTCCACCCGCAACTCGGCCCGGTAGGTGTGGCCATAGAGGTTGCGCCAGAAATCCCGGGCTGCGCCGGTGACGGGCCCCAGAGCATAGGCCCATCCCGCAGCGCTGGTGACCGCCTGCGCAAGCAGCAGGGTCAGGCGCTGCCGCGCCTCCTCGTCCCGGCTCCAGATAAGCGCGACAGGCTGGGAAAACCGGGCCCAGATGGTGGTGTTCAGGCTGCCGGGGCGGACCAGCGCGGCGAACTGCGCCGCCTCCATCACCGCCACCTTGGCGCGCAGCACGTGGCCTTCACAGGTCTCTTCCACATATTCGACATGGGGCGGCAGCAGGCCATTCGCGGTCCGCAGCAAGGGGCCAAGCCCCCAGTCGCGCAGATGCCCGACGACCACATAAAAATCGAGCAGCCCTTCAAGATCGGCAGTGCGCAGCGCAGACCCGTAAAAGATGACGCCAAGAGCGCCGCCTTCGGCTCGCTCGCCCAGACGGACCGCGAAAGCACGCACGGATGGCGGGATATGCCCGGCGAACCGGGCCGTTTCCGTCTCGATCAATGTCGAGACCCCGGTGGTCATGGCCTGAAATAATCGATGGAGGGTCCGGTTTCGAGGCGAAGGCCCGATGGACCGGACGGGTAAATCTCCCCGTCGAGGACAAAATCCCGCGTCAGGTCGAGTCGCAGACGCGCCGTGCCGAGGGAATGATAATCCGGGCTGGCGCGCAGCCACTCAGGTGTGCGGCCACGCAGCAAGGCCCAGAGCCCCGCGCCCAGCCGTTCGGGCCGGGCACTCACATCCAGCGCCCGAATCGGACCGGAGGCTTCGTTCCAGAAGGGCCAGATGCCCAGTATCAGACGATCGAGCGTCGTCGCCAGCACGATGAAATGATGGCCGTTCCGGGGGGCTGCTCCCCCGAGCGTCAGCGTCATGGCCTCGCCCGCCGCCCAGCTTTCGGCCTTGCTGCCGAAAACCGACTGAAGTGCGGTGATGATGGCCGTCAGGGCGACGGAGGGACCATGGCCGATACGCTCGTGATAGGCCGACCCATGGGCGATTTCGACCGCCCGGCGAAACGCGCCCGCCCCGAAGAACATGCCGCGCAACAAGGGCAGGCCGGACCCGCGATGCACTTCCATGCAGGGCCGGCTGTTGACCTCGCCCCTGCCGTCGCGCGCCGCCGCCCGCAAGGCCTCCAGAGCACCCTTGCGGCCGGGCGAGCCGACATCCGCCGCGATGACGTTGCTGTTGCCCGAAGGGATGATGGAAAGGCGTGGAAGTCTTTCCCCGAAAATCTCGGGAAGAACGGTCAGGACGTCGCGAACCGTACCATCGCCGCCATCGATGATGAGCCAGTCAACTTCCTTTGCCGCCAGATCCTGCAGGGCCGTCCTGATTTCCTCGGCCGAGCCCGGCTCGGCAAAGCGCGAACCAAGCCAGTCCTCAGCCGGATCGTGTCTTTCCTCCGCGTCCTTCCGGTTACGCAAGGCGCGCGGATTGCGGATCAATCCCGGATTCTTCATGAATCCAGCCAGGACGTCAGCGGCGCGCTCCGCACCACCATTTCAGCCTGCCACAGCCGCAGCGCATGGATGATGAGGCAAAGCACCACCCAGGCCGCCACCACGATCATGCCGACATCGGGCCGTCCGAGAATGACCGCAATGGTCAGGATCACCAGATTGGGGTTCCGCCGCGCTGTAATCAGCCGGAAAAAGCTGTCGAACCGGTGCCAGACATGGATATGGAAGCCATGGCGGCGGCTGAAAATGCCTTCCTCGATCCGTTGCAGCACATAGCCGCCATCGACCAGCGCAAGCACAAGCCCCGAGGCTCCGAAGCTCGCGCCGAGCCCCACGATCCAGGCCCACCACCAGAACGGCGGATGGATGAGATCGATGCCATGATCGAAGACATTGCCGATCTTCGTTGACGTCAGGGTCACGCGCGCCAGCTTGCCGTCAACGGTGTCGAGGAAAGTCATGACCCAGGCCATGGCGAGCCCGAGCGCGAAAGAGCCCTTCCAGAAGGCCCAGAACGTCAGAATGACGAGAAAGAGGCTGGTGAAGGTCACCTGATTTGGGGTGATCCCGGCAAGGGCACACCATTTCGTCACGATCCGGGCCGGAAGGGGCCAGACATATTTGGTGACGACATCCGTCGTGCCTTTGTACGAGCCCGCGAACAGGCGCTTTTCAAGCGCGCCCGCATTCTGCCCGGTCACCGGCGCCAGCAGCGGCGTTTCACGCTTGCGCAGGCTCCTGTTGTAGTTCCCGGCCAGCCCCTCGGCATCGAGCATCGCAAGGCCCTCGGGCAGCAGGGCACCGGGAGCGGTCTCCAGAACGGCGCGCACGGCGGACACCTGCGCCGCCGGCACATGGGCCGCCACCGGCTGGCCGTTGCCGCCGGTCAGGACCACGCCCGGCCGCCGGACCAGTTCCGCGATGAGCGAGGCGTCATAAACCCAGTCGGCGCGCAAGAGCACATAGCTGCCGGCAGGGGCTTCCTCAGAGCTTTCCTCGATGCGCGTCACACCGGCAAGCCGGAGCGCCCGGCGCAGACGTTCCTGCGGCGTCAAACCCCACAATCGCACCCCGGACGATCCGATAATGATCGCGGCCGGACTGGCCGCCTGTTCCTGCTCGCGCCCCAAAAGCTTCTCCAATTTCCCAAAAGACGCGAGAGAGGTACACTATCAAAGGCCGTTATGTCACGCCGGTAACGCCACAGCCCCGTCGTCGAACCAATAGAGCGGCCCTTGACCATATTCAGACTTGCCCATCTCTCGGATCTCCACCTGCCCATGACCGGCATTCGCCTGCCCCGCCGCGACTGGCTGAGCAAGCGGGGGCTGAGCTATCTGTCATGGCAGCTCAGGCGCCGCCATCGCCATGTACCCGCCTCGCTTGAGGCGCTGTTCGAGGATATTGCCGCGCACCATGCCGATCATGTGGCGGTGACGGGCGACGTCACCAATCTGACGCTGCCGGAGGAATTCGACCGTTCCCTGCCCTGGCTCCGCCGCCTGGGCGACCCGCTCGATGTCACCCTTATCCCCGGAAATCACGATGCGCTGGTGCCGCTCGATCCCGCCCGGGGGCAGGATCTGTGGCGAGCCTGGATGTCAGGCGACCCTGAAGGCAAACCTGAAAATGCCCCCCCGGCCGGAGACTCCGCCTTCCCGTTCGTGCGGCGGCGCGGGAACGTCGCACTGACAGGGGTGGATACCGCCATCAGCACGCGCGCCTTTTCCGCCACCGGCAAGATCGGCGACAGCCAGATGACGCGGCTGGAGACGATCCTGCGCTCTCTCGGCGAACAGGGCTTCTTCCGTATCGTGCTCATTCACTATCCGGTCGCGGAAGGCCTCGCCTCGAACCGGAAGGCGCTGATCGACCGCGGGAAGCTCCGTGCCCTGCTCGCGCGCACGGGGGCGGAACTGGTCCTGCACGGACATACCCACCGCGCCAGCCTGACGCCCCTTTCAGGGCCGGACGGTCCGATCGCGAGCATCGGCGTGCCCTCGGCCTCGGGCCGCGCCGGACAGGAGGATTATGCCTCGCGCTGGCATCTTTACGAGATCGGGCCCGAAGGCGATGGCTGGCGGCTCCGGGTGCATGCGCGCCGGATCGGCGCCGACCATCGTTTCCACGAGGCCGCCCGCTACACCATCCAGATACCCCGTCCCCGCCACATGCTGGCGGCTCAGTAGGTCAGCCGGATAGTCAACGGCTCCGAAACCGGCGTCTGAAAGCTGACCTTGTCGAACGAGGGCGGGGCGATCAGGCCTGCCGGATTACGGGAAAAGCCATATCCCTCCGCAGGGAGGCCGAGCAGGGTGCGGTCGAACTTCCGGTTCCCGTTTTCATCATGATAGACGGCGATGGCGTAGGTGCCTGCACCCGGCACAGCCAGACAGACCGTCGTGACCGGCTTGACCGCCTGAACCCGGACCCGCGAAAGCTTGCCGCCCGAGGACAGAAAGCGGTTGGGATCGTCGGGATAGACGGTCAGCGTGACGAACCCGTCAGCGGAGCGCAGGTTCGTTACATTTACCGGAATATGGGCTGGATCGGCGCTTCCCCCGCATGCGGCGGCGGCCTGCAATGGAAAAGTCATCATAACCAGTGGCACAAGAAGGCCGAGCATAAGTCTGGGCAGGCTCATCACCGCTTTTTCCCTTTAACAGCCCCAAGGCCTCTCCTAGAGTGCGACCGGCCCACGACCGGCGCAAGCGTGGTCCCAACGAGATGATATCATCCATGGCAAATGCAACCCAGATCAAGTTCGGCTATCCCGATACGCTGATCGCGGAAACCCCGTTCTGGAGCGTCCAGACGCGCCCGGCCCAGCCGACCCTTGGCGCGCTGGTGCTGATCTGCAAGGAGCCGGTGACCGCCTTCGGCGAGGTCAGCCCCGAAGCCTTCAGCGATCTGCGCGGGGTGACAGCGAAAATCGAGCGGCGGCTGAAAGCCCTGACGGGCTACCAGCGCATCAATTACCTGATGCTGATGATGGTGGACCTCGACGTGCATTTTCACGTATTGCCGCGCTATGAGGGCGAAAAAGGCCTGGGCGACATCATCGTGCCGGACCGGGGCTGGCCGGGGGTTCCGGCTCTCGGGGACGCCGTGACGCTGACCTCCGCCCAGTTGCACACCCTGACGCAGACGCTGCGCGCGGGCTGGGACGCCGGTTCGCACTGATGACCCTCACACCACCGGCGACGCCATACGTACCGCTCAGGGCAATGCAGCCATGCTGATCGATCGCTATATATATGCGGCGTCCTCGCGCCCCTTCGCCATAACGCTGCTCATGGTGCTGGTGGCCCTGCTGCTGGAGCGGGTCTTGCGCTTTTTCGACCTTTTCGCCCAGACCGGCGCGACATTGCCGATGATCGTGGAATTGTCAGCAAACCTCGTGCCCTACTATCTGGGCCTTGCGCTCCCCGCCTCTTTCTTTGTCAGCGTCTTTCTCGTCGCCGCACGGCTGAGCGACGACAATGAACTCGACGCGCTGATGGCGGCGGGCATGTCCATCCCCCGGATCACGCGCCCCTTCTTCGTGATCAGCATCGTCTTCATGTTCTTCAGTCTGGCGCTCTTCGGCTTCATCCAGCCCTACAGCCGCTATGTCTACCGCGCCGTCTACTATGCGGCCTCCAATGCGGTCTGGGACGGACGGGCGCAACCGGCGACCTTCGTGGACACGCCCCGGGGCCTCGTCCTCAGCGCCGATGACGTCGACCCCACCGGCACGCAGCTGACCGGCGTTTTCCTGCGCCAGACCGTGCCCGCCGGAGAGCGCATCACCACCGCGCTCACGGGCCGCCTCGCCCCCGGCGACGTGCCCGGCCGGTTGACGCTCTTTCTTCATCACGGGCAGAGCCTTGAGGACTCCCTCAACAGCCCGCCCCGTTTCGGCTCGTTCGAGACGCTGGCCGCCAATCTGCCCTATGACGTGGATACGCCGCCGTTCCGGGCCCGGGGCGAAAGCGAACGCGAACTGACCCTGACCGAACTGCTGTCGGGGCTCAGAAATCCCAATTCCATGGTGCCGCACAGCCGCCTCGCTGCCGAGTTCAACGGCCGGATCGCCCGCGCCCTTTCCCTGCCGCTGCTGCCGCTGCTCGCCATGCCGCTCGCCATGGTCGCCAAGCGGGGCCGGCGGGGCGCGGGGCTGGCGCTTGCCGGCGTCATCCTGTTCGCCTATCACCACTCGCTCCAGTTCGGTGAAAGCCTCGCGGACACAGGACGCGTCCACGCCCTGCCCGCGCTCTGGATTCCCTTCGCCGTGTTCATGGCCTTCTGTCTCTGGCTTTTCATGAGCAGCCTCAAGCGGCCGGGCGACAATCCGTTCAGCCGCGTTCTGGAGCGCCTCAGCCGCCCCTTCAATGCGATCGGCGGCTATTTCAGGCGAAAGGCGCCGGTATGAGCGCAACCCTGTTCCGGTATATTTCCGGCCTGTTCCTGAGGCGGACTCTGGCGGCCCTGCTGGGCCTGTCCGCGCTGCTGCAACTGCTTGCGCTGCTGGATACGGCAACGGACATACTGGAGCGCAAGCTCGGTCTTGCCGGGATCGGCCATTACATCTGGCTGCGGCTGCCCGGCATTATCGATCAGGTAGTCATTCTCAGCGTGCTGGTCGGCTCGCTGCTCACCTTCGCGCAACTGGCGCGGCGCAACGAAATGGTGATCCTGAGGTCCGCAGGCATCACCATTTACCGGCTCGGGCTGCTGCTCGCGCCCTGCGTCGCCCTGATCGCCGCCGCCCATTTTCTGCTTGCGGATTATGTCGTGCCCCGGTCCGCCCACGCTCTCGCGATCTGGTGGCAGGACAGCGCCATTACAGATCCCGATACGGACAATACGCCCAAAACCATCTGGTTCCGCATCACCACGGATGTCGTCGCCATCGACGCGCTGGCCCATGACGGCACCGAGCTGGACAATGTGCATATCTATCATCGCGCGCCCGACGGCCTGCTGATCAGCCGGACCAACGCCAGCAAGGCCCTCTACAAGGATGGCGCCTGGATGCTGACCGGCGCGACGACAAGCACGATCAAGGGAAATGCGATCGCGGAGCAGCCCGCAAGGGACATGCCCTGGCCCGTCTCCATCAGACCCTCCGAACTGCTTGACCTCGCCAACCCGGCGAGCAGCCTGCCGAGCGCCACCATCCAGCGTATCCTGTCAGGCGACAGCGCAGGCAACCGCTCCCATAACTTCTACCGGACCAAGTTGCAGGAAATCTACGCCGCGCCGCTGGGCTCGTTCCTGATGCTCATGATCGGCCTGATCATGGCCTATGGCACCGGCCGCGACCAGCGCACCGACGGGCTTTTGCTGACCGGCATCGGCCTCGGCCTTGGTTTTCTGCTGGTTAACGGTATCCTTTCCGCCTTCGGTGAAGCCGGAACGCTGCCGCCAGCGCTCGCTGCCTGGGCCGCCCTGCCTGTTTTCGCCTGCATCAGCGCCGCGATCCTGCTTCGCCACGAGGAACCATGATCGCATACGCCCCCTTACCGACCGCCTGGCAGAAACCGCCGGAGACCCGATATGTCTGACCTTGCCATCATGCCAGTCAATACGCGCCAGGAGCTTGAACGCTTCATCCAGCTGCCCGAGCGCCTCCATGCGGACGACCCGGCCTACATAGCCCCGCTCCGGATGGAACGGCGCGAGGCGCTGAGCGCGAAGACCAATCCCTATTTCGAGCATGCCGAGGTTGCCTTCTGGCTTGCCGTGCGCGACGGCCGCGATGTCGGCCGGATCAGCGCCCAGATCGACCATGAGGCGCTGCGTCTGGAACCGGGGATTGGCCATTTCGGCATGATCGCAGCCGAAGACGATCCGGAGATATTCCGCCTGCTGACCGGAACGGCGGAAGCCTGGCTGCGCGAACGCGGCATGGCCGCCGCCCGGGGTCCACTCAATCTCTCGACCAATGAGGAAACGGGCCTCCTCGTCGAAGGCTTCACCCGCCCGCCCATGCTGCTGATGGGGCATGACAAGCCCTATATCGGCCCGCGCCTCGAAGCGCTCGGCTATCGCAAGGAAAAGGACGTCGTCGCCTATCTCTACGACATCGCCACGGAACTGCCCAAATCGGTGCGCCGGATGCTGGAACGGCCCCTGCCGGAAGGCATCGTGCTGCGCCAGCTCGACTGGGCGCGCTATGACAGCGAGGTCGCCGCGATCACGAGCGTCTTCAACGACGCCTGGTCCGGCAACTGGGGCTTCGTGCCGCTGACACAGGCCGAGACGGCGCATCTGGGCAAGGCGCTGCGCCAGCTCCTCGACAAGCGGCTGATGTGGTTCGTGGAGATGAACGGCGAGGCCATCGGCTTCATCGTCACGCTGCCCAACCTCAACGAGGCCATCCGTGACCTCAAGGGCCGCCTGCTGCCGTTCGGCTGGGCCAAACTGCTCTGGCGGCTCAAGGTGAGGGGCGTCGGCACCGCGCGCGTGCCGCTGATGGGCGTGCGCAGGCGCTTCGCCAACGACTGGCTGGGTGCACTCATCCCCTTCATGCTGATCGACGCCGTCCGGCGCGAAGCCCTTGCCATGGGCTTCTCCAAAATCGAGCTTTCATGGGTTCTGGAAGATAATCTGCCCATGCGGCGGATCGGCGAGGTGCTCGGCTCCGACATGGACAAGACTTACCGGATCTATACCAAAAGCCTGGAACAGGCCGCTTGAGCAAGGTAGCGGCACTGGTGCTGGCGGGCTCGCGGCAAGGCCCCGCTGACCCCATGGCGGTGGCCGCCCATGTGACGCACAAGGCGCTGATCCCGGTGGGCGGACGCCCCATGATCCTGCGCGTTATAGAAGCCCTCGAACGCAGCCCCCGCATCGGCCAGATCGCTGTCGTCATCGAGAACGCGGCTGCGCTCGCGCCGCTCAATCTGGGGGAACGGGTGGCTGTTCTCCCTGCGGCGGATGGTCCCAGCCTGAGCGTGCGTCACGCGCTTGAGACGCTCGGCACGCCCCTCCTCGTCACCACCGCCGATCACGCCCTGCTGGAGCCGGAATGGGTCGATTATTTCCTCGCCCACGTCCCGGCAGACGCGGACGTCGCGGCGGCGCTTGCCCCGCAGGCGAAGGTCATGGCCGCCGTGCCCGGAACGCGCCGCACGTTCCTGCGTTTTTCAGACGGCGCTTTTTCCGGGTGCAACCTTTTTTACTTCTCAACTCCAAAGGCAAACCGCGCCGTCGCCTTCTGGGGGCGCATGGAAACGGAGCGCAAACATCCCCTGCGCATGGCAAGAATTCTCGGTATTGCCACACTTCTGCGCTATGTCACCCGCACCCTGTCGCTTTCGGGCGTCGCAAGGCATCTGGGCAGACTGACGAACCTCAGTGTCAGCCTGGTTCAACTGCCTTACGGGCTTGCCGCCGTCGATGTCGACAAGCCCGCTGACCTTGAACTGGTCGAACAGGTGCTGAAACGTGGTGGACAGACTTTCTGATCGGATTTCGGACGGTTTGGCGGACGATTATGGAGACGGGAAATGGTCCAGATTCCGGTAACAGAATGTTCAGGGCCGGGTGCGGCCGGAATGGCAGCCATCCGGATTCCATGACCGCCGCGCCCCCCATGATCTGGGTTCTGCTTGGCCGCCGCACCGGCGACAACAGCCAGATGCTCACGCTCGCCCAGGCGTCAGGCCTGCCCTTCCTTGCCCGGCAAATGGTCTTCAACGCGGCAAGCGCGCTCCCCAATTTCCTGCTGGGGCCCTCGCGCGCCAGCCTGACCTCCGCCTCGCGCGCCGGACTGGGGCCGCCATGGCCGGCGGCCGTCATCACCTCCGGCCGCAGAAGCGTGCCCGCCGCATTATGGATCAAGAAGCAATCGGGCGGCACCACGAAGCTGATCCATATCGGACGGCCATGGGCTCCGCTCTCCTGGTTCGACCTGATCGTGACGACCTCGCAATATGTCTTGCCGGATGCACCCAATGTCCTCACCCACCTGCTGCCCATGACGCAGCCGGTGGCGGCTGAACCGCTTGCCCCCGCCCCCTGGCTCGACGCCCTGCCGCGTCCCCTGACCGGCGTTGTCATCGGCGGGAACAGCCGTCCCCTGATCCTCGATGCCGGAACCGCGGAAAATCTGCTCCACCATGCCGCCGGCCTGGCAGGGCGTGAGGACGGCAGCCTCGCCGTGGTCACGAGTCCGCGCACGCCGCCCGAAGTCACGAAGCGGCTGGCGGACGTGCTGGCGGGATGCAGCGCACCCCATGTGCTCGTGCAATGGCGGCAGGAACCGCCGGACGGCTATCGCCAGATCCTTGCCCGGGCCGACCGGCTGATCGTGACCGGCGACAGCGCCAACATGTCGGCCGAGGCGGCCCTGAGCGGCCATCCGGTCGAGATATTCCCGCTCGATTTCCGCCCGGACCTGCGCTGGCGGATCGTCAGCGGCGCTGGACGGCTGATCGGACAAAAGGCCCGCCAGCGCCTGATCGGCCTTGGCCTGCTGTTGTCCGTCCGTGAGATGAGACTCTACAATCAGCGCCTGAAGGAAGCGGGACTGCTGGCCGGCAACGGCGCGGCGGCCGCCCGCGCGGAACAGGAACTGGACGCCGCCGTCGCGCGCCTGCGACATCTTCTCGAGGGCGCCCCCGCTTGCCCTGCCATATCGGGCGATGTAAGCCAGCAGGGTCGGGACGGCTGAAACGGGAGTGACCTTCCATGAAGAACACGGTCTTCATCCACACCAACGCCAAGCAGGCCATGGGCGCCCGCGTCGCGGCTCACGCGCTGCGCCGCAACTCGGCCCATCCCGACGCCTTCGATGTCCGCATCATTCTGGCCGAAGATTTTCCCTTCATCGCCGCCTTCGACGGCAAGACCTATCTGCGCGAGGGCAAGGGGCAGGTCTGGCGGGCGGACGATCTGCAATCCTTCACGCCCCTGCGCTTCGCGGTGCCGGAACTCATGGGCTATGAGGGCAAGGCCGTGATCACCGACCCGGACGTCTTCGCCATCGGGGACGTGAACGATCTTTTCGCCATGCCCATGAACGGCGCGGCGGTGTTGGCCCGGCAGATGGAACCCGACCATCGCCGCCCCATGCATTTCGCCTCCAGCGTGATGCTGCTCGACTGCGCAAAACTGCGCCACTGGCGCGTTGCGGAGGATTTCGCCGCCCTGTTCGAGATGAAGCGGGATTATCGCGACTGGATGTGGCTGCTGCTGGAAGAGCCGGGCGTGGTGGCCCCTCTTCCCGCCGCGTGGAACGATTTCGACAGGCTGACCCCGGAAACGCGGATGCTGCACAACACACACCGCCGCACCCAGCCGTGGAAAACCGGCCTTCCCGCCGACTTCACCGCGCGCGGCACCACCTTCTCATCCCGGCTCGGCCTCATGCTGCGCTCGCTCAAGGCCCTGCTGACCGGCCGGGGCGCGGCCCCCAACGGCTATTACACCCGCCATCCCGATCCCGCGCAGGAAAAGCTGTTCTTCACGCTTTTGCAGGAGTGCATCGATCTCGGCCTGATCGACCGACAGCAATTGCAGAGCGAGGTGGACCGGCACCATCTGCGGCCCGACACGCTGAAACTGGTGCGCGCCTGATCCGCGCTTTCCGTCCCGTATCTATGCCGCCGGTGGCGGAGGCATACTGACGAAATCGTCCGCATAGCTCGCGCCCGCGTCCTTACGATCGCCCTTCATGTGATCCATGAAGCCGCCGAGCGGCGAATTCACCAGAACATGCTTCGCCTTGCGCCCCGCGCCCATAGCGATGTCGTGGCTTTTATGTCCCTGGCGCTCCAGCCGTTCGCGCAGCACATCGAACAGATAGGCGTCGTGGAACTCATATTCCCGGAACAGAAGATCCCCGGTAAACATACGCTCCAGCTCATCCATATAGATGCGGGTGGCGGGATGATGCAGGTCGAACACGAGAAAGCCGGTCTCCGTATGGATGGACCAGCGGCGCAGGCAGCCCACGAAACAATCCGGCGGCAGGAAACCTTCAAGCTGCGCCGCGCCGACATCTGCGAAGAAGCGCGTGTCGGCATCGACCCAGATCAGCACATCGGCGTCCGTGCTCCGCGATGCATCGATGATGGCGAAACATTTATGGGCGAAGCGCACCGCATCCCAGCGGTAGCCGAGCCCCCATTTCAGCCCCTTGAGCGCATAGCGCCCCAGATAATTGTTGTAGCGCAGCCTTGGCTTTATCCGCCACGCCTTGCCATGGGCGAGCGGACGGCGCGCATGGCGCGCCTTGAAGGCCACGAGGCCGGGACAGCGGGCAAGCAGGTCGCGCGCCTCGATGCGCGGGCTCGCGACGTCGGGCGTGAACTCCTCGCTGTAGAACAGCAACTGAATCTCGGGCGACCAGTGATGGTCGAAAGTCGCCGCCATCTGGCGCCCATACTTCTCATAGCCCGCCTTGTGCGACGTCGTGACGACAGCGCGGCGAAGAGGCCGGACAGACCCGTCCGCCAGAGTAGAGTCCAGCGCGTTATCACTCATTCGTCCCGTCCTTGCCGGCTTACGGCTATTTCGCGAAAAGCTGCGACATGTCCCTGAACGACTTGAACTCAAGGGCATTGCCCGCCGGATCATGGAAGAACATCGTCGCCTGTTCGCCCACCTCTCCCCTGAAGCGGATATAGGGCTCGATGGCGAATGCCACGCCGGCCTTTTTCAACCGCTCCGCCAGCGCCTCCCAGACCGGCATGTCGAGAACCACGCCGAAATGCGGCACCGGCACATCATGCCCATCCACCGGATTATGGTGCGGCTTGCGCTTGCCCGCGAGGGCCGGATCGAGATGGACGACGAGCTGGTGGCCGTAGAGATCGAAATCGATCCAGCTTTCCGCGCTCCGCCCTTCGGGGCAGCCCATGAAATTTCCATAAAATTCCCGGGCGGCGGGGATATCATCGACAGGAATGGCAAGGTGGAACGGCTGCATCGCGTGTCCTCTGGCAGATTGCCCCGCCTATATAATACCCGCCATGCGCTTTCCAAAGCCCGCATCGGGGCGGGCAAGACCTGTTGCGGTCCCTTTCAATGGCTCCCACTGTTCCACTGCGAGAGGCCCCTGTCAGAACGGCCACGCGCGTGCGATTGTGCCTGCCATGAATTTTCGCACCTCAAGGGAGTTAGGCCATGGCCATGTATGAGGACGTCCTTCTGTTCATCAACGGGACCTGGAAGCAAAGCCGCAGCGGCGAAACAATCAGCATCGTCAACCCCGCCACCGGCAGCGAAATCGGCCGCGTCGCGAAAGCGGGCACCGCCGATCTCGACGAAGCGCTCGATGCGGCGGGAAAGGCCTTTCCGGTATGGCGGGACATCTCGGCCTTCGAGCGCGGCAAGATCATGCGAAAGGCCGCCGACCTGCTGCGCGAGCGGGCTGAAACCATTGCCCACCTCATGACCATGGAACAGGGAAAGATTCTGCCGGAAGCCCGGATGGAGACGCTGGCCGCAGCCGACATCATCGACTGGTTCGCCGAGGAAGGCAGGCGCACCTATGGGCGCCTCGTTCCCGCCCGGCGGCCCGGCGTCAGCCAGATGGTCGTGCAGGAGCCGGTCGGCCCGGTCGCCGCTTTCACACCCTGGAATTTCCCGATCAATCAGGTCGTGCGCAAGCTCTCGGCCGCGATCTCGGCGGGCTGCTCGATCATCATCAAGGGACCGGAGGAAACCCCGCGGTCCCCGGCCGAGCTGATCCGGTGCTTTCACGATGCGGGCGTGCCCGCAGGCGTGATCAACCTTGTCTATGGCGTCCCTTCGGAGATTTCCGAATATCTCATTCCCCACCCCACCATCCGCAAAATCTCCTTCACCGGCTCGGTGCCCGTGGGCAAGCATCTGGCGGCGCTGGCCGGGCTGCACATGAAGCGCTCCACCATGGAGCTGGGCGGCCATGGCCCCGCCATCGTGTTCGGCGACGCGAACATCGACGAAGCCAGCAAGACGCTGGTGGCGGCGAAATTCCGCAATGCAGGGCAGGTCTGCGTTTCCCCCACCCGCTTCCTGATCGAGGAAAAGGTTTTCGGCGAATTCGTCGAGAAGTTCACGGCGGGCGCGCGGCAGGTGAAGGTGGGCGACGGTCTGGCCGCGGATTCGACCATGGGTCCCCTCGTCAACGAGCGGCGGCTGAATGCCATCGAAGGACTGGTGGCGGACGCGGTCTCGAAAGGCGCAAAGCTTGAAACCGGCGGCAGCCGCATCGGCAATCAGGGCTATTTCTTCGAGCCGACCGTGCTGAGCAATCTCGACCTGAGCATGCGGGTGCTGAACGAGGAGCCGTTCGGACCCCTCGCCCTGATGATGCCCTTCCGTGCGCTGGACGAGGTGATTACCGAAGCCAACCGCCTGCCCTTCGGCCTCGCGGCCTATGCCTGGACCTCATCGGGCGAAACCGCCAACCGCCTCGGGCAGGGCATCGAAAGCGGCATGATCACCATCAACCATCTGGGCCTTGCGCTCCCCGAAGTGCCGTTCGGCGGCATCAAGGATTCGGGCTATGGCTCGGAAGGCGGTTCGGAGGCCATCGGCGCTTACCTGAACCAGAAATTCATCAGCCGGACGGGCGCATAAAGCGGCCTGATGCCATTCCCGCCGCGCCTCCTCTCATGGGCGGCGCGGCGAAGTCTCGCCCAAAACATGCGCCGTGCCGGTGACAGTGATTTCCACCGCCGTCCCGGCCGGAGGCGTTTCCATAGGCGGCCTGCGCAGGGTGAGAAGGAGGCCCGCGCCGGCCACTTCCACGACCGCCGTGCACAGGCTTCCGCCGAAATCCGTTTCCACCACCTTGCCGAAAATCTTTCCCGGCCCACCCTCTACTACTGGCACGAGCCCGATCTGTTCCGGGCGCAGCATGATCCGCGCCGCGCCCTGCCGCCCGCCTTGCTCGACAGCGATGTGGCCAAGCGCGCACAGGGCCCATCCATCCTTGATCTCCGCCGACAGAATAATCGCATCGCCGAGAAATTCGGCGACCATGGCATCGACCGGATGCAGATAGAGATCGCGCGGCAAACCGGTCTGCAACAGACGTCCCTGACGCATCACCGCGACCTGATCGGCAAAGGACAGCGCTTCCGTCTGGTCATGGGTCACGAGGATCGTCGTGATCCCCGCCGCGCCCAGAAGGCTTGCCACCGCCTTGCGGGTGCTGACGCGAAGCGCCGTGTCGAGCGCCGAAAAAGGCTCGTCGAGCAGCATCAGGCGGGGGCCCGGCGCGAGTGCCCGGGCGAGCGCGACCCGCTGCTGCTGGCCGCCTGACAGCTGGTCAGGACGGCGCTGGAGCAGGCTCGCATCCAGTTCCACCATCGTCATCAGATCGTGAATTCGCGCCGTTCTCCCCGCGTCATGGCGCGGCAGGCCGAAGCCGATATTGTCGGCGATGTTCAGATGGGGAAAAAGCGCGCCATCCTGCGCGACGATGCCAATGCCGCGCCGCCAGGCGGGCACAAAGGCCGCACCATCGGCCAGCACCTCGCCATCCAGAACGAGGCGTCCTGAGTCTGGTGTTTCGGAACCGGCGATGATGCGCAGAAGCGTGGTCTTGCCGGAGCCCGATGGCCCGATGACCGCCGTCCGGCTGCCACGCTCAACCGCGAGGCTCACATCGGTGAGCGCCGCCGTAGCCCCATAGTTCTTGCACACGGATTCGATCGTGAGAAAGCTCATCGCCCGGCGCTCCGCCTCGATTGAACATAGAGAAGCCAGGTCAATGGCAACGAGAAAAGCACCATGATCACGGCATAGGGCGCGGCCCCGGCATAATCGATTTCGCCGCTGAGCGCCCAGAAGGCCATGGCCAGCGTGCGGGTTCCATTCGGGGCCAGCATCTGCGTCGCGGTCAGTTCGTTGAAGATGCCCAGCGACACCAGCGCCATGCTGGCCGCCGCGCCGGGCGCGGCCAGCCGCATGGTGACGGACCACAGCACCCGCACCGGCGAGCGCCCGAGGCTGCCCGCCGCCTGTTCAAGCTCGACGGGGGCCTGAGCAATGCTGGCGCGCAGGCTGATCAGCGCGCGCGGCAGAAACATCAGCGCATAGGCGGCAAGGATGGTGAACAGCGTCTGGTAAAGCGGCAGCGCCACGCGGACGGTGATGGTGACCAGCGCCAGCGCGACCACCACCCCCGGCAGGGAGCCGACGATGTAGTTGCAGCCCTCCAGCAAGCGCTGCAACGCGCCGGGCCTGCGGATCGAAATCCACGCCATCGGGATTGCCAGCAGCGTTGCGAAGGCTGCCCCGCCGATAGCGAGAACGAGCGTCTGCCCCAGCGCGAGGCCGATCTGGCCGAAGCGCCATATATCGGCTCCGCCCGCGACAAGCCAGCGGGTCAGCGTCACGAACGGCACCCCGAGCGACAGGATGGCGATGATGAGAGGCAGAAGAAGACAAGGAATGGTAGCGCGGCCGAGCCGGAAGGGACGCGGCACAACCGCCGCGCCTGAGCCGACCCGGGCATAGCGCTCCCGGCCGCGGAGTCCTCCCTCCAGCATCAGCAGCACGAGGCAGCAGGCCACCAGCACGCCAGCGAGCATATTGGCCGCCGGGCCGTTGAAAGTGGACTGAAACTGCTGAACGATCGCCGTGGTGAAGGTGTCGAAGCGGATCATGACGAAAAGCCCGTATTCGGCCAGAAGATGCAGGCCGACGAGGAGCGCGCCTCCCAGAATGGCAAGCCGCAACTGGGGCAGCACGACACGCCGGAACACCTGCCACGGCGCGTGGCCGAGCGAGGCGGCGGCATCCTCCAGACCGGGATCGAGCCGCCTCAGTGCAGAGGCGACCGGCAGATACAGAAACGGGAAATAGGCCAGCACCGAGATAAGGACGCCCGCGCCAAGACCATGAAGACCGGGCAGCAGGCTGATCCAGGCATAGCTCTGCACGAAGGCGGGCACGGCAAGCGGAGCCACGGCAAGCCCGGCCCAGAGCCGGGCGCCCGGCAGATCCGTGCGCTCGGTCAGCCAGGCGAGCGCCACGGCAAGCACGATGCAGATGGGCACGGTCAGCGCCACCAGCAGCATGGTATTGACCAGGAGGTCGCCGACATAGGACCGGAAGATCATCACCGACGCCGTTGCCCAGCCTGTCTGGACCGCAATCCAGATAATGAAGCCGAGCGGCAACAGGGAAGCGATGGACACCAGCACGGCGGCAAGGCCGATCCATGACAAAGAGGAACGCAGCCTTGCGACGCGCGTTTGCCCATGAACGCTCAGGACGCCTTGCGACGGGGTAGTCTCAACGATTTCGCGCATCCCTCTACCCCGGCCCGAATCCGCGCCCGATAACCACCAAATAACAAAGCGGCCTTCCGGGGCGGCGTCCCGGAAGGCCTGTTCCCGACTCGATAATCTGTCAGTCCGGCATTTACAAGATGCCCGCGTCCGTCATCAGGTCCGTGACCTTCTTGCTGTCGAGAAGGGACGGCTCGACCTTCGGGGCCTGAAGATCGGCCAGCGGCACGAGCTTCGGATTCGAGGCCGCGCCGGTGCCGACGGCATATTCGAACGAATTCCCGGTCTTGAGGATTTCCTGGCCGCCCTTGCCCGTGATCCATTTGATGAAAGCCTGCGCCTCGGCGGGATGTTTGCTGGAGGCGAGCACGCCGCCGCCGGAAATGCTGACGAAAGCGCCCGGATCCTGATGGCGGAAATAGTGCAGTGCCACGTTCTTGCTGTTCTCGCCGGTCTTCGCCTGATCGCCGAACCAGTAATAATGATAGATCACCGCGCCCTCGATCTGCCCGGCATTGACGGCCTTCATGGCCGTGCTGTTGCCCTTGTAGGCAGTGAAATTCTCCTTCATCGCCTTGAGCCAGCCGGCCGTGACCTTTTCACCCTTCAGTTGCAGGAGCGCCGCTACGATGGCCTGGAAATCCGCGCCGCCGGGCGAGGCGGCCCAGCGGCCCTTCCAGCCGGGGCTCGCCAGATCCAGCAGCGATGCCGGCAGGTCGCTCTCGTCCAGTTTCGTCTTGTCATAGGCAAAGACCGTGCTGCGCGCGGCCACGCCAGTCCATTTGCCGCTTGAGGGGCGGAACTGCGCCGGCACCTGTGCCAATGTACCGGCATCGAGCGGCGCGAAGAGCCCCGCCTTGTCCACCAGCGCCATCGCGGGCGAATTCTCGGTCAGGAACACGTCGGCGGGCGAAGCCTTGCCCTCGGCGACGATCTGGTTGCCAAGCTCGGTATCGCCGCCATTGCGGACCGTGACCTTGATGCCGGTCTCGGCGGTGAAGGCATCGGCCCATGCCTGGGTCAGACTTTCGTGCTGGGCATTGTAAACCACGATGCCATCCGCGCTGGGCGTGACGGTCCCGGCATTCGCGGCGGCGAGAGGGGCCACAATCAATCCGGTGGCAAGGGCGATGGCGCTTGCCAGTTGCGGGAGGGAAAGTTTCATGACGGTCCTGTTCTGTAATGCGGTGTGCTTGGCTGCTCCAGACAGGGAAGCAGATTTATCATCCATTTCTTAATATTGATTATAAGTATTATCTAGCCACGCAACCAGTCCCCATGGTCGCAGCCCCCGCCAATGGCCTGAAGCGGGCCTATCGGGCACAGTTCGACCTTGAAACAACCAGAATCGGTCACTCTGGCAGCAAGGGCATGGCAATTCCGGCACCATAAATTTAATTTGCAATTAAGACGCATAATTATTAGCGTGACGTCGCTTTTCAGGTGGCCTGGAATTGCTGGTGCACGATGACCGGCAAAAGGCCCGGAGAGCCCGAGAACCGCACAATGACGACTTTTGGATTGTTCCTTGATTGCGGTGAACGATCTGGCCGCACACACGCGGATGTGTTTGATCTCGCGCTCGATCAGGCGCGCCGCGCCGAAAGCTGGGCTACCTCGACATCTGGGTTTCGGAGCACCATTTCCTCCCGTCCGGCATCACGCCCTCTACATGGAGGCGATCTCGGATCGCCAGATCATTCTCTCGTCCGCGGAACGCTTTGGCCGAGAGGTATTGCCTCGCTTTGAAGCGTCCTGAACGGGACGGTGTTTAACTCGAATCCGGGAGCATCACATGTCATTCCCATATCGCCTGTTCGACATTACATTGCTGCGGCGGACACCGCTTTCGCCATCGCTGTGCCGCTTCACTTTCGGCGGCGGAGATGTCCGGGCGATGCGCACCTTTGCGCCGGATCAGCGCGTCAAGCTGTTCTTTCCCAACGCTATCGGCAATCCATCCGCCCTCACCCGCGACAAATGGCTCGAAGACTATCAGGCGATGCCGCCGGAGGATCGGCCGTTGCGCCGCACCTACACCATCCGCGCATTGCGCGCCGGAGCCGGGGAAGTCGACATCGAATTCGTTCTACATGGCTCTACTGGACCGGCTTCGCGCTGGGCACTGACAGCGACGCCCGGCGACCGGCTCCAGATCGTCGCGCCGCACGAAGAAGCCGATGGCGATCCGGGAGGCTATGAATGGCGGCCGCCCGTCAGCCTGAATCATCTTCTGCTGCTGGCCGACGAAACCGCGCTCCCCGCCGTGACGGGCATTCTGGAGGAACTCGCCGCCAGACCTTCCCCGCCGGAGACGCAGGCCTTTATTGAAATTCCGCTAGCCGGGGATCGCCTTCCCCTGCCTACATGGCCAAGCTTGAAGGTTAATTGGGCGGTCCGTGCGGAAACGATGCGCGGCGCGGGCGAGGCGCTGGTCGATGCCGCGCGCGACGCCCAGTTGCCAGACATGACCAACCCCACAGCAGCCGCGAACGAACTCCCCGACATCGACGTCGACCGCGCCATTCTATGGGAAACACAGGCCGCACCGGCGGATGGACGCTTCTATGCCTGGGTGGCCGGTGAGGCCGGAGCTGTCAAGGCGATCCGCCAGATCCTTCTCAAAGAGCGAGGCCTGCCGCGCTCGATGACGAATCTGATGGGTTATTGGCGGCGTGGCCAGGTTCTGGAGTGACGTATCCCGCTGAACCAGCCGGTCCAGAAACGCTTCCCTATGGCCGAAAACGCTCGCGAGCATTAAAACCATCCGATCACATGGGCAAGCACAGGGCAGGGAGCGCACCGATGCATTACGGGGACTACCAGAACGAAATCTATTTTGGAGGTCTCCAGGGCGTCCTGCCCAATCTTCCCGTAGATCACGCCACGCTTGAGGCCCGCGCCATCCACGCGCTTCCTCCCTCCGTCGTGTCGTATGTGCAGGGCGGATGCGGAGATGAGTTGACCCAGAGGCGCAACACCGAAGCCTTCGGTCATTGGGGCATGGTTCCGCGCATGCTGGTCGACACCTCGAAAAGGGACCCCGGCATCGATCTTTTCGGCATGAAGCTGCCATCGCCGATTTTCATGAGTCCCATCGGGGTTACCGGCCTCTGCGCCCAGGACGGGCATGGCGACCTTGCCGCCGCCCGGGCGGCGGCGGCAACGGGCGTACCGCTTGTCGTCTCCACCCTGATGAACGACACGATGGAGAGCGCCGCCCAATCTCTCGGCGCGACGCCCGGCTTCTTCCAGCTCTATACGCCCCGCAGCAAGCCGCTTGCGGAAAGCCTCGTCAGCCGGGCGGAGGCGGCGGGTTACAAGGCAATCGTCGTTACCCTCGACACATGGGTGACCGGATGGCGGCCACGCGACCTGAACGCCTCGAATTTCCCGCAGCTGCGGGGCCATGTTCTCGTGAACTATTTTTCCGATCCGGTATTCCGCTCGCTCCTCGCCAGACCGCCCGAGGAAGATCTTGGCGCCGCGATCATGAAGTGGGCTGAATTGTTCGGCATGGTTCTGACGTGGGACCATCTGCCGTGGCTCCGGTCGCTGACAAAACTGCCGATCCTGCTGAAAGGCATCTGCCACCCGGACGACGCCCGGCGCGCAATCGACGCCGGGATGGATGGAATCTATTGCTCCAATCATGGCGGACGGCAGGCGAACGGCGGCATCGCCGCAATCGACATGCTGCCAGCCGTCGTCGACGCGTCCGGCGATGCTCCTGTCCTGTTCGACTCAGGCGTCCGCACGGGCACCGACGTCATCAAGGCTCTGGCGCTCGGCGCGACGGCAGTCGGAATCGGCCGGCCTTATCTATACGGCCTGGCACTGGCAGGCGCCGCCGGGGCGGAACATGTGCTCAAGTCCATCCTCGCCGAAGCCGACCTGCTGATGGCGGTGAACGGGTATCCCACAATTGCGGACGTGAGGGCCGCCGGGGCAACCCGCCTCGGGAATGGGCATTTCTGACGGTTGAAAGGCCGTTCGCCGGATGAATTGTCAGATTTCCGACATTTGAACGGCTAGCAACCGCCTATCTTGCCTGACCGGAGCCAATCCAAGTGCGTAACGGGAGGAACCAAATGCGCCCGCCTTATACCCAGCCTCGCACACTGAAACTGGGGAACACGAATTTCATTCTGCCCGACGCCATCGAATGGCTTACACCTGCCGGAGCGCCGCCGAACTCGATAGAGAATGCCCTCCTTGCTGGCGATCATGACACGCCGGGCCCCTATCTGACGCTTATCAAATGGCACCCGGGATATATGAGCGCCCCGCACACCTACATCACGGACCGCTTCGCGTTCGTGATCTCCGGCATCTGGTGGATCGGCGATGGCCCGGATTACGATCCGGCCGGATGCACCCCGGTTCCCGCGGGCAGCTTCATCCACCGTCCGGCAGGAACGCCCCATTATGACGGCGTGATCTCCGGAGCGGCGGAGCCGGCTGTTATCGCGCTCAGCGGCATCGCCCCCATTCATCTTGAGTTCGTCCACCCAGCCGAACCGCCGCTCCGCGCGGCCTGACGTTGAGGCCGAGGGGGACGCCTCCCCGGAATCAGGAAGCCCGCCGCTCTTGTGAGAGTCGGCGGGCTTGATTGGTTGCGGGGACAGGATTTGAACCTGTGACCTTCAGGTTATGAGCCTGACGAGCTACCGGGCTGCTCCACCCCGCGTCAAAGGGTTTTGTTTGCGCCCCTTGGGGCCTTTATGGCTTTGGGGGGTTGTATGTGAAGAAGAATTTGTGCGTTTGGCAGACCTGGCAGCGACTTACTCTTCCATGCCTTAAGACATAGTACCATCAGCGCAGAGGGATTTAACGGCCGAGTTCGGGATGGGATCGGGTGTAGGCCCCTCGCCATAGCCACCAGGTCGGCCAAACGCACATTACATAGATTATCGGGTCTCTGGTTTCATCTGGGATTGCTCCGTCGCGTTCGCGACAGGCAAGAATAATGAGAGTAATCAAGCCAATCGAGCGATTAGTACCGGTTAGCTGCAAGCGTTACCGCTCTTCCACACCCGGCCTATCAACGTGGTGGTCTTCCACGGCTCTCAAGGGAGAACTGGTTTTGAGGTGGGTTTCCCGCTTAGATGCTTTCAGCGGTTATCCCGTCCGTACTTAGCTACTCGGCTGTGCCGCTGGCGCGACAACCGATCCACCAGAGGTACGTTCACCCCGGTCCTCTCGTACTAGGGGCAAATCCTCTCAATTCTCCTACACCCACGGCAGATAGGGACCGAACTGTCTCACGACGTTCTAAACCCAGCTCACGTACCACTTTAATCGGCGAACAGCCGAACCCTTGGGACCTGCTCCAGCCCCAGGATGTGATGAGCCGACATCGAGGTGCCAAACGATTCCGTCGATATGGACTCTTGGGAATCATCAGCCTGTTATCCCCGGCGTACCTTTTATCCGTTGAGCGATGGCCCTTCCACGCAGGACCACCGGATCACTATGACCGACTTTCGTCTCTGCTCGACTTGTAAGTCTCGCAGTCAGGCAGGCTTATGCCATTGCACTCAACAGCTGATTTCCGACCAGCTTGAGCCTACCATCGCGCGCCTCCGTTACTCTTTGGGAGGCGACCGCCCCAGTCAAACTACCCACCATGCAGGGTCCCGGACCCGGATAACGGGCCGCGGTTAGACATCACTAAAGATAAGGGTGGTATTTCAAGGATGGCTCCACCCGAGCTAGCGCCCGAGCTTCAAAGCCTACCACCTATCCTACACATGCCGTCAGTAATGCCACTGCAAAGCTGTAGTAAAGGTGCACGGGGTCTTTCCGTCTGACCGCAGGAACCCCGCATCTTCACGGGGAATTCAATTTCACTGAGTCGATGCTGGAGACAGTGGGGAAGTCGTTACGCCATTCGTGCAGGTCGGAACTTACCCGACAAGGAATTTCGCTACCTTAGGACCGTTATAGTTACGGCCGCCGTTTACCGGGGCTTCAATTCAAAGCTTGCACCTCTCCTCTTAACCTTCCGGCACCGGGCAGGCGTCAGACCCTATACGTCGCCTTGCGGCTTCGCAGAGCCCTGTGTTTTTAGTAAACAGTCGCTACCCCCTGGTTTGTGTCCCCGGCCACTGGTTGCCCAACGACCGGGCCTCCTTCTCCCGAAGTTACGGAGGCAATTTGCCGAGTTCCTTCAGCATCGTTCTCTCAAGCGCCTTGGTATACTCTACCAGTCCACCTGTGTCGGTTTAGGGTACGGTCTCACGCAGGAGCTATTTCCAGGAACTCCCAGGCTGCCCACTCAATCCAATAAGAATGAACAGCTTCCGGCGTTCGTCACTACCTGCTGGCCCACGAATATTAACGTGGTTCCCATCGACTACGGCTTTCGCCCTCGCCTTAGGGGCCGGCTAACCCTACGCAGATTAACTTTACGTAGGAACCCTTGGACTTTCGGCGACAGTGTCTCTCACACTGTTTGTCGTTACTCATGTCAGCATTCGCACTTCCGATACCTCCAGGCCCCCTCGCGGGATGACCCTTCGCAGGCCTACGGAACGCTCCGCTACCGCGCATGTTGCCATGCACCCGCAGCTTCGGTGGGTGGCTTGAGCCCCGTTACATTTTCGGCGCAGGAGTCCTTATTTAGACCAGTGAGCTGTTACGCTTTCTTTAAAGGATGGCTGCTTCTAAGCCAACCTCCTGGTTGTTTTGGGACTCTCACATCCTTTCACACTTAGCCACCACTTAGGGACCTTAGCTGGCGGTCAGGGTTGTTGCCCTCTCCACGACGGACGTTAGCACCCGCCGTGTGTCTGCCGGGTAGTACTTCCAGGTATTCGGAGTTTGGTTAGGTTTGGTAAGACGGTGAGTCCCCCTAGCCCATCCAGTGCTCTACCCCCTGGAGTATTCACCCGACGCTCTACCTAAATAGATTTCGCGGAGAACCAGCTATTTCCAAGTTTGATTGGCCTTTCACCCCTAACCACAAGTCATCCCCGGCTTTTTCAACAGACGTGGGTTCGGTCCTCCAGTGCATGTTACTGCACCTTCAACCTGCTCATGGCTAGATCACTTGGTTTCGGGTCTAATACGTCGAACTGAACGCCCTATTAAGACTCGCTTTCGCTACGCCTACACCTATCGGCTTAAGCTTGCTCGACACATTAAGTCGCTGACCCATTATACAAAAGGTACGTTATCAGCATTGCAGCCTCTAACTGTTTGTAAGCATCCGGTTTCAGGAACTGTTTCACTCCCCTCGTAGGGGTGCTTTTCACCTTTCCCTCACGGTACTTGTGCACTATCGGTCGCGCAGGAGTACTTAGGCTTGGAGGGTGGTCCCCCCATGTTCAGACAGGATTTCACGTGTCCCGCCCTACTCGTATCCTCTTTCTCACAACACCTGTACGGGGCTATCACCCGCTAAGGCTCAACTTTCCAGAAGATTCCAGTTAGTTCAAAAAAGGCATTGGCCTGATCCGCGTTCGCTCGCCACTACTAGCGGAGTCTCTGTTGATGTCCTTTCCTCCAGGTACTTAGATGTTTCAGTTCCCTGGGTTTGCTTCACTGACCTATGTATTCAGTCAGTGATGACCTTACGGCCGGGTTTCCCCATTCGGAAATTCTCGGATCAAAGCTTGCTCACAGCTCCCCAAGACTTATCGCAGCGTGCCACGTCCTTCATCGCCTCTGCGCGCCAAGGCATCCACCGAATGCTCTTAAGACGCTTGATTACTCTCATTATTGCTGCCTGTCGCCCGGTCCAGGGTTGCCCTGGGCGGTGCGGTCGTGACAACAATAAGGAAAGACCAGATAATCTATGGATCGACCCGGTTCGGTCATGGGTAATGCCGGACAGGACCGTTTGTGCAAACGGTGGTCTGTCTCTCCAGCGGTGCCAGTCATCGAACATGGTAGGTCCATATTCATAAGATGATGACCGGCCGGCTCCGCCGGTACCGGGTAAATCTCTTCTTCACGATGTAAATGATCTTCGAACCGCATTCCATGCAGCCGAAACCTGTTTGCCTGGACGAGCAAATAACCGAACTTCAACCAGTCCTTCCAGATCTCACCTCCGCGCCTTCACAGCGCCTGGTGGAGCCGGACGGGATCGAACCGACGACCTCAAGCTTGCAAAGCTAGCGCTCTCCCAATTGAGCTACGGCCCCGTTGGCACCAGAAAAGTCGCGGAAATCTGAAGTTCTCACGTTGAACACGCCATCATCGCCCTCAAGGCAAATCAGAGCGGCAACCTGATCAATGGTGGGCCTGGATAGACTCGAACTATCGACCTCACGCTTATCAGGCGTGCGCTCTAACCACCTGAGCTACAGGCCCCGATGCGTGCGCTCGTCCAAGAGAAAGAGAAACGAAGACGGCGGCGATCCCGCTTGCGTCTTGTGAAGCTACCAGACAAACAAAAGCGTCTGCCTGAAGCCTCGTGTCCAATGAGGATCCGATAGGAGCAAGCTCCTGAAGGATCTTCCTTAGAAAGGAGGTGATCCAGCCCCAGGTTCCCCTAGGGCTACCTTGTTACGACTTCACCCCAGTCGCTGACCTTACCGTGGTTGGCTGCCTCCCTTGCGGGTTAGCGCACCACCTTCGGGTAAAACCAACTCCCATGGTGTGACGGGCGGTGTGTACAAGGCCCGGGAACGTATTCACCGCGTCATGCTGTTACGCGATTACTAGCGATTCCACCTTCATGCACCCGAGTTGCAGAGTGCAATCCGAACTGAGACGGCTTTTATGGATTTGCTCCAGGTCGCCCCTTTGCTGCCCATTGTCGCCGCCATTGTAGCACGTGTGTAGCCCAACCCATAAGGGCCATGAGGACTTGACGTCATCCCCACCTTCCTCCGGCTTATCACCGGCAGTCCCTTTAGAGTGCCCAACCAAATGATGGCAACTAAAGGCGGGGGTTGCGCTCGTTGCGGGACTTAACCCAACATCTCACGACACGAGCTGACGACAGCCATGCAACACCTGTCTGGGATCCAGCCGAACTGAAGGTAACCATCTCTGGAAACCGCGATCCCGATGTCAAGGGTTGGTAAGGTTCTGCGCGTTGCTTCGAATTAAACCACATGCTCCACCGCTTGTGCGGGCCCCCGTCAATTCCTTTGAGTTTTAATCTTGCGACCGTACTCCCCAGGCGGGGTGCTTAATGCGTTAGCTGCGTCACCGAACAGCAAGCTGCCCGACAACTAGCACCCATAGTTTACGGCGTGGACTACCAGGGTATCTAATCCTGTTTGCTCCCCACGCTGTCGCTCCTCAGCGTCAGTACCGAGCCAGTGAGCCGCCTTCGCCACTGGTGTTCTTTCCAATATCTACGAATTTCACCTCTACACTGGAAATTCCACTCACCTCTCTCGGACTCTAGTCACCCAGTTTTGGAGGCAGTTCCAGGGTTGAGCCCTGGGATTTCACCCCCAACTTG
The DNA here is from genome assembly GCA_028283765.1 of Parvibaculaceae bacterium. Classification (GTDB taxonomy): domain Bacteria; phylum Pseudomonadota; class Alphaproteobacteria; order Parvibaculales; family Parvibaculaceae; genus JAATFR01. Next base: position 76,439 of record JAPWJY010000008.1, on the reverse strand, counting down.
GATTACCGCCTACGTGCGCTTTACGCCCAGTAATTCCGAACAACGCTAGCCCCCTCCGTATTACCGCGGCTGCTGGCACGGAGTTAGCCGGGGCTTCTTATCCAGGTACCGTCATTATCTTCCCTGGCGAAAGAGCTTTACAACCCTAAGGCCTTCATCACTCACGCGGCATGGCTGGATCAGGCTTGCGCCCATTGTCCAAGATTCCCCACTGCTGCCTCCCGTAGGAGTCTGGGCCGTGTCTCAGTCCCAGTGTGGCTGGTCATCCTCTCAGACCAGCTATGGATCGTCGCCTTGGTAGGCCGTTACCCCACCAACTAGCTAATCCAACGCGGGCCCCTCAATCGGCGATAAATCTTTCTCCAATAGGACGTATACGGTATTAGCACAAGTTTCCCTGAGTTATTCCGTACCGAAAGGTAGGTTCCCACGCGTTACTCACCCGTCTGCCACTGCTGTATTGCTACAACCGTTCGACTTGCATGTGTTAAGCCTGCCGCCAGCGTTCGTTCTGAGCCAGGATCAAACTCTCAAGTTGAGTTGATCCGACCGTTTCGCCCAATGATAAATCATCAGGCCGACGCAAGTTACAAATCACATCGTTATATTAACCACCGGTCCGAAAACCGGCGGGAATTAACGGAGAATGTGTAGATAACGTCAACAGTCAGTATCTTGTGCGATGAGCAAAAGCCCATCTCGCGAGGATACCGCCGTCCACGTTTCTCTTTCTCAAATCACAATGTCAAAGAGCGAGGAACCCGCAAGCCCCTGTCAGTCCCGAAAGACCCAAACCCACCCGGCCACAAAGACAGACCAACAACCCCTGCTCAGAGGCGCTTGCCTGTCGATCATCTAACCGGATCGTTACCTGAAACCTTTAAACCCAGATTGGCAACACCAATCTGAACCCCCGGCCCCTCAGAGAGCCAGTCCGCAACACCAATCAGCGGCGCCGCGTCGTTCGGTGGAGCGCTTTATAGGCACTCAAAATCTCCATGTCAAATACGTTTTCTGAAAATCTCTGAAAAAAGATTCGTTATATTTTTCTTGACCTTAGCGCCGACTTGGGGCTTCGCGCGGCAAGCTTTCGAGTCTTCTGAACATGCAGCCTGCGTCCTACGAGAGCTTGTGTCTGCACACCAGATAGCCACTAGCTGAGCGAGATACGACATCTCGGCATTGACGCTCTCGCCCCCCCGCTCCGCGTGCGCAGCAAGGATAGATTAAGATATTTTCTGTAGGTGAAGCCTCAATCGTTGACAGCCTCACACAGCATCGTCATCTTTCAAAAAATAGCATAATTTGAATGACTTAGGTCATTCTGCTCATTCATGTCCATTATTGACACCGATCCGAGGGGGAAAAGCCGTGCAAGATGCGCACGCGGCGGAAAATGCCGGGAGAGCCGACAAGGTCACCGGCAGGGACATGCGGGCAAACCCGCAAGGGAAAGCCTCGCACCGCCAGAATGTACGCTCATCTCTCCTCCAGATCCGGCTGGGTTTCGCCCGTTCCCTGAAGCTTTATACCACAGCCAGCCATGTGGTCTGGCGCTCCAACAGGACCGGAATTGTCCTTGGCATCGCCGCGGCTATTCTGCTCGCCGGCACAGGAAGCCTGATGCTCTCTCCTGCGGGCGGCGTGAGAACGGCGTCACTCGCTACCCGCCCAGCCCCCCAGATCCTTGCCCAGGCGACATCCCGCGAAGACAAATCCGCGACGTTCGCCGCCCGCGCCCTGCCCGAACGTCCCCATACGAACCAGCCGCCGCTTGCCCAGCCGGTGGTCACCACCGTCGAAATAGAGCGCGGCGACACGCTCATGCAGGTGCTGACGTCGGCAGGCGCGGACGAGGCCGAGGCGACGTCGGCCATCAAGGCCCTTCAACCGCTCTTCAGTCCGCGGAATTTGAAGGTGGGACAGGAAATTTCCCTGACGCTGGAGCCTCGCCCCTCGGCTTCGAACGATCCGTCCACGGGCCCCTTGCTACAACTTGCCTCGGTCAGTTTCGAGCCTGATCTTTCCCGGAAAATCGAGATCAACCGCGATTCCGGCGGCACCTTCCGGGGCACCGCAATCGAGAAACCGCTGACGGACGGTCTTTCGCGCGCGCAAGGCACGATCAGCCAGAGCCTCTATCTTTCGGCCCAGCGACAGGGTGTTCCCGCCCCCGTTCTGGCTGAATTCATCCGCATCTTTTCCTATGACGTCGACTTCCAGCGCGACCTCAAGCCGGGGGACCGGTTCGAGCTGCTGTTCCAGCGCCAGTTCGACGAGCAGGGGATTGCGGTACGGGACGGCAACATTCTTTATGCTTCACTCACCATCGATGGAAAACCCCATCGCCTGTGGCGTTTTTCCTCGAACGGCGACGTCGATTATTTCGACGAACGCGGCCAGAGCATGAAGAAATTCCTGATGAAAACCCCCATCGACGGGGCGCGGATTTCATCCAGCTTCGGCATGCGCAAGCACCCGATCCTCGGCTATTCGAAGATGCATACAGGCGTCGATTTCGCCGCGCCGCGCGGCACCCCGATCTATGCCGCAGGCGATGGCGTCGTGACCCGGGCTTCGTGGTTCTCCGGCTATGGCAATTACGTCGAAATCCGCCATTCCAATGGCTATGCCACGGCTTATGGCCATATGAGCGGTTATGCCAGAGGCCTTCGCGCTGGCAGCCGCGTCAGGCAGGGCCAGATTATCGGCTATGTCGGCACAACCGGGCGCTCGACCGGCCCGCACCTTCACTATGAAGTCCACCTGCGCAACAAGAAGATCAATCCGCTCGGCGTCAATGTCCCCACCGGGGTCGAACTCGCGAGCCGGGATATGAAGAAATTCGCAAGCGCCCGGGCCGGCATCGCCACGCAATATGCCGAGGCTCCGCTTCTGAGCAATCTGGCCCGGGCCACCAGCCCCGCCGCGGACAGCGCCGACTAAAAAAGCCCGCCGTGTATCCACGGCGGGCCATTATTTCATCCGGCCAATGCAACCTCAGGCGTGACCTGCAATCGCATCATCCTGCGCCCAGCTCACATCATCGCCACCATAATTCTCATGGCCGTTGATGATGAGGCCTTCGGCGCCTGCCGAGATTTTGACATGCTCGGCATCCTTGATTTCACCCTGCAGCAGAAGCTCCGCCAGAGGGTCCTGAACATTGCGCTGGATCGCGCGCTTCAGGGGACGTGCGCCATAGACGGGATCATAACCGCGGTTGGCAAGCCATGTACGGGCTTCCGCATCCAGCTCGATCGTGATCTGGCGGTCCGCCAGCAGCCTTTGCAACCTGCCGACCTGTATCTCGACGATGCCATCCATCTGCTCGCGGGTCAGGCGATGGAACAGCAGCACCTCATCCAGCCGGTTCAGGAACTCCGGCCGGAAGCGTGAACGCACCACATCCATGACAAGCCCGCGCACCGCCTCAACCGGTTCATCCTCCTTCTGGTCCGCCAGATATTCCGAGCCCAGATTGGAGGTGAGGATGATGATCGTGTTCTTGAAATCGACCGTGCGGCCCTGCCCGTCGGTCAGACGGCCGTCATCCAGCACCTGAAGCAGCACGTTGAAGACATCGGGATGCGCCTTCTCGATCTCGTCGAACAGCACGACCTGATAGGGCCGCCGCCGTACAGCCTCCGTGAGCGCGCCCCCCTCCTCATAACCGACATAGCCCGGCGGCGCGCCGATCAGGCGGGAGACGGAATGCTTTTCCATATATTCCGACATATCGAGACGGCAGATCGCCTGATCGTCATCGAACATGAAGTTGGCGAGCGCCTTGGTCAGTTCCGTCTTGCCGACGCCGGTCGGCCCGAGGAACAGGAACGAGCCGATGGGCCGCGAGGGATCCTGCAAGCCTGCACGCGCGCGCCGGACGGCACGCGAGACGGCGGAGACGGCCTGCGCCTGCCCGATGACCCGGCGCGACAGTTCCTTCTCCATATTGAGGAGCTTGTCGCGCTCGCCTTCGAGCATCTTGTCGACCGGAATACCCGTCCAGCGCGAGACGATCTGGGCCACGTGATTTTCCGTCACCGCCTCATCGACCATCGCGCCCTGATTTGCATTCTTCTCGGTCTCCGTCAGCTTGCGCTCAAGATCCGGGATGATGCCGTAAGCCAGTTCGGACGCCCGTTCGAGCCGACCGTCGCGCTGCGCCTGGGCAAGTTCGCTGCGGGCTGCATCAAGCTCTTCCTTGATCTTCTGGGCGCTGGCGAGCTTCGACTTTTCCGCCTGCCATTTGGCCGACAGATCCGCCGATTCCTTCTCCAGTTCCGAGAGTTCCAATTCGAGCTTTTCAAGCCTTTCCTTCGAAGCCGCGTCGGTTTCCTTTTTCAGCGCCTCGCGCTCGATCTTGAGCTGCATCACGCGCCGGTCGATCTCGTCGAGTTCCTCGGGCTTTGAATCGACCTGCATGCGCAGACGGCTTGCCGCCTCGTCCACAAGATCGATGGCCTTGTCCGGCAGGAACCGGTCGGAGATATAGCGGTCGGACAGCACCGCCGCCGACACGATCGCCGCATCTGTGATGCGTACGCCATGGTGAAGCTCATACTTCTCCTTGATGCCGCGCAGGATCGAGATGGTGTCCTCGACGCTCGGTTCATTGACGAAGATGGGCTGGAAACGCCGCGCAAGCGCCGCATCCTTCTCCACATATTTGCGGTATTCCTCCAGCGTCGTTGCGCCGACGCAGTGAAGCTCGCCACGCGCCAGCGCAGGCTTGAGCAGATTGGAGGCGTCCATCGCGCCATCCGTCTTGCCCGCGCCGACCAGCGTGTGCATTTCATCGATGAAGAGGATGATCTGGCCTTCGGCGGCCCCGACCTCGGCAAGAATCGCCTTCAGCCTCTCCTCGAATTCGCCGCGATATTTCGCGCCCGCGATGAGAGAGCCAAGATCGAGCGCCATCAACTGCTTGTCGCGCAGGCTTTCAGGCACGTCGCCATTGACGATCCGCAGCGCGAGACCTTCGGCAATCGCCGTCTTGCCCACGCCCGGCTCGCCGATCAGCACCGGATTGTTCTTGGTCCGGCGCGACAGCACCTGCATGGTGCGGCGGATTTCATCGTCGCGGCCGATCACCGGATCGAGCCTGCCTTCGCGGGCGTCCGCCGTGAGGTCGCGGGCATATTTCTTCAGCGCCTCATAGGAATCCTCGGCCGAGGTCGAATCGGCCGTGCGGCCCTTGCGCACCCGGTTGATCGCCTCGTTCAGGCCCGCCGCCGTCACGCCCGCGGTCTTGAGTATCTTTTCCGATTCCGTGCCGGGCTCGATCAGCAGCGCGAGCAGAAGCCGCTCGGCGGTCACATAGGAATCGCCCGCCTGCCTGGCGAGCTTTTCAGCCTGATCGAAGAGTTTCGCCGTCTCCGGCGCGAGATAAAGCTGCCCCGCCCCCGCGCCTTCCACCTTGGGCAGGCGCTCGAGCACGGTTTCGACACCAAGCAGCGCCTGATCGGGGCGGCCGCCCGCCGCGCGGATGAGACCGGCTGCAAGGCCTTCCTCATCATCGAGCAGAACTTTCAGCAGATGTTCGGGGGTGAAACGCTGATGACCAGAACGCACCGCCAGCCCTTGAGCGGACTGGACGAACCCCTTGCTCCGGTCGGTATATTTCTCGAAATCCATGTCTTTCCCTTTCCGGCACGCCATCCTTGCCCAAACCATTCAACAATTGGCTCTTGGCAGGCTTCACGGCGCCCTAGACACTTCTGATGGCGAGAGGCTGCACACCTCTCCTTCCGGCCCTGAAAAGGCACCGGCATGCAAGAAATATGGTGTGGCATTCAGGTCACACAAGGACTCCCGCCGCCGATTTATTGCTGTTTCGCCGAGAGGATTGAAGATGCCGGCCGAGGCCAGAATTACCGCCCTTTATCGTTATCCGGTCAAGGGTTTGAGCCCGGAATCGCTGGGCCATGTGACACTCGGTCCCGGCGACTGCTTTCCCTGGGACCGGGCCTATGCCATCGAGCAGGGCAAGCGGGTCTTCGACGAGGAGAACCCCGCCTATTTCCCCAAGCGCTTCTTTCTGGAACTCATGCTGCACGAGGAACTGGCGCGCCTCAGAACCCGGTTCGACGAGGCAACCCGGGTCCTGAGCATTTACCGGGGCGATGACGAACTGGTCACGGCGGATTTGGGCCAGCCGGAAGGACGCGCCGCGATCGAGGCTTTCATGGCGGATTATATGGGGAGCCGCATCAAGGGAGCGCCCCGGATCGTCCACGCCCCGGGCTTCAGTTTCAGCGACGTGCCCGCGAAATGCATCTCGATCATCAATCTGGCGAGCGTGCGCGCGCTGGAGCAGGTCACAGGCCGCCCGGTCGATCCGCTGCGCTTCCGCGCCAATGTCTATGTCGAGGGCCTCGAACCATGGGTTGACCATGACTGGAGCGCCCGAAGCCTCACGCTGGGCTCTGCCGAGCTGGAAGGAGTCGAGCCCATCGTCCGTTGTGCCGCGACCAACGTCGATCCGGCGACCGGCGCGCGGGATATGACCATTCCGGCCACCCTGCTGCGCAGCTATGGGCACAGCTTCCTTGGCCTTTACGCCAGGGTGAGGGGCGCAGGCTCGATCCGGCCCGGGGACAGACTGGCGCTTGCGTCCCCGGCATGAAAACGCCGCCCCTCATGACAAGGGGCGGCGCAATCTTCAAATCCACCGGTCCGTCTCAGACTTCGCTTTTCTCGGGCGCAGGACGAGCCGCACGCGGTGTGCGAGGCGCGCGGGGCGCCTTCACCGGCGCAGAAGCCGCCTCGGCATGGTCTTCCGGAGCAGGAGCGGCGGCAGGCGCGACGACAGGGACTTCCGGTGCGGAAACCACGGCATCGAAAGAAGCCTGCCTTGGCTCAGGTCTTGGCTCGGCATCCTGCGCGTCAACCGGGGATATGCCCTCGCCTTCAGGGCCGCCCTCAAAGCGGGGACGGCGGCGGCGCGGAGCGCGGCGGCGCAGTTCAGACGCCTCCCCGCTTGTGTCGTTCACCGCCGGACCGGCTTCCGCTTCACGCGGTGTCCGCACAGGCGCGGTATCCCCGACAGTGACGCCGGGGAAAGCATTCGCCGGAATCGAGGGCTGCGGCATAGCCGAAGCCTCGATGGGCTGCTGCTGCACCGGCTGGTTGCGTGGCATCTCGGCGCGCTGGTCGGTCCGCTGATGCTCGCGCGGCTCGCGCTGTTCCCTCAGGTCCCGCTGCTCGCGCGATTCCCCACGATAGTCGCGCTGTTCGCGCGGCTCCCGTGCTTCGCGCTGCGGCGCCTCGGAACGCTGATGGTAGGGCTGCTCGCCACGCTGGTCGTTGCGGTTGCCACGGTCATTGCGCTGCTGATCGTTGCGATCGCGCTGGTCGGGACGCTGAAACTGGGGCGCCCCATTGCCGTTCTGCTGCGGCGCCTCGTCCTCGTCTCCCTCGTCCTCATCGGGGCGGTAGCCGAGCTGCGGGCGCGGCGCCGCGCCTTCGGATACGCCCTGGGAGGCCATGAGGACACGATAGTAATGTTCGGCGTGCTGATAATAATTTTCCGCCGCGACGCGATCGCTGGATGACGCGGCATCACGGGCGAGCTGCTGGTACTTTTCGCAAATATGGGCTGCGGTACCACGAATTTTCACATCAGGACCGTTACTGTCATAAGTGCGGTTGACGTTATTCTGCGGTGGCTTGCGTCCCCGACCTCGGGAGCGCTTGGAGTTTTGCCCCTGCCTCATGTCCACTTGTTTCTCACTATTTGGTTGCATCGGTCTCATTCACTCACCGTTCTTGCCGTGCACCGATGACGCAGGCAGATGAAATTTATTCTGTAGCGCCGGCCCGACTCGCCGAGTCGTCCGGGCATCTCCGCTAAAAAAGAAATGCCTTATCCCTTCAGATCGGACTGACCGACCTTCCATCCCATGAATGCCCAGAATTTTGAGCCTCCGGAGAGTGCCCGGGATGTCTGCACACATAAAAAAGTACGCAGCGCATGCCTGAGGCACGATCCACCACCTATCCCACCTACCTGAGCTTTTTTTGAGCTACTGCCTGAAGGCACAAGGAGCGAGAATTTCCACCGGGCCAGTGCCCTGAGTGACGTTAAGTGAAGTGCGGCTCGATTCCTGCCAAAGAACCTAGCCCCTAACCGCGCGATTTCCAAACATTTTTTGCACTCACTGTTTTGGCTGTTTTTATCAATTTGTCACGATCAGGGCTCTGGGCACCCCGCCAAGATCGTCGGCGACGCGCTCTATCGCCAGCCCTGCCGCCGAAAAAAGCCCGCTGACGGCTTCGGCCTGCCCGGCCCCCAGTTCGATAATTCCTGTACCGTCACGGTTCAAAACCCGTCCCAGACCGCCCGCCAGAAGCCGGTAGGCGTCAAGCCCGTCCACCCCGCCGTCCAGCGCCGTTTGCGGATCGAAAGTCCGCACCTCCGGCTCAAGCCCCGCTATGTCCGCGCGTGGAATATAGGGCGGATTGGAAATGACGAGATCAAACCTTTCGTCCAGCCCATCCGTCCAGTTGCCCTGATGAAATACGGCCCTGTGCTCAAGTCCCAGTTGCAGCGCATTGCCGTGCGCCAGCGAAACAGCTTCGGGTGAAATATCTATGCCAACACCCGTTGCGCCAGTGACATCCGACAGAACCGCCAGCAACAGACATCCGGTGCCCGTACCAAGATCGAGCACACGTGGATTGACGCGGCCATCAAGCGCGGCAATCGCCGCCTCCACCAGCACCTCGCTGTCCGGACGCGGATCAAGCGTCGCCCCGGAGAGGGAAAATGACAGCCCCCAGAATTCGCGCCGTCCGAGAATGCGCGACACAGGCTCGCGCGCCAGACGCCGTTCGCGATAGTGCGCCAGCACGGCGGCCACCTCCGGCCCGAGCCGCATACCGGGATCACGGATCATATCGATTTCGCGACAGCGCGCCGCCGCCATCACCAGCAGGCGCGCATCGAGCTCGGGGGAAGCCAGACCTGCGCCGCGGAAATCATGAGCCAGCACGCGAAAGGCGTGGTCGCGTGTCAGAAAGGGATGGTCGAGCCCCTTCACGCCTCGTCCTCAAGCGCCGCCAGCTTCATCGCCTGATCCTCGGTGATAAGCGCGGTCAGAAGCTCTTCCAGTCCGGTTCCTTCCATCACCTGATCGAGCTTGTAGAGCGTAAGGTTGATGCGGTGATCGGTGACGCGCCCCTGGGGAAAATTATAGGTGCGGATGCGTTCCGAGCGATCGCCTGAACCAACCTGCCCCTTGCGGTCGGCAGCACGCTCACTGTCCACACGCTCACGCTCTTTTTCATAGATGCGGGCGCGCAGAAGCTGCATGGCGCGCGCCTTGTTCTTGTGCTGCGACTTCTCATCCTGCTGGGCCACCACCGTGCCCGTAGGCAGATGGGTGATGCGCACCGCGCTCTCGGTTTTGTTGACATGCTGCCCGCCCGCGCCGCTCGCGCGATAGACGTCGATGCGCAGATCTTTTTCGTTGATCTCGATATCGACTTCTTCCGGTTCCGGCAGAACCGCGACGGTCGCCGCCGAGGTATGGATGCGCCCGCCGCCTTCGGTCGCGGGCACGCGCTGCACACGATGCACGCCGCTCTCGAACTTCAGCTTGGCGAAAACACCCTTGCCGGTTACCTCCGCGATGATTTCCTTGAAACCGCCAACCTCGCCCTCCGACATGCTCAACACCTCGACCTTCCAGCCCTGAATGGAAGCGTAGCGCTCATACATGCGAAACAGATCGCCCGCGAACAACGAAGCTTCATCGCCGCCGGTGCCTGCGCGAATTTCGAGAATGACATTGAGATCGTCGGCTGCGTCCCTCGGCAGCAGCATCAGTTGCACGTCGCGCTCCAGCGCCGGAAGCTCATCGTTCAGCCGGAAGAATTCCTCCTCGGCCATCGCCTTCATTTCGGGATCGGCCATCAGCGCTTCGGCTTCCCGCCGCGCCTCCAGCGCATTCATCAGCCGGCGGATCGCCTCGGCCCGGGGCCTGAGGTCGGACAATTCCTTCGCCATGGACGCGTAACGTTCAGGCGTGACGCCGGATTCCATTTCAGACGACACCGCATCAAAGCGGCCCAGCACGTTCAGCAGTTTTTCTTGAGGGATCATTATCAAAATCTATGGAGAATTACGGGAAAGCCGAAGACCGCACGAGGTCCCGGCTATTCACCCGCCAGCGCCCTTGGCTGAACGGCCTCGTCCTCAAGCTGTCCGTCCTGCGCCCGGGCCGCCTCGATCTGGGCGGCCTTTTCCTCGACGAGGCCGACGAGGTGATCGACGATATCCTCGTTCCTGATCTTGTGGTCCGTCAGTCCCGCCAGATAGACCATGCCGGAGCCTGCCCCGCCACCGGTGAAGCCGACATCCGTATAGGTGGCCTCGCCCGGGCCGTTCACCACGCAGCCGATGACCGACAGCGACATGGGCGTCGAAATATGGGCAAGGCGCTCTTCCAGCACCTTGACGGTGTTGATCACATCGAAGCCCTGCCGGGCGCAGGAAGGGCATGAAATAATGGTGACGCCGCGATGGCGCAGGCCGAGCGACTTCAGAATGTCGAAACCGACCTTGATCTCCTCAACCGGCGCGGCCGACAGCGAAACCCGGATCGTATCGCCGATGCCGCCCCACAGCAGCATGCCAAGGCCGATGGAGGATTTGATCGTGCCGCTCATCAGCCCGCCGGCTTCCGTGATGCCCAGATGAAGCGGACAATCGATGACCTCCGCCAGTTGCTGATAGGCGGCGACCGTGAGGAAGACGTCGGATGCCTTCACGCTGATCTTGAATTCGTGAAAATCATGATCCTGAAGGATACGGGCATGTTCGAGCGCGCTCTCGACCATGGCCTCGGGGCAGGGTTCGCCGAACCGTTCCAGCAGATGGCGCTCCAGCGAGCCCGCATTGACGCCGATGCGCATGGAGCAGCCATGGTCCTTGGCCGCCTGCACCACGTCGCGCACCTTGGCCGCCGAGCCGATGTTGCCCGGATTGATGCGCAGGCACGCCGCGCCGGCTTCCGCCGCCTCGATGGCCCGGCGATAATGGAAATGAATGTCGGCGACGATCGGCACCCTGGCCGCCTTGACGATCTCCCGGAGCGCCGTGGTCGATTCCACATCGGGGCACGAAACCCGCACGATGTCGGCGCCCGCCTCTTCCAGCCCGCGAATCTGCTCGATGGTAGCGGCCGCATCGGAGGTCAGCGTATTGGTCATGGACTGGACGGCGATGGGGGCATCGCCGCCGACCGGCACCTTGCCGACGAAAATCTGGCGGCTCCTGCGGCGCGCGATGTCGCGCCAGGGTCTCACAGCATGCATGTCGTCAACCTTCAGCCTCTTCGGCCCGAGGCGCCATGACCATGGCCCGCAGGGCCTCATCTCATCATGGTATCGCCTGATGAAAGGCTCAATACCGCCAGACCATAGCAGCAGCCCGGGGCGGCGTCATCTCATGTCAGCTAGATCGGGTGTCCGAAGCCAAATGTCAAATCCGGGCTTCCCAGATCCGGCATGGCCAGACGGACAAGGCTAGTTCCGGGCGGTGCGCAGCAGGGTCCGGGGGTCGATGGGCTCCCCGGTCAGCGCCACGCCCCGGGGGCCCGCCAGTCCGACGCTCTGCCCCTGAACCAGCAGTTCAAAGGCGGCGCCATCGCGGGCAACCATGATCAGGCCTGGCCGGTCAGGCACGGAATAGCTTTCACCGGCGGCAAAGGTCCGCTCGACCAGCACCCGGCCATGCGGGTCCTCGACCCGGAGCCAGGCATTGTCCCTTGTCGCCCGGATGGTGACGGGCATGGCGTCGATCTCGGCTTCCGCAGCCTCGACCTCAGCCGCCGTGGCGAAATCGGCCGTGACAGCCGGAGAGGCGGCATCATTCAGATGTGGCATCCCGGGCACAAGGCCAGAGTTCGGCAAAGAGGCGGGCTTGACCTCCCCCGTGACGGGAGACACAACCGGCGCGACCGGAAAAGCGGCCACAGCCATGTTGGCGGTAGAGGCCGAGGCCGCATCGCCCGCAAGATCAGGATGCCCGGAGACAAACCGGGGGACATGAGGAAGGCTCGATGCGCCGGTGGCCTGAGCTGCGACCTGAGCCGCAATGTCATTATTGTCCGCCAGATCGACCGGCCGGTTGCCGGACTGGGCAATCAGCCAGCTTCCGAAAAGCGTGACCAGGGTTACGAGCCCCGCCAGAATGAAGCCGCCCCGGGGCAATTCCCGCTTCAGGGCGGGGGGAATGAGGCCAGGAGCCCTGTCAGCCACCGACAGTCGCACTTCCTGCTCAAGCCGGGCGATCAGGGTATCGGCGTCCAGCCCCAGATAATCGGCGTAATGGCGCACAAACCCGCGCACATAGGCCACCCCCGGCAGATCGCCATAGCGGCAATCTTCAATGGCTTCCAGAAAACCGGCCTTGATCCTGAGAATGGCGGCAATATCGGCAACCGTCTCCCGGCGACGCTTCCTTGTGTCGCGAAGGATATAACCCACCAGATCTTGAGTCGCGACGAGCCTTGGCCGCTCAATCGAACTTTCCACACTCGCCGCATCCGCTGAACGTACGCGAATGTTTGACAACCCTGTCTTCTGCGCCATTGACTTGGCAATCCCCGACAATGTTCCGCAGTCGAATCATGACAATTGCGCATGTCATAATCGCGCGGCAACTTCCCCTATTTCCTGTGCCAGTTCAGAGACAGGTCAAACCCGGGGCACCTTAACAAATGACTCTTCCTCATCGCAACACGGGAAGCTCAAAAGTTTAACAAATTCCGCGCAATTTTCATGGAGGACAAGAACGCGATCTGGAAAAAACGCACGCCCCTGCACTGGAACAAGACTGTCACGGCTTACCCGAAAATATGTCACTGGACCACCATAAATGGTTCAGAAAATGACACCGTTTATTTCAGCAAAATGTCGCAATTCTTCCCGCAGGCTGCGCGTGGGCGATGTAAGCAGCGGTTCGATGAAACGCGCCAGCGCATCGGCATCGAGCGAACGGATCATCATCTTGATCGGTCCGATAGCAGCCGCTGACATCGAAACTCTTCGGAACCCGATCCCCATGAGCGCCATCGCTTCAAGAGGACGGCCCGCCATTTCCCCGCAAAGCGTCAGGGGCGTGTCGTGGCGGGCGCACGCCTCCACCACATGCTTGAGGAAACTGAGCACCGCCGGGGACAGGAAATCATAGCGGGCGGCGACTCTGGGATTGCCCCGGTCGGCCGCGAACATGAACTGCAACAGATCGTTCGAGCCGACAGAGACAAAATCCACCATCGGCAAAAGCGCCTCGAACTGCCAGACGAGCGAGGGCACCTCCAGCATGGTGCCGACCTGCACCTGGGTGGGCACAGGCTTGCCGAACTTGACCAGCCGGGCCATTTCCTTGTCGACAAGGGCCCGTGCGCTCACGAATTCGCTGACCTCGGCGATCATCGGGAACATCAGCCGGAGTTTGCGCCCCGCGCCGGCCGTCAGCAGCGCCCTGAGCTGATGGCGCAACAGGGCCGGACGATCAAGGCCGATGCGGATCGCGCGCCAGCCCAGCGCCGGATTTTCCTCCTTCGTCGGCACCACCATGTAGGGCAGCACCTTGTCGCCGCCGATATCGAGGGTGCGGAAGATAACCGGCATGTCGCCCGCCGCATCGAGAACCGCGGAGTAAAGTTCCACCTGATCGCGCAGCGACGGCAGCTTGGAGGCGATCATGAACTGGAGTTCGGTCCGGAACAGGCCAATGCCTTCGGCGCCGGATTCATGGACATGCGGCAGGTCAACCACCAGCCCGGCATTCACATAAAGATTGGCCAGACTTCCATCCAGAGTGACCGCAGGCTCATGGCGGATCGCCTTGTATTGCTCCTGACGCCGGGCGCGGAAGCGCGCCTTCTCGGAATAGGCGTCGATGACGTCGTTGCTCGGGCGGACATAGAGTTCGCCGGTATCGCCATCGACGATGATCGCGTCGCCGGGATCGACATGATCGAGAATGCCTTCCGCCCGGCCGACCGTCGGAATGCCGAGCGCGCGCGCCACGATCGAGACATGGGCGTTCGCCGCGCCTTCCTCCAGCACAAGACCGCGCAAACGCTCCTTGTCATAATCGAGCAGTTCGGCCGGCCCCATGTTGCGGGCGATGATGATGGCGTCGTTGGGCAGATCCTGGCTGGCGGAGGACAGCCCGACACCCGTCAGCTGACGCAGCAGACGGTTCGCCAGATCGTCGAAATCATGCAACCGCTCGCGCAGATAGGGGTCGGCCGGGCGCAGCATCCGCGCCCGCATGTCGTTCTGTACGCGCTCGACGGCCGCCTCGGCCGTAAGGCCGGTGCGCACGGCTTCCGTCATGCGATGAAGCCAGCCCCGGTCGTTGGCGAACATGCGGTAGGTTTGCAGCACCTCGCGATGCTCGCCCGCATGGGAGAGATCGGCGGTCTCCAGCATGTCGTCGATCGAGCCGCGCAATTCATAGACCGCCATTTCAAGGCGCTTCATCTCGAAGTCGGCATCCTCGGCGATCAGCGTCGTCACATGCACGCGCGGCTCATGCAGCACAGCGTGGCCAAGGGCGATCCCCTCGGCAAAGGAAGTGCCTGCAAGCCGGTAGGGCCGTTCGCGCCGGAGATCGGGTTCCTCCATTTCGGCCAGATCGATCAGGCCGGCGGAGGCGACCACCTCGGCCAGCACCATGGCGACCGTCTGGAGCGCTTCCACCTCTTCTTCGGTGTAGCTCCGCTTGGTGCGGTTCTGCACCGCGAGCACGCCAACCACGCGGCCGAAACGCAGGATCGGCACGCCCATCAGCGATTTATAGATTTCCTCGCCGGTTTCCGGCCTGTAGGCGAAGGCGGGGTGCGCCTGCGCGTCCGCCAGATTGAGCGGGCGGGCATGAAGGGCGATATCGCCGATCAGGCCTTCCCCCTCCTTCAGGCGCGTGCGATGGACCGATGAGGGCTTGAGGCCTTCGGTCGCAAACAGCTCCAGCTCGCGCGAGGGGCGCATCAAATAGATGGAGCACACCTCGGCCACCATGTTGGAGGCGATGAGAACGGTGATCTTGTCGAGGCGTTCCGCACTTTCCGGCTCCGCCATGACCTCGCGCAGCCTTCGAAGCAGAACGCGGGGACCACCAACGGAGCCCGCCATCAATCCGCATCCTTCCCGGTGAGGCGCACATGACAGGACGGCCGCAGGGCGCGGTCGTCAGTCAGGCGGCTGGAAAAGATCGGGCGGCGCATCTCAAATCCTATTCGGCATCCATGCCATAAGCCGTATGCAACGCGCGCACGGCGAGTTCCGAATATTCAGCGGCGATCAGCACGCTCACCTTGATCTCGGAGGTCGTGATCGCCTGAATATTGATGCCTTTTTCAGCCAGGGTCTGGAACATGGTCGCCGCCACGCCGCAATGGCTGCGCATGCCGATGCCGATGACCGACACTTTCACTACATTAAGATCGGTGCCGATATCCTGATAGCCGATCTCATCCCTGGCCTTGCGGATAACGTCCTCGGCGCGGGCAAGTTCCGCCTGCGGCACGGTAAAGGTCATATGGGTGTATTTGCCGTCATCGGAGACATTCTGGATGATCATGTCCACATTGATGGAGCTGTCGGCCAGCGGCCCGAATATCCGGGCTGCGACACCGGGCCGGTCCGCCACATTGAGGAGCGTGACTTTCGCCTCATCCCTGGAATAGGCGATGCCGCTCACAACCTGCTGTTCCACGATCTCTTCCTCGTCACAAACCAGAGTACCCGGTATTTCTCCCGCCAGAATATGAGGCGCATCAGGCGCGTCAAAGCTGGAACGCACCTGAAGCCTCACCCGATGCACCATGGCCAGTTCGACGGACCGGGTTTGCAGCACCTTGGCCCCCTGAGAGGCCATTTCCAGCATCTCCTCATAGCTTATCTTGTCAAGCTTGCGCGCCTTGGCGACGATCCGGGGGTCTGTTGTATAAACGCCATCGACATCGGTATAAATGTCACATCGGTCCGCCTGGATGGCCGCCGCAATGGCCACCGCACTGGTGTCGGAACCGCCCCGGCCAAGCGTGGTAATGCGCTGATCGGGGCCAATTCCCTGAAAGCCCGCGATCACGGCAACCTGTCCCTCTTCGAGACGTTCGATCAGCCTGGCCCCGTTGATTTCCTGGATACGCGCGGCCCCGTGGGCGCCGTCCGTCAGAATCGGGATCTGCCAGCCAAGCCATGAACGGGCAGAGACGCCCATTTCCTGCAAGGCGATCGCCAGAAGGCCGACCGTCACCTGCTCGCCGGTGGCGACGATCGTGTCATATTCGCGCGCATCGTGCAGTTTCGCGGTTTCCCGGGTCCATGCGACAAGCTGGTTCGTCGTGCCAGACATCGCCGACACGACCACCGCCACCTGATGGCCCGCGTCGATTTCCCGCTTCACATGGCGGGCCACATTGCGAATCCGCTCAATATCGGCCACCGACGTGCCGCCAAACTTCATGACCAGTCTGGCCATAGTGCCTTAACCCCTTGAACCGCACGCCGGAGGGCCCCTGTGCTGGACCTGACCTCCAAAGACGCCCTATACATTGTCAGGAGAAGAATCCGCAAAGACCCGCAGGCTGGCTTTCTTCAAGCCCCGTCTCCCTGACCGGACGCTTGCGCCAAAATGCGCGACATACATACTCACCTGCCGCGCCATCCGCAACCGGGGCTGCGCGTCCCCGACGTCAGCCCAGCGTGGCAGCCGGAGTTTGGACCATGAACACGAAAACCCCCGCCGCCAGGATCAATACCGTCGATCCGGCTGAAATCGCCCGATTCTCGGCCATGGCAGCCGAATGGTGGGATCCGGCGGGGAAATTCCGCCCGCTCCACAAGTTCAACCCGACCCGGCTTGCCTATATCCGCGAACGGGTGGTGCGCCATTTTGCCCTCGATCCCGCCGTCCGCCGCCCTTTCGAGGGGCTGAGGATTCTCGACATCGGCTGCGGCGGCGGCCTGCTCTGCGAGCCCATGGCCCGCATGGGCGCCCACGTGGTCGGAGCGGATGCGGGCGACCTCAATATCGCGACCGCGCAGGTCCATGCCGGAGAACAGGGCCTCGCCATCGACTATCGCTGCACCACGGCCGAGGCGCTGGCGGAAGCCGGAGAACAATTCGACATCATCCTCAATATGGAAGTGATCGAGCATGTGGCGGATCGCGCGGGCTTCATCAATGCCTGCGCCGGCATGGTGAAGCCGGGCGGTCTCATGTTCGTCGCCACCCTCAACCGCACCCTCAAGGCCTATTCCCTCGCCATCGTCGGCGCGGAATATCTGCTGCGCTGGCTCCCGGCGGGCACCCATGAATGGTCGAAATTCGTGACTCCCGCCGAACTGGCCGCCGATATTGCGGCGGCGGGCCTCGACATCGCCGAGCAGACCGGGGTGGGCTACAACCCGATCCTTGACCGCTGGTCGCTCACGCCGGACATGGCCGTAAATTACATGGTGCTGTGCGAACGGCCCCGGTAGGAAAGCCGCGGCTGCGCCTTGCGTCTTATGAGGCGGGACCGGGCTGCCCTTCCGGGGCCAGGACGGCGGGCACCTGCCGCTCGCCGGAGACGGACGGGGGCAGAGGCGTGCCCCTGGCTTTTTCACGCACCAGCGTCAGCAGGCCCGATCCCACGATCAGAACCATGCCCGCCAGCATGGGCAGATCCACTCCATCCCCAAAGAGCAGATAGCCGAGCAGGATCGCCCACAGCATCTGGCTGTACTGGGTCGGGCCGATATAGGCGCCGGGGGCATGGCGGGCCGCATGGATCGTCAGGACATTGGCGAAGGCGGCCAGCAGGCCATAGCCCGCAAGCTCGGCCCACTGGATGGCGTCGGGCGCGACAAAGTCGGGCACCGTCAACAGACCGCAGACCACGATTGCGCCCAGGATGCCCGCCCCGAACAGCGAGACATGCTTTTCCCGCGCACCGATGGCGCGGAAGGCCACCACCGACACAGAGCCGCTGAAGCCCGCGAACAGCGCGCCCAGATGGCCGATGGAAAGCTCGCGAAAGCCGGGCCTCAGCACGACCAGAACGCCGATGAAGCCGATGGCCACCGCGCCCCAGCGCCGGACGCCGACCTTCTCCTTCAGGAACACGACCGACATGATGGTGATAAAGGCCGGCTGCAGGAAAATGAGGATGAAGGCTTCCGCCATCGGCAGATAGGTGAAGGCGGTGACGCTGCCGATCACCCCCACCGGATAGGCAAAAAACCGCACCAGCCAGAGCGGCCTGTCGGCGGTGACGAAAATATCACGCCAGCGATCCCCCCTGTTGAGGAGAAAGGGCGTGATGGCCAGAGCGAACACCGCACCGAAGAAAGCCGATTCATAAGGCGGCAGCTTCCCCCCGATCAGCTTCACGCTGGCGTCGCTGAAGGAGAATACGGCGAAGGCTGCAAAGGCGAGCAGCACCCCTCTCGTCGTCTGGTCTGGTGTCGATGTCATTGAATGAAAGTCTCGTTATCGGCACGGGGAGGAACGTACCGGCGAATATTGTCTCCTCTTATTTCAGCGGGACGGATTTCGCAATGGCGGGCCATGGCCGAGGAACGCGGACACATATCATTCATATATCCACCCCCGGGTTTTCCTCCGGCGCCCGTCAGGCTGTTAAACACGGGCTTGCATGTCGTGGCGTTCAGGCTTCGGGAGGGCCCCGCCAGCATCCAGTCCGCATAAAATGGTGATCCGTATAAAGAGCGGACTTGCCCTTGCTGTCATAGACAAGCAGCATTTCAACTTAATCGAACAACAAGGCGCAACTTATACGAGTGTTTGTGTAGCCCGGAACCCGATAGAAATGATCTCACGGCAGACGACCATCAGGTCATGACGGTGCCGGAGAAAATTGTCACAGGAGCCTGACCATGAGCATCACTGCAACGCCGACCCCTGGAAAGACACTGCTGTCCCCATCCGATCACGCCCTTATCCTCATCGACTACCAATCACAGATGGCCTTCGCCACCAAATCGATTGCCCCCGAGCTGCTTCGCGTCAATGCCGGGCTCGTCTCGCGGGCCGCGGCCGGCTTCAAGGTGCCGGCCATCCTGACGACCGTGGCCGAGAAAAGCTTCTCGGGCCCGATGTTCGATGAAGTGACCGAGGCTTTCCCCGGTCAGGCGCTCCTTGATCGCACCTCGATGAACACCTGGGAAGACGCTGCCGTCATCAGGGAAGTGAACCGCATCGCAAAGAGCCGCCTCGTCTTTGCCGGACTGTGGACCTCCGTATGCATCGTCGGACCGACCCTCTCGGCGCTCGATCAGGGTTTCGAGGTCTACGCCATTACCGACGCCTGCGGAGATATTTCGCCCGAAGCGCATGAGCGTGCGGTCGAGCGGATGATTCAGGCCGGGGTGCGCCCCATGACCTCGCTGCAATATCTTCTCGAACTCCAGCGCGACTGGGCGCGGACCGCCACCTACGACCTCACCACCGGCATCGCGAAAAAGTGGGGCGGGGCCTATGGCATCGGCATCAATTACGCCAAAGCCATGTTCGGCGCCTCCGAAGGCAGTCATTCCTGACAAAAGAATGACGGGCTTCCCGTCACGGGGGGCTCCAGCCGCCAGAGCGATGACCATAGCCGGAGCCCCGTTCCCGCCTCATCCGCGCCACAGGAGACCAACCCCATGAAAGTCTATCTCCTCTCGCTCGGCGCCGGCCTGCTGGTCGGCATCCTCTACAGCCTGCTGGGCGTCCGTTCACCGGCGCCGCCGGTGGTCGCCCTGATCGGCCTCCTCGGCATCCTGCTCGGCGAGCAGATACCGCCCATCGTCAAACGGGCCCTTTCCGGGCGCGACGTCGTGTCGTTCATCCAGACCGAATGCTCCGAGCACGTGCTGGGGGCGCTGCCGGACAACCGGGAGAAGGATGCCACCTGACCCCGCCATGCCCGTATCCCCGTTTCCCGCCATGCCAGGGAGAGTGCCATGCCCACGAGAGACCTGATCCTCATCAACGCCCGGGTGACGACCCTTGACCGGCAGAATCCGGTGGCCGAGGCCATCGCGATCCGCGACGGCAGATTCCTCGCCGTGGGTTCGCAGGCCGAGGCGCGCGCCGCGGCCCCGGAAGCCGATATCATTGATGTGAAAGGCCGCAGGATTATCCCCGGTCTGATCGACAGCCACATGCACATCATCCGTGGCGGCCTCAACTACAATATGGAATTGCGCTGGGACGGCGTGCCCAGTCTCGCCGAGGCGATGCGCATGCTCAAGGAGCAGGCCGCGCGGACGCCCGCTCCCCAATGGGTGCGCGTCGTCGGCGGCTTCACCGAGCACCAGTTCGCCGAAAAGCGCCTGCCGGCCATCGAGGAGCTGAATGCGGCCGCGCCCGACACGCCCGTGTTCATCCTGCACCTCTACGACCGCGCGCTTCTCAATGCAGCCGCGCTGCGCGTGGTGGGCTACACCAAAGATACGCCCAACCCGCCGGGCGGCGAGATCGTGCATGACGCAGCGGGGAATCCGACCGGCCTTCTCCTCGCGCAGCCGAACGCGACGATCCTTTATGCGACGCTGGCCAGAGGGCCGAAGCTGCCCCCCGAATACCAGATCAATTCCACGCGCCATTTCATGCGCGAGATGAACAGCCTCGGCGTCACCGGCGTGATCGACGCGGGCGGCGGCTTCCAGAACTATCCCGACGATTACGAGATCATCGAGAAGCTCCATGCCGACGGGCAACTGACGCTCCGCATCAGCTACAATCTCTTCACCCAGAAGCCGAAGGAGGAGCTGGCGGACTTCGCCTCCTGGGTCAAACAGGTTTCGCCCGGCGACGGCGACGACAGCTACCGGCACAATGGCGCAGGCGAAATGCTGGTTTATTCCGCCGCCGACTTCGAGGATTTCCGGGTTGCCCGGCCCGACATGCCGCCGAACATGGAAGGCGACCTTGAACCCGTCGTCCGCCTGCTTGCGGAAAACCGCTGGCCGTGGCGTCTCCATGCGACCTATGACGAAACGATCGGGCGTGCGCTCGACGTGTTCGAGAAGGTCAACCGCGATGTGCCGCTTTCCGGCATCAACTGGTTCTTCGATCATGCCGAAACCATCAGCGAGCGCAATATCGACCGCATTGCGGCCCTGGGCGGCGGCATCGCCGTGCAGCACCGCATGGCCTATCAGGGCGAATATTTCGTCGAGCGTTACGGCGCAAAAGCTGCCGAACGTACCCCGCCGGTCCGCAGGATGATGGCGGCCGGCATCCCCGTCGGCGCCGGCACCGATGCAACGCGGGTGGCAAGCTACAATCCCTGGGTGTCGCTCTCATGGCTGGTCACCTCGAAGACCGTCGGGGGACTGCGGCTCTATCCCTCCGCCAACCGCCTCGACCGCGAGGAAGCCCTGCGTCTCTGGACCGAGGCCAACACCTGGTTCTCGAACGAACAGGGCAAAAAGGGACAGATCAAGGCCGGACAGCTTGCCGACCTCGCCGTTCTGTCCGGGGATTATTTCTCCATCCCCGAGGACGAGATCATCCATCTGCGCTCGGTGCTGACCCTGCTCGGCGGTAAAATCGTCCATGGCGAGGGCGACTATGCCCCGCTTGCCCCCGAATTGCCCGGACCGATGCCCGACTGGTCGCCGGTCGCGACCTTCGGCGGCTATTACAAGACGACGGAAGCCCGCGCGAAACTGGCTTCCGCCTGTGGCTGCGCAAGCGGCTGCGCCGTCCATGGCCACGATCATGCTGCAGCGCTGGGGGCCAATGTTCCCGCCGCCGACGTCCAGACCTTCTGGGGCGCGCTCGGCTGCGGCTGCTGGGCCGTCTGAACATCGACACGAAAGAAGACCGGAACCGAAAGGTGAACTCACATGAAGCGCGTGCTCATCCTCCTTGCGGCATTCCTTGCCGCCGCACCGGCCGCTACCGGCCCGGCAATCGCCAGCGCCGCCAGCTATGCGGTCGGCCCCCAATATGACACCACCCACGTCTATGTGCCGGAAGACCAGTTCGACAACTTCGTGTCGAGCTTCGTCGCGACCTTTGGCGGCACGGCCAGCAAGCAGGGCGTGTTCCAGGTCACGCCGACGCCGAGCCAGACGAAATCCCAGCTTGCCCTGACCCCGGCGGGCACCGTTTCGGTCTTCGGCTTCAAAACTCCGGTTCCCTATCCCTTCGGGGCCGAGCGCACCGGCTATCTCGTCACCGACCTCGATGCCGCGACCGCGTCGGCGGTGAAGAACGGCGCGACCCGGCTGATCGAGACCTTTCCCGATCCGATCGGCCGCGACGTGGTGATCCAGTGGCCGGGCGGCGTGAACATGCAGCTCTACTGGCACACCATGAAGCCCGGCTACACGCCGCTGGCGAGCGTGCCGGAAAACCGCATCTACCTGACGGCGGACGCCGCCGACGCCTTCATCAAGCACTGGGTGCGCTTTTCGCAGGGCCGGATCGTTTCCGACGAGCGCGCCGCCCCCGGCGCGGAGGCCGGACAGCCGGACAAGAAGATCCGCCGCGTCCGCATCGAGAGCGGTTTCGGCAAGATGGCCGTGCTCGTCTCGAACGGCCAGATCCCCTGGCCCTATGGCCGCGACATGACCGGCTATGAGGTGCCGGACCTTTCCGCCACCCTCGCGAAAGCCACGGCCGCCGGTGTCGAAACACTGGTTCCCCCCTATGACGCGGGCGACCGGACCGCGGCCATCGTCCGCTTTCCCGGCGGCTATATCGCCGAAATCCATGCGGCCAAGGGGAAATAGCCATGAGATCATCCGGCTACCCCGCTCCCCGCTTCGTCGCGACAGTGCTCGAATGGCGGTGGACGTGGCTTCTGGCGCGCCTCGCGCTGGTCAGCGCCTATCTGCTGGGCGGCGTCGTCAAGCTGGCCGGCTGGCCGGGCGCGGTCGCCGAACAGGCGCATTTCGGGATGCACCCGCCCGCCTTCTGGGCGGCGCTCACCATCGCGGTCGAGTTCGCAGGTCCGATACTCATCCTGTGGGGGCGTTTTCTATGGCTGGGGGCGGGGATGCTCGGGGTGTTCACGCTGCTCGCCGCGATCACCGCCAATGCGTTCTGGACGATGGAGGGGGAAACACGATTCATGGCCACCAATGCTTTCTTCGAGCATATCGGCCTGATCGGCGGATTCGTCGCAGTCGCGCTGATTGATCACATCAGGCGGAACTCTCCGGATGCGTAAATGGCGAATGGCCGCCGCACTGGGGCTCGCCATGGCGGGCGTGCCCGTCATGGCGCGGGCCCAGACGGCTGCCCCGCAGGCGCCGGCGCTCACCATCACCCGCTATGACGAGGACTGGTCGGTGCTGGCCGATCCCGCCGCACGCACCGGCCGCTGGACCGATGCGCTCAAATATATCCCGCTCGGCGATGACATCTATCTGACCACGGGCACCGAGGTGCGGCTGCGGAACGAGGATTATCGCAACAATCTGTGGGGCGGCGCCCCCGCGCCGGACGACAGCTATCTGTGGCTGAGAGCCATGCCCTATGCCGATCTCCACGCCGGCAATGTCCGCGCCTTCGTCCAGCCGATCATTGCCTATGCGGAGGGCGTCTCCCCCGCCGCCGGACCGGTCGATGAGACCCGCGTCGATCTGCTTCAGGGTTTCGCCGAGGCGACGCTGCCGCTCGGCGGCGACAGCGTTTCCCTCCGCGCCGGCCGGCAGATGCTCTCGCTCGGCACCGAGCGGCTGGTGGGCACCCGCTACGGCCCCAATGTGCCGCTGGCCTTCGACGGCGAGCGCATGATCGTGAAGACGGGCATCGCCGAAATCAGCCTGTTCAGCGTCCGGCCGGTGCAGCCCGGCATGAACTCGTTCGACGACGAACAATCCCGGGAAAAGGCCCTGTGGGGCGCTTACGCCACCCTGCCGGACCTATGGCCGGGCATCGGGCTCGACATCTATTATCTGGGCTACCGGAACCGGGACGCCACCTATGGCACGCGCACGGGACGCGAGCAGCGCCACAGCTTCGGCCTGCGCAGCTTCGGCGACATCGACAACCGGCACTGGAACATAGAGGGCGTGGTTCAGACCGGCCAGTTCGACGGCGGACCGATCTTCGCCTGGACCCTTGGCACCGAAGTCGGCCAGCGCTTTCCCGATGCGCCATTGTTCCCCGACGCCACCCTGCGCTTCAACATCGTGAGCGGCGACACCAACGCGCATGATGACAGGCTCGGCACCTTCAACGCGCTCTTTCCCAAGGGCAAATATTTCGGCGAACTTTCGCCCGTCGGCCCCTACAACATCATCAGCCTCAATCCCCATGTCGCACTCGATCTCGGCAACGATTTCACGGCCGGGATCGGCGGGATGCTCTATTGGCGTTACGCGCGCGCCGACGGCATCTATGATGTGCCGGGCAACCTCGTACGCAGCCCCGGCAATGCCTCCAGCCGCTTCATCGGCAAGGAGATCGAGTTGACGCTCGACTGGCAGGCGACCCCGGAACTGGATCTTTCCACTTCAGTATCCGCCTTCGCGCCCGGCGGCTTCATCCGCGAAACCGGTACGGCGCGCACCATCGGCATGCTCGGCCTTGAAGCCAATTTCCGTTTCTAGACAAAGAAAAGAAAGGAGCCCGCCATGGCCGCCCAACCTTCCTCTTCCCCGCTTCCCTGGCTGCTTTTGCTGCTGTCGGTAACCACCGGCCTTGTCGACGCCATCAGCGTGCTCGGCCTTGGCAAGGTGTTCACCGCCAACATGACCGGCAACATCGTGTTTCTCGGCTTCGCCGCCGTCGGCACGCCGGGATTTCACGTCGCGCCCTATCTGGTGGCGATCGCGGCCTTTCTGGCAGGCGCGCTCATCGCCGGATGGACAGGACGCGCCCACACCGGCCGGCCGCTGCGGCGCTGGCTGATCACGGCGGCCCTGATCGAGGCGGTTCTTCTGTGGATCGCCGCCGGGGCCGCGGCCAGCTTCGACATCGCCACGCAGACGCCACAGCCGGAGCTTTTCGCCATCATCGCGTTCACCGCCATCACCATGGGCTTCCGCAACGCGACCATACGCCAGCTCAAGATTCCCGATCTCACGACGACCGTGCTGACGCTCACCCTGACCGGACTCGCCGCCGATTCAAGCCTGGCGGGCGGCAGCAACCCCAACTGGGCCCGGCGTATCGGCAGCGTCGCCGCCATATGCGCCGGGGCGGCGCTCGGCGCCTTCCTGGTCATGCGGAGCGGTCTTTCCGCGCCGCTGGTGCTGGCCGGGCTGTTGATCTTGGGCGGCACGATCGCCTGCGCGTTGCACCCCTCCGCAGCCGAACCGGCCAAATGAGACAGACCGGATTTCAGTCGCGCAAGACCTTCTCGATCCGCCTGTCCGGCACCAGCCAGAGCAGGATGACGGCGATATAGAACAGCAATGCCAGTTCCCGCGTGACAAAGGCGAGCGGAACCGCCAGCGCATAAAGCAGCAGGCTGATCTTGCCCTTGAGGTTGCGGTCGGCACTGACGGCGCGGGCGACGGCGGAGTCCTTTCCGTTGCAGGCGATGATCGCGCGCTCGGTCAGTTCATAGCCGACAGCCGCCATGCCCAGCACCACGCCGTAGGCGGCGACCGGCGCGGCCGCGAAATCCCCGGCGTTCAGCCATCGGATCACGAACGGCACCAGCGACAGCCAGAACAGCAGGAACATGTTGGCCCAAAGCACCCGCCCGTCGATCCGCTCGGTCGCGTGCAGCATGTGATGATGATTGTTCCAGTAGAGACCGACGTTGATGAACGACAGCACATAGGCGAGCAGGACCGGCACGCTCGCCCGCAGCGCCTCGAAGCTGCCGTTCTCGGGCACCCGCAATTCCAGCACCATGATCGTGATGGCGATCGCCAGCACGCCGTCGGTGAAAGCCGCCAGCCGCTCGGCGCTCATGCCGCCCTTCTTGCTCATATGTCCCCCATTCCCTCTTCCGCCACATCGCCCGCGCCGAGCGCCACGAACTGGTCGAGCAGCCATGAGGCGGCCGGCCCCGGCGGCGTATCTCGCCGCCAGATGCCCCCGAACCGGTAGGTACCGCCCGGATGGTCCGGCATGGCGAGCCGGAGCAGCGTCCCGTCCACCAGATCGGGCTGCACCAGCGGCAGGGGCATGTTGCCCCAGCCGATCCCCTCGCGCAGCATCGCATGTTTGGCGCCCAGATCGGCGAGCCGCCAGGTGCGCGGGCTCAGCACCGAATAATCCTGCCCCTCGGTGAATTGCGAGCGGTCGGTCAGCACGAGCTGGATATGGTTGCGCGCCTCGCCGGGAGCGATCCGCTCCATCCGGCCGAGCGGGTGATCGGGCGCGGCCACCGGCACCATCAGCACCGAACCCGCCGCGATGCACTCGACCCCGCCGACGCCCGAGGCCAGCGGCCCGGAAATGCCGATCACCGCCTTGCGCTCCAGCACCATCGCGGTGATCGCGCCCAGCGCCTCGACATGGAGGCGCAGCGACACCGTGGGATAGGCTTCGGCAAAGGCCCTGAGCACCCTGCCCAGCCTGTTGGCAGGCAGCATCACATCGACGGCGATGTCCACCTCCGCCTCCAGCCCGTCGAGCAGCCCCTTCACCTTGGCGCGCAGGCTGTCTATTCCCTGATTGACCGCGCGCGCCTCCGACAGCACCGCGCGCCCGGCGGCCGTGAGTTCCGGCTTGCGCGTGCCCTTGCGCTCGAACAGGGCAAGGCCGAGCTGCGCTTCCAGATTGGCGATGCCGTAGCTGATGACCGAAACGGCGCGGTTGAGCCGCCGCCCGGCGCCGCGAAGCTCCCGGTATCAACCACCGCCAGGAACACGTGAAGCTGTTCGAGGGTCGGTGTGCCGGGATTTGTCATTGTTCAACTCTTTCGAACAGTTTCAACGGAATTATCCCACTCCATCAAAGCGTGGCAAGGCCTATATCCACTCCATGAAACGACGCGGCCGCACCGGTGCGGACCGCTCACACCATCAGGAGACTTGCCATGATCGAACTGCGTCCATTCGCTGAACTCGGCGGCGAGAACCACGGCTGGCTCGACGCCAAACATCATTTCAGCTTCGCCAACTATCATGATCCGGACCGCATGCACTGGGGCAACCTCAGGGTCTGGAACGACGACACCATCGCCCCCGGCACCGGCTTTCCGCCCCACCCGCACCGCGACATGGAGATCATCACCTATGTCCGCGAGGGTGCGATCACGCACGAGGACAATCTCGGCAACAAGGGCCGCACCGTGGCGGGCGACGTGCAGGTGATGTCCGCGGGCACCGGCATCGCACATTCGGAATATAACCGCGAGGACGTGGCGACGAAGATCTTCCAGATCTGGATCATCCCGACCCGCGGCGGCGAAAAGCCCTCATGGGGCACCAGGCCCTTCCCGAAAGCCGATCGCGGCGGCCGTTTCGTGACGCTCGCCTCCGGCTACGAGAACGACAACGACGCCCTCCCCATCCGCACCGACGCCCGCGTCGTCGGCGTGGCGCTGAAGGCGGGCGAAACAGTGGAATATCCGCTGGGCGCCACCCGCAAGGGCTACCTCGTCCCCGCCTTCGGCGCGGTGGAAATCGGCGGCGTCCGCGCCAACGCCCGCGACGGCGTCGCCATCACCAATGTCGACACCGTCCGCATCACCGCCATCGAGGACAGCGAGATCGTTCTGGTGGATGCGGCGTAAATACAACCGGCCCGGAGGAGATCATCCTTCGGGCCGGTCCTGCGACGTGCACAGGATGCGGGGATAAGATAAACGGAGTACGGCTGGGCTTCAGAGAGTTCATTCCGAAAGCATGGAGATAAATCCCGACTAACCAATAGCAGCCGGTGTCAACGGTACATCTTATTATCTTTGATATGGCGGGCCAAAGCCGATGAAACGGAGAACTACGCCTACGCTATTGCCCTCCTGAATGACGCGTGACAGTTGGCGGAATTTCATGGGAATAGATTCGGCAATATCCCGTCAGGCGGTCGGGACCGTGCCGCCGTCTATCACGAACTCAGTGCCTGTCACCGCCCCGGCGCGCGGGGAAACCACGAAGGCAACAAGATTGGCAACCTCTGCCGGCTTGGCGGGTCGGCCAAGCGGGATGCCGCCCAGGGAATCCATGATAATCCGTTTGCCGCCCTCGTAGTCCGTGCCCGCCTGCGCGGCCAAGCGCCCGGCCAATGCAACCGCCGCCTCAGTCTCCACCCAGCCGGGAGAAACCCGCACCACGCGAACGCCCTTCGGTGTGACCTCCTTCGACAAGCTCTTGCTATAGGTCGAAAGAGCGGCCTTCGCCGCTGCGTAAGCGGTCGTGGATTCCGGCAGTGGCAAGCGGTTCTGGATCGAGGTGACATGCACGATCACGCCCGCACCCTGCGCGATCATGGCGGGCAACAGCGCGCGGTCGAGGCGGACGGCCGGCATGAGATTGTAGCTCAGTTCCTTGAACCATCCCGCATCGTCGAGGGCGGCAAACCCGCCACCGGGCGCGGATGAACCGCCCACCACATGCACGACAACATCCACGCCGCCGAGAAGATCGAGCACGCCAGAGGCCACCGTGGCACAGCCTTCGGCGGTCGTAATGTCGGCCGCGATGTAGCGAACATCACCCGCTGAACTGGTCGGCACGTTGCGCGCGGTCGTCACCACACGAGCGCCGGCCGTGCGCAGCACATCGACTACGGCAGCGCCGATGCCCTTCGTTCCGCCCGTCACCAGGGCGCGCGCGCCGTTCAAGCCCAGATCGAAGCTCATAGGGTGATCTCAAGCCGGGCGATCTGGTCGCCTTCCAAAACGAACGCATAGCGCAGATCGACCGGGCTACTGGGGAAGTCCCCCGCGACGTGGCCTGTCACCACGGTTTGACCGCCTTCCTCGCTGACCGCAAAGGGATCGACGGTGTAGCTGAATTTCGTGGTCGTTTCGGCCTTCCATCGGCGGATGGCATCGCGGCCCGCATGGGTCTGCCGCTCGTCTATGACGATGGCGTTTTCGGTAAAGCAAAGGGCGACGGCATCGCCATCGTTCTGATCTGCGGCGAAATAGGCCACGATCGCCCTTGGAAGGATAATCGACATGGCATTCTCCTGATGTGTTGTTTCCCCGCGTAGATCGTCCTAGTTTGCCCAAATGACAAGAACAGACGAAAAAGTAAGGAACTCACCTAAAAGTAAGCCCGTCGAGCATACGCGCGAGACGGCGGCCGAAGGCGTCGAGAACGTGCTGAAGCTTCTAGAAGGCAGGTGGAAGCTGATAATCCTGTTCCACCTGTTCGGCGGCAACGTCATGCGGTTCTCGGACCTTGAGCGAGCAATCCCGGCCGTATCGCAAAAGATGCTGATCCAGCAGCTTCGCCAGATGGAAGGCGACGGCATCGTGAGCCGCATAGTTCACCATCAGGTGCCGCCCAAGGTCGAATACTGTCTAACGGAATGGGGGCAGGCATTGTGCCCGGCGCTCGATGCTCTGTTGTCCTGGGCCGCGCTGCGTGAGGAAATGACCGCTTCGGCCTCAGTCTCAAATCTATGAGAGCCGCCTGCGCAGGACTTCAGCTTTCATTGTGCGGCTATCGGCGGTCTATCGGTTCGCAAACTGGTGAGAAATTAGCCGGGATGGCGGAGGGGATGAGATTCGAACTCACGATACGGTTACCCGTATACACACTTTCCAGGCGTGCGCCTTCAACCACTCGGCCACCCCTCCACAGGAAAGCCGGGGCTGTTGGGCGGGCCGGTTTCCAGAAGCGCCGGACTATACAAGAGCGCCGCTCTTAATCAACCGGCATCCGGCGGGCAGGCCGCCCCTTTTTCCGATATGCCCCTTTTTCCGATATGAATGACACATTGGAAGCAAGAGGCGGGCGCTTTTGTCCATTTTCTGCAAAATTGCGGTGTATCAACGGCAAAATGAGCGGCTATGATCCCCTTGCGGGATGGCGGGGGGCCAGAATCCAGGGATTTTGAATGACTGTTTTGCGAGTCATCGGCTGGCTGCTCCTTCTCTCAGGCATCGCTGCGCTTGGATTTGACGTCTATACGGGCTTTGCCCAGGGGGGCGATGTGCCCTCGTCGCTGGGCGCGCTCTGGCAGCGCTTCCTGCCCGATTCGTTCACCTTCACCCAGACGCTGATCCGCGACAGGCTTTCGGCACCGGCCTGGAGCGAGGCCGTGGAGCCGTTCCTCGCCTTCCCCGCCTGGATCGTGGCGGGCCTGCCCGGCGTGCTTTTGCTGCTGCTCACCGGCTTTCGCCGCAAGAAGCCGCGGCGCATGTTCGGCTGACGGGATACCCGGCCGGAACACCAAAAAGCGAACTCCGCTCAGTTTTCGTCCATCTTGAGGGCGGCGATGAAGGCGTCCTGCGGAATGTCGACGCGGCCGAACTGGCGCATCTTCTTCTTGCCCTCCTTCTGCTTGTCCAGAAGCTTGCGCTTGCGGGTGATGTCGCCGCCATAGCATTTGGCGGTCACGTCCTTGCGCAGCGCCGAAATCGTCTCGCGCGCGATCACCTTGCCACCGATGGCCGCCTGGATCGGAATCTTGAACAGATGCTGGGGGATCAGTTCCTTCAGCTTCTCGCACATGGCCCGGCCCCGCTGCTCGGCGCGCGCCCGGTGCACCACCATGGAGAGCGCGTCCACCGGCTCCTCGTTCACCAGCACCGACATGCGCACCAGATCGCCGGTTTCATAGCCCTCGATGTGATAGTCGAAGCTGGCATAGCCGCGCGAAACCGACTTGAGCCGGTCGTAGAAGTCGAACACCACCTCGTTGAGCGGCAGCCGGTAGACCAGCATGGCGCGTGAACCGGCATAGGTGAGTTCCACCTGCCGCCCGCGCCGGTCCTCGCACAGCTTCAGGATCGAGCCCAGATACTCATCCGGCACCAGAATGGTGGCCCGGATCCACGGCTCCTCGATATGGTCGATCTTGACCACATCGGGCATGTCGGCGGGATTGTGCATCTCGATCATGTCGCCGTTGGTCATATAGAGGTGATAGACGACCGAGGGCGCGGTGGTGATGAGGTCGATATTGAATTCGCGCTCGATCCGCTCGCGCACGATTTCCAGATGCAGCAGGCCGAGGAAACCGCAACGGAAGCCGAAACCGAGCGCCGCGGAGGTTTCCATCTCGAACTCGAAGCTCGCGTCATTGAGCCGGAGCTTGCCGATGGCGTCGCGCAGATCCTCGAATTCCGAGGCATCGACCGGGAAGAGACCGCAGAACACCACGGGCTGGGCGGGCCTGAAGCCCGGCAGCGCGGCCGCGCAGGGGCGTCGCTCCTCCGTCACCGTATCGCCGACGCGGGTGTCAGCCACTTCCTTGATCGAGGCCGTGAAGAAACCGATTTCTCCCGGCCCCAGCGCCGCGACATTTTCCTTCTTCGGCCGGAAAATGCCCACCTGATCAAGCGTGTAAGCGCCGCCGGAGGCCATCATCTTGATCCGCTGGCCCTTGCGCATCTCGCCGTCGATCACCCGCACCAGCACGACCACGCCGAGATAGCTGTCATACCAGCTATCGACCAGCATGGCCTTGAGGGGGGCTGTGGCATCGCCTTTGGGCGAGGGCAGGCGTTCGACGATCGCTTCCAGCACCGCCTCGATGCCAAGGCCGGTCTTGGCGGAAATTTCAACCGCGTTGGAGGTGTCGAGCCCGATCACCTCCTCGATCTGTTCGCGCACGCGCTCAGGCTCGGCGGCGGGCAGGTCGATCTTGTTGAGGACGGGGATAATCTCGTGATTGACCTCGATGGCCTGATAGACATTCGCCAGCGTCTGGGCTTCCACGCCCTGGCTCGCGTCGACCACCAGCAGCGAGCCTTCACAGGCGGCCAGCGAGCGGTTGACCTCATAGGCGAAGTCGACGTGGCCGGGGGTGTCGATCAGGTTCAGCTCATAAAGCTCCCCATTCTTGTAGGTGTAGTCGAGCCTGACCGTCTGCGCCTTGATGGTGATGCCGCGCTCGCGCTCGATATCCATGGAATCGAGCACCTGCTCCTTCATCTCGCGCTGGGTCAGGCCCCCGCAAAGCTGGATCAGCCGGTCGGCAAGCGTCGATTTCCCGTGATCGATGTGGGCGATGATCGAGAAATTGCGGATATGGGCGAGATCGGTAGGGTTTTTGTCACTCATGGGCCGGGGATATAGCACCCGCGCGCGCCCTCGCCAATGAGGGCCGTGGCGTCCATGAGCAAAAGGGTGGGCGCAAGGCGCCCCTGCAACGTAAATCAGGACCGGGGTTCTTCATCCTCGTCGCCGAGATTTTCGATCGTATCGGTCAGGCGATCGGGGAGAGGCTCCTTGAGAACGGCGTTATAAAGCTCCGTCACGCCTTCCTGAACCGGGTCCGTAGCCGCACTGGCCTGAGCCTGTTCGGGATCGCCGGAAACCCAGCTTCCGACCTTTCCGGCACTCTCCGGTGCGGCCTCGAAAACCATGCCTCGCTTCACATCGGGCTGCAGAGCCGGAGGCCCGGCAGTACCCGGCTTCTGGACCACGGACTTTGGCCCTTTATGTCCCTGTCTCAAGACGTCCACCTGTTTCCCATCATGAACTGCAAAAGCAGTCCAAGAAGACGACGGCATCATGTCCGTGACATTGCGCACTCTTGTCGCCAATGCTCGGCTTATATCAAGGTTCCAATCCATACGGGCAAATTCTGATTTCGGGAAACACATAAAATTTTATGTGTTTCCCGGGCCTTGCACTCTCGTCACAACACAAGCCGGGTTTC
Organism: Parvibaculaceae bacterium; assembly: GCA_028283765.1. GTDB lineage: Bacteria > Pseudomonadota > Alphaproteobacteria > Parvibaculales > Parvibaculaceae > JAATFR01. The sequence continues at coordinate 43,714 of JAPWJY010000008.1, read as the reverse complement.
ACGGCTCCTGGCCAGTTCGCCGGTTACCTGGGCCCAGAGAAAATCCATTACCTCAATGGCCGGTACCTTGCTTTCGCTGCGCTTCTGGCCTTCGCCGTTCTCGATCATCCGCAACAGGGCGACGCGCGCGCGCGCCACACGGCTTTTCACGGTGCCGACGGCGCATCCGCAAATCTCGGCAACTTCTTCGTAGGGGAGACCCGCCGCACCGGCGAGCACAATGGCTTCGCGCTGCGCCTGGGGCAATTCCATGAGGGCGCGCTGGAGATCGGCGAGATCGAGCTGGGATTCCTGAGCGGCAGGCACCCACAGGCGCCGCGCCATCTCATCCTCGTCCCATTCGCCGACAAACTTGTCGCGCCGGCGCGCCGAGAGGAAAATGTTGCGCAAAATCACAAAGGACCATGAGCGAAAACTGGAGCCCCCGCGAAATCTGGCACGCGCGGACCACGCCTTCACAAGACAATCCTGTACAAGATCGTCCGCTGCATCACGATTACCTGCAAGCGACCGGGCGAAAGCGCGCAAATGCGGCAGCGCTTCCATCATCTCTTTCCTGAAGTCATCGTCGCTCAGAACTTCGAACGGTTCGCTGTCGACAGAGGATTTTTGTTGCTTGGCGGGTTCGTTGGTCATTGCTCAGCCTTTCCTGTTTTCGAGGTGTCAGCCGATGCCGTTAGAGCGTATGCCAGAGGGAAATATCCGTCCCTGTACCATCAGCATACCAGCACCATACATTTCAACTTGGTGCATGGAACCTGAATGAAAAGGGCTGAATTCGAACTATTCGCCTCGCAGGCAAAGTTCATTGAATGAAGATCTTTCGACCTTATTCTGGCCACATTGGGTCGTTACAAAAATTTAATCTGTGAATAATGGATAATTCCCCGTTCTGACGGGGATAAGGCGTCGACAATTCTGTAAAAAAACAGAATCAGGTGCGGCGGCAAGCGGCATCCTCACGGAACCCGCCAGATTCGACGCGGATACCGCGCCACCGCACCCTCGCCAGCGAACCCAGGTCCGGCTGGCGACGGGGTTGGACGAGAGCATCCCGCTCCCTTCCGATGGCTTACTTCAGGGTCTTCACCCATTCATCGACATCGCTTTTGACCTTTTCCCTGCCGGTGCCGTAACGCTCCTGCAAGACGCCTTCAAGCTTCTCCCGATTGCCGCGGATGATCTCGACATCGCTATCCGTGAGCTTGCCCCACCTGGCGCGTATCTCACCGGAAATCTGCTTCCAGTTGCCTGCGACCTGATCCCAGTTCATGAATCGACTCCCTTGAGGTTGAGTGTGGAAGGAAAAGTCCGTGAACTTCTCCTTGCCACAGCGAGGATTTCTAGAGCGGGGGACGACGACCCCGTAACCCGCCGAAAATCAGGCTCAACACGAACAGCACGATAAAAACGAAGAACAGGATCTGTGCGATCCCTGCCGTGGCGGAAGCGATTCCGCCAAATCCGAGAAAACCGGCTATCAGTGCAATGACAAAAAATACAGCGGCCCAATACAACATGATCTGGCCCTCCTCTTCTGGTTATCTATTTGGCGTCCTGTGCCGTGTTCTTGATGCTCTGGCCCGTATCCTTCACGTCCTGGCCGAAACCTTCCGTGGTGCTGCAGGCGGCAACACTCAGGGCCGCAAAAACGAGAACCAAAGCCGTAGCTGCGTTCAATTTCTTCATCGTCCGCTCCTGTTGCTCATCAAGCTTCAAGCGGATTCACCAAAGCCCATGGCGCGTGCTCCGGCGTCCGTTATGGAAAGAACGGCCATCGCAGAATTCGGTTCCGTGGAGATGTGCAGTTTCTCCTGCCCCGGGCGCCCTCGTCAGACGCAGCAAAAAGCCCGTTCCGCCTGGGCGGAACGGGCTGCGATCATGTCTGGAAAGGCGATCCGGTCAGCCGGCGGCATAGGCCTTCGCGGCGGCGTCGATAAGGGCCTTCGCTTCAGGGGCATTCCATTCGGCAGGTCCCACGAAGCGGCCAAGCACCAGCCCGCCGGGTGAGATGAGCAGGGTCGTCGGCAGGCCGATCGCCTTGAACTTCAGCCCGGCCGCCGCCGTCGGGTCATTATAGATGGCCAGATGGCTGACCTTTATCCCGGCGAAGAATTTCTTCACCTCGTCGAGCCCGGTCTGGTCGACGCTCAGCGCCACCACCGCGACCCGGTCGCCGCCGATCTCGCCCTCAAGCTGGTCCAGCGTCGGCATTTCATGGCGGCAGGGCGCACACCAGGTGGCCCAGAGGTTGAGCACCACGAGCTTGCCCCGGAACAGGCCCAAATCATGGTTTGCACCCCCGGCATCGGTGAAGCTGACCTCCGGCACGGGCGACGGCGCGGCCTCGGGCACGAAATTCGCCATGGCGCCGGTCGCGTAGCTTTTAAGGCTGGCGGCCACAGCCGCCGCCTTCGCCTCGTCCGCCTGCGAGACGGGCTGGGAGGTCTTCCCCGCCCCACCCGCCGCATCGTCGGCATTGCTCCCGGGCCCGGCGATCAGATATACCGCCCCGAGGACGAGGAGCGCGGCGACGGCCAGGCTCGCGAACAGCTTCGTCTTCATGTGATCCCTTGATCGTCTGTGGCCTTCAACCGTCATCCAGGCGGCAGGACGCCAGTAGCGGAGAAGCTCGATGAGCAACAAGATGTGGGGCGGACGCTTCGGCGAAGGCCCCGACCGCATCATGGAGGAAATCAACGCCTCCATCGGTTATGACCAGCGTCTCTACGCTCAGGACATCCGCGGCTCGAAGGCCCATTGTGCCATGCTCGCCGCCCGGGGGATTATCGCAAAAGAGGACGCCGATCAAATTCTGGCCGGGCTGGACGCCATATTGGCCGATATTAACGCAGGCCGGTTCAGCTTCTCGCGCGAACTCGAAGACATCCACATGAACGTGGAATCCAGGCTGGCCGAGCGGATCGGCGCGGCGGCGGGAAGGCTCCACACCGCCCGTTCGCGCAACGATCAGGTCGCGACCGACTTCAAGCTCTATGTCCGTGACGCCATCGCCCATCTGGACGAGCAGCTTGCCTATTTCCAGCTTGCCCTGCTGGACAAGGCCGAGGCCCACGCCGCCACCATCATGCCGGGCTTCACCCACCTCCAGACCGCCCAGCCGGTCACCTTCGGGCATCATTGCCTCGCCTATGTGGAAATGGCCGGGCGCGACCGGGGCCGCTTTCAGGACGCCGCCCGCCGCCTGAACGAATGTCCACTGGGGGCTGCCGCCCTTGCCGGCACCTCCTTTCCCATCGACCGGGAGATGACGGCGTCCGCGCTCGGCTTCGACGGCCCGACCCGCAATTCGCTCGACAGCGTGTCGGACCGGGATTTCGTGCTCGAAACGCTGGGCGCCTGCGCCATCACGGCCACCCACCTGTCGCGCATCGCCGAGGAAATCGTCATCTGGTCGACGCCCGGCTTCAATTTCATCCGCCTGTCGGACGGCTTCACCACCGGCTCCTCGATCATGCCGCAGAAACGCAACCCGGACGCCGCCGAACTGGTGCGGGCCAAGACCGGGCGCATCATCGGCGACCTGAACGCGCTGCTGATCGTCATGAAGGGCCTGCCGCTCGCCTATTCCAAGGACATGCAGGAGGACAAGGAGCAGGCGTTCGACGCGCTCGACAATCTCTCGCTCTGCCTTGCCGCCATGACCGGCATGGTCCGCACCCTCGCCGTCAATGACGCCGCGATGCACGCCGCCGCCTCGCGCGGCTTCGCCACCGCGACCGACCTTGCCGACTGGCTGGTGCGCCGCCTCGGCCTGCCGTTCCGGCAGGCGCATCACGTCACCGGGGCGCTGGTTGCCAGGGCCGAGGCGAAGGGCGTCGATCTCGACGGCCTCAGCCTTGCCGAAATGCAGGAGGTCGAACCCCGGATCAATGACGAGGTCTATGGCGTCCTCGGGGTCGAGAATTCGGTCAAAAGCCGCACCAGCTTCGGCGGCACCGCGCCGGACAATGTCCGCGCCCAATGTGCCTGGTGGCGCAAACGGCTTGGCTAGAGCATGATCCAGTTCCCTTCCGACCGGACGAAAGGCAAGACGGCCATGACCAGCAGATTCTCCCGCTCGCTTCCCTTGCTGGCTGGCGCCCTTGCCCTGTCCCTGGCTCTGGCCGGATGCGGCCGCAAGAGCGACCTCGTCGCGCCGCCGCCCACCACCGCAGCACCGGCCCCCGTGGCGCCCGCCCAGCCGACGGTCGACCCGAACCAGCTCAAGAACGACAATTATCTTGTCCCCGATCTGAGCAAGCCGCTCTCCGGCAAGCCGGTCAACGCGAACCAGATCAATCGCGAAAACAACAGTAACTGAGTAACGCCGGACCATGCATCACTTCACCTACAGGGACGGCGCGCTCTACGCCGAAGACGTGCCGCTGGCCGAGATCGCAGCCAGCGTGGGCACGCCCTTCTACTGCTATTCGAGCGCCACGCTGGAGCGCCATTACACGGTCTTTGCCGGCGCTTTCCGGGGACAGAAGGCGCAGATATTCTTCTCGGTCAAATCGAACTCGAACCTCGCCGTGCTCGCGACCATCGCCCGCCTCGGCGCGGGGGCCGACGTGGTCTCGGAAGGCGAGTTGCGCCGGGCGCTGGCGGCGGGCATCCCGGCGGAACGGATCGTCTTTTCCGGCGTCGGCAAGAAGGCGCATGAACTCGCCTTCGCGCTTGAGGCCGGCATCCACCAGTTCAACGTCGAATCCGAACCGGAACTGGAACTGCTCTCCGCGCTCGCCTCGGCACGGGGTCTTGAAGCCGCCGTCGCGCTCCGCATCAACCCGGATGTGGACGCGCTGACCCACGCCAAGATCGCGACCGGCAAGGCCGAGAACAAGTTCGGCATTTCCTGGAAACGCGCGCCCGCCGTCTATGCACTCGCCCGCGACCTGCCCGGCATCCAGGCGGTCGGCGTCGATGTCCATATCGGCAGCCAGCTGACCAGCCTCGCCCCGTTCGAGGAGGCTTTCCGCCGGGTCGCCACCATGGTGGAGCGGCTCCGGGCGGAGGGCCACGCCATCTCCCGCATCGATCTTGGCGGCGGCCTTGGCATCCCCTATCGCGGCGACAATGACGTGCCGCCCCATCCCGACGAATATGCCGCGATGGTCCGGCGCGCCATCGGCCATCTCGATTGCGAGGTGAGCCTTGAGCCCGGGCGCTTCATCGCTGGCAATGCGGGCGTGCTCGTCGCCAGCGTGATCTATGAAAAGCAGGGCGACGACCGGCGCTTTCTCATCGTCGATGCCGCCATGAACGACCTCATCCGGCCGACGCTTTATGAGGCCTATCACCATATCCTCCCGGTGGCGGAACCCGGCGCCGCGTCCGGAGAGCTTCGCTACGACGTGGTCGGCCCCGTGTGCGAAACCGGGGATTATCTGGCGAAGGACCGGCCCCTGCCGCCGCTGCACAGCGGTGATCTGATCGCCATCATGTCAGCCGGGGCCTATGGCGCGGTGCAGGCGTCGGGCTACAATACCCGTCCGCTGGTGCCGGAGGTTCTGGTCCACGGGCATGAATGGGCCGTGATCCGGGAGCGGCCCAGCTATGACGACATTCTCGCGCTCGACAAAATTCCCGGCTGGCTCACCCCTTCCTGAAGGACAAGAGCGGTTGCAAGGTGCTGACGAGGAGCCTCGGCCCGTCATGGACGCCGCCCGGATACGGCGGCATCTGGAGCGGCGTATCCGCCGTCTGGTGCTGGTGGCCAAGCTCTCCCTGTTCTGGGAACGGCTCTGGCCCGCGCTCTGGCCCGCGCTGGCGCTTGTCTGCGTTTTCACCATCTTCGCCCTGTTCGGCCTGATCGGCCTGCTGCCGGTCACCCTGCACTGGGTCTTGCTGTTCGCGCTGGCAGGCGGCGGCCTCTTTCTGCTCTGGCATGGGCTCAAGGACGTGCGCTGGCCCCGCCATGACGAGGCCTTGCGCCGGATCGAGGAAGACAGCCGTCTGCCGCACCAGCCGCTCTCGGTGCTTGAGGACATGCCGGCGGCGGGCACAGGTTCCGCCACGCTCTGGAAGGCTCATCAGGAAAGGGTCCAGACCCTCGCCACCCGGCTGCGCACGGGCTGGCCCTCTCCCGGCCTTGCCGCAGGCGACCCATGGGCCCTGCGCGCGGCTCTCGGGCTCATCTTGATCATCGCTCTCTTCGGCACGCCGGAGGGGCGCTGGCAGCGCGTGCGCGAGGCGCTGCTTCCCGGTCTTGCCGATGTGAAACCGATGCGGATCGAGGCGTGGCTGACGCCGCCCGCCTATACGGGCGTGGCGCCGGTCTATCTGTCCGGCATCGATCCGGACAGCCATATCCGCGTTCCTGTCCGCAGCGTCCTGTCGGTCCGGGTCGATGGCTCCCGCGCCATGCCCAACCTCAACGCCATCGGCCCGGGCCGCGCGGATGTGACCCCGCCCGGTGAATTCAGATTGCAGGGCGAGGCGAACTATGCCCTTGACTATGCCGTGACCGGCACATCGGAAATCCGTCTCGTCACCGGCGGGCGCGTGGTCGCGCAATGGAACGTGGCCGCCATTCCCGACAAGCCGCCCGTAATCGCCTTCACCAAACCCCTGTCGCGCACGGCCAGCGGCGCGCTGCGCTTCGCCTACACGGTGACGGACGATTATGGCGTCGCCGACGCCCGCGCCGAGATCGCGCTTGCCGAAACGCCCGGCCAGCCCGGGGGGCCGAACCTCAAGGAAATCGCGGCCGCCGCCGAAGCCGGCAGCGAGGCCATGCGCGGCCTCCTGCACCAGCCCGTCGCGCGCGTCGAACCGCCCGCAGCGCCGCTGGACATGCCCGGCTCCGGTCTCAAGACCTTCACAGGCACGACGGTCCGCGATCTGGCCGCCCATCCCTGGGCGGGCCTTCCCGTCACCATCACCCTGGTCGCCCGGGACGCCGCCGGGCAGGAAGGCCGCAGCCAGACGGTCCGGCTGCTGCTGCCGGAGCGTCCGTTCAACAAGCCGCTCGCCCAGGCCGTGATCGAGCAGCGCCGCCGCCTCGTGCTGGAACCGACCGCCCGGTTCAGCGTCTCGCGCGCGCTGAACGACGTGACCAAGGACGCCGGGTCGCCGCAGGACCCTGAACTTTATATACAGGACACAACCGCCTATCTGGCCCTGCGCGCCGGTGTCTGGCGGCTGGTCTTCGCCAACCGCGACGAGGACCTTGACGGCATCTATGACCTGCTCTGGTCGGCCGCCCTGCATATCGAGGATGGCGACCTTTCGCTTGCCGAACAGGCCCTGAAAGAGGCGCAGGACCGGCTGAAGCAGGCCATCGAGAGGGGCGCGCCGCCCGCCGAGATCAAGGAGCTGATGGCGGGCCTGCGCGCCGCCCTGCAACGCTATTTCGAGGCGGCAAAGGCCAGCGGAAAATCCCCGCAGACGAACGGCCAGACCGCTTCGCCCGGCACACAGACCATTACCGAGGCCGAACTTCAACAGATGATGCAGGCAATCGCCGACGCGCTTGCCTCCGGCGACGAGGGGCAGGCCCGCCAGCTAATGGCCCAGTTGCGCAATATCCTTGAAAATCTCCAGCCCCCCGCGCCGGGGCAGTTGTCCCCCGCGCAGAGCGCCATGCAGAACGCCCTTGGCCGGACCGGGGATCTGATCAAGGGGCAGCAGCAGTTGATGGACCGGACCTTTCAGGGCGGCCCCCCGGCGGACGCGAGCGGCAAGACGGCGGCGGACGCCCTCTCGCGCCAGATGAACGCGCTCGGCCAGACCCAGAAGGCCCTGCGGCAGGAATTGCAGGATATTGCCCGGGAGATGGGCGAGAAAGGCGCGCCCGCACCGGAGGGTTTCGGGCAGGCCGGACAGGCGATGGAAAGCGCGGAGAAGGAAATCGCCGACGGACGCACGGACCGCGCCGTGAGCCAGCAGGGCAAGGCGCTCGACGGCCTGAAGCAGGCGGCGCAATCGCTCGCCAGCGAGCTTGCCCGCTCAGGCGCCGGGGGAGCCGGCCAGGCGGGCGGCGACCCCATGGGCCGTCCGCTCTCCGGCCAGGGCGCCGACGGCACCGGCGACGTCGCCGTGCCTGACCACATCGACGCCCAGAAAGCCCGCCAGATCCTTGAGGAGTTGCGCCGCCGGGCCGCCGAAGTCGGCCGCCCCAAAATCGAACTCGATTATATCGACCGCCTGCTCAACCAGTTCTAGCTCAGGGCTCGATATAGCCCACGAAGGGAAGCTGGCGGTAGGCGTGAGCTATGTCCATGCCATAGCCGACCACGAACTTGTCGGGGCACTCGAAGCCCACGAAATCCGGCGTCACATCGACCGCCCGTTCGACCTGCTTGTCGAGCAGCACGCATGTCCGCACGCTCGCTGCGCGCCGGGCCGCCATCAGATCCTTGGCGAACGCGAGCGTACGCCCCGATTCCAGCACATCGTCGATCAGCAGCACCGGCCTGCCTTCGATGTCGGCCTGCGTATCCCGGACGATCGTGACCTGACCGCCCGACACCGTGCCCGTGCCATAGCTCGACAGCGAGATGAAATCCATGTCCGGGGCCACGCCGCTCTTGTGGAGCGCGCGCAACATGTCGGCGGCGAAGATGAAGCTGCCCTTGAGGATCGGGATCACCAGCAGATCCTCCCCCATGACCGCCGCAATCTCGCCCGCAAGGACAGCCACCCGCTCCGCGATCTGTTCCGCGCTGTAGAGGGTGGCGATTTTCGCGCTTTCGCCTGCAGGTCTGCTCATAGGGACTCAACTGACAAGGGACAAAAGGGTGACATGGCTAGTTGGCCGGGGTCGAGGGGACCACATCGGGCGCGGCCGGGCCGGATGACGGAGTATCCACCGCCGAAGGGTTGGCCGCACCTGACGCGCCGGCAGGCGGAAATGCGCCCGGCATGACACCACCCGGGATAACCGACGCTGGCGCAGAAGACCCCGCCGCGCCGCTGGCCGGTCCGGTCGTGGACGATGTCGTCGAAGGCGCTGGAAGAGAGGCCCCGGCATCGCTGCCGGCCGGGCCCGTGGCGCCATCACCGGGCGCGGCCTGGCCAAGACCGGGCAGAGGCCGGTCCAGGAGCGAGGGAAAAGCCTCCCTGAGCACGCCGCTCTGGATCAGGATGAAGACGAGGGCGGCGGCGGCCAGAAACAGAACCACCAGCCACAGCAACACCTTCAGGGCCGTCCGGCGCTTTTTGGGCTTCTCATCGAGATCGAACGAAACCGGTTCCGAGAGATGCGGTTCGCTGAAATGCGTGGCCGCCGCTGGCCGGACCGATTCCCCGGCCGGGCCCAACGTGCGGGGATCGACCCGCTCGGCCGTGACATCGGCCCACTCCCCGGAGGGACGGCGCGGCGTATCCATGCGCGGCATATAGGGCGCGCCGGCCGGACGGGGCCCGGCACCCGCAACACCGCCAAGGGAGGTGAAATTACCCGGGACAGGCGCAGCGCCGGGTTGCGCAGCCGCACCGGGGCGGGGCCCTATGGGAGGCCGCGGCTTTGTCTCGCCAAGAGGGCGCGTGCCCAGCGTGCCGGGAAAGGGCGTTACCGGCTTTGGTTCGGCGGCTCCGGGTTCTTCGGGCTTGCTGGAGCCGGCAGGTGGCTCAACCGCAGGCTTTTCCACGGCGGGGGCGGCGGAAACCTCCGGACGCCCGCCCTGCCATGTCGCGCGGACGGGCGGCGGCGGCGGTGGCGTCGGGGTGTCGGACGATGTCCCGCCCGCCCCGCCTTCAAGGCTCGCCGCGGCGGGCGTATCGGGCAGCGCGACCCAGACATGTCCGCAACCGGCGCATCGGACCTTGCGCCCCGCGCTGGTGATCGCATTGGCCTTGACGGCGTACCGCCTGGAGCAGGAAGGGCAGGTGATGATGGTCTGGTCCATGGTTCCCCGAAATCCAAACGGGCCGCTCGCTTGAACGCCACAGGCTGAATGGAATCATTTTAGCCATATCATAGGAAGATCGCGACCGCACAGTCGGCATGCCCCATTCTGCTTCGAATTGTATCAACTCACGACGGACCGGGTAATTCAGCGGCGAAAATCGACGGAAGCGGACATGGGGGATCAACCTGTTTATGGCCCCATGCTAACGTCAGCCCATGATTCGGTTCGAAAATGTGGGGCTGCGCTATGAAAGCGGGCCGGAAGTGCTGCGGGACGTCACGTTCACGCTGGAGCGGGGCTCGTTCCATTTTCTGACCGGCCCGTCCGGCGCGGGCAAAACCTCGCTGCTGCGCCTGATGTTCCTCGATCACAAGCCCTCGCGCGGGCTCATCACCATGTTCGACCGTCCGATCGCGACGCTCACCCGCCATGAACTGCCCGACATCCGCCGCGAGATCGGCGTGGTGTTTCAGGATTTCCGGCTGATCGCGCATCTGACCGCCTATGAAAATGTCGCCCTGCCGCTGAGAGCCCGGGGCAAGAGCGAGGACAGCTATCGCGCCGACGTCATCGAGCTGCTGCAATGGGTCGGCATGGGCGAGCGCCTGAACGCCCTCCCCTCCACGCTTTCGGGCGGCGAGAAGCAGCGCGTCGCCATCGCCCGCGCCGTCATGGGGCGGCCCCGCCTGCTGATCGCGGACGAGCCGACCGGCAATGTGGACGCCGAAATGGGCAACCGCCTGCTGCATCTTTTTGTCGAGCTGAACCGGCTCGGCACCTCGATCCTGATCGCGACCCACGACCGGGAGCTGATTGCCCGCAACCCGGCCCCCGCCCTCGTGCTGCACAAGGGGGAGGTCGAAATCCATGGTTGAGGTTCCCATGACGGGCACGGCCCGGCGTTCGCTGCTGGCCCGGCTTTTCGTCGAAACCCGGAGCGTCATGCCCGCCGCAGGCTCGACCGGCCTGTCGCTGGTGCTGGTGATCGCGACCATGTGCTTTCTGGCAAGCCTGACCCTTGGCGCGGTCCTTGCCGTCAACCATGCGACGCAAAGCTGGACCCGCCAGCTTTCAGGTGCCCTGACCGTCGAAATCCGCGCGGTGGAGGGTCAGGACCCGGAAATGCAGCGCGACGCGGCGCTCACCGTGCTGAGCAAGACGCCGGGCATCCTCACCGCGAAAACCCTGACCCGCGACGATGTGGCCGCCCTGATCCAGCCCTGGCTCGGCGCCGACATCGCCCGCGAGGACCTGCCCTTTCCCCAGCTCATCGACGTGCGCGTGGACACGGCCGCGCCGCCGGATCTCGTCGCGCTGGCGGCGGCGCTTGAAAAAAGCGCGCCCGGCGTGAAGCTCGACAGCCACCGCGAATGGCTCGACGACATCAACGGGGCCGCCAACGCCGCGCAGGGCCTTTCCTATGCCATCCTCGCCATCATCACGCTCACGACCATCGCGATCGTCACCTTCGCGACCCGGGCGGGCCTTCTCGCCAACCATGAAATCGTCGAGCTGCTGCATCTGATCGGCGCGCGCGACAATTTCATCGCCTCGGAAATCCAGCGCCATTTCCTGCTGCTCGGGCTGCGCGGCGGCGTGCTGGGCCTTGCCCTCTCGCTGCTCGCCTTCGGCGGCATGGCGCTTGCCATGAACTCACGTTCATTTCTTGTGTCCATGCCCACGATACAGCCATGGACGCTGACTTCCCTGCTGCTGGTGCCGGTCATGGCGGCGCTCGTCTCGGTCATCACCGCGCGCATGACCGTGATGCGCGGCCTTGGCCGGATGATGTGAGCGCCCGGCATCATGAGCAAAAACCGCCCGCCCGAGCCTGAGAAGGCGTCCCTCTGCAGCTTTGCCCACCGGCTGTCGCGCACCATCGGTTCGGTGGCGGCGATTCTGGTCGCAGCCTATCTCGGGGGCTTCTTCTTTTTCACCACGAGCCTCGACCGGGTGCCGCCGCCGGATCTGGCCGCCGCCGACGGCATCGTCGCCCTGACCGGCGGCCCGGACCGTATCCGCAGCGCCTACAGGCTGCTGGAGCAGGGCAAGGGCCAGCGCCTGCTCATTTCCGGCGTCCATCAGGAAGTGGACAAGCGCGAGCTTCAGGCTGTGGTCAAGGGCGGCACCAAACAGTTCGACTGCTGCGTCGATCTGGGCATGAAGGCCATCAATACCGTGGGCAACGCCGCGGAAACGGCCGCCTGGGTGCATGAGCACGGCTACCGGCGAATCATCGTCGTCACCAGCGTCTATCACCTGCCCCGGGCGCTGGTGGAGCTGCGCCGCTCCTTGCCCGGGACCGAGCTTGTCGGCTATCCGGTGTTTCAGGATACGCTGCATCTCGACGACTGGTGGTCCTATCCCGGCACCACCCGGCTGCTGATTGGCGAATATACCAAGTATCTGATAACGCTGGCGCACTTCGGCCCCACAGCCTCACAATAGCAAGGCTCAACCCGCGCCCCGGCACTGGCGCACTCCCGGGAGACCCTCTTGCTCTATTTAAGATCAACCCTGTTCAATCTCGTCTTCTATGGGGCCTCGGTCATCATCGTATTCCTGGGGCTGCCATTGTTTCTGGGGCCGCGGTCCGGCGCCATGTGGATTTCCCGGCAGTGGTCGCTGCTGACGATCTGGCTGCTGCGGGTGCTGGCCGGGACGAAATATGAAATTCGCGGGCGCGAGTTCATGCCCTCGGACCCGGCGCTGGTCGCCGCCAAGCACCAGTCCATGTGGGACACGATCATCGCAACCGCCGTTTTCGACGACCCCGCCATGATCATGAAACGCGAACTGCTCTACATCCCCTTTTATGGCTGGTACACGGCCAAGGCCGGGATGATCGCCATCAACCGGGGCGCCCACGCCAGCGCGCTGCGCAAGATGCTTGCCGCCGCCCGGCGCGAATCGGCCAATGGCCGCCCCATCATCATCTATCCCGAAGGAAGCCGCGTCGCCCCGGACGCAGCCCCGGACTACAAGATCGGCGTCGCCGCCCTCTATAAACACCTCAAGCTGCCCTGCATTCCGGTCGCGACCAATTCAGGCCTCTACTGGCCGCGCCGCCGCTTTCTGCGCCACCCGGGCACCATCGTGCTGGAGTTTCTGCCGCCGATTCCGCCCGGTCTCTCGCGCGAGGCTTTCATGGCCCGGTTGATCGGCACCATCGAGCCCGCAACCGCCCGGCTGCTGGCCGAGGGACGCAGGGAAATCGCCCGGCATTGAATTCCCAGCCAGGCATGTCCAGTCTCGCGCCGTCAGGCTTTCTGGACTAGACTCTTCAGAACGTAAAGCGAACGGCATGACCCGTTTCCGATGTTGACGAGTACCCCTTACGAGGCAGACATGCAGAAGATCGCGTCCGAAATCTGGGACATGAAATACCGCTACAAGAGCGCGGACGGCACCCCGCTCGACCGCACGGTCGAGGAGACGTGGCAGCGCGTCGCCGATGCGCTCGCGGAGCCGGAAGCCCCGGAACAGCGCGATCACTGGTCCCGCCGCTTTTACGGGGCGATGGAAAATTACCGCTACCTGCCGGCAGGCCGCATCATCGCAGGCGCGGGCACCGGGCGCAGCGTCACCCTCTTCAACTGCTTCGTGATGGGCACCATCGAGGATTCGATGAGCGACATCTTCAGCGCCCTGCGCGAAGCCGCCCTGACCATGCAGCAGGGCGGCGGCATCGGCTATGATTTCTCGACCATCCGGCCGCGCGGCGCGCCCGTGGTCGGCGTCGGCGCGGACGCCTCGGGGCCCCTTTCCTTCATGGACGTCTGGGACGCCATGTGCCGGACCATCATGTCGGCGGGCTCGCGCCGGGGCGCCATGATGGCGACGCTGCGCTGCGACCACCCCGACATCGAAGCCTTCATCGAAGCCAAGCGCGAGCCCGGACGGCTGACCATGTTCAACCTGTCGGTGCTGATCACCGACCCGTTCATGGAAGCGGTGAAGGCGAACGCCGGCTGGACGCTCAGTTTCGGCGGCAAGACATACAAAACCCTGAGAGCGCGCGAGCTGTGGGAAAAGATCACCGCCTCGACCTATGCCTATGCCGAACCGGGCGTGATCTTCATCGACCGGATCAACAAGCGCAACAATCTCCATTATTGTGAAACCATCCACGCCACCAACCCGTGCGGCGAGCAGCCGCTGCCGCCTTATGGCGCGTGCCTGCTCGGCTCGATCAATCTGGCGGCGCTGGTTGAAAATCCGTTTACGGACAAGTCCAGGATCGACGAGACGGTCCTGGCCGGACTCGTGGCTGACGCCGTGCGGGCAATGGACAATGTGGTCGACGCCTCGCGTTTTCCGCTCGATGAGCAGGCGAAGGAAGCCAGGGCCAAGCGCCGGATCGGCCTTGGCGTGACCGGGCTTGCCGATGCGCTGATCCTGTGCCGCGCGCGCTACGGCTCGCCCGCCTCCATCGCCCTGATCCGCCAGTGGATGCATGTGCTTTCCCGCAGCGCCTATCTCGCCTCGGTCGCGATCGCCCGGGAAAAAGGCCCCTTCCCGCTCTTCGACCGGGACGCCTATCTCGCGGGCGAAACCATCCGCACGCTCGATGCCGACGTGCGCGAGGCGATCGCCGAACATGGCATCCGCAATGCGCTTCTGACCTCGATCGCGCCGACGGGCACGATCTCGCTTTATGCGGGCAACGTCTCGTCGGGCATCGAGCCCGTGTTCGCGCTCAGCTACAGGCGCAAGGTGCTGATGCCGGACGGTACAAGGCGCGAGGAAAGGGTGACGGATTTCGCCCTCGACCTCTTTCATGAAACCTTCGGCGAGGAAGCCACCCTGCCGGATTATTTCGTCACCGCGCAGGAACTCGCCCCCGCCGATCACATCGCGGTGCAGGCCGCCGTGCAGGACTATATCGACAGCTCGATCTCCAAGACCATCAACTGCCCCGAGGACATCAGCTTCGAGGCGTTCGCCGACATCTATATGGACGCCTATGAAAAGGGGCTGAAGGGCTGCACCACCTACCGGCCGAGCGACGTGCGCGGCTCGGTGCTGTCGCTGGACGAACCCGTGGCGGCCGCTCCCGCCGAACCGGCGGCGGTGACCGTCGCGGCCCCCGCCCGCGAACCGATGTTCGAGCGCGACGGCGTGGTCTACATGTCGAAACCCCTTGAGCGCGAGACGATCCTGCCGGGCTTCACGTACAAACTCAAATGGCCCGAGAGCGACCATGCGATCTACATCACCATCAACGACATCGTGCAGGAGAACCGGCGCCGCCCCTTCGAGATTTTCATCAACTCGAAGAACATGGAGCATTACGCCTGGACCGTGGCGCTGACCCGCATGATCTCGGCGGTGTTCCGGCGCGGCGGCGACGTCACCTTCGTCGTCGAGGAACTGAAGGCCGTGTTCGACCCGCGCGGCGGCCAGTGGCTGAAGGGCCGCTATGTGCCGAGCCTGCTCGCTGCCATCGGCCAGGTGATCGAACAGCATATGCTCGACACGGGCTTCATCACCCGCGAAGGCGAGGACGGCCATTCCCACAGCGAGCCCCTGCGCGCCGTCGCGGGCGAGCATGCCGGGGAACAACCGGCAGGGGCGGAGGACGGACAAAATCTTTCTTCGGCGCGGTCATGCCCGCGCTGCGGCGAGCGCTCCATGATGCGGCAGGAGGGCTGCGAAACCTGCCTTTCCTGCGGCTATTCGAAATGTTCGTGAACCATTCCTTTTACTGAACAGGACTTCGCGATGACCCTTGTGCGTTTCGTCCCTTTCGCGGCGGCGGCCTTCATGGCCGCCCTTGCCCTTGCTCCGTCCCCGGCGAAGGCCGACGATCTCGATTGCGTCAGCACGACGTTCCGTTTCGTCGGCGCGAACGACAAGGTGTGCGTCTCCGCTTTCGACGATCCCAGGGTGCCGGGCGTCACCTGCTATATCGCGCAGGCCCGCACCGGCGGCATCAGCGGCAGTTTCGGGCTGGCCGAAGACCCTTCCCGCTTCTCGCTCTCCTGCCGCCAGACCGGCCCCATCTCGACCAATGTGGCCGACCTCAAGAACCGGCAGGAGGTCTATTCGGAAAAGACCTCCGTGTTCTTCAAGAACACCCATGTCTACCGGCTGGTGGACGCCAAAAGGAACACGCTGGTCTATCTCGCCATCTCCAACAAGATCATCGACGGCTCGCCGGAAAGCGCCATCGCCAGCGTGCCGGTCATGGCGTGGCCGGCGCCCTGATGGAGGAGCGGACGCCCGGCTGCTTCTCAGCCGGGTGCAACCGCCTCGGAGGCATTGGCGATGCGCTCATGCACCGCGCGCGCCAGCGCTTCCAGCGGCACATCGTGGATGCCCATCTCGCGCAGATGCTCCACCATGGAGAAAAGATAGTCGGGGTTGCGGCCGGAACTGCCCACCCCTTCCGTAATCAGGCGCACCTGCGTGGCGAAATCGAGCTTGCCCGCATATTGCGTGTGGGCGCGATCGACAAGGAAGCACAGCGACGGAACGGAAGGGCCGCCGATCAGTTCGACCTGCTTGATCCGGTCGAGATAGACGGAAGTGACCTGCTCCCTTTCCTCCAGATAGGCGCGCGTCGCCTCGGCCCGCTCCGCCGCGACGCGATAGGCGATGCCCCGGCAGGAGCCGCCCGCATCCAGCCCGAAGACGAGGCCCGGCCGCTCCGGCGTGCCGCGATGAACATGGCTGTAGACGCAGAAAGCTCTGTGATAACCATGAAGACGGGCGGACAAACGCTCCTCATAGGTGAAACCCGGGTTCCACATCAGCGAACCATAAGCGAAAATCCAGAGATCCTGCATCGGACAACCTGACCATCAGACTTCAAAGCCTAGGGAAAGCATGACCACGCCAGCAACGCAAGAACCCGCGCCCCGCAAGCAGAGCCGTCTGGGCGCCTGGGGCATCTATCTGCCGACCATCGCGCTGGTGGTGTTCGTGGGGCTTTACTGGCTGTTCTGGAACCATATGGCCGGCATACTGGAAAGCCGCGTCAATGAATTCCGCCAGACCGGCGACGGCACCGGGCTCACCGCCGACTGGCAGGATTTCAAGGTCTCGGGATTTCCCTACCGGATGCAGGGCGCGTTCACGAATCCGGAGCTGGCCGACCCCCAGTCCCCCTCGAACTGGCACTGGGAGGGCGGCAAGCTGACCGTGGCGGTGCTGCCCTATAATCTCAAGCACATCATCGTGCTGCCCGAGGGCGAGCAGACCGTGCATTATTTCACCGGCAGCGGCGACGCCTCGCAGCAGCATACGCTGCGTCTGACAGCGGAAACCGCGCGGGCAAGCTATGTGGTGGTGCCCGGTTCATTCGGGCGCGTGGCGGTGGAATTGCAGAAGCTGCACCTGAGCGATGGCCTGACCGCCCAGGAGGACGCCAACAATGCCGGTCCCCTGCTCGGGCTCACCGCCGATCGCGCCCAGTTCAATCTGGAACCCTCGGGCGGCGAGGCCGACTCCATCCCCGGCGACGCCAATGTCGCCCTTCAACTGGAAAACGCCGTCTTCGATCCGCTGCTCAACAATCCCCTCTTCGACACGCCTCTCAGCTTCGCCGGTATCGAGGGGCGGCTGCGCGGCGTCCCGGCGCAGCCGGAAACGGACCTGAAGGGCCTGTTGCAGCAATGGGGCGAGGCGGAAGGCAGCGCCGACATCGACGCCCTCACCATCAAGTGGGGCACGCTCGACATGACGGCGTCAGGCTCCCTCCATCTCGATGCGCAGCACCGCCCGGAAGGCGTGCTCGACGCCGCTTTCATCAACCCGCAGGCCTTCGTCCAGACGCTGGTGGACAAGGGCGTGGTCTCCCGGCAGAACGCCAGCTTCGCCCTTGCCGGCATCTCCGCCATCTCGAATTTTCAGGGCGCCAGCGACGGCCGCGTGAAGCTTCCCGTGATCTTCAAGGACGGCAAGCTCTATCTCGGGCCCCTCAAGATCAGCAACGTGGACCCGATTTACTGAACTCTATCGCCGGATAGATGAGATCAGTGCTGGGATTCGGGCATTTCCACGCGCATGCCCTCAAGCGCGTCGGTCACCGGAATCTGGCATGAGAGGCGGGAGTTTTCCTGCGTATGCTCGCAGAAATCCAGCATCGTGATTTCCATGTCTTCCTTGGGCGGGATCTTCGCTTCCCATTCGGCCGGCACGAACACCATGCAGGTGGCGCAGGCGCAGGCCCCCCCGCAGTCGGCATCGATGCCCGGGATCATGTTCTTGACCGCGCCTTCCATGACGGTCAGGCCATTGGCCACATCCACCTCATGCTCGGTGCCATTGTGCTCGACATAGATAATCTTCGTCATTCGTCTCTCCGCCTGGCGTCTGTTGTTTTTGTCTTTGGTTTATCTTTTTATCTTTATTGGACGATCTGCTTCATGGCGATGCTTTCGTCCCGCAGCCGCGCCGGGTCAAGCTTCGCCTTCTGCGCGATCAGAAGTCTCGACATCATGAATTCCGGCGCCCGGTTGATCGCATCCACAGCAATGAGCATGCCATCCTTGAGGTAGAAGACCGCGAACGAGCGGCCCGCTTCCGGGTCGCCGCGCACGACCGCCTGCGTGTAGCCCGAGGACAGGCCCGCGATCTGGAGCTTGAGGTCATACTGGTCCGACCAGAACCACGGCACCTGATTATATTCCAGCGCGCCGCCGGTCATGGCCGCCGCCGCCGATTTGCCCTGTTCGATGGCGTTGTGGACGGATTCAAGGCGCAGACGATGCCCATAGACGCCATTGGGATGGTTGGTGCAGTCGCCCGCCGCGAAAATATCGGGATCGCTCGTCCGGGTGAATTCATCGACGACGATGCCGTTCTCGACATGGAGACCCGCATCGACCGCCAGTTCGGTATTGGGAATGATGCCGATGCCGACGACGACGAAATCCGCGTCGTAAAGCCGGCCGTCGCCGCAATCGACCTTCTCAACGCGGCCATTGCCCTCGAAGCCCGACACGGTGACGCCGGTTTCGATGATGACGCCCTCGGCGCGGTGCACGCGCTCATAGAAATGCGAGACAATGGGATCGACCACCCGGGCCATGACCCGGTCCGCTGTTTCCAGCACGGTCACATGAAGGCCATGCTTTTTCGCCACGGCGGCGACTTCGAGACCGATATAGCCGCCGCCGACGACGACAAGCCGCGCGCCCTCGCGGAACTTCGACTGGATGCCCTGCACGTCGGCGATGGAGCGCAGATAGTGGATGCCGTCGAGATCGAAGCCCGGCACGTTGATTTCGCGCACGCGGCTCCCGGTCGCGATCAGGAGCTTCGAATAGGGAAAGACGCGCCCGTCGCCGGTCAGCACTTCCTTGTCCGCGCGGTTGATCGCGGCCGCCCTTGTATCGAACACAAGCTCGACGTTCGCCTGGGCATAGAACTCCACCGGCTTGATATAGAGCCGGTCGAAGCTGATTTCGCCCGCCAGAAACTTCTTCGACAGCGGCGGACGCTGGTAGGGAGCGTAGGTCTCATCCCCGATCATGGTGATCGGGCCTTCGTAACCACCCGTCCGCAAGCTCGCGACCGCCTGCGCGCCCGCCTGGCCCGCGCCCACAACCACGATCCCTCGCGCCCGTCCTGCACTCTCTCCACTCATCGCCCTGCGCCGCTCCCTCTCCCGTCCGTCGCCTCAATCGCGCCGGCCGGTTCTTTTATCGGTTCACATCGCCCCCGTCACCCTCTGGCAAGAAAGCGTGAGAATGTCAAAGATGACGCATCCGTCATTTATTTGGTCAGACTGTAAAGCCGCAGCAAGGGGAATCAAGAGCGTTATGCGCGCCGCTCCCGGGCAAGCGCCGCTCAAGACGCTTCCGGCGCGGGCGTCAAGCTGATAAAAGCGGCGCAGAACAGCAGCTTACTCCCCAGAAAGACGGCCATGCTCAACGAGACGGAAGGACGGATCGCCACCGTCGAGCGCAAGACCAAGGAAACCGAGGTTTTCGTCTCGCTCGACCTCGACGGCACCGGGGATTACGACATCGACACCGGCATCGGGTTCCTCGATCACATGATGGAGCAGCTTTCGCGCCACTCGCTGATCGACCTCAAGGTGCGCGCCCAGGGCGACCTTCATATCGACTATCACCACACGACCGAGGACACCGGCATCGTGATCGGCGAGGCCGTGCGCCAGGCGCTGGGCAATTTCAAGGGAATCCGGCGCTATGCCACGGCCATCATCCCCATGGATGAAACCTGCACCCGCGTCTCCATCGACGTGTCGCAGCGGCCCTATCTCGTCTGGAAGGTGAATTTCACCAGGCCGAAGCTTGGCGAAATGGACACGGAACTGTTCAAGGAATGGTTTCAGGCCTTCGCCCAGAGCGCCGGGATCACGCTGCACATCGAGAACATGTATGGCGAGAACAACCATCATATCGTCGAAAGCTGCTTCAAGGGGCTCGCCCGGGCGTTGCGCGTCGCCATCGAGATCGACCCGCGCACGGCCGACCGCATCCCCTCGACCAAGGGCGTGCTGGGAAGCTGAACAGGGCCCGTAATGATCTGGCGGGGTTTGATGGCTGGCATTTCCCCCGGAACTGCCCTAATGAGGGGCCGTTCCGGCGTGACCGGAAGATAAGGACAGGAAGAGACGATGCGCAGCTATACCGTGCATCATAAGGATGGCGAGGCGGCGGACGGCGCAGGCTTTGTCTTCGTCAAGGAGGGCTTTTGCTGGCCCGCCCTGTTCGTGCCTGCGCTCTGGCTCCTCTTTCGCCGGCACTGGCTGGTGCTGGCGGGCTTCTTGCTCTTCAGCTTCGGCCTCACCCGGATTACGGCGGATGAGCCCACCTTCGGCTTCATCATCTTCATCGTGCAGATCCTGATCGCCTCGGAAGCCAATGACCTGCGCCGCTGGAAACTGGCGCGTCACGGCTACAGCCTCGTCGGGGTCGCCATGGGCCACGGCATCGACGAGGCCGAGTGGAGCTTCTTCCACAAATATGACGGGCCGCTGGAAACAAGAGTTCCTCCCGCTCCCTCATCGGGCGGCGGAAAACCGGGATGGCGCCCGCACCTGCCCGAGCGCTGGCACCGCCGCAAGCCCGAGCCCGCGCCGCCCCATGATCTCGATGTGGTGGGCCTGTTTCCCCGGGCCGGAGGCTAGGAAATGAGCCGTTTCTCCCGATTCCCGCAAACCTTCATGCGCCGCCTCTCTTATCTGGCGCACAGCGCCAGCCTCTCCCCGGAACGCGGGAGAGGCGATCTTCCGGCAGGATTCTAGTCCGTGAATATCGCAATCATCGACTATGGCTCAGGCAATCTGCGCTCGGCGGCGAAGGCCTTCGAGCGGGCCGCGCGCGAAAGCGGCATGGCGGCCGGGATCCTTGTCACCGGCGAGCCGGACGAGGTGGCCCGGGCCGACAGGATCGTGCTGCCGGGCGTCGGCGCGTTCGGCGACTGCCGGGCCGGGCTCGACGCCATTCCCGGCATGATCGAGGCGCTGGAACAGGCCGTGCGCCACAAGGGCCGCCCCTTCCTCGGCATCTGCGTCGGCATGCAGCTGATGGCGACGCGCGGGCTGGAGCACGGCGTTTTCCCCGGATTCGACTGGATCGCCGGCGACGTGGTGCAGATCGCCCCGTCCGATCCGGCGCTCAAGATTCCTCACATGGGCTGGAACACGTTGACCCTGCCCCGGCCCCATCCGCTGTTCGAGGGCATCGAAACCGGCCCCGAAGGGCTCCACGCCTATTTCGTCCATTCCTATGCGCTGGCGGCGGCCAACGAGGCGGACGTGATCGCCTTCACCGACTATGGCGGGCCGATCGCCGCCGCCGTGGCGCGGGACAATATGGCCGGCACCCAGTTCCACCCCGAAAAGAGCCAGACGCTGGGCCTCGCGCTGATCGGCAATTTCCTGAAATGGCGTCCGTGAGGAGACCGACATGATCCTGTTTCCCGCCATCGACCTCAAGGACGGCCAGTGCGTGCGTCTCGTCCATGGCCTGATGGACAAGGCCACCGTCTTCAATGACGACCCCGCGGCCCAGGCCCGCACCTTCGAGGCGCAGGGCTTTTCCTACCTGCATCTCGTCGATCTCAACGGCGCCTTCGAGGGACGCCCTGTCAACGCCGCGGCCGTCGAGGCGATCCTCGCCGCGATCCATATTCCGATGCAACTCGGCGGCGGCATCCGCGATCTCGCCACCATCGGCATGTGGCTGGAAAAGGGCGTCAGCCGCGTCATCATCGGCACGGCGGCGGTGAAGAACCCCGGCCTCGTGCGCGAGGCCTGCAAGCTCTTTCCCGGACAGATCGCCGTGGGGCTCGACGCCCGCGACGGCAAGGTGGCGGTCGAGGGCTGGGCGGAGGTCTCGAAACTCGATGTCACCGACATGGCCCGGCGCTTCGAGGATGCGGGCGTCGCCGCCATCATCTACACCGACATTTCGCGCGACGGCGCCATGACCGGGCTCAACATCGAGGCGACGCTGGCGCTCGCCCGCGCCATTTCGACGCCGGTGATCGCCAGCGGCGGGCTCTCCTCCATCGAGGACCTGCGCAAGCTGATCGAAGCGAACGAACCCGGCATCGAGGGGGCGATTTCCGGCCGCGCGCTTTATGATGGCAGGCTCAATCCCGCCGAAGCGCTGCGCGCGATCGCGGAGGCGGCGTGATGCTCAAGGCCCGCATCATTCCGTGCCTCGACGTGAAGGACGGCCGCGTCGTCAAGGGCGTCAACTTCGTCGATCTGCGCGACGCGGGCGATCCGGTCGAGGCCGCCCGCGCCTATGACGCGGCGGGCGCGGACGAGCTTTGCTTCCTCGACATCAATGCGAGCCATGAAGAACGCGGCATCATGATGGATGTGGTGCGGCGCACGGCAGAGCAATGCTTCATGCCGCTCACCGTCGGCGGCGGCGTGCGCACGGTGGAAGATGTACGCCAGTTGCTGCTGGCCGGGGCCGACAAGGTCTCGATCAACTCGGCTGCCGTGCAGAACCCCGATTTCGTGCGCGTGGCGGCGGAAAAATTCGGCAGCCAGTGCATCGTCGTCGCCATCGACGCCAAGGCCGTGGCCCCGGGGCGCTGGGAGATATTCACCCATGGCGGGCGCACCGGCACCGGCATCGACGCGGTCGCTTTCGCCCGTCAGGTCACGGAGCTCGGGGCAGGCGAAATATTGCTCACCTCGATGGACCGGGACGGCGCAAGATCAGGCTTCGACCTCGCCCTCACCCGCGCGGTCGCCGACGCCGTGACCATCCCCGTCATCGCGAGCGGCGGCGTCGGCACGCTGGAGCATCTGGTCGAAGGGGTACGCGAGGGGCACGCAAGCGCCGTTCTTGCCGCATCCATTTTCCATTTCGGCGAGTATACAATAGGCGAGGCCAAGACCTATATGGCGGGGTCGGGCATTCCGATGCGGCTGTGAATCTTCTCGCGGTGCAAGGGGGATCGATGGGCTTCGAGGTGGAACTTAAGCTCATGTTCGCAGCAGCGGACCTTGAGGCCCTGCGCGCCGACGAGCGCTTCAAGGCGCTCGTCGGGTGTGGAAAAACCACGGCCATGTGCCTGCGCTCGGTCTATTTCGACACGCCCGACTTCGCCCTTTCCAAGGCCGGGATCGTGGCGCGCCTGCGCGAGACCGGCGACAGGCTGATCCAGACGGTGAAGACTCCTTCACAAAAGGGCGGCATCGCGCTTCATCGCGGCGAATATGAAACCGCCGTGTCCGCTGGAACCCACGCACCCCGCTTTTCATTGCTGCCCGGCGAGATACGCGACCAGGTCGAGGCGCTGGTTGCCGGAGATCCGCTGAGCCCCATTGTCGAGACGCGCGTCAACCGTTGCGAGATCGAGAAGACGGCGGCGGACGGCGGCATCATCCTGATCGCGATAGACACGGGCACCGCGCGCTCGGGCGAGCTTGTCCGCCCACTCTGCGAAATCGAGCTGGAACTCAAATCGGCGCGGCCCGCCTCCCTCTATGAACTGGCGCTCGATATCGTGAAGCTCGCGCCCTGCACCATCGGCATTCGCGGCAAGGCGGAACGCGGCTTCGATCTGGCGCTCGGCACCAAGCCCGGCGCGGTCCATGCCAGCGACGCAATGGTGAGCGCGGACATGAGCATCGAGGCCGCCTATATCGCCATCCTCGACAATTGCCTCGGCCAGTTCGTGGCGAACCTCCCTGCTGTTGCGGAAGAAGTCGACCCCGCAGCACTCCACCAGATGCGCGTATCGCTCCGCCGTCTTCGCTCGGCACTGGACCTTTTTTCGGACGCCATCCGCTTTCCCGGCCTCAAGGCCATCGAGAAGGATGCGCAATATCTGGCCCGCCTGCTGGGCCGGGCGCGCGACCTTGACGTCTTCCTTTCAAGTGTCCTTCCGCCTGCTGAAGAAGCGTTTCCCGGTGATGACGGCCTCGCGGCCCTGCGTGCCGAGGTCCGCAGGGAGCAAAAGCATGCATGGACTCATGTCATCCGTACCCTGAACGACAGGCGCACCACCCGCTTCGTCCTGCGCCTCGCTCTTGCTCTCGAACAGAAAAGCTGGCGCGGCAAGGACATCACGCCCGTGATGGAGCCCGCCACCGGCTTTGCAGCCCGTTCGCTCGACCAGCTCATGAAAAAAGTGACATCGCTTGGCAGCAACCTGAAGACGCTCGACACGGAAGACCGCCACGACCTGCGCAAGCGGCTCAAGCGTCTGCGCTATAATCTCTCCTTCTTTCAGGCCGCTTTCCCGGCAGAGAAGGTGCAGCCGTTCCTCGCCAGCCTGTCGAGACTCCAGACCCTGTTCGGCAAGCTCAACGACATCGCCATGAGCGAGGCCATTCTCGCCCATGTGGAAAAAGGCGACAGCAAACCGGCGGCGCGCGCAGGGGCCGCCCGGCTGCGCAAATACCATCACAAGACCCATGACACCGATCTGAAGAAGACCGTGAAACTCTGGCGCGAATTTCGCGATGTGCCGCCCTTCTGGCGGGCAAAATCATGAACGCGACGGCATTCCGCCCCCGGACTGGCGGGCATGCCCCAAATCTGCTAGTGAGGAGCGGTTTTAGTTACCCGGGCGTTCCGCCACTCTCAAGGACTCAACCATGACGGCCGATGCCGCGAGCAAGGATGTTCCGACCGACTGTAACGCCCACCAGCTCGACCGTCTCTATACGGTGATCGAGGCGCGGCGCGGCGCGGAACCCTCGACATCACACAGCGCGCGTCTGCTGTCGCGCGGCACGCTGAAATGTGCCCAGAAAATGGGCGAGGAAGCCGTCGAGACCGTCATTGCCGCAGCAAGCGGCGACCGGGCCGGAACCATTTCGGAATCTGCCGATCTCCTCTATCATTGGCTGGTCTTGATGACATCCATGGGCATAAGCCCCGATGAGGTCTATAAGGAGCTTGCGCGCCGTGAAGGCCGCTCAGGCATTGACGAAAAAGCCTCCCGGACAACCGGGCCGTAACCGCGTAATCCGAGGGCAACCGGATGATAATGGAAGACGTGAAGAGCGCGAACGAGCTTTCGCCTTACCGTCATTTCACTTCGCAGGAGTGGGGCAAGCTGCGCGCCGACACGCCCCTGCCGCTTTCCGCCGAGGAGCTTGAAGAACTCAAGGGTTATGGCGAACGGGTTTCGCTCGACGAGGTGAGCGAGATCTATCTGCCGCTCTCGCGCTTGCTCAACCTTTATGTCGCCGCGACGCAGGAACTCTACCGGGTGACGAACGGCTTCATCGGCCAGAAGTTCGCCAAGGTTCCCTACATCATCGGCGTCGCCGGTTCCGTGGCTGTGGGCAAGAGCACGACGGCGCGCATCCTGCGCACTATGCTGGCGCGCTGGCCCAACCACCCCAAGGTCGATCTCATCACCACGGACGGTTTTCTCTACCCCAACAAGGTGCTGGAAGAGCGCGGCCTGATGCAGAAGAAGGGCTTTCCCGAAAGCTTCGACATCATGCGCCTCATCCGCTTTCTCGCCGACGTCAAGGCGGGCAAGCACAAGGTGGCCGCCCCCGTCTATTCGCATTTCTCCTACGACATCATCCCCGGCGAGGAGACCGTCGTCGATCAGCCCGACATTCTGATCGTGGAAGGTCTCAACGTGCTCCAGCCATGGCGTTCGGCGGAAGTGGAAGAGCATCAGCCCTTCGTGTCCGATTTCTTCGATTTCTCGATCTATCTCGATGCGGATGAATCAGCGATCCGGGGCTGGTACATCGACCGGTTCCTGAGCCTGCGCCGCACCTCCTTCGCCGACCCCAAGGCCTATTTCCATCGCTACTCGAAGCTGACGGATGAAGAAGCCGTGGCCACGGCGGACAGCATCTGGACCTCGATCAACCTGCTCAATCTCAACAAGAACATCGCCCCCACCCGCCAGCGCGCAGACCTGATCCTGCGCAAGGGCCCGGACCATCGCATCCGCGACGTCGCGCTGCGGAAGCTCTGACCCTTCCGCAGCAAGCTTCCAGCCTGAACGCCGGAAATCAGACCCCGAGCCCGCCGATCACAAGCCGGCCCAGATTCTCCCGCATCTCGTCCGGGATCGGGATGGCGCGGCGGGTTTCAAGATCGAGCGCGATCGCCACCGCTTCTGCCGTGGCCACCGCCTCGCCGGTCTCGAAATCGAAAAGCCAGTGGCACCAGGTGTAGGTCTTGGGCATCACTTCCTTCAGGCCGCTGCGCAGGGCGAGCACATCGCCCGACAGGGGAAACCGATGGTAGACGAAACGGTATTCGAGCGCCGCGCCGCCGACTGTCGGCGATTTCGACCGGTCCCCGCCCTGCGTCTGGGCCAGCAGATTGGGAATGGCGTCGGACACCAGCCCCATGAAATGGCGTGAGCCGAGGCGGCCCTGCCCGTCGCATTGCGCGGGCTGGACCATGCCCTGATAGGTGGGCACCATGCCCATCCCGACGGCCTCTTTCAGCACCGGCGCGGGGCGCGGTTCATAGAGCGTCAGGCCACGCGGCGCGCCATGGGCGGGAAGGTCGATGGTGAAACCCTCCGCCGCCTTGCGAAGGGCGTCCGGCATCGGCCTTGTCTGGCGCGTCGCATCGTCCAGCAACGCCACCTCGCCGCTGAACGTGGCGGCGACGTCGCCGCTGACGGTGTTGACCATCTCCTCATAGATACGCAGGCCGCGCGCCGTATGCCCCAGAAATCCCGCGCGCAGGAAAAAGGGCGCGCCCGGCCGCTGCTCACGCAGGAACCGGACATGATGGTCGAGCGGCAACAGGTGTGCGCCCGCCGCTCTCGCCTGCGAGGGGCCGAAGCCCAGCGCGGCCGAAAAAGCCGCCAGCCCCTGCTGCGCCTTGTCCATATAGAACTGCACGTTCATATGGCCCATCTGGTCGATTTCCCAGCTCTGCACGCTGTTGCGGCAGACCTCGATCATCTCACTCATGAATATGTCCTGTACTGATTTTCTTGTTTTTAAAGGGCCGTCGCCTTGAGGAAACCGTCGATGCGGTCCAGCGCCGAGGCGGCCAGCGCGCCGGGGAAGGCGATGAAGCCGTGGGCGCCGCCCGGATAAATGGCCAGCTCCGCCTCATTGCCCGCGGCACTCCAGCGCGCAGACATGAACAGGCTGTCGTCGAGCAGCGAGTCCCGCGTGCCGACCGTGAAAAGCGCAGGCGGCAGTCCCTTCAGATCGGCATAGAGCGGTGAAATATCCGGATCGCGGCGATCCTCGCCATGGACCAGAAAAGCGTCGATGAAACGTTCCATGTCGATGGTGCGCAGAATGAGCCGCTCATTGCCGAACCGGCGGGCGGCCGGGGCCATGCTCATGTCGAAAGCGCCGAAAACAAGGTTCGCCGCCTTGAAGCCTGTATAGCCATGCCGGTCGCGCAGGCGCAGCAGCGTGACCGCGGCAAGGTGCCCGCCCGCCGATTCGCCACCGATGGAAAGAGCATCCGTGCCGAACTCGGCTTTCGCGTTTTTGATCAGCCAGAGCGCTGCGGTTTCGCAATCGTCAGGCCCCGCCGGATAAGGATGTTCCGGCGCAAGGCGGTATTCGACGCTGACGCAAGCGAGGCCGACATTGTCGGCCAGCCGGTCGAGCAACGGATCCTGCTGGTCCGCCGCGCCCAGCACCCAGCCGCCGCCATGAATGTGCAGATAGACGCCCCTGGGATTGTCGGGCGCGATGATGCGCAGGGAGATCTTGTGCCCGCCCTTGCCGTCGATCTCGATGGTGCGGGCGCGGGGCGACTTGACCGCCGCCGGGAATGGCCCCTCGCCGCGCGCGCGGATGTCGCGCATCGTCTGCGCACCGACATCCCACCATTCCGGCACTCCCTTCATCAGATCCATGATGAAGGCGTTGATGCCCTTCGTTTCTTCCGAAATCGCTCCTTCGCGGAACAGCGCCGGATCGAGCCTGAAGCTGCCAGTCATTTTCTCTCCCGATCGTTTTTATGCCTGATGACGGTCGGGAGAGTGTAGGCGGTTTTGACAAAAGGTCAGCCCTAAACATCCGCGCTGTAGGGCGGTGCCGGATCATATTCCATGGCCCGCTGGGTCATGCGCGCATGGGCCGGGCCGTGCCACTGGCCCACGAGCCACAGGGCCATGTCGATGCCCGCTGAAACGCCCGCGCTCGTCACCAGATTGCCGTCCCGGACATAGCGGATGTTCTCGACCACCTCGCTTGCCTCGCCGCGCGCGCGCAACGCCTCGATGAAACCCCAATGGGTGGTGACGCGCTTGCCGCGCGCAGGCCCCGCCGCCGTCAGCACCAGCGTGCCGGTACATACGCTCGTGACCCACTCACAGTCCGCCGCCACCCGGTCGACCCACGACAGCAACGGCTTGTGCCCGACCAGCGCGCGCGTGCCCTGCCCGCCCGGCACCAGCAGCACATCGAGCTTCGGCGCGGTCTCGAACGAATGATCGGTCTCGACGCGCATGCCCTTGCGGGCCTTGACCTGCCCGCCCTGTTCGGAAATGAACACGATCCGGTCAGGCGCGGCCTTGCCCTGAAGCTCCATCACCTCGTTCGACATGGTGAAGACCTCGAACGGCCCGACGAAATCAAGTTCCTCGGCATCCTCAAACAGCAATATGCCGATCGTGCGCTCAGCAGGCATGGATATTCCTTTCAGCGGGAAGATGGGAAGAATCCGGACGGCTCGTGCGGAAACGGTTGCGATAGGCCCCCGGCGTAATGGCGAGATGGCGGATAAAGGTCCGGCGCATCCGCTCCCCGGTGACAAAGCCGCAGGCTTCCGCCACCCGGTCGAGGCTGAGATCGCCGTCGGAGAGCAGGCGGCGGGCAAGATCGAGCCGGACTCTCTCGACGAAATCGGCCGGGGTCATGCCCGTCTCCGCCTTGAAGTGGCGGGCAAAGCCGCGCTCGCTCATGGCCGCCCGGCGGGCCAGCACGGGCACGCTGAGGTCGGCGCCGGGATGGGCTGTCACATAGGCGCAGATGGCCCCGATCCGCCCTTCGTCCGCAGCGTGGGGAGCAAGGCTCACCGAATATTGCGACTGGCCGCCGGGGCGCATCAGGAACATGACCAGACGGCGCGCAATGGTACGCGCCACCTCGCGCCCATGATCGGCCTCGACCATGGCCAGCGCCAGATCCATGCCCGCCGTCACCCCGGCCGACGACCAGATCTCGCCGTCGCGCACGAAAATCGCGTCCGCATCGAGTTCCACCTGTGGATAGCGCTCCCGGAATGCTTCCGCATAGGCCCAGTGGGTCGCGGCCCGGCGGCCATCGAGCAGTCCCGCCTCCGCCAGCAGGAAAGCCCCGGTGCAGACCGAGGCCGTGCGCCGGGCTGCCGCTGCGGCATCGCGTATGAAGCCGATGATCGAGGGGTCGGAGGCCAGAGTCTCCACCTGTCCACCGGAAACGAGAAACATGTCGATCCCGGCAAGATCGCCGGGGGTAAAGGCCTCGATGCTCCGCCCGATGCCGAGCGTCAGGCCGCAACTGGTGGTGATCGTCCCGGAGCGGGGCGCCGTCAGCTCGATGCTGTAGCCCGGCTTGCCCCCCGCTTCCGCCACCGCCGCAAAAATCTGCATCGGCCCGGTGATGTCGAGAATCTGCGCGCCGTCATAGCCCAGCATGACGACACGTCGTGGCGCAGCCGCGCGGGGAGAGGCAATGGTGTGTCTGGTCATCATGTATGCAGGCTAACTGCCGCATGAATTGGCGGAAAGGACAGGATACAGGCATTTTCTGCCAAATCAGCTCCGGCGGCCCACCCCGGGGATGTATCCCGGCGCTAAAATGGGCATAAACAAAACGGCAACAGATGAATGGTCTTGGATCGAACGCTCAGTGGGGGCGACGGAAAACAGCATGATCTTCATATGTCCGGCTGCCGCCCTTGCCCTGATCGCCCTCTTTGTATTTGTGCCGAAGCGCGAATTGCGGACCGAAATCGAGATCGGCGCGTCCGCCAGCGCCGTGTGGGAGGTTCTTCGCGACTTTCCCGCCTATCCCGGCTGGAACCCGTTCATCACGCATATCGAGGGCACATTACGCCCGGGCGAACGCCTCAAGGTGCGGCTTTCCTCGCACGGCGGGGCGGCCCGCACCTTCCATCCCGTCCTTCTGTCGGTCGATCCGGGACTCCTGATCCGCTGGCGCGGACGCCTCGCCCTGCCCCGGCTTTTCGACGGCGAGCATTATTTTGCGCTGGTGCCCTCGGGCGAGGGCACCCGCTTCGTACATGGAGAAAGTTTCAGCGGCGTGCTGCTTTGGCTCGTCGGGACCGACCGGTTTGAGGCTGACTTCCGTTCCATGAATGAAGCCCTGAAACAACGCGTCAACGCCACGATCATTCCACCCTCGTCCCCAATGCTGCCCTGAAATCGCCCTTTTAAAAGATTACCAATTCGTTAATGTTAAATGGTTGGGGGGCAGAGATGCCTGGCTGTCTGCCCCGCCCCTTGCCCAGGAAAGCCCGAAGATGGCGATGCCCTCAACGCAGATGCAGCCCATGATGACCCGGCGGAATCAATGGATCGACTTTTTCCGCGGGCTCGCGCTGCTGTTCATTGTGGCCGATCACATCTCCCTGAGCCCGCTTTCGCACATCACCATGCGCAATTTCGCGCTGGCCGACGCAAGCGAACTCTTCGTCTTCATTTCGGGCCTTGCGGCCACCATCGCCTTCGCCAAGGTGTCCGCGCGTTCCGGCTACAAGGTGGCGGCGACGCGCATGTACCGCCGTTCGGGCAAGCTTTACCTCGCCTATCTGGCGACGGCGCTCGGCCTCAGCGCCGCCTCGGCGCTGCTCACGCACTTCGGCCTCGTCTACCACACCTTGTGGAACGGCTTTGGCCAGTTTCTGGTCGAGGATCCGCTGGGCTATATGGTCGCGCTCGTCACCCTGTTCACCCAGCCGGCGCTCGCCAACATTCTCACCGTCTACATCATCCTGATGTCGTTCGTGCCTCTGTTCGTGCGCGGCCTGACCCGCGCGCCGATCCTGCTGCTCGGCACAAGCTTCATTGTCTGGTGGCTCGCGCCGCAGCTCAATATGATCCTGCCATCCGACACCGCGACGGGTTATTTCTACAATCCTTTCGCCTGGCAGTTCATCTTCATCCTCGGCATGACCTTTGGCATCCGCGGCACGGACATTCTGGCCGCGCTGGACCGCAACACCGCGAAGGTGACCTGGGCCGCGGGCCTGTTCGCCGCCGCCGCCGCCATGCAGGCGATCATCTGGCAGTTTCCTGGCGCGAGCGAGACATTCCCCCCCAAGGCGATCACTGACCTGATCTACCCCGTCAGCAAGACGGATCTCCACGCCCTGCGCCTGCTGAGCTTCCTGTCGCTCGCCTGGCTTGCCCGCATCACGGTCAGCCGCATCGAGGCGGACTGGTCGCGCGCGCCGCTTCGCTGGTTCACGCTGATCGGCCGTAACGGCCTGCCCTGCTTCACGCTCGGCACGATGATTTCGCTGGGCGGCGACGTGATCAATCTCAATACCCACGTGCCGGGCCTCAGCTATGGCGTGGACGCGGCCGCCGTGCTGCTGATGGTATTCATCGCCTGGGTCACCGAGGAACTCGACCGGCGCAAGAAGGTGCGCGCCGCCGCTCTCGCGCCGCAAGCCGCTCCCGTGCCGGAAAATGCCGCCGTGCTGGCCCGGGCCAAGGCGACGCCCTCCACCTACTGATCTGCACCGGGCTTTCCAGACAGGTTCCCGGCAGTCATCGCACGGCCCTGCCCCCGGCCGGGCCGGAAGCGCCTGTTTCGGCCGCATATCCTTCTTTTTGCTGAATATTGCGCCGCCGGGCTTCATGGCGCCCCTGGACATGGCCATCTCGCCAGACAGCCGCCCATGACAAGATACAATCAAATTCGAGCACAAAATTTAGGCAAATATCAGAATTTGATTATCCTGAAAGCAAATTGATGTAGATTTGATCAGCGCAGGGTGGTGCGCATGGGGCGGGATTCAAGCGAAACAATCATTCCACGGTCGTTTTTCCGTCCGGCACGTTTTTTGAGAAGGAAAGGCCAGGCGCTGGCATCCCATTTGCGAGGGGCGTAGGGAAGAAATGCCGGAGCAAGCCAGCCGGGGCCACCAACCCGGCGCTTCATGGAGAGACGGATGACAGAGAAATCAAGAAATAGCGGGTGGTTCCGCGCTGTTGGCCTGGGGGCTGCGGCAGGAACCATTGGACTACTCGCAACGATGGGGACCGCCTTTGCGGATACTGCGCCGACGCTGAACTCAGGCGATACAGCCTGGATGCTGACTTCGACCGCTCTTGTTCTGATGATGACCATTCCGGGCGTTGCCCTGTTTTACGGTGGTATGGTCCGCAAGAAGAACGTCGTCACGATGGCGGCACAGACCTTCATGATCTGCTGCCTTGTTACAGTTCTGTGGACGATCATCGGCTACTCGCTCGCCTTCCGCGACGGTGGTTCGATGCAGGCCTATATCGGCGGTCTCGACCGCCTGTTCCTGGTCGGCCTTGATGCCACGTCCCTTTCCGGCACGATCCCGGAAAGCCTGTTCATGGTCTTCCAGATGACCTTCGCGATCATCACCCCCGCCCTCATCATCGGCGCCTTCGCCGATCGCGTGAAGTTCGGGTCGCTGGTCGCCTTCATCACCCTCTGGCTGATCTTCATCTACGCGCCCATCGCCCATTGGGTGTGGGGTGGCGGCTTCCTCGGCGGTCTGGGCGTTCTGGACTATGCCGGCGGTACGGTCGTTCACATCAACGCCGGCATCGCGGGCCTCGTCGGTTGCCTCGTGCTCGGGCCTCGCAAGGGCTTCGGTCATGAGAACATGGCTCCCCACAATGTCCTGCTCACCATGATCGGCGCTGCCCTTCTGTGGGTCGGCTGGTTCGGCTTCAACGCCGGTTCGGCCCTGAGCGCCGGCACCGGTGCCGCCATGGCCATGGTCGTCACGCAGATCGCCACCGGCATGGCCGCCCTGGCCTGGATGACGGCTGAATGGGTCATCCACAAGAAGCCCACCCTTCTGGGCCTCTGCTCGGGCGCCGTGGCCGGTCTGGTCGCGATCACCCCTGCCGCCGGTTTCGTTGATCCGGTCGGCGCGCTCTGGATCGGTCTCCTCGCGGGCCTGATCTGCTTCTGGGGCGCCACCAGCCTCAAGAAGGCGCTTGGCTACGACGACTCGCTCGACGTGTTCGGCGTCCATGGCATCGGCGGCATCGTCGGCGCTATCCTCACCGGCGTGTTCGCTTCCACCGCCATCGGCGGCAAGTCGGGCGGACTCGAAGGCAACTGGGGTCAGGTCATCATCCAGATCGAAGGCGTCGCTGCCACTCTCATCTGGTCCGGTGTCGGCACCTTTGTGCTGCTGATGATCGTCAAGGCGATCTTCGGCCTGCGTGTCTCGCCACAGGAAGAGGTCGAGGGTCTCGACATCAGCCTGCATGGCGAAACCATCCAGTAACGGCCGAGCAAGGGAGAGAGAGATGAAACTCGCAGGTTGCGATCATCAAGCCGTTCAAACTGGACGAAGTTCGCGAAGCGCTGACGGCCCTTGGCATTCAGGGCATGACGGTGACCGAAGTGAAGGGTCACGGCCGTCAGAAGGGGCAGACGGAAATCTATCGCGGCGCTGAATACGCCGTGAATTTCCTGCCCAAGATCAAGATCGAGGTCGCCGCTTCAGGCGACCTGGCCGACAAGGTCGTGGAGGCGATCAGCGCCGCGGCCAAGACCGGCCAGATCGGCGACGGCAAGATTTTCGTCCTGCCCGTCGATCAGGTGCTGCGTATTCGCACCGGTGAAAAGGACGTGGACGCGATCTGAGCGTCTTGAGGTGGGGGCGCTCTCCCCCACACAGCGGGTTATCCCGTTTTCAACCCGGAAGCTTATTGCGTTCCGGGTTTTTTGTTGTCTTGCGGCTATGGAGCTGTGGATAAGTTGCAGCTCAGCCGATCAGGGGAATCCCGCACCGGAGACGGGCCGGGCGCCTGGGGAAAAGTCAGCCATGAAACGCCGGCACCGGCTGCGATTCGGGTGTTCTGGGGATAATGCCCGCTTGATGCACAGCTTTATCCGCAGATCGGGGCGGTACGGGGGTGGGATGTCATCATAGTACGTGACGGCCGGATCGCAGCCCTTTACGTCTTCCTCGACGAAGCGTCGGAGGAGTTTCGGCGCAGCAGCGCTCGGCAAGACCCACAGCACGAAGCCGCTGCGCGGCAATGGTGCTGGTGGTGAGGTAGCGTGCCCTCGCTGAGGTTTGGCCCGCATGGAGGCGGTGACGGACGATGGAGTTCCCTTCAACGAGAGGAACTCCTCATGGCGACTCAACCGACCGAACGGCCCGTCACCCCGCTGCGTCAGCGGATGCTGGACGACATGGCGATGCGCTCGATGCGGGCGCGGACCCAGCATGACTATGTCCGCCACGTTCGCGCCTTCGCGGCGTTTTTAGGGCGCTCGCCCGACACCGCAACCGCCGAGGATGTGCGGCGCTTCCAGCTTCATCAGCGCGAGCACGGAGTCAGCGAGTCCACCATCAACGGCTCGGTGTCGGCGCTGCGCTTCCTGTTCGACGTGACGCTCGAACGACCTGATCTGGCGCGGCGGCTGGTGCTGGCGCATCGTCCCCGCAAGCTCCCCGACGTGCTGAGCGTCGATGAGGTGGCAAGGCTGCTCGAGGCGGCGCCGGGCATCAAGTACCGCGCCGCGCTGGGCGTCGCGTATGGCGCCGGCCTGCGCGTGTCGGAGGTCGCGCACCTCAAGGCCGACGATATCGACAGCAAGCGGATGCTGATCCGCATCGAGGAGGGCAAAGGGCGCAAGGACCGCAACGCCATGCTGTCGCCGCAACTGCTCGAGCTGCTGCGGCTGTGGTGGCGCGAGGGCAAGCGGCGCAGTGTCCTGCTGCCGCACGGCTGGCTGTTTCCCGGGCGCAGCTACACCGACCCGATCTCGACCGGCAGCTCCACCGCGCCGTCTGCGAGGCGGCCGAGGCGGCCGGGATCCGCAAGCGCGTCAGCCCGCACACGCTGCGGCACAGCTTCGCCACTCACCTGCTCGAGCAGGACGTCGATATCCGCGTGATCCAGGTGCTGCTCGGGCACAGCAAGCTCGAGACGACCGCGCTCTACACCAAGGTCGCCACCCGCACGATCCATGCGCCGTGACCGGCCCGCTCGACCGGCTGATGGCGCTGATGGAGGGCAAGACGCCGGCCGGTTGACGCAGCGTTGCGTGCCTCCCTCGAGGTCGCCGACATCTTCCGCGCCGCCGGTCCCGCCTACCGGGCCGCGCATGCAGGGCATCTGAGCCTGCATCAGCTCAAGATCATGTCGGCGATCGAGCATTGCCGCACCGCCGCGCTGGGCGGTCATGTCGAGGCCTGCACCGACTGCGGGCATTGGCGGATCGCCTATAACAGCTGCCGCAACCGGCATTGTCCCCGGTGCCAGGGCGCCGCCGCGCGCGCCTGGCTCGCCGAGCGCGAGGCCGACCTGCTGCCGGTGGGCTACTTCCACGTCGTCTTCACGCTGCCCGCCGAGGTCGCCGACATCGCGTTCCACAACAAGGCGCTGGTCTACGACCTGCTGTTCAAGGCGGCATCCGAGACGATGCTGACGATCGCCGCCGACCCAAAGCACCTCGGCGCGCGCATCGGTATCACCGCGGTGCTGCACACATGGGGATCGGCGATGACGCATCATCCGCATGTCCACATGATCGTGCCCGGTGGCGGCATCGCTCGCGACGGCTCGCGCTGGATATCCTCGCGGCCGGCGTTCCTGCTGCCGGTGCGCGTGCTGGGCAAGCTGTTCCGCCGCCTGTTCCTGACCAGGCTGATGGCGCTCCACGCGGCGGGGCGCCTCGCCTTCTACGGTGCCCTCGCGCACCTGACCGATCGGCGTGCGTTCCTGCGGCACCTGTCCCCGGTCAGAAAGAAGAACTGGGTGGTCTACGCAAAACCGCCGTTCGCCGGGCCGCAAGCGGTGCTCGCCTATCTGTCGCGCTACACCCACCGGGTCGCGATCTCGAACAGCCGCCTGCTCGCCTTCGACGAGGCCGGCGTCACTATGCGCTACAAGGATTACCGCCGCGCGGCGCCGACCGGCAGCAGGCCATGACGCTGGCGACAGACGAGTTCATCCGTCGCTTCCTGCTGCACGTCCTGCCGCGCGGGTTCCACCGCATCCGCCATTACGGCTTGCTCGCCAGCGCCACCCGCAAGGCCCATCTCGAACACGCCCGCCAGTTGCTTGGCGTCGCACCGCCGCCCGATGCTGCGCCCGACGAACCGACCGATATCCGCCCGCCATGCCCCTGCTGCGGCGGGCACATGGTTGTCATCGAGGCCTTCGAGCGCTGGCGCCAGCCGCGCGCACCGCCTTACGCCACCACCGACCGAGATGACCACGTCATGACTCGGCATGGCTCGACCTCACCGCGCGCCGAAAGTCGTATGCTTCCGGCCACGATGCTGCTCGCGCCGGCGACCGCGCCAGTCGCGCCGGCCACCATCTCAAGCCCCAATCCAGGCCGACATTTACACGGCACGCTGCCCTCCCAGGCCATGCTCCGACCCGCAGAAGCACGTCCCGCCCAACGGTGCATCCGACCCATAGCGCGACGAAAACCGAAATCCCCATAGCTCAGCACGCGGGGCCGCGGCTTCCTGCTTTGGAGGATATCGTACATCTGTCGATGCCCGATATCCTTCACACAAAGCGACACTCAATCCCTTCCCTGCGCTCCCCAACTTTGGACGCCCATTCATCGACGCTGCCCGCGTCTGCCGGGTAAGCAGGTCGATGCACCGTTGGTCGCCAAGTGGGACTTAGCAGCCATTCCCGCGTACACCGGTGAACGTCGGCTCGCGGCAGAAGCGGACGATCTCGCGTTGGCCGTTCTCAATGCCTCAGCAAACACTGCCGTCTCAACGGCGCCGAGTGACATCGGATCACCTGCTCCAACGGCATCGCCAAGACGGTCGCGTACTATGTTAAGAAGGGCCAGAAGTCACGGTCCGTGGCCGCATCCATTGCAGGCGGTGGACCGATCAGGAGAATATCGACTGCCTCGGCGTCGAGATCATCCGGATCATCGCCGAGGAGGTGGACCTCCCTCGGCTGCGGCAAGTTCCGCCAGCAGTCGCATGGCCAAGCTAACTTTCGAACGGAACGCCTAGCTGCTCTGTGGATCTGGCCGGCGCCGGCCAGCCCGCCATGGCCCTTTTCATGCATATCCAGACTGCGCCACGATGTGTCGATCCCCAAGCGTGGCTCGCAGGTCTCCTGATTCGTATCGAGCAGTATCCACCGGCCGGCTCGACGAGTTGCTGCCCATATATGGGCGGCGACCGCCGCGCCGGTGCACTAAGACCATGCGCGCAGCCACGTCTCGGCGGCAGAGAACGATATAAAGATCTCGTGAATGCTCGCATCTGTCGCGCGACGCATTTGAAGTTTCAGGAAACTTGAGGCGACGACGATCGCGACGCGATCGCCAAGCTTATAGATTCGATCTGTTGCTTCGCCGAGACATCGCGTGGTTTCTGGACTCTGTACCGCGGCCTCTCGAATGTCGACTAAGGCGTGTGGACATTAGGGGATTCCCTTTTGTCGGCAAATCGGATTCAAGACTGGCGAAGGGAGCGCCAGCTTGGAACGACACGGATTGAGCGATGAGCAATGGGGACGGGTTTGGCCTGTGCTTCCCGGTAAAGTTGGGGATCGAGGCCGTTCGGCCGCAGACAACCGGAGATTCCTGGACGCGGTCTTGTGGATTGCCGGGACTGGAGCGCCATGGCGAGACTTGCCGGAGCATTTCGGCAACTGGAACTCCAACTTTCGGCGGTTCCGACGTTGGGCGGTGAATGGGGTCTTCGACATGCTGTTTGAGCGATTATCGGGCGACCGCGACTTTGAGTATGCCATGATCGACGGCACGATCGTCCGGGTCCACCAGCAGGGCACCGGCGCAAGGGGGGACTCATCGTCAGGCGATCGGACGATCGCGGGGCGGCCTGACCACGAAGATCGTCGCGCTGGTGGATGCGTTGGGGAACCTGGCACGTTTCATCTTGCTGCCTGGGCAGACCCACGATCTCATTGGGGTAAAACCGCTAATTCAGGACGTCGAATTCGACATGTTCCTCGGCGACAAGGCCTTCGACGCTGACTGGTTGCGTGCCGAACTGAACGAAAGAGGCGCCGTAGTGGTGATCCCTCCCAAATCTAACCGGAAACAAAAGATCGATTGCGACTTCCATGCCTATCGCTGGAGGCACTTGGTCGAGAACTTCTTCTGCAGCCTGAAAACATTCCGGCGTATCGCTACAAGATACGATAAAACAGACGAAAGCTATCGCGCCATGATTAACCTCGCGGCATTGAAAATCGCAATGCGCTAAATGTCCACAGGCCTTAGGACTCTAACGGGCGATCCACTTGTTCGCGCACGTCGGAGTGTACGTTCGAGTTCCTCGAAGTGCGCGCGGGCGTACCACTCGGGCCACAAACCGAAACCGGAAACGCGGATAATGTTTGCTTGGTGATCGATCTCCGTGCGTAGGACTCCATGCGCGGAACCTGTTGATCGGGGCGTCGGGGGAGGGACGTCAGCTGTCATCATTTGCTTCGCCGTAATGTTCGTCTGTTAAGAAGTGATGTCGCTCTTCACCGCCAAAAGTGAACGTGTCGAGCTGTGCTGCCCGCTTCATCATCTCGTCACTATTGGCAATCGATCAGTTGGCGCGTCCAGACTTCACATCGATCACCTCGAGTATGATCTTGAGGCTTGCGGTGCCGATGCCGGGGATCTGCCCCAACCTCGCCGGCACTGTCGCGCGCAAATCGTCAACTGTGTGAATGTCTGCCTCCCGCAATGAACGGATCAAACGCGTTGGAAAACAGATAGCGGACAATGGAACCGTCATCTCCGTTGTCCGCTTGATGCGGGCAGCCGCAGTTTCTTAATTGACGCTCGCTTGAGGACGCGAATGAAGCGCGAGGCTTCCGTCACAATCTTCGACTTGTCGAAACAGGCGTCTGCGCCATGTGCCAGCGCTTCCTTGGTCGCTGCCGAGCCGTCCGTCGTTGCGGAAGACACAACGACGATTGGCGCATGCGGCTGATCTCTCAGCTCATCGAGCAGAGCCAGACCGTCGATCCCGGGCATATTAAGATCGAGCGTAATAACAGTCGGTCTGAACTCCCTGATCAGCGCACGCGCCATATCGCCATCGGAAGCCGTCGCGATGGTGTGGGCATTGCCGTGGCGCGCGAGCAACTCCTCCACCATCGCTCTGATTGTGACGGAGTCATCAATGATTAGAACGCGGCTATGACGCATAAGCTACTTTCATCGGCAGATATGACATCTGACGGTTGCCATAAGGTTGATCCGCAGCGCCCCGCGCGAAAATTCGCCTAAGGTCGAGGCAGTAAGACGAAGACGATTACGCCGGGTATGCGCCGTTGCGGAGATCGGTACCAATGTCGAGTTGACACGACCAACCTCTAGTCCACCGATAATAACCAAGCTTCCGCCTCCAAAACGCTTGGAAAGATTGCTGCATTATCCCTGATTAACAAAATACGTTGGGTCTGCATCCGGCTTAGAGAACTTTTGCGGACGACGGCGATCTTGCGCGCCTTAAGCTGTGAGCTTGCCATGATTTCAATAAATTTCGCTACAGTTTCTTGGGACTGGATGACGGCGCCGTCCGTATCGATCAGCAATATGAAGTCACCCGAATTGCATCCCATGTCGGTAACAGCCTGTTGCTCCTGCTGCGAGAATTCGAGCACCTCAGCTGGATCCATGAAGCCCGACATGCGGGCTCTTATCAGCTTTTGGTCCTCATCGACCTCCATCGTGAACATATTTGCTCGCTGCTCCGTCTTTGGATCGGTTCTGTAGCCGCCGGCTTGCGATGAAATTAAAACGTGATTGTATCAGTTGACACTTAGACCAAGGTCTAGCGGACCCGTGAAAAAAGCTTTCGTGGTTTCGGTCCGGGCTGCAAAATATTGATATACGATTGGTGCGCGATGACGAGGTTGGCCCATGATCTTCCGGTTTACCGCTTTTCACGGTCCTGGCGGGTTTCGCAGGACCTCTCCACGGACATGCAGCGGATGATCCGTAATATGCCGCAATAGCTACGTGCCGATCTGTCGGCGGGCGATGCTTCGGGAGCGGGCCGAGGATGCACTGCCCGCGATTGTCGCGGCCGCACTCGCTGAACAGGATAGCGCCCCGAAACCGCGCATGGACGATCTTCGCATCATCGCACACTGCGGGAGCTGTACCTCCGCCAGACCTGCCGCACGACCCGCCAGCGCACCGGCATGACATCGAGTACCTCGTGCTTGTCGACATCGCGAGCTGAATGCCCCGCGGGCTAGGCAACTATGCGCAGCTGCGGCCTGAGACGATCGCCTTGGTTGCCCGTGCCGGCCGTGTGGCGGCGCATCCACACCAGGCACGTGTCCAGGCGCATCGGTTCGGCGAACAGGTAGCCTTGCGCCAGTCGGTAGCCAAGCTCCCGCAACGAGGCGAGTTGCGCATCGGTCTCCACTCCCTCGACGATGCAGTCGAGTTCCAGCGTCTGACACAAGCCAAGGATAGCGGTGAGGATGTTGTGCCCCGACGCCTCGTCCATATCGGCGACGAAGGTGCGATCCACCTTGACCTTGTCGAGCGGCAACCGGCGGAGATAGCCCAAGCTCGAGTAACCGCTGCCGAAATCGTCCAGCGCAATGCGGCTTCCAAGAGCGCGCAGTGACCTTATGCCTCGCACCGCCGCGTCGAAATCTTGCATCAGCGCGGTTTCGGTCAATTCGAACGTGATGCGCTTTGGATCAATGCCATTACGTTCGATCATCTCGATCAGTCGAGCGACGGTCGGTTGCGACACGATATCGAGCGCCGACAGGTTGAACGACAGACCGATCGCCTGGGGCATTTCGGAAAATTCGGCGAGTGCCTTGCCGAAGAGAGTCGCAGAGATGGAA
Organism: Parvibaculaceae bacterium; assembly: GCA_028283765.1. GTDB lineage: Bacteria > Pseudomonadota > Alphaproteobacteria > Parvibaculales > Parvibaculaceae > JAATFR01. Next base: position 2,438 of record JAPWJY010000008.1, on the reverse strand, counting down.
TGGATAATGCCAAGGCGCTCGGCCGTGGTGATGAATCGATCCGGGCTCACCGCGCCTATCGTTGGGCTGGTCCAGCGGCCAAGCGCCTCGACGCCGAGCACGGCGAGCGTCCGCGTGCACAAGATTGGCTGGAACCGCACATGCAATTCGTCTTCGAGATCGGCGGACTGCAGCGCAGCCTCGATCGCACGCTCCGAACGTATCTGCGTCTCGTGTTCCAGGGAGAAGGCGGCGCAGCTGCCACGCTCCGTCGACTTGGCGTGATAGAGCGCATAATCCGACCGGTCGAACAACTCGTGCACCGTTTCCCCCGCGTCAGGAAATATCGCGAGCCCGGCCGAGCAGCCGATCGCGACGGAATGGTCATCTACCGAGAATGGCACGGCCAGCCGATCGCAGATTGCCTGGCCTAGCTCGCAGGCACGACCGACGTCGCGCGTGATGAGGATGCCGAACTCGTCTCCGCCCAGCCGAGCCAGCAACATGCCATCGCCGGCGACCTTGGCCAACCGTCGCCCAACGGCCATCAATAATCGGTCGCCAACGGCGTGGCCGAAGGTGTCATTGACAGGCTTGAACCGGTCGAGATCAAGGACGCCGACCGCCACGCGATCGCCGGCGAGCTTTGCTGCACCAAGCCGCCGATCGAGCTCGGCGAAGAAATGTCGTCGGTTGGGGAGCCCGGTGAGCGCATCGGTGTGCGCGAGGAGCGCATTCTCATCGCCAAGCCGCTCCGCCTCGCGCTGCTTGGCTGCCAACGTGTCCTTCGACAGGATCAGCGTCTCAAACCTGGCAAAGTTATTCAGCAGGACGCGGATCATGACACCGGTGACGAGTGCGATGTTCAGCGCCATGGCGACGAGCACCTCATTCCCGCGTAGGATATAGTATACGAGGTAAGGCAGCGTCACGGCGGCGGTGACGACCATCGCGGCCTGCGGCAGAGTAACCAGGCAGAAGATGCAACCGATCACGGTCACCGCAATAAACAACGCGACATGCCCGCGCTCCGCGGGGCCTCCATATTGATCGAGAAGGAAGGACCAGTTTACGAAGGCGACACTCATCACGCCTGCGATAACGGTGGTGCGGACGAGCTCACGCTTCGCCTCGACGGCTGTCACGATGTCAGCGCCGGGCGCGGATAGCCAACGCACCACGCGCCAGCCGCAAATCGTGGAGAGGAGGACGGTAAAGCCGATCGTCAGCTCAACGGGAGCAAGATGGCGGTGTGTGTAGGCGAGCGCGGCTGCGTTCAGCACGAGCAGCGTATAAAGCAGCGGCACTTGCCGCTTGAGCTCTCCATATTGGGCGAGGAGGACGTTCGGCTCGGCCGAGAACGTCATCCAGCTTCGCAATCGCTGTCTCACATGCGGGCTCCGTTTCGCCCGACAATGCCGCCAAGTGCGTTAACGACCTGTCATCATCGCGCCGGTCTCTCGGCAGTTGCCGTACGACTTTCGTCTTAAGAGCGGGACCTCCAACGGGCACCGCATCGACCCGATCGCGGTCGGGCGGCGGGTGACTGGTGCCATGCAGGTTGCCGCACTGTCGTTGGTGCGCCTTGAGGCTTGCAGCGCTCATTGAGGTTGAAGGAAACGCGAATGGCGCGAAGGCGTTCGGTGCCGAGATGCAGGGTTTGTTCGGCGGGTTTACGGTTCTGGCTGATGTCAGCAAGCGCGGCGTGGTTCGCGATCCCGCGCCAGCTCTATGAAATCATCGGGTGCTGATCTGATGACGCATGTCGAAACATATCGTGATGAATATTTTGAGGAGGTCAAATCACTCTGGGAGGCGGCCTTCCGCATGATCCGCCCTTGGAACCGGGCCGAAACCGTGATACCGGCCAAGATGGCGACGCAGCCCGAGCTTTTGCTGGTGGCGATCGAGGCGGGGCATGTCGTCGGCTCCGCCCTGGCGGGCTATGACGGGCATCGCGGTTGGCTCTATTCCGTTGCCGTCGGAGCTTCCCACCAGCACACCGATGTCGGCTCGATCCTAGTCCGAGCGATGGAGGATCGCCTGCGCGCCCTCGGCTGCCTGAAGATCAATCTCCAGGTGCTGTCCCTGAATACCGAGCTGGTACGCTTTTACCACAGCCTCGGCTACAAGACCGAAGACCGGATCAGCATGGGCCGGCGCCTTTAGCCGTCGCACGAGAAGGTGGAGCGCCAGGTAGGCCGACGCTCCACCACCCGCCCCGCTACGCGACAAGGGCAGACCAATAAAATACCGCGCAAAAGCTGAACATTTGATGACGGGATAGTCATTCCGCGCGCTTGACACGATCCTCTTTGATCTTTGCGACAGATCGATCGCCCGGTAGTGCAAAGCCGCTATCCATCATACGCCTTCCCAGTTGCGGGTTCCGGGGTCTGTCCTCGCGCCGCTCGGCGCGAGTCGATCCGGGCATCGGATCATCGATCAGTCGCCGGAGA
>JAPWJY010000007.1 GCA_028283765.1 Parvibaculaceae bacterium | reverse complement strand
CTCCACCGGCGGCGGCGCGTACCGTGCCGTCGAGATAGATACCGAAGTCTGAGTAGAGCGTAATGCCGCCGCCGTCGCCCGCGGCCTGCACCGGCTGCACGCTCTGGCCGTTGATGACATCGAGCGTTGTGGTCGGCGCGCCCGAGGCATCGAGCATTGCGCCGGGGCGCACGATGATGAAGGCGTCGCTGCCGACCAGCACAGGCTCCGTCGCGTCGCCGTTGGTGCTGCCGTTGCCGCCGATCAGGATGCTGCCGCCGTCCTGCACCACGCCATAGCTGCGGCCATGAATATCCTGCCCGACATAGGCGCGGCCAGAGACGTCCAGCACAGCATCGTCGCCGATCCAGATCGATCGCGTCGGCGAGAACGTGCCATAGCCGTTGCCGTAACGAAGCTGACCCGCAACATCGTGCACGCTGTCGATGGCGATCGCGCCACCATGCGCAGTGATATCGCCATCTATGGTGGTCTGGCGGTTGGCGTAGATGCTGACGGCATGCCCTGGATCGGCATTGATCGAGCTTCCCGGCTGCATCTCAAAGTCGTAGAGGCTGGTCAGCGTCAGATCGGCGCCTGTGCGCTGGGTGAGTTTGCCTGCGGCCGGATCGTTCAGGAATGCCGGTGGCATCCATAGGCCGGCTGCCTCGGCCGTGCTGCTTCCGGTCAGCGCGCCATAGCTCGCCGCATTGAAACGGTAGACCGGCACAGTGAGCGCAACGCTGGCCCCGTCCGCAATGGTCATGCCTGCCATGCTGCGGATGTCGTAGGCGGTGAAGCCCGACTGGAACAGACCGGGCGAGAGGACGAGCGCCGGATTCGTGGCGTCGGTTCCACTATCCCCGATGACGACGGTCTGCCCTGCTCCGAGCGTGAGGGTGCCGCCGCCGTTGAAGCCGTAGGCGCGGATGGCGCCGTCGAGCACCAGCCTGGCATCGCGCGTCGCGTTGTAGAAGGTGCTGTCGGGCAGGTGAGAATAATCGTTCGTGATCAGGCTGACGTCACCGCCCTTGCCGCCCTGGGTCTTGCCGTTGGCGAGGATGGCGCCGCCCGAGGAGACGTCGATGGCGCCGGTGCCGGCCAGCGTGATGCCGCCGGTGGTCGAGACGGTGAGGTTGCCGCCGTCGAGGAAGGCAACGCCGGAGAGATCGTCGGGGTTGGCGATGCCGTTGACCCACAGACCCGTCAGATCGATGGTCCCGTTGATCGTGACCTGAGAGGTGCCCGCCGGGTTGTTCAGCGCCCACCACTGCTCGTTCTGCCCCTGGCCCAGCACCGCATGCATCAGGTTGCCCATCGTGACATCGCCGCCGTGGGCGGTGAGGCCGGCGTTGATCGTGATGTCCGGGGCGGCGAAGGTGACCTGCGCGCCGTCGGCGAGCCGCAGCGGCGCATCGACGCTGATCGTCTGCGCGCTCGCGATGTTGAGACCGCCCAGATGCGCCTCGTTGAGCGTATCCGCATCAAACCACGCCGTGCCGCTCCGGTCCCCCGGGAGGGGGGTCGCGAGATCGAGCCCGTCCGTCACCGCCGCGATGTCCCCGAACCGCACATCCGTGGGCTGCGCCCCGATCAGGCCAAAGCCCCCGTACTGGCCCAGCGCCAGCGTCCCGGGAAGCGGCGCCGTCTCCTGCGTCAGCCTGTAGCCGTCGCTGACGCCCGAGGGCCGCGCTCCCGTCTGTTCGATCCCCGTGACGACATCCGCCTCGATCGTCCCCTCGAAGAGGCTGGTCGGCGTCGACAGGATCAGGCTGCCCGCGTCCCGCCCCACCGTATAGCCGTCCTGCCACGCGATCGACGCCGCACCCCGCCCCAGCGGGCTCATCCACACCTCCGTGATGCCCCAGCGCTCATGCCTGCGCACAAAGCCCTGACCCACCCCGTAGAACAGCATGTCCGCCGGCGCATCCCCCACATTGTAGAGATGACCGTCGGACCCGAGGAAGTTGCTGGTCTGGATATAGCCCCCCTGATAGGCCAGCGAGCCCCCCGAGATGTTGAACACGGACCCCTGCTGCGCCACGACCTGCGGCGCAGACAGCGTGATCGAGCCCCCCACCGACGCCCACTCCCCGATCGTGTGCGCCGTGTTCGACAGATAGCCGCCCACCTCCAGCAAACCCCCGCCCGTATAGTAGCGGTCGCTCGCATAGCCTCCCGTCCCGGCCGGCACCAGCACGAGGTTGCGCGCGTCGATCCACACGTCCTGGTTGGGCAGATAGCCCGCATCCCGGTTGGCCGGGCTGTCCCTCAGCTCATTGCCCTGGATATTCACCTCGATCTGGTTCGAGGCCATCGCCAGTGACACGCCGCGCACACCCGAGACGTCGATGGTGGCCCCGTTCCGCGTGAAGATCCGCGCCCCCGCGCTCACCGCCACCTGCCCGCCCTGCGCCTGCGTCAGGGAGCCCGTCTGGAACTCGGCCGTCCCCCCGGTCACGATCTCGATCCGACCCTCGTCCAGACGGTCCGCCAGCGTGCCCAGATTGTCGAACTGGCCCGTCGCCAGACCGTTCGACCCCGATGCCGCGATCAGCGCGTCGCGCTGGCTGTTGAGCGCCGTATCCGGGCTCTCGAGCTCCGGCAGGACCGCGCTCACCCCCTCACCCGTCACCGTCACGCTCCCCGTCGCGTCCGAGGCCGCATTCAGCAGATGGATCGTCCCGCGCTGGTTGACCGACGTCGTCGACAAAAGAAGCCCGCCCTGCTCAACCGCATGGCCCGCCAGCGTGATGTCCCCCTGCTGCGCGAAGATCAGGCCACTATTGGTAACGCTGCCAGAGCCGCTCCCCGCATGGACAACCGGCGCGATCTCGTTGCCCCGCGTCGTCGAGGACTGGTTGGTCTGCGTCCCGTAGCCCGGGCGGATGATGAAGTCGTCGCCCGCCGCAAGCTGCGTCTGGCCCTTCGGCGTCGTGATCGTCCCCGCATTATGGACCGAACTGCCCATCAGCAGCACGAAGCCCCCGCCGTCCGTCACCGACTGGGGCGCGTTCGTCGTGATCTGCGCCCCCGCCTCAACATCCACCGCCCCCACCGCGCCGGTGAAGCCCGCCACATAGCTCGCCCCCGACTGTGCCGCATAAATCCCGTTGGCCAGAAACTGCGCATCCGCGATATCCGCGCTCGAGGCCACCAGCGCATGGGTGTTCACCTGCGACGAACCCCCGAACACCACCCCGTTGCGGTTGATCAGATAGACCGAGCCGTCCGCCCGGATCTGACCCAGTATCCGGCTCGGCGCTCCGCTGGGGTCCTGCACACGGTTCAGCGCCACCCACGACGCCTGCCCCTGCTGGTCGAACACGACCGTCGTCTCCTTCGAGACGTTGAACGTCTCCCAGTTCAGGATCGCCTGCGACGCCGTCTGGTGGATATCCACCCGCGTCCCGTTCGCTCCCCCCTGCTGGACCGGCGCATCAGCCCCCCGCCAAAGCGACGAGCCCGGCACAGCCCCCGCCGCAACCTGAAGCCCTCCCGCCGCAAGACCCGGCGGGATCGTCGAGGCCGACCCCAGGGACAGGTTCCGCTGCGACTGCTGGAACGTCTGCATCGCCTGGAGCGCCCGCGTCACACGCGCAAGCGAATTGTTCGCGGCCAACCCCGCAACAGCCCCCTGAGCCGCCCCGGCCTGCGCCGCCGCAACCGCCGCAGAACTCGCACCCGAAACCCCCGCGCCAGTCAACGGACGCGCAGACGCAATACCAAAAGACGAAAGAAGCGACGCAAAACTCACCGTGGCGAGAAGAGCCGAATAAACCGGGCGACGAAAACTCATGGGAAAACTCTCTACTGAGGGGCGCCCCTATCCTGCCGCTGCCGGCAACGAATTCGAGCTCATTACTGAGACACTTTCGCCAGCCCGAACCCTCAATGGAATTTTGTGAAACTATGATGTCAGAACGATCCGGACGTCCGGAATCCGCCAGAACTCAACCCAGCAGAACAATGCCGCCAGGGAGTAGCCGCCCGCGCACGTCAAAAGCTCGCTCGATCTGTGCAAGGGCTTCATTGGGCCGATCGATCCTGAACCGGCCGTTGACCGGAGCATGCGCAATATCTCTCTTGAGCAATATGATGCGTCCGCTGCGATAGCGGTTCAGTTCCTCGATGACGTCAGAGAGCGGCGTCATGTTGAAAACCATCAGGCCGTCCTGCCAGGCCGTAACCTCCGCAGGGTTGATCGCGACAATGTTTTCCAGCCCCTCGCCGCCATATGTCACGCGCTGCCCGGCCCCAAGGGTGATGATCTGCCCTTGGTAGCGCACATGCACCTGTTCCGCCAGACAGGTGACACATGCTCCCGAACCACGCAGGCGCACGTCGAAGCGGGCATTGAGCGCCGACACCCGCCCGCCTGCCGCGAGGACACTGAAGGGTTCAGAGCGAGGCTGTTGCGTCCTGAAAGACGCCTCGCCCGCAATCAGGTTGAATATGCCCGCTTCCTTTCCCGATCCGATGGAAATGCTCGTCCGGCTGTTCATCTGGACGGCCACCCCATCGCCCATGATCACCTTGCGCTGCTCGCCAATGCCGGTCCGATAATCCGCATTCAATTCAGGAAGAGAGGGCCACAAATCCAGAGGGGGCCGCACGATCATGAAACCGGCGGCTGAAGCGGCAAGCAGACCACCAAGAAAAACGCGGCGGCCCATGGGCCGATTGTCCTGTGAGATGCGGCGCGGCGCGATGGCCGCTTTCTTGCCCGGCATCAGACTTTGCCCGGCAGCGCCAAACGCATCCCAGAACTGGCTCGCGACGGAAAACGCCGTTGCATGAGCCGGACTGAGCCCGCACCACTGCCTCAGCGCCTCCGCATCCGCCGCGGTCGCTTCGCCGGAGACAAGCCGCCTGATCCAGGCATGTGCTTCATCTTCCAGCGGCGTCAGTCCGCCTGTTCTCTCATCCATACCGGTCATTGCTCTGGCGTCATTCCTGTCATACGGCCGTTCTTTTCCTTGCAATCAGAACATTGGCGAACATGCCTGCTTCTATATCCCATAGACATTTCCCGGCATGGAGAATCGCACAAGAATTTTGTCCGCATAGACTTATTTCTCCCGCCGGCCGAACCGCAGAACGCAATATTCCTGTGCCTTTTTCAGTTCCTTTTCCACCATGCTGACTGAAATCCCGAACCGCCCGGCGATCTGCCGCTGCGACAGCCCTTCCAGCCTGACGGCCAGCATGATGTCCCGCTGGCGGGGCGGCAATTCGGCCATAACCCGTTTGAGTCTCGCCAGATCGTCCCGGCTTTCGATGACCCTTTGCGCGTCGGGCGCATCATCGGCGATATGGAGCAGCCCCTCAATATCGCCCGCCCCCAGACGCCGGTTTTCGGCGCGATAGTGATTCATCGCGGTATTGAAGCTCGCGCGAAAAAGATAGGCGCCTGGATTGCGTATCTGGCCGACAGCCTCCAGCCCATCGAGCCGCAGCCAGGTATCCTGAAGAGCCTCTTCCGCGCGGTCGGCCGAACCGAGACGGCGCGTCAACCGGTCCTTCAATTCATTGTAGCGATCGATAAACAAGGCACGCAGCCCCGGGGATCTGCCGTCTTGCATCTTCGGTCCAGGATCTGGAGTCATATCATCGGGCGCGATGGCTTCATCATCCTGAACCGGAAGATCACGCCCGTGCCCGCCCCTCCGGCCATCCACCCTTTTGACTTCCTTCAGTTTGATGGACAAACGACGGTGCCGCCCGTGGTGCGCGGCAGGACAATCATCGTGAAAGGCTGGGCCATTCCTTCCGGCGGAGCCTCACCAACCGACATATGGCTCAACAGACGGTCAATGGCTATATCCCGTTCTCCGTTACCGGTCGAATTCAGCATTTTCAACTGAGCCACCTCGCCAGCAGCGCCAATATGAAAATTGACCGCCAGCCGGTAGCTGCCCGGCCTTGTCAGTTGCTGGCTGCACAAGGCGTTATTAATATGGTCTTGCAGAAGCCCCGAGTAGCTTTGTTCATCAGCATCCTGTTGCGACAGAGCGGCATTTGCGATGAGCAAAGGTGTGTCTATCACGGCCACGCTTGCCGGATCCGGCACGACGACAAAGGCGCCCGGGGTTGTATATTGTGCCACCAGCCCCGTGTCCCTCAGCAAATGTTCCAGAGCCACTTGCGGCGCCAGCCGCCCTTTCACTTCGTTCGATATGCGGCCGAGAGCCAGATTGCCGTTATAAGCGGCCACGATCCCGGTTGCCGCACTATAGGCATCCAGCGCCGAGGCAAGAGGCTGGGCGGGAATATTGAAGAACGTCTCTGCCATCACGGCCTTTGGGGTTTCTGCGAATGCATCTGCCGGATCGGCCGGAACACAGGTGACAAACAGAAGACAGAAAGCAAGCAACCTTGCTGGCAGATTAGCGGGGATCAATGCGCGCCGTCGATATAACACGATGCACACAAGACAACCCCCGGTAGCGTCGCAAAAGCGAACTTCTGAAACGGTAACTCTCAGATGACGATGAACCGGGTCCGAAAACTAGCCACTTTCCGCGAAGAAATTGTGACATAAATACGGTCTGCTTTTCCCCAGCCCTTCAGTGAAGCGCCGCGCAAGCCACCCGGTCTCCCGCGCCACCGATCGGTTGCGTTTTGTAATCATCCGGATTGGCGTGTATCACGAGGGCTGTGCCGCCAGGACCGAGCAAAGGCGGGCGTGCGCTGCCTGCCTTCAGGGAAACCAGTGTCGAATAGAGTTCGACTGTAAGAGAACCATCTGACCCGGCATAGACATTCGGCAAATCGCCCGCGTCGTTCGCGTTCGCATTGAGCAGCCCATGCACGACGGGCGTCATGGAATGAACATGCGAACCGGCACTCATGAATTTTGGCGCTTTGCAATCTCCCTTTTCATGGAAATGAACGCCGTGCCAACCGGGAGCGAGTCCTTGCGCTTCGATCCTTAGCAAAACGCCGCCTGGTGCATCCGTGATCTGAACAATACCGCGGGGTGCGCCATCGGCACCAAGCAACTCGCTGGATGCCGTGTCGGCAGCAGCAGCCGAGGCCTGCGCCATTACTGCTAGTCCGCATACAAAGATGGCTGATCTGAGCCAGGGCCGGAATATCACGATACGCTCCTTTCATGGATGTAGAGAACCTTGAGCATTCTCGATCCGGGATGCGGTGGGTCAACAGATTGACGCCAATCCGGGATGGTACTGCTACCGATCTGGATCACTTAAAAACTGCTTATAACTTTCCTTCAGCCATTTTCTCGCTGGTACCACTAGCCAGTTGACGCCGGTCTATGGGTTTTGAACCGGCGCACGCAAGAGGGCGGATCCGGATATATTCATGGCTACATCCGCCCCTGTTCTCCGGTCGATTGTCCAGAATCTGATAATTTATCGGGACTTCCTTCGCTCATGCAGCCCCTCTATATTGTGCCCATGCTGATTGAACTCACCGCCTCAACGCTGCTGGTGCTGGCGACCGTGTTGCTCCACGGCGTCGGACTGGGGGTTATGGGCAAGTTTCTCAGCGCCGAAATCGAAGAGGAAACGCGCGAACACCTGCCGCCACTCTCCTTACGCGCACTGGTCTTCACCTGCGGGGTGGTGCTCGGGTTGACGATCCTGCACGGCCTGGAGATCTGGGGCTATGCCTTTTTCTACCTTTCGGTGGGGGCGCTGCACGATCTGAAGAAGGCGGTCTACCTTTCGACCATCGCTTACGGTACGGTCGGCTTTGACGACGAGGGGTTGCGCCAGAGCTGGGAAATGGTTGTCGCGATCGAGGGGATCAACGGTGTGATCCTGCTGGGCTGGTCTACGGCCTTTTTCGTCACCATCATCACCCGCCTCGGCCGGCGGCGGTCCTGAACCGGGGAGGGCACGGCCATTGTCGCAGCCTGATCTCCCCCACCTGCTCGCCCGGCTCTTTCCCGTCGCCCGCGCACAGGTGGCGCCATTGCCCGAACCTTATCCGCCGATCGTCCTGTTTCTCTCCGTCAGCGACGGCAGCGCGCGGGCCCAGGTCATCACCGCCACCGGCAAGGACCTCGGCAGTGCGTGGCGACGGCTGGGTGAGAGGCTGCGGCGTGAATGGCGGGGCGGCCAAACCGGCAAACTATGGCTGCGCGTCGACTGGGTGCAGGCAGCTGAAGCGCTCGACTGGCAGCAACTGCACGCCCGGCTTGCGACGACCAAGCGCAACTTTTTCCGCTACGGCATCGCGCTCGACCCGCAATTCCGCCACGCCTTCCTCGAAATGGAACTCAATGCCAACGCCATGTTGTATGGCGGAGCACAGATCGCCCATTGCACGATCAACAAGGGCCGGTTCCGCCAATATGCCTCCAGCCGCCACGGGCTGAGCGAGCTGGAATTCGCCAACGAGGCGCCGGTCTGGCTCTTTTCGACCCGCGGCGCCTTCACCAGCTCGGAAAGTGGCGAAGTCCAGCTGCTGGGTGGCGCCGGCCTTGACGGCGGCCGCCGCATCGTCGGCCTTCTTACGCCCGGGGACGTACGCGGCCTGATTGATCGCAGCAGCGCCTATCTGGCTGCCCAGATCGAAGAAAGTGGTCGCTTCCGCTATGGCTGGCACCCCTGCTTCGGCCGTTCGATCGGCGCCTACAACACGCTGCGGCACGCCAGCTCGCTCTACGCCTTGACCGAAGCATGGGAACTCACCGGCGATCCCGCCTCCAAGGCGGCCATCGACCGTAGTCTGGCCTATCTGACCGAAACCTTGATCAAATGGGTGGAAGGACCAAACGGCGAGCGGCTGGCCTTTCTGGTGGACCAGCAGGGTGAGATCAAGCTCGGCGGCAACGCCGTCTGCCTGCTGGCGCTGGTGAAATACAGCGAACTGACCGGCGACGACCGCTGGCGTCCGCTGCTCGACGAACTCGCCGCCGGCATCCTGTCGATGCAGGACCAGGCTACCGGCCGCTTCGATCATGTGCTGCACTATCCCACGCTGGCGGTGAAAGAGCCGTTCCGCATCGTTTATTACGATGGCGAGGCCGCCTTCGGGCTGATGCGGCTTTATGGCCTCACCCGCGACGAACGCTGGCTCCAGGCAGTGGAGCGGGCATTCGAATGGTTCATCGCCAAGGATCACTGGCGCGCCCATGATCACTGGCTGAGCTATTGCGTCAACGAGTTGACCCGCTATCGCCCGGAAAAGCGCTATTACCAGTTCGGCATCCGCAATTTCGCGACCTATCTCGATTTCGTGATCGAGCGGATCACCACCTTTCCCACCCTGCTGGAGCTGATGATGGCCGCGCGGGCGATGCTGGATCGCATCGCCGGCCATCCCGACCGCAATGAGTTGCTGGCCATGGTCGATCTCACCAAGTTCGACCATGCTCTCCATACCCGCGCCCATTATCTGCTCAACGGTCATTTCTGGCCCGAGTTGGCGATGTTCTTCCGTCGGCCCGACGATATCGCCGGCAGCTTCTTCATCCGCCACCATGCCTTTCGGGTACGGATCGACGATGTCGAGCATTACCTCTCAGGCTTTGTCGCCTATTGGAAATATCTCGCGGGCGGCGCTCCGGCGTGGGACCGGGATCGGCTCTCAAGAGAAGTCCTGTCTGCTTCATCCGGCCCCGCTTCCCGCCACTGGACGGCAGAGGAGGTTGCCGCTGCGACCGGCGGCTACTGGCGGGTAGCTCCACCGGCCGGCTGGCGGGCCGAGGGCCTGTGCACCCAGCCGTCGGCTTTCCGCGCCGGCGACATGGTGGCCCTGCGCTCGGCCGGCGGCAGGGGGATCGCCGCCGGTCGCCTCGCCACTCTGCACGCCTTGCCCACGGCCCTCATCGGTGACCGCGACGAAGCGCTGCCGCCCGGCATTCCCGTGCTGCAGGTGGCTGACAACGACGATGCCATCCTCGCCCTGGGCGCCTTCGCCCGGGCGCGTATGGCTGGCAAGGTGATCGGCGTCACCGGCAGTGCCGGCAAGACCACGCTGGTCCATATGCTGGCGCAGGCGCTCACCCCCTGGGGCGAGATCGGCTACACCAGAGGCAGCGCCAATCTACCGCATGGCATTGCCTGGAACCTTGCCTCGACCCCGCGCGATGCGCCTTTCACGGTGCTCGAAATGGCCGTGGGGCGGATGCGGCAGGGCAGCCGGCTGGCCCAGCCCGACGTTGCGCTGATCACCAACATCGCCCCCTGCCATCTGGAGCACCACGGCAGCCTGGAAAATCTCGCCCAGCGCAAAGCGCGGATTTTTGAAAGCATGGTTCCCGGCAGTGTCGCGGTGATCAACCGGGACATGCTCCATTGGGAAATCTTCACGAGCGAAGCGGTCCAGCGGGGGCTGCGCATCATCCATTACGGCCGCCATCCAGATGCGGATGTGCGGCTGGCCGATCACAATCCTGTTAACTGGAAGGTTGCAGCGATCGTTGATGGAAAGGAATACCGGTTCGCCCTGAGCGCGCCGGGAGAACATCTGGCGGTCAACGCGGTCGGCTGCCTTGCCGTGCTCCATGGCCTGGGGCTTGCCCTCGACCCGGCGCTCGACGCGCTGGGCCGGTTTCAGGCGCTCGACGGCCGGGGCGCCATCAGCGATCTCCAACTGGGCGAACGCCGCCTGCGGCTGATCGACGAAGCCTATAACGCCAACCCGGGTTCGATGGCGGCGGCGATCCCGCTGCTGCGCGAGGTCGCGCCGCCGTTGCCGGGCGGCCGGCGCGTCCTGATCCTCGGGGACATGCTGGAACTGGGGCCGGACAGCACAGCCTACCACACCGCGCTCGCACCGGTCGTGAGGGCGGCGATGCCCGACCTGTTGCTGCTTTGCGGGCCACAGATGCGCGCGCTGGCGGACGCTTTGCCCACAGACCTGCCCCTGCACTGGCTCGCGGATGCCGCCACACTGATCGCGCAGACCGACAGTTTCCTTACCGATGGAGACCTGATCCTGGTGAAAAGCTCCAACGGCACCGGGCTGCACCGGCTGGTGCAGGCCTTGAAGGCAGGCACCCTGCCTTCGTCCGGCGATCCCCCTGTTACCCATGATCGAGCCACCTGATGGCCGCCGTCCTCCTTGCCGCACTGCTGACTGCCGCCACGCCGGAGATGCCGGCCGTCGACACCCCCTCGCATTGTTATACGGTGGCCCAGCGCGTGACACTCGACCGGGTGCTGACAGTGGACGAATTCCGCATCCGCTACACGCTGGCTGGGCCCGATGCGCTGGCCGATCAGGAGGATGCGAACCATAACGGTACGCCCGATGTGATCGAAAACATCGCCACCCAGCTCGTCACCGCGCGCGACGTCTATCGCGATCTGCTCCACTTGCACCCGCCGCTCACTCAGCCGCGCTATCTGGCTGCCCATGGCATCGAGGTGCTGGTGCGCAAGCTGAACGGCATCAATGGCCTCTCTTATGACGAGGTCACCCGGCGTGGCGCCGGTGCATCGTTATCGGATTGTTCGCTCACCATTTCGCTCACCAACAGCCTGCGCTTCGACCGCAACGCCTCACCCGCACATGAGCTGTTTCACCTGTTCCAATATGGCTATTCCATGTTCAAGCGCGGCTGGTATCTGGAAGGAATGGCGCGCTGGATCGAAAGCGCCTTCGTCGGCCCCACCACCCCCGCCCCGCCGCCGCCTTCCTGCGGCAGTGTCACTGGCAGCACATATGCCGCCGCCGGGTTCTGGCGGGCGCTTGCCCAGCAGGCGGGCGGGAGCCTGCGCTACCCCCCGGCCTTCCGGATGAGGACCTATATCGACGGTCGACCGGTGATTGCCGTGGCGGAGTTTCCCGGCGGCCTGGCCGTGCGGGTCATGCTCGAAGCGCTCGGCCGCGCGGGAGACGCCGCTGAGCAACGGGACAGGCTCCCCCGCTTTGCCGTGCCGGAAGCAGTCCAGAAATCCGCCCGCTATGACAGCGACATCTGTCAGGCGGTGGAAGCCCTCGCCACCGGCCGAAAAGGAGGGTGAGCCGTGGGCCGTATCTGGCCCGTTCGGCGGTGCGAATTTACACCTTTTTGATTATCTTGGCTGGCTTACAGATTATCTTGACTGGCTCATACGAAGACCGGAATGTATGATAATCCGTCAGGATACATACTTGCGTCACCTGCTTGCCGGAAATCAGGCCGATGGCGACACCATTCCGCATGATCTGAACAATCCAAGTCCCGTACACAGACAGATATATTTCATCCCGATAAGCTTTTTTGCATTATGTTTGGATCGCCGGAGTCGCGAGGAGACGTATACCGATGTTGCTGATCGAGGAAGAGGTAAAGCACCGGGGGATCACTCCCATGGCTGTGGTAGCCTCCTTCAGTGCACATATTTTGTCGCTTGCGGTGCCTTTGGCTCTGGTCCAGGCCTATGACCGGCTCATTCCCAACCAGGCTTATGCCACCACTTTTTTGCTGGGCTTTGGCGTTCTGCTGGCCATCATCGGCGAAGCCGTCCTGCGATATGGGCGTTCCATCCTGTTTGCGAACATCGGCGCGGTCTTCGAATCGCGGATGACGCTGCGTGTGCTGAACCATGTGATGCAGTCCGAAAGCCGGCACGTTCACGGGCTGGGCACGCCGGTGCTGTCCGATGCCTTGCGCGCGGTGACTGCCGCACGGGACAACTGGACCGGCAGCGCCGCAGCCGGGCTGCACGAGCTACCCTTCGTCGTCATTTACATCGCGCTTATCGGTTATATCGGCGGCTGGCTGGCTCTGATTCCCTTCCTGCTCACCATCGCGGCACTGGCCGCGGCCTATTATGTCAGCCGCTCGGCGATGGAGGTCGCCCAGGAGGTCAATGCGGCGGAAATCCACCAGCGCAGCCTGCTTTGGGGTATTTTCGGCGGCATTGTCGAGGTCAAGACGATGGCCGCCGAAGCAATCATGACGCGGCAATATCGCGATGCTGTGGCCGAGACGCTGGAAACCCACGCACGGCAGGACAGCAGCGCTACCCTCATTCGCGAGAACGGGCATCTGCTGGGGCAGCTTTCCACGATTCTGATCGTCGGGTTCGGCGCCGGCATGATCATCGATGGCACCCTGACGACCGGCGGGCTGGCTGCCTGCTCGCTCATCGCCGGCCGCTCCATCGCGCCGGCGATGAGCGCCTTTTCCTATCTCAATCAGCGCTCCCGGCGCAATGAAGCCGAACAGAAGATCGAAGAAGTCCTGTCCCTGCCGCTGGCCCCGCTATGGCAAGGAAGCGGCGAACGCATGTTCACGGGCGGCGAAATCCGGCTTGCCGGAGAGGCCGTCGCCGGCGGGGAAGCCACGATCCCGTTCGGCCGTATCGTGCGGATCGACGCCCCCGATCCCCTGACCGAGACCGCCGTGCTTCATGCCGTCGCCCGGCTCGACGACGCGCTCGGCCTGACGGTGAGTTATGATGGCCTGCCCGGCATCGCTTATGACAGTGTGAGCCTCAAGCACCACATTGCGTTGGCCAACGCCACAACCCCTCTCGTCACTGGCACGCTGCTCGACAATCTCACCCTGTTCAGCCCACAATATGAGCCTGATGCACTGCGCATGGCCCAGCGCCTGGGCCTTGATTCCTTTGTGGACAGCCTGCCCGACGGCCTTATGACGCCGGTCGGTGCGGTCGGTGCGGAAATCGTCAGCCAGGGTCTGACTGTCAGGATCGGGCTGATCCGCGCATTGGTCCGTCGTCCGGCGATCCTCTGCCTCGATCACATCGGCGGCGCGCTTGATCTCGACGGGACGAAGCGCCTGATGGAAGTATTGCGGCAGTTGAAAGGCCATATCACCATCCTGATCTGCTCGAACAATCCGACCATGCTGGAGCTTGCCGACCAGACGGTGCGGATCGAAAGACGGGTGGTGCATGGCTGATCAGACCCCCGAAAGCCAGGCCGCCCTGCTGGCCAATGTCCAGCCGCAGGAGCAGGCTAGCTGGAGTGAGGCGGTCTGGCTGGACCGGCTGGCCGAAGTCATCGGTGAACAACGGCGGACCCGGTCGCCGCTTGCCGTCGTCCTGCCGCCGATGTTGATCGCGATCGGCTGGACCGGCACGGGACGCAACCTGGCCGCACTGCTGCCACCACCCGATACTCCTTTAACCCCGGAACTACTCGAGCGGCTACTCGCCGATCTGGGCTTTCGCGCCCGGGAGCTGTTCGCGCGTGGCGATCTCACCGATACCATGCGCCTGCGCGCCGGCAGCCTGGTCACGCATGCCGGGGGGATCGCAGTTTATCTCGGCCAACCCTATGGCACCGACCTGTGGTGGACCGAGCATGGCGACGCCAGCTTCACCCCAACGGTCGGCGACCGGATTCTTGCCGTCGAACGCGATCCTGCCTTTCATCCCGCCAATGAAGCGCGGCCCAACTGGTTTCGCAACCTGTTCGAGCGGATGCGCGATCAGCTGTTCGCCGTGCTGGCGATCAGCGGGTTCATCAATCTGCTGGCGGTCAGTGTCTCGCTTTACACCATGCAGGTCTATTCCGTGGTGATTCCTTCCGGCACGACCTCCACGCTGTGGGGCGTCGCACTGCTCGCCTTCATTGCAGCCGCCGCGGGCTGGGTGCTCAGGATCGGGCGACAGTCGGCGATGTCGGACTTGAGTCGCTGGGCCGGGACGCGAATCGGCATGGTGACCATGCGCAAGATGCTCAGCTTTCCGATGGACACCACGGCGCGGATGGGCATTCTCAACAATGTCATCCGCATGCGCAGCTTTGAAAATGCGCGTCAGTTCCTGACGGGTGCGGGCGGCACCTATCTGATCGACTATCCTTTCCTCGTGATCTTCCTGCTGGCGATCGCCCTGCTCAGCGGCTGGCTGGTGATCGTACCCATCCTGTCGCTGCTTCTGTTCAGCGCGCTCGCGATTCCGACTGCCGACTACATTTCCAGCAAGGCCAGCGCCGCCGGTGTCGCTGCCGGCAAGGTGGAGGAGCATGCCAGGGCGGCGCTGATGGCGGTCGACGCCTTCCAGCACGCCGGTGCCGGCACCCAGTGGCTCAACCGCTTTGCCGACCTGGCCCGGGAGTCAGCGGCCCGCAACCGCGACTATGCCATCGCGCTGGCCCGGGCCCAGGCGGTCGGGCACGTGCTGGGCCGGTTCACTGTGTTGGCGACGATGTGCACCGGGGTGTTCTTTGTGCTGCAAGGAGCGATGCAAGCTGGCGGGCTGGTGGCAAGCATGATGCTGATCTGGCGCATCGTCACGCCCGCGCAACAGGCTTTCGGCTCTCTGGTGCGTCTGCGGCAGGTGCGCAGCGCCGTAGGCCAGGTCGACCGGCTGATGGCCACCCCCAGCGAGCGCCCCGGCGTCGAGATTTCCAGTCCCTTCGGCCTGATGAGCGCCACCGTCGCGACCGACCGGCTATATTACCGGCCTTCTTCCGATCTCGAGGCAGCGCTGTCCGGCGTCACCTTCTCGGTTCCGACGGGACAGCGCGTAGCCGTGGTCGGCCCCAACGCCGGTGGCAAAACGGCCTTGCTGGAATGCCTCGCCGGGCTGCGCCGGCCGCAATCGGGCCGCGTGCTGATCAATGGGCGCGACATCCGCCAGTTCGACGTCACCGAATATCGCGCCTGGATCGGCTATGTGCCGCAGGTCGTCCCGGCGTTGCCGATCACCGTACGGGAATATCTGCAGTTGCGCGTGCCGGCCCTGAGCGACGACGAGGCCTGGAGCGCATTCGAGCAGGTGCTTGGGATGGACTGGCAAACCTTGCCCGCCCTTGCCTGCCAGGGCGGCTCCCTGCTCGACCGCGAGCTTAATCCCTTCAACGACAACCAGGCGGAAGCCCGGTTGCGCTATATCGTCGCCTTTATCGCGGCCACTCTTGGCAGGCCGGCCATCCTTCTGCTCGACGGCGTGGGGTTGGACGGCGATCCGATGTGGGATGAACGGATAGCCGCCTATCTCGATTCCATCCGGGGCCGCACGACCGTCATCTGGGCGCCCTATTCCATCAAGCATATACAGGACAGCGACCAGATGCTGCTCCTCGAACGCGGCAGCGTCCGCCATTTCGGCCCTACCCTGCGGCCCGAAAGCAAGACAGGATAAGGATTGGCCCTTGGACGCACAGACCTCCCTTGCCGAGCTTGGCAAAAGCATCACCACCGCGATCGGGCTGGAACGTCGGCCTGCGATCCTGATTGGCGACGACATCGATTATATCCAGGTGACGCGAAAGGTTCGTGGCCTGCTGATCGGCATCGTCGCGATCCATCTCGTGCTGCTGTTCCTGTCGCTGGTGATTCCCGTGGAGGAAGTGGCGCGCGCGCGTGGCGAATTTGTCCCTGTGCGACACACGCAGGTGATCCAGACCGCAGAGGGCGGCGCGGTGGAAGCGGTACTGTCCCAGAATGGCGATCATGTCCGTCGAGGTCAGGTGATCGCGCGGTTCAAGGCGACCAATCTGCTGCGCGACATCCAGCAGTCCAATATCCAGATGGCCTATCTGCAGGTTAATATCGAGCGGCTGGATGCCTTTGCCTCGGGCCGTACGCCCAATTTCACGCCCTGGGTCGCGAGCTATCCCGACACGGTTCTCGACGCGCAGAATCTCTATCAGCAGCAACAACTCGAACTGGACCGGATCATTGACCAGAGTGACCGCCAGATTGACGAGGAGCAGACTGCTCTGGCTGCGGCGCAAAGCGAACTGCCTGCCGCGCGTGAGAGCCGGAACGCTGCCAACGAAGTGTTGAAGCGCATGCAGGACGGTGCCGCCAGAGGTTTCGTCGCCCGCAATCGCATCGCCCAGACCCAGGAAGACACGGCGCAGATCGAGCGGACCTATACCCAGCTCGCCGCGGCGCCAGCCCAGCATCAGGCACGGATCAAGCGGCTTGAGGCCGAACGCGCGGCGGCCAAGGCGAAATCCGCCGCAGACGCCCGCGACCAGCAGGCGCAATTGCTGACCCAGATGAACCAGCTCAAGGCCACCCGGGCCGCCTATAGCGCCCGCTCGCAGGACATTGACGTGCATTCGCCGGTGGCCGGGATCGTCCAGAAGATCTCCGAAACGTTGGCTGGCACAGTGATCCCGCCGGGCGGCACGGTGGCAGAAATTGTGCCGCTGGAAGGCGGCGTGCTGATGCGGGCACATGTCTCCCCGCGCGACATCGGTTTCGTCAAGCTCGGCCAGAACGTGGCCGTAAAATCCGATGCCTTCGATTTTAGCCGCTTCGGCACGGTGCATGGCAAGGTGACGCGAATCGCCGCCTCGAACACGCAGGATGCGCCTGACCAGGCACCCTACATCCTGGTCGAAATCGCACTGGACCGGTTTTATGTGGGCACAGACAAGAGCCATGTGCTCACACCCGGGATGACTGGCGAGGCAACGATCCTTACCGGCCGGAAGACCATCTTCCAATATCTGCTGAAGCCCGTTTTCCTGACCCTCGATACGGCGTTCCGGGAACGTTGAGGCGGAGCAGCCCATGGCCAGGTCACCCCGAGGCGGAAATGGAAGTGGAGGTGATAGAAAACCGCCCGACGAGGAGTTGCGCAAGGCTGTCGAAAAACCGATCGGCCAGCCACCCAAAGCCGACGAGGACACGCCCATCGGCTGGGATTTCGGTCCGGATGGCGAGATCCGTCCATCTCAGGGCAATGACGTTCACGACGCCAATCTGAATCTCCCCGAACCGGGCGATCTTTCTCCCCTGCCGGACGGCCCAGGCGGCACAGAAGGCCCGGCCGCCGGCAACGCCGAACCATCCCTCGACCACCCCGGCGAAGCCCAACCGCCCCAAGCTGGTTACCCAGCCTCATCCATCGACCCCTTCCAGCCCGCGTCAGGCAACGAAGCCCTGATATCCAATACCGCGCGCCCAGAAATGGAAGGTGGGGATACCAACCAACCCGGCGGCCAGGAAGAGCGTTCGCCTGGAGGTGGTGGTGGAGGCGGGGACGATGCTGATGCCGATGCTGACGCCGATGCGGATGCTGATGCGGACGCCGACTCAGATTCGGATGCCGACGCTGATGCAGACGGTGACTCAGATGCTGATGCTGATGCTGACGCTGACTCAGATGCTGATGCAGACGGTGACTCTGACGCGGATGCTGATCAGACGCCGATGGCGATGCGGATGCCGATGCAGACTCTGATGGCGATGCTGATGCTGATGCTGACTCAGACTCTGATGCGGATGCTGACTCAGACGCTGATGGCGATGCTGATGCTGATGCAGACGGTGACTCTGATGCTGACGGTGACGCTGACGCGGATGCTGATTCAGACGCCGATGGCGATGCGGATGCCGATGCAGACTCTGATGGCGATGCTGATGCTGACTCAGACTCTGATGCCGACGGCGACGCTGACTCTGATGCTGACGCAGACGGTGACGCTGATGCAGACGCTGATGCAGATGCTGATGCGACGCTGACGGTGACTCTGATGGGACGCAGACTGCCGATGCTGACGCGCCGATGGCGATGACGGATGCCGATGCAGACGCCGACGGCGATGCTGACTCTGACGCAGATGCTGATGCAGATGCAGATGCAGACGGTGACTCTGATGCTGATGCGGACGCCGATGCGGATGCGGATGCGGACGGCGATGCTGACTCAGACGCTGATGCGGATGCCGATTCTGACGCAGATGCAGACGGCGATGCTGACGCAGACGGCGATGCTGACGCAGACGCTGATGCTGATGCCGATGCCGATGGTGACGCTGATGCTGATGCTGATGCTGATGCTGACTCTGACGCAGATGCAGACGGCGATGCTGATGCGGACGCGGACGCCGACGCTGATGCCGATGGTGATGCTGATGCTGATGCCGATGGTGACGCTGATGCGGACGCGGACGCCGACGGCGATGCCGACGCGGACGCCGATGCTGATGCTGATGCTGATGCTGATGCTGATGCTGATGCTGATGCTGATGCCGATGGTGACGCTGATGCGGATGCTGACGCTGACGCCGATGCTGACTCTGACGCAGATGCAGATGCAGACGGTGACTCAGATGCTGATGCGGACGCCGACGGCGATGCTGACTCTGACACCGATGGTGATGCTGATGCTGACGCAGATGCAGATGCAGATGCTGACGCGGACACCGATGCTGACTCTGACGCAGATGCAGACGGCGATGCTGATGCGGACGCCGACGCTGACGGCGATGCCGACTCTGACGCAGATGCAGACGGCGATGCTCTGACGCAGACGGTGACTCAGATGCTGATGCCGATGGTGACGCTGATGCGGACGCCGACGGCGATGCCGACTCTGACGCAGATGCGGATGCCGATGGTGACGGCGATGCCGACTCTGACGCAGATGCGGATGCCGATGGTGACGGCGATGCCGACTCTGACGCAGACGCTGATGCTGATGCCGATGCTGACGCAGACGGTGACTCTGATGCGGACGCTGATGCTGATGCGGACGCCGACGCTGACGGCGATGCTGACTCAGACGCTGACGCCGATGCTGACTCTGACGCAGATGCAGACGGCGATGCTGACGCAGACGATGACTCAGATGCTGATGCTGATGCTGATTCTGACGCAGATGCAGATGCAGATGCTGATGCAGACGGTGACTCAGATGCAGATGCTGACGCGGACACCGATGGTGACGCTGATGCTGATGCCGACGCTGACGCCGATGCTGACTCTGACGCAGATGCAGACGGTGACTCAGATGCAGATGCTGATGCGGACGCCGACGGCGATGCTGACTCTGACACCGATGCTGATGCTGATGCTGATGCTGATGCTGATGCTGATGCTGATGCTGATGCTGATGCTGATGCTGATGCTGATGCTGATGCTGATGCTGATGCTGACGCAGATGCAGACGGTGACTCAGATGCTGATGCCGATGGTGACGCTGATGCGGACGCCGACGGCGATGCCGACTCTGACGCAGATGCGGATGCCGATGGTGACGGCGATGCCGACTCTGACGCAGACGCTGATGCTGATGCCGATGCTGACGCAGACGGTGACTCTGATGCGGACGCGGACGCCGATGCTGACGCGGACGCCGACGGTGATGCTGACTCTGATGCTGATGCTGACTCTGATGCTGATGCAGACGCAGATGCGGATGCGGATGCGGACGCTGATGCAGACGCTGACGGCGATGCCGACTCTGACGCAGACGCTGATGCCGATGCTGACGCAGACGGTGACTCTGATGCTGACGCAGACGGTGACTCTGATGCTGACGCAGACGGTGACTCTGATGCGGACGCGGACGCGGACGCCGATGCTGACGCGGACGCCGACGGTGATGCTGACTCTGATGCTGATGCAGACGCAGATGCGGATGCGGACGCTGATGCAGACGCGGATGCCGACGCTGACGGCGATGCCGACTCTGACGCAGATGCCGACTCTGACGCAGATGGTGACGCGGACGCGGACGCCGACGGCGATGCTGACTCTGATGCTGATGCAGACGCAGATGCCGATGCGGATGCGGACGCTGATGCAGACGCGGACGCCGACGCTGACGCTGACGGCGATGCCGACTCTGACGCAGACGCTGATGCTGATGCCGATGCTGACGCAGACGGTGACTCTGATGCGGACGCGGACGCCGATGCTGACGCGGACGCCGACGGTGATGCTGACTCTGATGCTGATGCAGACGCAGATGCCGATGCGGATGCGGACGCTGATGCAGACGCTGACGGCGATGCCGACTCTGACGCAGACGCTGATGCTGATGCTGATGCCGATGCTGACGCAGACGCCGATGCTGACGCGGACGCCGACGGCGATGCTGACTCTGATGCTGATGCAGACGCAGATGCCGATGCGGATGCGGACGCTGATGCAGACGCGGACGCGGACGCGGACGCCGATGCTGACGCGGACGCGGACGCCGACGGTGATGCTGACTCTGATGCTGATGCAGACGCAGATGCGGATGCGGACGCTGATGCAGACGCGGACGCCGACGCTGACGGCGATGCCGACTCTGACGCAGATGCCGACTCTGACGCAGATGGTGACGCGGACGCGGACGCCGACGGCGATGCTGACTCTGATGCTGATGCAGACGCAGATGCCGATTCTGACGCAGACGGTGACTCTGATGCTGATGCTGACGCCGACTCAGATGCGGACGCCGACGCTGATGCAGATGCTGACTCTGACGCAGATGCAGACGGCGATGCTGACGCAGACGCAGATGCGGATGCGGACGCTGATGCTGACGCGGACGCGGACGCCGACGCTGACGGCGATGCCGACTCTGACGCAGACGCTGATGCTGATGCTGATGCTGACGCAGACGGTGACTCTGATGCTGATGCTGACGCCGACTCAGACGCTGATGCGGACGCCGACGCTGACGGCGATGCCGACTCTGACGCTGATGCTGATGCAGACGCTGACTCTGATGCAGATGCGGTTGAGAGATGCAGACGGCGATGCTGACGCAGACGCAGATGCCGATGCCGATACGGATGGTGACGCGGACACCGGCAAACCTGGCCCCGAGGAAAACCTTCCGCCCGAAGTTGGAGATGCGCCTCAGTTCACGATGAATGAGGACGGGACGATCACCATCTCGGAGGATCAGCTACTTGCGGGCAGTTCCGATTCTGATGGGCTTGGCATTGCCAATGTGGTGGTGAACGAGGGTGACGGCACACTTTCCGGACCCGACGAGCACGGCAATTATACCTACACGCCATCGCCTGATTTCAAGGGCGATGTCACGATCAGCTACGATGTGACGGACGGCACCAACAATGTCTCGCAGACAGCCAATATCGAGGTTGTCGGTGTGGCCGATTCTCCGGAGCTGACAGTCACCCTCGGCGCCGGAGACGATGGTGGCGGCAATGTCAGAGAAGTCGTCAGCGGCGGCGGCGACACCGAACTCGGTCTTGATATTTCGGTACCGGCACCGCCCGGTTTCGACATCGGCGGCAGCGGCGGTTCCGATTTCATCGAAGGCGGCCAGGGAGGCCAGACGATCGACGCAGGCGGTGGCGATGACACTGTCTATGGCGATCACGATTACAACGAAGCCGGCAACGATACGATTTTTGGCGGCGATGGCCGTGACACGATCACCGGAGGTGACGCCGATGACATGATCAGCGGCGGCACTGGCGACGATACGATCTATGGCGATTACCAGGGCACCTCGCCTGCTCCCGGCAATGACACGATCGATGCCGGAGATGGCAATGACATCGTAATCGGCGGTCAGGGCGACGATTCGATCGCAGGTGGTGCCGGCGACGATCAGATCCAGGGCGATTTCGACTGGGAGACCGACGGCGGCAACGATCGCATCGATGCGGGCTCGGGTAACGATACGGTGATCGGCGGTGCCGGGAACGATACCATCGCCGGCGGCGATGGCGACGATACGATCTACGGCGATTATCGCTGGAACACCGGGCATGACGGCGACGACACCATCGCTGGCGGCAAGGGTGACGATACGATCCATGCCGGCGGCGGCGACGATACGATCGTCTATGCCGGCAATCGTGACGAATATGAGATCACCCAGAACTCTGACGGTTCCTATACCATCCACGATACGGTGCCTGATCGCGACGGCACCGATACGGTTTACGATGGCAACACCTTCCGCTTCAACGATGGTGACATTCCCGTCAGCGACCTGCTGAATCCACCGGAGGGATCAGGCGGCGGCGGCACCGAATATCCGCTCAATGTCGATGCCATCCTCAGCGATCACAGTGGTTCTGAATCGCTTTCGAACATCGAGATCGACATGAACGGCGTGCCCGACGGCACGACGTTCAGCGCCGGCCACATGGAAGACGACAAATGGGTCATCAGCCCCGACGAGGCGGCCAATGGCATCACCATGACCGTGCCCAAGGACGCGCCGGAGTTCGACATGAACATCAGCGTCACCGCGACCGAAGCCAACGGCGATACCAACACGACAACAGTTTCCGTCACGGTCGGCACCGGTGAGGAGCAGACGGTCACCGGCGGTGGCGAGAGTGAAGTCCGTGCTGATGCGCCCGACGAGTCGTCTTCCGCGCTGGATGCAACCTCCATGGATGCGCACGATGGCATAGCCGTGGCCGATGACATGGTCGCCACCACGCCCGACGGCCATGCCGCGACGGATGCGACATCGTCAGAGCCGGGTACCCATGCGACCACAGGGGAAGATGCTGCTGCAGCAAGCCCGGCTGACGATCATGCCACCGCAGTAGATACGGATGCCTCTGCACGGGGTGCCGATGCAGCCGCAGGCGATGATACGAATACAACCGCCGCGCCTGACGACCACACTTCAGCCGACGCGAGCGCGCCTGTGTCGGGCACTGACGCCGTCGCAGGCGATGATGCTGCCGCACCGGACTCGCCAGGCGAGCACACTTCAGTGGATGTAGCGATCCCTGAACCGGGCGCAGGTACTGCTGCGGGCAATGATACCACCACGGCAACCACGCCTGACGATCACACCACGGTGGATACGGTCGCTTCCGAACCGCTCACCGGCACAGCCGCCGGAGGTGACGTCCCAGCCACGCCGCCAGACTATGCCGTCGCGCCTGATGCGGCCGGCCATGGGCTTGATAGTGGTGGCACGACGGTGGCAGCAGAGGCAGGCAATCAGCCCGAACCCCTGCCCGTTAGCGGGATCGGCGGAGGTGTGTTCGATGCGACGGCGGATGTGTCGGTGTCCAATGTCAACGACTGGTATAACCCCGCATGGGGCGGCGGTTATAACGCGACCTTCACGCTGACGGTCACTGACGACATGGCGAAGGGCGGCGATCTGGAGTCGTGGAACCTCAAGGTCGGCATCGACAATCCCAATGCCACTGTCACGACCGGCTGGCTCGACGGCTATAATGGCACCGTCGCGTTCGATCCCTCAACTCACACCTTCACGAACGAGGGGCAGGACTACAAGCCTGAGCTTCATGCAGGTGACACCATCACCTTCTCAATCCAGGTGCAGGGCGCCGGATTCGACATCCATGACTTCTCGTTCTCCTTCCATGATCTCGATCCAGGTGTGCAAGCAGGGACCGACACGCTCGGCGAGGTCACCGACACCACCCTGCCGAACAGCACCGAGGGCGATGACTCGCTGTCTATTTCTACGGCCGGAGTCGATGACTGGAGCAGTCAGGGACATGGTGACGCCGCCGTGCAGGGTCTGTCGCTCCATGAGCAGTCTTTGGAAACGGCGGCAGCGACGGACGACAGCTCCAGCGACCACACCGCCCATGCCCAGGGCGACGAGGGCACGGCTGCGCCTGATGACAGCGCTGCGCATGCCCACGGCGACGATGGCGTGATTATATCCGACGACGGCACTTCGCACGGCCAGATCGGCGATGGCGCGATCACACCTGACGACACCGCCGCAGCCCATGATGACGGCGGCCTCTCCGGCGATCATAACGCTGCCATGGACGCTCCCGAGACGGATGTGGGGACCGGCCCTATTGCGGGGAATGATACCGCCGAGAGCGGTTCCCCGCTGCAGGGCTATCTCGATCTCGCCGCGCCGGCGGACGCCGATACCGGCGACGCTCCGGACCATGCCTCGCACGCCACGGTGGATGGTGACACCGGTGCCTTCACCGACCTGGGCAGTGGCGCTGAAGGGCATGATACCCCGAACGACTATATGTCACTGGCCGATACCGATGCCTCCTCGGCAACACACGATGCCATGCCCACGCCGGGCGGCGGCACGGATTCCGACAGCGACTACACCCACCTCGCCGCAGATCATCCATCTGGAGATGACCATCCGGACATGCCGCCACCAGATCAACTCAGCAACGCCGGAGACATCGACGCGGGCGCCGACCACCCATTCACGCCGGACAGCAGTGACTCCCACGTTGATCCATCGCCCGACTTCGGCCTCGACGGCGATCCGGGCGACCAGCATCATGATGGCAGCTGAGCGGTGATACCCGGGGCCGTCCCTGTCTCACAGCGGTTATATTTGTTGCAATTACCCTGCCGGTGCCGGTCCGGAGGCGTAAATGCGATTGCTGTTGATGGAAGACGGCAACGAAAGGTCGCACGCCCCCGCTAAAAGACCGTCTGGAAATGCCTCGGCAATGGACGGACGTGCCTGAGACCGTTTTGTTCGCCTGCGCCACGCAGACCGGAGCGGCTCATATAAAATAATGTCATTCCATCCCGGCATGGATGGGCCGCATGGATGGAATGACAGGCACCGGTAATGCGGCGCCTTCGGATCACGCCGCCAGCGTGGCGTCGAGCGTGATTTCGGCCTTCAGCAATTTCGAGACCGGACAGCCCGCTTTCGCCTTGGCCGTCAGATCATCGAACGCAGCCTGATCGATGTCCGGGATTTGGGCCTTGAGCGTCAGGTGGACGGCAGTGATGGCGAAACCGTCAGCCTGTTTTTCAAGCGTGACGTCGGCCCGGGTTTCAATCTTGTCAGCAGTAAAACCCGCTTCACCGAGGATCAGCGACAGCGCCATCGAAAAACAGCCCGCATGAGCCGCGCCGATGAGTTCCTCGGGATTTGTGCCGGGCTTGCCCTCGAAGCGACTGTTGACGCTGTAGGGTGCGTCCTTGAGCGCGCCGGTTTCGGTTGAAATCGCGCCCTTGCCATCCTTGAAACTGCCCTGCCAGACAGCGGATCCAGACTTCTTCATCTTCCTGCTCCTTGTTTCGAGTGAAAGCCTGCCGTACTGAACCGCACGCTCAGGAAAGGATACGCGGGCGGAAGCTGTCGGGGTCCGCCGCATTCCACCATTGCGCGTAAGGCGTGGCGTCAGCATCGCTGATCAGATCGCCCGCGCCGATGAAGGGATAGATATTGTCTATGGTCCGCGCCTCGGTCGGCGTGACCCGATGGTAGAGATGGTAGGGCCTCAGATCGCCAAGCTGATCGACGCCGACCACGGCGGCCAGCCCCATGGCGGCCTCCACCGTCTTGCTGTGGAAACGGGCGACCCTTTGCGCCTTGTCCTCCACCACCAGACCGCGCTGGCGGCCCAGATCCTGGGTCGCGATGCCGGTCGGGCAGGTATCGAGATGGCAGCGCATGGACTGGACGCAGCCGAGCGCGAACATGAAGGGACGGGCCGCGTTGGCCCAGTCCGCCCCCATGGCGCAGGCCGCCGCAATGCCTTCGCCCGAATAGATCTTGCCGCTTGCGCCAAGCTTGATCCTGTCTTTCAGGCCTGCGCCGACAAGGGCGTTGCGCATGAAGATCAGGCCTTCCGTAAGCGGCATCCCCGCATGGTCGGAAAGCTCGACCGGCGCGGCGCCTGTGCCCCCCTCCGCACCATCGACAACGATATAATCCAGATAGACGCCGCTCGCGATCATCGCCTTCATGATCGCCATCACCTCATGGGGGTGCCCGACACACAGCTTGATGCCGACGGGCTTGCCCCCGGACAGGTCCCGCAGCTGCGCCGCAAAGCCGATCATCTGGCGGGGCGTGGAAAAGGCGGAATGCCCTGCCGGGGAGATGCAGTCCACCCCCACCGGCACGCCGCGCGTTTCCGCGATTTCAGGCGAAACCTTGGGGCCGGGCAGCATGCCGCCATGACCGGGCTTGGCCCCCTGGCTGAGCTTGATCTCGACCATCTTCACCTGGGGATCGCATGCCGCCGCACGGAACCGCTCGGGGTCGAAGCGCCCGTCCTTGTCCCGGCAGCCGAAATAGCCCGAACCCAGTTCCCAGACCAGATCGCCCCCATGCTTGCGATGATAAGGGCTGACGGAGCCTTCGCCGGTGTCATGATAGAAACCGCCCTGTGCCGCTCCCAGATTGAGCGCCTCGATGGCCTTGGCCGAGAGCGAGCCGAAACTCATGGCGGATATATTGAAGATCGAGGCATCGTAGGGCTGGGTGCATTGCGGCCCGCCGATACGTATGCGGGGTGGTTCCGCGGGCGTCTGCGCCGGCGCTATGGAATGGACCATCCATTGATATTCACTGGAATAAACATCCAGTTCGGTGCCGAAAGGATGTTCGTCCTTGTCGCCCTTGGCGCGCTCATAAACCGTTCTGCGCTGATCCAGGCTGAAGGGGCTCCCCTCCAGATCGCTCTCAACGATATAAGCCCGCAGATAGGGGCGCAGCTCTTCGGACAGCCAGCGCACGTGCGCGGTAATGGGATAGTTGCGCATCAGCGAATGTTTCGGCTGAAGGACATCGCGCACGCCAATGGCCGCAAGCGGCAGAAGCAGGAGATCGGCCCACAGCCAGCCGGGATGCCAGATGGCAACCGCGTTGCAGACAATCAACCCAAGGATCACCAGAAGAGGAACGAGGGCGCGAAGCACGCCGCTGCGGCCAAGAAAGGCCCGAAAAAGGCTGCTGGAGTTCATATTGTTCCATATTCCCTGCGCCATGAAGGCTAAAGACCGGCGCATGCTCGCTAACGGATAGAACGAAAGTTTAACCCGGGAAGTTGTCGCATTGCATCAGGCCCGTGTCAGTCCCATGGCACCCTATCGGGGCCTTATGACGCTTTCGAGGCAGCAGGACAGCGCCGGTTTCCGTGCCGGACAGGGGCACCTGCGACAGCCCGCGTTCGTCCGGATTCAAGAAATTTTCTGGCTTTTGCCCGTATTTTCCCTGTAGGACCAAGCCGTAAACGTCTCTCTTGGTCGCCACCGGCGACGGCGTTACGGCAATGTGAGAAATGACATGAGCGATACCATCCAGATCCCCGACAACCAGCGCGCGCCCCATGATGTGGACAGCAACTCGCAGACGGCGCCGCGGCTGAAAAAACTGGCCGAGCTTCGGGCCCTGGGGATCGATCCCTATCCCTACAGCTACGACCCGACCGCCCATGCCGACGAATTGCAGCGCAAATATGAAGGGCTGGCGCTCGACACCTATACCGAGGACAAGGTGCGGGTCGCGGGCCGTGTGCGCGCCGTGCGCAATGGCGGCATGTTCATCGATCTTGCCGATACCACAGGCCGCATCCAGATCTATTCCGACCTGAAGACGCTCGACGGGCGCACTGCCAAGATCCTGGAACTGATCGACATTGGCGACATGATCGGCGTCGAGGGCACGATCCGGCGCACCCGGCGCGGGGAGCTGACCGTGGCCTTGCAGGACCTCACCGTGCTGTCGAAGGCGCTGCTGCCGCTGCCGGAAAAATATCATGGTCTCGTCGACATCGAGACGCGCCAGCGCCAGCGCTATCTTGACCTGATCATGAACGATGAAAGCCGGGCGGTGTTCCGCAAGCGCAGCCGGATCATTTCCGAGGTGCGCGGGGAGATGATCGATCGCGGCTTTCTCGAAGTTGAAACGCCGATGCTGCACCAGATCGCGGGCGGCGCTTCCGCGCGTCCCTTCATCACGCACCACAATGCGCTCGACATCGACCTTTACCTGCGGATCGCGCCGGAACTGCACCTGAAGCGGCTGATCGTCGGACAGTTGTCGGACCGGGTGTTCGAGATCAACCGCTGCTTCCGCAACGAGGGCATCTCGCCGCGCCACAACCCGGAATTCACCACGCTCGAAGCCTATCAGGCATTTGGCGACTACAACGACATGCTGGAACTGGCGGAAGCCATCGTCACCCGGGCGTGCCTTGCCGTGAACGGTTCGCTCAAGATCAAATTCGGCGAACGCGAACTCGACCTGACCCGGCCATGGCGGCGTGAAACCATGACGGAACTGGTGCGCGAGGCGACCGGCGTGGATTTCCTCGACGTCAAGACCGCCGAGGAAGCGCGCGAACGCTGCAAGGCGCTGGGCCTTGCCGTCACAGGCAAGGAGAACTGGGGCCAGGCCGTCGAACTGGTGTTCGGCGAGAAAGTTGAAAAGTCGCTGGTGCAGCCTACCCATGCAACCGAGCACCCGCGCGACATCTCACCACTTGCCAAGGGCCACCGCACTGACCCGCGCCTGACCGAGCGGTTCGAGACCTTCATCAATGGCTGGGAGGTCGCCAACGCCTTCTCCGAGCTGACCGATCCGCAGGACCAGTTCACCCGCTTCGAGGCGCAGACCGCCCAGAAAGATGCGGGCGACGTCGAAGCCCAGTCGATGGACCGCGATTTCGTCCGGGCGCTGGAATATGGCCTCGTGCCGACGGGCGGCCTTGGCATCGGCATCGACCGGCTGACCATGCTGCTGACCGATTCAGCCTCGATCCGCGACGTCATCCTGTTCCCGACTCACCGTCCGCAGAACTGACGCCCCGCTTCCTCACATGAAAACGCCGCCTGACTGGATCAGGCGGCGTTTTTGCTTGGGAATCCCCCGATATTCAGGGCGCTGGCGCGTCTGCCGGCGGCAATGCCGGTGCTGGCGCCTGCGTTGCCGCCGGGACGCCCGCAGGCGGCGCGGCCTGCTCTGTCGGCGCAACAGGCAGCGGTGAGCGGCGGAACAGATGCAGATCCCGGTTCTGCCCGACCGACACCCAGAACATGAGGATCAGCGCGATGATGGTGGCCGCCACCGCGATATAGCGTATCCAGCGGGGCGACTTGCCACCCACCGTGATATGATGCTCGGCGATCTCGCGCTGCCTCGTGATCGCAGCCGAATAGAACACCACCGTGGCGATGACAAAGATGAGCGACCATCGGGTCTGTTCGCCATCGGAGCCGACCAGCGCCGCAAGGCTGTAGATCGCCGCCAGAATGCCGATGACGACATAAAGGCTGTAGGTCTTGTCCGGGATCTGCTTGTAGGCGATGACCTTGATCGAGATCGCGGAATAGATGTAGGGCAGCAGTGTCATGATCACGGCGATGGAGATGATCTTGCCGAACTGTTCGCTTGCCGAGGGAGAAACCGTCAGCAGCACCTGAATGGTCATGATGAGACCGACGATGGCGAGCCCCGCCGCGGGCACGCCCTTGGCGTTCACCTTCGAGAAGATGTTGGCGAACAGCCCGTCATCGGCGGCGGCCTTGGCTGTCTGACCGACCAGCAGCGTCCAGCCCAGCAGCGACCCCAGGCAGCCGATGGCGGCGCAGGCGGCGACGATGTTGCCGGCAACAGGACCGAGCGCAACCCGGGCTGCATCGGCGAAAGGCGCCGAGGAGGCGATCAGCGCCTTGTTCGGGATCATGCCCATGATGACGCTGGAACTGAGTATGTAGCACGTACCCGCGATCAGCACTCCGACCACCGTGGCGATGGGAACGTTGCGCGCCGGATTTTCCACCACGCCCGCCGACACCGACGCAGTTTCAACGCCGATGAATGCCCACAAGGTGATGCTGAGCGTTGACGCCACCGCGCCGAACGTGCCTGTCCCGGAGACGTTCCAGCCATCCATATAGGTGCCGCCGCTGAACCAGAACCAGCCCAGAATGGCCGTGCCGACAATCGGCAGCAACGCGAACATGGTCGTGAAGGACTGGACGCGGCCGACCAGTTTGGGCCCGAGAATATTGATGTAGATGAACAGCCAGATGATTGCGATTTGCGCGAAGGCGAGCACCCACTGGTTTCTCAGTTCCGGGAAAAAGGGCGTGAGATAGCCAAGTCCCGCCACTACCAGCCCGACATTGCCGACCACGTTCGCCAGCCAGTAGATCAGGTTCGTCTGGTAGCCCATATAGTTGCCGAATGCCATGCGCGTATAGGCATAGGGTCCGCCCGCCGCCGGATTGATGGCTGCAAGCTTGGCGAACACCAGGGCGAGAGACACAGACCCGATCATGGTGACGATCCAGCCGATGAGCGAAATGCCGCCTGTTGTCGCCAGATTGGCCGGAA
Organism: Parvibaculaceae bacterium; assembly: GCA_028283765.1. GTDB lineage: Bacteria > Pseudomonadota > Alphaproteobacteria > Parvibaculales > Parvibaculaceae > JAATFR01. The sequence continues at coordinate 107,415 of JAPWJY010000007.1, read as the reverse complement.
GCATGAAAACGCCCGACCCCATCATATTTCCCGCAACCATCAATGTTGCGGGCAGAAGCCCGATCTTGTTGGAAACAGCCGCCTCAGCCATATTGCCCCTCCGATCATGTTCTCTCGGAAATCATGCTAGCGCAGAAAGGCAAATGTAAAAGGGCTATTCGGTCGCAGCATGGCGACTACGACTTGAGGACCTTGGAAATCAGGGCAGGTACTGGATCAGTTCATGACTGTTCATCACATGACAATAAATCATATTGATGATTTCCAGTTCATGATGATGCAGCGCATCGCTTGCCGCCGCACATCCATCCTCGATGACGGTGACATCGAAGCTTTCATCCGCGAGGCTGCGGACCGTCGATGAAATACACTGATCCGTGAATATCCCGGCACAGACGACATGATTGATTCCGAGATTGGCGAGGATAAGCCGAAGGTTCGTGCCAGTCAGCGCGCTGTCGGTCGTCTTGGTGACGACGATTTCATCCCCACACGGCGCAAGCGCAGCCACAAGCTGCGATGGCGCCTCGTCTTTCGGCAGAAGCAGATTGTTCCAGCCCGGTTTTTTCTGGCTGAGCGAGCGGTCACGCCCATCCTTCGTCTGGCAGGCGATCCGGGCGAAGAGCACCTCGTGCCCTCCCTCACGGAAAGCTGCTATCAGCCTTGCGATAGTAGGAATGACAATATTGTTCATGCGCTCGTGAAAAGGCGTCCACTTGTCATAGCGGGCCTGTTCCGCCGCATTCAGGGCGCTCCGGTCAGGCCGTTCGAGATAGGTGTTCTGGACGTCGATGACGAGTAGCGCAACCCTACCCTTTTCCAGCACCGGATCTTCCGGCTCGGGTGCGCCCTCATAATAAAGAGACCGGTAGGCTGTTTTCCACGAGGTCATCGCATTACCTCATCAGGCTGGAGAGAGGGGATAATGGCAGGCGACAGAGCGTCCATTTCCCATGGGCCGCAGCAAGGGCCGCTCCGTGCGGCAATGATCCGTGGCATAAGGACAGCGCGTGTTGAAGCGGCAACCGGCTGGCGGGTTCATCGGGCTCGGCACATCGCCCCGCAGGATGATGCGCTTGCGCCGCGAGATCAGGTCGATGTCGGGCACCGGCACTGATGAGATAAGAGCCGCCGTATAGGGATGAAGCGGTGTCTGGAAGGTTTCCTCCGTCGGCCCCAGTTCAACGATGGAACCCAGATACATCACGGCGGTGCGGTTCGCCACCTGCCGCACCACGCTCAGATCATGGGCGATGAATACATAGGTGAGATTCAGCCGCTCGCGCAGATCCGCGAACAGATTGACGATCTGCGCCTGCACGGAAACGTCAAGCGCGGAAACCGGCTCATCGGCCACGATCAGACGCGGTTCGAGCGCAAGCGCCCGGGCGATACCGATGCGCTGGCGCTGGCCACCGGAAAATTCATGCGGAAACCGGTTGATGTGATCGGGCTGCAATTCCACCAGCCGGATCAGTTCACGCACCCGGTCATCGATTTCGCTGCGCGTCTTTTTGCCGTGGACGCGCAACGGTTCGGCCAGCAGATCGCCGATACGGCGGCGCGGGTTGAGTGAGGCCGACGGGTCCTGAAATACCATCTGCATCTCGCGCCGGAGCGGACGCATCGCGCGCACGGATTTCCGCGATATGTCCTGTCCATCGAACAGGATGGTGCCGGAGGTAATGTCATAGAGTCGCAGCAGGCAGCGCCCCAGCGTCGACTTGCCGCAGCCGGATTCCCCGACAAGGCCGAGCGTTTCTCCCTCCTCGACATCGAAAGTCACGTTATCGACGGCATAGACGGTTTTGCGGCGGCTTGGCAGCAGGCTGCGGCCCACCCTGTATTGCTTGGAAAGTTCCGTGACCTGAAGGAGCGGCCTTGCCAGGGTTGCCGGGCTCATCGGGCTATCCCCGTCATGGCTGCATCGGCAAGCGCGGCATCTGCGAGCGCCCGGTTGTGGCGTTGCGCATCGGGCAGGAAACAGGCCGCCAGATGGCCCTCCTCGCCGGTCAGGAACGGGCGTTCCGCACATTTATCGAAACGATAGCGGCAGCGGGGCGCGAAGGCGCAACCCTTCGGCAGATCGAGCAGGGAGGGCGGCGAACCCGGAATGGATTTCAGCCGGTGCGGTCTCACGCCGTCGAGCGGCGGAATCGAGTCGAACAGGCCCCAGCTATAGGGATGTTCCGCCGCCTTGAATATGTCGCGCTTGGTGCCTTTTTCGACGATGCGCCCGGCATACATCACCATCACCCGGTCAGCCACCTCCGCGACCACACCCATATCGTGAGTGACCATGACGATGGAGGAGCCGAAATCCTGTCGCAGTTTGCGGATCAGCTCCAGAATCTGCGCCTGCACGGTCACGTCGAGCGCCGTGGTCGGCTCATCGGCGATCAGCAGCGCGGGATTGCAGGAAAGCGCCATGGCGATGAAGGCGCGCTGGCGCATCCCGCCCGAGAGCTGGTGGGGATAGCGATCCACCTGCACATGGGGATGGGGAATGCCCACCGCCTCCAGCATCTCGATGGCGCGGGTGCGCGCGGCGCGTCTGGAGATATTGTTGTGCACCCGGATCTGCTCGATGATCTGCCAGCCGATGGTGTAAACGGGCGTCAGCGCCGTCATCGGGTCCTGGAAGATCACCGCGATCTCGTTGCCGCGAATATGGCGCCACCCCTTGCGCGAGAGGCCGAGAAGCTCCTGCCCCTTGAAGCGGATCGAGCCTTCGATGACGGCGTTGGGATCGTTGATGAGACCGGCCACGCTCAGCAGCGACATGGTCTTGCCCGAACCGGATTCGCCCACCATGCCGACGATCTCGCCATGGCCGACCGTGAATGAAACGCCATCGACCGCCCGCACAAGCCCCTGCTCCGTCCGGAACGACACGCGCAGGTCGCGGACGTCAAGCAGTGGCTCGGGGAGAAGCGGCTCAGGCATCTTGCCGGACGCGGGGGTCGAGAAAGGCATAAAGCAGATCCACCAGGAAATTGGCCGTAACGACAAAGAACGAAGCATAAATGACGGTCGCCATGATCATCGGCAGGTCGAGGTTCTGGAGCGCGTCATACGTGAGCTTGCCCACGCCCTGCAAACCGAAGACCACCTCGGTCAGCAGCGCGCCCCCACCGACGAGCGCACCGAAATCGAGGCCGAACAGCGTGACGAAGGTGATGAGAGAGGTGCGCAAAGCATGGCGCAGCAGCACCTGCGTCTCGCTCAGGCCCTTGCTGCGCGCGGTGCGGATATAATCCTCCTGGCTCGCCTCGATCAGGCTTGCCCGCAGCACGCGTCCGTAAAGCCCGATATAGAGCACCGCCAGCGTCATCCACGGAATGACCAGCGCCTTGAACCAGCCGAAAGGATCCTGCGTCAGCGGCGTGTAGCCGAGCCCCGGCACCCATGAAAACAGGAAACTGTCGTGGAAACGGCTCTGGCTGACGAGGTTCATCATCTCGCCGAGCCAGAACACCGGCATGGAAACGCCGATCAGGCCGACAATCATCAATCCCCGGTCCAGCACCGATCCGCGCCACGCGGCGGCCATGACGCCGACGACAATGCCCCCGATCACCCACAGGATCGCCGCGCCGATCACCAGCGACAGCGTCACCGGCACCGCGCCCATCACGGACGGCACCACCTTCTGGCCGCGATTGACGAAGGAGGTCAGATCCTGCGTGATGAAAAGCCGCTTCATCATGATGGCATATTGAACCGGCACTGGCCGGTCGAGGCCGAAATCCTTGCGCACCGCCGCCAGCGTTTCGGGCGAGGCGTTGCGCCCCGCAATGCGCGAGGCGGGGTCCGCTCCCGGCGTCGCGAAGAAAATCAGGAAGACGACGACGCTGATGCCGAACATCACGAAAATCATCTGCGCGAGGCGGCGAACGATCATGCTGATCATCAGGCGCCCCCGATCCTGAGCTTCGACTTGGGATCGAGCGCATCGCGCACGCCATCGCCCAGCACATTGAGCGCGAGCACGGTGATGACGATGGCAAGGCCCGGAGCGAGCGCCACGATGGGGCGCGTGTAGAGCATGGTCTGGCCATCCTGAATGATCGTGCCCCAGCTTGCGTCAGGCGCCTGCACACCGATCGAAAGGAACGACAGCGCCGATTCCGTCAGCATGTTGAGCGCGATCATGATCGGCACGAACACGATCACCCGGGTCATCACATTGGGCAACACGTCTTTCCACAGGATGCGCAGCGAAGGCACGCCAAGGCCGATGGCCGCCAGCACGAATTCGCTCGATTTGAGCGACAGCACCTCGCCGCGGATCGGGCGCGCCACATAGGGCACATAGACGATGCCGATGATGAAGATCGGCAGCCACAGGCTCCCCGAGGTGATCGAGATCGGCCCTATGTCAAAGCCCTTCGAGATCAGCACGATGGAGAGCGAGATCGCCAGCAGATAGATGGGAAAGGCCCAGAGTACATCGAGCAGGCGCGACAGCACTGCATCGACAAGCCCGCCCATGAAGCCTGCGACCACGCCGATCACGGTCGCAAGCACAAGGCAGATGAGGGTCGATGTGCCCGCGATCAGCAGCGAGTTGCGCCCGCCATAAAGAATGCGCGCGGCGACGTCGCGGCCCTGATTGTCCGCCCCGAGAAAATAGCCATTGATGTTCCATGTCGGGCCGATGGGCGTGAAACCCAGTCCCAGCCCCGTGGTCGAGGGCTCCAGCACGGGCCTTGTCACGCCATCGAGCGTGAAGCTGCCGCTGATATTCGACACGAACGGATCGGTGTGGGCCACATGGCGGGCATAGGCCGTGGCCAGCAGGCACAGCAGCAGAACCAGCAAAAGCACGCCCAGCGCCGCCATGGCCGCCCTGTCGCGCCGCAGCTTGCGCCAGGCCGTGATCCATGGACCCGCAGCGGGACGCCTCTTGAGCGCTACCGCCGCGGGGAAATCCGAAGGCAGGTCCTCCGACGTCATACTCATGGGAAATCCTGCCTCAAACAGTCACACTCCGGCTGATTATTTCACCCAGCCTTGCGACACGATCCACTGGAACTGCGGATTGAACTGGAAGTTGCCCAGCCGCTTCGACACGAAGTCAACGTGCTTCGGCGTAAAGAACACGGCCACCGGAGCCTTGTCCGTCACATCCTTGTCCACCTCGGCCCAGATCTTGTTGGCCCCGGCCTGGTCGGTCACCGCCAGCGCCATCGCCTTCTGGATCTTGGCGTCCACATCCTTGTCGCAGAAGCCTGAAATGTTCACCGAGGCATCCGATCCGGGATGGAACGCGGCGCAGCTGAACAGGATGTTCAGGAAGTCCGACGCCGCCGGATAGTCCTGATACCATTGCGAAACGCTCATCTGCACCTTGTTGTTGGTGTTCTGGATGTAGGTGAACTGGATATTGGGCGAGATCGCCTTGACCGAGGTGTCATAGCCAAGGCTGTTCAGCACGCTTTGCAGATAGACGCCGATGGCGCGGGAAACCGTGGTGTCCTCGACCACGATGGAGACCTTCTGGCCCGCCGTGCCCGAAGCCTTCACAAGCTCCTTGGCTTTTTCGAGATCAGGAGCCGTCCATTTCGCGCCCGGGTTCTTGGTGTAGGGGCAGTAATCCTCATGTCCGGGGAAGCCGGGCGGCAGGATCTGGCAGGTGGGCGAACCCAGCACCGGCCCGCCGAAGAGATCGACAAGCGCCTTGCGGTCGATGGCATAGTTCACGGCCTGACGCACACGTGCATCATTGAAGGGCGCCATGTTCGTGTTCATCGGCGCATACCACATCGCCATCAGCGTGTTGATATGAACCTGATCGGCATATTTGGTGCCGATTTCAGCCAGACGGTCAGACGGCGGCTGGTCGAACATCCAGTCGGCCTGCCCGTTCTGCACGGCGGTGACCTCAGCCTCGTCCGTCAGCCCGAAATCATAGTCGATTTCATCGACATAGGCTTCCGGCTGCGCATCCTTGCTCCATTCCTTGAAATAGGGATTGCGCACAAGCTTCAACTGCTTGTTGGGATCATAGCTGGCGATGGAGTAGGCGCCGGTGCCGGGAATGGGCGTGGTGCCCGCGTCCTTGGCCGGCGTATCGGCCGGCACGATGGCCGCGTGAGGCATGGCGATCTTGTAGAAGAATTCGGCGTCCGGCTGGGTCAGGTGGAAGGTGACCGTACCCGCCGCCTCATCCCCCACGACACCCCCCGCGAGCGTGCAGGTAGCAGGCGTCTTCAGGCAGGCGTCCGCCCCGACGATGCCGTTATAGAAGGTGCCCGAGGTCGGGCCGGAAATCTTGAAGATGCGCTGATAGGAGGCAACCACGTCCTTCACGGTCAGTTCCTGGCCGTTCGAGAACTTGATGCCCTTGCGGATCTTGAAGGTGTAGGTCTTGCCGCCGTCTTCCGGCTGGGGGACGCTCTCGGCCAAGTCCGGCACCATGGTGAAGCCGTCCGTGCCGCCGACCTTCTTGAAGGTCACCAGCGTGTCATAGAGCACATAGTTGATCTGAAAATATTGCAGCGTGTAGTTGATCTGCGGATCGATCGTGCCCGCCGCGGATCGCGCCACCAGACGCATCACGCCACCCTTGTGGGGAGCATCGTCCGCCAGTGCTGGCGAGAGCCCGGCCCCCGCTGTCGCCATCGCGAGGACCGCGACAGCGGCTCCCCTGCGAAGCCATCCAGACTGTTTCATGGAAATGTGCCTCCTGTGATGCCCAACATGGATCTGCCCGTCCATGGGATCCGCTGCCCCGATTCCCAAGTCTGCGGCGAGCCATGGTTCTGCGTCTAGGTTACAAAGCTGCAAAGGAGCGGGGATAGCTAGAAAAACTTATAGGTTGTGGGGTCAATCCGGGAGAACCCGGCAAATCACATTAAGCATTCGTAAATCTGGCTCATTTCATGCATGTTGCTCCCTCAGGCCTGTTTCTCCCCGATGAGACAACCCGAAGTTGGCGCCATGAGACATAAAATTGCGGACATGAACGAAGCGCTTCTCAAGGAAACCACGCTGGAGGGCCGTTTCGACCAGGCTTCCGCCCTGATGGCGGCATTCGGCTTCACCTCCGTGATCTACGATTACTCCCCGGTTCCGACCGCCCATGACGGCGGGCTGATCACCCCCTCGGTCCTGCGCTTCCGCAACGTGCCGGAAAGCATGTCCGAGCTGTGGAACCGGGGCGGCTATTATCAGATCGACCCGGTGCAGCATGCCGCGATGGAGGTGACGGCCCCCTTCGTCTGGTCCTATGACGGCCGGCAGAGCAGCGTGATGGACCGGGTGCTCAACAAGGCCCATGACCCGGTGGTGCGCTACCTCAAGGATACCCGCATGACCTGCGGCGTGACCGTGCCGATCCACCCGGCAGGCGGCGGCCTTGCCACCTTCACCGGCATCCGCATCGACCCGGAAAAGGGCTTTGACCGGGACGCCGAAAGCCGGCTCGCCGACATCGGGCTCCTCGGCAATCTTTTCCATGACTCGATCTTTACCCTGTTCAGCGACCGCGAACGGCGCTGCACCCATATCCGCATCACGGACAAGGAGCGCGAGTGCCTGCAATTGAGCGCCGAGGGCCTGACCGCCAAGGAAATCGCCCACAGGCTCGACCGCTCGATCGCCACCGTGACGCTGCACATGAACAGCGCCGCCCGCAAGCTGGGGGCCCGCAACCGCTTTCAGGCCGTCGCCCGCGCGGCCCATTACCGGCTGCTTGAAGGTCATTGCTGACAAACAAGACGAGCAGGATCCCGAAACGGGACACTCCTATAGGTTTTGCTAGCTGGTCTCCCCTCCTCACCCCACGCTAGCCTTGCCCATGGTCTTTCCAGCAAAGGGGCAAGCGCGTGTCGGATATTCAAACCCATGAAGGCTTCGCCGATTTTCAGGGATATAAAACCTGGTACCGGGTCACCGGCGATCTGGCGTCCGGCAAATTGCCTCTCGTCGTGGTCCATGGCGGGCCCGGATGTACGCATGATTACGTCGACTCCCTGAAGGACATCGCCGCCGCCAGCGGCCGCGCCGTCATCCACTACGACCAGATCGGCAATGGCAAATCCACCCATCTGCGCGACAAGGGCGCGGACTTCTGGACCGTCCCATTCTTTCTGGCCGAGCTTGAAAACCTGCTGATCCACCTCGGCATCAATGACGGCTACCACCTCTACGGCCAGTCCTGGGGCGGCATGCTCGGGTCCGAACACGCCGTTCTGCAACCGGCCGGGCTCAAGGGCCTGATCATCGCCAATTCGCCCGCCTCCATGATCACCTGGGTGAAGGAGGCGAACCGGCTGCGCCTCGACCTGCCCGCCGACGTGCAGGCGACGCTGCTCGAACATGAGCAGGCGGAAACGACGGATTCGCCCGAATACAAGGCCGCGACCGAGGTTTTCAACAACCGCCATGTCTGCCGCATCGTGCCCAATCCGCCGGAAGTCGCCCGCACCTTCGCCGCCATCGAGGACGATCCGACCGTCTATGGCACCATGAACGGCCCCAACGAATTCCACGTCATCGGCACGATGAAGAACTGGACCGTGGAAGCCCGCGCGCACCTCATCAAAGCGAAGACGCTGCTGATCTCCGGGCGCTATGACGAGGCCACGCCGGCCTGCGTGCAGCCCTTCGCCGACAATATCCCCGATGTCCGCTGGATCATCTTCGAGCACTCAAGCCACATGCCCCATGTGGAAGAGAAGGAAGCCTGCCTCGACGCCGTGGTCAAATTCCTCGATCCCATCGGCTGAGCGGAACGCAATAAAAAACGCGCGGAACAGACGTTCCGCGCGTGATATTCCACCAGCTAGAAAAGCCTTAGCCGAAGCGGCCCGTCACATAGTCGCGGGTGCGCTTGTCCGCCGGATTGGTGAATATCTTTTCCGACGTGTCATATTCGACCAGATCGCCCAGATACATGAAGGCGGTGTAGTCGGCGGCGCGGGCGGCCTGCTGCATGTTGTGCGTCACGATCACGATGCAGAAATCGTCGCGCAATTCGGCGATCAGCTCTTCGAGCTTTGCGGTCGAGATCGGATCGAGCGCGGAGGCCGGCTCGTCCATCAGCAGGATGCCGGGCTTCACCGCGACCGCGCGGGCGATGCAGAGGCGCTGCTGCTGGCCGCCTGAAAGGCCGGTGCCGAGCTGGTTCAGCTTGTCCTTGACCTCATCCCAGAGCGCCGTGCGCGACAGCGCCCAGTGCACGCGCTCGTCGAGATCGGCCTTGGGGAGGTTCTCGTAGAGCCGGATGCCGAAGGCGACGTTTTCCCAGATCGACATCGGGAAGGGCGTCGGCTTCTGGAAGACCATGCCGATATTGGAGCGCAGCCGCGTCAGATCTTCCTTGGGATCAAGGATATTGCGGCCATCGACATTGATTTCGCCGGTCGTGCGCTGGCCCGGATACATTTCATAGATCCGGTTCATGGTGCGCAGCAGGGTCGACTTGCCGCAACCCGACGGACCGATGAAGGCCGTCACGCGCCGGTCGCGGATCGAGATATTGATCCCCTTGAGCGCTTCGTAATCACCATAGTAGAAGCGCAGGTCGCGGATGCCGATTTTTTCCTTGGCCTCATCATCGCCCAGCGACGTCGCGGCCGTACCGGAAATGGTGGGTGCGAAAATCTGCGTGCTCATCAGGCAGCTCTCTTTTTCTGTGAGGACAGGACACGGGCAAGGACGTTGAGGACAAGCACGGTGAAGGTGATCAAAAGCGCACCACCCCAGGCAAGCTCACGCCAGTCCGCATAGGGGCTCATGGCAAACTGGAAGATGACGACCGGAAGGTTCGCCATCGGAGCATTGAGATCCATGCTCCAGAACTGGTTGTTGAGGGCGGTGAACAGCAACGGCGCCGTTTCACCGCTGACCCGGGCGATGGCGAGCAGGATGCCCGTCAGCATGCCCTGGAACGCGGCCTTGTAGCCGATATGAAGGATGACCATCCATTTCGGCGTACCGAGCGCCATGCCCGCCTCGCGCAGCGTGTCAGGCACGAGCGACAGCATGTCCTCGGTGGTGCGCACAATGATCGGCACCGCGATGATGGCCAGCGCCACCGTGCCCGCCCAGGCCGAGAAATGGCCCATCGGCATGACGATGATGGTGTAGACGAACAGGCCGATGATGATCGACGGCGCGCTCAGCAGCACGTCGTTGATGAAGCGCACGACGGACGCCAGCTTGTTGCCCCGGGCATATTCGGCCAGATAGGTGCCGGCGAGAATGCCGACCGGCGTTGCGATCAGAGTCGCCAGCACCGTCATCATGAGGCTGCCCATGATGGCGTTGGCGAGGCCTCCGGCGCTGCCGGGAGGGGGTGTGCTCTCGGTAAAGAGAGAAAGCTTCATGGCGGCGAGCCCGTTGTAGATCAACGTGCCGAGGATGAAGGCAAGAACCGCAAGAATGGCGGCCGTGACCGCGAATGAAACCGCGACCACGATCTTGTCGGTGAGGTGACGGCGAACGACAGGGTTCATGGCGGACCTCGTTAATGACCGGCGCGGAGAAGGAGACGCTTGCCGAGGGCGAGCACGAAGAAGGTCAGCACGAACAGGACCAGACCAAGGCCAATCAGCGCCGATGTGTAGACGTCGCCCACCGCTTCCGTGAACTCGTTGGCGAGCGTTGCCGAGATGGTGGTCCCGGGCGCCATCAATGAGGTGGAGAGGCGATGCGCATTGCCGATCACGAAGGTGACGGCCATGGTTTCGCCCAGCGCGCGGCCAAGGCCCAGCATGACGGCGCCGACGACGCCGGTCCGGCAATAAGGCAGCACGATGCGGCGAACCACTTCCCAGCGGGTGCAGCCAAGTCCGTAAGCCGATTCACGCAGCACGGCGGGCACGGACGAGAAGACGTCGCGGGTCACGGCAGTGATGAAAGGCAGGATCATCAGGCCGAGGATAAGTCCGGCGAGCAGCATGCCGATGCCGATGGCAGGCCCCTGGAACAGCGCGCCCAGAACCGGGATGGGCCCCAGCACGGCGATCAGCACCGGCTCGATATGGCTCTGGAAGTAAGGTGCGACGATGAAGAGGCCCCAGATGCCATAAATGATGCTTGGCACCGCGGCCAGCAACTCGATGGCGATACTGATCGGCTGGCGAATAAAATACGGACAGAGTTCCGTCAGGAAGAACGCGATGGCGAAACTTGTCGGCACGCCGACCAGCATGGCGATCAGCGCGGTCACCAGCGTGCCCACCAGGGGCACAATGACGCCATATTGATCGGTGACCGGATTCCATTTCGCCGTGATCAGAAAATCAAGACCCATGGTCTTGAAGACGGGGATAGAGCCCTCCACCAGCGTGAAGACGACTCCTCCCAGAATGAGCAGCACCAGCATGGTGAACGACCATGTGAGCCATTTGAACAACGGATCGCCGATTCGAGACCGGGCGTTACCTTTTCGACGCGGCGCTTCGTCCATGACCTTCGCAACTGTTGTTGTTGACTGCATTTCCCCTGCGCTGCGGAAGAGGCTTTCAGGCCCCTCCCGCCCCCTGGATGAAGATCCGGTTATCAGAAAACGGGCTTGCCGTCTTTATCGACGACCTGCTTCCAGCTGCTCTCGACAAGTGAGACAGTCGCATCTGGCAGAGGAACGTAGTGGAGATCTTCGGCCATCTTGTCGCCCTTGCTGTAGGCCCAGTCGAAGAACTTGAGGGTCGAGGCGGTGCCTTCGGGCTTCGCCGGTGCCTTGTGGACGAGGATGAAGGTGGCGGCCGTCATCGGCCAGCTGGCCGCACCGGGCTGGTTGGCGAGGATCACGCCATAGCCCGGCGTTCCCTTCCAGTCAGCATTGGCGGCAGCGGCCTGAAAGCTTTCAAGGCTCGGCTCGACAACCTTGCCATCCTTGTTCAGCATCCGGCTGTAAGGCAGGGCGTTCTGAAGGGCATAGGCGTATTCGACATAGCCGATAGCGCCCTTGGTCTGGCCGACCAGTGCCGCCACGCCTTCATTGCCCTTGCCGCCAAGGCCCACCGGCCATTCGACCGAGGTATTGACGCCGACTTCAGCCCAATCCTTGTTCGATTCATTGAGGAAGTAGGTGAAATTGAAGCTCGTGCCCGACCCGTCCGAACGGTAGATCGGGATCAGCGCGAGATCCGGCAACTTCACGCCCTTGTTCAGCGCGGCGATCGCCGGGTCGTTCCAGTTCTTGATCTTGCCCAGATAGATCTGCGCGAGCACATCGCCGGAGAGAACCACCTCACCCGGCTTCACGCCATCGATGTTGAAAATCGGAACAATGCCGCCCATCACGACGGGAAACTGGAGCAGCCCGGCCTGTTCAAGCTCGGTTCCGCTCAGCGGCTTGTCGCTGGCGCCGAAATCGACCGTATTGGCCTTGATCTGCTTGATGCCGCCGCCCGAACCGATCGACTGGTAGTTCATGCCGACGCCGGTCTCGTTCTTGTATTCGGCAGCCCATTTTCCATAGAGCGGATAGGGGAAGGTCGCCCCTGCACCCGAAATATCCGCAGCCTGCGCCGTTGCAAGACCAGATGCGGTCACCGCAAGGATTGCGGCCGTCGCAAGAAGCTTTCTCAGTTTGAACATAGGCGATTGTCCCTGTTAGTTGAGCGGCGAGAGCCGTTTTCCCTGTCAGTCCGAACCTGGCAGCTCCGGTCAGGCCACCCTGCAGTGGCCATTTCCAGAGATCGAGAGCGGGCCACCGTCACAAAACCGAAACACGAATGTCTTGGTAGCCCCACCATTTGGCGTCCGGAGCCCGGGGTCAAATGATGATTTTGTGACACATTTCGTCACGAACTCACCGCCACCCGGGCAGGGCTATCCATATATCAATCATGTTACGAATTTGCGGCAGTCGCCCCGGAACGGGACAGTCAGCCTGTGGATAAGTCTTGATTTCCCCGGATTATGATCTGCCGGGGCCCGGCAAGAAGAGGGCCGGGAAAGCGCTCAGTCTTTCCCGGCCCGGGCCTCACAGAGGCATTGATTCAACTTTTAGTTAGCGGCGAGAACCGGCTTGCCGTCATCGTTCGTGATGCCGTTCCAGACCGCCTCGAACTGCGGTACGGCGTTCGCGGGCATGGGCACATACTGCAGACCCTCGGCGAGGTTCTGGCCCTTCTCATAGCTCCACTTGAAGAACTTGAGCGTGGCAGCCGAAGTAACAGCGTTGCCCGCCTTCTTGTGCATCAGGATGAAGGTGGCGGCCGTCATCGGCCAGACATCGTCGCCCCACTGGTTGGCAAGGATCACGCCGAAGCCCGGAACCGAGTTCCAGTCAGCCTTCGCGGCGGCGGACTGGAAAGTGGCAAGGCTGGGGCTCACGGTCTTGCCGGAAGCGTTGATCATCTTCGTGTAGGTCATCTTGTTCTGGATCGCATAGGCGAACTCAACATAACCCACCGCGCCGTCGGTCTGGCTGACGAGAGCGGCAACACCTTCGTTGCCCTTGCCGCCGAGGCCGGTCGGCCATTCAACGGAGGTGTTCACGTCGCGCCATTCGGAAACGCGCGAAAGATAGGTCGTGAAGTTGAAGGTCGTGCCCGAGCCGTCCGAACGGTAGACCGGCAGAATGGCCTTGTCAGGGAAGGTGACGCCGGGGTTGAGTTGGGCGATCTGCGGATCGTTCCAGTTGGTGATGCTGCCCGAATACATGCCCGCGAGGACAGGACCGGTGAGCACGATCGAGTCCGGAGCAATGCCCGGCAGGTTGACGACCGGCACGATGCCGCCCATGACCATCGGGAACTGGACGAGGCCCGTCATATCGAGCGTGGCCTTGTCGAGCGGACGGTCGGTCGCGCCGAAATCGACCGTGCCGGCCTGGATCTGCTTGATGCCGCCACCGGAACCGATCGACTGATAATTGAGGCCCACGCCGGTCTCGGCCTTGTAGGCTTCTGCCCACTTGGCATAAACCGGATACGGGAATGTGGCACCCGCGCCAGTGATGCTGGTGTCGGCGTGCGCGGTGGCCATGGCGGCCATCGTACCGATGGCGACCGTCGCCGCCCGGACGAACGTCTTGAAGTTGAACATGCGAGTCTGTTCCCTGTCAGATGGCAGATGGGGACGGCATCGAGATATGAGGCCGTTTACAAATCCTGTGATCCGAGGCGCACCGGCGTGCTGCGCAATATCGTCCTGTTACGAACCATATTCGCGCATCGACAACATCGCCGCCACATATCCGGCCAAACCCGTCCGAAGACGACATTTCAGCTTCGATGCCGTGACAACCCCCGTTTCGAGGGCCAAGATTTTCGTTTTGTGTTACGGGGTCAAATGATGATTTTGTGACGTGACAGCTTCGACACACTGAAATGACATCAGGCATGGAACATCTGCCATGCGACCGGATGCTCTTGCGTCATAGGGCCCCGCCCCCTGCCCCGGGCGGGACGCAAAAGGCTGGTCCTAGGGCAGGCTGGAGACGTCGAGCCGTGCGTCTTCGGCCATATGGCGTCTGTAGCGTGACAGGCTGAAGGGGATGAAGCCCAGATAGATGAACGCGATCAGGCAGAGCGTATGCCAGGGGAAATTGAGGCTCATGGCGGCCACCAGCCCGACGCCGAGCAGAATCGGCAGCACCCATTCCCGCCCGAGCCGGATGCGCATCTTCTTGCCTGAAAAGGTCGGAATGCGGCTGATCATCAGGAACCCGATGAAGAGGCTGTAGGCCGCGATCAGCACCGGCACATGATTGAGGTTCACCAGTCCCAGAAAGCTCAGATAGAGCGGCAGCATGACCAGCCACGCCCCCGCGGGAGCCGGCACGCCAACGAAATAATTCGCCGTCCACTCAGGCTTGTCGGGATCGTCCAGCGCGACATTGAAGCGCGCCAGCCGCAGCGCGCAGCAGATGGCATAGCCGAGCACGGCAATCCAGCCGATACCGCCCAGTTCCTGCATGGACCAGATATAGAGCACCATGACCGGCGAAACGCCGAAATTGACGAAGTCCGTCAGGCTGTCGAGTTCGGCCCCGAATTTGGTGGTGCCCTTGAGCAGGCGGGCGGCGCGTCCGTCCAGCCCGTCGAGGATGGAAGCCACGATGATCGCAACCACCGCACGCTCGAATTGGCCGGCCATGGCGAACCGCATGGCGGTCAGCCCCGCGCACAAGGCAAGCACCGTGATCCCGTTGGGGATCAGGCTGCGGACGACGAGGCGCCGGTCCTTCTGGTCCGCGCCGGGCTCTTCCGGGGTTTCAAACTCAACCTCCATGGAACATCCAATCCTTGAGGTCAGAGAGAAATGCGCGGGTCGGCGAGGACCGTTTCACCGGCCACCATGGTCTGCCCGACCTCGACGCAGGGCCACATCCCGGTGGGCATATAGACATCGACCCGGCTGCCGAAGCGGATGATGCCGACCCGGCCGCCCGCCGCCACCTCGCTTGCCTCGGTCGCCTCGCAGACGATCCGGCGCGCCACGAGGCCCGCGATCTGCACCATCACGAACTGCGCCCCGTCCGGGCGCTCGATCAGGATGGAGTTGCGCTCATTGTCCTCGCTGGCCTTGTCGAGCTTGGCGTTGATGAACTTGCCGGGACGATAGGCGATCCGCTTGATGATGCCGGGTACCGGCGCGCGGTTCACATGGCAGTTGAAGACATTCATGAACACGCTGACGCGGGGCAGCGCCTCCTCGCCCAATCCCAGCTCCGGCGGCGGCACGGCCTCGCTGATCAGGCTGACAATGCCATCGGCGGGGCTGACCACGATGCCCTCGCGGCGCGGCGTCACACGCTCGGGGTCCCGGAAGAAATAGACGCACCAGAGCGTCAGGACCACACCTGCCCAGCCAAGAGGCGTCCACAGGAAGAACAGGATGAAGGCGGCGGCCGCGAACATCAGTATGTAACGATAGCCCTCCCGATGGATCGGGGTCAGGATCGAGGTAAGATTGTCCATATCGGCGCGACCTCTCGCTGTTGGCGATGGCGATGTCAGTCCGGCCCGGGGGCCGGCAGGGGCGCACTCTACCCTCCATGGACGCGAACGTTAAGCCTCGGCGGAAAGTTCATCCGGGAAGGGCTCCGAAAGCCGCCCCGGGCCTGCCTTTTCCGGTCCCAGAGGCGCGCCGCTCTCCTGCGCTTCCTTCTGGTTGTGCCACATCGAGGCATATTCCCCGCCCAGCGCCAGCAATCCGGCATGGCTGCCCCGCTCGGCGATCCGGCCCCGATCGAGCACGATGATCTCGTCGGCGTCGACCACGGTGGAAAGCCGGTGGGCGATCACCAGCGTGGTGCGATTGTGCGACACCTGCTTCAACGCCGACTGGATTTCCTGCTCGGTGTGCGTGTCCAGCGCCGAGGTCGCCTCATCGAGCAGCAGAATGGGGGGATTTTTCAGGATGGTCCGGGCGATGGCCACCCGCTGCTTCTCCCCACCCGAGAGCTTGAGCCCGCGCTCGCCGACCAGCGTTTCGTAGCCCCGGGGCAGCCGCTCAATGAAACCGGCGATCTGGGCAAGCCCTGCCGCCTCCCCGATCTCGGCCTCGCTCGCATCCGGCCGTCCATAGCGGATGTTGTAGCCGATGCTGTCGTTGAACAGCACCGTGTCCTGCGGCACCATGCCGATGGCGGCGCGCAGGCTGTCCTGCGTGACGCCCGCTATATCCTGCCCGTCGATCAGCACCCGCCCCTTCTGGATGTCGTAGAAGCGGAACAGGATGCGCGAAATAGTGGATTTCCCCGCTCCGGAGGGGCCAACGATGGCGACGGTGTGGCCCGGCGGCACAGTGAAGCTCACATCGTCGAGAATGCCGCGCGCGGCGTCATAGAAGAACGACACATGCTCGAAACGGATTTCGCCCCCCGTCACCTTGAGAGGCGGCGCGCCGGACTTGTCCGTCACCTCGGGCGGCGTATCCAGCAGATCGAACATCAGCTCCATGTCGATCAGAGCCTGCCGGATCTCGCGGTAGAAATTGCCGAGCATGTTCAGCGGCTGATAGAGCTGGATATAAAAGCCGTTGACCAGCACCAGATCGCCGATGGTCATCCGGCCCGCCATGACGCCCTGCGCGACCATGAGCATGGCGGCGACCAGCCCGACGGTAAAAATCACCGCCTGTCCCGCATTCAGCCAGGCAAGCGAGGTGCCCGTGCGCACCGCCGCCTTTTCATAACCCGCCTGCGCCGCATCGAAGCGCATGGCCTCATGGTTCTCATTGCCGAAATATTTGACGGTTCGAAATTGAGCAGGCTGTCGACCGCCTTGGTGTTGGCGTCGGTATCGAGCGCGTTCATTTCCCGGCGCAGCTTGATACGCCATTCGGTCACCGTGAAGGTGAAGGCGATATAGACAATGACGGTAAGCGCCATGCCCAGCACATAGCGCCAGTCGAATTTCCAGCCCAGAATCCCGCAGACGAGCACCATTTCGAGAATCGTCGGTGCGATATTGAACAGCGAGAAGCGCAGCAGGAAATCGACCGCCCTCGTGCCCCGCTCGACGATGCGGCTGAGCCCGCCCGTCCGCCGGTCGAGATGGAAGCGCAGCGACAGGCGGTGCAGATGCCGGAAGGTCCGCAGGCCCAGCCCGCGCTCGGCATGCTGCTCGACGGCGGCAAAGAGCCCGTCGCGCAACTGCGCAAGCGCCGCCATGAGGATGCGGGCGACCCCGTAGGCGACCAGCATCGCGATCGGCACCGCGACCATGGCCGTGACGCCGCCTTTGGGGCTCAGGGCGTCAACCGCGTCCTTGTAGAGAAACGGCACATAGACCGTGACGCCCTTGGCGGCCAGCAGCGCGATGAGGGAGAGCACGACCCGCCGCCTGAGGTCCGCCCGGCCCTGAGGCCAGAGAAAAGGCGCGAGCGCCCGCACGATGCGCATCGGGTCAGCCGCCCTGTCGTGCGCGGAAGGCGGGGGAAGGCTTGAACGTCTCATAGGGCAGGCTTACCTCATCCATCGCCGATGGCAAGCCCGCCCTTTCCCGGATTTAGGCCTGAACCTGAGCCCGGTCCGGTGTCTGGCCCGGCTCAGGGTTTGGTTTGCGGCGTCGTGAACACCTGCCCCGGATAGATCAGGTCCGGGTCCTTGATCTGGTCCTTGTTGGCCTCATAGATCACGGTGTACTGGGTGCCCTCGCCATAAAGCTTGCGGGAAATGTTCCACAGATTGTTGCCGGGCTGGATCACCACCTGGCCGGCCTTGAGCCCGGCCACCGCCTTCGCAGGGTCCTCGCGCTGCAAGGGCACCTCGATCACGCCGACGACCGCGCCCGCGGCATTCAGTTCCTCAACCTTCAGGGAATGCTGGCCGACCGAGATGGAGCCCTCGGGCTTCACTTCCCAGTGGCCATCCGCATCCGCTATGGTCCTGCCAACCTCCTTGCCATCGATGGAGAGCGCCACGACGGTGCCGGGCCTGGCCTTGCCCGAGAAGATCACATTGCCCTTGCCGTCATAGTCCACGGCCTGCAGCACCACGGACGACCCCGCGCTGGCCTGAAGCCCCGGTCCCTGCAACACGCGGGTCGCCTTGCCGGGCTCCGAAAGAGCCACCGTCGTCTCCTCGCCCGCCTTCGAGGGAATATTGACCGCCACCAGTTGGGTCGAAACCTTGGTGCTGCCATCGGGATTTTTGGCGCTGAGGGTCAACTGGGTCGCGCCGGCGGCCAGTGGCTTGTCCAGATTGACGACCCACTCGCCGTTCTGGTCGGCCTTCACCGTCGCCACGACCGCCCCGTTGGCGAGAATCGAGATCTCCGCGCCGGGCTCCCCACGGCCTGCCATCACGACCGAGCCATCCTTGTCGACACGCACCACGTCAAACGTCGGAACCCCGGGAGCGGGGGCATTCGGGCTGGCGCCGGGTTCGGTCGCGCTCGATGCGGCAGGCGCCCCGGCCGGGGCCTCGCCCAGCCTGAACAGGCCGTAATGCTGACCGGTCAGAAAAGCCAGCACCAGAATGATAATGATCCCGATCGCAATCAGGGCGCTTCGCATAAGATACTCCCCCTATAAATCCCGCAGAACATGCTCCAGCAGGCTGGCGGCGCAGCATAAAGCGGAAACATACCTCTGTCTGTCGCACAACATGAACGGCTTGTTGCAGAACTGAAATCATAATCTGGCTTGAAATACGCCGGTCTCCGTGAAATTTGTCGCGGCACCGGAGGAAAAGTGACATGAAGCTGGAAAATCTGTGCGTCTATTGCGGATCGAGCGACGGCCGGGAGGATCTTTATCTCGACGCCGCCATCCGTCTGGGCGCAGTCCTTGCCCGTGAGAAGGTCGGCCTCGTTTATGGCGGCGCAAGCATCGGCCTGATGGGCGCGCTGGCCCGTTCGGTGCTGGAGGGCGGTGGCAAGGTAACAGGCGTCATCCCCGATTTCCTGCAAAGAGCCGAAGTGATGATGCCTGACGTGAGTGAACTGGTCGTCACCGGCAGCATGCATGAGCGCAAATGGGATATGTTCAGCCGCTCTCAGGCCTTCGTGGCGCTCCCCGGCGGCATCGGCACGCTGGAGGAAGTGATCGAGATGCTGACCTGGGCCCAGCTAGGACGGCACAGCTACCCGATCATCTTCGCCAATATAGGCGGCTTCTGGAATCCGCTGATCGAACTGATCGAGCACATGATAGAGACCGGCTTCGTCCGCTCGAACCTGCGCTCGGTCTTCGGGGTCGTGGACCGGGTCGAAGACATTCTTCCCAGAGTCAGGGCCGGGCTGTGAAGCTCTTATGACCGGGAAAACGTCTTGGGCCTGCGGGCAGGATGAACAATCCCAAATTGCGTACCGTTAAGAATCAGAAAAGAAGCCTTCGTCCTGTTCACGCATGAGGGACAGGGCACAGGCTTCAATCTGTCCGGAACAAGAGGACGGAGCTAACGCTGCTTGACCGGCGCAGGCGCCCCGTCGCGCAGCAGCTTGTAGATGATGCTGTCTGAAAGCGCCTCGAACGAGGCGTCGACAATGTTGGGCGATACACCCACCGTGAACCAGCGATTGCCCTTGCCATCAGCGCTTTCGATCATCACGCGGGTCACCGCGTCCGTACCGCTGGTGAGGATACGGACCTTGAAATCCGCAAGCCGCAGATCCTCGATAAAAGGCGAATATTTGCCGAGATCCTTGCGCAATGCCTGATCGAGCGCATTGACGGGACCGTTGCCTTCACCCACCGAGATAAGTTTTTCCCCGTCCACATCGACCTTGACCGTGGCCTCCGAGACGGTGACGAGGTCGCCCGTGGCGTTGTAGCGCCGCTCGACCAGCACGCGGAACGATTCGACCAGAAAGAATTCCGGCACCTGCCCCAGCAGGCGGCGCGCCAGAAGCTCGAAGGAAGCATCCGCCCCGTCATAGGAATAACCGAAGGAACTCGCGTTCCTTCACCACCTCGAGCAGGCGGCCGATGCGTTCGTCCTGCGGGTCGACATGCAGCCCCGCCGCTTCCAGCCGCGCCACGATGTTCGACTTCCCCGCCTGATCGGAAACGGAAATCCGGCGCGTGTTGCCCACGCTTTCCGGCGGCACATGCTCATAGGTGCGCGGGTCCTTCAGCAGAGCGGAAACATGGATGCCCGCCTTCGAGGCGAAGGCGCTTTCACCCACATAAGGCGCATAGCGATTGGGCGAACGGTTAAGAACCTCGTCGAGCGTGCGCGACACATGGGTGATGCCCGTCAGCCCTTCAAGACTCACGCCGATCTCGAACCGGTCCGCGAACTCCGGCTTCAGCAGCAGGGTGGGGATCAGCGACACCAGATTGGCGTTGCCGCAGCGCTCGCCCAGCCCGTTGAGCGTGCCCTGAATCTGGCGCACGCCCGCATTCACGGCGGCCAGCGAATTGGCGACGGCCTGTTCCGTATCGTTGTGCGCATGGATGCCGAGCCTCTCGCCCGGCACCCCCTGTGCGATCAGTTCGCCCACGATGCGGCCAACCTCGTGGGGCAGCGTGCCGCCATTGGTGTCGCACAGCACCGCCCAGCGCGCGCCCGCCTCCAGCGCCGTCTTCACGCAGGAAACGGCATAAGCGGGATTGGCCTTGTAGCCGTCGAAGAAATGCTCGCAATCGATCAGGGGTTCCCGGCCGCGCGCGGCGACGGCCTTGACCGAGTCAGCGATGCTTTCAAGGTTCTCCTCGTTGCTGACGCCGAGCGCCACCTTCACATGAAAGTCCCAGCTTTTCGCTACAAGGCAGATGGCATCGACCGGCGCATCGAGCAGCGGGGCAAGGCCCGGATCGTTCGAGGCCGAGCGCCCGGCCCGCTTGGTCATGCCGAATGCGGTGAATTTGGCGCGCTGTAAGGAAGGGCGCTCGCTGAAAAACGAGGTATCGGTGGGATTGGCCCCCGGATAGCCGCCCTCGACATAATCAAGGCCCAACTGGTCAAGCAGCGTGGCAATGAGGCGCTTGTCCTCGACGCTGAAATCAACGCCCGCCGTCTGCGCGCCGTCGCGCAGCGTGGTGTCAAACAGATAGAGCCGTTCCCGGTTCGTCATTTTCTTGTTCCCGAGGGACAAACACGGTCCTGCCGCCACCGACCGGCCCGTGCGCTTACTCTTGATTTTGGATGAGCTTGTACGGCGGCGGCAGAACGATGTCAGCCGCTAATAATAATGGTCCCGATGATGATCCGGGCCGAGGCCCTGAGGCGGATCATGGGGTGTTCCTTCGCCGTACGTTCAGCGGGTTTCCCCGCGAAGACGGGCTGATGCCCGCTCTCTGCCGATGAGCGGTAACAGATTTTTCAGCTCCGGTCCATGGTCAAGCCCGGTCAGGGCCAGGCGCAGGGGCATGAACAGGCTCCGGCCCTTGAGCCCGGACACTGCCTTGACACGCTCGGCCCAGACACCCCACGTCTCGCCGTCCCATGGCTCGGAAGGCAGCAGTTCCGCCGCCCGGATCAGCATGGCGGCATCGCCGATCACCGGCGTGACGGGGCCATTGACCACCTGCGCCCATAGCGACACGTCGCCGAATTTGGCGAGGTTGGGCCGGACCGTTTCCCAGAACAGAGGCCCCAGATCACAGCCGGACGCGCCAAGGCGTCCAACGACCGCCTCATAAGGCAGCATGTGCAAAAAAGCGGCATTGGCTTTGTCGATGTCGGCGGGATCGAAACGGATATCGGACTTGCCGAACTTGCCGAGATCGAACGCCGCCGCCAGTTCCCCGATGGTCAGCCGCGGCTCGACAGGATCGGGCGTGCCGAGCCGCGCCAGCAAGGCATTGAGCGCCATCGGCTCATAGCCGCGACTGCGCAAGCCTTCCAGCGAATAAAGGTCGCCATCGCGCTTCGACATGGGCCGCCCGTCGGGCCCCTGCATCAGGGAATAATGGGCAAAGAGCGGCGGGGTCGCGCCCAGCGCCTCGAAAATCTGTATCTGGACGCCGGTATTGGTGAGGTGATCGGCCCCTCTGATGACATGGCTGATGGCGAAGTCGACGTCATCGACCACGCTCGGCAATGTATAGAGAAAGCGCCCGTCCTCGCGGATCAGCACCGGGTCCGACAGGGACTTCGCGTCGATATGGGTATCGCCGCAGATGATGTCGGCGAAGCGGACAACAATGGCGTCGAGCTTGAAGCGCCAGTGGGGCCGGCGGCCCTCCGCTTCGAACGCGGCCCGCTCCGCGTCGCTCAGCAAAAGGGCGGCGCGATCATAGACCGGCGGCAGACCGCGCGCATGCTGGCGCTTGCGTTTGCGCTCAAGCTCTTCCGCCGTCTCGTAGCAGGGATAGAGCCTGCCGGATTCCCTGAGCTTCGCTGCCGCCTCTTCATAACGCCTGATGCGCGCCGACTGGTGATCGGTAAGATCGTGATGGATGCCGAGCCAGGCCAGATCTTCATAGATTCCCTGCTCATAGTCCGCGCTCGAACGCTCCGTATCCGTGTCGTCGAACCGCAGCAGGAAGCGCCCGCCCGCCCGCGTCGCGAACAGCCGGTTGATGAGCGCGGCACGGGCGTTGCCGATATGCAGCCGGCCCGTGGGACTCGGGGCGAAACGTACCGTGACGGTCACTTGCCGCTTCCTTCATTCCGCATCGCGGAACCAGTTCGTGATCGGGTAGCGCCAGTCGCGGCCGAAGTTGCGCGCCGTGATCTTGACACCCGGCGCCGCCTGCCGGCGCTTGTATTCCGCCAGATAAAGCATGTGCTCGACGCGCTTGACCAATACGCGGTCATGACCCCGCGCCACGATGTCGCGTACCGCCATTTCCTTCTCGATCAGGCATTCAAGAATATCGTCCAGCACCTCGTAAGGCGGCAGCGTGTCCTGGTCCTTCTGGTCCGGTTTCAGTTCAGCCGACGGCGGCTTGGTGATGATGCGCTCGGGGATGACGACGCCCTCGGGCGCGAGGCAACCGGCCGGGCGGACCTTGTTGCGGAAATCGCAGAGCGCGAACACCCGCGTCTTGTAAAGATCCTTGACCGGATTGAAACCACCATTCATGTCGCCATAGAGCGTCGCGTAGCCCGCCGACACTTCCGACTTGTTGCCGGTGGTCAGCACCAGCGAGCCGAACTTGTTGGAGATCGCCATGACGATGACGCCCCGCGTCCGCGACTGGAGGTTTTCCTCCGTCGTGTCGGAATTGGTGCCCTCGAACAGCGGGGCCAGCGCGCGCGTGAAGCCCGCGACCGGCTCCTCGATGGGCACGATGGAATAGCGCACGCCCAATGCCTTCGCGCACAGCTCCGCATCCTCGATGCTTTCCGCCGAGGTATAGCGATAGGGCAGCATGATGCAGTGCACCTTGTCCGCGCCGATGGCGTCCGCCGCCAGCGCCGCGACAAGGGCGCTGTCGATGCCGCCGGAAAGACCGAGCACGACGCCGGGAAAACGGTTCTTGCGGACATAATCGCGAAGGCCCAGCACCAGCGCCATGTAGATCGACTCGAGCCCCTCCTCGACCAGGGCCTTTTCCCCCGGCGCGCAGACCCAGCCATCCGGGCCGCGCTCCCAGTCGGTCAGCGTGATCTGCTCCTTCCAGGCGGGCATCTGCACCGCGAGGCTGAAATCCGGATTGACCACGAAGGACGCGCCGTCGAACACCAGTTCGTCCTGCCCGCCCAACTGGTTGAGATAGGCGAGCGGCAGGCCGCTTTCCCGGACCCGTGAAATGGCGAGCTGGATGCGAACGTCGAACTTGCCCGCCTCATAGGGCGAACCATTGGGGACCAGCAGCAGTTCCGCGCCCGTTTCCGCCAGACATTCAACGGCATCGGGATACCAGATGTCCTCGCAGACCGGCACGCCAATCCGGACGCCGCGAAAGTTGAGCGGCCCCGGCAAGGGGCCCTCGTCGAACACGCGGATCTCGTCGAAGACACCGTAATTTGGCAAATGATGCTTGTAATTCAATCCCTTAAGCTCACCGCCATCGGCCAGCGCGACGGCATTGTAGAGCTTGCCATCCTCCGCCCAGGGCAGCCCCACCAGAACGCCGGGGCCGCCATCCGCCGTCGCCCGCACAAGCTGTTCCAGCGCCTGCCGCGCGGCGCGCTGGAAGGCGGGCTTGCAGACCAGATCCTCGGGCGGATAGCCGACCAGATAAAGCTCGCTGAACAGGACGAGATCGGCTCCCTGCGCCGCAGCTTCGGATCGCGCGGCAAGGGCGCGGCCCAGATTGCCCTCCACATCGCCCATGACAGGGTTCAACTGGGCAAGTGCGATACGCAGCCGGTTCGTCATCGGTATGATCCAGTTAGGCTCAAAATGGGTATAAGTCCCGTCGAGCGTTTTATCCCGGGAGCCGGAGAACGACAAGGGCGGTGGTAAAAGGGCTACCCACACACCCTGCTCATGCCTCCGAAAAGGGAGGGTTTTTCCACCTCCGGGCAAGCTATTGGCAGGGTGCCGGCAAGGTGGAAAACAGGGTGAAAAATGCCTTAGCCCCCTCTAAAAACGTTCACCTCATTTATATCTGTTCATTTCTGCACAAGCATGGCAGCCCTGAGAGGATGCTTTCACATCCCGCCCCGGCTAAGCTCGCCCCAACGTAAAATCAAAAAAGCCGACACAAGATCAAAAAGGAAGAAGCCATGGGTGCACCGACCGTCAACCGCCAGATCCTGCTTGCCGAAACCCCGAAGGGCAAACTTGAGCAGAGCCACTTCCGGCTGATCGAGAGCGATGCCCCGGTGGCGGGCGACGGCGAGTTGCTGGTACGGACCCGGCTGATTTCGCTCGACGCCGCGAACCGCGCCTGGATGCAGGGCGCGACCTACCGCTCGGCGGTGGAAGCCGACAGCGTGATGGCGGGCGGCGCGATTGCGGAAGTAATCGAGTCCAGAGCCCCGGGCTTCGCGCCGGGCGATCTCATATTCGCCGACACCGGCTGGCAGGATTATGCCGCGATCCCGGCCCGCGCCGCGACGAAGATGCCGAAGCTCGAACCAATGAGCCATCTGCTCAGCGTCTATGGCATCGCCGGGCTCACCGCCTATTTCGGCCTGCTGCGCGCAGGACGCCTGAGGGACGGGGAAACGGTGGCCGTCTCGGCGGCGGCGGGCTCGGTCGGCTCCATCGCCGGCCAGATCGCCCGGATCAAGGGCTGCCACGTCATCGGCATCGCGGGCGGCCAGGAAAAATGCGACTGGCTGGTGAGCGAGCTGGGCTTCAACCAGGCCATCGACTACAAGGCGGGCCCGATCTTCAAGACGCTGAAAGCCGCCGCGCCCCATGGCATCGACGTCTATTTCGACAATGTGGGCGGCGATATTTTCGAGGCCTGCCTCTTCAACATGAAGCTTTATGGCCGCATCGCCTGCTGCGGCGCGGTTTCGCAATATGACGGCGCGCCCTCGCCCCATGGCCCGCGCGGCGTGCCCGGCCTGATCGTGGTCAAGCGCCTGTCGCTGCAAGGCTTCATCGTCACCGATTACGAGAATGAGCGCGAACAGGCGCTGGCCGACCTTGAAAGCTGGGTCGCCTCGGGCCAGCTCAAGGTGCAGGAGGATATTCTCGACGGACTTGAAAATACGCCCGGTGCACTGATCGGCCTGCTTGCCGGCGAAAATCGCGGCAAGCGCATGGTCCGGGTCGCCTGATCGTCCCTATTCGAATGACGCACTGAAAACAGAAACAGCCTGAAAACAGGCACAGAACGAGGAAACCCCATGTCGAACATTCAATCGAAGGAAATCCGCCTGAAATCGCGCCCGGTCGGCGCGCCGAAGGACGAGGATTTCGAGCTGGCCACCGTCAATATCGCCCAGCCCAGCGACGGCGAAGTGCTGGTGCGCAATATCTGGATGTCGGTCGATCCCTACATGCGCGGCCGCATGACCGACCGCAAAAGCTATGTGCCGCCATTCCAGATCGGCGAAGCGCTTCAGGGCGGCGCCATCGGCCAGGTCGTCGCCTCGAAATCGGCGAAGCTGCCGGTCGGCACCTTCGTCAACCACATGCTCGGCTGGCGCGAATATGCCGTAAGCAACGAGGCGATGTTCACGCCGGTCGATCCCGCTCTCGCCCCGGTTGAATCCTTCATCGGCTCGCTCGGGATGCCCGGGCTGACCGCCTATGTGGGATTGATGCACATCGGCGAACTGAAGGACGGCGACAGGGTTTTCGTCTCCGCCGCCTCGGGCGCGGTCGGCGCCATCGTCTGCCAGCTTGCCAAGGCCCATGGCTGCTATGTGGTCGGCAGCGCGGGCTCCGACGAGAAGTGCAAATGGCTGACGGATGTGGCGGGCATCGACAAGGCAATCAATTACAAGACCTGCGGCGATCTCGACAAGGCCGTGGGCGAGGCCTTCCCCGAGGGCATCGACGTCTATTTCGAGAATGTCGGCGGCGCGCATCTGGAAGCCGCGATCAATCATCTGAACCCGTTCGGGCGGGCTGCGCTCTGCGGCATGATCGAGCAATATAACGACACCACACCACGCCCCGGCCCCTCGAACCTGATCCTGATCGTCGGCAAGAGCCTCAAGCTGCAAGGCTTCATCGTCTCCAACCATTTCGACCTTTACAACAAGTTCCTGGCCGAAGCGGCCCCGCTGATCGCGTCGGGCAAGATCAAATATCACACCACGGTCGAGGACGGCATCGAGAACGCGCCCAAAGCCTTCATGAAGCTTTTCAGCGGGGATAATTTCGGCAAGATGCTCGTGAAGATCGGCCCGGACAGCGCGATCTGAATGGGCTAGAAGTCAGGGCATGACGCACGCCCAACGGCCTCCGAAACGCATCGACAGCAGGGACAATCCCCGGGCGAAGCTCTGGGCTTCCCTGCTGACGCCGCGCGGCCTGAAGAAGGCCGGGCAGTTCATCCTCGCCGGCCGCAAGACCGTGCCCGAAGCGCTGCGGACTTATCCCCGCTTTTTCGAAACGCTGCTGGTGACGTCGCCCGCCCAGTTGACGGGCTGGACGCTGCCGCCCGGTCTTGAAGTGATCGAGGCGGGCTCCGCACTTTTTCAGGAACTGGATACAAGCGGCACCGGCTTTCCGCTCCTCATCGGCACCGTGCCGGAAATGGCGCAAGCCGACCTGACGGCGGCCCCGCGCGGGCTTGAACTCATCTGTGGCCTGAGCGATCCCAGCAATCTGGGCGCCCTGCTGCGCAGCGCTGCCGCCTTCGGCGCGGCGCGCGTGGTGCTCCTGACGGAATCGGCGCACCCGTTTCACCCAAAAGCCCTGCGCGCCGCCGCCAATGCGCAGTTCTCCGTCGAACTCGTGCGCGGCCCTTCATGGAGCGAACTGACGGCTGAGGCGGGCCATATCGCCGGGCCGGTGCTGGCGCTCGATGCCGGGGGAGCCGATCTCGCAGCGTTCACATGGCCGCACAATGTGCGCCTGCTATTGGGTGAGGAAGGGCTGGGCGTACCGCCAGCCCTCGACGTGGCGCGGCTTACCGTGCCGACGACTGGCGCGGTCGAGTCTCTGAATGCGACGGTGGCGGCCAGCGTGGCACTTTACGCTTACCATACAGCGCATGGAAAATAGCTCTTTAGACGGATAATATTTGAATCTTCCATCCTTCGTATCTCTCCCCAGAAGGGCGAGGGGGAAGTGGAGTGGCTGGGCGGCCTGATATTGGCCCTGCTGCACGGATAAATTTTATATCAGGCATATATATTGTATATACGATTTAATTTGCCGAGAGACCATATTTCCCCTATATTCGATCCATGAAAATCGAGTTCGACCCGGCAAAAAACGAAGCGAACCTTGCAAAGCATGGCATCTCGCTCGTTCGCGCATCGGACCTCGACATGCTGGCCGTTCTGCCGGATGGCCGGTTTGAGGATGAGGAACGATTTCGGGCATGGGGCCTGATCGATGGCGCCTATTATTGCCTGGCCTTCACTGTTCGCGGCAAGAAGGTCAGAGCCATCAGCCTGCGCCGGGCTCACAAAAAGGAGATCGCTCGCTATGCCCCGTAAAGACAAAGACAATCCCGAGTGGACAAAAGAGAATTTTTCCCGGGCGCGTCCGCCGCATGAGGTTCTCCCCGCCGATGTGATGGCCGCGTTTCCCAAAACGCGGGGACCACAGAAAGCGCCCAAGAAAGTTCCGGTTTCCATTCGTCTGAGTCCTGAAGTGGTCGCGCACTACAAGGCACTCGGATCGGGCTGGCAGAAAAGAATTGATGAGGACCTGCGCAAGGCGGCCAAAATCAGCGCTGAATAGGGGATGGGAGCCGAGGTTGCGGGCGGGACGCTCCAGATACGCCGATATGCCTGAACTCGCCTTTGCTTAAATCACCTCGCCCCCTTGAGGGAGAGGTCGGCACGGAGCGCCAGGTAAGGGGGACAGCATTCAATAAGATACAGTGGACTCGGAACCCGTCACCCCAAAGGGACAAGGGGGTATTCAGCAACCGGATTATGCCGGGGCGACCCATTTCTGTTTCAGGGTAACGAGTTCTTCTGCCGATGTCGGGTGGAGCGCTATGGTCGCGTCGAACTGGGCCTTGGTCGCGCCCATGGTGACGGCGATGGCGGCCATCTGGACCATTTCGGCGCTGTCCGGCCCGACCAGATGAACGCCAAGCACACGGCCGGACTCCGGCTCGACCACCAGCTTCATCAAGGTCTGCTCGTCACGCCCGGAAAGCACGTTCTTCATCGGACGGAAACGGGTCTTGTAGATATCGAGCGCGCCATGGATGAGGCGGGCAGCCTCCTCGCTCATGCCGACACAGCCGATCTCGGGCTGGGAGAACACAGCTTCGGGGACGATCGTATGATCGACGGCGACCGGGTTGTTATTGAACACCGTTTCGGCGAAGGCCGCGCCCTCGCGGATGGCGACCGGCGTGAGATTGACGCGGTTGGTGACATCACCGACCGCATAGATGGTGTCGACCGAGGTTCTGGAATAATCATCGACCTTGACCTCGCCGTGATCGCCCAGTTGCACGCCCGCATCCTCAAGGCCGAGGCCCGTGGTGTTGGGGTGGCGGCCCGTGGCGTACATCACCATGTCGGTTTCAAGCCGCATGTCATTTTTAAAGTGCAGCACCAGTCCGCCGCTGGTCTTTTCGATGCTGGCGACTTCCTCACCTGAATATTGCCGGATGCCCTTTTTCTCATAGGCGACGGTGAGCGCGTCGCGCACATCCGCATCGAAGCCGCGCAGCAGGTTCGGCTGGCGATAGATCAGAGAGACCTCGACGCCGAGGCCATGGAATATCCCCGCGAACTCAACGGCGATGAAACCGGAGCCGACAATGGCGATGCGCTTCGGCAGTTCCGGCAGGTGGAACGCCTCGTTGGAACTGATGGCATGCTCGATGCCGGGAATGGCAGGCATGAAGGGCCTGCCGCCGGTCGCGATCAGCACGTGCTTTGCCGTGACCTTGCGGTTGAGCCCCGGCAGGCAGATGGTGTGGGCATCACACAGAACTGCGCGGCTTTCGAGGATCTCGACGCCCGCGTTTTCAAGATTGCGGATATAGATGCCATTCAGCCGGTCGATCTCGCGATCCTTGTTTTCCACCAGCTTCGGCCATGAAAAGACCGGCGTGCCAACATCCCAGCCAAAGCCCGCGGCATCGGCGAAATCATCCGCAAACGCACTGGCATATTTGAACAGCTTCTTGGGCACGCAGCCGCGGATGACGCAGGTGCCGCCGACGCGATATTCCTCGGCCACCGCCACCTTCGCGCCATAGGACGCCGCCATGCGCGAGGCGCGCACGCCGCCAGAGCCCGCACCGATGGTGAAGAGATCATAATCATAGCTGGTCATGTCAGTTCTTCTTTTCGATCAGCTTCACGCCATCCGGCGTGCCGACGATGATGAGCGAGGCAATGCCGATGAACAGGCCCGTTTCAACCACGCCGGGAATGAGATTGAGCGCGGCAGCCAGGCCATCGGGATCGGGAATGCGCTCGAAGTCGCAGTCATAGATGAAATTGCTGGTATCGGTGAGGAAGGGTTCGCCGAACTTGTCGGCCCGGCGCACGATGGCGCCGCCGCAACCATGGGCGCGCGCCGTCTCGTCGATCAGCCTTGCGGTAACGCCGGCGCCGAACGGTACAACCTCGATGGGCAGGGGGAAGCGGCCGAGACAATCGACTTCCTTGGAGGCATCGGTGATGACGATCATGCGCCGGGACGCCGCCGCCACGATCTTTTCGCGCAACAGGGCCCCGCCGCCGCCCTTGATCAGGCGCAACTCGGCGTCGAACTCATCCGCGCCGTCGATGGTGAGATCGAGAGCCGGGGTGTCCTCCAGCGTCGAAAGCGGCACGCCCAGTTCCTCGCAGAGCTGGCGGGTGCGTTCGGAGGTGGGCACGCCGACAATGTCGAGCCCCGCCTTCACGCGCAAGGCAAGCTCCCGCACCAGATGCTCGGCGGTGGAGCCCGTGCCGAGCCCGAGCTTCATGCCGGGCTCGGCATAATCCAGCGCCTTCACCGCGGACGCGCGCTTTTGTTCATCCGGCGACATGTCTCTTCCCTTCCCGTGCGAAGCGCGGGGATTCTAGCTGGCGATGCCACCCATGGCGACATATTTGACCTCAAGGAATTCCTCGATGCCCCACAGGCCGCCCTCGCGGCCAATGCCGGATTCCTTGACGCCGCCGAACGGCGCGACTTCATTGGATATAAGACCGGCATTGACGCCGACAAGGCCGGATTCGAGCGCCTCCGCCACGCGCCAGACCCGGCCCAGATCGCGGCTGTAGAGATAGGCGGCAAGGCCGAAGGGGGTGTCGTTCGCCATGGCGATCGCCTCCGCCTCGGTCTTGAAGCGGAAGATGGGCGCGAGCGGGCCGAAGGTTTCCTCCCGCGCCACCAGCATGGCGGGGGTGACGTCCGCGACCACCGTCGGCTCGAAAAAGGTCTGGCCAAGGGCATGGCGCTTGCCGCCGGTGACGACGCGCGCGCCGCCCGCGACCGCATCCGCCACATGCTCCTCAACCTTGTCGACCGCCTTCATGTCGATCAGCGGACCGACCGAGACATTCTCCTCAAAGCCCGCGCCGACCCTGAGCTGAGCCACCCTTGCGGCAAATTTCTCGACGAAGGCGTCGTAGACACCGTCCTGCACGAGGAAGCGGTTGGTTGCGATGCAGGCCTGGCCGGTGTTGCGGAACTTGGACGCCATCGCGCCTTCGACCGCCGCGTCGAGATCGGCCTCATCGAAGACGAGGAAGGGCGCATTGCCGCCGAGTTCCAGCGACATTTTCTTCACCGTCGAGGCGCCCTGCGCCATCAGAAGCTTGCCGACGCCGGTGGAGCCGGTAAAAGTCAGCTTGCGGACGATATGGCTCGACGTCATTTCGCCGCCGATGGCCGACGCCCCGCCGGTGAGCACGCTGAGAACGCCGGCAGGCACGCCCGCGCGTTCAGCAAGCTCGGCGAGCGCGAAGGCGGAAAGGGGCGTCTGGGTGGCGGGCTTGACGACCATGGCGCAGCCGGCCGCAAGCGCAGGCCCCGCCTTGCGGGTGATCATGGCGGCGGGGAAATTCCATGGCGTGATCGCCGCGCAGACGCCGATCGGCTGCTTCAGCACGACGATGCGCCGGTCGGCGACGGGAGCGGGCACGACCGCGCCATAAACGCGCTTGGCTTCTTCGGCATAGAATTCAATGAAGGAAGCGGCATAGGCGATCTCGCCTTTGGCCTCGGCCAGCGGCTTGCCCTGCTCGGCGGTCATGATGGCGGCGAGATCGTCCTGATTGGCGATCATCAGATCGAACCAGCGGCGCAGGATGGCGGAGCGCTCCTTGGCGAGCTTCGCCGCCCAGAGCTTCTGGGCGCGTTCAGCCGCCTCGATCGCGTGGCGGGTTTCATCCGCGCCCATGGAAGGCACCACGGCCAGCACCTTGCCCGTGGCGGGATCGGTGACCTCGATGCCCTTGCCCGCCTTCACCAGATCCTCGCCCGCCCATTTGCCGTCGATGTAGCACAAGGTCCTGAGCAGCGAGGGATCGCGCAAGGTATGGGGAAAGGTCATGGGAATATCCTTGATGAGGTTCACCCCGCGCCTTCTGGCGCGGAAAGAGGGAGACGCCTGCCTAGGTTCTTGTTATCACTCAAGAGGAAGCGCGCAAAGAGGCCGCCAGCGCCTCCTGTTTAATTGATTAAACGCCAGCAAGCCCCGGACGCCGGACCCTCAACGCGCATGAAGCCAGAGTTTTTCTTCACGGAAACCTACGCGCAAGCCCGCAAACGCTTCCTGGAAGCGGCGGAGGCGGCGGGCGGACGGGTGAGCCACTACCTCAACCGGCACGCGACAGGACCGGACGGCATTCACCTTTTTCTCGACACGGCCTGGTTCGGCCCGCGCGAGGCGTCAACCGTGCTCGTCAATATCTGCGGCACCCACGGCGCGGAAGGCTATGGCGGCTCGGCGGCCCAGTGCGCCTGGATGGCGAGCGGCGGGCCGCGCGCCCTGCCCCGCGACGTTGCCGTGCTGCTGATCCATGCGCTCAACCCGTTCGGCTTCGCCTGGGGCCTGCGCGGCACCGAGAACAACGTCGATCTCAACCGCAATTTCCTCGACCACAGCCAGCCACTCCCGGAAAACCCGCTCTATGAGCGGCTGCACCGGCTGCTCAGCCCGCGCCGCATCGACGAGGGGGCCATCCGCGAGCTGCTGCGCGAGGGTACGCGCTTCATCGCCGAGCATGGCCGCTGGGCGCTGGAGGACGCGATCAGCCGGGGCCAGTACAGCCATCCGGACGGCTATCATTATGGCGGGCGGGCGCCCGAATGGTCGAACCTCGTGCTGACCCGCCTGCTGGACGAGGAACTGGCCCATGCCAGCCGCGTCGGCCTGATCGACTGGCATTCGGGACCTGTGGGCGACGGCGAACTGATCTATCTGAGCTTTTCCGACCCGCGCGGACCTGAGTTCGCGCGCGCGACCCGCTGGTGGGGCGAGGACCATCTGGACCCCCGGACCATCGAGGCCCAGTGGGGCTCGAAGCGCCCGACGCGGCGCGGCATCCTGTTCTGGGGCATCGAGAAGCTGTTGCGGCCCCGCGCCAGCCTGACCGGCGCGGTGGTGGAGTTCCGTTCCGCCCGGCCCAAGGACGATTCCGCCGCCTCATTGCGCGTGCCGATGCTGGAGCGCTGGCTGCGCTTCGAGGGCGGCTTCAACGCCCCGGAAGCGCCCGGCTATTTCGCGGAAATCCGCGAGGAATACGCCCCCCATCGCCTCTCCTGGTATGAGGCCGTGATCGCGAACAGCGCGGAATGCTATGAGCGCGCGCTCAGGGGCCTTGGCGAGTGGGCTCGGGAAAACGGGTAATCGTCAGGCCCGGGCGATCATGCCGAGCGCACGCTGGAACAGGCCGATGGTGGTCGCGTGCAGCCGGTCGCCGATGTCCCTGGGCGCCTTGCCGGCCGAGGCGCGGGCGTTGCTCCCTTCCAGAATGATGCCAAGCTTGTAGCAGGCCAGCACGCCATACCAGCCGATGGCGGAGAGGTCCCGGCTCGACCCCTCGCCGTAGCGCGCCACCAGTTCTCCGATCTTGGGGAAACCGCTCCATGGCTGCACGATGACCGGACTGCCGGGGCGGCCACCCTCCTCGTCAGGCCAGGTTGCCATCAGCCAGCCCAGATCGATCAGCGGATCGCCGATGGTAGTCAACTCCCAGTCGACGATGGCGGCAAGCTCAGGCCCGTCCTTGCGGTACATCACATTGGCCAGATGATAGTCGCCATGGATGATGCCCGGCGTGAAGGATGACGGGCAATTAGCGTCGAGCCATGCCGCCACCTCCTCTATCCCCGGTATTTCCGAAGGCCCCGCCCAGCCCTGATATTCGCCGTAGCTTTCCAGTTGCGAGCGCCAGCGGGCGACCTGCCGCTCCAGATAGCCCTCGGCCTTGCCAAAATCCGCAAGCCCGACGGCGACATGATCGACGCGGCCCAGCGCGGCCGCGCCATCGGCGAGCGCGAGCCCCATCTTGTGGCGGATGGCCGGATCGCCCGCATGGAGCGCGGGCATTCCCACCGTGACGTTGAAGCCATCGACCGGCTCCATCAGATAGAAGGCGACGCCCAGCACTTCCTCCCCGTCGCAGGCCGCGATCAGGCGCGGATGGGGCACATCGCTACCAGCCAGCGCCGCAAGCATCTGCGCCTCACGGCGCATGGTGCCACTCCCGTTCATTTTGGGATGGCGCGGCGGACGGCGCAGCACGAAAGCCCGCCCGCCCCGGGTGAAGCGCAGCAGGATATTCTGCGTGCCTCCGGCCAGTTGCTCGATGTTCTCCAGCGGGCCGCTCTCGATGCCCTGCCCGTCCATCCATTGAACGAGCCGGTCGAGATCGACGAGATCGCGCCAGCTTTCCGACGTCATTCGCTTAGCCTCCCGGCAAGAGTTAGGGCACCAGAACGGTCTTGAGCGTGCCCGCCTCGCGCGCCTCGAACAGACGATAGGCCTCGGCCCCTTGCGAAAGCGGAAGCTCCGTGGTGATGAAGCGCTCAGGGTGCAGCCGCCCGTCGCGGATCAGGGGCACCAGATCGGGCCAGTGGCACTGCACCGAACAGGTGCCGATGCGGAAGGTGAGACCCTTGGCGAACGCAAGCCCCATGGGAAAGGAGAAATCGCGCGTCTGGTTGACGCCGATGACGGAGACCGTGCCCTGACGCCCGGCAAGGGAAAGCGCAAGTCGGATAGTGGCGTCCGAGCCCACGGCTTCAACAACGCTGTCCGCGCCCCGGCCCTTCGTCGCCTCGCGGATGACGTCCCCCGCCTCCTTGCCATCGACCGGCGTCGCCCCGAGCTTTTCCGCCATGGCGCGCCGCTCCGCCACCAGATCGACCGCAAAAACGCGAGACGCGCCCAGCACGAACGCCGCCTCGACGGCCATCAGGCCGATGGGACCGAGACCGACGACCGCAATCGTCTTGCCCGGGCCGATATCCGCATTGAGGCAGCCCAGATAGGCCGTCGGCAGATTGTCCGTCAGCATCAGCGCCTGATCGATGCTGATCCCATCGGGGATTTTCCAGGCGTTGAAATCCGCCTTGGGCACGCGGATCGCCTCGGCCTGGCAGCCTTCCAGCGCGTGGCTGAGCCCATAGCACGCCGCGCCCCGGCCCTGACAGCGGTTGATGTGACCGGCAAGGCAGGGTCCGCACTCGCCACAGCCGGCGGCGGCCGAGATCATCACCTTGTCCCCGCTTTTGAGACGCTTGACGGACCGCCCGGTTTCGACAACCTCGCCGACCGCCTCATGCCCCACGCAGAAGCCGGTATCCGCGCTGAAGCCATGGCCGTGATAGATATGCAGATCGCTGCCGCAGATGCCGCATTTCTCCATCTTCACGATCACATCGTCGTCGGACTGAAGCCTTGCATCCTCGAAGCTGTCGTAGCGGATGTCGCGTTCACCGAAATAACAGAGCGCCTTCATGATGGTTTCCTCATGATTTTTCTTTATTGATTTCGAGTCAGATCATGTCGTCGACGGCATCGAGAATATCCCCATATTTTTCCCGGGCCGCCTCGCGCACGCGGGGCAGATGATAGGCGGGGAACAGCTCGTTCGAGGGGCGATAGTTGCGCAGAATCTGCTTGGCCACCGTGACCTTGTGCACCTCGGTGGGACCGTCGGCCAGCGCCAGGAAATAGGACGAGATGACCTGCCCCATGAAAGGCATTTCATTGGAAAGGCCAAGCGAGCCGTGGAGATGCAGCGCCCGCGAGGCCACATCGTGGAGCACCTTGGGCATGGCGGCCTTGATGGCGGCAATGTCCTTGCGGACGACGCGATAATCCTTGTGCTTGTCGATCATCCACGCCGTGCGCAGCACCAGAAGGCGGAACTGCTCAAGTTCGATCCATGAATCGGCGATCTTTTCCTGCACCATCTGCTTTTCAGACAGCCGCCCTTCCTGCGTACTGCGCGAGATGACCCGCTCGCACATCATGTCGAACGCCTTGCGCGCCTCGCCCAGAGAGCGCATCGCATGGTGAATGCGCCCGCCGCCAAGGCGCACCTGCGCCACCACGAAGGCCTGCCCCGGCTTGCCCAGCATATGGTCGAGCGGCACACGCACATCGGTATAGCGGATATAGGCATGGGAGCCCTCGCCTTCCGCGCCATAGCCGACATTGCGCAAGATCTCGATGCCCGGCGTATCCGCAGGCACGATCAGCATCGACATGCGCTCATAAGGCGGAGCCTTGGGATCCGTGACCGCCATGACGATAAAGAAATCGGCATATTTGGCATTCGACGAGAACCATTTCTCCCCGTTGATGACCCACTCGTTGCCTTCCTTCACCGCCGAGGTGGTGAAGAGCAGCGGGTCCGCGCCGCCCTGCGGCTCGGTCATGGAAAAGCAGGAGACGATCTCATTATCGAGCAGGGGGCGAAGATATTTTTCCTTCTG
Organism: Parvibaculaceae bacterium; assembly: GCA_028283765.1. GTDB lineage: Bacteria > Pseudomonadota > Alphaproteobacteria > Parvibaculales > Parvibaculaceae > JAATFR01. The sequence goes on along the minus strand of JAPWJY010000007.1, from coordinate 70,663 downwards.
CTCTGCCGTGCCGTAATGGGCGAGAATCTCCGCGTTGCCCGTATCGGGCGCCTGACAACCGAACACGGTGGGGGCGAAATGAGAGCGGCCCAGAATCTCGTTCATCAGCGCGAGCTTGACCTGACCATAGCCCTGCCCGCCGAGTTCCGGCCCCAGATGGCAGGCCCAGAGCTGCTGCGCCTTCACCTTCTCCTGAAGCGGGCGCACCAGCTTGATGTTCTTTGGATTCTTCACATCGTAGGGGCTGCCCAGCACATGATCGAGCGGCTCGACCTCAAGGCGCACGAACTCGTCGATCCAGTCGAGCTTTTTCTGAAATTCCGGGTCGGTTTCAAAGTCCCAGGCCATGGTTCACTCCCAATATTATTGTTTGTTCTGGTTCAGGAAAGGATAAGACCGCCATCGACGGGGATGGTCTGGCCGACGACATAGGCGGCCAATGGCGAGGCAAGAAAAAGCGCCACTCCCGCCATGTCCTGCGGCGTGCCCAGCCGCCCGAGCGGAATGCCGCGCAGCGCGCCTTCGAGCCTGCGGGGATCATTGGTGGTAACGCGGGTGAGCTTGGTGTCGACCAGCCCCGGCGCAATGCCGTTGACGCGGATGCCATCGCCCGCCCAGGCCTCGCCCAGCGTGCGGGTCAGCCCGACCGCGCCCGTCTTCGAGGCGTTATAGGCGGGGTTGCCGCGGGTCGAGTGGAATGCGGCGGTGGAACTCACCGTGATCAGCGAGCCTTTGGCCGCCGCCAGCATGTCGTGATATTTGACAGCACAGGCCATCAGGCTGTTGAGGTTGACATCCATCACCTTCTGGAAGCCATCCATCCTGAATTCGCCGCGCCGGTAAATGACCGTACCCTGGCAGAGAACGAGAATATCGAGGTTCTCGAAGGGCGAATTGTAGGCCTCGATGGCGTCGAAGTCCGAAACGTCCATCCGCGCATAGTGAAGGCCTGTGAGGTCCGAGCCCTCCTCATCGCCATAATCGGCGGCGCTGTCCCTTGTGCCCCAGATGTGAACCTCGGCCCCCGCCGCGCGGTAGGCCTGGGCGATACCGTTGCCGATACCACTCGAACCACCAACCACCAGCGCCCTTTTCCCTGTGAAATCGAGCTTCATCACGCGCCTCCCGGATATGCCTTTTTAGGTCATTTGCTTTAAAGCATTTGACCTAATATGGCCCTCCATGGCATCAGGTCAAGCATGAAAGCAGAAGACACCCGCGACGCCCTCAAACTCGCCGCCCGCCGCCTGTTCGCGGCGCGGGGCATCGACGGCGTTTCGGTGCGGGAAATCGTGGCGGCGGCGGGCCAGCGCAACAGCGGCTCGCTGCACTATTATTTCGGCTCCAAGGAAGGGCTGATCCGCGAGCTTGTGGTGGATGGCGCAAAGCTCATCGACGAACGGCGCAACGCCTGGCTCGACGCCCGCGAGGCGAACGGGCTTTCCCTGCGCGATACCGTGGAGGCTCTTGTATGGCCCTCCACACGCCTTGGCGGCACGGCGGAGGAAGACACCTACATCCGCTTCATCATGATGCTGCAGATGCACCATCGCGACCAGTTTCTGGATGCGCTGGAGAATAAATGGAACTCGGGCTATCTGCGCTGCCTCGCCCTGATCCGCCATCTGCTGCCGGAGGTTCCCGCCGCGATCATGACAAGGCGCCTGCTGTTCATGGGCCTGCTGCTGAGCAGCGCTCTTTCCTCGCGGGAAGCCGCGTTCGACGACCAGCCATGGGCCCGCCCTTTCTGGGCCCAGAAGGGCACGATGGAGGCGCTGATCGTCTCCATCGAGAATTTGCTGGGGGGGCCGGTCTAGAGCCCCAGCACCAGCTTGGCGATGATGCCGCGCTGGATTTCGTTGGAGCCGCCATAAATCGAGGCCGCGCGATTGTTGAGATAGCGCGGCACGATGGTGAGGCCATATTCGGAACCGACCGGCGCTATGTTGGAGCCCGGTTCGCGCGCCGCAAGCTGATCGGGGAACACGTACCAGCCCAGAATCTCGGTCGCGATCTCGTCGATCTTCTGCTGCGTTTCAGTACCGCGAATCTTGAGCATGGAGGACGCGGGCCCCGGATTGCCGCCCTTCGAGATGGCCGACATGATCCGGTGCTCGGTGATCTCCATCGCCTTGACCTCGATGGCGATCTCGGCAAGCCGCCGGGCAAAGGCGGGGTCCTCGTCCAGCGCCCGGCCGTCGCCTGAACGCTCCGTCGCGGCGATCGTCTCGATCTTTTCAAGCTGCACGGCAAGCCCCGCCGCATAAGCCCCGCCGCGCTCGAATTCGAGCAGATATTTGGCGACCGTCCAGCCCTTGTTCTCCTCGCCGACCAGATTGGCCTTCGGCACGCGGACATCGTCGAAAAAGACCTGATTGACCTCATGTTCGCCCGCAAGCGTGATGATCGGCTCAACCTTGATGCCGGGGCTGTTCATTTCCAGCAGCAGGAAGCTGATGCCCTCCTGCTGGCGGCCGCTGTTGCCGGTGCGCACGAGGCAGAACATGCGGTTGGCGAAATGGGCGTGGGTGGTCCAGATCTTGGTGCCGTTGAGCACATAATCGTCGCCATCCGCGACGGCGCGAAGCTGGAGCGAGGACAGGTCCGAGCCCGAACCCGGCTCCGAATAGCCCTGGCACCAGTAATCCTCGCCGGCCAGCATGCGTGGCAGATAGAAGCTTTTCTGCTCCGGCGTGCCGAATTTCATCAGCACCGGCGCACACATGCGCAAGCCCATGGGGGAGAGGCCGGGCGTCTGGGCCCGCGTGCATTCGGAAGCGAAGATGTAGCGCTGCATCTCGGTCCAGCCGGTGCCGCCATATTCAACCGGCCATGCAGGGGCCGCCCAGCCCTTTTTATGCAGAATGCGCTGCCAGCCGAGCGCATAGGGCTTGTCGGTGAAGACGCTGGTGGTGAGCTTGCCCGCCGCCCGCAATTCAGGCGTGAGGTTTTCAGCGATGAAGGCGCGGACCTCGTCGCGAAACGCGGCATCCGCCGCGCCGAATTCGAGATTCATGGATATTCCCCCTTGAGCGCCCCTGACAGGCTTTTCTTGTTTGGCGCGGGAAAGGCACAAGCGCAAGCGGCGACCCGAACGGTCGCCGCTTCACGCAGGCCGCCTACGCACGATCTTCAAGATAATTATTCAGCCGCCGAAATGTAGGAGCTGAAGCGCTCGCAGCTGCTCAGCAGCTTTTCCTCTTGCCGCTCAAGCTCCTCGCGCCTTTCGCGCAGGACCGCAATCCGGCGCTCGAACAGTTGCAGGGCGCGCTGATATTGCTCGCGGCAGCCCCGGGCAGGGTCATAGAGATCGAGAATCTCCCTGATCTCGCCCAGCGACAGGCCGATTTCCGAGCCCCGCTTGATGAGCTGGAGCCTTGCCCTGTCCTTACGGCGGTAGAGCCGCGTCGAGCCGTTGCGTTGCGGGCTCACCAGCTTCTTTTCCTCATAGAAGCGGATCGCGCGCTGCGTCAGCCCAAGCTCACCCGCCACTTCGCGAATGGTGAGGACATCCTCATGTCCACCCGGCATGGCCATCGTGTGGCCATTCATGTTTTCAACCGTAACCAGTTCCATCCCACTAAACCTCTGGCCTACGAAAACCCTCTGGTCGCGCCATCTCCATCCCGGCGCGAAAAGCAATAAACATGGTTGCTATCGCGTTAGCAACCCATTTATATGCTTTGCATGACCGAAACCGCGCTCTCCCCCCGAAAAATGGCCCCCTCTCCCCGGACAAAGGCGGAAAGGCGCGCTGAATCGGACCAGAAAATGCTGGCCGCCGCCGTGGAACTGATCGCCATGCAGGGCTTTTCAGCCACGACTCTGGAACAGGTGGGTTTGCGCGCCGGCTACAGCCGGGGCCTCGTGACCCAGCGCTTCGGCTCCAAGGAGGGGCTGATCGAGGTGTTGGTCGAACAGCTCCACCAGCACTTCAACGAGTTGCTGGACGTGAGCGGCATCAATCTGCTGCCGGGGCTGGACGCGACCATCGCCTATCTGGACATCTATCTGTCCAATCTCGAAAATTCGGAAACAACCATGCGCGCCTATCATGTGCTGGTTTCCGAATCCATCGGCGTGCTGCCGGGCATCCGCGCGACTTTCGTCGCCTCCAAGACCCGCACGACCCAGCGCCTGCGCACCCTGATCGAAAGAGCCCAGCAGGAGGGCACCGTGCGCCCCGAACTCGACGCCGGCGCGGCAGCCGACATGGCCACCGGCCTGCTGATGGGGCTGACGCTGGAATGGCTGCTCGATCCCTCCACGGACCTGCCCCGCATCCGCAAGGTGGTGCTGGAGACGACCCGGCGCACGCTGAGCGGATGATAATCGGGATCAGGGCCTGTTCGGCACCATGACCTCGACGCCTGCGCGCTCCAGCGCATGGAGCAGCGTGCCCGAAGGCGCCACATCCGTTATCAGCCGGTTGACCTCGGTCCAGTGCCCATAAACGGAAAGGGCCGGACGGTCGAACTTGCCATGATCGGCCACGACCATGGTGTTGGCCGCGCGCGACAGCATCGCCCGGTAGACCGCTCCTGAATCGGCGTCGGCATCGTTGGGGCCGTCCCCGGTCAGGCCGGTCGCGCCGACGATGGCCCAGTTCGCATAGAACTTCCGCAGATAGTCGATGGTTTCGGCGCCGAACATCTGGCCCTCACGGCCATTATAATGGCCCGGGCAGACCAGCACCTTGATGGTGGGATTGGGGGCGAACACCGTCGCCACGCCAAAGGAATGGGTGATGACGGTCAGTTCGCGCTTTTCCGCCGCCAGACGCCGCGCCACATGAACCGTGGTCGCACCGCCCCCCATCACCACCACGTCATTGTGCCGGACAAGGCCCGCCGCCACGACGGCGATGGCCTCGCGCTCCGCCACCATCATCTGGTGGCGCTCCATGATGCCGGGCTCCGGCCCGAAGGGACGCACCGCCCCCCCATAGGTCCGGCTGATGAGGCCCCGGACCTCCAGTTCGTCGAGATCGCGCCTTATGGTTTCGGTCGAAACCTTGAGATGGCCCGCAAGCTCGGAAACCCGCAATGTCGGGGAAGCGTTCACCTCGGAGAGGATACGCTCCTGCCGGGCTCCCTTGGAGAGCCGCCCGCCCGATGGCTCGCTCATGCCTGCGCTTCCCCTTATCCCTGCCAGATCCCTGCCAGAGGCGAATCCGGTCCATGCCCCGCTTCCATGAATATATGGCACACCCGGGCACGTCAGGCATCCCGGGCGAAGGATATTCCCGCTTCTCCGGTTCAGGCCGCCTTTTGCGCGATCTGCATCAGTTCGCGAGCTCGCGGCAGGGCCAAGCCCACCCGCTCCAGCACCTCGGCGCGCAGTTCGGGGGAAATCAACAACCCCGGCTTGAACTGGAGCACACGCGGATCGAGCGAGGAGAAGATGGCCCAGACGCCGTTTTCATAAAGCGCCCGGGACATGAATTTCGCCCCTTCGGGATGATCGAAGCCCAGACCCATGATCAGGCCATTCTGGCGAATCTCGTTGAAGAAATCGCCGTGCCGGGCCTTGAGTTCCGCCAGCCCCTTCGTGAAATCGCCGGTCGCCGCCGCGACATTGGCCACCACATCGGGACGTTGAGTGATTTCGAGCGTCTTCAGCGCCACGATGCAGCCGAGTTCCGCGCCGCCCCCGGTCGACATATGGGCAAAGCCGTCCTCCTTCAGCCATGCCCCCGTCTTCTCGTTCAGCAGCACGATGGCGATGGGATAAAGGCCGCCGGTGATGCCCTTGGCCGACACCAGAATGTCGGGCACGACGCCATAGCCCTCGATGGCCCAGAGCGTGCCGGTGCGCATCAGGCCGGTCTGGACCTCGTCGGCGATATAGAGCGAACCGTATTTCTCGCAGAGCGCCTTGACGCCCGGCAGATAGCCTTCGGCGGGCATGGGAAAGCCATAGGTCGCCGGAATGGTCTCCATGATGACCGCGGCGACATCGCCCGCGGACAGGGCCTGCTCCATCGCCTCGAGATCGTTGAACGGCACCTGGGTGAATTCGTCCGGCCGTTCGGACAGGAACAGGCGGGAGAAGCGCTCGTCGCCGGTGCAGACGGCAAGGCCGGTATGGCCATGATAGGCCTTGATGATGCTGACGATGCGCTTGCGTTTGGTCGCGTGGCGCGCACTCTTGAGCGCGATGTCGATGGCCTCGCCGCCGCCCGACGCAAAGGCCGTGTAGCAGGTTTCCCATGGCATCGTCTTCGACACGGCTTCAGCGAAGGCCGTCCGGGCGAGCGAGGGGAAATGATGGTTGCCCATGTCGAAATGATCGAGCGCCAGCTTCAGCGTCTCGACCAGCTCAGGGTTGCGATGACCCAGATTATAGGTACCCCCGTTCAGGTGCACATCGATCAGGCGCTTGCCCGACATGTCCCAGAGAAAATATCCCTCGCGCCTGTCGATCACGAGATCCGTGCCCGCCTCGATCCAGAAATCCGTCTTGTGCGGATTCCAGTAGCGCGCCGACTTTTCGAGAACCTCGGCCTTGGAGGCATATTTGAAAAAGCCGTAATCGTACATGTCAGTCTCCCGATGAATAAAACCCGGTGCGCGCCGTCAGTTCGAGCGCCGGCGGGCGAGGATGACCGCCACGCCGCCGATGCTGAGAACAAGAGCCGCCCCAAGCGTGCTCATGGTTCCGAGCGTCGGCACCATGGGCGTGTAGCCCGCGATCATTTTGGTGAATAGCCATTTCGGCACGGTGCTGTCCGCACCCGACGTATAGAGCGAGAGCGGGAAATTGCCCCATGACAGCAGGAAGGCGAACAGCATGCCGGACCAGATGCCTGGCCAGAGCATGGGAAGCGTCACCTCCTTCATCACCTGAAGCCGGCTCGCGCCGAGATCGAAGGCTGCTTCCTCCACCACGGGGTCGAAACCATAGACCTGAATGGCGATGACGAGCGTGACGACAGGCGCAATCCAGACCAGATGGGCGATCACCGCCGTGTGCCAGCTCAGGGGCAGACCCAGCGCATTGAACCAGAGCAGCAGCGCCAGCCCCAGAACCGGCTGGGGAAAGAAGATCGGCAGAAGAACGACCTTCTGAAAAAGGCTGCGCCCCTTCCAGTTATAGCGCGCAAAGGCCAGCGCTCCGAAAAAGCCGATCAGCGTCGCCAGCACCGTGACGCTGCCTGCCAGCATCAGCGAGGTCTTGACCAGCGTGCTGACCTCGATGGAGGCCATTGTCTTGTCCCACCAGTCGAACGACCATTTTCTGATGGGGAACAGGAAATAGCGGGACTTGGTCAGCGAGGCGAGCGCGCTGCAGACGACGGGGAGATAGACGACGACGATCACGAAGATCGTCCAGACCCAAAGGAGCGTTCTGGTGCGAAGAGCGGCCTGTTCCTGATTCATGATGCGCCCCTCACTTCCGGCCGAGCACGCGGTCTAGATCGAGCTTGAACAGCATGAACAAGGTCAATCCGCCGGTAATGAGGGTGATGAGCACGGCCAGCGCCGAACCGAGCGGCCAGTTCTGCGCATAGGTGAAGGACACCTCGATATCGTGGGTGAGAACGATGACCGACTGGCCGCCGAGCACTTTCGATTCCGCGATGGCCCCGACCGCAAGAACGAAGGTGAGCAGCAGGCCGATCATGAAACCGGGCATGGCAAGGGGAAGCTCGATCTCGCGCCAGACCTGATAGCGGCTCGCCCCCAGATCCTTTGCCGCATCGACCACATCGCGCGGCAGCAGGGAAAGGCCCAGCACCAACGGGAAAAGCATGTACGGCAGATAGGTGTAGATCATCCCGAACAGGATGATGCCGGGTGAATAAAGCACCTCCGGCGCATCGGAGCCGCCCAGCAGATTGAGCGTGCCGTCAAAGACGCCGTTCTTGATAAAGAACAGCACCCAGCCGTAAAGCCGGACATTCTCGGAAATGAAGAGTGGAAAGACGAAGAGAATGCTGACAAGTCCGGACCAGCGCCCGAACACATAAACCATGCCATAGGCGATCGGATAGGCAATGACGGAGAGAATGAGAACCGTGACGGCGGCAAGGCTCAGCGACCAGAGGAACGACATCCATACCGTGTTCTCCGTATTGAAGATCTCGGCATAGTTGGCGAAGGTGAAGCTGCTGAAGACATTGAACGAATGCGGCTCAGCGAAGGAGTAGGCGATGACAGCCGTGAGCGGCGCCGCAAAGCCGAGCAGCAATAACACGATGACCGGAAGGGCGCAGCGGGCCCCGGGCGTGAGGAAAGGCCCACGACTCTTTTTCGCTGTGCCAGAAATGGCGGCATCCTGAATTTGAAGCGCGTGGATTTTCATCGCTCACTCCGCCACAAAAATGGCATCGGCGGCGTCCCAGCCGATCGTGACATCGCCGCCTCCGAAGGATTGGCGGCGGGGTTGCTCGACCAGAAACATCCGCTCGCCGACCCGGACCTGATATTGCACACGCGAACCCAGCGAATATTCGTTGTGCACGCGCCCGGTAAGGTGGTTGTCGGCATCCGACGGCGACGCGAGAAAGCGCAGGAACTCGGGGCGGATCACGACATAACCATCGGTGGAGGGAGGCGCATTGACGGTGAAGCTGCCCGCAAGGTCTTCCGACCTGTAGCGCCCCGCCCCGTCCGGCCGGACCTGGACGATATTGACCTCGCCCATGAATTCCGAAACGAACTTGTCGGAGGGCTTCGTATAGATTTCCTCAGGGGTGCCGACCTGAACGAGGCGGCCATCGCGCATCACGCCGATGCGGTCGGACATGACCATGGCTTCCTCAAGACTGTGAGTGATGTAGATGAAGGTCTTGCCCGTTTCCCGGTGCAGATCCTTCAGCTCCTTTTCCAGCGTCTTGCGCAGCTTGTAATCAAGCGCCGACAGGGGTTCGTCGAACAGCAGGATTTCCGGGTCGTAGGCGAACGCGCGCGCCAGCGCCACGCGCTGCTTTTCGCCGCCGGAACATTTCATGACGTTCTTTGAATAATAGGTCTCGGGCAGGCGCACCACGCGCATGAGTTCAAGCGCCCGCGCCTTGCGCGCGGCTGGCGCGATCTTGCGCATTTTCAACGCGAATTCGATGTTCTGGCCGACCGTCATATGCGGGAACAGCGCCAGCGACTGGAACACGAGACAGGTTGGCCTCTTGTTCGCCGGCATGTCGTTGAGGCTTTCGCCCCGCAGGTAGATCGCCCCATCGCTCGGCTGGTCCATGCCCGCCAGCATTCGCAGCAGGGTCGTCTTGCCGGAGCCCGAGGGGCCGACGATGGTGAAGAACTCCCCTTCCATCACGGAAAGATCGATCCGTTCGACGGCATTGAAGCCATCGAACGTCTTTCGCACGCCCACAAGATCGAGCAGAAGCTTCTGGCGGGATTCGCCCATCAACGCAGTCTCACTCATTCACACACCCTGCTCTTCCTGCCTGCTGTCCGTCGCGGAGATCAGCCGCGTTCGCGCTTGGCGGCGTTGAGCAGGTCCAGCGCCTTTTCATAGTCGGGCACGATGTCGTAGGCGACCGAACGGGCCATTTCCTCTGAAAGCGAATCCCACTGGATGGCCTCCAGCTCATCCTTGGTGAAGAGCTTGAAGCACTCGGGATTGCCCATCTGGGAGACGGGATTGAAGGTTCCTTCCGCAAACGCCACGGTGTGCGCCACTTCAGGCCGCTGCACATATTGCAGGAACTTCGGCGCGAGCGGAGACAGGTTGGGGTTGTTCACGGTCGAGGTGACCTCGATCCACATCACGCCGCCCTTGCCGTTCATCGGGCCGCGCAGAGGCGTGATGCCGCGAAGGTTCGGATAGCCATCGGCACGGGCGGGCGAAACGGAATAGGTGCCGCCGGTGAGATAAAGGTCGATCTCCCCGGAGATCAGCGCCTGATTGAGCGAGGCCATGTCGCCGATCAGCTTGGCCCCCTTGTAGATGCGCTTGGCGGTGGCGAGGAACGTCGCCATCTCCGCCTCGCTGTGAACCTTGAACGGATCGATGCCCGCGACGAGGAACATGTCAAAGACGTTCCAGTCGTCCGATTCCTGCACGCCGTAGCGGCCCACGATGGCCTTGTCGTTGAACAGATCCCAGCCCTCGTCCTCGGCCATCTTGCGGCTGACCTTGTCGGTGTTGACGACGAAGGAATAAGGACCGAACCGCTGGGCCATGCCGAGCAGGTCCTTGCCGTCGTCGCTCATGGCCCAATGGAAGGGCGCCTTGAACTCGGGCAGCATTTTCGCGAAATAGGGCTGGAAGACCTCCTGATCGAGCGGCTTGATCAGTTTCTCGGGCCACATCAGCTTGCGTGCCCACGGATTGTTCAGATTGATCAGGTCCCAGACCTTGGTTTCACCGGCACGCAGCCGGTTCACCATGGTCGGGTCGTTGGTCAGCGACTCGGCCTTGACCGTCGCGCCGAATTCCGTGCGGAACGGGTCCAGCACCTGAGCGGAATTGTAGCCCTCCCAGCACAGGATGTTCATTTCCTTGTCCCGCCCGGCGGCAAAGGCGTTCCGCGCGAACCCTGTGGATGCCGCCGCCATCGCACCGCCCGCACCCAGCATCTGAAGGACGGTCCGCCTCGAAAACTCAACCATGCTCAACCCCTCGACAAGCGCGCCCCAGACGGACGCTGACTACGGCCCCGGTTTTGCATCCCCTTACATAATTGTGGGAACTCCAACCTCGATCATGCGAGGCTACACATATTTATGTTGCAACTGCAATATAAATGACTGGTATTATGGCGGAAGATGAAGGTTTTTACGTTGCACTCACCACATATCCTGAATGAGGCGTGAATGTCGGCCGAGTATGCGGATGATGTCCTGCGGGACTTTGAAGCCATGGTCAGGGGCAATCTGGCCAGATGGGGTCTGCCGCCCGACACCAGCATCCGGCTTCTCAGCATTTCGGAAAACGCGACATATCTTCTGGAAGACGGCGCAAACGGACGCGCCCTCGTGCTGCGCATCCACCGGGACGGCTACCATGCGCCGGAGGAAATCCAGTCGGAACTGGCCTGGATCATGGCGCTGCGCGCCGAGCGGGTCATCGAAACGCCCCAGCCCATCCCGGGCATCGACGGCGTTCTGGTACAAAGGCTGATGTCCCCCGGCGGACGGCCGCCCCGATATGCCGTCGCCTTTGAGTTCGTAGAAGGCCGGGAGCCCGAACAGGGCGCAGGCCTGGCTTCCTCCTTCCACATGCTGGGCGCCCTGACGGCCCGGATGCACGGCCATGTTCAGCAATGGCGGCGGCCCGAGGGCTTCACCCGCAAGGTGTGGGACTTTGAATCGATGTTCGGCCGGGTGCGTCACTGGGGGCCATGGGAGGAAGGCATGGGCCTGACCCCCGACGGCGCGCGCCTGCTGACGCGTACGCTCCGCGTGATCCGGGAGAGGCTGGACCGCTTCGGCCGCGGCCCCGACCGCTTTGGCCTCGTCCACGCGGACATGCGGCTTGCGAACCTGCTGGTCGCGCCGCCTCACCTCCATGTGATCGATTTCGACGATTGTGGCCTGAGCTGGTACCTCTATGATTTCGCCACCGCCGTCAGCTTTTTTGAGGATAATCCCGTCGTGCCGGAACTGATGGAAGCCTGGGTCGAGGGCTATCGCACGGTTGCCCCCCTTGGCGCGGCGGAGGTCGCCGAGTTGCCGACGCTGGTCGCCGCCCGGCGCATCCTGCTCACCGGCTGGGTCGCGGCGCACGCCGAGGTCCCCATCGCCCAACAGTTAGGGACGAAATTCACAGACAACACCCTCAAGGTCGCGGAGCATTTCCTGAGCCACGCGGCCTGACCCTCCCCGAACGCCATCTCACCAACACTGGCCATCAACACAGGATTGCTTTCATGTTCACGTCACTCAAGGGCCGCTCCGTCATCGTCACCGGCGGCAGCAAGGGCATTGGCCGGGGCATCGCCCTGCGGTTCGGCGAGGTCGGCTGCAAGGTCCTCGTCGTCTCGCGCACGAAGGCGGACGCCGAAAAGGTCGCAGCCGAAATCACGGCCGCCGGCGGCACCGCCACGGGCATCGCCGCCGATGTATCCTCGCCCGAGCAGGCCCGGAGCATGGCGCAGACGGCCATCGACCTTCATGGCGGCATCGACATTCTGTGCGCCAACGCCGGCATCTTCCCGGCCGCCACCCTCGACGTGATGACGCCCGAGGACTTCGATCATGTGATCAATGTGAACCTGCGCAGCACGTTTCTGACCGTGTCCGCCTGCCTGCCCGCCATCAAGGCGCGGGGCAAGGGCCGGATCGTCCTGACCTCTTCCATCACGGGGCCGATCACCGGCTATCCCGGCTGGTCCCATTATGGCGCGAGCAAGGCGGGCCAGCTCGGCTTTGCCCGCACCGCCGCCATCGAACTCGCACCCTTCGGCATCACCATCAATTCGGTCATGCCGGGCAATATCATGACGGAAGGATTGCTGGAAAACGGCCCCGACTATGTGAAGCAGATGGAAGCCGCCATCCCGCTGGGGCGGCTGGGCACGGTCGCCGACATCGCCAACGGCGCGCTCTTCTTCGCCTCCGACGAGGCCGGGTTCATCACCGGGCAGACCCTCGTCATCGATGGCGGGCAGGTGTTGCCCGAATAACGGGGCCTGCCCCAAAAAAGGTGCGCCCGGCCCCGGCCGGCAAAGGGGATAGCCGGACCGGATGCCGGGCGCGGAAACGGAAGCTGGCCCCGCAGGCAGGGAACCTGCCGGGGCCGCCGGTGGGGAACCGGCTTTCAGCTATCCGTTTCAGCCATTTTGATGTCGCGCAGGAAGCCCTGAAGATGAGGCTGCCGCTTGAGCGCCGTTTCGGCAAGAATGCCAACATTGTAAGCCTCGCGGCGCTCCGGCTCGCGGATCGCGACCATCGGGTCCTCGCCGTCGCGGACATAGCCCAGCGAGAAGCAGCCCAGCTGGTAGCCCATCAGCTTCAGCAGATCATCCGGCAGCGTCTTGGCAATTTCAATCGGCGTCGAGAGGAACTGGTTTTCCTCCTGACGGACCCAGCCGACGGCATAGGTGATGTTGATGGCCTGACGCAGCCTGTCGGACTTGTTCTCCCCCGCGCCATGGAACACCTTGCCGGAGTAGAAGAGCGCCGAACCGCGCTTCATGACCGCGGGCAGGCTGTCGGAAATATCGTATTTCTTGCGGGTCGAGAGGTGACTGCCGGGCACGACGCGGGTAGCCCCCATCTCTTCGGTGTAGTCGGTCATCGCCCACAACAGGTTGCACTGGATCTGATAGTCGAGCGGGAACGGGAAAAAGTCCCAGGCGACCTCGTCCTGATGCAGCTTCTGGGCGGGGGAACCCGGATAAACGCTGATGATCTGCGTCAGGTGCAACTGGAAGGCAGACGCCTGCTGCAACACGATGCCGGCCGTTCCCAGCGCCGTCGGGTTCATGATGAGCTTGCGCGCGGCTTCCGAACGCGCAATCAGGGCTCCGGTCCGCTTCGTGGTCAGGCCCAGGAAACTGTCCAGCCCATACATCGAATTGTCCACATAAGGCGCCATTTCCGCGCTGATGGCATCCATCAGCTCACTGGACGCAAGCTCGTCGACGATCGCGTATCCGTTCTCGTTGACCGAAGCCGCAACCTCTTCAGGGGTCGCCGTCGGGGGGAGATGCAGAAGCTCCATGGAAATACCTCATTGCACACTGTGAACAGCCCAGTCCGGCGCCATCTGGATAAAGGCCGGCATGGTTAATTTTGAGGCGGGGGCCTGTTCCCAGCAATCCATCTTCGGGTGGACAAGGAAGCAATTGCCTAATATTTAAACAATATAAAAGATGCAAAAATAATCAGCAAAAATAATTCACTATTTCCCCGAATTAGGTACAATCCCGCCAGCAAGTATCTCCGGTGTCATGTTGGGAGGTTGATTGATGTTTAATCATCGTAATTCCGCGCCAGACGCGCAGATAAGCCACATGATGGAATTCGCTCACCGCGCCTTTCAGTCCACATCCATCGTGTTCTACTGGGTCAACGACAATACGGAGATGGTGAACTTCCAGAGCCGTGGCGTTTCCGAGGAATTTCTGGATCGCTACAGCTCCGACATGTCGAGGTTCGATCCCCTCATCGTCCGCAAGCTCGCCAAGAGCGAGCGCAAGGTGGCCCGGCTGCACGAGGAGACGCAGAATTCAGATGCGACCGCGGCCTATCTCAATTTTCTGCGGGCCTACAACATCGTCGACAATCTTGAATTCGTTTTCTGGAACGATGGCGCTCCCTTCGCGGGCCTGGGCGTCCTGAGGAATATCGACGACGTCCCGCTCGACACGATGAACATGGATGTGGACGCCATCCAGAAATATCTCGAGTTCACGATGCTGATGCATCCCCATGTCCGGGAAACACGTCTGCGGACAACCCTCACCAACCGGTTCAAACTGACTCCCCGGGAAATCGAGGTCGTCTCCCTGCTGTGCGACGGCTCCTCAAATTATGACATTTCAAAGGCCATGCACGTCGGCGTCGCCACGGTCAAAACCCATGTCATCAATATCCTGAACAAACTCGGCGTGGACAATCGCTCCTCCGTCGTCGGACTGACCATGAGCCTGCATTAAGGCCCGGCATCCCAGAAAGCCCCTGATCCCATTCAGAGGTTTCCGGCACAACGCACCATCATCATTTCCTTGATTTTTATACAGACAATGGCTTTAACGACATCAGGGCTCCGTCACGAATGACGGAGCCCTGTTTTAATTTGATGACAAGAAGATCCAGTGCGTTACGAAGCGCTGGACGTGGACACAGCCGACGGCTTACCCGAATTCTCCTCTTTACGCCGGCGCATCCAGCGATGGAAGACGTCCTCGAATTCATCATCCCCCATGATGCCGTCACGGCGCAGGATCATGGAAAGAACGATGACCGCCCCAAGGAAGAACCCTGTCAGGCCGAACATGGTCGGCAATTTCTCGCCGAATATCACCGGCCCGTTTTCAAGGGTTCGAGCCAGTTCCGACCCGGCGGCAACGAGCGCAGTGCCAATGATGGCGCCGGAGACGCTGCGCATCCCGCCCAGAATGACCATGGCCATGATCAGGAAGGTCTGGTCGAAATAGTAGCTGTTGGGCCCAACCGTTCCCAGGAACGTGGCGTGCAATATGCCGCCCATGGCCACGACGCCGCTGCTGAGAATCCAGGCGCGGAACCGCAGCTTTTCAACGGGAACGCCCATTGCCCTGGCCGCCAGCAGATTTTCACTGGAAGCGCGGAGCTGAAGGCCCCCTTCGGAATCCCGGAACGCCTTGGCGATGACGATAGCCACGATTGCCGCCGCACCCGCCCAGTAGAGCGTGGAGACGATGGGAATGCCATAGAGAGCACGCGGCCCACGGAACAGATCGATCCAGGCAATAAAGACAACGTGCGTGATCACCAGCAGGGCGAGCGTCAGGATTTCAGCGGCATTGCCGGTCAGGCGTTTCAGCACGAACCCGAACAGGGTCGCGATCAGAACCGTAAACGCAATGGCAACCACACAAGCCGGGAAAATGGACAGATGCACATAGGCAAGGCCAAACGGCGCATCTGGAATGAGAATCCGCTTCATCGCCAGCGGAATGGTCAGGATGGCGACGGCGTAAGAACCGATCCCCATGAAGCTGATATGCCCGAAACTCACGATGCCGGTATTGCCCATGAATATCTGAAGGCCGATGGCAATCGTCAGATTCATGAAGAAGACATAGGCAACGCGAACCTGAAACGGTTCGGCAAAGAAGTGAACGACCGTTATGCAGACCAGAACGAGGAGCGCGGGAAAGAGGGAATTGATCAGAGACTGACGCAACCTGTTCATGCTTCCTTGTCTCCCAGTTCGACGCGGCGGCCGAGCAACCCGTCGGGGAACCCGACGAGAACGGCACAGATAGCGGTAAAGACGATGGCGTCACGGAAAGGCGTGATGTCATCCGGCAGGAATGCCTGGAGCAGAACCTCGAATATGCCGAGCGCAAACCCGCCGAGCACAGCTCCTTCAAGCGACCCGAAGCCCCCCAGCACGCAGGCGACGAACGCCTTGAGAACCGGAACCGAGCCCATGAAGGGATCGATCGCACCCCGGCGGCTGATGATGAAGACTGCGGCAAGCCCGGCAAGGAACCCCGAGACGACGAACGCAGCCTGGATGACCATGTTCGCCTTGATGCCCATGAGCCGGACCGCGGTAAAATCCTTCGCCGCCGCGCGCATGGCCATGCCGATGGTCGTCCGCTTGAGGACAATGAGCAGAATACCGATCGCAACCGCCGTCACCAGCGTTTCGACAACCTGTAGAACCGGAAGGCTGAAGGTGCCAATGGTCATGACGCTGGAAAGCCACTCAGGCGTCTGGACCGCCTTGGGTCTCGTCGCGATGAAGATCACGAACGCGTTCTGCATGATGATACTGACGCCGAACGCGGTCAGAATGCCCGTATTCGCCGAGGCGTTACGTATCGACCTGAACGCCACCCGCTCGAAGACGATAGCCCCCAGAACCGCGCCCGCCACGCCAATCGGCAAAAGGAACAACGGATTGTGGACGAAGGTCGCAGCGGCGAAGAACATCATGTAACCGGCCAGCGTGATCAGTTCGCCATGGGCGAAATTGACAAGGCCGATGATGCTGAAAACGATGGCAAGGCCAAGAGCAAGGAGCGCATACTCGCTCCCGACGCTCAACGCGTTAATGACCTGCTGAAGAAAATACTCCACGGGTGGTCTCCTTGGTACTCAGGCGGCAACGCCGCCACCCAGATAGTGTTCCATCAGATCCTCGGATTCGGCCAGTGCTGCCGCCTCCCCTTCATAGACGAGCGTGCCGCCCGCCATGATGTAGCCTCTGTCGGAGATACGAAGCGCCTCCGTGGCGTTCTGTTCCACCACGAGCATGGTGAGACCTGTCTTCTTCAACTCGATCATCAGCTCGAAAATACGATCGACGATCCGGGGAGCGAGGCCAAGAGACGGCTCGTCCAGCATGAGAAGCTTCGGCCGCGACATCAGGGAGCGGGCGATGGCGAGCATCTGCTGTTCACCGCCGGACAAGGTCTTGGCGGTCTGGTGAAAGCGCTCGGAGAGGATCGGAAACATTTTCAGGTAACGGTCGATATCTTCCGCCACCTCTGCCCGGTCCTTGCGCGTGGCCGCTCCCAGATGCAGGTTTTCCGCGACCGAAAGGTCGGCGAAAACGCGCCGTCCTTCCGGTGTCAATGTGAGGCCGAAGGTGACCACCTGTTCAACGGCGCAGCGTGTAATGTTCCGGCCTTCGAAGGTCACCGTGCCAGCCGCCTTCGGCAGGATGCCGACGGCGGCGGACACCAGGCTGGTCTTGCCCGCGCCATTGGGGCCAAGCAGGGAGACGATCTCTCCCTTGCCGACGTGAAGGCTGACATCACGCACAGCCTTCACGACACCATATTGAACGACAATGTTTTTGAGTTGAAGCATCAGGGTGCCGGAATGTAGGCGGGAATACCGGATTCGACGAGTTCGAACTTGCCGTTGACGACGTGGACAACCGACATTTCCTTGAGCGGGATACCGCCACGGTCCTTGTAGGTAATCGACGAGGTCGTGATGCCCTTGAGGTTCTTGATCTCCTTGAGCGCAGCATTCACCTTCTCGGGCTCTGCCGAACCGGCATTCTCGATCGCCGTCTTCACGACCAGAACAGCTTCACCCGCAAGACCGAAGAAGACGTTCTGCATGTGATAACCGCGCTTCTCGCAGTCGGCATAGAATTCCTTCAGCGTGGTGCCCTCGGCCGGGAAGCCGTGCGTCACGAAGGTGATCTCGTCCGCCGCATCGCCTGCGATCTTCAGGATGCCAGCATCGTCAAAGCCATCCGTGCCCATGAAAGGAATGGTCACGCCGGCCGACTTGAACTGCCGGGGGAAGACCCCGCCATCGGGAACGATGAAGCCGCCAAAGATCACGTCAGGCTTGGGGTTCATCGCTTCAACTTCGGCGAGCTGGGCGCGGTAGTCGGAAAGGCCGGTATTATAGTTGATCCGCTTGAGGACCTTGCCGCCCAGCTTTTCAAAGGCCTGCCCGAAATATTCAGGCGTCATCAGGCCATAGCTGCCGACATCGTGCGTTATCATCAGCACAGCGGTCTTGTAGCCCTTCTTGATCGCGTATTGAGCGGCAAGAGCAGCCGACATGTTGTCGCTGTAAGGGATCAGATAGCCGTTGTCAGGCGCGGCCTGCGGGAACTGGGCCTGGGTCGAGGCGACCGAGAGCACCGGGATGCCGAGGGGCTGGGCCAGCATGGCGATGGGGATGGAGGTATCGTCCGACGGCGGGGAGAGGATGGCCGTCGCCTTCAGATCGATCAGTTCCTGACCTGCGGTCGCGGCCACGGCCGCGTCGCTCTTCATATCGCGGGCTTCCAGGCGAAGCTTCTTGCCGAGCACGCCACCCGCATCATTGAGGCGGTCCACCTCGCATTTCGCCCCATCGACACTGTCGTAGGGGGCATACATGCCCGTCATCGCCGCTGCATAGCCGATGACAATATCGTCATCCGCCGCATAGGCCGCCATCGGGGCGAGCGTCGTGCTCATCACCCCTGCTACAGCCGCCAGAGCCCAGATTTTCTTCATCATCCCTGTTTTCAACTCCACTTGATGACAACCACGCACGTGGCAGCGTTATTTCGAGGCCTTGCGGCCGAGGTAAACTTCGATAACCCGTTCATCGTGACGGACATCATGGGGGAGACCGCTGACGATGACTTCGCCAAGATGCATCACGTAAATCCGCTCGCTCACCTCCATGATGAAGCGCAGGTCATGGTCAATGACGATGACGCCGCAACCGAAGCGGTCGCGGATGGCCTGCACCGAGCCGATCAGAACCTTCGACTCCTGCTCGTTCATGCCGGCGGCCGGCTCATCGAGAAGCACGACATGGGGGGAGAGGGCCAGCGCGCGGGCAATCTCGACGCGGCGCTGATGACCGTAGGGCAGCGTTCCCGCCTTAAGCTCCGCCATCGAATGAAGATCGAGCAGACTCAAAATCTCGTCGATGTCGTGAACCTTGCGCCCATCCCGGTTGTTCTTGGACGTAACCTGCGCCACCTCGATGTTCTGGCGGACGGTCAGGCGCTTGAAGAGCCGGATGTTCTGAAATGTGCGGGCGATGCCGCCACGCGCGCAGCTTTCGGGCGAACCGCCACTCAACTGCTTCCCCGACAGATGAACCGTGCCGCTGTCAGGCGTCAGAACCCCTGAAATGAGGTTCATCAATGTCGTTTTACCGGCGCCATTGGGACCGATCAGGCCGACGACCTCACCGACCCGGCAATGGAGCGATACGTTCTGGACGGCGTAGACGCCGCCGAACTTCTTGCTTAGTCCCTCGATAACGATGGCCTCGGACTCATCTCCGGCCTCGGCTTTACTTGAAACCGAAGCGGGCCCCGCCCAGTCCGTCGGTCTTTCGGCAAGATCGGCTAACGCGTTCACTAGGCATCCTCCAAGCAACACTCATCAACACGAACCGGCATGGTTCATTCAATCCGTCGCGATTTTCTCCCTGAAAGTCCGGAGTCTGCCTGCCCCGTTTTTCGATCACAAAGACTATGACCGTATTTTCAGCACGTAACTCCATCAAAAGGAGGATTAGTCCGGGCCCGGCCCTCTGGTTAGGCTTGCGACCATGTTGTCGGAAGCGCCTTGTTCCGAGGTGCCGATTGCCGGGACAACCCCCATCCAGACGGCCGTATGACCTGTCGAGACATGTTTGTCGGCCGCAGCCGTCAAGGAGTGCTGACCTTGCTCAAGAACGATATATCCACCTTGGCCGTCGATCACTGCATTTTTTCGATTATCGACAAGGCGGTTGTTGAAGAAAACGGCCCGCGCGTCGTCGCCAGCGGGTCGGGACTGACCATCACCGACGGGGCCGAACGTTCCTACACCGACATGGTCGGCGCCTATACCCGGCCCAATTCGCTGGGCTACGGCAATGAGGAAATCGCCCGGGCCTATTATGACCAGGCCTGCAAGATGCATTATGCGGGCACCGTCGACATCGTTACCGGGCCCATGGTGGAACTGGCCCAGACCCTGACCGAACTGGCGCCGGGCGCCCTGTCGCGGGCCTTCTTCACCAGCGGCGGCTCGGAATCGGTCGAATCGGCCATCAAGATCGCCAAGCATTACCAGCAGGGCAGCGGCCGCAAGCCCCACGCCTACAAGATCATTTCCCGCTGGAACGCCTATCATGGCGCGACCGCCGGGGCGATGTCGCTGACCAACCACCTGACCGTCGCCCAGTCGCCCGATCCACGCCTGCCGGGCGTGAGCTTCATCCCGAACCCCCAGTGCTACCGCAACCCGTTCGGCATGAGCGAAGAGGATTATTTCACCTTCTGCGCCGACTATCTGGAGCAGCAGATCCTGCACGAGGGGCCGGAACTGGTCGCCGCCTTCATCGGCGAGCCGATAATGCAGGCCAATGGCGCTCAGGTGCCCAGCAAGGCCTACTGGCAGCGGGTGCGCGACATCTGCACCAAATATGGCGTGCTGCTGATCATGGACGAGGTGATCTGCGGCTTTGGCCGGACCGGCACCTGGTTCGCGGCGGAGCATTTCGGCATCGAGCCCGACATTCTGACCATGGCGAAAGCCATGACCGCCGGTTACGCCCCCATGGGCGCCGCCATGACGACGGCCGAGATCGCCGACGCCATCCCGCATTTCCGCCATGTCCACACCTACAGCGGCCATGCCGCCAGCGCGGCGGCGGCGCTGGCCACCATCGCCATCAAGAAGCGGGGCGGCCTGATCGAAAAGGCGCTCGATAACGGCGTCTATTTCCAGTCCGAACTCAAGGCTGCCCTCGGTGACAACCCGGTGGTCGGCCAGATCCGCGGGCTCGGGCACTGGCACGCGATCGATTTCACTTCGGACCGCGCCACCAAGGCCTTGCCGAACCCGGAAATGGTCACCGCGATCGTCAACGGCATCAAGCAGCGCGGTATCCTCGTCGGCGCGGCCGGCACCTCCATGGAGGTGGCGCCTGCCCTCATCGCCACGCGCGAGGACTTCGACAGGACGGTTTCTGCTACCGTCGAATCTATCAATGAAGCCGCCGCCCGGTTCGGTCTCGCGGCCGCCGCCTGAAGGCGGCAATGGAGATGCAGAGAAAATGACACGCCGCAAGACCGCAGTCGTCTCCGGTGGCCTAGGGGTGATCGGCCGCAATCTGGTCGATCACCTGACCGCCACGGGGGACTGGGACGTGATCGCCCTGTCGAGACGGGCCCCCGATTTCGAGACACCCGCCCGTTTCGTCTCGATCGACCTGCTCGATCCGGCCTCGACGCTCGAAACGATCCGGACGCTTGGCCCCATCGATTACGTTTTCCACGCCGCCTATCAGGAACATGCAGATCCAGCAGCCCAGGTTGAAGCCAATACGGCGATGCTGCGCAATCTGGTGACGGCCGTCGAAACCGCCTCCCCCTCTCTGGAGCGGGTCGTCCTTTATGAAGGGGCGAAATATTACGGCGTCCATCTGGGCGCTTTCCCGACGCCCGCGCTTGAGGACGACGCCCGGCACATGCCGCCCAACTTCTATTACAATCAGGAGGACTGGCTAAAGGCTGCCGCGAAGGGAAAGAACTGGGACTACGTGGTGCTGCGGCCTGACGTCGTCTGCGGCTTTGCCGTCGGCAGCCCCATGAATTTCCTGATGGTGCTTGGCGTCTATGCCGCCATCTGCCGCGAGCTTGGCCTGCCCATGCGCTTTCCGGGCACCCATGAGTGCTACAACCGGCTGGCGCAGGTGACCGACGCGGGCCAGCTCGCCCGCGCCTCCGTCTGGGCCGTGGAAAAGGCGCCTGCGGGGGAAGCCTATAATTTGACCAATGGAGATGTTTTCCGGTGGAACCGGATGTGGCCCGCGCTGGCCGCGAGCTTCGGCCTCGAAGCAGGTATGCCCCAGACTATCAACCTGACCGAGATGATGAAGGACAAGGGGCCGGTCTGGGACAAGATCGTCAGCAAGCACGGCCTTGTGCCCGGAAAATTCGAGCAGATCGTCGCCTGGGGATTTGGAGACTTCGTCTTTCGCTGCGATTTTGACGTCGTCTCCAGCACCACAAAAATCAGGCAGGCCGGTTTTCAGGATATCGTCGATAGCGAGACGATGTTCCGGGACATGTTCGCGGAACTCAGGCGCCGCAAGCTTCTCCCCTAGGCTCCCACTCAGGAGGTCACGGCAATGGCCGTGATCTCCACGAGCTGGGCAGGATGGACGAAACCGCTGACGGCGATGGTGGTGCTGCACGGATGATGATCGCCGAGCCACGGCCCGATGACAGCCTCAAGAGCCGTCATGAAGCCCGCAATGTCGGTCGTGTAGAAAGTCCAGCTCGCCAGATTCTTGCGGGTCAATCCTTCGGACTTGAGGCAATCGTCGATCACCCGGAGCACGAAAGCCACCTGTGAGGCCATGTCTCCTTCGCCGACGAGTACCATATCCGTCAGTCCTCCCTTGAGGGGCGCGACGCCGGAAAGATAGACCGTATCGCCTGCCCGCGCGATCTGCGAGAAGGCGAGGGTCGAAAAGACTTCAGGCGCGAAGTAATCGATTTCGGGAGAACTTGTCTTCAGCATTCCGGATCTTTCCTGTTAATCACTCTCGTTACTGGCCGACTTCCTCAAGGAAGCTGCTGGCCGAATCCTGTTTCCCGGCGGTCTTCTCCATATGCTCGATGCCGAAGCTCGTGCGCTCCTCGGGCCTGTGCAGCACCCACATCGGATCTTCCGCATCGCCCACATAGCCCAGAGCGAAGCAACCGAGCTGATAGCCCATCACCTTCAAAAGGTCTTCGGGCAGGGTCTGCGCAATTTCCAGCGGCGTGGAGAGATACTGGTTTTCTTCCTGACGCACCCAGCCGACGGCATAGGTGATGTTGATCGCCTGCCGGACCTTGTCCGAGCGGTTTTCACCCGCGCCATGATAGATCTTGCCGGTATAGAACAGGGCCGACCCCCGCTTCATCGCGGCCTGAATGCTCTGGTCGCGGGGATATTTCTGATCACCCTCAACGAGATGGCTTCCGGGCACGACATGGGTTGCGCCATTCTCGATGGTGAAGTCGGTGAAGGCCCACAGAATGTTGCACTGAACCTCATAATCGAGCGGGAACTTGAAGAAATCCCAGGCCAGCTCATCGCGATGCAGGGGCTGGGCGGGAGACCCCGGAAACACGCTGATGATCTGGGTCAGATGAAGGCGCATGGTCGTGGCCTTCTCAAGCCACTTGCCGGCGACCGCAATGGCGAGCGGGTTCATCACCAGATCCCGCGCGGCCGGCGAACGCGCGATCATCGCGCCCGTCCGCTTGGTCAGCTTGCCCAGCATATTGTCGATACCGAACGGCGACGCCTCGACATAAGGCCCCATTTCATCGGCAATGCTATCCATGAGCGACGCCGGCACCAGCTCATCGACGATACAATAGCCGTGCTCACGCAGCGCCGCCGTAACATCCTCCACCGTGCTGTTTGACGGCAGATGAACAGCTTCCATGACATGCACCTCCTGTTGGAAAACCGTGTCGAGTTTCAGGCTGGCGCGGGCAGGAGGAAATCCACCTTCCGATGGACTTGCCTCCACCATGGCTGCCTCTAGTATCCCGCCCGGAGACCGAACCATGAAACAGCAAGATTTTCAGACGGGCACATGGCTGAACAAGCCTGCAACGTCGCGCCTTTCCGAGGGCGAACTCACCATCACGACAGACGCCAACACCGATTTCTGGCGCGACACCTATTATGGTTTTCGCCGGGATAGCGGGCATTTTCTGGGCTTTGAGACGGCAGGGGATTTCACGGCAGAAGTCCGCCTGCGGGGACATTTCCAGCAACTCTACGATCAGGCCGGGCTTCTGGTCCGGATCGACGAGACGGTCTGGTGCAAGGCGGGCGTCGAATATAATGACGGCGTGATCTGCCCGGGCGCCGTGGTGACCCGGGAGCAATCGGACTGGTCGGTCAGCCAGATCAACCTCGATTACACCGACTTCTGGCTCAGGGTCACGGTCGCGAAGGGTGCCTTGCAGGTCCGGATTTCACAAGACCGCACCCTCTGGCACCTGCTCCGCCTCTCGCCTTTTCCGGTAGCGGACCGCTATCTGGTGGGGCCGATGTGCTGCACGCCTGAGCGGGCGGGCCTTGAGGTCACTTTCAGCAACCTTGCAATCGGACCCGCCCTTACGCAGGGACTTCACGACCAGTCTTGAGCGCCATCATCCTCGCGCTCAGACCGACCAGGCAAAGCGGAATTTCCGGGTCACGTCTTCCAGCGGCGTGCTGCCATATGCCCGCATCTCATGACGGCGGACAGCGACAAGCGCATCGAGCAGCATGTCGCCCAGCGCGCCCCTGGCCAGAGACGACTTCTCCAGCGCCTCCAGCATTTCTCCCTGCGTCGGAGGAAGCTGGCGGATGCCGAGGGCGGCGCGCTCCTCGTGGGACATTTTAACCGGATCGTTCCCCACCTCATCGGGGAGAGGCATGTCCCGGGCGAGCCCTTCAAGCGCCATTGTCAGAACCGCACCTGCCGCAATGTAGGGATTGGCCGAGCCGTCGATACATTTGACCTCCATGTTGGCGCCATGCGGATTGCCGCTCGTGGCGGCGCAGAAGCGCACCGCCGCCTCCCGGTTCTCCATGCCCCAGCACGCATAAGCGCCCGACCAGTGGCCGGGCTGCAATCTCATCGGAGAAAGCAGGGAGGGCGCAAGCAAGCCCACAAGCTCGGGCAGACCGGAGACGACGCCGGCAATGATGGCGCCGCCTTCGCGCGAAATACCGTGCGGTCCCTCGTGCCCTGAAAAAAGCGGCTGGCCATCCCGCGTAAACGAGAAATGCAGATGCGCGCCATTGCCCACCCCGTTCGCAAACGGAACCGGGGAAAAGGAGACGCGCAGCCCGTGGCGGCGGGCCGCCCGGCCCAGCAATATCTTCGCCAGCGCCAGCTTGTCGGCCGCCTGCAATGGCCGCGCCGGGGAGAGCGACAGCTCATACTGGTGCGCGCCATATTCGGCATGAAGCTGTTCAAGCCCCAGACCGGCATTGCCGAACGCCGCCTCGACATCGAACAGGAAACCCTGAACGTCAAGCTCCGGCCCGACGCCGTAAGACTGCCAGTCCTCCCGCAACGGCCCCTGCGCGGGGATCAGGGAAAACTCAAGCTCGCCCCCTGCGAGCATATCGAGGCCCAGCGCTCCCAGCCCGGCCTGCTGCTTGCGCAGGAAAGCCCGCGAGCACCAGGGCGTTGATTCGCCATCCTGACCGAACACTTCGGCAGGCGCCCAGGCCAGACCGCCTTCCAGTTCGACCAGTGCGCTCAAATCCGCCCTCAGCCGTTCATCGCCGATGGCCGTGAAGGCCGGGGTCCATGCGACTTCATTGTCTATGCAGAAAACGCCCCAGGTGCTGGATGCGCCAAGGCCGGCATGGTGGACGCTTTTCAGGCGCGCAACCGGCACCTGCTTGCCGCGAATGACACCAGCGGAATCGACGATGGAGGTGAGGAGCAGCTTCACGCCCCCGGCCTCAAGCCCTTCCCTCATCGCCTCGATTTCGGTTTGCGACAGAATACGCATCGCGCCAGACCTCTTCATGCCCACAACAATCTTCGGAGAAAGTTCCCTTGCCATACTAAGGCCTGTCCAGTTTTGATATATAGCAGAAAGACGCCGCCCGGCCGGGCCGGTGAAGCCGGAGCGCGCCGGCTGTTGATTGCATGTTCCAGTAAAGGAGTACCGATGAGCCAATCCCTGAGCCGCGACGTTCCCGTCGAGCCGCCCCATGCCACCCTTCTCTTTATCGATGTTCAGAACTTTGCCGCCCATCGCGAAGGGGGCGAATTCAAGGGGGTGACGCCGGAGGCATTCGAGGCCCAGTATGGCCCCTTCTTCGAGGAAATCGAGAACCGCACCATTCCAGCGATGCAACGCCTTCAGGCGGGCTGCCGCAAGGCCGGGATCGAAGTGATGTATACGGTGATTTGCAGCCTGACCAAGGATGGACGGGATCGCAGCCTTGATTACAAGATCACCGGCTTCAATGTTCCCGCAGGTTCATGGGACGGCAAGGTGCTTGATGCCATTGCCCCCGGCGATGACGAGATCGTGTTGCCGAAAACATCTTCCAGCGTGTTCATCTCCACCAACATCGATTACCTGCTCCGCAATCTGGGAACCAGATACCTGATCCTCAGCGGCTTCCTGACCGACCAGTGCGTGGAAAGCGCCGTCCGCGACGCCTGTGACCTTGGCTATCTCGTCACGCTTGTGACGGACGCCTGCGCCACCATGAGCGCGGAGCGGCAACACAATTCACTGAAGGCCATCAAGGGTTATTGCCGCCAGATCACCACCGATGAATTCCTCGCCGAAATCGGATGAGGCGAAAAGAGGCTGTTGCTATCCCTCGAACCACCGCCATCCCAACCAGTATCCGGAAAGAGACCCAACAGCTGATATGAATTACCGGCTGAAATTTCCTTGTCGCACTTTGCCATCCATGCGCCGGTCGATGCCATTGAGCAAGGCGAGGAGCGCCTTGGCGCTCAAATATCTCAGCGGTTTTGACGGCATGTATCCAGGCTTTCTACATATAAGCTCATGCCATGGATTTGCCCTGCCTTGCAGCAGATCGGCAAGTAACGTGCCCATTGTTGTAGCCTGAGCGATACCATGGCCGTTATAACCGACGGCGTAGTGATAAGCAGGATTGTCGCTTGCGCGCCCGACGAGAGGCATGAAGTTGAGCGTGAAGCCGCACCAGCCCGCCCAGGCATGAGCAATGGGAACCTCGGCGAGAGTGGAGAAACGCTCCCGGAAAGCGCGGATCACGCTCATCTTGCGTGCATCGCCGTTACCTCCATGATTGTGCGGAGCGCAATCATAGAAATATTGCACGTCCTTCGAACCGCCGATGATCGTGCGCTGGGCGGTCAGGCGATAGCTCTCCATGCTTTCATGCGCGGTGTAGATGCCTTCGCGTCCTCTCCACCCGCCTATTGTGTCGAGCTGAACGTCCGAAAGCGGGGCTGTTTCGAATAACGTGATGTAGAGAGGAGCCACGTGATCGCCGGGACGCGCGATCTCGGGCGTATAGGCATTTGATGCCATGACGATCCTGTCTGCACTGACTGTGCCGCCGGCTGTAATGACGCGAATGGGCTTTGCCTCCTCCACGCGCTCGACCGCCGTTTGCTCATAGATGCGAATGCCGCGCGCAAGCGCCGCCTTGCGAAGACCGAGAACGAACTTGCCGGTATGGAGAGTGCCGCCTGCCTCTTCCATCGCACCACAAAGAAATGCATGCGGCACACCGCGCTCCCGCATCTCACCTGCCTCGATGAAAGACATCTTCGCGCCCAGGGAAACAGCAGCCTGCGTCGCCTTGCGCAGCCGCTTCTCCTGCGCGGGGTGGATGACTGCCATGATGTTACCGCTGCGGTTGTAGTCGCAATCGATACCGCAGGTTTGTATCAACTGTTCTGCGCTCTCGACGCAGAAATCCGCGAAACCAGCGAGCCTGGCGGCCGTCTCCCGGCCGAACAACATCATAGCGGTCGGCAGATCCTTGCAGATCGTTGGCGTCAGATGACCGGCATTTCTCCCGCTCGCCCCATAGCCGCAGAAATCGCGCTCAAGAACCACGGCGGAGATGCCGCGTTCGTGAAGGGCGAGCGCGGTGGAGAGGCCTGTATAGCCGCCACCGACAATGACAACATCTGCCTGAATGTTCGACGACAAAGCCGGCTGCAGATCGGAAGGCGGTTTCACATAAGGGCTGATATCGAGAAAGGGCGTAGCAGAGTCGTCGATAGGCATGGAATTTCCCTCATCCTGTCTGGCAGCGCCCGGCTGATCACGCATCACCGCCATTGAACAAAGTTCAGCCTAGCGTTAAGGATCAAGCCGCCCATGTCTTTAAATGACAAGAACCAGTCCTATGGCGACACGTCAGAAATTGAAAACGCCTGGCGGCACCTCTCCCGAAGCCAATGGCGCCCAAGCACTTATTTTTGGAATAGTTTTCGACCGGGCCATTGGACTGGCAATTGAAATGGGTCTCCGGCCCGAGCACTTTTTCGAGACGATCAGCCTGCCGCCCCTCGCCCCGCAGCCCACCGGCTCACGCGTTCCTCTCAAGCAGCTTGCGAGATTCCTCACATGGGCGGCAGAGGCAAGCGGCGATGATTCATTCGGCCTCAAATTAGGCGCGCGATTCCAGGCGAGCGATCTCGGCGCTTATGGATATCTGCTGCTCAATTCCTCAACCCTCGGCGACGCGATGGCGCTCGCACAGCGCTTCATCGATTACCAGCAGCAAGGCGATGCGTTCGACTGGAAAATCACGGCCGATGGATATTTCGAAATCCGATATGACGTACAAGGACTGGAAGAGCATTTCCGGCGTCACGACACCGAATGCACGCTCGCTATCTTTCATGCCGTGGCCCAGCGGCTCGCGGGGCGCGCGCTCCGCCCGGTAGAGGTCAGGGTCCAGCACGCCGACAAGGAGGTAGAACGCAGACTGACAGAGCATTTCGGCTGCCACGTCGCTTATGGCGACAGGGACAACGCGCTGCGCTACGAAGCCCTGAACCTAGCTCAGCCCATCCAGGGCGCCGATCCAAAGCTTCTGCTGATCCTTACTCAATATGTCGAACAGGAGCTGGAAGGCCTACCGCCGCCGGGCGATGATTTAGGACGCATTCGATGGGCAATTCGCCGTGGCCTCAGCACGGGGAGAGTGAACGTCGAAATGGTGGGGCAGCAATGCCGTCTGGGCACCAGGACGTTACAGCGGCGTCTCGCCGGCTACGGATTGACCTTTTCCGGCCTCGTCGACCTCGTGCGCCAGGAAGTCGATGCTGAACTCAAAAAATCCGGACACCGCAGTCAGAGCGAGATCGCCGAGCTTCTGGGTTTCGGCGATGCGAGCGCCCTCTCGAAGGCAAGGCACAGATGGCGGCGGGATGCCTCGAAGCGAAGCGTTCAAGAGGTAACCTCGCAAGGGTCGCCCGAACGATGAGCGCCATTTCCCTGATCCAACCCGGAGGTGAAGCCGCCCCTACATTTGCAAATAATTATTAATAAGATAATTCTTGTGCGTCAGTCTCAGAACAAAACGCCTGGCTGACAGGCTGTCGCCGGAAACCCGCCAATACCAATGTAAGAACCGATGTTCCACATGGCCCATCAAATATTCCGCCTGATTGTCCGTTCGGTCATGTCTGGCCGGAAGCGGCGGTTGATCCATCACCGTGCGATCCGGCGCAAGGAGGGGATGCTGCAAGATGTTGGCAATGGCTATCTTGTCACCGACGTCCAGCAGTACAACACGACCGGCCCCGCCGGCGGCTATGAGATATTCGTCGTATTGCCTGCGGCTTCACCTCCGCCCGAGGGCTATCCGGTGCTTTACCTTCTCGACGGCAATGCCTGCATCGCCGGCGCGGCAGATGCATTGCGGTTTCAGGCGAAATTCCATGAAGAAGCGCGGATTGAGCCGCTGATGATCGTGGCGGTCGGCTATCCCGGCGCTGCGCCCTTCGATATGGGCCGCCGCGCCTATGACTATCTGCCCGCACATAAATCCCGAAAACTTGGCGACCGTTTCATGCAGGGCGCGCCATGGCATCAGCCGGGCGGCGCCGACGATTTCCTCGATTTTCTGAGCGGCCCCCTGCGCACCAGCCTAGCGGCTCGCTATCCGATAAATACCGGTCGCCAGATATTGTGCGGCGCCTCGTTCGGTGGCTTTTTCACGCTTTACGCGCTGCTGACGCGGCCCCCGGTCATTCAGCAGATATGCCGCCGTCAGCCCCTCGTTGTGGTGGGACGACAGCCGGCTGATAAAGGACGTCCAGGCGATGGCCCGAAACCTGCCCCATGATCTTGAGGCAGACGTGTTCCTCGCCGTGGGAGATGATGAATCTCCAGGCAAGCCTGAAATCAGCGAAAAGATGTCCGCCGATACGCAATACATGGCTGAATATCTTGCCAGCCTCGATATTCCGGGACTGTCCGTCGAACATCGGCTGCTCGCAGGCGAGAACCATATGTCGGCCTTCATGGCCGTGTTCTCCGCCATCCTCCGGTTCTCAACCGCAAGAAAAACCCGGCCATCGCCGGGTAACCCATAACAGCCGGGGCAACATATCCATGTCAGGTAGCTGGCTGGGGTTCCTGGAAGCTTATAGAACTTTTTGGCTGGCTCCGGCTCCTGAAATCGGTGTGCTGATGAGAGAGGTGGGCGTGCTGGTTGGCGCGAGCGCGTAGATGGGAGTGCTATCGCCAGGGGCCGCCCGGTTCCCATTTTCCGGTGAAGGCGGAACCATCGGCGAGCGCCGTTGTTGGCGGCAGAACGAACGCCGCCACCTTGGTCTGGATGTCGGCGAAGGGTTCCGGCGCCATGGACAGCGCCGTGCGACGCAGAAATCCACGCCACTGGGCTTGCTTCGCGGCGACCTCGGCAAAGGCCGCAGTCAAAGCGATGGGCGTTTGCCGTGGCAGGGCCGTGTCGCGGCGCGCGAAGGTCGCCCGAACCGCTTCGGCGAGGACGGAGCCGTCGAAGGAAAAGGTCTCTCCGATCGCCCAAAGATCGAAGAAATCTTTCATGCGGCTGTTGAGCATACCGAGCGCGACCAGCGCCTGGAATTTCTCGGCCACCACCGTTTCGGGCGGATAGGCCAGAAGCCGGGGTGTCGGCATGTCGAGCAGCGACGGATAATCGATTTCGCGCGCGGCCGGGGTCACGGCATCGCCGAAGCCGACATCGATCTGGATGGGCAAACGCGCACCAGCCATCTCGGCAATCATCGCGGCCCGCACGCCGCTATATTCGTCTTCGGCCCTGGCCGGTTCAGCCCGCAAGGTTTCGGGCTTGAACACAACGCCGTCAGCCGCGACGTCGATCATGCAGATATCCCGGAAGGCGCTCGCAATCCGTTCCGGAGCGGCATCGCCATAACCCAGAAGATCAAGGTCGCCGGTCGCCCGATAGGGCGTGGGCGTCCACAGGCTGAACAGCATCGCGCCTTTGAGGACGAAACGGTCCCGATGGGCGGACTGGCCGAGCCGGTAGAGGAACCGTTCGATAGCGTAGCGGGTAAGCGCGAGCTGGACGTCTTCCTTGCGCTCTCGGGCGATGCGGGTGAGACGCGCCCTGACGGAAGCGCCGACGTTCTTGAGCGGCGGTTTGGCGGTCACAGAATCGCCTCCATATAGGGCCGCATGACATTCTGCACGCGGTCGATAGCGGCAAACCGCCAGAGGTCATCGGCGGTGGCGCGGCGGGTGCGGATACAGTCCCTGAGCGCTTCGATGGCGACATCGAGGCCGACCTGGCCGCGATATTTGAAACAGTCGGCGACGGTCTTGGCCGGGTTGGTGATGGGCACCTCCACCTGCTCGATGACATGAATTTCCACGCCTGCCGTCAGGGCCTCGCCTGTAGCGCGCATGATGCGCAGCGACACCGGAGGATTCTTCGGCGCCCATTTCTTGTGGCCGATCAGCAGCCAAACCTGATGGGGCAGTTGCGTGGTGAGGTCATGGAAGCGAAGCGCGGACAGCAGGCAGATAGTGCCATGGGGCACGGCCCGGGCCGCCTCGGCAAGGCTATGGGACGGGGAGCTTTCCATGTCGGCAAGCTGGTAGAGGCCACGGCCCATGCGCACGAGAAGGCCCTGGTCTTGTAGCCGCCGCAGCGTGGCGCGCGGGACGCCCGCCGCATCAAAGTCACGCGAACGCGCAATGCCGCGCTCCTTGGCTAGGGTGAGCGCGCGGTCCTTCAGTGATTCTCTTGGCGGCGCTTCCCGTGGCCGCATTTCGTTGGCAGTGACCGGCATGTTCCGTATACTCGGCAATAACTGAAAAGTGCCGAGTATTTGTATCACACCTGCTTTCGCGGCGCAATCGGACCGGCGATCATAAATGGCTTTGTTCACCCCTCCCGCCTCCGGTTCCACACCAGATGGGCCGTGCTGCTATCCTCGGCGGAGAACAAGGCGGCGGTGAGAGGTTCGGACAGGGCGGGATCGTCGAGACGCAAGCGCCAGTAAGTCTTGGGATTATCTCCGCCAGTGCGGGCTTCCCAGGCGTCGCCGATGCGGGTGGTGCCGGCGAGAATCCGGAAGGCGGGCGCATTGTCGCTGCTGCGGTCGTCATTAGGAACAAGCCGGATCTTGGCGTCGATGGTGAGCGTGCGGACGGAGCCGCTCCAGCCGCCATCCTTCGATAAGGTGAAATTGCCAATCTGCATCTACTCCTCCTGTCTTTGGGGTACGGATGATGTGGGGGACATTGCTGGCAATCCTGCCGCGACGTTCGCGTTGGATCGTGCCCCGGCCTTTCGAGCGCCGCGGCCGCGAAGAGGCGGCGGGTCCACTTCCGTTTCCAGTTCGCCTTCCTTCCGCGCCTTGGCGAAATCGCGGTCGCTGTCGAGGAAGGCATCCAGCATGAAGGGGATGAGTTCGATGACGGATTCCGCTTCGCCATAGGTGTCGCGGTAAAGCGCGGCGTAGCGGTGTAGTGCCTGATTCAATTCGGCACTGACGGTAATGGTGATCTTGGCCGGTGTGCGATCCGGCAGCTTGGCGAGTTTCAGCATGGTCAATTTCCTTGATAGGCTTTGAGGATCAAATCCTTGTGGACGATGATGCGGATCGGCCAGCCGGGGCGGATGGTGATGGTCGGCTGGATGTTGAGATCCTTCTCTACAATCCGTTGTCCGGCCTGATTGGTGGTTTGCAGGGTGGATTGCCGCAGCGCCTGGATGAGGTCGTTCTGGTTGGCGGTTGTCCCGACCTGGGAGCCCACCCCGAGTAACGTCGAAAGAGCGACGCCTTTGAGCAATGTCCAGGTGTGATAGTCCACCTCGTCTTCAAGGCCGGTATAACCGGCGGCATCGGTCGCGGGCAGATTGTCGATCTGGATGGAGGAACCGTCCGGCAGGATGAGCCGCTGCCAGACCAAGAGGGCGCAGGATTGGCCAAAGGCGACGACGCTGTCATAGGCGCCGATCAGCCGAGTGCCTTGCGGGATGAGAAGAATCCGTCCGGTCGCGGTGTCGTAGACGTTCTCGGTCACCTGGGCTACGACGAGCCCCGGTAGATCGGAATTGACCCCGGTGATGAGACTGGCGGCGATAATGCTCCCCGCCATCACCTCATAAGGTGAGGCCGGCGTTTGCAGGGCGTGGGGGTTGTAGATGCCAGTCGCGTCCCGCTGATGCACGAAGTCGAGTTTGCGCTGCTGGTCGTTTTGATCGCGCTCGGGGTCGAGCGTCAGCCGGTCGTTTTGGGGTTGCGATGTCGCCGCCGTGGCCGACTTCGATGGTTCGGTGGTGGTGGCTTCCGGCCGGTTATCGACACGGAACAACACGCCGGATTCACGCGCGTGCAAGGCTTGGCTCGCCAGACGCTGTTCCTCGGCTGAAGGATTGGCTCCGCTTTCCCGTTGATGGGCGACGATGGCCATTCCGAGATCGCCGGGCAGCGGCGGCCCCAACACCGGGATCTGCTGCTTCAATTGCGAATAGTCCCCCGGTAAGGCGGCAAGACCATCGGCGGTGGGCTTTTTGCCGGTGTCGTACAGTTCTGGATGTTCCGATGGGCCGCGCGATATCGGCCCGTGCAGGGCAATCATGGTGACGCCGATCAGCACGCCGGAGGCCAGCGCGGTGGCACCGATCACCACGCCGCGCCGGAAACGCACGATGCGGGGACGCGGGCCGGCGCGCAGATCGAGACGGTCGGTGGTCTGCTTCTCCGTCATGGTCCGGTCCCCGTGCCATCCGTCCGGGTGATACGCACCACCTGTTGCGGCTTGGTGCCGAGGCGCAGTTCGGCGGCGGCGAACAGGCGATCGACGATGTAGTAGTTTCCGCGCATGCGGTAATTGACGAGCTGATTGCCGCCATCGGCGCCGACGATGAACAGCGGTGGCGCCTCGCCCTGATCGATCCGGCGGGGGAATTCGATGTAGACCTTGCTGCCATCGTCGAAGGCCCGCAGCGGCTTCCATGGCGGATCGTCACCGGTGACGGCATAGCGGAAGCGGATATGATCGAGCGCCAGATTGGAAGCGACCGGCTGGACCGCGTCGGCTTCAGCGTTCTGGCGATGAAATGTCAAGAGCTGCTCCTGCGGATAGGTCCAGGACACCGCCGCCATCGCAGTCTTCTCCGTACTCTCCAATTGCAGATGATAGGTGCGCCGGTCGGTGGTGATGATGAGATTGGTCTTGATGCCCGGTGCGAACGGTTTCACCAACACATGGACCTGTTGGCTTTCGCCCGCCCCACTGACGGTGTTGCCGATCACCCAACGCACAGTGTCGCCGGCGGACACCGCAATCAGTTTCTCGCCGGGTTCGAGGGTGATGTCGCTTACCCGTTCCGGCGCAGCATAGAGGCTATAGAGCGCGCCATCGGCAAAGGGATAGACCTGGATGGCGTTGATGTAGCCGTATTTGGTCGGCTCCTCTGTCGCGGCCCTGTTGGCGTCCTCCACCCGCTGGGTTGGCGGGCGCGTGTCGGGCTTGACCTTGCCGGGAAGAGGTTGAAGCTGGCCCGGCAGCGGCAGCACCTTTGGCACCTCGACGATTTTGACCGGCTTCGGCGCCTCGGGCTCGACGGCGGCTTGCGTGAAATCCGCCGCGTCATAGGCAATTCGTGGCGGCGGATCGGTCGTGGCGCAAGCGGCCAGCGAGAGCGCGGAAACGGAGGCAAGGAGCAGGGAGAATAAAGGTTTCATGGGACGACATCCTTTTTCGGATCGGAGGGTGAAGTAGCGGGCGTGGTTGCCTCGAATTCCCGCGACCAGTCGATGGCGTTGACGAACAACCCGAGCGGGTTCTTGCGGAGTTGCTCCGCCGTGCGCGGGGGCTGAAGCACGATGCCGAGGATGGCGGTCCAGCGGGACGTCGAGGCAAGGCTGCCGCGCTCGAACACCTGTTCGGTCCATTTGACCTGGAACGAGCTGTCGGAGGCGCGGACGACGCTGGTCATCTGTACCGAGACACTGCGGGTGCCGATCTGGCCGAAGGGATCGGTCTGGCGGGCGTAATCGTTGAGAAAAAGGGCGGCTCGGTCGGTGGCGAAATCGTAGGCTGCCAGCCAATCCTTGCGCACCAGCACCGGATCGGTCGAAACCGCGCGGACGTTGGTGATGAAGCGGGCCAGGAACCAAGCGATTTGCGCGTCGGTCGGTTGATAGTTCTGGATGGCGGGTGCCACCGCATGAACTTCGCCGAATTTGTTGACTTCGACGACGTAAGGGACCACGCGGCTCTGCATGGATTGCCAAGCCAGCGCAGCAGACAGACCCGCCGACAGCGCGAAGCAACCGAAGGCCATGAGCCGCCAGTTCCTGGCCTGGACCCGGGCCGAACCGATGCGATCGTCCCAGAGCTGTTCGGCCTTTTGGTAAGGGGTGACGGGTTCGGGCGTTTGCCCGTAGCGTTGAAGCGATCGGCGGAACTGCATGGGTTAAACCTCCTTGTCATCGAGAGACGGGTTGGCTCCGGCCCCGGGCCGATCGCCGTCCTTGACGGCCTGTTCGACCGAGTGGCGATGGGCACGGGCTTGCTGCTCGGAGCGAAGGCGTTGAGCCCATTGCGGCGCGGACGGAGCTGACGCTGAATTGGATGACCCGCCCGTCGATGCGGCGGCGTCCTTCATGGAAGCCGTCGGTGTGCCGCCGGTCGCTTCCCAAGCGGCCCGGCGTCCGGCATCGGCGCTGGATTTGAGACTTGAGGCGGCACGACCGGCGACGGAGCGAGCCCCCTGCATCACCGATCCACCGGCGGCACGGGCAACACCGCCAAGACCGGCGCCGACACCCGCCATTCCGGATGCACCGGATGTCGCCTGTCCCAATTGATAGGCGGAAGTCGCCGCTGAACCCATCGCCGTACCGGCGCGGATTGCGGCAAGGCCGCCACCGATCCCCATCCGTCCAGCCGCGAGAGCGGCACCACCGGTCAGCAGGGCCGCGCCAACGGCGGCCCCCGCCGTTCCCAAAGCCGCGCCAGCGCCCAATTGCGGCGCCCCGGAGACCAAACCGGCGGCGATGCCGGGACCGAAAATACCGAGACCGAGCAGCGTCAAGGCGCCCAGCACCTCCGACATAGCGGCGGCGAGATCGGCATCCTGGCCTGACAGACCCGTGGTAAAGGTGGAAAACAGCGTCGAAGCGATGCCGACGATGACGGCCAGCACCATCACCTTGATGCCCGACGAAATCACGTTGCCGAGCACCCGCTCCGCCAGAAACGCGGTCTTGTTCCACAGCGCGAACGGCACCAGCACGAAACCGGCCAGGGTCGTCAGCTTGAATTCCAGCACGGTGATGAAGAGCTGAATCGCCAGGATGAAAAAGGCGATGATCACGAGGAACCACGCGACCAGCAGCACGAAGACGGTCAGGGCATTGGAGAAGATGTCGGGAAAGCCGACCAGATTGCCGACTTGATCGAGCAGCGGATGCGCCGCCTGATAGCCGACCGCGGCGATCTTGCCGGGCTTCAGGAGATCGGCGGCGGCAACTGCGCTGCCCGACGCCTTGAGGCCCAATCCAGCGAAAGAGCCGTAGACGATGGCGGACAGGCGCTGGAAATTTTCGATGATGTAGGCGAAGGCGCCGACGTAAAGCACCTTGCGGATCAGACGGGCGAGAACATTGTCTTCACCGCCGAGCGCCCAGAACAACCCGGCGAGAGTGACATCGATGCCGATCAGGGTGGTAGACAGGAAAGCGACATCGCCGCCCAGCAACCCGAAGCCACTGTCGATGTAGCTGCTGAAGGTATTCATGAAGGTGTCGATGATGGACAGATCGCTCATCGCCCGCGCCTCACCCGTGGATCAGTTGCCGGAATAGGCCGTAGCGGACCCCAGGAACCGCGTGGTGGTGGCGCGAGCCGCCGCTTCGGTCTGGGCCTTGCGCGCGGCGTCTTCGGCCTCCGCGCGGTATTGCGCCGCCATCAGATTTTGGATCTGCATCTGCTGCTTGGTGGACAGCGCGACGAGCTGATTTGTGGCCTGTTGCGCCTGCAACGCCCCCGCCGCGCCCTGGCTCTGGGTGACGAGATCGCTTAAGGCGTTTTGGTCGGATTGAACGTTGGCAACGATCTGCGATTGCACCTGCATGGTCTGCTGGAACGCGGCCATGGCATTCTGCCAACACTGGCGCGCCGCGCTCGCGACGGTGCTAGAGGATACGGTGGCGTCATAGGATGACGGGTATTGCTGCTGCCATTGGCCTTCGAGCTGGGTGAGGTTGAAACTCAGGCCGGAGGCTTGGTTCATCAACCCACTGATCTGGGTGAGCGTGCCGGTGATCTGCGGCAACGAGGAATAGTTCAGACTTTCCAGATTGCGGGCCATGTTCTGCAACATGGTGGTTTCGTTCTGGAGCGAGCGGATCTGGTTGTTGATTTGCTCCAGCGCCCGCGCGGCTGTCATGACGTTCTGGGCATAATTGGAGGGATCGAAGACGACCCATTGGGCGACGGCTCTATCGGCCAGCGTTGCTGTGCCGAGCGTGATGGCGAAGCCAAGGGAAAGCAGTGCTTTGCGGTTCATGATGAGGGCTCCGGGAATGAGGAAGGAAAGTCGTTGAGCAGGGCCGCCGCCCAATCGAGACCACGCGCATGAAGGAATGCGGTGGCGAAGGGCATCGCAGCATCGTCGAGAAGGCTGTCGATGAGGGTCTGGTCGGCGGGAGAGGACGCGCCGCACAGGGCCAGAGCCACCGGCCCCAAACCCAACTCGAACAGGCGGTTGCCCTGGCGCGATTGCAGGTAGTAGTGTCGCTTCGGAGACGCCCGGGCGATCAGTTCGATCTGCCGCTCGTTGAGACCGAAACGCTCATAGGCCGCACGCGCTTGCGGTTCGATGGCCCTGTCATTGGGCAGGAAGATCCGTTGCGGGCAGCTTTCGATGATGGCGGGGGCAATGGCGGAATCGGCGATATCGGCCAGCGACTGCGTGGCGAAGACCACGGCGACATTCTTCTTGCGCAACACCTTCAGCCATTCGCGGATGCGGGCGGCGAACAGCGGGTGGTCGAGGAATACCCATGCTTCGTCGAGGATCAGCAAGGTCGGTCGCCCGTCGAAACGTTCCTCCAGGCGGTGGAACAGATAAGTCAGCACCGGGGCGACCACGCCGGGTTGGTGCATCAGCTCTTCGGTCTCGAAGCACTGCACATCGGACAGCGCCAGCGGATCGGCGGCGGCATCGAGCAGACGACCGAAGGGACCGTCAAGGGTATAGGGCTGGAGCGCCGCCTTCAGCGCGTTGGACTGGATGAGAACGGACAAGCCGGTCAGGGTGCGTTCGTCTTCCGGCGCTCGGGCGAGATTCAACAGCGCCGACCACACCGCCTCCTTCACCTCCGGGGTGACGGCAACCTTTTCATGGGCGAGAAGCGCGCCGATCCATTCGCTTGCCCAGGCCAGCGTTATGGGAGCGTCGATGTCGCGCAGCGGCTGGAATGCTAATGAACCGGCAGCCCCCAGCGCATGATGCTGGCCGCCCATGGCGAGGATGGTGGCGCGGGCGGAATTGCCCTTGTCGAAGATCGTGACTTGCGCCCCGGCATAGCGCCGGAACTGCATGGCGAGCAGCGCCAGCAACACCGACTTGCCGGCCCCGGTCGGGCCGACGATCAGCATGTGGCCGACATCCCCGACATGGGTGGAGAGACGAAATGGCGTCGAACCGGATGTCTCAGCATAGAGCAACGGCGGGCCGTCCAGGTGGGCATTGCGCGACGGCCCGGCCCAGACGGACGACAGCGGCATCAGATGGGCGAGGTTGAGGGTATGGACCAGCGGCTGGCGGACGTTGGCGTAGACGTGCCCCGGCAATGAACCGAGCCAGGCTTCCACCGCGTTGGCGCTCTCCCGGATGCAGGTGAAGCCCAATCCATTGACGATGCGCTCGACCGCTCGCGCCTTGTCATCGGCTACCCGTGCGTCTTCGTCAGATACGATGATGGTGGCGGTCAGATATCCGAAGCCGACGTGATCGCCACCGAGCGCCTGAAGCGCCAGATCAGCATCGGCGACCTTGTTGTCGGCATCCGTATCGAGGAGCTGGACCGGCTCGTTATACATCACCTCGCGCAGGATCGCTGTGATCGACTTGCGCTTGGCGAACCACTGCCGCCGCAGACGGGTCAGCACCTTGGTCGCCGCATTCTTGTCGAGCGGAACGAAGCGCGTTACCCAGCGATAGGCGAAATCCTGATGGTTCAGCGTATCGAGGATGCCGGGCCGGGTGGTGCCGGGAAAGCCCAGGATGGTGAGCGCACGCAGATGCCGCTCACCCAACATCGGCTCCAGCCCGCCCAGAAGAGGCGTATCGACCAGCACGCCGTCGAGGTACATCGGCGTTTCCGGCACGGCGACCGGATGGCGCTTGGTGGAAATGGTCCCGTGCAGAAAGGTCAGCGTCTCGGCATCGTCCAGCGCCCGGATCTCGGGCAGGAAGCCGGACAACAGATCCAGCACCCGCTCGGTCTCTTGCCCAAAGCCGGCCAGTTCCCGGTGCCAGTCACGGTGCCCGTGGTCTCCTTCCCCCTTCCGGTCGCGTTCAAGCAGCGCGTTTTCGGTGCGCGCCTGAGCGTCGAGTGGCGGCAAATAGACCAGCGTCAGATGATACCGGCTTTCAAAGTGGGCCACCTTGCCCTCGAAGGCAGCGCGTCGTTCTTCGTCCACCAGCCACGATGCGGCATCGGGGAAGCCGCTCTTCGGGTAGTGCAGTGCCTCGATGCGCTCGGCATCGAAGAACAGCGCCCAGCCAGACCCCAGACGGCGCAGCGCGTTGTTGGCGCGGGCACTCATCGCGACCAGTTCGGCTTCCGTCGCGCTTTCCAGGTCGGGACCGCGAAAGCGGAAGGTGCGCTGGAACGACCCGTCCTTGTTGAGAACGATGCCCCCCTGACCGTGATTGGGGGCGATCAGCGCTGCCCAAGGGAGATGATCGGCGAGACGGTCGGCGCGATTGCGGTATTCGGTGAAATTCAGCATCGCCACCACCCCCGTTGGCGAAGATGGCGGATCAGGACGGCGAGGAAATCGGGATCGCGTTTGGCCGCGAACACCGCCAGGGTATGGCCGACAGCGAACAGGCCGATGCCGGCGACCCATTGCTGAAGGCCAAGGCCGATGGCCGCCGCCAGAGTGCCGTTCAGAATGGCGACGGCGCGCGGCGCTCCGCCGAGTAGGATCGGTTCGGTCAGTGCCCGGTGCAGGGGAACTTCAAAGCCCGCGATGTGCTGGCTGCTCTGCATTACACCAGCGCTCCGCCGCCGAACGAGAAGAACGACAGGAAGAAACTCGACGCGGCAAAGGCGATGGACAGACCGAAGACGATCTGGATCAGGCGGCGGAAGCCGCCCGAGGTTTCGCCAAAGGCCAAGGTCAAGCCGGTGGTGATGATGATCATCACCGCGATGATCTTGGCCACCGGCCCCTGGACGGAATCGAGGATCTGCTGGAGCGGCTGTTCCCACGGCATGCCCGTGCCCGCCGCATAGGCCGGGGCCGTGAGCAGTAACGTGACGGCGGCAGTTGAGATACATGGCAGCGTCTTGCGCATGACTGGTCCTTTCAGGTGGTCGGTTCAGGTCTGTTGGTATCGAGGGTGGTGACGGCGTAATCGCCGCCTTCGTCGAGGCCGGCGATTTCGGCGATGGTTTCGACGCGGCGGTTGGCACCGCGACCGGCAATGAAGACGATGATGTCGATAGCCTCGGCGATCAGGCGGCGGGGCACGGTGGCGACGCCCTCCTGAACGAGGTGCTCGACGCGATAGAGCGCCGAGCGGGCCGAGTTGGCGTGGACGGTGGCGATGCCGCCGGGATGGCCGGTGTTCCAGGCTTTCAGCATGTCG
Source organism: Parvibaculaceae bacterium (assembly GCA_028283765.1). Classification (GTDB taxonomy): domain Bacteria; phylum Pseudomonadota; class Alphaproteobacteria; order Parvibaculales; family Parvibaculaceae; genus JAATFR01. The sequence continues at coordinate 29,718 of JAPWJY010000007.1, read as the reverse complement.
AGCGCTTCGGCCCCGCGCACCTCGCCGACAATGATCCGGTCGGGCCTCAGACGGAGCGTCGAGCGGACGAGATCGGCCAGCGTGACGATTCCCGGTTTGGTGCGAAGCGCCACGCAATCCCTGGCGGCGCATTGCAGCTCGCTCGTATCCTCGATCAGGATCACCCGTTCGCCGCTGCCGGCGATTTCCGCCAGCAGCGCGTTGGCCAGCGTGGTCTTGCCCGACGACGTGCCACCGGCGATCAGGATATTGCGCCGCTCACGCACAGCCTGGCGCAGGGTGTCAGCCTGAACGGGCAGCATGATCCGTTCGCGGACATAATCGGCGAGTGTGAAGATCCTGGCCGCCGGTTTGCGGATGGCGAAGCACGGCCCTTTCGTCACCGGCGGCAATAGTCCCTCGAAGCGTTCACCGGAGGGCAGCTCCGCACTGACGATGGGATTGTCGGCATGGACTTCGGTGCGCACATGGGACGCGACCAGCCGGATGATCCGCTCCACCTCGGACGCATGGATGCGCACGTCAGCGGAAAAGCGTCCCTCGCCCAGCCGATCAATCCACAGGCTCCCATCGGGATTGACCATCACCTCGATGATCGCGGGGTCGGCCAAGGCTTGGGCGATGGCCGGTCCCATGGCCGTCTTCAGCATGGCGTGGCGACGTTGGTTGGCCGTGTCGGTCATGGCTCACCCCTTTCGCCGAAAGCGTGCTTGCCACCGGCGATCTGGCGGCCGACCTGTTCGACGAAGTTCTGGAACCGTGCCTCGGCCACCGCCTGGGTGGCCTTGTCCGGTACCGGCGTATGGGCGTTGAGCGTGATGGTGAAGCGGATGAAAAGTGCGAGGCTTTCGAGGATCATCTCGATGTCGCGCCGCGCGCGTTCGAGATCGCGCGATATCCGGTCGAGACGCTTGCCGTATCGCTGGTCGAGTTCGGTCTCACCGCGCCGGTCGATGAAGGCCGCGACCGCCTTGGCGACGATCTCGGATTTGGTCACGCCCGGACCACGGCTCAGCTTGTCGAGCTTTTCGCTCAAGGCCGGATCGAGCAGGAATTGGTGGCGTATTTTGTCGTGTTTTATGAGATCGTCCCAAACGCTTGGAAACGATCATCCGTGAAAGGCGCGGAATCCCTTATGGCCGTTATGTACGCTCATCAACGACCACTTGCGGAAACGACAGTTTTTAGAATCCCGGCACGATGTCCTGGTCGTGCTTCATGCCTTCATCGACGCCATAGACCCGCGCCGCAGTCGAAATCCTATCCATGACTTGGGCGTCGGCTACGGTGTCGTTGTCCTCGTCAGGCGAGGTGAACAATTCGCCCTGGTTCGGCTCAGGGGTGCCGGTCGGCGCATCCTGCCCGAGGCTGGGATGGCGCTGCTGCTGAAGACCGCCTTCATCACCCATCGCAGTGCGCTTTACGCCATCCTCGTCGGGTGGCATCAGACGGTCATCGATGTCCCGCACCTGGCCGCTCCAATCATCGGCGCGCGGCTGCGGCTTGTCGGCGTAGCCGCCGGTCGCCAATGAAGGCGCGCTCAAGACCCGCCCAGTGAAATTCCGGTCCTCGTAGTAGCGCAGTTTCTTGGCCCGGATCGGCAACAGGCCGGAGACCAGTACCAGCTCATCGGCAGGCGGCAACTGCATCACCTCGCCGGGGGTCAGCAGCGGACGGGCCGTCTCTTGCCGGGACACCATCACATGCGACAGCCATGGGGCCAGCCGGTGTCCGGCGTAATTGCGTTGGGCGCGCAATTCTGTCGCTGTCCCCAGCGCGTCGGAAATCCGCTTGGCCGTTCGCTCGTCGTTGGAGGAAAAGGCGATGCGGACATGGCAATTGTCGAGGATGGCGTTGTTCTCGCCATAGGCTTTGGAAATCTGATTCAAGGATTGAGCGATCAGATAGGCGCGAATGCCGTACCCGGCCATGAAGGCCAACGCCGTCTCGAAGAAATCCAGCCGCCCCAGAGCCGGGAACTCGTCCAGCATCATCAAAAGCTGGTGTTTGCGGGTTTTCTTGGGATCGCCTTCCAGCCGCTCGGTCAACCGCCGCCCGATCTGGTTCAGCACCAACCGCACCAGCGGTTTGGTCCGTGAAATGTCGGAGGGCGGAATCACCAGATAGAGCGACACCGGGTGCTCGGCATCCATCAGATCGGCGATACGCCAATCGCAGGCCGACGTGGTCTGCGCCACCGTGGGATCGCGATAGAGACCCAGGAACGACATGGCGGTGGACAGCACGCCGGAGCGTTCGTTCTCCGACTTGTTCAGCACCTCGCGCGCGGCGGAGGCCACCACCGGGTGAACTTGCGGATGATCCGGCGTGCCGAGATGATTAGTCGCCATCATCCGCCGCAGGGTATGGGCAAAGCTGCGCTGCGGATCGGACAGGAACGTCGCCACCCGCGCCAGGGTCTTCTCCTCCTCGGCGTACAGCACATGCAGGATGGCGCCGACCAGCAGCGAATGGCTGGTCTTTTCCCAGTGACTGCGCCGTTCCAGCGCCCCTTCCGGGTCCACCAGGATGTCGGCGATGTTTTGAACGTCACGCACCTCGTCCGGCCCCTTGCGCACTTCCAGCAGCGGATTGTAGCGGGCGGAACGCGGATCGGTGGGATTGAACAGCAGGCAGTGCGAGAACTTCGCTCGCCACCCCGCCGTCAACTGCCAGTTCTCGCCCTTGATGTCATGAATCACCGCCGAGCCGGTCCACGACAGCAGCGTCGGCACCACTAGCCCAACGCCCTTACCCGAGCGCGTTGGTGCGAACGCCATGACATGCTCAGGCCCATCATGGCGGAGATACTCGTCGCCATATCGCCCGAGAAACACCCCCGCCGCCCGGAACAGCCCGGCCCTTTCAACTTCGCGCTTCAAAGCCCAGCGTGACGAGCCATAGGTGGTCACCAGCCGGGTCTGCCGCGCCCGCCAAAGCGAGCCGACGATGGCGGTGGCGCATCCCATGAACCCGCTGGCGCCCGCCAGCATCCCCGCCGTATCGAAGATTTGCGGCGCATAGGCATCGTAATGATACCACCACGGGAACAACGCCCATGGCTCGTAGACCGGCCAACCGAACAGCACGAACCACGGCGGCCCGAGTTGCGGTTGAAAGCCGAGCATGGACGCGCACCACTCCGTCGCCGACCACACGCCGGTGATGGTCATGGCGAAGACGATGATGATCTGACCGATCAAAAGCTTGGTAGGGGTCATGGGCACCGTTCCGTTACAGGGGACAAACGGAACGAGCATCGCGTGGAAAGACGGAAACGCTTATGGCCTTTATATACGCTGGAATGCGCTATCTGTTCATCCTGCCGCTAAGCGCGGCACTTACAATCTGCCCATCAGAAAAAACGATCTTAAACTGCTATCAGTGCTGATGACGATCAGGCGAGTATCTTCTGACGATTGGCTTTTGAAGCAATTCATACGCGTTACGCGGTTTCACGCTCAGGCGTGACGAGGCCGGACAGATCATGAACCTTCACGGTCGGGCAAACCTCGCGGGCGATTTCGCAGAGATGCCGATGGTGAGTGAGATAGATTACTTGGCCAGCCTCCGCCATTTGCGAGAACAGCCGGAAGGCTTCCTCAGCGCGGAAGTCGTCAAACGTTTCCATGATGTCGTCGGCGATGAACGGAACCGGGCTTCGGGTTTTGGCGAACTCGAAATAACCAGCGACGCGCAGTGCGAGGTAGAGCTGAAAGCGCGTTCCCTTCGACATCTCCGTTACCAGTTTGGAACCCTTGTCCGCCGCAATCGCGACCAGAACTTCGCTGTCCTTGTCCGGCTGCGTCGTTAATTGGGTGTAGGCGCCGCGGCTGATGACACGGAGCGCCTCGGAAGCGTGCGCCATCATGGAACTGCGGTGTTGTTCCCGATAAAGGCGTAACGCCCTCTCCGTAACCATCGCACCAGCGCGCAATCGCATGTAACGTCGAGCGCGCTCTTCGATTTCAACCAGAATGGTACGCCTTTTCTCCTCGATTTCCGCGACACTGGCGTCACCGCCGATGGCATCGATCTGTTTTTCGGCGTCCTTGTAGGTGGCGTAGGAATCGCGCCACTCCTGCTCCAGGGTTTCCGCCTGCGCGGTGATTTCAGCGAGTTCTGTTCCCAAGGCCGCCTGATCGGCGGAATCGAGCATCGCTTCGGCTTCGGCCAAGCTGGTGGACCGTAATGCCGTGAGAATTTCTTGCGCCACCTCGGCCAGCTCTCGCTGCGCACTGTTCCTCAAGACGATCTGGCCGAGCTTTGTCGCAACCTCGGCCAGAGTGACAACTCCAAAATACGAGGTCATTTCCTGCTTGCGCCGATCGTGAACAACCTTCTGTTCGGCCAGTTCCCGTGAAATGGCGCGGGCGGCTTCGAGCCGCTCCATTTCCTCGGTTTTACGGGTACGGTCTGCATCGGCTTTCCTGGCCCGCTCTTCAATTTGGCGGAGCAGATCCATTACGGCGGAGGCGTCTGCTTGAGCGATACCTGCCGCATCTGCCAAGGAGATCACGAAATCTTGGAATTCTCGCTGATCCTTCTCCATCTTGGCGATGCGATCGGCAAGCATCGTTCGTTCCTTCAACGTGGATGCCAGTTCAGAAGTCACCGCAAGAATGCCGCGCACGGCGGCAATGGACGGCATAGCGCCGCTCTCACCAAGCCAACAGGCCCCGCCAATCTCTTTCCAAGCTGCGTCCCATTGCTGCTTTCCGGTTTCGGCCCGCTCGAAGGCGCGCTTCCGGGCAGCGGCATCGCGCTGCCGTTCTTCCAAAGTCTGCTGATGGCGCCGATATTCCGCCTCGCTATCGACAGACGCCTGAGCTGCCGCGATGAGCGACGTTTCGTCGGCATCCGCCGCCACAGGAATGTTCAAGGTACGCAGTGTAGCGGTGAGGCGCTGTCCCAGAACGGTGGCGTCATCCTGCGCCTGCTGCAAATCCCTCTCCGCAGTCCGAACGCTGGCACGCGCTTCCAGCGCCTTGTCCCGGCGTGCAAGCCAGCCTTCGATCTGCGGCAATGTCCAATCGGACGGTAGCAAGGGCGACAGTTCGCTTATCGCCTTTGCGATTTCCCTCGCCAAAGTCTCAGAATCGGCGAGAGATTGGGCATGCAACTCCTCGGCGCGGGCAAAGTCGGATTGCGCGATCTTCAAGGCCCTGGACGTTTCATGAAGTTGCGCGAGTTCCACCATGTGCCCGAACCGTTGGGCAACAACGCCATCGTCGCGGCGTAACACATCTTCAAACCGGTCCGCCGATGTCGCATCAAGGCGGCTTCGATGCTCCGCCCAAGCATGATCTCGCTCAGCCCGGATAGCGACAGCATCCTGATCGGTGACCAATCCCGTTACACTGGTCGTAGCGTCGCGTTGCGCCGACAGGCGTACACACTCGCTTTGCAGTCGGGCCATCTCGCCGTGGTGCTGATCAACCCGCTTTTGACTGGCGTCCCATGCCGTCTTCCATCGCTGGATGGTTTCAAGCGCGGGAACAATCATAGCGACCAGTTGGTCCTCGTCGCCATGCCACGGAACCAGCGCAGCGAGACAATCATCCAGCGCAGACCGCCCCTCAAGATATGCGCGGTCAGCGAGCCTTCTCCGGGCGGCATGGTCGCTTTGGCGCAGCGCGGCGAGTGCCAGCTTGAGGTTCTCAAGGAGATTTCCTCTGTCGCCAGCCGGAGACGACGGATCGGCGGCATCGGCGAGCTTGTCCTCAGTCGCCTGCAAACGATGCCGCGCTTCGGTCCACTCTTCCTCCGCTTGGCTTACCGCTGTCTCAATGCCCGAACGGGACTCGATCAACTCGCGCAAGCGCTCGACTGTGGACGCGGGTAGGATCAGCGACCCTGGATTTGCTTCTCCTTCCCGTTCGATTTGCCGCAGTTGGAAAGCGATAGCGTGATCCAGGTCATGCAATTTCTGCCGACGATCCGGTACGTCCTTCTCAGCGGTCAGATACCGGGCGCGCAATGAGTCGGCGTCATCCAACTTCCCGGCCAGGCTCAATCCGACTTGGTCTACGCCAATTGCTTCAACCGCAGACGTCGAGCGTTCCACCTCATCCGCGTTTGCGGCGATCTGCGTTTCGAGTTTGATTTCCTCTTCGCGCAAAGTCGGCAGTGTCTCCGCCCATCCGGCCGGTGCGTCAGGAAGCCCTTCCAGGGGAGCAAGTTGCTCGCGGAGAGAGCGCAACTTTGCAAGGCGTGGTCTGGCATTCAAAAGGCGTTGGATTTCGTCCTTGCGCGCCTGACTCTGACCGCGTCGCACCGTTGTCTCATCATGGCGGGCTTTGGCGCGCTTGGCGGCCTCCGACAATTCCGCGTATTTCGATGCCTGCGTGTCAATCTGTGCTCGTTCTTGCTTGAGACGGTCGAGTTCTTTCTGCAAATCGTGCAGTTGTCCCGATCGCGCGTGGGATTTGTAAAATCCGTCCGCCTCGGAGTGCAAATCCGCGATCTTGCGACTGAGGTCGGCGAGACCGCTACTGCCCGAGAAAAGGAGTTGGCCGAGATCGCCCCTGGCCTTCAGGATACTCTCGCCACCTTCCTCTAAGCTGTCGTCGTCGAGCGAGAACATCGTGCGATAGGCTTCCCGATCAATGCCGCCCAGCTCACCGAGGATCGCATTTTCACCAATCGCCTGATCGTGTGCATCGAGCAGACTGTTTTGTGGCCGCTTGATGCGCGCGAATTCCCGCGCGCCGCCGGAAAATTCCAGTGCTCCGCCGATTCGCATAGACGAATAAGGATGCAGGAAATTGAAGGGGCTCTGCATCCCGATGCCGTAAAGCAGGTCCAACCAAGCGGCGAACAGAGTGGACTTGCCTGCTTCGTTCGGACCGTAGACGATGTGAAGGTCCGGTGCCCCAGCCACAGGCTCACCGAAATCGACATGATGGTCCGTGAATTTACCATAGCGGGTGAGGTCGAGGCGTTTCAGGCGCATCAGTGCTCGTCCTTTTGGTCCGCATGGAGACGAGCGAGTGCGTCTTCCATCCCATCACGCGCCAGAAGCGCGAGATTGTCCCGGGATGTCGCCTCATCGGCGCCGAAGATGTCGCGGCATTCCGCCGGGAGCTTTTTGCGCAACTCATCAGCCGCAGTGGCCAGGTCTGCCTGGAACGCATCGGCACCGATCACTTCTCTCTCGATTAAACCTCGCAATTCCAGGAGGGGATCGGATGAGTTTTCAGCAGCGATGGCGTGGGCCGGCTGACAGGATGTTTCCAGTTTTTCGACCCAGCAGGCACCGATAACTGACGCCCGCTCTTGAGCCTCTGTCGTTAAGAGATCGATGTCTCGTCGGATACGCCAAGCCAGCGGTGTGGTCCCGGTCAGATGGAGACGAGCCACCAAATGGTCTGAAGAAATTTCCTGACGGGCCGCTTCGAGGAAATGGCTGACGCGGCCCACGAGACTCCGCCAATCCTCGATCCCGTTTACATCGATACCGATCCGCTCAAACTGCGCGAGGCTGGTGACGCACTCCTCGATCTGAACTGTGCGATCATCCAGGATGGTCACCAACGTCGCTGATTTTGCTCCGGCCTCATTGATGTCGCGGCCCTGGGGTATGCCTGGCATAACAACCGTGCACGGTCCTTCCGCAACCATACGCTTGTGAACATGACCGAGCGCCCAATACTGGAACCCTGTCTTCTGGATGTCGGCAAGACTGCACGGCGCATAAACATCGTGCCCTGGAGCGCCGGCCAAACTCGTATGCATGATCCCGATATTCACCGCATCGGAAACAGGGGCTTTGTACTTTCCGATCAGACTTTCTGGCGCTTGCGGTTGGGTGAAGCTCAGGCCGTGGATGACAACGGGAAAATCTCCGGTCTCCCGTTCCACGGCCACAACTTCGGCCCGCCCCCCAAACACCTTCACCGAGTCCGGGAAAACCAGTTCTTTGGTGATGCGGGATGAAGCGTCGTGATTGCCGCGGATGATGAAGGTCCGGATACCTGCTTCGGAGAGCCGCCGGAGCTGCTCTGACAGGAAGCGAGCCGTCTTCATCGAAGTTTGATCGCCATCATAGATGTCGCCAGCCAGCAAAAGCGCATCGACCTGCTCATCAAGGCACAGGTCGATAATGCGGACAAACGCTCGCCGCGTGGCGTTGCCGACCAGCGACGCCAAGTCAGAATCGCGCAAAGCAAGCGAGCGTAGCGGCGAATCAAGATGAACGTCCGCCGCGTGGACAAAGCGATATGCGGCGATAACTCCCTCCACGATAAAGAAAATCTCCAGGCCGCACGGTATGCTGCCTGTCCGCGAGATATCAGAGCCATATACCACAAATTGTCGATGGCGTTAAGCTATGGTCTCGACGCGCTTTGAAATCAGAATGAAGCAAGCCGGGGACCGGGCGTCTTCACGAAATGCTCGGCCCACCCCGTCCCCGCCCGATGGTCCAGGAAATGCCGTCACCACGCATAATGCCGGAGACCGTCTTGCCGATGTGCGGTTCCAGCACCGGCCGCCAGGGCACCAGGGTGAACTCGCGGGCGTTCTCGACGATGGCGAATTTTCCGCTGGCGAGTTCGATGGCGCGAACGAGACGGCCTTCCACTACGTCCCCGGATCGGGTTTCGGCATAGGCGAGGCCGAGCTGATCCGAGAGTTGCCCGGCACCCCGGGTCAGTTCGTGCCGGCGCAAGATGGCCAGCATGTTGGCGCGGTAGATCGTGCGGTCCTGTTCTTCCTGCGCCAAACCCTGTTCGATCAGCCATTGCCGACGGCGGTTCATTCCCTCGCGTACCTCATGGCCGAAGCCGGAATCGCGGGTGGGCTCCGTTGTCCCGGAAACCAGTTCGCGGTCCAGCCAGGTCGCACCGTCCGAACCGATCTGCTGGTCGAGCGTGAGGTGCGAGAGTTTTTCGACGATGACCGGCGCGGATTTGGCCCGTCGGCGTTCATAGTCGGCCACGCGGTCCAGATGATCGGGGGCGATGATCCAGGCGCCATCCGGTTCGCGCGTCACGCCGCCGGTCGCGCGGCGGATCGCTTCCAGCCGCCGCACATGGGTTTCGGCGAAATCTTCCGTGGCCGGGGGATCGTGTCTCAAGTGCAGGTCGATGGTGTAGCGCCCGCCGTTCAGGGACGCCACTTCGGCGACGGTATGATCCATCGGACGCGGCTCGGTGCCTTTCGCAGTCACCCGCACGATGATGCCCTCGGGCGTCGGTTCGGTCGCCTCGCCCCGGCCGATGTCGATGTAATGGGCGCGGCCATCGGCGCCATCGACGATCAGGTAGTGGCGATCGTTCAACTCGTCGGAAAGCCCGCGCGCCACCACACGTCCGACGACGGGTGTCGTGTTCCGGTCGGCGGGATCATGGACCCAGTAATCGGCGGGAGAACGGGCGATGTTCTTTTCCGCCGTCTCGCGATGCAGGGTCTTGATGATGTCGCCGCGTTCGCCCATGCGGCGCAGCGTCTCTTCGATGTCATCAGCCAAGCGCCATTGACCGGACCGCAGTTCCTCGGCGAGCCCCAAGCGCTCCAGCCGCTTGAGGCGACCGGTTAGCAATGTCTGACGGACGGCATCCCGGCTGGCCGGAGCGACACGATGATCGTCATCAGCCAAGCGCAACAAGTGCCGGTCAAGACTGGTCAGACGCTCCTGGTCCATCTCGGCGCGCAACCGGTCTTCGATAGCGCGGTCGGTGCGTGGGCCGAGATCGAGGCCAACCAGCTCGGCGGCGCGCTCACGGATGCCGGTGGCGATGTAATCGCGGGCAATGACCAGATCGTGCCCGTCATCAGCCTTGCCGCGAACGATGATATGGCTGTGCGGGTGGCCGGTGTTGAAATGGTCCACCGCCACCCAATCGAGGTGCGTGCCGAGATCCTCTTCCATCTGCGCCATCAAACGCCGGGTGAGCGGCTTCAAATCGTCGTATTCGATGCCGTCCTCCGGGGCGACGATGAAACGGAACTGGTGGCGGTCGCCCTCTGCCCGTTCCAGGAACGCTTTGCCGTCCGCCCGGTCCTGTCCGGCATCATAGAGCTGTCCCCGTTCCCCTTCGCGGGTCACGCCGTGCGCTGGATATAGCGCAGATGCGCCCGTGCGCCGTTCATGCCTTTGCTGGCCAGTTTAACGATGCGAGCCTTGACGATCACCCGACGCTGGCGAAGCGCGGCATAATGATCGCGGTTGCCCAGGATCGCGCCCGCCGCTCCACCACGGCCGATGCGGCGCAAGCTGGCGCCCGGTTTGCGCATCTGTTTGCCGCCCGCGCGATTGATCGCCGCCAGCAGAAGATGACCGAAGCTCTTGGTTCCCTTTTGCCCTCGTGAGCGGATCTTGCCGAGCCGTGGCTCGAACTCGTCGTCGGTCATGGCTGTCTCCTCCGAGACTCAAGAAAATCAACACGTTGCGGAAGAGAGCCTCCGACGGGAGCGGCAGCCTCCGGATAAAAGGATGTGCAGACAAGGATGTACGGACGGCCAGGAGGCCGTCTTTTATCTTGCCCTCTTAATCGGGGTCTCTTTCCTCTTCTCGGCCATTTTCGTCTCCTGTTCTCCATTGTATCCGGACTTGCGCTGTTCTGCGATACGGCGCGCTCATTGCCGAGCCAGCCGGTCGATCCGTCTCCGGTCAGCGAGTCCTGATGCGCCGTGCACTCTTCCGCGCTCATCGACGGCGGGATTGGGACCGTCTTGGCGGTCGTCGATCCGTCGCGGCGCATGTCGGCATCGGATTGGCGGGGCAGCATCACAGGCATTCGAGCGTGGTCCAGGATCGCTCCGGCCACAGGCAAGATATCGTGCTTCCCGTCGTCCATGGTCTGCATCAGTCCTTATCCGCCGGGGCGGATCTCATTGGGCGCTCAGCCGCGCGCCAGCATGGGGTTGATGGGCTCGCCGCGGGTCATGCGAAAGCGCCCAGAAGCCTGATATCCTTCGCCGTCGGCGCGGCGCCGGACGAACCGTCGGCGAGCGGCCGATCGGCATAGACCGTGCCGTCGCGCCACATCGCGTGCATGACGACGACGAGCTTGCGGGCCATCGCCACCACCGCCTTCTTGTGGCAGCGCTTGGCGATCTTCTGGCCCCAGCTCTTGAGCGCCGTCTTGCCCTTGTAGCGCGTCAGCATGGCGCTGGCCGCCTCGTAGAGCGCGCGCCGGACCTCCGGATCGCCTTGCTTGCTGATGCGGCCCTGCACGTCGATCGACGTGCCCGACTGCCAGCGCCTGGACGTCAGGCCGAAATAGGCGGCGACGTCGCGCGAGCGCCGGAACCGCCTCGGATCGTCGATCGCCGTGCTGAAGGTTAGCGCGGTCACCGGCCCCACGCCGGGGATCGCCATGAAGCGCCGGCACAACTCGTCGCGCGCCACCAGCCGGACCACCAGGTTGTGCAGCTTGAGGTACTGTTTCCACAGCGCCGCGCGCGCCGTCAGCATGCAGTCCATCAGCTCGGCGGTCAGCGGATCGTCGGCGCAGGCGTCGCGGACGGCCTGCTCCATGGCGCCGCGGCTCACCTTGCCGAGCTTCACGCCGAAGCTCTTCAGCGAGTGGCGGATGGCGTTCTCCAGGTCGAGGAACTTGCGCTTCAGGTTGCGGCGATGGGTCAAGAGCAGCTTCAGCCGGTAGGCGCCCTCGGTCTTCACATGAGCCTGGCGGAACCAGCCCGTGCGCATCAGATGCGCGAGGCCCAGCGCGTCGGTGGCGTCGGTCTTGTTGCGCTGGGCCGACATCGCCGCGCGCACCTGGCGCGTCTCCAGGCAGACCACCGGAATGCCCTGCGCCTTCAATTCCGGATGCAGCCAGGGCGACAGCGACCCGGCCTCGTGGCCGGCGCGCTTCAGCGTTGCCGCGAACGGCAAGAGCACCTTGGCGATGGCCTCCGGTTCGGTCGCGACGGAACATTGCATCAGCACCGTCCCCTCTTCATCGACGACGCACACCGCCGTCTCCTCGATCGACACGTCCAGTCCTGCAAAGTGAGCCATCGCCGCCGCCCTCCGTCGCTTCGGCGGCCGAGGATCGGCGCCGGTGACGGGCAGTGTGCCGGCCAATGACGGCTTGCGGGTACGTTTCGGCGCGGCCGGCGCTGCGTCATGCCCGATTACACCGGCACTAAACCGAATTCGTGATCCGCTCTGCGACCACCTACGCTCATCTGCGCTGTCCTTATCGAAAGGGAAAGAAACCCGGCAGCGCCAAGACCGGACACAATGGTCTGTGCGCGTTCAATTTCCGTCGGATTTCGGTGTTGAAAGAGGGATGAAGAGGCCGTTGGATGGACCCGCGTTTGCATCGCCGCGAGCGCCATCTTCTGCGCGGGAAAGCGTAAAAAACAGCCGTGTTCCCGAGACAATTTGCATCGGCATCGTGGGATTCCCCAGCGTGGAGTCAGGCACGCCGGACAGCGTCTTTTCCACCTCGGCGATGTAGGCCAAGGTCTCGGCAGGCAGCGATTTGCCAGTACGCACGGACTGTTCATATCGGGCGGCCCCAGCGTTATAGGCGGCGAACAGGGCTGGATAACCGAAGCGGTCGTGCATCATTTTGAGATAGGCGGTGCCGGCGAGAATGTTGGCGCGCGGATCGAAGGGATCGTCGCCGAGGGCGTATCTGGCCCGCATCTCCGCCCAAGTTTCCGGCATGAGCTGCATCAATCCCATAGCCCCTTTTTGCGAAACGGCCTTGGCTTCGCCACCGCTTTCGGCATTGATGACGGAGCGTATCCAGGCGGCTGGAATTGCGAAACGCTGCGAGGCTTCGGCAATCTGTCCCTGCCATTGGTCGAGAGAATCCGCGTGGGCGGGGGCGATCAAGGCGCTGGTCGCGGCCAGGAAGACGAGGCTCATTCGGTCCATAGGGCGACGAGCCTCCCGATGATATTGGCGGTCGGCACCGGCCCGAAATAGCGGCTATCGAAGGACTCCTCCGGCATGTTCAGCAGGAACACTTCGCCCTGTGCCAATGCCCGGCAGCCGGTCCAACGCGGCAAGAGCCGGCCCGCACGATCGGCGTCAAGCTGACGGACGACAGGCTGGCCATTGATGAAAATCGTCCCCCCGGCGGCGCAGACTCGGTCGCCACCACCGGCGGCGATATGTTTGACCAGAAGCACACCGGCAGGCAGATAGTGGCGGGTACCGGCGAGCGTCTCGATGGATCGCGGTGTGCGGACCAGGACCAGATCACCGCGTTGCGGCGTGCCGGGAACGACACGATAGAGACCGATGGGAGCGCTTGCCGAGGCGTTCCAGACAATGACTGGTGTTGGCCGCGGGAGGCCAGCGAACCCGACGGCGGTGATGCCGATGGCGGCGGTGATGGATACGACTCTCTTTCGCATCACCGCTCCTCCGTTTCCGACGTCGAGTGATGCCGCCGTCCTTCCGACCATGCATCGAGATCGGCGATGTGATAGCGGACATAGCGACCGTGTTTGCGAAAGCGTGGCCCGTTGCCAGTGAAACGCATCTTTTCGAGGGTGCGGAAGGAAAGGCCGAGGTAATAGGCGGCTTCTCTGGTCGAGAGAAAAGGCGAGCCCTTACGGGCCTCGGCGGCCCGTGTGTTATCGTCCGTCATCCGTTTCAAGTCCTTTGGCGAAAATCGTCTGGATTGGTCAAAGGATGGCGGCGGCGAGCGTGTGCGGGGACGCTCGATAAACGGGGGGGATCGAAATCGAGCCCCCTGTTCACGACAGAATGGCGACTCAAAAAAAGCGGGGGTCAGGCCCCCGCGCGCCTCTTCCGCAAGCGATCGAGAAGCGTCTCGCATTGTGCGATCTGCCATTCGGCGTCGATGCGCTCGCGCTTCGGCAGACCGTTGCGGAGTTCGATGGTGACGAGCCAGATTTCTTCACGCAGCTCATCTTCGGCATAGAGATGGCCGCGATACGCGATGCGGATATCTTGGGCATGGTCGAACTGGATGGACATGGTGAAACCTCCTGCGATTGAACTGTTCTCTCGGTCGAGAACGGGTTCCCCCGTCATCCGGGTAGAGCCGGTCAAGGACGGCGAAGCCGCCGCGCAAGCGGGCGCGGGAGGAGCCAAAATTCGGGAGTGGAGCCCGCGGAACGGAGAATTTTGGAGGGTGCCCGCGATCCTTGACGGGATCGCCCTGCCGGATGGCACACTGGGACTTTCGAGACGGAAAGCCTGTCGGCGCGCCCGCGCCGACTCCGCATCAATTACGCCGGTTCAGCGCGATGACAGCATGAGAAAGCCCCGCCGGATGGGCTGTCCGGCGGGGTCTTGGGAGGCGGGGAATTCAGCGGTCTTTCGGCTCCCACAGGGCCAGATGGGTGGGGCCGTCCGGCTCCGGCGATTCCAGCTTGACCAGGCGGGCGCGCAGCCAGTTGGGGCCGAATTCGGGGGCGCCGATCTTGAGGTTGAGGTAGGTTTCGCCGCTGGTCTTGGCGACCTGGCTCCAACCGGCGCCGACTTCGTACCGCTGGCCGTTGCCGGCATAGACGCGGTAATCGGGGGCCTGTTCGGACTGTTTCGTCACCGGGACGATGGTAAGGTTGGCGGTGATGTTGAGGGTCTTGATGACTCCGGTGAAAACGCCGTCGTCCATCTTGGTGAAGGTGCCGAGGGTGATAGCCATGATGAGTTTCCTTCGCTGTTCGTCGCCAGGGACCATCCCTGCGATGTCACCAGCGAAAAGACCGTCAGGCCGGATCTGTTCACCCCCCGCGCGCCCTTGCGCGCTCATAAAAAATAGGCGGCCATTGGCCGCCGAATGGAAAGGGAATGGGGCGAAACATCGTGGAGCACCCGCCCGAGCGGGAAAATTTGGAGCGCAGCGACCGCGAGGAATGGCGCGCTAGCGACAGGGGAAATTTTTCCGAACGGCGGGTTGAACGGCCCGGCGCGGGCTTTACGCGATCAGGGACATGCAGGGATGGTGACTGATGCGATAGACTGGCAAACCAAGGAAACGAATGGCCAGTCGGCCGCGCCGCTCACTGCCACGGACGATGCCATCACCGGCTTTTTCAGGACCGATATCGCCGTCCAGATCGCCAAACCCGTCAACGGAGAGAAGAACAGAAGCGGCGCCGGCACTGCGCCCCATCGGCATCGCCGCGTTGATGATTTACGCCGGTCGTCCTGACCGCCATGACGGGACGAACCACCGGGATCAGTACAGAACGACGCCGCGCTTCAGCCCTGCCGCAAGCGTGCCGATGTCCAGGATGACGCCGATGGAAAGAGCGGCTAACGGTATGCACTGGGAGCCGGGCCGACTGAATTTCACTGCCGATCAACCCCTCGGCACCACACATCTGACGACGCAATCATGATGGAAAGCGCGATGAACCGGCACCCCGACCGTGAAACGGGCGGAAGCGCCAGGGACGGAAGCCGAAGGGCCGAGACCGCAAGCGGGCTCGGTTTACGACGGCCCGGCGCGCGGGATTTACCCCCGCGCGGGCGCCAGTTTTTGTAGTGACCCTATGCAAGGCCAATGTAGGATTGGCTCCAGAAACAAATTAAGGAAATCCTGACACGAGTACGCAAGTAGACACGTTACGCATCGGCGAGCGACGCTAAGTTGGAGGTGGCAATGAGTAAATCGAAATACGAGGTTATACCGACGACGTCCGCGCAGATGGTGATCGCCTCGGGTGTTGATGTTCTTTTGGGGGAAATTCGGGCGGAGTGGCAGGCGAAGTCGCTGATCACAAGGGTCAAGACACTGCTGCCAGTCGATCCTAGCAGTGCTTGCCAACGCCTCCTCAACGCCGCCATCCACGATTTACGTGAAAAGATCGTGATTGCTGGTCTTGATGTCGCACAAGAGGCCGCAGGCATGAATAAGTTGCCAACGGTGTCGAAAGCCGAGGATGTCCAAGAGTACTCAACGACGCATACCCTTGATCTCGCCTATCATATGGGATTGATCAATCGACCGGAGTGGCGTCGGCTGAAACGTGCATATGACATTAGAAAAGACTTGGAGCATGAGGACGATCAGTACGAGGCAGGCATCGAGGATTGTGTCTATGTATTCCGCACATGTATCGAAATCGTGCTCTCCAGAGATCCTATCTCACCGGTCCGCGTCACTGACATTAAGGACATCATCGAAACGCCGAAGCGCGTGACATTATCGACTGAGCTTGTTCAGGATTTTACAAATGCGCCAGATAAACGACAGCTTGAGATCATGAAATTCTTGATCAGCGTGACTCGCGACGGGAAGAAGCCGGATATCGTGAGACAGAATGCCATTGAGGCTTTACGCCTTTTGTCCGCGCCTATGCGAAAGTCAACGCGCGCTCAGGTTGGGCAGCACATGCAAGAGATTTTGAAGAGCCGCCCTGCCGATCTGGCTGACATGAAGGTCGCAAATGCGGCAGGTGTTACACCCTATCTCAAGCAGTCGAAGGTGAAGCAGTTCTTTGAGGATGTCTATTCTCAATTTGAGAAGTTGGGACATCGGTGGGATCGGTCCGATCAGCATGGAAAGCTTCTCGACGATTTCGAGGATGTGGGAGGGCTTGAAGCTACTCCGACGGAGATACGGCCGAAATTTGTGCGGTGGATGGTGCGCTGCTTCCTCGGTGAACCGGGCGGCTACGGCATGGGCGTCAATCGCCCCGTGTTCTACAGCAACGTCGCAGCACCACGTATCGAAGGTTACTTTCGACAAATGGGGACATTCGTCGTTGCAGATTTTGAAGAGGCAACGAAAGATCGGTTGATAAAGGCGGCGGTCAGCGATAAGCACATCGCGCGGCGACTGGAAAAGCTGCGAGATCTCGTCACTACTGAGCCGCTTCCTGAATGAATTTGAGGATTCTATCCGCGTAAAGTGTCGCCAATGTTGCGGCACGGCGCATTACGCGCCGCCATCACCGAATTTCCACACCGGGATGCCCATGCCGCGCGCTTTGTCGGCGAGGTTCTGCGTGATGCCGGAACCAGGGAAAGCGATGACGCCGATGGGCAGCACGTCGAGCATGGCGTCGTTGCGCTTGAACGGTGCCGCGTTCTTGTGGCGGTTCCAGTCGGGCTTGAAAACGATCTGCGGCACGGTGCGGTTATCGGCCCACAGGGAGGCGATTTTCTCGGCGCCTTTGGGGGAGCCGCCGTGGATCAGCACCATGTCGGGGTGCTTGGCGCGCACCTTGTCAAGGGTGTCCCAGATACGGGTATGATCGTTGCAGTCGATGCCGCCGGTGAAGGCGATGCGGGGACCGGCGGGCAGCAGCGGTTCGATCTCGGCGCGGCGTTTGGCGGCGAGGAAATCGCGGCTGTCGATCATCGCGGCGGTGAGGGTCCGGCGGTTGGTCTGCGATCCGACGCGCGGATGCCAGACGGAGCCGGTGATCTGCTCGTAATGCCCGGTGGCAATATCGCGGAAGGCTTCGAAGGCGTTGCGGCGCTCGATCAGCGAGACGCCGAGGCCGGTCAACCGCTCCAGTTCGACGGACTTGATTTCCGAGCCGTCCTGCTCCTGAAGTAACCGGCGCTGGGCCTGTTCGTTGTCGTCAAGGGTGCGGTCGAGGCTGGCGATTTTGCGGTGGAACAGGTTGGCAAACGACCACAGAATGTCGTCGAGATCGTCTTCCAGACGGGTTCCGGTCAGGAGGGCCGCGAGCGAGTCAACGGCCCCGGCGATCTCCTGCTCGGCCCGCTCAGTTTCGGGCAAGGGGCGCGGATCGGCTTCGTCGCTTAGCGGACGATAGCCGTAAAGCTGCAATTCTTCGAGGAGGCAGGCGGTCGGCGACGAAGCGTGGAGAACGTCATCGGTCGCGTCTGGGGTGGTAAAAAAATCAAGCGTCATGGCGGGGTCTCTCGGTTCCGAAGCCGCGCCGTCGCGGCCTTCCTGGGGATCACTCAGCCAGCGGAAAAGCGGATTTGCACCTGCAAGGCCGCAACGCAGTGGAGGACGGCACAGCCGTTGCAAAGCGGCTTGGCGCTGGCAGATCCCCCTCCAGGAAAGGCCGTGGCGCGGCCCTTGTAGGCCGGAGACCTGACCAAAAACGCATCTTTTCCGCCCCATCGCGGGCGAAATCACCCGCCACCGAACAGGCCATCAACCTCGATAAAGCGGCGAACATCGTCGGAAGCAAGCTGACTGGCCAGCCATGCCCGTAGCCGATCCGGGCCGAGGGTGAGCAGGTCGGCGTTGAAATCCTCGGCCCTCGGTTCCAGGACGCGGATGTCGAGCGAGACGCCTTGAAAGCGGTCGCGCAACCGCTCCACCGCACGTCCTCCAGCCGCGTCATTGTCGCGGGCGACATAGAGACGGGCCAGCGTCGGTGGCACGATCAGGGCGGCGAGGTGAGCGGCGGACAGAGCGGCGACCATCGACATGGGGGGCAGAACTATCTTCAGCGCCAATGCGGTTTCGATGCCTTCCGTCGCCGCCAATACGTCCTGCACCACACCGAATCGCACCGCGTTGCCGAGCAGATGCCCCATGGCCCGGCGCGGTTGATCGACCGGAGCCTTGCCGCCGCTCGGGTCCAGCCATGTCCGATGCACACCGGTCAAGGTGCCGTCCAGATCGGTGACGGCGGCGATCATGGCGGGCCATATCTGACGGTCCGAGGGGGCGCGATAAAAGCAGCGGGGATGGAACCGCAGGGCGGACAGATCAGGCGGCAGGATGATCCCCCGACCACGCAGATAGCGTTCAGCCAAGGTGCCCTGAACCGGCATCGACGCAGCGAACAAGCGCCGAGCGGCCTCGGACGATCCCGGCGGCGCGGGCGGATCGGCGGGACGAATGGACGGCACCGGCAGGCTGAGAATCAGGCGGGCCTCGGCCAATGTGGCGCGGAAATCCAGGCGGCGATTGAGGCCGATCAGGTCGAGCAGATCGCCATATTCGCCCGTCGCCGAATCGGTCCAGTGACCGGCGCGGGGACCGGACAGGCGGACATAAAGACTGCGTCCCGGCGTGCCCAGGACATCGCCGCACAGCCAGTAGCGGCCCTGGCGACAACCCTTCGGCAACAGGGCGCGGCACACCGCCTCGGCCTGCTCGCCAAGACGCCGCGCCAGATCATGCGGCGTGTCCGGCATGATGGCCTCCCAAAAAACGGCGGCCCACCGTCGCCGATGGGCCGCAAGGAAATGATGGATTATTCGGCCGCGACCGGGGCCGCCTCTGTGTCGCCTTCGTCGGATTCGGGTGGTGAATCCTCATCGATCGCCGCTTCGCTGGTGTCCACCGTAACCATGCCCGACGTGCGCAGCGGATCGGGCAGCCAGCCGGTATCGGCCAGCAGAGTTTCGGCTTCCGCGGCCATGTCGCCTTTCTTCAGATGTTCGATCCGGTCGGCGGCGCGCTGTCCCTTGGCCTCGGCCACCGCCTGAAGGATGCGGGCCTTGGTGACGCGGCCAAGGTAATTGTCCACCGTCGGTTTCCAGCCCGCCGCCGCCATATCGAGCGACACCGCGCCGGCCAGACGGTCGGCATGGGCGAGCGCGTGGGGGCGACGGTTCCACGGTTCCTGGACCGCATTGACCGACAGGCTGACCACATGGGCAAACAGGCCGGAACGGCGGTCGCCCTCCCAGCCGTGCAACTCGTCCCACAGATCGGCGGGGTCTTTCGGCAGCGACTTCACCCAGCCGTCGTGCCGATCATGGATGCCTTTGGCGCTGGCGCTGTCGTTCAAGCCGGGGGCTTGCGAGCCGAAACTGACGCTCTTCAAATCCAGTTCCAGGCAGCTTTCAGTGCCGTAGTGGTAGAAGACCTTGAGCGTCAGGGCATGCAGGGCAGCCAGAAAGGCGACATCGGGATGATCGCCCAAGGCATAGCGCAGACCAAGGGTGCGATGGGCGGTCAATTCGGCCATCAGCCGGTCGGAAATCGGCGTCAGGCCATCGTCTTCCTCCGGTTCGGGCTGCGGGACATCGGCGGTGATCGCGTCGGCGGCCTCGTCGATATCAGCCGCCATGGCGCGAGGTGGTGAGGAATCTTCGGATTCTGCCGCGACCGGCGTTTCATTCTCGGGCCGGACGTAACCGCGTTCGACCCGCAGGGTGCCGTCCTGGGTAATGCTGACGAAGGCCCCGGCCCGGCCGATGTCGGCGGGATCGAAGGCCAGGGGCCGTTCGTCGAAGGCGGCGAGCGCCGTTTCGATCTCCCCGAGACGACTGTCCACCTCGTCGGGCAGTTCCTCGGCGCCGTCGTATTCCTCCGATAGGCGGTCGTATTCGGCCTGCAAGGCGTCACGCGCCGCGACTTCTTCCGGCGTCATCGCGATGGGGTCGCCGCGCAATTGACGCAGACCGAAGGTGTGGCCGTAGGGGAAATCGGGGGCGACCTCGATCCATTTCCAGCCTTCGGCGGCGATGGCGTCGGACTCCGCCGTCAGCTTCTCGGCCACCAGACGATCAACCAGCGCCACGTCGTGCAGCCAGCCGCCCTCGTCGCCCTGGAACAGGTCGCGCAGCAGCGTACCGCCCGCCGCCTCATAGACTTCGATGCCGATGAACCGCGCCCGCTTGTCGGTGGCGCGCACAGCACCCTCGGTCAACATGCGGCGGATGACGTAGGGCTGTTTGTCGTAGGATTGGTAAATGCGCTCGTACACCTGTTCCTGCCGCTCGTGATCGGCGGAGACGGTGAAGGCCATCAACTGGTCCAACGACAAGCCGTCCTCGGCATAGATGTCGAGCAGCCGGGGCGACACCGAAGCCAGCTTGAGCCGCTGTTTGACCACGCCAACCGAGACGAAGAAGGCGGCGGCGATTTCTTCCTCGGACTGGCCTTTCTCGCGCAAGGAAAGGAAGGCGCGGAACTGGTCGAGCGGATGCAAGGGGGCACGCTGGATGTTCTCGGCGAGACTGTCTTCCTCAGGCAGACCGCCTTCCCGCACCACGCAGGGCACCGGCGCGGTTTTGGCCAGGCGCTTCTGCCGGACCAGCAATTCCAGCGCCCGGTAGCGCCGGCCACCGGCGGGAATCTCGAACATGCCGGTTTCGATGCCATCGGCGTCAACGACCGCGCGGACGCTGAGGCCCTGAAGCAGGCCCCGCCAGGCAATGTCCTCGGCCAGTTCCTCGATGGAGACCCCGGCCTTGATCCGCCGGACGTTAGACTGGCTCAACACCAGCTTGTTGAAGGGAATGTCGCGTGACGACGCGAGGATGATTTTCTGAACGGCTGAAGCCATGATTTTTACTCCGCGACGGACGCCGAGAGCCTTTTCTCGAACCGAAATCCGTCACGAAGCGAAGCGCCGCCCCCTCACTTTTGAAGGGGCCAGCGCACCATGCTGGAATAGGGAAAACTGCCGCCGCCCGCACCGGGTACAGCGGCCGACATCAGCCACCAGAAGGGCTGCATCGGGCCGTGAAAAGGTGGTCCGATTTTGGAAGCGGGACGAAGACATCAGACTATGCGCCGAGCAGGAAACTGCGGCACAGTCTGACATAGTGGTCACGCCACTGGCGCGGCGTCGAGCAAGGTGAGCATTGACGTAACCTTGAATACCCCAAAAAACATGTGAACGATCGTAATGCTAGACTGAAATTCTGGGATGCCGAAGACCGTAACTGTATAAATTTTTTCGTTTTTTGTGCCTAGCGCGCCAAACTCCATAAATTTCATAAGTTCCCCAGAGTAAAATCTACCTATTTCATCTTCGAGCGCTTTCAATTCTGGATCGGCACTACCCTGAAAATTGTGGTAGATATGAGATATTTTGTAATTTTCCGGAAGAGAAGAATTGCAAACCTTATAAATAAGGCCGCATGACAGCGCTGTGAAAAAATCGTCAAACCGGCCACGCTCAACCGCGTACCTGACTGCGCCGTTGCCCAACGGAATTGCTCCACCAGCCAATCGCTTGCGAAGGGCACTGTTATTGAATTCCAACTGTGGCTTAATTTTTCTAAGAAAAACTTCACGTGCCCGATTGCTGGGGGACGCGTTCATACAAATTTGTGCTAAGACGTAAAGATCATCTTTGGATTTCGCATTATTATGTTTTTTGCAGGATTTAACGGTCAGGAGCTGTTCCTTCTCTCCGTCCGGGAAAAAAGAGCGCGGCGGGATATGCTCTTTAGTAACACCCTTTTCATTGCATCCCTGAAAATAGCAGTTCATAGAATCGCTCACTTCTGATGGCAGTGGCCCCTTGGGTTTGGAGTTGATTGCGTCGAATGACAGATATGGGCGTGCAATCCTTGTCCAGATTGCCTCAATCAGAACCGTCAGCAAACAAGAATGTAAAGCCGGAAACACAGACCCCCGTGATTCCGGCTCTAAGACTCTCAGGCCGCCCGATCCAGCAGCTTCTTGGCCCGGCCCTCCAGGTCGAGGCGCGCATCCTGGTGCGGCTTGTCGCGGGCGATGGCGGTAATGCCTTGGACGAAGTCGAACACGCTGGCGGGCGGATGCCCCTCCTCGGCCAGCACGGTGTCGATGATCTTGGACATCTCTGCCTTGGAAAAGCCGCGCTTGCGCAGGAACTCGGCGCGGTCGTCGTCGCTACGGGCGACGATCTGGGTGCAGGCGGCCTTGATGCCGTTGACGAACGGCAGTGGCGAAGACTCGGCGAAACGGGTCAAGGCCGGGGCCGCTTCGTGGGCAAAGCGACCGGCGGCGTATTTGGAATGGCGGATGGTGATTTCCTGGAAATCCTCGACGCCCCACAAATTTCGGTTCTGGCACACCGCCCGCAGATAGAAGCTGGCGAGGCCCAGAGTCTTGGCCCCCACCTCGGAATTCCAGCAATAGAAGCCCCGAAAATACAGGTCGGGCGAGCCATCCGGCAGGCGACCGGCTTCGATGGGGTTCAAATCATCGACCAGGAACAGGAACACGTCGCGGTCGGAGGCATAGAGCGTCGTGGTATCCTTGCTGATATCGACGCGGGGATTGTAGATGCCGGTAGACCAATCCAGTACCCCCGGCACTTTCCACCTCGTGTCGCCGGTGCCGTTACCGGCGATGCGGCGCACCGCCTCGACCAGTTCGTGATCGAAGATGCGGCCATAATCGGGGCCAGTGGCGGCGCGAAGCTCGACCCGACCGTCATCGATTTCCAGCGTCTTGACCTGCTCGGCCCGGTGGGTGGAAAGGCCGTATTGCAGGTTGATCCCCGCCAGCGGGGCCGGAAGCTGGTGCTATCGAACTGCGAATGGCACCAGGGCGAGATCAGCGCGGCCTATCGGCAACCCTTTGATCTACTTGCTGAAACCGTGGCAGTCTCAGGAGCTGAAATGCCCCGCGGAACCAATTTATCCACAGGGCATACAGGTTGGCTGGGGCGGGAGGATTCGAACCTCCGCATGGCGGAATCAAAATCCGCTGCCTTACCACTTGGCGACGCCCCAATTCTTCACGCCCCAAAAAGGGCGGCCAGGCTGGCTGGAAGGGGCGCAACATACCCACATAGCAGCCATACCGCAACGGGGAGCCATCGCGCTCTGCCGCCTATTTCGCCCTTGCCGCCACAAGCCGGGACGGCTATAACCCCGGCTCACTTGGGCACGGAGTGTGGCGCAGCCTGGTAGCGCACCTCGTTCGGGACGAGGGGGTCGGAGGTTCGAATCCTCTCACTCCGACCAAGTAAAACAAGGGATTAGGCCTTCCCGACCCGATCGGCCCTAGAAATCACCCCAGAAACGACAAAAAAGCCCGCTCTCCATGATGGAAGGCGGGCTTTTTGTTTGTTGCTTGCCTGTATCGTCGGCAGATCATCCCAAATTCAGAAGACCCGGCCTTCGTCGAAATCGTCGCGCACGCCGTTCAGATAATAGTCTCCGATCACCCGGCCTTTGAGCAGCAGCGGATTATGGTTGAGGATGGTGCGAATGTTGCGCCAGTGCCGGTCATAATTATATTTCCGCGACGTCGCCGAGCCTCCGCCCGTGTCGAAAATCTGCTCGGCGGCACGGACGGCCAGTTTGCCGATCATGATCTGCGCCTTGGAATTGGCGAGTTGGCCGCGCAGCACCAGCTCATCGAGATTGGGCGCGCCCGCGAGGATGCCTGCCGCCGCCACGTCGAGGATTCGCGCCGTATCGGAGATCAGCGTGTCGATGGTGTAGGACGCCGCCGAGATTTCCCCCACGACATTCTGCACGAAATGGTCGCCCCGCGCGGTTTCCGAGGCGCTGTGCTTGGCGGAGCGAGCCTTGGTCTGCACATAGCTGATCGCATCGCTCTGGACATTGCGGACGATGCCACAAATCACGGCGGCAAGATGAAGCTGGGCCCGCGTGGCCTGATGGCGGCGCATGAAGGGATTGCCGCCGCCAAAGCCGCGCCGCGCGCCCACTTCCTCAGGCAGGATTTCCACATCGTTCAGGTCGACGCCACCGCTCGCGGTCAGCCGCTGGCCCATGCCGTCCCAGTCGTCGAGGATATCGACGCCCTTGCGGTCCGCGGGCACCAGCACGCCGGTCAGTTCGCCCTCCTCGTCAAGCGCGCTGAAGCTCGTATAGTCGGAATAGGCCGCGCCCGTTGCATAATATTTCTTGCCGGTGAGCCGGAACTTGTCCCCGGCCTTGACCAGCCGGGTGCGGATCATGTTGGGCCGGGGCGTGTTGATCTCCATATGCGCGCCGCCGAACAGTTTTCCGTTCAGCACCTCGCCTGCATATTGCTGGCTTGAGGGCGAATGGGGATCGAGCGCCATGGATTCGAGAAAACCAAAATGGCCGCGCAGCGCATGCGCCACGTTGGAATCCGCCGCCGCCAGCGCACATGTGACCTCGACCTGATCGGAGAGCGAGCCCCCCGGCCCGCCCAGCACCGTGGGCACGCGCAGATAGGTCAGCCCCGTCAACCGCAACTTCCTGAAAACCTCGAACGGCAATTCGCGGTCAAGTTCACGTTTTGCCGCCCCCTTCGCAATGTCGGCCGCAATCTCCGGCAGGCGGGACAATATTTCTTCCCGGCTCGGTCGCGAGGCAAGTTTGGCGGCAGACTGGAGAGACATGAGCATCGGTCCTTGGTTCAATCATAACAAAATCCGGTCGTGCAACGATGATGGCGGGGTTTCCCCCGTCATCCCCTTTCAGCCGATCCGGGTGCCTTCCCGCTCGACGATTTCGGCGGCCAGCCGCAGCGGCTCGGCAACGATCCAGTCGTCGAAATCGAAATCACTTTTCAGGAAACCCCATTCGTGCAGGAAGGCCTTTTGCTGGCGCAGGCCTTCTGTGTATTGCGGCGAAAGTTGCACATCGAAATGAAGGTGCAGATCGGGACCATAGCCGCGCCGCACATTCTCATCCGTGCTGCCGGTTTCAGTGGCGACGGCAGCGACTACCTCCGCAGAGTGGCTCCTGGCCCATACGGCGGTTTTCAGCAGGGTCGCCAGATAGCGGGCGACGATATCAGGCCGCTCCAGCGCCAGATCGCGATTGACCGTCACCGGGCGCGGCGTGCCCGTGTTGACGCGCACGAACGGGTCCGGCTGGGCATTGATATCGAGCAGAGGCCACAGCCCCAGATCCTTCACCAGTGCGGCGCTGGAGACGCCCTTGGCGTAGATCACGTCCACCCGGCCATCAATCAACGCTTCCGCTGTGACATTGCGAAATTTCGGCCGCTTGCCATCGGCGTCCCGCTGTTCGAAATCATGCCCCGGAATATCGACGAACTCGACATCCCCCGGCACAAGGCCGCCAAGACCCAGAGCCGTGACCAGCCCATGCAGATCCTGTGCGCGGGGGAAATCCACAACCTGCGCGGCGTGTCTGGGAATGCCGAGCCTGCGTCCCCTGAGGTCCGCCAGCGTCTTGATGCCGCTGTCGGCGCGCACCAGCACAAGCTGTTCCTCATCGACCCAGCTGATGCCAACGACAGCCGTGTCCTGGCCGTTGGCCCTGGCCCAGATGGCCGGAATATTCCCTCCCTCGCGGAAGCTCGCAGGCAGGCTGTGGGTGAAATGCGAACGCCGCACCGCAGGATCGTCGGAATCCTGAAGCGACTGCACGATGATGCCGTCCGGCTCGAACGCCTGATGGATCCAGCGGTAATGCTGGGCAATGCCGGACGTCGTCGGCACCGGGCAGCGCGTATACCAGATTTCCGGAACGTCAGCTCTGGCGTGCAGATCGCTATCGGGCAAGGTCATGATCTTTTCCTGTGATTTGAAGAAGGGTGCAACCGGCCTCACCCGTGCGCGGGCTCCAGTCCACGCACGGCCTCACGCGGCGGGGTAGCTTCCTTCGGCAAGGCATCGGGCAGAATCCGCACGTCCCAGCCGCGCTGCTTCAGCCAGTAGGCCGTCGTCGTCAGAACCGTGTCGCTGTCGCCGACCAGAACCAGCCGCGCGCCCCTGACGGCGACGCTGCGATGCGACACCGCCAGCAACTGGCCGCCCGGTGCAGAGACCGAGCCGGGGAAATGTCGTTTGCCGAATTCCGGCGCCAGCCGGACGTCGAGCACATATGTCGTCCGCGTCTCGTCAGCGAGCCATCCCGCAAGCTCGTCGCGGCTGATCCTGTCGATGTTCACGCGGTCCGCGAGCGCCTGCACATGGCTTGCGCCGAAAGCCGCGGCCTTTCCGCTGGGCGCGTCGAACCTGTCCACCGGACCGGATTCGAGCTCCAGCCCCGCCCGCGTCCATCCGCTTGTCCCATCTTCGAGGAACGCCACCCGGTTGGGCACGCCGGCATCGATAAGCGACTGCGCGCCGATGATCGCCCGGGGCAGGCCCGCGCAGGAAACCACGACGAACGTTTCCGGCGACGGCACATAATCCAGAAACCGGTGAATGATTTCCGAACCCGGCAGGCTGCGCGCGCCCGGCACATGATAGCTCTCGAACTCCTCCACCGTGCGCGTGTCGAGCACGACGACATCGGCCCCCGCCTTGTAAAGCTCGTTGAGTTCGTTAGCGGAAATCGAGGGCGTGCCCCGCGTGTCGCGAATGCTTTGCGAGAAAATGATGCCGGGAATATCGAAGGTGGGAAGGCCGTTTTCCCCACCGGCCATCCATCCGGGCACGCCACCCTCCAGAATGTTGATGTCGGTATAGCCGAGACGTTCCAGAATGGCGGCGGCCTCCTCCGCATCGCTTCCGCCATCGTCGACCAGCACGGTCCTCACCGTTTTGCGCGGCAGGAAGCTCCTGGCTTCCTTTTCCAGCCGCGCCAGAGGAACGTTGGTCGCGAAAAACGGATGCCCCTTGGCGAACGCAGACTCGCTGCGGACATCGACAAGGGCCAGTTCCTCTCCCGCGATGGCCGCGCCTTCGGTGAGCCATTTTTGCAGCGTTGCGCGGTGGATATGCCGGATGCTCATGGTCTCGCCTCCCTCGGGCAGGAATGCCCTCCTGATGAACCCGTCAAATTATAGTACTTACTCTATCAACTTTCTATACTATAAATTCAGGACATGGTTTGTATCAACCGGAGCAGCGAATGCCTGTTACACGTCGACACATATTGCAGATGGGGCTTGTCAGCGTGCTGCTGCCCTCGGGCTTTTCTCCCCTCAGGGCCGCCACTCCGCCGCAGCGGGGCGGCCGGTTGATCATCGGGCAGTTTCCCGAGGCGACCCTGCTCACCAGCGGCTTTTCGACGGAAGGCATCGCCCAGGCCGTTTCCACCAAAATTTTCGACGGGCTGGTCGCCTATGACACCAGCCTCAATCCTGTGCCCCAGCTTGCGACGGCATGGAAGGTTTCGCCCGATCAGCTATCCATCAGCCTCGATCTGCGCCCGGGGGTGACATGGCACGACGGCACGCCCTTCACCTCGGCGGATGTCGCCTTCTCGTGCCTTGAACTCTGGAAGAAATATCACAGCCGGGGCAGATCCACTTTCGCCAATGTGGTGTCGGTCGACACGCCCGATCCTCTCAGCGCCATCTTCCACCTGTCAAAGCCCGCGCCCTATCTGCTGGCGGCGCTGGGGTCTTCCGAATCGCAGGTGCTGCCCCGGCATCTTTATCAGGGAACGGATATTCTCCAGAACCCGCACAATGTCGCGCCCATCGGCACCGGCCCGTTCCGGTTCGTCGAATGGAAGCGCGGCGAATATATCGCGCTGGCGCGCAATCCGAATTACTGGGATCAGCCCAAACCCTATCTTGACGAGATCATTTACAGGGTGCTGCCGGACCCGGCCGCCCAGAGCGTCGCACTTGAGACAGGCGAGATACAGCTTGGCGCCGTGACGCCAAGCGACATAGACCGGTTGTCGAAGGAACCTTCGCTGGTTCTGGACCCTGTCGCGCCACGCTATTCGCTCTATTCAGGCCTCGCCTTCAATCTCGACAAGCCCTTTTTCCGCGATGTGCGTGTGCGTCAGGCGATAGCCCACGCAATTGATACCCGGTTCATCCTGAAAAATGTCTATTATGGCCATGGCACTGTGGGAACCGGCCCCTTGCCGTCACAGGTAAAGCCTTTTTACACGGACGATGTTCCCCATTACCCCTTTAATCCGGCCCGCGCCATCGAGCTGCTGGATGCGGCTGGCTTCAAGCCGGATGCAAAAGGCACCCGCATCTCCGCCATCTTCCGTCCGCAGGCGACCGGGGATGCGGCCTACAGGCAGGCGGAATATATCCGGACCGCCCTCGGCCAGGTGGGCATCGCGCTCGATGTGCAATGGGACGATTTCGCCGGCTTCATCCGCCGGATATATACCGAGCGGGACTTCGACATAACCACCTATGGCGGCTCGGCGGGACCGGATCCGGCAATCGGCACCCAGCGCATCTACTGGTCGAAGAACTTCAAGCCCGGCGTCGCTTTTTCAAACGTGGCCCATTATGTGAACCCGGAAGTCGACAAGCTTCTGGAGGACGCCCAGATCGAAACCGATCCGGCGCGGCGCTATGAATTCTACAAGCGGTTTCAACAAATCGTGCAGACCGACCTGCCCCTGATCCCGCTGGTCAACGCGGATCCCGGGGTGCTGAGAAACCGCCGGCTGATCGACTACAGCATCGGCGGCGACGGCACGTTCGAGAACTTCGCCTCGGCGCAGTTGCTGCCGGAGTAAGACCTGATGACGCCGGACCATGCACAGGCACGGCCCGGCGTCATACTCTCTCAAATCCTGTCAGCCTGCTGAAGGAAAGAAGCGGTTTTCCGGGCGCGGCAGACCCAGATTTTCCCGCAGGGTCGTGCCTTCATATTCGCGCCGGAAGATGCCGCGCGCCTGCAACTCCGGCACCACGCGGTCCACGAAATCGTCGAGACCCTGCGGCAGAAAGGGAAACATCACGTTGAAGCCGTCGCAGGCTTCGGTTTCCAGCCATTCCTCCATCTCGTCGGCAATCGTTCTGGGCGTACCGACAAAGGCCGAACCCGCAAAGCCGCCGACCCGCTGGGCAAGCTGGCGCACGGTCAACCCGTCGCGGCGCGAGGATTCGATCAGCCGCTCCCGCGCGCTCTTGCTGGCATTGCTTTCCGGAATATCCGGCAGCGGCGCATCGGGATCGAAGCGGGAGGCATCCGTGCCCAGCGAAACGGAAAGCGAGGCGATGGCGCTGTCATAATGGACGAGACTGTCGAGCTTCAGCCGCTTGGCGCGCGCCTCCTCCACCGTATCGCCCACCACCACGAAAGCGCCGGGAAGCACTTTCAGATGGTCCGGGTTGCGGCCCAGCGCCTTCATCCGCCCCTTCACGTCGGCATAGAAGGAGCGCGCCGCCTCAAGGCTGCCGCCGGCGGCGAAAATCATCTCCGCCGTTTCCGCCGCGAGCTGGCGTCCGGCCTCCGATGCGCCGGCCTGGACGATCACCGGCCAGCCCTGCACGGGCCGCGCGATATTGAGCGGGCCCCGCACCTTGA
>JAPWJY010000006.1 GCA_028283765.1 Parvibaculaceae bacterium | reverse complement strand
CCGCCACCGATATTGCCACCCGCCGTCACCGACAATGTACCGCCACCGGTCTGCACCAGACTGTCATCAGCCATCACCCGGCCGCTGCCGCCGACCGCCACGACAACGCCATGCCCAGTGTCGCCGATATCGCCGCCCGCTTTCAGCGTGACATCGCCACCCCCCAGCGCACCCATGCCGGAAAATGCCGACAGGCGCATGAATGGCCCGCCATAGGCAGAGTCGGCCGCATAGCTGCCGAAGCTGATGCCCCAGGCGGTCGCCTGTCCAAGTTCCGCACCGCCCTGGCGCAGCAGCCAGTCACCAATATTCGTACTCGAGTCAGATATCAGATCGCCGCTTATGTCGCCCTGGGCAACGAGCATGAAGTCGCCGCCATGCTCGGTGTAATACATGCGCTGGTCATTCAGCGCCGCTTCGTAAGCCGAGTTGGCCGCCCCGAAGATCGTCCCGTCAGACAAGGTGCCACGGTCCAGATTATATGGGTCGTTGGCGGCGGTACCTGTTTCGGCAATCGCCGTGCCCGCCGTATAGACGCCAAAGGGAGACTGCTGCTCGTAATTGCCACCGGCAAAAATCTCGAGGTCGCCGGTGCCGGTGCGAATGACGCTCGGCAGCGGTTTCGTCAGTTGCGGAGTCATGTAATGCGGATCGTACAATGTCAGATTGCCTGTTCCATCGAGATCGGCGCTCATCTGCAGGATGTGCGTATTGGCCGCGGAGAGATCGGCACCTGAAACCAGCGTCATCGACCATGATTGCGAGCCGGGCGCCAGCATCGGCGCAACCGCCCAGTTTTGCCCAGCGCCGGTGAGCGTGGCCGCGTTGCCGCCGGCGCCGAAGATCGTCGATCCCGTCGGCAGCACGTTGCCCGCCGTCAGATCGACATCGCTCGTCGTCTTGACGCCGCTCGTGAAGATCAGCGGATCGCCCGAGGGCCAGATCATGCTCGTGATCGGCGCCGTGAATGGCAGGGTATTGCCAGCGCTGATCGTGGTCCCATAGGGCAAGGTCGTGCCCGCCGGAATGATGTCACCTATATTGAACGTCTGGCCGGGCGTGACGATCGTGCCGGTTGCCGTGAACGGCGTATTGACGGTGACGCTCGATCCAAGCGTGATCTGTACCGGGATCGTCGTATTGGCCTTCAGCGACGCCCCGGTTTCAGTCACGACATCCTGCGGCAACGTGAAGCCGACGGGAATTGCGGTGCCTGCGGCCAGAGTGACGCTCGATGCCAATGTGGTCCCGGCGGGATTGACCTTGACGCCAGCGGGAATGCCGTCGGGAAAGACATTGGCGGGCACCACGAAACCAGCCGGCAAACCGGTATAATTGTCGCCCCCGGGCAGAATCCAGCCCTTGGGAATCGTATCGCCGGAACGGGGATAATAGGATTGATAGACCCCGTTCGAATCCAGCACATCGATGCCGCCCAGACTGTCGAAATAATTGCCCTCGGGCGAGCCCGGTGCGATGTACCAGTCCGCCTGCAACACGACATCCTTATAAAGGGACATCACTGTCGTCGTAAGGGTCGAGCCCGGCGCATAGGAGTAAGGCAACGATATTGCCGCACCGAGAACCCAGCCGGCCGGCAGGGTCACATTCTGTGGCAGGTTGAAGGATTTGGACGCGGGCGCTCCCGCCGCCAGAACGCTGCTGCCGAGAATGGGAATGCTGTAGCCAAGAACACTGTCGACCGGAAAGATCGACCCCGCGCCCAGCACGATGCCTTGCGACAAGGTCGTATCGGAGGTCTGCAAACCGGTATGCAGACCGGCCTGCGTCACGATCCAGCCCGCATCGTCCGGCGAATTGGGTGGTGGGGCGAAACCGTCATTGATGCTGCCATTGATATCGAGATTGCCGCCCGCGCGGATCGCCAGCACACCCGGCTCACCGGAACCGCGGATCGCGGGATTGGCGCCGGGGCCATAGCGATAGCCCGAGAGATCAAGATTGCCCGCAACTGTCAGATTGCCGTCTGCCGTGGCGCTGCGGACCTCGACGCCGGGACGCAGATGGAATGCGCCGCCATAGGCGGTCAGGCCTGCGAGCTTGCCCTGAAGCCCCGCCGTCAACACACCACCGGCGGCATTGCCACCATAAGCGGCATCGATGAAGGCATTGCTGTCCTGATCGACGAGATCGAGCCAGGCCTGATTGATGATCTGGCCATTGGCATCGTCAGGGTCAACCGGCGCATTGGCGTAACTCGCAAAGGCGTTGACGGCAATGCTCGCGGCGCCCCGGATGTTCAGCGGCCCTGCGGCTGAAATCGCAATATCTCCACCGGTCGCGTTGGCGGGGGCATCCGCGCCTGTCGCGCTCGCGCCGGTCGTGCCAAGGCGCGGCGCATTGATCGAAAGCTTGCCGCGGGCGACGCCATCCGGCGCCGTCATGTCGATGGTGGCACCCGATACCAGCGTGATCGTGCCTTGCGTCGTTGTCAGATCCACATGAGCGGTATTGTCCGCCTCGACCGGTGCACCGTAGCTGTCAACCTGCAGAACATTGCCATGCGTATCCAGCACGGCGGTCGAGGCGAGCGTCAGGTTACCCTTCGCGCCGAGCTGAATGGTGCCGGGCGTGGCGCCGCTGGCATCGATGGTGCCATTGACCGTCAGGCTGCCATTGTCGAGCGAGATCGAGACGCTCTGCGCCTTCACCTCATTGCCGATGACGAGATCACCCTGCTTGAGATCGAAGCTGCGGGCGCCAAAGAACCCGGCAGTGTTAAGGCTTTCGTTGAAGGCTGCGAAGTCGCCCATGGTCTGGGCCGCGATGCCGATGCGCCCGCCCTTGGAGCCTCCGGTCGCGCTCCCCTTGAGCGTGCCGCCCAGCAAGACCCGGCCATGGGCCGCATCGACCGCCGAAGCGGTGATCGAGCCCGCATCATTGTTGATTGCCGAGACGTCGATGACGGAGCCTGCAGCCTGCGTGATGTCCCCCTGGGCGCTCGACAGCACAAGGTCGCCGCCCCAGCTATAGATGGTGACATCGAAGATGGGGAGGCCACGACCCGCAAGGTCGACCTTTGCATTATCACCCAGAGCAACATCGTGAGAGGCACTCAGGGTAAGCTGACCGGAAGGCAATGCAACCGCCGTATCGAGGAAGATGCTGTCAGCCGAGAAGGCGACGGTGCCGCCCATGTCGGTGACGGTCGAGGTGTCGGTGGACGCCGCGCCCGATGGCGTCGCGATCCGCACGGCGCCGCCAGCCGTGTAACTCATCGACGAACCGTTCTCGCCGGTCAGAAGCCCCGTCGACAGCGTGAGATCGCCACCCTGGAGCTTGCCGTCCCTATCGCGGCTCTCACCGACCGAGAGAGTGCCGTCGCTGTTGGCGGTAATCGTACCGGCGCTCAGATTGACCGAAGAGAATCCAAGTGCGATCCGGTCCAGCGTCGCACCATCGGTCGGCCGGCTGTGATCATCATAACCGAATTCGATCTTCCCTGCGTCGATGGCAAGGGTGCCGCTGCCGGTCCCCGCGCCGCCAGGTACGATCGCTGACGGCGGCCGGCTTCCATACGGCACGCCGCCGGTTCCGGTGGAGCCGTTGCCGGTGCGGATACCGTTCCAGACGAAGGTATCTGCCGTGATGCTCGCCGTGTCGCCGTCATTCCCCGCGCCATAAATCGCCGGGGTGTTGATAACCAGTTGAACGGCCTCATCGGGATTCTGGCTTCTCGCATCGAGCAAGACGCTGCCGAAG
Organism: Parvibaculaceae bacterium; assembly: GCA_028283765.1. Classification (GTDB taxonomy): domain Bacteria; phylum Pseudomonadota; class Alphaproteobacteria; order Parvibaculales; family Parvibaculaceae; genus JAATFR01. The sequence goes on along the minus strand of JAPWJY010000006.1, from coordinate 6,861 downwards.
AGGTTGACCGCACCACCCGCCGTCAGAGTCAACTCCTCGAGCGCAGGCACGCCCGCAGTAGCTGAAGGATGCAGCAACTTGTCGAGAACGCTCTGGGTCAGGTTCCATCCAGCAGGCAGGACGCCTGCCGTTTGCGCCGCCGCGAGCGCGGCGTCTGTTCCGGCATTGATCTGGTTCTGCGTCACGGTCAGATAGCGCGCGCCGAAGTCGACATCGCCCATGGTGAGCGATCCGGCGGCAGCCATCACGATGCTGCCTTCCGTCAGAAATGACGCGCCACTGTCGACATTGATCGAACCCGTACCAATCACCGGTAGAAAATTGAACCAGCCGTTGGCAACCGCCAGCACCGCGGGGCCCGTCGGCGAGGCGACTTCCGAAGACGTATTGCCATAGGCATACCCCAGCGTCGAATCGATGCCGTTGCTGCCAAGACCGCGCGTATCGATGGTCGCGCCACCATCGACATTGATGCTGCTTCCGGTCAGGAAAACCTGGCCTGCGCGCAGTGTCGCCCCGTCATGGATATTAACCGTGGAATAGCCGGTGAAATAAATGCGGCTACCACCACCATAGGTGTCTCCACTGTAATATGTCGTGGTCCCGCCAATGATCAGCGTGGTCGCGTCGAACGCATTGATATCATCGCTCGAGATCGAGGTGTGTCCGGCCACCGGTGTGGCGCCCGGTGCAGTAATATCGATAACGCTGTTGGGATAGACCGAGGATTGAAAAATCAGGGTACCGTCGATCCCGTCATTCACGCCATTGAACCGGGCCGTACCCGCAAAGGACAATGCGGAGGAACCATCCGAAGGCGCTCCCAGATTGAACTCCAGCACGCCGCCGTCCTGAGGCAGACGCGGCCTTACCGCACCGAATACCGCCGCCTGGCTGGTCGCGAAATCGACGTAGTTTGTCTCGTTATATTGCGAATAGGTTCGCACGGCCGCTCCGGGTGCCACGACCAGTTGTGTCGGCAGCGCATCCTTGATGCCGGTATTGGCGATACCCAGATAGCCTGTTGCGGCATAGGAACCGTTTTGCCAGTTGACCGGCGCCATGGCGGTGATGCCGGTCTGGCCAAGCTCGATCCGGAAAGCGCCGGGCAGCAGCGCGTAGCTCGACGGCAGCAGCGTATAGGTCCCGGCCGGCAGGCCGGGCACACCGGCCGGAATGGTGATCTGGCGGCCGATGGCGGGATCCCCCGCGCCGTTGGTGGCGATGACCGGCGCGTAGGCCGGGGCCCCCGGCATGATCGCATAGACCTGATTGCCCGCCGCGCTGACGCTCGCATAGGCCGGATTGCTGTTGATGAGCGGCGTCTTGAGTGTATCGACGGAACCACCGCGGCCACTGACGAAACCCGTGCCCGTCAGATCGCCACCGCCCGACAGATCAAGCACCGCACCCGCTTCACCCACGACGGACGTTGCATTGATCATCATGCCGGTCTCCGGCAGTGTGAATCCGTTGACGTTGATGACGGATGAACCCAGATCGTTCAGCGTCCCGATGCCCTGGTAGGTGACACCGTCGGATGTCCCGCCAAACGGCATGATCAATCCGGCCGCGCTCGTCGAGGTAAGGCTGCCAGTGCGGAAAACGGCCTTGCTGACCGCCGGCATTCCCACAGTCGGTCCGAAATTATTGTCAAACCCGAGAACGCCGAGCGGCGCGCGCACCACGCCCCCCTGATCGATCATGGGCGCGACGAGACTCAGTTTGCCGAATACGGAGGCCGGCATCCCGGGTATCGCGCCGCCATTGCTGCGAATTGCCAGCACTGCATCGGGGTTGAATGTCGCGCTGCCGATGCCGCCATAAGCACTCAATCCAAGTGTCTGGCCGGCCGTGACGATCATCAATGCGTTGCTGAGCGGATAGATCTGTCCCGCCTGGATCGTCAGGTCACCGCTTGTCACGAGGCTGCCGTTGCCGAACCGGACATCACCTGAGCTTTTCAGCGTAATGTTGTTGAACCCCGGCGCATCGACAATATCCGAGCCGCTGGTCAGATAAAGATCATTGGCATTGGGATCCAGCACATAATGGTTGGCATCGGTATAGCTGATATAGCCATTGCCCTGATGGCCGTGTGCGCCGAAGTAAAGGACACCGGAGAGATCGATCAGATCGGCGGAGACGGTGAGGCTGCTGTCATCGGCCGTTGTCAGGCTGGAACCGCGATAGGTGTTGAAGCCGGGATAATAGGCGGTCGTAATAGTATTGGTACCATCCCAGCCATCGAACCTGACATAGGGCGCCGCCAGATTGACGGCGATGCCGGGCTTTTCCGGGGAAGCGCTGATAATGCCGCCCGACAAAGTGATGCTCCGGGCCATGGCGAGGTTCACATCGCTATCGAATACAAACAGATCGCGAGAATAGAGCGCCAGTGAATCGAAGCCGCCATCATGAATCTGGTCGACGCCGATGACCGCCTTGCCGAATTGCAGTGCCTGATCCGCTGCGCCGGGCGTCAGATCGTCTGCCAGTCCGCTGCCCGTACTGTCCTGCACAATGGTGATATTGCGGAGCGTCTGGATCGCGCCCGGGATACCACCGGTGTCGGGGATACCGCCGACATTGTAACCGGCCTCCGCATTGGCCGGGGCCACCCCATAGACATGGTCTGCAATATCGATTCCAAGCGTGCCGCCGGAAGCGCCTGTGCCACCGGCTGCCGCGCGGAACCTGCCATCGAGATAGATGCCGGCCGCCGAGTAAAGGTTGATCGCGCCACCATCGCTGGCGACCATCGTCGGGGTCGCCGTCGCGCCTGAGATCACGTCGAGCGTGGCGGATGTGCCCGAGGCATCAAGCAGGGCGCCGGGCCGGACGACAATGAAAGCGTCGCTCGCCACTGGAATGCCGTCGACGTCGACCCCGCCGGTACCACCCAGCGTGATCGAACCGCCATCGGGGACGAGACCATAGCTTTTGCCTCTCCAGTCCTTCGCCGTGACAGCCTGCGCGGCGGCGTCGAGAGCGGCATCGTCGCCGATCCAGATGGAGCGCGTCAGCGTGGAGTCGCCATAGCCACCACCATAACGGCTATCGCCCGGCTGATCCTGCAGGCTGGTGATGAGAATGTTGCCGCCGGGTGCGATGATGCCGCCGTCGACGGTGGTCTGCCGGTTGGCATAGATCGTGACATTATGCCCGGGATCGACGGCGATCGATGCGCCCACCTGCATGTTGAAGTCGTAGAGGCTCGAGAGCGTCAGATCGGCGCCGGTGCGCTGGGTCAGTTGACCCTTGACCGGGTCCTCCTGATAAATCGGCGGCAACCACAGTTCGGCGGCCTCAGCCGTGCTGGTTCCACCCGGCGCGCCATAACTCGCCTCATTGAAACGATAGACCGGCACCACAGGCGCCAGATCGACATCTCCCCCAACCGACATGCCTGTATTGCTGCTGATGGCGTAGTCTGTAAAGCCGGACCGGAACAGCGCCGGATCAAGCGCAAGCACGGGCCTGATCGCGACGGCCTGATCGAAGGCAGCACCGACCGGAACGATCATGCCGGATGGCAGGGTGACCGGCACTGTCACGATATCGCCTGCCTTGTAGGCGGCGACAACCGTCGCCGGGACTGGAATACCCTTCGGGAACACGGAAGACGGGATGATGGTCCCGGCTGGAATCGAGGACATCGAGCTGATCGTCGCGCCAGCGGGAACTCGTACCCCGGCAGGGCTATAGACGCCATTGGCATACATATACATGCCCGCAGGGACGACCCAGTCGGCACTGGTCACGAGGGGCGAACCGGCTACGATGGTTATCGTTATCGTCGTGGGGAGCGGCACATCGACGGGCGTGGCGTTGTTCACGACGGCATAGTCGAACGGCATTGTGCCGCCGGCGGGGATGACGAAATCCTGATCAAGGATCAGGCTGGTGCTGGCCGGCGTGTTCGCCGCCAGTGTAACACCCGCGAGCGAGGCATCCTCCCCGATGACGACGGTCTGCCCTGCTCCGAGTGTGAGGGTGCCGCCGCCGTTGAAGCCGTAGGCGCGGATGGCGCCGTCGAGCACCAGCCTGGCATCGCGCGTCGCGTTGTAGAAGGTGCTGTCGGGCAGGTGAGAATAATCGTTCGTGATCAGGCTGACGTCACCGCCCTTTCCGCCCTGGGTCTTGCCGTTGGCGAGGATGGCGCCGCCCGAGGAGACGTCGATGGCGCCGGTGCCGGCCAGCGTGATGCCGCCGGTGGTCGAGACGGTGAGGCTGCCGCCGTCGAGGAAGGCAACGCCGGAGAGATCGTCGGGGTTGGCGATGCCGTTGACCCAAAGACCGGTCAGATCGACGGTCCCGTTGATCGTGACCTGAGAGGTGCCCGCCGGGTTGTTCAGCGCCCACCACTGCTCGTTCTGCCCCTGACCCAGCACCGCATGCATCAGGTTGCCCATCGTGACATCGCCGCCGTGGGCGGTGAGGCCGGCGTTGATCGTGATGTCCGGGGCGGCGAAGGTGACCTGCGCGCCGTCGGCGAGCCGCAGCGGCGCATCGACGCTGATCGTCTGCGCGCTCGCGATGTTGAGACCGCCCAGATGCGCCTCGTTGAGCGTATCCGCATCAAACCACGCCGTGCCGCTCCGGTCCCCCGGGAGGGGGGTCGCGAGATCGAGCCCGTCCGTCACCGCCGCGATGTCCCCGAACCGCACATCCGTGGGCTGCGCCCCGATCAGGCCAAAGCCCCCGTACTGGCCCAGCGCCAGCGTCCCGGGAAGCGGCGCCGTCTCCTGCGTCAGCCTGTAGCCGTCGCTGACGCCCGAGGGCCGCGCTCCCGTCTGTTCGATCCCCGTGACGACATCCGCCTCGATCGTCCCCTCGAAGAGGCTGGTCGGCGTCGACAGGATCAGGCTGCCCGCGTCCCGCCCCACCGTATAGCCGTCCTGCCACGCGATCGACGCCGCACCCCGCCCCAGCGGGCTCATCCACACCTCCGTGATGCCCCAGCGCTCATGCCTGCGCACAAAGCCCTGACCCACCCCGTAGAACAGCATGTCCGCCGGCGCATCCCCCACATTGTAGAGATGACCGTCGGACCCGAGGAAGTTGCTGGTCTGGATATAGCCCCCCTGATAGGCCAGCGAGCCCCCCGAGATGTTGAACACGGACCCCTGCTGCGCCACGACCTGCGGCGCAGACAGCGTGATCGAGCCCCCCACCGACGCCCACTCCCCGATCGTGTGCGCCGTGTTCGACAGATAGCCGCCCACCTCCAGCAAACCCCCGCCCGTATAGTAGCGGTCGCTCGCATAGCCTCCCGTCCCGGCCGGCACCAGCACGAGGTTGCGCGCGTCGATCCACACGTCCTGGTTGGGCAGATAGCCCGCATCCCGGTTGGCCGGGCTGTCCCTCAGCTCATTGCCCTGGATATTCACCTCGATCTGGTTCGAGGCCATCGCCAGTGACACGCCGCGCACACCCGAGACGTCGATGGTGGCCCCGTTCCGCGTGAAGATCCGCGCCCCCGCGCTCACCGCCACCTGCCCGCCCTGCGCCTGCGTCAGGGAGCCCGTCTGGAACTCGGCCGTCCCCCCGGTCACGATCTCGATCCGACCCTCGTCCAGACGGTCCGCCAGCGTGCCCAGATTGTCGAACTGGCCCGTCGCCAGACCGTTCGACCCCGATGCCGCGATCAGCGCGTCGCGCTGGCTGTTGAGCGCCGTATCCGGGCTCTCGAGCTCCGGCAGGACCGCGCTCACCCCCTCACCCGTCACCGTCACGCTCCCCGTCGCGTCCGAGGCCGCATTCAGCAGATGGATCGTCCCGCGCTGGTTGACCGACGTCGTCGACAAAAGAAGCCCGCCCTGCTCAACCGCATGGCCCGCCAGCGTGATGTCCCCCTGCTGCGCGAAGATCAGGCCGCTATTGGTAACGCTGCCAGAGCCGCTCCCCGCATGGACAACCGGCGCGATCTCGTTGCCCCGCGTCGTCGAGGCCTGGTTGGTCTGCGTCCCGTAGCCCGGGCGGATGATGAAGTCGTCGCCCGCCGCAAGCTGCGTCTGCCCCTTCGGCGTCGTGATCGTCCCCGCATTATGGACCGAACTGCCCATCAGCAGCACGAAGCCCCCGCCGTCCGTCACCGACTGGGGCGCGTTCGTCGTGATCTGCGCCCCCGCCTCAACATCCACCGCCCCCACCGCGCCGGTGAAGCCCGCCACATAGCTCGCCCCCGACTGCGACGCATAAATCCCGTTGGCCAGAAACTGCGCATCCGCGATATCCGCGCTCGAGGCCACCAGCGCATGGGTGTTCACCTGCGACGAACCCCCGAACACCACCCCGTTGCGGTTGATCAGATAGACCGAGCCGTCCGCCCGGATCTGACCCAGTATCCGGCTCGGCGCTCCGCTGGGGTCCTGCACACGGTTCAGCGCCACCCACGACGCCTGCCCCTGCTGGTCGAACACAACCGTCGTCTCCTTCGAGACGTTGAACGTCTCCCAGTTCAGGATCGCCTGCGACGCCGTCTGGTGGATATCCACCCGCGTCCCGTTCGCTCCCCCCTGCTGGACCGGCGCATCTGCCCCCCGCCAAAGCGACGAGCCCGGCACAGCCCCTGCCGCAACCTGAAGCCCTCCCGCCGCAAGACCCGGCGGGATCGTCGAGGCCGACCCCAGGGACAGGTTCCGCTGCGACTGCTGGAACGTCTGCATCGCCTGGAGCGCCCGCGTCACACGCGCAAGCGAATTGTTCGCAGCCAACCCCGCAACAGCCCCCTGAGCGCCCCGGCCTGCGCCGCCGCAACCGCCGCAGAACTCGCACCCGAAACCCCCGCGCCAGTCAACGGACGCGCAGACGCAATACCAAAGACGAAAGAAGCGACGCAAAACTCACCGTGGCGAG